>JACKKB010000001.1 GCA_020637635.1 Albidovulum sp.
TGCAGGCGCACATAGTCGCTGTAGCCGCGCAGGGTTGAGCGTTCCATCCGCCGCCCGGCTTTGCACCGCACCTCGCAGTGATCGAGCCAGCTTTTCGCGGCCTCGGCCACCGTGATGCTCTCGCTGTCGGCCAGATAGGTGTGGTTGGCGACCAGCGAGCGGACCTTCACCAGATAGACGTCGGCATCCTTCCGGCGCGGGAACAGCTTCGAGCGGCGCTTGCCGGCCTGGTCGGTGAAATCCACCTGCCAGCGCACCAGGCCCGAGGGCAGCGTTCTCTTCCGGATCGTGGCCATCCGACTTTCCCTATTTATGACAATGCGTTGAGCGTCGTCAGCCTTCTGCATTGCCATCGGTTGCGCGGCATGGCGAGGCGAAAGTGGATACCCCGGAAGCCAGTATCGGATTTTTACACCGAAACGCTCTTGTGCGCCAGAGGTTTCGGAGCTACATTCCAAAACAACCCGGGGAGTCCACCACCGTCATGGCAAAACTGAGCGATCTCATCCCCACGCTTGCGCAGGTTCTGCCGATGCCCGAGCAGACCGTGGCGGTGATTGCGCGCAGCTTGCGCCAGGAACGCCTGCTGTCGACGGGCGGGCGCGGGCCGGGCGCGGCGGACATGACTCCCGACGACTGCGCCCGCTTGCTGCTGGCGATCATGGCCACCGATCAGGTGAAGGATGCGGTGCGCGCAGTGCAGACCTTCTGGGCCTTCCCTGTCGAGGTTGTGCACTGCAGCACCACGGCGTCGGAGGACGAACAGGACGATTGGCTGCCGCTCCCCGAGGCGATGCACAGCCTCATCGGGGCGAAAACCTTTGGCGAGATGCTGGCGGGTCTGATCGCGGCGGCTCGGGACGGCGCGCTGGATGCAGCCCTAGGCGGCATCGCGCTACCCTTCATGAAGATCGAGGTCGAGCGGCGGTTCCACACCGCATCCGTCACCCTCGCAGGGTCCAGCGACGGGCTAATGCCCGACCGGACCGTGATGATCGCCAGCTTCGCACCGCCGAAGGGGCAGCTTCGCAAGCTGATGGAGGCATCCGGATTTCACGAGGGCGGCGACGCGATGGTCAGCTTCGCCGTCAGTCAGAGAACGATCATCGCGCTCGGCGCGCTGATCCGCACCTAGGAGGACAGGACATGCAAACGGAAATGCGGGCTGGACCCGCCACGGAGGAGGCTTGCCCGACGCTGGCCGACGATCTGCTGCGCGGCGCGGACGCCATCGCGATCTTCGTCTTCGGCGACGCGAAGGCGCGGCGGAAGGTCTACTACTATGCGGGTGAGGCCAAGGTGCGGATGCCCACCTTCCGGATGGGCAACGTGATCTGCGCGCGGAAATCGAAGCTCCTCGACTGGATCGAGCAGCAGGAGACCGCGCAATGGCAATGAGAGTCGCGCCCCTCCTCATCACGCCCGACGACCACGTCCGCTATGGCAACGCGATCCGTCATTGCCGGGCCGAGCTGCTGGACCTGGTCGAGAAAGCGATCTCCGACACGATCCATCATGCGCAGGCCCGGAAGTGCCTGGTCGAGCTCGACCGCCTGCGGACCGAATTGGAGATTCATCTCCATGGAATGGTGCCGCCACGGAACGATCCGCGACACCTGAGGACGTCGGTCTATTCCGGTCAGAGCACCTTTTCCTGGAAGCGGCTCGCCCGGGAGGACCGTGCACGCGACGCCTTCGCGAGCTGGGACGTGGGGTACTGAGCCATGGAGGACGCCATCCGCATGACCGACGACCAGGCTGGCGCCGATCCGGTGGCGGATGCGTCCACCGTGGCGGCCCTCTCCAGCGCGCCCGAAGATCTGACCGAGTTGCGGCTTGCGCTCCACCGCAACGGCTATCGCCCGATCCCGGTTCTGGGCGCGCATGTCGCGATGAAGGGCGCGGGCAAGCGGCCGATGATGAAGGGCTGGGAGACGGTCTGCGCAAGCGCCGACGAGGCCGAGATCGCGCGCTGGACGAAGGCGCAGCGCAACTGCACCAACACGGGCCTGCTCTGCTGCGAATTGGTCGGCGTCGATATCGACGTGCTGCACCGCGACCATGCCCACCGGCTGACCTGCATAGCGACCGAGATGCTCGGCATGTCGCCCGCCTCCCGGATCGGGCGCGCGCCGAAGATCCTGCTCGCATTTCGCACCGATGCGCCGTTCGACAAGGTGCAGACCAGCGAGTTCCACATGCTCGACGGCACGGTGGCGCGGGTCGAGGTGCTGGCGACCGGGCAGCAGTTCGTAGCCTTCGGCATCCACCCCGACACGAAGGCACCCTATCATTGGCCGGAACGCTCGCCGCTCGACGTGCCGCTGCACGAGCTGCCGGTCGTCAGCCGGGACAGCTGCGCGGCCTTCATCGCGGCGGCCGAGGATTATTTGCGCAAGGCCGGCGGCCAGACCACCGCCGATCGGCGCGAGATCGACCGCGAGGGGCGCAAGGCCGCCGGGCTTAAGCAGAAGGAAGCCCCGTCGCGCGCGCTGATCGAGGAAGCGGTCGCCCACATTCGCAACGACGAACTGCCCTACGACGACTGGATCAAGGTCGGGCTCGCGCTCTACGCCGCGCTCGGACCGGAAGGCCGCGACCTGTGGGAGGGCTGGTCGGCACGGGCGGACAAGAACGATCCGGAATACACCGCCGAGAAATGGGACAGCTTCTCGTCCGTGCGCAGCGTGACCGTGGGCACGCTGTTCTGGCTCGCACGGCAGAACGGCTGGCGCGCGGAACAGGTGGAGCGGGTGCGAACCTCCCGCGCTCGTTTTCCAGACGGCCAGGATGCCGACGATGACGACGGAGACGGCCGCCCGGTGATCCGCATCTTTGCGGGCTTCCTGCACCGGGCCGTCGACATGGCCGAGGGCGCGCTGATGCAGGCGGGGCTCGGCTACTATCAGCGAGGCAGCATGGTGGTGCGCCCGGCGATGGTGCCGGTGGCGGTCTCGGACGGGCGCACTGTCGACGCGCCCCGGCTGGTCGACGTCAAGGCGCACCACATGGCCGAGGCCTTCACCCGCGCGGCGAACTGGAAGCGGTTCGACAAGCGCGAGGGCGAGTGGCTCAGCACCGACTGCCCGCACAGGATCGCGGAGACCTTCCTGGCGCGCGAGGGCCAGTGGCGCCTGCCGGTGCTGACCGGGATCATCAACTGCCCGACCCTGCGCGCCGACGGCTCGATCCTCGACCTGCCGGGCTATGACGCGCAGACCGGGCTGCTGTTCGACCCGCAGGACGTCCGCTTCCCCGCCCTGCCGCGCGATCCCGACCGGGCCACGGCCCTTCGCGCGCTCGCTTTCCTCAAGGATCTGATCTCGACCTTCCCCTTCGTCACCGACGCGGACCGTTCGGTCGCGCTCTCCGGGATCCTGACGGCGCTGATCCGCCGGTCGCTGCCGACCGCGCCGCTGCACGGGTTCAACGCGCCGACGGCCGGGACGGGCAAATCCATGCTGGTCGATCTGGCGAGCCAGATCGCCACCGCACGCCCCGCGCCGGTGATTGCGCAGGGCAAATCTGAGGAGGAAATGGAGAAGCGGCTGGGTGCGGCGCTGATCGCGGGCGACGTCCTGATCGCCATCGACAACTGCGAGGAACCGCTGGGCGGCGAGCTTCTCTGCCAGACCATGACGCAGACGAGCCTCAAGGTCCGGATCCTCGGCAAGTCCGTGAACGCCGAGGTGCCGAGCAACGCGGCCATCTTCGCCACCGGCAACAACCTGACCTTCGAGGGCGACATGACCCGCCGCGCGCTCCGCGCCACGCTCGACGCCGGGGTGGAGCGGCCCGAGCTGCGCGCCTTCGACCGCGATCCCCTCGCCATGGTGACCGAGCGGCGCGGCGACTACGTCTCGGCCGGGCTGACCGTCCTGCGCGCCTTCCACATCGCCGGTCGACCGCAGCAGCGCGCGCCGCTGGGCTCCTTCACCAACTGGTCGCGCTGGGTTCGCGACGCCCTGATCTGGCTGGGCGAGGCAGACCCCTGCGACACGATGGAGGAACTGCGCGGCGCCGACCCGAAGCTCGAGGCGCTGACCTCGGTCCTGGAAGGCTGGCGCGAGGTTATCGGCCTGCAGCCCGCCAACGTTCGCGACGTGATCGAACGCGCGACCGAGCAGCGACCGCAGCTCTACGGCCGCACCGAGTTCGTGCATCCCGAGTTCCGCGAGGCCCTGCTACGGGTCGCGGGCGAAGGCGGCGCGATCAACGGCCGTAGACTCGGCAAGTGGATCGGGTCGCACCAGAACCGGATCGTGAGCGGGCTGCGCCTGGTCAACGCGGGCGTGTCGGCAGGGCACACGCGCTGGCAGCTGGAACACGCGACATCGAACTCCGCGCCGATCAACAACGGTTCTGAAACTCTCCGGAGCCGTGCCGATGCGTGACGTTCATTCCCGATCCGTCTGGTGGGTTTGGTGGCTTTGGTGGATTTGTCCCGGCCGATATCTGTGTTTGTCGCCCGAAGTGTCAGCGACGTGGAAGGTCGCGACACGTGACGCCATGCATCACGCCGCGACGCATGACGTGACAGTTTTCAGGAGCGGGCCGAAACAAACCCCTGATCTCCACCAAACCCACCAGACAATGCGTGAACGGACGGCGACGCCCGGCACAGCCCGCGAGAACTTCAGAACCGCCGTTAGCCATCGGGAACGCCGGATCGAGGGCCGCCGGGCGGTTCCTCCTGCGCCGATCCGTATGTGGGGACGCGCAGCGCATGACCCCGCCAGCGTCAGGGGGCGGAAATGACTAAACTCAACAGTCACGAGACCAAGACCGCCTTCGCCGCCCGGGTCGGGCTGACCAAGGGCCGCATCTCGCAACTGGTGGCCGAGGGGCTGCCGGTGCGCGCGGACGGACGGATCGACGTGGCGGTTGGGCTCGCCTGGATCGAGGACAACCTCGACCCCGCCCGCCGCAACAGGGGCGGTGCCGCCGTCCCCACTCGCGCCACGACCACGCTGGCCGAAGCCAAGCGGCTGCATGAGATCGTGAAGGTCCAGCGCGCTAAGCTCGCGTTCGAGCGCGAACAGGGCCAGCTGGTCGAGACCGCCGCCGCCACGCGCACGGTGTTCGCGCGCGCCCGTGCCGAACGCGACGCGCATCTCGCATGGGTCCAGCGCACCGCGCCCCTGCTGGCGGCCGAGCTCGGCGCCGATCCCCGCGCCACCTTCGCCGCCCTCGACCGGATGATGCGCGAGCATCTCGAACACCTGGCCGACCTGCCGCTGGGGAGCTTCGGCGATGGTGCCTGACATCGACCTCGCCTGGCGGCGCGGCATCCGCCCCGAACCGCCGATCCCCGTTTCGGACTGGGCCGACCGGCACCGCATCCTGCCGCCGACCTCGGCCGAGCCGGGGCGCTGGCGCACCGAACGGACGCCCTACCTGCGCGCCGTGATGGACGCGCTGTCCACGGCCAGCCCCTGGGAGCGCGTCGTGCTGATGAAGGGCGCGCAAACCGGCGGCTCCGAGGCCGGGCTGAACTGGCTGGGCTACATCATCCAGAACGCGCCCGGCATCGCCATGCTGGTCATGCCGTCGCTCGACATGGTGCGCCGGAATACAACCGTGCGGATTGACCCATTGATCGAAGCGACGCCCGCGCTGCGCGACCTGGTGTCGGCCCCAAGGTCACGCGACGCCGGGAACAGCCTGTTCCGCAAATCCTTCCCTGGCGGCCAGCTGGTGATGACCGGGGCAAACAGCGCGGTGGGGCTGCGGTCCACGCCCGTGCGCTACCTGTTTCTGGACGAGGTGGACGGCTATCCCGGCGATGCCGATGGCGAGGGCGATCCGGTCGATCTGGCGATCCAGCGTACCGCGACCTTCCGCGGGCGGCGCAAGATCTACATGGTCTCCACGCCGACCCTGAAGGGCCATTCGCGCATCGAGGCAGCCTTCGAGCACAGCGACCGGCGCTTCTACCATGTCCCATGCCTGCATTGCGGCGACATGGCGCCGATTACCTGGGCGCGCATCCGCTGGCCCGAAGGGCGGCGCGACGAGGCGCATCTGGTCTGCGAGGCCTGCGGCGGCGTCCACCACGAGCACGAGAAGCCCCGCCTGCTGGCCGCAGGCGAATGGCGCGCGACCGCCAAGGGCGACGGCCGCACTGCGGGCTTCCACCTCTCCGCGCTCTATTCCCCGTGGGAGACATGGGCCGAGATCGCCGCCGAGCATGGCTGTGTCCGCAGGGACCCGCCCCGCCTACCGGTCTGGGTCAACACTAAGCTGGGCGAGTCCTGGGAGGACCAGGCGGGCGACACCGTCCCGGCCGACCCGCTCATGGCGCGGCGCGAGGATTGGGGCGAGGCGCTGCCCGCCGCCGTCGCCGTGCTGACCGCGGGCGTTGACGTGCAGGGCGACCGGATCGAGGTGCAGATCCTCGGCTGGGGCCGCGACGAGGAGGCGTGGGTGATCGACTACCGCGTGCTCTGGGGCGATCCGTCCGGGCCGCGCCTTTGGTCCGACCTCGACATGGTGCTGCAGGCGACCTTCCCGCATCCCGCGGGGCTCGACCTGCCCGTGCGCGCCGCCGCCATCGACACCGGCGGCCACCACACCAAGATGGCCTACGAGTTCTGCCGCACCCGCCTCGCCCGCCGCATCTGGGCGATCAAGGGTCGCGGCGGGCCCGGCATCCCGGTCTGGCCCCGCCGCCCGACGCGGACGAACAAGGGCAAGATCCCGCTCTTCATCGTAGGCGTGGACGCGGTGAAGGACGCCGTCTACGCCCGCCTGCGCCTGACCGAGCCTGGCCCCGGCGCGATCCACTTCCCCCGCCGCCTGGACGCCGACTACTTCCGCCAGCTGACCGCCGAGCGCGTCGTCACCCGCTTCGAGCGCGGACGCCCCATCCGCTCCTGGCAACCCAAGCGCGACGGCGAACGCAACGAGGCCCTCGACACCTTCGTCTACGCCCACGCCGCCCTGCACGGGCTCATCAGCATGGGACTGCGGCTGAACGAGGAGGTGGACGGGGTGGCATCGGTGACGGGGCGACCCGTTGCCGACGCCGGGCGCGTGATCCGGTCGGCGTGGATGACGTGAGGCCAACTGACAGCATTCGCTGCGATGCATGCTCCGAAACCGGGCGCTTGCGCAGAGCACTACACCCCGAGTCGGTTGAAAAAGCTGTGTTATCCGCGATAGTCAAGGAGTGGCTCTGGGCCTTCCGGAACCAAGCTTTGAAAGAGCGCCCATGACCATCCGATGGCTTCACATTTCCGACGTCCACGAATGCAACCGTGACGGTTACCACCGGACATCGATGTTCGAGGCAATAGTTGAGGCGGTCAACGAGCGAGAGCCAAAACCAGACTTTGTTTTCTTCACGGGAGACTTGGCCTTCTCGGGAAGCAAACCTGAGTATGACCTTCTGCGGGACCGCTTCCTGAATCCGCTTCGCGGGGCTTTGCCAGATGGGTGTCCGATATTCACCGTTCCGGGCAACCACGATGTAAACCGAAAGCGTGTCGTCAATCCTCGGACGTGGATCGGAAATGAAACTGAGCGGAACACCTTTCAGAAGGTCGATCAGGATGGAAGGCAGAAACGCGTAGACGCCATCCTTCCTCGTTTTGAAGCCTACCGGGAGATCGAGCAGGAGCTGGCAGCTTGGGGCGACGACTGGCTAGCAAGTGAAACTGGCGCGGTATGCGTGGAGCGCGAAGCAGCGGGACACAAGCTGGCCATCGTCGGCATCAACACAGCCTGGCTCTGCCATGACGATGAGGATTGGGGGCGACTGACTGCTGGGAAGACCATGATCGAGGTGGCGTTGAAATCCGCAGCGAGGGCAGAGCTGACCATCGTACTCGGACACCACCCGTTGACGGCGATGAATGGTGAAAAGCCGTGGTCAGACGGGGAACGCATTCGACAGCGTCTCTTGCACGCAAATGCAATCTATCTGCACGGACATCTTCATAAGTCCGGTGGTCAGATCACGACTGACTCGATGCAATCGGTCTTGGCCATTCAGGCACCTTCCGGGTTTCAGGCACCTGATAACCCAACTTGGCGCAATGGCATCATGTGGGGCGAGGCCGATATCGCGGCGGGACGCCTCATCATCGAACCGCTACGGTGGAACGACGACAACAGCGAGTTCGTCTTCGACATAGATGCCGCCCCGTCAAAGCTTCGGGCTCCTGGTGGCCGCGAAGCGTTTGCATTCCCGCTGCCGGGACGGGAAGTCCAAGACGGTCCAGATGACCCACCCACCCCAGCCGTGGCCGACGGCTGGCAGATCATCGACGCTGCGCGCCTTGCGGAATTGACCGCTGAGAAGCCATCTGCAGCCGAGATGGCCGACTGGTTCAACGGGTCATTCCCGATCTGGGAGGTCGCAACTGCCCGCGACGTGCGCCCCCGTCCGCTGGTCGACGAAATGGCCCGCAGGTACCGGGCAGCGTTTCGCGGTGCCGCAAGACCTGTAGTCAGACTGCTCACCGGCGCGGGGGGAGAGGGCAAATCAGCGGCACTCATGCAGCTGGCCGCGAGCCTGTTGCGTGACGAGGATCAGTCTTGGACATGCCTATGGAGGCAAGCGGCAGCGGCCGACCTGCCAGCGAATCTCGACGCGATGCTTCAACGAAAGGACGGCCATGCGTGGATCATTGCCATCGATGACGCTGAGGGAATCGGAAGGCCTCTGCGTGATGCCATAGCTAAGCTCGGGCCGCGCACCGACGTGCATGTCATCCTCGCTGCTCGCGAGGCCGACTGGATGTTGCGCGGCAACACCGATCCTCAGTGGCAGGCCGTTACTGATTTCCAGCGTGTCGTGCTTGCTGGGATCGACGAGGCAGACGCCCGATGCATCGCCGAGACGTGGGCTGCCTGGGGCGAGGAGGCGATGGGCCGCCTTCGCGGAAGCTCGGTAGAAGAGGCTGCCCGGGCTCTCCATGGTCATGCTCGGGAATTCGCGACACGGAAGGAAGAGGGAGCGCTGCTCGGCGCTCTTCTCATGACCCGCGAGGGAGAGGACTACCGCCAGCGGGTCGCCCGCTTGATGGAACCGCTGCGCGATGCGGAGGGCATCGGGCAGCACACGCTTCTGAGCATCTACGCGATGATCGCTTCGATGCATGCCGAAAACCAGCTATACCTGTCCCGCGCCGTACTGGCCTATGCGCTGAACTGTGACGAAGCTGCGCTCGATCGCGGCCCGCTACGCAACCTTCGACGCGAAGCGATGGTGGATGGCGGCACCGCTTATGTCCTGACCCGCCACCGACTGATTGCAGAGGTTGCCCGCGACTGGCTGGTGGAGGAGGGATACGACGTAGATCGGGTCTATCCGCAGTTGGCAGTTTCTGCGGTGAGGGAGTTCAGAGAACGGTATTCGCGCAACCCTGACATCACGAAGTGGCAGTATGGCTTGTCGGAGCACTTCCTGCGGAAAGATGGCACCCGTCACCAGATTGCCGTAGCCATCGTTCGAACGCTGTGGCGGTCGGATATTGCCAATGCCCTCTACCTGACCAATTACGCCAAGATCTTGCGCCGGACATCTGGTGCAGATGCGGCGTTGGCGCTCTTCGCAGAGAATGCCCACCGATTCCCCGGTCACCGTAGTGTGCTCTACGAATGGAGCGTTGCGGCGGGTGAGGCCGGAGACCTTGGCTTGAACGCTTGGTTGGGAGCGCGTGCGCTAGCCGACGACCGGATTGAATTAACTCCAAAGAACGCGAGGCTTTGCCTATCAGGTCTCGGTAGAGCATTTGAGTTGCTGGCAAAATCAACGCAGAACGATGCTTTAATCGAAGCTCAGGCAGCCTGCGGCCGCCTCGGCCTGCTCGTACCAGAACAGGATGAGAGAACTAGTGGCCATCTCGCGAACCACAGCGAAGCTGCGCCAGGTCCAGCCAAACCAAGCATCGAGGCTGATATCGAACTCCTCCAAAAGGCCGCCATCGAAGCCTCATACGAGGCCGAACCGAGCAATACCAAGGGGCTCGACGCACAGATTAACGAACCGGACAGCTATCGATACAAAATGCTCGTCGAATTGGTGTCTGGCAAACCACCTCGGCAGCGGCAATCCAAGTAGAACGAGACGCACCGATTCCCAAACATTCCCAATAGCTTGAGGGTCCGTTTCGGGCGATTCTGCCGCCCATGCGGACCTTCATCCATCGCCTTCTCGGCCTCGCGCGCGCTCGCGGCTTCGACGCTGCGGGTGGCGGGCGGCGTTGGGAGGGGGCGCGGACGGTCGACGGGCTGAACGCGGCGATCCTCGCGGGCGCGACCACGGCGGCGCGGCGGGCCGGGTGGTATGCGCGGAACAACCCGTGGGTCGCGGCGGCGGTGGACAGCCTGGTCGGCAATGTCGTCGGCGCCGGGATCAAGCCGCAATCCACACATCCCGACCGCGCGGTGCGCGAACGGCTGCAGGCGCTCTGGCTGCGCTGGACGGATCACGCCGCCCCGGACGGGCTGGCGGATTTCTACGGGCTGCAGGCCATGGCCGTGCGCGCGATGGTCGAGAGCGGCGAGAGCTTCGGTCGGCTGCGCGTCGCCAGCGACGCCGCCACCATTCCCCTCCACCTCGAGCTTCTGGATCGCGAGCAGGTTCCCATGGACCTGCACCGCGAGATCGGCGGCGGGGCGCGGATCCGTGCGGGCATCGAGTTCGATGCCGCCGGTCGCCGGGTCGCCTATCGGGTCTTGTCCTCCCGCCCGGGCGATCCGCTGGGGTCTCTCCGCATGGACCCGCTCCGCGTCCCCGCCGCCGATTGCCTGCACCTGTTCAAGCCGCTCGTCGCGGGCCAGCTGCGCGGGATCACCTGGCTCGCGCCGGTGCTGCTTCGGTTGCACGAGCTCGACCAGTTCGAGGACGCCGCGCTGGTGAAGGCCAAGGTCGCGGCGCTCTTCACCGGCTTCATCACCGATCCGGACGGCACGGCGGGCGGTCTGAGCGGCACGAACGCCGGCGGCGCGCTGACCGTCGGCATGGAGCCCGGCAGCCTGATCCCGCTGCCGCCCGGCACCGACATCCGTTTCTCGAACCCGACCGAGCACAACGCCTACGCGCCCTTCGTGAAAAACCACCTGCGCGCCGTCGCGGCCGGGATGGGCCTGCCCTACGAGCTGGTCTCGGGCGACCTGGAGGGCGTCACCTATTCCTCGATCCGCGCCGGGCTTATCGAGTTCCGTCGCCGAGTCGAGCAGTTGCAGCACAACGTCGTCGTGCACCTGTTCTGCCGCCCGGTCTGGGAACGGTTCGTGCGGCTCGCAGCGCTGACCGGCGATCTGCCCGCGCGGGACTTCGACCGGAACCCGGACGCCTATCTCGGCTGCGAATGGCTGCCGCCGAAGTTCGACTACGTCGATCCGATGAAGGACGTACAGGCCGAGATCATGGCGATCGGCGCGGGGCTCAAGAGCCGGTCCCAGGCGATCTCCGAACGCGGCTATGACGCCGAACAGGTGGATGCCGAGATCGCCGCGGACCGCGAACGTGCGGAGGGGCTGGGGCTCGCCTTCGGCCATACGGCGGCGCCGCAGCGGAAGGAGGCCGCCGATGGCTGAAGTAGAGACAACCCCGGAATCGACGCGCTCAAACGTCGGGAATGACAACGTGTGCCTGCTCACCCGCCGCGCGACGCTCGCGCCCGCCACGGCCGATCCCGAGGCACGAACGGTCGAGGTGGTCTGGTCCACCGGCGCGCCCGTGCGCCGCCGCGACATTGCCGGTCAATACATCGAGCGGCTGAGCCTCGCGCCCGAGGCGGTGGACCTGTCGCGCCTCGAGGGCGCCAGCGTCCTTGATGCACATCGCCAGACGGCCGTGCGCGACGTGCTCGGCTCCGTCCGCAGCGCCGCCGTCGACGGCAAGCGCGGCACCGCGCTCATCCAGTTCTCGGCGCGGCCAGAGGTGGAACCAGTCTGGCTGGACGTCCTGGCGGGCATCCTGCGCCATGTCTCGGTCGGCTACTCCGTCGAGGACTGGGCCGAGACCACCGAGAACGGCGCGCGCGTGCTGACCGCCGTGCGCTGGACGCCCCACGAGATTTCCCTGGTGCCGACGCCCGCCGACCCCGGCGCCCACATTCGCATGGAGACAGAGATGACCGACACGACCACCACCCCGGCCGCGCCCGAGGCGGCGACCACCGAGATCCGCGCCGAGGCCAATGCCGAGATCCGCTCCATCGCCCGCATTGCGGGGCTCGACCAGTCCTGGATCGACGGGCAGATCGACGCGAACGCCGATGCCGATACCGCCCGCCACGCGGCCTTCGAGGCGCTGGCGAAGCGCAGCGCGCCCTCGATCCGCACGGAGCAGGTTCGCGTCGAGATGGGCGAGAGCCAGGACGACCCTGCGCTGCGCGCGCGCCAGATGGGCGAGGCGCTCTACGCCCGGATCAACCCGCGCCACGAGCTGAGCGAGCCCGCCCGGCGCTACGCCTATTCGACCCCGGTCGACATGGCGAAGGAACTGCTGACCCTGCGCGGCGAGTCCACCATGGCGCTGTCGCCTGCGAGCCTCGTGACCCGCGCGCTGCACACCACCTCGGACTTCCCGATCATCCTCGGGGACACGGTGGGCCGGGTGCTGCGCGACGCCTACCAGGCCGCGCCCTCGGGCATCCGCCGCCTCGGTCGCCAGACCACCGCGCGGGACTTTCGCGCGGTGAACAAGATCATGCTGGGGGAGGCGCCGCTCCTGGAGAAGCTGAACGAGCACGGCGAGATCAAGGCCGGGACGATGGCCGAGGCGCGCGAGGCCTACAAGGTCGAGACCTGGGCGCGGAAGATCGGCATCACCCGGCAGGTGCTGGTCAACGACGATCTCGGCGCCTTCTCCGACCTCGCCCGCCGCATGGGCCAGGCCGCCGCCGAGACGGAGGCGCGGATCCTCGTCACCCTCCTCGAGGCGGGCAGCGGGAACGGGCCGACCCTGTCGGACGGCAAGACGCTGTTCCACGCCGATCACGGCAACAAGGCGGGCACCGGGGCGGCGATCTCCGACGCGACGCTCTCGGCCGCCCGGCTGGCGCTGCGCACCCAGAAGGGCATCGAGGACCGCACGATCCGCGTCACGCCCCGCAACCTGCTGGTCCCACCGGCGCTGGAGACCACCGCCGAGAAATGGCTGGCGAGCATCGCGCCCGCCACCGCGGCCGACGTGAACCCCTTCTCGGGCTCGCTCTCGCTGGTGGTCGAGCCGCGGCTGTCTTCGGCCACGCGCTGGTACGTCACCGCCGATCCCGGCGAGATCGACGGGCTGGAGTTCGCCTATCTCTCGGGCGCGGAAGGACCGCAGGTCGAGAGCCGCTCGGGCTGGGACGTGGACGGCGTGGAGATCCGGGTGATCCTGGATTTCGGGGCCGGGTTCATCGACCATCGCGGCTGGTTCATGAATGCGGGCGCGTGATGGCCGACCTCACCCAGCTCACCGCCTGGCGGGACGCCCTAATGGCCGCGCGCTATCGGGGCGTCCGCACCGTCGAATACGACGGCAAGCGCGTCACCTACGCGAGCGACGGCGAGATGGCCGCCGCGCTCGCGGACCTCAACCGGCAGATCGCAGGGGCGACCGACCGCATCTCGGTCGTCCGCATCCAATCCTCGAAAGGGCTCTGAGATGAAGAACTACCTCCAGAACGGCCACATCGTTCGGGTCACGACGCCCGCGGGCGGCATCGCCTCGGGCGACGCGCTGATCGTGGGCAGCATCTTCGGCATCGCCGCCTATTCCTCGGCCGAGGGCGACCCGGTCGAGCTCTCCACCACCGGCGTGTTCCAGCTGCCGAAGGCCAGCGCCGCAGTGCTGACGGTCGGCGCGCGCGTGGCGTGGGACAACACCGCGAATGAAGTGACCACGCCGGCCGCGGGGCGCTTCCCCATCGGCGTCGCGGTTGAGGCCGCTGGGAACGGCGTCACCAGCGTCGCGGTGCGGCTGGATGGCGTGGCGACGGCGGCGGCTTAACGTCCGACCTGGGCAGCGGCGTGCTCGATCCATGTCGGGAAGTAGAACGACCCATAGTCCTGCTTCCAGTCGTAGATACGGAACAGGTTTTCGAGGTTGTCGGCATCCTTCAGCCTCGGGAGCCAGGGAAGCGAGCGCAGCGATACAGCCTGCACCTCCGTGTATTCGCGCCACTGCCCATTTGGACCGACCTCACGAAACCGCACCATCTCGTAGCGCCGGTCGACCGTGTAACCGAGATAGCGAAGCGGGTTCGGTCCCGGCTGCGGCGTTGGTGCCACGCTCTGATCGCCAGCCAGCAGGGCGCCGAGGAGAGAGTTCTGCGGTGGCGCCTGCCGCTCAGTGGCGAGGCCCAGTAGCCCACCGAGTGTAGGCTCCGGACGGGATGCGTAGCCTGCGAGCGCGTTCGAAGGCGGCGATGGTCCGAAGAGCCCGGCAAGAGCGTTTGTCGGCTGCCCCGGCTTGAAACCCACATCGTGAATCCGCACGCCGAGTATGCCGTTACCTCGAGCAAGGCTCTTGATGATCTCGTAGCGCACCCATCGGCGTTGCCATGTCTGGCCACCAATCAGGACGCACGTGACCGAACTGCCGTCGAGACCGCCGTTGATCATCCGCTTGATCGCGAGCGGCCCCTGTTTCTTCACCTCTTCCCATAGGCTCTTGTCGTGGAACCGGGCAGCTTTCGTATACCGCCTTGTGATCTGGTCGGAATTGCGGACCACGTTGACGCGTGTGACGTCATCGTAATGGAAGCTGAAGAATACCTTACGGGGCATCGGGAGGCCTCAACGAAAAGAATGCCAGCGCAACGACGACAACTGCGAGGACAGCCGCGTGGAACCAGAGCACGGGGGTGGCGCCCAACGTGCGGGACCAGCTCGGAACCTCGCTGGCGAACGACCGGGCATCGAGGCTGAAGCGGTTGTCAGGGCTCGGCTCCGCCTTTCGCACGTGATTGTAGAGCGCACGGAACATTCGTTCTTGCCGAAGATAGTACGCGTCCAAGGCCCAGAAGGTCAGGGACGGCAGAAGTCCCGCGGCCATGGCGAGCGCCGGTTCAGCTCCCCTCACGGCCAACAGGAAGACCGCAGCCACGAGCGTGACCGACCAGCCCTTGAGGACAAACGAGTTGCGCGCGTGGCGCTCGACCACGTCCAGGATGAACTCCAGGTGCTTTGGCAGATCGTCCTTGTCAGTCGTCACCGTGAACTCGCCAACCGCCTCCACTTAGGGAATCGGTGACATTGTATGTCGGACGCACCACCCACACAACATATAGTGCCATCAGACGGCATGCTCCGCCTCGGCGTAGATCGCGTCCGTGATCTGCCTGAGCAGTGCAGCATGGTCCGCGAGGGCCGTGACATGGCCCCAGTGCACGTCCTCGGGGCTGGCGAAGAAGTGGTCGTCGCTGGCGGCGCGGATGCGGTCGAGGGCCGCGTCGATCTCGGCCTTCCGCGCGATGAAGGCGGCGAGCGCGGCGTCGTTGGTCTTGGGCATGGGGCGGTCTCCGACATGGTGTCGGGGATCATGACGGCTCCGGTCGGAGCGGATGGCAAGCGCCATTGGCCGCGAACGTCCCGCGAACAAGGCCTCTGTCCCGTGTCGCATCCGTGTTGCGCGGAGGAATCGGGGGTATTCGTAAGCCTTTGGAATCTTTGGGGAGTGTTCGGGATGGCCTTGCGACACGACGCGACAAGCAAAAGCCGCCCGAGGAGCGGCCTAAGTGCTTGATATCTTGTCGGAAAGTTTGGTTGCGGGGGTAGGATTTGAACCTACGACCTTCAGGTTATGAGCCTGACGAGCTACCGGGCTGCTCCACCCCGCGGCATTTTGTGTCTGTTCGGTTTTTTGTTGTATCGTTTTATGGAGAGAGAGTTTTGTTCTTCATCAAGTTTGGCGGTGACCTACTCT
>JACKKB010000010.1 GCA_020637635.1 Albidovulum sp.
AGTCAGAGCCAGAATTGCACGCCGAAACAAACCTTTGGCTTCGTGTCGTGCGCTTCATCGTCCGTTCCTTCCCTGGGGCGGACTCCGGTTGAAACTGGAGGTCAGATCCCGCGGCGGGTCAGCGAGGAGCATACGCGTGCTCGAGAACCTGAAAAGGGACCCGCTGCGGTCGTCCGCAGCGATTTCACCGCTCATGGCTTCCCGCCTGGCCTGATGCTGGCCGGGGGCGCGGCCTTGTCGAAGGGCAGGCGCCCGTCTCGCCGGGCGTGCCGGGTTACTTCGAGCCCTTGATCTGCGTCACCGTGCGCGTCGTGGAATGACCGGAGAGCAGATCGACCAGCAGAACCGCCCCGCCGTTTTCCGCGACGACTTCGGCGCCGACAACCTGGTCGACGGTGTAGTCGCTGCCTTTGACCAGCAGGTCGGGCCGCAAGAGCGTGATGAGTTCGAGCGGCGTGTCCTGGCCGAAGATCGTCACCGCGGCAACCCCTTCGACGGCCGAAACGACACGTGCGCGCACGTCTTCGGGCTGGATCGGGCGATCGGGCCCCTTCAGGCGTTTGACGCTGTCGTCCGAGTTCAGGGCGACGATCAGCTTGGTGCAATGGCTGGCCGCCTGTTCGAGCAGGCTGAGATGGCCGGGATGCAAGAGGTCGAAGACCCCGTTGGCGAACCCGATGGTCTCGTTCGCCGCGCGCCACCGGCCGACCATCTCGGCCAGGGCGCTCCAGTCGCGGACGACCTTGGAATTGCGTTTGGCGCTCGTGTCTCTGAGCGCCTGCTCGACATCCGCGGCCGGAACGCTTACGGCGCCGATGCGGGTCACCGCGATGCCAGCGCTGGCCATCGCCACCTCGGCGGCGTCGTCGAGGGTCATCCCGCCAATCAGGCAGGCCGACAGCGTGGCCAACACTGCATCGCCAGCGCCGGTCACGTCATACACGTCCGTCTTTCGTGCCGGTCTGTAGATGTCGCCAACCGGCCCCGCGATCAGGATGCCGTTTTCCGACAGCGTCACGGCAAGATGGGCGATGTCATGCGCGGCGCACAATTCGCGCGCTGCTGCGGCGATGGACTCGCGATCGGGCAGGTCGCGGCCTGCCGCCATCTGCAATTCGCCGAGGTTGGGCGTGACGATGAACGCGCCGCGATAGCGGCTGAAATCCCGGCTTTTCGGATCGACGACGGTGCGAAGCCCCGCCGCCGCCGCGGCCTCGATCAAGTGGCGCGCCGTATCGCCGAGAAGCACGCCCTTGGCATAATCCGAGAGGATCAACAGCGCGGCCCCGGAGAGCTCCGCCCGCACGGCATCGAGCAGGGTGGCGGCATCGTCGCCCTCCATCGCCCGGCACTCTTCCCGGTCGATCCTCATCACCTGCTGGGCCCGCGCGATATAGCGCGTCTTGACCGTTGTCGACGTGCCTGCCCGCCGAATGAGCGTGCTGGTCAATGTCGCGGACAGGATCTCGTCAAGGGCATCTCCCTCGGCGTCGGTGCCCACGGCGGCCAAGAGGTGCGGGCGCACGCCAAGCGCCGTGAGGTTCATGCAGACGTTGCCGGCGCCACCCGGCCGTTCCGACTGGTGCTGGTGATGGAAGACCGGCACCGGCCCTTCGGGGGAAATGCGCGTAACGTCGCCGTAGACGTAACGGTCGAGCATCAGATCGCCCACGCAGAGCACCCTGGCAGAAGCAGCACGGTCCATTGCAGCGTGAAACCGGTCGGCAAGGGTCATCGGCCGTCTCCGTACAGGCGCTGTTCGATCTCCTGACACAGGACGTGGCCTAGAACGATGTGCATTTCCTGGATGCGAGTCGTGCGGGTGGCCGGCACCCGCAACTCGTGGTCGACCAGAGCCGCCATGGCTCCGCCGTCACGGCCCGAAAAGCCCACGCACAGCAATCCGCTGTCGCGCGCGGTCCTGAGTGCGGCATTCACGTTGGAACTGTTGCCCGAAGTCGAGATCCCGACGGCCACGTCGCCGGGGCGGCCCAGGGCTTCGACCTGGCGCGAGAACATCCGCTCCACCGACCAATCGTTGGCAACGGCGGTGAGGGTCGAGGTATCGCAGGTCAACGCGATGGCCGCGATCGCCGGGCGCTCGCGGATCTCGAACCGCGCCGTCAGTTCGGTCGCCAGATGCTGGGCGTCCGCCGCGCTGCCACCATTGCCGAAGAAGAGCACTTTCCCCCCCCGGCGGATTCGCTCCAACACCGCATCGACCAGGGCGGAGAAAGCCGGACCCAGCGCCCTTTCGGTTGCCATCGCCGTGGACAAGTGCTCTGAAAATGCGGCTTGGAAGAACGAAATCCCAGTCATCTCAATCTAACCCTTTCGAGCCAGCGCAGTGGCGTAAACGCGGTCGACCTTCTCCAAATGACCGGAAAGGTCGCCGATCGTGTTGAAGACCGCGCGGGCATTGTCGCCCATGCGCGCCAGGTCCAATGTCGCCACCCGATCGAGCGCCTGGGCGAGGCCATTCGGATCGTCCATGTCGAAGACCAGGCCGTTGTAACCGTCGATCACCAGTTCGGGCAAGGCACCGCGGTTGGAGACCAGCACGGGACGCGCGTTGCGCATGGCCTCGACGGCGACCAGGCCGAAGGCCTCCCACCGCGAGGGCAGGACGATGGCGTCGAACGCCCGCATGTGCGCGTCGACCTGACTGGCATGGACCCAGTCTATCTCGGCGACGCCTGGGGGGAGTGCGATGGTGGGATGATCGCCGCGCAGCTTGCTGCCGATCAGTGTCAGCGTCAGGTCGCTCCGACGGGCGGCCGAAAAGCTCGCAAGGAGGTGGTCGAGCCCCTTCTGCCGGTCGAACCGCCCGAAAAAGGCGAGGTTGCGCTTGGCCTGGTCGAGGCCCAGATCGGCGACTGTCGCCGTGGTCGTGTCGGCGGTTCCGTTGTAGATCATATGATCATTGCCGCAACTCACTCCGTAGCGCCGCGCCGCCTCCGCCTCGGACCTGGAGATGTTGATGATCGCGTCCGTCCGGCGTGCGAGAAACCGTTCCATCGTGGCATAGATCCGCTTTTTCGGTTCCGCGATGTCCTGCGTGAAGGCCCAGCCGTGGGCGCAGTAGACGACGGCCGGTTTCGGACCTCTGAGTTTCGGCAACGCAAGGCGCCCGTAAAGCCCGGGAAAGGCGGAATGCAGATGCAGGATATCGGCCCCGGCGCGGTCTATCAGTGGCGCGATCTCGCGCACGACGCGACCGATCCGGACCGGGTTGCGCGAGCTGGTGTAGAGCAGGTCCGTCCCGGTCTCCTCCGCCAGTTCCCTCGAGATCAGGTTTCGGCAGGCGATGAGCACCGGGTTGTGTCCCTGGGCCTTCTGGTGCCGCACCAGGTTCAGGACCACGGTGGTGGGGCCGCCACGGGACAATTCGACGACATGGGCGATGGTGAGGGTCATTGCGCCGTCTCCCGAGTGGGCGAGCGGCGCAGGCGGGCCAAAGCCGCATCGCGCACCTGCTCGACGGTGACCGCGCGCAGGCAGGCATAGGCCTCGGGATTGGTGCAGCCCTTGAGACCGGCGTGATACGCACATGGCTGGCAGGGCAGGGCGCTGTGAACCAGCGTCACAAGATCCGGATCGAGCCCCAGCACCGAGGGCGCCGTCGGCCCCAGCACGGCCACGGCCGGCGTGGCGAGGGCGTTGGCGATGTGCAGGGGGCCGGTGTCGTTGATCAGCAGGAGATCTGCGGCGTCGATCGTCGCCATCAATTCCTCGAGCGAAAGCAATCCTGTCAAGTCGACGGCCGCCGGCTCCCCCGCCACCCTGACGATCGTGCGCGCCAGTGGCGTTTCGGCCGGAAGCCCTGTCACGATGGTCCGCAGGCCCGTTTCGCGATGCAGCTCGCGGATGACCGCGCCGAACTTCTCGGCTTCCCACGACCGGTCGATGACGAGAGCCGAGGTGCCGGGATGGCACAGCAGAAACGGTCCTTCGATATCCAGCCCCCGCTGCAGAAGCCTTTTCCGCGCGCCCTCGCGCGCGGTGTCCGCGAGCGTGATTGTGGGGCGCAGGCCGGTAGCGTCGGCGCCGGCGGCCACCGCCAGATCGGCGAACAGGGCGTCCCAGCCTTTGGCCGGATCGATGGGCACCAAGGTTTCGCGCGGGTGGCGGGCAAGGCCGTGGTCGAACCTTGCCCAACGGTCGACCCCGAGCCAGCGGAACCACATCTGGCCCAGCTTGACCCAGAAATATTCGACCTCGAGCAGGACCCCGAGGTCGAAATGCTCGCCGCGCAACTGCGCGAGACCCGCCCGCTGATCGGCAAGCGAATGCGGACTGGCGATTGTGATGATCCGGTCGATTGCCTTGTTGTGCGCCAACACCGCCAGCGCCCGGTTGGCCACGACCACGACGATCTCGGCGTGTGGAAACTGACGGCGCAGCGCCGCGACGGAGAGCGTGCCACGGACGACGTCGCCGATCCGGTCGACCGTCCAGATCAGGATCCGCTTCGGCTGGTCGGGGCCGGTCGGTTTCCCGCGCAACGGGTGCCCGAGGCCGTCGATGCGGTCAAACAGCCGCGCGGCCGTTTCGAATGCAGCACGATCAGCCATCGCCACGGGCCTCGTCGAGGATGTCCAGCACCTCGCCGGCAGCGCGGGCCCAGGAATACCCGGGCGCATGGGCCAGTCCCAGACGCCGCAACGCGGCCGAGAGCGCATCGTCGGTGGCAACACGCGTGATCGCCTCGGCCATGGCAGCCTCGTCGGTGGGATCCACAAAGAGCGCGGCCTTGCCGGCGACATCGGGCATCGAGGAGACGTTCGAGGTGACGACGGGCGTGCCGCAGGCCATGGCCTCCAGGATCGGCAGACCAAACCCCTCGTAGTGTGAAAGGTAAAGCAACGCCGTCGCGCGGTTCAGAAGGGCGACGAGCCGCGCATCGTCGACGAAGCCGAGAAAATTCACCCGTTCGGCGATGCCTTCCTGGGCGGCGATGCCGGTCAACCGGTCGGACCGCAGCGCCTCCTTTCCAACGATG
The DNA here is from genome assembly GCA_020637635.1 of Albidovulum sp. Classification (GTDB taxonomy): domain Bacteria; phylum Pseudomonadota; class Alphaproteobacteria; order Rhodobacterales; family Rhodobacteraceae; genus Albidovulum. Next base: position 5,003 of record JACKKB010000010.1, read on the forward strand.
GCGAGCGGCGGCAGCGCCGGCGTCGCCCGGCAGGCGCGGGCATAGGCGCGCAGGATGCCGTCGACGTTCTTGCGCGGCTCCAGCGTACCGAGAACGACGAAGGCGGGCGTTTCGCCCAGGGTCGGGTCGGGCGGCACGTCGGCCAGTCGTCGAAAATGCGCCGCCGCCGCCTCGCTCGCAACACGCACCTTCTCGACCGGCCGCCCGTTGTAGGCGTCGATATCCGCGCGTGTGTTGTCGGCAAAGCAGACGATGCGCGCGGCACGCGCGAGGGTCAGCCGCATCCAGATCCGTTGCCGCAACCGTTGTCCATGCGAGTAGGCTTCGGGACAGCGCCACCATTCCATCCCGTGCACCGTGGTTACCGAGGCGGGAAAACCGAGACAGAACTTGCTCGAGGTTGAATAGAATACTTCGACACCCTCGCGGCGCAGGACCGGGCCGAGTTGCCGGCCGAGCCACAGATCGACCGGGCTGCGTTTCGCCAGCCTGACCGGAGGCGCGACGACGAGACGCCCCGGCAGGTCAACCTTGAGCGGTGCGTCCGAAAAGAACACCAGCTCGCGCGTCGGATCTGCCGCAGCCATGGCATCGGCGATATGCGCCGCATAGCGTTCGACGCCGGTACGCACCTTGCCGTATGGCCGGGCGTCGAGGCCGATGACGCGCGCGATCATGGTCGCCTCCGTGCGGCCTGCATGTTCGCGACGATCGCCGCCCGCTCGCGGTCGAAACTCCGGGTCCAGCTGAACGCCTGAGCGGTGGCAAGCGCGTTCTGACGCATTCGGGCATAGCGCTCCGGATCGGCGGCGAGGGCGGCGATCGCGTCACTCAAGGCAGCAACGTCCTGCGGCAAGACGATCCCCGCCTCGGCGCGGGCGACAATATCGCCGCCTTCGGTGCCCACGGTTGCGACAACCGGCAGGCCGGCGGCAAAATACTCCAGCACCTTGAGGGGGTAGGCGTAGGTTCGGTAGGCATTGGGCTCGGAGAGGGCAAATCCGAGAGCCATGCCGCCGAGTTGGAACTGCACCTTCGCATAGGGAACGGGTCCGGTGAACGAGACCCGGTCGGCCACGCCCAATTCGGTGGCGCGCCGCCGCAGATGTTCGGTAAAGCCCGGCAGGCCATCGCCCACGATCCGCACGCTCACATGCTCGGGCAGGTGGGGCAGGGCGCTCAGCAATTTGCCGACGCCACTCCATTCGATGACGTTGCCCACATAGACGATGCCGAACGCCTCGGCGCTTGCCCCGGACGTGGCGCGGGCCGCCGCCATCCTGTCGAAATCGACGCCGGTCTCGCAGATTAGCGGTGTCAGCCCGGTTTCGGCCACCCGCAGCCCCTGCAACCGGGGGCCGATCGTGATGAACGTATCTGCGGCGCCCGGAAGTGCCCGTTCGAGCCACGCGGTGACCGCCTGGCGCGTATCGGTGAACAGCCCCGCCTCGTAGTCGCGGTCGACATAGACGAGGTGGCGCACGCGGCCCGCGCGTTTCAGAAGCCATGCCGGCAACGCCGCCCAGGGACCGAACGCCACCACGACATCCGCCCGGGCAGAAGGACGCCACGCCGCGGTCACGAAGGCGCCGGTCGCCGCAACTTCCCGCAATAGAGAGAAGGGTCTTGCCAGTCGAATGAGCGCGCCCTTGAGCCAGGCCATGGGACGCGGATGGTCGGTGGAGGCCCGGTTTGCGCTGGCCCGGCGGGCGATGCCGCCGAAGAAATTCAGGAACGGGTCGATGGTCCGGATCGTGGCGCCGTCGAGCGTCACCTCCTCGGTCCGCGAGGTCAGCCCGTCGCGCAGCGCCGCGCGCAAGCCGGCCGTCCGGTTCAACCGCTTGCCGACCAGGGTGACCCGATCGCCGCGCCCGGCATAGTACCGCACCGCGTTGTGTTCGCGGTTGTTGAAGGAACGACAGTAATCCAACGGCGTGATCAGCAAGAGCGAAAGGGTCCGAGGAGGTGACGCCGCCATCGTGCCCGCCCCTAGCGCGACACGATGTTCAGGAAAACATCGTCGAGCGTCTGGCGCCGTCGGTCCACCGAATGCACGACCGCCTTGCGATCCAGGAGCCACTGGAGGGTCGCGTTCAGGGCGCCCGACCCCTCGTCAGCGGCAAAACTGAGGGTCCAGATTCCGTCGGTATCCCTCTCGATCTTCGGGGTGAGGCCGCGCACCTTCTCGGGCAGCTCAGCCACCGATGCGGTCACGGGGCCCGAAAACCGGATCGTCTGCAGCGAACTCAGATGCGCGATCGCCGCCAGTTCGTCAACCGTGCCCTTCGCGACGAGGCGGGATTTGTGCATCACGCCCACGTGGTCGCACAGAAGTTCGATCTCACGCAGGTCGTGCGACGTGATCAGCACGGTAGGCTTCCAGAAATCCTTCATCTTGTTGGCGATCAGGTCGATGATGTCCTTGGCGTTGACCGGGTCGACGCCCTTCGTCGGCTCGTCCATCAACAGGAACCTTGGTTTCGACAGCATGCCGCGCGCGATCGCGAAGCGTTGCTTGGTGCCGGTCGAATAGGAATCGAAGCGTTCGTGGCGGTAGCGCGCGATACCGAGGAACTCCATCAGCCGGTCGATCCATTCGCGGCTTTCGATCTTGTCGAGTTTGTAGATGCCGCTAAAGAATTCCAGGTTCTGCTGCCCGGTCAGACGCCAGTAGAAGCTGCGTTCATTCGACGTGACGAGACCGACCGACCGCTTGACCTTGTCGGCGTCGCGGACCGTGTCCATGCCCTCGATCTTCACCGAGCCGGTGGTCGGGTGCAGCAGGGCACAGATGCATTTGATGAGCGTCGTCTTTCCCGCGCCATTCGGCCCGACGAGGCCGAAGATCTCGCCCCTCGCCACGTCGAAGCTGACATCGTCCACTGCGAGGTATCCGTCGTCCTTGAGCGGGCGACCGAGTACGAGCCCCAAGCTCAGCTTGTGGTAGCGCTTGGAAACGTTGCGCACGGATATGCCGTGCTCGGCAGTGTCGTCTGTCATCGGAGAAACAGGCCAAGTACCTGGTGAAACAAGTACCCAAGACCCGCCACGCAAACGACGCCGGCCATGGCTTCGGAGATGCGCCAAAAATCGACCAGGCGCCTGCGCCGCTCGGCCCGCCTGGCGTCGTCCAAGAGCATGACGCGGTCGTAAAGCAGGACTTTCCCGTCGGATTGAAGGTTTCTCTTGGCCTTTGAGGCGTGCGCGTCGAGCACGTCATCGAGGCTCCGGATCGGGGTGTGTGCGTCAAGCTTCATCGCGCTTCGTCACATATGCAGAAGGAAATTCATCACGATGAAAACCAGCAAGATGGAAAAGTTCGCTGCGAGAAACCCAAGCGCTATGGCACCCAGCGCATCCGCCAGGAGCGACAGCATCGGGATGGCACGGTCCGGGGGGCCGAGCCCGCCCGTGCCCCGGCCCGCGCGTTCGAGCTTGCGTGCATAGGCCAGGACGAGCGCTTCGCGGACCTTCCATGCGATCGGTGTGGCCGGCGATGTCTGCTCGGAAACGACGGTCATGAGCGGATGAATTTCGCAGGGGCAAGATCCGAAAGGATGTCCTGCACGATTGTTTCCTGCTCGAGCTGCAAATGCCGGCGCCGCCGCCGGCTCATCCGCACATGATCGATCAGCACGACATACAAGATCCCCAGGACCAGCCCGGCGATCATCGACACCACCACGTTGAGGGGCATGATCGGAAAGACCGGCCCGACCGGCGGCGTCGCGGGCGAGGCCATGATGGCGATCTCGCTCATGCTGAGCGCCTGCTTCTCTAGGTTCCTCTGGGTATCGGTCAATGTCTCGCGCAGGCCAAGAAGCCGCACCATCCGGTCGCGGTCGCTTTGCGCGCTGCGTTCGATTTCGGCGTCGAGCTCGGCGAGCCGCGCTAGGGTTCGCTCCAGCGCCACCGCTTGCTGCGCGGATTGCTGCTGCTGAACGAAATTGACGAAGGCGTAATAATAGCTGTTGGCGACTTTGGCCGCGACTTGCGGGTCGGCGTCGCGCGCGTAGACAAGTACCATCGACGAGCGTTCGACCACCGGATCGACGTCGAGGTCCAGCTCGGCGAATGGCTTCTCCGGTACGAGCTCGTTCACACGGCGCCGCAACTCGTCGGTCCGCAGGAGCGACACCGCCGCGGTGACCCCGTCGCGGTTGCCGCTGGGGATCGGAGCGACCGGCAATTCGCCTTCGGCGCGTCCCGACCGTGTGGCGTCATCGGGGATATAGAATTGCGCGACAGCCTCGTATTGCGGCACCAGCGTCCGGGAATAGTAATACGCGAAAACGCCGGCGCTGATCATCACCAGGAGAATGAGAAACCGCATGCGATAGAGGGTCGAAAGATACCCTGAAAGCGACAGTTCCAACTCTTCCTTGAAATCCTGGCTCACCGGAATCCGTCCATATCGATGATCACCGCGCGAAATGATAATGTTGGCCGTCGCGACGCCGAGGACCAGCCATGTCAAAGTGTTATTGAAAAATGGCTCCAACAGCAAGTGAACTGAGACCCCGATCATTACGAGGCTGATTGCGGGTGCCCAGGTCTTTCGCACATTCGCATCGGACTTCGGCCGCAGAAACAGATTGCGCAAGAGCAGGTAGAGCACGATGGCGAGAAATGCGCCGCCGCCGATCACTCCGATGTCGACGATGCTCTGCACGTAGGCGTTGTGGATCGCGGTCTCGAGTTGCCGGCCGATGTTGCCGATGCCGTTGCCGGTCCAGGGCCAGTTCTCGGCGCCGCGGATGCCGCGCTGGATGAACTCCACCCGTTCGAGAAAGTTGCGCAACCCGAGCGGGATCAGGACATCGCTGACGACCAGCTGGATCAGCCGGAAATAGGACAGAAGCACCCCGAGACCGGCATAGCTGGCCAGGATCGCGATCCAGTGCCGAGGGAAGAGCACGAAGGGCGCGAGCACGTAGACGAGCCCGATCGCGAGGTAACTGCCGGTGCTGAACGTGCTGAGGCAACCCAGCCCGAGCACGGCGAGGAGGGCGGCCCGTTTCACGAGGCCCATCCGCAGCGGGGCCCCGAGCGCCAGGGCTGTTGCGACCACCATCACATGCGCAAGCCCCTGCGTCGACGCGAAGAATGCCGTAGCGCGCAGCATCAGACCGATCGGGGTTGCCTTGAAGTGAAAATCGACCGCGTCGTCAAGGGTCAGGGGAACGCCGGTGACCAGGAACAGGGCTTCGCTGAGGATGGCCAGCACTGCACTGATCGCGGCGGCGGCCAGAAACACGACCACGAATCTCCGCATGTAGGTCTCGTCGCGGATCAGGTTCACCACGATGAAGACCAGCAAGACCTTGGTGATGATCGTGTGAAGCTGGACGATGGTGCCGATCCGGCCCGCGAAGATCGAGGTAAAGCAGAAGACCACGATAATCATCGAACAGGCGAAAACGAAGGGTTCCAGCCGCAGGTCTTCCCTCTCCACCGAAAGCATCATGATGACGGCGAGGAAGGCCAGCAGGAAGGCGGGGTCCGACGGGTCGATGGGCCCGAGGTTCAGGCCGGCGAAGAACGGCGCGACGGTCACGCTGTAGAGGATGATCTCGCGCCGATGCCGGTAGATCCCGGGAAGTCTGCCATAAAGCCAGATCACGCCCGCCGCGAGCGCAAGCGTCGCCACCGTGACCGGCCAGAAATATGGCGCCGAGGGGCTTCCCGCCAGGCTCGACAACCCCGCGTCCAGCAAGAGGCCCTGTTCCATGCAAACCAATGCACCAAGCACGCCGCCGAGAACGGCGCCGATCGCCCAGAGCACCCAGTGGGGTCGGTAAGGGGACATCAGATCGCGCATCCGGTCAGCCGCCGAACTCGAGCAGGACGACCGAATTCGGCTCCATCCTGATATCGAAGGTGAGATCCTTCTTTCCGGCGATGGAAACGGACTGCGACACGGTGAAGCCGGTCGCCGGGTTGTCGAGCGCCGCTTGGGCGATCGGCAGACCCACCGCATCCTCGATCGCCGTCAACGTCAGGATGGTCGCGAGCAGGCGTCTGAACTGATCGCGATCCAGACCCCGTACAAAGGCGCTCCGGTCGCCGGCCCCGGCAAAGCGTTGAAGCAGGTTCAGATCGTCGTCACCGATACCGTCGCGTCGAAGCGCCTCAAGCTTTGCCGCGTCGGTCAACTCGCGTCGCGCGGATTCGATCTTGCGGTCGATCTCCTTGCCCGCCGACGCGACGACCCCGTGCGCGCTGTCGATCCGGATCACGCGAATTTCGTCGGCGGCACCTCCTGCCAAGCCATTGATCGCCAGTGTGATGTCAACCGGCCGGGTGCCCTCTGCCCAGATCTTGCGCAGCGCGCTCATCCCGGCCTTGGCAATGTCATGAGCCGCGGCCAGTGCGCTGTTCCCGTTCGGCCGCGCGTCGCCCAGGGCCAGCGCGCGCAGGTCTGCGCCGCTTTTCAGGGCACGGGCCAACCGGTCGTTCAGAAGCCCCTGTCTCCGCACTCGGTCGATGTAGTCCTTCGTGGCGATGGTCTCGTCGGGCACATAGTTGGCGATCAGCAGCGTGGTGGTGCTGCCGCGCTTGCCGGCCAGCGCGAAGACCGAGCCGTCCTTCACCGTCACGGGAAGGCGCTGGTCGCCGACCCGCCCGACCATCATGAAAGCGATCCCGGCCGGTCGGATCAGCAGCGATCGCGTGAACAGCCCCAGACCGCCGCTGAACTCGGTTCGCTCGTCGATCTGCTGTTCGCTCAACGATGTATAGCTGTGGTCGGCTATTCCGGCCTCGGCCATGCCGATCAGGTTCGAGATCAGGTAGGCGGCGATGTAGGGCTCTTCGCGCAGTGGGCTGAAGGGGTCCGGACGGTCCGACCATTCGCCGACAAAGATCGGAATATCGGACGACAGGCCGGCGGAGACCGCAAGTGCGGAGACCTGGCTGCGGTACATCTGCCACGAGGCCCAGGGGCTTGTCGAAAAGGCGTGCACGTTGACGAAGTCAAGCGGCGCGCCGCTGCTGGAGACATGTTTGAGAAACGAGGCCAGCATCGGCTGACCGTCGGGGTTGCGCCAATGCGGCCCCAGATCGCTGACCCCCGGGCCGCCGATCCGGGCCGAGGGAAACACCTGGCTCAAGGCTCGCGCCGTGGTGTCGTAGAAGTCGAAGAATTCCGCCTCCGTGCCCTGCCAGACCCTGGTGTCGGGTTCCCAGCCGATGCTGAAGCTCAACTGATCGAGACCCGAGAAGGTGCGGGCGACATCCTGAACGAAACCCGCCCATTGTCGGGAATCCGCAGGGGGCGAGGCCGATGCGACGCTGGTTCCCTCGCCCTTGTCTACCGCCGACCGGTCGGGGTTCGACGACAACCATGGCGGGATCTTCGAGATCGAGATCATCGATCGCCCGCCATGGGCCTGCACCCGCTCCAGAAAGGCGGCGACCGTTTCTGCCCGCACCAACGCGTCATCGGCCGAAACCGACTTTGCGAACACTTCTTCTCCAAGGTCGACCTGGATCAGCCCCGGCTCGAAATTCGCAAAGAACCAATCCTGGAGCGTCCTGCTAGCGAGCGGGTTGAAGGGCCAGGTGCTGGTGGAAAACGTGCGCGGCATGGGCGTGGGCACGGCCGCCGCGTTCAGGGTTACCCGTTCGGCCAGGGCGGCCGATGCGCTTAGCCCCAGCGCCACGAGGATCGCCGCGAGCCTGCACGAACAGGAAATCATTGCTCGTGAACTCGCTCGAGGAGTGCCCGGCGACGGCCAGGGCACTGCCGTGGGCGATATCGAAAACCGTTTCGCCGGCCATGTCGCCGCAAGGCGCGATCAGGGTGGAGCAATCTGCCGCCAGACTGCTGCCGATCACGGCTCGGTCCCCGTCCGACGGGCTGACCGCACCGACGATGTCGATTTCCGACCCGACGCGGAAGGCGAAGGCATCGGCGCTGCCGCCACCCATGCACGGTGTCGCGGCCCGCATCCCCGAACAAGATGTTCGCGCCACCATCGTCGGTCAACGTGCCATCGAACCGCGACCCCGGAAGGTTCTCGGTTTCGGTGATGGTGTTGCCGTCGGCAAAACCCGACACGCCGGTGCCGGTGCCGGTGCCGGTGCTGGTGCCAAGGCTGACCGTCATGCCGAGATCCGACCAGGCGTAGACCGGCCGGTCCGACCGGTTCCCGCCGTCGATGGCCTGGCCGCCCCCTCCGGCGATGGTGACGTCGTCCTGATCGCCGGTCGAGATCATGCCGGCCCCGGGCCCGGCGGCGACGATGCCGCGCGGGTCGGGGGCGAGAGACACGTCCTCAAGCCTGAGGTCGAGGAACGGCACGGGAATGTCGAGCTCCGGCGATTGCGGGCTTATTGCGACCCTGAGGGCCTCGCGATGCGTGATCGCCCCCATCGCCCCGGCCACGATCCCGCCGAGCGATCCGCCCGTGAACGAAAGCAGCGACTCGTCGCCGCCGGCGCAGGTGGTGAGACCCTCGGCGGAGAAATCATGCGCGGGCCGCAGATCGCCTTCGTCGATCCTATCGGCGGTCTCAGGAAGCCCCGCGCCCGGCGGAACCGACGAACACGACAGCTCGCCGTCATCAGCCGTGCCCCGATCGGCGAGAATGATCTCGCCTGTCGCAGGGTTGCGAAAGGTGGTGGCCTGCATAGTTGGCACGGCCTGCCACGTGCCGAAGAGCACGAGCGGCGTGCCGGCGGCAGGGGCGTTCACCCCGTCGTCGGTGGACAGAACCACTTTCCGTCCATCGGGCGGACGGATCGTGCTGCAGGTGTCATGGGTGCCGGTGCCGCTGCCCGATCCGACGGCAGGATCAAGGTCCATCTGGATGCGTGACGGATCGTCGATGGTGAAGCCACTCATGGTCTTTGCGTTCCGCTTCAGGAATTGATCGCGGCCTCGCGAGGTCGCGGCCCTATGGCCTCAGGTTATCCGACGTTTTGCCTTGCGCGCCAGCCCGATGGCGAACGAGCGTCCCCTGCGATGGTTCGCCTTGAACAGCACCCGATCGATCCTGGCGTTCGAGATGCGCCGCAGAAGCTCGGAATCGCCGTTGAGGTCGACGAGATCGATATCGGGATCCTCGAGACCGGTGCCGATGGCGCGCAGCACCACCAGCAGCCCCGGGCTCTGTTCCCGGAAGGCGTCGTCGTAGTAGGTCACGTAGAGGTACTTGATGCGCCTGTTCACGATCGAGACGATCGAGGCGACCAGCTTTCCTTCGCTCCACGCCTCGACGAATTCGACCCCGCCGACACGCTCGGCCTGTTCGCCGAGTTCCGTGTGGAACTGCTTGCCTTCGATCGGATAGATCGCCCCCGGCCTGTCGCTCTTGCCCGAAAGCCAGTCGAGGCTGAAAAGCCGCCGGTGCAGATTGCGGCTCCGGGTCGCGTCGGTCGTGACTGTAACCTTGAAATCGGGAAGCGCCTTGCAGCGGCGGATCGCGCGGTTGAAATTCTGTCGGTTGGCCTTGGGGCTTTTCTGCACGAAATCATCTTCCGTGCCTGCGAAATCGACCAGCCGAAGTGCCCGATCGCCGGGCGTTTCGAACGTGAGGAAGCCCGCATCCGCCAGCGCGGCGCGCAGCGCGATCTGCGCGGGGCATTCTGCCAGCATCTGGTCGCAAACCATATCGTCAAAGCTCGACGCATGCGCTGCGAGGGCATCGGCCATGGCCCGGGCGATCGCGGCGACATCGCCCCTCATCAGGGCGCTGACGCGCGAGATGAACCCGTTATGCATGAAGCCGAGGCGGCGGAGAGACACCGGTCCCCGCACGCTCGTCTCGATCTGGAGCGGCGCGAGGCCGCTCAGTCTGCCGTCCGCCTCGCGCACCGACAGGACGACGAGGTCCTTCCCCGCGCCGAAATGGCTTTGCCAGATATCCAGAAAGGCGAAATCGTTGAAAAGATGAGCGCCGAACGTATCCGGGGCCCGGTGCAGCGCCCTCCAATCGTCCCGCAACCCCGCCGCGGCGCTCCAGCCATGTATCCAGTCCGCCTTCAGTGAGACTGCGTGCGGGGTGGCGTGAATCATGACAAATCCTTCACCCGGATATCGCGCGCGGCACCGGGCCGCGACCGCGTCGGAGTTTCGGCCAAGCTTCTCCGGCGATCAAGCCGGTGCACTTCGAGGATGTCGTATTCGCCTTCGTTGCGGCCAACCCCGCCACCGCTATCCCCGCCACCGCTACCCCCGTCGCTGCTGTCACCGTCGCCGCTACCCCCGTCGCTGCTATCCCCGTCGCCGCTTTCGCCGGCAGGCATCCTGCGCTCTTTCGTCGTGGCCACCATCTGCGCAACTCAAGCCAGCCGACGCTTTGCCTTGCGCGCGAGCCCGATGACAAGCGAGCGCCCGCTCCGACGGTTCGCCCGAAAGACGACCCTGTCGACCTCGCCGTCGGAGACGCGCCGCAGAAACTCGGTGTCGCCGTTCAGATCCACGGTGTGGATCGCCGGATCCTCGGTTCCCCTGCAGATGGCGCGCAACATCACCCGCGCACCGGGCGCCTGTTCGCGGTAGGAATCGTCGAAATAGGTGACGTAGAGGTATTTGACGCCCAGGTTGACGATCGACACGATCGACGCGATCAGCTGGTCTCGTGTCCAGGCCTCGACGAATTCGATGCTGCCGATCTCGTCGGCGCGCTCGCCCAGACTGGTGTGGAAGAGCTTGGCGGAGACGGAATAACAGGCGCCCGGTGCCTGCCTTTTCGCCGACAGCCAGTCGAGGCTGAAGAGGCGGCGATGCAGGTCGCGGCTGAGCGAGGGGTCGGTCGTGACCCTCAGCTCGAACTCCGGCAACCCCTCGCAGCGCCTCATGGCACGTGACAGGTTCTTGCGCATGTTCAACGGCAGACTGCGGATGAACGCTTCTTCCGTTCCGGAAAAGTGAACCACACACAAAGACCGCTCTTCCGGGGTCTGCGATGTGTCAAACCCGGTTTCCGATAGGGCGTCGCGCAGCGCGGTCTGGGCCGGGCAGTCCGCGACCATTCCGTCAAAGACGACATCGTCGAAAAGTCGAGCGTTCTCGGCGAGACCCTGCGCCATCGCCCTGGCGATATCGGTCACATCGCCGCGCATCATCGCCCCGACACGAGATATGTGTGTATTATGCATGAAGCCGAGGCGACGGAAGGATACCGGACCCCGGATCTTCGTCTCGATCTGCAACGGGGCGGCACCGACCAGCGATCCGTTTCCGTCCCGCACGGTCAGCGCGGCAAGGGCCCTGTCATGGCCGAAATACGCCTGCCACACGTCCAGAAAGGCGAAGTCGTTGAACAGGTGGGCGCCGCGTGTCTCGGCGTCGCGGTGAAGGTCGATCCAGTCGTCGCGCAACGCCGCCACGGCATCCCAGCCCGCGACCCAGTCCGTGGCCAGGTGCGAAGTCTGGATGGGGGCCGCGCTCATGACAGCGCCGTCGCCCAGAAGTCGGGCACCGGGCAGGTCTCGAGCGCCTCGGCATCCTCGGCAAAGACCCCGCCGGCGATCAGGCAGGTTTGCAGGCCGGCGGCGGCGGCACCGGCGATGTCGTGGCGCGGACTGTCGCCGACCATGAGACAGTCTTCTGCCGCCATGCCGCCCCAGCGGGTCAGCGCGGCCTCGAAGATCGTCAGGCGCGGCTTGCCGATCCAGACCACCGGCCCGCCCGCATCGGCATAGGCCTGCGCCACCCGACCGGCGCCGAAGGCGATACCGTCCGGCGTGAAGCCGTGAAGATCCGGGTTCAGGCACATCGCGGGCACTCCGGCGCTGGCGGCGGGAAGAAGTAGTTCGGTGTAGTGGCTCAGGCCGAGATCGGCGTCGACGCCGGCGATCAACACGCGCGCGGCCTGCGTCGGGTCATCGACCGGCGTCAGGTTGAGCCCCGCGACCGACGAAACGTCGCCCCCGCGCGACAGGACGAAGACGCCGGCGCCCGCCGAAAGCGATCCGTCAGCCAAGAGCGCGCGCAGCATCCCGTGTGCAACCTCTCCCGAGGTCAGGACGAAGTCGAACCAGGCTGGGTCGAACCCGAGCGAGGCCAGGCGCCTACGGTTCGGCTCGGCGCGTTTGCCCGAATTCGAAATGATCCCCAGCTTCACCCCGGCCGAGGCGAGCCGCTTGCAGCAAGCCTTTGCGCCGTCATAGGCCGTGAAACCATCGTGAAGCACGCCAAACTGGTCAAAGAGCACCGCCATGCCTGGCTCGAGCGCATCGTCGATGCGCGCAATGGCGCGGCCCGGCGGGCAAAGCCGAGCCGCGCGCCTGTCGGGGGGTGGGCTCAGTAACATCCCTTCTGGAACGGCACGACTACCGTTTTCAGCAGGATCTTGATGTCGGTCATGAACGTCCAGGTCTCGATATATTCGTTGTCGAGGTTGATCCGCCGTTGCCCGGTCTGCACGTCGGGCACGGGGCCGCGATTGCCACGGATCTGGGCGAGACCGGTGATCCCCGGGCGGGTCCGAAGCCGGTCCTTGTAACGCAGGATGACGTCCGAGGCGAGCTCGTCGTTGATCGTCATGCCCATAGGGTGCGGGCGCGGTCCGACCAGAGACATCCGGCCAACCAGAACGTCCCAGAACTGGGGCAGCTCGTCCAGGGTTGTCCGGCGCAAGAACCGTCCGACGCGGGTCACGCGACTATCGCAGTGCGTGGCTTGCTGCCGGCCGTTGGCGTCGGCCATGTGATGATACATCGTGCGGAATTTCGTTAACTTGATCGTGGCGCCATCGAGCCCGAACCGCTCTTGCCGGAACAGCACCGGTCCGCGCGATTCAATCCGGATGGCAATGGCGATCAGAACCAACAACTGCGCGCTGACCACCAGAAGCGCCGCCGCGGCGACCTTGTCAAACATGCGTTTCGAAATGCTGGTTGCCGGATTGCCTACAAATCCGATACGTCGTGCGGCCGAGTGGTTCTTGGAAGTCGCGGCTACATAATTTGCCTGGTCGCTCATCACTTAATCCCTCGGAATTCCACTCGCAATTGCGATAAAGAAACCGGAGCGAACCCGAAGCCAAGGCCCGGGCCCCGAAGAACCGCGGACGGCCCCGGAGAAAGATCATTTATCTAGAAGGGTCTTGCAGACAAAAATAAAGTGTCGCTCTAAAAAATCGACACTCGGCTCATCGTCCCCCCGCGAGACTTTTCTTCCCACGTTTTGGCTAACAGGAATCCCTGAAAAAGTAAATGAAAGAATCATTAAGGCGGGTGTCACGGAGGCCTCGTCCTGCCGCGCTTGCGCCTGTCGTGGTTGCCTCCTTGCCGGGGTTACAATAGCGTTCCGGCGACCCTGCGGGTTCTTGCGCCTTCGGGTCTGTTGATAGCGGACGGATTCCGAGGGACGATTGCATGTGCGGTATTGCGGGGGTCTGGGCGAGCCCCGGTCAAGTGCCGGCAACGGCCCTGGCCGGACGGATGATCGCGACGTTGGGTCATCGCGGTCCGGATTCATCGGGTGTATGGGCCGACAGTTCGGCTGGTGTCCAACTCGCCCATGCACGCCTCGCGATCATCGATCTCTCGCCCGCGGGCGCTCAACCGATGGTCTCGCATGACGGACGTCTGGTGATCGTGTTGAACGGCGAGATCTATAATCACGCCGAGATCAGAAGAAAACTTGCGCAGCACGAGGCGCCAATCCACTGGCGCGGCTCGTCCGACACCGAAACCTTGCTGCAGGCGATTTGCGCTCTGGGCCTCGACGCCGCGCTGGAACTGGCCGTCGGAATGTTTGCGTTCGCACTCTACGACACGGCCGCGCGGACCCTTACCCTGGTCCGGGACAGGTTTGGGGAAAAGCCCCTCTACTGGGGGTGGACCGACGACGGCGCTTTCGTTTTTGCCTCCGAGCTGAAGGCCCTGCGCAAGCATCCCGCGTTCGGCGCTCGGATCGATCCCGTCGCGGTACAGGAATTGCTGACCTACGCATATATTTCGGCGCCCCGGTCGATCTACATGGGCGTGCAGAAGCTCGAGCCGGGCGGGCGGCTCGTGCTGCACTCGGAGGGGCGAAGTGGCCGCGAGGCCAGGCTGGATCGGTATTTCTCGCTCCATGCCCTGCTTTGCAGTACCCAGGCGGAGCCCTACCGGGATGAACGCACGGCCCTTGACGAGCTGGAAGCGGCGCTGATGGCGGCGGTTGCCCGGCAATCGGTGGCCGATGTGCCGGTGGGTGCCTTCCTGTCTGGCGGCATCGATTCCTCGCTGATCGTCTCGCTGATGCAGGCGCAGGCGTCTCGTCCCGTCGAAACGTTCACGATCAGCTTTGCCGAGGCCGGTTTCGACGAATCCCCGCACGCCGCCGCCGTGGCGGCCCATCTCGGCACCAACCACCACACGATTCCGGTCACCGCGCAGGACGCGTTCGATCTCCTGCCGCGCCTGCCCGAGATCTTCGACGAGCCCTTCGCCGACCGTAGCCAGGTGCCCACGTTCTTTGTCGCGCAGGCCGCCCGCCAGGGCGTGACCGTCGCGTTGACGGGCGACGCAGGCGACGAGCTGTTCTGCGGCTACCCGCACTACTTCTGGCCGGCGCGGAACTGGAACCGGATCGCGCGCTTGCCGGTGGGACTTCGGCGTGCCGCGGGCACGGTCGCCTTGGGTCTTCTGCGCCACGCACCGATGACCACGCGGACCCGCAAGGCGCGGCGGATGGGGGCCCGCCTGCGCGGCGATGGCAGCGATGCCTTGCTCTTCGACAGCATCTCGGCCGACTGGTTCGATGCGGCGGCCCCCGTGCGTCGTCTTGCGGCCAACCCCGTGCGCCGGGTCCCCGGATTGCCCGCCGGATTGAGCCAGTTGCGCAGCTTCATGGCCTGGGACATGCAGCAGTACATGAGCGACGACATCCTGGCAAAGGTCGACCGCACCGCCATGGCCAACAGCCTCGAAACCCGGGTGCCGTTTCTCGATCCTCGCGTGGTCGAAGTCGCCCTTCGCCTGCCCGACAACTTGCTCGTGCAGGGTGAAAAGGGCAAGATCGCGCTGCGCCGGCTGCTGGACAAACATGTGCCGACCAGGCTGATCGACCGGCCCAAGACCGGATTCGGCACGCCCATCGGCGAGTGGCTCATCGGCCGTCTGCGGCCGTGGGCAGAAAGCCTTCTCGACCCGGTTCGGATGGCTCAGGATGGTTTCCTCGACGCGCCGCGTGTCACCGAGATCTGGGACCAGCACCGCACCGGGCGTCTCGACTGGACCCAACCGTTGTGGTCGATCCTCATGTTCCAGGCGTGGAAGCAATCGGGCTGACGCACCGCGCTCGGCGCGCGCGCAGGCGCGCTCCCGGGCGGCCTCACCCCGCGCTGCGGATCCGTGGCCCCGTCATTGCTTCAAGATGGTGCGCGTTATGATGACCACGTCGCCCGGCTGCACGAAATCCGTCTCGGCCGCGACGATCTTTTCGACTTCGCCCGTCGCCGTCTGGCGCGCGACGACATAGGAGACGGAGTAGCCCGCCTTGTCCGGGTCGGTGGCAATCTCGGCGGCCAGCGTTTTCAGCACGCGCAAACGCTCGCGCGCCGCACCGATGTCGCTTTGCAGGCCTTGAATCTCGGACACGACGTCGCGCAATTCCCGCGCCAGGTCCGGCGTCCTCGATGCCCCCAGAGACGCCAGATCGAGTTCGACCTGCGCCCGGTCCTGAAGGGCGGCGGAATAGGCGGAATCGTTTTGCAGGTTCTCGATCGTGATCGACGACAGCTTGTCGCGCGCGCCGGCCACGCGCTCGGTGGGCACGAGACCATCGTCAAGCAACTTTTCAAGGCGCCCAACGTCGTCCTGCGCCGCTTGAAGCTGATCCTTGTACGTCGCCGCGATTTCGAGGCGCAACGCGATCTGCTTCTCGATCGCCTGCAACTGTTGCTCCAGGATCGAGCGGTCGCGCGTGCGGGTCGCCACGAAAACGTCGGCGATCTCGGATTCGGTTTCGCTGTATTCGGCGAGTTCTCCGGTCTTGGCCGAATGCTGGGCATTGCCCTCGATCTGCGCGCGAATGCGGTCGCGCCGGATCTCGCTCATCGCCAGCTTGTCCTGCAACGAGGACAAGCTGGCCTCGGTATCCACGATGCTCACATATTCGTCGCTCTGCGCGGCTGCCGGGCGACGATACAGGCCGCCCGCCTGTGCCAGGGCGTGGAGCATCGTCATGTTGGGGAAGAACTCGTAGAGGTTGGGGCTGGCGACGTCGCCCAGCACCGCGACTTTGCGGTATGAATCCACCCGCACGGTGACCAGCGGAGAAGTAATCTGCAACTTGAGCAGCGCCTCGGTCACCCTGTCCTCGACCTCGGCCGGCGTGAGGCCGGCGATAGTCACGCGGCCCAGCCCGTTGATGGCCACCACGCCCTCTGACGAGATCAGCGCCGTGGTGGAGTATTCCGGTCGGCCAAATACGGAAACCTCGATTTCGTCACCGGGCGCCAGAAGCGGTGGCCCCGATTGCGCCAGGCTCGGCCCGGCCGCCCACGCCGCGCACAGGACAAGAAGCGCGCGAAGGCACAAAAGAAAACGCATTGCCCCAGCCTCGGTGTCGATTGCCTTAAGTATTCAAAGCACACGAAAAACCCGGACACAAGGATTGCATGGGGCGTGCGAAAATGGAACATTGCATCGGGAAGTGTTGATCCGTTGGTTCCGTGGCAGCTTCGGCTTCACGCGATTGAAAAAGTCCGATTGGCAATCCGGAGGAGCCTCGGTGACGGGACTCAAGTTCCTGAGGCGCGACATCCTGATTCAGCTCAGTTATGTCACCGCCTTTGTCCTGCAGATGTCCGGGATCGTGCTTGCCGTCCCGTTCTTCTACTTCGCCGCGCAGGTGTTCCAGGGGGCGGATATCGGCTCGCTCGACCGGTATGGCGGGAGTTATTTCGCCTTCATCCTCCTCGGGATCGCCTTCACCGACTATCTCGCCCTCAGCCTGCGTGTCTACAATGACAGCCTGAGAGAGAGCCAGTTGATGGGCACGCTGGAGATCGTGCTGCTGTCGCCCCTGGAGAATTGGGAGATCCTGATCTATTCGTCGCTCTGGGGGTATCTGTTCACGACGCTTCGGTTTCTCACCTACATGATCGTGGGGGCGTTTTTCGGCCTCGACCTGGGAAACGTCAACCTGTTCTCGACCGTCATCACGATGATCCTGTCCATCGTCGCGTTTGCTTCGCTTGGCATGTTGATTGCCTCGATCGTGGTCGTCATCAAGAAGGGAGACGGGCTGACCGCGATGGTGACGGCCGCCTCGTCCTTCCTCGGCGGCGTGATCTATCCCGTCGACGTCTTGCCCGGGTTTCTGCAATCCGCCGCGGCGGTCCTTCCAATCACGCACGCGCTCGAAGCGATGCGTCTTGCCGTGCTGCAGGGGGCAACCGTTACCGAAATCATGCCGCAGCTTCTCCGCCTTGTCGTATTTGCCGCCATATTCCTTCCGATCGCCCTGATGGCGTTCCGCCGCGCGGTCGCGCTCAACAAGGTCGCGGGCACGTTGGGACAGTATTGAGGGGGGCGGGGCATGGCGATGCACAAGGATCTCCTGCGCCGCGGCCTTTCCTTCGCTTATCGTCGCCTCGCTCCGGCAGGAACGCGCAACCTGATTTCCACGTCGCTTCTGCTGACCGGGCGCGACGAGATCCCCCGGGCCATCACCGATTTCGCGACCGGGCCCGTTCTGATCGTCGCCCCCCATTTCGATGACGAAATCTGCGGCTGTGGCGGGGTCATGGGCCTGCATGCGACCGCCGGCCAGACGATCACGGTGGTTTTCGTGACCGATGGCGCGGCGGGCGATCCGAGTTTGCGCGGCGCGACGATGCCGGCCGACGAGCTGAAACAGGCCAGGGCGCGGCTGACGGTCTTGCGCGAGTCCGAGAGCCGGGCGGCCTGCGCCGAATACGGTATCTCCGACCTGCGCATGCTCAACGGGCCCGACGGTGCGCTCGCGCCCACGAACGACCTCGTCGAGGCCATGGGGGCCGTTCTGGACGATGTACGACCGGCGATCGTCTATCACCCTTCCTTGCTCGATGCGCATTCCGATCACTGGAACAGCAACCTGATCCTGGCCGGGGCGTTGAAGGCGCGACCGGCGCTTTCAGGAGCGCTGCGCCTGCGCGGGTACGAGGTCTGGACGCCGGCGATCCCCAACCGCTTCGCGAACATAGATGCCGAGGTTGACCGCAAGCAGCGCGCGTTCGCCCATTTCGTGTCGCAAAATGCCACGGTGGATTACCCGCGTGCCATCGGCGGACTGAATGCGTATCGCAGCATCTACATGCAGGGCGGGCAGGGCCAGGCGGAAGCCTTCCAGGAATTGTCGGTCGCCGCATTCGACTTGCTGATCTCCGCCATCCTGGCAAGGCCACACCATGATCATTCTGATCCATGACCGGCCCGAGGCCGCGCGGCCCGATTTGCGCGATGCTGCGCGGGTCGACGGCGTGGTGACCTACCTGCGCGACGTCACCGACGCCTTGAAACGGATGGGCCGGCAGGTCGTGCACCTCTGCGTCGGCAAGCACCTCGCCCCGGCTGGCTCGATGGACGAAGGGTGGTTCGCCCGTCCCGGCACCGGCATTCGCCAGGACCGGCATGCAGAGGAAGCCATCGTGGCGCTGTTGGCCGAGATCGGCCCCAGCGTGCTGCATTTCCACGGGATCGAACACGTGATGCGTCCGCGTTTTCTGGATCGGCTGGCTCGGCGCTGGCCGTCGGCGATTACCCTGCACGATGTCGGTCGGTTCTGCCCCAAGGGCACGAGGCTGCGGCGCGACAGGAGCATCTGTCTCCGGGGGCAGGGTGTCGGGTGCGTCGCAAGCGGCTGCTTCCTGCCGCAGGGCGTATCGGATCTGAAGAGACTTGCCCTGGCCTCGGCGCGCAATCGGGCGCTGTCTGCGATGGGGCGGATCATATGCCCCAGCGCCTACATCGCCGATCTCGCCCGCGCCCATGGGATCCCGGCCGACCGGTTGCGCGTGCTGCACAACTTTTCCCGGTTCCCGGAGCGCAACGAAACACGCTCGGGGGAGGGGAGGCTTCTCTTTGTCGGGCGGATGGAGCCGGAAAAAGGCTTCGACCATCTCGTCGCGGCGTTGCAGGCGCTGGACGATCTGTCCTGGCACCTGACCGCCATCGGCATCGGATCGCTGCGCGCCATGGGTGAGCAAGCCTTGCCCGCCGACCGTGTCACTTGGCGCGACCCGGTGACCCCCGACGACCTCGACGCGGCCTATCTCGACGCGGATCTCTTGGTGCTGCCCTATGTGCAGCCGGAATCCTTCGGCATGGTCGGAATCGAGGCGCTGTCGCAGGGGTGCCCGGTCGTCGGCTTTCCGGCGGGCGGGGCGGCCGAATGGATGCGGACCGAGTTCGGGGCCGAACCGGTGTCCCAGAACGACACGGCCGCTCTGGCCGCGGCCATCCGCAGGCATCTGATTGCTCCGCCCACACCGCCGCGGCATCCGTGGACCAACAGCGCCGACAGCCACGCCGCGGCGCTCGCGGCGCTCTATGACGAAGTGCGCGCGCATCATGCCTGATCCGTCCCGCCGACCGCGCATCGCGCATGTCACCTGGACCTACGGCGGAACGCAGGAGGGGATAAGCCGGTCGGTGACCGAACTTGTGCGCGACCAGCGGTCATGGGCGGACGTGGCCGTGCTGGCCGCGCGCGTCGAGGATGACGAGCAGGGCGTTCAGGTGGTTCCGGTCGCGCTGGATGTCCTCGACCGCCGGTTGCCCTTTGCCCTGGGCTTTGCGCGCGCCAGCGCCCGAACCTTGCGCCGGCTTGGGCCCTTCGACATGGTTCACGCGCATGTGCCCACCCTGGCCCGACCCGATGTCGCCACCGTGCACCTCTTTCCTCCTCGCAAGCTGATCGCGCTGGTCCGGGAGACAATGCGCCGCACCGGCCAAGACCTGCCGACGGCAATGGCGCGGCGCTTCCGTCTCGTCGGACTGACCAGTTGGACCTACGCGCGCAACATCGGTGGCAATACCGCGCTCATCGCGGTGTCGCCTCGCGTCGCAGCTGCGCTTGTCGACGAATACGGGTTGGACCCGCGCGCCGCGCACACCATTCCCCTCGGCATCACGCCGCCGGATACGCGCGTACGTCCCGGTCTTCGTCCTGACACACCACGCCGCGTCGCGCTGTTCGTCGGGCACCAGTTCGTCACCAAGGGGCTCGGGTTTGCGATCGACGCGCTCGTGCGCCTCGGCGACGCGGCCCCATACCTCGTGGTGATCGGCGAAGGCAGCGAAGGCAGCCTGACCGCGATGCGCGACTATGCAACGGCGCGAGGCCTCTCCGGGCAGATCCGGTTCGACGGCGTGCAGCGCAACGTCGGCGACTATTACGCCATGGCCGACATGCTGATTTATCCGACGTTCTTCGACACGTTCGGCCTCGTGATCGGCGAGGCGCTGGCGGCGGGACTGCCGGTGGTGACGACGCGCGCCGCGGGGATAACGGATCTGCTCGACGCCTCGCCCGCATTGCAGCTCGTCGACACGGCTGACGATGTCGCCGGGCTGGCTTGCGCGATTGGGGCCATTCCGGCCCGGGGCCTTGTTTCGAAGACATCGCGTGATATGGTTTCCGGGCTGACCTGGGCGGCACACGGAAAAGCGGTCCGTGAGCTCTATCGCGCTGTCCGTCCCGACATTTTCGGATGAAGCAGGGAGTCGAGTTTGTGCGACAGTTGATCCACCGCTCGCGTCAGCTCTCGGCCAAGGTCGTCCGGCGCCTGCGCAGAGTCGCGGCAAACCTTTCCGAACCGAGCGACATCGAAAAGCTGCTGGCGGCCATGCCGCGCAGCGGCGCGGTGGGCGAGGTCGCCGGAAGCCGGATCCTGATCACAGGGTCGACCCGGGGTGTCGGACGGGTCATGGCCGAAACCTTGGCGCGCGACGGCGCTTTGGTCATCGTGCACGGACGCGACCCCGGCAAGGCGGCCGCGGCGGCCGCGGCAATCGCCGGGTCGGCGGGTGGGCGGGTTGCGTCCGTCGCCGGCGATCTGTCGGACCCTGACACCGATCTTGTAGCTCAGGCGGCGGCCGAGGTCGGCGGGATCGACGTGTTGATCCACAATGCCGGCGTGCTCGGGCCCTCGGACACGCATATCTGGGACGTCCCCGCCGATACCCTGAGCGAAACGATGCGGACGAATTTCGATGCGGTCCATCGGCTGACCTCATCGCTCGTCAAACATTGGCTTGCCGCCCAAACCGCGGGACGCATCCTGTTCATCTCGACGGGGACGGCCGAGATTCCGACGGCAAAACTGGGACCCTACGGGATCGCCAAGAGTGCGATGGAGCGGCTGGCGCGGTCCTACGCGCACGAGCTCGGCACCTCCGGGATCGCGCTCGCCACGATCCGGCTGGGCAGCGTCAGGACCGACATGACCCGCAGCTACTTCAACTGGGAAGATGCCGAGCAACTGCCCCCGCCCGAGACGGTGATGCCGGTGATCCAGTATGCGCTCACTGCCGACAGCCGTGCCGTGCACGGGCGCGTGCTGACCTCCTGGGGGGTGAACGCCGACCCCCTGGCGGGCCGCTCGATGGCGCATCCGGCCGCGGGGATGCCGGCGTTTCACTATCCGAAGTTTACGTTGAACGGCCAACCGGTTGCGCGCGACAGCGACAAGATCACGGTCTTCGACCGCGCCGAAAACCAGTTCGGCCCGGCGCCGCAAGTGACCCAGGCCCTTTCGGAGATGCTCCACACCCGGCCACTCTCGATCTATCCCGACGATGATTACGATGAACTCCGCAGTGTCCTGGCCCGGACACATGGGCTGAAGCCGGAGAATTTCACGATCGGCGCGGGATCCTGGGACGTGCTGGACCGGATCCTCAAGCTCTATGCCCTGGCCGGCGACAGCGTGGTGGTGAACGACCCGGGCTGGTTCGGCTTCACGATGCTCACACAACGTCGGCAGGTGCGCCAGATCGCGGTGCCCTTCGATCCCGGCCGCAGCGGCAACCGGCCGCATCACGATCTCGAGCGGGTGCTGCAGTCCATCGACTACGACACCCGGTTGATCTATCTCATCAACCCCTCGAACCCCGAAGGCGTGCCGCTGGACCGCGCCGAGTTCCTGGCCTTCCTCGACCGGGTGCCGGCACACATACCGGTCATCGTCGATGAAGCCTACGCCGAGTTCTCGACCGCGCCCGGTCGCCTGATCGGGGCCGACATCGTCAATGGGACCGAAAAGCCGGTGATCGTCACCCGGACGTTCTCCAAGTTCTACGGTCTTGCGGCGATGCGCATCGGCTACGGGATCGCGCGGCCCGAGATCGTGGAACGGCTGGACCGGATGGCGCTGATCTTCACGGTCTCCAAGATGGCCGAAACCGCGGCGATCGCGGCGTTGGGCGCCGCCGGACGCAACGACACCCTGCGCAACACCATCGCCGCGGAACGCGACCGCATCTTCAACGCGGTTCAGGAAACCGGCCGGCAACCCATCCATTCGGACAGTTGCATGATGCTGGTGCCGCCGCCGGTCGATCCGGTGAAATTCTGGGATACCTACGAGGCGCAGAACATCCACATGCCGCGGGCTGCCTTTTTCGGCGGGGACTACGTGCTGATGCCGGTCGCACGGCCCGATCAGAACACCCGAAACATCGAAATCTACCGAAGCTTTCGATGACAGGCGCTGTTCTGTTTCCGGCTGACTTCCTGGCGCGTGCACCCTGGCAATCCCCGATCTTCTCCGATCCCGAACTGATCGCGGCGTCTGCACCGTTCACGGCCGGCCGGCCGATGGCCTTCACGGCACTCACCCCGCACGGCGCCGCCGGGCTGATGGTGCAGATTGCCGACACGGGACTGAAGCGGCTTTTTGCCCGGACCCTGCGCGGTCCGATCAACGGCCAATTGCCCTGGGCGGGAGTGATCTCGAAAAACGCAACGCGCGCGGTTCTGGAGGACCTTGCCGAGCAGGTGTTCACCGCCAGGTGGGACAGCCTGGAAATCGGCCCGTTCCCGGACTTTGACCACATAACCGCCGAGTTCGTCGAGATATGCAGGGGACGCGCGGCCGCCGCCGACGAACGGACGGCGGACTTTCACGCGATCAATGGGCTGCGCTCCCTGGAAGAGCTGATCGAGGCGCAATCGAAGGCGCCCCGAAAGAACCATCGCCGCGCCATGCGGCTGGTCGACGGCAATCCGGGAAACGATCTGGTCGTCTTTTCCGGGGCCGACGCTGGCCAGGGCCTGGAGCGCTTCTTCGAGATCGACCGCCGCAGCTGGAAGGCCGAACGCGGCGAAGCGCTGCTGTCGAGCCCCGATCTCGCGCGATACTACCAGTCCCTGTGCGACCGGTATGGCGCCGCCGGCGAAGCGGCGATCGTGCTGGTGCGCATCGGGGGACGGGATGTTGCCGGTATCCTGATGCTCCTGCGCAACAAGATCGGGTATCTTTTCAAGTCCTCGTTCATCGAAGATGCCGGCGCCGGAGCTGTCTCGCCCGGCACCCTTGCGATCCTGTCAGGCATTCGCTGGCTGCTGGAAGACCGGAAGGTGGACCGGATCATGTTGCTTACCGAGGCGGACTATGCGCGGCATTTTTCGCACGGAACGGTGCGGATGCGGGCGTGCCGGCTCTGGTCGCGGCGGCCGCGCGCGGCGCCGGTTCGGGCGCTTGCCCATGCACGGGCGGCGGCGTCGAGGCGCTTGACCGGTCGAGACCCGCAATGACGGATGCCGCACGGACAACACCTCATAGACTTCCCCGGCGATCGGCGCCGCCGCCGGTACGGTGATGCAGGAAGCCAGGGACCGCATGCAGCCGCGCGGCGAAGATGACGTCGATATCTGTCGGGGCGCGGCCCGCGCGGGGGGGGTGGCACCGGTGCCGGGACGTCGTGTCGTGGCTTCTGGACCCTGGCCGGCCATGAAACCAGGTTCTCGGACCATTACGGGGGCGGCATCGCCCTGACGGCCGGCTCGACCTTGCCGACCGGGAGGTTGCCAAAGTCGGACAGAGGTCGCCAGACCCCGTTCACCGGCCAGATCCCCTCATCCGCAAGAGCGCGATGGACCAGGGGCGAACCGAGGGCGTGAACGCGCAGACGCAAGCGGTGGGAAGTGCGCTGCGTGCGCGCGGCGGTTCGGTGGCGTCGTTTCACGGCGAGCCGGACCCGTCGGATCGACAGAACCCGTTCCGGTCGCAGGCACCTGACAACCGGATGAAGTTACAGCCGCCGCCGAGAGCAATGCGGTTTCGGCCCGCTTCGGCCGTGACAGGGCGCGGGAACGAGACAAGGAGACCATCGCGGGTGCCTCCTGGGATGCAAGACGGGAAAGACCACCTGCCTGATGCTTCCGACGCCTCGGCTACCGGCCCCCCGCAGGTTCACCCCGCTTCTGGCCGCCGGGCTCCGCTCGTGGCCGGATGAAGGGTCCGTGGCAGGTCGCAATCCGGACCTGGTTGCTGACCTTCCGGATCGCCTTGCCGGCAGTTCAATTGTGTGCAGGGGTCGCCGCCGCTGGCTCGACAGCCGGAAACAGGATCGACACCCTCAGACCGGGTGCATTGTCCTCAAGCACCAGCCGGGCCCGATGAAGATCGGCGATGGCCGATACCAGGCTGAGACCAAGCCCTGTGCCGGGCACCGACCGGCTGGCATCGAGGCGCACGAACCGCTCCAGGACCCGCGCGCGGTCGGTTTCGGGAATGCCCGGTCCGTCGTCCGAAACCATGACGAAAGGCTGTTCGCCGCGCATGCCGACGCTGATCAGGATCCTTGCCGGGGGCGGGCAATGCTCGACGGCGTTGGCCACGAGGTTGGTCAGCGCCTGGGTGAGCATGTCCTCGTCGCCCTGAACCCGGATGCTGTTGGGCGTCCTGGCGAGTGCAAGGTCATGCCCGGAGGCCTCGGCGGCAGTCTGTAGGATCTCGCGGACGGATTCAGCCAGTTCCCCCAGATCGACAGGATCGTTGCGCCGTTCAACCGTGCCGGATTGCAGACGGGCAAGACGCAGGATCGCATCGAAAGTCGCCGCGATGGCGTCGATATCCATCAGGGCGGATCCAATCTCGTGGCGCGTCTCGGCGGGCAGGTCAGCGCTTAGCGCCTGCGGCTCAAGCCGCATCCTGAGCCGTGCCAGAGGGGAACGCAGGTCGTGGGCCACATCGGTGGAAACCTGGCGGATCGACGCGACCCCCGCCTCGAGCCGGTCGAGCATCCGGTCGACATGAGCGGCGAGCGCCGCAAGATCGTCGTTCCCGCCATCGGCTATGCGGCGGTCGAGGTTGCCTTCGCCGATATCGTCCAGAACCTGATCCATGCGGTCGATGCGTCTTTCGTTCTTCCGGGCGATGAACACGGCGAGCGTCATCGACAGCAGCGCCGCAATGGCCAGTGAGTAAATGGTTGTCTGGACAAGGACTTCGCCGATTTCGGCGACCCATGCCTCGTCTCGCGCCGCGAGGACCCAGCCGATGTCGGTCCGGATTCCATAGGCAAGATAGGCCTCGCCGGTGTCGGCCTCGATCGCGTCGCTTTCGGGAATGTCCCGACCGACCAGCAGCCGTCGGGCGCCTTCGAAGGGCGCGGCAAGCTTCAGCGAACCGGTCGTCTGGCCGGATCCCGCATCGACGAAGGCGAAAAGGCTCGCGCCGTCCTGGCTGGAGCGCACCTGCGCCAGGACCTGTTGACGCAGGTCCGCCCTGTCGCCTGTGGCCGCAATCCGGGCAAGACTCTCCGCCCAAGACCGCACATCTGCGGTCAGGCGCTCAGTCATGTCCCGCGAGATGAAGAGATAGGAAAGGCCTCCGGCGGACAGTGTGCCGATGGCAAACACCGCCGACAGCGCCAGCGCAAAGCGCATCGACCAGGAGACCGCCTGCCTCATGGCTGAAGAACGTAGCCGACCCCGTGCAGCGTGACGAGGTAGTGCTTGTCGAACGGCTTGTCGATCTTGGTGCGCAGCCGGCTGATATGGGTCTCGACGACGCTGGTCCTGGGGTCGAAATGCAGCCCCCAGACCGATTCCAGCAGCAGCGTGCGGGTCTGAACCCGGCCCGGCCGCTCCATGAAGTGCTTCAGCAGCAGGAATTCGCGCGGTTGCAGGTCGATCCTTTCGCCATCCCGCGTCACCTCGCGTTTCAGGAGATCGAGCCGGAGATCGCCGATGACCAGTTCCAGCACCTCGTCGCGCGTCGCCGGACGACGGCAGATCGTGTCGATGCGTGCCAGCAGTTCGACGAAGGCAAAGGGTTTGACGATGTAGTCGTCGGCGCCGCCGCGCAGACCCGCGACCCGGTCATCGACCGCCCCCATCGACGTCAGCAGGATCGCCGGCGCGTCGATCTTGGCGGCACGCAGCGATTTCAGGACGGAAAGCCCGTCGAGCCCCGGCATCATCCGGTCAAGGATCAGAAGATCGTAATCCCCTGACATCGCTTGCGAAAGCGCATCCTTGCCGTTCGTCAGGTGATCGACGACATGACCTTCCCCGGTCAGCCCCTTCACCACATAGGCGGCCGTCTCGGCATCATCCTCGGCAAGAAGTATCCGCATCGCCTCCCGTCCGAACCTTTCCACGACACGCGCACCCGGCCCTGCGAACAGGGCCGGGACCGTCTGCATGAAGACGGGTGCCTGGTCAGGCGTCGTCGTCCTCGCCGTCATGCTTGTCCTTCATATCCGAAGTCAGCGCCTTGTCGAAGATCTCGCCGGTATTGGCGTCGATCATCACCGTCCAGGACTGGCCATCGGCGGCGATCACCACCGCTTCGAAGGCGGCGCGCTTGCTTTCGTCATGAAAGGACACTTCCGCAAGCTTGCCCTGCTGGGCCTTGAGCGCCGCATCGGCAGCCTGCTGAAGCGTCAGCTTGGCGCTGTCTAACAACTTCTGCTCGTCCGGGCTCATGGTTTCGGCCAGCGCCACGAAGGGCAGCATCGCGGCGAGCGCCGCGGGCAAGAGGATCATGCGCTTGTTCGTCATCTGTTTCTCCTTTCGGCTACAGGTCTCATCGCCTGCATTCGACAGTTAGGGTCCGGCTCCCCGGATCGCCTTTCCAGGATTTTACAGTTTGGTAAGAACCAGGGCTCTGGGAAGTTTGCGGTTTTCAGATTGGGCTTCGTGAGGGTAAGCACATCCCGATCACCGAATTGCCGAACCGAGCGGAGTGCGAATTGACCCGACCGAGCCATCACGCCTTGCGAAGCGCCCTGCCGATCATCCTGGGTGCCGGTCTCTTCGTCCTCGGGCTCTACGCGCTCTACCACCTGCTGAAGCCCGTCAATCCCGCGGATGTCGCCGCGCAGATCAGGGCGACGCCGGTGAGTGCACTCGCCGCCGCGCTCGGTGCCACCGCCATCGGCTATGTCGCGCTCGTCTGCTACGACTGGTTCGGCCTGCGGTTCATCGGCAAGACGCTCGACCGCGGGGTCGTCGCGCTGGGCGGCTTTCTCGGCTACGCCTTCGGCAACACAATCGGCGTCAGCGTCGTGTCTGGCGGTGCGGTGCGCTACCGGATCTACTCGGCCGTCGGCCTGAACGCCTTCGAGGTCGCCGCCGTTTCCGGCTATATCGCCATCGCCCTCGGCACCGGCCTGACCCTCGTCGGCGTCGCTGCGCTCGCTCTTCATCCCGGGGCGGTCGGTGCCTTGTTGCCCTACGCGCCGTCGACCATCCAGAGCGTTGCAGCGGCGACAAGCGTGCTGTCGGTCGCGCTCATCGCCTGGATGTCGGCCACGCAGCGCTCCTTGAGCGTTCGCGGCTACGAATTGCGCATTCCACCGCCTGCGGACCTTGCCGGCCAGCTGGCCGTCACCCTGATCGACATTGCAGCGGCCTCCTTCGCGCTGTGGGTCCTGCTGCCGGCCGGCAAGCCCGACTACACGACCTTCGTCGCAGTTTATGCCGCCGCGACCATGATCGGCGTGCTCAGCCATGTGCCCGGCGGGGTCGGCGTCTTCGAGACGGTCGTCATCGGCACCCTTCCCGCGTCAGTCCCGGCCGGGGATGCCGCCGCGGCGCTGCTGGTGTTCCGGCTGGTCTATTACCTGGTGCCCTTTGCACTCGCCTTCCTGCTGGTCGCCCTGAACGAACTGCGGCTCGCCAGCGGCATCGGCGGCCGGCTGCTTGCTCGGTCGCCCGCCCTGAAGCCGGCCTTTGCCACGCTGCACGGGTTCTCGCCCGGACTTGTGGCGGCGGTCGCCTTCGGGTTCGGGGCCTGGCTCTTGCTGATCACGATGCTGCCGTCGGTGCGCGCCGAAGCCATGGCCGAGGGCGACCTTGTCGGCACGCTTCTGCTTGAAGGGGGGACCCTTGCATCGGCGGTGGCCGGTGTCGGACTGATCATCGTCTCGCACGGCCTTGCCCGGCGGGTCTCGTCGGCCTGGTGGTTCGCGATCGGTGCGCTGGGGACCGGGGCCGTTGCCTCGCTCCTGAATGATTACGGCTTCGAGAACGCCGCTTTCCTCGGTGCGGGTGCCCTGCTGCTCCTGCCTTTCCGCAACGCCTTTGACAGACCCGGCCGACTCACGGCCGGCGTGTTCGACCTGGCATGGTTCGCCACGGTGACCGGCGCCTTTCTCGCCGCGGCCGCCTTCTTCTTCTTCGTTCACAAGACGGTCCCGTATTCGAATGACCTCTGGTCGGAATTCTCGCGAGATTCGAACACGCCCCGCGCGCTCCGGGCAGGGCTGGCCGCGACGGCCGTCCTGTTCTTTTTCGGGATCTACCTCCTGACCCGTCCGATCCGGCGCACACCACCCGGGGACGCGCGGCAGGAAGACAGCGCGCATGTCGCCGCCCTCTGCGCCGGGGCGGAGGACCCGCTGGCCTGGCTGAGCCAGACCGGCGACAAGAGGGTCCTGTTGTCCGCATCGGGCACCGCATTCATCATGTATGCGGTGCGCGGCGGATCGTGGATCGCACTTGGTGATCCGGTTGGCGACCCGACCGAGTTCGAGGCCCTTGTCTCGTCCTTCGTCGATCAGGCCGCGCAGTCGAATGCGAGGCCCGTCTTCTACGAGGTCAGCGACCGCCACCTACCGCTCTGGGTCGAGCTTGGACTGACGCTTCACAAGGTCGGGGAGGAAGCCGTGGTCCGGCTTGCCGAGTTCAGCCTCGCCGGAGGGCGGTTCAAGGCCATGCGCGCCGCGATGAACAGGCGCCGGCGGGACGGCTACGAATTCGCCGTCCTGCCAGCGCCCCACGCGCCCGACCTGATCGCGGAACTCCGCGCGGTCTCGGATGCGTGGCTCGGCGGCAAGACGGGGCGCGAGAAGGGGTTCTCGGTCGGGCGCTTCGACCCGGACTATCTGGGGCGTTTCGACATTCCGGTCGTGCGGAAGGATGGCCGCATCGTCGCCTTCGCCAACATCCTGGCGTCCCGTCGCGGAAAGCATCTTGCCGTCGACCTGATGCGATACCTGCCCGAGGAATCCTCCGGCCTGATGGAATACATGTTCCTCAGCCTGATCGACCACTACAAGGCGCTTGGCGCCGCGGAATTCAGCCTTGGCACCGCGCCGCTGTCGGGCCTGTCGGAACGCTCGGTCGCACGGTCATGGAACCGGTTCGGGCGGCTGATCTACCGCCACGGCGGTGCGTTCTACAATTTCGAGGGCCTTCGCGCTTTCAAGCAGAAGTTCGCCCCGGACTGGCGCCCGCGCTATCTGGCGCTGCCGCCAAGCCTCTCGCCGATGCGCGCGATGGGTGACGTGGCCCTCCTGATCGCGGGCTCGGCGCGCGGCCTGATCGCAAAGTGACCTCATGAGCATTTCTCTCGACCAGATCCTGCCTTCGCTCCAGGCGCTCGGTATCTTCGGCTACTGGCTCGTCGGGCTTGCCTCGCTGCTCGAGGCGTTCTTCCTCACCGGTGTCGTCATCCCCGGAACGCTGATCGTGGAGGCCGGGGGCATCCTCGTTCAACGCGGGCTTCTGGACTTCTTCGACCTTGCCTGGTTCGTCGCGATCGGATCGGTGCTCGGCGCGGAAGTGAGTTACTGGACCGGCAAGCTGGCGATGAACCGCCTACCCGGAAGACGCCGCATCGGGCAATCGGCCGCCCTTGCCCGCGCCGGGGCCCTGTTCGAGAGGCGCGGCGGAATGGCCCTGGTCATCGGTCGATTTCTCGGTCCGGTCGCCGGGCTCGTGCCGCTTGCCGCAGGCATGGCCGGCATGAGCCGCCGCCAGTTCCTGATCTGGAACTGCGCAGGCAGCATTCCCTATGCGCTCGCGCATGTCGCCGTCGGCTGTTTCCTCGGCGATGTCCTGGGCCGGATCGGCGGATCGCTGACGCGCGTCGCGGTTCTGACCGGGATCGTGCTTCTTGCGCTCCTGGTGCTCTGGACCACGCTTTACTCGGCTCTGCGGCTTCTGGCCCCGGCCCGGGCAATCGTCTCCGCGGTGTTGCGCAACATTGCGGATGTCCCGGCGATGCGGCGGCGGATCCGCGCGCATCCCCGGGCCGCGCGCTGGGTCGAGGCGCGGCTCGACCGCACCGCGTTTTCCGGGCTGACGCTCAGCCTTCTGACGGTGATCTTCATCTATGTCGGTGCCGTCTGGATCGACTCCGCCTTCGATTTCCTCATGGGCGGACCCATCGTCCAACTCGACGTCCGGCTTTCGGAGCTGATCCACCATTTCCAGTCACCGGGTCCGATCCGGGTCGCCTCGTTCGTCACCGCTGTCGGCGCCTGGCAGGTCGTCCTGCCCGTGGTGGCGGCGGCGCTGGTCTGGCTGATGACCGAAGCTCGCCGGGGCCTTGCGGCGGGCCTATTGGTTTCCGTGATCGGCAACGTTCTTTCGGTCGCGGCCCTGAAACTGGCGTTCGGGCGCCCGCGCTCCCCGCTCGGCGTGTTCGCGGAGACGTCCGGAAGCTTCCCGTCCGGTCATGCGGCGGCCTCGGTCGCGGCCTATGGGATGCTGATGTATGTCGTCTGGCGGGCGGGCCGGCTGCGCGCCGAGACGGCGCTTCTGTCGGCGGGCCTCATCGCCTTCGCCATCGGCGCGAGCCGCATCTACCTGATCGAGCATTACCTCAGCGACGTGCTGAACGGCTGGCTGGTGGGCGCGCTCTGGGTGACACTCGGTATCGCGGTCGCCGAATGGCGATTGTCGAGCGGATCGGCCGCTGCCGCGCCCCTGGCCAACGGCGCGCGGATCGCCGGCCTTGCCGTCGCCCTGGGACTGGCCGTGCTGGCAGCGACAAATGTCTGGCGCCACGATCATCCGCGCAACGAGACCTTCCAGGTCGCCTACCAGATCCTGAAGGATGCCGCCGCACTGGACGGGTCCGTTCTTCCGACGCCAACCGAATCGCTGATGGGCTCTCCGGTGCATCCGGTCTCGCTCGTCGTCTTCGCCAGGGACGAGGCCGCCCTTGCCGATGCCATTCTCGCCACGGGATGGGCTGCATCCAGACTGCCGACGCCGGGTCTTGTGTTCGATGCCCTGCTCTCGGCGCTCCAGGGCAGCGAGGATCCGACCATCGAGACGGTCTCGCACTTCTGGCGCGGGCAGCCGAACGATCTAGCCTTCGTGCGGCCCGCGTCCGGGGCAATGACTGCACTTGGCGATCCGAAGCTCCGCTTCTGGCGTAGCGAATTCGTCACCGCGGACGGGCTGCGCGCCTTCGTCGGAACCGTGGGTGTCGATGAGACGGCAGAGACGGAGACGGCGCAGATCATCGGATCCGGCCCGCCACTTCGAGAAGCGCTTGTCCAGGGTCTAATGACCCATGGCGCGGCCATGCCCGCGTCGTCAAACGGGTCGGACACTGTCGTGTCCCTTGTTCTGCCCCGAGAATAGCCGGCTTCTTACCAAAGCGTAAGAAACTCGCCAGACACTTCTGGAGCTCTCCTGTCATCCCTTCGCCCACGGACCTCGAATGCAGGCCCGTCGCGCAATCAGACAGGACGTCTTCCATGAATGCCACCCTCAGAAACCTTGCCTTGTCAGCGACGCTGATCGCCGTTCCGGCGGCCGGGTTCGCGCTGACCGAGATGCTCTTCTTGCCCGCCACCCAGGCCACCGCCGCCACCCAGTCGCCCGGCCTCGGCGATCTTTCGGCCTACAAGACCATCGTCGCCGACACCCAGACCATCGCCGCAAGCGGCGATCTGGCCGCCGCCGAACACCGCATCACCGATCTCGAAACCCTCTGGGATGAGAATGCCACGGCGCTGCGCCAGGCCGACCGCGCCGCCTGGAACAGCGTCGATGCGGCTGCGGACGATGCCTTCTCGGCCTTGCGTGCAAGTGCACCGGACAAGGCCACGGTCGACAAGGCGCTTGCCACACTCGCGAGCACGCTCGACGCGCCGGTCCCGGCCGCCGCTTCCGGGCCGGTTCAATACGTCTCGGGCATTGCCGTGACCGACGAGAGCGGCCGCGCGATCCCGTGCGAGGACCTGATCGGCCAGGTTCGCACCGCCATCGGCACAGCCACCCCGGCCGCCGCGGTGGCAGATCTGCAAGCGAAGGCGCTGGAACGCTGCAACGCCGACGACGACGCCCATGCCGATGCCTTTTCGGCACAGGCGCTGGCCCAGATCAAAGGATGACGCAATCATGAGTGACGCTACGTTCGCCGACTTCGATCACCCCTTGCAGCAGGCCCAGGGGGTCAACCGGGTGCCCGAAGTCACCCCGGGCTTCTGGCTGATCAAGCTCATGGCCGTGACCATGGGCGAAACCGCGGCCGACTTCCTGGCCGTGAACCTCGGCCTCGGGCTGGGCACGACGACAATCCTGATGACCGCCGTCCTGATCGCGGCGATGATCTGGCAGTTCCGCCAGAAGGCCTATGTGCCGGCCTATTACTGGATTGCCGTCGTGCTGATCTCGGTCGTGGGCACGCTGATCACCGACAACATGACCGACGCGCTCGGCATTCCGCTGCTCACCTCGACCATCGGCTTCACCATCGCCCTTGCCGCCACCTTCGCGGTCTGGTTCGCGCTGGAACGGACGCTGTCGATCCACGAGGTCTTCACCTTCCGGCGCGAAGCCTTCTACTGGCTGGCGATCCTCTTCACCTTCGCGCTCGGCACCGCCGTCGGCGACATGATCGCCGAGACGTTCAGCGTGGGGTTCGCCGCCACCGGTGTGCTCTTCGGGCTGATCATCGCCTCGCTCGCGCTCGGCTACTTCGCGCTCGGCCTCGACGGGATCTGGGCCTTCTGGCTCTGCTACATCTTCACCCGCCCGCTTGGCGCCTCATTCGGCGACTTTCTGGCACAACCGGCGGAGTTCGGCGGCCTCGGTCTTGGCACCATCGTCACCAGCTTTGCCTTCCTTGCCGTCATAGCCGCCACGGTCGCGGCGATGACGCTCCGCCGGCGCGCACCCATCGCCGGCTGACAGACCGGTGCGGCGCGCCCAGCCGCGCGCCGCGCCCCAAATTCCCTCACATCTGGAAAAGTCCAATGACACTCCTGCAAACGACGGGGCGCGAAGGCGTCTCCGGCCTCAACAAGATCGCCGAGGTCACGGCGGCCTTCTGGATCCTCAAGATCCTGGCCACCACACTCGGCGAGACGACCGGCGATCTCATCTCGCAGACGCTCGATCTCGGCTACGTGGTCGGTCTCGCGATCACGGGCACTGCGCTGGTGGCGCTTCTCTTCGCGCAGGTCCGGGCCGAACGACTCCACTCTGCGCTCTTCTGGGCGGCAATCGTCGGAACGACCACGGCCGGAACCGAGATCTCGGACCTGATGGACCGGACCCTCAACCTTGGCTACCTCTGGGGCTCGGTGATCCTGACGGTCGGGCTCTTGGCAACGCTCTGGGTCTGGCACCGCCGCGACGGCACCCTCTCGGTCGATCCCATCGTCCGGCGCGACGCCGAGATCATGTTCTGGGTTGCGGTCCTCTTCTCGAACAGCCTCGGGACGGCATTCGGCGATTTCCTCGTCGACAACCTCGGCCTCGGCTACATGACCGCCGCAGCCGTCTGTACCGCCGTCATTGCGGTCGTGCTGGTCCTGCACCGGGCGCGCGCGATGAACCACATCGCGCTCTTCTGGATCGCCTTCATCTTCACCCGGCCCTTCGGCGCAACCTTCGGCGATCTGCTGACGAAGCCACTTGCCAAGGGCGGGCTCGACCTCGGCACTTACTGGGCCTCCATCGTTTGCCTCGGCCTCATGGCAGCGATCATCCTGTGGCCGGGTCTGCGGGGGCGCGACGGGGGGCGCCTGCCAGAGTCGCCCGCTGCGGCGAAGTGACTGGAGGGGAGGGCCGGCGCCATGCCGGCCCTCGTCATTCGGCAAGGAAGCAATCCATGGACCTTCTCGATGTCAACAATCTCGCCGTCAGGATCGCGGACAAGCCGATCCTCACCGATGTCAGCCTGTCCGTATCCGCGGGCGAGATCGTCGGCCTGCTCGGCCCGAACGGCGCCGGCAAGAGCACGACCATAGCGGCCATGCTCGGGCTTCTGCCCCGCCAGCAGGGCACCGTGGCGGTTCTCGGCCAGGATCCGGCGAGGGCCCCGTTCACGATCTACCGCAACATCGGCGTCCTGCCCGAGCAGAACGGTCTTTACGACTGGATGTCGGGCGAGGACTATCTCGCCTTCTTCGCCGCGCTCCACGGCCTCTCCCCCGAGTCCGCGATGATCGCCGCGCGGCTGGGGGCCGTCGGCCTCTCGCCGCGCCGGGGCCAGCGGATCGGCACCTATTCGCGCGGCATGCGCCAGCGCCTGGGCCTGGCGCGCGCGCTGATCGGAGCGCCGCGGCTGCTGGTCCTCGACGAACCGACGAACGGTCTCGACCCGCGCGGCCGGCATGAAGTGCATGCGCTTCTGCGCGATCTTGCGGCGCAGGGGACGGGTATCCTGATGTGCACGCACCTGCTCGATGATGTCGAACGGCTGTGCCGCCGCGTTGTCGTGATCGCCGACGGGCGGACCAGGGCGGAGGGCACCATTCCGGATCTGGTGGCCCGTTCCGAAGGTGCCAGCCGCTATCGGCTGAGGCTCGCCGCGCCGCCGCCCTCTCTCGCCGCGGTCCGGGGTGTCGGTCGCATCCGGCAGGAGGGCGAGACCTGGATGATCGAGCTCGAGCCCGGTGCCGCGGCCGAGACCGTCTGGCCCGAGCTTTTCGGCCGGGGCTGGAAGATCGTCGAGATAAGGGACGAAGGCCGGGGGCTCGAATCCTTCTACCTGTCGCTGACCGGCCTGCCTGAAAGGAAAGCCGCATGACACCCGCCACCCTGATCGCCCGCAAGGAAGCCGGTGAGCTTCTCTTCAGCCTGCGCGGCCTCGCATGGCTGCTGGCCTTGTGCGCGGCACTCTCGTCGTTCACGCTCCTTCTTGTCGGCAGCACCGAGCTCAGCCTGCTCGACAACGCCCAGGTGGTCTGCGACATGGCCGGCCTGATCACCGTCCTGGCCTCGCTTCTCGCGCTGATCGTCGGGATCGACGCGACAGCGGGCGAACGGGAGCGGGGCAGCCTCGTGCCGCTGCTGCTGATCCCGACTCCACGGCGCATGATCCTGCTTGGCAAGCTGGGCGGGATCTTGATCGCCTGGATCGCGATGTTCCTGCTTTCGATCCCCTATCTCTGGGCGGTGGGCAGCACCGGCCAGAACCTAGCCGAAGGCGTCGCGCTGGTTGCCATCCTCGGCACGCCCGTCGTGCTGACCTTCGGCTTTCTCGGCATGGCGCTGGGAAGCTGGATGCCTTCGGCGCGCGCCTGCCTGATGACCGGGATGATCGCGCTCGCGGTTTCTGCCAGCCCGCTTGTCATCGGACCCAGCCTGAGGCAATCGGCCATCGGGCGGATCTTCGATGCGATCAACCCGCTCTCGGGCACCGTGAACGCCTACGACGCCGTCATCATCGACGGGAAGCCCATCATCGCGCAGTGGCCGGGGCTCGTGCTGGCCCTCGCCTGGCTTGCGATCGTGCTGGCGTCGGCGGTGGCCGCCTTTGACCGACTTTCGCGATAGGAGGATTGACGTGAGACGAAACCTTGCCCGATTCGCCGCGGCCTCGGCGATGGCGATCACGGTCCTTGCGGCCTCCTGTCCGTCTGCCGCCGGCGATCTGTCGATCGCGATTGCCCCCTCGGTCGACAACCCGGCCGATCCGCAGATGGGGGATCATCTCGTCTTCGAGACCCGCCTGACGAATACGGGTGCGACCCCCGTCCTTGGCGTGATCTCGTGGCTGAGCATCGTCCGCGTCGATCCCGGCCAGGAGGCGCCGATCGGGCTCGAGGACTGGAGCGCCGAGAAAGCGGTGACGCGAGCCAGTCTCGCTCCCGGCGAGACGATCGCGACGGACTGGCCCATGCGTCTCATCCAGGACGGGCATTACCGCGCCGTCGTCAGCGCAGCCTCGCGCGACGGCACCATTCTCGCCGCCAGTCCGTTCGCAGACTTCACGGTGCGGGTGAAACCGGTCGTGCAGTCAGCGCGCGTCATTCCCGTCGCCGCCGGCGTTCCGCTTCTGTTGATGCTGCTGTTCTTCATGCGGCGAAGAGCGTCGTCAAGCCGCTGACGTCTCGCCAAGCCCGTGCAGGGAAACAGGGTGGCCTGACGGGAGAAGGGGTGGATGCCATGTCCGCCTCTTCCGCCACATGCCCCCCGCGAGTGCGCTCTCCCGATCCGGCGCGGCGGGATTCTTGCCTGGCATTCGGGCGGCCCGGGCAGGGGCCTCGGCGCCGGAGGTCCGAGACCCGGTCACTCGGGGTCGGCAGTCCCAGGGGCCGGTCGCCGGCGCCCTTGTGATGAAGTCCTTGCAAGCATCTAAAATATAACAGCCCATCGAGCGCGTCCGCGGCGAAACGCGACGGGGTGTGTTGGCGAGATCGACCGGGAACCGGCAGGGATCATTCGTTTCGCGGGTCGCTGTCTTCACGGATGGGCGAGGGCGGGGGGCGCAGATGTCCCATGCGCCCTTTACTTGCCTTGCCTGGCCCGCTGGACCATGCCGAACAGGTCGCGCGGATCGTCGGGATCGGCGATGATGTCGAGCTCCTGATAGAACGGGTGATCCTTGAGCTTGTCGCGCAGATAGCGAAGTGCCGAGAAGTCCTCGATGGCAAAGCCGACGCCATCGAAGAGCGTGATCTGGCGCTCGCTGGTGCGTCCCGGGGCCGCCCCGGTGATGACCTGCCACATCTCGGTGACCGGAAAATCCGCCGGCATCTGCTGGATCTCGCCCTCGATCCTTGTCTGGGGCGGGTATTCCACGAAGACCTCGGACCGGGTCAGGATGTCCTTGTGCAGTTCGGTCTTGCCCGGGCAGTCGCCGCCGATGGCGTTGATGTGGACGCCCGCGCCCACCATGTTGTCGGTCAGGATGGTGGCATATTGCTTGTCGGCGGTGCAGGTGGTGATGATCTGGGCGCCCTCGATCGCCTCTTCCGGCGTGGCGCAGGGCACCAGGTTGAACCCCAGCCCGGTCAGGTTGCGGACCACCTTCGCCGTCGCCGCCCGGTCGATATCGTAAAGCCTGAGCGTGTCGATGCCGCAGATCGCGCGCATCGCCATCGCCTGGAATTCCGATTGCGCGCCGTTGCCGATCATCGCCATGACCTTGCTGCCCCTTGGCGCGAGGTGACTGGCGACCATGGCACTCGTCGCCGCCGTGCGCAGCGCGGTCAAGAGCGTCATCTCGGTCAGGAGTTCCGGATAGCCCGTGTCGACCCGCGCCAGGAGGCCGAAGGCGGTGACGGTCTGAAGTCCCTCCCTGGTGTTCTTGGGATGGCCGTTGACGTATTTGAACCCGTAGTCCTCGCCGTCCGAGGTCGGCATCAGCTCGATCACGCCCTCGGCGGAATGACTGGCGACGCGGGGGGTCTTGTCGAACTTCTCCCAGCGGCGGAAATCGTCCTCGATATAGCGGGCGAGGTCCTTGAGCACGGTCTCGATGCCGATGGCGTGCACCAGCTTCATCATGTTCTCGACGCTGACGAAGCGGATATAGGCCAGTTCGGAGGGGGCAGGGGCGGGCATTTCAGATCTCACGTATGGCTACGGGTCGGGCGGTCGAACACGCGGCGGCCGAAGAGCGAGGCCGTCAGGTCAACCATGAGCGAGGCGGTGCGGCCCCTGTCGTCGAGGAAGGGGTTGAGTTCCACAAGGTCGAGCGAGGTCACGAGATCGCTGTCGTGCAGCATCTCCATGACCAGATGCGCCTCGCGGAAGGTGGCGCCGCCCGGCACGGTGGTGCCCACCGCGGGGGCGATGGCCGGATCGAGGAAATCGACGTCGAGCGAGACGTGCAGCATGCCGCCCGCGGAGCTGACCCGCTTCAGGAACTCCGCCAGCGGGGCGGCGATCCCGCGTTCGTCGATCTGGCGCATGTCGATGGCGGTCATGCCGGACCGGGTGATGAAGTCCCGCTCCGGTCCATCGACCGAGCGCAACCCGATGAAGCAGACGTTCTCGGGCGGTGTCGGGGCCTTGAGGGCGGGAAAGCCCTCGAACCCGTCCTGCCCGGTGACATAGGCGATGGGCGTGCCGTGCAGGTTGCCGGAGGCGGTGGTTTTCGGCGTGTTGATGTCGGGATGGGCATCGAGCCAGAGCACGAAGAGCGGGCGTTTCTTCCGCGCGGCGTGGGCCGCGACGCCTGACACCGTGCCGAGCGACAGCGCGTGATCGCCGCCCATGAAGATCGGAAATCCCTCGCCCATGGCGGTCTCTGCCGCCTCTGCGAGTGTTTGCGTCCAGGCGACGCATTGCTCGAGCGCATGCACCTCGCCCGTCGGCGCATCGGCAACCCAGACCGGGCCGTCGATGTTGCCCCGGTCCTCGACCGCCCAGCCCAGTTCGCCGAGCGTTCTGCCCAGCCCGGCGGTGCGATAGGCATCGGGCCCCATGATGCAGCCGCGCCTGCGCTTGCCGCAATCCATGCCGGCGCCGATCAGGATGCACTTCTGCGCGTTCATGCCGTCTCTCCTTCCGCGGTCGCCGCGGTCACGATGACCTCGACCAGCAGGTCCGGGCCCGCCAGCCGCGCCTCGCCGCAGGCCCGCGCCGGGGCGTGGCCCTCGGGCACCCAGGCATCCCAGACCGCGTTCATGGCGTCGTAATCGCTCATCTGCGCCAGCCAGACGATCGCCTGCAACATGTGCGCCTTCGACGACCCGGCCTCGATGAGCAGGGCCTCCACGCGGGACAGGCAGTCGCGGGTCTGCTCGGCCACGTCCGCACCGCTGCCGACCTGTCCGCAGAGATAGACGGTCCGCCCGTGCTTCACGATCTTGCTCATCCGGGCATTCGTGTGCGTTCTTTCAATCATGAGGCTCTCCTCGGTCAGCGTGTCGGCTCGGGTGTTGCGGGTGCGTCCATCTTCGTTTCGCGACCGGTCAGATGGCGCAGGTAGCGCCGTTCGATCCAGCGGAAGACGCGGGTGATGGCGAAGACGATGATGAAGTAGAGCAGCGCGGCGGTGATGAAGCCTTCATAGGCCAGATAGTAGCGCCCGTTCAGCCAGCGCCCGACGCCGAGGATATCCTGCAAGGTGATCGTCGAGGCCACGACCGAGCCGTGCAGCATGAAGATGACCTCGTTCGAATAGGCAGGGATCGCCCGGCGGAAGGCCGAGGGCAGGATGATGCGGCGCATCCGCGCGCGGTAGGAATGCCCGGTGGCGATGGCGGCCTCGACCTCGCCCTTGGGCGTGTCGACGATCGCGCCGCACAGCAGTTCGGTCGTGTAGGCCGCCGTGTTCAGCGTGAAGGCGATGAGCGCGCACCACCAGGCCGAAGACAGGATCGGATCCCAGAGCCAGCTCTGGCGCACGGCCTCGAACTGGCCGAGGCCGTAATAGATCAGGTAGGTCTGAACCAGCAGCGGCGTGCCGCGAAAGACATAGGTGTAGGTCCAGACCAGCGGATTGAAGACCGGATGGCGCGCCGCCCGAGCAACGGCCAGCGGAACCGCCATCATGCCGCCGATGATCAGCGACAGGACGGTGAGGTTCAGCGTTATCCAGACACCGTAGAGAAAGCGGTCGAAATTCTGCGCGATCAGGCCGACATCGAGCGGATATAGCTAAGAACGGTTTCCATGGTCACGCCTCGGCATTCCGCGGCTGTAATGCCGCTCGAGCGCGCGAAACCGACATCGGAAATCGCGGTCAGGATCAGATAGATGACAAAGGCGGCGAACATGAAGGTGAAGAGCTTGTCGGTCGATCGCCCGGCGGTGAAGGCGTTGTAGGTCAGATCCTGAAGTCCGATCACCGACACCAGTGCGGTTGCCTTCAGCTGCACCAGCCAGTTGTTGGTGAAGCCGGGCAGCGCGTAGCGCACCATCTGCGGCCAGATCACGTGCCGGAAGATCAGGCCTTTCGACATGCCGCAGCTTATGCCCGCCTCGATCTGTCCGCGCGGAATGGCCAGGATGGCACCGCGAAAGGTTTCGGTGAAATAGGCGCCGTAGATCACCCCGATGGTGGCGGTGCCGGCGGCGAACTTGCTGATGTCGACAAAACCCCAGAGCCCGGTCGACACGCCGATGGAATTGATCGTCACCTGCCCGCCGAAGAAGACCAGCAGGATCAGCACCAGATCGGGGACGCCGCGCACGATCGTGGTATAGGCACCGGCAAGCTGCTGCGCCACCGGCTGCGTGACAGCTTCGCCCAGGCGCCGAGCAGACCCAGGACCAGCGCGATTGCCAGCGACGCGAGCGCCAGCTCGATCGTCACCAGCGTGCCCGCCGCGAGCTGGCCACCATAACCGACTATCTGGTCCATTCTACACTCCCCCTCAGGATTGGCAGGGGCGTCGGGCGCCCCGCCGTGATCGTCACTCGGACGCACCTTCGGTGCGGGTCAGTCCCCGTAGATGTCGAAGGGGAAATACTTGTCGTTGATCGTCTTGTAGGTGCCGTCTTCGCGATCTTGAGGATCGCCGCGTTGAGCGCCTCGCGCAGCGCGTCGTCGCCCTTGCGCACCGCGATGCCGACGCCTTCGCCGTAGCATTCGACATCAAGATGATCGCCGCCGAGGAAGTCGAAATCCGCGCCTTCCGGCTTGTCGAGGAAGCCTTCCTTCGCGATCAGCGAATCAGAGAGCTCCGCATCGAGCCGCCCGATCGCCAGATCCTTGAAGACCCTTCCTGCGTCCGTAGAGCACCAGTTCGGCCTTGGGGAACATCTTCTCGGCATAGCACTGGTGGGTGGTGCCGCGCTGGACCCTGAGCCGCTTGCCGGCCAGTCCATCGTCCGTATCGGCGAAATCGGCGCTCTTTTGCGCGACGACTCCTGGCCGGGGTCTGGTAGTACTTGTTGCGAAGTCGACCTGGCGCTTGCGCTCCTCGGTGATCGACATCGAGGCGACGATGGCATCGAACTTGTTCGCCTTGAGCGCGGGATCATCCCGTCCCATTCCTGCTGGACCATCTCGCACTGGCGGTCCATCGCGGCACAGAGGGCATTGGCGATATCGATGTCGAAACCGGCAAGCTTGCCGTCAGCCTCGACATAGGAAAACGGCGGGTAGGCGCCTCGACACCGATCCGAAGCGGGTCGGCGGCAATGGCGGGGCTTGTCACCGCAACCGCGGCGACGATGGCAAGAAAGGTTCTTCTGATCATGGGATCCTCCTTTTGGGGTTGGTCGATCAGTTCATCCGGGACAGGAACGCCCGGAATTGCTCGGTTTCGGGGTTGGAAAACAGTTTCGCGGGCGGGCCTTCCTCGCAGACCTCGCCCTTGTTCAGGAACACGGTTTTGGATGACACATCGCGGGCAAATCCCATCTCATGCGTGACCACCAGCATGGTGCGGCCCTCTTCGGCCAGGTCGCGCATCACGCTCAGCACCTCGCCCACCAGTTCGGGGTCGAGCGCCGAGGTCGGCTCGTCAAACAGCATCACGTCGGGGTCCATCGCCAGCGCGCGGGCGATCGCCACGCGCTGCTGCTGGCCGCCCGACAGATGCGCGGGGTAATAGTCGGCGCGATCCGACAGCCCGACCTTGGCCAGCAGCGCCGCGGCCTTCTCGCGCGCCTCGGCCTTCGGGGTCTTCTGGACGTAGACCGGACCTTCCAGCACATTCTCCATCACCGTCATGTGCGACCAGAGGTTGAAGCTCTGGAACACCATCGCTAGGCGCGCGCGCATCCGCTCGACCTGCCGGATATCCTCGGGCACGGTCTCTCCATGGCGGTTCTTCTTCATGCGGATCTTCTCGCCCGCCAGGTAGACATCGCCTGAATTCGGCGTCTCCAGAAGGTTGATGCAGCGCAGGAAGGTGCTCTTGCCCGAGCCCGAGGCGCCGAGGATCGCGATCACGTCGCCCTTGTGCGCCTCCATCGAGACGCCCTTGATGACCTCGTGTTCGCCGAAGCTCTTGTGCAGGTCGTCGATTTTCAGTGCGGCGGGTTCGGTCATGGTCATGTCTCCTGATGCGAGGCAAGGGCGGCCAGCTCGCCGAGCTTCACCGGTTTGATCGGGGTGCGGGCACGCGGCGTCGCTGGCCGGGTGCCGCAGGCTGCAAGGATGCCGCGCACCGTCAGGTCGCACATCCGGCCCTGGCAGGGACCCATGCCGGCCCGCGTTGCGGTCTTGACCTGCCGGGGGCCGTTTGCGCCCTCGTCCACCGAAGCGCGGATGTCGGCGGCGGTGATTTCCTCGCAGCGGCAGACGATCGTGTCGCCCTCGGGCGCGAGGAACTCCGGCAAAGGGGCATAGGCGGCGTCAAGGAACGGGCGGATGGCCATCGCGCGGCGAAGCGCGGCGCGATCGGGCGCCGCCTTGCGGTCCCGCGACGCTTCGTCGAGCCGTCCAAGCCGGTGCAGGATATCGCATGCGGCCAGC
The DNA here is from genome assembly GCA_020637635.1 of Albidovulum sp. GTDB lineage: Bacteria > Pseudomonadota > Alphaproteobacteria > Rhodobacterales > Rhodobacteraceae > Albidovulum. The sequence continues at coordinate 47,743 of JACKKB010000010.1, forward strand.
CGGCCGGCGGCCTGTGCGGCCTCGGCGCCGCCGATGCCCGCGCCATCGCCGGCAACGTGGATGCCGGGAACATCCGTGGCGCCCCAGGCGTCGCGTTTCGGCTGGAACGCCTGTTGCGCTTCGTTCCATTCATGCGCCGCACCGGCCGCCCGGCTGACATGGGTCGACGGCACCACACCCTGATGGGTGAGCAGGAGCGGCGTGACCAGCCGGTGGGCACGGCCCCCGGCGGTGAAGGAAAAGGCGATGTCGCCGTCCCCGGCCACCTCGGCGCGGAAGCCGGCGGCGCCGGTGTGGCGCGCGACCCCGGCCGCCTTGATCTTGCGGATGAGACCGAGGCCCTTGGCAAGCGTGCCCGCCGCCATCAGCGCGCGGGGCAGGTGCCGCGTGGCGCGCAGCATCATCGCCGGTCCCTGCGTCTCGACCAGTGCCTGCGGGGCAGCGCCCGCGTCGATCATCTGCGCCGCGATCAGGTAGAGAAGCGGCCCGGACCCGGCCAGAACCGCGTCGCGCGGCAGAAGCCCCGAGGTCTTCATCAGGATCTGCGGCGCCCCCGCCGGCATGACGCCGGGCAGCGTCCAGCCCGGAAAGGGCACCGGGCGTTCCTGCGCGCCACCCGCGAGCAGAACATGGCGGGCCGCGCAGACGTGGCTTTCGCCGTCACGGGACCAGACGACGCGCGGGCCCGCCTCGATGCGCCAGACGGTCGCGCCGAACTCGGCCGTGATGCCGGGCGCCTGAAGCGCCGCGACGAGCGGCCGGCCCGCTGCGTAGTCCTTGCCGAGCCAGGGCCGGGCGTCGCCGCCCGCGCCGACGTTGCGGTAGATCTGTCCCCCGGCGCGCGGCTGTTCGTCCAGCAGCAGAACCCGGCCGCCGCCCGCTGCCGCCGTCGCCGCAGCGGCCATTCCCGCCGGGCCGGCCCCGACGATGATGAGATCGGCGTCAGGCATTTGCACTTCCGTCAAGCTTGCGCAGTCCGCGCTGCCGCCGCAGCACCATGCCGTCGCGCACGGTGATCATGCAACCCTGACAATTGGGTTGTCCATCCACTTCGACGAGGCAGTCGAAGCAGATCCCCATCATGCAGAACGCGGTGCGCGGCGCGCCCTTGCCGCTTTGGCGCGAGGCGTCGCCCGAATGCGCCAGCAGCGCCGCCGCGACGCTGTCGCCGGCCCGCGCCGCGACCGGCTCACCGTCCAGCGACACCATCACCGTCCTGACCGCATCAGGCCGCGTCAGAAAGCGCGAAGCGATTTTCATCGAATGCCTCCAGATCGGGTGCGGTTTCGGTGTTCTCGATCCAGTCCGCCAGGACCGAGGCGTGCAAGGGTGCCAGCGTGATGCCGCTGTGGCAGGTGACGAGACAGGCGCCGGGGTGCCGGGGTGATCGCGCATAGACCGGGTAGCCGTCCGGCGTCATCACGCGCAGCGCACCCCAGGCGCGGACGACCCGCACATCGGCCAGCGCCGGCAGCACCTTGACCGCGTGACGCGCCAGCCCGGCCATCACGTCGAGCGTCTCGCGGTCGTCCGGGCCGACCTCGGCCTTGGTGCCGCCGATCTGCACGCCACCTTCGTCCACCTGGCGGATCGTGCTGGACAGGAACGGCAGGCGCTCGCCCAGCTTTTCGGTGATCAGCAGTTCGCCCCGCTGCGGGCGGACGCGGGTGGCAAAGCCGAGCTCTGCGGCCAAGTCCGCCCCGCCGAGGCCCGCGCAGAGCACGACACGGGCTGCACCAAGCGTTTCGCCGGTGTGCAACGTCAGGTCGAAACCGCCACCCGACGCCGCGGCGATGCCGCGCACCCCTGCATCGGCCCGAATGTGACCGCCGAGGGACCGCACCGCCGCGCGCAGCGCCCGGAGCAGTCGCAGCGGGTTCACATGACCGTCGAGCGGGCAGAACGTGGCCCCGACGACATCCGGCCCGATCTGGGGATGGGAGCGCCGCAGGTCGTCGCCGTCGATGACCTCGTGGGTGAACCGGTTGCCGAGATGCGCTTGCTGCCGTTCGAGCGCCGCGGCGAAATCCTGAAACTCCGCGGGATCGGTGAAGAACTCGAATCCGCCGGACTGATCCAGCGCCAGATCGAGGCCGGTCAGATCCCCCAGCGTCGCCGCGAACCCGGGCCAGGCGGCGACGGCATCGCGCGTCCAGGCCGCATAGGGCGCGAAGCCTGCGCCTTTGCCTTGCAGCCAGACCAGCCCGAAATTCCCTTGCGAGGCGCGGAAATCACTGTCGGACCCGTCCAGAACCGTCACCCGCCGGCCGGCGCGCAAGAGACCGAGCGCTGTCGCCAGGCCGACGACGCCGCCACCTATGACCGTGATGTCCGATGTGCCGCGAGCCATGCGATTCCTCCGAGGTGATGATCGCATATGCAATTGCATACGAAAAATTCTCATTCTTTTGTTAATCATTCATTCGTGATATGCAACACGGTCATGCTCCAGCGCCTGACACACCGACAGCTCGAAGCCTTCAGGGCGGTGATCGAAACCGGCAAGGTTACGGCGGCCGCGGACAGTCTCAACACGACCCAGCCTTCGGTCAGCCGGATGATCGCCGATCTCGAACATGTCACCGGCTTCGGTCTGTTCGAGCGGCGCGGGCGGCAGCTCGTCCCGACATCGGAGGCGCTAGCGCTCTACGAGGAAGTCGAGCGGTCCTTTGTCGGCCTGGCCGAGATATCGCGGGTGATCGAGGACATTCGCGATTTTCGTCGCGGCAGTCTGTTGATCGCCGGCATGCCCGCGCTGGCGCTGAAATTCCTGCCCGATGCCATTACCGCCTTCATCAGGGAAGAGCCCGGCATCACGGTTTCGCTGCGCGCCCGCAGTTCGCAGGCGGTTCTGCGCCACCTCATCTCGCAGCGGTTCGACCTCGGCTTCGCCGCGCTCGACACCGACCATCCCTCGGTGACACGGCGGCCGATCTGCGTGGCCCCGATGCAGGCGGTGCTGCCGGTCGGGCACCTGCTTGGGGCGAAGGACCGCCTTGAACCCGGAGATTTCCATGAACAGCCCTTCGTGGCGCTCGGGGCCGAGATCGCCACGCGGTCGGAAACGGATGTCTTCCTGTCTTCCGCGAACGCGCGCCCGCGCATCGTCGCCGAAGCGCAGCTTTCGGCCTCGATCTGCGAGCTCGTGGCCGGCGGCGCCGGCCTGTCGATTGTCGAGCCGGTGACGGCAGCCAGCTTCGCGGCGGCCGGCAGGGTCATCGCGCGCCCGCTGCACCCCGAGCAGCCCTTCCGCTACGATCTGCTCCTGCCCGCCCTGCGCGAACCCTCGCGCGTGGCAATGCGCTTTCTGGAGCTGGTCGAGGCACAGTTCGAGGCGTTGCTGCACCCCTGAGAGGGGTCCGCCCGTCGGACTGACCTTCCCGTCGGGCCCGCCCTTCAGGTGGAAGGGTCGTCGATCAGCGGATCGGGCGCCGCGAAGCGCTCAAGGTCCGGCTGACTGTCGATGGTGACGCGGGTGCCGGTCACGATCACGCCATAGGGCTGCAGGCCCCGGAAGGCCCGGCTGAGGTTTTCCGGGGTCATGCCGAGCACGGAGGCAAGGCGACGCTTCTCGAACTCGAGCTCGAACACTGCCCCGCCGCCGGCGTGCCTCTGCTGGCCGAGCAGGTAATTCGCGAGCCGCTCGAGCGAGGTTCTCAGTTTCAGATCCTTCTGCGCCTTGACGACAGAGCGATAGGACTGCGCCAGTTCGGTGACGATCGCACGGGCGAAGCCGCCGTCGACGTCGAAGGTCGCGCGAACGTCCCGACTGGGGATCAGCGCGATGCGGCTTTTCTCGAGCGTGCGCGCCGACATCAGGTAGGGCGCATCCTTGATGGTCGCGGCAAGAATGAACGTCGAGTTCGGGCGGACGGTCGACAGGCTGGTGTCGCGACCGTTCCAGGACGAAAACAGATCGACCGAGCCCGATATGACGATGTGGAGGAAATCGCTCGGGTCGCCTTCGTGGATCAATTCGATCTGCGCGGGGAAGTTCTGCACATAGGCGCCCCGCATCAGGGATGTGAAGGTCTCCTCCGCGAGCGGCGCGAAAAGATCGAGGCTTCGAACATCCCGGTATTCTGAATCGGGCAACTTGTCCCCCCCTGACTGGGTATACTTGGCGGCTATCACTCATGTGATTGATAAAGATCAATCACATATGTTGATAGTGTATGCAATGAAATTGATCATGATGAACTTTCGAGCTGATGTCTGTCTACAAACGGTTTTTTTCTTCAGCCGGATATCCGTTTTGTGATCTAGATCAAGTCACGCGCGTTGCGGCGGCGTCAGGTCTGGCGTTGAAATCCTTCCAAGGGTGACACAGCGACCTATTGCCGGAGACCCGAAATGCAGACCATATCCACAGCCTCACATGCCGATAAGACGCGCGCGCTCAGCCTGAGCACCATCGCCTTCACCGCCTGTTTCGCGGTCTGGACGATCTTTTCCATCATCGGCGTCGCCATCAAGGGCGAACTCGGCCTGAACGACACCCAGTTCGGCCTTCTCGTCGCCACGCCGATCCTGACCGGTTCCATAACCCGCCTGTTCCTCGGTGTCTGGGCGGAAAAATACGGCGGGCGGCTGGTGTTCAGCGCCCAGATGATCCTGACGGCGGTCGCAACCTACCTCCTGACCCTGGCGCACAGCTACACGATGTACCTGATCGCGGCGCTGGGCATCGGCCTCGCCGGCGGATCCTTCATCATCGGCGTGGCCTATGTCAGCCGCTGGTATGACGCGGGCCGCCAGGGCACGGCGCTCGGCATCTTCGGTGCCGGCAACGTCGGGGCCGCGGTCACCAAGTTCGTGGCCCCATTCGTGATGGTCGCCTACGGCTGGCACGGCGTGGCCTATGTCTGGGCGGCGGGGCTCGCCATCGTCGGCGTGCTGTTCTTCCTGCTGGCCAAGGACGACCCCGAACTGATCGAACGCCGCAAGTCGGGTGCCAGGGCTCCCTCGCTGGCGCAGCAGTTCGCGCCGCTCAGGAACCTGCAGGTCTGGCGCTTCTCGCTCTATTACTTCTTCGTCTTCGGCGGTTTCGTGGCGCTGGCGCTGTGGTTGCCGCACTACCTGATCGACGTCTACGGCGTGGATATCGAGACCGCCGGCATGGCCGCGGCCTCCTTCAGCCTTTCGGCGTCGCTCTTCCGTGCCTACGGCGGCCATCTGAGCGACAAGTTCGGGGCACGGACGGTCATGTACTGGACCTTCGGCTTCAGCCTAGTGTTCCTGTTCATGCTCTCCTATCCGCCGACCGACTATGTGATCCAGGGCAAGAACGGCCCGATCGCCTTTTCGACCCAGATCGATTTCTGGCCGTTCATCATCATCCTCTTCGCCCTCGGCTTCTTCATGAGCCTCGGCAAGGCGGCGGTCTACAAGCACATCCCGGTCTATTATCCGCAGCATGTCGGCGCGGTCGGCGGGCTTGTCGGCATGATCGGCGGCCTTGGCGGCTTCGTTCTGCCGATCGTCTTCGGCGCGGCGCTGGATCTGACCGGTGTCTTCACCTCCTGCTTTGCCATTCTGGCCGGGCTGGTGCTGATCATGCTGACCTGGATGCACCTGTCGATCCGGGCGATGGAGCGCATGGCCCGCGGGCCCGAGCTCGATCAGCTTCCGGCGCTGCCCGAGATGCAGGACATCCACGTTCCCGGCAAGACCGAGATGCCCAGGCTGCTGGACGACTGGCGGCCGGAGGACGCGGGTTTCTGGAACGAGAAGGGCCGGGCGATCGCACGCCGGAACCTCTGGATCTCGATCCCGGCGCTGCTTCTGGCCTTCTCGGTCTGGATGGTCTGGTCGGTCGTGGTCGCGCGGCTTCCCGCGATCGGCTTCGACTTCACGCCGGGCCAGCTGTTCTGGCTGGCGGCGCTGCCGGGCCTGTCCGGCGCCACGTTGCGGATCTTCTACAGCTTCATGGTGCCGATCTTCGGCGGGCGGCTCTGGACGACCCTTTCGACAGCCTCGCTGCTGCTGCCCGCCATGGGCATCGGCTACGCGGTGCAGAACCCCGAAACGCCCTACCTCATCTTCCTCGTTCTGGCGCTTCTGTGCGGTTTCGGCGGCGGCAACTTCGCCTCGTCCATGGCCAATATCGGCTACTTCTTCCCCAAGGCCGAAAAGGGCAACGCACTGGCGCTGAATGCGGGCCTCGGAAACCTCGGCGTCTCGGTCATGCAGTTCCTGGTGCCGATCGCCATCACGGCGGGCGTCTTCGGGGCGCTCGGCGGGCAGCCGCAGACCATGTCGGACGGCGGGCAACTCTGGATGCAGAACGCCGGCTTCGTCTGGGTCCCCTTCATCCTGGCGGCCACCGTCGCGGCATGGCTGGGCATGAACGACATCGCCGATGCGCGCGCCAGCTTTGCCAGCCAGGCGGTGATCTTCGGCCGCATCCACAACTGGCTGATGTGCATCCTCTATACCGGCACCTTCGGCAGCTTCATCGGCTATTCGGCGGGTTTCCCGCTCCTGACCAAGCTCGCCTTCCCCGAAGTGCACGCCCTGAACTACGTGTTCCTCGGGCCGCTCGTGGGCGCATTGAGCCGCGCCGCGACCGGCTGGATCAGCGACCGCTTCGGCGGCGGGCGGGTGACCTTCTGGACATTCGCGCTGATGATCGTGGCCACCTTCGGCGTGATCTTCTTCCTCGGGACGGGTTCCTTCGCCGGCTTCTTCGCCTGCTTCATGGCGCTGTTCTTCCTGACCGGCGTCGGCAACGCCTCGACCTTCCAGATGATCCCGGTGATCATGGGCCGCGAAGTGCCTCGCCTGATGCCGAAACTCGGTGCGGAGGAGCGCAAGCGCCAGATCGCCATGGAGTCCGGCGCGATCGTGGCCTTCACCTCGGCCATCGCGGCCTACGGCGCCTTCTTCATCCCCAAGGCCTACGGCACATCCATCGCGTTGACCGGGTCGGCGGTGGGGGCGCTCTGGGGCTTCCTGGTCTTCTACGTGCTCTGCCTGGCGATCACCTGGGCCGCCTACACGCGCCCCGGCGGCCTCCTTCACGACATCGAAAATGGCAGCGGCCCCAGGGGTGCCGCCCCCCGGCCGGTAACGTGACCCAACCGATTGCGCCGGCGGCACTGACCGCCGCCGGCGACCAGATGCCCGAAAGGAAAACAAAATGAGCCATCTGCTCGACAGACTGAACTTCTTCCAGAGCAATGATCTTGAGACATTCTCGGGTGGTTGGGGTCAGACGACCCGCGAGAACCGCGACTGGGAGGATACCTACAGGAACCGCTGGCGGCACGACAAGATCGTGCGCTCGACCCACGGGGTGAACTGCACCGGGTCGTGTTCGTGGAAGATCTACGTCAAGTCGGGCATCGTCACCTGGGAGACGCAGCAGACCGACTATCCGCGCACCCGTGCGGGCCTGCCCAACCACGAGCCGCGCGGCTGCGCGCGCGGCGCGTCCTACAGCTGGTATCTCTATTCCGCCAACCGGGTGAAGAACCCGCTGATCCGGGGCAGCCTGATGCGTGCCTGGCGCAGGATGCGCGCCACGATGACGCCGGTTGCCGCCTGGGCGGCGATCCAGAACGATCCGGTGCTGCGTGCCTCCTACACCAAGACGCGCGGCAAGGGCGGCTTCGTGCGCGCCAGCTGGGACGAGGCGACCGAGATCGTCGCCGCCGCCAATGCCCATACCGCAAAGACATACGGCCCCGACCGGGTGTTCGGCTTCTCGCCGATTCCGGCGATGTCGATGGTCAGCTACGCTGCCGGGTCGCGCTATCTGTCGCTTCTGGGCGGCACCTGCATGTCCTTCTACGACTGGTACTGCGACCTGCCGCCCGCCTCGCCCCAGACCTGGGGCGAACAGACCGACGTGCCGGAATCGGCCGACTGGTACAACGCGGGCTTCCTGATGCTTTGGGGCTCGAACGTGCCGCAGACCCGCACGCCGGACGCGCATTTCTATACCGAGGTGCGCTATCGCGGCACCAAGTCCGCCGTGGTCAGCCCCGACTATTCCGAGGCTGCCAAGTTCGGCGACATCTGGCTGAATCCGCAGGCCGGCACCGACGCGGCGCTGGCGATGGCCATGGGCCATGTGATCCTGCGCGAATTCCACCTCGACCGGCAGGCCGAGTATTTCGAGGACTACGCGCGGAAATATACCGACATGCCGATGCTGGTGCGTCTGGATGAAAGGGACGGGCGGCTGGTGCCGGGCCGGATGCTGCGTGCGGACGACTTCGACGGCGATCTGGGCGAAGCCAACAACCCCGACTGGAAGACCGTCGCATATGACGAGGTCTCCGGACAGATCGTGGCACCGAACGGGTCGATCGGCTTCCGCTGGGGCGAAGAGGGCAAGTGGAACCTCGAGGAACAGGCGAAGGGGGCCGCGGCGAACCTGCGCCTCAGCCAAATCATGGAAGGCGACCACGACGAGGTCGTGGGCGTCGATTTCCCGTATTTCGGCGGCGCGGCAACGGGCGATTTCGTGAAATGCGACCACCCCGAGGTCCTGACCCGCAACATCCCCGCACGCCGGGTGACCCTGGCCGACGGGCAGGAAGCGCTGGTTGCGACCGTGTTCGACCTCTTCTGCGCCAACTACGGTCTCGACCGGGGCCTGGGCGGCGACTGGGTGTCGAAGAAGTTCGACGACGACATGCCCTACACCCCGGCCTGGGCCGAGAAGATCACCGGCGTCGCGCGCGAGAAGATCATCGCCGTGGCCCGCGAGTTCGCCTCGAATGCCGAGAAGACCCGCGGCAAGTCGATGGTCATCCTCGGCGCCGGCCTGAACCACTGGTATCACATGGACATGAACTACCGCGGCATCATCAACATGCTGGTGATGTGCGGCTGCATCGGCCAGGAGGGCGGCGGCTGGTCTCACTACGTAGGCCAGGAAAAGCTGCGTCCGCAGACCGGCTGGACGCCGCTGGCCTTCGCGCTCGACTGGAACCGCCCGCCGCGGCACATGAACGCGACCAGCGCCTGGTACGCCCATACCGACCAGTGGCGCTACGAGACCCTGCGCGCGGGCGAGATCCTGTCGCCGACGGCCCCCGAGGGCGACTGGGACATCTCCCTCATCGACTACAACATCCGCGCCGAGCGCATGGGCTGGCTTCCTTCGGCCCCGCAGCTGAAGACCAACCCGCTTGAGGTGTCGAAAGCCGCGAGGAAAGCCGGAAAGGAGATCAGGGACTACGTCGCCGAACAGCTGAAATCCGGCGATCTGGAGATGTCCTGCCAGGACCCGGACGCGCCCGAGAACTGGCCGCGCAACCTCTTTGTCTGGCGGTCGAACCTGCTGGGGTCGTCGGGCAAGGGGCATGAGTATTTCCTCAAGCACCTGCTGGGCACGCAGCACGGGGTGATGGGCAAGGACCTTGGCGAGGAAGGCCGTGCCAAGCCGAAGGAGGCCGTCTGGCGTGACGAGGCGCCGAAGGGCAAGCTCGATCTGCTGGTCTGCATTGACTTCCGCATGTCCACCACGGCGGTCTATTCCGACGTCGTCCTGCCGACGGCCAGCTGGTACGAGAAGGACGACCTCAACACCTCCGACATGCACCCCTTCATCCACCCGCTGCAGGCGGCCGTGGACCCGGCCTACGAATCCAGGTCCGACTGGGAGATCTTCAAGTCGATCGCGAAGAAGTTCAGCGAGGTCGCGCCCGAGGTGCTGGGGGTCGAGACCGACATCGTCCAGCTTCCGCACCTCCATGATACGGCGGCCGAACTGGCGCAGGCCCATGTGAAGGACTGGAAGAAGGGCGAATGCGACCTGATCCCGGGCAAGACCGCGCCGAACTACATCGCGGTCGAGCGGGATTATCCCAACCTCTACAGGAAGTTCACCTCGGTCGGCCCGCTGCTGGAAAAGCTCGGCAACGGCGGCAAGGGGATCAACTGGGACACCAAGGTCGAGGTGAAGCATCTGCGCGACCTGAACGGGGCGGTGCAGGACGAGGGCGTGTCGAAGGGCCAGCCGAAGCTCGATACGGCGATCGACGCGGCCGAGATGATCCTGATGCTGGCGCCGGAAACCAATGGCGAGGTGGCCGTCAAGGCGTGGGAAGAGCTGGAAAAACCCACCGGCCGCCACCATGCCCATCTGGCCGAAGGCGCGCATCACACCAAGATCCGCTTCCGCGACATCGCGGCGCAGCCGCGCAAGATCATCTCTTCGCCCACATGGTCGGGGATCGAGAGCGAGGAGGTCTGCTACAACGCCGGATACACCAACGTTCACGAGTTGATCCCGTGGCGGACGCTCACCGGCCGCCAGCAGCTCTACCAGGATCACGAATGGATGCGGGCCTTCGGCGAGGGTTTCGTCAGCTACCGCCCGCCGGTGGATCTCAAGACCATCACCAGGGCCGTCAACAGCGACGCGGCCGAGGGCAGCCCGCATGTGGTGCTGAACTTCATCACGCCGCACCAGAAATGGGGCATCCACAGCACCTATACCGACAATCTCACGATGCTGACGCTGAACAGGGGCGGGCCGGTCGTCTGGATGTCCGAGGTGGACGCGAAGAAGGCGGGTCTGGTCGATAACGACTGGGTCGAGGCCTACAACGTGAACGGCGCGCTGACCGCGCGCGTGGTGGTCAGCCAGCGGATCAAGCAGGGCACGCTCTTCATGTATCACGCGCAGGAAAAGATCGTGAACACGCCCGGATCGGAAAAGACCGGCAACCGGGGCGGGATCCACAATTCGGTCACCCGCACGGTGCTGAAACCCACGCATATGATCGGCGGCTATGCGCAGCTGTCCTACGGCTTCAACTACTACGGCACCGTGGGCAGCAACCGCGACGAATTCGTCATCGTGCGCAAGATGAAGAAGATCGACTGGCTCGACGAACCCGCAGGCCGGTCCGCAAACGAGAACGTGGAGGCAGCGGAATGAGAGTTCGTGCGCAAATCGGCAAGGTCCTGAACCTCGACAAATGCATCGGGTGCCATACCTGCTCGGTCACCTGCAAGAACGTCTGGACCAGCCGCGACGGCGTCGAATACGCCTGGTTCAACAATGTCGAGACCAAGCCCGGCACCGGCTATCCGACCGACTGGGAGAACCAGAAGCGCTGGCGTGGCGGCTGGGCGCGGTCGGCGTCCGGCAAGCTGCACCCCAGGCAGGGGTCGAAGTGGCGGATCCTGGCGAACATCTTCGCCAACCCGGCCATGCCCGAGATCGACGACTACTATGAGCCGTTCGATTTCGACTACGACCACCTGAAATCGGCGCCCGAGATGAATGCCTTCCCGACCGCGCGGCCCCGCTCGAAGATCACCGGCGAGCGGATGGAGAAGATCGAGAAGGGCCCGAACTGGGAAGAGATCCTGGGCGGCGAATTCTCGAAACGCTCGGCCGACTACAACTTCGACAAGGTGCAGAAGGACATCTACGGAGAGTATGAAAACACCTTCATGATGTATCTGCCGAGGCTCTGCGAGCACTGCCTCAACCCCACCTGCTCGGCCTCCTGCCCCTCGGGCGCGATCTACAAGCGCGAGGAGGACGGCATCGTCCTGATCGACCAGGAGAAATGCCGCGGCTGGCGGATGTGCATCTCGGGCTGCCCCTACAAGAAGGTCTATTACAACTGGGATACCGGCAAATCCGAGAAATGCACCTTCTGCTATCCGCGCATCGAAAGCGGCCAGCCGACCGTCTGCTCGGAAACCTGCGTCGGGCGCATCCGCTATCTGGGTGTGATCCTTTATGACGCCGACAAGATCGAGGCGGCGGCAAGCGCCGAGCGCGAGACCGATCTCTACGGCGCGCAACTGGATGTGTTCCTCGATCCGAACGACCCCGAGGTGATCGCCGCGGCCCGCCGCGACGGCGTGCCCGAGGACTGGATCGAGGCAGCCAAGGTCAGCCCGGTCTGGAAGATGGCGATGGACTGGAAGGTCGCCTTCCCGCTGCACCCGGAATACCGGACGCTGCCGATGGTCTGGTACATCCCGCCGCTGTCGCCGATCCAGAACGCGGCCCAGGCCGGCCAGATCGCGATGAGCGACCAGATGCCCGACGTGCGGTCGCTGCGCATTCCGGTCAAGTACCTCGCCAACATGCTGACGGCGGGCGACGAGGAACCGATCGTGCACGCGCTCGAACGCATGTCCGCGATGCGGCTCTACATGCGGGCGCTCAGCGTCGACGGCGTGCGCGACGAGGCGATTGCCGCCCGTGTCGGCATGTCCGGCCGGATGATCGAGGACATGTACAAGATCATGGCCATCGCCGACTACGAGGATCGCTTCGCGATCCCCACAGCGCACCGCGAACAGAACGAGGCAGGCGCCGACATCCGCAGCGGCTGCGGCTTCACCGACGGCAACGGGTGCTCAAGCGGCGAGACCGGCAAGACCACCCTGTTCGGCGGCAAGAAGAAATCCTTCTCCCTGCCGACGGAGGTGTTCTGATGAGGGACCGCACACTCAAGGCGCTGTCGCTGATGCTGAGCTATCCCTCGCGGGAGCTTCAGGACGCCATGCCCGAGATCGCAAGGGTGCTTGGTGCCGATCCTCGCCTCGACGCTGAGACGCGGGACGGGTTGCGCGGGCTTGCCGGCAGGTTGGAAGAGGGCGATCTCTACGACTTGCAGGAAGGCTACGTGATGCTGTTCGACCGCTCGCGCACGCTGTCGCTCAACCTCTTCGAACATGTCCACGGCGAAAGCCGGGACAGGGGCGGCGCGATGGTCAGCCTGATCGAGACCTACCGGGGGGCCGGATTCGAGCCCGCCACCTCGGAACTGCCCGACCACCTGCCGGTGTTGCTGGAGTTTCTTGCTTCGCGCCCTTCGCCCGAAGCCCGTGAAACGCTCGCGGATGCGGCGCATATCCTCGATGCGCTCGGCACGCGGCTTGCCAGGCGCGAAAGCGGCTATGCGGCCGTGTTTGCCGCGCTCGTGCAGCTTTCCGGGGCCAGCGCCGCCGCCGAGGCGGTGGCCGAGATGCTTGCCCGGCCCGACGACGACCCCACCGACCTGGCAGCGCTCGACGCTGTCTGGGAGGAGACCGAGGTTACCTTCGGACCCGACCCGAACGCCGGCTGTCCCCAGGTCCGCGACCTGCTGGCAGAGATGGACAAACCCGACACACTTCGGCCCGCGGCAGAGTAACGGAGGCTCAGATGCATACATTCATATTCGGTATCTATCCCTACATCGCCCTCGCGGTTCTGGTGATCGGCAGCATCGCGCGCTACGACCGCGATCCCTTCACCTGGAAGACCTCCTCCAGCCAGCTCTTGCGGCGCAGGCAGTTGGTCGTCGGGTCCATCCTGTTTCACATCGGTGTCCTGACGATCTTCTTCGGTCACGTCGTGGGTCTGCTCACGCCGATTCCCCTGCTTGAGGCGCTGCACGTCGGACACCAGTTCAAGCAGATCCTCGCCATCGTCGTCGGCGGTCTCGGCGCGATTTCGGCGCTGGTGGGCGGGTTCATGCTGTTGCACCGCAGATGGGTCGATCCGCGCATCCGCAAGACCTCCAGCACGATGGACATCGCCATTCTCGGGTTGCTTCTGTTTCAACTGGTTCTGGGAACGCTCTCGATCTTCGTCTCGCTGCAGCACATCGACGGCAGCGAGATGATCAAGTTCATGCTTTGGGCGCAGGGCATCTTCACCCTTGATCCCAATGCGGCCAGCTACACCGAGGGCACTTCCTGGATCTTCGAACTTCACATCTTTACCGGGCTCACCATCTTCCTGCTGTTCCCGTTCACGCGCCTTGTTCACATCGCCTCGGGTCTCTTCGCCCCGCTGCGCTACTTGTTCTCCCGGTCGGGATATCAGATCGTGCGGTCGCGCCGCCGTCGCCCGCTGGAGGAACGCCGCCGCGCCTTCGACGAGGTTCAAGCCAAACCCGGGCCCTCGGGCACCACGCCTGCGGAATGAACGCGATGGACGTTGCCCTGTTCCCCGATGTCGTCGTGAACGGCGAAACCATCCCCTCGGCGGCGATCGCCGCCGAGGCCCAGAACCACACCGCGCCGAAGGACAAGCCGGGCATCGCCTGGCGCAAGGCGGCGCAGGCGCTCGCGATCCGCACCCTGCTTCTTCAGGAGGCGCGGGCGCGGGGACTGACGCCCGAGCCGCTCGAACTGGCGCCCGGCCGCTTCGAGACCGAGGACGAGGCGCTGATCCGGGCCCTTCTGGACGAGGCGCTGGCGATCGCGCCCGTCACCGAAGACGCGGTGCGGGCGGAATGGGCGCGCGACCCCGGCCGCTTCCGGTCCGCGCCGCTCTGGGACGTGTCGCACATCCTGTGCGCCTGCGACCCGCGAGACGATGAGGAGCGCGCTTCGGCCGAGGCGCGCGCCGTCGCGCTGCTGGCGCGGCTCGACGGGGACGCCAGGGGGTTCGCCGCCGCCGCCCGCGAAAGCGATTGCGGCTCCAAGACCTCGGGCGGCCATCTCGGTCAGCTTGGCCCCGGCGACACCGTGCCGGAATTCGAGGCGGCGCTGCGGACCCTGCCCGAGGAAGGCATGACACCCGCGCCCGTTCTGTCGCGGCATGGCTGGCACATCATCCGGCTGAACGCCACCGCCCCCGGGCAGGTGCTGCCCTATGAAACCGCCCGCGACAAGATCGCGCAGGCGTTGGAAAAGGCCGCCTGGGCCGAGGCGTCGCGGGCCTTCGTGGAAAGCCTTGCAAGCCGGTCGAGCATCGCCGGCGCCAGCCTGGAGCCGATCCGAACGACGCAAAAGGCCCCCTGATGCCGGCGTCGGAGCCTCTTCGGCGTGGCGGCGGCGGGAGGCCGGCAAGCGCGCGCCGGCCTGCAAGCCTTCCCCCGGATCTCGCCGGCGACAAGCATCCGTGCGACGCGATGGGTGAGCTGATCCCGCTTCCCGACTGGCGCTTCGCTGCGCAAGATGCGATCAAGGGCGCCATCGGCCGGACCCGAACCGACCTGCGGGAGGCGCCGCCACGGCTGCCGCAACCGCGTGCGATGCGGGCTGCCTGGCTTCATGGCGGGGCCGGCCTGAAAGGGCTGTGAAAGCACATGCGAACAGGTCCCGGACTGCCGGAATGAGCGGAGACGACACATGCTGAATGATCTCTTGGCCCGCAACCTGGCCTGGTCGACACAACGCCACGCCGAGGAGCCGGAGTATTTCACCCGTCTTGCCGCCCTTCAGGCACCCGAGTTCTTCTGGATCGGCTGTTCGGACAGCCGGGTTCCGGCCAACGTGATCGCGGGGCTCGATCCGGGCGAGGTCTTCGTGCATCGCAACGTCGCCAACATCGTTCACTCCTCGGACATGAACCTGCTGTCGTCGCTGGAATTCGCCGTCGATGTTCTGCAGGTGCGCGAGATCATCGTCTGCGGCCACTATGGCTGCGGCGGGGTAAGGGCCGCGACCGATGACCTGTCCCATAGTCTGGCCGATCACTGGCTGGAGCCGATCCGGCGCCTCGCCCGCGCCTTCGCGGTCGATCTGGGGCGCGAATCCGACATCGAGGCGCAACGCGACCGTCTGGCCGAACTGAACGTGGTCGAGGGTGTCCGGCGCGTGTGCGAGACGCCGATCTTGCAAAGGGCGTGGACGCGCGGCGCCGATGTCAGGGTGCACGGCCTGATCTATGGCCTGAAGGACGGGCGCCTGCGCGACCTCGATTGCAGCATCGGACCGGGGCATTTCCAGACCGGGCAATCCTTGCAGGAGGCCGCAAGATGATGATCCGCAAGGCCGTCGCATCCCTTGGCGGACGGGCGGACGACACCGCCCGCAAGGGTCGCCATCCCGTGGGTGCGCCGGACGGGTTCCGGTCTTTCCGCCGGGGCCGAGGAGACCGGAGATGACGCTGGCCTATACGATGGCGCCGGGGCGCGGCGACACCGATCTGGTTCTCGAGCGGCTGGCGAGCGACCTTGCGGCGCGCGGCCTGAAATGCCGCGGCACCGTCCAGATCAACACCGCGCGCGCCGATGCCGGCCCCTGCGACATGGACGTGCGGGTGTTGCCCGACGGTCCCGTCCTGCGGATCAGCCAGGATCTCGGGCCGCAGGCGCGGGGTTGCCGCCTAGACCCCGCCGCTCTTGAAACGGCGGTCGGGCTTGTCGCGGCAAGTCTCCCGTCGGGTGCGGACCTGCTGATCATCAACAAGTTCGGCAAGCACGAGGCCGAGGGGCGGGGTTTTCGCGACGTGATCGCCGGGGCCGTCGCGATGGATGTGCCGGTCCTGGTCGGGCTCAACGAGATCAACCGGGGTGCCTTCGAGCATTTCGCGGGAGGTTTGGCCGTCCGGCTGTCCCCGGATATCGGGACGCTGATGGCCTGGGCGGAGAGCGTGACCGCGATCCCGGCAGAGGCGAGCTGAAGAGATCGCGCCCGGCTGCGAGGTCAAAGGCGCCTGCGCGCCTGTCGTGGTCGCTCGGGCCCGACGCCTGCCGCAGGGCGTCATCCGCTCCGGGCCCTTGAGTGGCTGACGCATGCCCGCGCTGCGACGGAAACCGTTTCCCCGACGGGCAGAACGCTCGACCCGGTCCCACGCCGCGCGCCCCGGCAACGGATGCGGCAGACATGCGCCGCCGGCAGGCGCCAGCGAGCGACCGCCATGAGCGAGACGCGGTCGGCCTTCCCGCGCCGGTCCCGCGGCCCCCGCGCCGCCGCTCAGGCCGGCCGGCCCCGGCGTGGCAGGGCGAAACGGGGCCCGCGAAGCTGCGGTCCGGGCCTCGTCCGGCCTGTCCCGACGCTCGCTCAGCTTCCTTCCGACACGGCATGCAACAGCCGTTCGGCAGATCCGAAGGCCAGCGTCCAGCCGAGCGAGCCATGGCCGGCATTCACGAACAGGTTGGCGCCTGTCGCGCGCCCGATCATCGGAAGGTCATCGGGTGTTTGCGGGCGTGCGCCGATCCAGGTCTCGGGGTCGTCCTGAAAGCGGGCGGCTTGCGGCATCAGCGCCTCGGCCTTCGACCTCAGCGTCCGAACCTCGCCGGCGTCGATGCTGAGGTTGTCCGAGAACATCGCGCCCCCGGCGACACGCAGCCGGTTGCCCAACCGGGCGATCACGAAGCGCCCGCCCGCATCGGTGACGCTGAGGTCGGGCGGGTTCGGGCCGACCGGATAGGTCAGCGACAGCCCAAGAACGCCGACCATCGGTTTGCGCCCGGCAAAGCGACGCGGCAGAAGCGCCCCTGCGGCCATTCCGGCGGTGATCACGAACACATCCCCGCCGATGACGTGATCGCCGCAGCGCAGGCCGGCGATCCGCCCGTTCGCACCCTCCAGCCCGGTCACGGCGGTGTTGAAGAGGATCGTCCCGCCGAGCTTCACCTGGAGGATGCGCGCCAGTTCCCGGCAGCACAGGTGACAGTCGCCGACCTCGGCGTCGGGCAGGTAGACCGCGCCCGCGATCGGCCGCGTGGTCCGGGCGAGGGCGGGTTCGAGGTCGAAGCACGCCTCGGGCGGCACGATCTCGTGGCGCCCGCCGAACTGCCCCTGAAACGCGGCGGCCCGCGCCGCGGCCTCCAGCCCCTTCGGCGTCGCGTAGGTGACAAGCTTGCCCGGCCGGCGCCAGTCGAAGGCGATCTCGTGGCGGGTGCGGAAGGCATCGAACGCCTCGCGCGAGAGATGCGCCAGCGCCAGCATGCTTTCGGTATTGCGCTGCCAGCGCGCCCGGGACGATTGGCCGAGGAAACGCACGGCCCAGGGCCAGCGCGACGGATGGGCCAGCCCCCGCAGCCTGATCCCCTGCGCGGGGTCGAGCAGGCTCTGCGGCAGCGCGCGCAGGAATGCCGGCGAGCCCATGGCGCTGATCCTGTCGAAGAGCAGCTGCCCGCCGTTGCCCTGGCTCGAGCCCGCGCCGGGCCTGCCGTTGCGTTCGATCACCGTCACCTCATACCCGCTTTCGGCAAGCCGGCAGGCCGTGGCAAGGCCGATGATCCCGGCACCGACGACGACGGCCCTGGTCGCGGAATGTGGCATGCGGGTCTCCCTCCGGCCGACGGGTTCAGGCGTAGATGCGCTGGTCCATCGGTGTCTTGCGGATCAAGGCCCTGAGGGCCTCGATGAAGATCGTCTCGGCCCGGTTGAGCCGCTTTCGCGGGTTGGTCACCAGGAAGATGTCGACCATCGGCGGATCCTCATAGGGCGGCAAGCGCCACAGGCGGCCGTCTTCGACATCGCGCTTGGCAACGTGCACCGGCAAGGGTCCGATGCCAAGCCCGCAGAAGATCATCCGCGTCAGTTCCTCCAGATGCGAGGACCGGCCGACGATCCGCTGCGAAAGCTCGTTCTGCTGACGCAGGAGAGCCACCGGGCGCAGCGCATCGTTCAGGTCGTCGGTGTCGAACGACACCGCATCCTGTCCGCGCAGGTCGCCGAGCGCCAGGCCGGACTTGCCGAACAGCGGATGCGGCGGGCCGCAGTAGAAGCCGAAGAACTCCCGATAGATCATCTCGTATTCCAGATCGGGCAGGGGGCGGCTTACCAGGCAGATGCCAAGGCTGGCGGACTTGTCCTGGACCTGGTTCGCGACCTCGGCGCTGGGTGCGGTCCTGATCACATAGCTCACCTTGGGGCGTGCCTGGTAGCTCAACGTCAGCAGTTGATCGAGCAGGGGGGTGACCACGTGGCTGGCCAGGCAGATCGTGATATTGCCGGAGATCTCTTCGGAGCTGGAGGTGACGATCTCTTGCAGATGCGAGATTCCGGCATAGATTTCAGAGCATTCGGCATAGAGCCTGCGGCCCTGGGCGGTCAGTTGAAAGGTGCCGTGCCCGCGCTCGATGACCTTGCAGCCGAGTTCGCTCTCAAGCCGCTGGAGCGCCAGGCTGACGGCAGGCTGGCCGCGCAGCAAGCGGTTCGCCGCGCGCGAGATGCTGCCTTCCTCGACGATGATGACGAAGGTGCGCAGCAGGTTCCAGTCGAGGTTGGAGACGAAGCGGCTGGGGGATTGCTTTGGCATTAGCTGGATTGATGATCTTTATTCAGATTATCAATTGTAATGATCCAGCGACGAAGTGCAACACTGTGCCGAGCCTGGCGGCAGTGGAGACGAACCCAGACGATGGCCGACGCAGATGCAGCCCTTGACCGGCGTCCCTGGTTCCTTCTGGCGCCCGCCCTGCTGGCAATTGCCTTTCTCGTCATCGTCCCGATGTCGTTCATCCTCGTCTATTCCTTCTACGAGAATGTCGATCTGGCGGTCGACAAGGTGGCGTTCCAGTTCTCGAACTGGCAGGCGCTCTTTCACGACAGCTACTACCGCGTGGCGATCTGGAAGACGCTGCGCCTTTCGGTGATCGTCACCATGCTTGCGGCCGTCCTTGGCTACATCCCGGCCTATTTCATCGCCATGACGACCTTTCGCCACCGCTGGCTGCTGCTGCTGCTGCTGATCCTGCCGTTCTGGGTCAGCTTCATCATCCGGACGATGAGCTGGATCCACATTCTCGGCAACGAGGGCGCGCTGAACGGCATCCTGATGTGGCTGGGCCTGATCCAGGCGCCCTTGCAGATGATGTACCAGGAAGGAACCGTCATCATCGGCTTTCTGCACGTCTTCCTGCCCTACATGATCCTGAACGTCTATGTCAGCCTCGAAGGCATCGACAGGAACCTGGAACCGGCGGCGCGCACGCTCGGGGCGACGCCCTGGCAGGCGTTCCGCGAGGTGACGCTGCCCCTGTCGATGCCGGGTCTCGCCGCAGGCTGCCTGCTGGTGTTCGTGCTGACCGGGGGCAGCTATGTCACCCCGCTGATCCTTGGCGGTCCGCGCGATTTCCTCTTCGGCAACCTGATCCACGATGCGGTCGTCAGCGAACTGAACTGGCCGATGGGGGCGACCCTGTCCTTCACGCTTCTGGTGCTGCTGGGGCTGGTCGTGGTCGCCTACAGCCGCGTGATGGGGCTCAACCAGCTTTCAAAAGCCTTCAGGTAGGGGACCGGAATGCGCGCCTGGAGCTTGATCCGCTTCTATACCATCCTGGTCTACATCTTCATGTTCGCGCCGATCGCGGTCGTGATGGTTCTGGCCTTCAACAGCTCGCAATTCGGCGGCTTCCCGATCGAGGGATTCAGCCTGCGCTGGTTCTACAGGCTGGCCGAGAACGAGGCGATCATGCGGGCGCTCAAGACCTCGCTCGGGCTGGGCCTCCTGACGGCGGTGATCTCGACGACGATCGGGATCCTGGCGGCGCTGGCGCTGGTGCGCTACCAGTTCCGCGGCAAGGATTTCATCACCACGCTCCTGATCTCGCCGGTGCTGGTGCCCGAGACCGTGCTTGCGGTCGGGCTGCTGATCTTCCTGCGCTGGCTGCACATGCCGCGTTCGTTCCTCTTGCTGCTGCTGGGCCATTCGATCATCGCGCTTCCCTTCGTGGTGCTGGTCGTTCAGGCGCGGCTGGTCGGCATCAAGAAGGAATACGAAGAGGCCGCGCGCAGTCTCGGCGCCAATCCGCTTCAGACATTCCTCGGCGTGACCCTGCCGCTGCTGGCCCCGGCGGTCTTTGCCGGGGCGATCTTCGCCTTCACGATTTCGTTCGACAACATCACCGCCACGCTCTTCTGGCGTCCGTCCGGAATGGAAACCGTCCCGACCCAGATTTTCGGCATGTTGCGCAACTCCGTCAGCCCGGAGATCAACGCGCTCGGCTTCGTGATGATCGTCATCACCGTCGGCGTGCCGCTCCTTGCCGGCGGGGCGGCGCGGTACTTTGCCCGCAAGAGAACCTGACAGAACCAGAGATCCCGAAGACCCAACCTGGAGAGACGACATGAAAAAGATGGACAGCACGAAACGCTACGAAATCCTGCGCGAGCGGATGGGCAATGGCGATGTGGACCGGCGGACCTTTATGGGGCTGATGGGGGCCGCGGGCATCACCGCCGGCGTCAGCGGCGGGGTCATGGTCGGCATGGCGCGCCAGGCGCGCGCGGCCGGAACCTCGCTCTACTTCGAAGGCTGGGGCGGGGTGGTCAGCGAGGCGCTGCGCAAGCATGCCTTCGATCCCTATGAGGCGGCTTCCGGCAACACCGTCATCGATTCGACCTTCGGCGGCGAGGGCGAGGTGCTGACCAAGATCAAGGCCGCCGGCAACACCGACGGCCACAACATCCTGCATTCCTCTGGCGTCAGCTGGTACAAGCGCTGGGTCGATGCCGGCTATGGCAGCGAGCTGAACGAGGCGAACATTCCGAACCTCGCCAATGTCATGGATGCCATCATCAAGCCGTTCCGCAAGATCACGCCGGACAGCCTTTCCGCCGTGCCCTATGACTATGGCACCACGGGTATCGCCTACAACACCAAACATGTCACCAAGGAAGAGGCCGAGGCGCTGGGGGCCAATCTGCTCCTGAAGAAAGAGCTGAAGGGCAAGATCGGCGGCTGGGGCGACGCGGCCAACCGGGCGTGGTATGGCGCGCTGCAATCCGATCAGGACCCCAACAACATCACCGACTGGGATGCGGTCTGGGACAAGGTGCGCGAAAGCCGCGATCTGGTGCTGAAGTACTGGAGCTCGGGCGCCGAGCTCATGGACCTGCTGGCGAAGGAGGAAATCTACGTGACCGAAGCCTGGTCGGGCCGCGTCGCGGCGCTGCAGGATCAGGGCCATCCGATCGGCTACATCGACCCCAAGAACGGTCTTGCCTGGATGGAAAGCATGTTCGTCCTCAAGGGTTCGCCGATGGCCGAGGCGGAAGAGCTGCTGAACTTCATGCTCGACCCCGCGACCTCCCTCGCGGTGGCCGAAGGGCAGAAATACCCCTCGTCGCTCGACCCCAACAAGGTGGCGATGACCGACATGATCAAGGCTCTGCCGGCCTACGATGCGACCGGCACCCTGTCCAATCTGGTCTTCCGCGACCCGGTCGTGTGGAACCCGCTCGAAAAGGACTACACCGCCGCCTGGAACCGCATCGCCAAGGGCGGCTGAGGCCGGCATGTCATCGCTGCGGGCCGCCCGGCGCGGCCCGCAGCCTCAATCGAAGGCGAGGGCGGGACCGGTTTCATGGCGGGCGTAGAACTCAAGAACGTTGAAAAGTCCTTTGGCGCGGTCACGGCCGTCAAGGGGCTCGACATCACCTTCGAGGAAGGGTCCTTCACGACCCTGCTCGGGCCCTCCGGCTGCGGCAAGACCACGATCCTGAGGATGGTCGCGGGGCTCGAGGCGCCGACGGCCGGTGACATACTCGTCGGCGGCACGCGCATCAACGATGTCCCGATCCACAAGCGCAACCTCGGTCTGGTGTTTCAGAACTACGCCCTCTTTCCGCATCGCACCATCGGGCAGAACATCGCCTTCGGGCTGAAATACCGTGGCGTTTCGGGGTCGGATGCCGCCGCCAAGGTCAAGGCCGCGCTCGACATCGTGCGCCTGCCCGGCGTCGAGGACCGCTATCCCGCCCAGTTGTCGGGAGGCCAGCAGCAGCGCATCGCCCTCGCCCGCGCGATCGTCATCGAGCCTGACGTGCTGCTCCTGGACGAGCCGCTCTCGGCGCTTGACGCCAACCTGCGCGAGGAAATGCGCGTCGAGCTGAAGGCGATCCAGCACCGTATCGGCGTCACCTCGATCTTCGTGACCCACGACCAGTCCGAGGCACTGGCGATGTCGGACAAGATCATCGTGATGAGTGCCGGCAAGGTCCAGCAGGTCGGCGCGCCCGAAGAGGTCTACAACAGCCCGGCCAACGAGTTCGTCGCCAACTTCCTCGGTGCCTCGAACATTCTCGACGTGCGCGTCGCCGGTTCGGATCGCGACGCCATCGGGCTGGAGGTGCCGCATTTCGGCGTCATTTCCGTGCCGCGCGCGCGCGCCGCCGGTCTCGGCGACGCGAAGTCCGGCCGGCTGGTGATCCGCGCCGAGAAGCTGAAGCTTCTGCCGGCGGGCGATGCCGGGGCAGGGGTCCTGGCGCAGGGGGTGGTGCGGGCGGTCGATTATCAGGGCCAGATCGCGCGCTACTTCGTCCAGGTCGGCGATATGGAGCTGCAGATCATGAACATGATCGACGGGCGCCCCTTCAGCGCCGGCGACGCGACGACCGTGGCGATCGACCCCAGGGATTGCTCGGTGCTGCCGGCGGACGGTTGAGACATTGCCCGACAGCAGCCATCTCTTCTATCAGACCGGCGGCCGGCGACCGATGCTGGAACGGGCCGAGGGCGTCTATATCTGGGACGTGAACGGCCGGCGCTATCTTGACGGATCCTCCGGCGCGATGGTCAGCAACATCGGCCATTCGGACCTTCGCGTCATCGACGCGATGCGGCGCCAGATGGGCAAGGCGACCTTCGGCTACCGGCTGCATTTCGAGACCGAGCCGGGCGAGAGGCTGGCGGCGAAGGTGGCGCGGCTCTGCCCGGCGGGGATGGAACGGGTGTTCTTCGTCTCCGGCGGGTCCGAGGCGGTGGAAAGCGCGATCAAGCTGGCGCGGCAATATGCGGTCACGGTCGGGCAGGGCTCGCGCTGGAAGGTGATTTCGCGCCGCCCCAGCTATCACGGCTCGACGTTTGGCGCTCTGGCGCTGACGGGCTACGCGCCGCTCAGCGATCCGTTCCTGCCGATGATGCAGGCGATGCCCGGTATCCCGGCCCCGCGCGCCTATCTCGACGGGCTCGACATGGCCGATCCGGCCACCGGGCTGCATTACGCGTCCATGCTCGAGGCAAAGATCCTCGAGGAAGGCGCCGAGAGCGTGCTCGCCTTCATCCAGGAACCGGTCGGCGGCGCCTCGACCGGGGCGCTGGTACCGCCGGCGGGCTACATGACGGCCATCCGCGAGATCTGCGACCGCCATGGCATCCTGCTCATCCATGACGAGGTCATGTCGGGCGGCGGGCGGACGGGTCGCTTCCTCGGCGCCGAACATTGGGGCGTAGCACCCGACATCATCGCCCTTTCCAAGGGGTTCGGCGCGGGCTATGCGCCGCTCGGCGCGATGATCGCCCATGAAAGGCTGGTCGGGACGGTCCTCGATGCGGGCGGTTTCGTTCACGGCTTCACCTATGCCGGTAATCCGCTGGCCTGCGCGGCCGGCCTTGCGGTGCTGGAGGTGATCGAGGCCGACGACCTGATCGGCAATGCGGCCAGGATCGGGGCGGTGCTGAAATCCCGGCTGAACGACCTGATGCGGCGCTTCGACTTCATCGGCGACGTTCGCGGCGAGGGGCTGCTGCTGGCCTTCGAACTGGTCTCCGACCGCCGGACGATGGCACCGCTGCCAAGGGCGCTGTCGGCCCATGTCGAACTGGTCGAGATGGCCTATGAGGAAGGGCTGGTGATCTATTCCCGACGGAGCCGCAACGGCGTCGAGGGGGATCACTTCCTGGTCTGCCCTCCCATGATCGCGACCCTGGAGCATGTCGACGAGATCATGCAGAAACTGACGGTCTCGCTGGAGAAGTTCGAACGCAGGTTCGGCCCCGCGCTGACGCTTGGCGCCTGAAAGGGGTCGCAATGTCCAAGATCATCATTTCCTGTGCCGTCACGGGCTCGATCCATACGCCGTCGATGTCGCCCTACCTGCCGGCAACCCCGGGCGAGATTGCGGCGCAGGCCATCGGCGCGGCCAGGGCAGGGGCCGCCATCCTGCATCTGCATGCGCGGGATCCGGAGACGGGCCGGCCCTCGGCAGCGGTCGGGGACTACATGGCCTTTCTGCCGGCCATCAAGGGCGGCACCGATGCGGTGGTGAACCTGACGACCGGGGGCAGTGCCGTGATGACACTGGAAGACCGCCTCGCCGGGCCGAAGGCGGCGCGGCCGGAGATGTGCTCGCTCAACATGGGCACGATGAACTTCGCGCTCTACCCGTTGCTGGGCAAGCGCACCGAATGGCTGCACGACTGGGAAGAACCCTTCCTGCGCAATTCCGACGATCTCGTCTTCAAGAACACGCCACGCGACATCGCGGCCGTCCTGCAGACGATGGGCCGCGAGCGCGGCGCGAAGTTCGAGTTCGAGTGCTACGATATCGGCCATCTCCACATGCTGCGCCATTTCGTCGATCGCGGCCTGGTCGAGGGGCCGGTCTTCATCCAGTTCGTCCTCGGCGTTCTCGGCGGCGCCGCCGCGGACCCCGCGCATTTCCTCCATCTGAAGCAGACCGCGGATCGGCTTTTCGGCGAGAGCTACCTGTTTTCGGTTCTGGCCGCCGGGCGGATGCAGATGCCGATGGCGGCGATCGCGGCGGGCCTCGGCGGCCATGTCCGGGTCGGGCTGGAAGACAGTCTCTACATCGCCAGGGGCCGGCTGGCGCGCTCGAATGCCGAGCAGGTCGCCAAGGTCCGCACCATTGTCGAGGCCCTCGGCCGGGAGATCGCCAGCGCCGACGAGGCGCGGGCGATGCTGGGGCTGAAGGGCCAGGCGGAGGTGGGGTTCTGAGCCATGGACGGTATCCGGATCAGGCCGGCCGAACGCCGGGACGCGCCGCAGATCAACGCCGCCCTGCGCGCTCTCTCCCGGACCATGGGCGATACCCACGCCGCAGACGACCGGCTGATCGAACGCGCGGGGTTCGGCGAGACGCCCGCCTTCCACGCGCTTCTGGCCGAGCAGGCGGGCGCGGTCATCGGCGCCGCCCTCTATTCGCCCCTCCTCTCGACGACGCGGGGAGCGACCGGCGCCCATGTCTCCGACCTCTGGGTGGCGGCGGCCTTGCGCGGCCAGGGGCTGGGCGCGCGGCTGCTGGCGGCGGTTCGGGACCGGGCGCAGGCGCAATGGGGCGCGGGTTTCCTGCGGCTCGCGGTCTATCACGACAATCACCGGGCCGCCGCATTCTACGCTGGTCTGGGGTTCCTGCCGGCATCGGCCGAAACTACAATGACACTGCAGGGAGCCGCGCTCGCGGCGATAGGGGAGGCACCGTGAAAGCCATTTTCGACGACCGTCAGCGCGCGCACGATCCCAAGCACTTCATGGCCAACGGGCAATCGCTGCCGAATCCCGAACAGCCGCGCCGGATCACGGTTCTGAGCGCCGCCGCCGTGCAGGCGGGCTGCAGCTTCGAGGCGCCGCGGGACCACGGGCCCGGCCCGATCGCGGCCATCCACTCGCCCGAGTATCTGACGTTCCTGAAGACCATCCACCGGCGCTGGAGCCGGATCGAGGGCGCCTCGGACGAGGTGATCCCGAATATCCATCCGGACCGGCGCACCGCCAGCTATCCCCGTTCCGCTGTCGGCCAGGCGGGGTTCCATCAGGCCGATACCGCCTGTCCCATCGCTGCCGGAACCTGGGATGCGGCCTATTGGTCGGCGCAGAGCGCGCTCGGCGCGGTCGATGCGCTGCTCGCCGGAGAGCGTTCCGTCTATGCCCTCTGTCGCCCGCCCGGCCACCACGCCTTCGGCGATCTGGCCGGTGGGTTCTGCTTTCTCAACAACGCGGCGATCGCGGCCGAGGCGCTGCTGGCCGCAGGTCGCCGCCCGGCGATCCTCGATATCGACGTGCACCACGGCAACGGCACGCAGGGCATCTTCTTTCACCGCCGCGATGTGCTGACCGTGTCGATCCACGCCGATCCGATCCGGTTCTACCCGTTCTTCTGGGGTCACGCCGGCGAGCGGGGCGCGGGCGAGGGGATGGGCTACAATCTGAACCTGCCGATGCCGCGCGGGACGACGGATGCGGAATTCCTCGACGTCCTCGAAACCGCCCTGGCACGCATCGCCGCGTTCGGGGCCGACGCGATCGTGCTGGCGCTTGGCCTCGACGCCCATGAAAACGATCCCTTCCTGGGCTTCAAGGTCACCACCGCCGGCTTTGCCCGCATCGCGGCTGCGATCGCGGCGGCCCGGCTGGACACGGTGATCGTTCAGGAAGGCGGCTATCTCTCCGAGGACCTGGGGTCGAACCTGACGAGCTTTCTGACCGGCTTTGAGGGCGGGTGAGGCACGCCCCGGGGCGCGGTTCAGGCCGGCTCCCGGCTCTGCCGCCGGGCGGGATGGCCGGGAGCGGGCGGGACTTGCCCGTCACCGGGCGGGCGGGGCTTGCCCGTCACCGGGCGAGGGATCGCTGCGCCGGCGCCAAGGGGCGGTCGGCCGTAAGGCCGGTCTGCGCCGCCTCTCCCGGTCCGGGGGCCGTCAAAGGGCACCCTTTGCCGACCGGCGCACCCCGGCGGCACCGCCGTCGGGAAGGCAAGGGTCGTTCATCCCGACCATGACATCGCCCTCTCGCGCGACGCCGGACGGGCAGGCGTAGAGCTTGGGCATCACGACGTTGCCCGAGATTTCCAGACTGTGATGCCGCGCGAGTTCATCCAGAACCGCTTGCCCCAGCCTGGGGTTGGCGCGCAGGCTGCCACGATGCGAGGCGTCGATCCGCGGGGAATGGAACGCCTGCTCCAGTGACATCCCGAAATCGAGCATCAGCGCCGCGATCTGCGAGACGCAGGGCATGATGAGGTCTCCCCCCGATGCGCCGATGGCGAAGATGGCCTTGCCGTCGCGGACCGCCACCGTCGGCACCATGTTGGAAGAATTGATCCGCTTGCCGCCTTGCATCGACGTGCGCAGCCCGGGACGCGGGTCGAAGTAGCTGACCCCGTTGTTCAGGGCGAGCCCGGTTTCGGGCAGCGTGATCCCGGCGCCGAAATGGTCGAGCAACGTATAGGTCACGGCGACCATGTTGCCATCGGCATCGGCGGCAGAGAGCGACGAGGTCGAACTGCCGACCTCGGCAAGGGTGCCGTTGCGGGCGCGGTGGGCGTGCCAGGCCCGCTCCAGCGCCTCGGCGTAGATGCGCCAGCTACCGGGTGTGGGAACCGGCGGCGGTTCGGGCAGTTCCGCGGCCACATGCGCGAGGAAATCGCGCTGCCGCGGGCCGCCGCTCTGTTCGCCCGGCGTATGAATGATCGCGCCGCGATGCGTGGCCCGCATCGGCTCGTGTTCCATGACCCGGTAGGCCGCGAGATCGTCGCGCGTCATCCGGCTGCCCTGCGCCCGCAACTCGCGCACCAGATCGCGCCCGAGATCGCCGCGATAGAATCCCTCGGCGCCGGTTTCCGCGAGGCGGCGCAGGGTGCGGGCGAGGTTGGGGATCTTCATCGTCGCGCCCGGCAAGAGCGGCGCGCCCCCGGGCAGATAGATCGAGGCGGCAACCGGATCCTTCGCGAGGATATCCATTTCGGAGGCGATCATCAGCGTGCAGAACCAGCTGGCCGGTATCCCGCCTTCGGCAAGCTCGATCGCCGGGACGAGCGCGTCTGCCAGCGACTTGCGGCCGAAGGACCTGAGGGCATGGTCGAAGCCGGCGACGGCGCCGGGCACGGTCACGGCGCGCGCGCCCTGGGTGTTGGCGAAGTCCCTGACCGCCGGAAACCCCATCGAGGTGGCCGGCAACGTGCTGTCGATCGGATAGTCGGTCCGGTCGAGTTCCGCCGGCAGCACGCCCTGGAAATCGAGCGCGATGGCGCGTTTCTCGCGGGCCAGCCACACGACCATGAAGCCGCTGCCGCCGAGGCCGCACATCCAGGGTTCCACCGCGCCAAGCGCAAACGCCGCGGCCACGGCGGCGTCGACCGCATTGCCGCCCCGCGCCAGCATTGTCGCGCCTGCGCGGGCCGCCGCGATGTGCTGGGCGGCGACCATGCCGCCGTCGCCGGTCACCGCGGGCTTTGTCGTTATCCACTGATCGGCTGCCGTCACCATCGCCTGCCTCTCTCCCGCGAACGAATCTGTTGCGTGCCTCCGTTGCTTCGGTATATGGTTAAATATATTGAAAGATATATCAAGCGGGTCCTGAGCCGTGAGCAGACGCAAGAGCGACGAGGCTTACCTGGAACTGCGCCGCCGGATCATGGTGGCGGAGCTTCCGCCGAACAGTCTGATCGACGAGAAGCTTCTGGTCGACGACCTGAAGGTGGGGCGGACCCCGTTCCGCGAGGCGGTGTTGCGGCTCGCCCAAGAGGGTCTCGTCGTGTCGATGGGGCGGCGCGGCTATGTGGTCGCGGGGGCGGCGCCGGCCGATCTGATGCGCGCCTACGAACTTCGCCAGGAGATCGAATGCTTCACTGCCGGGCTGGCGGCGGACAGACGCACCGCAGAGGACATCGCCGGCTTCGACGCCTTCCTCGCCCGGATCGACGCGGAAATCGACGCGCAGGACGGCAATTCGGCCTGGGACCTCGCGATCGACGAGGAGTTCCATCACCGCATCGCCCTCGCCTCGGACAATCCCTTCGCGCAACGGACGCTGTCGTCGCTCTACGGGCTCTCGGTGCGCAGCCTCTACGTCTCTCAGGTGCCGGCCACGCTGGTGCGGGACGAGCTTGAGAGTTACCGCGCCGTTCTTAACGCGATCCGGATGCGTGACGCAGCGGCCGCGCGAAAGGCGATGGCGCAGCACCTGACCTTCGGCCCGGTACCGCTCCGATCCGCGGCCAGGAGCCAAGGCAAGCAGGTGCTGTGATGCGGCGGGCCCTACGCGAAAGGATCGAGACGGGGGCGATGCTGGCGCCCTCGGTCGTCCTTCTGACGCTCTTCGTTCTGGTTCCGCTCTGCGTCGTCGCCGCCTTCAGCTTTGCCCTGCGCGATCCCTACGGCGCGGTTCTTCCGGGCTTCACGCTCGACAACTACCGCGACCTTTTCCAGAGCGTCTATCTTCTGGTCTTCGCCAACTCGTTCAAGCTTGCCGCCACGACGACGCTCCTGTGCCTTCTGGTCGGATACCCGGTTGCCTATTTCATCGCCTTCAAGGCGGGGCGTGCGGCGCCGGCGCTTCTGCTCTTGCTGCTCATCCCGTTCTGGATCAACTTCCTGATCCGCATCTCGGCCTGGGTCGTGCTGCTGGGCCGCGGCGGGCTGATCAATCAGGGCGCGATGGCACTGGGGCTGCTGGACACGCCGGTCGGCATGCTCGGCACCTATGGCGCGACGCTCGTCGGCATGGTCTATGCCTTCCTTCCGATCACCGTTTTCCCCATCTATGCGGCACTGACGCCGATCGACCGGCGGCTTGTCGAGGCCGGGGCCGATCTCGGCGCCGGGCCGGCAGAGACGTTCCTTCGCATCACGCTTCCGCTTTCGCTTCCCGGCGTTCTGGCTGCGGCGCTCTTCGTCTTCGTGCCGTCGATGGGTGTCTTCGCGATCCCGGTTCTGCTTGGCGGCGGCAAGGAGATCATCCTCGGCAACCTCATCGTCCAGCTCTTTCTCGAGTTCCGCAACATCCCGCTCGGCGCCGCGGTCTCGATCCTGCTGCTGGCGTTCTCGGGTGTCGGCATCCTGCTTTACATGCGCGCGCTCGGCCGGGTGGAGGCGATGAAATGAGCGCGACGGGCACGGCGCGGCGCGGGCCGGGGTGGATCACCCGGACTTTCGTTCACGGCATCTCGGGCTGGCTTACGCTTCTGACCTTCATCTTCATGCTGGCGCCGATAGTCGTCCTGATCGCCTTCGCGTTCAATTCCGGGCGCTCGACGGTGGTCTGGACGGGTTTCTCTCTCGACTGGTTCGCCAAGGTCTGGAGCAACCGTCATATCGCGCGCGCCCTCAATGTCAGCCTCGTCGTGGCCATCGCCAGCGCCGCGATCGCCACGGCGATCGGCGCGCTGGCGGCGATCGCGATCACGCGCCGGCAGTTTCCGGGCCGCGACGTGCTCGGTGCCGCGCTGGCCGCGCCACTCGTTCTGCCCGAGATCGTGCTCGGGGTGGCGCTTCTCGTATTCATGTCCTATGCGGGCGTGTCGCTCGGCTATCGCACGATGATCGTCGGCCATGTCCTCGTCTCGGTCCCCTTCGCGACACTCATCGTCCGGGCCGCGGCCTCCTCGCTCGATCCACAGCTGGAACACGCGGCCGCCGATCTCGGCGCCAACGAATGGCAGACCTTCCGAATGGTGACGCTGCCGCAGCTCATGCCGGCGCTCTTCACGTCCTTCATCCTCGCCGCGACGCTCTCGTTCGACAACCTCGTGATGTCCACCTTCACCTCCGGTGTCGGCACGACGACCCTGCCGCTGCGCATCTACTCGATGCTGAAGCTCGGCATCACGCCCGAGATCAACGCGCTTGGCACGCTCTTGGTGCTGGCCAACGTGACCATCCTGTTTCTGGTCATGGGGCGCTATCTGCCCCTGATGCTGAAAACCAACCGGCGGTGAACGGCCGGCCCCTCCAACCTTCCGACAAGGAGATCAAAATGACCAAATCAAACCTGTTTCTCGCGGCATCGGCCATCGCGCTCTTGGCAGCCGGCCCGGCGCTGGCGGAGGATCTGAGGATCTACGGCTGGTCCGGCGAGATGCCGGACGAGGTGCTGGCGGATTTCGAAGGCGAAACCGGCATCACCGTCACCTTCGACACCTTCGACAGCAACGAGTCGATGATCGCCAAGCTCGATGCCGGCGGGTCGGGCTACGATCTGGTGAACCCGTCGCAATACGCCGTCCAGATTCTCATCAATCGCGGCAGGATCGCCGAACTCGACCATTCCAAGATCGAGACCTATGACAACATCGGCCCGTCGTTCAGGAACGTGTCCTACGATCCCGGAAACAGGTATTCGATCCCCTATGTCTGGGGCACGACCGGGCTCGCCTACAACAAGACCTGCGTCGATGCGCCGATCACCAGCTGGAAGTCGCTCTTCGACGAAAAGTACAAGGGCCGGATCTACATGCTGGACAACATGCTGGCTGCCTACATCGCCGGCCTGCAGGTGAACGGGTTCAGCGCCAATACCTCCGACCCTGCCGAGATCGAGAAGGCGACCGAGACGCTGATCGCACAGAAACCGCTTCTGGCGGGCTACAACAGCACCAACTTCGCCGATCTCGTTTCGTCGGGCGAGGCCTGCATCGTCGAAAGCTGGTCCTCGTCGGTCCTGCAGGCGATCAAGGACAACCCCGACGTCGTCTATGTGCTGCCAGAAGAGGGCGGGACGATGTGGATCGACGGCTATTCGGTTCTGACCGACGCGCCGAACCCTGATGCGGCCTACAAGTTCCTGTCCTATATCCTGCGCCCCGAGGTGGCCGCCAAGACGACAGAACTCTCCCAGACCGCGACCGTCGTCACCGCCTCCAGGGCGCTTCTGCCCGCGGATCTGGCGAACAACAGCGCCGTCTTCCCCGACGAGAAGACGATCGCGAATGCAGATTTCATCCTCGATCTAGGCGACGCGATGAAATTCTACCAGGACGGCTGGACCAGGGTGAAGGCCGCCCAGTAGGACCCATCGAACAGGCGCGCGCGGAGTAGCCCCCGCGCGCGATCTCCCAGCACTCGGGGCGATCCCAAATGTCCAACAGCGACACAGGCGTTGTCGAGCTTCGCGGCGTCGTCAAGCGCTTCAACAGTTTCACCGCGATCCGCCGGTTGGATCTGACCATCAAGACGGGTGAATTCTTCACCATGCTTGGCGCGTCGGGCTGCGGAAAGACTACCACGCTGCGCCTGATCGCGGGCTTCGAACTGCCGAGCGAGGGCAGGATCCTGATCGACGGCGACGACGTATCCGAGGTTCCGGCGCATCTGCGGCCGGTCCACACGGTATTCCAGAGCTATGCGCTCTTCCCGCATCTCTCCATTCTCGACAATGTCGGCTTTCCGCTGACGGTGCGCCGGGTGCCCCGAAAGGAGCGGCTCGAACGCGCGCGCGCCGCGCTCGACCTCGTGCAGATGGGCGGGTTCTTCGACCGCAAGCCCTCGCAGCTGTCGGGCGGCCAGCAGCAGCGCGTCGCCCTTGCCCGCGCGCTCATCAACGAACCCAAGGTGCTGCTGCTCGACGAACCGCTCGGTGCGCTCGATCTGAAGCTTCGCAAGGAGATGCAGCACGAACTGAAAGAGATGCAGCGGCGGCTTGGCATCACCTTCGTCTTCGTAACCCACGACCAGGAGGAGGCGCTGACGATGTCCGACCGGATCGCCCTGATGAGGGGCGGCGAGATCGTCCAGCTCGACAGCCCGACCGGGCTCTACAACACGCCGTCCTCGCTTTATGCGGCCGAGTTCATCGGCGAGACCAACATGATGCCGGGCGAGGTGGTCGAGGTCGGGCAGGGCCGCGCCCGGGTCGCCGCCTTCGGTCAGGAGCTTGACGTGCGCACCGCCGATGCCATCAGCGCGGGGACCCCAGTCACGCTCACGATCCGCCCCGAGCGGGTGGCCGCGGCCGGCACGGCGGGACCCAACCGGGTCGAGGGCCGGCTGCGCGAGATCGATTTCATCGGGACCGACATCCGGCTTGTCTACGACATGCCCGGCGGGACGCGCGTGACGATGCGCCGCCAGAACATCGGCTCTGCCGCGCCGGTCCCGGGGGAACCGGGCTGGCTCGAGTTCGGCGACGGGGATCTTCGGCTTTTCAGGCACTGACCTAATCAGGGACACCAGGAATGAGTGACATCTATCGTATCGAACCGCTGCCGCCCCAGCTTGATCCTGCCCGGGTCTCCCGTCTGGCCAGGGTCGAGGCGGCGACGCTCGGGCATTATCTTCACGCCGGCTTCGTCGATACCGGCATCCGCCCCCTGATCGTCGGCCCGCGCGTTGCCGGGGCGGCGGTGACGGTACAGATCGCCGGGCCGGATTCGACGCTTCTCTACTACGCGATGGACCGGATGCGGACGGGCGATCTTCTGGTCATCGATCGCGTCGGCGACCACCGGCATGCCTGCTGGGGCGGCTTCATGGCCGCCGTCGCGCGGATCCGCGGCCTTGCCGGCGTCGTCATCGACGGCGCCGTCACCGACCCCGCCGCGATCGTCGCGGCAGGCGTGCCGACCTGGGCGCGCACCACCTCTGCGATCACCACCAAGCTTCTCAACCTCGGAGGCGGCTTCAACGTGCCGGTCTCGATCGGCGGTGTCGCCATCAGCCCCGGTGACGCGGTCCTGGCCGACGATTGCGGCGTCGTCGCCGTGCCCGCCTCGCGCCTCGACGCGCTGACGGAGCGAGCGCTGGCCGAACAGGCGGAAGAGGGCGACTGGGTCGAACGGCTCGAGAAGGGCGAAATGCTTCAGGATCTGATCGACGTCCGGGCGATGCTGCAACAAGCGGGAATGGAGGGAGCCGGTGTCTGAGAACATGCCAGGGGTTTCGCCCCACGCGGTCTGGCTCTCGACGCCCCATCACCAGATGGTCGAGATCGCCTTCGGCCTTGGCTGCCGCCGCTTCGTCCTCGACATCGAGCACGGCTATTTCGAACTGGACGCGACCGACAAGCTGATCGCCCTGATCCGCGCGCTAGGCGCCAGGGTCCACGCCAAGGTGCTGGGCCCCGAAACCGTCGCGATCCAGCAGGCGCTCGACATGGGGTGCCACGGAGTTATCATCCCTCATATCGGTGGCGTCGATCACGCCCGTGCCGTGACGGCGGCGGCGAAGTATCCGCCGAACGGGGTGCGCAGCTTCTCGGGAACGCGGCCGGCGCGCTATGACGCGGTGACGCAGGACTACTATACGCGCGAGGATGCGGCGACCGAATGCCTGCCGATGGTCGAAAGCGCCGAGGCGCTCGCCGAGATCGAGGCGATCCTCGCGCTGGAGACGGTCGACGGCGTCTTCGTCGGGCCATCGGACCTCTCGCTCAGCCGCGGTCGCGGCGCCTATGCCAGGACCGAGGCCGACTTCGACGACCTTCGCCGCATCGCGGCGGCGGCCCGGGCCGCGGGCAAGCCCTGGATCATGCCGGCCTGGGCACCCGTCGAACGCGATCTCGCCCGCGAACTTGGCGCCGCTTGGCAGGTCACCGTGGACGAATACGGCGCGCTCTGGACCGGCATCGATGCCGGGCTGAAAGCCTGAGGAGGGTGAGCCATGTCGATCGTCGTCTACCTCGGGGATGCCGAGGAAACCCGCGACTGGATCGGTCTTCTGTCGCGGCTCCTGCCGGACCACGAGATCCGCGACTTCGACGACCCGGGCGACCTTTCCGCGGTCGAGTATGCCGTGGTCTGGGCGCCCCCGCAGGGCGGCATCGCACGGTTCGCGCACCTCAAGGCCATCGTTTCGATCGGGGCGGGCGTGGATCATGTCCTGCGCGATCCCGACCTGCCGCGGCATCTTCCGATCCTGCGCACGACCGGGCCCGACATGGTGCAGCGCCTGCGCGAATACGTGGCGCTTCACGTCCTGGCACATCATCGCGCGCTGATGGTGACCGACGCCAATCAGGCACGGGGCGAATGGCGCCAGATCGTGACGCCCGTGGCCGGGAGGCGGCGGGTCGGCATCATGGGGCTCGGCAACATCGCCAGCGCCTGTGCCCGCACGCTCGTCGGTCTCGGCTTCGATACCGCCGGCTGGTCCAGATCGGGTCGTGCGGTCGAAGGCGTGGAGGTCTTCGCCGGGGCCGGGGGGCTTGCCGGGTTTCTGGCACGGACGGAGATTCTGGTCTGCCTTCTGCCCCTGACAGCCGAGACGCGCGACATTCTGGATGCGAGGCTTTTCGCGCAGTTGCCCGAGGGCGCCCGGATCATCAACGCCGGGCGCGGGGGCCATCTGGTCGAGGACGACCTGCTTGCCGCTCTCGGGTCGGGCAGGATCGGCGGCGCCACGCTCGATGTCTTCCGGACCGAGCCGCTGCCTGCGGACCATCCCTTCTGGCATCATCCGAAGGTGCGGATCACCCCCCACATCGCGTCGATGATCGATGCCGAGACCGGTGCATCGGTGATTGCGGCGAACATCCGCGCCTTCGAGGCGACCGGGACGTGCGAAGCCATGGCGGACCCGGCACGTGGCTACTGATGCGCCGCAGGCGGGCTTGCCGCACAGCCGGGCCGCAGGGGCCGCCTGAAGCGACCGCCCTGATCGCCGCGACGAACGGAGGGATGCCCCGAGCGGCGGGCGAGGCCCCTTGGCGACCTCGGCGCCGGTCCCGCAGGGCAGCGCGGACGGTGGTCCCGGTCGGGGCCGGATCCGGGCCGTTCTACGGCGCGCTGCGCCCGGCGCCATTCAGCATCCGGGTAAAGCTCATCGAAATATGGGCACGCTGGATCAGCGCCGCGGCATGGAGGTCACCCACCTCCAGCGCCCGCAGGATGTCGTGCACCTCGCGGTCGAAGACATCGACCTCGTCGGCAAGGTCTATCTTCGAGGCGAAGACCGACTTGAGCCAGATACGGGTGGTCTGGAAATAGAGGCGCTCGCAGATGTCCCTCAGCGGCTCGTTGGTGGTGAGTTTCAGCAGCGCTATGAAGAAGTCCATGTTCAGTTCGGCAAAGCGTCGTGCATCAGGCGCTTTCAGCAATGCCTTAGAACGTGCCGACAAAGCTTTGAATTCACCCCAAAGTTCTTCCTTCGGCGTGACAGCGCCAAGCTTGCCGGTCAGTTCGGCAAGTTCCAGTCGAAGCTGGTAGGTCTGCGCCAGTTCGGAGATCTCGACATCGGTCACGAAGGTGCCGACGCCGTGCACCGAGTGCAGCAGCCCTTCGCCCTCCAGCCGGACCAGAACCCGCCTGAGGGGCGTGCGGCTGACACCGAATTCCGCCGCCAGCGCCTCTTCCGACAGACGCGTCCCGGGGGCATAGTCGAGCAGGCAGATCCGTGTCCGGATCGTCGAATGCATCCGGTCGAACCGGTCGCGGGCGCTAGGCGTGAAGTCTCTCGATTCGGTGTTCACCGGCGGACTATCTCCTTGCCGTTCTGCTGACGATGTAGACGCCCGCCGCGGAAAGCGCGAAGCCCGCGAAAGCGAGGGTGGTCACGGCCTCGCCGAGGATCGCCCAGGCCAGGACCATCGCCAGCGGCGGCACGAGATAGAGCAGCGCCGAGATGCGCGTCGCATCGCCGCGCTGCAAGAGAGCGATGTAAAGGCCTATCGATATCAGGGAATTCGCGATGACCAGATAGGCGAGCGCGATCACGAGCTCGGGATGCCAGTCCACCGCCATGGTCTCGGTCGCGCGGGCGGCCGGCAGAAGGACCGCGAATCCGACGATGTATTGAACGACACCGCCGATCACCGGATCGGTCTTCAGCCCGTGCCATTTCTCGAAGAGCGTGGCAAGCGTGATCCCGGCGAGCGCGCAGATGGCGAGAAGGACCGCGATCCACGGGCTGGGGCCGAGCGAACCCTCCGACAGGATCACCAGCACGACACCCGCGAAGCCAAGCGCAAGTCCGAGCCAGAGATAGCGCCCGCCGCGCTCGCCCGCCACCAGGGGCGCCGCCGCCGCGACGAGGATCGGTTGCAGTGCCATGATGATCGCCGTGGTCCCGGCGTTCATGCCGCGCTTCATCGCCAGATAGGCGAGGCCGAAGTAGACGCACTGGATCAGGAAGCCGGTGAGGGCGATCGCCCCCCAATGGCCGGCGCTGACCGGCCATCGGGGCTTGCGGATCATCAGGAACGGCAGCAGCGCCAGAACCGCCAGCCCGTAGCGCAGCGCCAGCAGCGTCAGCGGTTCGGCATGCGCGAGACCGAGTTTGGCAAAGCTGTAGCCGCCGGACCAGAAGATGAGGAAGATGAACGGCGCCGCGCGCCAGAAAAGCGGCTCGGCCGCGCGTTGTTCTGCCCTGGGGACCTCGATCACCGTCCTACCCGCCCAGCTTTCCGGCCAGACGTTGCAGCATCGTCAGGCATTCGGCAAGCTGATCCAGCGCCAGGTATTCGTCGGGCTTGTGTGCCTGCTCGATGGAGCCGGGGCCGCAGACGACGGCGGACATGCCGAGCGCCTGGAAGATGCCCGCCTCGGTGCCGAAGGGAACCGTGTCGGCGCCGTTGGCGCCGGTCAGTTCCATCACGATCGCCCTGGCCTCGTTCCCGTCGGCCGGGACCAGGCCCTCGACCTCGCCGATGGTCTCGGTGACGATGTCGGCATCGGGCATGACGGCGCGCATCGCCGGCAGCAGCGTATGGGCGCAATAGGCGTGCAGATCGGCCTTCACGAAATCGGCGTCGCCGGCCTGAACCGGCCGCATCTCCCAGTCCACACGCGCCTTGCCGGGGATGACGTTGTGGGCGACGCCGCCGACGAGCGCGCCGGTATTGATCGTCGTCCAGGGCGGGTCGAAGCGGCTGCCCTTGGGCGCGCGGGCCTTCAGCGCCTCCTTGAGCTCGAGGAGCCGGGCGACATAGCGCACCGCGTATTCGACGGCGTTGACACCGCGGTCCGGGCCGGAGCCGTGGCCCTCGAGCCCGGTGAAATGCGTCGAATACTCGAAGCATCCCTTGTGACCCTCGATGACCCGCATCGAGGTCGGCTCGCCGATGATGGCGACGGCGGGGCGCGCACCTCTGGCGCGCAGGATCTGTGCCAGGGCCTGGGCGCCGAGGCAACCGGTCTCCTCGTCATGGGTGAAGGCGAAATGAACCGGACGTTCCACCGCCCGCTCGGCATAGAGCGGCGCCATTGCCACGGCGGCGGCGATGAAGCCCTTCATGTCGCAGGTGCCGCGGCCGTAGAGCCGGCCGTCGCGTTCCACCATGGTGAAGGGGTCGGTCGTCCAGTCCTGGTCGGCAACGGGCACCACGTCGGAATGGCCGGAGAGCAGGATGCCGCCCTCCCGTTCGGGCCCGATCGTCGCGAAGAGGTTTGCCTTGGCGCCGGTCGCGTCGCGATGGATCTCGACCCGCGCCCCGGCCGCCGCCAGCCGTTCGCCGAGAAAGTCGATCATCGCGAGGTTGCTGTCGGTCGAGATGGTCGGAAAGGCGATGAGATCGCGCAGGATCGCCCGGGTGTCGTCGAGGGCCTGCATGGTCATGGCTTGACGAAGAGCTTGCGCTCGACGCTGCAGACGGGCTCGGCCGGGCCGCTTTCGGTGATGAGGATGGTTTCGGTCGTCTCAAGCCCCCAGGCGTCCATCCAGAGCGCCGGCATGAAGTGGAAGGCCATGCCGGGTTCCAGCACGGTCTCGTCCTCGGCCCGGATCGAGGCCGTCCGCTCGCCCCAGTCGGGCGGATAGCTGAGGCCGATCGGATAGCCGCAGCGGCCTTCGCGATGGATGCCGTGCTTCTTGAGGACGC
This sequence comes from Albidovulum sp., assembly GCA_020637635.1. Lineage (GTDB taxonomy): Bacteria > Pseudomonadota > Alphaproteobacteria > Rhodobacterales > Rhodobacteraceae > Albidovulum. Next base: position 86,607 of record JACKKB010000010.1, read on the forward strand.
CGATGAAGGCATTGGCGATGTCGGCGGTGCGGTTGCCCGCCCGCGCGGCCTGAAGCCCGGCCTCGATCCCTTCGATCTGCGCCGTCTCGGCGTCAAGCATCTCGCGCGGCGGCTTGCCGAGATAGACCGTCCGGCAAAGCGGCGCGTGATAGCGGCGATAGCAGCCCGAGAGTTCGAAGAACGTCGCCTCGCCGGCGCGCATCGGATCGCCGTTCCAGGTCAGATGCGCCGCCGTCGCGTCGAGCCCCGAGGGCGTCAGCGGCACGATGGCGGGATAGTCGCCCCAATCCTCGCCGACACCGGTGATCCCGGCATGAAAGATCTCGGCCACGAGCTCGTTCTTGCGCAGGCCGGGCTCGGCCTTCTCGATGGCGGTCCTGACGACCTTCTCGGAAATGCGCGCCGCCTTGCGGATGAAGGCGATCTCGTCGTCCGACTTCACCAGACGCTGCCAGTTGACGAGCGCGGTCGCATCGGCAAAGCGGGCATCGGGCAGTTCGGCGGTCAATACCGCATGGGCCTTGGCGGAGTAGTAGTAGTTCTCCATCTCGACCCCGATCCGCGCCTTGGCCAGGCCAAGCTCGCCGACGATGCGCGCGAGATCCTGCATCGGATGGCGAACCGTCGACTGGACGTAGTTGTCGGCATAGCCGTGGATCGTGTCGGCCCCCATCCAGCAGGTCCGCAGCGCGCCGAGGCTGTCCATGTAGCGGCCCCACCAGTGCGGATCGCCCTCCATCGTCAGGATCACGCCCTGATGGACGTAGAACGACCAGCCGTCATAGCCCGTCAGCCAGGCCTGGTTCGAAGGGTCGGTGACGAAGAGAAGGTCGATCCCCGCCTTCGCCATCGCCGCGCGGGTCTTGGCGATGCGGCGGGCGTATTCCGCTGCGCTGAAGGGTGCGTGCTGCAGGCCCATGACTGTCCTCTCGTGAGTCGGAAGTATTGTATACAACGCTATGCATAGCGCCGTTTCTAGGCAAGATGATTGCGCCCATTGCGCGCCAATCGTCAATATATTTCTTGACACGCGGTCGCGCTGCACAATGATGTGCACAACACAACGAAGCTTCGACTCTGAACTCGAAGATATCCAGCACGGGAGAACGCAATGAAAAGATCTCTTCTGACGACGACGATCGTGGCGGCCTTTGCGCTTGGCGGCTCGGCGGTGGTGGCCCTCGCCGGGCCGTTGATGGACCGTATCGCCGCGGGCGAAACTATCCGTATCGGGTTTGCGAACGAAGTGCCCTTTGCCTATCCGGGCGAAGACGGCAGCCCCAAGGGTTTCGTCAATGCCGAAGTTCTGGGGGTCCTGAAAGCCATGGGCTACGACAATATCGAGCCCGTGCAGACCGACTGGGGCGGGCTGATCCCGGGCCTTCAGGCGGGTCGCTTCGACATCATCACGGGCGGCATGAACATCCTGAAGTCGCGCTGCGAGAACGTCGCCTTTTCCGAGCCGATGGCCAGGATCGGGGATGCCTTCATCGTCGCCAAGGGCAACCCCAAGGGCCTGAACACCTATGCCGATATCAAGGACAAGGGGGCCGTGATGGTGACCGGCGCCGGCTATTCCAACATCGAGGCCGCGAAGGCCGCGGGCGTTGCCGAGGGCGACATCATGCAGGTGCCGGGACCGACCGAGATCCTTGCCGCGGTCAAGGCCAGGCGCGCGGATGCCGGAGCCGGAACCTATTTCACCGTCAAGCAGCTGGCCGACAGCACCGGCGGCGAACTTGACGTCTCCGACCCCGATGCGATGCCCGAAGACGCGATCAACTGGGCCGGGATCGGCTTCCGCAAGGAGGACCAGGATTTCCTCGACAAGTTCAACGCCGCGCAGAAGGACTACCTCGGCACGCCCGAGATGATGGATGCGGTCAAGGAATACGGCTACGGCGAAGCCTCGTTGCCGGGCGACAAGACCACCGAATGGGTCTGCGCCAACCGCTGATCGACCGGGGGGCGGCCAGGCCGCCCCTCACGTCCGCGACCGGGGGGTGAGCGATGCCGATCTGGGAATTCCTCGAGACCTACGGGACACGGCTCGCCAGCGGAACACTCGTCACCTGCGCGCAATTCGTGCTTTCGGCGGTCATTGCCGTCGTGATCGCGCTTCTCGCCGGTCTCGGCAAGCTGTCGAGGAACCGGCTGATCCGTGCCATTTCGGTCGTCTATATCGAACTCTTCCGCGGCACCTCGCTTCTGGTGCAGCTCTACTGGATCTTCTTCGTCCTGCCGCTGCTCGGCATCACGCTGCCGAAATTCGTCGCCGGATTCGTCTCGGTGGGGCTCAATGTAGGCTCCTATGGCGCCGAACTCGTCCGCGGCGCGATCCAGTCGGTGCCGAAGGGACAGTGGGAAGCGGCCTACGCGCTCTCGATGTCGCCGGCGAAGCGGATGCGGCGGATCATCCTGCCGCAGGCCGTCGTGATCATGCTGCCGCCCTGGGGCAACCTGCTGATCGAGCTTCTGAAGGGGACCGCGCTCGTCGCGCTGATCTCGGTGACGGACCTGATGTTCCAGGCCAGGCAGATCAACGCGTCGACATTCCTGTCGGCTCAGGCCTTCGGCACGGCGCTCGTCCTCTACTACATCCTCGCGCGGTTCCTGATCACCCCTTTCATGCGCTGGCTCGAGCGGGTCATGGCGCGGAGGCTCGGACGGGCATGAGCTTTCACTGGCGCTGGGACTTCACCTGGGAAATCCTGCCGCGGCTCATGTGGGCCACGGTCAATACGCTGATCGCCGCCGGGGCAGGCTACGCGATCGCCCTCGTGCTCGGCCTGATCCTGGCGCTGGCGCAGCGGACCGGCTGGAAACCCCTGACGCTCGCGGTGCGGGAATTCGTCGAGTTCATCCGCTCCACGCCGCTGGTGTTGCAGATCTTCTTCGTCTTCTACGTCGGGCCGCAGTTCGGGATCCGCCTGTCGCCCTGGATGTCCGGGATGATCGCGATCGGCCTGCATTACTCGGCCTATCTCTCCGAGGTCTACCGGGCCGGGATCGATGCCGTGCCGCGCGGCCAGTGGGAAGTCTGTCGCGCCCTCAACATGTCGGTCCGCAACACCTATGCCCGCATCATCATCCCGCAGGCCCTGCCGCCCTCGATCGCCGGGATGGGGAACTACCTTGTCGGCATCTTCAAGGACACCCCGATGCTTTCGGTCATCGGTGTCGCCGAACTCATGCACACGGCCAATGCGATCGGATCGGAGAGCTACCGGTTCCTTGAGCCCTACACTCTGGTCGGCCTGATCTATCTCGCCATCTCCCTGCCCACGGCCGGGCTCGTCCGGCTGTTCGAGGGCTGGGTGAGGCGCAAGCTGGGACTTTGAAGCATGGACATGTCTGCCTATCCGCTGGAACTGCCGGAAGACGACCGCCCGATGGTCCGGTTCATGAACGTCACCAAGCGTTACGGACAGCTGGTGGTGCTCGACAGCCTCGATCTCGACGTGGCCGAGGGTGAAATGGTCACCGTCATCGGCCCGTCCGGGTCGGGCAAGACCACGGTGCTGAGGATGTTGATGACGCTCGAGACGATCAATGGCGGCGTCATCTATGTCGACGGCAAGCCGCTGACCCATATGGAGAAAGGCGGCGTTCTGGTTCCGGCGGACGAGCGGCACCTGCGGCGGATGCGGTCCGCCATCGGGATGTGCTTCCAGCATTTCAACCTCTTCCCGCACATGACCGCGCTTCAGAACTGCATGGAGGGGCCGGTGCAGGTGCTCGGCCTGTCGAAGCAGGAAGCGCGGCAGCGGTCGGAGGAGTTGCTGACGCTCGTCGGCATGATCGACAAGAAGGATCAGCATCCCTCGCGGCTTTCGGGCGGGCAGCAGCAGCGCGTCGCGATCGCCCGTGCGCTGGCGATGCGCCCGAAGGTGATGCTCTTCGACGAAGTGACATCCGCGCTCGATCCCGAAGTGATCGGCGAGGTGACGAATGTCATCCGCAAGCTGGTGAACGAACACAACCTGACGATGCTGATGGTGACCCACCAGATGGGGTTCGCCAAGGACATCTCCGACCGGATCTGCTTCTTCTTCGGCGGCAGGATCGAGGAACAGGGTCCGCCCGGGCAGCTGTTCGGCAACCCCCAACGCGACCGCACCAGGCAGTTCCTGTCGGCGGTGAAGGAAGCCGACTGAGATGGACTTTTCGCTGGCCGATATCCTCGCGGCAAGGCGGGTCATTCGCGGCGTCGCCGATCAGACGCCCTTCGTGCCCTCGCCCTTCATGTCGAAGGTTGCCGGCCAGGATTTCCTCCTGAAGCTGGAAAACATGCAGCCCGTGGGCGCCTTCAAGCTGCGCGGCGCGGTCAATGCCGTGATGTCGCTGCCCGGGGATGCTCCGGGCGTGACCTGTTGCTCCACCGGAAATCACGGGCGCGGCGTGGCCTATGCCGCCCGCGAACGGGGCATGAAGGCAGTGATCTGCATGTCGCGGCTCGTCCCGCAGGCCAAGGTCGATGGCATCCGCGCGCTCGGCGCCGATGTGCGCATCGTCGGCATGAGCCAGGACGAGGCCATGCACGAGAGCCGGCGCCTCTGCGCGGCCGAGGGGCTGGTGGAAATCTCGCCCTTCGACGATCCGAAGGTGATCGCGGGGCAGGGCACCATCGCGCTGGAGATGCTGGGCGCGCGCCCCGATCTTGCGACGATCCTCGTGCCCCTGTCGGGCGGCGGCCTTGCGGCGGGCGTCGCGGTCGCGGCCAAGGCGATCAACCCGAAGATCCGGGTGATCGGCATCACGATGGACCGGGGTGCCGCGATGCACGCCTCGCTTCGGGCCGGCCATCCGGTGGAAGTGCCGGAACATGCCTCGCTGGCCGACAGTCTCGGCGGCGGGATCGGGCTTGCCAACCGCCTGTCCTTCCCGCTCTGCCGGGACCATCTCGACGATGTGGTGCTGGTGACGGAGGAGGAGATCCGCGATGCGATGCAGGTTCTCTACTACGAGGACCGCATCGTCGCCGAGGGCGCCTCGGTCGTGGGTCTCGCGGCGGTTCTGACGGGAAAGGTCAGCCCGGACGGGCCGGCGGGAACCATCGTCACCGGCCGAAATCTCGACATGGCGCTTTTCACCAGGATCATGGCAGGCGAGGACGCGGTGATCGGCGACCTGAGGGTGAGGGGCAGATGCTATGGCGCATGACATCCGGATCGTGACCGAGGCCGAGCTGCGCGAGGTCGTGCAGCTCGACCTGACGGTCGTGGACGTGATCGAGACGGCCTTCGCCGCGCTCGCCCGGGGCGGCGTCGTCATGCCGCCGATCCTGTCGATGGAGCTGCGCGAGGCCAACGGCGAGGTCGACGTCAAGACCGCCTATATCCCCGGCTTCGACGGCTTCGCGATCAAGGTCAGCCCCGGCTTCTTCGACAATCCCAAGCTCGGCCTGCCGAGCCTCAACGGGCTGATGATCCTGTTCTCTGCCAGGACCGGCCTGGTGGAATCGCTCTATCTCGACAACGGCTACCTGACCGATATCCGCACCGCGGCCGCCGGCGCCGTCGCCGCCCGCCATCTTGCGCCGGAACGGGTCGAGACCGCAGGCGTGATCGGTACCGGCGTGCAGGCGCGTCTGCAAATGCGGGCGGCCCATCTGGTGCGGCCCTTTGCCCGCGTTCTGGTTCATGGCCGCGACATGGACAAGGCCCGCGCCTCGGCCGCCGATCTGGCGGCATCGCTCGGCATCAAGGCCGAGGCCGTCGCCGATGCCGCGGCGCTGGTCGGTGAAAGCCAGCTTGTCGTCACCACGACACCCGCGCGCGCCCCCGTCCTGAAGGCCGACTGGCTACATCCCGGACTGCACATCACCGCGATGGGCTCGGACCAGCCCGGCAAGAACGAACTCGAACCGGCCGCCTTGATGGCCGCCGACGCCTATGTCTGCGACCGGGTGAGCCAGTGCGAGGTTTCGGGCGAGCTCGAGGCCGCCCGCGCGGCCGGGCTCTGGACCAAGGGCACGCCCGCCGAGATCGGCGAGGTCATCCTCGGCACGAAACCCGGCCGCCGGTCGCCCGCCGACATCACGATCTGCGACCTGACCGGGACCGGCGTTCAGGACACGGCCATCGCCACGCATGTCCGTGCCCGGTTCGGCACCGCGGGAACCTTGATCCGGGCGTGAGGGATGCACCGCAACCCCTTCAGCGACGGGGAACTTGCGCTCCGCCTTGGTTCGGTGCGCGCGGAGATGGCCGCGCGCGATGTCGAACTGGCGGTCTTTTCCGCCCCGGAAAGCGTCTTCTACCTGACCGGCCTTGACCACTGGGGCTATTTCGCGCCGCATCATCTGATCGTGCCCGCCACCGGCGAGATGGTGCTGGTGACGCGGACGATGGAGCGTGTCACGGTCCGGAACCAGGTTCGCAACGCCCGTTTCTCGGGCCATTCCGACAGCGTGAGCGCGCAGAGCCATCTGGCGGCGGAACTCGGGGCCCTCGCCGCCGGGCGACTGGGGTTCGAGATCGCGTCCAGCGGCCTGAGCTTCGGCGCGGGCATGGAACTGGCGGAGAGCCTTGGTGCCGGATGGGTGGATATCTCCGACCTGACGCCGGCATTGCGCCATGTGAAGTCGCCCGAGGAACAGTCTCTGATGCGCGCCGCGGCGAAGGCGTCGGATGCGGGAACGATGGCCGCAATGGCGGCGATCCATGATGGCGCGCGCGAGGCCGACGTGGCGGCCGAATGCATCGCCGCGATGGTGCGCGCCGGGTCCAATCCGCCGGGCTTCGGCCCCTTCATCCGCCCCGACCACCGCATCGCCGAGGAACATACCACCTGGGGCGACGGCACCTTCCGGAAAGACGGCCGGGTCATCATCGAGCTTGCCGGCTGTGTCTCCCGCTATCACGCGCCGATGGGGCGGCTGATCCATCTCGGGGCGATCCGCGACGAGGATGCAGCGATGGCGCAGATCGCCGAACGCGCCCATGAAGCAAGCCTCAAGGGCCTTCGACCGGGCCGCAGGGCGCGCGAGGTCTATGCCGACTGGCAGGCTGTGGTGGACGCGGCCGGAATGCCGCATTACCGCCGCCACCATTGCGGCTACCTTGTGGGTTTGGGCTTTCCGCCGAGCTGGACCGGCGGGAACGGCGTGACGGGGCTGCGCCATGACAGCGATCTGGAGATCCGGGAAGGGATGGCCTTCCACCTGCTTTCATGGTTCACAGAGACCGGGCGGGGGGAATTCTTCGTCTCGAACTGCGTGCTTCTCGGTCCCGACGGGCCGGAACTGCTGACGACCGCGCCAACGGGACCGACGGTGATCCGATGAAACTCGATGACCGCGATATCGCGATCCTGCGGGTCCTGTCGACCGAGGGCCGGATCACCAAGGCGGCCCTGGCCGAACGGATCGGGCTTTCGCCGACGCCGTGCTGGGACCGGCTGAGGAAGCTGGAGAAGGCCGGCCTGATCGAGGGCTACCGGGCCGAAATCGCGCTGCGCAAGCTCGGGCCACATGTCACGGTCTTCGTGGCGGCGGAACTGGCGGACCACACCGGCCCCAGTTTCCGTGCCTTCGAGGAGGCGGTGAAACGCTATGAGGAGATCGTCGCCTGCTGGGCGCTCGGCGGCGGGTTCGACTATCTGATGCAGATCGTCACGCGCGACATCGACGCCTATCAGCGGCTGATCGATGCGATGCTGGATGCCCGGATCGGGCTGGCGCGATACTTCACCTACATCGTGACGAAGCCGGTGAAAGGGCCATGCGCGCCGCCCTTCGAGGTGCTTCTGGGCGGATGACTGAGCTTGCGGCCCCGCGATGCCCCGACCGCGTCGGGACATCGGGTGAGCCGATGGACCCTGAAGGTTCGGACTGAATTCTCGAGCGAAAGCAGATGAATCGTCTGCCGCGCCCGGCAACTTCGGTCCCATCCCCCGCCGCTCGTGCGCCATGCTTCGCACGACATTCCCGATGAGGACAACATGCTCGACACGGCCTTTCCCACGCGGATCGAGATCGGCGACAGGAAGCTGATCCGCAGCTTTTCCTATATCGGTGGCAAGTGGTGCGCCGCCGCCTCCGGCGAGACCATGGCCGTCACCGATCCGGCGACGGGCGATACCATCGGCGAGGTCGCGAGCCTTTCCGGCGACGAGGCGCGCGCCGCCGTCGATGCGGCGCAGGCGGCCTTTCCCGGCTGGGCCGGACTTTTGCCGCAGGAACGGTCGGCGGTGCTGCGGGCATGGTTCGACCTGATTCTCTCGCACAAGGAGGACCTTGCCCGGATCATGGTGGCCGAGCAGGGCAAGCCCATCTCCGAGGCGCGGGGCGAGATCGACTATGGCGCCGCCTTCGTGGAGTTCTACGCCGAGGAGGCAAAGCGCCCGAATATCGAGGGCGTGACGAGCCATCTGCCGGATGCCGAGGTCGAGTTGTGGCGGGAACCGGTGGGCGTCGCCGCCCTCGTCACGCCGTGGAACTTTCCTTGCGCGATGCTGACGCGGAAGGCGGCGGCGGCCCTGGCGGCCGGCTGCACGGTGGTCTGCCACCCCTCGGCCGAAACGCCGTTCTCGGCGCTCGCGCTGGCGGAACTCGCCGAACGCGCGGGAGTGCCGGCAGGCGTCTTCAACGTCGTGACCGGCCGGGCGCCCGTCGTCGTGGAGCCATGGACCAGGGATACCCGCGTGCGGGCGCTGTCCTTTACCGGCTCGACCGAGATTGGGCGACTGCTCTACCGGCAATCCGCCGATACGGTGAAGCGGCTGGTGATGGAACTGGGCGGCCACGCGCCGGTGATCGTCTTCAAGGGCGCGGACATGGATAACGCTATCGCCGAGACGATGAAGGCGAAATGGGCCACCACGGGGCAGGACTGCCTGGGCGCCAACCGGATCTATGTGGAGCGGCCGGTCTATGCGGAGTTCTGCGAGCGGTTTGTCGAGGCGACGCGGACGCTCACCATCGGGCCCGGGATGGAGGACTGCGATCTTGGTCCCCTGATGAACGAGAAAGCCGTGGCCAAGCAGGAGGAGCACGTGGCCGACGCGCTGGCCAAGGGCGCCAAACTCGCCTGCGGCGGCAAGCGCCACCCGCTCGGCCCGCTTTTCTATGAGCCGACGGTGCTGACCGACGTGCCGCAGGACGCGAAGATACTGCATGAAGAAACCTTCGGCCCCGTGGCCGCGATCCTGCCCTTCGATACCGAGGAGGAGGTCGTCGAGAAGGCCAACGCGACCGAATACGGTCTTGTCGCCTATATACACACCCAGGACCCGCGCCGCATTTACCGGCTTTCCCGCGCCCTGCAGTTCGGCATGGTCGCGGTGAACAGGACCAAGGTCACCGGCGCGCCGATCCCCTTCGGGGGCATGAAGCAATCGGGTCTCGGACGCGAAGGGGCGCGGCTGGGGATGGAGGAATTCACCGAAATCAAATACGTCTGCCGCGACTGGGCGTGAACGCAAGGAAATGGACATGCTGAAGAACGATCAACTCGACCAGTGGGACCGCGAGACTTTCTTCCATCCCTCGACGCATCTGGCCCAGCACGCGCGCGGCGAAAGCCCGAGCCGCGTCATCAAGACCGCCTCGGGCGTCCATATCGAGGACCGGGACGGCAACCGGCTGCTCGACGCCTTCGCCGGGCTTTACTGCGTGAACGTGGGCTACGGCCGGCAAGAGATCGCCGAGGCCATCGCGGCGCAGGCGAAGGAATTGGCCTATTACCACGCCTATGTCGGCCACGGCACCGAGGCCTCGATCACGCTGGCCAAGATGATCCTCGACCGGGCGCCCGCGAACATGTCGAAGGTCTATTTCGGCCTCGGCGGATCGGACGCGAACGAGACCAACGTCAAGCTTGTCTGGTATTACAACAACATCCGCGGGCTTCCGCAGAAGAAGAAGATCATCTCGCGCTGGCGCGGCTATCACGGCTCGGGCCTGATGACCGGCTCGCTGACCGGGCTTGAGCTCTTCCACAAGAAGTTCGACCTGCCGCTTTCGCAGGTGATCCATACCGAGGCGCCCTATTACTACCGCCGCAGGGATCTGGCCCAGTCCGAGGCCGATTTCGTCGCCCATTGCGTGGCCGAGCTGGAGGCGCTGATCGCGCGTGAGGGGGCCGATACCATCGCCGCCTTCATCGGCGAGCCGGTCCTCGGCACCGGCGGCATCGTGCCGCCGCCAGCCGGCTACTGGAAGGCCATCCAGGCGGTTCTGAACAAGCACGATATCCTCCTGATCGTCGATGAGGTGGTGACCGGATTCGGCCGGCTCGGCACCATGTTCGGTTCCGATCACTTCGGCATCGAGGCCGACATCATCACCATCGCCAAGGGTCTGACCTCGGCCTATGCGCCGCTCTCCGGGTCCATCATCTCGGATCGGGTCTGGAAGGTGCTGGAAGAGGGGACCGACGAGAACGGCGCGATCGGCCACGGCTGGACCTATTCGGCGCATCCGATCGGGGCGGCGGCCGGGGTCGCCAATCTCAGGCTGATCGACGACCTGGGGCTGGTGAAGAACGCCGGCGATGTCGGGGCCTATCTGAAGCAGACCATGACCGAGGCGCTGGGCGCGCACCCCCATGTCGGCGATATCCGCGGCGAGGGGATGCTCTGTGCCGTCGAATTCGTCGAGGACCGGGACAGTCGCCGCTTCTTCGATCCGGCGAAGAAGATCGGCCCGCAGGTCTCGGCCACGCTTCTGGCGCAAGACAAGGTCATCGCGCGGGCCATGCCGCAGGGCGACATCCTCGGTTTCGCGCCGCCCTTCTGCCTGACCAGGGCCGAGGCCGACACCGTCGTCGCCGCAACCGCACGTGCGGTCAGGACGGTCCTCGGCTAGCCCGGCCGGCTGTTTCGGCAAGGGGCGCGGGCGGCACCGACGATCTGCGGGATGCGAGGCCGGCAAGGGTCTTGGTTTTCGTCTCGCGTGCCGGTATAGGGTCGCCCCTGTCGATCCGGCTTTCCGTCGCGCGCCCGTCGTCCGGCGTCGCCGGGCCGGCGAAGGGGCCGGCCGGCGATCGTGCCGGGGCGCCTGATCCGGGTGCGGCGCGGGTGCCTGGCGCGCGTTTCGTGATCGACGCCGAAACCGTGCGTGCGCCCTGTGTGCGGCGCGCGGCCGAAACGGGGCGGATACGGCCGCAGGATGAGGTGTGGCGGCCTCCGCCGGGGAACTGAGCGCATCGAGCATCCATGAGATATCACTCGCACAGACTGTCCGTGGCGCCGATGATGGACTGGACGGACCGCCATTGCCGGATGTTTCACCGGCAGCTGAGCGCGCGGGCGCTGCTTTACACCGAAATGGTGACCGCCCCGGCCGTGATCCACGGCGACCGTGACCGCCTACTGGGGTTCGATGCCGGCGAGCATCCGGTGGCGCTGCAGCTCGGCGGGTCCGATCCGGGCCAGCTGGCCGAGGCGGCGCGGATCGGGGCCGACCACGGTTATGAAGAGATCAACCTCAACGTCGGCTGCCCCTCCGACCGGGTGCAGTCGGGCTGTTTCGGCGCGGTGCTGATGGAACGCCCCGCGCTTGTCGCCGACTGCGTGGCCGCGATGATCGCGGCCGCCCCGGTCGAGGTCACGGTGAAATGCCGCATCGGCGTCGACGATCAGCGGCCCGAGACGGTGCTGCCCGACTTCATCGCCCAGGTTTCGGCCGCCGGCGTGCGCCGCTTCGCGATCCATGCCCGCAAGGCCTGGCTTCAGGGTCTCTCGCCAAGGGAAAACCGCGAGGTTCCGCCGCTTGACTATCCGCTGGTGGGGAAGATGAAGGCGGCGTTTCCGGCGCTGCACATCTCGGTCAACGGCGGTATCGCGAGCCTGAAGGAGGCCGAGGCCTTCCTCGCGGCCGGACTTGACGGGGTGATGGTCGGAAGGGCGGCCTATCACGATCCCCATGCGATCCTCGGGGCGGCCGATGAAGTGATCTTCGGCGGCCCGCCCGGTCCGGACCGCGCCGCGGTGGTGGAGCGGATGCGGCCCTACATCGCCCGCCATCTCGAGGCGGGCGGGCGGCTTCACCAGATCACCCGCCACATGCTCGGGCTCTTTCACGGCCAGCCCGGCGCGCGCGGATGGCGCCGCGTCCTGTCGGAGCGCGCCAACCTTTCCGGTGCGGGGCTGGAGGTGCTGGATGCGGCGCTGGCCGAGGTCGGCCGCGCCGCTGCCTGAGGTCAGGCGCCGAGCGGCGCGCGGCGGAAGAGAACCGAGAGCGCGAGCAGGAACGAGGCCAGCGCGCAAAGGGCAATCGCCGCGATCATCGGCAGCGCGGTGCCGTCGAAGAAGAGCCCGCTGAGGGCGGTGACCGCGCCTCCTGCCAGCATCTGCAATGTTCCCCCGAGCGATGAGGCAAGGCCGGCGATCTCGCCATGGGCGTCGAGCGCCATGACCATGGTCGTCGGGATGACGAGGCCGAGGAAGGCGTTGCCGACGAAGAGGCCGGCGATCAGGACCGGCAGCGCCGTGAAGCCCGACGCGATGAGGCAGAGCGTCGTCAGTGCCGCTGCGGCAAATCCCGCCGTCGCCCAGAGCACGACCCGGCGGGCGCCGAAGCGGGCGCCAAGGCCGGCGGCGAGCTGGCTGGCGGCGAAAAAGCCGATCGCGTTCAGCGCGAAGGCGAGCGAGAAGCCGGTCGGGCTGAGCTGGTACTGACCGGTGTAGACGAAGCTCGCCGAGGCGAGGAAGACGAAGAAACTGGCCATGCCGAAGCCGCCGGTGAAGGTCAGACCGAGAAACATCCGGTCGCTCAGAAGCGATTTCGCCCCGGCCAGGAGCGAGCCCATGTGGATTGCAACGCGGTGTTCGGGGCGCAGCGTTTCGGGCAGGGCGAAACGGGCCAGGAGCAGGCTCGCCACGGCGGCGATGCAGAGGACGGCGAAGATGGCGCGCCAGCCGAAGAGGGCGATGACGCCCGACCCGGCGAGGGGGGCGAGCATGGGCGAGACCGAGATCACCAGCATGACGAGCGCCATGAGCCGCGTCGCCTCGTTGCCGGTGTGAAGATCGCGGATGATGGCGCGGGGAACCACCATGACCACGGCGGCGCCGAGGCCCTGAAGGAAGCGGCAGAAGATGAGGGTGCCGACGCTTGGCGCGAAGGTGCAGCCAAGCGTGGCGGCGATGAAGAGCGTCAGCCCGAAGAAGATGGGCCTGCGCCGCCTGGCCTGATCGGACCAGGGGCCATAGACCAGCTGGGCGAGGCCGAAGGCGACGAAATAGACGGTGATGGTCAGCTGCACCGAGGCGACGTCGGCCGCAAGATCCCGCCCGATTTCGGGCATCGCGGGCAGATACATGTCGATGGTGAAGGGGCCGACCGCCGACAAGAGGCCGAGCACGGCCGCAGAGCGGAGCATGGAATGTGACATTTCGCAATCCTGTCCGGGGCGCCGTGCCCGCCTGGTCTCGTTCGCCCGCCTGGTCTTGTTCGCCCGTCTGGACTAGTTCGCCCGTCTGGTCTTGTTCGACCGTCTGGCCTTGTTCGCGGAGCGCGACGCTAACGGATCTGGCGGCGGCGTCAAGACGCGCCGATCTGGTCATGGCACGCGAAGCGCTGTAGCAAGCGGGAAAGACCGGAGGACGCCATGCCCGCTGCAAACGAACTTCTCGCCATGCTGATCCTGCTGATGGCGATCGGCGCCTTTGCGGGCGTCGTCGCCGGTCTTCTGGGCGTCGGCGGCGGCATCATCCTGGTGCCGGCCTTCTACTACGCCTTCTCCGCGCTCGGCTACGGCGGGCCGGATCTGATGCAGGTCTGTCTTGCCACCTCGCTCGCCACGATCATCGTGACCTCATTGCGCTCGGTCGTGGCGCACAACCGCAAGGGCGCGGTCAACTGGGCGATCCTGCGCGGATGGGCCCCGGGCATCGTCGCGGGCGCGATCGTCGGCGTCCTTGCCGTGGCGCATCTGCGCACGCCGGTCCTGCAGGCGATCTTCGGCACGCTGGCGCTTGTCGTGGCCTTCTACCTCGGGCTCGGCCGGGCGGCATGGCGGCTCGGCCCGGCGATGCCGACCGGGGCGCTGCGGGCCGTGCTCTCGCCGCTCGTGGGGTTCCTGTCGGTGCTGATGGGCATCGGCGGCGGTTCCTTCGGGGTGCCGCTGATGAGCCTCTACGGCGTGCCGATCCACCGCGCGGTGGCGACGGCGGCCGGGTTCGGCGTGCTCATCGCGGTGCCCTCGGTCGCCGGGTTCGTCCTGACCGCCGCCACGGCCGCGCCGCCGTGGACGCTCGGCTCGGTGAACCTGCCGGCCTTTTTCGTCATCATCGCGATGACGCTCGTCTCCGCGCCCTGGGGGGTGCGTCTTGCCCATGCGATGGACCCAGGGCCGCTGAAGAAGGTCTTTGCCGCCTTCCTCTCGGTCGTCGCGCTCAACATGCTGCGCAAGGCGGCGGGCTGGTGACGGTGCCTAGGGCTCGCCCCTGCGCCCGGCGCGGCCGCCGCGCCGCCTGGCAAGGCGCGGGGCGCGGCCGGCAAGCTCGGCCATGATGGCGCGGCGCTCCTCGGAGCTCATCCGGCTCCAGCGGGCGATTTCCTCGACCGAGCGGTGACAGCCGATGCAGATCCGCTCGGTCGGGTGGACCACGCAGATCTTCACGCAGGGGCTCTCGATCTCCTGCCGCTTCCAGAGCTCGTCGCTCATCGGTTCCGCCTCAGATGCCCGATCCGGTCGAGCGCGCCTTGCAGGATATACCCGGCCGCCACATGGTCGATCACCTCGGCGCGACGCTTTCGTGACGTATCCGCCTCCAGCAGCGCGCGTTCGGCCGCGACGGTCGAGAGGCGTTCGTCCCAGAAGGCGATCGGCAGCGGGGTCAGTCGTTCGAGATTGCGCGCGAAGGCGCGGGTCGATTGCGCCCGGGGCCCCTCGCTGCCATCCATGTTGAGCGGCAGGCCAAGGACGATGCCGCCGATCTCGCGCGTGGCGCAGAGCGCGAGCAGGGCCGCGGCATCGGCGGTGAACTTCAGCCGCCGGATCGTCTGCAGCGGCGTGGCGACCGACAGAAGCCGGTCGGAAACCGCGACCCCGATGGTCTTGGTGCCGAGGTCGAGCCCGGCGACCGCGCGGCCCGCGGGCAGGGCGGCCTCGAAGGCCTCGATCGTGGGGGCAATCATCCGGCCAGCCCGGCGGCCCTGGCCGCGGCCTCCAGCGTGGCAAGCCCCGCCGCATCGCCCGCCAGGGCCGCGCGGCCCTTCCCGTAGGCCTCCTTCGCGCGCGCCGTCTCGCCGAGCACGCCGAGCGAGGTGACGAGGCGGGCCCATTCCTCGGCGCTGCCGCCTTCGCTCATCAGCCGGTCGGACAGCTGGTCGACCATCCCGGCGATCATCGTGCGCCGTTCGTCGGGCGTCATCTCGCCGGCCGCGGCGACCTGACCGGCATCGGGGCCGGGCAGGGCGGTGCCGCCGCCGGCGAAGGGGGCGCCGCCCGGCTGTGCCACGGCCGCGGCGCGGATCTTCGCCAGATCGGCGTCATGGCCGGCAAACCGGGTCTCGGCCTCGGCAAGGATCGCGGCCGCGCGATCCGTCTCGCCAAGCACCGTCAGGGAAGAGATGAGCCGCGCCCAGTCCTCTGCCGGCCCGCCCTCGTCCGCGAGCCGGGCGTTCAGACGCTCCACCATCGCGCGGATCATCTGCCGGCGGTCCTCGGGGCTCATGTCGGCGGCCGCGGCGATGTCGGCAGCGCCCGGGCCCGGCGCGGCGTCAGGGGCCGGCGGGGCGGTGTAGTCGACGCCGGCGGCGCGTGCCAGAAATGCGATCCTCGGGCGGATCTCGCGCATCCAGGGCGCGTTCTCCGGCCCCTCCTCCAGCAGCGCGCGCCAGAGCGCGAAGGCACGGTCCGGCCGGCCGGTCTGGGCCCACATGAGACCCATGTAGAACCGCGCGGTGCCGTTCACCGGGTCGAGCGCCAGCGCCTTGGCGAGCAAGGCCTCGGCCTCGGGGGAAACATAGCCGCCGGTCGCCAGGATCATCGTGTCGGCGAGCGATGCGTAGTCGTTGGGCCCCGCCTTCGGCCCGAGAAGGTCGATCACCTTGCGGCCGGCCGCCTCGGCGGCGGCGAAATTGCCAAGTGCGGCCTCGTTGCGCGCGAGAAGCCGCTGGCCGGTGACGTCGTCGGGCTTTTCGGCAAGCGCGGCGCGAAGCCGGTCGATCAGCTTGAGGAAGTCCGGCCCGGGCGTGGCGGGCGCGGGCAGCGATCCCTTGGCCTCGGCCTCGGCCGCGGCCTGCGACGGGCGGTCGGCATGGACGGCCTCGGCGCGCGCGATGCGGTCCGCGATCGGCAGGTCAGGATAACCCGGCACGCCGAAGTGCCAGGCATAGGCGGCGAAGGCGCCAAGAATGGCCGCGCCGATCAGGAGCGCGGGCAGCAGGACCGGGCCGCGGCCGGGCCCCTCGGCCGCGCCGGCGCGGGCGCGGTCGGCCTCGAGCAGACGGCGCGAGATCTCGATCCGCGCGCGCTCGGCCTCGGCCGCGTCGATGACGCCGCGGTCGCGATCGCGCGCCACCTCGGCCAACTGGTCGCGATAAAGCCCGACGCCGCCGTCATCGTCGGCGACCCGCACCTTCAGGAGCGCAGCGAGCAGAACGGCCCCGGCAGCCGCGGCGATGGCGATGGCGACGATCCAGAAAGTCATGCGGCCTCCGTTCCTCTGCCCGACTTAAGCGCTTCGCGCCCCGCGCGGAAGGGCAAACCCCGGCCCCGGGGCCCGGACGCGATGCCGCGGCTTGCGGCAATGTCGCATTTCGCCCTATTGCGACGGTTGAGCGGCTGTGGCCGATGCCGCGACAATCCATCAAACGGAAGGCGCGGTACCGCGACAGGGGATTCGTCATGGCCATGAAACGCTATTCGGTTTTCGCCATCGCCCGCGAGGCGATGAGCTACCACCAGGGCTGGGAGCGCGCCTGGCGCAGCCCCGCGCCGAAGGCCCGGTATGACGTCGTGATCGTCGGCGCCGGCGGCCATGGGCTCGCGACCGCCTATTACCTCGGCAAGAACTTCGGCATCACCAATGTGGCGGTGATCGAGAAGGGCTGGCTCGGCGGCGGCAATACCGGGCGCAACACCACCATCATCCGCTCCAACTACCTGCAGGACCCCTCGGCCGCGATCTATGAAAAGGCCCGCTCGCTTTACGAGACGATGAGCCAGGACCTGAACTACAACGTGATGTTCAGCCCTCGCGGCCTGCTGATGCTGGCGCAGTCCGAACACGAGATCCGGGGCTACCGGCGCACGGTCTATGCCAACAACCTGCAAGGCGTCTCGACCGAGTGGATCACGCCCGAGCGGGTGAAGGAACTGGTGCCGATCATCAATATCGAGGGGCCGCGCTATCCGATCCTCGGCGCGCTCTACCAGGCCCGCGGCGGCACCGCGCGCCACGATGCGGTGGCCTGGGGCTATGCGCGGGCCTGTTCGGCGATGGGCATGGACGTGATCCAGCAGTGCGAGGTGACGGGGATCCGCACCGAGGCCGGCTCCGTCACCGGGATCGAGACTACGAAGGGCGCCATCGGCTGCGGCAAGCTTGGCCTCGTCGTCGCCGGCCACTCGAGCGTCCTGGCCGAGATGGCCGGCTTCCGCCTGCCGATCGAAAGCCTGGCCCTGCAGGCGCTCGTCTCGGAGCCGATCAAGCCCGCGATCGACGTCGTGGTGATGGCCAACCTCGTCCATGGCTACATGAGCCAGTCCGACAAGGGCGAGCTTGTCATCGGCGGCGGCACCGACGGGTTCAACAACTACACCCAGCGCGGCTCGTTCCACCATGTCGAGGAGACGGTGCGGGCGCTGGTTGAGACCTTCCCGATCATCTCGCGGCTGAAGATGCTGCGCCAGTGGGGCGGCATCGTCGACATGACCGGCGACCGCTCGCCCATTCTGTCGAAGACCCCGGTCGGGGGCGTCTTCGTCAACTGCGGCTGGGGCACGGGCGGCTTCAAGTCGATCCCCGGCTCGGGCTGGGCGATGGCGGAACTGATGGCGCGGGGGGCTTCGCCCCTGACCGAGGAATTCTCCATGTATCGCTTCCGCGAGGGCAAATTCATCGACGAAAGCGTCGCTGCGGGGGTGGCGCATTGATGAGTCGCGTCAACGCATCCGCAGGGGCGGCGCGACGGGCGCTGCACGCGCACGGGCTGGCTGGCCATCATTCCTGCGCGTCCTTGAGGTATCTGCCGGCCGGATTTGACTTCCGGCTTCGGCGCCGCCCTGTTCGTAGACCTGCCGCGCCGGTTCGCGCAACAGTGGATCCGCTCCGCTGCGCGTCCAGATTTCCAGGCTGCGCCACTCTGGTAGTCGAGTTCGGCTCATCCGAATCCCCTTCGCGGACGAGATCCGCAGCCGCTGATGCGCGGCCAGATGCACGCACCGGGAGGATGCTTCCATGCTGACCCTTGAATGCCCCTATTGCGGCGTGAAGGCCGAGGAAACCGAACTTGCCGCCGGCGGCGAGGCGCATCTGAAGCGCCATGGGCCGGGCTCGTCCGACGAGGAGTTCGAGAGCTACCTCTTCCTGCGCAAGAACCCCAAGGGCGTGCATTTCGAACGCTGGCGCCATGCCTATGGCTGCGGCAAGTGGTTCCTCGCCGCCCGCTGCACCGCGACGCTCGAGGTCTTCGGCACCTATCCGGCGCAGTCGAAGGAGCCGCCTGCGGAACTGCAGGCGAAGATCAAGGCGAAACGCCCGAACTGGGAGGGCTACAAGTGAGCACGCGTCTGTCGAAGGGCGGCCGGCTGATCGACCGGACGAAACCGCTCCCGTTTTCCTTCAATGGCCGCGGCCTGCAGGGCTATCAGGGCGACACGCTCGCCTCGGCGCTTCTCGGCGCGGGGCAGGTGCTGGTCGGGCGGTCGTTCAAGTATCACCGCCCGCGCGGCGTCATGGCCAGCGGCGCGGAAGAACCCAACGGGCTCGTCGGCCTCGGACAGGGCGGACGGTTCGAGCCCAATCAGCGGCTGACCACGACAGAGCTTTTCGCCGGCGCCGAAACGGCGAGCCAGAACCACTGGCCGAGCCTCGAGTTCGACGTGGGCGCGATCAACAACCGGCTCGCGCGGTTCTTCCCGGGCGGCTTCTACTACAAGACCTTCATGTATCCGCGCGCGGCCTGGAAACATCTCTTCGAGCCGGTGATCCGCCGCTCGGCCGGGCTTGGCCGCGTGCCCGAGGCGCGCGACGAGGACCGCTACGAATACGCCTATGCCTTTGCCGATACCGTCGTTGTCGGCGGCGGCATCGCCGGGCTCGCCGCGGCGCTCGCCGCGGCCGAGAAGGGCGAACGCGTCTGGCTCATCGAACAGACCCCCCACTGGGGCGGGCGGGCCGTCGTCGACGGCGTCCAGATCGCCGGCGACGAGGCCGAAATCTGGGTCAAGAACACGCTCCAGACCCTTGGAAAGATGAAGAACGTGACGCTTCGGTCCCGGACGATGGCGGCCGGGCTTTACGATCACGGATACCTGCTGGCCTATGAACGCGTCGCCGACCACACGCCCGGCGACGGGCGGCCGCGGCACCGGCTCTGGCGGCTCCGCGCCGGCCGGGTGATCGCCGCGACCGGCGCCATCGAACGCCCGCTCAGCTTTGCCGGCAACGACGTGCCCGGCGTCATGCTCGCCTCGGCGGTGCGCGACTATGTCGTGAACTGGGCGGTGAGCCCCGGCGACCGGACGGTGATCGTGACCAACAACGATGACGCCTATCGCACGGCGCTGGCGCTTCTCGACGCGGGCCTCTCGGTGCCCGCGGTGATCGACGCACGCCCCGTCGCCGGAGGCGCGCTGCCGGCCGCCGTCCGGGCCCGCGGGGTGCGGGTGCTCGAAGGCAAGGGAATCGCGAAAGTATCGGGATCCAAACGCGTTACGGGCGTTTCCGTATGCGAACACGCGGGCGAGGGCACCGAGCTTGAGGCGATCGCCTGCGAGGCGGTGGCGATGTCGGGCGGCTGGTCTCCGGTCGTCCATCTCTGGTCGCATTGCGGCGGCAAGCTGCTCTGGGACGAGGCGCGCGCGATGTTCCGTCCCGATCCCGACCGGGCGCCGACGGGCGCCGACGGTGCGCCCATGGTGCGCGCGGCCGGCGCCGCCAACGGCTGGCTCGAGGCGCATGAGGTGATGGACTGCGCCCACCGCGCCGGCGGGGGCAAGGGCAGCTGTCCGGGCGCGGTGGCCGAGGAAGAGGCGCCGATGCTGCCGGTCTGGATCATGCCGCAGGGCGCCGGGCCGGCGCTGCGCGCCAAGATGTTCCTCGACCCGCAGAACGATGTGAAGGTCTCCGACGTGCAGCTCGCCGCGCGCGAAGGCTACGAGAGCGTCGAACACACCAAGCGCTATACCACGCTCGGCATGGCGACCGATCAGGGAAAGATCAGCAACATCAACGGGCTCGCCGTTCTTTCCGATGCACTTCACCAGCCGATCCCGGCGACCGGAACCACGACCTTCCGTCCGCCCTACACGCCGATAAGCTTCGGCGCGATCGCCGGCGAGGCGCGCGGGGCGATCTTCCAGCCCTTGCGCCGCACGCCGATGCACGACTGGCACGAGACCCACGGCGCCCATTGGGAGCCGGTCGGTCAGTGGCGGCGGCCCTACTGCTTCCTGCGCCACGGCGAGGGTGTCCACGATGCCGTGCACCGCGAGATCCGCAGCGTCCGCAACGCGGTCGGGCTGCTCGATGCCTCGACCCTCGGCAAGCTCCTCGTCAAGGGGCCCGATGCCGGCCGCTTCCTCGACATGCTCTACACCAACATGATGTCGACCCTGCCGGTCGGCAAATGCCGCTACGGGCTCATGTGCACCGAAAACGGCTTCCTCAGCGATGACGGCGTCGTCGCGCGGCTGTCCGAGGATACCTGGCTTTGCCACACCACGACCGGCGGCGCCGAGCGCATCCACGGCTGGATGGAGGACTGGCTGCAGTGCGAGTGGTGGGACTGGAAGGTCTACACTGCCAACGTGACCGAGGAATATGCGCAAGTGGCCGTTGCCGGCCCCAACGCCCGGAAATTGCTGGAGAAGCTTGGCGGCATCGACGTCTCTAAAGAGGCCTTCCCCTTCATGGAATGGCGCGAGGGCACGCTGGCCGGCATCCGGGCACGGATCTACCGGATCTCGTTCTCGGGCGAGCTCAGCTACGAGATAGCGGTGCCGGCGTCCGAGGGGCTCGCGCTCTGGAACCGGCTCCTGGAGGCAGGCGCCGAGCTTGGCGTCGTGCCCTACGGCACCGAGGCGATGCATATCATGCGCGCCGAGAAGGGCTTCATCATGATCGGCGACGAGACCGACGGCACGGTGATCCCGCAGGACCTGAACCTGCACTGGGCGATCTCGAAGAAGAAGACCGACTATCTCGGCAAGCGGGCGCAGGAACGCTCGTTCATGGCCTCGCCCGAGCGCTGGCGGCTCGTCGGCCTCGAGACGCTCGACGGCAGCGTGCTGCCTGACGGCGCCTATGCGGTGGCCGAGGGATCGAACGCCAACGGCCAGCGCAACATGCAGGGCCGGGTCACGTCGAGCTACCACTCGCCGACGCTCGGCAAGGGCATCGCGATGGGGCTCGTCCGCCACGGCCCGGAACGGATGGGCGAGGTGCTCGACTTCCCCACCGACAACGGCAAGGTGGTGCGGGCGCGGATCGTCGATCCGGTCTTCTACGACAAGGACGGGGAGAAACAGGATGTCTGAACCGGCAAGCGCACTCGACGGGCGGTCGCGGAAGGGCTTCGTCGACCTGGCGGAGGCGGGCCTGCGCGGCATGATCACGCTGCGCGGCGATCTGTCGTCTCCGGCGATGAAGGCGGCGGTGAAGGCGACGCTGGGCACCGCGCTGCCGGCGCCGCGCCGCATCGTCACCGCCGGTGACCGCGCCGTGGCCTGGATGTCGCCCGACGAGCTGCTGATCCTCGTGCCCTATGCCGAGGCCGGCGCGACCCTCGCCACGCTCGGCACGGCGCTCGCCGGCCAGCACCACCTCGCCGCCGATGTCTCGGACGCGCGCGCGCTCTTCACGATCCGCGGCGCCAGGGCCCGCGAGGTGCTGATGAAGCTCTGCCCGGTCGACATGGAGGCGCTCGCCGAGGGCGAGATCCGCCGCACCCGCGCCGCCCAGGTCGCGGCCGCCTTCTGGCAATCGGCGCCCGATGAATTCACCCTCGTTTCCTTCCGCTCCGTCGCCGCCTATGTGATGGATCTCCTGGAAACCGCGGCGCGGAACGGATCCGAACTCTTCCCCGCTTGAGGCTTCTTCGTTGCACCAATACCCTGCGGGGGTTCCGGGGGTGGAAAACCCCCGGACGGGCCCCCGGACGGGCTTGACCTCGGCCGGCAGAGGGCCCTTATACGAAAGAGGATTTCCACGGCGCGAAAGGAACAGACCATGGCCTTCACCCTTCCCGATCTTCCCTATGCCCACGACGCCCTCGCCGGGCTCGGCATGTCGAAGGAGACGCTCGAATACCACCACGACCTGCACCACAAGGCCTATGTCGACAACGGCAACAAGCTCATCGCCGGCACCGAGTGGGAGGGCAAGTCACTCGCGGATATCGTGCGCGGCACCTACCAGGCGGGCGCCGTGGCCCAGAACGGCATCTTCAACAACGCCAGCCAGCATTGGAACCACGCCCAGTTCTGGGAGATGATGGGGCCGAAGCAGACCAAGATGCCGGGCGCGCTTGAAAAGGCGATCACCGAGAGCTTCGGCTCGGTGCAGAAGTTCAAGGACGATTTCGCCGCCGCCGGCGCGGGTCAGTTCGGCTCCGGCTGGGCCTGGCTCGTCAAGGACAAGGACGGGAGCCTGAAGGTCACCAAGACCGAGAACGGCGTGAACCCGCTCTGCTTCGGCCAGACCGCGCTTCTCGGCTGCGACGTGTGGGAGCATTCCTACTACATCGACTTCCGCAACAAGCGCCCCGCCTATCTCGCGAACTTCCTCGACAAGCTGGTGAACTGGGAAAACGTCGCCTCGCGGCTCTGATCGCGGCTCTGATCGCGGCTCTGGTCGGGGCGGCGGCCGCGACGACCCTCGCGCGGACGGCGACACCCGCCGCGCGGGGGCGTGCCTCAGGACGTCCCGGCCGAACCCCGGCCGGGGGATTTGGCTGGCGGCGCGCAGGCGGATCGGCATGAGGGGCATCGCCGCAGACGACCTCGACGCCATCGTGCCGGTCTTGCGCCCGCCCGGGCGATGATCCGGGCCAGTGCGGCTCGAAGGGCGACACGACCTCGTCCACCTCCCCGGCCCGGGCTTGGCCCGGCAGGCCCTGATCATCGCCCCCGGGGCGAAGTCGGTGCCGGCCGCGCGCTGGCACGGGCGGCAGCGGCAGGCATGACGGACGCGGGTCGCAGGTCCGATCCGCCGGCAGACCCGCCGGCAGACCCGCCGCAGCCGCGCCGGCCTGCACGCGGGCGGGGCGCGCTCACGCCATGGCTTCCTTCAGCGCCGCTTCGAGTGCCGGCACGTCGCCAACCCGCCTGACCGTGCCCAGAAGCGTCTCCTCGGCGAAACCCTCGGCGACGACATGGGCCAGGAGCGCGGCCAGAGGCGCCCAGTAGTCCTCGGTATCGACAAGCAGGATCGGCTTGTCATGCAGCCCGAGCTGGCGCCAGGTCAGAACCTCGAAGAATTCGTCGAGCGATCCGGCGCCGCCCGGCAGCATGACGATGGCGTCGGAATTCATGAACATGACCTTCTTGCGCTCGTGCATGTTCTCGGTGATCACGAACCGGGCAAGGTCGCGGCGGCCCTGTTCGCGGGCGACGAGATGGACCGGGATCACGCCCATCGCCTCCGCGCCGGCCTCGGTCGCGGCGCGGCTCACCTCGCCCATGATGCCGACATCGCCCGCGCCGTAGACGAGCCGCCAGCCGTTCCGGGCGATCATCGCACCGGTCGCGCGGGCGGCTTCGGCATAGGCCGGCCGCACGCCCGGGCGTGAGCCGCAATAGACACAGACCGATTTCCCTTTATGCGCCATGATCCTCTGCCTCAGGGTTTCTTTGACCGGTGATAGCGGCGTTGCTATGGTCGCTCAAGCGCGCTCTGGACGGGCGCCAGGGGTGGGGGACCTATGCGTGAGGAAAGTGGTGCCGCGCCGGCGGCGAACCGGGCGGCCATCTGGCTGACCGGGTCGCTGATCACCGGGATTGCGGCCGTGGGCATCTGGATGCTGCGCCCGGAGGCGGCGCCCGATGGCGCAGGGGCACCGGCGCCCGGCGCCGAGACTGTGGCGAGCGCGCCGGCGGCGGCGCCCGCAACGGCGCCGGAAGCAGGTGCCGTGCCTCTGACCAAGCCCGCAGCTGCGCCGGAAAGCGCCCCGGTAGAACCCGCGGCGGAACCCGCGGCGGAACCCGCGGCGGAACCCGCACCGGATGCCGCAGCCGAAACCGCCCCCGAAGCTCCGGCGGCGACAGCCGGGGCCGCCGGCGGCGAGCCCGCAGCCGCCGACAGCGCGTCCGTGGCCGCGCCGGCCGCGCCGGCAGGCCCGAGTTTCGATACCGTGCGCGTCGCGGCCGACGGCGCGGTCATCGTCGCGGGCCGCGCCGAACCCGGCGCCGAGGTCGCGATCCGTGTCGACGGCACCGTCGCCGCGACCGGCCTTGCCGACAGCCGCGGCACCTTCGCGCTCTTCTTCTCGCTGCCGCCGAGCGACGCGCCGCGTGTGCTCACGCTCTCTGCCCGCGCGGGCGAGACCGAGATGGCGGCCGCGGCCGAGGTCGTCGTTGCGCCCTTCGGCCCGCCCGAGGCTGTCGCGGAGGCGGCGCCTGCGGCCACCGCTCCGGCTGCGGGCGAGGGCGAGGCCACCGCAGCGGCGCCGGAGACGGCGGTCGCCGTTCCCGACACCGTTCCCGACGCCGCGACCGCGCAGCCGGAGGCGCCCGAGGTCCTGATCGTCGATGCCGGCGGGGTGCGCAAGCAGGCGCCCGCGGCCCCCGTGACCGCGCTTGTCATCGACACGATCGGTTATGGCGCGAACGGGGTTGTGCAGATCGCCGGCCGGGCCGAGCCGGACGGTTTCGCCCGGCTCTATCTCGACAACGCCGAGGTGGCGACGGTGCCGATCTCCGACGCCGGCCTCTGGCAGGCCGAACTTGCCGACGTGGCGCCCGGTGTCTACACGCTGCGCGCCGATCGCGTCGATGGCACCGGCAAGGTGACCTCGCGGTTCGAGACCCCATTCCAGCGTGAAACGCCCGAGGTGGTCGCCGCCGCGATGGCCTCCGGGACCGCGACCTCGGGAGAGTCCGCCTCCGCCGAGACAGCCCCCGCAGGAACCGCCCCCGCAGGAACGGCCCCCGCAGGATCGGCCCCCGCAGGAACCGCCCCCGCACCCTCGGCGCCCGCCGAGACGGCCCCCGCAGGGACGGCCCCCGCAAACCCGAATTCCGCGGCACCGGCCCCTTCGGGGTCGGCCGAGCCGGTCGCGACCGCCGCCGCGTCCGACGCCGGCGTTGCCGCTCGGCCCGAAACTGCCGCTCCGGCGGGTTCCGTTGCCCCGCAGGCGGGCGCGGTCGAGCCCGCGCCGGCATCGGGGGTGGCAACCGGCACCCGCGCGGCGATCGTGACGGTTCAGCCGGGCTTCACGCTCTGGCGGATCGCGCGCGAGAACTATGGCGACGGTGTCCTCTACGTGAAGGTCTTCGAGGCGAACAAGGACCAGATCCGCGACCCTGACCTCATCTATCCCGGGCAGATCTTCACCGTCCCCGCCGAATAGCGCCGCCTTCCCGCCCTGGCCGGAGCCACTGCGACCGGGCGCGCCGTCAGCCGGGCTCGGCGCGGCGCACCGACCCGCGCCAGACAAGCTGCGTCTGCACCAGCCGGGTATGATCCTCGGCGCCGGGGGCGAGGGCGTCGAGTGCCGCCTCTGTCAGGGCATCGACGGGCTGGCGGAAGGTGGTCAGATCGTAGGCCTCCCATCCCGCCTGGGCGATGTCGTCGAAGCCGATCACGGATAGATCGCGCGGGATCGCGGCGGCGAAGCGGTGACGGGCCGCATCCATCAGCCCGCAGGCGAGCAGGTCGGTGGTGCAGAAGACCCCGTCGGGCCGGTCGGGCCGCGTCATCAGCGCGGTGCCGAGGTCGAGGCCGGTCCGGTAGGAGGTGGCGCCGATCCGTTCGACGGTGACCTGCCTGCCGGCGGCGCGGGCGGCGGCGAGGAAGCCCTCTTCGCGGGCCACGAGGCTTGGCGTGCCGGCGCGCGAGGAGGCGAGGGCCAGCCGGGCGCACCCGGCCGCGACCAGCGCCGCGAAGGCGCTGCGCCCGGCCGCCGCATCGTCCAGCCGCACCCGCGCCGCGCCCGGCCGCTCCTCGTCGCGGTTGATCAGCACCAGCCGCATGCCGTTGCGCAGGCAGGTTTCGGCAAGCGAGACGTCGGGCATGCCCGAAAGGACGACCGCCGCATCGGTGCGGTAGGAGATCGCCTGGCGCAGGGCGCGGGCCACGCTGTCGTCCGAACGGTCGGTGTTGATGAGAAGCGCGACCTTGCCGGCCTGCTGCAACCGCCCCGAGAGCGCCGCCAGCAGCGCCGAGCGGTAGGGCGTGTCGATCTCGGCCGCGATCAGGGCGACCAGCCCGGTTTCGGCGCGCAGCAGCCCGCGGGCGAGGTGATTGACGTGATAGCCGAGCTGTTCGGCGGCGACCTGGACCTTGGCGCGTGTCTCGGCCGAGACCGAAGCGCCGGGGGTGAAGCTCCGCGATACCGCCGTGCGCGAGACCCCCGCAAGCTCTGCCACGTCCTTCGCGCTGACCGAGGCGCGCGCCATGCCATCTCTCCTGAACAGCCGTGCAATGCGCTTACCTTACACGGCCTCGCGAAGCGGTCGAATCCATTTGTTGACAACGAGAGGGTCCGATTCCAAGGTCTTGCACAGGTGTGCAAAGCACCGCCATGAAAAGGCGAACGGGAGGAGATGATGAACAAACTGACGATCGCCCTTGCGGGCGCGACGGCCCTTGTGCCCGCCGGCGCAATGGCTGCGGAACTGAACCTGATCTGCTCGGCCGATGTCGTGGTCTGCGAAAAGATCGTCTCGGCGTTTCAGGCCGGGCATCAGGATGCCGCGGTGAACATGGTGCGCCTGTCTTCGGGCGAGGCCTATGCGAAGGTTCGCGCCGAATCCCGCAACCCGCAGACCGATCTCTGGTGGGCCGGAACCGGTGATCCGCATCTTCAGGCGGCCTCCGACCGGCTGACCGAGGAATACAAGTCGCCGATGCTCAACCAGCTCTATCCCTGGGCGGTCAGGCAGGCCGAGGTATCGGGCTACCGCACCGTGGGCGTCTATTCCGGGGCGCTCGGCTGGGGCTACAACAAGGACATCTTCGCACAGAAGGGGATCACGCCGCCCGCGTGCTGGAAAGACCTTCTCGACCCGGCGCTGAAGGGCGAGATCGAGATCGCCGACCCGAACTCCTCGGGCACCGCCTACACTACGCTTGCCACGCTGGTTCAGCTGATGGGCGAGGACGAGGCCTTCGCCTATCTGAAGGCGCTGAACGGCAACATCGCGCAATACACCAAGTCGGGCTCTGCCCCGGTCAAGGCGGCGGCGCGCGGCGAGACCGGGCTCGGCATCGTCTTCCAGCATGACGCGGTTGCCCAGGCGGTGGCCGGTTTCCCGATCGTCGTCGGCTCCCCCTGCGAGGGGACGGGCTACGAGATCGGCTCGATGTCGATCGTGGCGGGAGGGCCGAACCCCGACGAGGCCAAGATCTTCTACGACTGGGTGCTGACGCCCGAGGCGCAGGAACTGATGCCCGAGGCCGGGTCGTTCCAGATCCCGTCCAACAAGAACGCCAAGGTGCCCAAGGAAGCGCCCGACCTCGGCTCGATCAAGCTGATCGACTATGATTTTGCCACCTACGGGTCGTCGGAGAAGCGCAAGGCGCTGCTGGCGCGCTGGGATGCAGAGATCGGCGGTCACGCCACCGAATGAGCCTTGCGGGGCCGGCCGAGGCACCGGCCCCGCCATGTCTTCACAGCCAGGCCAGGGTGATGTCGCAGGACAATCGCAGGCTCGACTACACCCTTGCCGGGGCACTGGCGGTGCTCCTGCTGGTGCCCTGGTATCGGGTGCGGGGCGGATTCTTCAGCTTCGACTGGCCTGGCGAGCTTGCCGGCAAGCATGACCTCTGGCCGGCGATGGCGCAGGCGGTGACCGGGCGCTGGCAGATCTGGCCCGTCCTTCTTCTGCTGGCGCTGGCCGCGGTCCAGAGGCTGGTCCGCGCGCCCGGGGCGGCGCGGGGAAGGGCGCTCGCCGTCATCGGCGCGGCCGGCCTCGGCTGGATGATGCTCGAGGGCATGTCGATCGGGCTGCGCGGCTGGAACTGGGGTCTTCTGGAGACGCTCTTCGGCGCCGCCGCCGGCCAGCCCGCATTCGGCGCCGGCGCGCTGTCACTCGGCCTGGTGTTCACGCTGCTGATCGCCTTCGGCCTGGCCGAGCGCGGGGCGCTCAAGGGGGACGCCTTCGTTCTCGGCGCGATTTCGGTTCTGGTCCTGCTGGTCGCGACCTTCGTCTTCTACCCGATCGTGTCGATGTTCACCGGCGCGTTTCAGGATTTCGACGGCTCCTTCACGACCGAGGGGGTGACGCGCAACCTCATCGATCCCAAGATCTGGTCGCTCTCCTGCCTGGCGGGGGGCTATTGCGGCGTCGCCTGGCGCACCTTCTTCCTGGCCGTCGCAACCGCGACGGGGACGACCGTGCTCGGCCTCGCCTTCGCGCTCGTGGCCACGCGCACGGGCTTTCCGTTCAAGAAGTCCCTGCGGCTGCTGACGGTGCTGCCGATCATCACGCCGCCCTTCGTCGTCGGCCTGGCGCTGACGTTGATGCTCGGCCGCGCCGGGGTGGTCACGCAATGGATCGAGACCCTGACGGGGTTCGAACTCGGGCGCTGGCTCTACGGCCTGGCCGGGATCTGGATCGCGCAGATGCTGAGTTTCACGCCGATCTCCTTCCTGATCCTGATCGGCGTGGTGGACGGGATCAGCCCCTCCATGGAGGAAGCCAGCCAGACCCTGCGTTCGGATCGCTGGCGCACGTTCCGCAAGGTCTCGCTGCCGCTGATGGCGCCCGGGCTGGCGAATGCGTTCCTGATCGGCTTCATCGAGTCGATGGCCGATTTCGGCAATCCCCTGGTGCTGGGCGGGTCGGGCGGCGTGCTCTCGACCGAGATCTTCTTTGCCGTGGTCGGCGCGCAGAACGACCCCGCGCGGGCCGCGGTGCTGGCCTCGATTCTCCTGATCTTCACGCTTTCGGCCTTTCTGGCGCAACGGCTCTGGCTTGCCGGGCGCAACTTCGCCACCGTCGGCGGCAAGGGCGACGGCGGGCGCCACGCGCTGCTTCCGGCCCGGGTATCCGGCCCGGTCACCTGTATCGTCGTCGTCTGGGGGGGCTTTACCGTCGCGGTCTATGCGCTGATCCTGTTCGGCGGCTTCGTGCGGATCTGGGGGCTCGACCATTCGCTGACGCTCGAACACTACCAGCGCGCCTTCGGCATCGCCTTCGATGGCGGGGTGCGCTGGACCGGAGTGGCCTGGAACAGCTTCTGGACGACGATGAAGATCGCGCTGCTGGCCGCGCCGCTCACCGCCGCGGTGGGCCTGATGACCGCCTGGCTCATCGTGCGGCAGCACTTCCCGGGCCGCGCCGCCTTCGAATTCGCGTTGATGATGAGCTTCGCCATTCCCGGCACGGTGATCGGGATCAGCTACATCATGGCCTTCAACCTGCCGCCGGTGCAGATGACGGGCTCCGCCGCGATCCTCATCGCCTGCTTCGTCTTTCGCAACATGCCGGTCGGCGTGCGCGGCGGCGTCGCGGCCATGGCGCAGCTCGACGGGTCGCTCGACGAAGCCTCGCTCACGCTCGGGGCGGGGTCGGGGCGCACCATGCGCCGGGTGATCCTGCCGCTGATGCGGCCGGCGATCCTCGCGGCACTGGTCTACAGCTTCGTGCGCGCGATCACCTCGATCTCGGCGGTGATCTTCCTTGTCAGCGCCAAATACAACATGGCCACCGCCTATATCGTCGGGCTGGTCGAGAACGGCGAATACGGCATCGCGATCGCCTATTCCTCGGTGCTGATCGTGGTGATGATCTCGATCATCGGCGGGTTCCAGCTTCTGGTCGGGGAACGGCAGATGCGGCGGCGGGAGAACGGGATGAAGGAAGCCAGGGCATGAGCGGCGAGACGCGGGGGGCGGTCGAGTTCCGCCAGGTACGCAAGCTCTTCGGCGGGTTCACCGCGATCCGGTCGCTGGACCTTGTCATCGCGCCGGGAGAGCTGGTGACGCTTCTCGGCCCCTCGGGCTGCGGCAAGACGACGACGCTGCGGATGCTGGCGGGGCTGGAAAGCCCCACCTCGGGCAAGATCCTGATCGGCGGCCAGGATGTGACGCGGCTGCCCGCGAACCGGCGCGACGTGTCGATGGTGTTTCAGAGCTACGCGCTCTTTCCCCACATGAACGTCGCCGAAAACGTTGCCTACGGGCTGGAATCGGGCGGCATGAAGCGGGCCGAGGCGCGCGCGGCGGCCGAGGCGGGGCTGGAGCTCGTGGGCCTCGGCGGGCTCGGGGCCAGGCTTCCGGCCGAGATTTCGGGCGGTCAGCAGCAGCGCGTGGCGGTCGCGCGGGCACTGGTGCTGGAGCCGCAGGTCCTGCTTCTGGACGAGCCCCTGTCGAACCTCGACGCGCGGCTCCGCCGCCGGGTCAGGACCGAGATTCGCGACCTGCAGCAGCGGCTCGGCTTCACCGCCGTCTACGTCACCCACGATCAGGAAGAGGCGCTGGCCGTTTCCGACCGGATCGTGGTGATGCGCGAAGGCGAGATCGCCCAGGTCGGGACCCCGCGCGAACTCTACGATGCGCCGGCCTCGGAGTTCATCGCCGATTTCATCGGCGAGGCGAATGTCGTCGATGCCGAGATCCTGTCGGTGTCGTCCGGGCAGGCGCAGGTGCGGCTGGGCGCGATGGTGGCGGAGTTGCCCGCCCGCGGGCTGGCGGCAGGCCCGGCGCGGGTGGCGCTCAGGTCGAACGCTCTTCGCGTGGGGGGCGCAGGCGAGGCGGGGCTCGAGGGCAAGGTGGCGACCTCGGCCTTTCTTGGCGACCACGTCGAATACGAGATCGAGAGCGCGCTTGGCCGGATCTTCGTGATCGACGACGAAAGCGACGAACCGCTGGCGCCGGGCACGGCGGTCTCGCTGGCGCTGCGCCCGCGCGGCGCGGCACTGATCCCATGACGGAGGCATCCATGACACGCGACATCGGCACCCGGCTCGACCGGGCGATCGAGATCGCCAGACAGGCCGGCGCCCTGGCGCTGGAGCACTTCAACCACCGCGACCGGCTGGTGATCGAGACCAAGCGCCATGCCTCGGACCTGGTCTCGCAAGCCGATCGCGCGGTCGAGGTCCTGATCCGCGAGGCGCTGTCGGCGTCGTTTCCCGACGACGCCCAGCTTGGCGAGGAACACGGCGCCAGCCCGGGAAGCTCGGGGCTGACCTGGGTGATCGACCCGATCGACGGCACCGCCCCCTATCTTGGCGGCCTGCCGGGCTGGTGCGTGTCGATCGGCGCCTGCGACGCCGAGGGTCCGGTGATCGGGGTGATCTTCGCCCCGGTGCTGGGCGAGCTTTTCTCCGCCGCGCGCGGGCGGGGGGCAAGGCTGAACGGCGTGCCGATCTCGGCCATGCCGGGCGATCTGAGGTCGGGCCTTCTCGGCATCGGCGCGAATGACCGTGTGCCGGCGGCGCGGGTCGGCGAGATGCTGACGGCGCTGATGGAGGCCGACGCGGCCTGGGTGCGCTACGGATCGGGCGCGCTGATGCTGGCCTGGGTCGCGGGCGGCCGGCTCATCGGCTATTGCGAACCGCGGATGAGTGCCTGGGACTGCATGGCGGGCTATGCGCTGATCCTCGAGGCCGGGGGCAGGGTGCTCGACTTTCCGCAAGGCGAGGCGATGCGCCTGCCCGCCCCGGTCCTGGGCGCCTCTCCAGGCGCCTTCGCCGAGCTGGAACGGCTGTGCCGGTTTTCCGAGACGGCGCACTGGCGCTGACATGGCGCCGGCAAGGGGGCCGGCGGTGAACCCGGCCGGCCCCTTGCGGCGTTTCTCGACCGGATCGTGACCGTCCGCCTGCCGATTTGCCGGAGGCCGGCCCACTCCATGCCGATGCTGTCGAACTGCCTCGCAAACCACTGATCCACAGAGGGATTTCGTGCTCAGGCGCTAGGGGCGGACGCATTTCGAGAGCAGTGATTCCAAAGGGATGTTGCCAGTGTTCGCGGTGCACGGCATCGGGCTGGTCAAGGCTCGCTGCAAGGGTGCCGACGCCGCCGGGCAAGCGCGTTCATGGGCGGTCGGCGGTCACGCAACCGGACGGTCCGGACACGGCCCGGGACGTTCGATCCCAAGGTCCGAGAGCCACTCCGGTCGCTGACGGCATCGCGGACGGGTTGCACGGAGGTTCGCCCTTCGCATGCACGCCGTTGCTCTGACCCCTGCTGCTGATCGCGGCCGATCTGGTTGCGGCGACCGGCAGCCATCGGGCCCTGCCCGCGGCGGGTGGTGCGCCCCCGGGGGCGCTGCACATGGGGACGACACGCCTTTCAGACAACCTGACCCGCCATGAACTCTTTGACAGAACGCCAGTGTCGCAGTTCAATCCGCCCGACTGGCCTGGTCTCGGCTCTTGAAGACGATCGGCCGGTGTTGCGGAACGTGTTGAACCCATGGGTCAGCTTTTGGCGGTCTGGCAGTTTCGGGCATTCATGGCTGCGATCTTTGCGGCGCCGAGAGCCGTTCCCGCCAGGTTGGGCGTGGATGTGCCGGGCCCGGATCTCGCAGCCTCTGTGAGGACGAGCATCGGTGCAACGGTCCCCGGTGCCATTCCGTGGTTCCGTGGCAAGACATCGGAACTGGCCCGCATCAATCTCGGGGCTGGCGCCGCTCCGGTTCTGTCGGGCCTTGCGAAGGGCGCATCCTGGCTGTGTCAACTCAGGGCCCTGAAGCCCGGGTCCGCGTCACGGGTGGCACCTGTCGACAAACCGGGCGTGGCGTTCGCGGCGGCGTTCGCGCCCCTTTTCCGTGGCGAAGGACGGTGGGTAACCGGAGGGTCGGGTATTGCCCCTGGCCTGGCGGAGCGGCCATCATCGCGGCAAGCTGGGACCGGCCGGCGCGCGCGTGACACTCCGGAACATGCGCTTGCCAGACGCTCCCGGGCCCTCCTGGCCAAGGAACGCGCACGAATGTGGCAGCAGGCGGTTGCGCCCGCGGGAAGGTGATCGAGATGACCGACGGCACAGCGAAGATGGACACCCCGGAGGAGGGCGGGCGCCCTCTCGCGGTCACGGCGCTGGCCGCGCTCGGGGTCGTCTATGGCGACATCGGCACCAGTCCGATCTACGCCTTCAGGCAGGTGTTCAGCGGCGAGAGGTCAATCCCGGCGACGCACGATCACGTTCTCGGCGTGCTGTCGCTGATCTTCTGGGCGCTCATCATCGTCGTCACCATCAAATACCTGCTTTTCGTGCTGAAGGCGGACAATGGCGGCGAGGGAGGGATCATCGCGCTCGTCGCGCTGCTGAACCCGTGGTCCGCCGCGCCCGGAACGCCCCGCAACATCCTGATGATCATGGGCCTGTTCGGCGCGGCACTCCTGTTCGGCGACGGCACGATCACGCCGGCGATCTCGGTCCTGAGCGCGGTCGAGGGGCTTCAGGTGGAAAACCCAGCTTTCGGGCCCTATGTCGTGCCGATCACCATAGCCATCCTGCTCGCGCTCTTCTCGATCCAGAGCCGCGGCACGGCACGGATCGGGGCGATCTTCGGGCCGGTCATGCTGATCTGGTTCGTCGCACTCGGCCTGATGGGGATCGGCGGCATCCTTCATGAGCCGCGCGTCTTCGCGGCCCTCATGCCGACCCATGCCGTCCGGTTCGTGACGGAGAACGGTCTTCTTGGTTTCGTCGTGCTGGGCACCGTCTTTCTGGCCGTCACCGGGGCCGAGGCGCTTTACGCTGATCTCGGCCATTTCGGGCGCGCACCGATCAGGCTTGCCTGGCTTGTCGTGGCCCTTCCCGCCCTTGTCCTGAACTATTTCGGACAGGGCGCGGTGGTGTTGAGCGATCCCGCGAGCGCCGAACACCCCTTCTATCAGCTCGGCCCCGACTGGGCCCACTATCCGCTGGTGGGGCTGGCAACGGTCGCCACGATCATCGCCTCGCAGGCGGTCATCTCGGGCGTGTTCTCGCTGACGCGCCAGGCAATACTTCTGGATCAACTGCCGGCCATGAAGATCATCCAGACCGACCGTCACCAGATCGGCCAGATCTACATCCCCGTGGTGAACTGGGTGCTGATGATTGCCACGATCGGTCTGGTGCTGGGATTCCGCACCTCCGGCAATCTCGGCGCGGCCTATGGCCTGGCCGTTGCCGCCGACATGGTGATCACCTCATGCCTGGCCTTTTTCGTGGCCAAGCGGTTCGGCTGGAACCCCTGGCTTGCCGGGGCGCTTGCCGCATCCTTCCTGATTGTCGACCTCGTTTTCCTCATCGCCAACGCGTTCAAGTTTCTCGACGGCGGCTGGTATCCGGTTCTGGTCGCCAGCCTGATCTTCGCGGTCATGGCGATCTGGCGTGGCGGGGTCAGAGGATTGCGCGAAAGAAATCTGGCCGATCGGCAACCGATCGAGACCTATCTTGCCGAGATCGCCAAGTCCCGCCCGAAGACCGTCCCCGGCACCGCCGTCTTTCCCACGGCACAGATCAAGGCCACACCTTCGGCACTCCTCAGGATCATGGAACACATGCCGGTCATTCATGAAAGAACCGTCATCCTGAACGTCAGCATCCAGGACGTGCCGCGGGTCGCGGGCGCCGATCGCGTGGAGTTGACCGAACTTGCGCCCGGCATTCATCGGGTCGTCCTGCGCTACGGATTCATGCAGATCCCGAACGTGCCGGTCGGTTTGCGGCTTTGCGCTCGATTCGGGCTGGAGATCGACACCGATGCCGCGACCTATTTCGTCGGTCTCGACGACGTCCGCCTCGACGATGCGCCGTCGCTCGCGGGAAGGTTCGCGGCGCATGTCTTCGCGTTCCTCTGGCGCAATGCCGAACGCCTGTCAGACCTGCACAGCCTGCCACCGGAACGCAGCGTGGTTATCGGCAAGCGGCTGAGCATATGATCTGGTTCCGCCTGAATGCGGACGACGATCACGTGGGCGAACCGCTCGGCAACGCACCGGTTGCCACGGCCGTCGGTCGCCGAAGGCCGCGGGGGTCGGGTTCGGGGCCGGGGCGAAACTGGCAAGATAGAGGCGCAAGTCGCGCCCGTGGTCGAGATCGTTCGTGTTCCAAGCCCCGAAAGATCGACGATGGCGAAAATTCCGATCCGGAACAGATCGGGGAAGCGCCGCAAAGGGCCGAGCCGCAAGAGCCGGGTCCTGACCATCGGGATCATCCTCGACACCCGCATCTGCAACAACATGGCCGTGATCCAGGCAGAGCCCGACGCAACATGCAGCCCGTTGAGTGACGCCAGGCCCCGGCCCGCCGGCCAGACCCGCGGAATTGCCGATGGTGACGTTGGGTGCGATCATCAGCCCGAGCGACAGGATCGCCCGCCCGGCCAGTGGCCTTGTCGGGCGTTCGCGGGACGCTGCAGACCAGCGACACCTCCTCGGCGATCCCGGTTTCGACACCGTTGGGGAGACCGACCTCGATCCGGTCACCGAGGCGGAACGGTTGGTAGAGCACAAGGCTCAGCGCGGCGACGAGGTTGGCCAGTGTCGACTGCGCCGCCAGTCCGATCACGATCGACGCGACGGAATCGCTCGCCGGCAGCGCGGTGCCCAGCTTGGCCAGTGACGGGACCGTATGCGCATAGGACATGGCGATGAAAATCCACGCGAAGCCCTGCGCGAACGTCGCCAGGAGCCCGGCGCTCAGACGGTCCAGCCGGCCATCCCCGTCATGCGCGATCATCAGCCGCACGGCGCGCCGCAACAGAAGTGACAGGAGAACCGCGACAGCGAAGAACACGAGCAAGAGAAGCAGTGCGCCCGTAAGGCGGCCGGGATCGAACAGCAGTGCGAACTCCTCCTGTCAGGACAGGAGAGTTTGCGTCATTTCGCCTCCAGAAACCCGGTGCCGATCGGCGGCCCGGCCTCCCAGGCGCCGGCCCGGCCCTTGACCTGACCAAGGGCGAACGCGGCCTGCATGTAGTTCGGGTCGAAGGGGATGCGCCGGTTGCTCGGGATCGCGCGGTCGATATAGGCGAGCCGGAAGGTCGCCCGGTTCCGGCGCGCGAATTCGGCAAGATCAGTCACGATGTCCGAGGCATTCGACTTTTCCAGCGACTCGAGCGCGCGTTCCGCGATGCGGATGGATTGCTGCGGTATCACGTTGAATCTGGGTGCGAGTTCCGCGTTGACGATGACATGGATGTCGGGGCGCAGGCCGCCGAGGGTCGTATCCGGTTGATAAGCCTCCGGCAGAAGATAGACCTGACGCATTGCGCCGCCGTCGGCGTGCAGTTCCTCGAAGGCACGGTCGTTGCCGGTGACGGCGATCCGGACCGGCGGGAAGATCGCCGGAATGCTTGCCGACGCCTCGAGGACATCCCCGATCAGGCGCACCCTGTCGGGCCGGTCCGACGCCGCGATGGCGCCGATATCCCAGACGACGCTGCGCTGCGCGTCGAGATTCGTGGTGACGATGAGCAGGCGCGCGCCGGCGCGATGCCGCGCGGCGATCCTTTCCACGAGCGCGTCG
Organism: Albidovulum sp.; assembly: GCA_020637635.1. Lineage (GTDB taxonomy): Bacteria > Pseudomonadota > Alphaproteobacteria > Rhodobacterales > Rhodobacteraceae > Albidovulum. The sequence continues at coordinate 123,358 of JACKKB010000010.1, forward strand.
TCGAGATGCGCGTCGATCAGCGCCCTCAGTTCCTTTGAAGGCAGTGCCCCCTGGCCGAAGACCCCTGCCAGAAGCGACCGGCTGCGATTGAGGCGTTCGACGGAGGCGGCGGTGAACAGGCTTGCGAGTTCACGGTCGGCAGAGGGGCCGACGAAGGCGAAGGGCGCCAGAAGCGCGCCGGCACTGACGCCGGTGACAAGATCGAATGCAGGCCGGTCGCCGCGCTCGCTCCAGCCGATCAGAACGCCCGCCCCGAAGGCGCCACCGGCGCCGCCTGCGGAAAGGGCGAGCCAGCTTGCACGCCCGTCCGCGCCCAGGCCCGTTGGCAGGAAGTGGTCGCGTTGCCCGGCCAGTTCGGCGGCCGGCATGTCGGCGTAGAAACGGATTTCCTTGTATCCCGGCACCTCGGCGGCCATCTGATCGGCCAGTGTGTAGGGCGTTCGCTCGGGCGTGGCGCAACTGGCGATGAAGGCCACGAGGAACGGCAGCATGCCCCGCCGTGCGCCGGCGCCAGCCGCGGTTTGCACACCCCTTTGCGGCAGCTGTGACTCATCGGGCACGGGCTGTCTCCTCTCTGGCACTCCCTTGGAGGGTTGGCAGAATTGCCCCGAGGGCGAAACCGATGACGAGTGCCAGGATATGACCCAGATCGGCCAGCGGGTCGGGCGAGATGGCGTATTTGGCGGCGATTGCCAGCGAGATCGCACAGAGGAGCAGCCAGCGGCGGTCCCACCCGGCGATCGCGACCCCGATCAGCCCGAACCCGCCCACTGACATGCCGACATCATTCACGGCGGTGAGATCGACAAGACCCGCCGACCATCCCGTGAGTGCCAGAAGCGCCAGGGTGCCCGCGATGTCGAGACCGAAGAACAGCGCGGCCGCACGCGCGCTGCCGCGCCGCCATTCGGTATGGCCGATGACTGCCCCGGCAAAGACCAGCTGCCGCAGCAGCATCGCCGGATCGTGCGACAGGAAGGTGCCTGTGACGATGCGGAAGGCGTTGCCCGAGAAGAAGGAATCGTATCCGATCCCCCACGTCTCGAGAACCTCGGCGGGCAGGTGGTCGAAGGCGCTGCCAGCGGCGAGATTGGCCAGAAGCATGGCGGCAAGAAAGAGCAGCGTGAAGCGAAGCCGCGAGATCGTTCGGGAAACACGATGAGGAGTGATCGGCGCGGGCCTGTTCTCAGGTGACATGGATGGCGAAGCTCCCGAGAAGGAGGAAAAGCGCGACCACCAGCAGCAGCAGAAGGACCTCGGCCGGATCGGAATCGTCGGGCAGGCGCTCGGCCCGGTCGATACGTCTGCGGACATGCTGCATCCATGCCCATGCCAGAACGATCACGGCCGCGCCCGAGACGAGCAACAGGAGCTCCGACCAGAGCGGCGCGGGGCTGGCGCCCAGGCGCGAGGCCGCGAGACCGAAGCCGACGATGGCGACGGCGGTGCGCACCCAGGACAGGAAGGTCCGTTCGTTCGATGCGTGGGTCTCGAAATTCACGATCATCGGCGGCCTCCTACTTGATCAATCCGCGCAACCCGCCCGAGATCAGGACATTGACCTCGTAGAGGATCCGGGGCGCGGCCAGCCCGCCGGGGCAGGCCAGGTAATTGGGGCTCCATTCCGGGTCGAACTTCTGCTTGAAGGCGCGCAGGCCCTCGAAATTGTAGAAATGCTCGCCATGTTCGTAGACGAAGCCGCCGATGCGGTTCCAGAGCGGCGAAAGCTGGTGGTTGTCGATCCCCGAGAACGGTGCCGCGCCGAGCGAGAACCACCGGAAGCCCTCGGCCGCTCCCCAGAGCATCAGTTCGGCAAAGAGCGCATCCATGACGAGGCCCGGCGCGTCGGGGCGATGGCGCATCAGGTCGAGCGACAGTTCGCTCAGGTTCGCGCCCTTGAAGAGGTTGGCGAAGGCCACGATCCGGCCCTCCGGCCTGCGCAGGACGGCAACATCGAAGTTCGAGATATAGCTTTCCTCGAAAGCGCCGAGCGCAAAGCCCTTCTCCTCGCCCTGCTTATGTTCGAGCCAGGCGTCGGATACCGCGCGCAGCTCCGTCATGACGGGTGCGAGGTTCCGGGCGGGGATCACTTCGAACACGAAACCGTCACGGGCGGCGCGGTTGCGGGCCTGCCTCAGATCCTTCTTGCGCGAACCTTCGAGCGTGAACCCCGTCAGATCGACGCGCGCGACCTCGCCGATCTTGAGGATCGACAGTCCCAGATCGAGATAGGTCGGCAGATAGGCGGGCGATACCGCGTAGAAGGCGCAGGCACGGCCCTGGCTGTCGGCCATCTCGCGCAGGCGCCAGATCAGTTTCCTTCCCGCCTCTCGGTCGCCCACGGGATCGCCCTTGGCGATCAGCGACCGCCCCGTGTCGGCATAGGCGATGAAGGCGCGCCCGCCCTCGTCGATCACGAATGCCTTGTCGCCGGCAAGCGCGATCCCGGCCTCGGCATCCTCGCTCTCGGCGACAAGCCTGCGGACGACATCGGGGATAGGCTGCGGCTCTGCGCGCGCGGGCCGGCCACTGACGAGCGAATTGAAGGCGATGACGCCGAGGATCACCGCGACGGCAAGGCTGGCGCGCAGGAAACGCGAGGCATCGCCGTGCCAGGTGAAGTCCCACCAGAGCGCGTTTCGGTAGGGCACATGGGAATGGGCGAAAAGCCCGATCCAGAAGATCGCCCCCATCAAGACGACGATGCTGACAAGCCATGTGCCGTTCAGGCGCAAAAGCGATCCGCCTTCGGCCCGGTAGAAAGCCGGGCGGAAGAGGCCCAGCACGGCGAGGGTGGCGAGCATCGAGAGCGATTCCTTCCAGTCGAGACCCTTGGCGAGCGACGCGACCAGGCCGACGGAGAGGAGCACCATTGCCGCGATCCAGGCGCGGTGGAGCTTGCGGTAGAGGCCGCGTGCGACCACGATCAGCAACAGCCCCGCGATGCTGCCGGCAAGATGCGACGCCTCGATGAACGAGAGCGGCAGAAACTCGCGCAGAAGGCCCAGCCGGGAATGCTCGGCGGGCAGGTTGCCCGAGACGAGCAGGATCACCCCGGCGAGCAGCGCGGTTCCGGCGGCGACCGGCGGCACCAGCGGCACGAAGGTCCGCCAGGCAAGCCGCGCGCCTTCGGTCAGGCGGCTGCGATCGGCAAGCCCCATCGCGGCGGCGAGGCCGCCCGCTGCGAGCGCGAAGGGCAGGAGCGTATAGATCAGCCGGAAGAGCAGCAGGGCCGCCAGGACGTCCGACCGCCCCGAGGCGCCCATGCCGGCGATGATCGTCGCCTCGAACACGCCAAGCCCGCCGGGCGCATGGCTGAGGATGCCGAGCGCGACGGCGGCGAAGAAGATCGTCAGGAACCAGGGCAGGCTGGAGAGCAGATCGGCCGGCATCAGCACATAGAGCGTCATTGCCGCGCCGGCCAGGTCGATGACGCCCGCACCGGCCAGGGCCGCACCCAGTCCCGCGCCCGCAAGCGGCAATGCGAATCCGCCCGCGACAAGGCGCCGCTGGCCGGTGGCGAGCCAGGCCAGATAGCCCGCCAGCGCCGCCAGAAGACCTGCACCGGCGAGGGTCTCGATCGCCGGCGGGATCGGCAGGACCGCGCTCAGCCCCGCGGGGTGGAACGCCATCAACCCGCCGAAGATCAGCGCGAGGCCGGAGAGGAACCCGCTCCACGAGACCGCGATGACACCCGCGATCGTGGCCATGTCGAGCCCGAAGCCCGAATAGACGCGGTAGCGCACCGCGGTGCCGGTCAGGTAGGATACGCCGAGCAGTCCCGAGACGGCATATCCCCCCGCCCCGGCAAGGGCCGCGATGCGGAACGGAACCTTTCCCGGCGCCACGGCGCGGGTGGCCAGCGCGTCATAGAGCGAGATCCCGGCAAAGCTGAGCGCGGCAAAGCCGAGCGCCTTCGAAAGCGACAGCCAGGACGCGGCGGACAGATCGGCCTTCACGTCGGCCCATTTCACATGGGCGGCCAGCTTGTGCAGAACCACGACCGCAAGCGCACCGATGATCACGGGAACGGCGATCCTGACCGCCGGATGGTCGATGATCCGCGCCAGCCGGCCCTCGGGCGAAAGGATCTCAGCGGCGGCCATCGGCGCCTTCCTCCAGCAGCTCGATCTGGATCTGCTGAAGTTCGGCGAGCTTTTCCCATTGGCGGGCAAGCTGATGGTCGATCTTTTCGTGCAGCTGCCGGATTTCCAGTTCGGACTTGAGATTCACGCGGTAGTCGTTCTCGGCCCTGAGCCGGTCCTTCGTTTCCTGCCGGCGCTGGCTCATCATGATCACCGGCGCCTGAAGCGCGGCGAGGCAGGACAGGACGAGGTTCAACAGGATGAACGGGTAGGGATCGAAGGGCCTGGAACTCAGGATCAGGACGTTCACCATCATCCAGACGATCAGCACAGCCACGAAGGAGAGGATGAAGGTCCAGCTGCCGCCGAACTCGGCCACCCGGTCGGCGAGCCGCTCGCCGAACGTGTAGCGGTCCTCGGCCTCCTCCTCGGGATTGCGCGAGACCGGCTCTTCCGCCTCGAGGCTTGCGATCACCTGCCGGTCGAGGTCGGCCAGTTCGCCGCGCTCGTCGGCCAGCAGCCGTTCGACATAGCTGCGGCGGAACCGCGCCAGATCCGGTTTGCAGATCTGCTTGCCTTCGCCCCATCCCGGCGCGGCGTCGGCGATCAGGTCCGACACGCCGGGGCGGACCGAAATCCATGCGCGCAGCTTGGCAGGCGGAAAGGCCTGACCGCAGACATGGCAATGCAGGCTGGGCGCCGCCGCTTTCGGATTGGCTTGCGTCATTTCACCGGGTCATCCCTCATCGCTTTTGCCAGCATGATGAGCGAAAGTCCGGTCGAAAGGAAGTTCGCCCCCATCAGCAGGCCGAGCGCCCACACCGCGGTGGTCGGCCAGCCGATCAGGATGATCGCGCCGACGATCAGCGAGCATGCCCCGCTGAAGATCAGCCAGCCCCAGTTGCGCATACGCCCGCTCGCCCGCAAGCCGAGCATGATCGAGACGACGCCTTCCGCCAGGAAGGCCAGCATCATCAGAACGGTGAGCGTCTCGACGCCCGCCTTCGGGAAGAGAACGAAGATGACACCCAGGAGCAGCATGAAACCGAAGGAAAAAGCCCCATAGCGCCATTCGGGCGCGGGGCGCATTTCCCAGGCGAACCAGAGACCCGCCGCGCCCCAGAGCACGAGCATCCAGGCGATCAGCGCCTCGCCCGCAAGCGTCGCGAGCGCGGGCAGCAGGATCGCGAGGACACCTATCGCGGCGAAGATGCCCCCGAGGGTCATGAGCCGCCGGGCCGGTGCCGGGCCGAGCGACATTCGCAGTTGCGGATGGTCCTGCGTTCTCATGGTATGTTCCCCGATCGTGTTCCGGCACGGATGACCGGCTGGCTGGCAGGATTAGGCCCGCCAGCGGCCACCGAGTTCTCCTCAACCTTACAATCGTGCAAACTTCGGCAAGAGGCTGGTGCAGGACGCAACCGTTTCGTAACCTTCGCGAAAGAAGAGGGCGCCGATGAAGATCCTGCTGGCCGAGGACGACGCGAAGATGGCCGAGTATCTTTCGGCCGGGCTGACCGAGAACGGCCACAGCGTCGATCACGTGACCGACGGGCGCGACGCGCTCAGCTATTGCCTCTACAACGACAGCGACCTGGCGATCCTCGACCGGATGATGCCGGGAATGGACGGGCTTTCGGTCTTGAAGGCGCTGAGGGCGGCGAAGAAGGATCTGCCGGTGCTGTTCCTGACCGCGATGGGGCAGGTCGACGACCGGGTCGAGGGGCTGGCGGCGGGCGGCGACGACTATCTCGTCAAGCCCTTCCACTTCTCCGAGCTTCTGGCGCGGATCGGCGTGATCACCCGGCGCGGGCAGGCAGGGTCCGCGACGACCACGCTCAAGGTTCATGACCTGACGCTCGACCTGATGGCGCGCACGGCGACGCGGCAGGGGGCGCTGATCGAACTCCATGCCAAGGAGTTCGCCATGCTGGAGATCCTGATGCGCAACGCGGGGCGGGTGGTCACCCGCACCATGCTTCTGGAACGGGTCTGGAACTTCAACTTCGAACCCAATACCACCGTCGTCGAAACCCACATGAGCCGGCTCAGGGCCAAGATCGACAGGCCCTTCGACCTGGCCCTCATCCACACGATCCGCAATACCGGATATTCGCTGCATGGACCGCGGTGACATCCTTTCCGGCGATGCCTTCGCGGCGGTGCTGCGTTCGGCGATCGCCTTCCTTGCGGTCCTGGTGCTGATGGGCTGGGCGGCCGTTTCCTACATGGAGCGGAAGCTGGTAGCGGAACTGGGCGCGGAGGTGCGCGCCCAATGGGATATCCTCGCTGCCGACCACGATGCCCAGGGGCCCGATCACGTCGTCGCCACGATCGGCACCTTGCCCAGGCTCCACGCACCGGGCAGGGCCGCCTTTGCCATCTTCGATGCCGACCACAGGAAGCTGGCCGGAAACGTCATGACGCGGCCGGCGGGGCAGGGGCTTCAGGTCGGCCCGCTCGATCACGAAACCCCGCCGGCCGCCGGCGACGCGAGCGACTTCGTCTACTACAGCGGCGATCTGGACGGGCGCACGCTGGTCGTCGGGCAACGGCTGGATCTGGTCAGCCACACGCGGACCCTGATCCTGCGCGCGCTCGCGATCACGGGGTTCGCCGTGATCCTTCTGATGCTGGCATTCGGCTACGTCCTGAGCCGCGAGAGCCTGACGCGCCTGCGCGAGATCGAGGCGACGCTGGACAAGGCGGCCGAGGGCGACATCGCGGCGCGTATCCCCGAAAACGGCGGCAAGACGCAGATCGACCGGGTGGCGCGGCAGATGAACCAGCATCTCGACCGGTTGTCGCGTCTGATGACGACGACCCGCGACACCGCAGCGGCGGTGGCACATGACCTGAAATCGCCCCTGAGCCGCGCCTATCTGGGGCTTGGCCGCGCGCTCGACCGGATCGACGCCGGCGAGGATCCGCGCGCCGAGATCGAGGACACGCAGGGCGAGCTTGGGCAGATGCGGGCGATGTTCGACACCTACCTGCAACTGGCCCGGATCGAGTCGGGTGCGGATGGCGCACGCTTTCATCGGGTCGATCTCGGACCCCTTTGCGACGATCTGGCCGATACCTACCGTCCGGTGGCCGAGGATGCGGGCCAGAGCCTCGACTACACGCAGGACGGGGGAGGCGGGAGCGAGGTCGAGGGAGATGCCGGAATGCTCCTGCAGATGATCGTCAACCTGCTGCAGAACGCGGTGACGCATGGCGGGCCGGGCAACCGGATCGAATTGCGTCTCGACCGCGCCGACGGACAGGTGCGTCTTTCTGTCACCGATTCAGGTCCGGGCATTCCGCCCGCGGCGCGGGACGCGGTGTTTGAACCGTTCCGCCGTCTCGATCCCAGCCGCAGCCGGCCCGGCAGCGGCCTTGGCCTGGCACTGGTCCGCGCCATCGCCGAACGTCACGGCGCGGCGATCACCCTTGGCGACAACGATCCGGGCCTGCGGGTGGAGGTGGTGTTTCCCGCGCCATAGATGCGGCGCGGGTTCGGTCGCATCCATCAACGAAAGAGGGGGCGCCGAAGCGCCCCCGTTCGACCGTGGTGTGGTGGCTGGCCGAATTAGCCGGCGGGGCTGATCGACTCGCCCATATTGGTGTGTCCGACCTGGACGGCGATGATCTTGACCATGTCGCCGGGCTTGTAGCCGCCGATCTTGGCCTTTTCCGCATCGTCGAACGTATAGACCTTTCCGTCCTCGAGCGTGACGGTCTTCGCCGCCTCGTCCACGGCCTTGACCTTGCCGGTCACCTCCAGCGCGCTATGGGCCGTGATCGCCTGGCCGACATTCGTGTCGCCTTCCTTGACGGCGATGATGGTGACTTCGTCACCGGCCTTGAAGCCGCCGAGATTGACGGTCTCGCCCTTGCTGTTCTGGAAGGTATAGACCTTGCCGTCTTCCAGCGTGACAGTCTTCGCCGCTTCGTCGATCGCCTTGATCTTGCCGCTGGCGCCGGCCGAGAAGTCCGGGCTCATCGCGGTTGCAACATGCTGGTCGCCGACCATGCTCCAGTCGATGGTCACCTTGTCGCCGGGACGGTATCCGCCAAGCATCTCGAAGAATTTCGCGTCCTTCTCGAAGGTGAAGACGGTGCCATCCTCGAGCGTGACGGTGTGGTTCGCCTCGTCGGCGGACTTGATCGCGCCGGTGGTCTGTTCGGCGAAGGCGAAACCGCCGGCAAACATGGCGGCCAGAAGCGCGGCGGAGAAGATCGATTTCTTCATTTCATCGTTCCTTGTTCACTGCCGGAGGCAGTCGTTGCGTTCTCTGTTCGATCCGTCGCTGCGCACCATTGCAGGTCAGCGCGGTTCGATGAGGCGTTTCTGCCAGCGCAAGTTGTCGTGGATGTTCTGCCAAGCTTACACTTTCTCAAACTTGGCACAGGTCCGGCGCCCGGCCTGACGGTGTGGGGTCCGGGCAGGGCTGCGTGTGTTTCGGACAGATTTCTCCCAGGCGGCGGGCCCCTGAGATCGGGCGCGCTGAAGAGCGGCGGCGTGACCTCGAAATCCGGGCGGGAAGCTCTGGCAGGCCCGTGCCACGCGCCGCGCGCCCGCCTCTTGCGCGATATGGCCTGGACGGCTCGGGCGCGGCTCCTTGACGTGATGACATCCCCTCGGCACGGGCATCCTTTCGACCCTGTCGGCCGCGAAGGCCGCCGAAAGTGGCAGAGACAGACCCATGCCGGCCCCGAGGGCGGCGATCCCGGGGCTTTCGTGATACTGATCGACCTTGCGTTGATTTCCTTGTCCGGATCGATGGCCATCGGTCGGCGGCGCTGGTCGCGACCGCACAGGGCATGGGCCGGCCAATCGTCGCGGCTCCTGTCGGAACCTCGCTTTCCCGACGATGGCCCGAACGGGCGACGGGGCAAGTCGATCCGTCCGTTCCCAACGTGGTTGCGGACAGCGTGATCGTTGCGGGCGCTCCGCGAGGCTTGCACCTTTCAGGCCGGGGGCATGACCACCCCCGGTGCGGGCCCGGTGCGAGCCCGGTGCGAGCCCGGTGCGGGGGCCACCCCACAGAACCGGTGAGTCGGGCCCGAACCGACATTCGATGAAGCGGCGGATGCGCGTGGCGGGGCAACGCTCCGGTTGCCTTGGATTGCAACTCCGCGCTCGAGTCCCGCAGAGCCGGGACATCCCGTGCGGTATAGCGCAGGTCGTGCTCTCGGATTTCGAAAGCGGGCTGGGTCTGGCGAGGAAACAAGAGCTTCGTCGCCCGGGGCGCGCCGCCGGGACGCGCCGCCGGGACGCGCCGCCGGCGGGCCGATCTTTGGCGATCGCGGGCGTGATGGCCCTGAGTTTCGCCATCCACCACCTCGCCGCGCAGTCGAACCTGCCGGGTGCGGCGGCGTTCCCTCGGTTCCTCCGCCGCGAGTTGCATCTCGTCATGAACGAGACGGGCCTCGCGCTTCATGGGCTCTCAGGTCTCGCCGATTGCCTGGCCGAGGCGTTCCGTGCGGGTGAACAGATCTTCGCGCCGCAGCGGAGTCTCCTTTCAGCCCCTGTGCCTCAGTTCATGTACCAGCCGTGGCTGACGACCAGGGATTGCCCGGTCAGCGCGTTGGTCGGGAAGGCGGCGAAGAGATGGGCCACCTCGGCCACGTCCTCGATGGTGGTGAATTCCTTGTCCACCGTCTCGCCCAGCATGATCTTCTCGACGACCTCCTTTTCCGAGATGCCAAGGTCGCGGGCCTGTTCGGGGATCTGCTTTTCCACCAGCGGCGTCTTGACGAAGCCGGGGCAGATCACGTTGGCACGCACACCGTGCGCCGCGCCTTCCTTGGACAGCACCCGCGCGAGGCCCAGAAGCCCGTGCTTGGCGGTGACATAGGCCGATTTCAGCGGGCTCGCTTCCTTGGAATGGACCGAGCCCATGAAGATGATCGACCCCGATCCGGCCTTGTACATATGCGGCAGGCAGGCCTTGGTGGTCAGGAACGCGCCGTCGAGATGGATCGACAGGAGCGTCTTCCAGTCGTCATAGGGGAATTGCTCGGTCGGGTGGACGATCTGGATGCCTGCGTTCGACACCAGAACGTCGATCCTGCCCCATTTCTTGATGACCGCCTCGACGCCGGCATTGACCTGCGCCTCGTCGGTCACGTTCATCTCGACCGCCATCGCCGTGCCGGGGCCTTTCGCCGAAAGCGCGTCGGCCGCCGTCTGCGCGGCATCGAGCTTCAGGTCGGCGATGACGACCCTGGCGCCATCGGCGACATAGCGTTCGGCGATGCCGTGGCCGATGCCGCTGGCGGCGCCGGTGATGATGCAGACCTTGTCCTTGAGGTTCATGATGTTTCCTTTCCTTCGTTGTGGAGCGACCGCGTTCAGGCCGCCGCCCAGGCGAGCGCATCCTTCAGTTGATCGGTGTGAAAGACCTTTGACTTCGCCGGCAAGAGCGGCATGAAGATCTGCATCGCATGCGCGATCCAGTCCCGGTCGGTGACGACCGCGACCCGTTCGAGATCACGCCAGTGGTGCAATCCGAAGAGTGCATCGTCCAGCATGGCCTGCATGGAGAAGCTCTCGAACTCGGGCCCGATGACGTAGACGAACCGGACCTTGCGCTGTGCCTGGATCTGGCTTTCGACGGCAGGGATCAGGACGGTTTTGTAATCTTCGTCGGTGATCTTCCCGACCGCCCTCATGGCCAGCACGTTCGGGGATGTCGATTTGATGCGTTCCAGCATTCTGATCTCCTACACTGTTTCGTGTGGCCTCAGGCAAGATAGTCGTGAACGACCTCGCCCAGCCCCAGCGTCAGGTCGGTCAGCAGGTGCACTGCCGAAACCACCTCCAGCACCGGCAGATCCGCGACGGGTGCGAGGGCGTGGGCGTGAAGCTCAAGTCCCGCCGGACCTTCCCAGGCCCCTTTCAGCGTGACGTCGGTGGTGTGGTAGCGGACCAGTTCGCAGATGCGCGGGCTGCAATCGACATGGGGGATGATCTTCAGCAGGAAGTTCGGCGCTTCGAGCGATTTCAGCACCTTCGCATGATCCATGTCGCGGTGCTTGTAGCCCATCGTCCCGGTCGCCACCCGCACCGAGCCGACATCGAGCGTGCCGATGAGCGTGTCCTTCTCGACCCTGAGCGCGGGATCGGCGAGCTTCTTCGGAAAGCCCCAGATCTCGCGGCCGCCGGCGATAGGCGCCTCGTCGTTGAGAAACATCGCATGGACATATCCGCCGCTGACGCCGTTCAGCGTGACCGGAATGACCTGGCCGCTTTCGGTGTAGTCGCCGAAACCGGTCGAATCCGGCATCCGGATGAACTCGTACTTCACCAGCGGTTCGGCGATCTCCAGCGGTTCGGGCACGACCCGCCGCAGCGCCTCCATGTCGGTGCGGTAGGTGATCGTGAGAAACTCGCGGTCGGTGAAGCGGTAGGGCCCGCGCGGATAGGAGGGGCTGGTCAGCGGCATGGCGAAGGCGCGCCTGGCGACGTCTTTGGGGTTCATGACTCTCTCTCCTTCATTTCGCGGCGCCGAGGTCGAGGACCTGAAGCCCGTCCCTGCCGATCTCGCGCGACTTCCAGTCCTCGTGCGACAGCGTCCGTCCCACATCCTTGGCGCCAGCCGCCCAGTGCTCGGTCATCGACAGGCGCGAGAACTCGTAATCCTTCGAATTGCCCTCGAACCCTTCCTTGCGGTGGATGAGATGGACGAGCGTGACCGGGCATTCCGGCCCGGCCGTGCGCAACAGCGAGAGGTCGGGATCGGACTGCATGTCCTTCGGCAGCTTCGCGGCGAGGCGTTCCGCGGCGCGGCGAATGTCGTGCAACTGCCGGTATCTGTCGGTGGTCAGCCGGGTGCGGCTGGAATAGCGGATATCCTTCTCGCGCTGCTGGACATCCGCAATGTCCTCGGGAAGCCTCCCCCGGGCGCTGAACAGGTCAACCTGGAAGATGCAGAGCGGGTCGGTGCCGGCGCTCTCCATCACGTATTGCAGCGGCGTGTTGGAGACGAGACCACCGTCCCAGTAGAAGCGCCCGTCGATCTCGACCGGCGGAAAGCCGGGGGGCAGGGCGCCGCTGGCCATGATGTGGCGCGCATCGAGGCGCATCGCGTCACTGTCGAAAAAGGTGAAGTTGCCGGTCTCGATATCGGTCGCGCCGACGCTGAGGCGCGGCCCCTTTTCGTTGAGGTAGTCGAAATCGACAAGCTCGCCCAGCGTACCTTCAAGCGGGGCGGTGTCGTAGAAGCTGAGCGCGGGATGCGCGGCGAAGGGCCAGAGCGTCAGCGGCGGGCGCGGGCGGAAGAAGCCGGGGGCGCCGGCCATCGCCACCTCGGCGGCGGCCAGTTCCGCATACATGCGGCGGGGCCTCGCGCCCCACATCCAGGGGGCGAAGGCGAGATCCGAGGTCACCTCCTCCCAGAAGGCCCGAAGCCTTTCGACCCGTCTTTCTGCCGGATTGCCGCAGATGATCGCCGCGTTGATAGCACCGATCGAGATGCCCGCGACCCAGTCCATCCGGAACCTGCTTTCGGCCAGCTTCTGATAGGCGCCGGCCTGGTAGGCCCCAAGCGCACCGCCGCCTTGCAACACCAGGACGTTCTGTTCCGCCATTGGCATGGTTCGTCTCCGTCACCGACCTGTGGTCGGGGTGGTAGATAAGGCGCGGAAACGGCCTTGTCCTTGCCCGAAGATTACATTCATGACAGGTTCGGCATCGCGACGGGGCAGCTGGCTCACCCGCGCGCCGGACGGCCGCGATCGCTGCCAGGGCCATTGGTCGCCGTCACCGGGTAGCGGACGCATGGCTGAGGCCGCTGGCGCAGCGGGGGTGGCCGGATCGCGTCAGCCGGAGCGCGTCGGCCGGAGCGCGTCGGCCGGCTGGAACCGGCCCCTCCACGGAGATCGCCTGGGCCGCCAGCCCGCCGTCCCAGCCCTCGGAAGCGGACGCCAAGCGGGGTCTTCGATGCAGCACACTTTCTCCTCAAAGGTCTACTCAAGCCTCTCCATGGGCGTCCTGATGCGCCTCTTGAAGGGTTGGAGGCCCAATCTCAAATGCTCATCACGGGTGGTAGCGCTTTGGCGGCGCGTTTCGCCTTTAGGACCTGCAGAAGCGGCTAGGCGATTTCGGTGTGAACCGACAGCCCGACAAGCCATCGCTGGTTCTGGCGCGCAGGTGTGGTGTCAAGTGAACCGGCGCAGGTTGCCTGCTATTTGCCTGTTCGCGCCAAAATTTCCCCATGAGCCAACCGCTTGGGTTGTCAAGCAACGTATTGCTCTTCTTAGGGATGTTTGGCTCCGGCGGTAGGGATCGAACCTACGACCAATTGATTAACAGTCAACTGCTCTACCGCTGAGCTACGCCGGAACACGGAGGCGCGTATAGCAATCCGGCCGGGCCGCGTCCAGAGGGTTTCGCGAGAAAACCCCGGTCGGGGTCAGAGCCGGTGGAAGCGGGCGGCGGGGCTGAGGTCGCCGTCATGAGTGACGGCATTTTTGTCTGACATGTCAATCAGATGGGCAAAGACGTTGCGGATGGCGGCGGGCAGGAGCGCGGGCGGCGTGTCGGTATAGATGCGCTCTGCGAGGATCGCGGCCGTGGCCGGCCCGGCGCCCAGTGCCGCCAGGATCGCGGCCTCGCGGGCGCGGCGATGCGCGGCAAGCTCGGCGATGCGCGGGACGGCCTCGGCAACCGGGGCGCCGTGACCGGGATGGAGCCGATCGGGGGCGGCGGCGGCAAGCCGGTCGAGCGAGGTCATGTAGGCGCCCATGTCGCCATCGGGAGGCGAGACGAGCGAACTGGCCCAGCCCATCACATGGTCGCCGGAAAAGGCGCGGGGCCCGGCAAAAAAGCACAGGTGCCCGGCGAAATGGCCCGGCGTGTGCAGCGCCGTGAGCGACCAGCCGTCGCCGCTCACCCGGTCGCCGTCGGCCAGCGTGTGGTCGGGGTGGAACCCGGTGTCGACGCCCTCGCCGCCGCCCGGGGCCCCCCGAGCCGCCAGCCCGGCCATGAGCGCCGAGCGCCCGGCCATGGCGGGGCCGAAGCCGTAGACCGGTGCGCCGGTCCGTTCGGCCAGACGCGGGGCGAGCGGGGAGTGGTCGAGATGGGCATGGGTGACGAAGATCGCCTCGACACGCTCGCCGGGCATGAGCGCGGCGAGAAGCGCCCCGAGATGGGTCGCATCGTCGGGCCCGGGGTCGATCACCGCAACGCCACCACCCCTGCCGACGAGATAGCTGTTGGTGCCGCGAAAGGTCATCGGCGAGGGGTTCGGCGCGAGGACGCGGCGGATGTCGGGCTCGATCCAGCAGGCCTGCCCGGGCACCGGATCGAAGGGGGGGGAGGGGCTCATCTCGCTCTTCCTGTCGCGGTGAGCAGTCGCTAGGGTCGGCGCATGACCTTCGGCTGGCTCAAGAACATGATGCCGCGCGGCCTTTACGGGCGGGCCGCGCTCATCCTCATCCTGCCCATCGTGACGATCCAGCTCGTGGTGTCCATAGCCTTCATCCAGCGCCATTTCGAGGACGTGACGCGGCAGATGACGCAGAACGTCGTGCTGGAGCTGGCCCTGGTTCTCGATACGGTCGCGAAGGCCCCGGATCTGGCTTCGGCCGAGGCCGAGGCGACAAGGCTCGGCGCGGGGCTGGAACTCGAGGTGACGCTGCCGGGGACCTGGCCGGGCCCGGAGGCCGACGCACGGGTCTTCTACGACTTCTCGGGCCGGGTCATGACCGAGGTGCTGCGCGAGGAGATCTCCGGGGTGCGGGCCATCGACCTGACCAACCTGCGCAAGGTGGCGGCGCTGATCGCGACGCCGAAGGGGCCGCTGCGGGTCGAGTTTCCGCGCCGCCGCGTCTCGGCCTCGAACCCGCATCAGCTTCTGGTGCTGATGCTGCTCACCAGCCTTCTGATGACGGCCATCGCCTTCGTCTTTCTGCGCAACCAGCTGCGGCCGATCCGCCGGCTGGCGGCGGCGGCGGGCGAGTTCGGGCGCGGGCGCAGCGTCGAATACCGGCCGGCGGGCGCGCTCGAGGTGCGGGCCGCGGGCAATGCCTTTCTCGACATGCGGGCACGGATCGAACGCCAGCTTGAACAGCGCACGCTGCTCCTGTCCGGGGTGAGCCATGATCTGAAGACGCCGCTCACCCGGCTGAAACTCGGGCTGGCGATGCTCGGCGACGAGGCCGAGGGCGAGCCGCTCCTGCGCGATGTGGGCGAGATGGAACGGCTGCTCGACGCCTTTCTCGCCTTCGTGCGGGGCGATGCGCAGGAGGAAGAGGGCGAGGTGCTCGATCCGGTCGTGCTCCTGCGCGACATCATCGAGGATGCGCGCCGCGCCGGCCAGAACGTGACGCTTCACGGTGTCGAGGGGCGGGGCACGGCGACGCTCCGGGCCGGCGCGGTGCGCCGCGCGATCGAGAACCTCATCGGCAATGCGGTGCGCTACGGGAGCCGCGCCGAGGTGTCGCTGACACTCATGGACAGATCGGTGCGGATCACCGTCGAGGACGACGGGCCGGGGATCCCGAAGGCGCGGCGGGACGAGGCGCTGCGCCCCTTCACCCGGCTCGATGCGGCACGCAACCAGGATCGCGGCACCGGTGTCGGGCTTGGCCTTGCCATCACCGCCGATATCGCGCGCAGCCACGGCGGAGTGCTGAGGCTCGGCGAAAGCGAGCGGCTCGGGGGGCTGCGCGCAGATCTGGTGCTGGCGCGCTAGCGCCCGGGGGCTTCGGGGCGCGCCGGCCTTCGCCGGCTGCGCCCGTCAGGTCTCCACGACAGCGAGAAGCCCCTCGGCAAGGGGGCGCTGGAGCGCCGCGGCCTCTGCCCAGGGCGCGCTCAGCCAGCGGTCCCATTCCTGCGGTTCGGTCAGGATCACCGGCATTGCCTTGGCATGGATCGGACGCACGGTCGCGTTCGGCTCGGTGGTGAGGAACCCGTAGAGGTCGTCGGTCGTCTCGCCGTCCTTGAGCTTGCGCACCGAGGTCCAGCGCGGCACGTGGATGCCTGCGAAGAAACCCGCGCGGCCCTCGACGAGGCGGAACCAGGCGTTGCCCCCGCCCGCCTTCGGCTCGGCGAAGGCATCGAAGGGAACGAGGCAGCGATGCGCGGTCCCGAGCCAGCGCCGCCAGTGCGCGGAGCGCAGGTTGCGCAGGTTCGTGACCCCGCGATCGGTCTTCCTCCCGGTCAGGTAGACGGGTGGCGTCGGCAGGCCCCAGCGCGCCATGACAAGCGCGCGCCCGCTCTCGTCGGCGCGCAGGATCGGCGCCCGCTGGTCGGGATAGATCTCCGGCTGCGGCGGCAGGTTGCCGAGCCGGTCGACGAGCGGGACGGGCGCGAAGAGACGGCGCATGGCCTCCTGGGCCGTGGTGTTGGAGTAGAGGTTGCACATCGCGCGGCACTCCTCATGCGCTCCCGCGGCCGGTCCGGGTGCCGGCGCGGCAGGTCCGGCGCCGCCGCTCCGGGAGGCCCGCCCGCAAGCCCTCGGGCCCGCCCGCCCGCCCGCCCGGGATGGCGCGGCCCGTGCCCCCCGGCGGAATGCGAAGGTGGTAGGCCCGGAGGGACTCGAACCCCCAACCAAGGCGTTATGAGCGCCCTGCTCTGACCAATTGAGCTACAGGCCCGGCCGCCCTCTAGCTACGGCGCGGCGGCGGTCGGGTCAACGGGCTTCGACCGCGCGGCCGAGGCGGCCGGCCAGGCCCCGCGCCGACCTCATGCGTTGCCCCGGGGGGCGAGTTGCGGTAACCGGGCGGAAAGGCCATGCCGGGGGATTCCATGACCAGAGAGACGGGGCTCACCTATGCCGACGCGGGCGTCGACATCGACGCCGGAAACGCGCTCGTCGAACGGATCAAGCCGGCCGCGAAGCGCACCCGGCGCCCCGGCACCGTCGCGGGCCTCGGCGGCTTCGGCGCGCTCTTCGATCTCAGGGCCGCGGGCTATTCCGATCCGGTCCTCGTCGCGGCGACCGACGGGGTCGGCACCAAGCTGCGCATCGCCATCGACACCGGCGCCGTCGACACGATCGGCATCGACCTCGTGGCGATGTGCGTGAACGACCTCGTCTGCCAGGGGGCGGAGCCGCTCTTCTTCCTCGACTATTTCGCCACCGGCAAGCTCGACGTCGACCAGGCGGCGCGGATCGTCGAGGGCATTGCCGAGGGCTGCGCCCGGTCCGGCTGCGCCCTCGTCGGCGGCGAGACCGCCGAAATGCCGGGCATGTACCACGGGGGGGACTTCGATCTGGCCGGCTTCGCCGTCGGCGCGCTGGAGCGCGGCAGCGACCTGCCCGCGGGCGTCGGCGCGGGCGACGTGCTGCTGGGGCTTGCCTCGAACGGCGTGCATTCGAACGGTTACAGCTTCGTGCGCAAGGTGGTGGAACGCTCGGGCCTCGGCTGGGACGCCCCGTCGCCCTTCGGCGCGGGAACGCTCGGCGCGGCGCTCCTTGCCCCGACGCGGCTCTACGTGATGCCGGCACTGCAAGCGATCCGCGCCGGCGGCGTCCACGCGCTCGCCCATATCACCGGCGGCGGGCTGAGCGAGAACCTGCCCCGGGTCCTGCCCGAGGGGCTCGGCGCCGAGATCGACCTGTCGGCCTGGACGCTGCCGCCGGTCTTCCGCTGGCTCGCCGGAACCGTGGACATGGCAGAGGCGGAACTTCTCAAGACCTTCAACGCCGGCATCGGCATGGTCGCCGTGGTCGCCCGCGACCGCGCCCCGGCGCTCGCCGCGCTTCTGACGGCGGCGGGCGAGACCGTGAGCGAGATCGGCCGCGTCGGCGAGGGACAGGGCGTGACCTATCGCGGCCGGCTTCTTTGAAGCGCGTCGCGATCCTGATCTCTGGCAGCGGCTCGAACATGATCGCGCTCGTCCGCAGCATGACGGGCGATCATCCGGCGCGCCCGGTGCTTGTCGCCGCCAACGACCCCGCGGCAGCGGGGCTGGCGCGCGCGGCCGACCTCGGCATCGCCACCGCCGCCGTCGACCACCGCCGCTATTCGGCCGATCGCGCCGCCTTCGAGAACGCGCTTCTCGAACCGCTTCTCGCCGCCCGCCCCGACATCCTCTGCCTGGCCGGCTTCATGCGCGTGCTGACCCCCGCCTTCGTCGCCCGGTTCGAAGGCAGGATGCTGAACATCCACCCTTCTTTGCTGCCCAAATACCCCGGCCTGCATACCCACGCGCGCGCGCTTGCCGCGGCGGACGCCGAGGCCGGCTGCACCGTGCACGAGGTCACCGCGGTGCTCGACACCGGGCCGATCCTCGGTCAGGCGCGGGTCCCGGTCCTGCCCGGCGACACCGAAGGCAGCCTCGCTGCCCGGGTCCTTGCCGAGGAGCACCGGCTCTATCCTGCGGTCCTCGCGCGCTTTGCGGCGGGCGACCGGCGGCCGGTCTGGCTGCCCTGAGCGGCACACGCGGGCGCTGGAATCGGGCGGCGGATCTGGCTATAGTCGTTCCGTTCACCTTGGGGGCGACGATGACGGGTGCTTGGGCCGCGGGTGCGGCGGCGGTCTTGGTGGTGGCTGCGGCCGGCCCGGCGGGGGCCGAGGGCCTCTCTTTCGGCGCCGGCGCCTCGCGCGCGGACCGGTTGTCCCAGTTCCGCCAGCAGCTCTCGGTGCTCGACAGCCGCGCCTCGACGCAATACGCCGCCTCGGTGAAGCTCACGCCCCACGGCAAGGCCGCGGCCACGGCGGTGCTGCCGAGCTATGCCGGCAACTACCGCGGCCACTATCTGCAGCCCGCCAGGGAGGCCGCACGGCGCCACGGGGTGCCCGAGGACCTGTTCCTGCGTCTGGTGCAGCGCGAAAGCGGCTGGAACCCGCAGGCGGTCTCGCATCGCGGCGCGACCGGGCTTGCCCAGCTGATGCCGGCGACGGCAGCGCGGCTCGGTGTCGATCTGGCCGACCCGCATGCCAATCTCGACGGCGGCGCGCGCTACCTGCGGATGATGTTCGACCGTTTCGGCGATTGGCGTCTGGCGCTTGCGGCCTACAACGCCGGCCCCGAGGCGGTGGAACGCTACGGCGGCGTGCCGCCCTATGCCGAGACCAAGGGCTATGTCGTCGCCATTCTCGGCGGCTAACCCCGCGGCTTCGCGGACCTTTCCTCGACGATCCGGTAATCGCGCGGAATCGCTTTCGTGGCCCTGGCCCAGAGCGTGCCGGCCGCGCGGGCCTGGTGCGCCTCGAAGGCGGCGCGGTCGCGGAAGACCTCGCTGACGGCGAAACGCACCGGATCGGAATGGGAGCGGAACACCTCGAAGCCGAGGCAGCCGGGCTCGGCCCGCGTCAGGCGGATATGCTCGGGCAGAAGCGCGGACACCCGGTCGGCTTCTTCGAGGCTGCGGCAGATCAGGAATCCGGTCAGTGTCACGCGCGGCATGGCGCGAGGATAGGGCAGCGGGCGCAAGTCGCAAGCGTCTCGCGCGCGGGGAGGCGGCGCTCGGTCACTCCATCTCGATCGTGCCGGGGGGCTTCGAGGTCACGTCGTAGAAGACGCGGTTGATCCCCTGCACCTCGTTGATGATCCGCGTGGCGGTCTCGCCGAGGAAATCGTGGCTGAACGGATAGTAGTCGGCCGTCATGCCGTCGACGCTCGTGACCGCGCGCAGGGCCAGCGCGTAGTCGTAGGTGCGCCCGTCGCCCATGACGCCGACGGTCCTGACCGGCAGGATCGCGGCGAAGGCCTGCCAGATCTCGTCGTAAAGCCCGTGGCGGCGAATCTGGTCGATATAGACGGCATCGGCCCGGCGCAGGATGTCGAGTTTCTCACGCGTGATCTCGCCCGGGCAGCGGATGGCCAGGCCGGGGCCGGGGAAGGGGTGGCGGCCGATGAACCTTTCCGGCAGGCCAAGTTCGCGGCCAAGGGCGCGGACCTCGTCCTTGAAGAGTTCGCGCAGCGGCTCGACGAGTTTCAGGCCCATCTTTTCCGGCAAGCCGCCGACATTGTGGTGGCTCTTGATCGTGACCGAAGGCCCGCCGGAGAAGCTCACGCTTTCGATGACGTCGGGGTAGAGCGTCCCCTGGGCGAGGAACTCCGCGCCCTCGATCTTGCCCGCCTCGCGCTGGAAGACGTCGATGAAGAGCTTGCCGATGGTCTTGCGCTTGACCTCGGGGTCGCTGCCGCCTTCGAGCGCGCCGAGGAAGAGGTCGGCCTCGTCGGCATGGATCAGGGGAATGTTGTAGTGGTCGCGGAACATGGTGACGACCTCGTCGGCCTCGTTCAGCCGCAGAAGCCCGTGGTCGACGAAGACGCAGGTGAGCTGGTCGCCGATGGCCTCGTGGATGAGGACGGCGGCGACGGAACTGTCGACGCCGCCCGAAAGCCCGCAGATAACCCGCTTGTCGCCGACCTGCGCGCGGATCTTCCCGATCGCGTCGTCCTTGTAGGAGGCCATCGTCCAATCGCCGGTGAAACCGGCGAGACGGACGAAATTCTCGTAAAGCTTCGCGCCCTTCGGCGTGTGGTGCACCTCGGGGTGGAACTGCACGGCGTAGAAGTTGCGGGAGATGTCGGCGGTGATGGCGAAGGGCGCGCCTTGCGATGTCGCGTAGACCGCGAAGCCGGGGGCGAGCTTCGACACATGGTCGCCGTGGCTCATCCAGACCTGCTCGCGCCCTTCCGCGAACCAGCCGTCGAGAAGCGGCAGGCGGTCGTCCCTGGGCGTGACATAGGCGCGACCGAATTCGGCGGTGCCGTGGCCGCGCTCGACCGTGCCGCCGAGACACTGCATCATCACCTGCTGGCCGTAGCAGATGCCGAGGATCGGCACGCCGAGATCGAAGACGCCCGCCGGCGGCATCGGCGCGCCCTCGGCGAAGACCGAGGCCGGGCCGCCCGAGAAGATCACCGCCTGCGGCGCGAAGCGTTCCAGAAAGGCGTCGTCCACCCGGTTGAAGGGATGGATCTCGCAATAGACGTTCAGCTCGCGCAGGCGCCGCGCGATGAGCTGCGTGACCTGGCTGCCGAAGTCGATGATGAGGAGGCGTTGATGTGCATGCGTCATGGCCGGGGAATATTGCCTCTCCCGCGGCTCTGCAAGCGGCTCGGTGAACCGCGCCACCGGGATCGGGCGGCGGCGGCGCTGGCGCTCGGGGGGCATGCCGCAAGGATCGCGCGGGCCCGGGGGGCTGGCGATCCTGGGAAGCGGCTCGCCCGGGGCAGGGTCTCCGGCATGTCGTGACCATGGCGAAGCGCCGGGAATCCCCTGATCGCGAAGCCGGCCGAACCGAAAGGCGAGGCTCTTGCAGGCAGCGAACCCGGCCATGGCAGTTCATGAACTGGATGAAGAATGCGACGCAGGATATTGTCAACGAATATAAAGGCGATGGTTTCATCGGCCAGGACGCGGAGCCTCGTGCGGGGCGGGCGAAGGCCATGCGACCCATCGGCGGGCCGACGGGATCGACCATCCGTTTCGCGAACGTGGGACGCGGCGCTAAGGGCGGGCGAGGCTGCGCGCGGCCAGCACCCACAGAAGCGCCAGAGCGAAGGAGAGGACGGCGTTCCAGGACGCCATCGAGAGGCCGGCGAAGCTCCAGGCCACCTCGTTGCAGCGCACGAGCGGGGCGGACATGATCTGGTTGAGGAGGTCGTCGGCAGACCCGGCAAGATCGCCCGAGGAGGAGCAGGCCGTCGGACCGGTCCACCAGGCGCGCTCGACGCCGGTGTGATAGATGCCGAGCGCGCCCGTGGCGGCCGCCGAAAGCGCCCCGATCCAGGCCATGAGCCGCGCCCGGGTGAGGATGGCGAGTGCGCCCGCAAGCACCGCCGCGCCATGCGGCCAGCGCTGCCAGAGGCAAAGCTCGCAGGGCGCGTAGCCCATGAGCTGAAAGCCGAAAGCGCCGAGCAGAAGCGCGGCGGAGCCGCCGGCGGCGATGAGGATGAGCCTGCGGTCCATGGCTGCCTCCTAGCCGTGCGCCTTGAGCAGATACCAGGCGGCAAGGCCGATCACGATGACCCCGCCTGCGATCAGGGTCAGGCGCCGCTCGATGAAGCCGAGGATGGCCGCGCCGTAGCGGCGCATGAGCCAGGCCAGCCCGTAGAACCGCGCGCTTCGCGCGACGATGGCCGACAGGACGAAGAGCCCCAGGTTGAAGCCCACGACGCCGGAGAGCAGCGTCACCACCTTCATCGGCGGCAGATGCGCGAGCCCGGAGGTCACGAGCAGCAGCAGGATGATCCAGGTGTTGCCGTTCACATAGGCCTGAAGGCTGTCGAACTTGTCGACCTCGCCGTAGAACTCCATGAGCGGCCTGACGATGACCTCGGCGCCGTAGTGGCCGACGAACCAGCCGAAGATGCCGCCGAGAACCGAGGTGACGCTGGCGAGAAAGGCATAGGACATCGCCTTTTCCGGCTGCGCCGCGCACATCGGCACGAAGAGCACGTCGGCCGGAATCGGAAAGACCGAGCTTTCGACGAAGGAGATGGTGCCGAGTGCCGCCGGCGCGTGGCGCGACCGCGCCCAGGAAAGGGTCCAGTCGTATAGTTTGCGAAACATCACGCGCTCCGGTGCCGCGCCGCAACTCCGCGGCCGCCGCCCTTAGGCCACGGGCGGCGCGCAGGGTCAAGCCGATGGCTCTTTATGCCCGTGCGGGAACGGGTTAGAGTTTCGCGCGTCGGGTCGGGCATCCGGGGGGATACGATGAAATGGCAGGGCCGTCGCGGCAGCGACAATATCGAGGATCGGCGCCGCATGAGCCGGGGCGGCATGGTTGGCGGCGGCGGTCTCGGCCTTGTCGTCGTGGCGCTTCTCGTCTGGGCACTTGGCGGCGATCCGATGGCGGTCCTGCAGCAGGGCGGCGGCGGGGGGATTGCCACCTCGGGTGACGTGCAGCTGACCGAGGCCGATCAGCAGGCGGCCGAGTTCGTTTCGGTGACGCTTGCCGATACCGAGGAGATCTGGAGCCGCATCTTCCAGGAGCAGCTCGGGCGGACCTATTCGCCGACCACGCTCGTGCTTTTCAAGCAGGTCACCGCCTCGCCCTGCGGCAATGCCTCCGGCGCGACGGGTCCCTTCTACTGCCCGAACGACAAGAAGGTCTATCTCGATACCGATTTCTTCGTGACCCTGCGCCAGCAGCTGGGCGCCGGCGGCGATTTCGCCGCCGCCTATGTCGTGGCCCATGAGGTCGGCCACCATGTTCAGGACGAGCTTGGCATCCTTTCGCAGGTGAACGACGTCCGCCAGCGCTCGAGCGAGGCGGACTCGAACGCGCTCTCGGTGCGCATCGAACTGCAGGCCGATTGTCTGGCCGGGCTCTGGGCGCGCAATGCGGCCGAACAGTTCGGCTCGATCGAAGAGGGCGACATCGCCGAGGCGATGAACGCCGCGGCCCATATCGGCGACGACACGCTGCAGCGCAACGCCGGGCGCCGGCCGATGCCCGACAGTTTCACCCACGGCACCTCGGAGCAGCGGCAGCGCTGGTTCGCGACCGGCTTCAAGGGTGGCGACATCACCGCTTGCGACACGTTCGCGGCGCAGGCGCTCTGACCGGAGCGGCCCGGGGCACCGGCGTCAAAGCGCTTGTCGCCGGGGCCGGCGCGCGCTAGACCGCGCGAGGGCCCGAGTGGCGGAATGGTAGACGCAGCGGATTCAAAATCCGCCGCCGCAAGGCGTGTCGGTTCGAGTCCGACCTCGGGCACCAAGCCTCAGAAATCACGCGAATCGAGCGTGGCCCGGGTCAGGGCACGCGAAACCGTTCCTTAAATGTTCGGTGTTATTTCCGTCTACGAGCAGGCCGGAATGGGCAGGACCTGACCAAAAAGACAGTCAATTGGGAAACTGTCGCCTCAATCTCTGCCCAAACCTGCCCGATTCGTCGGCGAAATTGCCGTCCAGCCGCTGGAGCGGCCGTGGAGATCGGTTCGATGAGTGTGTTGCAAGTGGAATCTGGTTCGGACGTGCAGGGGGCCGGGCGACGCGCCCCCTACACGCCCTGTTTCGTGGAAGGTACGCCGATCTCGACGGATCGCGGCGAGATTGCCATCGAATGCCTTTGTGCCGGCGATCGGGTCCTGACCCGCGACAGCGGCTATCGCCCCATCGCCTGGATCGGTGGCAGGTACTTCGATGCCGATGCGTTGGCCGATTTTCCCGAACTTCAGCCGATCGTGATCCGGCGGGGCGCGCTTGGCACCGGGCAGCCGTCGCGCGATCTGCAGGTCAGCCCGCAGCACCGGGTGCTTCTGAGCGGAGCGCTGTCGCTGGCGCTCACGGGCGAGACCGAGTCTCTCATCGCGGCGGAGGACCTCGTCGGCATGGCAGGGGTCGAGCGGCGCGCGACCGCCGAGACGACCTATTTCCACATTCTCTTCGATCAGCACGAAGTGATCGATTCGGCCGGCTGCTGGACCGAGAGCTTCCTGCCGGATGCGGCCGCGCTCGATGGGCTCCACAGCGCCCAGGCGCACGAGATCCTGACGATCTTCCCCGAACTTGCCCTCAAGGCGCCGTCGGAGCTTGCGACCGCGCGGGTCGTGGCCAAGGGCACGCCTTTCGACAGCCGCGCCGCCGCCTGATCGGTGGCATCGTCGGGCGCCGGACGCCCGAGCGGCGCCCGTTGATACCGGCGTGCGACGGTGAGGATCGGCGTCGGGTGCGGTATCCGCCGGCGCCGCCCGGCGCCCTCAGCCCCGTGTCGCGCGCCAGCGCGCCCAGTCCTCGGGCGTGTCGAGATCGCGGATCGCCCGGTCGCCGGCCAGCACGACAAGGCGCGCCGCTTCCGTCGCCAGAAGACCCGCGGCGCCACGGTCGCCGGTCAGTGTCTCCATGGCCGGCAAAAGCCGCGCGGGAAGGATCACCGGATGGCCGGGCGCACCGTCGGGCGTGGTCGCGCGCAGCGGGCGGTCTGGCGCCGCGAGGAAGGCCGCGAAGAGGGCCGCAAGGTCGGCGGGTTCGATCCCCGGCATGTCGGGCAGCAGAACCATGAGACCCTGCGCGCCCTCGGCCGCGGCGGCGCCGGCGCGCAGGCTCGCGGCCATGCCTTCGCGCCAGTCGGCGATCTCGAGACACCGGACCTGCAGGCCGGCGAGCGCCGCGCGGCGGGCACTCAGCCGTTCGGACGCCGCAGGCAGGGTGACGATCACCTGCGCACCCAGTTCCGAAGCCAGACGCGCGGCGCGGCGCAGGGCCGGCTCGCCACCCACATCTTCGGTCAGCTTGTCGCCTCCGCCCATCCGGCGCGCGGCGCCGGCGGCCGGGATCAGGACTGCAAGGCGGTTCATCATCCCCTCGACGGCAGGCGCGATCCCCTTGGCGGCAGGCGCGCTGGCCCCAGTCTGAGCCGATGCGCATCTACGGGCAAGGGCCGCGCGCGCGGCCCGGCCCCGATCCGCTCAACCGCGCATCCGCGCGCCGTCGGCGTCCCAGAGCGGCCCGTCGATGCGCCGGGCCTTGCGCCGTTCGCCGAGGATCTCGATCTCGACCTCGCGCGTGTCGGCAAGCTCGCCTGGCAGGAAGCCAAGCGCCACCGACTGCCCGGTCCAGTGCGAATAGCCGCCCGAGGTGCAGAAGCCGACGACCCTGTCGCCGATCCAGATCGGCTCGTAGGCCACCACATCGGCATCGGCGGCCTCGACCACGAAGGCGCAGGAGCGCCGCTTCGGACCCGCGGCCTTTTCCTTCATCGCCGGGGCCTTGCCGATCCAGTCGGCGGCCTTGTTCCAGCGGATGAAGCGGTCGATCCCGGTCTCGCCGGGGAAGTAGTCGGGACTGAATTCGCGCGCCCAGGAGCCGAAGAGCTTGTCGAGCCTGAGCGACATCATCGCCCGCATGCCGAAGGGCTTCAGCCCGAACCCCTGTCCGGCCTGCCAGAGCGCGTTCCAGAGCGCGCGCTGCTTCATGAAGTCGCAGAAGATCTCGTAGCCGAGATCGCCGGTGTAGCTGACGCGCTGAACGAGACAATCCACCATGCCGACGGTGATCCGTTTCGCATCCATGAAGCTGAAGCCGTCCGCGGACACGTCCGCGCGCGTCACCGCCGCCAGAAGGTCGCGCGCCTTCGGGCCGGCGATCTGGAAGCCGGTGATTCGGTCCGAGACGTTCTCGACCGTCACGCCCGGCTCCAGATTGGCTTCGAACCAGCGCAGGTGCTGGTCCTGCGCGCCATAACTGCCGGTGATCTGGAACTCGGTATCCGACAGGCATGTGACGGTGAAATCGCCGATGATCCTGCCTCTGGGGCTGAGCATCGGGGTCAGCGAGAGGCGCCCCGGCTTCGGGATCGCGCCGGCCATGATCCGGTCGAGCCAGGCGCGCGCGCCTTCGCCCTTCACCCGGAACTTTCCGAAGTTCTGCACCTCGTTGATGCCGACCCCCTCGCGCACCGCCCTGACCTCGCGCGCCGTCGCCTCCCAGGCGTTCGAGCGCTTGAACGAGGGCGTCTCGTAGCGCGGCTCGCCGGGCAGGGCGAAGTAGTTCACCACCTCGAGCCCGTATTGGGCGCCCCAGACCGCGCCCATGGCGTCGAAGATGTCATACATCGGGGTGGTGCGGAACGGCCGCGCGGCGGGGCGTTCCTCGTTCGGATAGGAGACCGAGAAGCGCATCTGGTAGTTCTCGACCACCTTCGGGACCGTGTAGCCCGGTGTCGTCCACTTGCCGAAGCGGGCGACGTCGAAGCCGCGCGGGTCGACCTCGGTCTCGCCGTGGATCATCCATTCGGCGAGCGACTTGCCCATGCCGCCGCCCTGGCTGAAGCCGGCCATGACCGCGCAGGCGGACCAGTAGTTGCGCAGGCCCGGCACCGGCCCGATGAGCGGATTGCCGTCGGGGGCGAAGGTGAAGGGACCGTGGATCACGCGCTTGACGCCGGCTTCCTGCAGCGCCGGGAAGCGGGCATAGGCGAAGGTCACCGAGTCCTCGATCTTGTCGAGCTGGTCGGGCAGCAGTTCGTGGCCGAAGCCCCAGGGCGTGCCGTCGAGTGCCCAGGGTTCGCAGGGTTTCTCGTAAAAGCCGATGCAGAAGCCGCGACCCTCCTGGCGCAGGTAGCTTTCGCCGCCGGGGTCCATCACATGGGGGAATTCCTTGCCCTGGCCAAGGATCTCGACCACCGCGGGCACGTCGTCGGTGACGAGATACTGGTGCGCCATCGGCAGCAGCGGCAGGTAGACCCCGGCCATGGCGCCGACCTCGCGGGCCCAGAGCCCGCCGGCGTTCACGACATGTTCGGCATGGACGTTGCCCTTTTCCGTCACCACGTCCCAGGTTCCGTCAGCCCGCGGCCTGGTTTCCAGGACGCGGTTCTGCAACACGATCTCGGCGCCGCCC
>JACKKB010000011.1 GCA_020637635.1 Albidovulum sp.
GCGCGAGCGGTTTTCCGTCCGGCCCATGCGGGTCGATCATCGCCGGGATCTTGTTGTTGGGATTCAGCGACAGGAACTCGGGAGAGAACTGGTCGTCGGTGGCGAAATCCACGAGATGTGCGTCATAGGGTAGGCCAAGCTCCTCCAGCGCGATCGAGACCTTCACGCCGTTCGGCGTCGGCAGAGAATAGAGCTGGATGGCATCGGGATTGCGCGGCGGCCAGCGTCTGGTGATTTCGAAATGGGCAATGGTCATGGATTTTCCCCTGTGATGCGTCTTGAACACGGTGCATAGCTATGCGCGCGCGTCACGATTGAAAGAAGCTGTCGTGATGACAATCGGTGATAGGTTGGCGCTACCATGCGCGACTTGTGGTGTGGCGTGTCAACATGTTCTGTGGGGAAACAGAGATGCTCAAAGAGTTCAAGGACTTCATTGCCAAGGGAAATGTCATGGACATGGCCGTTGGCATCATTATCGGCGCGGCGTTCACGGCGATCGTGACGTCTCTGGTTGACGATCTGATCAATCCGATCATTTCGCTCTTTACCGGCGGCATCGACTTTTCGTCGATGAAGGTGGCGCTGAGCAGCGATCCCGGGGCGGCGACGTTCAACTATGGCAGCTTCATCAATGCGCTGATCAACTTCCTGATCGTCGCCTGGGTGGTCTTCATACTTGTGAAGATTGTGAACCGCGTGAAGGACGCCGCGATGAAGAAGGAAGAACCGGTTCCCGGCGCGCCCGCCGGGCCCACGCAGGAAGAGCTTCTGACGCAGATCCGCGACGCGCTGGTCAGGAAGTGATCGCTCTTGAGACGACGAAAGGCCCGCCACATGGCGGGCCTTTTTCATTTCGGGACTTCTGCGATCAGAGCTTGAGCGCCTCGGCCCCGGCGATCCAGGGCAGGCCCAGCGCCTCGCCAACGGCGGCATAGGTCAGCTTGCCGGCATGAACGTTGAGGCCGTTCAGGAGGTGCGGATCGTCGGCGCAGGCCTGTTTCCAGCCCTTGTCGGCCAGCGCGATCATGAAGGGCATCGTCGCATTGCCGAGCGCGATGGTCGAGGTGCGGGCGACCGCGCCCGGCATGTTGGCCACGCAGTAATGCATGATGCCGTCGACCTCGTAGATCGGATCCTGATGGGTCGTCGCGCGCGAGGTCTCGAAGCAGCCGCCCTGGTCGATGGCAACATCGACGAGCACCGCGCCGGGCTTCATCTCCTTCAGCTGCGCCTTCGAGATGAGCTTGGGCGCCGCCGCGCCGGGGATCAGCACCGCGCCCACCACCATGTCGGCGCTGCGGATCAGTTCGGCCACCGCCGCGGCGCTGGAATACTGCGTGACAAGCTTGCCGTGGAAGATGTCGTCGAGATAGCTGAGCCGCGGGAGCGAGCGGTCAAGCACGGTGACGCGCGCGCCCATGCCCACCGCCACCCGCGCCGAGGCGGTGCCGACCACGCCGCCGCCGATGATGACGACGTTCGCCGGCGACACGCCGGGCACGCCGCCCAGAAGCACGCCGCGCCCGCCATTGGCCTTCTGCAGCGTCCAGGCGCCGACCTGCGGCGCAAGGCGGCCCGCGACCTCGGACATCGGCGCGAGCAGCGGCAGTCCGCCGCGGGCGTCCGTGACGGTTTCATAGGCGATGCAGGTGGCGCCGGAGGCGAGCAGGTCCTTCGTCTGCGCCGGGTCGGGCGCGAGGTGGAGATAGGTGAAGAGGATCTGGCCCTCGCGCAGCATCTTGCGCTCGGCGGCCTGCGGTTCCTTCACCTTGACGATCATGTCGGCCTTGGCAAAGACCTCCTTGGCGGTGCCGAGGATCCCGGCGCCGACTTCGGCGTAGGCAGCGTCCGCGAAACCGGCGCCGACCCCGGCCCCCGTCTCGATGACGACCTCATGGCCGTGGGCGATGGCTTCATGGGCCGCCGCGGGCGTCATGCCGACGCGGAACTCCTGCGGTTTGATTTCCTTCGGGCATCCGATCTTCATGGCGAACCTCGCTGAATTTGATTGCGCCGAGTCTGCCGGATTCGGCATGGAATTGCTTTGAGATTTGCAGGATGAATCGCGCGGGCTTCGGTGTTATGTTCGACGAAATACCCAATCCTTCGAAGGAAATTGCGCAAAGATGAGGTTGGACGCGATAGACAAGCGCCTTCTTGCTGCGCTGCAGAAAGAAGGCCGCATCACGAATTCCGAACTGGCCGAACGGATCAACCTGTCACCCTCGGCCTGCCACCGGCGCGTGCAGCGGCTTGAGGCCGAAGGCTACATTTCGGGCTTCGTGGCGCTTCTCGACGCCCGCAAGCTGGGCCGCCCGACCACGGTCTTCGTCGAGATCACGCTCGCGGGGCAGGCCGATGAACTGCTCGACGCCTTCGAAAGGGCGGTGACGCTCGTGCCCGACATCCTCGAATGCCACCTCATGGCCGGCACGGCCGATTACCTGCTCAAGGTCGTGGCCGAGGATACCGAGGATTTCGCCCGCATCCATCGCCAGCATCTGGCGCGCTTGCCCGGGGTGGCGCAGATGCATTCCTCCTTCGCGCTCAGGACGGTGCGGCAGACGACGGCGATCCCGGTCTAGCCCGGCGGGGCGAAGCCGCGGGCCGCGAACCACAAGACAGCGAGGGCAAGCTCGGCAGCGAGGATCCGGTCGAGCCGGCTCCGGAACGGCTCCTTGCGGGTCTTGTGTCGCATCCGGTGCTGGGCAAGCTTGGCGCCCGGCGCACCACCCATGAGCGCACAGAAAAGCAGCGTTGCCTCGGAAATCCGGCTTCGACCGAGCTGGGCCCGGCGCTTGTCGAGCGCGATCAGGAAAAAGGTCAACGCATTGATCGCCACCAGTGCGCCCGCCGCGATGACCACCGGCGTCAGCCTTTCAGCCCCGTCTTGCGCAGGAGCCCGCGCCGCTTGGCCTCGTAATAGTAGCCCTTGGAGTACCACATGACCGCGCGGTCCGGATTGCCGTCGGCCACGATCCATGCGCCGCGCAGGTATTTCACGCCGAAACGCAGGTTCGTGTCGGCATCGAGGAGGCCGGCCGGAGCGCCGCGGTAGCCCATCGTGCGCGCGGTCTGGGGCAGGATCTGCATGAGCCCGTAGTAGGGGCCGTTCCGCGCGGCCGGGTTGTAGCCGCTCTCGTGCGCAACGACACGGTGAACGAGGCTGGCCGGCACGCCATAGAGCCGGGCATATTTCGCGATCAGCCTGTTGACCTCGGCGCTTCCCCCGCGCGGCCGGGCGCCCCGTCGCGGCGCCGGGCCGGGCGCGACGCAGGCGGCCGGCACCAACAGGAGTGCGGCGAGAAAGCCGCGCCTTGCGAAATCGGTCATCGGATCCATCTCCTTCGCTCTGGGATCCGTCATAACCGGTCGGCCGCCCGACCGGAAGCCTGCCGTCGCCGTCGCTGGCAAATGAAAACCCCCGCGGCGGGGCCCCGGGGGTTCGTTGTCGCGGGTTTCCCCGCCAGCGTCACAGTCGCCTCAGAGCGCGCCTTCGCGCTGGGCCTTCTTGCGCGCCAGCTTGCGGGCACGGCGGATGGCCTCGGCCTTCTCGCGCGCCTTCTTGACGGAGGGCTTCTCGAAATGCTGCTTGAGCTTCATTTCCCGAAACACACCTTCGCGCTGAAGCTTCTTCTTCAGAGCCCGAAGCGCCTGTTCGACGTTGTTGTCGCGAACGCTGACCTGCATGTGGTTGTCACCACCTTCCTAAGTTTGAGTTGCAATCGGTCGCAGGAGGCGCCCCTATAGCAAAGGAAGGGCGCCCTGTCTACGGGGCAGGGAGGGGGACCATGGCACGACAGGGCGACGAAACGGGAGACGGCGGGCGGATTCTGGACGCCGCCGTCCTGCATGTGGTCTTCGACGGCTGGTCGGAGGCGACACTCAAGGCGGCCGCGGCTGAGACCGGGCTGTCCGAGGCGCTGGTGCGGGCGCACTACCCTCGCGGTGTGGTCGATCTTGCCGCCGCCTATCACCGGCGCGACGATGCCCGCATGATGGCGGCGCTTGACGGCGCGAATCTCGGGCAGCTCAGGTTCCGTGACCGGATCGCACGGGCGGTGCGGCTCAGGCTCGAAGGGGCCGACCGCGAAGTGGTTCGGCGCGGTGCGGCGCTTTTTGCGCTGCCACAGAACGCGGTGACGGGTGCCTCTCTCGTCTGGGGCACAGCCGATGCGATCTGGTGCGCCCTTGGCGACCGGTCGCAGGATTTCAACTGGTACACCAAGCGGGCGACGCTCTCGGCCGTCTATTCTGCGACCGTGCTCTTCTGGCTGGGCGACGAGAGCGCCGGTCAGGAAGAGACCTGGGCTTTCCTCGACCGCCGGATCGAGGACGTGATGCGGATCGAGAGTGCCAAGGCCCGCGTCCGCGATAACCCGACGCTCTCGCGGGTGTTGCGGGGGCCCTTGGATCTGATGGCTCGGATCCGCCCGCCCTCGGATCCGGCCCGCGATCTGCCGGGCCGGCTGCAGGACGAAGAACCGGCATGAGCGGCCTTCCGGACACGATGCAGGCGATCGAGATTTCCGCTCCGGGCGGGCCGGAGGTGCTGCGCCCGGTTACGGTGCCGGTGCCGGTGCCGGGCCCGGGGCGGATCCTGATCGAAGTCGGTTTTGCCGGCGTGAACCGGCCCGATGCGCTGCAACGCGCGGGGGCCTACGCGCCGCCGCCCTCGGCTTCGCCCCTGCCGGGGCTAGAAGCGGCGGGTCGGGTTGCGGCCGTCGGGCCGGGCGTCACCCGTTGGTCGGTGGGCGACGCCGTGACGGCGCTCCTGCCCGGGGGCGGCTACGCCGAATATGCCCTCGCCCCCGCCGAGCATGCACTGCCGGTGCCCGACGGGATGGCGCTTCGCGAGGCTGCCTGCCTGCCGGAAACCTGCTTCACGGTCTGGTCGAACGTCGTCATGCGCGGCGGCTTGCGGGCGGGCGAGCGATTCCTGGTGCATGGCGGTTCGTCCGGCATCGGGACGACGGCGATCCAGATCGCCGCCGCGCTCGGCGCTCGGGTCTTTGCCACCGCGGGTTCGGCCGAGAAATGCGCGCGGCCTGCAGCGCGCTCTCGGGGCAGAACGCGCGATCAATCTCCCGCGACGAGGATTTCGTCGACGTGCTGAAGGCCGAGGGGGGGCGCCGACGTGATCCCTCGATATGGTCGGCGGCGACTATATCGCGCGCAATCTCAAGGCTCTCGCCGAGGACGGGAGGCTTGTCCAGATCGCCTTCCTGCAGGGGCCGTCGGCCGAGATCAATTTCGCGCCGCTGATGATGCGGCGCCAGACGCTGACCGGGTCCACGCTCAGGCCGCAGAGCGACGCTGCCAAGGCCCGTATCGCGGAAGAGCTTTGGCGCCAGGGTCTGGCCGATGATCGCCGCCGGGCAGCTCAGGCCCGTGATCGATCTGGAATTTGCGCTGACCGAGGCCGCCGCCGCACATCGCCGGATCGAGAGCAGCGGCCATATCGGCAAGATCGTGCTCCGGGTCGGTGGCTGAGGCATCCCCGCCCCATGCGGGCAAAACGTGACGCCTGGCGGGGTATCTGCGCCGGCAGTGGCTATATCCGGATCACGGCACCGATCGTGCCTGTGACCGGAGGATGGACGATGGCAGAGCAGAGGAACTGACGGGTTTCAGCTTCCCTGACGGCTTTCCGCCCAGGGTGATCGCGGTGGTGGCCCATGGCGAAATCCGGGCCGAGCACTACGAGCGCGACCTGATCCCGCGGATCGAGGCCGCGGTGAAGGCGTCTGGCCCGGCAAGGCTTTACTATGAGCTTGGCGAAGACTTCCATGGCTTCTCGCTCGGCGCAGCCTGGGATGACGCCATGGTCGGACTGAGACACCTTCCGATTTCGCG
Organism: Albidovulum sp.; assembly: GCA_020637635.1. GTDB lineage: Bacteria > Pseudomonadota > Alphaproteobacteria > Rhodobacterales > Rhodobacteraceae > Albidovulum. Next base: position 5,860 of record JACKKB010000011.1, read on the forward strand.
CGCGTGGCGGTGGTGACCGATATCGGCTGGATCCGCAGCGGCACTGCGCTATTCGCGCCGCTTATCCCGTGCGAGGTCCGTGTCTTCCCGCTGGCCGAGCGCGCAGCGGCTGCGCGCGATGGATCGCGGCCTGACATCGCCGGGCAGGGGCGGGCCGGGCGCTGACCCGGAAACGATACGTGCATTGCAACGGCCTGCGTGCTATGCTGCGGCGCAGCATCAACTGCGGATCGTCGGGGGGCGGATCATGCCGGGGCGGGTCATTGCCGTTGCGCAAAAAAGGGCGGGTCGGGCAAGACCACGCTGGCGGCCAATCTGGCCGTGGAGTTCCGCGCCGCGGGCTACTGGTGGCGCTTCTCGATACGGATCCGCAGGGGATCGCTCGGGCGCTGGTTCATGACCAGGCGCGCCCAGGTCGAGGATGCGGGGCTGGTCTTCGACCTCGTCTGCCTGGGGCGTCTCGTATGAATGCGAGAAGCTCAAGAAGGATGCCGACATCGTCATCGTCGACACGCCGCCCAAGGTCGATGCGGATCTGCGGCCGGCGCTGCGAGAGAGGCAGATGCAGTTCTGGTGCCCGTCGCCTCGAGCCCGCTTTCGATCTCTGGGCCACGGACGGCGTTCTCGACCTCGCGGCGCGCGAGAACAAGCGTGGCTGGCTGGTGCTCAACCGGGTCCGTGCAGGCACCGCCTGCAGGACGAGGTGCGCGGCTGGCGGCCGAGATGGAGGGCGATCTCATGGCGGCGCAGGTCGCCAACCGTGTCGCCTATGCTGAGACGCTCGGCCAGGGCAGCGCTGCGGCCGAGGGCGGTGCCGGCCCGCCGCGCGGGCCGAGATCCGCGCTCTTGCCGACGAGGTTCTGGCGCGGTTCGGATGACGGGCGCAGTTTACAAGCCGGCCCTGCTCCGGCGATAGTCGGGGCACACCGCAGCGGGAGATGCCACGTTGAAGATGAGCCCGGAGTTCACTGGCCAGACCGTCATCACCACCTTCGAGATGACGCCCGGCACCGCCTACGACCTGATGGAGGCGCTGCGCGATGCCTATGACGACTTCATCAGCAAGCAGCCGGGCTTCATCGCCGCCGGCCTGCACATGAACGATGCCCAGACGCGGATCGCCAACTATTCCCAGTGGCGCGACCGCAGGATTTCCGGCGATGCTGCGCACGCCTGAGATGCGCGCGAGCGCAACAAGAAGATCCTCGAACTCTGTTCGCGGTTCGAGCCGGTGATGTATGAGGTCGTTGCCGCCTACTGAGCGGCATCTGTTCGCGCCTGCGATTTCCGCATCGGTCCCGGGCAGGATCGGTGCTAGTCTCCCCCCCGCATGTGATTCAAATCGGGAGGGTATCTACATGGGACTTGCCGGACTGATCGTCATTCTTGTCGTCGGCGCCATCGCCGGCTGGCTCGCCGGGCAGATCGTGAAGGGATACGGCTTCGGGCTCGTCGGCAATATCGTGGTGGGAATTCTCGGAGCGCTTGTCGCCGGGTTCATCTTTCCGCGCATCGGTTTCGGCATGGGCGGCGGGATCCTCGCCTCTATCATCCATGCGACGATCGGGGCGGTGATCCTGCTCTTCGTAATCCGGCTCGTGAAGCGGGCCTGAATCCGCGGATGTGAGCGGGCGTCAGTCTGCCTGCGTGCCGTGCACCGTCAGGCGCACGAAGGTCGCCTTCGTCGCGCCAAGCGGGACCGCGACCAGGCCGAAGGCCGGCGCAATGCCCGGTTCGACGAGGTGATGATAGAGGATGCGCGCGAAAATGCGCGATACCCCGGGCAACTCGGCACGGGTATCCTCAGCGAGGATTGTCGTCATCTGCGGCACGGGGGGCATCGGTGTCCGAATGCCGCAGTGGCAGTTTGACGCGCGCCTCTCCGGCCCCGGCACAGTGCAACTCGCATCCGCCAGTTACGGCCGCGAGCCAGAGCTTCGGCTGGCCTGCGAGCCGGCTCCTGGCCGTGCCGCCCGCGCGGCGACCGGCATCGTCGATGACTGGCAGCATCGGCGGTCCTCCAGAACCTTCCGCAGATCAGCTTCCTTTCGGCGCCGGTGCGACGGGTGGGAGGCCGGATACCGTCTCTCTACCCCCGCCGCCGCGTGCCGCCTCGCTGGCCTGGCCGGGTGGCGAAGGGGAGTGGTGGGGTGGAAGGGGGATGGTGGGGTCGAACTCCACCCTTCGGCGTGTTTGGCATCATGAAATCGAGGGACAATAGAACCCCTCAGGCGTCGATGTTCGTAACCAGGAATGATGTTTGCGACCGATCCAAGAACCAGCCCTCTGCACCATTTGACATGCGCGTGCCCCGTGCACCCATTGCAACAGGGACGTCACGAGTGTGAACGGCGGAGCAATACTCGGCCACGGTAGCGGCGGCGCAGTGCGGTCGCGGGCGGCGTAAAAGTCGTCCACTTTTGCCCTTTCCGAGAGGGGAGGGCTTGAGGATTTTCACCGTGGACTTGTATTTGAAGGTGCGCCGGGCTCACTTCCAGGACGGGCTGAGCGGGCGGCGGATTGCCCGGGATTTTGGCCTCAGCCGGGACAGCGTTGCAAAGATGCTGGCCTATTCGGAACCGCCTGGGTATCGGCGGACGGCGCCGATCCGACGGCCGAAGCTGGATCCTTTTGCGGACCAGATCGACCAGTGGCTCGCCGAGGATCAAGGGCGCCCCCGCAAGCAGCGCCACACGGCGAAGCGGATCTTCGAGCGGCTTCGGGATGAATGCGGCTTTGATGGCGGCTACACGATCGTGAAGGACTACGTCCGGCTTCGGAAGCGAACCGGCCGGGAGATGTTCGTGCCGCTGAGCCATCCGGCGGGACATGCGCAGGCGGATTTTGGCGAAGCGCTGGTCGTCATCGGCGGCGTGGAGCAGAAGGCTCACTTTTTCGCCTTCGATCTTCCGCACAGCGATGCCTGCTTTGTCCGGGCCTACCCTGCAGCCACCACGGAGGCCTGGCTTGACGGGCATGTGCATGCCTTTGCGTTCTTCGGGGCGGTCCCCCAATCGATCCTTTACGACAACGACCGCTGCCTGGTGGCACGGATCATGCCGGATGGCACCCGGCAGAGAACACAGAGGTTCTCCGCGATGCTGTCGCATTATGTGGTCCGGGATCGCTACGGGCGCCCGGGCAAGGGTAATGACAAGGGAGCCGTCGAGGGGCTCGTCGGATACGCCCGCCGCAACTTCATGGTGCCGGTCCCGTTTTTTCCGGATTGGGCGGCGTTCAACGCCTACCTCGAAGAGCAGTGCCACAAGCGGCAGGGCGATGTTCTGCGCGGCCACAAAGCCAGTATCGGTGACCGGCTGCAAGCGGACCTTGCCGCGATGCGGGCCCTGCCATCTGTCCTTTTCGAAGCCTGCGATCTGCGAAGCGGCCAGGTCACGTCGACATCCGTCGTGCGTTACCGCGGCAACGACTACTCGGTGCCGGTCGCCTTTGGGCACCGCGACGTCTGGATCAAGGGCTTTGTCACCCGTGTCGTCATCGGCTGCGCCGCCGAGGTGATCGCCGATCACCCCCGGTCCTACGACACCGGCGACATGGTGTTCGATCCGCTGCACTACCTGCCGCTGATCGAGCGCAAGATCATGTCCTTCGATCAGGCGGCCCCCCTGCAGGACTGGGAACTGCCCGAGGCCTTCGCCAGGTGCAGCGGTTGCTGCAAGCCCGCCAGGGCAAGGCCGGCAAGCGAGAATACGTGCAGGTTCTGCGCCTTCTGGAGCGCTTCGAGCTCGCAGTGCTACATCTGGCCGTCAGGGACGCCTTGCGGATGGGCGCGGTCAGCTTCGACGCGATCAAGCACCTGGTCCTGTGCAGGGTCGAACGGCGGCCGCCCCGGTTGGATCTCGATGTCTATCCCTTCCTGCCCAGGACCAACATCGCCACCACCTCCGCTGCGTCCTACATGACCCTGCTGGCCGGGAGCGACGCATGACCGACGCGCCCTTGAACTGCTGCTGGCGCATCACCTCAAGACCCTGCGCCTGCCGACCTTCCTGCGGGAACATGACAAAGCTGGCCCGTATCTGCGCCGCAGAGGGCGTGGATCATGTGCGCTACCTGGCCCGCCTGACCGAACTCGAGCTGATCGACCGCGAGCGGCGCATGGTCGAGCGCCGGATCAAGTCGGCGAAGTTCCCGACCGTCAAGAGCCTCGACAGCGTCGACTTCAAAACCATCCGTCACTGAACAAGATGATGGTGCTGGAGCTGGCGCGCTGCGAATGGATCGAGCGCAGGGAGAACGTCATCGCGCTCGGACCTTCGGGCACCGGGAAGACCCATGTCGCGCTCGGCCTGGGGCTCGCCGCCTGCCAGAAGGGCTTGCCCGTCGCCTTCGTCACCGCGGCCTCGCTGGTTCACGAACTGATGGAGGCCCGCGATGAGAAACGCCTGATGCGCCTCCAACGCCAACTGGCCAAGGTCAAATTGCTGATCATCGATGAACTGGGCTTCGTGCCTCTGAGCAAGACCGGCGCCGAGCTCCTGTTCGAACTGATCTCGCAGCGCTACGAGCGCGGCTCAACCCTGATCACATCGAACCTGCCCTTCGAGGAATGGACCGAGACCTTCGGCACTGAGCGCCTGACAGGGGCCCTGCTTGACCGCCTCACTCACCACGTCGTTCTTCGGGCTTACGCGGCCCCACTGGGGCCACGGTCCCGGCGAACTCCTCGAGATGAACGGCGAAAGCTATCGCCTCAACCAAAGCCGCGCGCACCTCGCCGCTGCAAACCAGTAATCTTCACAGAATTGGCCTCACGGCCAATGCGCCTTGGAACGTGCCTGCCTGATGGGGGCCACACGCACCAAGGCGCGCGCCCATGTGGCAGACTTTTGCTCCGCCTCAATGGCCGGATTTTGCTCCGCCGTTGACAATCTGGTGATCTTCGCCTCGCTGATGGTTTTCCTCGCCCTCCGCCCGCAAGGGCTGATGGGCAAGCCGTGGGGATGACATCGATGACTAGGACCAGCAAGCTGATCGGTGTCACGGCGTTCCTGATCAGCGTCTTCATCATCGTGCCTTGGGCCATCGCGGCCAGCGGGCGGTGGGACTTCTACTACACGCTCACCTCCGTGGCGCTTCTCTCCATCGCCTCGGCAGGGGTCTGGCTGACCTTCTACATCGGCCGGATCAATATCGGGCAGGGCGCCTATGCACTGGCGGGGGGGTATGTCTCGGCGGTGCTGGTGACGCAGGCGGGGTTCAACTTCTGGCTCACGCTGCCGCTCGCCGGTCTTTTCTGCGCCGGGCTGAGCGTGCTGATCGGGCTGCCGATCCTGCGACTGCGCGGCGTCTATTTCGCGATGGTCACGCTGGTTCTGACCGAGGTCGCGCGGTTGGCCGCGCTGGCGTTGCCGGTAACGCAGGGCGCCAAGGGCATCACCTCCATCCCGCTGCCGGGCGAGGTCTCGGTCCTCGGGCTGACACTGATCCCGGATTTCGCAACGCTCGCGAACCCCAAGCTCGCCTTCTACCTGATGGCCGTCCTCTTGATGGTGATCTGCTTTGCCGCGCTCTGGCGCATCGTCAATTCGCGGCTTGGCCATCTCTGCCGGTCCCTGCAGCAGAACGAGGAACTGTCCGCCTCGATCGGCGTCAACACCGCCTATCTGCGCGTCATCGCCTATTCGATCTCCTCTTTCTTCGGCGGCATCGCGGGTGCGATGTTCGTGGCGATCTCGCAGTCGATCTACCCGTCGTCCTTCCAGGTCGCCGACAGCGTGAACTTCATGCTGAACTGCTTCCTTGGCGGCCTCGGCTATGTCTTCGGCCCGATGCTCGGCACGCTCCTGCTCTATTTCGGCTGGGATCTTCTCTTCGCCACCGGGCGCTACCAGTTGCTGATCTATTCCTCGCTGCTGATCGCGCTCATGCTGGTGCTGCCCAACGGCATCCTTAGCCTGCTTGACCGGAAGGGAGGCCGCAAATGACCCCGATCCTGGAGATCAAGTGCGTCACCAAACGCTTCGGCGGACTCGTTGCCAACAGCAACATCTCCTTCGATGTCGCCGAGGGCGAGATACTCTCGGTCATCGGCCCGAACGGGGCGGGGAAATCGACGCTGTTCAAGCTCATCGCCTCGTTTCTCAGGACCACGTCCGGCGAGGTCCGGTTCAGGGGGCAGGTCATCTCCAACCTCGCGCCGCACAAGGTGGCGCGGATGGGCGTGGTGCGGACCTTCCAGGAAACCACGATCTTCCGCTCCATGACGGTCAGGGAGAACATCATCGTCGCGCATCACCTGCGGTCGAAGGCGTCGCTTCTCGGCTTCTTTCTCGGCACGCGCCAGGCCCGCGCGGACGAGGCCGCGTTCGGCGGCTCGGCCGACGATATCATCGCCTTCCTCGGGCTGGAGGCGATCGCGGGGGAACTGGCCTCGAACCTGCCGCAGGGCCATCTCAGGGCATTGAGCATGGCGATCGGGCTTGCCACCGATCCGAAGGTTCTTCTGCTCGACGAACCCTTCGCCGGCATGAACCATGACGAGACGATGCGCATGGTCGGCCTTGTCCGGCGGCTGCGCGACGAACGCGGGGTGACTGTGCTTCTGGTCGAACACGACATGCCGGCGGTGATGAAGATCTCCGACCGCATCGTGGTCATCAATTTCGGCCAGATGATCGCCGAGGGCACGCCGGCCGAAATCCAGTCCAACGAAAAAGTCATCGAGGCCTATCTCGGCAGCGAAGACGCAGCGATCGGGATGTAAGCGATGGCCGAGATGCTCAGCTTCGACAACGTCGAGCTCTACTACGATCACGTCTATGCGCTGAAGGGCGTCTCCATCACGATGGACGAGGGCGAGACGGTCGCCCTGATCGGCGCCAACGGGGCGGGCAAGTCCTCGATCCTCAGGGCGATCACCGGCCTGCGCAGGATCCACAGCGGCGAGATCCGGTTCATGGGCGAAAGGCTCGACGGCACACGGGCGGCCGAGATCGTGCGCAAGGGCATCGCCATGGTCCCCGAGGGGCGGCGGGTCTTTCCCTATATGAGTGTGAAGGACAACCTTCTGATGGGCGCCTTCACCCGCAACGACAAGGCCGATATCGCCCGCACGCTCGACAGCGTGCTGGCGCGGTTTCCGCGGCTGAAGGAACGCTATGGCCAGACCGCGGGCACCCTGTCGGGCGGCGAGCAGCAGATGATGGTGATCGGGCGGGCGCTGATGGCCAAGCCGCGGCTCTTGCTGCTCGACGAACCCTCGCTCGGCATCGCGCCGAAGCTGGTGCAAGACATCGCCCGCTCCATCGTCGCGATCAGCCGGGACGAGAAGGTGACGGTGCTGCTGGTCGAGCAGAATTCGCGCATGGCGCTGTCGATCTCCAACCGCGCCTACGCGATGTCGACCGGCTCGATCGTGCTGAGCGGCAATTCGAAGGATCTGGTCGAGGATGACCGCATCAAGGCGGCATACCTTGGCGGCGACGTATAGGGCAGGACCATGCGAATACTCGTGATCAATCCCAATACGACTGCCTCGATGACGACGAAGATCGGCGCGGCTGCGAAGCGTATTGCGGCGGCGGGGACGGAGATCATCGCCGTCAATCCGTGCTCGGGCCCGGCCAGCATCGAAGGATACTACGACGAGGCGATCAGCCTCGCGGGTCTCTTGCAGGTGATCGGCGAACATCCCGGTTGCGATGCGATCGTACTGGCCTGCTTTGACGATTCCGGGCTGGATGCGGCGCGCTGCCTCGCCGACTGCCCAGTCGTGGCGATCGGCGAGGCGGCGTTTCACATGGCCTCGCTTCTGGCCAACAAGTTCTCGGTCGTCACCACGCTTGCGCGGTCGGTGCCGGCGATCGAGCACAACCTCCACCGCTACGGTCTTGCCGCCCGCTGCGCGCGGGTCCGGTCGAGCGAGGTCGCGGTGCTCGATCTGGAACACGCGGCCGGTCCGGCGCGGGCGAAGATCGACGCGGAAATCCGGCGCGCGATCGAGGAGGACCGCGCCGAGGCCATCGTGCTCGGCTGCGCCGGCATGGCCGACCTCACGGCTTCGCTTTCAGACCAGCATGGGCTGCCGGTCCTCGATGGCGTGGCCTGTGCGGTGACACTGTGCGAGGGGCTGGTCCGTCTGGGTTTGAAGACATCGCGGCTTGGCGGCTACGCCGCGCCGGCGAAGAAGGATCGCAAGAGCGCGTGACGGATTGGTGCCGGTCCAGCGACGCGGCCGCCGGCAGTCGCCGAGGACGGGTTTTCTCTCTCAGGCGCGTCCATCCTTGGCCGCGTGGCGGGCGACCGCCGAAGCCGCTTTGCCCGACAGCCGCGAAACATCCCTGCGGCAGCGGTCGTTGGCCAGCGGGCAGCGGGGATGGAGGGCGCAGCCGGGCGGCGGGTTGAGCGGGCTTGGCGGTTCGCCGGTCCGCGCGTCGCGGGCGCGCCTGGGGGCATGGATGTCGGGAATGGTGTTCAACGGAAGCTGCGAAAAGGGGTACCGGGGCTCCGTAAACAGCGTCTCTGGCGGGCCTGCTCGACGATCCTGCCGAAATACATGACCGCGATCGCGTCGGACATGTGCCGCGAGAGGCTGAGGTCGTGGCTGGTGGAAAGGCAGGCCGGGCCGCATTCATCCTGCAACCGCCGCATCACGTTGAGGAACCGCGCCTGGACCGATACGTCGCGCGCCGAGGCCGGTTCGTCGCAGACCAGCAGTTCCGGCTCTGACGCAAGAGCGCTGGCGATCGAGATGCGCTGGCGCTGACCGCCCGAGAAGCCGTGCCGGTACTCGGCCACCCGGCGGAACATCATGCCCGCGGCCGTGATAAACACCATGACGGGTCAGGTCGTCGTCAGCGGCCACGGTGGCGTGGGCGCCAGCGGGCGGAGTATCGGCGGCCCGGTTTCTCCGGCCAGCCGGGCGCGGGCACGCCGTGCAACCGGGCGACGGCATCGGCCTCCATCCTGCCCTGCGCCATGTGAAGCGATGCCGGACGGTCGCGATCGTCGGGGCGACCTACCTGTCTACCGCCATGTTCTGGTTTTGAGGTTCAGTGAGTGCGGAGTCTGCGAGGCGCCGCTGCTGCCCGAACTGCTCGACCGGATTCCGCCCGAGCAGGAGGTCGCCAACATCACGGCCGATGACGCCTTCGGTTCGCGCAGGTGCCATGACGCCATCGCTGCCGCTTGGGGTCGCGGCGTTCGGGCGCCCGTTCGGGCCGATGGCGTTCGCCGGCTCATTACTGAACGCAGTACCGCGCTCGGCACGCCCGCCACGGGGGGGCGCGGGACAGGTCTGTCCGGGGAAGGGGGCGTCCGCCCGGCAGCCGATTTGTGCTATGGAACCGTTGAATGGCTTTCCATACAGCGAGACAGATATGGCCACCTACCGGATTTTCCCGCCACAGGGTTTCGCCACCAGCCGTTGGAAGAACGGCGGCGGCGTGACCCATGAAATCCTGCGCGATACCGTCAATGATCCCTGGCAATGGCGGATCAGCATCGCGGAGGTCGCTTCGGACGGACCGTTCTCGCGGTTCGAGGGCCTGTCCCGCATCCTGACCGTGATCGAGGGCAACGGCCTCGATCTGCATACGCCGGACGACATGCTGGCTGCGCGCCGTTTGCAACCACTGGCCTTTTCGGGCGACACGCCTGTGGAAAGCCGCATGGTGGACGGGCCGGTGCGGGATTTGAACCTGATCTACGATTCCCGTCACGTCTCTGCCTCGGTCGAGGTCGTCGCCGGGCCGCAAGACGTATCGGCCGGTCCGGGGAAAACCGGGGTTCTTTGCCTGGGCGGCACTGTAGCTGCAGGCGGAGAGCCTGTTCCGGCCGGAGCCTTCGCGCTCGGCGAAGGCGGCTGCATCCGTCTGTCCGCCGGGGCGCAGGCGGCGATCGTGAGGCTGCAGGACCGGCAGTGACGAAAGAATCTGCGCCGGTCCCCGCAGCCTCGGCGTGATCTGCCATGCCGGAACCGCCGCACTGACGGAAGTCAGGCGGCGCGGCGCAAGGTCGAGACCGCAGCGAGAAAGATGTCGTTTTCCTCGGTCGTGCCGACCGTCACCCGCGCCCAGGTGGTAAAGGGTGCCTCCAGCCAGGGCTTGATCAGGACGCCCTGGTGACGCAGCGCTTCGGACAGGTCGGTGGCGGTTTGCCCGGTGTCGAAGAAGACGAAGTTGGTCTGGCTCGGGGCACAGGCATGGCCCGCGCGCCCGAGCCCCTCGGCCAGGCGTGCGCGTTCGCCTGCCGCCAGGGCCACCGAGCGGGCGAGGTGACCGGGATCGCGCAGCGCGGCGCGGGCGGCGGCCACCGCCAGCGCGTTGACGCCGAAGGGGTTGCGGGCCTTCATCATCTGCGCCACCAGCTCGGGTGTGCAGGCGATGCCGTAGCCCACCCTCACGCCTGCCAGCCCGTAGGCCTTGGAGAAGGTGCGCAGCGTGATCCAGGGGTTCGGCCCGGCGGCCAGCCGCGCCATGGCATCGAAGCGCCGCGCGGCGTCGAGATATTCCAGGTAGGCCTCGTCGAACACCACCAGCGTGTCGGCGGGCGTGGCCTTCAGCAGCCCGTCGAACTCGGCTTCGGTGATCGCCGGGCCGGCCGGGTTGCTGGGCGAGGAGAAGATCAGCACGCGCGGCGCCTCGGCCGCCATCGCCCGGGTCAGGCCATCCAGCGGAAAGGACCAGTCGGGCGCGAAGGGAACCTTGGTGACATGCGCGCCGCAGGCCCGGGCGCCGAACTCGTGCAGCCCGAAGCTGGGGCAGACCGTGACCAAGTGATCGCCGGGCCTGAGCACGGTGCGGAACAGCGCGCCGATCAGGTCTTCCGACCCGTTGCCGATGATGATGCGGTCGGGCGTGGCGCCCGTCGCCTCGGCCAGCTCGGCGCGCAGCGCGGCATTGCCCGCGTCGGGGTAGCGCGCGATGCCTGCCGCCTCGGCCCGGATCGCCTCCACCGCTCCGTGGCACGGCCCCAGGGGGTTTTCGTTGCTGTCGAGCTTGGCGCGGCATCGGGTGCCATAGAGCGCCTGGAACCTGTCCAGCGCCAGCCCGGCGTTGTAGGTGGGCAGGGTGGCGATTTCGGGCCGGATCAGGTCGGGTTTCATGGCGGCTCCTGTGGTCACAGATCGAAGATCTTGCCGGGGTTCATGATGTTGGCGGGATCGATGCAGCGCTTGAGATCGCGCATCAGGTCGAGCGCAGGCCCGTGCTCGGCGGCCATGTAGGCCTTCTTGCCCAGCCCGACGCCATGTTCGCCGGTCGAGGTGCCGCCGAGCGACAGCGCCAGCTCGATCAGCGCGGCGTTGATCCGGCTTGCCTCGGCCGTTTCGGCGGGGTCTTCGGCATCGAAGAGCAGCACCATGTGGAAGTTGCCGTCGCCGACATGGCCGATCAGCGGCGCCTTGATCGCGGTCCGTTCGACCACCGCGCGGATGCCCTCGATGCAGGCGGGCAGCGCGGAGATGGGCACGCAGACATCGGTGGACATGCCCTTGATCCCCGGGCGCAGCGCGCGGGCGGCGTAAAGCGCCGAGTGCCGGATGCGCCAGAGCGCGGCGGCGGCCCCGGCATCCTTCGCGCGCTCGATCCGCGCGGCGCCCGCGCCTTCCAACAAGCCGTGCAAGGTCGCGCCGTCATGCGCCACCGTGGCCGCCGATCCTGCCAGCTCGATCCAGAGTGTCGGCGCTTCCGGCAGGGTCGATCCGCCATAGGCGTTGATCGCGGCCATCTGCACCGCGTCGGCCAGTTCGATCCGGTTCAGGCAAAGCCCGAATTGCAACGCCGTTACCACAGCCGCCGTCGCCGCGCCGATATCGTCGAAGCTGCACATCAGGGTGCTGGCGGCTTCGGGGATGCCTGCCAGCCGCAGGGTCAGTTCGGTGATCACGCCAAGCGTGCCCTCGGCACCGACGAAAAGGTGGGTCAGGTCATAGCCCGCCGCCGATTTCCGCGCCCTGCCGCCGGTCCTGACGATCCGGCCATCGGGCAGCACGACCGTCAGGCCCAGCACCAGTTCGCGCATCGAGCCGTAGCGGACCGTGGTGGTGCCCGAGGCGCGGGTCGACGCCATGCCGCCCAGCGACGCATGGGCGCCGAGGTCCACCGGAAAGAACAGGCCGGAGGCGCGCAGGTCCTCGTTGAGCCGCTGCCGGGTCACGCCGCACTGGACGGTGCAATCCATGTCTTCGGGATGCACCGCCAGCACCCGGTCCATGCCCGACAGATCGAGGCTGATGCCGCCTTGGGGCGCGTTCACCTGGCCCTCGATCGACGATCCGGCGCCGAAGGGCACCACCGGAACGCCGTGCGCGTGGCAGAGCCGCAGCACCTGCGCCACCTCGTCGGTGCTCCGCGCCATCACCACCGCGTCGGGCGGAGCGGGCGGCAGCCAGCTTTCGGCCGCGACATGCTGGTCGCGCAGCGCCTGCGCCGTCGACAGCCGGTCGCCGAAGGTAGGTGAAAGTGCGGAGAGCACCGCGTCGAGCGGGCGGGTCGGCCGGGTCATCATGCCTCGCATGGATGGTGCGGCGGGCCGGTGGAGCGCCGGCCCGCCGGAAGGGATCAGGCGGCGAACCACCAGCGCTCGGCGGCACGGTTGCCGTCGAGATCCCAGTCTCCGGCCACCACCTCGCCGGTTGCGACCTTGCTGGATTTGGCGTCCAGGTTGTCCGCCCAGACCGGCGCGATCAGCCCGCCATCGTCATGCAGCAGGCGCTGGCACTCCCAGTAGAGTTCCTTGCGCCTGGCCTCGTCCTTCTCGCCCCGCGCGGCGATCAGAGCGGTGTTGAAGGCCTCGTTGTCCCACTTGGTCGAGTTCCAGCTGCCGAGGCTGGCGCGCGAATAGGCGAGCGTCAGCATCAGATCCTCGTTGGCCCGGCCCGACCAGCGCGAGGCGGCAAGCGGCGTCTTGCCCCAGACGTTCGACCAGTAGCCATCCTCCGGTTCGCGCACCACCTCGATCTCGATCCCAGCTGCCGCGGCATGCTGGCTGTAGAGCTGCGCGGTGTCGACCGCGCCGGTAAAGGGTGTTTCCGAGGCATGCAGCTTGTGCTTGTAGCCCTCGGCGCCGGCCTTCTTGATCAGGGCGCGGGCCTTGTCGGGGTCATATTCATGCTGCGGCAGGTCCGGGTTGAAGTTGGGATAGGCGCCGGAGATGGGCTGGTCGTTCGCGATCGACCCGAACCCGCCAAGGATCTTGTTCAGGATGTCCTGCCGGTCGATCGCCAGCTTCATTGCCAGGCGCACGTCGTTGTCGGCGTAGGGCGCGGCCGTGGTATCCATCTCGAAGCAGTAATGCACCTTGCCCTGGACCTGGAGGAGGTCGATGCCGGGCATCGCCTTGATCAGCTGCGCCGTGGTGGCGTCGACCGCGTTCATCGCGTCGATCTCGCCCGTGCGCAGCGCGGTCGTGCGGGCGTTCACATCTTTGATCGCCAGCATCTCGACCGCGTCGAAATGCGCCCGGTTTTCTTTCCAGTAGTTCGGGTTGCGCGTGACCCGCGACTTGACGCCGGGCTCGTAGCTTTCCAGCACGTAGCCGCCGGTGCCGATCCCGGCGTCGAAATCCGTGGTCCCGGCAGGCACGATCACCATCGGGTTCATCGACAGCACGGCAGGGAAGCCGGAGTCGGGCGTCGAAAGCGTGACGGTGATCTCATGCGGGCCGCTGGCCTGGATGTCCGTCACTTCCGCCATCAGGGATTTGTTGACCGAGATCGTCTTTTCGCCACGGTGCAGGTTAAGCGAAAAGACCGCATCCTCGGCGCCGAAGGGCTGGCCGTTGTGGAATTCCACGCCCTCGCGCAGCTTGAAGGTCCAGACGGTTGAATCGTCATTGCCCGCCCATTCCGTCGCCAGTTCCGGCAGCAGGACGCCGCCGGGGCCGACCTCGACCAGCGCGTTGCGGATCTGGTACTGGAGGTTCTGCATGAACTTCGATTCATTGACCTGCGGGTCCAGAGTCTCGCCGCTGTTGAAATCGTTGATCGCGAGACGGAAGGTGCCGCCCTTTTGCGGCGTGGCCTGCGCCATGGCCGGTTGGGCCCTGAGGCCCAGCACTCCAAGTGTGCCAAGAGCGGCTGCGCCTTGAAGAAGGGCGCGTCGGTTGGTGGACATCGTCATCGGGCTCTCCCTGCCGTAAGGACTGGTGGACATCGCATCACGCAATATGTCTAATCATAATATGCTATGTGGCGACATAAGGCGGCGACAACGCAGAATTTCTGCGTTACCGTGCAGACCAGCTAAACCGAGTCGGTTCATTGTCGGGAAGGTCCCCGTGAAATCCTATCTGCCTCCCCTGCGCGCCCTGCAGGCGTTCGAAGCCTTCGGGCGGCTTGGCTCGGTAAGCAGCGCCGCGCAGGAGCTCGGTGTCACCTCGGGGGCGATCAGCCAGCAGATCAAGGTGCTCGAAGACCATCTGAAGCTGAAGCTGATCAACAAGGATGGCCGACGTGCGGCGTTGTCAAAGGAGGCGCGGGCCTATCACAGGCTGGTCGAAGAGGGTTTTGATCGGCTGCGCATCGCCCAGGCCGTCGTCCAACGCGCCAAGATGGGGGCGGATCTTAAGGTTTCGGGTCTTCCCACGCTCCTCCTGAAATGGCTTAACCCCCTGTTGCACGATTTCCAGTCGCGCGCAGAGGGCATACCCCTTCGTCTGGAGGCGACGCATATCGAACCGGATGCCGAGATGTCGGCGGATATGTTCCGCCTGACGTATGGCTCCATCGCGCAGCGATACCCGCATTCCCGTCAGCTTTTCGTCGACGAGTGCTTTCCCGTCTGTTCTCCCGCGTTTCTCGAACAGCATCCGCAGGCGCGGGAGGCAGAGGCGCTCGCGAAGCTTCCGCTGATCGACATCGACTGGGGGCCGGCCTACAGCACCGTTCCGCGTTGGACGGACTGGTTGTCGAAGCACGGAGTCCGCGATCCGCGGATCAAGCCGGTGGCGGTGCACTCGCTCTCGAGTTCGGCATTGGAGGCCGCCGCCGGCGGGCAGGGCGCGGTGTTGGCGCAGAAATCCTTTGCCGGCTTCGATCTGGAGCTCGGACGGCTGGTGCGATTGTCCGATGACAGTCTGCCGATGCCGGAGCCGTATTTCGTCTGCTGGGGCGAGACCACGCTACAGCAATCCAATGCGCGCGACTTTTTGAATTGGGTGATCTCCATGGCCCGCAAGATCACCGCGACAGTTTAGAAATTCTAACCTATTGACGAGAATTTTTTCCTATCGCCAGCCTGTTGTTCAGACATATTGCAGAAAACGACAAGCTAATGATGGGGTCGCCAATGTTTCTGCGCAATGCATGGTATGTAGCCGCCTGGAGCCACGAGGTCAGCCGGGATCTCAAGCAGATCAAGGTGCTGGGCGAAAAGATCTGCGTCTTCCGCACCGAAGAGGACGAGGTGATCGCGCTCGAGGATGCCTGTCCGCATCGCAAGCTGCCGCTTTCCAAGGGTCGGATCAAGGGCAACACGGTGGAATGCGGCTATCACGGGCTGACCTTCGATTGCGCCGGGCAATGCGTCTGGGCGCCCGGTGGCGGGCGCATCCCGTCGGCCGCCAAGGTGCGCCCCTATCCGGTGCACGAGAAATACGGGCTGGTCTGGATATGGATGGGCAATGCCGCCATCGCCGACCCCGACGAGATCATCGACATTCCGAATTTCGACAGCCCGGACTGGGGCATCAATTCGGGCGACGCGATGGAACTGGCCTGCAATTACCTCCTGATGTGCGACAACCTGCTGGACCCCACCCATGTCGCCTGGGTGCATGAAACCTCGTTCGCCGCGCCGGCCACCAAGGACACGCCGCTCCGGGTGACGAAGACCGAGAACGGCGTCATCGTGCATCGCTGGATGATGGATCACGAACCGGCGCCCTTCTACAAGAAGGTGATCGAGTTCGAGGGCAATTGCGACCGCTTGCAGCATTACGAGGTGCGCTATCCGGCGCACGCGCTGATCCGGGCGGTGTTCACCCCGGCGGGCACCGGCGGGCCTGAAGGCACGCTGCACGAAAAGACCTTCGTCATGGACAGCTACAACTTCATGACCCCGACGACCGAGACCGAGACCCGCTACTACTGGTTCCAGCTGCGCAATGTGCGGCCCGACGATGCGAACCTGTCGAAGATGATGGCCGCAGACGTACGCGGCGCCTTCCTGGAGGACAAGGCCGTGCTGGAAGAGGTGCAGGTCGGCATGACCGACAAGCGCTCGCCGCATATCGACCTTTCGATCGATGCTGGCCAGCTGCGGTTCCGCCGCCAGCTCGAGGCGATGATCGCCGAAGAGCGGCTGGTCGACGAGAAGATGGAGGCGTGACGTGGCGGACGCCTTTCGCAGGTTCCGGGTCATCGCCAAGGTGCCCGAAAGCGCGGTCATCACCTCGTTCCACCTCAGACCGGTGGACGGCGGGCCGCTCTGGCAGGCGCAGCCGGGGCAATACCTGACCCTTCGGGTTCCGGCCGCGGAGGGGTCCGCGCTCAAGACCTATTCGCTGTCCGGCGACGTGCAGCGCGACGATTTTCATCGCATCTCGGTCAAGCGCGAAGCCGCCCCAGCGGGCAGCGCCGTGCCGGATGGCGTGGGCTCGTGCTGGCTGCATGACCATGTGCAGGAGGGCAGCGAGATCGAGATCGCCGCGCCGCGCGGGGCCTTCGTGCTCGATAAGCACTGCGACCGCCCGGTGCTGCTGCTCGCCGGCGGAGTGGGGCTCACGCCGCTTCTGGCGATGGCCAAGGTGCTGGCGCGCAGCAAGCGGCGGGTGTGGGTCTTCCATGCCTGCGAGAACGGCGAGGTTCAGGCCCTGGGCGGCGAGCTGAAAGCGCTGGCGGAGGGCTCGGAAGGCCGGATCTCCCTGCATGTGGCGCATCGCATGCCGACCGAGAGGGACCGTGCCGAGCAGCGTTACGACAGCGAGGGTCTGATCGACAAGGCGCTCTTGCAATCGCTGCTGCCGCTCGACGATTACCAGGTCTACCTGTGCGGCCCGACGCCCTTCATGGTGGCGATGTACCGGTTGCTGCGCGATCTCGGCGTGGCCAGGGACCGCATCGCCTATGAGTTCTTCGGCGAGGCGCGGGCGCTGGAAAAGCTGGCCGAACAGCCGGTGACGCGGTCGAAGGCGGCCAGCCGGGCGCCGAAGGCGGTTGCCGGCCTGGTCCACCTGACCGACCCGGAGGCGCGGGCGGTGGCCGAGCGCATCGTGCCGCTGGCCGAGCCGACGGCGCCGGCGACCGAGGGCGGCGCGCCGGTGGTCTTTGCCCGGACCGGCGTGACGAAGCCCTGGGGCGGCGAGGCGAAAACCCTCCTGGAGCTGGCCGAGGAGGCGGGGCTGGAGCCGGCGTTCTCCTGTCGGTCCGGTATCTGCAATACCTGCCGCTGCACGCTGGTCGAGGGCCGTGTCGCTTATGTCGAGGAGCCACTGGAAACCCCGCCGGACGGCCAGGTGCTCATCTGCTGCGCCCGTCCGGAGGGGCGGGTGGTGCTGGAACTCTGATCGCAGCGGCGCGACCTGTCAGCAGGCCGCGCGCCGTTCCTCCAGCACCCGGTCCAGCCAGTCCGGGTCCATCTCGGGGACCGAGGACAGCAAGAGCTCGGTATAGGGGTGGTGCGGCGGCTGGAACATCGCGTCCTTCGGCCCCTGCTCGACGATCCGCCCTTTCTGCATCACCACCACCGTATCGGCGATGGAACGCACAGTGGCGAGGTCATGGGTGATGAAGAGATAGGTCAGCCCCATCTCGCGTTGCAGTCGGTCCAGGAGCCGCAGGATGCCTTCGGCGACGATCTGATCCAGCGCCGATGTGACTTCGTCGCAGATGATGAATTCGGGCTCCGCCGCCAGCGCGCGGGCGATGCAGACGCGCTGTTTCTGCCCGCCCGACAACTCTGCGGGCAGCCGGTCGATGAACCTGTCGGGGTCCAGCTCGATCATCGACAGAAGCTCGCGGATGCGCCTCTCCCTGGCGTCGCGCCGAAGCCCCAGGAAGAACTCCAGAGGGCGGCCCAGAACCTCGCGGATGCGGTGTTTCGGGTTGAGCGCCGTATCGGCCATCTGGTGGATCATCTGCACGCGGCGCTGCAGGTCCTTGGGACGGCGGCGGCTGGTCGCGGGCAGGGCGATGCCGTCCAGCCGGACCTCGCCGCGATCCGGTTGCAACAGCCCCATGATGACCCGGGCAGCGGTCGACTTGCCCGACCCGCTTTCGCCCACCACGGCAACGGTCTCGCCACGGTTCACGCTCAGGTTGATCCCGTCAAGGACCTTCGCCGCCCCGTAGGAGGCGTCGATTCCGGCCAGCTCCAGCATCGGAGCGGCTTCCGGCACAGGCTGCGGGGGCGAACGGCGGAAATCGCGCACGGCCCAAAGGCTCTTGGTGTAGTCCTCTCGCGGATCGGACAGCATCCGCCGGGTCTCGGCCTCCTCGACCTCGTCGCCCTTCAGCAGCACCTTGATCCGGTCGGCCATCTGCGCCACCACGGCCAGGTCATGGGTGATGTAGATCGCGGCCGTATGATGCTCGCGCACCACCTTGCGGATCGCGGCCAGCACCTCGATCTGGGTGGTCACGTCGAGCGCCGTGGTCGGCTCGTCGAAGATGATCAGGTCGGGGCGGCAGGCCATGGCCATCGCCGTCATCGCACGCTGCAACTGGCCGCCCGAGACCTGGTGCGGATAGCGAAAGCCGATCTCGTCAGGGCTCGGCAACTGCATCTCGCGGTAAAGCTGCACCGCGTCGCGCTCGGCCTCGGCCCGCGACATGACCCCATGCCTCACCGGCGCTTCGCAGTATTGCCGGATCAGGCGATAGGCCGGGTTGAAGGCCGCCGCCGCCGATTGCGCGACATAGGCGATGCGCTTGCCGCGCAGCCCGCGCAGGGTCCTTGCCGAGGCGCCGACCAGGTCCTGCCCGTCGAAACGGATCCGTCCTCCCGCGATCCGGCAGCCGGACTTGGTGTAGCCCATCGCGGCCAGCCCAAGCGTCGATTTCCCGGCGCCGCTCTCGCCGATAAGGCCGAGGATCTCGCCCCGGCGCAACGTCAGGTCGACGCCCTTGACGATGGGGTGCCATTGCCCGCCGGACTTGCCTTCGATGGTCAGGTGGCGGATGTCGAGCAGGAGATCGGTTGCGTCGGTCATGGATCACTCCTCGAGGCCGCTGGCCAGGTGCAGCACCCAGTCGACGATCAGGTTGACGGCCACGGTCAAGATCGCGATGGCCCCGGCGGGCAGCAGCGGCGCAAGCCCGAAGGTGGCGGTTTGCCAGGTGGAGAAATCGGCGAAGGAGATCAGCTTGGCGCTTTCGCGCACCATCGAGCCCCAGTCGGCGATGGGCGGTTGCAGGCCGAGGCCGAGGAAGGAGAGCGCCGAGATGAAGAGGAAGACAAAGCAGAAGCGCAGACCGAACTCCGCGATCAGCGGTGCGGCCGCGTTCGGCAGAACCTCGCGCCGGATGATCCAGAAAAGCCCCTCGCCGCGCATCCGGGCGACCTCGACATAGTCCATGGTCAGGATGCCCTGCGCCACGGCGCGCGACAGCCGGTAGACGCGGGTGCTGTCGAGCACGGCGATGACGAGGATCAGCGCGACAACCGACGTGCCGGTGATCGTCAGCACCAGCAGCGCGAAGATCAGCGAGGGGACCGCCATCAGCACGTCCACGACCCTGCTGGCGACCGTGTCGACCCAGCCGCCGAGCGTGGCGGCCAGGAGGCCGAAAGCCGCGCCGAGCAGGAAGGCCAGCACGGTGGTCAGCAGCGCGATGCCCACGGTATTGCGCGCGCCGTAGATCATCCGTGACAGCACGTCCCGCCCCAGCGCATCGGTGCCGAGATAGTAGGGTGCGGCCCAGGGGCTGTATTGCGGCCCCACGACCTCGGTTTCCGGAAAGGGCGCCAGCAGCGGCGCGAAGATCGCGGCCAGGCCGATCAGCAGCACCAGCGCGATGCCGATCCAGGCCGACAGCGGCGCCTCGCGGAACCTCGTCAGAACCAGAGACATCGCCATCACCTCGGATGCAGCAGGCGGGGGTTGGCGATGATCGACAGGATGTCGGCGGCCATGTTCAGAAGGATGTAGGTTGCGGCGAAGATCAGGCAGGCGGCCTGCACGATGGGCACGTCACGGTTCGAGACCGAATCGACCAGCAATTGCCCGAGGCCGGGATAGACGAACACCACCTCGACCAGCACCACGCCCACCACGAGATAGGCGAGGTTCAGCGCCACCACGTTGATGATCGGCGCGAGCGCGTTGGGCAGCGCGTGCACGGCGATCACCCGCCAGCGGCGCATGCCCTTGAGATGTGCCATCTCGACGTAGGGCAGGGCCAGCAGGTTGATGATCGCCGCGCGGGTCATGCGCATCATGTGCGCCACGACAATCAATGTCAGCGTCAATGCGGGCAGGAAGGTGCGATAGAGCCGTTCGCCGAGGCCAATGCCCGCATCGACGCTGGACAGGCTGGGAAACCAGCCCAACGCGACCGAAAAGATCAGGACGAGAATATAGGCCACGAAGAATTCGGGAAACGAGATCGCCGCCAGGGTGGCGCCCGACACCCCCTTGTCGAACGCCGTGTTGCGGTAGAGCGCGGCCAGCATGCCCAGGACCAGCGCCACCGGCACCGCGATGAGTGCCGCGTAGCCGGCGAGAAAGAAGGTGTTTTCGGCACGGGAGGCGATCAGTTCGGCGATCGGGCGCTGGTTGGACAGAGAGACGCCGAAGTCCCCGTGAATCGCGTCTTGCAGCCAGTAGAGATAGCGCAGATGCATCGGTTCGTTGAGGTTGAAGCGCTCCTTGAATGCGGCGACGGTCTCTTCGGTGGCCGATTGGCCCAGGGTTTCGGTGGCGATGTCGCCCGGCAGCAGTTCGATGGCGGAAAAGATCAGCACGCTGACGATCAGGAGCGTGAGAAACCCCATGGCGAGGCGGGACAGGATGATCTTGAGGATTGGCGACACGGACGAGCCCTATTGTCTGCGCTTATTTCATTATGTATATCAATATTAGAGGCAACGCGCTGCTGTATAGCCAAAGATGGTTTAGATGAACTGGCCTGTTGGTTAGATCGGCTGAGGTGAGAGAAAAGGCAGTGCCAATGACCGTTACATTCAAGGACGTGAAAGCGGACCTTCTTGACCAGATCGCGCTCGGGGCGCTGCGACCGGGCAGCCTGATGCCGAACGAGATGGAGTTGGCCGAGCGTTACGGATGCGCGCGTGCCACGGTAAGCCGGGCGATGCGGGAACTGGCCGATGAGGGCATTGTCGAGCGCAAGCGCAAGGCAGGCACGCGTGTTCGCCTGTCACCGATCAGGCAGGCACGCTTTTCGATTCCGATCGTGCGGGAGGAGATCGCGGCGCAAGGGGCGGAATATCGCTACGCGCTGGTCGATCGCACCGTGCAGGTGGTGCCGGACTGGCTGCGCGGGCGGCTCGATCTGACGCCCGGGCAGAAGATGCTGCACCTCACCTGCATGCATTACGCAGACGGCATGCCCTACCAGCACGAGGATCGCTGGATCAACCCCGAGACTGTCCCGGCTGTGCTGGAGGCCGATTTCTCGGCCCTCGGGCCGAACGAATGGCTGGTGGCGCAACTACCGTTTTCGACGGCAGAGATCAGTTTCAGCGCCATCGAAGCCGATCAGGAACTGGCCGACCACCTCGGCTGCGCCGCCGGGAATGCGCTCTTCCGCACCGAGCGCACCACCTGGCTCCAGGGCCGGGCGATCACGCTGGTGCGGTTGACCTATCGGCGTGGCCACAGGGTGACCACGCAATACTGATGCTGCCCGCCCGCGCGCGGATCAGGCAGCCGCGCTTTTCGCCTTGCGGTCGAAGATGACGGGGAACCAGTCTTCGCGCAGCACCTGGCCGGGCTGCATGGCGTGGCCCGGGAACGGCGGCGAGGTGCGGCCCGGGCGCTCGATGTAGCGGGCGTCGTCGCCGAGGAGCCGCAGCGAGAAGGCGCGGCGCCGGCTGCCGGAGTTGTTGCCGCGCGCGCCGTGCAGGACCATGTAGTTGAAGGCCACCGCGTCGCCCGGCTCCATCGGCCATTCGCGGATGGTCATGCCTTCCGCATCGGGATCGGGCACGGGCATGTAGTCGTCCTCGTTGGGGTAGAAGCTCGTCTCGGCCAGCCAGCGGGTCGGCAGCACCGGCTTTTCCCACAGGTGCGAACCGGCGACGCAGCGCAACGAGGCTTCGCGCACCGGGTCGAGCGGGGACCAGAAGCTGACGGTCTGCTGGCCCTCCACGAAGTAATAGGGGCCGTCCTGGTGCCAGGGCGTGGGTTTGCTGGTGCCCGGTTCCTTGACCAGCACGTGATCGTGGAACAGTTGCACACGCGCGGAGCGCATCAGATCGGCCGCCACCTCGGCGGCGGGCGAGGTGCGGATCACCTGCTCGAATTCGGGGATGCGCTGCCAGTTGCAGTAGTCGTCGAAGAAGCGCCCGCCTTCGCCGGCCTTCAGGTTCTCGGCGGCGTATTCGCCGGGCTCGTTCATGTTGCGCTCCACGCCGGCGCGCAGCGTCTCGACGTGGTCGGCAAAGAGCCCCTTGATCAGCACGACACCCTCGCGCTGGAAGGTTTCGACATGGTCCTGGGTGATGAGGGAATGGGTCATTCGCTGGTCCTCCGTTCGGCGTCTGCACCCTGCTACCCGAAGAGATTATTAGCTTCCAATAATCAATGCGAATGCACTAAATAGCCTCATGCTATATATGACGCTGCGCCAGATGGAATATGTCGTCGCGGTCGCGCGCGGGCGCAGCCTGTCGGAAGCCGCGGTCCAGCTCAACGTCTCGCAGCCCTCGCTGTCGAACGCGCTGACCCAGGTGGAGGCGCGGCTGGGGCATCGGCTCTTTCGCCGCCGCAAGGGCACCGCCACCACGCTCACGCCCGAGGGCGAGGTCTTCGTCGGCGAAGCCGAGGCGCTTCTAGCCCGCGCCAGGCGTCTGGAAGACCCGGCCCGCTATGCCCGCGCGCGGACCGGGCGGCTGGGTCTCGGGCTCTTCGACGATCTCGCGCCGTTTCATCTCGGGCCGCTGCTCGATGCGCTCGCCCGCGCCTTGCCGGATGTCGAGGTGCATTACAGCGTGGCCGATTTCGAGGTGCTGGCCCGCGACCTGCTCGACGGCAGGATCGACATGGCGGTGAGCTACGATCTCGGGCTCGATGCCAGCTTCCGGCGCGATGAGCTGGCCCGGGTGCCGCCACAGGCGCTTCTGGCCCCCGACGATCCACTGGCCGGACAGGCGCGCGTCACGCTCGCGGAGCTCGCGGACCGGCCGCTGATCCTGTTCAACGAGGGGCTCTCGGTGCGGCACATGCTGGGCCTCTTCCGGCAGGTGGGCGCCCGGCCGCGCGTGGCCCACAGGGTGCGGTCGCTGGAGGTGATGCGCAGTCTTGCCGCCGGCGGGGTCGGAACGGGCATCAGCTACAGCGCGCCCGACACCGCGCAAACCTATGATGGACGGCGCGTCGTCTCGGTGCCGATCTCGGACGGGTTTGCCGCAGAACCGATCGTCCTGGTGAGGCCGGCAGAGGCCCGCCCGGACGACCGCAGCCGGGCGGCAGCGGAGGCCATCGCAGCCTGCATCCGGGGCAACGGGCCGCCCGGGGGTGTTGCCGCTGCCCGACCCGGAGACGGCGCAAGGACGTGAGACGGGCAAGAGACCGCGGCGATGCCATGACCGTCGGGCCGAACAGCCGCGCAAGCCGCCGGGCGCGATCCGGCCCCGGCGCGTGCCCCGCGGTTCGAGCCGGAAGCGCCTTCTTCCGGGCCGCGACGACAGCCTGGCTCTGCCTCAGAGGATGCCGGGCAGGTTCAGCCCGTGTTCGCGCGCGCACTCCCTCGCGATGTCATAGCCCGCATCGGCGTGGCGCATGACGCCGGTGGCCGGGTCGTTCCAGAGCACGTTGGCGATGCGGCGATCGGCATCCTCGGTGCCGTCGCAGCAGATCACCATGCCGGAATGCTGGGAGAAGCCCATGCCGACGCCGCCGCCGTGGTGCAGCGACACCCAGGTCGCCCCGCTTGCCGTGTTCAGCAGCGCGTTCAGGAGCGGCCAGTCCGAAACCGCGTCGGAGCCGTCCTTCATCGCCTCGGTCTCGCGGTTGGGCGAGGCGACCGAGCCCGAGTCGAGGTGGTCGCGGCCGATCACGATCGGGGCCTTGAGCTCGCCATTTCGGACCATTTCGTTGAAGGCCAGCCCGAGCTTGTGGCGCACGCCCAGGCCGACCCAGCAGATCCGGGCGGGAAGTCCCTGGAAGCTGATCCGCTCGCGCGCCATTTCGAGCCAGTTGTGCAGATGCGCGTCGTCGACCAGTTCCTTCACCTTGGCGTCGGTCTTGTAAATGTCTTCCGGATCGCCCGAAAGCGCACACCAGCGGAAGGGGCCGATGCCCTTGCAGAAGAGCGGGCGGATGTAGGCGGGCACGAAACCGGGGAAGGCGAAGGCGTTCTCCAGCCCCTCCTCCTTCGCCACCTGACGGATGTTGTTGCCGTAATCCAGCGTCGGCACGCCGGCGTTCCAGAAATCGACCATCGCGGCGACATGCACCTTCATGCTGGCGCGGGCAGCCTTTCCCACCGCCTTCGGATCGCTCTCCTGTTTCTCGCGCCACTTGGCCACGGTCCAGCCCTGCGGCAGGTAGCCGTGGATCGGATCATGGGCGCTGGTCTGGTCGGTGACGATGTCGGGGCGGACGCCGCGCTTGACCAGGTCGGGGAACACGTCGGCGGCGTTGCCGATGAGGCCGACGGACTTGGCCTCTCCGGCCCTGGTCCAGCGCTCGATCATCTCCAGCGCCTCATCCAGCGAATGGGTGATCTCGTCGACGTAACGGGTGCGCTTGCGGAACTCGGCGCGGGTCTCGTCGCATTCGACGGCAAGGCAGCAGGCGCCCGCCATCACGGCGGCCAAGGGCTGCGCCCCGCCCATGCCGCCGAGGCCCCCGGTCAGGATCCAGCGGCCCTTGAGGTTGCCGCCGTAGTGCTGGCGGCCGGCCTCGACGAAGGTCTCGTAGGTGCCCTGCACGATGCCCTGGCTGCCGATGTAGATCCAGCTTCCGGCGGTCATCTGGCCGTACATCGCCAGGCCCTTCCTGTCCAACTCGTTGAAATGGTCCCAGGTCGCCCAGTGCGGCACCAGGTTGGAATTGGCGATCAGCACGCGCGGCGCGTCCTTGTGGGTGCGAAAGACGCCGACCGGCTTGCCCGACTGCACCAGGAGCGTCTGGTCGTCGTCCAGGTTCTTGAGGCTGGCGACGATGGTGTCGAAGTCCTTCCAGGTCCGCGCCGCGCGGCCGATGCCGCCATAGACCACCAGCTCGTGCGGGTTCTCCGCCACGTCGGGGTGCAGGTTGTTCATCAGCATCCGCATCGGCGCCTCGGTCAGCCAGCTTTTCGCGGTGATCTCGGGGCCGGTCGCGGGGTAGACGTCGCGGATGTTGTGACGGGGATTGGTCATGGGTTTCTCCCTCAATGCGCCAGAAGATGCCCGGCGATGATGTTGCGTTGAATCTCGGAGGAGCCTTCGTAGATGCGCATGATCCGCAGGTCGCGGGTGATGCGCTCGATCGGGAAATCGCGGGTGTAGCCATAGCCGCCGTGGATCTGCAGCGCGGTGTCGGCCACCATGTCGGCGGCCTCGCTGGCCTTCAGCTTGGCCATTGCGGCGGCTTCGCTGAAGCGGATGCCGAGGTCGCGCTGCCGGGCGGCTTCCAGCGCCATCAGGCGCGCGGCCTGCAATTCCAGCGCCATGTCGGCCAGCATCCAGCGGATGCCCTGCTTTGCGCCCAGCGCCTCGCCGCCGATCACCCTCTCCTGCGCATAGGTCACGGCGGCATCGAGCGCCGCCTGCGCCAGGCCGAGGCACTGCGCGGCAACCTCCACCCGGCCATTGTCCAGAACCTTCATCGCGGTGCGGAAGCCGGTGCCTTCCCCGCCCAGGAGCGCGTCGGCGGGCAGGTGGCAGTCGAGCGTCAGCGGGAACACATGCCCGCCCTTCAGCCCCATCGTGCGCTCCGGCGGCCCCGCCTCGAGGCCCGGCGTGCCCCTGGGCAGGATGAAGGCGGAGATGCCTCGGTGTCTTGCGGCGGGATCGGTGACCGCGAAGACCACCAGGAAATCCGCCACCCCGCCGTTGGAGATGAAGCACTTCGCGCCCTTGAGCCGCCAGCCATCGCCCTCGCGGGTGGCGCGGGTCTTCATGTCCGCCGGGTCGCTGCCGGCGGTCGGTTCGGTCAGGGCGAAGGCGCCGAGCGCTTCGCCCGTGGCCGCCCTGGGGAGCCATTCGGCCCGCTGCGCTCCGGTGCCGCCGATCAGGATCGAATCCGTGGCGAGGTAATGGGCGGTCAGCGCCGAGGCGGTCGAGCCGCAGCCGCCGGCCACGATCTCGACCGCGCGCAGCAGCGCCGGGGCGGAAATGCCCGATCCGCCATGCGCTTCGGGCAGGTTCGCACCGAGCATCCCGGCCTCGGCCAGGACGCGCAGCTGGCCGTGGACGAAGGCGGATGTCTCGTCGGTCCGGGCGGCATCCGGCGCGATCCGTTCCGCGACGATCCGCTCCAGCAGGTCGCAGAACAGGCGTTCCTCGTCGCCCAGCATGTGCCAGCGATCGCTCATGTCACCACTCCCCTGTCCCTGAGATCTTGCAGGGCGGCCGCGTCCACGCCGCAGAAATCGGCCAGGATCGTCGCCGCATCGCCGCCCAGGCTCGGGGCGGGTGCCTCCGCCACCGGTTTGTGCCCGCTGAACCAGACCGGCTGGCCGACCACCGGGCGCACGCCCTTTTGCACCAGTTTCCGCGCCTCGGAATGGGCGCTGGTGCTGGCCCGGGCGATGTCCCAGATCGGGGCGGAGGGCAGCTGGGCCTCGGCCAGAGCCACCATCGCCCGTTCGGTGGTGAGCCCGCGGCTCCACGCCTCGATCAGCGCCCTCAGCGCCGGTTCGTTCCGGGTGCGCGCCTCGTCGGTCGCGAAACGCGCCTCATCGGGCAGGCCCGGATGCCCGATCAGGGCAGAGAGGCGGGCGAACTGCGCCGGCGTCAGGACGGCGATCACCACCTGGCCGTCCGCGGTGGCGAAACAGCCGAAGGGGGTGGAAAGAGGATGCCGGTTGCCGACCCGCTGTGGCGCGGCTCCGGCATAGAAATGCAACGCGTGGCTGGTGGTCAGCAGCGAATAGAGCGCGTCATACATGGCGATGTCCAGCACCGCGCCGCGGCCGGTGCGGCCCCGCTGCACCAGCGCGGCGAGGATCGACCAGCTGCCGAAGAGCCCGCCCATCAGGTCGGCGATGGATTCTCCGGACTTGAGCGGCGCGCCGCCCTCTTCGCCGGTGGCCGCCATAAGGCCGGACATGGCCTGCACCACGAGGTCGTAGGCCGGCAGGTCGCGGAACGGGCCGGTCTGGCCGAAACCCGAGACGCGGGCATAGATCAGGCCGGGATTCCCGCCGCCGAGGTCATCGGGCCCGAGCCCGATCTGTTCGGCGACGCCGGGGCGGAAATTCTCCACCACCACGTCGCATCGCGCGGCGATCCGGCGGGCCAGGTCC
Organism: Albidovulum sp.; assembly: GCA_020637635.1. Lineage (GTDB taxonomy): Bacteria > Pseudomonadota > Alphaproteobacteria > Rhodobacterales > Rhodobacteraceae > Albidovulum. The sequence goes on from JACKKB010000011.1 coordinate 33,401, forward strand.
AGGCCCTGCGCATCCTTCAGGTTCAGCGCGATGCTCTTCTTGCCGCGATTGTTCAGCGAGAACAGCGCGCTCTTGCCATCCTTGAACGGGCCGATATGGCGGTAGTCGTCGCCCCGCGCCGGTTCCAGCTTGATCACCTCGGCGCCGAGGTCGGCCAGAAGCGCGGTGCAGTAGGGCCCGGCGAGAACGCGCGTCAGGTCGAGCACCCGGATGCCGTCGAGCGGCTTCACGCGATGCCCTCCCGTGCCAGGGCGTCAAGCCGCGTCAGAATGGCGGAGAGGTGGGTGCGCAGGCGGTCGGCCTTGCCGTCGTCATAGCTCCAGGGCGCGGTTTCCCTTGTCAGGTAGGTCGATTGCGCCAGTTCCATCTGGATCGCGTGAAGCCCCTCGGCCGGGCGGCCGTAGTGCCGCGTGGTCCAGCCGCCCTTGAAGCGGCCGTTGAGGACCGAGGTGTAGCCCTTGGCCTGTTCGCAGGCGTCCCGGACCGCGGATTCGATGGCCGGGGCGCAGGTTGTGCCCATGTTGGTGCCGATGTTGAAATCCGGCAGGGTGCCGTCGAAGAGGAAGGGGATGTGGCTGCGGATGGAATGGCAATCGTAGAGGATCGCCACCCCGTGCCTTGCGCGCACCCGGTCAAGCTCGGCCTGCAAGGCGGCGTGGTAGGGCGCGTGGAAGGTTTGCCGGCGCGCCTCGACCTCGTCCGCGCCCGGTTCGCTTTCCCAGATCGGGTGGCCATCGAAATCGGTCAGGGGCACCAGCCCGGTGGTGTTCTGACCGGGATAGAGCGAGGCGCCCGAGGGGTCGCGGTTGGCGTCGATCACGTAGCGGTGGAAGGTCGCGCGCACGGTGGTCGCACCGGGCAGCAACCCATCGTAGAGCCCGTGGATGTGCCAGTCGGTATCGTCCAGCCCGCGTCCGCGTGCGTTCAGCCGCGCGCGAATGTCGTCGGGCAGCCAGGTGCCGGTGTGGGGCAGGCCCAGAACGACGGGGCTGTCGCCGCGTGAGATCTCGACCGGGTTCATGCGCCCAGTTCCGGCATGTCGACGCCGGCGGCCTTCGTCAGCGCCGCGCTGCGCACCAGCCCCGCCGCCGCCTCGAGGTCGGGGGCCATGTAGCGATCCTCGGCCAGCGCCGCGATGTCCTGCCGCAGGCGGGCCAGCACCCGGGCGAGCGGCGCGCTGGTGGTCAGCGGCGCGCGGAACTCGATGCCCTGCGCGGCGCAGAGCGCCTCGACGCCGAGGATGCGTTCGAGGTTGGCGACCATCCGGCCCAGCCTCACCGCGCCATGGGCGGCCATGCTCACATGGTCCTCCTGGTTGGCCGAGGTCGGCGTCGAGTCGGTCACGCAGGGATTGGCGAGGTGCTTGTTCTCGCTCATCAGCGCGGCGGTCGTGACCTCGGCGATCATCAGGCCCGAGTTCAGGCCCGGATTGGGGGTCAGGAAGGGCGGCAGGTCGAAGCTCAGCGTCGGATCGACGATCAGCGCGACGCGGCGCTGCGCGATTGCGCCGATCTCGGCCACGGCCAGCGCGACCATGTCGGCGGCGAAGCCCACAGGCTCGGCGTGGAAGTTGCCGCCCGAGACGATCAGCCCGGCCTCGGTCAGCACCAGCGGGTTGTCGGTGGCGGCGTTGGCCTCGATCTCCAGCGTCCGGCCGGCCATGCGCAGCATGTCCATCGCGGCACCCGTCACCTGCGGCTGGCAGCGGATGCAGTAGGGATCCTGCACACGTGTATCGCCCTCGCGGTGGCTTTCGCGGATCGCGGAACCGTCCAGAAGCGCGCGCATGGTGGCAGCGGCCTCGATCTGCCCGGCATGGCCGCGGAGCTCGTGAATCTCGGGCTGCAAGGGCGCGGTGGAGCCCATGATCGCGTCGGTCGACATCGCCGAGGTCACCAGCGCCGCCTGCATCGCGCGCCAGGCGTCGAAGAGGCCCGCCAGCGCGAAGGCGGTGGAAAACTGCGTGCCGTTGATCAGCGCCAGTCCTTCCTTGGCGCCCAGTTCCACCGGCTTCAGCCCGGCGCGCCTCAGCGCCTCGCCGCCGGGCAGGGTCTTGCCCTCGAACACGGCCTCGGCGTGGCCCATCATCACCGCCGCCATATGCGCCAGCGGCGCGAGATCGCCCGAGGCGCCGACGGACCCCTGAACCGGGATCACCGGGGTCACGCCGCGCGCCAGCATCTCCTCGATCAGCGCGATCAGCTCCATCCGCACGCCCGAGGCGCCGCGCCCGAGCGACAGCAGCTTCAGCGCCATCATCAGCCGGGCCTGTGCGCGCGGGATCGGGTCGCCCACGCCGCAGCAATGGCTGAGGATCAGGTTGCGCTGCAGCGTGGCGGTGTCCCTGGCGGCGATCTTGACCGAGGCCAGCTTGCCGAAGCCGGTGTTCACCCCGTAGACCGCCGCCTCGCCGTTGGCGGCTGCCGCGATCCGCGCGGCGGCATCGGCGATAGCGCCGTGGCAGGAGGTGTCGAGCCGCACGGCGGCCTCTTCGCGATAGACCCGCGCGAGATCGGCCAGGGTGACGGCGCCGGGGCTGAGGGTCAGTGTGGTCATGCGACGTCTCCGAAGATGCGGCTGTGCAGGGGGTTGTAACCGATGCGATAGGAAAGCTCCGCCGGCTCCTCGACATCCCAGACCGCCAGTTCGGCGCGCTGGCCGGGGGCGATGGTGCCGACATCTCTCAACCCCAGGGCGCGGGCGGCGTTCAAGGTGGTGCCGCGCAGCGCCTCCTCGGGGGTCAGGCGGAAGAGCGTGCAGCCCATGTTCATGGTCAGAAGCAGCGAGGTCAGCGGCGAGGAGCCGGGGTTGGCGTCGGTGGCCAGCGCGATCGGCACGCCATGGTCGCGCAGGGCCTGAACGGGGGGCGCCTGGGTTTCGTGCAGGGTGTAGAAGGCACCGGGCAGCAGCACCGCAACGGTGCCGGCCTTGGCCATCGCCTGCACGCCGGGCCCGTCGAGATATTCGATGTGATCGGCCGAGAGCGCGCCGTAGCCGGCCGCCATTGCCGCGCCGCCGAGGTTCGACAGCTGCTCGGCATGGAGCTTGACCGGAAGGCCGAGGCCCTTCGCCACGTCGAAGACGCGGGCGATCTGGGCGGGCGAGAAGGCGATGCCCTCGCAGAACCCGTCGACCGCATCGACCAGCCCTTCGGCATGGGCGGCACGCAGGGCGGGGATGCAGACCTCGTCGATATAGCCATCGGCCCGGTCCTTGTATTCGGCGGGGACCGCGTGGGCGCCAAGGAAAGAGGTCTTCACCCGCACCGGCCGGTTGGCCATCACCGCGCGGGCGACGCGGAGCATGCGCAACTCGGTCTCCACGTCGAGCCCGTAGCCCGACTTGATCTCGAGTGTCGTCACGCCTTCCGCAATCAGCGCATCCGCCCGGCGCAGGGCACCTTCCAGCAACGCATCCTCGGTGGCCGCGCGGGTTGCCTTGACGGTGGACACGATGCCGCCGCCGGCGCGGGCCACCTCTTCGTAGCTGGCGCCGTTCAGCCGCATCTCGAATTCCGCCGCGCGGTTGCCGCCATGCACCAGATGCGTGTGACAATCGATCAGCCCGGGCGTGACCATCCGCCCGCCCAGATCGCGCGTTTCGGCCCGGGCCAGATCGCCCGGCAGGTCGTCGGCGGCACCGACCCAGCGGATCTTCCCACCCTCCAGCGCGATCGCCGCCTCCCGGATCAGCCCGTAGGGCGTGCCGCCGGTCAGCGTCGCAGCGGTCAGATTGGTCAGCAACCGGGGTGCGGCGGTCATTTCATGTCCCTCCAGATTCTGCTTCCCTACTAATGTTGCCTGCTTTATATGTCTAGACATAAAAGCGTTAAGGACGGGAATATAGCTTTGATACACGCACGACAGGCTCTGCTGGCCGAGGGCTGGGCAACGAATGTGCGGCTGACGGCAACCGACGGTGTGATTGCCACCATCGAACCCGATGCCACGGCGCAGACCGGCGATGTCACCGTGGACACGCTGCTGCCCGCGCTCGGCAACCTGCACAGCCACGCCTTTCAGCGCGCCATGGCCGGGATGACGGAGTTCCGGCAAGCCGGCCGCGACAGCTTCTGGACCTGGCGGGAACTGATGTACCGTTTCATGGACCGGCTGACGCCCGGGCAGGTCGAGGCGATCGCCGCGCAGGTCTATGTCGAGATGCTGGAAGCCGGCTATGCCAGCGTGGGCGAGTTCCACTATGTCCACCACCAGCCGGGCGGTGCGCCCTACGACAACATCGCCGAGATGTCGGAGCGGATCTTTGCCGCGGCCTCGCGGAGCGGCATCGGCCTGACCCATTTGCCGGTGCTCTACAGTTACGGGGGGGCGGGACAGGTTGACCTGAATGCGGGTCAGCGGCGTTTCGGCAACGACGTCGACAGGTTCCGGAACCTGGTCGAGACCGCGACCGCGGCGCTCAGGCACCTGCCGGGCGACGCGCGGATCGGCATCGCGCCGCATTCGCTGCGCGCCACCTCGCCCGACGACCTCGCGCGCGTCGTGACCGACCATGGGCGGGGACCGATCCACATCCATATCGCCGAACAGCCGCGCGAAGTGCAGGAGATCGAGGCCTGGCTCGGGGCGCGCCCGGTGGACTGGCTGCTGAACCATCTGCCGGTCGACCCGCGCTGGTGCCTGATCCATGCCACCCACATGACCGAAGCCGAAACCCGCGACATGGCCGCAAGCGGGGCCGTCGCCGGCCTTTGCCCGATCACCGAAGCGAACCTTGGCGACGGGCCGTTCAACGGGCCGCGCTATGCCACGGCCGGCGGGCGGTTCGGGATCGGGTCCGATTCCAACGTCAACATCTCGCTGACCGAGGAGTTGCGCACGCTGGAGTATTCCCAGCGCCTGCGCGACACGAGCCGCAACGTTCTCGTCGCGGGGGAGGGCTCGGTCGGGGCGTTCATCTACACCTCGGCGGCCCGGGGCGGCGCGCAGGCCCTTGCCAGGGGATCCGGCACGATCGCGACGCGGAACCTCGCCGATCTCGTCGCCATCGACAGCCAGGCCCCGGCGCTTTGCGCGCTTTCTCGCGACCGGCTTCTGGACGGGCTGGTCTTTGCTGCGAAGGACAGCGTCGTCACCGATGTCTGGAGCGCCGGCCGGCACGTGGTTTCTGGCGGTGTTCATGCCGACCGGGGCGCGGTGTTCGAGAGCTATCGCGCGGCGATGCGGGAGCTGGTTGATGCATAGTCCTTGCACGGATGTCTCGGGCTCTCCTCACATCGGCTTCTCGGCGATATCGCAGGGGCGCGGTTCGACAGGCAGCGCGACAAGGAGGATGAGATTCCGCTTCAATCAGGATGAGACGCTGCGGCGGGTGTGCGTCGGGGGGAGGGCGCGACCCGACCGGAGGCACACACCCGCCGCTTCGCCCGGTCAGGCGGCACGGGTCTCATAGACAAATGCCGAACGGGGGCACTGGGTCTTGTGGTCGGAGACCCAGGCGGCGATCAGGTCGCGGGCATGGGCGAGGTGACGAAACAGCGTCTCGCTCAAGAACTCGTTCCGCATCCGGCCGTTGAAGCTCTCCACGAAACCGTTCTGCATCGGCTTGCCCGGCGCAAGGTAGTGCCACTCCATCCGGTGCGCGGCAGCGAAGGTTAAGATTGCGTTACTGGTCCATTCGGTATCGTCGTCGCTGACGATCATTCCCGGCGTGCCGTGGCGCTCGACCAGGGCCGTCAGGGCGCGTGACACACGCCGCCCGGAGGTCGAGGTATCCGGCATAGCCGCGAGGCATTCCCGGGTGACATCGTCGACCACGTTGAGCACCCGGAATCGCTGGCCATTGGCGAACTGGTCGTGGACGAAATCCAGTGACCAGCGTGCATTGGTGCGCGCCTCTTCCAGGATCGGGGCTCGTGTTCCGATGGCCTTGCGCCGCGCGCGCCGCTTGCGAACGGTCAGCTCTTCCTCACGGAAGAGCCGATAGATCCGATTGATCTCCGAACGCTCGCCCTCGCGGCGCCGAAGGACGAAGAGCCACCGATAACCGAACCTCCGGCGTTCGTTGGTAAACTCCCGCAACCGACCGCGCAGCTCGGTGTCCGGCGCGCGTTGCGATCGATAGCGTATCATCGTTCGGTCCGCGCCGGCAATCTGGCGCGCCTGTCATTCCGACAGCCATAACCGGGCCTCGAGTTGCGCGACCGCCTCGCGCTTCACGACGGGCGTTAAAAATTGTTTTTAGGTTAGCTCGCGCATTGCGGCCAGATCCAGCGCCTGCTTCGCCAGCAGCTTCTTCAAATTGGCGTTCTCGTCCCCGAGCGCCTTCAGCCGCTTCGTCTCGGAAACCGTCATTCCGCCTTATTTGGCTTTGCTGTTGTGGAAGGTCCCTTCCGAAGTGCCGTGCTTGCGGCACAGATCGGCACACTTCGCCCCGGCCTCATGCTCGGCCAGGATGCCGATAATCTGTTTTTCGCTGTTTCTCGTTCGCTTCATTGTCTGTCCCTTCGTTGGGGCGGACCGCTAATCAGCGGTGGAGAGAAAATCCCGTTGCAGGTCAATTGCTTACCACAAACTCAATTCGTAACAGTCCGCTTCATTGACATTGGCGTCGGGGAATAGCCCCTTGGAGTCAGGGAGCCAGCAAAGATCAAGTCCGTCTAGCGCGGATACAGAAGGCGCACGAAGTTTTATCCCATTCGATTCCATGCATAGCATAATGAACTCTCTGTAGGACGCGTCTTCTGGGTAGAAAGTAATTCCGTCCGGGTAGTTTTCTCGTGAATAGTTTTCCCGATAGGCCACTCCTTCCACGCTTCTCACCTTCAATTGGCATTGAGCGAGAGTTCGCTCGGCTGAATAGGTTTCGCGGAACTTTAACAGAAGCATAACAAGCAGAAAACATACTATGATTCCATATAGATAACGCATTAGTCTCGATTCCTGCTTAATCAATCTTATGTCGGCATCGTGCGCTAATCATTCTGACCTTCTCCTGCAAGATCAATCGGGATGTATCTCACCCCCGCCTTCTCTTCCCGCCCCTCTGCCCCGCTCTCCCCGCCGTCGACCGCCCGGCCTTCACACCCGAGGCCTCCACGGCCTCCTCGATCGCCGATTGCCGGGCCAGCGGGTCGTCGGAGAGCGCGAGGTCGACGGCCTCGAGCCGCTTGATCTCGTCGCGGAGCCGGGCGGCCTCCTCGAATTCCAGGTTCTCGGCGGCCTTGCGCATCTGTGTGCGCAGCGCGTCGAGATGCGCTTCGAGGTTGGCGCCGTGCATGGGCTTGTCGACCTTGGCGGTCACCCGGTTCATGTCCACGTCGCCCTTGTAGAGACCGGCGAGGATATCCTCGACGTTCTTCTTCACCGTCGCGGGGGTGATGCCGTGGGCCTCGTTGTAGGCGATCTGCTTTTCGCGGCGGCGGTTGGTCTCGGCCAGCGCGCGTTCCATCGACCCCGTCACCCGGTCGGCATACATGATGACGCGGCCGTCGGCGTTGCGCGCGGCCCGGCCGATGGTCTGGATCAGCGAGGTTTCCGAACGCAGGAAACCCTCCTTGTCCGCATCGAGAATCGCCACCAGCCCGCATTCGGGGATGTCGAGCCCCTCGCGCAAAAGGTTGATGCCGACGAGCACGTCGAAGGCGCCCAGCCGCAGGTCGCGCAGGATCTCGATCCGTTCGATCGTGTCGATGTCGGAATGCATGTAGCGCACGCGGATGCCCTGTTCGTGCATGTATTCGGTCAGATCCTCGGCCATGCGCTTGGTCAGCGTGGTGACCAGCGTTCGGTAGCCTTTCGCGGCGACCTTGCGCACCTCGTCGAGAAGATCGTCGACCTGCATCTCGACCGGGCGGATTTCCACCTCGGGGTCGAGCAGGCCGGTCGGGCGGATCACCTGTTCGGTGAAGACGCCGCCGGTCTGCTCCAGTTCCCACGATTGCGGGGTGGCCGAGACGAAGACCGATTGCGGGCGCATCGCGTCCCATTCCTCGAACTTGAGCGGGCGGTTGTCCATGCAGGAGGGCAGGCGGAAGCCGTGTTCGGCGAGCGTGAACTTGCGCCGGTAGTCGCCGCGATACATGCCGCCGATCTGGGGGACGGAGACGTGGGATTCGTCGGCGAAGACGATGGCATGGTCGGGGATGAACTCGAAGAGCGTGGGGGGCGGCTCACCCGGCGCGCGGCCCGTGAGGTAGCGGGAATAGTTCTCGATGCCGTTGCAGACGCCGGTGGCCTCGAGCATCTCGAGATCGAAATTGGTGCGCTGCTCGAGCCGCTGGGCCTCGAGGAGCTTGCCTTCGTCGTGGAGCTGCTTGAGGCGCTGGACCAGTTCCTTGCGGATGCCGACAATGGCCTGCTGGAGCGTCGGGCGGGGGGTGACGTAGTGCGAATTGGCGTAGATGCGGATCTTGTCGAACGTGTCGGTTTTCGCGCCGGTCAGGGGGTCGAACTCGGTGATCGCCTCCAGTTCCTCGCCGAAGAAGGAGAACTTCCAGGCCCGGTCCTCGAGGTGGGCGGGCCAGACATCGACGGTGTCGCCCTTCACCCGGAAGGCGCCCCGCTGAAAGGCGGCGTCGGCGCGGCGGTAGGCTTGCGCCACCAGATCGGCAAGGAATTTCCGCTGCTCGTAAAGCTTGCCGACCTCCATGTCCTGGGTCATGGCCGAATAGGTCTCGACGCTACCGATGCCGTAGATGCAGGAGACGGAGGCGACGATGATCACGTCGTCACGTTCCAGAAGGGCGCGGGTGGCCGAGTGGCGCATCCGGTCGATCTGTTCGTTGATCTGGGATTCCTTCTCGATATAGGTGTCGGAGCGGGGCACATAGGCTTCGGGCTGGTAGTAGTCGTAGTAGCTGACGAAGTATTCGACCGAGTTGTCGGGGAAGAAGCCCTTGAACTCGCCGTAAAGCTGCGCGGCCAGCGTCTTGTTGGGGGCGAGGATGATCGCCGGGCGCTGGGTTTCCTCGATCACCTTGGCCATGGTGTAGGTCTTGCCGGTGCCGGTCGCGCCGAGAAGGACCTGGTCGCGTTCGCCCGCATTGACGCCGGCCGCAAGCTCCGCGATGGCGGCGGGCTGGTCGCCGGCCGGGGCGAACTCGGTCTTCATCACGAAGCGGCGGCCGCCCTCGAGCTTGGGGCGGGTCAGCACTTCGGGGCGCGGCGTCGGCGCGTTGGTGGTGTTGTGTGGCATGGCGATTCCTCGGCCCGTGATATGCCAGAGTTGATCTCTTTTTGTTCCAGTTCAAGGCCGCGCTGTCAGGAGCTTTCGGTCGCGATGGCGCGATACAACTGGAGGTTGTTTATCACGGCGACCCGTGATAACCTGATTCTGCAAGCCAAGCAGTGACTGGCTGTCGGACCGCTGCCACCACCCACCCACACGCACCACCCCGGCAGATCCGGCAGCCAGTGATGCGGCCCCCCAATCCCCCTTGCAAGCCCGCGCAGGTTTCCCGATAAGGAAATCAAACCATGGAGATCGCCCATGCCCGCACGGATCTATAAGCCTGCCCGCAACGCCATGCAGTCGGGGACCGCCAAGACCCGGCACTGGGTTCTGGAGTTTCCGCAGGCGGATGCGCGGGAGATCGATCCGCTGATGGGCTGGACCGGGTCGGGCGATACCCAGGCGCAGGTGCGTCTGCGCTTCGAGAGCCGCGAAGAGGCCGTTGCCTATGCCAGCGCGAACGGGATCGACTTCGTGCTGAGCGAGCCGCATGGCCGCAGGCCCAACATCCGCCCGCGCGGCTATGGCGAGAACTTCGCGACCGACCGCAAGGGGGCATGGACCCACTGACCCGCGGGCGCCGCCCCGCCTGACAAGGGAGTGTCGCGTGCGCCTGACGAGTATCGCCCCGGCCCTGTGCTTTCTTGCGCTTCCCGCACTTGCCGGGCCCGCTACCTCCGATGGCGCGGCGGCGATCGAGGCGGCGCTCGGCCACTATCTCGGGCAGGCCGGGGGCCTTGTTCGCGTCGTCCCGGAAGGGGAAAGCTACACGCTCACCCTCGATCTGCAGCCGCTTTCGGATATGGCCAGGGACGCCGGCGCAACCCTTGCCATCTCGCCCCTCCATCTGACGCTGACCGAGGCAGAGCCGGGCCTCTGGCGGGTCGAGGAGAACGAACAGCTGGCGGTGCTGTTCGAGCTTCCGGGCAAGATCAGCTATGACATCCGTGTCGGCTCGGCCCGGCTCGACGGCACGTTCGATACCGCGCTGAAGGCCTTCCGGACCGTGGAGGGCCGGTCAGCGGATATCTCGGTCGCCCTTGTGGATCAGCTCGGCCCGCAGTTCCGGCAGAGCGTCGACTACCGGGTGGCGCAATCCGGACTCAGCGCGACCGCGGTTGCCGCTGCCGGCGGCGGGATCGATCTTTCGGTCGGTCAGACCGCGACCGGGATCACCGAGAAGATCGCGTTCGAGCCGCTGGTCGGCGCCGAGGCCGATCCGTTCGAGCTGACGCTCTCGGTCGCGGACCTCACCACCACCGGCAGGATCACCGGGCTGCGCAACGCGGCGATTCTAGAGCTTGTCGCCTGGGTTGCCGCGCATGGCGATCGCGGCGCGATGCAGGCCGATCTCGCGTCACTGCAACCGCTGTTGAACGCGGCGATGCCGTTTTGGAACGATGCGACGCTGTCAGGCGAGATGGACACGGTCGAGGTGAGCTCGGCACGGGGCGGCGGCAGCGCCAAGCGGCTGACGGTCGAACTCGCGCTTGCCGGCGCGGTTCAGGACTGGCGCCTGCGCGAGGCGCTGGGGATCACGGGGCTCAGCCTCGACGTGGCAGAGATCCCCGATTGGGCGGGCGAGCTCCTGCCGCGAGACGCCGCTGTCGATTTCACGCTTTCGGGGCTCGACATGGCGGCGGCGGCCGGGCTTGCGATCGGCGAAGTCACGCCTGACGGACCGGCCGAAGGTTTCGAGGACAGACTGGGCGAGGCACTCCTGGCCGACGGGCGGATGAGGCTCGCTCTTGCGCCGGAAACCCGGATGACGAGCGCAACCTACAGTCTCGATGCCGAAGGTGCGGTCGAGTTCGGTCCCGGGGTGGGCGCCGAAGGCCGGTTCACGGTGAGCGCCGAGGGGATCGAGGCGGCGCTCGACGCGCTCGAGGCGGCGCCGGAGTCGATCCGGTCCGGCGCGGTGCCCGGGCTCATGATGCTGCGCGGCATCTCGCGCGCGGCCGGTGTCGGCCGCTATCAGTGGGACATAGAGATGGTGCCGCCGGCGACGGTCAAGGTGAACGGCATGGATGTATCGAAGTTCGGGCGCGGTCTCGAATGACAGGGATCGTGATCGCCCCCGAACGCCCGACCGGCGCCGACCTCGTGCTTCTGCACCGCAGGCACACCGAGGCGATGCATGCCGACACTCCGCCCGAGAGCATCCACATGCTGCCTGCCGATGCGCTCGAGGCACCCGGGATCGCGTTCCTGGTGATGCGCGAGGGCGGCCGGCCGCTCGGCATGGGGGCGGTGGCGCGGATCGACGAGGATCATGCCGAGATCAAGTCCATGCATGTTCTGGCCGAGGAGCGCGGCCGCGGACTTGCGCGGGTGCTCCTGGGGCGGCTCATCGCCGAGGCGCGGGAGGCGGGCTACTCGCGCATCAGCCTCGAAACCGGATCGCAGGCGACCTTCGCGCCGGCGCGCGCACTTTACGAACGCGCCGGTTTCCGCATCTGCGGCCCTTTCGCCGCCTATGTCGAGGATCCCAACTCGGTCTACATGACCCTCCCGCTCGGCTGACGGGCGAACTGCCGGGGCGTCAGACGTGGCCGATCGCGGTCAGGAACCGGGTGAGCAGTGCGGCATAGACAACGGGGGCCTCGACGCAGGGAAGGTGGCCGGCGCCGCGGATGATCTCGAACCCGGCGCCGCGGATGAGCGCTGCCGTCTCGCGCACCAGATCGGGCGGGGTCGATCCGTCCTCGCTGCCGGCAATGGCGAGCGTCGGCAGGGTTAGCCCCGAGGTCGGCGTGTAGAAGTCGGTCCCGGAGATCGCGGCGGAGCAGCCGACATAGCCTTCCAGAGGCTGGCGCACCATCATGTTGCGCCAGGCAAGCATCTCGGGCTTGGCGCCGAAGGCGGCCGAGAACCAGCGCTTCATCGTGGCATCGGCCAGCGCCTCGATCCCGCCGGTCCGGACGGCCGCGATACGCTCGGCCCAGATCGCGGGCGTCGCGATCTTGGCGGCCGTGTTCGACAGGACCAGGCCGCGCACCAGATCGAGCCGCTTCACGGCAAGGCCCTGTGCAATCATGCCGCCGATCGAGAGGCCGACGAAGACGCTGTCCCTGATCTCGAGGGCGTCGAGCAGGCGTTCGGCATCGCGCACGAGCGCGCCCATGGTGTAGGGCGCGGGCGGGCAGGATGAGAGACCATGGCCGCGCTTGTCGTAGCGGACAAGCCGCAGGCCCGGCGGCAGGAGCGGCACGACCGCATCCCAGAGCCTGAGGTCGGTGCCGAGCGAATTGGCGAAGACCACCGGCCTGCCCGCAGGATCGCCGTCTTCACGGACATGCAGCTGCACGTCGCCGAGGTCGATCATGGTCATCCGGCTCTCCTCTCCCGGGTCTAGCGATTGCTGCGGTCGATCCGCGCGCCGAGGCCTGCCATGAGCGGTTCGAAGGCCGGAAAGGACGTGGCGATGGGGCTGCCGTCATCGATCTTGACGGGCGCTTTCGCGGCAAGGCCGAGCACCAGGAAGGACATCGCGATGCGGTGATCGAGATGAGTCGCGGCAGTGGCGCCTCCCGGCACGCCTCCCGGCCCCATGCCATGGACCACGAGCACGTCCTGTTCTTCCTCGACAGTGACGCCGCTGGCCTCGAGCCCGCGCGCCATCGCGTCGATCCGGTCGCTTTCCTTCACCCGCAGTTCCTTCACGCCGCGCATGACGGTGCGGCCCTCGGCAAAGGCCGCGACGACCGAGAGGATCGGATATTCGTCGATCATGCTGGCGGCCCGGTCCTCGGGCACCGTGATGCCTTTCAGGGCCGAGGCGCGGACGCGCAGGTCTGCCACCGGCTCACCGCCCTCTTCGCGCGGGTTTTCGAACGTTATGTCCGCGCCCATCTCGACGAGCGTGGTGTAAAGGCCGTTGCGGGTCGGGTTCTGGCTGACGCCGGGCACGAGAATGTCGGAGCCCTCTACGATCAGGGCGGCACAGACCGGAAAGGCGGCAGAGGAGGGATCGCGGGGAACGGCGACGGTCTGCGGTCGAAGCTCGGGTTGGCCGGTCAGGGTGATCACGCGGCCCTCGCGGCTTTCTTCCACGGTCACCTCGGCGCCAAAGCCCCGCAGCATCCGTTCGGAATGATCGCGCGTCGGTTCCCTCTCGATCACCTCGGTCCGGCCGGGCGCGTTCAGGCCGGCCAGCAGCACCGCCGATTTCACCTGCGCCGAGGGCACCGGCACCGTGTAGCGCACCGGCACCGGATCGACGGCACCGACGACGGTCATCGGCAGCCGTCCACCCTGCCGGCCATGGGCGCGCGCCCCGAAGAGGGCGAGAGGATCGGTGACGCGGCCCATCGGCCGTTTGCAGAGCGAGGCATCGCCGGTGAAGGTCGCGGTGATCGCGGTGGTCGCCATCGCCCCCATGATGAGCCGCACGCCGGTGCCGGAATTGCCGCAGTCGATCACCGTTGCGGGTTCGGCGAAGCCGCCGACGCCGACACCGTGGACGGACCAGTCGCCGTCGCCGTGGCGCGTCACCTCGGCACCGAAGGCGCGCATGGCCGCCGCGGTGTCAAGAACGTCCTGCCCCTCCAGGAGCCCGCTGACGCGCGTTTCACCCACCGCGAGCGCGCCGAGGATGAGCGCCCGGTGCGAGATCGACTTGTCGCCCGGCACCTCGGCGCGGCCCTTCAGCGGCCCCGATTTGAGCGCGGTCATCGGGATCGGCGTGCCGTGGCCGGACATGGGGAGCTCCTTCGCAAAACCGCCCCGCTGATAGCGCAAGGGCGCGGGGTGGTCCATGGCTCTTGCGCGGTCGTTTGGGCGCAGGCGCTGTCGGAAGGCTGTCGCCCTGTCGCAACAACCCGGGCGGTGAATTCCCCCGCGGTTGCCGGTTTCGGATGCGAGCGCAGGGGTTTTCCGCTAGGATCGAACGGTGGGTTGTGTCAAACAAGAACAAGGGCGAGCAGATATGAACCCGATCTCACGTGCCGGCGGAACGGCAACGGCGAGCCTTGTGCTGGGCGCGGCGCTACTGCTTCCGACCTCGGCCGCGGCCTTCAGCGGCGCCTTCATCCAGCAGCACCCGCTCGGCAACTGCCGGGTCTGGACCAACCTCGATACCTCCGTGGCGCCCGATCAGGGTGCGCTCGTCGAGTTAGAGAAGCTCTCGGGCGGCTCGACCATGGCGGGCGGCAGCTATTTCGTTCCCGGGACCGTCGGGCCCACGGCGTTCGCGCCGGTTACCGCGGCGGCGATCCAGGCCTGTGGCTTGCAGAACGTGACGATCCTGTCGGCCGACGGCGCGCAGGGGACCTTCGCCACGGACGGCTATATCGGTGTGCGGTTCCGCGCAACCGACCCGGCCGACCACATGACCTACGACTATGAATTCGCGCTCTCCGGGGTGGTGGCAACCACCGTGGTGGCGACCAAGGTTCTCCATGCCGGGCCGACGACAGGGCCGGCGACGCCGACGCAGCAGCTCATCGGCTCGGCGCAGCAGGCGCGGATGAACCAGCTCGCGACCAACCAGCCCGATCTCATCGGACTTCTCGATCCGCGCGGGCCGCAGGTGACGATGTCGGCCAACGAGGGCCTCGGGCAGATGGATCTGTCCGCGACCGCCGGGCCGCTCTGGGGCCGTGTTGCGGGCGGCTGGGCGCGGGCCGGCAGCGCGCGCAGCGACTATGTGCTCGGCACGCTCGGCACCCATTACCGGTTTTCCGAGAACGCGATCCTCGGCGCGATGGTCGAGTTCGACCATTTCGGCCAGGACGACGGTGCCGCATCCATGACCGGGACCGGCTGGCTGGCCGGACCCTATGCCGTGGCCCGCATTCCCGGAAAGGAACTGACGTTCGAGGCAATGGCGCTCTGGGGCCGCACGGACAACCGGGTCTCGCCCGACGGCAGCTATGCCGACAGCGTCGACGGCCAGCGGAGCTTCGCGCAGATCAAGGTCGCGACGCGTTTCGACTACGGGCAGGTTGTGGTCCGTCCACGGCTTGCGCTGCGTCACATGAGCGAGGGCACGGAGGCCTATACCGATGCCCTGTCGCTCGCTGTTGCCGGGGTGCGCAGCGCCGAGAGCCAGGCCCAGGCGGGCCTCGCCTTCGAGCGGACCTTCGAGACCACGGCCGGGGCGCTCACCCTCACGGGTGCGCTGGACGGCATCTGGACCGATACGACGACTGGCCCTGTCTCGGCCTATGAGGACGGGCGCGGGCGGCTCTCGCTCGGCATGCGCTACGACCTCGGGCAGCACGGCAATCTCGGCTTGTCGGCCTATCTCGACGGGCTCGGCCAGGACGGCTACGAGGCGCGCGGCGCCGCGATTGACTACGGGCTCAGGTTCTGAGCCGGCGCTCGACCGGCATTGCGGCGGAAAGTCAGGTAGTGGGGGATCCGGCCCTCGCGGAGCGCCTTCTGTTCATAGCGCGTCGGGATCCAGTCTTCCCATGGCACCGGGCCGTCGCCCGTCTTGGTGAAGCCAGCCGGGGGCGTTTCGATCCGGGTCTGGCGCACATAGTCGGGAATGTCGGTCGCGACACGGAACTCGGCGCCGGGTTCCAGAATGCGGGCCAGCGGCACCAGGTGCCCGGCGGTCACGAAGCGGCGGCGGTGGTGGCGCCGCTTGGGCCAGGGATCCGGATAGTTGAGGAAGGCGCGGGCGATGCTTGCCGGGGGCAGCACCTCCATCAGGTCGCGCACGTCGCCCGGATGGACGACAAGGTTCGTCACCCCGGCGGCGCGGATCTTGCCGAGCAGCATCGCGACGCCGTTGATGAAGGGTTCGCAGCCGATGAGGCCGACCCCGGGATGGCGGGCGGCCATGTGAACGAGGTGCTCGCCGCCGCCAAAGCCGATCTCGAGCCAGAGCGGGCGATCGTCACCGAAGAACGCGCCCGGGTCGAGCAGCCTGCGTTCGGGGTTTTCGGCGCGTGAGACACCGGCGGGGCGGAGTGCGCCCAGATCCTCGGCCAGATAGGCCTTCTGGCTCGGCCGCATGGTCTTGCCGTGGATCCGGCCATAGAAGTTGCGCCGTTCCTCGGGGGCTGGCCTCTCGTCGGTCATGTCGTCTCCGGCCGTTCGCAGGCGCGCGGGGTCATTCGCGCAGCACGCCGGCCTTCTCGAGGTCGGCCCGCGGCGGGTACCACATCGTGTCGCGCGGCGCATGCATCTCGATGGCAAAACCCGGATCCACACCGCGCCGCACGTCATAGGCGAGGTCCTCGTAGACCTCGCCCTGGGTATCCTTGTAGATCCAGGAGCCGAACTCGAACGGCGTGTCCCAGTTCTCGGTCTCGCGGTTGCGTTCGTAGTAGCCCTCGACATCGCTGGCTGCCCACCAGCGCGAATGCAGCCCGAGCTTGGAGCCGCGTGTCATTCTGCGCCCGGCACCGCCGAGAAAGATGCGCACGCAGGAGCTGCTGCATTCGCCGTCGATCTCGGTATCAAGCTCGTAGTCGGTGACGATCCGCGCCATTTCCTCGGCCGCCCAGATACTGCCGCCACCGCTGTTGAGGCGCAGCGTCTCGAGAGCGGAGTTCGCGGCGAGGAGAGCGCGCAGGCTGTCAACATCACCCGCATCGATCTCGGCATCTTCCCCGCCGGATTCGGTGTCGTAGACTAGCACCGTGGCCTCGATGCGGAACCGCGGGTTCGCGTCCGGCTCGTCGGCGCCGAGCGCCGAAGTGGCAAGATGGGCGAGGATCAGGGGGATCGCGATCATGCGCGGAAGCCGACCTCTCGTTGCGGAACGCACTGGCAGGGTCACGGCCCTAGACGACCCCCAGCAGGGCGTCGACGAGGTCGGTCCTCTCCCAGGAGAACCCGCCGTCTGCCTCGGGCGCGCGGCCGAAATGGCCGTAGGCGGCGGTGCGCTGGAAGATCGGCCGGTTGAGCCCGAGCGCGCTGCGGATGCCGCGCGGCGTGAGATCCATCACCTTGCCCACCGCGGCCTCGATCGCGGCCTCGTCGGCCTTGCCGGTGCCGTGGGTATCGACATAGATCGACAGCGGGCGCGCGACACCGATGGCGTAGGAGAGCTGCAGCGTGCAGCGCCTGGCGAGCCCGGCCGCGACCACGTTCTTGGCGAGATAGCGCGCGGCATAGGCGGCTGAGCGGTCGACCTTGGTCGGGTCCTTGCCGGAAAACGCACCGCCGCCATGCGGGGCGGCGCCGCCATAGGTATCGACGATGATCTTGCGGCCAGTGAGACCCGCGTCGCCATCCGGGCCGCCGATCACGAACTTGCCGGTCGGGTTCACGTGCCAGTCGGTGTCCGCGGTCAGCCAGCCCTCGGGCAGGACATCGCGGATGTAGGGTTCGACGATGGCACGGACGTCGGACGAGCTCAGCGCGGGGTCGAGATGCTGGGTCGAGAGCACCAGCGAGGTGACCGCGACCGGCTTGCCGCCTTCGTAGCGGATCGACAGCTGCGACTTGGCGTCGGGGCCGAGCTTCGGTTCGGTGCCGTTCTTGCGCACCTCGGCCAGCCGGCGCAGGATCGCATGGGCGTAGAGGATCGGTGCCGGCATCAGCTCCGGCGTCTCGTCGACGGCATAGCCGAACATGATGCCCTGGTCGCCCGCGCCCTCGTCCTTGTTGCCGCTCGCATCGACACCCTGGGCGATGTCGGCCGACTGGGCATGGAGGTAGCTGTCGACCTTGAGGTTGGCCCAGTGGAACCCGTCCTGTTCGTAGCCGATGTCGCGCACGCATTCGCGGGCGATCTCCTCGACGCTGCCGATGACGGAACCGGGCCCGCGCACCTCGCCGCCGATGACGACGCGATCGGTGGTGGCGAAGGTCTCGCAGGCGACGCGGGAATAGGGATCCTCGGCCAGGAAGGCATCGAGAACCGCATCCGAAATGCGGTCGCAGACCTTGTCCGGGTGCCCCTCAGCGACGCTTTCGGAGGTGAAGATGTAGTTCTGTCTGGACATGAAAGTGCTCCATTGGGCAATCCCCGCCACGCCAGGAAGCCGTTGTGGCGGTTCGACCGCTGCGATAGCGGCTCGGCGCCGGGTGGTCAATGCGATAGTCGGCGCCGCCCGAGCGCGAGGGTCAATAGCCCCGCCACCAGAAAGATTGTTGTCGGAACATCGCCGGTGCGGCTGTAGAGCGTCGCGGGCAGGGCGGGCGGCACCTCGGCGTCGATGATCCCTTCGGTGTCGAGCGGCAGCGATTGCAGCACCCGGCCATGGGCATCGATCACCGCGCTCACGCCGGTATTGGCGACGCGCAGGAGCGGCAAGCCCTGTTCGACCGCGCGCAGGCGGGTCTGGGCAAGGTGTTGGTAGGGGCCGGAAAGCTTGCCGAACCAGGCGTCGTTGGTGACCTGCAGGAGCCAATCGGCGCGCGCCGGCGCGGCGTTCAGATCCTGCGGAAAGATCGCCTCGTAGCAGATGAGCGGCAGCACCTGCCCGGCCCGCCCGAGATCGAGAAGCCGCGCCCCCGGCCCGGGCGTGTAGCCAAACCCCGCCTGTGCGGCGAAAGCGCCGATGCCGAAGCGGGCGAGGAGATCGCCGAGCGGCATGTATTCGCCGAAGGGGGCTAGGTGATACTTGTCGTAGATCCGGAGGATCCTGCCGGTGCCGTCGGTCGCGACAAGGCTGTTGAAATAGCGGTTGCCATCACGCCGCTGGATGCCGGCGACAAGCGGCACGCCGCCAGAGGCGCGGGCGATGTCCTCGAAGAGCGGACCGGTGTCCTCGAGCAGGTAGGGGATCGCGGTCTCCGGCCAGACGACGAGGTCGAGCGGCTTCGCGGCGGGCCGGGCGGTCAGGTCGAAAAGCCTTCCGAGGAAGACCTGCCGCATGTCGCCCTGCCATTTCTGGTCCTGCGCCGCATTGGGCTGAACGAGCCGGACATGGATAGCCGGGTCGCGCGGCGCCGCGGGGGCGGCCATGCGCAGGGTGCCGCCGGTCCAGACCGCTGCGAGAAGGGCCGCGCCAAGTGCCGCCAGCAGGAGCCGTGGCCCTGTGCGGGTCGCGCAGGCGGGCAGGGCAGCGCTGAGCGTGGTCAGCGCGCAAAGACCGGCCGGCCCGACGTAAGCCGCCGCCTCCATCACCGGCGTGCCGATCCAGATATGGCCCGTGAGGTTCCAGGGAAAGCCGGTGAAGACATAGCTGCGGACCAGATCGGCGGCGGCGAGGCCGAAGGCGAGACCTGCCACGCGTGCCGCCCGCCCGCTGCCGGCGACGAGCGCGAGCGCGCCGCCGAGGGTCCAGAACGCCCCCATGCCGAGCGCCATCAGCACCAGCGCGAAGGGTGCCATCCAGCCGTAGCGGGGGGCATCGACCAGAAACGGCTCGACGATCCAGAAGAGGCCGGCAGCGCCGTAGCCGGTTCCGGCGGCGGCCGAGAGCCAGAGCAGCCTCGCGCGGCCGGGGGTCCGCGCGACAAGAAGAAAGAAGCCCGCCAGTGCCGCCACGGCCAGCCACCAGAGCGCGAAGGGCGCCTGGCCGAGTGCCACGAGGGCACCGAATGCCGCGGCGAGCGACACCTGTCGGACGGCATGACGCGGGCGCGCTGAGGTGCCGTCGGCGCCGGCCGGCATCGTCAGGCCTTCGCGCCTGGCAGACGTACCCGGATGCGCTTGATGCGTCGGGGATCGGCGTCTACGACCTCGAACTCCACGCCCGAGGCATGCGGCACGACCTCGCCGCGGGCCGGAACCCGACCCACGCGCATGAAGACGAGCCCGCCGAGCGTGTCGACCTCCTGCTCTTCGTCGTCGTCGGCGAGTTTCATGCCGATCTCGGCCTCGAACTCCGCGAGCGGCGCGCGCGACTGGACGATGTACTGGCCTGGTTTTTCCTCGCGCCAGAGCGCGTCCTCGGAGGTGTCGTGTTCGTCCTCGATCTGGCCGATCACGGTCTCGATCAAATCCTCAATGGTGACGAGCCCATCGACGCCGCCATATTCGTCGATGACTAGCGCCATGTGGATGCGTTCGGACTGCATCTTCTGCAGCAGGACGCCGATCGGCATGGAGGGTGGCGCGTAAAGCAGCGGGCGCAGCATCTTGCGCAGGTTGTAGCGCGGCTTCGGATCCGAGAACGCCTGCTGCAGGGCGAGGTCCTTCAGGTGGATGAGGCCGAGCGGGTTGTCGAGCGTGCCCTTGAAGACCGGCAGCCGCGAAAATCCGCTGTCGCGGAACTGGGTCACGAGGTCATCCAGCCTGGCGGTGACCGGAACCGCGACGATCTCTGCCTTGGGGATGGCCACGTCCTCGACCCGCATGCGGCGCAGGTTGCCGATCCCGTGAGTTATAGTCGCGGGCACCGGGCTGCGCGCCGCGGTGCCGCCGTCTGCCGGCCCGATATCGCTGTCGCCAGGTGCGAAGGCATTGAAGATCCGGCCGAGAAAACCTCTCTGGCCGCTACTGTCCTCGGGGTCGGGCGCATCCTGCGCCATGCTAGACCCGTCTGTACTTTCGCCCATTTGTCCTTTCCGTATGCAGCCGGCCGAACGGCGGGCGGTTCACTCATATGGGTTCGCGATGCCGAGTTTGGCAAGTATGCGGATTTCGGTGGCTTCCATCAACTCGGCATCCCTGTCGCGGATGTGATCGTAGCCCAGAAGATGCAACACGGCATGCACGATGAGATGCCTGACATGGTCAGTCATGGGCTTGGGCGCCTCTGCGGCCTCGCGCTCGCAGGTTTCCCAGGCGATGGCGATGTCGCCGAGTTCTTCCGGAAACTCGGTCGGGCCCGCAACCGGCGGCAGCGGCACCCCGCCGTCCTCTGCGGCGGCGCGTTCGACCGAAGGCCAGGAAAGCACGTTGGTCGGCTGCGGGCGGCCGCGGAAATCGGCATTCAGATCGGCGATGCGCGCATCGGTGCAGCCAAGCAGGCTGATCATGAAACCCTCGGCGGCAAGCCCGCGGTCGGCGAGCGCCGCGCGCGCCGCCTCTTCGGCCAGTTCGGCGAGACCGAATGCGTGCCAGCGCGCATCCTCGGTCAGTGTCTCAAGCAGAGGCTCCATCGTCGCGGTCATAGGCCTCGATGATGCGCGCCACAAGCGGGTGACGCACGACATCCCTGGCGGTGAAGTAATTGAAGCTCACCCCCTTCACGCCGTCGAGGATCCGCTCCGCGTCGGTCAGGCCCGAGGCGGTGCCGCGCGGCAGGTCGATCTGGGTCCGGTCGCCGGTGACGACCATGCGGCTGCCCTCGCCGAGGCGGGTCAGGAACATCTTCATCTGCATCGTCGTGGCGTTCTGTGCCTCGTCGAGCACGACGAAGGCGTTGGAGAGCGTGCGGCCGCGCATGAAGGCCAGGGGCGCGATCTCGATGCGCTTTTCCTCCATCAGCTTCTGCACCTGCTTGGCGGGCAGGAAATCGTTCAGCGCGTCGTAGAGCGGCTGCATGTAGGGATCGACCTTCTCCTTCATGTCGCCGGGCAGGAAGCCGAGCCTCTCGCCCGCCTCGACGGCGGGTCGGCTGAGGACGATCCTGTCGACATGGCCGCCGATCAGCATGGTCACGCCGACGGCGACGGCGAGATAGGTCTTGCCGGTGCCCGCCGGGCCGATGCCGAAGGCCAGTTCGTTCTGGAAGAGGTTCCTCACATACGCCTTCTGCGCCTCCGTCCGCGGCTCGATCTGCTTCTTGCGGGTGCGGATCTCGTAGTGGCCGGCGGTGAACATCTCGAGCTGATCGTCAAGGCTCGGGACCACGGCCCCGGCGGTGCCGCCGAGGCGGATGGCGGCGTCGATCTCGCCCGCGTCGATCTCGCGGCCGGCCTCGAGCCTGGCGTAGAGCGCGTGCAGGATGCCGGCCGCATGGCCGCGGGCTTCGGCGGTTCCGACGACGGCCAACTGGTTGCCGCGACGCAGGATATGGACCCCGAGCTTGTGTTCGATCTGCGCCAGATTGCGGTCGAACTCGCCACAGAGGCCTATGAGCAACCGGTTGTCGGAAAATTCCAGAAGAGTCTCGTGCAGGTCTCCGGGATGCGGCGGCGGGGTCAAGGCGCTGATGCCCAAGCAGATCTTCCTTGTTCCAGATCAGGTTTGGAAATGGTGCCCGCCCCCGGAAACGAAAGCAAGTCCGCAGGGGCGCGCAAGGCTCGCATCGCCTCGATAGCGTGCGACTTCGTCAAATGCATGACCAATGCGCGCATTCCTGGCGCAATTGTGATGCGCGAAGGGTCAGACAACGGTGCCGGCGAGCGAATTCGGTGCGCTCGCGGTGATCCTCACCTTTGCGATCGTGCCCGCTGGAGTTTCGGTCGCGGCATGGACGGCATGCAGGTAGTCGGACTTGCCGACCATCTGGCCGGGCAGGCGGCCGGGCTTTTCGAACAGCACCGTGACTTCGCGCCCGACCATCGCCTGCTGGCAGGCGCGCTGCTGTTCGGTGACGAGCGCCTGCAGCGCTTGCAGCCGTGCGTCGGCGATCCCGGCGGGGACTGGCGTGCGTTCCGCGGCCGGCGTCCCGGGACGCGCGGAATACTTGAAAGAATAGGCCATGCCGTAGTTGACGGCGCGGATGAGATCCATCGTCGCTGCGAAGTCGGTCTCAGTCTCGCCGGGGAAGCCGACGATGAAGTCGCCCGAGAGCACGATGTCGGGGCGCGCGGCGCGGATGCGTTCGACGAGCCGCATGTAGCTCTCGGCGCTGTGCCGGCGGTTCATCGCCTTCAGGATTCGGTCGGATCCCGACTGCACCGGGAGATGCAGGTAGGGCATGAGCTTGGGCTCGTCGCCATGGGCGGCGATGAGGTCGTCGGCCATGTCGTTGGGGTGTGACGTGGTGTAGCGGATGCGATCCAGCCCGTCGATCCTGGCCAGTTCGCGCACCAGCCGGGCGAGCGACCAGTCGCCTCCGTCGGTGCCGGCGCCGTGATAGGCGTTCACGTTCTGGCCGAGCAGGGTGATCTCGCGCACGCCCTTGTCCGCCAGCACGCGGGCCTCGCGCAGGATCCGCTCTGCCGGGCGCGACACTTCCGATCCGCGCGTATAGGGCACGACGCAGAAGGCACAGAACTTGTCGCACCCCTCCTGGACGGTCAGAAAGGCGGTCGGGCGCAGCGTGGCCGCGGGGCGGTCGGGCAGGTGATCGAACTTGTCCTCTTCGGGAAAGTCGGTATCGACACTCTTCTCGCCGCGCTCGGCTGCCCGCGCCATCGCCGGCAGCCGGTGATAGCTCTGCGGCCCGACGACGAGATCGACGATCGGCATGCGGGCGAGGATCTCGGCGCCCTCGGCCTGGGCCACGCAGCCGGCGACACCGATCTTGAGATCCGGCTTCGCGGCCTTCAGCGGGCGCAGCCGGCCGAGGTCAGAATAGACCTTCTCGGCGGCCTTCTCGCGGATGTGGCAGGTGTTCAGGACCACCATGTCCGCCTCTTCGGCGGCATCGGTCGTCACATAACCCTCGGCGACCATGGCCTCGGCCATGCGCTCGCTGTCGTAGACGTTCATCTGACAGCCGTAGGTCTTGATAAAGAGCTTCTTGGGCACAGGGGGGTCGCGCGATGGGAAAGATCAGCGGTTCCTAGCGCAATCGGACCGCGCCCGCAATGCGGTGGGGCGGGTGCGACGGTGGGCCGGCAAGGGTTGCATTCGTCCACGCCTTCCACGAATCTGGCCGAAAATCGCGACAAGTCGCCCGACATGATCCATTCCTCGCTCAAAGACCTCCTGGCCCGGACGGCCGACCAGCTCGCGCGCGGGCCGATCGCGCTCATCTTCGTCGAGGACCCGGCCGAGATCGCTTCGACGGTGCAGCATCATCTGAAGCTCGGGTTCCGGCAGGTGTTGGTCTTCCTGCCCGCGGTGGTGACGATCCCCGAAGAGGTGAGCGCGCTTGCCCATTGGGTGCGCTACGACACGCTCGCGCCGCGCGCGGTCGTGGCGGCGGTGAACGCGGTCGTCGCGGTCGTGCCCGAAACCACCTGGATCTACTATTGCTACAACGCGGAGTATCTGTTCTTCCCGTTCTGCGAACATCGCAACGTGCGCGAAATGCTTGCCTTCCATGCCGAGGAACGGCGTGACGCCATGCTCTGCTATGTCATCGACCTCTACGCGGGCGATCTGGATCGGTATCCCGATGCGGTCAGCCTCGACGCGGCGATGCTCGACCGGTCGGGCTATTACGCGCTCGGCCGCAGGGATCCGGCCGCAGATCAGCCGATGGAGCGGCAACTCGATTTCTTCGGCGGGTTGCGCTGGCGGTTCGAGGAGCATATCGCGCCGGCGCGGCGCAAGATCGACCGGATCGCGCTTTTCCGGGCGCAGGCGGGGCTCATGCTGCGCGAGAACCACACGCTGAACATCGAGGAATACAACACCTATGCCTGCCCCTGGCATCACAACCTGACGGCGGCAATCGTGTCGTTCCGGACGGCCAAGGCGCTGCGCACCAATCCCGGCAGCATGTTCGACATCTGGAATTTCACCTGGCACAACTCGGCCCGGTTCGAATGGCATTCCCAGCAGCTCATGGACCTCGGGCTGATGGAGCCGGGACAGTGGTTCTGAGCCGACGGCGGCCTCAGGCGCGGCGGAGCCTGATCACCACGTCGACTCGCGCCAGCTCCGCGCCTTCGGGCAGGTCCGGCAGCCTTGCGATCGTCAACTGGTCGGCGGGCGCGTCCGTCAGGCGGCCGTCGTCTTCCCAGAAGAAGTGCGGGTGATCGTCCAGCCGGGTATCGAAATAGCTGCGGCTGCCGTCGACGACGATCTCCTTCACGAGCCCGGCGGCACAGAAGGCGCGCAGGGTGTTGTAGACCGTGGCGAGCGACACCGGCGCCTCGGCATGATCGGCCGCGGCATGCAGGCTTTCGGCGGTGACGTGGCGGTTGCGGCCGTCGCCGACGAGGAGCATCGCGAGGGCGACCCGCTGACGGGTGACGCGCAGCCCCGAGGCGGCCAGCCAGTCGGTCGCGCGGTCTACGGCGGTTTGTTGCATTGCGCTGCCATGCTTGCGGCGGTCGCCGGTGATATTGGCGCTGCCGGCGCGCAATTTCAATGCTCCTTGCCGCCCCGGCGCCGCCGCAGGGCGCCCTTGCCCTCTGGCGGACGCGAATGATACACGGATCGCAAGCGCAGAAACGGTAAGGGACGGGCGGGATGGCGGGCTACCCAACGACATTCGGGAAGGAAGAGCTTCTGCGATGCGCGCGCGGCGAGCTTTTCGGCCCGGGCAACGCGCAGCTTCCCGAACCGCCGATGCTGATGATGGACCGCATCACCGACATTTCGGACGATCGCGGCCTTCACGGGCGCGGCCATGTGGTGGCCGAATTCGACATCACGCCGGATCTGTGGTTCTTCGCCTGCCATTTCCCCGGCAATCCGATCATGCCGGGCTGTCTCGGGCTCGACGGACTCTGGCAACTCACCGGTTTCAACCTCGGCTGGCGCGGCTGGCCCGGGCGCGGTTATGCGCTCGGCGTGGGCGAGGTGAAGCTGACCGGGATGGTTCGCCCCGACCGGAAGATGCTGACCTACAAGGTCGATTTCACCAAGGCCGTGCAGACCCGTCGGCTGACGATGGGCGTCGCCGACGGCATTGTCGAGGCCGATGGCGAGGTCATCTATCAGGTCAAGGACATGAAGGTCGCTCTCTCCGAGAGCTGATCCAGAAAGAAGGAGTGCGCCCATGCGCCGCGTCGTCGTCACGGGGATAGGGATCATCTCGCCGATCGGCAACTCAGCCGCCGAGGTCGAGGCCTCGCTGCGCGCGGGCAAGTCGGGGATCGTCTTCGCACCCGACTACGCCGAACACGGGTTCCGCAGTCAGGTCCACGGGATGCCGAAGATCGTTCTCGAGGACCATATCGACAAGCGCAACCTGCGTTTCATGGGGCCGGGCGCGGCCTACAACTTCCTCGCCATGGAGCAGGCGATCGCCGACTCCGGGCTTGAGGAAAGCGATGTCTCTAACCCGCGCAGCGGTCTCGTGATGGGGTCCGGCGGCCCGTCGACGTCGAACTTCTTCCAGGCGCATCAGATCGTCATCGAGAAGGGCGCGCCGAAGCGGATGGGCCCTTTCATGGTGACCCGCTGCATGTCCTCGACCAATTCCGCCTGCCTTGCCACGCCGTTCAAGATCAAGGGCGTCAACTATTCCATCACCTCGGCCTGTTCGACCTCGGCGCATTGCATCGGCAACGGCACCGAGCTTATCCAGATGGGCAAGCAGGACATCGTTTTCGCCGGCGGCGGCGAGGAACTGGACTGGACGCTCTCCTGTCTCTTCGATGCCATGGGCGCAATGAGCTCGAAGTACAACGATACTCCGGAGACCGCGTCGCGGACCTACGATGCCACCCGCGACGGTTTCGTCATCGCCGGCGGCGGCGGCGTCGTCGTGCTCGAGGAGCTTGGCCACGCGCTTGCCCGCGGCGCCAGGATCTATGGCGAGGTTACGGGCTACGGTGCGACCTCGGACGGCTACGACATGGTCGCGCCCTCGGGCGAAGGCGGCGAACGCTCCATGCGGCTCGCGGTGGCGACGCTGCCCGAAGGCCGCAGGATCGACTACATCAACAGCCACGGCACCTCGACTCCGGTCGGCGACGTGACCGAGATGGAGGCGATCCGAAGGGTCTTCGGCAAGGGCCGGACGCCGCCGGTCGCCTCGACCAAATCGCTGACGGGCCATTCGCTCGGGGCTACGGGCGTGCACGAGGCGATCTATTCGCTGATCATGATGAACAAGGGGTTCATCGCCGCCTCGGCCAACGTGACCGAACTCGACCCGGCGCTCGACCCCTCGGAGATCGTCACCGAACTGCGCGAGGGCGTGGAACTCGACGGGGTCCTGTCGAACAGCTTCGGCTTCGGCGGCACCAATGCCACGCTCGTCATGAGCAAATATCTCGGGTGAGGTGACATGACCGGTCTGATGAAAGGCAAGCGCGGGCTGGTGATGGGGGTCGCGAACGACCATTCCATCGCCTGGGGCATCGCCAAGGCACTTCACGCGGAGGGGGCGGAGCTTGCCTTTTCCTATCAGGGCGAGGGGTTCGGCCGCCGCGTGGCGCCGCTCGCCGCCTCGCTCGGGTCGGATTTCCTCGTCGATGTCGACGTCACCGATGACGCGAGCCTGGGCGCCTGCTTCGAGGCCCTGAAGGCGCGCTGGAACACGATGGACTTCCTGATCCACGCCATTGCCTTTTCGGACAAGTCGGAGCTGACGGGCAGGTTCGTGAACACCTCTCGGGGCAACTTCACCAATTCGCTCGCCATCTCGTGCTTTTCCTTCATCGACGTGGCGCGGCGCGCGGCCGAGATCATGCCCGAGGGCGGCAGCCTCGTCACGCTCACCTATGGCGGGTCGAACCGGGTCACGCCCAACTACAACGTCATGGGCGTGGCCAAGGCGGCGCTCGAAAGCGCCACGCGCTATCTGGCGAACGATCTCGGGCCCCAGCAAATCCGCGTGAACGCGATTTCGCCCGGGCCGATGAAGACGCTCGCCGGCGCCGCGATCGGCGGTGCGCGTGCCACCTTCCGCCACACCGAGGCCAACGCGCCCTTGCGCCACAACGCCACGCTCGAGGCGATCGGCGGGACGGCGGTCTATCTCTGTTCGGACTACGGCGCCTGCACGACGGGTGAGATCGTGCGGGTCGACAGCGGATTTCACGTGCTCGGCATGCCGCAGCAGGAGAACCTCTGACGCCGGCAAAAGCAGCCTTCGGGACCGGACGGCCGATGGCGGCGCGATCATGCGGGGAACATTTCGGCCCTTGCCCGGAGCATCGGCGCGCGCCAGTCTCGCCGGCGGAGGTGCCCATGCCGATCACGACCTGCGTCTTCGATGCCTATGGCACGCTCTTCGACGTTGCCGGCGCGGCGCGCGCCGCCGCGGCCGAGCCGGGAGGCGAGAGCCTTGCCGCGGTCTGGCCAAGGCTGGCCGAGGACTGGCGGCGCAAGCAGCTCGAATATTCCTGGCTGCGCGCGGTCATGGGGACGCATTGCGATTTCTGGCAGGTAACACAGGACGGGCTCGACTGGGCTCTCGAGGCCGCGGGCCTTGACGACGCGGGGTTGAGGGCGCGGCTTCTTGCGCTCTACGAGACGCTGCCGGCCTACCAGGAAGTGCCGGCGATGCTGGAACGGCTGAAATCCTTTGGGCGGGCCACCGCGATCCTGTCGAACGGGGCGCCGGGGATGCTCGCCGCCGCCGTCACCTCGGCGGGGATCGGTGATTTGCTCGACGCCTGCCTATCGGTCGAGAGCATCGGGGTTTTCAAGCCGGATCCGCGGGTCTACCGGCTGGTCACCGAACGTTTCGGCGGCGGCGCGGAAGATGTGCTCTTCGTTTCGTCGAACGGCTGGGACGCGGCGGCGGCGGCGGCCTTCGGCTTTCGCACCGCCTGGGTGAACCGCGCGGGGCTGCCGTGCGACCGGTTGCCGGGACGCCCGCATCATGTTCTTTCGGACCTCACCACGATCCCGGAGCTCGTTTGCCCATGACACTTGCGCATTTCACCGCGTCCGACGGGACCCGCCTGTGCTATCGCGACGGGGGGACGGGCCGCCCCGTGCTTTGCCTTGCGGGGCTCACGCGGTCCGGAACCGATTTCGATTTCCTCGCCGAGGCGCTGCCCGGGCTGCGGCTCATTCGGCCCGACTACCGGGGCCGCGGCGGATCGCAGTGGACGGGTGCCGCAACCTACACCGTCCCGCGCGAGGCGCAGGATGCGGTCGAGTTGCTCGATCATCTCGACCTTGCCGCGGTGCCGGTCATCGGCACATCGCGCGGCGGGATGATCGCCATGCTGATGGCGGCAACGCAGAAGGCGCGGCTGACGGGCATCTGCTTCAACGATATCGGGCCGGTGATCGAACGCTCCGGGCTCGAGGCGATCATGCACTATGTCGGCCGCAATCCGGCGGCGCGCACATTCGACGAACTGGTGGCGCGGATGCCGCAAACGATGACGGGGTTCTCGAACGTCTCCGAGGTCCGCTGGCGCGCCTTCGCGGAGCGACTCTATGTCGAGACGCCGGCGGGGCTCCGGATCCGCTATGACCCGGCCCTGCGCGAGAGTTTTCTCGCCGCGTTCGAGGGCCCGCCGGTCGATCTCTGGCCGCTCTTCGAAGCCTGCGCGGACTTGCCGCTCGCGCTTCTGCGCGGGGCAGGATCGGACCTCCTGTCCGCGGCGACGGCGGCAGAGATGCGCCGCCGCCGACCCGACATGATCTTCGCCGAAATCGCTGATCGCGGCCATGTGCCGTTCCTCGACGAACCGGAAGCGCTGAATGCGATCCGTTCCTGGCTGGAGCATTCGAGATGAATATCGCGATGATCGAGGCCGCCGCGGGGCGACTGGCCGGCGTGGTGCGGCGGACGCCGATCCTGACCTCGCCGTTTCTCGACGAGATCGCAGGACGGCGGGTTCTCGTGAAGGCCGAATGCCTGCAGCATACCGGCTCGTTCAAGTTCCGCGGCGGCTGGTCGGCGCTCTCGGCGCTTTCGCCCGAGACGCGGGCGCAGGGCGTCATCGCCTTTTCCTCGGGCAATCATGCCCAGGGGGTCGCGCTCGCGGCGCGGCGGCATGGCGCGCCCTGCGTGATCCTGATGCCGTCCGACGCACCGCGCATCAAGATCGAGAATACCCGCGGGCTCGGCGCCGAGGTGGTTCTCTACGACCGCGCGACGGGCGACCGCGACGCGATCGGCGCGGCGCTGGCCGAGAGCCGTGGGCTGACGCTCGTCAAACCCTTCGACGATCCGCAGGTGATCGCCGGGCAAGGGACGGTGGGGCTCGAGATCGCCGAACAGACGCGGGAAGAGGGGATCGATGCGGCCGAGGTTCTGGTGCCCTGCGGCGGCGGCGGGCTTGCGTCCGGGATCGCCACGGCACTTGCCGCGCGCGCGCCGGGGCTGCGGGTGCGGCCGGTCGAGCCGGAGGGGTTCGACGACGTGCGCCGCTCGCTCCTGGCCGGCCGGATCGAGCGCAACCCCCGGACGACGGGCTCGCTTTGCGATGCGATCATCACCCCGGCGCCGGGCGTGATCACCTTCCCGATCATGGCGGCGCTCTGCGGGCCGGGCCTCGCGGTCAGCGACGCCGAGGCGCTGCGCGCCGTCGCCGCGGCCTTTCACCGGCTCCGCCTCGTCGCCGAGCCGGGCGGGGCGGTGGCACTGGCCGCTGCCCTTCTGCGACCGAAGGAGATCGAAGGCGATGCGGTGGTCGTCGTCATCTCGGGCGGCAACGTCGAGCCCGGGACGTTTTGCAGGGCACTCGATCCGGGCACGCCCGGCTGATCGCCGGAAAGGTCAGGTTTTCCCAACTTGCCGCCGGCCGCACCATCGGGCAGATTCGCCCCAGTTCATATCTGTTTCGTTCGTTTATCTTACCGCTCGGGCATTTGAGGCACGAGATGGACAATTCCTTGCATTCTGCCGTTGCCTATATTGTGCTTGCCGCACTGGCCTACGCGGGCGCGACGCTCGGCATCAAGACCCTCGCTGTCGGCGGTTCGACGATTGCCGTCGGTTTCATCGCCGCCGCGTTTCTCGTCGCAACTCTCGCCGAGGTGCAGCTTCTCAGGCAGGCTCCGCTGGCCATGGTCTACATGATCGTCTTGTCGATCGAGACCTGTATCGTCCTGGTCTGCGCGATGATGCTCGGCGAGGGGCTTTCGCCGCGGCAGATGGCCGGGGCGGCCTGCGTCCTTTGCGGCATCGCGCTCGTCGGGTTCTGAGCCGGTGGCAATTGAGCTTTCGCGGTGGCTGTCCTAAGCAGGGCGCATGATCTTCACGGTTGCCATCGACGGCCCGGCAGCGGCGGGCAAGGGCACGATCGCGCGCGCGGTGGCAAAGCGGTTCGGCTTCGGGCATCTCGATACCGGTCTGCTCTACCGGGCGGTCGGCGCCAAGGGCGGCGATCCGGTTGCCGCGGCGCGCGGGCTCGGCGAGACGGATCTCGCCCGCGACGATCTCAGAACGCTCGCGGCCGGGCAGGCGGCGAGCCGTGTCGCGGTGATCCCCGAGGTGCGCGAGGCGCTGGTCGCGTTCCAGCGCAGCTTCGCCCGGCGCGAGGGCGGCGCCGTGCTGGACGGGCGCGACATCGGCACCGTGATCTGCCCCGAGGCCGAGGTGAAGCTCTACGTCACCGCCAGCCCCGAGGTCCGCGCCCATCGCCGCTGGCTCGAGGTCGGCGGCGATGAGGGGGAGGTTCTGGCCGAGGTGAAGGAGCGCGACAGGCGGGACGCGGAGCGGGCCGTGGCACCGCTGAAGCCGGCGGTGGATGCGGTCGTGCTCGACACCAGCGCGATGAGCGTCGAGGCAGCCGTGGCGGCGGCGCTCGCAGAGGTCGAGGCGTGCCTCGGCGCCGGCTGACCGGGTAGCGGGGCAGGCGGCGCATCGCTTCCGGGAAACGATGCGGACTTGCCACGGCGGCCGGAAGCCACTATAGACGCGGCCGTCCAGAAGGCGGTCTTGAGCCATAAAAACGAGAGGACGGGCAGGGTCGGCGCAACGCACCGGCCCTTTGTCATTCTCCGGGCGGGGCCGCCAAGGGACATGCAACCAAAGACCGGCGGAGCCAACCGCTTGGCCAGAAACATCTAGACAAAGGAACTGAAAACGCATGTGCGCCAAAGCGACGATGGAGGAATTCGAAGCCCTCCTCAAGGAAAGCTTCGAGATCGACACCCCGGAAGAGGGTTCGGTCGTCAAGGGCAAGGTCATCGCCATCGAGGCGGGGCAGGCCATCATCGACGTCGGCTACAAGATGGAAGGCCGCGTCGATCTCAAGGAATTCTCCAATCCCGGCGAACAGGCCGAGCTTGCGATCGGCGATGAGGTCGAGGTCTATCTCGACCGCGTCGAGAACATCCGTGGCGAGGCCGTCCTCAGCCGCGAGAAGGCCCGCCGCGAAGAGGCCTGGGACCGGCTCGAAAAGGCCTATGCCGCGGAAGAGCGCGTCGATGGCGCCATCTTCGGTCGCGTCAAGGGCGGCTTCACCGTCGATCTCGGCGGTGCCGTGGCCTTCCTGCCCGGCAGCCAGGTCGACGTTCGCCCGGTGCGCGACGCCGGCCCGCTCATGGGTCTCAAGCAGCCGTTCCAGATCCTCAAGATGGACCGCCGCCGCGGCAACATCGTCGTCTCGCGCCGCGCCATCCTCGAAGAGAGCCGCGCCGAGCAGCGCGCCGAGGTCATCGGCAACCTGAGCGAAGGCCAGACGGTCGACGGCGTGGTCAAGAACATCACCGAATACGGCGCCTTCGTCGATCTCGGCGGTGTCGATGGCCTCCTGCATGTCACCGACATGGCATGGCGCCGCGTGAACCACCCGTCCGAGATCCTGAACATCGGCGAGACCGTGAAGGTCCAGGTGATCAAGATCAACAAGGAAACCCACCGCATCTCGCTCGGCATGAAGCAGCTTCAGTCCGATCCCTGGGACACGGTGGAGCAGAAGTTCCCGCTCGGTTCCGTCCACAAGGGCCGCGTGACCAACATCACCGACTACGGCGCCTTCGTGGAGCTGGAAGCCGGGGTCGAGGGCCTCGTCCACGTCTCCGAGATGTCCTGGACCAAGAAGAACGTGCATCCCGGCAAGATCGTCTCGACGAGCCAGGAAGTCGACGTCATGGTGCTCGAGATCGACACCGCCAAGCGGCGCGTCTCGCTCGGTCTCAAGCAGACGATGCGCAACCCGTGGGAAGTCTTCTCCGAGACCCACCCGGTTGGCACCGTCATCGAGGGCGAGGTGAAGAACATCACCGAATTCGGTCTGTTCGTCGGGCTCGACAACGACATCGACGGCATGGTGCACCTCTCCGACCTCAGCTGGGACCAGCGCGGCGAAGAGGCGATCCAGTCCTACCGCAAGGGCGACATGGTCAAGGCCGCGGTCACCGAGGTCGACGTGGAGAAGGAGCGGATCTCGCTCTCGATCAAGGCGCTCGACGCCGACACGTTCTCGGATGCGGTCGACGGCGTGAAGCGCGGCTCGGTCATCACCACCACCGTCACCGCGATCGAGGATGGCGGCATCGAGGTCGAGTACAACGGCATGAAGAGCTTCATCCGCCGTTCCGACCTGGCGCGCGACCGCGCCGACCAGCGCCCCGAGCGCTTCCAGGTCGGCGATCATGTCGATGCTCGCGTGACCAATGTCGAGAGCAAGACGCGCAAGCTCGGCCTGTCGATCAAGGCGCGCGAGATCGCCGAAGAGAAGGAGGCGGTGGAGCAGTACGGCTCGTCCGACTCCGGTGCTTCGCTTGGCGAGATCCTCGGCGCCGCGCTGAAGGGCGAGAAGTAAGCGCCACCCCCGAGGAGGGGTGTGCCTGACAAGAGGGGCCGGGGCGCATGCGTGAGTGCGTGCCCCGGCCCTTCGTCTGCCGGGGGCCAGTGGCGCGGCGGGCCCGGGGCGCGGGCGAATCGGCACCGGGGGGGCGTCGGCCGCGGGCGCGATCGTGGCCCGATTGCTGCGACGCGGCGTCGCGAAGCCCGGCGTTTCCGCGGGAGAAATCTTAAAATCACGCAGAATTCCTCGCCTTTCCAATGGCTTTCCTGTTTGTGCGGGCAGGGATTGGCCCTATAGTCTGCGCAATCAACAATGCGGTCCGCCAACGGGGATGGCTCGCAAGGGGGGTTTGAATGATCCGGTCCGAGCTCGTCCAGAAGATTGCCGAGGAAAATCCGCACCTGTTCCAGCGCGATGTCGAGAGGATCGTGAACACGATCTTCGAAGAGATCATCGAGGCGATGGCCCGCGGTGACCGTGTCGAATTGCGCGGCTTCGGCGCCTTCTCCGTGAAGCGCCGCGATGCCAGGACGGGGCGCAACCCGCGCACTGGCGAGGCGGTCGATGTCGACGAGAAGCACGTGCCCTTCTTCAAGACAGGAAAACTCTTGCGGGATCGCCTCAACGGGCAGTAAGTGAGACCATGCTGCGCTTTCTCCGGATCCTGTTTCTTGCCGTTCTCGGAATTGCACTGGTGGCGATCGCCTCGGCCAATCGTGCACCGGTGACGCTGCATCTGCTTCCCGATGAGCTTGGTGCGCTTTTGGGCTTCGACCGGTCGGTCGAGATGCCGCTGTTCATCGCGGTTTTCGGCGGCGTCCTGGTGGGGCTCGGTCTCGGGTTCGTCTGGGAATGGGCCCGCGAAGGCAAGCACCGGGCGGCGGCAAGCGAACACAGGCGCGAGGCCGGGCGGCTGCAGCGCGAGGTCAAGAAGCTCCGGACCGACACCGCCCAGCCAGAGGATGAGGTTCTGGCGCTGCTTGAGGGCAAGGGCGCGGCGCGCTAAGGCTGGGCCATGGAGATCCGGGTCAAGATCTGCGGGCTGAAGGAGCCCGCCCATGTCAGCGCGGCTGTTGCGGCCGGCGCGACCTATCTCGGCTTCAACTTCTTTCCCCGCTCGCCCCGTTACGTCGATGTCGGCGCCGCACGGCATCTGATGTTGGCGGTTCCGGCGGGGGTGGCGAAGGTGGTGCTGGTGGTGGATCCGTCGAACGAGGATCTGGACCGGATCGTTGCCGGCACTCCGGCAGATGTCATCCAGCTACACGGCAAGGAAGATCCCGGCCGCGTGGCGGAGATCAAGGCGCGCTACGGGCTTCCGGTGATGAAGGTAGTCGGGGTGGGTGGGCGCGAGGATCTGGCGGCGATCGAGCCCTACCAGTCCGTTGCCGACCAGATCCTGATCGACGCCAAGGCACCGAAGGGCGCGGTTCTTCCGGGCGGGAACGGTGTGGCCTTCGACTGGACGCTCCTTCTCGGGCGGGTGTGGCGACGGCCCTGGATGCTTGCAGGGGGTCTGACGCCGGAAAATGTCGCCCAGGCGATCCGCGCGACCAATGCCCGGCAGGTCGATGTTTCGTCCGGTGTCGAAACGGCGCCCGGCGTCAAGGACGAGGCGCTCGTCCGCGCCTTCATCGCCGCGGCGAAGGCGGCGGTCCCGGCATGATCCGTTTTCGCGAAGCCAGTCGCGCTGACGTGCCCGCGGTGGTCGCGCTCCTGGCCGACGATGCGCTCGGCACCACGCGCGAGGGCACTGATCTCGGCGCCTATCTTGCGGCCTTCGACGCGATGCGGGCCGAGGGCGGCAACACGCTTGTCGTCGGCGCGGATGACGGCCGCATCGTCGCGACCTACCAGTTGACCTTCATCTCCGGCCTCTCGCTCAGGGCCAGCCGCCGGGCGCAGGTGGAATCGGTGCGCGTCGCGACCGATCGGCGCGGACAGGGGATCGGCGCCGCGATGTTCGCCGATGCCGAGGCGCGGGCGCGCGCCGCGGGCTGCCGGCTGATGCAGTTGACGATGAACGCAAGCCGCAGCGACGCCAGACGCTTCTACGAACGGCTCGGCTTTACCCCAAGTCACATTGGCTTTAAACGCGATCTGACCTAACAGGAGAGGCGATGATGGCCGACGATCTGTTCAACAGCTTCATGCGCGGCCCGGACGAGAACGGCCGCTTCGGCGATTTCGGCGGCCGCTTCGTCAGCGAGACGCTGATGCCGCTCATCCTGGATCTCGAGGCCGAATATGAAAAGGCCAAGACCGACGACAGCTTCTGGGCCGAGATGGACTGGCTCTGGAAGCACTATGTCGGCCGCCCCTCGCCGCTCTATTTCGCCGAGCGGCTGACCGATCACCTCGGCGGCGCCAGGATCTACATGAAGCGCGATGAGCTGAACCATACCGGCGCGCACAAGATCAACAACGTGCTTGGCCAGATCATCCTTGCCCGCCGCATGGGCAAGACCCGGATCATCGCCGAGACGGGGGCGGGCCAGCACGGCGTGGCGACGGCGACGGTCTGCGCCAAGTTCGGGCTGAAATGCGTGGTCTACATGGGCGCGCATGATGTCGAGCGGCAGGCGCCCAACGTCTTCCGGATGCGGCTTCTTGGAGCCGAGGTGGTGCCGGTAACCTCCGGTCGCGGCACACTCAAGGACGCAATGAACGACGCGCTGCGCGACTGGGTGACGAACGTGCGCGACACCTTCTACTGCATCGGCACCGTGGCCGGCCCGCATCCCTATCCCGCCATGGTGCGCGATTTCCAGTCGATCATCGGCAAGGAAGTGCGCTGGCAACTGGCCGAGCAGGAAGGCGAGGGGCGGCTGCCCGATACCGTGATCGCCGCGATCGGCGGCGGGTCGAACGCGATGGGGCTGTTCTACCCCTTCCTCGACGACCCTTCGGTGCGGATCATCGGGGTGGAGGCCGGCGGCAAGGGCGTGGACGAGAGGATGGAGCATTGCGCCAGCCTCACCGGCGGGCGGCCGGGCGTGCTGCATGGCAACCGGACCTACCTGCTTCAGGATGACGACGGCCAGATCCTCGAAGGGTTCTCCATCAGCGCGGGCCTCGACTATCCCGGCATCGGGCCGGAACATTCGTGGCTGCACGAGACCGGCCGCGCCAAGTATGTCGCGATCACCGACAAGGAGGCGCTGGAGGCGTTCCAGCTGTGCTGCGCGCTCGAAGGCATCATCCCGGCGCTGGAGCCTTCCCACGCGCTCGCCCATGTCATGAAGATCGCGCCCGACCTGCCCCGGGACCATATCATCGTGATGAACATGTGCGGCCGTGGCGACAAGGACATCTTCGCCGTTGCGAAGCATCTCGGTTTCAAGATGACCCCTTGATGGCGAGATGGTGGCATTTGTGCTAGTGGCCCCGACGGCGGCGGGAATCTGCCATTCGGGCCGGGCCAGGGCGAAAAGCCGCCATCTCTTAAACCATTGAAAATAAAACACATCATCATAAACTTTGGTTTATGTGCAGTTTGGGCAGCGGAGAGTTGCCACTAAACCGCGGTGGAATGTCGGACGGGCGCCAAAGCCTGTCTCTGTCGGGGCGACCGCTTGTTCTGAGCGGCGGTGACGGCCCCGCGCGGGCCACAGAAGAATCTCGAACAGCAACCAAGGAACAGCCAATGAAATATTCCACCATTCTTGCTGCGGCGCTCATCTCGGTCGCCGGCCATGCCTACGCGGCTGACAACGACCACTACAGCGACGAAGCGCTCGCCGACACCAGCGAGAGCTGCGATGCCCAGGCGGCGGATTGCGCCGCCGACGACGAGAACGCGGTCGTTGTCAGCAACGAGTCCGACGACGAAAGCGCCATCGATCAAGGCAGCGACGACGAATCGGCGCAGTCCGATGACGATGGCAGCGACGACCACGCGGATCAGTCCGATGACGACGGCGACCACGGAGCCGGCGACGACAACGGCGGCGAAGGCAGCGACGACTGATCGCATTCCTGAAAGCGAAATGGTTCCGGGCAGGCCATGGCCTGCCCGGAAGCTTGTTCACTGCATTGCAGCGCGAGCCGTCCTGGGGGATACTCGGGGCGGCTGCGGCATTTCCGGGATGGGGCGCACCATGCGACTGCGGATTCTCTGCGTTTCGGCTTTCTTTCTGGCGGGCCTCGCGCGTGCGGCGGCGGCTCAGGATTTCGTCGAGATCTGGGCCGACGCGCTGCACGACAGCGGTTATGCCGACGTCGATATCGAACGCACCCTGCTCGGCCGCATTCGCATCGTCGCTTCAGCGCCGGGTCGCCAGCGCGAGATCGTTCTGGACCGCCGCAACGGCGCGATCCTGCGCGACTATCTCGAGCTCCTGCCGAACGACGGCGATGCGGCACGCGACCATAACCGTTCCGGCGACGAGGACGGCGGCGATGCGAGCGAGGGGGATCACGGCGACGAGCAGGGTCGCCGCGAAGCCAGGGGCGAAGGCCGGGGCAGGGACGGGGACGACAACTGACGCCATCGCGGCGAACCGGGGGACGGAATGCGCGGACGCTACTTCATAATCGGGATCTTCGTGATCCAGGCGGTTTGCGCGGTCGTCTTCGTGTCAGACATCCTCTTTTCCGTTCTCGGCATCAACTTCAGCCCCATTCCCTGGCGGTGGCAGGAGTATATCGAGATCGGCGCGGCCTTCGGGCTTGTCCTCGGGCTCGTGCTGGGCGCCGTGGCGCTGCACAACACGCAGAAGGGAAAGGCAGAGGCAGAGCAGCAACTGCGCCTCGCCTCGGGCGCCTTCAACGAGTTGCTTCAGGAACGCTTCGCGAAGTGGGGGCTGACGCCGGCCGAGGCCGATGTCGCGCTTTTCGTGATCAAGGGGCTCGGCACCCAGGAGATCGCCTTCATGCGGCGGACGTCGGACGGAACCGTCAAGGCGCAGACGAATGCGATCTATCGCAAGGCCGGTGTCAGTGGCAGGCATCAGCTCCTGAGTCTTTTCATCGAAGAAATGATGGAAGGAAAGCCGCTGGAGCGAGTCGAACTGGAGCGCGCCGGCTGAAGCGCCGGCCCGGCGTCTCGCCTGAAGCAACGAACGCAGGCCCCGGGCCGGATTGTTCCGCAGCGTGGGGCCGCGCCGGACGGCCGTCTTCAACCTCCGGCGTCTCGCTTGGGACGGCATCGGGCGACAAAGCCGGGCCGGGGCCGCGGATTGGCGCGAATATCCTGTGAAATAGGCGCCGATTAAACCTCGGTTTAGGGCCGTGGCGCCCAGGTTTATGGCCCTTTCCATGCCCCCGGCGCCTAGTTGCCGCGCTTTCATCTCAGGTCGCTCCAGGGCGACAGGGCGGCCCGGCCAGCACCGGGCGGTGAACGCGAAGACGCAACATTCGACAAGGGCAGGTACCAGATGATCCAGGAACGTGTTTTCGCCATCGCGACAGATGCGCCCCGTTCGTCCCCGCGCGGCTCCCGGCCGGGCGACGCGGTCAGCCGGCAACTCGGCGCACTGATCGCGGAAGGCTACGAGGACGTGGCCGTGAAGTGGAGCGCGACCGGCATCGCCATCGAGGCCCGCTGCGCCGACTCGTTCATACGGCGCGTGCTCTGGGGGGGCGGTGCGCTCAGAAGCGAGGTCACGATCTGCAACGGTCAGGGTGTCAAACGCTCGTTCGACGAGGACGGAATGACGCTCGTTTCGGAAGAAATCGTCGACGATTCCGACGACCGGTGACTGGGCGGAAACGCATGGTCCGGAAACAGCGCGTTCGTTTGCCGCAAATCCACCATGCGCGCATGATGTGCGCATTCCCGGGATGGAACAGATGAACAGGCGTGCATTTGTATTGACGGCAATCGGCAGCCTCGCAGCAGGGGCTCTTCCGGCCCTGGCGGGATCGGCGCCGGATGTGGTCATCAGCGATCTGCAGCGGCTCGGCTACAACGTGACCAAGGTGGAGAAGACCTGGCTGGGCCGGGTGCGGATCGAGGCGCGGCGTGGGCGGACGCGGCGCGAGGTTGTCGTGAACCCGAGTTCCGGCGAGATCATGCGCGACTACAGCTACGATGATGACGATGGTCGCAACACGGGCCGTCCGGCCGCATCGGGCGGCTCGGGTGGTGGTTCGGGCGGCGGTTCCGAAGGCGGCCGGCCCGGCGAGCCCGAGGACGACGACTCCGAGCCGTCGCATGACTGGGAGGAAGACGACGAGGCGCGCGCCGCCGAAGAGGATGACACGGAAGAGGATCACCGCGGGCGTGGACGCGGGCGGGGCAAGGGGCGCGCGCGTGGTGAAAGCTAAGGGCTGCCGGAGCGCCGTTGCACGGCCCGACCGCCGGTTTCGGCTGGTGTGTCAGGGGGTGGCATGCGCTCCTTGATCCTTGTCATTGCGCTTCTGGTGCTTCAATCGGTCTGCGCGGCGTATTTCATGCGCGAATTACTGATGTCGATCCTCGGCATCCAGCACCTGCCGATCAGCTGGAAACTGCACGAGATCCTCGAGGTCGGCAGTTCCCTCGGGCTGATTTTCGGTGCCGTTCTCGGCGGGGTGATCATCTGGCGATCGTTCCAGCGGCAGCGGATCGCCGAGGCACGGCTGAGGCAGGTATCGGGTGCCTTCATGGAACTCATGTACGACCGCTTCGATGCCTGGGGGCTGACCTCGGCCGAGCGCGACGTGGCGCTCTTTGCGATCAAGGGGCTCAGCACGCCCGAGATCGCCACGCTGCGCGGCACCGCCGAGGGCACCGTGAAGGCGCAGACCAACGCGATCTATCGCAAGGCGGGGGTGACCGGGCGGCCGCAGCTGCTCAGCCTCTTCATCGAGGACCTGCTGAACGAGAGTTTC
This sequence comes from Albidovulum sp., assembly GCA_020637635.1. Taxonomy (GTDB): domain Bacteria; phylum Pseudomonadota; class Alphaproteobacteria; order Rhodobacterales; family Rhodobacteraceae; genus Albidovulum. The sequence goes on from JACKKB010000011.1 coordinate 73,607, forward strand.
GTGCCCGAGGACATCGCGGCTGCGACCCCGAAGCGCCCGGTGTTGCTCACCGCCGCCGAATAGCTCTCCCGCCGGCAGTCAGCGCTCCGCACAGCTTCTCAGCGCCGCAAGCGGCACGATCTCGGTCGCGCGCGCATGGGTCGCCTCCAGGCGGACGCGTGGCGCGCAACCTTCGTCATGGGCTTGCAGGAACCGGGCAGCGCAGAGGCACCAGAGATCGCCCGGGCGGAGACCCGCGAAGCCGAACTCCGGGCGCGGCGTCGACAGATCGTTGCCCACATATTTCGAGAAGGCCAGGAACTCCGCCGTCATTACCGCGCAGACGGTGTGGCTGCCGGTATCCTCGGCGCAGGTATTGCAGTGACCATCGCGAAAGAAGCCGGTCATCGGTTTGGTCGAACAGGGTTCGAGCGCGCCGCCAAGGACGTTTGTCGACGGCAGTCGGGTCACCATGGCAGCGTCTCCTCGTGCGAAGGCGGCCGCCAGTCGATCCAGCGGCCGTGAAAATCGATGCGCCCGAACTGCCAGATCCGCCCGTCGGGCCAGAGCTGCAGGCCGATGCCGGCCCCGGGGCCGCTGCCGTCGGCCTCCATGGCGAGCCGGGCAAGGGGGGCGCGGGGGGTTGCGGCGCGTCCTGCCGCCTGGAGAATGGCCTCGCCGCGGACCTGCCCGGCGGTCGGAAAATACTGCCAGGCGACCGTGTGATAGACGAGATGAAGCGCGCCGGCATGGGCGCGGCCGAGGCGTCGGGCCAGGAATGCCACCGCATCGCCGCGTTCGACCGCGACGGGGTGCCGCGCGGCCTCCGCAAGCGCGGCCCGCATGCGCGCCATCCGCTCCGGCTGGTCGGGCCAGAGAAACGAGAGAAGCCGCAACCGATCGGCGACCGGGTCGGGCGGCGCAAGGTCGGCGCCCCGGCGTTCGAGGACGCGCAGAGCCACCGGCTCCGGCGGCGGCCCGCTCCAGTCGGGGGCAAGCGTCAGCGCGGCCGTGGCAGGTCCGACGCGCCGGCCCGCGCCGGCAAGCGCGAAGCGGTCGAAGTTGAGGTTGAGACCGGCGCTGGCGCCAAGTTCGCTCAGCACCAGCGGCAGGCCGGTCCTCAGCGTCAGCCATGCCGCAGCGGCGATCAGGACAGCGGAGCGGCCGACCTCGTTCGTCTGTGGCGCGCTGTCCAGCCGGCGGTCGATCCAGCCCGCCTCGACGGTGATCGTCTCGGCGAGGCGGGCATGAAGCGCGCCATCGTCAGGTGCCGGGTTCGGCGGGTAGAGCATGGCGAGCGCGGGCGCACGGCGCTCCAGAACGGCGCCATGCAGCGCGCCGGCGAGCCGGAGCGGCACCGACTCCCCGCGCGAGGTGATATTGCCCGGCCAGGCGGCAATGCGGGACATTACCGGGCCGGGCGGGAGCCCGCGATCGGCAAGCAGAGTCAGGACCCGGGCGGTGAAGGGCGAGCCGAGTGCGGCACAGCTTTCGGCCTGGTCTCGGAAGGCGTCGCGCCAGGTCATCGGAAACGGTCGGCGAGACGCTGCAGCGCCGAACGGGTATCGACCTTGGGTGCGGCGCCGGAGTTGGGGGCGGGATCGGCGTCGGGATCGGGGGCGGCTTCGGTCTTCCCGGCCGGGCGCGGGGCTCCGGTCGCAGCGGCGGCGGGGCGGGGCGGCGCGACCCTGAGCGCGACGGCGTTCATGAAACGGGCGGCATCGCCCGCGGCCAGCGCTTCGGCCCCGTCCGAGATGCCGCGCAGAAGGTCGTCGAGCCAGCCGGCATCGGCTTTGGCGAAATCCGAAAGCACGTAGGGCGCGACACGATCCTTGTGGCCCGGATGGCCGATGCCGAGCCGGACCCGGCCGTAGCCGTCGCCGATATGTTGGTGCAATGACCGCAGGCCGTTGTGGCCCGCGTGCCCGCCGCCGGTCTTGACCCGGCACTTGCCCGGGGCAAGGTCGAGCTCGTCGTGGAACACCGTGACGTCTGCGGGTTCAAGGCGGTAAAAGCGCATCGCCTCGCCGACCGACTGGCCCGAGAGGTTCATGAAGGTCCCGGGCTTCAGAAGCGCGACACGCATGGTGCCGAGCCGACCCTCGCTGATCGCGCCCTGGAATTTCGTGCGCCAGGGCGCAAAGCCGTGATCGGCGGCAATCCGGTCGAGCGCCATGAAGCCGATGTTGTGGCGGTTGCCCGCATATTTCGCCCCGGGATTGCCAAGGCCGACGAAGAGCCGCATCGCGCCGGTTCCGGTGATGGCCGCCTGATGACCCGAACCTAGGCGCTTGCCCTGCCGGGCGCAACGGCCGGGGCCGGTGGCGGGACGGCAACGCGGCGGCGGGCCGGCGGCGCTATTGTTCCCCGGCCCGGCTCGGATTACATCGGGGGCATGAGACGGTTCATTCCCTTCCTCGCGCCGCGACCCCGGGTGGCGGTCCTCAGGCTTCAGGGCCTCATCGCCTCGGGGGGGAACGGGGCGCTCTGCGATGCCGCCCTCGCCCCGATGATCGAAAAGGCGTTCTCCCGCGGCCGACCGAAGGCCGTGGCACTGGTGATCAACTCGCCCGGCGGCGCGCCGGTGCAGTCCGCCCTGATCGCGGCGCGGATCCGTCGGCTTGCCGAAAAGCGGAAGATCCCGGTCCATGCCTTCGTCGAGGATGTGGCGGCTTCGGGCGGCTACTGGCTCGCGACCGCGGCCGACACCATCTGGCTTGACGAAAGCTCCGTGGTCGGTTCGATCGGGGTGATCTCGGCGGGTTTCGGCTTTCCCGAGTTCATGGCCCGGCACGGGATCGAACGGCGGGTGCACACAGCGGGCGACTCGAAAAGCCTGCTCGATCCGTTCCGGCCCGAGAAGGCCGAGGACGTGGCGCGCCTGCGCCGGCTCCTCGAGCCGATCCACGCCGCGTTCAAGGCCCAGGTCGGCGCGCGCCGGGGCACCCGGCTGCGAGAGGGCGAGGATCTCTTTACCGGCGACGTCTGGGTCGGCCAGGATGCGGTCGACCGCGGGCTCGCCGACGGCATCGCGCATCTGGTCCCGACGATGACGGCGATCTACGGCGAAAGGGTGCGGCTCGTTCCCTATGCGCCGAAGAAGCCGTTCTTCCGCCGGTTCGGACTGGGGGCCGTCGATGCCATGCTGGAGCGGCTCGAGGAACGGCTCCTCTGGTCGCGTTACGGGCTCTGACATGGTCAAGGTCGTGACGCTCTTCCTGATCGGGATGCTGGTGCTGGCGCTCTTCGGGCGGCTGCGGATGCCTGGCCGGCACCGCAAGGCGCGCTGCCCGTCCTGCGGGCGGCCGCTGATCGGGCCGGGTCCCTGCGGCTGCGGTGCCCGCGGATGACGGAGCTGTCGCAGGCGGGCACGGCACTCGTGACCGGCGCGGGGCGGCGGCTCGGCCGGGAAATGGCGCTTTATCTGGCGCGGCGCGGTCATGACGTGGTGGTGCACTACGCCGCGTCTCGGGATGCGGCCGAGGCGGTCGCGGCCGAGATCCGCGCGCTCGGACGGCGTGCCACGACGGTCGGGGCCGATCTGCTTGTCGAGGCAGAGACCCGATCCCTTGTCAGAGCGGCCCGCGAGGCGCTCGGCGCGCCCCTGACGCTGCTTGTCAACAACGCCTCGCTTTTCGTCTATGACAATATCGGCTCGATGAGCCGCGAAAGCTGGGACCGAAATATCGAGACCAACCTGCGCGCGCCGGTGGCGCTGACGCAGGACTTCGCCGCCCAGGCGCCGGCGGCTGAAGGTGCACCCGGCGCGCAGCGGGCGCGGGCGCTGGCGGTAAATCTCCTCGATCAGCGGGTGCGCAAGCTGACGCCCGAATACATGTCCTACACAATCGCCAAGATGGGGCTCTGGGCCTTTACCCAGACCGCGGCGCGGGCACTGGCGCCGAACGTGCGCGTGAACGCGATCGGCCCGGGATCGACCCTGAGGGGCGCACATCAGAGCGAAGCGCAGTTTCAGGCGCAGCGCGCGGCGACGCCGCTTTCGCGCGGACCCGAGCCCGAGGATATCTGTGCGGCGCTCGGATACTTCATCGATGCGCCCTCGGTGACGGGCCAGCTTCTCTGCGTCGATGGCGGGCAGCACCTGGCCTGGCAGACGCCCGATATCCTTGGTTCGAAGCGCAGCGACTAGGGCGCCCGCGGCGGATGCGGCAACGCGGTTGTCCACTTTGTCGCGGCCTGTAATGGGGTGTAACGAATTTGTCAGCGATTTCATGGATTTGTGCGGAAGTGAAAAAAATTCCCCTTGTATTTCAGTGCATTGAGGCCTTCGCCTAAATTTTGGGCAAACTCACGAAGCCTGCCGAATACAAGGAAAATTTCCCGATGATCAAATCTTTTCCGCAGAGTTATCCACCGAATCCGTGGACAGGATTCCGCTTGCCTTTTCCGTCCCGGGCTTGCCGAGGGCAGGGGAATCGTGGCGCAGTGGCGGCAGCCGCGAGGAGGGGCGTCGCGTGACCGGGGAAGCGCTTCAGGGCCATGCCGTCATCCAGTCCTATCTGAAGAGCCTGACTGCTCAGCCGGGGGTCTACCGGATGCTCGATGCCGAAGGCCGGGTGCTCTATGTCGGCAAGGCGCGCAACCTGAAGGCGCGGGTGTCGAACTACGCGCGGCCCGCGGGCCATTCCGCGCGGATCGCGCGGATGATCCATGCCACGCGGTCGATGATGTTCCTGACCACGCGGACCGAGACCGAGGCGCTGCTTCTCGAGCAGAACCTGATCAAGCAGTTGAAGCCCTATTTCAACGTCCTCCTGCGCGACGACAAGTCGTTCCCGAATATCCTCGTGTCGCATGAGCACGCCTTCGCGCAGATCAAGAAGCACCGCGGGGCGAAGAAGGAAAAGGGCAACTACTATGGCCCCTTTGCCAGCGCCGGCGCGGTCGGGCGGACGCTGAACCAGCTGCAGAAGGTGTTCTTGCTGCGCAACTGCTCGGACGCGGTCTTCCAGAGCCGCACGCGGCCCTGCCTGCTCTATCAGATCAAGCGTTGCAGCGCGCCCTGCGTCGGGTTCATCGATGCCGAAGGCTATGGCGCGCTCGTCGCCGATGCCGAACGCTTCCTGCAGGGCAAGACGACCGAGGTTCAGGCCCAGCTGGCCGGGCAGATGGCGGCAGCCTCCGAGGCGCTGGAGTTCGAGCGGGCGGCGGCGCTCAGGGACCGGATCAAGGCGCTGACGCAGGTGCAGTCGGCCCAGGGCATCAACCCGCGCGGCGTGGCCGAGGCGGATGTCGTGGCGCTGCATCTCGAGGGCGGTCAGGCCTGCGTGCAGGTTTTCTTCATCCGCGCCAACCAGAGCTGGGGCAACCGCGACTTCTATCCCAAGACCGGCTCGGGCGCCGAGGCGCCCGAGGTGCTCGAGGCCTTTCTCGGCCAGTTCTACGCCGACAAGGAGCCACCGCGGCTCATCCTTCTGTCGCATCCGATCGAGGATGAGGACCTGATGACCGCGCTCTTGTCGGAGCGGGCCGGACGGCGGGTGGAGATAGCGGTGCCGCAGAGGGGCGAAAAGGCCGAACTGGTCGAGAACGCGGCCCGCAACGCCCGCGAGAGCCTTGCCCGCAAGATGAGCGAGAGCGCGGCGCAATCGAAGCTTCTGGAGGGGCTCGCCGATGCCTTCGACCTCGACGGCCCGCCGCGCCGGATCGAGGTCTACGACAACTCCCACATCATGGGCACCAACGCCGTCGGCGGGATGGTGGTCGCGGGTCCCGAGGGGTTCGTGAAGAGCCAGTACCGCAAGTTCAACATCAAGGGCACCGAGCTGACACCGGGCGACGATTTCGGCATGATGAAGGAGGTTCTCACGCGGCGGTTCCAGCGGCTCCTGAAGGAGGATCCCGACCGCTCGACCGAAGCCTGGCCGGATCTTCTGTTGATCGATGGCGGCGCGGGGCAGGTCTCTGCCGTGATGGAGATCATGGAAGACCTCGGGGTCGAGGACATCGCCGTGATCGGGGTCGCGAAAGGGGTCGACCGAGACGCCGGGAAGGAGGAATTCCACCGCCCCGGCAAGTCCCCCTTCGCGCTGCCGCACAATTCGCCGGTCCTCTATTTCGTGCAGCGGCTCCGCGACGAGGCGCATCGTTGGGCCATCGGCGCCCATCGGGCCAAACGGGCCAAGGCCGTGGGGGCAACGCCGCTCGACGAGGTTCCGGGGGTCGGCGCGGCGCGCAAGCGCGCGCTCCTCCGGCATTTCGGATCGGCCAAGGCGGTGGCGCGGGCAGGGCTGGAAGACCTCAAGGCGGTCGAGGGGATTTCGGCAGCGACTGCGCAGGTGATCCATGATTTCTTCCATCCGGGCCAATAGGAGGCGCGACTGAGACAGGCTGACGAGAACAGGTGCCCGGTCTGCGAGGATGCGAATGGCTCGCATTGCGATAGCTGCCGAACCAGCGGCGACTGATACGGGTATCAGTGCAGCAGATGCGGCGATTACGAAATCAGCAGGACGGCGCGGGTCGACTGGTTCCGGTCTCCCCGAAGAGCCCTGACGGCCCTTCAGCGCGCGGCCCTGTCCCATCGGTCGAGAACCGCTTCGCAAGGGGGCGAACGGGTTGTCGTCATGTCTGACTGGCTCGACCATTTCGTTCAGAACGCCAGACTGCCTGGCGCCCCCGAGCAACTTGCGAACCTCATTCGTCGGATCGGCGAGTGCATGGCCGAAACAGGCGACGGCTTTCCCTGCGATGTCGTGACCGAGACTGCCGTCGTCGGTGCGTTCAGCAAGGAGATGCTTCAGCAGCTTTGTCGGGATGCGGAAGAGGCGGGACTGATCCGCAGGTTTGGCGTGACGTCGCTCGGCCAGGTCCCGGGGCGTGGCTCTCTGAGTGTGCCGGTCTATGGCCTGACGCTCCAAGGCTGGGATCGCTTTGAGGCCGAGCGCAAGGGCGGATTCTCCGGGCGCTACGGGTTTCTCGCGATGAAGTTCGCAGACGGCATTCTGGACGGCTTAGCCGAAACGACCATCAAGCCGGCGGTCAAGCGCGGCACGGGCCATGACCTTGTCGATCTTCGCGTTGTCCCGCGCGCAGGAATCATCGACAACATCATGCGGCAACAGATACGCGACGCGGCCTTCGTCCTGGCGGACCTGACGCATGACAATTTTGGTGCCTATCGGGAAGCCGGCTATGCTGAGGGCCTCGGGAAACCCGTGATCTATCTTTGCGAGCAGTCGAAGTCTGACAGCAAGAGGACTCATTTCGACACAAACCACTGCACGACCGTCCTTTGGGAGGCGGGCGCCGTAGATCGCTTCGAGACTCAGCTGATTGCGACGCTCAGGCGGTCGCTAAATCTCTTCTGAACCACCCGTATCTGCCGCGGAATCGGGGCCGGGTCCGCCGTCGGCACGGCCATATGCGTGGCGCGTTCGATTTCCATGCGGCCATCGAAGTCTGCGCCGGACGGCGGTGCAACCGCCGGGCCGGGCGCTTGCCCGGGTTGCGCTCGCCGCAGGTTGCGCCGACCAGTCCCGCATCGGCCGCGCGGCGCGTCGCGCGACGGGATGCTCGCCGGCCCGTCTCGATGCGCTGATCGAGACCGAGGAGCCGGCCTGGCGCGACCGGCTGATCGGAGCCCGGTTCTGCGGGTGCACGCACCCCTCTTCCCCCGCTCCGATGCATCCGCTACTCATGCGCTATGACCTGGACGATCCCCAACCTGCTGACGGTCATTCGTCTTGTCGCCGCGCCTGGCGTGGCGGTCATGTTCCTTTACTTCCATCGGCCGCTCGCGGACTGGTTCGCGCTGGCGCTTTTCGTCGGTGCGGCGATCACGGACTATTTCGACGGCTACCTCGCCCGGCTGTGGAAGCAGGAATCCAAGTTCGGGGCCATGCTCGACCCGATTGCCGACAAGGCCATGGTGGTGATCGCGATCATGATCCTCACCGGCTACAACGGCATGAACGCCTGGCTGATCCTGCCCGCCACGGTCATCCTCTTCCGCGAGGTCTTCGTTTCGGGCCTGCGCGAGTTTCTCGGCGCGCGGGCCGGCACGCTCAAGGTGACGCCGCTCGCGAAGTGGAAGACCACCGCGCAGATGGTGGCGATCGCGGTCCTTTTCCTTGCGACCGGGCTCGACCATCTCGAAGGGATCGCCCGGCGCGGGCTGACGACCGAGCAATATGCAAATCTGGTGTCCCAGGGGCTCGCCGATCCGATACGGTCCTGCGGCATCAGGGGCTGTTCGTCCTATGCGACGATCGCGGGCTTCGCGCTCATGTGGATCGCGGCGGCGCTCACCTTCCTCACGGGCTGGGACTATTTCAAGCGCGCGCTGCCCTTCCTGCGCGACAATGACAAGGAAGGCAGATGATCACCGTCCTCTATTTCGCCTGGGTGCGCGAGCGGATCGGGCTGCCGCGCGAGCGGATCGAAAGCTCGGCCAAGACCGTGGCCGAACTGGTCGAGGAGCTGAAGGCGCGCGAAGAGCGCTATGCGGCGGCCTTCGCCGATCTGAAGGCGCTGCGCGTCGCGCTCGATCAGGAGCTGGCGGATTTCACGGCGCCGCTCGCCGGGGTGCGCGAGATCGCGTTCTTCCCGCCGATGACGGGGGGCTGAGGATGCGCGTAAGCGTTCAGGCCGAACCGTTCGATTTCGGCGCCGAATGCGCGGATTTCGGCCGGGGCGGGCGCGATGTCGGCGCGGTCGTCAGTTTTCTTGGCGTCGTGCGCGACGACAGCGGCGCGCTGAAGCGCATGGAGGTCGAGCACTACCCCGGCATGACCGAACGGGCGATCACCGAGATCGCCGAGGAGGCGCGTCGGCGCTGGGACCTGGCCGACCTTCTCGTCATCCATCGCCACGGCGCGCTCCTGCCGGGCGAGCCGATCATGATGGTGGCCACCGCCGCGCGCCACCGCGCCGCTGCCTTCGAGGCGGCCGAGTTCCTGATGGACTATCTCAAGTCCCGCGCGCCCTTCTGGAAGAAGGAAACCGGCACGGATGGTTCCCGATGGGTCGCGGCGAGGGATGAGGACGAGGACGCTCTGGCGCGGTGGTAGGGGGCGCAGATCGGGCCGTCCGGTCAGATCAGCGCAGCACCCAGAGATTTGGTCGCGCCTTCCCGTCCCGGTACATCCGCAGCTCTTTCTTGCTGACGCGCTCAACCTGGAAGCAGGCGTGGCCATCACCCCAGTTTTCGCACCACTGGCCGTTTTCGACGTACCATTTTGACTTGAAGTCTGCCCCGCCGGACTTGCCCGCGATGACGCCCTTCTTCTTCTTGCCGTCGAAGGCGCTGTAGGCCTGGACCCACTTTTCTCCCTGATCCGTCTTGCCGTCGATCGTGGAACCGGGAATCGTCGCCAGCAGTTCGTCCTCGGACATGAACGTCTGTGCCGCGACCGGGGTCGCGAAAAGGAAGAGCGATGCGGCGAGCGCCGCGGAGGGCATGAGGCAGGCGGAGAGCTGTCGGCGCATGGTCCTCAACATCGAAGAACTCCCTGAAATCTGTGGCCGGCACACCCCGCCGGCGATCGACGCATGACTGCCGCGCCGATCCAAAGATACTCCCGAATCCGAGTCGCTCCTACGCCGTCGTCAGGCCTTGCTCACCCGCTCGATATAGGCGCGCAGTTCTTCGGCCTCGTGGCGCGCATCGCGCAGGCCATCCATCGCGGCGCGCAGTTCCGCCTCGGTCTGGGAGAGCTTGTTGGTCAGTTCGGCCTCGCGCCGTTCGAGATAGGCGATGGCCTGGTCGCGGGTTTCCTCGGCCTCGTGCAGATCACGCGCCATCTTGTCGAGCTCGCCCATCTCGGTCTGGGTGACGCGCGTCAGGCGGTGCAGCAGCCAGCAGGTGAACCAGCCGAGCGCAAAGGCCACGAACAGGATGACGGCGGTCGCAACGATGAATTCTGTTCTGTTCATGGCGCTGCTTTCGTTCTTTCGGTGCCGAGGGTCAAGCCCCGTGCAGGGCGGCGTCAGTTGCTCTTTTGCGGGCGGGGTCGCGGGCGCACGGTCTCGGGCCCGGGGGTCAGGACCGGAAGCCCGGAGGGCTCTGCCGCGGTGTCGCCGGCGGGCGCGGCAGCGGGTGCCGGCTCCACGCTCGGCTCCACGCCCGGCTCCGGGGTGGTCGCGGTTGCCGTCCCATCGCCCGACCCGGCTGTTTCATCCGGCGGGCCGAGCTCGTCGCCCGAGCCGAGATCGGTTCCGGCACTGGCTCCTCCGGTGGCGAAATCGCCCGATGCCCCGTCCCCCGAACCTGCGTCGCCAGAACCTGCGTCCCCCGAACCTGCGTCCCCCGAACCTGCGTCGCCCGAACCTGCGTCGACTGAGCCTGTGTCGGCAGAGCCCGCGTCCGCGGGAAGCGCGGTCTGCGAGGTCGCAGTACCGGCCGCTTCGCCCGCCGTTTCGCTGGCGGCCCCGGGGGCGGCCTCGGGGGCGGTCTCGGTGGCGGTGCCGGCCTCGGGAGTGCCGGTGGTCGTCAGCAGGCGGAACTCGATGCGCCGGTTCGCCTCGCGCCCGGCTTCGGTGCCGTTGTCGGCGATCGGGTTCTCTTCACCGTAGCCGACCGCGGTGAGGTTGCCGGTCAGCACCCGGCGATCCATGAGCGAGGTCAGCACCGCCTGGGCGCGGTCGCGGCTCAGCGCGAGGTTCATCTCCTCGCGGCCCTGGCTGTCGGTATAGCCGCCGATCTCCATCGGGAAATCCGTGCAATCCTTCATCCGGGCGGCAACCTTGTCCAGTGTCTCGGCGGCGTCCGGCGTGATCTGCGCCGAGCCGGGCTCGAAATTGATCTTGTGGCTGGCGAGGATCGCGTTGATCTCGGCGGCACATTCCTCGGCGGTGGGCAGGCCGAGAAGGGGATCGAGCTTGGGGTCGTAGCGGATCTCGAGCTTGAAGTTCGCGCCCTCGCCGAGCTTCGAGGACAGGATCCGGGCGGCCGCATCGCTGGCCCCCTGCGCGCCCGTGACGCCGGCGATGGTGACCAGATCGGGGCGGACCTTCGCGCTGCCGTCATGAAGCTCTCCGAGTGCCTCGAGGGCGGCAAGCAGACGCACGGCCCAGCCGCCGGGAAGATCGGGGGTGATGCGCATCGCCGGGGTGACATTGCTGCCGCCGAACTTGGCGCGGGCGAAGTTCTCGACGGCGTCGCGCGTCAGCTCGCTGCCGATGCGGCCGCGCAAGGCGAGCCGGCCCTCGGCATCGAGCGTCGCGGTGAATTCCGGAACCACCTCGGGCGTGTTGGCCTCGGCCGGTTTCGGCGTCAGCGTGGCGTGCAGCGAAAAGACCTCGGGCAGTCCCGATTCGAGTTCGCCCACCACGCGGTCGAAGGTCGCCTGATCGACGCTCTCGGCCGCGATGAGCGAAATGTCGGCATCGGAATAGGTGATGGATCCGGCGCCAAGCTCTGCCAAGGCCTTCAGCCCGAGCGTTACCGCCTCGCTCCAGGCCGGGGTCGGCACGCCGAGCCCGATCGTGCAACTGGCGCCGGGCGCGCCCGCGGCCGCGGCGGCGGCAAGGATCTGGTCACGGGCCTGTTCGCTATCGGCCGCGCAGGCATCGAATCGCGGGCCGTCGGCGTCGATCAGGAACCGCAGCGTGAAGGGCGCGATGACCGGGCGCGGGGCGGAGATGTCGAGGGCCACGACGAGGCCCCTGGGCGTGGCCCGCTTCAGCCGGCTTTCAAGCCGCGCCTTTTCCTGCGGGCTGTCGGAGATCGCCGTGACCGCGACCTTGCCGGCGCTGATCGATATCTTCGAACGCGGCAGTTCCGCCAGCGCGCGAATGCCGTAGTCGACCGAGGCCTGCCAGTTGTCGGGCACCGGATGGGCAGCCGTCTCGAGCATGTCGATCACCTTGCCGGCTCCTGCCAGATCGCCGAGTTGCGCCACGAGCGCGTCATGCTGGGCGCCGTCGGGCACGAGGCCGATAAGCGAGATGCCGTCGTCGTTTCGCAGGATCTCGACGGTGTAGTCGGGGGCCTTCAGGGCCTCGGCGTCGCTCACGCCCATCGCGTCGATGAGCCGGTTCGAATCGACGACCGTGCCGGCGGCAGCGAGCGCGCGGAACCGCGCGGCCTCGGTGGGCGCGGTGCCGGTCAGCGTCAGCTGCAGCCCGTCGGCCTCGACCGCGGCCCAGTCGAACCCCTCGGCCTGGAGCACGGAATCGACCCCGTCGGCCGAGCGCTGTTCGACGACCGTCGCGGCCCAGCTTGCCGCGAGTAGGCTCAGGAGCGCCGCGACCACGAGCGTGGCGGGCAGCAGGATCGCGCGGGTCAGATAGCTGCGGGGCACGGGGGGCAGGGACAGCGGCATGAGTCTGCGAGCTTTCGCCGGTTACGCTAGGACCCAGCGTTTAGGGGCGGGCCCGGTGAGGTTCAATCAGAGGAATGCGCCGGTGGCAAGAAACAGCGCAATCAAAAGGCCGGTATCGCGGTTGGAAAGAAAGAGCCGGTGACACACCGCCGGATCGTCGATGTCGAGCCGGCGCATCTGCCACAGGAGGTGCCACCCCGCCGCCCAGGGCGCGGCAAGTGCGACGGCAAGCTGCAGGGGCCGGCCATTGCCGACGAGCGCGATCAGGATTGCCGTGGCAAGCAGTGTCACCGTGGCGACCAGGAAGAGACCGAGCCACTTGGCGGTCGCGGCGCCGAAGAGCCGGGCAGTGGACTTCACCCCGATGAGCGCGTCGTCTTCCTTGTCCTGATGAGCATAGATTGTGTCGTAGAACAGCGTCCAGGCGATGCCCGCGGCATAGAGGAAGAGGGCCGGCAGGCCGAGACGCCCGCCATGCGCGGTGTAGGCGAGCAGCGCGCCCCAGTTGAAGGCGAGGCCCAGAAAGACCTGCGGCCACCAGGTAAAGCGCTTGGCGAAGGGATAGATCGCGACCAGCACGAGCGAGGAGAGGCCGAGCAGGATGGCGGCCCAGTTGAAGGTCATGAGGATCGCGCCCGCCAGCGCCATCTGCACCGCCATCCAGATCAGCGCCCGGCGCACCGTCACCTGTCCCGAGGGTATCGGGCGCGAGCGGGTCCGTGCCACGGCGGCGTCGAAGTCGCGGTCGGTGATGTCGTTCCAGGTGCAGCCGGCGCCCCGCATCAGCCAGGCACCCGCCGCGCAGCCGAGCCAGATCCAGGCATCTCCCGGCCGCCAGCCGGTCTCGGCCGCGCCAAGCGCGAGCCCCCACCAGCAGGGCAGGAGCAGCAGCCAGGTGCCGATCGGCCGGTCGGCGCGGCTCAGGCGCAGATAAGGGCGCGTCAGCTCCGGTGCGAGGCGGTCGACCCAGTTGCCAAGCGCGGCGTCGGCGACGGTGCCCTGCGGCTCTGGCGTTCGGTCGGACGCGCCCATATGGTCGGCCTCATGGCGGCTGCGAAGATCAGACTCTGTGTAGACCAGCCCCTTGGGCCGGGGCAATCGGTTCCCTTGTCCGTGGCGCAGGCGCATTACCTTTTCGGTGTGATGCGCACGGGCGAGGGCAGCGCGGTTCTGGTCTTCAACGGCCGCGACGGCGAGTGGCTGGCCGAGGTGTCCGAAGCGGGACGGGGGCGCGGCGCGCTCGCCTGCCGCAGGCGCGTCCGGCCGCAGGTGGCCGGTCCGGATCTGTGGCTCCTTTTCGCGCCGGTGAAGAAGGCGCGCACCGATTTCATCGTCGAAAAGGCGGTGGAGCTTGGCGTGGCGCGGATCCTTCCCGTTCTGACCGAGCGCACCAATTCCGAACGGTTTCGCCGCGACAAGGCCGAGGCGCATGTGCGCGAGGCGGCCGAGCAATGCGGCGCGCTCTGCCTGCCCGAGGTGGCTGAGGCTGCACCGCTTGACCGCGTTCTGGCGGGCTGGGATCCGTCACGGCACATCCTCTGGGCCGACGAGGCGGAGGCCGGCGCCGCGGTCACGCTTGCGGCCTTGCCGGATGGGCCGGGCGCGGTTCTGGTCGGCCCCGAGGGTGGCTTCTCCGGCGTCGAACGCGCGCGACTTGGCACGCTGCCCTTCGTCCACGCGGTCGCCCTTGGCCCGCGGATCCTGCGCGCCGAGACCGCCGCGCTTGCCGCGCTCACGCTCTGGCAGGCGGCGCGCGGAGACTGGCGATGAGTAGGCGCGAGGCGAATTTCGAGGAGGCCGGCGCGATCGCCGACCTCCTTGCCCGTCATGCCGACTGGGCGATGTTTCCGCTCGGCAATCTGCTCAGCTACGGCATGGGCCGCGACGGGCGCTTACAGATGCGCTTCTTCGTGCACGGTGCGCGGGGAGAGATCGCCGCGGCTGTAGGTCTCAGCGCGCTCGGGATGATCCTGCCGGTGCTGCCGGATGGGTTGCCGGTTTCGGGGCCGCGAGTGTTCCGCAGTCTTGCCCGCGCGCCGAAGGGCGAGACGGTTCAGGGCGTGATCGGACGGAGCGACCGGGCGCGGCCGCTCATCGCCGCGCTTGACCTGCCGGCGGATGCAGTCCTGCAGGACGGCGACGAACCCGCCTTCGCGCTCGAGCTCGACCGGCTGCGCCTGCCCTCGGACGACGCCTGTCGGCTGCAGCGCCCGGGCGCCGCCGAAAGGCCGCTCCCGATCGACTGGCGCGAGGCCTACGGCATCGAGATCCTTGCGCGCGAGGCCGCGGAGGCGATGTTCTTCCTTTCGCGGCCGGTCAGGATCGGGTCATGAGCTTTGTGCGCCCCGAACTGGCCGCCCGGCTCGGACGCTGGCGCGAGCTTGCCGCGGCGGCGGTCGTGGCGCTTGCCGGATTCGGCCTGCTGCGTCTGGGCGGCTACGTCTTCGTGCCGCTCGGTCTCGCGGTGCTGGCGCTGGCGGCGGGCTGGGCCACCATCGCGGTGCGACGGCTGCGGTTCCTGCGCGCCGTGGCCGCGCCCGGCGTGGTCGAGGTGGACGAGGGGCAGGTGGGCTATTTCGGCCCCGCGTTCGGCGGCTTCGTGGCACTTGCCGATCTGGCCGAACTCAGGCTCACCGATCTTCACGGAGCGCGTCAGTGGCGGCTGCGCACGCAGGGCGGCGAGGTGCTTCTGATCCCGGTCGATGCGGCCGGGGCGGACAAGCTCTACGATGCCTTCTCGGCCTTGCCGGGGATCGACATGGCGCGGCTCGCCGACGCGCTCGACGCCGGCATGGCGACGCTGCCGCTCTGGCGGCGCGACCGCGCGCTCGGGCGGGGGGGCGCCGCTGCGCATCACGAAAAGTCATGACGGGCCGGGTGCATTCGCGCCCCCCGGTCTTGACTCGCCGGCCCCGTCGCTTCACCTCTATGCGCCTCTGAAACAAGCGAGCGAAGTGGCGCGCCCCATGTCCATTCCCCAGTCCGGTGGCGGGCCCATCGAACGCTACGAACAACTTGCCGAATACATGGAATCCGGCTGCAAGCCGACGGCCGATTGGCGTATCGGCACCGAGCACGAGAAGTTCGGCTATTGCCGCGACACCCTGATGCCCCTGCCATATGACGGCGCGCGCTCGATCCGCGCCATGCTCGAGGGGTTGCGCGACCGCTATGACTGGGCGCCGGTGCTGGAGCAGGGCAACATCATCGGCCTGACCAAGGGGGCCGCCAACGTGAGCCTCGAACCGGGCGGACAGCTGGAGCTTTCCGGTGCGCCGCTCGAGACGATCCACCAGACCTGCGACGAGGTGAACGAACACCTGCGCGAGGTCCACAGCGTCGCCGACGAGATCGGCGCGCGGTTCATCGGCCTCGGTGCCGCGCCGATCTGGCGCCACGAGGACATGCCGATGATGCCGAAGGGGCGATATCGGCTGATGAACAGCTACATGGACCGCGTCGGCACCATGGGCAAGACGATGATGTACCGGACCTGCACGGTTCAGGTGAACCTCGACTTCGCCTCCGAGGCGGACATGGTCAGGAAGTTCCGCGTGGCGCTGGCGCTGCAGCCCGTCGCGACCGCGCTCTTCGCCAATTCGCCGTTCCTCGATGGCAAGCCGAACGGCCGCAAGAGCTGGCGCAGCCATATCTGGCAGAACCTCGATCCGGCTCGAACCGGGATGCTGCCATTCGTCTTCGAGGATGGCATGGGCTTCGAGCGCTATGTCGACTTCGCGCTCGATGTGCCGATGTATTTCGTCTATCGGGACGGGGCATATGTCGATGCGCTCGGTCAGAGTTTTCGGGATTTCCTGAAGGGCGAGCTGCCGGCGTTGCCGGGCGAGAAGCCGACGCTCAGCGACTGGGCCGACCATCTGACGACGATCTTCCCCGAGGCGCGGATCAAGAAATACATGGAGATGCGCGGCGCCGACGGCGGGCCGTGGCGGCGGCTCTGCGCGTTGCCGGCCTTCTGGGTCGGGCTGCTCTATGACCGGGGGGCACTCGATGCCGCCTGGGATCTCGTCAAGGGCTGGAGCGCCGAGACCCGCGAGGGATTGCGTGCCGCGGCTTCGCTCGACGCGCTGCAGGCCGAGGCCGGCGGCATCCGCATGATCGAGCTTGCGAGCGAGGTGCTGAAGATATCCGAGGCGGGGCTGAAGGCGCGGGCGCGCCCCGGCGCCGGCGGTCTGGTGCCGGACGAGACTCATTTCCTCAATGCGCTGCAGGAGAGCGTCGAGAGCGGCAAAGTGCCTGCCGACGAGCTTCTCGAGCGCTACCACGGCGACTGGAAGGGCGACCTGACGCGGATCTACGCCGACTTCAGCTACTGAGCGTGCGCGCTACTCCTTGGCGCCGATCTTCGGTTCGGTCCGCGCCTTCAGCCGTTCGATGTTGGGCAGGTGCTTCCAATAGACGAAGGTCGCCATCAGGACCGTGACCCAGACCGTGTGCCCGTAGCCGAGAAATCCGGCCCAGATGGCCGCGAGCGCGGCGGCGACCAGCGCCGAGAGCGAGGAATAGCGGCTGGCGATCGCGGTCACGAGCCAGGTCGCGCAGGCGGCGAGCCCCGCCGGCCAGGCCAGTGCGAGCAGCGTTCCGAGGAAGGTCGCGACACCCTTGCCGCCACGAAACTTCAGCCAGACCGGGAAGAGGTGGCCGAGGAAGGCGGCAAGGCCGGCCAGTTGCGCCGCGTCCTCGCCGGCGAAGGCGCGCGCCGCCAGCACCGCCGCGCCGCCCTTGGCGCCGTCGAGGAGGAGCGTCGCGAGGGCTGCGGGCTTGTTGCCGGTCCGCAGCACGTTTGTGGCGCCGATGTTGCCCGAGCCGATCCGGCGCAGGTCGCCGAGCCCGAGCAGGCGCGTGACGATCACGCCGAAGGGGATCGAGCCGAAGAGATAGCCGAGGATCGCGGCCATGAGGAGCGCGCCTGCGCCGCTCGTGAGTTCCGGCATGTCAGTCTCCCGCGGTGAAGATGCGCTTGCCTGCGACCCAGGTGCCTAGCACGCGTCCTTCCATCCGCTGGCCGTCGAAGGGCGTGTTCTTCGATTTCGAGCGGAGCGTGGAGCGGTCGAGAAGGAACGGGGCGTCGGGATCGAACAGGACGAGATCGGCCGGGGCACCGACGGCGAGCCGCCCCTGCGGCAGGCCGAGGCGTCTGGCGGGGTTGAGCGCCATCGCCCGGAAAAGCTGCGGCAGCGTGAGGTGGCCCGCATGGCAGAGCCGCATCGCCGCCGGCAACAGGGTCTCGAGCGCGACGGCACCGGAGGCCGCGTCCTCGAAGGGCAGGCGCTTCGATTCCTCGTCCTGCGGCGTGTGCATCGACGAGATGATGTCGATGAGGCCCGAGGCCACCGCCTCGACCACCGCGAGCCGGTCGTCTTCGCTGCGCAGGGGCGGCTTGACCTTGAAGAAGGTGCGGTAGTCGCCGACATCGAATTCGTTCAAGGTCAGGTGGTGGATCGAGGTGCCCGCCGTCACGTCGAAGCCGTGGCGCTTCGCGCGTTCCAGGGGCGGCAGGGCGCGGGCGGTGGTGATCTGGTCGAAGTGGTATTTCGCCCCGGTCATCTCGACCAGCCCCATGTCGCGGTCGAAGCCGATGCGCTCGGCCATCGGCGAGACGCCGGGCAGGCCGCGCAGGCTGGCGAACTTGCCCGAAGTGGTGGCCGCCCCCGCCGACAGCCCCGGTTCCTGCGGGTGGCCCATGACGAGCGCGCCGAGCGACTTCGCATAGGTCAGGGCGCGGGACAGCACGCGGGTATCGGTCACGACATGGTCGCAATCGGTGAAGGCGACGGCGCCGGCGTCGATCAGAAAGCCGATCTCGGTCATCTCGCGCCCCTCGCGCCCCTTGGTCAGCGCGGCCATGTGGCGGATGCGCACGGGGCTTGCCTCCGCCGCGCGGCGGGTGACGAATTCGAGCGTCTCGGGCGTGTCGATGCAGGTCGCGGTATCGGGCCGCGCGATGATCGTGGTGACACCGCCCGCCGCCGCCGCCAGACCGGCCGAGCGGAACGATTCCTTGTGCCGCTCGCCCGGCTCGCCGACCTTGACGCCAAGGTCGACGATGCCGGGGGCGAGGCATTTGCCCTTGCAGTCGATGACCTTCCCCGCGGGGAAGACGTCAGTTGTTTCAAGGGGTTGCGTTAAGACTTCGGTAATCTTTCCGTCCGCGACGACGAGCGCGCCGAGAGTTTCGGTGAGCGCATCGGGGTCGATCAGGCGGGCGTTGGTGAGGAGGGTGGTCATTTCGGATGCAACCTTGTCCTTCCCGGTCCGCTCGCGGACCGGACCGCGTCCGCCCGCCCCCAGGCGGGCGCGGTTCCCGCTCCCGCCTCGGTCGGTCGCGGTCGTCTGTCGTGACAGGAGCCACTCACACCATCACCCCCACCGCCTGCCGTCCGCGTTCCGCCCGCAGGTTCCGCGCGAGCAGGTCCATGCAGGCCATGCGCACGGCGACGCCCATCTCCACCTGGTCCTGGATGACGGAGCGGTTGATGTCGTCGGCAAGCTCCCCGTCGATCTCCACGCCGCGGTTCATCGGGCCGGGATGCATGACGATGGCGTCGGCTTTGGCGTGGGCCAGCTTTTCCGCATCAAGGCCGTAGCGGTGGTAGTATTCCCGCTCCGAAGGGATGAAACCGCCGTCCATCCGTTCCTTCTGAAGCCTGAGCATCATCACCACGTCGCAGTCCTTCAGCCCCTCGCGCATGTCGTCGAAGACCTCGCAGCCGAGGTCGCGGACGCCCGCGGGCATCAGCGTCGGCGGGGCGATCAGGCGGATGCGGTTTTCCATCTTGCCAAGCAGGATGAGGTTCGACCGGGCGACGCGGCTGTGCGCGATATCGCCGCAGATGGCGACCGTCAGGCGCTGGATGCGGCCCTTGGCGCGGCGGATGGTGAGCGCGTCGAGAAGCGCCTGCGTCGGGTGTTCGTGGCGGCCGTCGCCGGCATTCAGGACGGCGCCGTTGACCTTCTGCGCCAGAAGGTCGACGGCGCCCGAGGCGGGATGACGCACGACGAGCAGATCGGGCCGCATCGCGTTCAGCGTGAGCGCCGTGTCGATCAGCGTCTCGCCCTTCTTCAGCGAGGAATGCTGCATCGCCATGTTCATCACGTCGGCGCCGAGCCGTTTGCCGGCCAGCTCGAACGAGGCCTGGGTGCGGGTCGAGGCCTCGAAGAACATGTTGATCTGGGTCAT
The DNA here is from genome assembly GCA_020637635.1 of Albidovulum sp. Classification (GTDB taxonomy): domain Bacteria; phylum Pseudomonadota; class Alphaproteobacteria; order Rhodobacterales; family Rhodobacteraceae; genus Albidovulum. The sequence goes on from JACKKB010000011.1 coordinate 93,074, forward strand.
GCCGGCAAGCGCGTCGGCATGTTTCACCGTGCGCTGGTTCAGTTCGACATATTTCTCGGCGAGATCGAGGACGGTGCGAATCTCCTCCGGGGCGAGGTGCTCGATGCCCAGAAGGTGACGCGCGCGGAATGTCATGGTGGCTCCGGTCCCGTTTGCCGGTGCTTATGGCAAAGGACGGCCCGCGGGGCAATCGGTTTCCCCGTCGCTGGCCCCCGCAGGGGGGCGATTGCCGTTTACCTCGATCGCGGCACGCCCTAGCTTGTGCGCCATGGACAAAGCCGCCGCCCCGCTTGATTTCGAGACCGCCCGCGCCCTGCTCGAATGGCAGGCCGAGCTCGGTGCCGACGAGCCGATGCTGGAAGCGCCGGTGAACCGCTATGGGCTGGCAATCGAGGCGCCGAAGCCCGTGCGGGCGGTCGCAGGCACGGGCCAGGCCACCGCCCCGGCTGGTCCGGAACCGGTCGAAGATCCGCTGCAGCTGGCCGCGGAACTCGCGGGCGGCGCGACGGGGCTCGAGGATCTCGCGGCTCGGCAGGCGTCCTACGACCACTGTGCCCTGAAGCGCGGCGCCCGCAACTTCGTCTTTGCCGACGGCAACCCCGCAGCCCGCGTTCTCATCCTCGGCGAGGCGCCCGGGCGTGAGGAGGATATCGAGGGGCGGCCCTTCGTCGGCCGGGCGGGGCAGCTTCTTGACCGGATGTTCGCCGCGATCGGGCTCTCGCGCACCGCGCATCATCCCGAGGAGGCGCTCTACATCACCAATGTGATGCCCTGGCGCCCGCCACAGAACCGCGATCCCGAGCCGGCGGAGATCGCCATGATGCTGCCCTTCGTGAAGCGTCATGTGGACTTCGTGAACCCCGATGTGATCGTGCTGATGGGCAACACCTCCTGCTTCGCGGCGCTGGGCCGCAAGGGTATCCTGCGGCTGCGCGGCACCTGGGTCGAGGCCTTCGGCAAGCCCGCCATGCCGATGACCCACCCGGCCTATCTTCTGCGCAACCCGGCGGCCAAGCGCGAGGCCTGGGCGGATCTGCTGGAGATCAGGGCGCGGCTGGGGGGCGCGTGATGCGGGTTCTCGCGTTCTCGGATCTTCACCTGGATATCGCCGCGCGGGACAGGATCCTTGCCGCGGCCGGGAATGCCGACCTGATCGTGGGGGCAGGGGATTTCGCCTCCCGCCGCGAGGGACTGGAGAGCTTCGTCGCCCCTTTCGGGGCGCTTGCCGGCAAGGCCGTCTTCGTCGCCGGAAACAACGAGACGGTGGACGAGTTGCGCGCCGCCACCCCCGTCCGGGTCCTGCACGGAGAGACCATAAGCATGGGCGGTCTTCGCATAGCCGGCCTCGGGGCGGCGGTGCCGCCGCTGCCGCCCCTGCCCTGGGCGTCGTTCGATCTGACCGAGGAGATGGCGACGCGGCTGCTCGATGGCATCGAGACGGCCGACATCCTGATCTCGCATTCGCCGCCAAAGGGCGTCTGCGACCGTCATGCGCGGATCGGGCCGATCGGTTCGGACGCCGTTCTGGCCGCCGCCCGGCGGCTGGAGCCGCGCTACCTGCTTTGCGGGCATGTCCACGATGACTGGGGCGCCCGGGGGATGATCGGAGAGACCGAGGTGATGAATCTCGGCCCCCGCCCGACATGGATCGAAACCTGACGGAGCCGCGCATGAGCCGTATCGACGAAACCAAGGACTTCATCCCCGTCCGCATCGCGGTGCTGACGGTATCGGATACGCGCGGGCTTGCCGAGGACCGTTCCGGCGACACGCTGGTCGAGCGGCTGACCGGGGCGGGGCATGTGCTGGCCGACCGCAGGATCGTGCAGGACGACCGCGCCGAGATCGCCGCCCGGCTGCGGGCCTGGGTGGCGGACCCCGGCATCGACGTGATCATGTCCACCGGCGGCACCGGGCTGACCGGGCGCGACGTCACGGTCGAGGCGCATCGCGATGTCTACGAGAAGGAGATCGAGGCCTTCGCCACCGTCTTCACCATCGTCTCGATGCAGAAGATCGGCACCAGCGCGGTGCAGAGCCGCGCGACGGGCGGCGTGGCCGGCGGCACCTATCTCTTCGCGCTCCCCGGAAGTCCCGGTGCCTGCAGGGATGCCTGGGACGAGATCCTGCGCTGGCAACTCGATTATCGACACCGGCCCTGCAACTTCGTCGAGATCCTGCCGCGGCTCGATGAGCACCTGCGGCGAAAATGACCTTGCCCGCCGCGCCCAGCTGTGGCCCGATGGGCTGACGGGGTCGCGTGACGCGGGGCGACGGCGGCAGGATCAACCGGATGAGAATGTTCTTCAGAAGCCTGAGCGGGCTCTTCCTCGCAGCGCTGGCACTTGGCCTTCTGGCCTTGGGTGCGGGGATGGTGCGCAACGCCATCGTCGCGCGCAATGCTGCCGAGGGGCCGGCGCGCACGGCGGCCGAGCGTGCCGCGAGCGCGCGGGTCACGGCCGTGACAGCGGCGACGATCGCCCCGGTGCTGACGGCCTACGGCCAGATCGTCAGCCGCCGCAGCCTTGAACTGCGGGCCGGGGCGGCGGGCACGGTGAGCGCGCTTTCGGCGAACTATGCCGATGGCGCCCCGGTCGCCGCGGGCGAGCTTCTGGTGCGGATCGATCCGGCCGATGCCGAAAGCGCAGTCGATCTGGCGCGTGCCGGGCTTGCCGAGGCGGAGGTCGAGGCGGAAAAGGCGGCCGAGGCCGAGACGCTGGCCGGCGACGATCTGGCAGTGGCCGAGCGGCAGGTGGCCCTGCGCCAGCAGGCGCTCGACCGGCAGAGAGGGATCGCGGGCAAGGGGCTCGGAACGGCCGCCGATCTTGAAGCGGCCGAGCTTGCGCATCAGTCGGCCCTGCAGGGTGCCGTTTCGGCGCGTCAGGCGCTTGCCTCGGCGCGCGCGAATGCCAAGCTCGCCGAAACCGCGCGCGACCGCCAGAGGCTGGCCTATGCAGATGCCGAGCGGCGGCTGGCCGAGACCGAGCTGCGCGCGCCCTTCGCGGGGCTCCTCTCGGGGACCACGGCCGTTGCAGGCAGTCTTGTCACCAAGAACGAGAAACTCGGCGTTCTGGTCGATCCCGCGGCGCTGGAGGTGTCGTTCCGCATCTCGACGGCGCAGTTTGCGCGGCTGATCGATGCCCAGGGGGCGCTGCTGCCGCTCGCAGTGCGCGCCTCTCTCGACGTGGCCGGGCTCGATCTGGTGGCCGAGGGGCGCCTGTCGCGGGTCGATGCCGAGGTGGCCGAGGGATCGAGCGGGCGGATGATCTTCGCCACGCTCGGTCCGGCACCGGGCTTCCGGCCCGGGGATTTCGTCAGCCTCAGGATAGAGGAGCCGGCCCTTGACGATGTCGCACTGCTGCCGGCGGCGGCAGTCGGGGCCGATGGCGCGGTTCTCGTGCTCGGCCCCGAGGACCGGCTGCAGGCGGTGCCCGTCACCGTGCTGCGCCGGCAGGACGACGACGTGATCGTCGGCGCCGGGTCGCTGGCAGGGCGCGAAGTGGTGGTGGAGCGCACGCCGATCCTCGGGGCGGGGATCCGCGTCGCGCCGATCCGGCCCTCGGGCGGGGCGGGCGCCGAAGACGCGGGCGCCGATGACGGCGCCTCGATGATCGACCTGGCGCCGGAGCGCCGCGCCGCGCTCATCAGCTTTGTCGAGAAAAGCGCCACGATGCCGGCCGCGGCCAAGGCGCGGGTCCTGGCGCAGTTGCGCGAAGGTCCGGTGCCGGCCGAGGTCGTGAGCCGCATCGAAGCGCGGATGGGCGGCTGATGGCCGGGCCGGGCGACAGCGGGGGACGGGCTGCCGCCAAGGGCCTTCTGGCCTATTTCACCCGCCACGCGACGGCGGCGAACCTTGTCTTCGTGCTCTGCATCGCCGCGGGACTGGCGGCGCTGCCGCGGATGCGGGCACAGTATTTCCCCGATGTCGTCGTGCAGGAAATCGACGTTTCGGTCGCCTGGGACGGCGCCGGGGCGGAGGATGTCGACAGGGCCATCGTCCAGCTTGTGGAGCCGGGGCTCATCGGCATCGAGGGGGTGCAGGATGTGACCTCCACGGCACGCGAGGGCCGCGCCGGAATCAACCTGGAGTTCGAACCCGGCTGGGACATGAACCGCGCGCAGGGCGATGTCGAGGCGGCACTCGCCGCGGCGGGGGCGCTGCCGGAAGGTGCCGACGACCCGACCGTCACGCTTGGCGCCTGGCGTGACCGCGTGACCGATGTCGTGATTTCCGGGCCGGTCGGCTATGACCAGCTGACCCGCCTTGCCGACGACTTTCTCGTGCGGCTGCACCGGGCCGGCGTCACCCGCGCCTCGATCCAGGGGATCGGCGCGCCGGATCTGACCGTCGAGGTCTCGGCCGCGGCGCTTCTGCGCTATGATCTCACGCTTTCGCAGATCGCCGAGCGGATCGCGGCCGAGGTCGATCCCGATCCTGCCGGCGAGATCGGCGGCGGCGCCGCGCGGTTGCGCACCGGCAGCGAAAAGCGCAGCCCCGAGGCGCTCCGCGCGATCGCGCTGCGCAGCGATGCGGATGGCGGCGCGCTCATGCTCGGCGATGTCGCGGTGGTGCGCCAGGAGGCCGGCAACGCCGTCCTCGGCTATTACTCGGGCGGCAATCCGGCGGTGCTCCTGCGCGCCGAACGTTCGGCCGAGGGCGATGCGATCGCGATCCAGAAAAGCGTCGAGAGCACCGCCGCCGAGATGCGCGCGACACTTCCGGCCGGGGTGACGATCGACCTCATCCGCTCGCGGTCCGAGGAAATCGAGGCGCGGCTCGACATCCTGCTCGGCAACGGGCTGATGGGGCTGGGGCTCGTGGTCACACTGCTCTTCCTCTTCCTCAATGCGCGCACCGCCTTCTGGGTGGCGGCGGGCATTCCGGTGGCGATGCTGGCGGCGGCGGCGATCATGTATTCGGTCGGCATCACGCTCAACATGATGTCGCTCTTCGCGCTGATCCTGACGCTCGGCATCGTTGTCGACGACGCGATCGTGGTGGGCGAACACGCCGATTACCGCGCCCGCACCCTGGGAGAGCCGGCCGTGATCGCGGCCGAGAACGCGGTCCGGCGGATGGCGGCGCCGGTCTTTTCCTCGACCATCACCACGGTCATCGCCTTTCTCGGGCTGATGGCGATTTCGGGGCGGTTCGGCGACCTCATCGCCGATATTCCCTTCACTGTCAGCGTCGTGCTGCTGGCATCGCTGATCGAATCCTTCCTCATCCTGCCCAATCACATGGCGCATGCCCTGTCGCGGATCGGCCGGGGGCGCTGGTACGACGCGCCGAGCCGGGTCATGAACCGCGGGCTAGGCTGGGTGCGTGACCGGCTGGTGCGGCCGCTGACGCGGGCAGTCATCGTTGCGCGCTACCCGGTGATCGCCGGCGCCGTCGCGCTCCTGGCCTGGGAAGGCTCGCTCTTCCTGCGCGGGGACGTCGCGTGGCGGTTCTTCAACTCGCCCGAGCAGCCGGTCATCACCGGCAACTTCGCCATGCTGCCCGGGGCGACGATCGAGGATACGCGGCGCGTGATGGCGGCGCTCCAGGCTTCGACCGACGCGGTGGCGGAGACTTTCCGCGACGGGCAGGGCGGGGCCAACCCCCTGCGTTTCGTCCTGGCCCAGATCGGGGCCAACTCCTGGCCCTATCTCGCCAGTTCCGACACCAAGGAGCCCGAACAGCTCGGCTCGATCTCGATCGAGCTCTCCGATCCCGATCTGCGAAGCTGGACAGCGTCCGATTTCGTCACGGCGCTGCAGAAGGCCGCGCCGCGCGATCCGATGCTCGAGGAACTGTCGTTCCGGGGCTGGCACTCGGGGCCCGGCGGCGATGCGATCGACGTGCAGCTCTACGGGGCCGGGGCCGGGGAGCTGAAGCGGGCCGCCGAGGCGCTGAAGCGCGGGCTCGAACGGTTTCCGGAGGTCTCGGGACTCGAGGATACCATGCCCTACGACAAGGACGAGCTGCTGCTCGATCTGACGCCCCAGGGGCGCGCGCTCGGCTTCACGGTCGAGGCGCTCGGGCGCGAATTGCGCAACCGGCTGAGCGGGATCGAGGCGGCGACCTTCCCTGACGGCACGCGCACCGCCGCGATCCGCGTCGAACTGCCCGCGAGCGAGCTGACGGCGGATTTCCTCGACCGGACGCAGCTCCGGACCGCGACCGGCAGCTACGTGCCGCTCGGCGATATCGTCAGCGTCTCGCACCGCTCCGGCTTCTCGACCATCCGGCGCGAGAATGGCCAGCGGGTGATCACCGTGACCGGCGCGCTCGACGAGGGCGACCCGGCGCGCGCGGCCGCGATCACCTCGGCGCTCGAGCGCGAGATCCTGCCCGCGATCGCGGCCGACCACGGGGTCGGCTTCGCGCTTGCGGGCCTGCACGAACAGGAGGACCGGTTCCTCAGCGATGCGCTTGTCGGGCTCGCCGGGGCGCTCATGGGCATCTTCGCGGTCCTGGCCTGGATCTTCGCGAGCTGGACGCGGCCGGTCGTCGTGATGTCGGTCATCCCGCTCAGCCTGATCGGGGCGATCCATGGCCACTGGATCTGGGACATACCCATGTCGATGTTCTCGGTCGTGGGGCTCATCGGCATGAGCGGGATCATCATCAATGACGCGATCGTGCTCGTCTCGACGGTCGATGAATATGCCCCGGGGCGGAACTTCCGCGCCGCCGTCGTCGATGCGGTGGCCGACCGGCTGCGTCCGGTCATGCTGACGACGGTCACGACCGTCTTCGGGCTGGCGCCGCTTCTCTACGAAAGCTCGCGTCAGGCGCAATTCCTGAAGCCGACGGTGATCACGCTCTGCTACGGGCTTGGCTTCGGCATGGTGCTGGTGCTCCTCGTGGTGCCGGCGCTCTTGGTCGTGCAGCAGGATCTGCGGCGGCAGTTCGCGGCGCTTGGGCGGGCGGCGCGGATCGCGGCGCTCCGGCCCTATCTGGCGCTCGGCGCGCTGGCCACGCTGCTCGGCTTTGCCGTCTTTCTCTGGCCGGTCATGGCCGATGGCGCGCCACCGCTGGCCGGCTTCCTGCGCTACATCGCCAGCGTCGCGGCGGCACTTCTGCTGATCGCGATGGCGGGGGCGGTGCTGATACGGCGGCGTCAGCCGCGATCGCACCCCTGAAGCTCCACCGCCCGGCCGCCCTCGGCAAAGACGGTGATCCGCACCCGCGACAGATCGAGTGCAAATGGCTTGCCGTCCGACGGCACCAGATCGGCCTCGGCGTTCAGGACCGATCCCTTGCGCCGTGCCGTCGCCTGCGAGACCCAGATCGGGCTGCCCTCCACCTCGATCACCGGCATTTCGCCGCCGCCGAGAGAGGGCAGCGTCAGCGCGGCCGAGAGCTTCAGCCCGTCGCGGATCGGTTCGACCGTGCAATGCGCCGCCGAGAGACCCGCCGCACGGGCATCGCCCGGGGTCGCGTCGAGCGCGCGGCGGATCGCCGGATCGGAGGCGCCCGGGCCTGACAGATCGGCGGCGACATCGACGGTAACGGGCACGCAGATTTCCTCGCAGACGCCAAGCGACACATGGGCGCTGGCGCGCATCGGCTGGCCCGGTGTGGCAGGTCGGAACTCGATCGGCAGCACCAGTTTGTCGCGATATCCGAGCGTGCGGTAGCCGTTCAGCTCAAAGATCTCCGGCCTTGGCCAGCGGAAGGTCACCGAGCCGAGGTTGCGCGATCCCTTCCAATCGAATTCGGGCGGGATGCCGGCATCGCCGGGGCTGCGCCAGTAGGTCTTCCAGCCCGGCGCGAGCACGAGGTGCAGGGCGGCGATGCGGGTGCCGTCGGGGGTTGTCCAGCCGGGACGCAATTCGGCGCGGACGACATTGTCCGGCACGCTCTGCGCGGCTGCAGGCGCAGCACCGGCCAGCGCGATGGCTGCGAGGACCGCGGCGGGAATGTTCGGCAACGACATGACTCCGGCATAGGCGATTTCAGCACAAATGAAAGGCAGATCCTTGCCGCTCACAAAGAGTTTTGTGCACCGGGGCCTTGTGCGAAGCCGGCACGGGGGCGATGCTCGGGGCATGGAAACCGCCATGGATCTCAGCGGCCAGTTACTCGTGGCGATGCCGGGGATGGGCGATCCGCGGTTCGAGCGGAGCGTGATCTTTCTCTGCGCGCATTCGGCCGAGGGCGCCATGGGGCTGATCGTCAACCGTCCGGTTCCCGATCTTTCGTTCGAGGACCTCTTGGATCAGCTCGGGCTCGAGCTTGGCTCGGGGCAGCCGCCGATCCGGGTGCATTTCGGCGGGCCGGTCGAGGTTTCGCGCGGTTTCGTGCTGCATTCGACCGATTACGGCGGACAGGGTGCGACGTTGCAGGTCGACGACCGTTTCGGCATGACCGCGACGGTCGACGTGCTCCAGGACATCGCCAGGGGCGCGGGGCCCGGCGTCTCGCTCCTGGCGCTCGGCTACGCCGGCTGGGGGCCGGGGCAGCTCGAGAGCGAGATCCTGCGCAACGGCTGGCTGACCTGCGCGGCGTCGCGCGATCTGGTCTTCGATGCGCCGGACGAGGCGAAGTGGGCGCGTGCGCTGGCGACGCTCGGCGTCGATCCGGTGACGCTTTCTCCGTCGGCCGGGCACGCCTGAGCTTCAGTCGAGCGCGCGCCGGTAGGTGCGCGAGGTCGCCCGGTCAAAGCCCTCATGGGCGGTTTCGCCCGCGGGCACGAAGCCCATGGCCGCGAAGGCCCTTTGGTTCGCACTCAGCTCAACCCGGGTCTGCAGTTCCAGCGCGCCCAGGCCTCGCGCACGGGCACGCACCGCCGCGTGGTCGATGAGTTGCCGCGCGAGACCCTCGCCGCGCCGCGCGCCGGCGACCGCGAGCTTGCCGACGTAGAGCGCATCTGCCTTCGGCGTCAGGAAAACGCACGCTATCAGGCTGTCCCGCTCCTCGATCACCCAGACCTCGCCGGCGCCGGCTTGCCGCGCGATGTCGTCAAGGCTCAGGCGGTGCATCGACGAGGGCGGGTCGATGACCCCGTCCATATAGGCGAACTCCGTGCGGATGAGGTCAAGGACCGGCCCCATGTCATCGCCGGGCTCAAGGCGCCGCGGGGTGTAGCGGCGCGGCAGCCCGTCGGCGAGGCGAAGCCAGGGCAGGCGCTCTTGGGCATGGACATGCGCCGTGGCCGCGAATGTCTCCGGCGCGTCGAGCGTGCAGGCGTAGAGGTCGATCTCGTGGCTGCGCTCATGGCTCTGGTAGGCCATCTGCGACCCGCAGCGGGGGCAGAAGGCGCGCGTTGCGCCGGGGCTGGAGCGGTATTCGGCGGGCGTCGACGCGACCCAGCCGAACCGCGCGCGATCGACGGCGAAGAAGCTCGTGAAAGGCGATGAGGTCGCGCGCCGGCAGCTCTCGCAGTGGCAATGCACCTGCCAGTTCGGCGTGCCCTCGAAGCGATAGCGCACATTGCCGCAAAGGCACCGTCCGGTTCCACCGTCCATGATCCGCTCCCCGATTGTGGCGGCGCAGTCTGGCGCCAGGCGGGGGGCGGAGGCAAGGGCCCCGTTTGCGGGCGGGTGAGCAAGGAAGCCGCGCGAACGCTCCAATATCTTGTGGATAACGGCAAAGCGCCGCCCATATGAGGGGCGGTTCCATTGACTTGGCCGGGCTCTCGTCCAAGGATTGGCGCCTTGAAGGAATCACCGGCCCGCCCTTGCGTTTCACACGGCTCAGACTGAACGGCTTCAAAAGCTTCGTCGACCCCACGGATCTCGTGATCCACGAGGGGCTGACGGGCGTTGTCGGACCGAACGGATGCGGCAAGTCGAACCTGCTCGAGGCGCTGCGCTGGGTGATGGGCGAAAACCGCCCGACCGCGATGCGCGGCGACGGGATGGAAGACGTCATCTTTGCCGGCGCCGCCTCGCGCCCGGCGCGGAACTTTGCCGAGGTCGCGCTCAGCATCGACAATTCCGAACGCCTCGCACCCTCGGGCTTCAACGAGCTCGACACGCTCGACATCGTTCGGCGGATCACGCGCGATGCCGGCTCCGCCTACCGGGTGAATACCAAGGAGGTGCGCGCGCGCGACGTGCAGATGCTCTTCGCCGACGCCTCGACCGGGTCGCATTCGCCGGCACTGGTGCGGCAGGGGCAGATCTCCGAGCTGATCAACGCGCGGCCCAAGAACCGGCGGCGGATCCTCGAGGAGGCGGCCGGGATCTCGGGTCTCTACCAGCGCCGCCACGAGGCCGAGCTGAAGCTGCAGGGAACCGAACAGAACCTCGCCCGGGTCGAGGATGTTGTCGAACAGCTGGCGGCGCAGTTGCAGGCGCTGGCGCGTCAGGCGCGGCAGGCGGCGCGCTATCGCGAGATCGGCGAAGAGTTGCGCCGCGCCGAGGGCATGCTGCTCTATCGGCGCTGGCGCGAAGCCGATCAGGCCCGGGCCGGCGCCGAGGCCGAGCTGAGCGAGCGGACCCGGCTTGCCGCGGCGGCCGAGGCGGCGGCGCGCAAGGCGGTGACGGCCCGCGCCGATCGCGAAGAGGCGCTGCCGCCGCTGCGCGAGGAAGAGGCCATCGCGGCGGCGGTGTTGCAGCGCCTGCAGGTCAGCCGCGACACGCTGAAGGATCAGGAGGCGCGGGCGCTGCAGGCGATCGAGACATTGCGGGGCCGGATCGCCCAGCTCGGCCTCGACATGGAGCGCGAGACGGGGCTCAACCGCGACGCCGGCGAGACGATCGCCAGGCTGGAAGCCGAGGCGGTGCAGCTGTCGGAGGCCAGCGACGGGCACGAGGCGCGCCTTGCCGCGGCACAGGTCGAGGCGCAGACCGCGGTCGAGGTCATGGCCGAGCGCGAGGCCGCGCTTTCGGAACTGACCGAGGACGTTGCGCGGCTCTCTGCGCGCCACCAGTCTGCACAGCGCCTTCTGTCCGACAGTCGCTCGACGCTGGCGCGGTCCGAGGCCGAGGCCGGGCGGGCCGCCAGCGCGGCGGTCGAGGCCGAGGCGGCGCTGGCGCGGGCGGCTGAAGACCACGCCGCCGCCGAAGCGGCCCAGGCGGAAGCCGGGCGCGCATCGGAGGCGACCGAGTCGGCGCTGGTGAAGGCCGACGAGGCCCGCACCGAGGCCCAGGCCCGCGAGGCCGAGGCCCGCGCCGCGCTGTCGGAATCCGAAGGCGAGGCAGGGGCGCTCCGGGCCGAGGCTGCGGCCCTTCTGCGGCTCGTCGATCGCGAGGCGGCCTCGGGCAAGCTGGTGCTCGACCGGGTCGAGGTCGCCAAGGGGTTCGAAAAGGCGCTGGGCGCGGCACTTGCCGACGACCTGCGGGCGCCCGAGATCGCCGAGGCCGGGGTTTCGGGCTGGGCTGTCTTGCCCGCCTACCGCGAGGGGCAGGCTCTGCCAGCAGGGGTGGCGCCGCTGTCCTCGAAGGTGAAGGTGCCCGAGGTGCTGGCGCGCCGCGTCGCGCAGATCGGTCTCGTCGAGCGCAAGGATGGCGCGCGGCTGCAGCCGGCGCTCCGGCCCGGCCAGCGGCTGGTCTCGATCGAGGGCGATCTCTGGCGCTGGGACGGGTTCCGCGCGGCGGCCGAGGACGCGCCGACCGCCGCGGCGCTTCGGCTCCAGCAGTTGAACCGGCTGGTCGAGCTGAAGCGCGATCTCGAGGATGTGGTCGCCCGGGCGGATGGCGCGCGGCAGGCGCATGAGCATCTGACGCGCCGGCTGAGCGAGACGACCGCAGCCGACCGCGCCGCGCGCGAGGCCCGGCGCGCCGCCGACCAGCGCATGGCCGAGGCGAGCCGGGCGCTCTCCAGGGCAGAGGCCGACCGTTCGATCGCGGGCGGCAAGCTGGAAAGCGCGCGCCTTGCGGTCGCGCGCCACGAGGAAGAGGCGCGCGGCGCGCGAGCCCGGCTGAAGGAAGCGGAGACGGCGCTTGCGGTGCTGCCCGATATCGAGGCGGCGCGCGCCGAGGTCGAGGACGTGAAGCTGACCGTCGAGGCGGCCCGGCTGACGATGATGACCAAGCGCTCCGCCCATGACGAGACCCGCCGCGAGGGCGAGGCAAGAGCCAAGCGCGCGCAGCAGGTGGTCAGCGACATCGCCGGCTGGCGGCAACGGCTTGAGACGGCGGAGCGGCGCATGGCGGAGCTCGTCGAGCGCAAGGCCGCAAGCGAGGCCGAACTGGCCGAGGCGGACGCGGTTCCGGCCGAGATTGCCGCGAAGAAGGCCGAGCTCGCCGAGGCGATCGAGGCGGCCGAGACGCGCCGGCGCGGCGCCGCCGACCGGCTGGCCGAGGCCGAGACGATGCTGCGCGAGGCCGCCCTTCATGAACGCGAGAGCGAACGTGCCGCCTCGGAGGCGCGCGAGGCGCGGGCGCGGGCCGAGGCGCGGGCCGAGGCGGCGCGCGAGAGCCTTGCCCTGGCCCTTGAGCGGATGATCGAGGAGACCGAGATGCGGCCCGTCGAGCTGCTGCAGCGGCTCGGCGCCGATCCCGAGACGATGCCGGCGGCCGAGGTGCTCGACGCCGATGTGCAGCGGCTCCGGCGTCAGCGCGACGCGCTCGGCGCGGTGAACCTGCGCGCCGAGGAGGACGCGCGCGAGGTGCAGGACGAACACGACACGCTCGTCAGTGAAAAGGCCGATCTGGAAGAGGCGATCAAGAAGCTCCGCTCCGGCATCGCCGGGCTGAACCGCGAGGGGCGCGAGCGGCTGCTGACCGCCTTCGAACAGGTCAACACCAACTTCCGCTTGCTTTTCACCCATCTCTTCGGCGGCGGCGAGGCCAATCTCGTGCTGGTGGAAAGTGACGATCCTCTCGAGGCCGGGCTCGAGATCATGTGCCAGCCGCCGGGAAAGAAGCTGGCGACGCTGTCGCTCCTTTCGGGCGGCGAGCAGACGCTGACGGCGCTGGCGCTCATCTTCGCGGTCTTCCTTGCCAACCCGGCGCCGATCTGCGTGCTCGACGAGGTCGACGCGCCGCTCGACGATGCCAACGTCACCCGCTTCTGCGATCTTCTCGACGAGATGACGCGGCGCACCGACACGCGGTTCCTGATCATCACCCACCATGCGGTGACGATGGCGCGGATGGACCGGCTCTTTGGCGTCACCATGCAGGAGCAGGGCGTGAGCCAGCTCGTCTCGGTCGATCTGAAGCGGGCGGAGGCACTTGTTGCCTGAGCGGGCAGCGGGCACAGGGCAGCGGGTCGCCGCCCTGCTTGCGGTCTTGCCGCCGGAAGGGGCGCGGCGCCGTCTCGTCGCCCTGGCGGGGCCGCCGGCGGGCGGCAAGTCGACGCTTGCCGCGGCCCTTTCAGCCGCGCTTGCCGCGCGCGGCGAATCGGCTGTCGTGGTGCCGATGGACGGGTTTCACCTCGACAACGCGGTTCTCAGGGGGCGCGGTCTTCTGTCCCGCAAGGGCGCTCCGGAAACCTTCGATGCAGAGGGGTTCATCGCGCTCGTGACCCGGTTGCGCCAGGGCGCGGAGGTGGCAATCCCGCTCTTTGACAGGCAACGCGACATCGCGGTGGCGGGGGCCGCGATCGTTCCGGCAGACTGCCGGACCGTGATCGTCGAGGGCAACTACCTGCTCTTCGACGCGGAACCCTGGCGCCGCCTGGCCGCGCTCTGGGATCTGGCGGTGTTCCTCGAAGAAGACGAGGGCGAGCTTGCGGCGCGGCTGGTGCAGCGCTGGCGCGATCACGGGCTTGACGCCCGAGCGGCACGGCAGCGGGCCGAGGCGAACGACCTGCCCAACGCGCGCCGCATCCTTTCGGCGCGACTGCCTGCCACACTGGTGCTTTGAGCCGGTGCAAGACCGGGGCTTGACCTTCCATCTACTGGAACCCTTATCTGGGAGGGGAGACAGCGAAGGAGCCGCCATGACCGCGCCACGTCACCTCAGTCTTTCCGTCGACGGCATGTCCTGCGCCTCGTGCGTGGGGCGGGTCGAACGGGCGTTGACGGCGCTGCCCGCGCTGCGGAACGTCGCCGTCAACCTGGTCACCGAGCGGGCCGAATTCGACGCCGCGGAACCCGAGGCGCTTGACGCCGCGGTGCAGGTGCTCGACCGTGCCGGCTATCCGGCGCGGCGCGGGCAGGTGGTGCTCCGGGTCGAGGACATGTCCTGCGCCTCCTGCGTGGCCCGTGTCGAGCGGGCGCTCGCGTCGGTGCCGGGGGTCGTCTCGGCCGAGGTGAACCTCGCGAGCGAGAGCGCGCGGGTGCGCTATCTCGAAGGCGTGGTCGGGCCCGACGATCTGGCGCGGGCGGCCGCGGCCGCGGGCTATCCCGCCCATGTCTCCGCCGGCGCCGCGGAACCGGGAGGGGGCGCCGGCGACAGCCAGATGGCGCGCAAGTTCGCCGAGGCCGGGGCCCTGAAGCGGCGGGCATTCTTCGCCGCGGCGCTGGCGCTGCCGGTCTTCGTCCTGGAAATGGGCGGGCATATGGTTCCGGGGTTCCACCACTGGATCGTCCGGACGCTCGGGGAGTGGCCAGGCTGGGTGATCCAGTTCGCGCTCGCCACGCTGGTGCTGGCCGGACCGGGACGGATCTTCTTTCGCAAGGGTGTGCCGGCGCTCCTGCGCGCTCAGCCCGACATGAACAGCCTCGTGGCCCTCGGGACGGGTGCCGCCTACGGCTATTCGACCGTCGCCACCTTCCTGCCCGGCCTGCTGCCCGAAGGGACCCGCGCGGTCTATTTCGAGGCGGCGGTGATGATCGTGGTGCTGATCCTCGTCGGGCGCTGGTTCGAGGCGCGCGCCAAGGGCCGGACCGGGGCCGCGATCGAGCGCCTGGCAGGGTTGCGACCGGCTACCGCACGGGTGCTGCGGGACGGGGTCGAGGCGGAGCTGCCCACGGCCGGGATTCGTGCCGGCGACATCGTCATCGTGCGGCCGGGCGAGAGGATCGCGGTCGACGGGACCGTGACCGAGGGCCAGAGCCATGTCGACGAAAGCATGCTGACGGGCGAGCCGCTTCCGGTCGCCAAGTCGGCGGGGGCGCCGGTCACCGGAGGCACGGTCAACGGCGTCGGGGCGCTGCAGTTTCGCGCCGAGCGGGTCGGGCAGGATACCGCGCTGGCCCGGATCGTGCGCATGGTCGAAGAGGCACAGTCGGCGCGGCTGCCGATCCAGGCGCTGGTCGATCGCATCACGCTCTGGTTCGTGCCTGCGGTGATGGCGGCGGCGGGGCTTACGGTTCTTGCCTGGCTCGCCTTCGGGCCCGCCGGCAGCCTGCCGATGGCGCTCGTCTCCGGCGTCTCGGTGCTCATCATCGCCTGCCCCTGCGCGATGGGGTTGGCAACGCCGACCTCGATCATGGTCGGCACCGGCCGGGCGGCGGAGCTTGGCATCCTCTTTCGCAAGGGCGATGCGTTGCAGCGGCTTGCCGGGGTGGCGACCGTGGGATTCGACAAGACCGGGACCCTGACCGAAGGGCGGCCGGAGCTGGCGGAACTCGTGACCGCCGAAGGCGTGACACGGGCGGAGGTGCTGGCACTGGTCGCGGCGGTCGAGGCGCGGTCGGAACATCCGGTGGCGGCCGCCCTGGTCCGTGCGGCCGAGGCCGAGGGGATCGCGGCGGGTGCCGCCGAGGCGTTTCGCGCCCTGCCCGGATTCGGCGCGACGGCGCGGGTGGACGGCCGGGCCGTGGCGGTCGGCGCCGGCCGGCTGATGGCGCGCGAGGGCATCGACATCGCACCCTGGGCCGAGGCCGAGATGGGCCTTGCGCGGCGCGGCCATACGGTTCTTTACGCGGCAGCCGAGGGGCGGATCGTGGCGCTCATCGCGGTCGCCGACCGGGTGAAGCCATCTAGTGCCAGGGCCATCGCGGCGCTGAAAGCGGGCGGCCTGAGGGTGGCGATGATCACCGGCGACCGGGCCGAGACGGCCGAGACGGTGGCCGCCGAGCTCGGCATCGACGACGTCGTGGCCGGTGTCCTGCCCGACGGCAAGGTGGCGGCGGTTCGGCGCCTCGGACGCCCGGGGGCGCCGGTCGCCTTCGTCGGCGATGGGATCAACGATGCGCCGGCGCTGGCGGCGGCCGATGTCGGGATCGCCGTCGGCACCGGCACCGATGTCTCCGTCGAGGCGGCGGACGTGGTGTTGATGTCGGGCGATCTCGGCGGTGTCGCGCGTTCGATCGAGGTTTCTCGCCGCACACTTGCCAACATCCGCCAGAACCTCTTCTGGGCCTTCGGCTACAACGTGCTTCTCATCCCGGTTGCCGCCGGACTCCTCTATCCGGCGTTCGGGCTGCGTCTCTCGCCGCAGCTCGCGGCCGGCGCGATGGCGCTGTCCTCGGTCTTCGTGCTGACGAACGCGCTCCGGCTCAGGTGGATCGCAGGAAAGGGAGGCACCCTGACATGAACATCGGCGAGGTGGCGCGGCGATCGGGCCTTCCGGCCAAGACGATCCGCTACTACGAGGATATCGGTCTTGTCAGGCCGCCGCGCGACGCGAACGACTATCGCAATTTCGGCGAGGAGGAACTGCACCGGCTCGCCTTCCTCGGCCGGGCGCGCGCGCTTGGCTTCTCGATCGAGGATTGCCGCGGGCTGATGCGGCTTTACGAGGATCGCGACCGTGCAAGCTCGGACGTGAAACGCATCGCCGGGGCGCATCTGGCAAGGATCGACAAGCGCATCGCCGAGCTCAGCGAGATGCGCAACACGCTTCGGGATCTGGTGCGCTGCTGCGCCGGTGACGCCCGCCCCGATTGCCCGATCCTGGCCGATCTTTCCGGGGCGGGTTGAGCGTCGGCTGGCCCCGGCCTACTCCATGCAGACCGAGGCGTCGCCGTCGATCACCGGGGTGCCGAGCCGGTCGCCCTTGCCGCAATAGAGCAGCGGCGCGTCGGGGACCGTCATCTCCGGGTCCTGTGCGAAGGCGACCAGGCCGCTGCCGAGAAGCGTGTAGAAGCCGCCCTCGACCGGGCGCGAGAGATAACCCTGCGCGATCACTGTTCCGGGCTCCTGCGCGAAGATCCCGAGTTCGACCGTTTCCGCGTCGATGGTGCCGGTGCCGGGATGGCCCATCGCGGTCATGACATCGCCGGGCCGGGCGTGGTGTGGCCGGATCCCGTCGAGCGTTACGGCGCCGACCCGCGGGATGCCGCCGGCATCGCTGAAACTTCCCGAGACCATGGCCATGTCGCCCGGCGCGGGATCGACCTTGGAGGCCATCACGCCGTCTTCCTTCCAGAGCCCGCTCACGGCCACCCAATCGCCGGTCTTCGGCGTCGCGGTCATCTTCGCGCCCTTGGTGTCGACGGCGATGCCCATGACCGTGAGATGACCGGCGCCGACCGTCTCGACCGGGCCGACCAGTGCCCGCATCTCGCGGATCGAGAGCGCGCGCCAGCCGTCGCCTTCGGGTTCGGCCAGCACGGCCACGCAGTCGCCCGGGCGCAGCGCCGAGGCGGGACGGGTGCCGAAAGGCCCTTCGACCTCGGTGCCGGGATCGTAGCGGATATGCTGGCCGTTCACCCAGATGCTGCCGAGATCGGTGACGATGCCGACGATGCCGGTGCCGATGATGCCGCCTTCCTTGGTCTGCGCCTTGGAGGAATCGGCGACAGCCTGGCCGGGAAAGATCTGGCCCGCAGCGAGAAACGCCAGCGCAACGAGTGTCAGTGGTTTCATCGTTTCTCCTTCCGCGGCGGAGCGCCGGCAGGGTGCGTGTCGTTCAGATAGACGCCAAGCGAGAAGCGGCCCTTGGCGTCCCTCCTGCCGGCATCGGCCTCCTGAAGTTCATTGGCCAGGGCATCGAGCGCGAGCAGCAGCGCCTCGGCCCCGGCGCGTGCCTCGGCATCGAGCCGGGCCAGCGAGCCGGCGCCGAGATGGGAATAGTGCAGCGCGCGTTCGAACCGCGCCGGGGCGCCGGGCTGGCGGGTCAGGTTGGCGGCCGCGGTATCGAGATGGGCGGCGAGGTTCTTCTCGAACGCCTCGACGGCGCCGGGGCCCGTGGTGGGGTCGACGGCAGAGCTGACGAGGAGGCGCAGGCGGCCGTCGCCTGTCTCTTCGGCCATGCCGCTCTGCACCAGTTCCTTCCAGACCGTGCCGGCCGACAGATCGACCCGGGTTTCGCGGATCAGCCGGTCGAAGCTCGGGGCGCGGGCGGGTGCGCTGCGCGGCAGCGCGGCCGGCGCGCCCTCGGCATCGCGAAACCCGCGGCGGTGACGCCAATGCGAGATGACGCGGGCGAGCGCGCCGAGCGAGCCGCGCCGGGGCGGTGCGGTCGGTGCTTCGCGCAGGCGTTTCACGTCCTTGCGGTGAAGCCCCGTCAGGAGGCTGACGCGGCTGTCGGTGGTGTCCGGCGCCTCGGCGAGAACGGCTGCGAGCATCGCTTCCTTGAGTGTCTCGCTGGCCGCCCCGAAGGAAAGACCGCGCGCGACCATGACCCGCGCCAGCGGGGTCGTCAGCCGCAGCAGAACGCGGCGGAACTCTTCGGTTTCGGTGTCGGTCACGTCGCCGGTCCGGCCTTGCGGTATCGGCACGGTCTAGCAAATCCACCGCCCGTGGGAAAGTATACCACGGGAAGTTGATGCACGGGTGACGCGCCGGTCCGGCGCAGACCGGCCAGGGGCTCGGCAGCAGCCGGAATCTCGCGACCGCGGCGGGGGCGCCTCTTTGCCAGGGGTCGGGCGCTCGGTTCTGACCGGCGGGCAGGGGGAGCCCTGAAAACGGATATCTTTCAGGTGCTTGCCGCGCAGGTTCGCGCGCCTGGCCCCGTGCGCACCCGCCCGCGCGGCGCCCGTGCCAGCCTGCGGGCACGAAAATCACCATCTGGTCGCCGAAATCGGGCCACATTCCTTGCCTAGGGTCGCGGCAAGGAAGCGTGCTTCAGGGAACCGATCGTCGTGCTCGCCAGTGCTGCCATTTCCGGACTGCGGTCCTCCGGCCTGATCGGGCAGGGGTTGCGGTTCGGCATGGTCGGCGGCGTCACGACGCTCATCACCCTTGCCATCATCGCCATGACCGCGCCGGCCCTCGGTCTCATGGCCGCCAACGTGGTGGGCTATCTTCTCGGCATGGTGTTGTCGTTCCTTGCCAACCGGCGCCTCACCTTCGGTGCCGGCAGGTCCGATCCTTGGCGCGGCGCAACGGGCTTTGCCGTCGTCACCCTCACCTGCCTCGGTCTCGATCTTCTCGTGATCCGGGTCGCCCTGGACGCGGGCGCGACCGCGCTTGTCGCCCAGGCGCTGGGCTCGGTCACCTATTCAGTCTTCTGTTTCGCGGGGTTGAAGTACCATGTATTTAAAGCCTGACAGCCAGATCGTGCCCGGGCGCGGGCTGCCCCGGGTCAGCATCGTGATTCCCTGCTTCAACGAAGAGGCGGCGCTGCCTCATCTTCTGGCGGCACTCAGGCCGCTCTGTGCCGATATGGTCGAGAGCGGGCGGGCGATCGCGCCGGTCGAGGTGCTGCTCGTCGACGACGGGTCGCGCGACGCGACCTGGGATCTGATCCGGGCGGCAGCTGAGACCGACGATGCGACGCTGAGGCTCCGCGGCCTGAAGCTCTCGCGCAACCATGGCCACCAGCGGGCGCTTCTCGCCGGGCTCATGACCGCCAAGGGCGAGGTCGTGATCTCCATGGATGCCGACCTGCAGGACGATCCGCGCGCCGCGTTGCAGATGCTCGACGCATGGCGGGGCGGCGCCGAAATCGTCTACGGGCAGCGTTCGGCGCGCGATCACGACAGCGCCTTCAAGCGGATGACGGCGCGCGGCTTCTACAGCGTGATGCGGCGCTTCGGCGTCAATCTCGTCCCCGACCACGCCGACTACCGGCTGATGAGCCGCAAGGCGCTGAATGTGCTGGCACGGTTTGGCGAAGAGAACCTCTTCCTGCGCGGCGTGGTGCCACTGATCGGTCTGGAAAGCGCGATCGTGACATACGAGCGGCCGCCGCGCATCGCCGGCGAGACGAAATATCCGCTCGCCAAGATGCTCGGCCTCGCGATCGAGGGGATCACCTCGTTCTCGGTCCGCCCGCTGAGGATGATCACCTGGGCCGGGCTCGGCATGGCGGCGCTGTCGATGGCCTATCTCGCCTATGCGCTCGGCGCCTGGATTGTCGGTGGAACGGTGCGCGGCTGGATGTCGATGATCGTGTCGATGACACTTCTCGGCGGCATGCAGATGTTCGCGCTGGGCGTGATCGGGGAGTATATCGGCAAGATCTACACCGAGACCAAGCGCCGGCCGCGCTTCATCGTCGACGAGATTGCCGAACCGCATGCCGAAAGCGTTCAGCCGATGCGGCACGAGACGGTCGACAGGGCCGCGGCCAGGCGCGACGCGACGGTCTTCTGAGATGTCGTCCCGGGTCGCGACCATGCCCGACGCGTCGGTCGGCCTTCGCCATGACGCGTCGGCGGCGCGGGCTACGTCCGGAGGCACCGTCCTTCTGCGCTGGGCCCCGCTTGCGGCCTGGATCGCCGCCTGCCTCTGCGTCGCGCTGCCGATCCTCGGGCACGCTTTCGTCCCGATGGTCGATCTGCCGGCACACATGGCGCGCCAGTTCGTGATGAGCGACTCGCAGGGCGCGCTCGACCGGTTTTACGAATACCGCTTCTCCTTCGTGCCGAATGCCGCGGTCGACATGCTGCGAGCCCTGATCCCCATCGGCGACATCTTCGCCTTCACGCGGGCGGTGACGGCCGCCTACGCGGTTCTCTTCGTGAGCTCGGTGATGGTGCTCGCACGGGTGCTGTGGGGGCGCTGGGTCGCCTGGCCCGCGGCCTCGGCGCTGCTCGTCTTCAACGGCGTCTTCTTCTGGGGCTTCCAGAACTTTCTCGTCACGGTGCCGGTCGCGGTCTTCGGCTTTGCACTCTGGATCGCGATCGAGGCGCGCCCGGCCTGGCAAAGGGCTCTTGCCTTCGTCCCGGTCGCGGCGGTCGTGATGCTGATGCATCTCTATGCGTTTCTCGGCCTCGCGCTCATGGCCGGGGGCTACGAGATCCAGCGCGTGATCGAGGCCCCTCGCGGCGAACGCGGCGCCCAGATGCGGCGTTGTCTCATCCTCGCATTGCCGTTCGTTCTCATGTGCGGGGTCGAACTGGTCGATATTCTCACCGCGCCCGCGAACCCCAATGGCGGCAAGACCTCCTGGGGCGAGGTCATGATGCGATTTCTCCTGCCGGTGCGGATGCTGGCATCGCCCTTCGAGATCCACTGGCCGCGCCTCTGGCAATCGACGGTGATGGTGATCGTCGCCTTCGCGGCCTTTCTCATCGCAACGCTGAACGGGCTGCGGCCGGCGGCGCGGTTCGGGATCAGGATCGATCGACGCATCGCGGGGCCGGCGCTCGCGCTCTTCGTCGCCTCGCTCGCCGTCCCCTATCTCCTCGGCGGGGTCTACTACAGCGACATGCGGTTCCCGATCTTCTTTGCGATGCTGCTCTTCGCAGGGTCCCGCTGGCATGGTGTCGGGCCGGGGGCCGGGGCCGTCATCGCCACCCTGATCGCCGCCGTCGTCGTGATGCGCAGCATGGCCTATGACGATCTCGCGCGGCACTACGACGCCGACCTGCGCGATCTGGGCCGGATCGCCGGGGCGTTGCCGCCCGGAGCGAAGGTGCTCGCGGTTTCCGATGCGGTGGAAACCTCGGGCGACCCGATGTTCTGGCATCTCGACGCCTATCTGGTGCCGATGGCAAAGGTCTATGTGCCTTCGCTCTTTCTCGGCGTGCACAATTTCCGCGTTCGCTCAGAATGGGCCGAGATGTCGGCGCCGCAGACCGGACTCTACTACCAGAAGAGTCTCATCGCCCCGGGGCAGACGCCGTCGCGCTTTGACGAGACCTATGTTCAGGACTGGGACCGCAAATACGACTATGTGGTCATGATCGGGCCCGGGCAGGAACCGCTTGCCGCCCCCGACCGGCTTGTTCCGACGGCCGTTTCGGGGCGCTTCAGCCTTTACCGCGTTACGCCCTAGGCCGCGCCGGCAGGGGCAGGATGCGGCGCCAGGGCAAGGGCTCCCCGACCTCGCCGCCGGGATCGCCCGGTTACACCTTCTCACGCGATCGGGAGCGGCAGAAACCTCCCGGCGCGAGAGTTGGCGTTTTCGCGGCCGCATCCCCACATTGAGGCAGCGACTCGAACGGGAGAAAGAAATGACCTACCAAAAAACGCCGGAAGCCGTTTCCCGCCTGACGCCGGAACAGTTCCGCGTCACCCAGAGGAGCGGAACCGAGCGGCCCTTCTCGGGTGAATACGACGATCACTTTGCGCCCGGCATCTATGTCGATATCGTATCGGGCGAGCCCCTGTTCGCTTCCTCGGCCAAGTTCAGCTCGGGCTGCGGCTGGCCTTCCTTCTCGAAACCCATCGTTGCGGAGAACGTGAACGAATTGCGCGACACCACGCATGGCATGATCCGCACCGAAGTTCGCTCGGCCCATGGCGACAGCCATCTTGGCCACGTGTTTCCCGATGGCCCGCGCGACATGGGCGGGCTGCGCTATTGCATCAACTCGGCAAGCCTGCGCTTCGTGCCGAAAGACGAGATGGAAGCCGAGGGTTACGGGGCCTTTCTTGATCAGGTGGAGGAGAGCTGAGATGAGCGAGCGTGCCGTTCTGGCGGGAGGCTGTTTCTGGGGCATGCAGGATCTGATCCGCAAGCTGCCCGGGGTCGAGAAGACCCGTGTCGGCTATACCGGCGGCGATGTGAGGAATGCGACCTACCGCGACCATGGAACCCATGCCGAGGGAATCGAGATCCTGTTCGACCCGGCGAAGACGAGCTATCGGCGGCTTCTGGAGTTCTTCTTCCAGATCCACGACCCGACCACGCCGAACCGGCAGGGGAACGATCGCGGCGCCTCCTATCGCTCGGCGATCTACTATGCCGACGAGGCCCAGCGGCAGGTCGCGATCGAGACCATCGCCGATGTCGATGCCTCGGGGCTCTGGCCCGGCAAGGTGGTGACCGAGATCGCGCCGGTCGGCGACTTCTGGGAGGCAGAGCCGGAGCATCAGGACTATCTGAAGCGCATTCCGAACGGATACACCTGCCACTTCCCGCGCCCGAACTGGGTGTTGCCGCAGCGCCGGGCAGCCGAATAGGGGCCGCACGGGTGGTGTCGATCCGCGGAGACCTTCGATGACCGAGCTTGCGAGCTTTCCCTTTGACAACAGCTTCGCGCGCGAGATGGAGGGGTTCTACGTCCGCTGGCAGGGTGCGCGCGTACCCCGACCCGAAGTGCTGCGCCTCAATCGCGATCTCGCCGCCGCGCTCGGGTTCGAACCGTCGGCCCTTGCGGGGGCGGAGGGCGCGGCGGTCCTCTCCGGTGCGCAGGCGCCGGAGGGCGCGCTGCCCTTGGCGATGGTCTATGCGGGGCATCAGTTCGGAGGCTTTTCGCCACAGCTCGGCGACGGGCGGGCGCTGCTCGTCGGCGAAATCGTCGATCCGCGCGGGCGGCGAAGCGACCTGCACCTCAAGGGGTCGGGGCGCACGCCCTTTTCGCGCGGTGGCGACGGCAAGGCGGTTCTCGGGCCGGTGCTGCGCGAATACCTCTTCGGCGAGGCGATGCATGCGATGGGGATTGCCACGACGCGCGCGCTAGCCGTGGTCACCACGGGCGAGGAGGTCGACAGGAACGGCTATGAACCGGGCGCGGTCCTGGCGCGCGTCGCCGCGTCGCATCTCAGGGTCGGGACATTCCAGTACTTCGCCGCGCGCGGCGAGACCGACCGGGTTCGTCAGCTTGCCGACTATGCGATCACGCGCCACTATCCCGAGCTTGCCGGGCGCGCGGAGCGCTATCTGGAGCTCTTCCGGCAGGTGCGCGACGCGCAGGCCGCGCTTGTCGCGCAATGGATGCTCGTGGGATTCGTTCACGGGGTGATGAACACCGACAACACGACGATCTCGGGCGAGACGATCGACTACGGTCCCTGTGCCTTCATCGACCGCTACGATCCAAAGGCGGTCTTCAGCTCGATCGACCGCTTCGGGCGCTACGGCTATGGCAACCAGCCGGCGATCCTGCAGTGGAACCTGGCGCGGTTTGCCGAGACGCTGATCGATCTGGTGGCGCCCGCAGACAGTGCGGCGGGAATTGCGCAGCTCACCGAGGAACTGAAGGTCTTCGGCGACACCTACCAGATCGCCTGGCTGGGCGGACTGCGCACCAAGCTCGGGCTTGGTGCCGCGATGCCGGAAGATGAGGATCTGGCCGAGGCACTCCTGTCCATCGCGGCGGAACAGGAGGTCGACTTCACGCGGCTCTTCCGCGCGCTCGGCGATCTCGTCCGCGGCAAAGCTGCGCCGGCGCGCGGGCTCTTCCGCGACCCGGCCGCATTCGACGCCTGGGCCGAAGGCTATCGGGCGCGGATTGCGCGGGAAGAGGAACGTGACGGTGGCGATGCCGCGGCGCGCGCGCAGGCGATGGATCGCGTGAACCCGCTCTATATCCCGCGCAATCACAAGGTCGAAGAGGCTTTGGCGGCGGCGGTGGCCGGCGACATGGGGCTCTTTGACCGGCTCCTCGATCTCGTCTCGCATCCCTATGCACCACAGGAGGGGGTGGAGAGTTATGCGCTTGGTGCGCCCGAAGGGGCCGCGCCGCATGTCACCTTTTGCGGCACCTGAACGCGCCTGCGCCGCGACGGGGCTGCCCATGAAAGTCATGCCGCCGGCCGAGGGGCACGACCTTCGAGAGGGCATCCCATCCGCATGGTCTTCATCGCGCGGGACATCCACGGGGCGCGCATGCGCTCCAAGGATGGGACGCCAAGCTGCGCTCGGTCCGGCTCTGTTCGCGCGACGACGCGATCGGCACGCCGGCGGTGATGGCGGGGCTCTTCCCCTTGCGCATCGGCGCAGGTCGGCCGGCAGGATCCGGCCGAGGACCGGCAAGGCACCGAGGGGACGTGGGCCCGCGGCGCAACCTGACAGGAAACTCCCGCGAAACTTCACAGCTAGGCCACGATTTGGCCACAGCCGACCGGCATCCTTGGCTTGCGGGGCGGATATTCTGACGGAACACTGAGATGAAGATTGCAGAAGCAATTCTTGTCCGCATCCTCCGCAACAAGGCGGAGCGGGATGACGCTTTCGAACGCCGGCTGGAAAACCTTGGCACCCAGATCACGCAGCGCAGCCGCACGCCGCTGCCCACGCTGTTCGTTCGGGCGCACCACGCGTGAGCGACGGCGGGCCGGTCGGGAGACGGGTCAGAAACTGACCGAGACGCCTGGCAACCGCAGTTCGTTCATCAGGTCGCGCACTTCCTGACGCGCGGCCACGTTCGAGATGTTGAGCTTGTCGACGCCGATGTCGCGCAGGTCGAGAAGCGTCAGGCCGCGCGGGAAGAGCTCGCGGAAGATCACCCGCTCGGAAAAGCCCGGGGCGACGCGGAAGCCAATCCGCTTGGCGAGCTGTTCGAGCGCCGCGCCGACCTTGCGCTTGTTGTGCATCTGTTGTGCGCCGAGCCGGTTGCGCAGAACGATCCAGTCGATCGGCTTCAGTCCGGCGCGGGCCCGCAACTGGCGCGCGTGCCAGACCATCTCCGAATAGATCGACGGGCCGATGACGCGGCTCGTCTCGGGGTCGACGCGCGCGAGAAGGTCAAAATCGATGAAACTGTCGTTCAGCGGCGTCACCAGCGTGTCGGCCAGCGAATGCGCCACCTGGCTCAGGCGGGTGTGCGAGCCGGGGCAGTCGATGACGATGAACTCGACCTCGCGCTCGAGCCCGGCGATGGCGGCAGAGAGGCGCCGGTCATAGACGTTCTCGCCTTGCGCGAGCTTGCTCTGATCGACCTCGGGCAGGTCGCGGTAGACGGGCGAGGCGAGATCGATCCCCTGCCGGCGGGCGAACGAGAGGCGGTTCTCGACGTAGCGGCCGAAGCTCTTCTGGCGCAGATCGAGATCGAGCGCACCGACCTTGTGGCCAAGCCGGGCCAGTGCGGTCGCAACATGCATGGAGGTCGTGGACTTGCCCGATCCGCCCTTCTCGTTCCCCATGACAATGATATGCGCCACTATTCTTTCTCCGCATCCGGAATCAAAAGGCGCGCCGTTGCTGGCGCGCCGATACTATATGTTGTGCGCTTTGGCTTGGGAAGCGCAGCGAGATCAGAATCCGAGACCGGAGTACTTGTTCTTGAACCGCGAGACGCGGCCGCCGGTGTCCATCAGTTTGGCCGAGCCGCCTGTCCAGGCCGGGTGGGCGAGCGGATCGATGTCGAGCGAGAGCGTATCGCCTTGCTTGCCCCAAGTGGAGCGGGTGCGATAGGTCGACCCGTCGGTCATCTTGATCTCGATCATGTGGTAGTCGGGATGGATGTCGCTTTTCATGGCCCGGCTCCTTACTCGGCTTTTTCTTTGTAGTTGGTGACTTCGGCGATCCGGGCCGATTTGCCGCGGCGATCGCGCAGATAGTAGAGCTTGGCGCGACGAACGCGGCCGCGGCGCACGACCTCGATCTGTTCGATGTTGGTCGAATAGAGCGGGAAGACGCGCTCGACGCCCTCGCCGAACGAAATCTTGCGCACGGTGAACGAGGCGCCGATGCCGCCGCCCTTGCGGCTGATGCAGACACCTTCGTAGTTCTGCACGCGGGTGCGCGTGCCTTCCGTGACCTTGAAGCCGACACGGAGCGTGTCGCCCGCCTTGAAGTCCGGGATGGACTTGCCGAGCGCGGCGATCTGCTCGGCCTCCAGTTGCGCGATCAGGTTCATCGCGTGATCCTTTCCAAATGCTCGCGGTTCCTCCGCGATGGTGTTCGCGCCTCAGAGCTCCGCGTCTTCATCGGGTCCGCCATTCGCGCCCGCCGGAGGTCAGGTCATCGTTCCTTGCCACCTGTCGCGGCCGGCCGCCCTTGCCGAAGAAAGCGAAGGACATGGGCCAGCAGCCGACAGCCCGGACGACTCGGACGAGCCCCGGACGGGCGGGGTATAGTTCTGGGGTGAAGGTGGGTCAAGTGGCGTGTGGCGCAGCGGCAGCCGCGTGTCCGCCTTGCGCCCGCCGCCACCGATTCTCGGCATGGCGGCAACGGCTGCAAGCACCACGCCAGCCGACGCGAGCGGATTTCCATTGCAAGATTCGAAAACCTGGAGCATGAAATGTGATACTTTATGTCGCACTCGAATGCAGCGCCACCAGCGGTCAGTTGGCTTGAAGGAGTGACAGGTCATGGAGATAGATCGGCTTTACATACTGGCCGGTTTCGTTTGGTTGATCTTCGGCATGGTGTTTGGCGTGTATCTTGGCATCACCGAGCAATTGCAGTTCGCTAATTCACACGCACATGCCAACCTGCTCGGGTTCGTGGTTCCGGTTCTGTTCGGCTTGATCCACAAGAACTGGCCGGGAATGCGGGCAAGTCGATTGGCTTTCCTGCAATTCGCTCTCTATGAGCTCGGGGCGATCGTCCTTGTTGCTGGAAAATACGATATCGACAATGGCGGCAACGGCACGCTGGCGCCGCCAGGAGCGGTGCTCGTGGTGCTTGGGACATTGCTGATGGCCTGGCTTTTCGTCAGGTCCGGGACAGTGCCCGTGGCCGCTCACGCCGGCGGCCGCTGATGCACTCCCCTGTCCGGAAGCACTACGGTTCGCCGGAAATCGTCGGGCGCATCCTTGCGGCCGTGCCATGGCCCGACGAGAGTGGCAGTCCTTTGACGGCCGCGTCGCTTTTTCCCTACGATCAGCTACACGGCAGGGCAATTCAGGCGACGCGGGAACATGCGGCCCGCCTGAATCCCTCCGCAGAGGCGCATCTTCTCGACATCGGATCCGGAGTGGGCGGCCCCGCGCGTTACTTCGCATCGACGTACGGCTGCCGTGTCACCGGCATCGACGTGACGCCGGAATTCGTCGCGGCTTCAGGCGAACTGGGGCGCTTGTGCGGACTGGCCGGGCGCGTCGATTTCCTGGAGGCGGATGCTGCCAAGCTTCCCTTCCCGGCCGAAACGTTCGACCACGCCTATTGCTTCTACGTGGGCATGAACCTGTCGGACACGGCCGCGGTGCTCAGCGAAGTCTTCCGCGTCCTGAAACCTGGCGCGCGCCTTGTCTGGACGGAAGTCACTGCGCTGACCGGAGAGCCGCATTTCCCGTTGCCCTGGGCACGGACGGCTGAAGAGAGCCACGTCGGGACGGTGGAGCAACTGACCGCATTGTTCGAAGATGCGGGCTTTGCCCTTCTGGCGATCGAAGATGAGACCGGTTCCCATGTTGACCTGGCACGGAAAATCGGCGCGTCAGGCCAGGTTCCCACGGCCGCAGAGGATCAAGCCAATCATGTGGTTCTCGGTGCCGATTTCGTCGAGCGCAGAAAGAACTACATCCGAAGCCTCTCCGAAGGCCTGATCGCCAGCACACTCGTGGTCTCAATGAAACCGGATTGACCAGAAAGAAGCGGGTTGCCTGTCGGCCGTGCCATTCAGCCACCGAAGGCTCATTTCAGCGATGATTTCAGGGGGCACGGCACTGCGTCTTTCGGCATGGCCGCATCCGAAAGCCGTCGTTCGCGTCAGGTGCCCGCATGGCGCGAAAGTCCGACCCGCGGACGTCAAGCCGTGGTCATTCCGACCGGGTTCGCCCTTCCCACAGATCCGGCCGCCTTTCCCGCGTCAGCCGCTCCGCTTCCGCCCGCCGCCACTTCTCGACCTCGGCGTGGTTGCCGGAGGTGAGGACGGCCGGTATCCCACGCCCTTCCCATTCTGCCGGCCGCGTATAGTGGGGATGCTCCAGAAGTCCTTGGGAATGGCTTTCGTCGTCGGTCGAGCTGGCATTGCCAAGGACGCCGGGCAGAAGCCGGACGGTGGCGTCGATCATCGCCTGGGCGGCGATCTCGCCGCCGGTCATCACGAAATCGCCGAGGCTTACCTCCTCGACCGCGTAATGGTCCAGCACCCGCTGATCGACGCCCTCGAAGCGGCCGCAGAGGAGTGTGACACCCTCGGCCGCCGCCCAGCGCCGTGCCATCGGCTGATCGAACTGCGTCCCGCGGGGCGAGAGGTAGACGACGGGCCATGTTGCCCGGTCCGCAGGCGTGCCGGCGGCGGCCTGATCGAGCGCGGCAGCCACGACATCGGCGCGCAGCACCATGCCGGCGCCGCCGCCTGCGGGCGTATCGTCGACATTGCGGTGCTTGCCGATACCGAAGGGGCGCAGGTCGATGGTCTCGAGCGACCAGAGCCCCTGGTCGAGCGCCTTGCCGGTGAGCGACAGGCCGAGCGTGCCGGGGAAGGCTTCGGGAAAGAGCGTCACGATCCGAGCGGCCCAGGCGCCCTTCACGCGGCCGGGTGCGGCCACGAGATCGCGCGGGCGAAGCGAGGCGGAGATCGAAAGGCGGCCATGCGACTTCGGTCTATCGGTCACCGCGCACCTCGCTTTCCTCGGGCGGGTCGGCGACGATCCGACCGGCGGCGAGGTCGACGGTCGGAACCACGGCGCGGGTGAAGGGCAGAAGCAGCGGTGCCCGTCGCCCGGGTGCGTGAACCTCCAGAAAGTCGCCGGCGCCATGGTCGAAGACCGCGCGGACGGTGCCGAGCGGGTTGCCGCCGGTATCGACCACGCAAAGGCCGATCAGGTCGGCGTGGTAGAACTCGTCGTCGGGCAGCGCCGGCAGGCGGTCGCGATCGGCGAAAAGCTCGGTGCCGCGCAGGGCATCGGCCTCTTCCCTGGTGGCGATCCCCGAGAGGCGCGCGGCAAAGCCGTTCGGGATGCTGCGGGTGATCCGCAGCGTGAAGCTGCGGCTGCCGTCTTCGGTGAAGAGCGGCGCATAGGCGGCGATCGCCTCGGGCTGGGCGCAGAAGCTCTTCAGCCGCACCTCACCCTTGACGCCGAAGGCGCCGGCGATGGCGCCCACGCAGATGCGGTCAGTTGCCATCGGCGGGCTCCGTGCAGTTGGCCGCCGCGGGGGCGGCGGCCGGATCGTGGCGGATCAGCCGGTCGGTCTTCATGCCAAGCCAGAATGCCCCCACGCAGAGCGAGAGCGTGACGATCCGGCGCAGGAAGAAGCCGATCAGCATTGCCGCTCAGGCATCACTCGGACGCGGTCTCTGCGGCGGCAGTTTCGGCGGAAGTCTCGGCGGAAGTCTCGGTGGCGGGCCCGGGGGCGGCAGCGGCTTCGGCTGCCTTGGCGGACTTCGCAGCCTTCTCCTCGGCGCGTTTCTTCGCCTTGGTGCCCGGTTCGGCCTTCTTCATGTTGGCACGGGTCGGCTTTTCCCTGACGCCGGCGGCCTCGAGCATGCGGGCGATGCGGTCGGTCGGCTGGGCGCCCTGGGCGATCCAGTGCTGGACGCGCTCCATGTTCATCTTCACGCGGTCCTCGCTGTCCTTGGGCAGGAGCGGGTTGTAGGTGCCGAGCTTCTCGATGAAGCGGCCGTCGCGCGGCATGCGGCTGTCGGCGGCGACGATCGAGTAATACGGGCGCTTCTTGGAGCCCCCGCGGGCGAGCCGGATCTTCATAGCCATGTCAGTTCTCCTATCTTGGCTTTGCACAGGCGGTGCCTGCTATTCTTCGGTTACTTCTGAAGTCTCTCGTGGTGCCTGATCACCTCGCTGATCACGAAGTTCAGGAATTTGCGGGCGAAGTCGGGGTCGAGATCGGCCTCTTTGGCGAGGCGCTCGAGCCGGCCGATCTGCTGCGCCTCGCGCGTCGGGTCGGAGGGCGGCAGATCGTGTTCCGCCTTCAGTCGCCCGACCGCCTGGGTGTGCTTGAAACGCTCGGCCAGAGTGTAGACGAGGATCGCGTCCAGCCGGTCGATCGAACAGCGGTGGTCTTTCAGGAGCGCTGCGGCGCGCATCGCGGGGTCACTCATCAGGGCCTCCGGCAGGGACTTCGGGGCGGGGAAAGCGGTTCGCAGGGCGGTTCGCCGAGCGGTGGCTGGCGGCGCGGAGGCCGCCGGCGCGGGATCGGGTATTTGCGCAACGAAGAAGCGGAAGGGTCATGCGCGCGCCTCCGGGTCGGGCCCCGGAACGGGGTGCCTGTAGACGAGGCAGGTGTTGTCGCCGGGCCCGGTGGCGGCGGTGTCGCGGACAGCGCCCAGCCGTTCCGCGAGCGCGATAGAGCGGGCGTTCTCGGGGGCGATGTAGCTGACGGCGGTCTTCCAGCCGAGCGTGCCGAAGGCGTGGTCGCGGGCGGCCCGGGCGGCTTCGCAGGCGAAGCCCTTGCCTTCGGCTTCGCGCGTCCAGATCGACCAGCCGATCTCCTGTTCGGGCCAGCCGGCCGGGAACCAGGGGCCGGCCATGCCGAGCGCCTTGTCCTCGCCCTTGCGGGTGAGGATGAAACTGCCGAAGCCGCGCAGCACCCAGTGGCCGATCACATGGCCGAAGGCGCGCCAGGTCAGGGGCTCGCAATAGTCCCCGGAGCGGACGAAACGGCCGCGGTCGGAGGCAAGGAAGGCGTTGAACCGAGGCCAGTCGTCGCGCCTGGGCGCCCGCAGCCGGAGCCGCGCGGTTTCGATGACCGGGGTCGGGGCGAGGGCGACGGTCATGCCGCCACCCGGGGTGCGGGATGGTGCCAGCGGTTCACCACATGGGCCGCGTCGGCGCGACGGGGTTCCTCGTTGCGGGCGCCCGGCCGTTCGGCGCCGCGCTCCGAGGCGGCATTCGCGGGGACGATCAGGCGCGTCAGCGGGCCGAGGTCGAGCGCGTCAGAGGCCCGGGTTCGCGAGGCGCGTGCCGCTTCGGTCGCGTAGCCACGGCGCCGGAAGGCGGGATGGATCACCCGGCTCTGGTCCGGTTCTTCGCGCCGGCCCGGGTGGAAGGTGCCGGCGCGGCCGACGGGCGCTCCGGTCGCGGTCTCGCCGACCCCGAAGGTGCCGAAGCCGCACGGCGCACGTTGTCCGGCCGGCATGGCGACACCGCTCCGGGCATCGTCGCGATCGACCGGACCGCCGAGGACGCGGGCGGCGTCGGTGGCGCAGAACGCCGTGAAAGCCTCGGCATGGGTGCCGGCGGCCGGGCCGAGGGTGAGCCGCACGGTCGCAAGCGTCGGGGGCCGGTCGAAACCCGTCATGCTGCAACGCGCCGCAGGTCGTGCCGGATGACGATGTCGCCGGGGTCGATGCCGGGCAGGCTCGGGTCAACGGTGCCGCCGAGCCTCTGGCCGAGCGCGATCGAGCGGGCGTTTTTGGGGTCGATGATGCTGGTGACATGGGCCCAGTCGAAGGTCGCGCGGATCCAGTCGAGCACGGCGCGTGCGGCCTCGGCCGCATAGCCCTTGCCCTCGGCCTCGGGGATCACGAACCAGCCCAGTTCCGGGCCGGGGAAGTCCTCGCCGTGGTAAATGCCGACCTCGCCCAGATAGGCTCCGGTTTCGCGGTCGTCGAGGCCGAAGGGGCCATAGCCCTTCAACTGCCAGTTGGCGACGTCGGCTGCCCAGACGCGCCATGCCTCGGCGCGGTTCATCATGCCGCGCTCGTGGATCGATCGCGGCGAGGCGAAGAACGCCGCCCAGTGCTCGAAGTCATCAAGCTTCGGGCCGCGCAGCACCAGTCGCGCCGTATGGAGGGTGGGCGGGGTCACTTCTTCTTCCCGAAGCCGCCGAGACCCGAAAGCCCCGGGGGCAGGCTGAGCCCGCCGCGGCCGCCGAAACCGCCGGGACCGCCGGGCAGCTTGCCGCCGCCCAGCCCCTCCTGCATGCCCTTGGCCGCGGCCTCGAGCGCCTCGGGGCTCATCTTCGACGGGTCGGGAAGGCCGCCCTTGCCCATCATGCCCTTCATCGCCTGCTTGAGCATCCCGCCCTTGCCCATGCGGCCCATCTTCTTCATCATGTCGGCCATCTGGCGGTGCATCTTCAGGAGCTTGTTCAGTTCCGAGACATCCATGCCGGCACCGGCGGCGATGCGCTTCTTGCGGCTCGCCTGCAGGAGGTCGGGATTGGCGCGTTCCCTCTTGGTCATCGAGTTGATGAGCGCGATCTGGCGGCGCAGGACCGTATCATCGAAACCGGCCTCCTCGATCTGCTTCGACATCTTGCCCATGCCCGGCATCATCCCCATGAGACCCTGCATGCCGCCCATCTTCAGCATCTGCTCGAGCTGGCCCCTGAGGTCGTTCATGTTGAAGAGGCCCTTCTGGAACCGCTTCATCATGCGCTCGGCCTGTTCGGCCTCGAGCACTTCCTGCGCCTTCTCGACAAGGGCGACGATGTCGCCCATGCCGAGGATGCGCCCGGCGATGCGCTCGGCCTCGAAGGTCTCGAGCGCGTCCATCTTCTCGCCGAGGCCTACGAAGCGGATCGGCTTGCCGGTCACCGCGCGCATCGAAAGCGCGGCACCGCCCCGGCCGTCGCCGTCCATCCGGGTCAGCACCACGCCGGTGATGCCGATCTTGGCGTCGAACTCCTCGGCCACCTCGACGGCGACCTGGCCGGTGAGGCCGTCGACGACAAGCAGGGTTTCGCGGGGCCTGGCGACGGCGGCGACTTCGGCGACCTCGTCCATCAGCACCTGGTCGATCTGCAACCGGCCGGCGGTGTCGAGCATGAAGACGTCGTAGCCGCCCAAGGTCGCCTGCTGCCTGGCGCGCTTGGCGATCTGCACCGCGCTTTCGCCCTTCACGATCGGCAGCGTGTCGACGCCGATCTGGTGGCCGAGAATCTGAAGCTGCTCCATCGCGGCCGGGCGGTTGGTGTCGAGGGACGCCATCAGCACGCGCTTCTTCTCGCGCTCCTTCAGCCGCTTGGCGATCTTGGCGGTGGTGGTGGTCTTGCCGCCGCCCTGCAGGCCGACCATGAGGATCGGCGCGGGCGGGTTGTCGATTTTCAGCGCACCGGGATCGCCTTCGCCCTTCAGCACGTCGATCAGCGCGTCATGGACGATCTTGACGACCTGCTGGCCGGGGGTGACGGATTTGGTTACCGCCTGGCCGGTGGCCCTGGCCTCCACCGCCTTGACGAAATCGCGCGCGACGGGGAGCGAGACGTCGGCCTCGAGAAGCGCGACGCGGACCTCGCGCAGCGCCGTTTTCACGTCGTCCTCGGAGAGCGCGCCCTGCTTCGTCAGCCGGTCGAAGACGCCGCCGAGGCGTTCTGACAGGTTCTCGAACATCGGGCCCTCCTTGGCCGGTGATCCACTGCCTCCGACAGTTGCGAAGGCGCCCAAACGCAAACGCACCCGTGGGCGCAACGCGCTGACGGATGGCGATCCCCCTGGCGGGGACCGGAAGCCTTGCACACTCCCGGAATTGGGGCGGTTTAGGCGAGGGGGGCGGGACTGTCAAGTCAGGCCCCGGCGGCGGATGCCCACCGGGGCCCTTGATGGCGTTCGCCTAGCGGTCGGAACCGGGGTGACGGCCGCTGTCGTCAAGCAGCATCGCGGGCGCCGCACGCATCACGTCGGCCGAGGGGGTCTCGGCATAGAAGGCGCGCAGCCGCGCCGCATCGCGGTCGTTCGGGGCCGAGGCGATCGCACCGAGTTCGGCCAGGGTGTAGAGGCCGGGCTCGACGCCGGCGGCGCGGACGAGCTGAATGTCATCCGCGAAGGCAGGCGCCGCGAGAACCAGGGCGAGGGCGGTGAGGGTGAATTTGCCAGGCATGGAAAAGTCCTTTCTGATGTGAGGCCCGTCGGGGCTGGTGAGTGTCTGGGGCGTTTCGGCCCGTGTCAGTGAGATAGGTGTTGAAAAATCGAAGAAAACGGCCATGTTGCGGAGCAACCTGTTCCTCTGCGCACACCACGATTGCGCGAGGCCCCTTGAACCACGAACCGCCGCAGGTATCACGATGGACAATTGGGACGAGATCCGGACGGCCTACCAGGTCGCGCGGGTCGGTACGGTGAGCGGCGCGGCCGAGGTGCTTGGCGTTCACCACGCCACGGTGATCCGGCATGTCGATGCGCTTGAGGCGCGGCTCGGCGCGAAGCTGTTCCAGCGCCATGCGCGCGGCTACACCGCGACCGAGGCCGGGCAGGAACTGCTGAAGGTCGCGCAGGCGACCGACGACCAGTTCGCGCATCTGGCGGCGCGCATCGCCGGCACGACGACCGATATCTCGGGCGAACTGGTGGTGACCTCGGTTTCCACGTTGACCGAGCTCGTCTCGCCCACGCTCGCGCGGCTGCAGGCCGAATATCCGGAACTCACGGTGCGCTACGTGACCGACCCGCGCGTGTTCCGGCTGGAATACGGCGAGGCCCATGTGGCGATCCGCGCCGGCGGGCGGCCGCAGGAGCCCGACAATGTGGTGCAGAGTCTCTGCACCTATCGCGCCGGGCTCTATGCAGCGCCGGCCTATCTCGAGCGCCACGGAGTGCCCGCAGACGAGACCGCGCTCGCCGGCCACCGCTTCGTCGGGCCCGTCGATCCCGAAACGCGCGCGCCCTTCTTCCGCTGGCTGGTCGCGGCGGTGCCGTCCGGCGCGATCGTCTTTCGCACCAACGAACCGGCCGCGACGGCCGAGGCGATCCTTGCCGGAACGGCCATGGGCTTCCTGCCGGTCCTGCGTGCGCGCCGCCATCCCGACCTTGTCGAGGTTCTGCCGCCGCGCGAGGAGTGGGATACGCCGCTCTGGCTCGTGACCCATGTCGATCTGCACCGGACGCCGCGCATCCAGGCGTTTCTCGCCGCGCTCAAGGACGATGCACGGGGCTGCGGCCTGACATGAGTGGCGACCGTGTGCGCGGCCATCTGGCAATGCTCGCCTTTTCGGCGCTGGTGGCGGGGTCCTTCGCGCTGGGGGCGATGATGGCCGACCGGGTTGCCCCCATCGCCTTCACCGCGCTCAGGTTCTGGATCGGCACGCTTCTCATCGGGGCGCTGATGGCGCTGACCGGGGGACGGCGGCGGTCGGACTTCGTGGCGCCCTGGCGCTATGGCGTGCTGGGCGGCATCTTCGCGGGCTATTTCGTCCTCATGTTCGAGGGGCTGAAGACGGCGCCGCCGGTTTCGGCCGCGGCGGTCTTCACGCTGCTGCCGATCCTGACCGCAGGGTTCGGCTGGCTCGTGCTGCGGCAGGTGACGACGGGGCGAATGGCGCTCGCGCTTGCCATCGGGGCGCTCGGGGCGGCCTGGGTGATCTTCCGCGGCGATCTGCGCGCGCTTCTCGCCTTCGATGTCGGCCGCGGCGAGGCGATCTATTTCGCGGGCTGCCTCTGCCACGCGCTCTATGTGCCGTTGGTGCGGCTCCTGAACCGCGGCGAGCGGGCGGTCGTCTTCACCTTCGGCACGCTTCTGGCCGGGGCGATGGTGGTGACCGTCCTCGGTTCCGGCGCGATCCGTGCCACCGACTGGGCGGCGCAGCCTGCCATCGTCTGGATCACGCTTGCCTATACGGCCGTGTTTGCGACCGCGGCCACCTTCGTGCTCACGCAATATGCCGCGCTGCGGCTGCCCGCGTCGAAGGTGATGGCCTATACCTACCTGACGCCGAGCTGGGTGATCCTGTGGCAACTGGCACTCGGCCAGCCGGCGCCGGGGCCGGTGGTGCTCACGGGCGTGGCGCTGACGGCGCTCGCGCTCCTGCTTCTGTTGAAGGACGAGCACTAGCGCCGTCAGGGCGCGGTCAGATCACCTCGACCGCGCCGGCATAGGCGGCGACGATGTGGATGTCGGCGTGGGCGGCGAGCGCCGCGATCTCGCGGTTCTGGTCCGCGCTCAGCACGCCCGCCTCGGGCGCCGCGGCGATGGCGGCAAGCGCCTGCTCGCGGGCGGCATCGAAGGCGGTCCGGCGGCCGGATTTCTCGTAGTCGTCGCGGCCGCGGCGCAGAAAGACGCGGGGCGAGAGCTGGTCGCGGCAGGTGCGGATCGTGTGCGCGCTGTCGAGGAAATGGCCGCCGGTGCGGATGCGCATCATCTCATCCCAGTTCAGATCCTCGTCGGCGAGCGAGGGCGTGCGGATGTAGCGCCGCATCATCGCGCCCACCTCGTTGTCGAGCACCGCCTGCACCGGGGAAAACACGGTCGCGCATTCGAGCTGGCCGACACCGCCGAGGATATCGGCGCCCGAAAGCGCCACGGTCTGGGTGATGAGGGCCCGTTCGGCCATCGACTGGTGGTCGACATCCGGCGTGTCGGAGCCCGAGCCATAGGTATGGGTCAGGAGCCCGAATCCGTGCTTCATCAGCTGCACCGACATCGAGGCCGCCTGCAGGCTTTCGACGCAGGACTGCAGCGCCGAGCCGGTGCGCATGTCGAGCGTGAACATCAGCGGCGTGGCGATCACCGGGATGCCGGGGGACAGCACATGGGCCATGGTGGTCATGCCGACGATCTCTGCCGCCGCCATCACCGCCATTGCCGGCACCGAAAGCGGCGCGGTTCCACCGGAGGAAGGCAGCGAGCAGGCATGGAGCGGCACGCCATACTGGCCGGCCGCGATGATCACCTGCGTGTCCATGTACTTGAATTCGAGCGGCGTGAAGGAACAGGTGATGGCGCTGGTGATGGGATTGGCACGCAGCTCGGCCTCGCCGCCCGCCGCAATCGCGGCGATCTTCATCAGATAGTCGACATTCTCGTGCTGGTAGGGCTGCATCCAGACATGCTTGTCGGTATGCGCGATCAGGCGCCCGAAGGAGTGTATGTCGGCCGTCTTCTCCGGCACGCCGTGAACGAAGGGATGGGCGATGAATCCCACCTCGTCGAGCGTGTTGGCCACCGCGGCGATATCGTTCACCGCGGCAAGATCCATGTTGCGATAGCGGGTGTCGCGCGGATCGACATAGCCATGGGCGCCGGTGCCGGTGCGCATCACGAAGCCGCCATCGGGGCGCGGCAGGGCGAGGTCGAGCGCGCGGCGCTTGCCGGCGAGGCGGGCCTGACGCGGCGTGGCGGCAAGCGCCTCGGCGATCATCTCGCGCGGCAGCCGAAGGCGGTCGGCGCCGGCGCCTTCCCTTGCGCCCGCCTTCAGGAAGGCGGCGCGGGCCGCCGGATGCAGAACCACGACGCCATAGTCCGCCAGAAGCGCGATGGCGCGGGCCTTCAGGGCTTCGAGATCGCCCTCGCCCAGAAAGCCGAAGCGGGCGCGGGCATGACCTCCGGCCTCCAGGGAAAAGGCGTTCGCGGCGGCGCCTTCCGGCCGCTCGGCGCGGGCGCCACGGGTGGTTCTGCGGGGTTGTCTGCGTTCCATGTGTGCCTCCGTCTGGAAACAGGGTTCCCGGCACACACCGATTAGGCTGACTGCCTGCCGACTTCAGCGCCGCGACAATATCAGCGCGCCGGGCATCCGGTAAAGGCCCTTGTCAGCGCGCCCCGGCGGGGCCGGGCAGCTCGGTCTCGAGGAAGCGTTCGAACGCGTCGAGGTCGAGCGGCTCGAACTGGCCGAAGCCCTGGATCCAGACCGTCGCGGCGCGCATCGCGTCGGGTTCGAGCTTGCACCAGATGACCCGTCCGCGGCGTTCCTGCGCGATGAGGCCGGTCTCGGCCAGAACCTTGAGGTGCTTGGAGACCGCCGCGAGCGAGATGTCGAAGGGCGCGGCCACATCGGTCACGGCCATGTCGTCCTCGAGGAGCATGGTCAGGATCGCGCGCCGCGTCGGGTCGGCGAGGGCGGCGAAGATCGTGTCGAGCGAATGGGGCGCACGGGTGGTCATGCGCCTTTCCTGCGCAGCTGTCGGCGGATCGTCAACCGAAAGGTTGAACAAGGCGCGGGCGCCGCTTTTGCGCTGCCGGAGGCCTCCGACGCCCTCCGGCCCCGCTGTGGCCATGGCAGGAATGCCGTGATTTCAAATGGATAGGGTTCACTCGTCCGGTGAAAACACGCATTGACTCACGGCCCCGTGACCTCTAGCTATCGCGCGAACGTCCGAGGGGGCCTCTCAATGACCGGTGAGCCCGATCCCGAACGCCTGAAGGCGCTGGAGGACCGGCTCGCGGGGTTGCGCAAGACGCGCGCGCCGAAACCCGGTGTGGAGGAGCACTACTCGGCCGCCAGCCAGGGCTGGCGCATGGTGATCGAGCTGGTTTCGGGTCTCGGGATCGGCTTCGGCATCGGATACGGGCTCGACGCGTTCTTCGGAACGCTGCCGATATTCCTGGTGCTGTTTACATTGCTGGGCTTCGTGGCGGGGGTGAAGACGATGCTCCGCACCGCGCAGGAGATCCAGGCGAGCAATACGGCGGCAGGATCCGCCAGCGACGAAGGGGAATGACGTGGCAACGGAAGCGCATGGCGAGGGTCTGACTTTCCACCCGATGGACCAGTTCATCGTGAAGCCCCTGTTCCGCGACGTGGCGCCGGGCACCTGCGTTCCGGCCGACGGCATCACCGAGGGCTGCCTGAAGTGGTACGAGCCCACCAACGCCACACTCTGGATGGGGATCGCGATCCTCTGCATCATCGGCCTCTTCGTGCTCGGCACGCGCGGCCGGGCGATCATCCCGTCGCGTCTGCAGTCGATCGCCGAGCTCGGCTACGGCTTCGTGCACAAGATGATCGAGGACGTGACCGGCAAGGACGGGCTGAAGTTCTTTCCCTATGTCTTCACGCTCTTCTGCTTCATCGTCTTCTCGAACTTCCTCGGACTGATCCCGGGGGCGCTGACCACCACGAGCCACGTCGCCGTGACCGGGATCCTTGCCGTGGCGGTGTTCCTCACCGTGACCATCGTCGGCTTCGTGAAGAACGGGGTCCACTTCCTCGAGCTCTTCTGGGTCAAGTCGGCACCGCTCGCGCTGCGCCCGGTCCTTGCGCTGATCGAGCTCATCTCCTACTTCGTGCGGCCGGTCAGCCACTCTGTCCGACTTGCCGGCAACATGATGGCCGGTCACGCCGTGATCAAGGTCTTCGCGGCCTTCGCGCCGCTCATCCTCATTTCGGGCGTCGGCATCGCGGTGACGCCGCTCTCGATCCTCGCGATCGTGGCGATGTACGCGCTCGAGATTCTCGTGGCCTTCATCCAGGCCTACGTCTTCACCATCCTGACCTGCGTCTATCTGCGCGATGCGCTGCATCCGTCGCACTGAGGCGGGCCGGGTCGACTCACAGCCAGACAAACCAATCCAACCGTAAGGAGATCACCATGGAAATCGCAGCAGCTGCCGCTCTCGGCAAATTCATCGGCGCCGGCCTTGCCTGTATGGGCATGGGCGGCTCCGCGATGGGGGTGGGCAACGTTGCCGGCAACTTCCTCGCCGGTGCCCTGCGCAACCCCTCGGCCGCTGCCGGCCAGACCGCGACCCTCTTCATCGGCATCGCCTTTGCCGAAGCGCTCGGGATCTTCTCGTTCCTCGTCGCGCTTCTGCTGATGTTCGCCGTCTGAGCCTCGACTGACCATCCTTACGGCCGGATGGGTGCAAGGGCGCCCATCCGGGTTGTAATCAAGGTTTCGAGGGGGCCCTAGATGGCAAACACGACAACAGAGGCGGCCGGTGCGGCGACCGAGGCCGCTGGCCACGCTGCCGAGGCTGCCGGCCACGCGGCGAAGTCCGCCGGCATGCCGCAGCTCGATTTCGCGACGTTCCCGAACCAGATCTTCTGGCTCGCCGTCGCGCTCGTGATCATTTACCTCATCCTGTCGCGCGTCGCGCTGCCACGGATCGGCGGCATCATCGCCGACCGTCAGGGCAAGATCACCAACGACATCGCCGCGGCCGAAGAGCTGAAGGCAAAGGCTGTCGAGGCCGAGAAGGTCTACCAGCAGGCGCTCGTCGATGCCCGCGGCGAGGCGCAGCGGATCGTCGCCGAGGCCCAGGCCGAGATCCAGAAGGACCTCGACGCCGCGACCGCCAAGGCCGATGCCGAGATCAGCGCCAGGACCGCGGAATCGACCCGGCGGATCGAGGAGATCCGTGCCGGTGCCGCCCGCAACGTCGTCGAGGTCGCCACCGAGACGGCCGGCGCCATCGTCGCCGCACTCGGCGGCAAGGCCGACGCCAAGTCCGTGGCCTCGGCCGTCGCCGCGAAGCTGAAGGGGTAAGCCATGAACCGCATCGCACTGCTTCTGGCCCTCGGCCTTGCCGCGACGCCCGTGCACGCGGCCGAGGAGGCGTTCTTCACGCTCCGCAGCACCGAGTTCGTGGTCAGCATCGCCTTCATCGTCTTCCTTGGCGTGCTCTTCTACTTCAAGGTGCCGACCATGATCGGAGGGCTGCTCGACAAGCGGGCGGCGGGGATCAGGACCGAACTCGACGAGGCCCGGGCGCTGCATGACGAGGCCCGTTCGATTCTCGCCTCCTACGAGCGCAAGCAGAAAGAGGTAGAGGCGCAGGCCGGCAGGATCGTCGAGACCGCCAAGCGCGAGGCTCTGGCCGCGGCCGAGCACGCCAAGGCCGATCTCAAGGCCTCGATCGCGCGCCGTCTTGCCGCGGCCGAGGACCAGATCGCCTCGGCAGAAGCCGCCGCGGTGCGCGAAGTGCGCGACCGTGCGGTCAGCGTCGCGGTTGCCGCGGCGGGCGATGTGATCGCCGGCCAGATGGGCGCTGCCGAGCGCAACAAGCTGATCGATGCCGCGATCGGCGAGGTCGAGGCAAAGCTGCATTGACGCCAGCGGGCGACGGAACGAAGCCCGGCCCCCCGGCCGGGCTTTTTCCGTTGCGCGGGTCGTTTGCGCGGGTTGCTGCCGGGCCGGTGCAGAACGAGCTTGGAGAGATCCCGGCGCGGGTCTAGCTTGGGAGCGACTCAGTGGGAGGCGGGTTCATGAAAGTCACGGTCGAGACCACAGTTGCGGCACCTCTTGCCGAGGTCTGGCGCGCCTGGACGACACCGGAAGACATCGTCGCCTGGAATGCCGCGTCGGATGACTGGCATACCGTGCGCGCCGATGTCGACCTGCGCGCCGGTGGAAGCTTCTCGTCGCGCATGGAGGCGAAGGACGGCAGCATGGGGTTCGACTTCGCCGGCACCTATGTCACGGTCGAGCCCCGGCGCAGGATCGTCGCGGAGTTCGGTGGCCGGACGCTCGAGGTCGAATTCATCGAAACCGGCGCCGGCGTGCGGGTTCGCGAGACCTTCGACGCGGAGGATCAGAATCCGGTCGAGATGCAACGGCAGGGCTGGCAGGCGATCCTCGACAATTTCGCCCGTCACGTGACGGCGCGCCGGGGCTAGCCCCGCTCGGCCTCGCGCGCGATGCGCTGGCGCGCCACGTCTTCGTTGGCGTCGCTTCGGCCCTCCTCGGCCAGAGCCGTGCGGACAAACCCCAGATGCCGCTCGACGGCGGCGCGCGCAGCCATCGGGTCGCGCGCGAGGAGCGCATCCCGGATCGAGCGGTGCTGATCCAGCAACGTGTCCCGGGTCCGGCGCTGGCGGAAGATGATCTGGCGGTTGTAGAAGACGCCTTCGCGCAGAAGCTCGAACATCGAGCGCATCATGT
Source organism: Albidovulum sp. (assembly GCA_020637635.1). Lineage (GTDB taxonomy): Bacteria > Pseudomonadota > Alphaproteobacteria > Rhodobacterales > Rhodobacteraceae > Albidovulum. Next base: position 135,232 of record JACKKB010000011.1, read on the forward strand.
GCAGCATCACCACGTTGTGGCTGGCCTCGATGATGGCCATGTGGAAGGCGGCGTCGAGCTCTGCCTCGTGGGCAGGGTCGCGCTTGTTGTGGGCGGCTTCCATCCTGGCGAAGACGGCGTCGATGACCTGCAGGTCGGTGTCGGTT
>JACKKB010000012.1 GCA_020637635.1 Albidovulum sp.
GATCACAGGGCTGTGTGGGGCGCCGCGGACAATCGGTCGTATTTGACCCATCTTGAAAATCGGGCAAGCTTCGGCTGCCAATGTCGGCGCGGGCCTGCGGCCCCGCACAGAATGGAGTGGTTCTTTCCAATGAAAATCAATATCTTAGCGGCAACCGTCTTGCTTGTCTCCGTTTCGCCCGCGTTCGCGGACGGCGATGCAGCCAAGGGCGAATCGGAATTCAAGAAGTGCAAGGCCTGCCATTCGATCGTCGCCGCCGACGGCACCGAGATCGTGAAGGGCGGCAAGACCGGCCCGAATCTCTTCGGCGTCGTCGGCCGGCCGGCGGCTTCGGTCGCGGACTTCAAATACGGCGACGGCCTTGCCGCGGCCGGCGCCGCAGGTCTCGTCTGGGACGAGGAGCTGATTGCGGAATACGTGAAGGATCCGACCGCCTTCATCGACAGCCACGGCGGCGAGGGCAAGTCGAAGATGACCTTCAAGCTCGCCAAGGGCGGCGAGGACGTCGCCGCCTATCTGGCCTCGGTCGCGGCCGAGTAGGCGCCGAGGAGGCGCCACCCACCCGACCCCGAAATCCAGTCACGGCGGGACAGTTTTTCGCACTCCGCCGTGACTTCGGCGATTGCCCTTGCCGGTTTCGGCCAGTATTACCCTTGAACGAGCGGACCCGGGCGCGAGACCCGCGGTCGTGCAGGAAACGGGAGATCAGCATGGCGGACGCAGCCGTTCACGGTCATGGCGGACACGACGAACGCGGGTTCTTCACCCGCTGGTTCATGTCCACCAACCACAAGGACATCGGTATTCTCTATCTGTTCACGTCCGCGGTCGTGGGCTTCATCTCGGTCGCCTTCACCGTCTACATGCGGATGGAACTGATGGAACCGGGGGTGCAGTACATGTGCCTCGAAGGCGCGCGCTTCATCGCCGATGCCTCGCAGGAATGCACCCCGAACGGGCACCTGTGGAACGTGATGATCACCTACCACGGCGTCCTGATGATGTTCTTCGTCGTCATCCCGGCGCTCTTCGGCGGCTTTGGCAACTACTTCATGCCGCTGCATATCGGCGCCCCCGACATGGCCTTCCCGCGGATGAACAACCTGTCGTTCTGGCTCTACGTGGCCGGCACCTCGCTCGGGGTTGCCTCGCTTCTGGCGCCGGGCGGCGACGGCCAGGCCGGGTCCGGCATCGGCTGGGTTCTCTATCCGCCCCTCTCCACGCATGAATCGGGCTGGTCGACCGATCTCGCGCTCTTCGCGGTGCACGTCTCGGGTGCCTCCTCGATCCTCGGCGCGATCAACATGATCACGACCTTCCTCAACATGCGCGCCCCGGGCATGACGCTGCACAAGGTGCCGCTCTTCGCCTGGTCGATCTTCGTCACGGCCTGGCTGATCCTGCTGTCGCTGCCGGTGCTTGCCGGCGCGATCACCATGCTCATCACCGACCGCAACTTCGGCACCACCTTCTTCGACCCGGCCGGCGGCGGCGACCCGATCCTCTACCAGCACATCCTGTGGTTCTTCGGCCATCCCGAGGTCTACATCATCATCGTGCCGGGCTTCGGGATCATCAGCCACGTCATCGCCACCTTCTCGCGCAAGCCGATCTTCGGCTATCTGCCGATGGTCTACGCGATGGTCGCGATCGGCGCGCTCGGCTTCGTCGTCTGGGCGCACCACATGTACACGGTCGGCATGTCGCTGACCCAGCAGAGCTACTTCATGCTGGCGACCATGACCATCGCGGTACCCACCGGCATCAAGGTCTTCAGCTGGATCGCGACGATGTGGGGCGGATCGGTCGAGTTCAAGACGCCGATGCTCTTCGCCTTCGGCTTCGTCGTCCTCTTCACCATCGGCGGCGTGACCGGCATCGTCCTCAGCCAGGCACCGGTCGACCGGGTCTATCACGACACCTATTACGTCGTGGCGCATTTCCACTACGTGATGTCGATCGGCGCCGCCTTCGCGATCTTTGCCGGGGTCTACTTCTGGATCGGCAAGATGTCGGGCCGGCAATATCCGGAATGGGCGGGCAAGCTGCATTTCTGGGCGATGTTCATCGGCGTCAACCTGACCTTCTTCCCGCAGCACTTCCTCGGCCGGCAGGGCATGCCGCGGCGCTACATCGACTATCCGGAGGCCTTCGCCTACTGGAACCACATCTCGTCGATGGGCGCTTTCCTGTCCTTCGCCTCGTTCCTCTTCTTCATCGGCATCGTGCTCTACACGCTGCGCTACGGAAAGCGGGTGACCGAGAACAACTACTGGAACGAATGGGCCGACACGCTGGAATGGACCCTGCCCTCGCCGCCGCCGGAGCACACGTTCGAGACGCTCCCCAAGCAGAGCGACTGGGACAGGGGCCACGCCCACTGATCGGGCACCGATCCACGAAGGGGCCCCGGAGCGATCCGGGGCCCCTTGCGTTGAGGGGGCGGGAATGCTGACGATCTGGGGGCGCACCGACAGCTCGAACGTTCAGGCGCTCTTGTGGTGCGTGGGCGAGCTCGGCCTGCCCTGTCGGCGCATCGACGCCGGGCACCGCTTCGGCATGGTCGACACGGCCGAGTTCCGCGCCATGAACCCCAACGGCACCGTCCCGGTGCTGCAGGACGGTGACGGGCCGTTCCTGTGGGAAACCGGCGCCATCCTGCGGTATCTGGCCAACCGCTACGCCGCCGCGCCCTTCTGGCCGGGCGAGCCGATCGCGCGGGCCGAGGTGGACCGCTGGGCCGAATGGTCCAAGATCAACATCGCGCTGGGGTTCACCGCCCCCGTCTTCTGGCACGTCGTGCGCACCCCCGCCCATCGGCGCGACCCTGCGGCCGTCACGGCCGCGGTCACGGCGCTCTCAGGCAAACTCGCCATCGCCGAGGCGCGGCTGGCCCGCCACGATCACCTGGCCGGTCCCGACTTCACGCTGGCCGACATCCAGTTCGGCCATCTCCTGTTCCGCTACTACGACATCGACATCGACCGGCCCGACCTGCCGGCGCTTGCCGCCTACTACGACCGCCTGACCCTGCGCCCCGCCTACCGCGAGCATGTGATGGTCAGCTACGATGCGCTGAGGGAATGAATGCCCTACGAATGGATCAAGGGCACGGAGGGCGGAGGGGAGCTGCATCTGTGGCCCTACCGGTCGTTGCCGCGGCGCGGGTTCGTCTTCTTCATCGGTGTCAGCTGCGCGCTGCTCGCGGTGCCGCTTTTCTCGATGCTCGGCAGCTCGATCGTCTGGGCGCTCCTGCCCTTCATGGCGCTCGCCATTGCCGGGGTCTGGTGGGCGCTGAGCCGCAGCTACCGCGACGGCGAGCTGATCGAGATCCTGACGCTGGCGCCGGACGAGGTCGTTCTGGTCCGCCGAGCGCCCTCCGGGGCAGAGCGGCGCTGGCAGGCAAATCCCTATTGGGTGTCGGTCAACCTCTACCCGTCGCGCGGACCGGTTCCCCACTACCTGACCCTGCGCGGAAACGGGCGCGAGGTCGAGCTCGGCGCCTTCCTGACCGAGGAAGAGCGCAAGACGCTCGCCTTCGAGCTGCGCCGGGCGCTTGGCGCCCTGAAGGCCGGGCCCAGCCAAGACGGCGCCGATCCCCCGCCCGGGACGCGCTGAGCCGCAGGACCCTGCGCAGTTCCTCGCCGGAACGATGCGGCCCCGGGCCGGCTAGGCCAGCCGGTCCTTCACCATCTGGCCGACGGCGGCAAAGTCCATCTGGCCGGCAAAGCGGCCCTTCAGGGCACCCATCACCTTGCCCATGTCGCGGATCGAGCCGGCGCCGGTCTCGGCGATCGCCTGGCCGATCGCCTCGGCAATCTCTTCGGGCCCGAGCTGGCGCGGCAGGAAATCCTCGATCACCCTGATTTCGGCCAGTTCCTTCTCGGCCAGCTCGAGCCGCCCGCCTTCTTCGTAGGCGCGCGCGCTTTCCTGGCGCTGCTTGACCATGCGGCCGAGTATTGCCAGCAGCTCGGCATCTCCGACGCTGCCTTCCTCGCCGGTGCCTCTCAGCGCGATGTCCTTGTCCTTGATCGCGGCGTTGATCAGCCGCAGCGTCGACAGTCTCTCGGCATCCCTGGACTTCATCGCGTCCTTGAGTGCGGCGCCGATCCGTTCACGCATATCCATCGGGTCTCCATCCCCAGAGGTTCCGAAGTCCGCAACATATCTGCATCGGCCACCGCACACAACCACCCTCTGGATTGCCAAGTGCTTGAAATTCCACCCGAAGCAAAATCGTGGGGGGCCTTGACCATGCCCCGGCGCGACCTTACGTTCCGCGGGATTTGTGACCCCGGGGGAGTCGCGCCATGCCCGCAAGCGCCACGAAGAAGCCGACCGCCTGCCTCGCGCTGGCCGACGGCAGCCTGTTCTACGGCATGGGCTTCGGGGCCACGGGTGAAACGGTGGCCGAACTCTGCTTCAACACCGCGATGACCGGCTATCAGGAGATCATGACCGACCCGTCCTATGCCGGGCAGGTCGTGACCTTCACCTTTCCCCATGTCGGCAATGTGGGCGTCACCCCCGAGGACGACGAGACCGCCGATCCGGTGGCCGCCGGGATGGTGGTGAAATGGGACCCGACCGAGCCCTCGAACTGGCGCGCGTCCGAAGACCTCGTGGCCTGGCTTGCCCGGCGCGGCCGGATCGGCATCGGCGGCGTCGATACCCGCCGCCTGACCCGCGCCATCCGCCAGCAGGGCGCCCCCCATGTGGCCCTCGCCCATGACCCGGAGGGGAATTTCGACATCGCCGCGCTGGTGGCCCGGGCCCGGGCCTGGCCGGGCCTGGTCGGGCTCGACCTGGCGAAAGAGGTCACCTGCGCCCAGAGCTACCGCTGGGACGAGACCCGCTGGGCCTGGCCCGAGGGCTTCGGCAAGCGCACCGGCGACGGCTTCCGGGTCGTGGCGCTCGACTACGGCGCCAAGCGGAACATCCTGCGCTGCCTTGCGAGCGCCGGCTGCGACGTGACCGTGCTGCCGGCGACGGCGACCGCCGAAGAGGTGCTGGCGCATGAGCCCGAGGGCGTCTTTCTTTCCAACGGTCCCGGCGATCCGGCGGCGACGGGCGACTACGCCGTGCCGATGATCCGCGCGGTGCTTGAGCGCGAGCTGCCGGTCTTCGGCATCTGCCTTGGCCACCAGATGCTGGCGCTGGCGCTTGGCGCCCGCACGATCAAGATGAACCACGGCCATCACGGCGCCAATCATCCGGTGAAGGATCTCGAGACCGGCAAGGTCGAGATCACCTCGATGAACCACGGCTTCACCGTCGACGCCCAGACCCTGCCCGCGGGCGTGAAGGAAACGCATGTGAGCCTTTTCGACGGGTCGAACTGCGGCATCCGGCTCGGGGATCGGCCGGTCTTCTCGGTCCAGTATCACCCCGAGGCGAGCCCGGGCCCGCAGGACAGCTTCTACCTCTTCGAACGCTTCGCGGCGGCGATGCGGGCGCGCCGCGCGGCCTAGTGCCGGCGGGCGAGCGCCAGGCCGCCGAGGATGAGGCCGAGGGCAAGGAAGAAGCGCGGCGAGAGCGTCTCGCCCAGAACCAGCGTCCCGAAGGCCACCGACCAGAGCGGCACCTGATAATTGGTGAGCGTCATGAAGCCCGGACCCGCGCCGCGGATCAGCTGGACCCTGAGCAGCGCGGCGAAGGCCGTCGGCACGAGGCCGAGCAGGATGATCGCCAGCGACGGCAGCCCGGACACCGGGTGCGGCAGGCCCTCGACCGCCAGCATCGCCGGGATCAGCGCCAGCGCCCCCGCCGTCAGCGATGTGGCCGCCAGCAGCACCGGATCGATCGCCGGGCAGCGCCGGGTGACGATCGCAGAGATCGCATAGCAGAGCGCCGCGCCGAGGCAGGCGAGGCGTGGCATCAGCGCGCCCTGCGCCTCCAGCGCCTCGGGTCCGGTCAGGACCACGACACCGAGAAAGCCGGCCAGGAAGGCCGAGGCGCGGCGCCAGCTCAGCCGCTCGCCCGGCACGAAGAGATGCGCGAGCGGCAGCACGAAGAGCGGCACGGCCGCCATCGAGAGACCGGCAAAGGCGGACGCCACGTATTGCTGGCCCCAGGACAACAGGAAGAAGGGCACCGCGGTCGAGAAGAGGCCGATCACGGGAAGCGCGACGACGAGCGGCGCCGTGACCTGCGGCAAGGGCGGGCGGCGCAGCGCGAGAATGCCGATGAGTGTAACGGCACCCAGGGCCGTGCGCGCCGTGGCCACCGTCAGCGGCCCGTAGCCGCGCAAGGCCACGGCGATGACCATGAACGTGGCCCCCCAGATGAGTCCGAGAAGGCCGATCGACAGCCAGTCGCGCAGCGTCGGTTCCTGCATCCTCGCACCTCCGGCAAAACGGGGGCAGCCTGGCCGCTGCCCCCGCGCGTTCGTTTCTCTCGCCGCCGTGGCGCTCAGTTGCGCGACTTGTCGACCATCTTGCCCTTGGAGATCCATGGCATCATCGCGCGCAGCTTCTCGCCCACCTGCTCGATCTGGTGCTCGTCATTGAGGCGGCGCGTGGCCTTGAACATCGGCTGGCCGACGGCGTTCTCCTGCATGAAATCGCGCACGAACTTGCCGGTCTGGATGTCGCGCAGCACCGCCTTCATCCGCGCCTTGGTCTCGTCATAAGGCAGGATGCGCGGGCCCGAGACGTATTCGCCGTATTCGGCGGTGTTGGAGATCGAGTAGTTCATGTTGGCGATGCCGCCTTCGTAGATCAGGTCGACGATCAGCTTCACCTCGTGCAGGCATTCGAAATAGGCCATCTCGGGCTCGTAGCCGGCCTCGACCAGCGTCTCGAAGCCCATGCGGATCAGTTCCACGAGGCCGCCGCAGAGCACAGCCTGCTCGCCGAAGAGGTCGGTCTCGCATTCCTGGCGGAAGTTGGTCTCGATGATGCCCGACCGCCCGCCGCCGATGGCCGAGCAGTAGGAAAGGCCGATCTCGAGCGCCTTGCCGGTGGCATCGTTGTGAACGGCAACCAGGCAGGGCACGCCGCCGCCCTTGACGTATTCGCCGCGCACCGTGTGGCCCGGCCCCTTCGGCGCCATCATGATGACGTCGACTCCGGGCTTCGGCTCGATCAGACCGAAATGGACGTTGAGCCCGTGGGCAAAGGCGATGGCCGCGCCGTCCTTCAGGTTGTCGTGGACGTATTTGCGGTAGGTCGCGGCCTGCAATTCGTCCGGCATGGTGAACATGATCAGGTCGCACCATTTCGCCGCCTCGGCGATGCCCATGACCTTGAGGCCTTCCTTCTCGCATTTCGCCGCCGAGGCAGAGCCTTCGCGCAGCGCGATGACCACGTTCTTGGCGCCCGAGTCGCGCAGGTTCAGTGCATGGGCGTGGCCCTGGCTGCCATAGCCGAGGATGGCGACCTTCTTGTCCTTGATGAGATTGATGTCGCAATCGCGATCGTAATAGACGCGCATCGGGCGCTCCTTTGTTGTTTCTGGCGGCAGGATAGGGCGCTGTGGCAGATTTACCGTGCGAAATTTGACTTATTGCGCCAGATGTGAGAAATTTCATTCAGCAAATCGGCACAATACGAAATTTCAATGCGTCTCGACGATACAGACCGACGGATCCTGCGCCAGCTTCTGGCCGAGCCCGGCCTTTCGACGGCCGCGCTGGCCGGGCGCGCCGGGGTGACCGCCGCAACCTGCTGGCGGCGGCTGGAAAAGCTTGCCGAAGCGGGCCTTCTCACCGGACAGCACGCCGTGATCGACTGGCGCCGGCTCGGCTGGGCGGTCGAGGTCTCGCTGCGCTTCACGCTCGACAAGACCGAACCGGGCGCCTTCGACGCGTTCCTCGCCGCCGCCCGCGAGGTGCCCGAGGTGATCGAAATCCAGACCTTTCTCGGCCGCGTCGACGTGCGGCTGAACGTCATCGCCCGCGACATGGGGCACTATCAGGAGATCTATCGCGACCGCATCCTGACCCTGCCGCATATCGCCGATATCGAAAGCCTGATGCTGGTCTCGACCATCAAGGACAGCCGGAGCCTGCCGCTGTGACCGATCTCGACGACACCGACCGGGCGATCCTGCGGGCGCTGGTCGCGGATGCCACGCAGGGCGCCGGCGCCGTCGGCCGCGCGCTCGGGCTCAGCCAGCCCGCCGCCTGGCGCCGCATCAGGCGGCTGGAGGAGGCCGGCGTGATCGCCGGCCGGCGGATCGGGCTCGACGCCGCCGCGCTCGGCTTCGGCGTGACCGTGTTCCTCGGCATCAAGCTCGCGTCCAGGGGCCGCGTCGGGCTGGAGGATTTCGAACGCGCGGCGACGGCGATCCCCGAGGTGCAGACGGTGCAGCACGTGCTCGGTCTCTATGACTACCGGCTGAGGGTGACCGCCCGCGACCTCGCCGACTTCGAGCGCGTGCTCAGGCGGCGGATCATGACCCTGCCCGGCGTCGGCAATGTCGAGGCCAACGTCCTGCTCTCCGAGGAACGCCGCCCCGGCCCGATCGGCTGAGGCCGCCGGGGCAGTTCCGCTTTGCCATCGCCGCGCCCCTGCGCTACTGCGAGGTGACAGCGCAAAGGAGATGGCCATGCCCGCATTGCTGCCCGACATCGATCCCGACGGGCTCGAGGAATTCTCGGTGGTCTTCACCGACCGCTCGCTCAACCACATGAGCCAGGCGTTCCAGGGGGTGATGCGCGACATCTCGGCCCTGCTGAAGGAAGCCTATGCGGCCGAGGCGGTGGCGCTTGTGCCGGGTGGCGGCACCTATGCGATGGAGGCCGTGGCGCGACAGTTCGCCTCAGGACGGCGCGCGCTCGTGGTGCGCAACGGCTGGTTCTCCTACCGCTGGAGCCAGATCTTCGAGATGGGCGGCTTTTGCACCGACGCCCATGTCGCGCTGGCCCGGCCCGTCGGCAACGCGCCGCGCTCGCCCTTCGCGCCGGCCCCGATCGAGGACGTCGTGGCGCGGATCGCCGAAGTCCGGCCCGACGTGGTCTTCGCCCCGCATGTCGAGACGGCGAGCGGCATGATCCTGCCCGACGGCTATCTCGCCGCGCTGGCCTCGGCGGCGCATGAGGTCGGTGCGCTCTTCGTGCTCGACTGCATCGCGAGCGGTGCGGTCTGGGTCGACATGAAGGCCGCAGGCGTCGACGTGCTCATCTCGGCGCCGCAAAAGGGCTGGTCGGCCTCGCCCTCGGCCGGGTTGGTGATGTTCTCGCCCGCCGCGCTCGAACGGCTCGAGGCGACGCAATCGGACAGTTTCTCGCTCGACCTGAAGAAGTGGCGCGCGATCATGGCCGCCTACGAGGCGGGCGGGCACGCCTATCACGCGACGATGCCGACCGATGCGCTGCGTGCCTTCCGCGACACGGTGCGCGAGACGCGCGACTACGGCTTCGCGCGGCTCAGGCAGGCGCAATGGGCGCTCGGCGATGGCGTGCGGTCGGAACTGGCGCGGCGCGGCATTGCCTCGGTCGCGGCCGAGGGTTTCGGCGCGCCGGGCGTCGTGGTGAGTTTCACCGACGATCCCGAGGTGCAGAACGGCCGCAAGTTCGCCGCCAAGGGCGTGCAGATCGCCGCCGGCGTGCCGCTGCAGGTGGGCGAGGGTGAGGGGTATCGCAGCTTCCGCATCGGCCTTTTCGGCCTCGACAAGCTCTATGACGTCGAGGGCACCCTGGAACGGGTCCGCCGTGCGCTGGATGCCGCGGGGCTCTAGCTCCGCCCGCTTCAGCGCATGCCGAGCCCGGCCTTCATGAGCCCGCGGCGCAGGGGTTTCAGCGCATGGAGCGCGCCGAGGGCGCCGGCGCGCAGGTCGCGAAGCGGTCGCACGGCGACCATCGAGGCCCGGTTCAGCAGGTCGATCCCGGTCAGCCGCGCCTTTACCTCGGGCCAGCGGCGGCGGTGGTAGGCGGTCAGCATCGCCCTGTCGCCAAGACCCTCCGGCCGCGCCACGGCGAGATCGCGCAGGCAGGCGAGATCGGCAAGAGACATGTTCAGCCCCTGGGCGCCGATCGGCGGCACCACATGCGCGGCCTCGGCGACAAGCGCGATGCGCTCGGCCTCGAAGCGGTCGGCGATCTGGGCGATCATCGGCCAGAGCGCGCGGCCGCCGACCAGGGCGAGCGGCCCGAAGAGCCCGGCCGAGCGCTCCAGCGCCGCCGCCTCGAACTCCGCCACGGGAAGCGCGGCAAGGCGCTCCGCCTCCGCTCCGCGCTCCATCCAGACGACCGCGGAACAGGCGAGCCCGTCGCGGTCCGGCAGCGGCACCAGCGTGAACGGCCCGCCCGATCGGTGGATCTCGGTCGAGACGCCCCGGTGCGGAACCGGGTGGGTGACGGCGAAGACCAGCGCCTTCTGGCCGTAGCGCGTGGTGTGCACGCCGATCCCGGCGCCCTCGCGCACCGGGCTGGCGCGGCCGTCGGCGGCGATGACGAGCCGCGCCGAGAGACGCGCGCCATCCGAAAGCGTGACCCACGCCTCGGCCGCGCGCGTCACCACGCCAGCGGTGGCGATGCCGGTGCGGAGCGTCACCCCGGGCAGGGTCCGCAGATGGGCCAGAAGCTCGCGCCGCAGGAGCCAGTTCGGGAAGTTCCAGCCGAAGGGCTCCTCGCCGATCTCGGCGGCGTCGAAATCGCGCGTCACGCGGGCCTCGGGCCGGGCACCGCCGGCATCGACGATGCGCATGACGGCCAGTGGCGCGGCATGGGGGGCGAGACGGGACCAGAGCCCGGCGCGCTCCAGCACGCGCTGCGAGGGCTGCAGGAACGCGGTGGTGCGCAGGTCGGCACCCGGCGCGCCCTCATCGGTCACCGGCGGGGCCGGATCGACGCAGAGCACGGAAAACCCCTCGGCGCCGAAGGCGGCCGCCGCCGTCAGCCCGGCGATGCCGCCACCGGAAATCAGGATATCGACGGTTTCCGCCGCCGCAGCGCTGCCCCGCCCTGCCCTCTCGTCGCCCATCGGACCCTCCGTGGCCCCGTGTGGCCCCTTGTTCGCGACGAGACTACACCTCCGGCCGGGGCGCGTCCAAGCGACAAGCTGCCCCGCCCGGGCCGGGCCGCGTCTTCTGCCCGCTCAGCGTCCGAGCGTGCACAGGAAGGCGGCAAGATCGGCGGTGTGGTGCTCGATATGCGGCGCCTCCAGGGGCTCGGGTGCGACAAGAACGGTGCGCATGCCCAGGGCATGCGGCACGACGAGATTGCGCGGGTCGTCCTCGAACATGGCGGCGCGTGCGGGCACGATGCCGTCGCGGGCGAAGACGGTCTCGAAGGCGGCGCGCTCGGGCTTGGGGTGAAACTCCGCTTCCTCGACCCCGTAGACGGCATCGAAGAGCCCCTCCAGCCCGCGCGCGGCCAGCACGCGCCCGGCATAGGCGGCGGTGGCGTTGGTGTAGACGAGACGGCGCCCGGGAAGGGCCGCGATGGCTGCGGCAAGCGCGGGATCGGGGGTGAGGCCGGAGAAGTCGATCGCGTGCACCTCATGCAGATAGGGGGCGGGATCGAGGTCGTGTTCGTGCATGAGCCCGGCGAGCGTGGTTCCGTAGAGTTGCCAGTAATGGGCGCGCAGCCGGTCGGCCTCGTCCATGGCGACGCCGAGCGTGCGCATCACATAGTCCGTCATCCGCGCCTCGATCTGGTCGAAGAGCCGGGCGGCGGGCGGGTAGAGCGTATTGTCGAGGTCGAAGACCCAGGTCTCGACCGCTGAGAAGGCGTTTGCGGGCATGGCGCCAAGCTATGGCGAGGCGGCCGCCGGCGCAACCGGTCAATCCGGCCGGTCAGACAGCTTGCCTTGGTCGCCCGCGGACCCTAGGCTCCCGTCGGCTTGCGGAAGGGCTGACGATGCAGAAAGACGCCTATACCCTGATCCTCGAGGCGATCGACGAGGGCACCTATCGCCCCGGCGACCGGCTGGTCGAAGCCGAGCTCGCCGAACGGTTCGGCGTTTCGCGCACGCCGGTGCGCGAGGCGTTGCAGCGGCTCGAGACGCAGTCGATGCTGGCGCGCGACGGGCGATCGCTCATCGTCGCCTCGCTCGATCACAACCAGCTCGCCGAGCTCTACGTGGTGCGCGCCGAGCTCGAGGGACTTGCGGCCCGGCTTGCCGCCAAGCACGCCACGCCCGAGGAGATACGGGTGCTGAGCGAGATGGTTGCGGCCGACCGCGCGCATCTCGACGATCCCGCCGCGCTCAGCCGCGCCAACCGGCGCTTCCACAAGCAGATCCATCTGGCCTCGCACAACCGCTACCTTGTGCAGCAGCTCGATCTCGTCCACCGCTCGATGGCGCTTCTGGCCTCGACCTCGCTTGCCGCCGAGGGGCGCGGCAACGCGGCGCTGGTCGAACACGCGGCGATCGTCTCGGCGATTGCGGCGGGCGACGGGGCGGCGGCGCAGGAGGCGCTGCGCGCGCACATTTCAAAAGCCTTCGAAACGCGGCTGAAACTCGATTCCCGCAACCTTCGGGGCGTTGGCGATCGCTGAGCCGAGGACGTAGGGCACGACAAGGCGCAGCCGCGGCGGCTCGGGACGTGGCGGCTCGGGCCGTGGCGCCGCTGCGGCGGGCGGATCGGCCTCGTCCGCATCGGCATCCTCGTGCCAGCCTGCCGCACAGCTCAGGTGCAACCGCGTCGGCAGCGCCATGATGCGGTTTTCCGGCCGAGGCGCCGCCAGGGGCAGGATGGTGCGGGCCGCCGGCAGTTCGGGATCGGCGAGAATCAGCACCGGCAGGGGCTGCGGCGCAACCCTGGCCGGGCCGACATGGCCGTGGCTCGTCTTGTCCCAGTAGAAGGGTTTCAGCACCCATTCGACGAGCGCCCGGTAACAGGAAAGCGCCGCCAGCGGAAAGTAGAAATGCAGTGTCGGCACCCATTTCAGGAGATGCCGGTGGCCGCTCCGGCCGACCGCCCAGAGCCCGACGGTCACGTTCACGGTCTCGGACAGCACGAAGAGCGCACCGAGGGCGGCAAGGGCGAGTGCCGGCAGGCGGTCGGCCACGGGATGCGGCAGGCCGAAGAAGGTCAGCCAGAAGCTCCACAGCACGGGCGCGAGGATCGCCTGCGACAGCGCACCCGGGAACAGCACCTGCACCCCGAGGAAGCCGCGCGGCCCAAGCTCGCGCCAGAGCCGGCGCGGATCGCGCATATGGGTGGCCCAGGTCACCGCATAGCCCTTCTGCCAGCGCGCGCGCTGGCGGATCCAGGGCAGGACACGGGCGTTGGGCTCTTCCTCGGTGACGGTATCGACCAGTTCGGTGCGGTAGCCGCGCCGGGCGAGCCGGAGGCCCAGATCGGCGTCTTCGGTCACGTTATGCGCATCCCAGGCGCCGATCTCCTCGAGGATCGCGCGGCGGAAGAACAGCGTCGTGCCGCCGAGCGGCACCACGAAGCCGAGCCGCGCGAGCCCGGGCAGGACGGCACGGAACCAGACCGCATATTCGACGGCAAAGCAGCGCGACAGCCAGTTGTGGCGGGCGTTGTAGAAATCGAGAACGCCCTGCAGGCAGGCAACGTCGGGCGCGGCGCGCTGGAAGCGGTGAACGATCTTGCGGATCTGCCCGGGTTCGGGTGCGTCCTCGGCATCCCAGACGCCGACGATCGAGCCGCGGCAGAACTCCAGTGCATAGTTGAGCGCGCGGGGCTTGGTGCGCAGCGGGCCGCCCGGGACGGTGACGACGCGCATCCACCGCGGCAGCGGCTGGGCGGCGAGCGCGCCCAGCGTCGTCTCGTCGTCCTCCTCGACGACAAGCAAGATGTCGAGCAGTTCGCGCGGATAGTCGATGCGGCCAAGGCGGCGGACCAGCCGCGGCGCGATATCGCCCTCGCGCAGGAGCGGCACCATGACCGAGACCATCGGCAGCCGCCGCCCCGCGGTGCCCTTCAGCGGTGCCGTCCTGGCGCCCTGGCCGAGCGCAATCGAGAGAAAGGCCGCCAGCTTCAGCCCCGCCCCGGCCACGACCGTGACCAGCGCCCAGAGGCAGAGCAGCGCGAGCATCGCGACGGGCGCCAGCACGAAACCGGCCACGGCCAGACCGACAAGCCCGATCGCCAGCCGCTGGGCGGGCAGCGCGGCGCGGCTGCGACAGCTGGCCTCGGCCGGCGTCCGGGTCTCGGCCTTGCGAGCGAGCGCCGTCTGGCGCTGGCCGATCAGGGCGGCGTGGATATCGCGCTCCAGCGCCAGCGTCATCACCACCGGGCCGGCGTCCTCGGGCAGCGCCGCCTTCATCGCCGCCCAGCCTTCCGGACGGCAGGTCGCGAGCACCGTCGCACCGCCGGTCCGGCGCAGGGGCACGACGCCGTGGCGCAGGCAGAACTCGGCGCCGAGCCGGTCGACGAGCCGGGGATCGGAGGCTCCATTGGCAAGATCGGCGGCCGGGGCACCCCAGCACAGGCAGAGCGCCGCCATCAGGTCGGGCTCGCTCACCCAGCCGCGGGCAAGGAGGATGTCGCCGAGCCCGGCCTCCTCGCGGTCGCGCAGGGAGAGGGCGCGCAGCATGTCCTCGGGGGAAACGGCCAGCATCTCGACCAGGATCTGGCCGAGCGCCTTGCGCCCGGCTCCCGCGGCCGGGTGATCGCCGCGAAGGGGCACGACGGCGGCGCCACCTGCCGTCTCGGGCCCCGGCTCGGGCCCCGGGCCGGGCGCGCGCACGGTCGCGGCGCGGGCCCCCGCGGCGGCGGCAAAGACAGCCCCCTCCGGCTCCGGCTCCGGCGCCACGGGCAGAGCGGACTCAACAAGTCTCAAATGCGAAATCGGCGCAACCATGACAGGTCCTGCAATGACTGCGCCAAGACTTCGTCAAGTTGCGTTAACAGGGCGTTAACGACGTTTCCTGAAGAATTTTCGGTGCCGGCGCCGGGTCAGGCCAGCGCCTCGATCTCGCCGACGATGCTGTCGACGACCTCGTGAAGCAGGGCCTCGTCCTCGCATTCCGCCATCACCCGGATCAGCGGCTCGGTCCCGGACTTGCGGATGAGAAGTCGGCCGGAACCGTTCAGCCGGTTCTCGGCGCCGCTGATGGCCGCCTTCACAACGGCCTCGGAAAGCGGTTCCTTTCCAGCACCATAGCGGACGTTCCTGAGAAGTTGCGGAACGGTCTCGAACTGCTGCACGAGGTCCGAGGCGCGGCGCCCGGTCTCGGCCATCGCGGCAAGGAACTGTAGCCCGGCAATCAGCCCGTCGCCGGTGGTCGCGAAATCGGTCATCACGATATGGCCGGACTGTTCGCCGCCGAGGTTGAACCCGCCTTCGCGCATCCGCTCCACCACATAGCGGTCGCCGACGGCGGTGCGTTCGAGCCTGAGCTCGCGGCTGCCGAGAAAGCGCTCTAGCCCGAGATTCGACATCACCGTCGCCACCAGGGCGCCGCCGCGCAGCCGCCCGGCCTCGGCCCAGCGGGCCGCGAAGAGCGCCATGATCTGGTCGCCATCGGCAACGCGACCGTTTTCGTCGAGGATCATCACCCGATCGGCATCGCCATCGAGCGAGATGCCGAGATCGGCGCCATGCGCGACCACCGCCTCGGCCGCGGTCTGGGTGTGGGTCGATCCGCATTTTTCGTTTATGTTGAAGCCGTTCGGGTCCACCCCTACAGGAATAACCTCGACCCCGAGCTCCCACAGGACCTCGGGCGCGGCGCGGTAGGCGGCGCCGTTGGCGCAGTCGATCACGACCTTCAGGCCCGACAGCTGGCCGCGCGCCGCGATGGTCGTCTTGGCATATTCGACGTAGCGGCCGCGGCCGTCGTCGATGCGCTTGGCACGGCCTATGTTGGCCGGCGCCGCCGGTTCGATCGTGCCGGCGAGGATGCGCTCGATCTCGGTCTCGGCCTCGTCGGAGAGCTTGAACCCGTCAGGGCCGAAGAACTTGATGCCGTTGTCATGGGCGGGGTTGTGCGAGGCCGAGATCATGATCCCGAGATCGGCACGCATGGAGCGGGTCAGGTAGCCCACCGCCGGGGTCGGCACCGGGCCGAGCAGGAGCACGTTCATGCCGGTCGAGGTCAGGCCGGCGGTCAGCGCGTTCTCGATCATGTAGCCCGAAAGCCGCGTGTCCTTGCCGATAACCACGCGGTGGCCGTTGCGCCCGTCGGTGCGGAAGAAGCGGCCGGCGGCGGCGCCGAGCCTCAGCGCCACTTCGGCCGTCATCGGATAGCTGTTGGCCGTGCCGCGCACCCCGTCGGTGCCGAAGAGCTTTCGCGTCATGTCTCGTCTCCAAGCGTTGTCGCGCGCCACAGGCGAACCGCCTGCGCCAGCTCGACAATATCGTGAACCCGGTGCAGCTGCACCCCCTGGGCGATGGCGGCGAGCGTCACCGCGATGGTTCCGGGCAGTCGCCGGTCGGCATCGGCGGCCGCGGCGCCGCCGCCGAGCGTGCCGATGAAGCGCTTGCGCGAGGCGCCGAGCAGGACCACGCAGCCGAGCCCGTGAAAGAGCGCCAGACCGCGCAGCAGCGCCAGATTGTGCGCGACCGTCTTGCCGAAGCCGATCCCGGGATCGACGACGATCCGCGCGCGCGCGATCCCGGCGGCCTCGGCCCTGGCCACGCGTTCGGCAAGAAAATCGTAGACGTCGAGCAGAACATCGTCATAGCACGGGGCGTCCTGCATCGTTGCGGGATCGCCCTGAGCATGCATGAGGCAGAGCGCCGCACCGGTTCCGGCCAGCAGTGAAATCATCTCAGGATCGTATGACAACGCCGCGACATCATTGACGATTCCAGCACCACAAGTCAGCGCCTCCCGGGCCACGTCGGCCTTGCGGGTGTCGATCGACAGGGGGGCCGCGATGCCGCAGGCAGCGAGCGCGCGGATCACCGGCGCGGTGCGGGCGATCTCTTCGCCGGCTGGCACCACCCCCGAGCCGGGGCGCGTGCTTTCGCCCCCGACATCAAGGATCGCGGCGCCGCTCTCGACCAGCGCGCGGGCCTGCGCGACGGCGGCGTCCGGCGCAAGGAACCGGCCGCCGTCGGAAAAGCTGTCGGGCGTCACGTTGACGATGCCCATGAGCCGGGGCCGGTCGACGGTAACGCCGGCAATCGCGGCGCGGGGCGCGGTCAGGCGGGCGAGGATCGCAGGCGGCACCGCCTCGGGCGCGACCAGGCTCCGGTCGCCGCCGCGTTCGATCCGCTCCAGCCGGTCGAACCAGGTCCAGCCACCGGCAAGGCGCTGCGCGCCCTCGGGCCGCGCTGCCGGGTCGGTCTGGACGATCGGTCGGTAGTAACTCATGGGGCGTGGTTAGGCGCGCCGGTCCGCTGTGGCAAGCCCCGCGCTCAGAGCCGGGTCACCGGCACGCGACAAGCCGCCGGAACTGCAACAGAGCCGTGAAGGTAGAGCTGCCCCGCCCCGAGTTCGGAAACAATCCAGGCGGCCAGTTCGGGGCCTTCGGCGGTTTCGGGCGCGCCGGGCGTGTCGAGCACCAGCTTGCCGGGCGCCCAGAGCACGCGGCGGCCCTGCGCCAGCGCCCAGTCGAGCTCGGTTCGGCTGGCGACGACGCTGAGGTCGGGCGCGGTGGCAAGAAGGGCCCAGGCGGCCTGCTCGATCTCGAGAAGGGCGATGCGACGCGCGGCCATGCCCCTCGCGGCGGGGCGTTCGGTCGCCGGCAGCGCCGGCAGGATCACGAGTGCCCCGGGCGCGATGGCGGCAAGTGCGGGGGCAAGCGGCTCTGCGGGGTCGGCGAGAAGGATCGCGGGCGCCCTGCCCGGCTCCGGCGGCAACGGCTCGCCGGCCTGCCGGGTGCGCACGATCTCGACGCCGAGCGCGCCGGGGCCGCGATCGAGCTTCTCGACCCGCACGAAGACCCGTTCCGCCTGCGGCGCGCGCAGCACCCGCGCGGCAATCCCCTCGGCAAGGGTTTCGACGAGATCGTAGCGCGCCGAGGCGAGCGTCCGGTCGATCGCCTCGGTCAGCCGGTCATAGGAGAGGATGCCGTCGACATCGTCGCCCGCCCCCTGCGGCGCCGCAAGCTCCACGACGATGCTGACGCGCAGCCGCTGGGCCTGGCCGCGCTCTTCCTGAAAGGCGCCGATCTCGGCCGAAACGACATGGTCGCGCAGGCTGAGCCGGTCCGGGGGCGCGGCGCAAGCGCGCGCCTCGAGCGGGCCAAAGGCCGCCTGAAGCGCTGTCGCTCTGGTATCGGTCATGCTGGTCTCTCCGACGGTCGGACGGATCATAGCCGCCCCGTCGGCCGGGGAAAGCGGGAACCGGCCGCGGGGCCTCAGTTCATCGCCGTCCGGATCGACCCGTCGCGGCCGTTGCGGTAGAAGATGTGGCCGCCGATCATCGCCGTCCTGGTGAAGCGCCGTGCCCAGGAGGGACGGACCGCGGGCGTGTGGAAATAGGTGGCCCCGTCGGTCAGGGCCCGCGGCGCGCCCTCGACCATCGCCTCGGCGATCTTGTTGGCGACGAGCCAGGCGGAGCGGTCGCGGATCTTGTCGGAAGCGCCGTCGCAGGTGAACGAGAACTGGCAGCCGTTGCCGTTCGACTGGTTCACGACGCCGCAGATGGTTTTCGGGAAATTCGCGCTGTCGACCCGGTTCAGGATCACCTCGGCCACGGCCGCCTGACCCTTGATGCCCTCGCCGCGCGCCTCGAAGTAAAGCGCGGTGGCAAGGCAGCTGAGCTCTGCGCCCGGTTTCGCCGGCGCCGGCTGACTGGCAAGCCAGCTGGCGTCGTAGGTGATGGCCGCGGTCTCGCGCCCGGACCGGGCGGTGTCACGCACCGATGGCGCGGGCGCCGCGACCAGGGTCTGGAGCCGGTCGCCCGGGACCTTGCCCAGCGCCTCGTTCTCCTGCCCCAGCAGGGCGACCAGGTTCGCCCCCACTGCAGCGGTTGCATCGTTCGACCGGCTCACCGTCATCTCGGCATGCAAGCCTCCGGCCATGGCGAGGAGCATGACCATGCTCCCGGTCCAGCACTTCAGCACTGACATTTCAAGTTCCCGATTACTTCGTCGAGCCACAGCCCCCCAAGGCCTTGACCCGGGCGGCATAGGCGAAACGATGGTCAAAGTCCACCCTCGGGGCTCTGGCGCAACTCTTCGTTGAATTTTTCGCAACGATGGACCGTGCAGTCGCAGCATGGCCGATGTTCACGATTCGAACACGGCCGCAGACGGTCCGGCTCAATCGCCTGATATCATGTCGGTTTTGAGGTTTCTTTCGGATCGGTCAACGCGAGATGCGCAGCGGCGAGCCGGGCGACGGGCACCCTGAAAGGCGAGCAGGACACGTAATTGAAGCCCGCACGGCGACAAAAAGCGATGGATTCCGGGTTTCCGCCGTGCTCTCCGCAGACAGAAAGCGTCAGATTCTGTCGCGTTTGGCGGCCTCTTGCCGATCCGATCAGCAACAATTCGCCGACGCCCTCCTCGTCGAGCACGTGAAACGGGTCCTCGCGGAAGACCCCCTGCTGCACGTAGTCGCCCATGAAACGGCCGGCGTCGTCGCGCGACAGCCCGTAGGTCATCTGCGTGAGGTCGTTGGTGCCGAAGGAGAGGAAGGCCGCGTGCTGGGCGATCTCGCCGGCCCTGAGCGCCGCTCGCGGCGTCTCGACCATGACGCCGAGCCGGTAGTCGAAGTTCGCACCTGCAGCATTGCGGACGGCCGCCGCGACGGCATCAATCCGCGTCTTCACCAGTTCGACCTCGCGGCGGGCCGAGACGAGCGGGATCATGATCTCGGGCACCACCGCGGCCCCGCGGCGCGAGGCCTCCACCGTGGCCTCGAAGATGGCGCGGGCCTGCATCTCGTAGATCTCGGGCACCGTCACGCCGAGCCGCACCCCGCGCAGGCCGAGCATCGGGTTGAATTCGGACAGCGCCTCGACCCGGCGGGTGACCTCCGAGAGCGGCCGGTCGAGCGCCTCGGCCAGTTCGCGCATGCCGTCGCGGTCATGCGGCAGGAACTCGTGCAGCGGCGGATCGAAGAGCCGGATGCAGACCGGCAGGCCGGCCATGATGTCGAAGAGCGCGATGAAGTCGGCGCGCTGCATCGGCAGCAGCCGGTCCAGCGCCACCTTCCGGTCCTTGGCGGTATCGGCGAAGATCATCTCGCGCATCACCGTCAGCCGGTCTTCGTCGAAGAACATGTGCTCGGTGCGGCAAAGGCCGATCCCCTCGGCCTCGAACATGCGCGCGGTGCGGCCGTCGTCGGGGGTGTCGGCATTGGCGCGCACGCCAATGTCGCGGACGTTGTCGGCCCAGTGCAGCAGCGTCTGGAACCAGGTGTCGAGCGCCGGTTCCAGCATCTCGGCGACCCCGGCGAGCACTTCGCCGTTGGTGCCGTCGACGGTGATGAAATCGCCCTGGCTGAGCGTGCGGCCATCGCGGGTGCGCAGGCTGCGATCGCGGGCGTTGATGACGACGTCGGAAGCACCGACGATGCAGGGCAGACCGAGCCCGCGGGCGATCACCGCGGCGTGGCTCGTCATGCCGCCCCTCTCGGTCAGGACGGCGACCGAGGCGTGCATGCCGCGGATGTCCTCGGGCGCGGTCTCGCGGCGAACGAGGATGCAGCGTTCGTCACGGGCCGCCGCGGCCTGCGCCTCGGCGGCGGTGAAGACGATGCGGCCAGAGGCGGCGCCGGGGCTCGCGGCGATGCCGCGTGCGAGCCGGTCGCGCGGTGCGCGCGGGTCGACCTGGTAGTGCAGAAGTTCGGACAGGGCCCGCGGCTCGACGCGCAGGATCGCCTCGTCGCGGCTGATGATGCCCTCCTGGGCGAGGGTGACGGCGATGCGCACCGCCGCCCGCGACGAGCGCTGGACGCGCAGCGCGTCGATGACCCTCAGCCTGCCATCCTCCATCGCGAATTCGACCAGCATCTCCTCGCGCAGCTTGGCGCGGCAGCTGCGACAGTAGTCCTGCAGGGCCGTGAAGGCCCCGGGTGCCGCCTCCTCGAGAGAGCGGCCGCGCCTGTCGCGCACGAGATAGAGCGTTTCCTCGGCGCCCGGATCCTCGGGGTTGAAGCCGCGGAACCGGCCGGTCACCTGCGGGGTGCCGGTCACGCCTTCGACGAGCTGGATGGTGCCGGCACCGGCAAGGCCGGGGCCGATCGCCAGCGCCATTTCCTGCACGACGAGCCCCAGGGCCGCATCGTCGGGCGCGCCCTTGGCGGCCCGCAGCAGCCGCGCCGTGGTGCCTTCCCAGGCGCGCGCCATCGAGCGCAGGGACCTCGGTCAGCTGGCGCGCCGGGTCCTGTGAAACTGCTCGTCTGTCTCGTCCTCGTAGGCGGCAAGCGCCGCGGCGACGCCTCGGCCGAGGGTTCGGCGGTGAACATGTCGGGGTCGAGCGGGCGACGTGCACGGCATGCAGGCCTGAACGATCCGAGATAGAGCGCATCGGCGAAGGCCGCGCCGTGGCGGGCGGCGAATTCGTCGTGCTTGGCCGCGTTCATGCCGACATTCAGCACCGTGCCTGGCCCGCCCCAGTCGGGGTTCGCGGGCGAAGGCCGGACCGAGACGAGCGCGCCGCCGAACAGCGCCATGAGGCGGCTCGCGTCGGGCAGCTGACCCGCGGCGATGGCGCGCACGGTATCGCAGGAGAGCGCCACCGTACGGGGCACCGGCAGGTCGATCCGGATCAGCCGTTGCAGGCATTTCGCGCGCCAGCCATGCCGCGCGGTGTCGATCGTCGCGCCGGACGCGATCTCGGTGAAGTCGGCGAAGTCGGTGTGTTTCTGCACTGCGGCAATCCTCTCGGAGCCGCAGAATACGCGCTTCGCGCAACTTGTCCAGCGTCACGCTTCCGCTGCCGGAACGGGCGCCGGCAGTGCGCTTTTGCCGGGCGGATCAGCCTTCGAGCCGCGTCAGATCGGCGACCGAGAGGCAGATCTGGCGGATGCGGGAGAGGAGGTTCAGCCGGTTGCGCCGGACGACCGCATTGTCGCTGTTCACCTGCACCGCCTCGAAGAAGGCGTCGATGGACGCACGCAGCGCGGCCATGGCGGACATGGCGGCGGCGAAATCCTCGGATTTCATCGCCGGGGCGATGGCGGCCTCGGCGCGATCGAGGGCGGCGAAGAGGGCGCGTTCCTCGGGACCTTCGGCGAATTTCGGATCGGCGCCGAAGGAGTATTCGACCCCGTCCTTCCCCTCGGCCTGGGTCAGGATGTTGTTGGCGCGCTTGAAGCCTTGCAGGAGGTTTTCGCCGTCGTCGGTTTTCAGGAAGGCCGCCAGCGCCTCGGCGCGTTTGACGAGAAGGGTCAGGTCGTCGTTGCCGGGCATGGCGAGGCAGGCGTCGATGACATCGTGGCGGATGCCCTGGTCGCGCAAGTGGACCTTGAGGCGGTCGTGGAAGAAGGCGAGGAGGTCGTCGACCGGCGCGGCTTCGATGGATCTTCCTTCGCCCGCTGCCTCCACCAGATGCTGCTGGTGCAGCGCCGCGACATGCTCGGCAAGCACGAAGTCGGAACGGCTTCCATGGGGGGTAGCCGTGCCGGCGGAATGGGCCGTGAAGGCAGGCGTCAGGAGGCTCCTCAGTTTCAGTCGCAGCGTGTTCTCGAGGCAGAGGCGGATCACCCCGAGCGCCGCCCGGCGCAACGCGAACGGATCCTTGCTCCCCGTCGGCTTCTCGTCGATCGCCCAGAAGCCGGTCAGCGTGTCGATCTTGTCGGCCAGCGCCACGGCGACCGAGACGGGTTCGCTCGGCACATCGTCGGACGGCCCGAGCGGCTGGTAATGTTCCTTGCAGGCATTGGCGACGGCGTCGGGCAGGCCCGCCGCCCTGGCATAGTAAACGCCCATCATGCCCTGAAGTTCGGGGAATTCGCCGACCATCTCGGATTGCAGGTCGGCCTTGGCCACCCGCGCGGCCTCGGCGGCCAGATCGGGGGCGGCGCCGACAAGGGGGGCGATCTCGCGCGCCAGCGCCTCGATCCGGGCGATGCGGGCGGCCTGGCTTCCGAGCTTGTTGTGGAAGGTGACATTGGCGAGGCCGGCGGCCATGCCCTCCATCCCTTCCCGAGCGACGGTGCGCAGGTCGTTCTCCCAGAAGAATTTCGCGTCGGAAAGCCGCGCCGAGAGCACCTTCTGGTTGCCCTTCAGGATCGTCGCGCCATGATCGGCGGTTTCGGTATTCGCCACCGTGATGAAGCCCTCGATCCGCCCCGTCCTGGCGTTGCGGCAGGAAAAGAACTTCTGGTGTTCCTTCATCGAGGTTTGCAGCACCTCGGGCGGCAGGTCGAGGAATTCCTCGCCAATCCTGCCCATCAGCACCACCGGCCATTCGACCAGCCCCGCGACCTCGGCCAGAAGGCCCCTGTCCTCAACCGCTTCCAGCCCGGCGGCGAAGGCGGCATTGGTCGCGTCCTGCCAGATGTGGGCGGCGCGTTCCTCGGGGTCGAGCATGACAGAGGCGCGTCTGAGTTTCGCGGCGTAGTCGTCGAAGCCCGAGACGGCGAAACTCTCGGGCGCAAGAAAGCGGTGGCCGCGCGTGACGTTGCCGGCGGCGATCCCGTCGATCTCGAGCGGGACGACCTCGGCGCCGGCCTCGTCGCCGAGAAGGCAGAGGATGGAATGGAGCGGCCGCACCCAGCGCAGCGTCCCCGCCCCCCAGCGCATCGACTTCGGCCAGGGGAAGGTGCGGATCGTGGCCTCGAGCACCTCGGCGACGATCTCCGCCGCCCGCGGCCGGGCTTTTCGATGACCGCGAACCAGACCTGGCCCTTCTTGTCGTCGCGCGCCTCGAGCTGATCCAGCGTCAGGCCGGTCGACCGCAGGAAGCCCTGAACCGCCTGTTCCGGCGCGCGACCACTGCGGCCCCTTGCGTTCCTCGCGCTGGCTGCGGCTTTCGCAGCCGTCAGCCCCCTCGATGCCAGCGTCAGCCGGCGCGGGTGGCGAGCGCATGCGGCGCCGCCGTAGGTCAGCCCGGCCTCGACCAGCCCGTCGGTGACCATCTTTCTGAGGTCCTCGCGGGCACGGGCCTGCATGCGGGCGGGAATTTCCTCGGAGAAGAGTTCGACGAGAAGATCGGGCATCTACTGTTCCGCGCTTTCGTTCAGTTGCTGCCAGGCAAAGGCGCGTCCGTCGGGATAGACCGCGACGACGCGGTCGACCCCGGGGTGGATGTTCCTTTCCGACAGGAAGGCAAGCGCCGTGCCGGTCTCGAGATCCTCGCCGATGCGATCGGCATCGAAGCAGGAGAACCACGAAGGACCGATGAGCGGCGTCGGATGGTCGTAGGGTTCGTAGGTCTCGCTCAGAAGCGCAAGCGAGAGGGGCGTGTGGAAACAGCCGCGGAAACGCAGGGGCGAGCTTTCGGCATCGACCCCCTCGAACCCCTCGGTCACCATGGGCTCGCGCCGCCCGTCGAGATCGGTGATCAGGATGTCGGCCTCGGCCGAGGCCGGCACGATCTGACGGTAATAGGCATATTCCTGCAGATAGTAGATCGCCGCACCGGCGACGAGAGCGCTGATCACGATGCCCCCCGCAACGAGTTTTCCGTTCACCCCACCGCCCCTTGGCTCTGCCCGCCGCCGGCCTCGGTCGTCACGAAGGCGTCGGCGCATTTCCTGGCGAGCGCCCGGACGCGGCCGATATAGGCCTGCCGCTCGGTCACCGAAATGACACCGCGGGCGTCGAGCAGGTTGAAGAGGTGGGAGGCCTTGATGCACTGGTCGTAGGCCGGATGCGCCATCGTGATCGCGCGCCCGGCCGTGTCGGTCGCGGGCGCGGCAAGGATGCGCTCGCATTCCGCCTCGGCGTCCTTGAAGTGCCCGAAGAGCATCTCGGTATCGACCTGATCGAAGTTCCAGCGCGAATATTCCCGCTCGGTCTGGCGGAAGATGTCGCCGTAGAGGAGCGGAATCGGCGAATCCGGGTCGTTGAAGGGCATCTCCATCACGTGGTCGATGCCGAGCACATACATCGCCAGCCGTTCGAGCCCGTAGGTCAGTTCGCCCGAGACGGGGTGACAGTCATGGCCGCCGACCTGCTGGAAATAGGTGAACTGGCTGACTTCCATGCCGTCGCACCAGACCTCCCAGCCCAGCCCCCAGGCGCCGAGCGTCGGGCTTTCCCAGTCATCCTCGACAAAGCGGATGTCATGCAGGCCCGCGTCGATGCCGATGGCGGCGAGCGAGCCGAGGTAAAGCTCCTGAAGGTCGGGCGGCGAGGGTTTGATCAGCACCTGATACTGGTAGTAGTGCTGCAGGCGGTTGGGGTTCTCGCCATAGCGGCCGTCGGTCGGGCGGCGCGAGGGCTGGACATAGGCCGCGGCCCAGGGGCGCGTGCCGAGCGCGCGCAGCGTCGTGGCCGGGTGGAAGGTGCCGGCGCCCACTTCCATGTCGTAGGGTTGCAGCACCGCACAGCCCTGTGCCGCCCAGTAGGACTGCAGGCGCAGGATGATCTCCTGAAAGGATCTCGGCGGGTTGGCTGTCATGGCGCGTCTCTGGCGGGAATTGCGCGTTCTCAATAGGCAACAGCCCCGGCAGGGTCAATCGCGGCCGTCGTTTCGGCGTGACGCCGGCGGCAGGCCTGCTAGTTTCGCGGGGATTCGCGGGAACGAACGGAAGGACATCGCATGCGCTCGGCGGCTCTGCTCATCGGATTTCTGGCAACCTTCGTGGCAGGGGCGGCGTTCGCGCAGAACGCCTGGGTCCAGATCGAGGCACGACAGACCGAGGCCGAGGCCCGCGACAGGGCCGGCGCCTACGCGCGGATCTTTCCGGAGGTCGAGGGCTATGCACTCACCAGCGGCTGGTTCGCGATCGTGCTCGGCCCCTATGCCGCCGACGAGGCCGAGCGGACCCTGCGCCGGCTGCGCGCCGAGGGAATGATCCCCAACGACAGCTTCGTGGCCTTCGGCGACAAGTTCCGGGCGCGCTACTGGCCCGGGCCCGGCGCGGCGGCCGAGGTGGCACCGCAGACGGAGACCGGGACAGCGCCCGCGACGATGCCTTCGGCCGAGGCACCGGCCGCCGAGGTCAGTCCCGAACCCCTGCCCGGAGAATCGCCGGCCGAGGCGCGCCGGTCCGAGGCCGCCCTGCCGCCCGAGGCGCGCGAGGAGCTGCAGGAGGCCCTGCGCTGGGAGGGTTTCTATGCCGGTGCCATCGACGGCGCCATCGGCCCCGGCACGCGCCGGTCCATGGCCGACTGGCAGGGTGCAAACGGGCACGAGCCGACGGGCATCCTCACCACGGCCGAGCGCGCGGAGCTGACCGACCGCTATCGCCGCGAACGCGCGGCCTTCGGCTTTGCCGAGATCAGCGAACCCGAAGCCGGCATCGATGTCACGATCCCCGCGGCGCTCGTCGCCTTCGACCGCTACGAGCCGCCCTTCGTGCATTTCCGCGAGAAGGACGGATCGGGCTTCCGGCTGATCCTCATCTCGCAACAGGGCGATCAGGCGGCGCTGCGCGGCCTCTACGACCTGATGCAGACGCTTGAGATCGTGCCGGTCGCGGGCGAGCGCGAGCTCGGGCGGAACGGCTTCGTCATCTCGGGTCGCAACGGCAGCCATGCCTCCTATACCTCGGCCGAACTTTCGGGCGGGCTCATCAAGGGCTACACGCTCGTCTGGTCGCCCGACCACGACGCCGAGGCCGCGCGCGTGCTCGATACGCTGGAGGCGAGCTTCCGGCCCGTCGGCGACCACGCCCTGTCGGCCGGGCTCGGCGTGCCGCTGGCCGAGCCGCGCGAAGATCTGCTCGCCGGGCTCAAGGTGCGCCGGCCCGTGCGGGTGCGCTCGGGCTTCTATCTCGACGCCGCGGGCCTGGTCGCGACGACATCCGAGGCGGTGGCAGGCTGCGCAAGGGTGACGCTCGGCGACGATACCGCGGCCAGGGTCGTGGCCAGCGAGACCGGCCTTGCCGTGCTGCGCCCCGAGTCGCGGCTGGCACCGATCGGCCATGCCGATCTGGCGCTGCAGCCGCCGCCCGCGGGCAGCGAGATCGCGGTCGCGGGCTACCCCTACGGCGACACGCTCGATGCCGCGGTGATGAGCTTCGGCCAGTTCGCGAGCGCGACCGGCCTCAACGGCGAAGGCGACCGCGCCCGGCTTTCGGTCTCGACCGAGGCGGGCGATGCCGGCGGCGCGGTGCTCGACGCTTCCGGCGCGGTCCTCGGCATGCTCCTGCCGGCCGATCCCGGCAGCGCCGCCGCCCTGCCCGAGGGTGTCGCCTTTGCGCTGCCGGCGGCGGCAATCCGGCGGGTCCTGGAGGCCGAGGGGCTCGCGCCCCCCGCGACGGAGACGACGCAGCGGGCATCCGTCGGCGCCCTCGCCCCCGAAGACATCGGCCGTCGCGGGCGCGATCTGGCCGTGCTCGTTTCCTGCTGGGAATAGCGGTCAGCCCCGCCAGAAGCGCGGCAGGAAGAGGACCAGCACGACGAGCAGTTCCAGCCGGCCGAGCAGCATGGCGACGACAAGGATCCACTTCGCCGCGTCGTTGATCGCGGCGAAGTTGCCGGACGGGCCGATGATTTCGCCAAGGCCGGGGCCGATGTTGGCGATCGCCGTGGCGGCGCCGGAGATCGAGGTGACGAAATCGAGCCCGGTGAAGGTGAGCAGGACGGCGGTGGCGCCGAGGCTGAGCACGAAGAGCACGAAGAAGCTCGTCACCGAGGACATGACCTCGGCCGCCACGGCCTGGCCGTCGTAGCGCGGCACGAAGACGCCGGAGGGCGAATGGATGCGGCGGACCTGCGCCATGACCGAGGCGAAGAGCAGCTGGTAGCGGAAGATCTTGACCGAACAGCAGGTCGAGCCGGCGCAGCCCCCGATGAGGCCGATGAAGAAGAAGAGCACGACCGGAAAGGTGCCCCAGAGCTGGTAGTCGGCGCTGGCAAAGCCGGTGCCGGTGATGATCGAGGTGGTGTTGAAGACCGATTCGCGCAGCGCATGGGCGGCGCCGTCGCCGCGCGCCAGAACCCGATAGGCGAAGAGCAGCGCGATCAGGACCGCGAGGGTGGCGAGGAACGCGCGCACCTGCGGATCGCGCCAGAGCGGGCCGGCGCTGCCCGTCGTCAGCTGGATGTAGCGCACGAAGGGAAGGCTCGCGAGCAGCATGAAGAGCGCCGAGACGTATTCCGGCGCGCCCTGGAAGGCCGCGAAGGAGACATCGCGGGTGGAAAACCCGCCCGTTGCCAGCGTCGTCATCGCGTGGTTGACGGCGTCGAACCCGCTCATGCCCACACCCAGATAGGCAAGCGCGCAGGCGCCGGTGAGCGCCACGTAGATGCCGGTGATGCGGCTGGCGATCGCGGCGGCGCGGGGCAGCACCTTGCCGCCCGTATCGAAGGCCTCGGAGCGGAAGATCTGCATGCCGCCGACGCGCAGGTCGGGCAGGAAGACCATCGCCACGACAATGATGCCGACGCCGCCGAACCATTGCAGCATGGAGCGCCAGAGAAGCAGCCCCCTCGGCATGGTATCGAGGCCGGTGAAGACCGTGCCGCCGGTAGTCGTCAGCCCCGACATCGCCTCGAAGACCGCGTCGACCGGGCGCGCGCCGGTATGGCCGAGGACAAAGGGCAGCGCACCGAAGAGCGGCAGCACCAGCCAGACCGAGGTCGCGAGCAGGAAGCTCTGCTGCAGCGCCATGCGGGCATGCAGCCCGGTCGCGCAGGCCAGCGCCACGAGGCCGCCGGTAAGCACCGTCATGATCGCGCTCTGCGCGAAGGCCGGCCAGTGGCCGTTGCCCTCGGCCAGATCGACGGCAAGCGGCAGCAGCATCGCCGCCCCGAGAACGGCACCGAGAAGGCCAGTGACATATCCGACGGGGCGCAGGTCGATCATGGCCGAAGGCTCTCCGGCCCGACGCCCGGGGTCAAGTCGCGCTCAGCCACGCCAGAACCGCGGCAGCAGCAGCACCAGGATCGACAGGAGCGAGAGCCGCCCCATCAGCATGGCAAGGATCATCACCACCTTGGCAGGATCCGGGAAGCCCGCGAAGGTGCCGGTTGCCTCGACCATCGGGCCATAGCCGTAGCCGATATTGCCGATCGAGGTCCAGGCGGCGAAGACGGCCGAGACGAAGTCGAGCCCGAATTCCACCATCAGGAGCGAGAAGACCCCGAAGGTGACGATATAGGCGCCGAGATAGAGGATGATCGCATCGAGCGTGTCACTGTCGACCGGCCGGCCGGCGTAGCGCACCGGGGCCACGCGGTTGGGTGCGTGGATGCGGCGGACCGCGGCGCCGAGGGCACCGAACATGATCTGCACGCGAAAGACCGAAAGCCCCGCCGCGCTCGATCCCGAACAGGCGCCGATGATGCCGAGCCACATGCCGACGATCATCGCGAAGCTGCCCCAGTGGGCAAAATCGCCGGTGCCGAAGCCGGTGCTCGACATGATCGAGACGAGGTTGAAGAGCGCCTCGCGGAAGGCCGGCTCGGCCGCCTGATCGCTGGTCCAGACGCGCCAGAGCGCCACAGCGACGACACCGATGCCGACCCAGGTGACATAGCCGCGCACCTGCGGGTCGCCGATCAGCGGCCGGCCGCTGCCCTGAACCAGCTGCACATAGCGGATGTAGGGCAGGCTCGCGAAGATCATGAAGGCCGAGGCGGCGTATTCGATGGCCGGGCCGTAGCCGGTGAACGAGGCCGAGCGCGGCGAGAAGCCGCCCGTCGCGACGGTCGCGAAGGAATGCGCGACGGCTTCGAAGAACGGCATGCCGAACGACCAGTAGGCGGTCGTGCACCCCAGAGTCAGCAGCACGTAGACGACGAAGAGGTGGCGCGCGATATCGGTCGCGCGCGGCAGCACCTTGCCGAAGGTGTCGAAGCCCTCGGAGCGGAAGAACTGCATCCCGCCCACGCGCATCACCGGCAGGAAGATCATGGCAATGAAGGCGATGCCGAGCCCGCCGAGCCAGTTCAGCATGCCGCGCCAGAGCGTCACCCCCTGGGGCAGGCTGTCGACATCGACAAAGACCGAGGCGCCGGTCGTGGTGATGCCCGAGACCGCCTCGAAATAGGCGTCGATCAGACGCACCTCGGGCTTGCCGATGACAAAGGGCAGCGCCCCGAAGAAGGGCACGGCCGTCCAGATGCCGACCGTCAGCAGGAAGCCCTCGCGGATCGAGAAGCTGCGGCTCTTGTGGTTCTGGCAGGCGATGGCGGTCAGGCCGCCGCAGAGGCAGGCGATGAGCATCGCTTCGAGGAACGCCCGCGCGTTGCCGGTGTCGTAAAGGACATCGGTCGCCATCGGGACGCTCATCGTCAGGCCGAGGGCGGTGACGATCAGCCCCACCACATATCCCACCGGACGCAGATCGAGCATGCGGCCAGCCATGCGCGGGCCGCCGGGCGCTGTCAAGCGCGGCGGCTCAGCCGCGCCAGAAGCGCGGCAGCAGCAGGATCATCACCGACAGAAGGCCGAGGCGCCCCATGATCATCGTCGCGATCAGGACCCATTTCGAGAAGGTCGAGAACTCCACCATCGTGCCGGTGGCGGCGACCTTGGCGCCGAAGACGTAGCCGATGTTGCCGATCGAGGTCCAGATCGCGAAGAAGGCCGATTGCAGGTCGACCCCGTCGAGCGTCAGAAGCATGCTCATGAGCCCGATGAGGAAGATGTAGCTCGTCATGTGCAGGATGATGGCATAGAGCACGTCATCGTCGACGCTCACCCCGTCGTAGCGGATCGGCGCCACGCGGCTCGGTGAATGGATGCGCCGGATGTTCGATTTCACCGCGGCGAAGAGGACCTGCACGCGAAAGACGCTGAGCGCGCCCGAGCTGGACGAGGTGCAGCCGCCGATGACGCCGACGATGGCCGCGACCGTCATCGCGAAGCCGCCCCAGGTTGCGACCGGCGCCGAGGTGAAGCCCGCGCCGCAGAAGATCGATACGATGTTGAAGAGCGTCTCGCGGATCGCAGGCTCCGGCGCGGTGCCGCCGATGATCCGGACCAGCACGACCGAGCCCACCGCGAGAGCGATCCAGGTCAGGTAGGCCCGCACCTGGGTGTCGGCGAAGAGCGGGCGCGGCTGGCCGGCCACGAGCTGCATGAAGCGTACATAGGGCAAGGTGCCGAGGATCATGAAGAGCGCCCCGGCGTATTCGGCGGGGCCGGAATACTTGCCGAACGAGGCGTCGTCGGGCGAGAAGCCCCCGGTCGCGATCGTCGCCATCGCATGGACGACGGTATCGAGCAGGTTCATCCCGAGCAGGAAGTAGCTGAGCCCGCACATCACCGTCAGCCCGACATAGACGCCAAGAAGCCCGCGGGCGATATCGACCGCACGCGGCAGGGTCTTGCCGAGCGTGTCGAAGCCCTGGGTGCGGAAGAACTGCATGCCGCCGACGCGCAGATGCGGAAGGAAGATCATGGCGATGAAGGCAATGCCGATGCCACCGTACCAGTTGAGCATGCCGCGCCAGAGGTTGATGCCTGGCGGCAGATCCTGCAGCTTCACGAAGATGCTCGATCCGGTCGTGGTCATGCCCGAGACCGCCTCGAAGAAGGCGTCGGTCAGGCTGGCCTGACGCAGGCAGAACATGAAGGGAAGGGCCGCGAAGGCCGGCAGCACCACCCAGATCAGGAAGGTCAGCAGGAAAGCCTGGCGGATCTCCCACTCGCCGCCGGCGCGGTTGCGGCAGGCAAGCGAGATCAGCCCGCCGATCATGAGCGATGCGAGCGCCGCCTCGCGAAAGGCTCGGGCATCGCCGTTGCCGGCGACCATGTCGACCGCCATCGGCACCAGCATCGAGACGCCGATAAACGCGACGAGCAGACCGAGCACATAGCCTACGGGGCGGAATTCGATCATGATGCGCGAGGCATGATCCGGGTCCGGCAGAGTGTCAAGGGCCGCGCCCGGCGGGTCCCGCCGGCGACGCGGTCAGTTCCGCGCCGCCGGTGCAAGCCCCGCGCCTTCAGCCCGAATGGTGCAGCGTCGAGAAGAGCTTGGGATCGATGCTTTCGCTGGCGAAGGTCGGCCCCTCGGTCAGGATCGACACCGCATCGTGGCTGTGCAGGCTTTCCTGATGGCTCGCCACCACGCGGAAATCGCCGACGCGCGGCTCGGCCAGCAGCCGTTCGGCGAAGCTGCGCGCGGCGTCCTCGACGAAGATCGGATTGGCGGCGTTGAGTTCGGCAAAGGCCTGTTCGTCCTCGCGCTTGACCATCACCTGGGTCTCGGTCGGAACCGCCAAGCGGGCCAGTTCGATCAGATCCTCGTACCAGAGGATCTTCGGCCCCTCCTCGACCACCGAGAGCCGCGCCACCGACCGCTGCGAATGCGGCGTGGCAAGCTGGCCGCGCGCCTGGCGGGCATGTTCGCTCAGTTCCAGCGAACAGGGGCAGGTCGAGGAATAGACATAGTCGAGATGGGTGATCCGCTTCTGCCGCCCGTCGCGTTCGACGAGTTCGAGCGCGATATCGTAATATTGCCAGCCCGTGAGCCCCGAGCGCAGCGAGCGCACCCTTGCCGGAAAGGAGAAGCGCATCATCAGGCGGGCATCGATGCTGTCGTGATCCTTGCGGTAGTCGGCCAGCACCGCCTCTAGCACGGAGAAGGAAAAGGTGCGTTCGGCATGGGCATAGAAGGACCGCATGATGCGGCTCATGTTGATGCCCTTCTTCTCGCCGATGAGGCTGACGGTTCCGGTGACCGAGGTCGCGAGCGTCTCGTCGCCGCCGTCGCGGGTGTGAAAGCGGATGGGCAGGCGGAAGTTCGAGATGCCGACATGCTGGATCTGCGCCCGGGCCCCGACGATGAGGCTGGAGGGGCCGTTCTGCAGGTCCGGCATGGCCGCGCGATAGGCCGCGTCGGGCACGAATTCCTCCGGATAATGCCTTGAAAGATCGGGGTAGTTTCCGACCTCGCGGTCCGGCAGCAGGCGTGCGATCGCGGGGTCGAGCCGGGCGACCTCGGCCGGATCGGCACGGCTTGCCCAGGCCCGCAGGACCGCCAGCGCCGCGGCAGCGGCATCGCGGTCGGGCTCGCGGTCGATCTCGCCCATGACGTTCATCCGAGCCTCCGGCACTTCCGGCAGCACCGCCGGGACGCCCCATTATGCGGGAAGCACCCGCGCCTTGTCCAACCCTACGTGGCCACCGGTGACGCTTTCGCGACGCCGGCGCCGGCCGGAGCCGGTCATGCCGCCTCCAGCGCCGCCCTCACGTCGTCGATGAGATCGTCCGTATCCTCGATCCCGAGCGAGAGCCGGACGAGCCCCGGGGTGATGCCGAGACGCGCCTTCTGCTCGGCTGGAAGCCGCTGGTGGGTGGTGGTCGCCGGATGGGTGATGATCGATTTCGCATCGCCGAGATTGTTGGAGATCTTCACGATGCCGAGCGCGTTCAGGAACCGGAAGGCGGCCGCCTGCCCGCCCTTCAGTTCCAGCGTCACCACCGTCCCGCCGGCCCCCATCTGCGACATGGCGAGCGCGTGCTGCGGATGGTCGGCAAGGCCCGGGAAGATCACCCGAGCGAGCTTGTCGTGGCCCGAAAGCGCCTCGGCCAGCGCCTGCGCGCTCGCCGCCTGCTGGCGCACCCGGAGCGCCAGCGTCTCCACGCCTTTCAGCATCACCCAGGCGTTGAACGGGCTCATCGCCCCGCCGGTGTGCTTCAGATAGGGCTCGGCCTGCTTGCGGATGAAGTCGCGGCTGGCGCAGATGACGCCGCCGAGACAGCGCCCGCCGCCGTCGATATGCTTGGTGGCCGAGTAGACGACGACATCGGCCCCGAGCGAAACCGCGCGCGAGAAGACCGGCGTCGCGAAGACATTGTCGACGATGACTGTGGCACCGACGGCATGGGCAATCGTCGCCACGCCGGCAATGTCGATGACCTCGAGCGTCGGGTTCGAGACCGATTCCAGGAAGACCGCGCGCGTGCCATGCCGCACCGCGCCGCGCCAGGCGTCGAGATCGGTACCGTCGACGAACGTCACCTCGACACCGTAGCGGCCGAGCATCTCGAGCACGTAAAGGCATGAACCGAAGAGCGCCCGCGCCGCCACGACGTGATCGCCGGCCTTCAGGATTGCCGTCAGGGCGGCATTCACCGCCGCCATGCCGCTTGCCGTGGCAAAGGCATCCTCGGTCCCCTCGATGGCGGCGATGCGCTCTTCGAACATCCGCACCGTGGGGTTGCCGTAGCGGGCATAGATGAACTCGTCGGGACCGGCCTCGATGAAGCGCGCCTCGGCCTCTTCGGCGCTGGCATAGACGAAGCCCTGGGTCAGGAAGATCGCCTCGGACATCTCGCCATACTGGCTGCGCCGCGCCCCCGCGTGCACCAGTTTCGTCGGCATCTTGCGTTCGCTCATGGCCGTCCCTCCGGCAAAGAAAAACCCCCACCGGAACGGGTGGGGGCCGGGCGGCCTCCAACCTCTTTAGCGGCTTGTTTTACGTGGCCCGCAATCCGGTGAACAAATCGCCACACCTTCCGATAGCGCGGCTTCGGGGGCCGGTCAACCGCGTCGCCGAACCATGCGCTTCCGCGACGGCCGCGTCGCTGGCGCCCGCCGGCGACGGAATCACGATCTGGTGGATCCGGCGATGGTGCCCCTCGACATCATGACCACGCCCGCGCGCCGGCATCTCAAGGGGCCGGCCGCGCGTGTCGCCCGTATCCGAAGGCTCCCGTCGGGGCGGCCGGGCGCAGGTTCGGGCCACCGCCCAGGCGCCGTTGCCGCTTTCGGCACGAAGGCCGCCGTCGCGGGCCGCCGTCGTGGGCCGCCGTCGCGGGCCGCCGTCGCGCCGCGATTCGCCCGGCGCGCCTTGCGCCGGTGCGGCGTTTGCGCTCAACTGACCCGGTTGCGCCGCCGGACCGCCGCGCCAAGCCCGGAGCTCCCGATGATCCGCCTCGCCGCCCCTGCCGCCCTTCTTGCCACCTTGCTGGCCGGCCTCGCCGCCTGCACCGATGCCCCTGCCCCGACGCCCGTCGGCGAGGTGACCTTCAACGGTCGGGCGCTGCCGGTCGAGGCGACGGCGCCCGGCCGCTGGCGGGTCATGGTCGACGGCGTGCCGGTGCCCTGTTCGCGGCCCGACGAAAGGGCGTGCTACTGGTCCCTGCGCGCCTGGCAGCAATCGCAGGCGCTTCTCGACGATCTCGGCTGAGCGACCTGGCGCCGGCGCGGCTTGCGGTTGCCGCGCCGACCGGCCAACCTGGCGCAAACCCGCCGCGGAGGAACCGATGAACCTGCCGATCGAACTCTACTACTGGCCCACACCGAACGGATGGAAGATCTCGATCGCGCTGGAGGAGATGGGGCTGCCCTATGAGCTGCATCTCGTGGACATCGGTGCGGGCGACCAGTTCGACCCGGCCTTCCTGAAGATCGCGCCGAACAACCGGATGCCGGCGATCGTCGACCCCGAGGGGCCCGATGGCGCGCCGGTCTCGATCTTCGAATCGGGTGCCATCCTGCAGTATCTCGCCCGCAAGACCGGCCAGTTCTATGGCGCGAGCGAACGCGACCGGATCGCCGTCGACCAGTGGCTCATGTGGCAGATGGGCGGGCTCGGGCCGATGGCCGGCCAGGCGCATCATTTCCTGAAATACGCCCCCGCGCTCGAGCCGCCGCAGGACCTGCCCTATGCCAAGGACCGCTACCGGGCCGAGGTGGCGCGGCTCTATGGCGTGCTTGACCGCCAGCTGGGAGCGCACCGCCACGTCGCCGGGGATTTCTACTCGATCGCCGACATGGCGATCTGGGGCTGGGCCTCGCTCTGGGAGGGGCAGCAGCAGAGGCTGGACGACAAGCCCAACCTGGCGCGCTGGCTCGACGAGGTCGGCGCCCGCCCGGCCGTGCAGCGCGGGCGTGCGGTTGCGGCAGACAGGCGGGCGAACCTGCAGTCCGACCGCAAGGCGCAGAGCGTGCTCTTCCGGCGCTGAGCGGGGCTCAGCCGGCGTCGCCGCCCCGGTCTTCGTCGGCGGCATAGCGCGTGAAGAGGCTGCTCTGGGCGAGGAAGAAGACGAAGACCGCCGCCGTCAGCCCGAAGGTCTTGAAATTGACCCAGGCCTGGTCCGACATCGTGCGCCAGATCACCTCGTTCAGGACCGCAAGACCCGCGAAGAAGAGCGCGAGCCGGCGCGTCAGGATCATCCAGCCCTCATGCGCGAGCGGCATCGCCTCGTCCATCACCAGCGCGAGATAGGACTTGCCGCGCAGGAGCCCCCAGCCGAGCACGCCGGCAAAGAGCAGGTAGATCATCGTCGGCTTCATCTTGAAGAAGCGTTCGTCGTTGAACCAGACCGAGAGCCCGCCGAAGACGAGCACGAGGACCAGCGTCGCGATCTGCATCGGCATCAGCCGCCCGGTCAGCCGCCAGAGGGCGAGCGTCGAGAGCGCGATCAGCGGCACGAAAATCGCGGTGGCGACGATGAAGCCGCCATAGGTCGTGCCGCCAAGCGTGACCGTGCTGTCCTTGAAGCGCCCGAAGGCAATGAAAAAGGCAAGAACCGGGCCAAGTTCCAGTGCGATCTTCACCCAGGGATTGAGCTTTCTTCCGGCCATCGACCTACCCCGCCAGTTTCACGATCACGGCGCCCGCCGCGATCAGCACCATCAATGTCAGACGCCGCGGCCCGACCTTGTCGCCCAGCACCGTCCAGGCGATCAGTGCCGAGAATACCACCGAGGTTTCCCTCAGCACCGCCGCTTCGCCGACATGGCCGATCCGCGTCGCCAGCAGGATCGCGCCGAAGCTGAAATAGGCGACGAAGGCGCCGACGACACCCCGCTTCACCAGCGGCACCGCCTCGGACGAGGGAAGATGCCGCCACCGGCGCCACGTATAGACCGGCATGAAGATGCCGTCGATCAGGAAGAACCACGCGAGAAAGGTGAAAGGGTCCGCCGTCGCGCGGATGCCGTAGGCGTCGTAGGTCGTGTAGAGGGCGACGAATGCTCCGGTGACCACGGCCCAGCAGAGCGCCGCGATCATCGTGTCGCGGTCGATCGTGATGGTGCGCAGGTTGTAGATCGCGAGCCCGAAGATGCCCGTCAGCAGCACCGCCACACCGCCCCACTGGCCGGGAGTGAAATGCTCGCCGAAGATGAAACCGGCACCAAGGACCGCGAAGAAGGGGCCGGTGCCCCGCACCACCGGATAGACAACCGCATAGGCACCGCGCTGATAGGTCATCGCCTGGGCGAACTTGTAGCCGGCATGGATCACGACGGCACCGGCGAAGATCGGCCACATGAAGGGCTCGGGCCAGGGCACGACGAAGAGCGCGAAGGGCAGCGCCATCAGGCTGTAGGAAATGTCGATGGCCGCGCGGCTGATCCAGGGATCGTGGCGGCCCTTCTGCAGGGCGCCGAACAGCGCGTGGAGAAAGGCCGCGGCGAGTGCCAGCACCAGCGCCACCTGACGCCCGGCATCCGTGCCTTCGAGCGAGACGAGCCATGCGGTCATGGTCGGTGGGTCCCTGCCCTCATCGGGGTGCGGCTTTCGGGGCCCGACGGGGTCGGGCGTGGTCGGGCGGGGCCCGATGGGGTCGGGCGGGGTCGGGCGGGGTCGGACCGGCCCGGCGGCTCGGGCGCAAGCCACCGTCCACGGGCGCCGTGGCCGGGGCGGGGCGCGCCCGGGATCCCCGGTCTGGCGAAGGCTCCGCGGCGGGCTGTGAACCGGCGCAGGCTGCCGTCACCCGTCGACTCCGACCAGCGCGCGGGCGAACTCCTCGGGATCGAAGGGCGAGAGGTCCTCGATGGTCTCGCCCACACCGATGGCGTGGATCGGCAGGCCGAAGCGATCCGCCAGCGCCACCAGCACGCCGCCCTTCGCGGTGCCGTCGAGCTTGGTCATCACGAGGCCCGAGACATCGGCGATCCTGCGGAAGATATCGACCTGGGCCAGCGCGTTCTGCCCGGTCGTCGCATCAAGCACCAGAAGCGTGTTGTGCGGGGCCTCGGGATCCTTCTTGCGGATCACCCGGACGATCTTGGCCAGTTCCTCCATCAGGTCCTGGCGGTTCTGCAGCCGGCCGGCGGTGTCGATCATCAGCAGATCGGCCCCGTCCTTCTGGGCGCGTTCCATGGCGTCGAAGGCGAGGCTCGCGGGGTCCGAACCCTCCGGCGCGGTCATCACCGGAACGCCGGCCCGCTCGCCCCAGACCTGCAGCTGTTCGACGGCCGCGGCGCGGAAGGTGTCGCCTGCGGCAATCACGACCTTCTTGCCCGCGGCGCGGAACTGGCTGGCGAGCTTGCCGATGGTGGTGGTCTTGCCCGAGCCGTTGACGCCGACGACAAGAACCACCTGCGGGCGGGAAGCGTAAAGCGGCATCGGGCGCGCCACCGGCTCCATGATCCGTGTCACCTCCGCGACAAGCAGACCCTTGATCTCGTTCACGGAAAGTCTGCGCCCCATATGCCCCTCGGCAAGGTTCGCGGCGACCCTGAGCGCGGTATCGACCCCCATGTCGGCCTGGATCAGGAGCTCTTCGAGGCTTTCCAGCATGGCGTCGTCGAGGACCCGGCGCGGTTGCGCCGGGGTGTCGCGCCGGAAGAGCCGGCCGAGAAGGCCGGGCCGCTCGGTGCCCGGATCGTGCGGGGCCGGATCGTGGGGGGCAGGCTCGCGGGGGGCCGGATCGCGGGGGCAGGCTCGCGGGGGCCGGATCGCGGGGGCCGGATCGGGGGGGGCAGGCTCGCGGCGGGCAGGCTCGGCGGGGGTCGGAACGCGGGGAGCCGGCTCGGCGGGGGCCGATGCGGCGGGGGAAGATGCCGGTGCCGCGGCAGGTTGCGCGGGCGCTGGCGGCGGGGTGACAGGCGCGGGCGGCGGGGTGACAGGCACGGGCGGGCGCGGCGCCGGTCGGGCGGCAGGCGCGGGCACGGCTTCCACTTCCGCCGGGGCCTGCGGCTCGACATCCCCCGGCTGCGGCGGCGGCAGGCTTTCCGCCTCCGGACTGTCGGTGGCGCCCTCGGCGACGATCGCCTCAAGCCCCTCTTCGAGTTTCGAGGAGGACTTGAAGAGCTTGTCCTTGAGCTTCTTGAAAAACGACATCGGCACTCCCGGCACCGGCCGCGATGGCGAGCGACCTTCGTTTCACCTAGTCAATTCGCGGCGCCGATGGAAGGGCCGGCCGGCCTCAGCCGGTGCCGGCGAAGCCGAGAAGGATGAGCGCCTGCCCCACCCAGTAGGCCGGCCAGAGCAGGAGGGCGAGCAGGCGCCGGCGCCCGGCATCGCCGATGACGAAGCGTTCGAGCGCGAGCAGGAGATCGGAGAGGACGAAGAGACCCGCCCCGGCAACCGCAAGCCCTCGCTCGGAGGGCAGCGTGAGCGCGGCCAGGGCCATCACCAGGATGACTGCCACGTAGAGCCGCACCGCCCCGCGCAGGGCGCCGGCATGCGGCGCAAGCCAGAACTCCGTCGACACGCCCAGCGCAACAAGTGCGAGCGCGGCCGGCCAGGGGTGCGGTACCGGCAGCGGCGACTGCCAGAGAAAGACCGCCGCATAGGCCAGATGACCAAGGGCAAAGGCCGCCACGCCGGCCAGAAAGGCTCTCTCGCCCGGCCGCGAGAGGCAGAAGTCGCCGACGGCGCCGAGCGTCAGCCCGGCGATGATCGCGGCCGGCGCAGAAGAGCCCGCCGCCGCCAGCGCGAGGAGCGCCACCGAAAGCGTCTTCACCGCCGTACGCGCCCACGAGACCTCGTCACGGGCGGCGAAGCGGATGAGATAGACGATCGCCAGCGCCGCCGCGAGACCGATGATTCGCTCTGCCTGACCCATCCGCCCCCCCTTCGGTTCCGCCATCGCCACAAGAACCGCCGGCGCCGGCGCCGTCAACGTTGGCTGGCATTCCGGTCGGGCTTTGCGGGAATTGGAGGGAACGCCGAGATTTCGCCAAAAACTTCCCCTATGATCGCCCGGGGCCGAGGTGGCCGAGAGGAATTTGCAGGGCCGGACCGGTGGCGGCCGGGCCTTGGGCGGGAGAGTGCGCGTGACGGGCCAGACGACTTCAGACGACGGCATGCTGCAGGCGATCCGCGCGGCGATGGGAACCACCGATGCCGCGCCGGACCAGAGCGCGACCGGGAATGCCGGCGGCCCCGCGCCCGACAACGGGCCCGAAAACGGGCCTGGCCGCACGCCCGGCGCGGCTGCTGCGGGTGCGCCGACTACTGGTGAGCCGACTACTGGTGCACGGCCGCAGCCGCGGCTTGCCGTCGTCGCCGGTCGTGCTGTCGATGAGACGGCGGCGGAGGCTTCGCGGGAACCGCGGGGCGGACCGCGGGCGTCTGGTGGAACCGCCGAAGCCGATGCGGGGACCGGACCCGCGGACAGGGCAACAGCGGCGCCGCGCCGCGAAACACCGGGGCGAGGCGCGGCCCTTCGGGCCGGCGCCGCCCGGATCGCGGTCGCCGGTGGTGCGCTCTGGCGGCGCTGGCGCCCGCTCGCGCCCTTTCTCGCCGCCACGCTCGGACCGGTTCCGCTCCTTCTTCTGGCGGCCTTCGCGGGCGGGGTCTGGTCTCTCGCCGCGCTTCTGGCGATGACCGCGGTCCTGCACACGCTCGACGCGCTTGCCCTGCGCCGGGGCATC
The DNA here is from genome assembly GCA_020637635.1 of Albidovulum sp. Lineage (GTDB taxonomy): Bacteria > Pseudomonadota > Alphaproteobacteria > Rhodobacterales > Rhodobacteraceae > Albidovulum. The sequence goes on from JACKKB010000012.1 coordinate 40,394, forward strand.
GGCCTGCCCGACACCCGGGCCGGCGAGATGGCCGACCGTCTCTCCGTGGTTCTGGCCGCGGTGCATTTCGTGCTGCTCCTCGTCGCCGTGCGTGCGCTTGCCGGCGCCGGCGGCTACGGGCTTTTCGGCTGGTTCGCGACCTTCCTCGCCTTCGGGCTCTGGTTCGGCCAGGTCTCGAATTCGAATGCGCATGAGCTCATCCACCGCAGCGACCGGCGGCTCTACCAGCTCGGGACGGCGGTCTATGTCTCGCTTCTCTTCGGTCATCACAGCTCGGCCCACCGCCTGGTGCATCACCGCTTCGTCGCCACGACCGACGATCCCAATACCGCGACCGAAGGCGAGAGCTTCTATCAGTTCGCGGCCCGTGCCTGGCCCGGCGCGCTGGTGGCGGGCTACGAGATGGAGGAGCACCGGCGCGAGGCCGCCGCAGTGAATGGCGCGCGGCCGACGAACCCGTATCTGCTCTATGCCGCGGGCTCGATCGCGGTGAGCGCGCTCATGCTCGGGCTCTACGGGTTCAGCGGGCTTTTGGTCTATGTGCTGCTCTCGGCTCATGCCCAGATCCAGCTCCTGCTGTCGGACTACGTGCAGCATTACGGGCTCCTGCGGCGCATGTTGCCCTCGGGCAATCCCGAACCCGCCGGGCCACAGCACAGCTGGGATGCGCCGCATCCGGTCTCGTCGCTGATGATGCTGAACGCTCCGCGCCATGCCGATCACCATGCCCATCCCGGGCGCCCGTTCCCCGAACTGGTGCTGTCGCCGGGGGGGATGGCGCCGCTCCTGCCCTATTCGCTGCCGGTGATGGCGACGATCGCGCTTGTGCCCGGCGCCTGGTTCCGGATCATGGATCCGCGGCTGCGCGGGCTGCGAAGATCCGCCTGATCGCGCAGAGGTGAGCGGCCGTGGCTGGCCGCGATGCCACGCCTCTGGCATTCTGCTGCGGCGCCCTGCCACGAAAGGACCCCGGATGCGTGCCCTGACTTCGACGGCTGCCCTTGTTGCCCCGCTCCTCATCTTCGGCGCCGTCGCCGCGGCGGCGGCGGAAACCGGGCATGTGCTCAGCGCCGAGGAGTTCGATGCGGCCACCGTGGGTCGCACGCTCTACTACAACTCCGGCGGGCAACCCTATGGTGTCGAACAATACCTTCCCGGCCGAAAGGTGATCTGGGCGTTTCTGGGCGACGATTGCAAGAAGGGCGAATGGTACGAGGAGGCGGGCAACATCTGCTTTGTCTACGAGGACAATCCGGCGCCGCAGTGCTGGACCTTCTATCAGGGCGCCGGCGGGCTCGTGGCGCGCTTTCTCGGCGATCCGTCCGGCCTGCCGCTGGTCGCGGTCGAGCAGAGCCCGGAGGCGATGGCCTGCCTCGGGCCGAACGTCGGGGTCTGAGACCCGCGGCGGGAGGGCGCTGCCCTCCCGGGCCCTCCCGGGGTATTTGGCAACGAAGAGGTCTAGAAGAGGCTGCCCTGCCCGGAGTCCCCGGGCGCCGGTTTGCGCGGCTTCGCGGCGCTGCCCGGGGTCGCCGCGAGGCGGCCGTCGGCGAATTCGATGTCGAGCGCGGTCGCGTTCTCGGCGTCGGCGCGGGTGGTCACGACGGCGCCCTCGGCGCGCACCACCGCGAAGCCGCGCCGCAGCGTCTCGGTATAGCCAAGCGACATGCGCGTCCGGTCGAGCGCCGCGAGCCGGTCGGCGAGCGCGGCGCGGTGCGACCGCTCGGCCTGGGCGAGACGGCGCGCCAGCGCGCCGAGATCGGTGCGCCGGCGCGCGGTGTCGCGCGCGGCGTCCCGGGCCAGGCGCAGGATCGCCGGGGCGAGGCGGTTGGCGCGTTCGCCGAGGATCCGGCGTTCGCGGGCCACGAAGCCGGTAAGGAGCGAGGGTTGAAGCCGCCCGGCGATGCCGTTGAAGCCCGCGCGCTTGCGGGTGGCGGCGGCGGCCAGTGCCGGTCCGAGCCGGTCGGACCAGAGGTCGAGCCGCTGCCGCGCCGGGTCGAGGAGCGTCTCGGGCCGGCCAAGCGCGCGGGCGAGGTCGGTCAGCCTCTGGCGGCGGGCCTCGCCGCGGTGGGCGAGCGCGCGGCTGAGGCGCGCGCCCTGCTCGCCGGTCCAGGCCAGAAGTTCCAGACGCACCGGGACCGCCATCTCGGCCGCGGCCGTCGGCGTGGGCGCGCGGCGATCGGCGGCATGGTCGATGAGCGTCGTGTCGGTCTCGTGGCCGACGGCGGAGATGAGCGGGATCGCGCTTTCGGCGGCGGCGCGGACGACGCTTTCCTCGTTGAAGCCCCAGAGATCCTCGAGCGACCCGCCGCCGCGGGCGACGATGACGAGATCCGGCCGCGGCACCGGCCCGGTCCCGGGCAGGGCGTTGAAGCCACGGATCGCCGCCGTCACCTCGGTCGCGCATTTCTCGCCCTGGACGGCCACGGGCCAGATCAGCACCCGGCGCGGAAAGCGGTCACGCAGCCGGTGCAGGATATCGCGGATGACCGCGCCCGAGGGCGAGGTGACAACGCCGATCACCTCGGGCAGGAACGGCAGGGGCCGCTTGCGGCCGGGATCGAAAAGCCCCTCGGCCGCGAGCGCCTTGCGACGTTTCTCGAGCATGAGCATGAGCGCGCCCTGCCCGGCCGGCTCGAGTTCCTCGACGATGAGCTGGTATTTGGACTGGCCGGGGAAGGTGGTGATACGGCCTGTGGCGATCACCTCCATGCCCTCTTCGGGGCGCACGGAGAGCCGCGCCGCCTGGCCTTTCCAGCTTACCGCGGCGATGACCGAGCGATCGTCCTTGAGATCGAAATAGAGATGTCCGGAAGCCGGGCGCGAGACGCGACCGATCTCGCCGCGGACGCGGACATGGCCGAACTCGCCCTCGACGACCCGCTTCACCGCGCCGGAGATTTCCGAGACGGTGAATTCGTGGGCATTGCCGCGCGGAGCCGCGCCGGTCGTGTCTTCGAAGAGATCGGACATGGGCGCGAGACTAGCGGCGCCCGCGGTCCGGCGCCAGAGCCGGGACCGGCCCGTCTAAAGAAACTGTTCGCGCGTCAGCCGCTCCTCGAGCCCGTGGCCGGGATCGAAGAGCAGGCGGTGGCCGATCGCGGGGTCCGAGCGCACCTCCACCGCCGCCACCTCGCCGGCGCTGCGGCCGTCGGCATCGGCCATCACCGGGCGCTTCTCGTAATCGAGCACATCGAAGCGGACCGTCGCGGTCGTCGGCAGCAGCGCGCCGCGCCAGCGCCGCGGCCGGAATGCCGCCATCGGCGTCAGCGCCAGCACCTCGGCGCCGATCGGCAGGATCGGCCCGTGGGCGGAATAGTTGTAGGCGGTGGAGCCGGCGGCGGTGCAGACGAGCGCGCCGTCGCAGACCAGCTCCTCGAGCCGCACCTTGCCGTTGATCGTTATCCTCAGCCGCGCCGCCTGGGGTCCCGCCCGCAGGAGCGCCACCTCATTGATGGCAAGCGCGCGATGGACGGTGCCGTCACGCCCTGTCGCGTGCATCGCCAGGGGATGCACGACCTCTTCCTCGGCCGCCGCGAGCCGGAGCGGCAGGTCGTCCTCGGCGAACTCGTTCATGAGGAAGCCGATGGTCCCGCAGTTCATTCCGTAGACCGGCAGGCCGAGACCCTGGGTCGCGTGCAGCGTCTGCAGCATGAAGCCGTCACCGCCGAGCGCAACGATGACGCTTGCGGCGTCGAGCGGCACGGTCCCGTAGCGCGCGACGAGCCGGCCAAGCGCGCTCAGGGCGGTCTCGCTGTCGCTCGCCATGAAGGCGATGCGGTGCGTTTCCCGCGAAGCCGGCTGTTCGGGCACGGGCGGCTCCTCGGGCACGGGCGGCTCTTCGGGCACGGGCGGCTGTTCGGGCACGGGACCTCCTTTCCTCGCCAGGGCATTGATCCACTTCCGCGGCAGGGAAAACAAGCCCCGCCCCTCCCCTGCCCCCGGGCGCCGGGCGGGACGGAGGCGGCGGGCCGGGGCGGGCGCGACCGTTTCCGGCCGCCAGGCGGGTTTCGCACGCGCGTCAAAAGAGGTCGCAATCCGCACTTCCTGCCCCGGCGATCCTCCATTACAACCCGCCGCAGCGACGATTTCAGGAGATGCAGATGTCCCCCCAGAACCGCGATGCCGGCTTCTTTACCGAATCTCTCGCCGCGCGCGACCCCGAGATCTTCGCCACGGTGCGCGACGAGCTTGGCCGCCAGCGCGACGAGATCGAGCTCATTGCCTCGGAGAACATCGTCTCGAAGGCGGTGCTGGAGGCCCAGGGCTCCGTGCTCACGAACAAATATGCCGAGGGCTATCCGGGCAAGCGCTATTATGGCGGCTGCCAGTTCGTCGACGTGGCGGAGACCCTGGCCATCGAGCGCGCCAAGCAGCTCTTCGACTGCAATTTCGCCAACGTGCAGCCGAACTCCGGCAGCCAGATGAACCAGGCGGTGTTCCTTGCGCTGCTGCAACCCGGCGACACCTTCATGGGGCTCGACCTCAATTCGGGCGGGCACCTCACCCACGGCTCGCCGGTCAACATGTCGGGCAAGTGGTTCAAGGTCGTCTCCTACGGCGTGCGCCAGCAGGACCAGCGTCTCGACATGGACGATGTGCGCGCCAAGGCGCGCGAACACCGGCCGAAGCTGATCCTGGCGGGCGGCACCGCCTATGCGCGGACCTGGGACTGGGCCGCCTTCCGTGCCATCGCCGACGAGATCGGCGCCTGGCTCATGGTCGACATGGCCCATATCGCCGGGCTCGTTGCGGGCGGCCAGCACCCCTCGCCCCTGCCCCACGCCCATGTCGTCACCACGACGACGCACAAGAGCCTGCGCGGGCCGCGCGGCGGCATGATCCTGACCAATGACGAGGATGTCGCCAAGAAGGTGAACTCGGCCGTCTTTCCGGGCCTTCAGGGCGGGCCGCTCATGCATGTGATCGCCGCCAAGGCGGTGGCGTTCGGCGAGGCGCTGCGCCCCGAGTTCAAGGCCTATGCGGCGCGGGTCGTGGCGAATGCGCGGGCGATGGCGGACGAGCTCATGAAGGGCGGCATCGACATCGTCTCGGGCGGCACCGACAACCATCTGATGCTCGCCGATCTCAGGCCGAAGAAGGTGACCGGCAAGGCTGCCGAGGCCGCCCTTGGCCGTGCCCATATCACCTGCAACAAGAACGGCGTGCCCTTCGACCCCGAAAAGCCCTTCGTGACCTCCGGCATCCGCCTCGGCACGCCGGCCGGCACGACGCGCGGCTTCGGCGAGGCCGAGTTCCGCCAGATCGCCCAGCTGATCACCGAGGTCGTCGACGGGCTCGCGGTGAATGGCGAGACCGGCAACGGCGCGGTCGAGGAGCGGGTGAAGGGCGAGGTCGCGGCCCTTTGCGCCCGCTTCCCGCTTTATCCGGGCATGTGAGCGCTCAACCCGGGGCGGACCAGTAGAGAAGCCCGAGCGCGAGCAGGAGACAGGCAAAGACGGCGATGCCGACGCCCGTCAGGATCTCGCGCAGGAGTGCGATCCGGCGCTCCTTGCGGCCGAGCGGCGCGAGGTAATGCGTGCAATGGCGGTGGGCCTCGGCGATCCGCCCCGCATCGAGGCGCGGCCGCAGGTGCGGCACCTGAGCCTGCGCCGAGGCCTCGGCCAGATAGGCGGCACTGCGGCGCACCCGGCGCGGCAGGAGCCGCCCGCCGCGGCGCAGCTTGGTGGTCAGATCCGCGCCGCGGATGCGCAGGCGCCGCTCCATGAGCTCGGCGACCTCGCGCGCGAGGGTATCGACATCGGCGGCAGCCATCCGGTTCTCCCTTCCCCCCGGCACCCTAGCCGGCGGCGCCTGCGCCCGCAATGGCGCCGGCCGGCGGCGCCGGCACGCAGACGGGCGTGCGCGATGGCACGCGCGATGGAACGCGCGATGGCACTGGCCGGGCGGGCGCACGCGCGCTATCAAGACCCCATGCTGAACCGTATCGAGATGGGGGCACCGACCGGACGCCCGACGCTTCTGATCGCGCATGGGCTCTTCGGCTCGGCGCGGAACTGGGCCGCGATCCAGCGCCGGATCGCCGCCAGCCGCCCGACGGTGGCGGTCGACATGCGCAACCACGGGCTGAGCCCGCGCGCCGAGAGCCAGGGCTACGACGACATGGCGGCCGATCTGGCGGCAGTCGCCGAAGCGACCGGCGCGCCCGTCGATCTCCTCGGCCATTCGATGGGCGGCAAGGCGGCGATGCAGCTCGCGCTCACGCGCCCCGAACTGATCCGCCGGCTTGTCGTTGCCGATATCGCGCCGGTGGCCTACGGGCACAGCCAGTCGCATCTGATCGCGGCGATGCGGACGCTCGACCTCGCCACGCTCGGGAACCGGCGCGATGCCGACACCGCGCTTTCCCGAACGATCGAGGATCCCGGGCTCAGAGCCTTCCTGTTGCAGTCGCTCGACCTGAAATCGGTGCCGCCGGCGTGGCGGCTGAACCTGGATGTGCTCGACCGCGAGATGGGGCGCATCACCGGCTGGCCGGGCACCGAGGGCCGGTTCGCGGGGCCGGCGCTTTTCGTGCTCGGGGCCGATTCGGACTATGTCCGGCCCGAACACCGCGCGCTCATCCGGGCGCTGTTCCCGCGCGCGCGGATCGTGAAGATCCCGGGCGCCGGGCACTGGCTGCAAGCCGATGCGCCGCTGGCGTTTCAGCAAACGGTCGAGGCCTTTCTCGACGCCCCGGCGACGGGCTCAGCCGGCTGAGATCCGCCTGGCCACGATCCAGGCAACCGGCAGCGCCACGAGCGCGCCTGCCGCCGCCGCGATGAGAATCGAACGGAGGTCGAACATGTTCATGCTCAGCACCGCGATGATGGCCGAACCGGCCAGGGTCGTGCCGGCAAGCGTGTAGATGATGAAGAAGAGCCGGGTCATCTCCGATCCTCATGCATTGGGCGCGTTTCTCGCCGGACCCTAGCGCGGCCAACCGGAGGCGCCATGATCTGGATCAGCCCGGAGGGCGCCCGCCGCAGTCGAGATCGAACCGCGCCACGCCGGTGTCGCCGGGGATCTTGGTGGTCATCGAGCCGGGAATGACCGCGCAGCCCGTCACCTCGGCCGCGGCCTCGGCCATCAGCGCAGGCACCGGGGCACGCTCGGCCCGTGTCAGGTAGCCCATGCGCACGACCTCGACCTCGCTGCCCTGGCGGTAGACGACAAAGCGGATGCCGCCGCGCGTCACCTCGCCACGGCCCGCGCCGAACATGTCCGGCGCGGGCGAGGCGCAGGCGGAGAACAACAGAAACGGAAGAAGGGCGAGCCGTCGCATGGCTCCGTCATGCCCGGCCATGCTTAACGGGCCGTTAACGACGCCGCGCGGAGCCGTCGATGCGAGGGCCGGGAGCGTCCGGGCGCGCCATCGCGACCCGCACATGTCGCCGAATGCCTGCGAGATGCGGCAACATCTTGTTGATCGACCCTATCCATAGGTGTAAGGAAGGGGCACAGGTGCTACAGACGCGGTAGTGCATCAGCTGACGCTGAAGAGGCCCGGTACGATGTGCCGGGCCTCGCCTGTTCCGGGGCGATCATGGCACCGCTCCCTCCCCGCGCGATCGCCTCACACCGGGCCGCCCGGGGCGGCAACCATGAGGCGGGGACCATGAAACCGGAACCATGAGGCGGGGACCTTCAGGGCACGGGAAAAGGCGCCAGGTGCTCAGACGCGGTCTTTGCATCGTGCCTTGCGGCACACCCTGACGCCTTCCCGTCCGCGGCGCCCTTGCGGGTTCCGCCGACTGCGACCGTTCCGGAGAACTGCCGCCCCATGCCGCTCATGTGACCGGCATGGACCGCTCGGACCCTTGCGCCGCCGTCGGGCCGGCAAAGGCCCGGAAGCCCGCCACCCAAACGGCGTTCCGGTTCCTCTGCGGCTGGTCCGGTTCCGAAGATCCGCAACCACCCACCTGGCCCCGGAGGCCTTTCGCGAACCGCCTCGGCGTTGCGACCGCTGCGATGGGTAAAAGCTCTCCCCGGCGGCCGAGTCGGGCAAGGAAATAGCACTGCAGCATGGAAATTTCCGGTGGATAAGTTGTTGAAACATCGTGTTGATTTCCTGTGGAAAACTCGAATTGTCGAGCCCCCCGCCACACTTGCGCAGGCAAAACCGGCCCCGCATCGCGACGGGCCCGATGCTGCGGGCGCAAAGGCGGAGGGCGCGGACTCCGGTTTCGCTTGAACCCCGGCGTCCGGCGCGACAAGATCGCTCCGACACCGATACCAACCGGGAGACTGACATGATGCGCCTCACCCTGCCCCTCATCGCGCTGCTGGCGCTGACGGCCTGCGAGACCGTGAAGGGCGCCGGCCGCGATCTCGAGACTGCCGGCCAGGCGATCTCGAGCGAAGCCGCCGCCGCCCAGACCGACATGTGACGGAGGCGATGGGCATGGCAAGGACCCGGCTCTTCGCGCTCGCAGCCGCCGCGCTCCTCGCGCTTTCGGCCTGCGGCCCGGTGATCGTTGGCGCCGGCGGCGCGGTGCTGGCGGACAAGGTCGCCGAGGACAAGAACGGCGGCGACGGGCTGTTCTGAGACCCGGGCGGGCACCAGCGCCCGCCCTGCCCCGGTGCTCAATCCACCCCGATCAGCCCGGCGCGGCGTATTTCGCCGCGATCAGCCCGGCGCGGCGTATTTCGCCGCGATGGCACCCGCGGCCTTCTGCGCGGCGGTGAACTCGGCCGATGTGAAGCACTGCACGGTCTTCAGCCCCGAGACCGCCCCCGAGGCGCCGGTGACGATGAGCGCCGCGAGCATCTTGGTGATGTCGTCGGTCGTGACCCGCATGATGAAGTCGGTCTCGCCCGTCGTGAGGAAGAAACTCTCGAGCTTGCCGCCCGAGGCCTTGACGATCGCGGCGGTCGCCTTTTCCCTGTCGCTCGGCTTTGCAATCATACCCTTCATCGCGGCAGCGGTATAACTGCCGGTGACGATGTACATAGCCATGTTCGGTTCCTCCCGGGCAAGCACTCGCACACCCGGCCTGCGGTATGCCTGCCGATTCCGGAGACCCACCCGGGGCGAAGGGTAGCACGGAATCGGCGCGCGCGGGAGATGGGGAGAGGGCCAGCCGGGGCCCCGTCAGTGGCCCATCAGCCGGACCGATTGGCTGCAGTCGTGAACCTGAGGCCAAGGGGGTCTCCGCTTGCAAGCGGAGCGCGGCTGCCTCAAGCGGGCGCGGCAACGCGCCTGCCGGGGGGTGAGGCGGGATCAGAAACCGTCCAGTGGACGGTTTCCCCGCCGAACGCCCGCCCGTGGCGCGGCCGCGTGGCAGGCGCGGCCGTCGGGGCAATGCCTCGACTTGTCGCGGGAGAGATCGGGCGGGAGAGCGTGTAGAGCGCATATTCATTGAGCACCCGGCGCGGACTACGGGCATGGTGCGCGATGAATACGCGCTCTACGGCTGGCTGTCGCTACCCGTTGCTATTGATTGAAAGGATTAGGCCATGCTCCCAATGGTCGCCAGCCACCGACAGGCTTGACGAATATTTGTTGACGTGCGAGAGTCAAATGCCATTTGCTTTTGGGGTCATTCTGATGCCAAATGTCGCTGCTCACAATCCAAAGATAATTGCGCTCTGCTTGGCGGTAAATTTCTTTTCGATTCCGGCGCACGCCGCAACCCTTGACGCATCGGCTTCGCTGCAAGGGCAAGCGACTTGCTTTAATGCAATAAGCGATACAACCTCGGTTGTTGCAACTTGTGGTGACGCTGGGCTCGGATATACAGCTTCGGCGTTCAGCTATGCAAACCCAGGAAGAATTGGTGGACAAGCTCTTGTAGATATAGTCTCAAACATTGCTCCCGGAATCAGTTCTTTTTCTGTTAGGGCTGATGTTGCATCGGGCTATAATGATGTGCTTTCAGTTTCAATCGGATCTGGAATGATCATGGCGCCAATTGACATTTCTGGATCGTTAACCGGCGGTACCTATAGTACATTTCAAGCAAGTTACGGCTTTAGCACCGCATATGCTAACCTATTCTCAGGCAACTTAGTCAATGGCACTGCGCAAACGGTAGCTCAAGCCTTCTTTCCTATCGTCAGTGGACTTGCGAATTTCTCGCTTTCTTTCTCTGGAACGATACAATGCACTGGCGGCGCCTTCACTGGGGGCGCTTTCGATACGAGTTGCGCGGGAGGAATGGACTTTGCTCACAGCGCACGAGTTCTAGGTGTCACCGTATTTGATAGTTTGGGCAATATCGTAACGAATCCGACCATTACATCGCAAAGCGGATTTAATTACCTAGCGGGAGACACGCCGCATGTAGCGCCTGTTCCAGTTCCGTCTACGGGAGCAATGCTGGGCTCTCTAGTCTTGTGCATTGGCTTTTTTGCGAGTCGAAGCAGGTTCCACAAAAAGAATACCCGCAGCCCTACGGTTGGGTAAATTCGCTTTGCCTAGGGCAATTGCGTAGGATTAGACTACTCACCCATCCATCTTCAACGCGCCTATAAACGCCGACTGCGGGATCTCCACCTTGCCGAACTGGCGCATCTTCTTGCCCGCCTTCTGCTTGTCGAGCAACTTCCGCTTCCGCGTCGCGTCGCCGCCGTAGCACTTGGTGGCCACGTCTTTCGTCTGGACCGACCGGCTGAAGAGGGTCGGCACCCGGATCTCGATGGGCGGGAAAGGGCGCTGCCTCGACAACAACTTCATCAATGGCCTCAGGCGGCCCCTGTAGCTTGACTGCGCTGCCTGCACGCCTGCGAGACCCGCTCTCAGGCCAAGGCTGGCATCGGGCGCTGGTTCACCTTCTGCGACCACCATCGCCCGCACACTGCCCATGGCGGTCAACCGCCCGCCGTCGTCTGCGTCAGCACCATCGAAACCGGTCAGCGGGTGCAGAGAGGAGCCCAAACCACGCCGGAAACCGTCCGGGGCACGGGGAGAAGCTTTCAATCCACCTGTCCCGGCAATTCGGATTTCCCGGACCAACTGTTTCCTCTAAAACGGAGCGGGCACCGAAAGAGCACGTCCCGGCGCCTCCCGTCAGGGAAACGTGACCATCTTGTCGAGCGGCCAGATCGGGCGGCGGACGCGCGTATATGTCCGGCGCGTGACGTCGGGCGTGGCCAGCGCCCCGCTGTCGCAGACGATGACGCGGGCGGCGATCGGTTCGAACGCGGCGCGGAAGTGCTGCATGCTTTTCAGTGCCAGCACCGCTTTCCGGGTCGGGTCGATGCCGAAGGCGTAAAGCTGCTGGCGGTCCAGCATCTGTTCGCTCTCGGTCACGATCAGGATGTCGATCCCGTCGACATGCAGGACGGCGGTCGGGCCAAAGCTGCGGTCGAGTCCGCCCAGCATCGGCCCGTCACCCCGGTACGAGCCGTCCGACAGTCGCCTGATCGTGCCGGTCAGGATCAGCGGGCCGCCGCCGTAGGCCGGGTCCTGCTTGCCGCCGACCGGAAGGGTGACGGTTTCACCTTCGGCATGGCGGTGCAGTTCGATCGCGGCTTCCGGGTCGATGACCGGGGCGAAGCAGGCATTGCGGACCCCGGCGTCGAGCAGCGCGCCGAGCAGGCCGGTCGCGTCGCCATAGGCCCCGGCGCCGGGATTGTCGGCATAGTCGGCGATCACCAGCGGCCCATTGGCCGGATCGTGTGCCAGAGCCTCGGCCGCCGCCTCCGCGGTGCTCAGGAAGATGTTCACGACCTGGTCGCGATTGTCCCAGATGGATCGGGCGTGGGCGTCGGCGATGGCGGCCGCGCGGGTCTCGGCGGCGGGCATGGCACTGTCGTAGGTGACAAGGACCGTCGGCCCCAGGTCCCGTATGTCGGCCTCGGGGAAACCGGCATTGAGCGAGACGGCAAGGATGCCCGCCTCGCGTTCCTCCTCGCGGGCAAGCGCATAGCGGGGCACCAGCGGACCCTTGTCGGACCGCCCGGAATTGGCCTCGTTCATGATCGGGATCGTGCGCCGCAGCGTCGCGGGGCGGCTCTGCCCTGCCATGGCCGACTGCAGAAGCCGCGCCGCATGGCTGCCGACCTCGACCAGGTCGACATGCGGATAGGTCTTGTAGCTGACCCAGATCTGGGCACTGTCGGTCATCAGCCGGGTGACGTTGGCGTGCAGGTCAAGCGTGACGGCAATCGGCAGATCGGGCCCGACGACGGCACGCAGGCGACGGAGAAGCTCCCCTTCGCCGTCCTCGACATGTTCGGCCACCTGCGCCCCGTGCAGGCTGAGCAGGATGCCGTCGAGGTCGGTCCGGTGCCTTTCCGCCGCTGCACAGATCACGCCGGCGATATGGTCATATGCCGCACGCGAGACCGGCGCGGTCGGGGTTGCCAGCGCCGAGATTGCATGGATCAGCCGCCAGCCCTCGGCCCTGGCGACCCTGGCAAGCCCGGCGAGTTCGGTGATGGCCTCGCCGCGGTGGCGGAATGCCTCTTGCCCTTCGATCAGGCAGTCGGCGGCGAAATCCCGCAACTCGGTGAACCCTTTCTTGAACGTGTTGTTCTCGGACACGAATTCGGCCGACAGCACCGTGAATGTCATGCAGAGGCTCCTTCCTCGATCGGGTGAAAACAGGCGACGGCGTGGCCGTCCGGCGATTGCAGGTCCGGCGCCTCGCGCCGACAGCGCTCGGAAGCGCGGGGACAGCGGGCGGCAAAGGCGCAGCCGGGCGGCAGGTTGAAGGCCGACGGGATCTCGCCGGTCAGCGCTTCCAGCTTGCGGCGTTTGCCCGGGTCGGGCGCGAAAGTGCTGTCGATGAGGGCACGCGTGTAGGGATGGCGGGGCATGGACCCTGCAGCGGGCATGACTTCCACCACCGCGCCAAGATACATGACCACGATCCGGTCGCAGAAATAGCGAACGAGCCCCAGGTCATGCGAGATGAAGAGATAGGTCAGGCCGAGGTCGCGCCGCAGGCTCGACAGAAGGTCGATCACCTGCGCCTGGATCGAGACATCCAGAGAGGCGGTCGGTTCATCGAGAACGATCAGTTCGGGCGAGCGTGCCAGTGCCCGCGCAATTCCCGCCCGCTGGCGCTGCCCGCCCGACAGTTGATGCGGGTAGCTGCCGCCCATGTCCCTCGCCAGCCCGACCTGATCCAGAAGGGCAGCGATGCGCCCGGGCGGCGGGGCCTCGCCGTGAACCGCGAAGGGTTCGGACAGAACATCTGACAGCGTGTAGCGCGGATCGAGCGAGGAATAGGGATCCTGGAACACCATGGTCATGCGCTTGCGCACCTGCCGCATCTCGCGCTTGCCGAGCCGGCCAAGATCAATGCCGTCGAACAGGACCTGGCCGCTGGTCGGCGCGATCAGGCGCAGGATCAGCCGGGCGAGCGTGGATTTGCCGCAGCCGCTTTCGCCGACGATGCCGACAACCTCGCCCCGTGCGACGGTCAGCGAGACGCCGCGCACGGCAAGCATCGTGGCCGGTCGGGCCAGAAAGCCGCCACCGGACCGGAACTGCCTGACAAGCTGCCGGGCCACGATCAGCGGTTCAGCCATGCGTGCCCTCCAGCGGGAAATGGCAGGCAAGCCGTCCTGCGCCCGTCAGTTCGGTCAGTTCCGGCGTCTGCCGGGCACAGATCTCGCCTGCCCGCGGGCAGCGCGGGTGAAAGCGGCAACCCGCCGGATAGCGCGCGACCGAAGGCACGGCGCCGGCGATGCCGTGCAGACTGCCGGGCGCCATGCCGTCGCGCGGGATGCAGCCGATCAGCGCCGAGGTATAGGGATGCAGCGGGTGCTCAAACAGCGCCTCGGCCGGTCGGCTCTCGGCCAGACGGCCGGCATAGAGAACCGCAACCTGATCGCAGACCTGCGCCACCACACCCATGTCGTGGGTGATGAGCAGCATGCCGAGCCCGCGATCCCGAACCAGTTCGCCCAGAAGGTGGATGATCTGCGCCTGCACGGTGACATCGAGCGCGGTCGTCGGTTCGTCCGCGACGATCAGGTCGGGTTCGCCCGCCAGTGCGATGGCGATGACGATGCGCTGCTTCATGCCGCCGGACAGCTGGTGCGGATAGGCCTCGCAGACGGCTTGCGCCTCGGGGATGCGCAGCCTGGTCAGCAGCTCGATGGTGCGGCGGCGGGCCTCATCGGCGGATAGTCCCAGGTGCATGCGCCCCATCACGTCCACCTGCCTGCCCACCCGCACCACGGGATCGAGCGCGGTCATCGGGTTCTGGGTGACAAGCGCGATGCGCCGACCGCGGTAGCCGCGCAGCGCCGCCTCGGGCAGCTTGGCCAGATCGGTTCCGTCAAACAGGATCCGGCCCGCCGAGATGCGCCCGCCGATCAGCGGCAGAAGGCCCATCACGGCCATCGCGGTCAACGACTTGCCCGAGCCGCTTTCCCCCACAAGGCCGAGGATCTGCCCTCGGTCGACGCCGAAGCTCAGGTCGGAGAGGGGATTGATCACTCCGATGTGCACCGAGAGGTCTTCAACCGACAGCAGCATCTCAGCCCTCCCGCGGCCGGCTTCTGACGTCGAGCGCCGCGATCAGGGCGCCGCCGAAGACGTTGATCGCGATGACGGCCGCCGCAACGGCAAGGCCCGGGAAGATGATGATCCAGGGCGCCTTGAACAGCAGAGCCGAACCGGAGGACATCATCGAGCCCCAGCTTGGCACGGGCGGCTGTGCGCCGAGCCCGAAGAAACCGAGCGTCGCCTCAAGGATGATGGCATCGCCGGTCGAAAGCATGGCCGTCACGAGAACCGGGGCCAGCGCGTTCGGAATCAGGTGGCGGATCAGGATGTGGGCGTCGCTCGCGCCGAGGCTGCGCGCGGCCTCGACATAGGTTTCCGCGCGGATCGCCATCACTTGCGCGCGGGTCAGCCGGGTGAACTGCGCAAGATAGGCCACCGCGATGGCCACCATGGTGCCGGTGGCCCCCGGTCCGATGATGGCGACAAGGATCAGCGCGACCAGGATCTCCGGGAAGGACCAGGTCAGATCGACAAGCGTCGTCACGATCCGGTCGAACCGGCCGCCGAGATAGCCCGCCAGCGCCCCGAGGATCATCCCGGCCGCCACCGAGATCAGGATCGAGGTGACGGCGACCGACAGTGACGTTCGCGCGCCGAACAGGATGCGTGTCAGCAGGTCACGGCCGAATTCGTCGGTGCCAAGCCAGTGTTCCGCGTCGGGCGCGCGGAAACTCTGCGGCAGGTTCTGGATGTCATAGTCATAGGGGGTCAGGACGGGCGCGAGGACCGCGGCAAGGATCACCAGGATCAGCCAGCCGCCGGCCAGACCGCCCAGCGGTGTGGCCATTGCCCGGCCAAGGGGCGAGAGGCTGCGCGGCAGGCTCACGCGGCCTCCCGCCGGACGCGCGGGTCCATCAGCGCCTGCACCACATCGCCGAGAAGCGTGCCGAGCATGACCGCCATGGCCAGCATCAGAAGACAGGCCTGCACCACCGGATAGTCGTGCTGGCTGAGCGCCTTGATGAGGGTCGTGCCGAGGCCCGGCCGGGCAAAGACATATTCGACCGTGACGGCGCCACCGAGGATCCAGCCGATGCGCAGCGACAGGATCGTCACGACCGGGATCATGGCATGGCGCAGCACATGGTTCAGCCGGATGCGGCCGGGCGGCATGCCCTTGGCATGCAGAAGCAGCACGAAGTCCCGCTCGGCCGCGTCGATCATGGCGACCCGGGCGACGCGGGCCACCAGGGCGGTGCCGCCAAGACCGATCGTCAGCACCGGCAGCACGAGGCTTTCCCAGCCCCGTGCCCCCGATACCGGAAACCAGCCGAGCTGCACCGAAAAGGCAAGGATGAACAGAAGCCCCATCCAGAACGAGGGAAGGGTCGAGCCGAGAAGGACGCCCCCCATGATCAGCCGGTCCGCCCAGCGGTCGCGCCAGATGGCGGCGGCGACACCGAGGGCGACACCGGCGAGTGTCGAGAAGGCTAGCGCGAGCGCCCCGAGCAGCAGGGAATGCGGAAGCGCCTGCCCGATGAGCGAGGCGACCGGGCGCCGCGACGCGATCGAGGTGCCCAGATCGCCCTGCAGAAGGTTTCCAAGCCAGATGCCGTATTGCACCACCAGCGGCCGGTCGAGCCCGTAGCGGGCGGACATTTCCGCGCGCTTTTCCGGGCTCGAACCGACCCGCAGGAGGTTGTCCAGCGGGTCGCCCGGGATCAGGTGCAGGATCAGGAAGATCACCACCGATACCGCCACGAACACCGGGATCAGCAGCAGGAGGCGGCGGGTCAGATAGGTGATCATTTCCTTTCGGCGCCTATTCCTTCACCTTCACGTCGACCATCACGACACCGGTGATCTGCGTCGCATGGATCTCGGCCGGCATTTCGATCCGGTCGATGTTGTAGGCCATGTTCTGCACCGGCTGGTAGATCGGCGCATAGGGGAACTGGCGCGTCACATATTCGTGGTAGGCGGTGAAATTCGCGATGCGTTCCTCCTGGGTTGCCGATCCGGTCATCGCCTTGACCCGAAGCTCTTCGGCCTTGGGGTCGTTGAACATCGAGGTATTGGGATAACCCAGCCGTTCCGCGCTGAAGAACCAGTCGACAATATCCGCGTTGGGCCAGAAGTACGACCGCACGGCCAGTTGCTGGTTGCCGGACTTGAATTCGTCCTTGATCGTCGAGGAATCGAAGGTGGTTATCTTTGCCTCGATGCCCACGGCCTTGAGTTCGGCCTGCACGACTTCGGTCAGACGGCGGAAGATGCTGTCGCTCTGGGTCCAGAGCGCGACCGACAGCCGCTGCCCGTCCTTGGCGCGCACGCCGTCCGCGCCCAGCACCCAGCCGGCTTCGTCCAGAAGGGCCGCAGCCTTGGCCGGGTCGTAGGAGATATCCGCATCGGCGGGCAGCTTCGATTCCGGCAGCGCCGAGATCAGGAAGTTGTGGGCCTCCTTGCCATATCCGCCGAAGACGTTGTCGAGGATCTCCTTCTGATTGATCGCCAGCGCTGCCGCCTGCCGCACCTTCAGGTCGGTGAACGGATCCTTCGCGACGTTGATCGCCATGTAGAAGACTTCCTGGCCAGGCATTTCCGCCACCGCCAGCTCAGGTTCGGCCTTGATCTCGCCCAGATAGTCGGTCGGGATCGACATCAGCGCATCGACACCGCCTGACTTCAGCTCAAGGTAGGCCGTCGAATCCTCGGCAATCTCGCGAAAGGTGATGCGGGCGATGTGGGCCGGCCCCTTGTTGGCGGACAGGGGCGATCCCCAGGTGTAATCGTCGTTGCGGACCAGGACGGTTTCCTGCCCCTGGGTAAAGCTCTCCAGCTTGAAGGGGCCGGTGCCGATGGCTTCGGTGATGCCGAAATCCTCGCCCAGCTCGGCAACGGCTTCGGGGTCGGGAATGCCCATGAAGGACGAGGACAGGTTGAACAGAAGGTTCGGATCGGGGTTCTTCATCACGAACCTTACCGTCAGATCATCGACCGCTTCGACCGATGCAACGGCGTCGATCATGTAGGAATTCTCCGATCCCCGGAACAGGTCGATCCACTTCACGACGGTCGCGGCGTTGAAGGGCCTGCCATTGTGGAAGGTCACGCCCGGCTTGAGGTGAAAGGTCCAGGCCATGCCGTCGGGCGCCTCTTCCCAGCTCTCGGCAAGCGAGGGGTGGTAGGACAGATCGCTGTCCTGCACCACAAGCGTGTCGTAGATCATCGAAAAGGCGGCGTTCGTCAGCGTGGCCGGGATCGGGTTGTAGCTGGAAACGCCCACCTCGCTCGTGGCGAAGACGAAGGTGGTTTCCTGCGCCGCGGCGGGACCGGTCAGTCCGAGCGACGCCACGCCAAGACCGGCGGCAAGCATCCACCGGCGCAAGTTCAAAAGCATTTGTTCCTCCCGAGGTTAGCATCGTTGCCAGACTTCAATTCCCTTGCGCGCGAAACTTGTCGCACGTGAATGCCGGGACAGCTTTCTCGGCATCCCGAAGACGCCATCGCAGATCGGCCGACAGCCATCCCGATGAACCGCCGGACGTTCAATTCCGCACCGGCGCCCGGCGCGTCCGTCTGTGATGTTTCCGGAATCCTTGAATGTCAGAAAACACTCTTTATCATAAACGTGCAAGAAAAATGTATTTCATCCGAAAACCTCCTGTCACCCGGCCTTGCCGCATCGGACCCTGGCGACGGGCCGACGCGTTTCGGTGCTCACCGCAAGGGAAGGCTGAGAACCCCCGGGTGCGCGGCGCCATGAAGGATGCGGATGGTCCCGACCCTCGCCTGAGCGAGCGACTCGAGATCGACGTTTCCCCCGGCCTGGAAATTGCGCTGGAGGTGAATCGAGTTGACGGTGCATATCGTCAGCCGAAGCCGCGCGCCGGGCGCGATCCGGCGCGCCACGAACGTGAACCCGGCGAAGGTCAGGCGCATCGGTTGATCCGCCGTGCAGGCAAGCTCGGCGTCGGTTCCCTGGCGGTAGCGCAGGCGGACCATATCCTCGCTCAGCTTGAGAAGAGTGCCGTCTGGCCCCACCTCGGACAGCGTGGCCTGAAGGTCGGCGTCGGGAAGGTCGGTCCCGACCCAGAGCGACAGCGAGGGCCAGCCTGCGACCGACAGGCCAGAGGCAAGCGGGGCGCTCTCGAACGCAAAGCCGCCGCCGAACAACTGCGGGTAGGGGCCGAAGTCCCGCAACCAATCCTGCGACTGTTCGGCTTCCATTGCCGCAGGGCGGATGTCCGAGGGGTCCGAGCGCCATTCGAGATGGCCGCCCGGATGGTCGTTTGCCATCTCGAGACGTTCGGGCCCGCCCGGGCTCGGCCCGCCTGCCAGGAAGAGCGCCAGCGAGGTTTCGGACAGCTCGGCCAGCCCGGAGGCGCCCTGCCAGCAGGATCGCCCGGTCTCATAGTAGGTCACGCGGTCTTTCAGCATCGATGGCCGCGCACCGCCCCGCAGGATCCAGTCATACCATCGCAAGGTCAGGTCACGCAGGTCGACCTCTGCTTCTGGACCGAAGTCGACACCGCCGCACTGCCGAGCACCGCTGCGCGTGCCGTCATGGTCCCAGGGGCCGATGACGACGAAATGCGTGGCCACCGCGGCCGCCGAACCAAGCCGTTCGTGTTCGCGGACATAGTGCAGCGAACCGCGCTGCGCCTCATCATACTGGCCCGCGATCGTCAGGATGGGAATGTCGATGCGCGCATAGTCCGCGTCACTGAAGGCTAGCTTTCGCCAATAGGGATCATGCGTGGGGTGGGACAGGTATTCGTCGAAATGCGGTGACGTGCCGCCGAGGTACGACGGCAGGTCCGCGTAGGCGGCACCCGCCAGATGATGCGCGCCGAAAGCCGAACGCCACAGGCGATCGTCGGAAACGAGGTGCGAAGGGCTGGATTCGCGCCCGCCTACCGATAGCAGCCACTGAAGGGCATAGCGCGACCGGACCGGCCCCCGCCAGGGGTAGTCCGCCGGCGTGTGCGTTGCCGCCGCGGGCACGACGGTGCGCAGGTGCGGTGGTCGCGTGACAAGCGTGTTCCACTGGTTTTCGCCCGCGTAGGATCCTCCCCACATGGCAACCTGGCCGTCGCAGAAGGCTTGCCTCGCGATCCATTCGACCGTGTCATGGCCGTCCTCGAAATCGATGAACGAAGGCGCGAAGCGGCCTTCGCTGTCACCCCGGCCGCGGCAGTCGACCGCAACAAACACATAGCCGGCGCGCGCGAAGAACATCGCGTCGACATGGTAGCGATCCACCGCGTAAGGGGTCATGGTGACGATTGCCGGGGCCGCGGAACCATTTCGGCTGCGGTAGAGCCGCGCCGCCAGTCGCACACCGTCGCGCATCGTAATCCACAGGCGCCAATCGACAGCGACCGAATTGTCCATCCTTGCCTCGCCCCTGGCCCTGCCGACGCTGCGCGATCGGCACGGGTTCTGCCAACGCGGAGAGACGAGGCGCACCCCTTTCCGCCCCGGGTCTCCCTTGCCTTGCCGACCTCAGCTTCGCGGGCGTCGTCCGGTCCGCGAAAGGCCCGTATGTCCGATGAAATCACCATAAAGCGCCGAGACGCGCGCCATCCTGTCCTCCACCCCGGCCCCCAGTTCGCGGAACACGCCATTCACCATCAGCCCGATCAGCGAGGACATCGCCGAGGTCGTGTCCCAGAAGTGATTGAGATCGGTGGGGACGGCGAAGATTTCGGCCACCAGATCCCGCGCCCAGTCGCAATAGGGGTCGGTGATCAGCGTTGCGGGAATGCCGGCGTCCCGCGCCGCCTGCGCCAGATCCTGTGTCAGGCGCGAATACCGCCGCCCGTCGATCAGAACAAGCGTCGTGTCCCCGGGATCGCCAAGCAGGATTTCGGCGAAATGCCCGCCCGCGACATCCGCCAGGTGCACTCCGGGGCGCAGATATTGCAGATTGTGCACGAGTTCGGCGGCATGGCCCCGTTCGGTCTGAAACCCCGCGACCCACACCGCCCGACGATGCGCAAGACGCCTGATCATCGTGTCGAATGCCGGGCTTGCGGCCAGTTCGTAGACGGTCACCAGCGCCGCCACCTCGCGTTCAAATGCCAGCGACAGTTCCGCGCCGCTTTCCCGGCTGCGCCGGTGGAAATCCTTCAGCCGATCCCCGATCAGCCAGGCCCGATCCCCGAGGTCAAGCTGCAGGCTGCCCTTGAGATCCTTGAGGTGGCGGTAGCCGATGGTCCGGCAGAACCGTCCGACCGACGCTTCCGAAACGCCCACCTTCTGCGCCACGGTTGCGGCGGTCTCGAAGGGAAGGGCGTGAAGGTTCGACAGGATGAAGGCGGCAATCGCCCGCTCGGCAGGTGTTCCGTGGCTTGCCGCGGCCGAAAGGCGCTGGCGCAGATCGCCCTGCGCGCCATTGTCTCGGGTGCTTTCCTTCGCCGGGATGGCGTCCTTGCCCATTGCTCTTCCCGCTCTTGCGGTGGTCATTGCCAATATTCTATCATGATCTGGCAATTGCAAGTTATATGGCAAGGCATTATTCTGGCCGAATTCCTGCACAGAAGGATCGTCATGCCTGCCCAGGTCCGCGCCGCCCTCCGTATCGACTCTGCCGAGTTGCGTCTGGTCCGCCTGCCTCTGGTGACGCCGTTCACCATAGCCACAGGAACCATGACCGAGAAGATCTTTCCGCTGCTGACGCTTCGGTCGGACGGGATCGAAGGCTACGGCGAGGGGGTGATGGACCCGCTTCCCGACTATCTGGAGGAGACGGTGGGCGGCGCGATGGACCTACTGCGCACGGTCTTGCTGCCGCAGGTTGTCGGGCAGCGCTTCGACAATCCGCAGGCACTGGCGCGGCACCTCGCGCCATGGCGGGCGAACCACATGGCCAGGGCGACGGTCGAGATGGCCTTCTGGGATCTGTGGGCCAAGTCGCTGGATCTGCCCTTGCAGACCACGCTGGGCGGCAGCGGCGCGGCGGTCGATGTGGGCGTCTCGCTTGGCATCGGCCCGGTGGCCGAGACCGTGGACCGCGTCGCCAGGCACCTGGAACAGGGCTACAAGCGCATCAAGCTGAAGGTGAAACCCGGCCATGACATCGGCCTTCTCGGCGCCGTCCGCGGCGCCTTTCCCGATGCGCATCTGACGGTTGATGCCAATTGCTGCTACACGCTCGCCGATACCGTGCTGCTGCAGCAGATGGACGACTTCGCGCTCGACTATATCGAACAGCCGCTGGCCTGGGACGACATCCACGATCACGCGACGCTGCAGGCGCGCCTGCGGACGCCGCTCTGCCTCGACGAATGCATCCGCACGGTCGAGCATGCCCGCAAGGCGCTGCAAAGCGACGCGGCGCGGGTGATCAACATCAAGATCGGCCGCTCGGGGGGGTACTGCAACGCCCTGCGCATCCACGACCTGTGCGAGGCCTTCGCCGTGCCGGTCTGGTGCGGAGGCATGCTGGAATCGGGCATCGGACGGGCGCACAACATCCATCTCTCCACGCTCCCGAACTTCACCAAGCCGGGCGACACCTCTTCGGCCAGCCGCTATTTCACCCGCGACATCATCGAGCAGAAGCTGGAAGCCAGCGCCGGTCGCATGGCGGTTCCCGCAGGGCCTGGCATCGGAGTGACGCTTGACCGCGATTATCTCAAGACCGCCACGCTGTCGCTCGAAAGTCTGCCGCGATGACCGATGTCACCTTTCGCGAACTGGCCGGCATGTCCGAGATGCGTGCGGCCGAAAACGTCCAGCGCAGCGTCTGGGGGGCGGGCGACGTGCCCGATCCGGCCGACCTGATGATGGTGATCCAGGCCGAGGGCGGCCTGGTCGGCGGCGCCTTCGTCGAAGGGCGGCTGATGGGCTATGTCTTCGGTTTTCCCACCCGCGACCCCGCCATCCAGCATTCGCACCGGCTGGCCGTCCTGTCCGAGGCGCGCGGGCTGGGCCTTGGGCTGCGTCTGAAACACTATCAGCGCGACTGGTGTCTCGCGCAGGGGATCTCCCGTGTCAGATGGACCTTCGATCCGCTGCGCGCCGCCAACGCCGCGCTGAACATCCATCGGCTGGGTGCGGGGGCCGACACGTATTTCGTCGATTATTACGGCGAGATGGAGGGGATCAATCGCGGCATCGCCTCGGACCGGCTCCTGGCCGACTGGGATCTGGGTTCGGCGGCGGCCCAGGCGCTGTCCGCCGGCCGGTCGCGTCCGCGGGGCGACGGGCCGGAAAGCTTTCTCGACCTGCCCCTGCCCAACGATCTGGACGCGCTTCTGGCCAGCGATCCCGAGGCGGCCAGCCGGCTGCGCCTCGACTTGCGGCAGGCCCTTCTTGACGCCTTTGCCGACGGCGCGCGCATCGTCGATTTCGACAAGGCATCGCGCCGCTATCTGCTTGGCGGCCAGAAAACCGGACGTGATGTGCCCAGGCCCGGCGGGTCGGGGATGGTCTCGGCGCGCAGTCCCGCACGGCCTCTTGCGCCCCGAGGGTCTTCAACGTCCCGGCGCGGCGGTTGACCGGGCCGTCGTGCGGGTCGACCCCTGCCAGCGGTGCGGGCAGCTGACGCCGGCAGGAGGCCGGGGGGGGGAGCTGTGCGACGCGGTCTCCCGCGGCTCATCGCCATAGCCGTCAGCCGCGCCGGGGATACCCCGGTGGATCCATCTCATCGGGCATGAGCCCGCCCCCCCCCGGCGGTCGGCGGGTGATCGCGGATGGGCATGAATACTGGAGTTCGATGGCGACCACCTGCGCAAGTCCGCGCCCATCACGCTCGACCTCAACGCCATCGCCAAGGGATATGCTGTGGACCGGCTGGCCGAGACCCTGCGCGATTTCGGGCTCCGCAATGCGCTTGTCGGCATTGACGGCGAGATGCGTGGCTCGGTCTGCGGCCTGACCGAGAGGCATGGGCGATCGCGGTGGAGGCGCCGGAGGCCGGGCGGCGCGCGCCCAATTCCATCCTCGCGCTTGAGGACGCCGCCGTGGCGACCTCGGGCGATTATCGTCATCGGGTCGAGGTGCAGGGACGCCGCCTATTGCACACGATGGACCCGAGGCGCGGCGCTGATCGCGCCGCCGGCCTCCGTCACCGTGATTGCCCGCACCTCTGCCGAGGCGGATGCCTGGGCGACCGCCCGCATGGTGCTCGGCCCCGACAAAGGCGCGGAGCTCGCAAGACGACACGGGCTCGACGCCCTGTTCCTGCTGCGTAGTGACGCAGGCGATGTGCGGGGCATTGGCGTCGGCGGGCTTTTTGGCGAAGACTCCGCGGCGGTCACCTAATCGAAGGGAATTGAGCCGCATGGGTCAGACCGGCACCGATCGCTTCAAGACCGCCATTCTGCTGCTGGCCGCTACCGGCCTGATCGCGGGGCTGGCGCTCCGGCTCGCCGGCAGGGCCGATCTGGCGAGCCTGGCCTGGCTCATCGGGGTTGCACCTGCACTGATCGCGCTCGTGGTCGAGATTCTGCGCAGCCTGCGCGCCGGAGAGGTGGGCCTCGACATCGTCGCCGCGCTGTCGATGTCGGCGGCGCTCGTCTTCGGCGAGACCCTCGCCGCGGCGGTGGTTGCCGTGATGTATTCCGGCGGCACCTTCCTCGAAGCCTTTGCCGAGGGACGCGCAAGGGCAGAGATGCACGACCTTCTGTCCCGCGTGCCCCGGAGCGCGACCCGGCACCACAATGGCGGGCTGGAGGAGGTCCCGCTCGACGAGATCGCGCCGGGCGACCGTCTCCTGATCCGGCAGGGCGACGTGGTGCCGGTGGACGGCATGGTGGCCTCGGAGACGGCCTTTGTCGACACCTCTGCGCTGACGGGCGAGTCCCTGCCGGTGCGGCTGGCGCGCGGGGCCGACGCCATGAGCGGCTCGACCAACGCGGGCGAGGCGTTCGACCTGACGGCGACGCGAGAAGCCAAGGACAGCACCTATGCCGGGATCGTCCGGCTGGTGGAAGAGGCGCAGGCCTCCAAGGCGCCGATGTCACGGTTGGCGGATCGCTGGTCGCTGGGCTTCCTCGCCGTCACGGTCGCCATCGCCTTCGCCGCCTGGTGGTTCACCGGCGACCCGATCCGCGCGGTCGCCGTGCTCGTCGTCGCAACGCCCTGTCCGCTGATCCTCGCGGTCCCCGTGGCGCTGGTGGCGGGCCTCTCGCGCGCCGCGCATTTCGGGGTGCTGATCAAGGGCGCGGGGCCCTTGGAGACGATGGCGCGCATCCGCACCCTGATCCTCGACAAGACCGGCACGCTGACCGACGGCCGGCCGCAGATCGTCTCGATCGACAGCCACGACGGCATGGCGGAGGATGACATCCTGCGCCTCGCCGCATCGCTCGACCAGGCCTCGCAGCACCCGGTGGCGCAGGCCATCGTCGCCGCCGCGAAGGCACGGGGCTTCTCCCTGCCCGTTCCGTCAGACGTGGCGGAGATCCCGGGCGAAGGCGTCGCGGGCCATGTCGAAGGCCGGAAGGTCATCGTCGGCGGGGATGCCTTCGTCGCGTCCCGCGTCGGACGGCGGCCTGGCGATCATTCGGCCATCGCTGCCGGCTCGGTCCTCGTCGCTGTGGCGGTCGACGGGCATATGGCGGGCCACCTCGTCATGTCGGACCCCCTGCGCGAAGGCGCGGGCGCGATGCTCCGCGGACTGCGCCGCGAGGGGATCGGTCGCATCCTGCTTGCCACCGGCGACCGCGCCGACGTGGCAGAGCGCGTGACCGAGGGGCTCGGCCTCGACGGTCTGCGGGCCGGGCTGACGCCGGACCAGAAGGTCCTGCTGGTGCTGAGCGAGCGCAAGCACGGGCCCGTCATGATGGTGGGCGACGGGGTCAACGACGCGCCCGCCCTCGCCGCCGCCGATGTCGGAGTCGCGATGGGCGCACGCGGCGCCGCCGCTTCGGCAGAGGCGGCGGACGTCGTGCTGCTCGTCGATCGTATCGACCGGCTCGGGCCGGGGATCGAGATCGCGCGCGGGGCGCGCCGCATCGCTGTCGAAAGCGTTGTCGCCGGGATCGGCCTGTCGGTCATGGGCATGATCGCGGCCGCTTTCGGTTATCTCACGCCGGTGCAGGGCGCGCTCCTGCAGGAGGTCATCGACGTTGCCGTGATCCTGAACGCCCTGCGCGCGCTGCGCATCACCCCCCGGGCGATGCCGTTGCCTGCCGGGACGGAAGAAATCGAAAATCCCTGACCGGCCCGTCGCCCGAGGGGCCTCGAACCGCAGGGTCCAGGCAATTCGTGCGATGGCGGCAGAAAACGGACAATGACCGCATCAGCGCACCTTGAACTCGAACCATGTCCAATTAAGTTAGTAAGCAGTCACTCATTATAGGTGCCGGAATGGCCCGCAAGACCGCTGCCACCCGCAAGGCCGAGATAGTCGCGACAACGCTGCGGCTGGCCGATGAGCTTGGGCCGGACCGCCTGACGACGCAGGCCGTCGCCAATGCCGTCGGACTGACGCAGCCTGCTGTGTTCCGGCATTTTCCGACCAAGCAAGCACTCTGGCTTGGCGTCGCCGAAGCGATCGACGCGACGATGACCGATGCGTGGCAGGCCGCGCTTGCCAGCAGGTCCGCACCGCTGGACAGGGTTGATCTGCTGATCCGGACACAGTTGCGCCAGATCGAGGGAAATCCCGCGATCCCGGCCATTCTGCACTCGCGGGAGCTTCACACCGAAAACGCCGAGCTGCGCGAGCGCTTCCGGTCGCTGATGATGCGGTTTCAGGGGCTGCTGCGAGCGGAACTGATCGCAGCGCGCGACGGGGGGCTGATCCGTGGCGATGTGGACCCCGATGACGGTGCGATCCTGCTGATCTCGCTCTTGCAGGGATTGGCGATCCGCTGGGCGCTCGGCAGCCGCTCGTTCGCTCTGGAGGCCGAGGGGGCGCGGCTGCTCGAAGCTCAGATGAAACTGTTCCGCCCGGCGGCGGCGACGGAGAAGGGAACATGAAGCGGCGCGGGAAATTCTGGGGTCTGGTCCTGATCTCGGCGGCCGCGATCGGTGCTGCCGGATATCTGTTCTTCGCTGAACGTCCCCTCGCCGTGCCCGTCGCCGCGATGCAGAGGGACGTGCCGGTGCGGGTCTATGGCCTTGGCACCGTCGAGGCGCGTGTCGTCTCGCGCGTCGGCTTCGAAGTCGGTGCGGCCCTGACCGAACTTGATGCCGACAGCGGCGATGCGGTTGCCGAAGGGCAGGTTCTGGCGCGGCTGGACACCGCCGAGCAGTCAGCGCGCGTCCTGCGCGCTGAGGCCGCCGTGGAAGCCGCCGGCGCCACGCTGGGCAAGGCCGAGGCGAATGTGGTACGGGCGCGCGCCGTGCTGGCACAGCGCAGATCCACCAACGACCGCCAGCAGGCGCTGGCAGAACGCAGCACGATCTCGGCGCAGACCGCCGAGGAGGCGCAGCGCGACGTCGATGTGGCCGCCGCCGATCTGGCCGTCGCCGAAAGCGAGGTCAAGGTGGCGCAGGCGCAGCGCAGCGATGCCGAAGCGGCGCTGCGCTATGAACGGACGTTGCTGGATCATCACGTCCTCCGCGCGCCCTTCGATGCGGTCGTTGTCACGCGGCATGCCGAGGCGGGCACGGTGGTGCGCGCAGGCGATGCGATCTTCACGCTCATGGACCCTCATACCGTCTGGGCGCTGGCCTATGTCGAGGAGGCGCGCGCGGGGTCGATCGCTGTCGGCCAGCCGGCGGAGGTTCGGTTGCGGTCGCTGCCGCACGAGGTCTTCGGCGGCAAGGTCGATCGGATCGGCATCGAAAGCGACCGCGTGAACGAGGAACGGCGGGTCTGGATCACCTGCGACCGCTGCCCCGCCGAGGTCTATCTGGGCGAGCAGGCCGAGGTCAGGATCACCGTGGCGACGCTGCCCGAAGCATTGCTGGTGCCCGAGATCGCTGTCCGCGGCTTCGACGGGCATCGGGGCCGTGTCTGGATCGTGCAGGACGGACGTCTGGCGGAGACCGAAGTGATCTTCGGCCACCGGACCGAAGACGCAAGAGTGGAAATCGTCTCCGGCCTGCCGCAGGGGGCGCAGGTCGTCGCGGCCCCCGTCAAGGGTCTGTCCGAGGGGCGGATGGCCCGCATCACGGGGGACGCGCCGTGAACCTTGCCTGGCGGGACGTGCGCCACAATCTCTTCCGCTTCGTGCTGACCTGCCTCGGTCTCAGCCTCTTGATGGCGGTCGTGCTGGCGATGATCGGCATCTACAACGGTCTGGTGGCCGACGCGCTGAACATCGTGAAGGCGCCACAGGTCGATCTCTGGGTCGTCGAATCCGGAACGCAAGGACCATTCGCCGAGGCCTCGAAGATCCCCGGCAGCACCCGCGATGCGGTCGCCCGGCTGCACGGCGTGGCCGAAGCGGGCAGCATCGCCTATCAGACCGTCGAGGCCAGCGATGCGGGGCGACCCCTGCGCCTCTACGTCATCGGCTATGAACCCGGCCATCCCGGCGGGCCGCTGACGATCGCGGAGGGACGCGGCATCACTCAGACCCATTTCGAACTTGTGGCCGACCGCAAGAGCGGCCTCGGCGTGGGCGACGTCATTGGCCTTGGACGTGACAGCTTTGCCGTCGTCGGACTGGTCGAAAACACGATGAACTCGGGCGGCGATCCGGCGGTCTTCATCACCCTTTCCGATGCACAGACCTTGCAGTCGCAGCTGGCGCCGCCGGCCCAGCGGGTACAGACCGCGCGCGGCGCCGGGCTCCTGGAAAGCGCCGATACCGTCGCGGCGGTGATCGCCCGGCTCGAGCCGACCGCCGATCCGCTCGATGTGGCATCGACCGTGCGGCAGTGGAAGCACCTCGGCGCGCTGACGCAACATGAGCAGGAGACGATCCTGATCGGCTCGGTCGTGGACCGTGCCAAGCGGCAGATCGGCCTCTTCCTCGCGATCCTGCTCACAGTCTCGGCCGTGGTGATCGCGCTCATCATCTACACGATGACGATGGAAAAGCTGAAGCAGATCGCCACGCTGAAGCTGATCGGAGCGCCGGATCGCACCATCGTCGGCCTGATCGTGCAGCAGTCGCTGGCGCTGGGAATGGTCGGCTGGAGCTTCGGCCTGGTTCTGATTCTGCTCATCAAGGACTACTTTCCCCGCCGCGTCGTTCTGGAGCCGGTCAATGCGGCGGCGCTGGCCGGGATCATCATCGTGGTCTGCATCGCGGCCAGCGGGCTTGGCGTGCGGGCGGCGCTGAAGGTCGATCCCGCGACGGCGATCGGCGGGTGAGCCATGGATCCGCTTCGCCAGCCCCTGATCGAGATTGCCGGCGTCTCGAAGCATTTCGGCGAGGGCGAGACCCGCGTCGATGCCCTGCGCAACATCGAGCTGACGGTGCGCCGGGGCGAGGTGGTGGCGCTGCTCGGCCCCTCCGGGTCGGGCAAGACGACTTTGCTCAACATCGTCGGCTGCATCATCGACCCGACCGAAGGCAGGGTGACGCTGGACGGCGAGCTGGTGTATGACAATCGCTGGCTTCGCGGCGATCTGCGTCGGCTGCGGCTCGACAAGATCGGCTTCATCTTCCAGTTCCACAACCTGCTGCCCTTCCTCAACGCCCGTGACAACGTGGCCCTGGTGCTGAGCCTGGCAGGCAGGCCGGCGGCCGAGGCACAGGCACGCGCCGCCGAACTGCTCGACTATCTGGAAGTCGGCCACCGCGCCGCGGCGATGCCGGCCCTTCTCTCGGGCGGCGAGGCGCAGCGCGTGGCCATCGCCCGCGCTCTCGCCAACAGCCCCCGGATCATCCTGGCCGACGAGCCGACCGCCGCGCTCGACAGCAAGCGGGCGGGGATCGTGATGGACCTGTTGCGCAAGCTGGCCGCGGAACAGGACGCCTGCATCGTCGCGGTTACCCATGACGAGAAGATCTACGACCGCTTCGATCGGCTGTTTCACCTGCGGGACGGAGTTCTGGAAAACGAGAAGGGGGAAGAGACTTGAAGACGGGTTCATCGAAGAAAAGGTCTGTCTGGGTCGCGGCGGGCGTCGCTGTGGCGTTCGGCGCGCTGACGATCCTTTCAGGCGGTCGGGTGCTGTTCGGCGGCGCTGCCGCACGGGAGGCCGCCGGAAATGTCGTGCCGTTCGTGCTTTGGTTCAACTTCCTGTCCGGCTTCGTCTATGTCCTCGCGGGCATCGGCCTCGCCGCGGGGCAAAGATGGGCGACCCTGCTCGCCCTGACCCTGGTTGCGGGAATCGCCGCCGTATTCGCGTTGTTCGGCCTGCATGTGCTTCAGGGCGGCGCGTTCGAAATGCGAACAGCGGGCGCCATGACCTTGCGCCTTGTCGTCTGGGTCGCGATCGCGGCCGTCGCGGCGCGGAACGCGCCTGCGAAGCAATCAAGCGTGTGAGCAGCATGCCTCACCAGCCTGCTGACAGGTCGGATGCCGCTCTGCCCCGAACGGCATCGCGATGTGCCAGGCATGCGGTCCGGGAGCACAGGTTGAGGGAAGGCAGTCTCGAACTGGCAACATCAGGACAATGACTTGGGGGGCAGAGAGGGATCGACGACAGGCCATCCCCTCCGCCCTTGCCCTTGCGAATGCGTTCTGCCGGTCGGGCGGCGGCCGGGTTCTTCCGGTGTTTCGGAGGGCAATGCAAGTCGGGCTGAGCGCAGACCCTGGGGCAGGAAGCCCGGAGACGGCCTCTCAGGGTGGATACTCTGCGGCCCTCCCGACGGCGCGCATCCGGCGCAGAACCCGTCGCCAATCGAAAACATGAGGCTGCAGCCACGCGCCGCGGGAACTCTTCGACGCCCGTGGCACCCGCAATGCCCTGCCCGACCTTAGCCGAGGAAGACCAGTGACAGACGCCCGCCCTCTGGCACTTTCAGAACCGGCAAGGGCCCCTGCACCGGCATCGCCGCTCCAGGGGCGTTGAGGCGGAGATCACCTTCGATTGCCTTCTCCGACAGGCGCGATGACGCCTGCAAGGTGACGCCGGCCAGCGCAAAGACCGGCCCCGGCGGCGGGCA
This sequence comes from Albidovulum sp., assembly GCA_020637635.1. Taxonomy (GTDB): domain Bacteria; phylum Pseudomonadota; class Alphaproteobacteria; order Rhodobacterales; family Rhodobacteraceae; genus Albidovulum. The sequence goes on from JACKKB010000012.1 coordinate 70,769, forward strand.
ATCAACCCCGGCACCGACGCGGGCAGAGCCTGTCTCCTCCATGGCATCGGCGACCGTGAAGCCCGCGCCGAGGTCGGCGCCCGTGAAGCCTGCGCCGAGGTCGGCGACCGTGAAGCCTGCGCCGAGTTCGGGGGCGATGGCGGCGAGACGCGGCTCGTTCCGGCCCGCCAGATACACCCGAACCCGCAACTGCTGACGGCTGCGCTGCCGCAGCGCCGGCGCGCCCTAGCCGCCGTCGATCGACACAGGACCATTCCTCTGCTGCTTGCGTGTCCTTTCGTCCGGCTGCGCGCCGGGCGCTCCGGCAGATCGCATTTCTTGTCCTTGTTTTTGATCCGGCGCCGGTCCGCCCGCGTAACCAACCCCGAGAGCAAGCAAGAACGCTCTTTGCGAAACGCATGTCATGACACAAGGGAGAACAGAAATGCTGCGCAAGTTCCTGATTGGTGCCGCCACCACGGCCATGCTGGCAGGCGCCGCCTTCGCACAGGATGCAAAGTCGGACATTGTCGACACCGCCGTCGCCGCGGGCGATTTCACCACGCTGGTCGCAGCGGTCGAGGCCGCCGGACTGGTGGACACCCTGAAGGGCGAAGGCCCGTTCACGGTCTTCGCCCCGACCGACGCGGCCTTTGCGGCACTTCCGGAGGGGACGGTCGAGTCGCTGCTGAAGCCCGAAAACAAGGATCAGCTGGTGTCGATCCTGACCTATCATGTCGTTCCCGGCGCCGTCATGTCGTCGGACCTGACCGAAGGGATGACCGCAGCCACCGTTCAGGGGGCCGACGTGACCTTCACGCTTGAAGGTGGCGCCAAGGTCAACGACGCAAACATCACCACTGCGGACATCGCGGCGTCGAACGGGGTGATCCACGTCATCGACAAGGTCATCATGCCGCCCGCCAACTGACACGAACGCTCGTTTTCAGACGAAATGAGTCACAAAGACCCCGGCCGCAGTGACCGGGGTCTTTTCATTATGGTTCAGCGGGCGCCAAAGCTGGCCGTGAAGCGGTCGAACAGTGCCAGCAGCGCAATTCCCGCGCCGCAAATGGCGACAATCAGCCAGTCGTGGGCAGCGGAATTTGCCACGATCACGCCGAACAGGGCCCAGATCACGCCGGCGCGATAGGTCCAGACCCGCGGGCGAGCGGCAGCCACCGCAAGCGCCGCGATCAGGACACACAGGATCAGCGCCACGGCTGCGGTTTGCGCCGACAACAGGCCGTAGCCGGTCGCCACGACCGAAACCGCGACCCCAGATGCCGCCGTCAGCCAGCCCGCATAGAGGCCGATGGGTGCCCATGTGCGCCAGTCCGGCCCGGCGCGCAGCAGCGCGATGATCGCGGCAGGCGCCATCACCAGGATCATCGCCGTGGCCACCAGAGGGGAGCCCATGGCCACCTCGACCCAGAAGGTGCCGATCAGCAGGCTGAGGCCAAGGGGCCAGGCGGTGCGGCCCCATCCCGGCATCGCCTGCGGACGCCACACGGCCCATGCTGCGGCAAGGATCAGGCCCAGATAGATCACGCCCCAGATGGAGAAGGCCCATCCGGCCGGTTGTGCCGGCCAGTGCTCCGCCTGCACCGGGAAGCTTTCGGCGTCAAAGCCACCGAAGCCGCTCGACAGGAAGGGCGAGACGGCAAAGGCCAGAGCCAGCAGCAGGACGACTAGTCTGGTGGTTCGGTCACTCATGTCAGGTCTCCGACGTTGTCGCGCGAAACTCTGCCAGCGCTGCCAGGGCGGCTTCCCGCCCCTCGGCCAGCATCGAGGCGGGGCCAGCCTGCCATGGGCCGGCATCCCAGGCCGGCGGTATGCTCCCTGCCCACGCCGCGGCCTCGGGGCCGGCGGCCCCGCCGAACCCGGCAAGCCAACGCCGACGATAACCGCCATCGGGATCGTATTGCTCCGCCTGTTTCTCGGGGTTGAAGATACGGAAATAGGGCGCGGCATCGGGGCCGCAGCCCGCCACCCATTGCCAGTTCATCGCATTTGCGGCCGGATCCCAATCGGTCAGGCAATCGGCGAAATGCGCCAGCCCCGCGCGCCAGTCGATCAGCAGATGCTTGGTCAGCCAGCTTGCCACCACCATGCGCACGCGGTTGTGCATCCGTCCGGTCAGCCACATCTGGCGCAGGCCCGCATCGACGAGCGCCACGCCGGTCTGCGCCCGCTGCCAGCGCAGCAGTTCAGGGCCCGCCTTGCGCCACGGAAACCCTTCCCATTCCGCACGCCAGCAGGCAGCGGGAAGCCCGGGAAAATCGATCAGCAGATGCCAGGAAAACTCGCGCCAGATGACCTCGGAGAGGAACTTGGCGATGCCGGCGGCGTGCTCCGGCGCCATCTCGGCCCGCAGCGCGGCCCGTGCCCAGATCGTGCGCGGGCTGATTTCGCCAACCGCCAGATGCTCGGAGAGGCCCGAGGTGGCGGTCAGATCCGGACGGTCACGCCCGTCCGGATAGGCAGCGGCGTGATCCAGAAACTGATCCAGACGTGCCAGCGCGGCATCCTCGCCCGCAGGCGCGGCAAATCGCTCCAGCGCGGCCTGCCCGCGATGAAGGTCCGGGGCCAGATCCAGCCCGGTCGGGTCGATCCCGCCGAGCGGTTCCGTGCAGGGCGTGATGCGGGACGGGGCATCAGGAGCCGGCCGATCGGGGCCGAGCTTCTGAACCGCCCGGGCAAACGGCGAATAGACACGGTAGACCCCGCCATCTCCGGTCCGCACCGCATCGGGGTGAAGCAGAAGATGCCCCGGATGCAGCATCAGCCCGGCACCGAGGGGTTCCAGTGCCGCCCGCACACGGTCTTGCAGCGCCCGCATGTCCGGCGTGGGCCAGTCCGACTGGTGCAGCCTGCGCGCGCCCAGCCGCTCCATCAGCCTGGGAAGATGGTCATCGGCTTCGCCGCGCAGGATGGTGATGCCCTTGCCGCCGGTGCGCATACGCAGCGCCGCGTCGAAAGATTTCAACGCGCGCCCCAGCCGCCAGCGGCTTGCTGCACCCTGTGCCATGGTCAGCCGGTCGATGAAGAATACCGCCAGCAACGGGCCGTCGGCGATCGCGGCCAAGAGCGCGGGATTGTCCCGCAGCCGGAAATCGCGGGTCAGCCAGAGGATGCCGGGCGCGGGCATTCAGGCCGCCTCGTCTGCGTGGCCCAGCGTCACCTGCACCACATCGCAGCGCGCGGTGGCAAAGGCGGCAGCCGAGCCTTGCAGATAGAACTGCCAGCTGCGCAGGAACCTGTCGTCATAGCCAAGGCGCTGGATGCGCGGGCGCTGTGCCAGCATCGTCTCGCACCAGGTCCGGCAGGTGCGGGCATAATCCTGCCCGAAGGCGTGGCTGTCGTGCACCCGCAGCCCGGCCTTCTCCGCCTGATGGGCAATGATGGCCGAGCAGGGCAACATGCCGCCCGGAAACACATGCTGGCGGATGAAGTCCGAACGGCTGCGATAGACCGAAAACTCGGCGTCCGGCACGGTGATCGCCTGCAGGACGGCCCGTCCGCCCGGGGCCAGCCGCGCCTTGATCGTGGCGAAATAGGCGGGCCAGTAGCGTTCGCCCACCGCCTCGATCATCTCGATCGACACGATGTTGTCGAACTGCCCCGCCACGCGCCGATAATCCTCGAGCCGGACCTCGGCCCGGCCATCGAGCCGCGCATCGGCATAGCCCTTCTGCGAAGGTGACAGCGTGATCGCGGTCACGTCATGGCCGCGCTCGGCCGCCGCTTCGGCGAACCCGCCCCAGCCGCAGCCGATTTCCAGCAGGCGCGCGCCCGGCGACAGTTGCGACAGGATACGCGCGTTCTTGCGGGCCTGTGCGCGGTGCAGGTCGTCGTCCTTGCCGAAAAGCGCCGAGGAATAGGTCATGCCGGGATCGAGCCAGAGCTGATAGAACTCGTTGCCGACATCGTAATGCGCGCGGATGTTGCGTTGCGATCCGCGCTGGCTGTTCCTGCGCAGCAGCCGGTCGACGAACCGCATCCGCATCGCCTGAAACCGCCCCGGCTCGCCCCAACTCGTGCGAAGGCCGAGGTTGCGCAGGGCCAGCGTCAAGGTGCGCTCCAACGTCTCGCTGTGCCAGTCGCCGGCGATCCAGCCTTCGCCCAGACCCACGTCGCCGCGCAACGCCAGACGCGGCAAGAGCCGCCAGTCACGGATCTGCAAATCCGCCTCGGGGCCGGTCGTGCCGAAACGATGACGGGCGCCCTCGGGCGTGGTGAGGTGCAGGATGCCGTCACCGATTCCCTCGAGTTCCGCCAGAAATCGCGCGCGCAGAGAATTGGTCGCAAGGTTCATCGGCTGATTTCCTGATCGGGAGGGACGGGTTTGCGGCGGTAGTGGGCGCCTTTCAGCTTGAGGCGCAGCGCATGCCAGTAGATTTCGGCGATCACCCGCAGGGCGCCGCCGGGGCGACGAATGATCCCGGCGAGGATCGCGCCATTGGTCAGGGGCGTGAGTGGCCCGGTCATGGCGGTGTCGATGCCCCTTGCGCCGTCGTCATGGGCGATGCGGATGGCGATGCGGTCGGGATGCAGGGCGAAGCTGAAATGGTATTCGCCCGCCACCTCCTGAAAGGGCGAGACATGGAAGACCTTGCGCGCGGTCAGTCGCGTCCCTGCGGTGATCGGCGCAAGGTCGGGCTGCGCCAGCAGGTAGCTGTGGCGCTGGCCAAAGGTATTGTTCACCTCGGCAATCACCGCAATCAGGTCGTCGCCCTCGATCAGCATCCAGAAACTGACCGGATTGAACCAATAGCCCAGGAAGCGCGGCTGGGTCAGCAGCGCCAGCACCAGCCCCGGACGGCGCACGATGCCGGCAGCGGCAAGTTGCGCCCAGGCCCATGGTGCGCCGACCCCGGCGCCGCGCGCACCGCCGTGATCGGTATCGTGAACGGCGATCAGGCCAAACCTGTTATGCCCCATCAGACGCGGCGTCCGGGCGTGCTCGGGGGCCAGCATCACATGATCGGCATGGGTGCGGAAGCTGTGTCGCAATGCGCCGCGCCGGGCGTGGGTTACCGCCGCCGCCATCGCCAGCGCGTCGCCAGCCTCAAGACGCGCCGCCAGTGTCATGGCAACACCGAAGCGGGCAGCAAGCGCCGCGCGATGCGCATGGCGCTGGCAAAGCCGTCCTCGTGAAAGCCGTTGCGCAGCCACGCGCCGGCGAACCAGGTGTTGCGATTGCCCTGCATCGCGGCAATCTGCGCCTGCGCGTCCAGCGCCGCCAGATCAAAGACCGGATGGCGGAATGTCACCTGATCGTAGATCAGCGCCGGGTCGATGCCGTCATGGCGGTTCAGCGTGACGAACAGCGGATCGTCTTCGGGAATGTTCTGTAGCCGGTTCATCCAGTAGGTGACACCGACACCGGCGGCGCCCGCGTCGCTGCGGCTGATCCACGAACTCCAGCAGCGGCGGCGTCGGGGCATGACGGAAGGGTCGGCGTGCAGGATTGCATGGTTGGGCTGAAAGCGGATCGCGGCCAGGGCCGCGCGTTCGGACGCATCCGCATCTGTCAGCATCGCCAGCGCCTGGTCGGCGTGGGCGGCGATGATGACGTGATCGAAGGTCTCGGTCCCCGCCCTCTCGCCGCGCAAAGTGACGCGGTCCTTTGATCGTGTAACCGCGCGCACCGGGGTTCCGGGGCGCAGTTCGACCCCGGCCTGCTCCAGCGCCGCCGTCAGCCGCTCGACATAGCGGACCGAGCCGCCGTCCACCGTCCACCACTGGTGATGCTGCCCGCGCGTCAGAAGGCCATGGTTGCGCATGAACCGCACCAGCGCACGGGCCGGGAACTGGCCGATGTCGTGATCGGGCGTGGACCAGATCGCCCCGCAGAACGGGTAGAGATAATGATCGCGGAACCGCGCGCCCAGACCCATCCGTTCGATCAGCGCCGCGATCGTCAGATCCGGCGCCGCAGCGACCTCTGCCTCGGCACCCGCGTTGAAACGCAGGATGTCGCGGATCATCAGGTGAAAACGCGGGTCCACGATATTGCGGCGCTGGCCGAAGAGCGCATTGCCCGACCGCAGCGCATATTCCACCCGCCCGCCATCGAGCGATACGCCAAAGCTCATGTCGCTCTTGCTCACCGGCACATCCAGCTCGCGGAACATCGCGGTCAGATGCGGGTAATTGACGTGATTGAACACGATGAAGCCGGTATCGACCGGCCGGTCGCCGCGCCTGCCGGCAAGAACCGTGCGCGCATGGCCGCCCAGTCGCGGCGCCGACTCGAAGAGCGTCACCTGATGGTGACGAGAGAGGAGCCACGCACAGGCCATGCCTGAAATGCCGCCTCCGATGACGGCGACGCGCTGCGGAGCGCCTCTGGTCAGGTCAAAAGGCATCTGGCCTCGCTGCTTTCTATGTCTGCCTTACGCACGGCCCCGTCGCCCGGATCAATCGCGCGAAGAAATTTCCGCCGCGAATGATCCATGGACGGGCACCGCGCGTAAGGGGTGGCATGGACGCTGCAATTGCACCTGACCGGCCAAAGACCCATAAAGTCACCAGATCGCTGGTGCCGCTCCCGCTCGATGGCGGCGAGTTGGGTTTGAACGGGGTTGGCAGGAAGTCGATGGACGATTTATCGCCGCAAAGTCGCGACCTGATCGCCGTTCGCGACAGCCGCGACCGGGCCGCATTCGGGCGGCTCTTCGATCATTTCGCCCCGCGCCTCAAGTCCATGATGCTGCGTGGCGGGCTGCGCGACGGCTCCGCCGATGACGTCGTCCAGGACGTGATGCTGGCAGTCTGGCACAAGGCCGGGCAGTTCGACCCGCACCGCGCGGACGCGGCCGGATGGATCTACGGGATCGCCCGCAACCGGCGCATCGACCTCGCGCGCCGTCGCCCGCTGGCCCAGCCCGACGACATGCCCGAGATCGAGAGCATGGAGCCCGACGCCGCGCAGATCCTTGCGCTACAGCAGGAGGTGCGACACCTCTCGGAAGCACTTGCCCGCTTGCCCCTCGAACAGGCCGAAGCCCTGCGCGCGGCCTATTTCGACGATACTCCCCAAAGCCGGATCAGCGAAGCGACCGGATTGCCGCTTGGAACCATCAAATCACGGATCCGCCTTGGCCTTGAACGCCTCAGGCATGAGCTGAGGAAGATCGCACCATGACCTCCATTCGCCACCACATCAGCGACGACATGCTTGACGCCTATCGCGACGGCAGCGTGCCGCACGGTTTCGGCGTCGTCATCGCCGCGCATCTTTCCCTGTGCGACCAGTGCCGCGCCCGTCAGGAGGCGCAAGACATGGTTGGCGGGGCGTTCCTGCAGCGCGCAGAGGGCGCGTCCCTGCGCCCCGACGCGCGCGAGCGGATGATGGCGGCCCTCGATCTGCCGCAGCCTTCGCCCCCGCCGCGCGCATCGGGCGTATTCCCGGCAGCGGTGATGCGGGAACTGGGCGGCAGGCCGCCGCGCTGGCGCATGCTGGGCGGCGGCATCCGCCAGCAGATCCTGTCCGCCGATAGCGATGGGTCGCTGCGGCTCTTGTACATTCCCCCGGGCAAGGCGGTTCCCGAACACGGCCATCACGGCCGTGAGCTGACGCTGGTGCTGCAAGGCAGTTTCTCCGACAGCGCGGGCAGCTTTCATCGCGGCGATGTCGAGACGGCAAACGCCGAAGTCGACCACCAGCCGCTTGCCGGTGACGGGCCGCCATGCATCTGCCTGGCCGCCACCGACGCACCCTTGCGCTTTCACGCCCTGGTCCCGCGGCTGTTGCAGCCCATCTTCCGGATCTGAAGAATGGATTTCGCAGGCAGCCGCATCTGGATCATCGGCGCCAGCGCCGGGATTGGCGCCGCCCTTGCCCGTGCGTTGGCCGGGCAAGGGGCACATCTGATCCTGTCCGCGCGCGATGCGCAGGCGCTGGATGAGCTGGCGGCGGATTGCGGTGGCGCGCGGGCCAAACCACTCGATCTGGCCCGGCCCGAGACGTTGGCGACGGTCGTGGCAGAGCTTGCGCACGAGCCACCGCTGGACGCGGTCATCTGCACCGCCGCACTTTACGAGCCCTCGCGCGTGGCCGAGATCGACCCCGCGCAGGCCCTGGCCCTGGTGCGGGTGAACCTCCTCGGCACGCTCGAGGTCGCCCGCCTTTGCCCGCCGCTCGTGCGCGATGGCGGGCAACTGGTGCTGTTCGGCTCGGTCGCAGGCTATCTCGGCCTGCCGGGCGGGCAGCCCTATTCCGCAACCAAGGCCGCGGTCAACAACCTCGCCGAAACGCTCGCGGTCGAACTGGCTCCCCGCGTCGACGTGCGGCTGGTCTGTCCCGGTTTTGTCGAAACCCGGCTGACGGCCAGAAACAGATTTGACATGCCCGCCATCGTCACCGCCGAGCAGGCGGCAGAGGCAGTGCTTCGCGGGATGCGGCGGCGGGGTTTCGAGATCCATTTCCCGCGCCGCTTCACCTGGGCGATGAAGCTGGTGCGCGCCCTGCCCTATGCGCTCTCGCTGCGCCTGTCGCGACGCCTGGGCTGACTGTTCAGCCAGACCGCCCCGAAACGGCCAGAACGCCGACCCAGGCCGAAAATCCGGTCAGGAACGTGCCCCACAGCCCATCGATGATGACCTGCTCCCAAGACCAGTCGGCGAGCGTGGCGTAATTGGTCATCTCATAGGTGCAATAGCACATCAGCCCCAGAACGAGGCCACCGATCAGCGCATGCACGGGGTCGTTCGCCCTCAGCGCCGGCCAGGACACCAGCCACACAAGGCCGGCGACATATCCCAGATAGAACAGCGCAGCCGGTCCAAGCCGTAGCGGTTCGGCCAGAAGGTGGCCGACGTTGCGCTCGAACACCGGCCGGATCAGGAACCGGATCCCCAGCACGTCAAGAAGCAGAAAAATCGCAGCCGTCGCGGCATAGAGCAGAATGGCCTGGAGCACGGGAAGTCCCTCGCAAGGCGGATCATGCCGGTGACCTTCCGGCCGCCCGCATGCGGGCACCCTTCTGTCATTCCAGCCATTGCCTTGTTTTACGCACACCGACTTGCAGCGGATCAATTTCCGCGTGACGAAAGACAGGCGGCCGGTCTCATCGCCATGATCCGCACCCGGCGCGCAACCCGCGCGATGCGCGACCGCGCGGCGAGGGTCTGAGATGGCTCGGACTCGGAGAGGCGCGCGAGCTTCAGGCGATGATTGCCGCCTCGCCGTTCCCGCGCGCGGACAGTCCCGCCCGCGACAGTCCCGCCCGCGACAGTGCGCCATGCGATTGCCGGCCCGGCGATGCAGCTCCACTGGCCCGGGCCGGGGCATTGTCAGCGACGGTGCCGGGCGCGAACGGGCCCGCCTCGCTGCGCGGCGGCGACCTTCCGGGAAGGCCCGGTTTCCCGCCCTCCCGCCCGTGACGGCGGGGCGGTCGCGATCCTCTCAGATCCGGGATTTCAGCGGCACTTCGAGATCGACCGACGGCGCCTGCTCGGCCTGTTTCGGCATGACGAGCGCCAGCCCCGAGATCAGGCAGGCGATTGCCGACCATATCCAGACCGACATTTCCTCGTTCAGCAGGATGACGCTCCACAGGATCCCTCCCGCGGTCATCGAATACCCGGCCTGACTGGCGAAGACAGCGCCGGTCGTCCGGATCGTGTAGATCAGAAGCACCGTGCTGAACGAACTGAGCCCGGCGATCAGCAGGAAGGGCGATGCATAGGTGCTGAGTGCCTCGGCGGGCCAGATCATCGAGCCGGTGACAAGCGTGACGGGCATGAGCAGGCCCGCCGCGGCGAGAGTGATCCCCGTTGCGGCGGCCAGCACGTCGGTCCCCTCCTCGGGCAGGGCCGCGATGACGATGTCCTCGACCGCGTAGAAAAGCGGCACGGCTAGGGTCGCCAGGATCCAGAGCCAGCTCGAAACCCCGCTGCCGTCGCTGCCCGGAACCATGACGAGCACCACACAGGCAAGCCCGAAACTCAGACCGATGAAGCGTTTGAAGTTCGGCGCCTCGAGCCCGAGAAGAGCCGCGAGGATGAAGACGATGAAACTCTCCGCCGCAAGCACGATCGCGATGATCATGGCGGGAACCTGGGACGCCACCCAGAAGAGGAACAGCTGCGGTAGCACGCCACCGATGAGGCCGAGCAGCAGGTATCGCCGCACCGCGGGCCAGGAGGTTTCGGGAAGCCTCCCCGTCAGCACGGAGACCGCGCTCATGATGGCGGCGCTGAAGCCAAGGGTCCAGAAGGCGACCCCGAGCGGGTTCAGACCGTCGAGCATGATCATCCGCGACAGCGACGGAATGAGACCCCAGCAGGCACCGAGCAGCAGCAACAGAAAGCCGCCCTTGAGAAGGCTGATCTGCTTTCTGAGGTTCTGTTCGCGGCGATAGACCTCGCCCGCCATGCCGAGAAAGACCCGTGCGAGGTTGCCGAGCCGGTCGTCGCGGGCGGCGATGTCGTCAAGCCCGAGACGCGCGGGATCGAAATCCTTGCCCTCCACGATGCCGGAGGCCGCGGCGAGCCTGTCCACCTGGCGCAGGTATTCCAGTTCCTGATCGCGCAGGCGCTTGCGTTCGAGCCCGGCCCCTACCCGCGCCTTCAGCAGCACCGGGTCGAAGTTCTTGGTGAGAAAGTCCTCGGCACCAAGCTCGATCGCCCGCACCGCGTCCTCCATTTCGTCCAGTGCCGATATGACGATCACGGGAATGTCGCGCAGGGCGCTGTCTCCCTTGATCTGCTCAAGCACCTGAAAGCCGTCCATGCCCGGCATGACGATATCGAGCAGGACCATGTCGAAGGCCTCGGCGCGCAGCGCCTCGAGGCATTCCTCGCCGCTTCCGACGCTTTCCGCCTGATGCCCGAGGGTCTTCACCGCAAGCGCGAGTTTCAGCCGGTTCGGCTTGTGATCGTCGACCACGAGGACGCGGCCCTGTGACGTCTGCATTCTCTTCCCCCCTCCGGCCTGACCTAGCCGGCCACCATCTGCTTCAGGACGACGGCCGCGGCGTCATAGGCGCCGGCGGCCTCGGCCGCCATCGCCTCGGCCCCGTCGGTCGTTTCGGCGCGACCCAGTGCCTCCATCGCGGCGCAGAGCCGCGACAGCGACATCGCCCCGAAATCCGCGGCACTCGATTTCATCGTATGTGCGGCCCGCTTCAGGCCGGCCGCATCGCCCTCGCCCGCCGCCGCACGCATGCGCGCGATCAGCTCCGGCCCCTCTTCGAGGAAGCTCCCGACCAGTTCCCGAAGTGCCTCGCGGTCACCCCCGATGGTATCGAGAAGCCGATCCATGGCGGTGACATCGAAGGCCGCTTCCGTCTTGTCCGCGGGCATCGACGATTCCTCCTTCGCTTTGCGACCACAGCAGGTCATCAGCGCCTCGACGAGTTCGGGAACCCGGATCGGCTTGCTGACATAGCCGCTCATGCCCGCCCTGATGAACTTCTCGCGGTCACCCTCCATCGCGTTCGCCGTGACCGCGATGATCTTCGGGCGACGGCCCTCGGGATAGTCCGAGAGAATTCGGTGCGTCGCCTCTATCCCGTCCATCTCGGGCATCTCGATATCCATCAGGACGAGATCGTAGGACTGCCGCGCCACCGCCTCCAGAACCTCGAGACCGTTGCCTGCCACGTCCGAGGCATAGCCGAGCCGTTTCAGGATCATCCGGCCCAGCTTCTGGTTCGTCGGGTGGTCGTCGGCCAGCAGGATCCGCAGCGGCAGCTTCTCTGCCAGCGTTTCATCGAAGGCGGGCTTCCTGCGCGGCCCGCGGTCGATCACGCGGACGAGACGCCCGGCGAAGATGCTGACGAGCGCATTGAGAAGCGGCGACGGCTTGATCGGCTTCGAGAGGACCTCGGCGAACCCGATCTCGTCGAGGTCCGCGCGGCTGTGATCGTTCGACTGGCCAAGCGAGCTCAGCAGGATCATCGGCAGGTCGCGCCCGTGATCGGTCTTGCGCATCGCCCGCGCCAGGTCCACGCCGTCCAGCCCCGGCATGTGCATGTCGAGTATCGCCACATCGAAGCGCCGTTCCGAAAGCGCCGAGAGCGCCTCTTCCGGCCGTTCGAACGCCACGGGCGCCATCGCCCAGCCGGCCGCCTGCCGCGCCAGCAGCTGCCGGTTCGTGGCATTGTCATCGACGATCAGCACGCGCTTGCCCTCCAGATCCGGCCGGATCTCGTGCAGCGCCGTGGTTCCGATCGGTTCGCCCACGGGCGCCGTGAGGGTGAAGCGGAAGGTCGTGCCCTGGCCCTCCACACTCTCGAGCCAGATCCGCCCGCCCATCAGATCGACGAGCCGCTGGCTGATGGCGAGGCCGAGCCCGGTGCCGCCATAGCGCCGCGTCGTTGTCGCATCGGCCTGCGTGAAGGACTGGAACAGATGCGCCTGGCGGTCGGCGGGAATCCCGATCCCGGTATCGCGCACCGTCACCAGAAGCCGGCACGCCCCCTCGGCCACCGCACCGCCGTCCCGCGCGACCGTCAGCACGACTTCGCCCTTCTCGGTGAACTTCACCGCGTTGTTGATCAGGTTCAGGAGCACCTGCCTGAGCCGGGTCTGGTCCGACACGATCGTATCGGGAACGTCGGGTTCGATGAAATAGGCGAGGTCCAGCCCCTTTCGCGCCGCAGCCATGGCCACCAGGTCGAGCGCGCTTTCGACACAGTCGCGCAGCGAGAAGGGCAAGCGCTCCAGCTCCAGCTTGCCGGCCTCGACCTTGGAGTAGTCGAGAATGTCGTTGATGACCGTCAGCAGGCTCTCGGCGCTTTCGTTGATGGTGCGGGCGAAATCCATCTGTTCGGGCGAAAGGTCGGACTCCATCAGCAGATTGCTCATGCCGATGACACCGTTCATCGGCGTGCGGATCTCGTGGCTCATGTTGGCGAGGAACTGGCTCTTCGCGACGGTCGCGCGCTGCGCCTCGTCGCGTGCCTCGGCGAGGCTTTCGACCAGCTCCTGCAGCTTCGCCTCGCGGTCCTTCACCTCGGTGATGTCGGTGAAGACGCCGACGATGCCGCCCGCCTCGGTCGGTCGTTCGGAGATCTTCATCCAGGTTCCGTCGGTGCGCTTCTGCTCGAAGGCACCCCGGGGATGCAGATGCTGCGCGACCCGGCGCTCGACCCAGGTCTTCGCATCGGCATCCTCGACGATCTCGGTCGCCGCGACATGCGCGGCGATGTCGCGGAAGGCCAGACCGGGCGCGAGCGTCAGCCCGATCCTGGCATACATGTCCTTGTATCGCTGGTTGCAGACGACGAGCCGGTCGTCGGCATCGAAAAGCGCGAAACCCTCGCTGATTGCCTCGATCGCCTCGGTCAGCTGGGTCTTGCTCCGCAGAACCTCGCGGTCGGCTTCCTCACGCAGGGCCGCAAGGCGTTCGCGCTCGGCGAGGCTGTCGCGGAAAAGGCCGAGCGTCCGGCCCATCGCGCCGATCTCGTCATTGCCGGGCCTGGGGAGGCTGGCCGTCAGGTTGCCGCCGGTGATCTCCTCCATCGCCCGCAGCAACTGGCGCAGCGGCGACGTGATCGAGCCGACGATCAGAAGCGTGAGCATGAGCCCGACGACGCCGGCGGCAACCACGATCCAGGTCGAGAGCCGCACGGCCCGCTCGGCTTCGCCATAGGCGGCGTCGCTCTTGCTCACCGCCTGGGATTCCAGCTCGGCAACCATCGCGCCAAGTTCATCGTCGACGCGGCGGATATGCTCCTGGCCCTTGGCGACAAGCGAATTGCCGATCACGCGCTGGTCGTTGGTATAGGCGTCGACGGCGCGCATGGATTGCTCGAAGAGCCCCGCGACCTCGGTCCGGATGATCGCCACGCGCTCCGGCGCGATATCGTCAAGCGCGGCCAGTTCCTGATCGAGTGCGGCGCGGGCCGCCCTGGCGTTGCGTTCCGAGCGGATCAGCAGACTGACCGAAAGATCGGAAAGCCAGTATTTCAGCTCGCCGAAATGGGTGCTGGCGGCATTGGCGCGGGTCAGGGTCTGGATCGCCGCCGCGCCGTCCGCAATGGCATCGGCATTGCGCGACAGGCGCGACGACAGGAACGCATTCGTCGCCAGCAGAAAGGCCAGCAGCACGGCCGACAGGAGCACCAGCCGCAGCAGGATCGAATACCTAGCCATCGCCCCCCCGAAGCGGGCGGCGCCGCGCGGCACCGACGAACTGCGCCGGGTGCGCCATGTCAGCGAAAGAGGCTGATGCTGATGACGCCACCGAGATCGCCCTCGTGGCCGCCTTCCTTGGGATAGCCGGTGATGTCGATCTCGCCCGCCGGTTCGCCGTGGCAGGACAGGCAGCCCTTGCCGTAATACTCCGGTACGAGGACACGGTAGGCAGGCTTGCCCCCGGTCTCGCTCAGTTCCGCATAGACCTTGCCCTGCGGCCAGTCGGGCGACATCAGGTCCGCGGTGATGATGCTGGCTTCCCAGGCGTCGGGCAATGCCTTGCGGTTGCGCACCAGATCCGGCGGGGCCGTCACCTTGATGCGCGCCTCGGCCCCGACGAGCGTGGCGAAACTCTCGTTCACGAGCCGCCCGAAGACCGCCGGCACGAATCCCTTGAAGCCGATGCCATCGGCATTGATCGTCTCCTGGTTGGCGTCCATCACCTGTCGGATCGCCTCCATCTGCGCCGCGATCAGCCGCGCCTCCCTCGGATCCTGCCCGTCATGGAGCGGCGCGGTTCCGTTCGCTTCGACATAGGCCCTGATGGCGAGCTCGAGGACATGATCGCCCGTCAGACCCTTGTCGCCGACCTTGGGGTCGTTGATGAGGTCCTGGCTCGATGAGATGACCGACCGTGCCGACTGCAGCATGGCGGCGAGCCTGAGGGCGGTTTCCATGTCCTGCCCGTCAAGGCCCTGGGCCCTGACCGGGGCGCCTGGCAGGCTGAGGCCCAGGAGGGTCGAGAGCGCCGCTACAGAAAGATGGCGGCCAAAAAGGTGTTCGCGCATACCCGTCTCCTACTTCGCGCAGAGCGGATGCGCGCGTTTCGTCGTCGAGGTTTCAATCCCGGCATCGTGTCCACGCGGCCTCAAACTGTCAATTCATATGACGGCTGCTTGGGTGTTTCACCCGCAGGGCAGGCGCGGCCAGGTCGGCCGGCGGCCTCCGGCTCGGCGCGGATCCGGTCGACGGGGCACCGCTCATCCATGTGCGGATCGCGCCCGACGGGTTCGGAAACGCGGAAGCGCGCGTCACCCTCCGGTTCCGGCGCGACGGGTACCATCGGAAACCCGTCCCGCAGCGACGGCGCCGCAACCGTCGGCCGGCCGGTCGAGCCGCAGCGCCGGCGCGGGCGCGCATGCGGTGCGAGCCTCCCGCCGCGCGGCCGGTGGCGCCGGGGCCGCGAAGGCGCGCCGTCATGCGAGGGGGGCGCTGCTGCGGGCATCGTTCCTCGTGCAGCCGAAGGCTTGAAACACGTCGCTTGAGTGCCCGGCCCGCAACCGTCACTCTGCACCCGACCGAGGGAGGACCGCATGTTTTCGTTTCAGCCCAACACCCGCATCAGACCGTCTCCGTTCTTCGAGGCCGCCGTCGCCGAGGGGCTGACGATGGCCAACGTCTACAACCGGATGATCATGCCCACCTCCTACGGCGATCCCGAGGGCGAATACTGGCGGCTCATCAACGGGGTTTCGCAATGGGACGTGGGCGTCGAGCGGCAGGTGCAGCTCAAGGGCCGCGACGCCGGGCGGCTGGCGCAGATCCTCGCCACACGGGATCTGTCGGCCTGCGCCGTCGGCCAGGGCAAATACGTGGCGCTCTGCAATCATGCCGGCACGATCATCAACGACCCGATTCTCCTCAAGCTGGCCGATGACCTCTACTGGCTGTCGATCGCCGACGGAGACGTGGAGCTCTGGGCCCGCGCGATCGCCGCAGAACGCGGCCTCGAGGTCGAGATCTGCGAACCCGATGTCTCGCCGATGGCGCTGCAGGGCCCGAAGGCCGAGGATGTGGTCGCCCACGTGCTCGGCGACTGGGTCCGGGCGCTGAAATACTTCTGGTTCCGCGAGACCGAGATCGAAGGCATCCCGGTCGCGGTGCAACGCTCGGGCTGGTCCAAGCAGGGCGGCTTCGAGATCTACCTCAAGGACGGGCGCCACGGCACCCGGCTCTGGAACATCTTCAGGGAAGCCGGCCGGCCCTGGGACATCGGCCCCGGCGCCCCCTCCTCGGCCGAACGGGTCGAAAGCGGTCTGGTATCGGTCGGCGGCGATACCGACGACGAGACCAACCCCTTCGAGGTCAGGATGGGCCGCTTCGTGGACCTGCACGTGCCAGACGACACGATCGGCATCGCCGCGCTGCGCAGGATCAGGGCCGAAGGGGTGAAGCGGCACCAGATGGGCATCGTCCTGGAGGGCGAGTTACCCGCCCCGCTTGGCGTGCGGCGCGAAGAGGTGATGCTGGCCGGCCGCCGCATCGGCATGCTGACGAACTGCACCTGGTCGTTCCGGATGAAGGCCAACATCGGCTTCGTCCTTGTCGAAAGCGGCGTTCCCGCCGGAACCGGGGTGACGGTGGAGCGAGCCTCCGGCCCCTCCGCCGGCCGGCTCGTCGGGATCCCGTTCCTCTAGCCGGCGCCGCTGGCCGAGCCGCCCGCCGCATCGACCCACCGGCGCGGCCCCGGGGCCGGGAGAGTGCGCGGCGTGCCGATCGTCGCGGCGCTGAAGGGCGCGGTGGCGGGCGGCGGCCGGGACCCCGCCCCTGACGAGGCTCGCGATCCGCCGGGCGATCAGCCAGCTGCGGACCATGGCGGCGCGCGATGCCGCCTCTGGCGCAAACGTCGTCGCCGCGACCGACATCCCCCGGCCCGACGCCGGATCGCGGCTTGTAGCTTACGGCAGCGGGCACCGGATACACGCCCGGGCTACCGCGCGTCGCACGCGACCTCGGCCCCGCGCGCGGCGCGCCGGACCCGCGCGAACCCTTGACGGCCGGCCCGGCGAAGGCTTTTCTGGGCCGATCTCGGAGGACGTCATGCGCGCAATGATCGCGGCGGCATTTCTGCTGGCCCAGCCGGCCCCGGCCGCCGACCTGCCGCCGGCCTTCGCTGACGGGGATTTCCCGCCCGTCAGCGCGTCCGAGGTCCAGCTCGGCCAATCGCTCTTCTTCGACCCGATCCTTTCGGGCAACCGCAACATTGCCTGCGCCACCTGCCATCACCCGCGCTTCGCCACCGGCGACGGGCTCTCGCTCGGCATGGGCGAAGGCGGCATCGGGCTCGGCCCCGACCGTCGCGCCGATCCCGCTGACCTGCCCGAACAGCGCATCCCGCGCAATGCGCCGGCGCTCTTCAACCTCGGCGCACGGCAGGTGACCGTGCTCTTCGACGACGGCCGGATCGAGGCCGACCCCGCCCGCCCGACCGGCTTTCGCACACCCCTCGACGACGACATGGTGGCGGGCTTCGCGAGCCTTCTGTCGGCGCAGACCATGTTTCCGGTGCTCTCGCCTGACGAGATGGCCGGGCACTATCAGGAAAACGACATCTCCAAGCTGGTGCGCTCGGGTCGGCTGACGGGCGATGGCGGCGCCTGGCAGGCGATAGCGGCGCGGGTGGCCGCGATCCCGGCCTACGACGCCGCCTTCCGCGCCGTCTACCCCGAGATCGCCGCCGGGCGGCCCATCCGCTTCACCGACATCTCGAACGCCATCGCCGCCTTCATGGCGTTCGAATGGCGCGCCGACCGGAGCCCCTTCGATGCCGTCCTGCGCGGCCAGGGCACATTGCCGCCGGCCGCCGCGCGCGGGATGGAGCTCTTCTACGGCAAGGCGGGCTGTTCCGGCTGCCACTCGGGCACGCTCCTTTCGGACATGAAGTTCCACGCCATGGGCCAGCCGCAGCTCGGCCCGGGCAAGGCCGAGCGCTTCGAGTCGAACCAGAAGGACCTCGGCCGGATGCGCGTCACCGGGCGCCCCGAGGATGCCTATGCCTTCCGCACGCCGCCGCTGCGCAACGTGACGAAGACCGGGCCCTGGGGCCATGCCGGCGCCTATGCCGATCTCGGCACCTTCCTGCGCGCCCATCTCGATCCGGCCGAGGCGATCGCCACCTACACGCCCGCGGCCATC
Organism: Albidovulum sp.; assembly: GCA_020637635.1. GTDB lineage: Bacteria > Pseudomonadota > Alphaproteobacteria > Rhodobacterales > Rhodobacteraceae > Albidovulum. Next base: position 88,817 of record JACKKB010000012.1, read on the forward strand.
CTGCCGCCGTTCCAGGGCGCGAGGCCCGACTGGTCGGTGATGGAGGACCCCGCGCTCAGGGCCGAGATCGCGGCCGCCGTCACGGCGCCGAAGGTGACGCTCGATGCGACCGAGATCGACGATCTCCTGGCCTTCCTCGATGCCCTCACCGATCCGGCAGGGATTGCCGGCCAGCTCGGCATTCCCGACGGCGTCCCGAGCGGGCTGCCGGTCGAGCGCTGATCAGTTCATGCCGGGCGCGGCGAGCGTCAGGGCGCGGTTGACGCCGACCTCCTGCCAGTCGCCGACCTGCCCGTCCGGCCAGAGCACCCGGATCGCGGCCGAGGTCGCGGCACCAAGGCCGAAATGCACAGGCCCCGCCTGCCCGCCCGCATGGCCGCCGCCGACCGTGACCTCGCGCGCCTGAACGCCCGCCGCCGTCCGCAGCTCCACCCAGGCGCCGATGGCGCGCGTATTCGGCGCCACCATGCGCAGGCTGACCGCGAGCCAGTTGCCAGTCCCTTCGGTGACATTGCGCCAAAGCTCCATCGGCGCGCGGCGGTTCATCACCACGAGGTCGAGCCGACCGTCACCGTCGAAATCGGCAAGCGCCGCGCCGCGCGAACGCTCGGTGGTGGCGATCCCGGCCACATCGGCCATCTCGCGAAAGGTCCCGTCAGCCCCCTGCATCAGCAGGTTGTTCGGATCGTGGATCGCGTTCGAGGGCATCTGGTCGACATTGCCCTTGGCGATGAAGAGATCGAGCCGCCCGTCGTTGTCGATATCGGCGAATTCGGAATGCCAGCCGGTGGACGGTCGACCCTCGTCGCCGATGAAGGGGCGCTGCGCATAGGTGCCGAAACCGTAGGGCACCCGAACCAGTCGGCCGTGCTCGTTCAGCTCCAGAAGCTGATCGCCCATCGAGGTGAGCATCACGTCCGGCATGCCGTCGCCGTTCACGTCGCCCGAGGCGATCCCCATGCCCCAGAGCGAGACCTTGTCCCAGCCATCCTCGGCGCCGCGCTCCTTGAGGGGATCGAGCCGCCACATCTGCTCGTAGCCGCCGCGCACGTAATATTGCCGGTCGTTGGAGATCCTCAGCTCCGGGTGCCCGCTGCGCTGCCAGTCGGAGATCAGCATCGACAGCGCACAGAACCCCGGTTCGAGCGGCACGGGCGCGCCGTATCCCGTGCCCTCGGGACGGAAGAGATCGTTGTGATCGCAGGCCTCGAACGGACCGTTCGGATCGAACCGGTCGACGTAGTGGCCGAAGGCCAGCGTCGGGCGCTGCCGGCCCGGCTCCCAGGTTGCCGAGAATGCCGTCGTCCAGTGATCGCCGGGCACGAAGCCCCAGTCGGCCGAGGCATCGCGAAAGCCGCAGAGCCCGTCGCCCTTCAAGAGCAGGTCCGGCCCCACCCTCAGCACCGCGAGGTCAAGCGTCCCGTCGCCGTCGATGTCGAGCGGATAGGCCCCGGTCACGCCGGTCAGGTCGCCAAGGGCGCCGAGATCGCCGGCGCGAAAGGCAAAGTCCCTGCCCGCCGCCGGCGTCTCGTTGACGAACAGCCGCGCCGGATTGGTCCCGCCGGCCGCGAAGATGTCGGGCCGGCTGTCGCCGTTGCAGTCGAAGACGGCGACGCCGCCGCCGACGAAATGTTCCCAGTCGCCGGCATAGACCTGCGCCACCGGCAGCGCCGCGCTTTCGTCGACGAACCGCGGCGCGCCGAGCGCCGGCGCTGCGGCGAGGGTGAGGAGGAGGAGGAGGAGCCGGATCATTGTGCCGCCATCTCGCGCGGAGGCGAGAAGAGCCCCTCCGTCAGCCAGGAAAGCGCAAGCGCCGCCGCGCCATGCGCCCAGAGCAGATCGCCCCAGGCATGAACCTCGATCGGCGGCCCCGGCCGCCCGGTGTTGAGCACGAGCTTGTCCATCTCGGCCAGCGTATCGGCGGCATAGAGAAAGTCGTAGCGCATCCTCTCGCCGGACAGGATGATCACCGCGGGATCGAAGGTGTTGACCAGATTGGCGAGCCCGACGGCGAGATAGCGCCCCGCCCTGCGAAAGATCGAACGCGCCGCGGCGTTGCCGGCCTTGGCATGGTCATAGAGGCTCTCGATCAGGACATGCATCGGCTGGCCCGGCTTGTGCATGAGATTGAGCGCCGTCGTCGCCTCGCGGGCGAGCGCGTAGTCGGCCACATAGGCCTCGAGACAGCCGCGCTGGCCGCAGCGGCAGAGCGCGCCGTCGAGCTGCACCTTGGTATGGCCAAGCTCCATGCCGAGCCCGCGCGCCCCGCGGTAGAGCCGGTGATTGATGACGACCCCCATGCCGACGCCGTGCTCGATGGTGACGACCGCGAAATCGGCCGTCTCGCGGCCGACGCCATACCAGAGCTCGGCCAGCGCCACCAGATTGGCATCGTTGTCGATCAGGACCGGCAACCCGGTTCGCTCGGCCACCACCGCGGCCAGGGGATAGTGGCGTTCGCGCAGGATCGGCGACCAGAGGATCTCGCCCGCGGCGCTGTCGACGAAGCCCGGAACGCCGATCCCCACCGCCGAGAGATCCCGCCGCGCCAGCCCGGCCTTGGCCGTGACATCGGCCAGGAGCGTATCGCAGGCCCCGATCAGGGTCTCCGGCAGATGGTTGCCGGGCGGCACCTGGACCGCCTCCGAGGCCACGACATTGCCGGCGAAATCGACGATGACCGCGGTGTGAAAGGAATCCGAGAGCTTCATTCCGGCGACGAAATGGGCCCCCGGCCGCACCCCGAGCGCCACCGGCGGCCGCCCGCGCCCGCCGTCGCCGGCCTCGCGCTGGCCCGCCACCTCCTCTAGATAGCCCGCCTCGATCAGTTCCGAGGTCAGCGTCGTCACCGAGGCCGGGCTCACGCCCAGTTCCTTGGCCACCTGCACCCTCGGCATGAGTCCGCCCGCGCGGACCCGTTCGAAGATCTGCTGGCGCAGCGGCCGGGAGGCTTCCGAGAGCGGCGCGATGAGCGGTCCGCATCCCCGCCGCGGCGGTACGGAGCCATCGTAACCCTCGCCGGAATGCTCCATATTATTTTGACCCCAGAAGAAAATCAGAGCACCCCGTCCCGATCTTGCCGGCTCGAGAGGCTGCTGCGGCAGATGTCGGGCAACATGGCCCTTCTGCGGCACTATTCGGCAGAATTATTATTTTGACAACAAAAATAATGCTCCTAATCTTGTGCCACTCCGGCGAATCTGCCGGCACGGCTGCCTTGCGGCGGCCGAACTCAGGGAGGAATACATGAAGAGAAGAACGCTCCTCGCCGCGGCGATGATGGCGACCTGTCTGACGCTGCCGAGCTACGCGCAGGCCCTGACGGTCGGCGTAAGCTGGTCCAATTTCCAGGAAGAGCGCTGGAAGACCGACGAAGCCGCCATCAAGGGCGCGCTCGACGCCGCCGGCGCCACCTATGTCTCGGCCGACGCCCAGGCCTCGGCCGCCAAGCAGCTGACCGATGTCGAGGCCCTGATCGCCCAGGGTGTCGATGCGCTCATCATCCTGGCGATGGACAAGGACGCCATCGGCCCGGCGATCGACAAGGCAGCCGCCGAAGGCATTCCGGTGATCGGCTACGACCGCCTGATCGAGGACAACCGCGCCTTCTACCTGACCTTCGACAACAAGGGCGTCGGCAAGATCATCGCCGAAAAGGTCAAGGAAGCGAAGCCCGAGGGCAACTATGCCATCATCAAGGGCGATCCGGGCGACCCGAACGCCGCGTTCCTTCTGGAAGGCATGATGGAAGTGATCGGCCCCGACGTCGATGCCGGCAAGATCAAGATCGTCGGCGAGGCCTTCTCGGACGGCTGGAAGCCCGAGAACGCCCAGAAGAACATGGAACAGATCCTGACCGCCAACAACAACGCGGTCGATGCGGTTCTGGCCGAGAACGACGGCATGGCCGGCGGCGTCATCGCGGCGCTTTCGGCACAGGGCCTGAACGTTCCGGTCGGCGGACAGGACGGCGATCTCGCCGCGCTGAACCGCGTTGCGCGCGGCACCCAGACCGTGTCGGTCTGGAAAGACAGCCGCCAGCTTGGCAAGGCCGCCGGCGAGATCGCCGTGGCGCTGGCCGGCGGCACCCCGCTTGACGGGATCGAGGGTGCGGTGAAGTGGTCCGGTGGCGAGAAGGGTGTCGAGATGAACGCGATGTTCCTCGCGCCGACGCCGATCACCAAGGACAACCTCGACATCGTGATCGACGCGGGCCACATCTCCAAGGATCAGGCCTGCGAAGGCGCCATGGCCGGCGTCGCTGCGTGCGAGTGATCTGACGGTCGGGCGCCGGATCCCTTCCGGCGCCCGCCTCCCCCGTTCCCGGACACCTGCCGCGCCCGAGGCCGCCGCGTTGCGCGCGACCCACGCCCGCACAGAAGCCCCGCGCGCCCCTTGGAGGAGCACGATCCTTGTCCGATTCAACACCGAATTCGACCGTGGCACCGAAATCCGACGTGAGCGCGCTCAGCCGCTTCATCCGCGCGACCGAGCTTGATACGCGCCTCCTCGGCATGGCCGGCGCGCTGGTGCTCATCTGGGTCGGGTTTCACTACTATGGCCTGTTCGTGAACGGCTACGGCGCGTTCCTGACGCCGCGCAACCTCTGGAACCTCTCGGTCCAGACCGCCTCGATCGGCATCATGGCCACCGGCATGGTGCTGGTGATCGTGACCCGCAACATCGACCTTTCGGTCGGCTCGATCCTCGGCTTCGCGGCCACCGTGATGGGCGTGATCCAGGTCTACGGACTGCCCCAGATCCTCGGCCTCGGCCATCCGCTCATCTGGATCATCACCGGGCTCTGCGGCATGGCCGTCGGCGGCCTGATCGGCGCCCTGCATGGCTGGCTGATCGGCTACCTGCGCATCCCCGCCTTCATCGTCACGCTGGGCGGGCTGCTCGTCTGGCGGGGCGCGGCCTTCCTCGTGGCGCGCGGCGAGACGATCTCGCCCGTCGATCCCACATTCGCCCTGCTCGGCGGCGGGCCGCACGGCGCGATCGGCGCAACCGGAAGCTGGATCGTCGGCCTGCTCGGCTGTGCCGGCCTCGTGGCGCTGATCCTGAACGGCCGCCGTCAGCGCAAGAAGTTCCTCTTTCCGCTGCGCCCGGTCTGGGCCGAATACCTGCTCGCCGGAGGCGGCTGCGCGCTCATCATCGGCGCCGTCCTGCTCGTCAATGCCTATCCCTGGCCGAAGGGGATCGTCGCGCAATATGCGGCCGCCAGGGGCATCGAGGTGCCCGAGGGCGGTCTCTTCATCTCGCACGGCTTCGCGATCCCGGTCCTGATCCTCATCGGCGTCGCCATGGTCATGACCTTCATCTCCACCCGCACCCGCTTCGGGCGCTACGTCTATGCGATGGGCGGCAACCCCGAAGCGGCCGAACTGGCCGGCATCAACACCCGCGCCATGACGGTGAAGCTCTTCGCGCTCATGGGCACGCTTGCGGGCCTTTCGGCCATCGTCGCTTCGGCACGGCTGAACAGCGCCACCAACAGCCTCGGCGAACTGGACGAGCTCTACGTCATCGCCTCGGCCGTCATCGGCGGCACCTCGCTCGCCGGCGGGGTCGGCACGATCTACGGCGCCATCCTCGGCGCCCTCGTCATGCAGTCGCTTCAGACGGGCATGGTGCTGATCGGCTTCGACGCCGCCGTGCAGAAGATCGTCGTCGGCGCGGTCCTCGTGCTGGCCGTCTACATCGACACCCTCTATCGCCGCGGCAGGAAGTGAGGCGCCCCATGAGCCAGGACCAGACGCAGACCCCGCTCGTCGAGCTTCGCGACATCTCGATCGCCTTCGGTGGCATCAAGGCCGTCGACCATGTCTCGGTCGACCTCCACCCCGGCGAGGTCGTGGGCCTTCTCGGCCACAACGGCGCCGGCAAGTCGACCCTGATCAAGTGCCTCTCGGGCGCCTACCGAAAGGACGAGGGCGAGATCCGGATCAATGGCGCGCCGGTCGAGATCAACAACCCGCGCGACGCGCGCGCCTACAACATCGAGACGATCTACCAGACGCTCGCGCTTGCCGACAATCTCGATGCCGCCGCCAACCTCTTCCTCGGGCGCGAGCTCGTGACCGCGCTCGGGACCGTCGACGACGTGCAGATGGAGGCAGAGACCCGCAAGATCATGGGCCGTCTCAACCCCAACTTCCGCAAGTTCAAGGATCCGGTCTCGGCGCTGTCGGGTGGCCAGCGGCAATCGGTCGCCATCGCGCGCGCGGTCTACTTCAACGCCCGCATCCTGATCATGGACGAACCGACCGCGGCCCTCGGCCCGCAGGAAACCCGGATGGTGGCCGAACTCATCCAGGAGCTGAAGCGCCAGGGGCTCGGGATCTTCCTCATCGACCACGACGTCCACGCGGTTAAGGCGCTCTGCGACCGGGCGGCGGTGATGAAGAACGGCCAGCTCGTCGGCGTCGTGAAGGTCGACGAGGTCAGCGAGGACGACATCCTCGCCATGATCATCGCTGGAAAGAAGCCCGAGCATCTGGCTGCATGATGTATCTCGGTCTCGACCTCGGCACGTCGGCCCTGAAGGCGCTTCTGATCGACGAGGCGCAAGGCGTCGTGGCCGAGGCGAGTGCGCCGCTCTCGGTCGAGCGACCGCACGAAGGCTGGTCGGAGCAGAACCCCGACGCCTGGATCGCGGCCGCCGAGACCGTCTTCGACGCGCTGGCTGAAAAGGGGCCGCTCGGCGCGGTCAGGGCCATCGGGCTCTCGGGGCACATGCATGGCGCGACCCTTCTCGATGCATCCGACCACGTGCTGAGGCCATGCATCCTCTGGAACGACACCCGCGCCCACCGCGAGGCCGCCGCGATGGATGCCGATCCCCTCTGGCGCGCCGTCAGCGGCAACATCGTCTTCCCCGGATTCACGGCGCCCAAGCTGCACTGGCTGCGGGCCGAGGAGCCGGCGCTTTTCGACCGCGTCGCGCATGTCCTGCTGCCCAAGGACTTCCTGCGGCTCTGGCTGACGGGCGAGCATGTGGCCGAGATGTCGGACGCGGCCGGCACGAGCTGGCTCGACACCGGCGCCCGCGACTGGAGCGACAGGCTTCTCGCGCTCAGCCATCTCGACCGTGGCGCCATGCCCCGGCTCGTCGAGGGCACCGAGGTGTCGGGCAGCCTGCGCGACGATCTTCGCCGGCGCTGGGGCTTCGCGCCGAACACGCCTGTCGCCGGCGGCGGTGGCGACAACGCCGCCTCGGCCATCGGCATGGGCGTCACCCGGGCCGGCCAGGCCTTCGTCTCGCTCGGCACCTCGGGCGTTCTCTTTGCGGCCAACGACGGCTACCGCCCGGCGCCCGAGACGGCAGTCCACACCTTCTGCCACGCGCTTCCCGAAACCTGGCACCAGATGGGCGTGATCCTGGCCGCGAGCGATGCGCTGAACTGGTTTGCCGGCATCGCCGGCACCGACGCGGCAGACCTGACCGGGAACCTCGCGCGGCTCAGGGCACCCGGCCGGACGCTCTTCCTGCCCTATCTCGGCGGCGAACGCACGCCGCTCAACGATGCCCGCATCCGCGCCGCCTTTCTCGGCCTCGAACACGCGACCGACCGCGACGCCGCCACCCGCGCCGTGCTGGAAGGCGTGGCCTTCGCGCTTCGCGACTGCCGCGATGCGCTGGCCGCGACCGGCACCGCCATCGAGACCTGCGTCGCGGTTGGCGGCGGCAGCCGGTCCGACTACTGGCTGCAGGCGATCGCGACCGCGCTCGACCTGCCGCTCTCGGTGCCCGCGCAGGGCGACTACGGTGCCGCCTTCGGCGCTGCCCGGCTCGCCATGATGGCCGCCACCGGCGACCTCGGCCTTGCCGTGCCGCCTGCCATCGACCGCATCGTCGCCCCCGATCCCTCCCTCACCGCGGCCTTTGCCGAGGGCCATGCCCGCTATCGCGCCGCAACCAAGGCACTGCAGGAGCTTTCATGACCGACTTCTTCCACGACATTGCGAAGATCCGTTTCGAAGGTCCCGAAACCGATAACGAATTTGCCTTCCGCCACTACGACGCCGACGAGATGGTGCTGGGCAAGCGGATGGAGGATCATCTGCGCTTCGCCGCCGCCTACTGGCACAGCTTCGCCTGGCCGGGCGGCGACCCCTTCGGCGGCCAGACCTTCGAACGCCCCTGGTTCGGCGATACGATGGCGCTTGCCCGGCTCAAGGCCGACGTGGCCTTCGAGATGTTCGATCTGCTCGGCGTGCCCTTCTTCTGCTTCCACGACGCCGACATCCGCCCCGAAGGTGCGAGCTTCGCCGAAAGCCGCCGCAACTTCGAGGAGATCATCGACTATTTCGCCGAGAAGATGACGACCGCCCGGACCCGGCTTCTCTGGGGCACCGCCAACCTCTTCAGCCATCGCCGCTTCATGTCCGGCGCCGCGACCAACCCCGACCCCGACGTCTTTGCCTGGTCGGCGGCGACGGTGAAGTGCTGCATGGACGCGACGGCGAAGCTCGGCGGCGCGAACTACGTGCTCTGGGGCGGGCGCGAGGGCTACGAGACGCTCTTGAACACCGATCTCGGCCGCGAGTCCGAACAGGCCGGACGGTTTCTCCAGATGGTTGTCGACTACAAGCACAAGATCGGCTTCAAGGGCACGATCCTGATCGAACCGAAACCGCAGGAGCCCTCCAAGCACCAGTACGACTACGACGTCGCGACCGTCTACGGCTTCCTGAAGCGCTTCGGGCTTGAGGGCGAGGTGAAGCTCAACATCGAACAGGGACACGCGATCCTCGCCGGCCATTCCTTCGAACACGAGATCGCGCTTGCCGCCTCGCTCGGGATCTTCGGCTCGATCGACATGAACCGCAACGACTACCAGTCGGGCTGGGATACCGACCAGTTCCCGAACAACACGCCCGAGGTGATGCTGGCCTGTTACGAGATCCTGCGGGCCGGCGGTTTCACCACCGGCGGGACCAATTTCGACGCCAAGATCCGCCGCCAGTCGCTCGATCCCGCCGACCTGATCCTGGCCCATGTCGGCGCCATGGATACCTGCGCCCGCGCCTTCAAGGCCGCCGCGTCGCTTCTGGCCGACGGCAGCCTCGAACGGCTGCGCGCCGAACGCTACGCCGGATGGGACGGGGCCGAGGCACAGGCGATGCTGAAGAGCGATCTGGCAAGCATCGCCGCGCGCGTCGAACGCGAGGGGCTGAACCCGACGCCACGCTCGGGGCGGCAGGAGCGGCTCGAAAACCTCGTCAACCGCTTTCTTTGATCGACCCGGGCGCGGCGGTCACCTGCCGCGCCCGGCCCGTGTTCAGCCGAGATCGAACCGGTCGGCGTTCATCACCTTGGTCCAGGCGGCGACGAAATCGCGTGCGAAGGCCGCCGCGTTGCCGCTGGCGCCATAGACCTCGGCGATCGCGCGCAGCTGGGAATTCGATCCGAAGACGAGATCGACCCGCGTGCCGGTCCAGCGCGCCTTTCCGCTGGCCCGGTCGCGGCCCTCAAAGACACCGTCCTGGCCTGCCGCCGGCACCCATTCGGTGCCCATGTCGAGGAGGTTCACGAAGAAGTCGTTCGACAGCGTGCCGGGACGGTCGGTGAGCACGCCATGCGCGGAACCGCCATGATTGGCGCCCAGCACCCGAAGCCCGCCGACCAGCGCCGTCATCTCGGGCGCCGTGAGCGTCAGGAGCTGCGCCTTGTCGATCAGAAGCTCCTCGGCCGAGACGGAGAACTTGTGGCCGAGGTAGTTGCGGAACCCGTCGGCCATGGGTTCCAGCACGCCGAAGGCATCGACATCGGTCTGGGCATCGGTCGCGTCGGTGCGGCCGGGTGCGAAGGGCACCACGATGTCATGACCGCCGGCCTTCGCCGCGGCCTCGATCGCGGCACCGCCGCCAAGGACGACAAGATCGGCAAGCGAGACCCGCTTGCCCCCCTTCGCCGCGGCGTTGAACCTTGCCTGCACCGCCTCCAGCGCCGCCAGAACCGGGGCGAGTCGCGCCGGTTCGTTGGCCGCCCAGCCCTTCTGCGGCGCAAGCCGGATGCGCGCGCCGTTGGCCCCACCGCGCTTGTCCGATGCGCGGAACGTCGAGGCCGAGGCCCATGCCGCCCAGACGAGATCGGCGCCCGAGACCCCGCTTTTCAGGATCTCGGCCTTGAGCAGCCCGATATCCCGGTCGTCGATCAGCGGATGGTCGACCGCCGGCACCGGATCCTGCCAGATCAGATCCTCGGCCGGCACCTCGGCGCCGAGGTAGCGCGCCTTCGGCCCCATGTCGCGATGCGTGAGCTTGAACCAGGCACGCGCAAAGGCGTCGGCGAATTCCTCCGGGTTCTCGAGAAAATGCCGCGAGATCGGTTCGTAGATCGGGTCGAAGCGCAGCGCCAGGTCGGCCGTCGTCATCATCGGCCGGTGCTTCTTCGACGGGTCATGCGCGTCGACCACCATGTCGCTCTCGGCCACGTCCCTGGCGAGCCACTGGTTGGCGCCGGCGGGGCTCTTCACGAGCTCCCAGTCGTATTTGAACAGCACTTGCAGATAGCCCATGTCCCAGGTGGTGGGATTGGGCTTCCAGGCACCCTCGATGCCGCTGCCGATCGCGTCGCCGCCCTTGCCGGAACCAAAGGCACTTTTCCAGCCGAGCCCCATCTCTTCCAGCGGCGCCGCTTCGGGCTCGGGCCCGACGAGGGAGGCGTCGCCCGCGCCGTGGCTCTTGCCGAAGGTGTGGCCGCCGGCGACCAGTGCCACGGTCTCGTAGTCGTCCATCGCCATGCGCGCAAAGGTCTCGCGCACGTCGCGTCCCGACGCCACCGGATCGGGGTTGCCGTTCGGCCCCTCGGGGTTCACGTAGATGAGCCCCATCTGCACCGCTGCCAGCGGGTCCTCCAGAGTGCGATCGCCCGAATAGCGCTTGTCGCCCAGCCATTCGCTTTCGGCGCCCCAGTAGATGTCCTCCTCGGGTTCCCAGACATCCGCGCGCCCGCCGGCGAAACCGAAGGTCTTGAAGCCCATCGATTCCAGCGCGACGTTGCCGGCGAGGATCAGGAGGTCGGCCCAGGAAAGCGCGTTGCCGTATTTCTGTTTCACCGGCCAGAGAAGCCGCCGCGCCTTGTCGAGGTTCACGTTGTCGGGCCAGGAATTGAGCGGCGCGAAGCGCTGCGTGCCCGAAGAGGCGCCGCCGCGGCCGTCGCCGGTGCGATAGGTGCCGGCGCTGTGCCAGGCCATGCGGATGAAGAGCGGCCCGTAGTGCCCCCAGTCCGCCGGCCACCAGCTCTGGCTGTCCGTCATCAGCGCGTGGAGGTCCTTCTTCACCGCGCCGAGATCGAGCGTCTTGAAGGCCCTGGCATAGTCGAACGCCCCGCCGAGCGGGTTCGCGGGCGCCGCGTTCTGGTGCAGGAGCCGCAGGTTCAGCTGGTTCGGCCACCAGTCGCGGTTCGACTTGGCGGCAAGCGTGGTATGGGCATGCATGACCGGGCAGGTGCCCGCTTTGGCGACGTCGTTTCCGTCCATCTCTCACTCCGATTCTGGCAGGGTTCGCGGCGTTTCCACGCGCGGCCGGCGGCCACGTCCAGAGAGACCGCGCGACCGGGTTTCGGGACAGGTCTAGCAAAGTCGAGCGATTAGTTTAAGTTGTATTTGCTGATCTGTTCGATAAGGTTTTCTTATGATCAACCTGACCCTCAAGCAACTGCGCTACTTCGAGGCGCTGGCCCGTGCCGGCAACTTCGGGCGCGCCGCCGACCTGTCCTCGGTGAGCCAGCCCGCGCTCTCGATGCAGATCCGCGAACTCGAGACCGCGCTTGGCGCGACGCTTTTCGAACGCGGGGCGCGGCAGGTGCGCCTGACCCGGCTCGGCAAGGATCTCGCGCCGCGCGTGCGCGAGATCCTGCGTCAGGTCGGCGAACTGGGCGAGACGGCGCGCGCCGCGGGCGACGCGCTGACCGGCCGGCTTCGGCTCGGCATCATCCCGACGATCGCGCCCTATCTCTTGCCCGCGGTGGTCCGGCGCCTGACCGCCGAACGCGCCGGCCTCGATCTGCATCTGCGCGAGACGCTGACACCGCGACTGCTCGAGGAACTGCACGACGGAAGCCTCGACGCGGCGATCGTGGCGCTTCCGGTTTCCGAGCCCGAGCTTGCGGAGGTCGCCCTCTTTTCGGAGCGATTCGTGCTGGTCCGCCCCGCCTCCGAGGCAGACCGGCCGGTGCCGGCGCGCGACGATCTGCGCACCATGCGGCTCTTGCTCCTGGAGGAAGGCCATTGCTTTCGCGATCAGGCGCTGTCGTTCTGCAACCTCGAAAAGAGTGCCCCGCGCGAGTTGCTCGATGCCAGTTCGCTCTCGACGCTGGTGCAGATGGTGGCGGCCGGCATCGGCGTGACGCTCATCCCCGACATGGCCGTGCGGGTGGAAACCCGATCCACCGCGGTCTCGGTCGCGCGGTTCAACCGGCCCGAGCCGTCGCGGCTTGTCGGAATGGTCTGGCGGCGGTCCAACCCGCTGGCCGGGGCGCTCTCGCGTATCGCCGATATCGTGCGCGCGGCGGCCGAGGAAGAAAGGGGCCGGCCGGACTGACGGCCGGCCCCGTCCCGGTCTACTTCTGAAGCTCGGTCCAGATCGCGGTGTAGTATTCCTGCGCCTTGGGCGAGCAGGTCGGCAGGAAATGCCCGGCGGCCTTGAATTCTTCCGGCACGTTGATCTCGGGGGCGGTCTTCATGTCTTCCGGCATGAATTCCTCCGACCCGGTGATTCCGTTGGCGTAGCGCGCGAAGGACGAGATCAGCGCCGCGTTTTCCGGCATCATGATGAAGTCGAGGAACTTGTAGGCTTCCTCGACGTTCTTCGCGTCGGAGAGCAGCATCACCTGGTCCATCCAGAGCGGATAGCCTTCCTTCGGATAGCCGTAGACGATATCGGGGTTCTGCAGCCGCGCGCGGAAGATCGCGCCGTTCCAGTAGACCGAGGCCATGACGTCGTTCGCGGCCATCTTCTCGGTCATGCCGTAGTCCATCGACTGCCACTTGGGCTTGGCCGCGACAAGCGCGTCGCGGACCTTCTTCAGGACCTCGGTATCCTCGGTGCAGGGTTCGCCGCCCTCGTACATGATGGCGAGCGAGAGGACGTCGTTCATCTCGGGCGTGACGTTGACCTTGCCGACCAGTTCCTCGGGCGGATCCATGAAGATGGCCGAGGTGTTGATGTCTCCGGAGTAAGCCGTCTTGTTCACCGCGACGCCGGTCGAGCCCCACTGCCACGGCACCGAATACTTCCGGCCCGGGTCGTAGGCGGATTCCAGCCATTGCGCCGCGATGTTGCCGTGGTGCGGAAGCTTGGAGAGATCGAGCTCCTTCACGAGGCCCTTCTCGACATAGATCTGCACGTAGCTGGCCGAGGGCACGACGAGGTCGTAGCCGGCGCCACCGGCCTCGATCTTGGCCAGCGCGGTGTCGTTGCTGTCGTAGTCGGTGACCGTGACCTTGATCCCGGTTTCCGCCTCGAATTTCTTCAGCAGTTCGGGGTTGGTGTAGTCACCCCAGTTGAACAGCTGCAACTCGCCCTCGGCAAGCGCCATTCCCGTCGATCCCAGCAGGATCGCAAAAGCGGTCAGGTGTTTTTTCATTGTCGTTCTCCCGGTTGGTTATGGTCAGGATTTCTTCCCGGTGAGCAGGAAGAAAGCGGTCAGCAAGAGCACCGTCAGGCACAGAAGCACGGTCGAAATGGCGTTCACCTCACCGGTGACCTGGCGGCGAATCTGGGCAAGCAGATAGGTCGGAAGCGTATCCTGCCCGGCGGATTTCACGAAGACGGTGATGACGACATCGTCGAGCGAGATAACGAAGGCGAGCATCGCCCCGGCGATGATCCCCGGTGCCATGAGCGGCAGCGTCACCCTGCGGAAGGTCCGCCAGCGCGTCGCGTAGAGATCCGCCGCCGCGGTTTCGAGCGTGAGATCCATTCCCTCGAGCCGCGCCCGGATCGGCAGATAGGCGAAGGGGATGCAGAAGGCGGTATGGGCGAGGATGAGGTAGCCGAGCCCCTGATAGCCCGTCGTCACCTTGACCGCGGCGAAGAAGATGAGAAGTGCGACCGCGGTCACGATCTCCGGCACCATCAAGGGCTGGTTGATCGCGACATAGATCGCGGTCTGGCCGCGAAACGGCTTCTTCCGCGTCGTCGCCAGCGCCGCCATGGTTGCCGCGACCGTCGCCATGAAGGCCGCCGAGCCGGCGATGATCAGGGACCGGACGGTGGCATCGGTCACCTGGTTGTTCTCCCAGGCGCGGGCATACCAGCGCAGCGAGGTGCCTTCCCAGATGGCGATCGAATCCCCGGCGTTGAACGAATAGACCACGAGCATCGCGATCGGTGCGTAGAGCGCGACGAAGACCGCGATGGCGGTGCCGGCAAAACCCGGAAGACGGGAAACGCTGAAATCGCGCCTAGCCATGACCACTCTCCCGGTTGGCGAACTTCACGTAGACGAGCAGCGTCGCCGTCACGATCACCAGAAGCAGGACCGACAGCGATGCGCCCAGAGGCCAGTTCCGGCCCTGCCCGAACTGCAGTTCGATGAAGTTGCCGATCATCATGTTGCGCCCGCCGCCGAGAATGCGCGGGGTCACATAGGCGCCGAGCGAGGGGATGAAGACGAGAATCGACCCGGCAATGATCCCGGGCTTCACGATCGGGAAGATGATCCGCCGAAGCACGCTGATCCGCGTCGCATAAAGATCATAGCCAGCCTCGAGCAACCTCATGTCGAAGCGGTCGATGGCCGCAAACAGCGGCAGCACCATCAGCGGCAGGTAGACATAGGTCATGCCGATGAAGACGGCGGTATCGGTGTAGATCAGCTTGAGCGGCTCCGAGATGATGCCGAGCTTCAGCAGGATCGTGTTCAGCAGGCCCTCGGTGCGGATGATCTGGTTGATCGCGAAAGTGCGGATCAGGAGGTTGGTCCAGAACGGGATGGTGATGAGGAAAAGCCAGAACGCGCGCCATCGGGGCGCCCGCGTGGCGATGAACCAGGCCGTCGGGAAACCCACGAGAAAGGTGAACAGGGTTGTCAGGAACGACAGCTTCACCGAGCGCCAGAAGATCGTCAAATGGGCATCCGCGAGCTTCAGCGAGCCGTCGAAGATGTCCTTGCTGAACAGGATCCCGCGCCAGGCGTCGGTCGAGAAGATCCATTCCACATTGCCGTATTTCCCCGGCGTGAGGAAGGAATAGACGAGCATGATGAAGAGCGGCCCGATCGCCCCGAAGCAGAGCAGCAGCAGCGCCGGGGTGCTGAGAAGCCAGTTGCGGCGGACCTCCTCGGCGTCGCGTTTCGCTTCGCTGAGCGACATGTCAGTCCTCCAGAACCTGCGCCGCGCCGGGCTCGATCGCGACCCCGACGCGGGCGCCGACATCGGGCCCGACGCTGCCGGCGGCATCAGTCTGCTGCCGCACCGTGAGCTCCGTCCCGTCCTCGAGCGCGATCTGGATATAGCTGTCGGTGCCGAAATAGACCGACCGGGTGACCTTGCCCTGCAGCACGTTGCCGCCCGAGGGAGTGACGATCCGCAGGTGCTCCGGCCGCACGGTGATCGTCGCCTTTCCGTCGGCACGCCCGGGATCGAGCGCGATCTCGACGCCACCGGCCAGCTGTGCCCGGCCGGCCTTGATCTGCGCCGCAAGGAAGTTCGTCTCGCCGATGAAATCGGCCACGAAGCGGTTCACCGGATGGGCGTAGATCTGGCGCGGCGATCCGATCTGCAGGATCCGCCCGCTGCGCATCACCGCGATCTGGTCCGACATCGTCAGCGCCTCTTCCTGATCGTGGGTGACGAAGATGAAGGTGATGCCGGTCTCCTTCTGCAGCCGCTTCAGCTCGACCTGCATTTCCTTGCGCAGCTTGTAGTCCAGAGCCGAAAGCGGCTCGTCGAGCAGAAGCACCTTGGGCTGGGGCGCGAGCGCGCGGGCGAGCGCCACGCGCTGCTGCTGGCCGCCCGAAAGCTGCGAGGTCTTGCGCCCGGCCATCTCCTCGAGCTTGACGAGCGCCAGCATCCGCGCCACCGCCTCCGACACCTCGGCCTTGGGCCGGTTGAGCATCTGCAGACCGAAGGCGATGTTCTCGGCCACCGTCAGATGCGGAAAAAGCGCGTAGCTCTGAAACACCGTGTTGACGGGCCGGCGGTTCGGCGGCTCCTGGCTGATGTCACGCCCGTCGAGAAGGATCTCGCCCGCGCTCGGGGTCTCGAAGCCCGCGATGCAACGCAGAAGCGTGGTCTTGCCACAGCCCGACGGGCCGAGAAGCGTGAAGAACGACCCCTTGCCGATCGTGACCGAGACATTGTCCAGGGCGCGGACCGCATGGTCGCCCGCCCCGAACAGCTTGACGATGTCACGTGCCTCGATCGCAGGCTCTTGCGTCACCCTGACCCCCCGTTTTTTGATCAAATGTACTGTCGCGCGTCGTTTCCCGCTAGTCAACCGGCTTGGTCAGGGCGCGCCAAGTCAGGATTTCCGACGCAAGGGTTAGGCGCCACCCAAGCCGCTGCGCCCGGATGGCGGCCAGCGGGGGAAACCCGCCGCGCGCCGCCGCAGGAGCGCGCACGGCCGGCAGGGGCGCGCCTATCCTGTCCAGGCCGCGAAATCGGCCGGCCCGATCTCGGCCCGACCGAGCAGGAACCGTGCCCCCGCCGGTGCCGGTGCCATCAGCGTGTCGGGGCCGAAATTGAAGGCAAAGGTGACGGCGCCGCGCCGAGCCAGCCGCAGGTCCGGGGCAAGCGGCAGCCTCTCGACCCCGGCCCAGTCGAGCGCCGCGCCCAGCACCGCGTCAAGTGCCTCGGGCACCGGCCAGGTGGCGACATAGCGCCAGCGCCCGGTGCCGACGATCGCCGCGGAGCCGGGCCGGTAGGCGCCTTCGAACCGCGCCAGCACCTCGGTCCCTTCCCCGATCTCGATCGTCTCGCGCCAGCCCCGTGCGACATGGCTGGCGCCGTCGAACGAAAAGCGCTCCTCGCTCCAGTCGGGCAGGCTTTCGACACGGGTCACCCGCAGGTCGATGAGCCGCCGCAAGGGGCCGGGTGGCAGCCCCTCGGGCACCTGCAGCGCCACCGTCTTGGAGCCCGAGCGCGGCCCGAAGACGGCCCGTGCCCCCGACGCCGCAAGCCGGGACACGAAGTCCGCCTCGGCGATCACCAGATCGGGCGCGACGACCAGCCGATAGCCGTCAAGCGCCGCCCCCTGACCGATGATGTCGATGTCGACTCCTTGCCGGCGGAGCGCCGCATACCAGTCGAGCGCCACGTGCGCGGGCACCCCGGCCCGCCCCTGCGGCAGCGCCGCAAGCGCCCAGCGCGACGGATAGTCGAGCACGAAGGCGACGGGCGCCCGCGCCCGCGACCCGAGCGGCGGCATCGCCGCGATCTCGCGCGCGACGCGGGCCACCTCGCCCGCCGCCTGGTCGGGTGTCCCGTCCGCAAGAAGAAGGCCGGTGTGAAACTGCTCTTGCGCGAAGGGCGCCTGCCGCCAGCGGAAATAGCTGACCATCTCGGCCCCGTGGGCGAAGGCGAGCCAGCTCCAGAACCGGACCATCCCGTCGGCGGGCGCAGGGTTGCTCGCCGCCCAGTTCACCGGCCCCGGCTGCTGTTCCATCACCCAGAACCTTCCGCCCCCGACACCCCGGTAGAGGTCGTGGTTGAAGGCGATCTGGTCGGGATCGCCGGTCCGCATGTAGCGCGCCTGTGCCGCCTCGGGCAGGCGGCCGTGAACGAGATTGCCGAGCGGATAGCTGTCCCACGAGGCAAGGTCGATCGCCTCGGCGATCCCGTGATGATCGAAGTCGGTATTGCCGTTCATGAAGTTGTGCGTGACCGGCCGGCCCGGCGCATGGGCGCGCACGATCGCCGCCTGGGCTTCATGGAAGCTCAGGACCTGATCCGAGGAGAAATGCAGGAAATCCGCAAGGTGAGCCGGGGCGGGATCGTCGACCACCCGGTTCGGAAGTTCGATCTGGTCAAACGCATCGTAATGCATCGACCAGAAGGACGTGCCCCAGGCCCGGTTCAGCGCACCGATCTCGCCATAGCGGTCGCCGAGCCACTGGCGGAACGCCGCCTCGGCCGCCGGCGAATAGGACAGGACCGTATCGTGATCGCCGTATTCGTTGTCGATCTGCCAGGCATGGACATGGCGATGGGCGCCATAGCGCCGGGCCACCGCCTCGGCGATCCGCGCGGCCTCGGCCCGATAGCGCGGCGAGGAAAAACAGTAGTGTCGCCGGGCGCCGAACTTGCGCCTCTGGCCGTCGGCGCCCACCGGCAGGATCTCCGGCGCCAGATCGACGAGCCATTTCGGCGGCGCGGCGGTGGGCGTCGACATGATGACCCTGAGACCGGCCTCGCCCAGAAGCCCGATCGCCCGGTCGAGCCAGTCCCAATCGAACCGTCCCGGCTCAGGCTCGATCCTTGACCAGGCGAATTCGCCCAGCCGCACCCAGCCGAGCCCGAGCGCGGCCATCCGCGCCGCATCCTCGGCCCAGAGCGCCTCGTCCCATTGTTCGGGGTAGTAGCAGACACCGAGCGACAGCGCGCCCGCGCTCATGCCTTGCCCCCCGCCGCCGCAAAGGCTCTCGCGGCCTCGGCCAGGAAGATCCCGGCCTCCTCGGCCCCGAAGACCATCGGTGGCTTCAGCTTGATCACGTTGTCGTCCGGCCCGTCGGTCGAGGCGAGCACGCCGCGCCGGCGAAGCTGGTCGACGAAGGCTTCTGCCGCGTCCGGCGCAGGCGTGCGCCGCCCCCGGTCGCGCACCAGCTCGACGCCGAGAAAGAGCCCCTGCCCGCGCACCTCGCCGATGAGCGGGACCTCTTCGGCAAGCGCGCGAAGCCCCGCCAGGATGAGCTCCCCCGTCTCCAGCGCGCGCGCCTGCAACCCCTGCGTCTCGATCTCGTCCATCACCGCATGACCAACCGCCATCGAGACCGGGCTGCCGCCGAAGGAGTTGAAATACTCCATCCCGTTGGCGAACCGCGCGGCCAGTTCGGGCGTCGTCGCCACGGCGGAAAGCGGGTGGCCGTTGCCGAAGGGCTTGCCCATCACCACGATGTCAGGCACCACGCCTTGCAGTTCGAACCCCCAGAAGGCGGTGCCGACGCGGCCGAAGCCGCATTGCACCTCGTCGGCGATGCAGATCCCGCCCCGCGCCCGCACCCGGTCGTAGACCCCCTGCAGATAGCCCGGCGGATAGAAGACCTGTCCGCCGACGCCCGAGACGGATTCGGCGATGAAGGTTGCTGCGCCGCTGCCGGTCCGCGCCGCGACGGCATCGAGGCAGCGGTCGAGATCGGCGGCATAGGCCGGCCCGCTCTCCGCCCCCCGGTGCGGCCCGCGATAGGGATCGGGGAAGGCCGCGATCTGCACGAAATCCGGCTGCGCGAAGCCACCCTTGCGCTTGAACTTGTAGGGGCTGATCTCGACCGTGGCGCCGGCATTGCCGTGATAGGCCCAGTCGAGCACCACGGTATCCTTCCGCCCCAGCGCCGTGCGCGCGATGCGCAGCGCCAGCTCGTTCGCCTCGGTCCCCGAGTTGACGAAGAAGACCGTCGAAAGCCCCGCCGGCAGGGTCGTCGAGATGCGTTCGGCCAGCGACGGCATCAGCGGGTGCAGATAGCGCGTGTTGGTATTGAGTTCCGCCGCCTGCGCGGCAAGCGCGGCGACCACGCGGGGATTGGCATGGCCGACATGGGCGATGTTGTTCACCGTGTCGAGATAGCGCCTGCCGCTGTGGTCGATGAGCCAGGCGCCGCGGCCGCGCAGGATCTTCAGCTTCTCGCGGTAAGCGAGCGAGAGCGAGGCCCCCGAGGTCGCGCGCCGGCGGGCAAGCAGCGCCTCCGGCGGCTCGGGATCGATCGCAAAGCTCTCGGGCTCGAGCCCCAGCAGGAGGTTCGGATCGGGCGAGATATCCTGCCAGACATCCCAGAGCGTATCGTGGCCGACGCCGAAGAAATTGCCCTGGGGCTGATCGAGCAGGCTCGTCACGATCTGGAAATGAAGGTGCGGCGCCCAGCCGCCGTTTTCGTGGCGGGCGCCGAAATGGCCGACGAGCGCGCCAGCCGCAACGTCCTGCCCGGGGGCAAGAAGGTCCGGCAGCGAGGCGCCGAGATGGCCGTAGAGCGTGAAGAACCGCCGCCCGCCCAGCTCATGCGCAAGGATGAGCGTGTGGCCGTAGTCGAGCGGATCGGCATTGTAGCGGACCGACTGCACGGTGCCGGCGAGCGGCGCGTGCACCGCCGTGCCGGCCGGCGCGAAGATGTCGACGCCGAGATGCCGCGTCCGCCGCTCGGCGCTCGCCGCGTCGGCGAACTGCGCGGCGGTGTAGACCGTGCGCGCCTCGCCATAAGCGCCGAAGCCGAGAAACGACAGATCGTCGGGCAGCCCCGCCGGGCGCTCGGCGGCGAACCAGGTGTCGAAGCCGGGATCGGAAAAGGCGGGCATCCCCGGCCGCGCGCCGCCCGTCGGCAGCGCGATCCGGGGCAGCCGACGCGGGTCGCCGGCAAGCACCGGCTTTCTCGGTGCCAGGGCAAGAGAACCCCGCAGGGCACCTGCGCCCGCCACCGCCTCGAACCCCGCCGCCTTTCGGCAGAGCGCAATCATGAAGGCGGCGTCGATCCCGTCGAGCCGCTCCAGCAGCGCGAAGGCCGATGCCTGCGAGATCAGGAGATAGTCGTTCCCGGGGTGACGTTTCGATTGCCGCGACGAAATGCAGACCGAGGCGGCGAGCCGCATCCGCATCAGATCGTAGGCAAGCTCCGCCTCGGCCTCAAGCAGCGGGAAGGCCGCGGCGAATCCCGCGATGACGGCGCGCGTCGCAGCATAGATGTCCTCGGCGCCGAGCAGGGCATAGGCAAGCGTGATCGCAAGTTCGTTCACGGTGCGGCCGATGCACATGTCGCCGAAATCGATCAGCCCCGCGACCCGATCGGTTTCGCCCGCCTCCATGATGACATTCCAGTCGTTCGCATCCTGGTGCAGAACCGAGACCCTGAGCCCCGGCAGCCTCGGCGCGACCCGCGCGGCGTAGCGTTCGAAAAGGCGCCCGACCAGGGCCCGGCGCGCCGGATCGGCGATATCGGCCACCGAGGCGGCCAGCCCGCCGACCTCGTCGAGCGCCCAGGGAAAGCCCGGGCGATGCGCGGCGGGATGGGCAAAGCCCTGCAACGCGGTGCTGAGCGTGCCCATGTAGCGCCCGAGCGCGGAGAGTTGCGCGGGACTGCGCGCGGCCTCGGCCATGGGCACGCCGTCGATCCAGGTGACCAGCCGGAGGGCGGCCGGGCCGCGGTCGAGGGCGACCTGTGCGGCGGCCGCCCCGTCGCGCGTCCGGACGAGCCGCGGGATACCCGCCATGCCGACCGTCTCGAGATGCGCGAGAACGGCGGATTGCAGCGCGATCTGGCCGGGATCCTCGGCCGGATTGGAGAGCTTCAGGACGAAACTGCCGCTCTCGGTCGTCAGTCGTGCGTTCTGGTCGCGTTCGGAGGGCAGCGGCCTGAGGCTGCCCCTGAGCCCGAAGTGCCGCTCGGCCAGCGCCGCCAGCGCCTCGGTCTCGAGCGCCGGAGCCTCATTCTGCAGAACGTTCATGGCCACCCCCTCACCCCGGGCAGTTCTGTGCCCCCAGCGGATTCGTCTGCCTGTATATAAACGTTTTTATTGGGGGTTAATCGTTTTTATCCGCACCGATCGTGCAGTTTCATCCCTGCCCGCCTCATCCCTGCCCGTCCCGGCCCGCCTCGACATAGCGCGCGACATGGCGGACAGGGAAACTCACCGATCTGGCGATGAAGCAGACCGCGTGAATGCGCGCATGAATCGCCTCGGCCGCCGCAAGGTCGGTGCCGGCGGCAACCGTGATCTCGGGCCGAAGCTCGGCCGAAACGAAACGCCCAGCGCCCGACGCGAGGGTTTCGGCCTGTCCGACGGGCTGGTCGCGATAACCCAGAACGACGATGCCGGCCTCGGAGGCGTAATGCAGGTACCAGAGCATGTGGCAAGCGGCGAGAGAAGAGAGCAGCAGATCCTCGGGGTTCATCTTCGCCGGATCGCCGCCAAGCGCGGGATCGTTCGAACACGGGACCGGCGCCTTGCCCGGCACGGCGATATCCCAGGTCCGGTCATAGCTGCGATAGGTCCTCGTTCCCTCACCGCGGTTGCCCGTCCAGACGATCCGCGAGGTGAAATCATGGCCCATTGTCATCACTCCGACCCGTCAGTATTGTATACATGTATTCAAGTATTCGGAGAACCGCAAGATGAGTGTCGCACGTATCGCCGAGGGGCTGCGCGCCGACATCCTCGAAGGCAGGCTCCTTCCCGGCACCGACCTGCAGCAGTCCGATCTTGCCCTGCGCTTCGGCACCAGCCGCATTCCCGTCCGCGACGCGCTGAACCTGCTGGCCAGCGAACGGCTCGTGGAGCTGCGCCCCAACCGCACCGCCCGCGTGGTGAGCCTCTCGGCGGCCGAGCTCGACGAGATCTTCGATCTGCGCCTGCTCCTGGAAACCGATGCGCTGGCCCGTGCGCTGCCGCGACTTGCCGCGCCGGACCTCGCCGGGATCGCGCAGGAGTTGCGCCGCTGCGAGGTCGAGGCCGGCCTGCCCAGCTTTCCCGAGGCCGACTGGCGGTTTCACCGCGCACTCTACGCCGCGGCGGGGCGCGAGATCGAACTGGCGCTGATCCGGGATCTGCGCCGCCTTTGCCAGCTGCATCTCGCCTGCTATCCGGCACTCCGCCGGGATGCCGACCGCTGGTCAGCCGATCACCGGCGCCTCTTGGCGGCGGTCGAGGCGGGCGACGCGCGCACTGCCGCGGCCACGCTCGACGATCACCTGAGGGGCGCCGCCGCGGCATTGCGCGGGGCGATGGCGGGCCGATAATGCCTCAGCCGGGCTTTCGCGCCACGAAGTCGACCAGCGCCGAGCGCCCGGAATGTCCCCGCCCCTCGTCGACATCGGCGTCGTAATCCTGCGCAAGCAGCACTGCCCAACCGGCGAAGGATGCGCGCAGAAGGTCGAGCGTATACATGTTCTCTTCCCTCGGCGGCCCGCCGGTGCCGTAGCCCACCTGCCTCGGCGCATAGCCATGAAGAAGAAGCAGCCCGCCCGGCACCAGCGCGCCGGCGAGACGCTGGAAGAGAACCGCCCGCTCCGCCGGAGGGGCGAACTGGATGAAGATCCCGGCCACCACGTCGAATTGCCGCGACCAGTCCCAGCCCTCGAGATCCGCGACATGGAAATCGACCGCGACCCCGCGCGCCTGCGCGAGCCGCCTTGCCTTGGCGACCGCGTTCGGCGCCGGATCGAAGGCCGTGACCGCAAGCCCCTGCGCCGCCATCCAGACGGAATTGCGCCCCTCGCCGTCGGCCACGGCGAGCGCCCGCCCGGCGACGGGCAGGAGACCCGTCACCCGGGTCAGGAAGGCGGCCGGCTCGGTGCCGAAGAGATAGTCGTCGCCGGCATAGCGGTCGTTCCACATCGCGCCATCCTCCCTGGGGCCGTCCCCTGCCCCAGTTTCGCGCCGGGCGGGCACGCGTGCAAGCCCTGCCGCCTTGCTCCGGCCCGCCCCCCATGGTCTAATCGCTGGCCAATCAGAAGATGAGCAGTGCCATGGCCGACGACCTTCTTGCCGCCCGCGCGGACGACTACAACGCCGCCTCGATCGAGGTGCTGGAGGGGCTGGAGCCGGTCCGCAAGCGCCCCGGCATGTATATCGGCGGCACCGACGAACGCGCGCTGCATCACATGGTGGCCGAGATCCTCGACAACTCCATGGACGAGGCGGTGGCGGGCCATGCCAGCCGCATCGAGGTGACGCTGAACGCCGATTACTCCGTCACCGTCACCGACAACGGTCGCGGCATCCCGATCGACCCGCATCCGAAGTTCCCGAAGAAATCGGCGCTCGAGGTCATTCTCTGCACGCTGCACGCCGGCGGCAAGTTCTCCGGCAAGGCCTACGAGACCTCGGGCGGGCTCCACGGTGTCGGCGCATCGGTCGTGAACGCGCTCTCCGACCTCATGGTGGTCGAGGTGGCGCGCGGCAAGGAGCTTTTCGAGCAGCGCTTCTCGCGCGGCATTCCCCAGGGCCCCGTGAAGAAGATCGGCGCCGCGCCCAACCGCCGCGGCACGGCGACGACCTTCCACGCCGACGAGGAGATCTTCGGCCATCACCGGTTCAAGCCCGCGCGGCTCTTCAAGATGGTGCGATCGAAGGGCTATCTGTTCTCTGGCGTCGAGATCCGCTGGAAGACGGCGATCGACGATGGCGAGACGCCGCTCGAGGCCGCATTCCACTTCCCGGGCGGGCTTGCCGACTACCTCAGCGAAAGCCTTGAGGGCGCCACGACCTATGCCGAGCGGCCCTTCGCCGGCAAGGTGAGCTTTGCCGACAAGTTCGGCGAGCCGGGATCGGTCGAATGGGCGATCAACTGGACACCCGCGCGCGACGGCTTCATCCAGTCCTACTGCAACACCGTGCCGACGCCCGAGGGCGGCACCCATGAGGCCGGTTTCTGGAACGCGATCCTGCGCGGCATCCGCGCCTATGGCGAGCTTGTGAACAACAAGAAGGCCACCCAGATCACCCGCGAGGATCTGATGACCGGGGGCGCGGCGCTCGTCAGCTGCTTCATCCGCGAACCCCAGTTCGTGGGTCAGACCAAGGACCGGCTGGCGACCGAGGCTGCCGCGCGGATGACCGAGGGCGCGGTGCGCGACCATTTCGACAACTGGCTGGCGGCCGACACGAAATCCGCCGGCGCCATCCTCGACTTCCTCGTGCTCCGCGCCGAGGAGCGCCTGCGCCGCAAGCAGGAGAAGGAGACCGCCCGCAAGACCGCGACGAAGAAGCTGCGCCTGCCCGGCAAGCTCGTCGACTGCTCCGCCACGAACCGCGAGGGCACCGAGCTTTTCATCGTCGAGGGCGACTCGGCCGGCGGCAGCGCCAAGATGGCGCGCGACCGCGCCACCCAGGCGCTTCTGCCGCTCCGCGGCAAGATCCTGAACGTCCTCGGCGCTGCCTCCTCCAAACTCGGCTCCAACCAGGAGATCGCCGATCTGACCCAGGCGCTCGGCGTCGGCCTCGGCACCCGTTTCAACGTCGACGACCTGCGCTATGACAAGGTCATCATCATGACCGACGCCGATGTCGACGGCGCCCATATCGCCTCGCTCCTGATGACGTTCTTCTTCACCCAGATGCGGCCGATGATCGACAAGGGCCACCTCTACCTCGCCTGCCCGCCGCTCTACCGGCTGACCCAGGGCGCGCGCCGGATCTACGTGGCCGACGACGCCGAGAAGGAACGGATGCTCGCCGAGGGCCTCGGCGGCAAGGGCAAGATCGACGTCCAGCGCTTCAAGGGCCTGGGCGAGATGGACGCCAAGGACCTGAAGGACACCACCATGAATCCCGCGACCCGCAAGCTGATCCGGGTGACCATCGACGACGAGTTCCCGGGCGAGACCGGAGACCTCGTCGAGCGGCTGATGGGCAAGAGACCGGAACTGCGGTTCCAGTATATCTCGGAGAACGCGCGGTTCGTGGAGGAGCTGGATGTGTGACACCTCGCGGTCGCTCAAATGGATTTGAGGCCCGCGCCAACCCTCCGGGCTACCGGCCTTCCGCGCCGGCGACACTTCAGGAATTGATCTCGATGTGCCGGAGCGCATCCGCCCGAGGGTTGCGCGAAAACCTGACCGTCCACTCCGATATGACCTGGCAATGGAACTTGTGCCCCATCCGGGCTGGTATACTCGCTCGCACATTGCCGCGCGGGCGAGAAGAGCTCATCGCAAGGTTCGAACGGCACGAATTGGAGATCGCCGTGCATTTGAACCAGGTTGCTCGCGGCACGGCGAGCCTTGCATTCGAGGTTTCGACGTCTGGCGTCGCCCACGCCTGACGCTGGACTCCAGACTGGTTGAGTTTCACAGCCAGAATGGTCGCGCCGCCATGGATGAGTTGGTTGCGCAAGACGTACGCCCAACCGCGTGGGCAAGCGCTTGGCGGTACCAAACGCCTCTGCCCACTGTCACCAAGGATCGACAGCCTAGCTGTCCATCTTCAACGCCGAGATGAACGCCGACTGCGGGATCTCCACCTTGCCGAACTGGCGCATCTTCTTCTTGCCGGCCTTCTGCTTGTCGAGGAGCTTGCGCTTCCGCGTGGCGTCGCCGCCGTAGCATTTCGCCGTCACGTCCTTGCGCATGGCCGAGAGGGTCTCGCGCGCTATGACCCTCCCGCCGATGGCCGCCTGGATCGGGATCTTGAACATGTGGCGCGGGATCAGTTCCTTCAGCTTCTCGACCATGGCACGGCCCCGCCCCTCGGCCCGGTCGCGGTGGACCATGATCGACAGCGCGTCGACGGGTTCGTCGTTCACCAGGATCGACATCTTGACCAGCGCATCCTCGCGGTAGCCCATCATCTGGTAGTCGAAGCTCGCGTAGCCCTTGGTCACCGACTTCAGCCGGTCGTAGAAATCGAAGACGACCTCGGCCAAGGGCAGGTCATAGACCACCATCGCCCGCGATCCGGCATAGGTCAGGTCCATCTGGATGCCGCGGCGATCCTGGCAGAGCTTCAGCACGTCGCCGAGATAGTCGTCGGGCACCATGATCGTCGCCTTGATGCGCGGCTCCTCGATATGGTCGACAAGGGTGAGGTCGGGCATGTCGGCGGGGTTGTGCAGGTCGCGCACCTCGCCGTCCTTCATGTGCAGCTTGAAGACCACGGAAGGGGCGGTGGTGATCAGGTCGAGATCGTATTCGCGTTCAAGCCGGTCGCGCACGACCTCGAGGTGGAGAAGCCCGAGGAAGCCCATGCGGAAGCCGAAACCCAGGGCCGCGCTGGTCTCCATCTCGGAACTGAACGAGGCGTCGTTCAGGGCCAGCTTCTCGATCGCGTCGCGCAGGGCCTCGAAATCGTTGGCATCGACCGGGAAGAGGCCGCAGAAGACCACCGGCTGGGCAGGCTTGAAGCCCGGCAGCGGCCTGTCGCAAGGCTTCCTCTCATGGGTGATCGTGTCGCCGACGCGGGTATCGCGGACTTGCTTGATGGAGGCGGTGAAGACGCCGATCTCGCCCGGCCCGAGTTCGGCGATATCCACCATCTTCGGTTTCAGGACCGCGAGCTTGTCGATGCCGTAGACGGCGCCGGTCTGCATCATCTTGATGCGGTCGCCCTTGCGGATCACGCCATCCATGATGCGGATCATGACGACGACGCCGAGATAGCTGTCATACCAGCTGTCGACCAGCATCGCCTTCAGGGGCGCCTCGCGGTTGCCTTTGGGTGGCGGCAGGCGGTGGACGATCGCCTCGAGCACGTCGGGGATGCCGACCCCGGTCTTGGCCGAGATCGGGATCGCCTGGGAGGCATCGATGCCGATGACGTCCTCGACCTCGGCCTTCACGCGCTCGGGATCCGAAGCCGGCAGGTCGATCTTGTTCAGGACCGGGACCAGCTCGTGATCGGCGTCGATTGCCTGATAGGCATTGGCGAGCGTCTGCGCCTCGACGCCCTGGGTGGCGTCCACCACCAGAAGCGAGCCCTCGACGGCGCGCATGGAGCGGCTGACCTCATAGGCGAAGTCGACGTGGCCGGGCGTGTCGATGAGGTTCAGGACATAGGTCTTGCCATCCTGCGCAGGGTATTCGATGCGGACGGTGTTGGCCTTGATGGTGATGCCGCGCTCGCGCTCGATATCCATGCTGTCGAGCATCTGCGCCTTCATGTCGCGCTCGGCCACCGTGCCGGTCAGCTGGATCAGCCGGTCGGCAAGCGTGGATTTTCCGTGGTCGATATGGGCCACGATGGAGAAGTTACGGATCTGGGCGAGCTCGGTCATGATGGCGCGGATATGCGCGGGAACGGGCCTGCGGTCAATGGGGGACGGCAGCGCGGGGGCGCTGCCCCCGCACCCCCGGGATATTTGCAAACAGGCGAAGAGAGGGCAGCCCTGCTTCATCTGTTCCGAAGTATCCTCGGGGGGCCCGGGGGCGGAAGGCCCCCCGGCCTGCCTCGCGGCGAGGGGGACGGCTCCGCTCACGCGAAGACCACGCCCTTCGGCTGTGCCCGGAGCCTCGGGTCCCCGGATTTCACCAGCACCGGCTGCCCGGAAAGAGCCTCGTCGCAGCGTTCCAGCGTTTCGCGTTCGAGGCGCTCCATTGCCTCTTCGGTATAGAAGGTCAGATGCGGGAGCATCAGGACGTTTTCCAGGCCGAAGAGCGGGCTGATCGCGTGGCCGGCTAGGGCAAGCGGTTCGGATGCGAAGACGTCGAGCCCCGCCCCGGCGATCCGGCCTTCCAGCAACGCCGCGACCAGCGCCGCCTCATCCACCAGCCCGCCGCGCGAGGAGTTGATCAGCAAAGCGCCCGGTTTCATTGTGGCAAGTTCCGCCGCGCCGATGATGTGGCGGGTCGTGTCGTTCAGCGTGCAGTGGAGCGAGAGGACGTCGGCCTCGGCCAGAAGCGTCGCAAGATCGACCTTCCCCACCCCGAGCGCTGCCATCCTCTCGCTGCTCACCTGCGGATCGCAGGCGATGACCCGGGCGCGGAATCCCTGCCCCGCCATCCGCGCGAAGCTGCGACCGATCCGGCCGAGGCCGAGGATTCCGACGGTGCGTCCCGCCAGGTCCCGCCCGCGCCAGCGCTCCGTCGGCCAGGCCCAGCCGGCCCGCTGCATCTGTCGGTCGAGCGGCACGAGTCCCTTCAGGAGCGCGATCATCAGTGCGAAGGCGCCCTCGGCCACGGTCTCCTCGGCATATTCGGGGATGTTGACGACGGGAATGCCCCTCGCGATCGCGGCCGGAATGTCGATCGCGTCGATGCCGACGCCGTATTTCACGATCGCCTTCAGTCGCGTCGCGGCATCGATCACCCGCGCGGTCACCGGCGTGTAACACATCAGGAGGAGATCCGCATCGGCGACGGCGGCGGCGAGGGTTGCCTCGTCCACCCCTTCGGGCAGCAGGACGAGCTCGCCCCGACGGCGCAGCTCGGCGTCGATGCGCGGGGTTTCGAGTTCCCGGTCGGTGCGAACGATCTTCATGTGCCGCCTTTCGTGCTAGGATCGCCGCGACACTGCACCAGTGAGGAGCCGCATGAAAGAGATCGCCTGCCATATCCGCGTCACCGGCCGTGTGCAGGGGGTCGCCTACCGCGCGTGGGCGGCTGCCGCGTCGGCAGAGCTCGGCCTGCGCGGCTGGGTCCGCAACCGTGGCGACGGCTCGGTCGAGGCGCTGGTGGCGGGGAAGGAAGACGCGGTCAAGGCGCTCGTGCTGGCCATGGGCGAAGGCCCGGGGGCGGCGCGCGTCACCGATGTCTGGACTGCGCCCGCCGACCCTGCCGAGGTGGCGCCGGGGTTCGAGATCCGGCCGACACGCGGGGCGGAACAGGCTTGACCGCGCTGCCCTCGCGCGCGATCACTCGGGCAGCCCGGAGGTTCCGGCCGCCAAGCGGAGCACGACATGAAATTCTCGATCCCCGACATGAGTTGCAGTCATTGCCAGGCCACGGTCGAGCGCACGATCATCGACATCGACAGCCGCGCCGATGTCGTGGTCGATCTCACCCATCGCACCGTCGAGGTGACCTCGACCGCGGTGGCGGAGGCGATCCTCGCGGCCCTTGCCGCCGAGGGGTTTCCGGCCAAGCTCGTCTGAGCCGCGGCTCAGCGCCGGGCGCCGAGGGCGTGGCCATCGCTCCGCATGGCGGCGATCATCGGCGGACAGGACGGCTCCTCCGCGTGCCCGTCGCCGGCGCCGGCGCGCCGCTGCGGCAGGCCAGGTGCCCGGGCGCGGGGCGCGCACATGGGCAGGGCGGCCGGCGAGCGGCAGAGGTTGCCGAGGCAGACGGAGAGGACGGGCTGCATCGTCCCGCCCTGCCGGAAGGGCCGCGCCGTGTCAAAACCCGCTGAGATCGTGATCCTGACCGGGGCCGGCATCTCTGCCGAAAGCGGGCTCGGCACGTTCCGCGACGTGGGCGGGCTCTGGTCGCGCTACGACTGGCGCGATCTCGCCACGCCCGAGGGCTTTGCCCGCGATCCGGCCTTCGTGCTCGCGTTCTACAACTGGCGGCGCGAGAGGGTGCGCGCGGCAGAGCCGAATGCCGCCCACGCGGCGCTCGCGCGGCTTTCTGCACGGTGGCCCGGAGGCGTGACGATCGTCACCCAGAATGTCGACGACCTGCACGAGCGGGCTGGCAGCCGCGACGTGATCCACATGCATGGCACCCACCTGACCGCGCTCTGCGCCTCTTGCGGGGCGCGCTGGCCTGCCCCCGCGGCGATGGACCCCGCCGACCCCTGTCCCGCCTGCGGCATCGCCGCCGCGCGCCCCGACGTTGTCTGGTTCGGCGAGACGCCCTATCACATGGAGCGGATCGCAGGCGCGCTTCGGCAGGCCGATCTCTTCGTCTCGATCGGGACCTCGGGCACGGTCTATCCGGCGGCGGGATTTGCCGCCGCGGCCAGGGCGGCCGGTGCCCGGTCGCTGCAACTGAACCTCGAACCCCCGCGGAAAACGGGCCTCTTCGACGCCGCCCGCCAGGGGCCGGCGAGCATCATCGTGCCGGACTGGGTCGACGAGATGCTGGGCTGAGGCCAGGGCATGCCCGCCCCTGGTCCAGCGGCCGCTGCTAGCCGAGCCGCTTCTCCATCAGCACCAGATCCAGCCAGCGGCCGAACTTTCGACCGGCTTCGGGATAGCGCTGCGCGGTTGCAAAACCCATGCGGGCGTGAAAGGCGATGCCGGCCGCGTTCTCGCCCGAGACCCCGGCGAAGAGCGTATGCGCTCCGCCGGCGCGGGCGTGATCCTCGATCCGCTGCAAGAGCGCGCGTCCATGCCCGCGGCCGCGGGCAGAGGGGCCGAGAAGGATCGTGTGTTCCATCGCATGGACATAACCGTCGCCCGGCCGGAACTGATCGTAGCTCGCAAAGCCGGCCACGCCGCCCGCCTCGGCGTCCTCGGCCACGAAGACCTCACGCCCCCGGGCCCTTCGATCGGCGACGAGTGCGGCGAAGGTGGCCGGGGTCTTCTCGATGCTGGTGAAGGTGACGGTGGTGTCGCGAATGATCGCGTTCCAGATTTCCAGGATTGCCGGCGTGTCGGCGGGTCCGGCGGGTCGCAGGATCACAGCTCCACCACACCGCCGGGGGTGGCAATGGTCGCGCGCAGTGCGGCCGGACCGACCCGAACCAGGATGCGCGCATCGGCGAGCGGCAGGCGCAGCGCGGCCGCCCGGGGATGGCTGATCTCCAAGGCCAGGAGCCGGCACCCGCGATCCGGCAGCCCCGTGGCGGGGTGGTTGCTGCCCTGCCAGGCGATGAGCCCCGGGAACATGGCGTCGAAGGGCAGCAGACCGTCGTCCGGCACCGCCATGCGCCAGCGGAAGACGCCCCGCGCGAGATCGGTGGCGCGGCCGCTGCCCTCGGGCGCTACCGCGAGCGCGGCATCGAGGTCGTCGACCCGACAGACCCAGTTGGTCAGCCGCGGCGGCCCGGCGAAATCGTCGAGCGCGAACCAGCGCCGGTGGCCGGGCTTGGCCGCCTCGGGGTCGATCGCTATCAGTTCGAGATATTCGCCCGGTCCGAGGCCCAGGAGCCGGTTGTGCGTGCCCATGGTCGGGTGCCGGCCGCCCGGCTCCAGCGGCACGCCGAGCCGCGCCGCGATCCACTCGGCGCCCTGGTCGAGGGTCCCCGCCGAAACCACGAGATGATCGAATGCCGCCATGTCACCGCCCGTCCGCGCGCCATCCTAGAGCCGCGGTTTTTCCCCGCAAGCGGAATAACCGTGGCGCGCAGCGGTTGAACCGGTGCCCGAAGGCCCCATCTCAATACGATCGAAAAAACAGCAGGGACCTGTCAATGAGCCTATCGCGCGCCGTCACCCGCCTCTTCAGCCATGATGCAGCGGGAGGCATCGCGCTGATGCTGTCGGCCCTCCTGGCGCTGATCGTCGCCAATTCGGCGCTGTCGGACCTCTATCAGACCATTCTTCTGAAACCCTTCGCGATCCTGCTCGATGGCAACGGGTTCTCCAAGCCGCTGATCCTCTGGATCAACGACGGTCTGATGGCCGTCTTCTTCTTCCTCATCGGGCTCGAACTGAAGCGCGAGATGCTGGAGGGCAAGCTGAAGAACCCGCGCAACGTGGTGCTGCCGGGCATGGCGGCGGTGGGGGGCATGATCCTGCCCGCGCTCCTCTATCTCGCCTTCAACTGGTCCGATCCGGTGACGCGCGGCGGCTGGGCGATCCCGGCGGCGACCGACATCGCCTTTGCCGTGGGTGTGCTGGCGCTACTCGGCAAGCGGGCGCCGGCATCGCTGAAGATCTTTCTTCTGACGCTCGCCATCCTCGACGATCTCGGCGCCATCCTCATCATCGCGCTCTTCTACACCAGCGAGCTGCACCTCGATTACCTCTACCTCGCGCTCATTCCGCTGGCCGGGCTCTTCTGGCTGAACCGGACCGGATCGCACCGGATCGCGCCGATCGTGCTCTTCGGCACCGTGCTCTGGGTGCTGATCCTGAAATCGGGCGTCCATGCCACGCTCGCGGGCGTGATCACCGCCTTCTTCGTGCCGCTGATCGACAGATACGGCAAGTCGCCGCTGCATTCGCTCGAACACGGGCTCACGCCCTACGTGCTGTTCCTGATCGTGCCGATCTTCGCCTTTGCCAATGCGGGCGTGGTGCTGTCGGGGATGACCCTTTCCAACATCCTCGCGCCATTGCCGCTCGGCATCGCCGCGGGCCTGGTGATCGGCAAGCAGATCGGGGTCTTCGGGGTGACCTGGATCCTGGTGAAGGCCGGCGTCGCGCGGATGCCCCATGGTGCGAACTGGGTCCATATCGCCGGGCTCGCCTTCCTCGCCGGGATCGGCTTCACCATGTCGCTCTTCATCGGCGGCCTGAGCTT
>JACKKB010000013.1 GCA_020637635.1 Albidovulum sp.
GTGCCAAGGTTGATCAGGAGCACGCCGAGCGGGCCGCGATAATCGCTGTCGATGGTGCCCGGTGTGTTCGGCAGCGAAATCCCGTGCCTCAGCGCCAGCCCCGAACGCGGCCGGATCTGGATCTCGTAGCCCGCCGGGATCTCGACCCTGAGCCCGGTCGGCACCACGACGCGCGCCTGCGGCGCCAGGCGGATCCCCGTGGCGCGGCTCTCCGGCGGCAGGTTTGCCCGGATGTCGGCCCCCGCCGCACCCGAAGTCTCGTAGGCCGGCAGGGCAACGGACGGATCGGCCCAGTCCTCGCGCAGAACCCCGATCACCGGCGCAGGTTCCGTCATTTGCCGGCGCCGAGCACCGCCGCGATCTTCGCGGCCAGCCGTCGCGCCACCTCGTCCTTGGGCAGCCGCGGCCAGGCCTCGGCGCCATCGGGTGACAGGATGGTCACCGCGTTCTCGGCCCCGCCCATGATCCCGGTGGCGGGGCTCACGTCATTGGCGACGATCCAGTCGCAACCCTTGCGCGCAAGCTTGGCGCTGGCATGGGCGATCACATCGTCGGTCTCGGCGGCGAAACCGACGACGAGCGCCGGCCGGCCCTTCCTCATCTGCGCGACGCGGGCCAGAATGTCGGGGTTCTCCGCGAATTCCAGCGCAGGGGCCCGGCCGGAGCCGTCCTTCTTCATCTTGCGGGCGGCGGCATTGGCGACCCGCCAATCGGCGACCGCGGCGGCAAAGACCGCGGCATCGGCCGGCAGCGCCGCCTCGACCGCCGCCAGCATCTCGACCGCGGTCTCGACCCGCTGAACCGCGACGCCCGCCGGCGCGGGAACTTCCGCGGGTCCGGTCACGAATGTCACCCGCGCGCCAAGATCCCGCAGCGCCGCGGCAAGCGCCGTGCCCTGCGCGCCCGACGAGCGGTTGGCGATGTAGCGCACCGGGTCGATCGGCTCATGCGTCGGCCCCGAGGTCACCAGCACGTGGCGCCCCGCAAGCGGCCCGCCCGCCAGCCGCGCGGCAATGGCCTCGACGATGTCCATCGGCTCGGCCATCCGCCCCGTGCCCGCCTCGCCGGCCTCGGCCATCTCGCCCGTGTTCGGGCCCACGAAGGTCACGCCGTCGGCCTGCAGCTGCGCATGGTTGCGCCGCGTCGCCGGATGCGCCCACATCCGGGGGTTCATCGCCGGCGCCATGAGAACCGGCGCCGTCGTCGCCAGCAGCACCGCCGAGGCGAGATCATTCGCAAGGCCCTGCGCGAGCTTCGCCATCAGGTCGGCCGTCGCCGGGGCGACGACGATCAGATCGGTCTCGCGCGCGAGCCGGATGTGGCCCACATCCTGTTCCGCATGGCGGTCGAAGAGATCGGTGAAGACGTGATCGGCGCAAAGCGCCCCGACCGAGAGCGGCGTGACGAATTCCTTCGCCGCGGCGGTCATCACCGGACGCACGCGCGCGCCCCGCTCCCGCAGCCGGCGAACGAGGTCCAGCACCTTGTAGGCCGCGATACCGCCGCCGATGATCAGAAGGATCCGCTTTTCCGCCAGCATTCCGGCCTCTTCGTGCCCCGCGCCCAACAGGATTAGGTCGCCCTCCGGCGAAAAACAAGCCGCAGGGGGCATCACGAAGCGTGATGATCCGGACCACAAACTTGCGCGTGACGCCGCAACGGCACCGGACTAGCCCTTGGCAGAACGAAAGGTGACGCATGACCTACGACCTTGCCATCGGCGATCGCTCCTATTCCTCCTGGTCGCTGCGCGGCTGGCTTCTCTTCGAGAGGTTCGGCCTGCCGGTGCGGTGTCATCCCGGGGTGCTCTACAGCCCCGACTTCGACCGGCTTCTGGCGGAGTTCGCACCGGCGAGGCTGGTTCCGGCGATGCGCACGCCCGAGGGCGAAGTGGTGGGCGAGACGCTCGCCATCGCCGAAACCCTGGCCGAGCGGCATCCCGAAGCGGGTCTCTGGCCCGAGGATCCGGCGGCGCGGATGATGGCGCGCTACATGGCGGCCGAGATGCATTCGGGCTTCGCGGCGCTGCGCGGCGACTGTCCGATGAACCTTCTCGTCAGCTACGAGGATGCCTTCCCGCGCGCCGAAGTGCTGGCCGACCTCGCGCGGCTCGACCGGATCTGGGCCCGCGCGCGCGATCGCTTCGGCGCCGGCGGGCCATGGCTTTTCGGCCGCTACACGGTGGCCGATGCCTTTTTCGCCCCGGTGGCAGCGCGGATCGCCACCTACAACCTGCCGGTCCCGGCCGAGGCGGCCGCCTATGCCGCCGCCCATCTCGCCGATCCCGCGTTCCGCCGCTGGCGGGCGATGGGCATTGCCGAGAACCTGATCCAGCCCTCCTATGCTAAGCCCTATGCCGAACGCCCCTGGCCGGGCCCCGGCCGGCGCGACGCCCGCCCGGTCGAGGCCGGCCCGGCGCTGAACGACACCTGCCCCTATTCCGGCAGGGAGGTCACCCATTTCCTCGTACTCGACGGCAAGGTCTGGGGTTTCTGCAACGGCTTCTGCCGCGACAAGACCGTCGCCGATGCCGAAGCCTGGCCGAAATTCACCGCCATGGCGGGGCTGCCGGGGCCGCGTTAACCTTTCTTCAACCGACCCGTCCTAGCCGTTTACCAAGGTTAAGAGGGACGGACATGGTGACGCGCACCTATACGGTGGCTTTCGAGGGCGTCGAGGCGCGCATCGTCGAGGTTCAATGCGCCGTCTCGGCCGGAATGCCGGCCTTCGCTGTGGTGGGCCTGCCCGACAAGGCGGTGAGCGAGGCGCGCGACCGGGTGCGCGCGGCGCTGACGGCGCTCTCGATCGCGCTGCCGTCGAAGCGGATCACCGTCAATCTCTCGCCCGCCGACCTGCCCAAGGAGGGATCGCATTTCGACCTGCCGATCGCGCTCGCGCTTCTCGCCGCGATCGACATCCTGCCCCGCGACGAGATCGAGGCCACGGTGGCGCTCGGCGAGTTGTCGCTCGACGGGCGGCTCGTGCCGGTGGTCGGCGCCCTGCCCGCCGCCATGGCCGCCGCCGCGGAGGATCGCGCGCTCGTCTGCCCGCGCGCTTCGGGCGCCGAGGCGGCCTGGGTCGGCGCGACCGAGGTCTTCGCGGCCGACACGCTCGCGGCCGTCATCGGCCACTTCACCGGCCGCGCCCCCCTCGCGCCGGCCCGCCCGGGCGAGGTCGCGGCCCCGCCCGCACCCCGCGACCTGAGCGATGTGAAGGGCCAGGAACGCGCCAAGCGCGCGCTCGAGATCGCCGCCGCCGGGCGACACCATCTGCTGATGGTCGGCGCTCCGGGGTCGGGCAAGTCGATGCTGGCCGCGCGGATGCCGGGGATCCTGCCGCCGCTCTCGCCGGCCGAGGCGCTCGAGACCTCGATGATCCACTCGCTCTCGGGGCTCCTCGACGAGGGTGGTATCAGCCGCGCGCGCCCGTTCCGCGAACCGCACCACACCGCCTCGATGGCCGCCATCGTCGGCGGCGGCCGCGGCGCCCAGCCGGGCGAGATCAGCCTGGCCCACAATGGCGTCCTCTTCCTCGACGAGTTTCCCGAATTCTCGCGCACCGTTCTGGAGACCCTGCGCCAGCCGATCGAGACCGGCGAGGTCGTCGTCGCCCGCGCCAACGCCCATATCCGCTATCCCTGCCGCTTCCTGCTGGTCGCCGCCGCCAATCCCTGCAAATGCGGTTATCTGGCCGATCCGGCGCGCGCCTGCGCCCGCGTGCCCCACTGCGGCGAGGACTATCTCGGCCGCATCTCGGGGCCGCTGATGGACCGCATCGACCTGCGCGTGGAGGTGCCGCCCGTCGCCTACAGCGACCTCGACCTGCCGGGCGGCGGCGAAAGCTCTGCCGATGTCGCAGCGCGCGTGGCCGCGGCGCGCGCGATCCAGGCGCAGCGCTTCGCGGGCCGGGACGGGCTGCGCGTCAATGCCGATGCCGAGGGCCAGCTGCTCGAGGAGATCGCTGCCCCCGATGCCGAGGGGCGCGCGCTTCTCGCCCGCGTTGCCGAACGCTTCGGCCTTTCCGCGCGCGGCTACCACCGTGTGCTTCGCGTCGCGCGCACCATCGCCGATCTCGCCGCCACGCCCGAGGTCCGCAAGCCGCATGTGGCCGAGGCGGTCGGCTTCCGGCTGAGCGTCGCGGCCGGGCGCTAGGCCCGCCTGGCCTCGATCACCTCCCAGATCCGGGCGGCGGCATTGGTGCCGTCGAAGCGCTCGAGCTCCTGAATGCCCGTGGGCGAGGTGACGTTGATCTCGGTCAGCCAGTCGCCGATCACGTCGATACCGACGAAGATCTGGCCGTTGTCGCGCAGCGTCGGCCCGATCGCGGCGCAGATCTCGCGGTCGCGCGGGGTCAGGCCGACCTTTTCCGGCCGCCCGCCGACATGCATGTTCGATCGCGTCTCGCCCGCGGCCGGCACCCGGTTGATGGCGCCGACGGGTTCGCCATCGACGAGGATGATGCGCTTGTCGCCCTTGACGACGGCGGGGACGTATTTCTGCGCGATCATCGGCTCGCGGCTGATGCCGGTGAAGAGCTCGTGCAGCGAGGCGAGGTTGCGGTCGTTCGGATCGAGCCGGAAGACACCCGCACCGCCGTTGCCGTAGAGCGGCTTCAGGATGATGTCGCCATGCACCGCCTTGAAGGCGCGGATGGTGCCGAGATCGCGGGCGACGAGCGTCGGCGGCGTCAGCTCGGGGAACTTCAGCACCAGAAGCTTCTCGGGGAAGTTCCGCACCCAGAAGGGATCGTTCACGACAAGCGTGCCGGGCCGGACCATGTCGAGCAGATGCGTCGTCGTGATGTAGCCCATGTCGAAGGGCGGATCCTGACGCAGCCAGACGACATCCATCTCGGCCAGGTCGACCTCGGTCTCGGGGCCGAGGGTGAAGTGATCGCCCTTTACCCGCCTCAGGCTCAGCGGCCAGCCACGCGCCAGGACGCGGCCCTCGCGGTAGAAGAGCCGGTCGGGCGTGTAGTAGAAGAGCGAATGCCCGCGCGCCTCGGCCTCGATGCCGATGCGGAAGGTGGAATCGGCCTCGATGCTGATCGCTTCGACCGGATCCATCTGCAATGCGACTTTAAGGGCCATCCGAGATCCTCCGCTGCGGCTGAGCGATAGATGGCCGAGCCGGGCGGGGGATTCAATCGCCGATCAGAGCCAGAGCGCGTTTTCCACGATCTCGATCCTGCCGGCGCCGTCGACGAGCGCCACGTCGAAGCGCATGTCGCTGTCCTGCCCGCCGGGCGCAGCGGCAAGGTATTCCCCGGCGGCGGCCTGAAGCCGGGCGATCTGGCGCGGCCCGAGCCGCTGCGCCGCCATGACATGGCTCGCAGCCCGCTTCACTTCCACGAAGACGAGACCCGCCGTCGTGGCGAAGATCAGGTCGATCTCGCCCCCCCGGCCACGCCAGCGCCGCGCGCGAAGCTCGGCGCCAAGCCGGATGTAGCGCGCCGCGACCTGATCCTCGGCGGCCTGTCCACCGTGATAGGCCGTTGCCCCGCTCAGTCGCCGCCGGCGAGCTGCAGCGCTCTCTGGTAGAGATCCCGTCGGGGCAGGCCGAGCGTCTCGGCCACCTGCGCCGCCGCATCCCTGGTCGAGTGGCATTCCATCGCCTCCTTCAGCGCCGCGTCGATCTCGTCCTGTCCGACCGCGCGCGCGCCCGCCCGGTCGACCACCACCACGATCTCGCCCTTGACGCTGCGCGTGGCGAAACCGTCGCGGAGCGCGCCGAGCGTGTCGCGCGTGACCTCCTCGAACCGCTTGGTCAGTTCGCGGCAGACGGCCGCACGCCGGTCCGCCCCGAAGCCTTGCACCAGATCCCCTAACAGAGCCTGAATCCGCTTCGGCGATTCATAGAGGACGAGCGTCGCCGGCAGCGTCGCAAGCTCTGCGAGCCAGCGCCGGCGGGCCGACGCGGCCGCGGGCGGAAAGCCGGCGAAGAGAAAGCGGTCGCTCGGCAGGCCCGCGACGGTAAGTGCCGCCAGCACCGCCGAGGGGCCGGGGGCGCTGAAGACGGCGTGGCCCGCGGCAATCGCCGCGCGGCCGAGCTGATAGCCCGGATCGGCGACAAGCGGGGTCCCGGCCTCCGAGGCATAGGCGACCGAGCGGCCCTCGGCCAGCGCCGCGAGGATCCGCGGGCGCATCCTGTCGCCGTTGTGGTCGTGATAGGGCAGAAGGGGCCGGTCGCCCAGCGCCACGCCGTGGATCTCCATCAGATGCCGGAGCGTGCGCGTATCCTCGGCGGCGATCAGATCGGCCGTTGCGAGGATGTCGAGCGCCCTCAGCGTGATGTCGCGCGCCGCCCCGATCGGGGTCGCCACGAAATGCAGCCCCGGTGCCGGTTTGCGCTCTTCGCCGATGGTTGTCAAAACTGCTCCCGCGTTTACTTCGCCGCCGCAACCGCCTACTCTCCCGGCGACCAGCGCAACACCCGTTATGAGGTTCACCCATGTTCACCGTTTCGCGCAGCCGCCGCAAGTTCCTGACCGGAGCCGCAGGTCTGACCGCCGTTGCCGCACTGAGCGCCTGCGGGCCGATGCCGATGGGAGGCGCCGGGCTGCCGGCCGGCAAGCCGGTCCCGGTCGCGCTTCTGGTTCCGTCGGGTTCGGCCTCGTCGACCGATCTGCTGCTGGCCCAGTCGCTGGAGAACGCCGCGCGTCTTGCCATAGCCGACCTGCAGGGGGTGCAGATCGATCTGCGCGTCTACGGCACCGCAGGGCAGGCCGCGCAAGCCGCTTCGGCGGCGACGCAGGCGGTGAACGACGGCGCGCTCGTGATCCTCGGCCCGCTTTATGCCCACAGCGCCAACGCCGCCGGCAACGCGGTCCGCGGCAGCGGCGTCAATG
This sequence comes from Albidovulum sp., assembly GCA_020637635.1. Lineage (GTDB taxonomy): Bacteria > Pseudomonadota > Alphaproteobacteria > Rhodobacterales > Rhodobacteraceae > Albidovulum. The sequence goes on from JACKKB010000013.1 coordinate 6,847, forward strand.
TGCTGAGCTTCTCCAACAATGCCGATGTCGCCGGCGGCAATGTCTTCGTTCTTGGCCCGACCTTCGACAATACCGCCGACCGGCTCGTTTCCTTCGCGGCGCGGCAGGGCAAGCGGCGGATCGTGATGGTCCATGCCAGGACCCCGGCGGGCGAACTCGCGCGCGCGGCGGTGACCCGCGCGGCGGCGCGCTCGGCCGCCACCGTTGTCGCCACCGTCGGCTACGAGATGTCGCAAAACGGCGTCGTGAGCGCCGCCTCTCAGGTGGTATCCGCGGCGAAGGCCAACGGCGCCGATCTGGTCGTTCTCGACGCCACGACCGACGGCGCGCTGCCGGTTCTGTCGCAGCTGATCCGCGAACAGGGGCTCACCTCGGACGTGGCGCAGGTCGGCGGCCTCGCGCGCTGGGACGTTCCGGCACAGGCGGCCGGACTGCCCGGCCTGCAGGGCGGTATCTTCGCGCTGCCGAACCCGGGGCTCACGCAGCAGTTCGAGGCCCGCTACACCGCCGCCTATGGCACCCCCCCGGTCCCTGCCGCCGTCGTCGGGCTCGCCTATGACGGCATCGCGGCCGTGGGCGCGCTCGTGAAGATGGGCAAGACCGACCTCAGCGCCGCCGCGCTTACCCAGGGCGCGGGCTTCGCCGGGGTGAGCGGCGTCTTCCGGCTGCGTCCGGACGGCACCAACCAGCGCGGCCTCGCCATCGCCCAGATCCAGAATTCACAGGTGGTCGTGATTGATCCTGCCCCAACTAGCTTCGGCGGTGCCGGCTTCTGACGCCGACGACACCGAGCCGACCGCGGTCGGTGACTACCCGATCTACGACACCGAGGCCTTCACCGCCGCGCTCTTGCCGCGACTGGCGGCGGCGGAGGACTTGCGCTCGCGGCGCGCGCTGATCGTCGAGGCGCTCGCGCCCGCCCGCGACGAGGCGATCGAGGCGATCGCCGCCGATCTCATGACCCACCCGCGCGCCGCCTCGGCCACGGTGCGGGCCTATGCGGCGCTCACCGACGCGACGGTGCGCATCGTCTTCGCGCTTGCGACCGGGGCGCTGCACCCGCGGGCCAATCCGACCGCCTCCGAAAAGCTCGCGGTCGTCGCCGTCGGCGGCTATGGCCGCGCCGAGATGGCGCCGCATTCGGACATCGACCTTCTGTTTCTCACGCCATGGAAGATGACCGCCTGGGCCGAGAGCGTCATCGAGACCATGCTCTATATCCTGTGGGATCTGCGGCTGAAGGTCGGCCATGCCTCGCGCACGGTGAAGGACTGCATCCGGCTCGGCCGCGAGGACTACACGATCCGCACCGCGCTTCTCGAACGCCGCTTCATCACCGGCGACAAACCGCTGGCCGAGGAATTGCGCCGGCGGCTGCGCGGCGAGCTGTTCCGCAACACCGCCGCGGAGTTCATCGAGGCCAAGCTCGAGGAGCGCAGCGAGCGCCACAAGCGCCAGGGCGGCCAGCGCTATGTGCTGGAACCGAACGTCAAGGAGGGCAAGGGCGGCCTGCGCGACCTGCAGACGCTCTACTGGATCGGCAAGTACATCCATGGCGTTCGCCGGGCCGCGGAACTGGTGGGCGTCGGCCTGCTGCGGCCCGATGAATATGAAGCCTTCCGTGCCGCCGAGGACTTTCTCTGGGCCGTGCGCTGCCATCTCCACCTGATCGCGAAGCGCGCCCAAAACCAGCTCGGCTTCGACCTGCAGGTCGAGGTGGCCGAGCGGATGGGCTATGCCGATGGCGGCGGCCGGCGCGCGGTCGAGCACTTCATGCAGGACTATTTCCGCCAGGCCACCCATGTGGGCGAGATCACCCGCGTCTTCCTGACCGCGCTCGAGGAGCGCCACGTGAAGAAGGAGGCGCGCCTTGCCGGCTTGCTGCGCCGCCGCCGCAAGACGCGCGAGGGCTACCGGATCGATCAGGGGCGCATCAACGTCGTCGACCCGAAGCGCTTTCTCGCCGACAAGCTGAACCTCCTGCGGCTGTTCGAGGAGGCGCTCAGAACCGGCTACCTGATCCACCCCGAGGCGATGCGGCTTGTCGCCAGCAACCTCGACATGATCGACGACGAGATGCGCGAAGACCGAGAGGCGACGCGAATCTTCCTCGACCTCTTGCTGAAACACGGCAACCCGGAACGGGCCCTGCGCCGGATGAACGAACTCGGCGTGCTGCCCGCCTTCATCCCTGAATTCGAGCCCATCGTGGCGATGATGCAATTCAACGTCTACCACCACTACACCGTCGACGAACACACCATCCAGACGATCTCGACCCTCGCCCAGATCGAGCGGAACGAGCTGATCGAGGAACTGCCGCTCTCGTCCTCGATCCTGAAGGAAGGGGTAAACCGGCGCATCCTCTACGTGGCGCTCCTCCTGCACGACATCGGCAAGGGCCGGCCCGAGGATCACTCGATACTGGGCGCCCAGATCGCGCGGCGCGTCGCGCCCCGGCTCGGCCTCTCGGCGGAAGAATGCGAAACCGTCGAGTGGCTGGTGCGCTATCACCTGTCGATGTCCGACATGGCGCAGAAGCGCGATCTCTCGGACCCGCGCACCGTGCGCGACTTCGCCAAGGTCGTGAAGACGCGCAAGCGGCTCGACCTGCTCACCGTGCTCACCGTCTGCGACATCCGCGGCGTCGGGCCGAACACCTGGAACAACTGGAAGGCCATGCTCCTGCGCAGGCTTCATGCCGAAACCGCCGATGCGCTCGAGGGCGGGCTCGAGACGGTCAATTCCGGCAAGCGTCAGGACGCCGCCAAGCGCGCCCTGCGCGAGCGGCTCGCCCACTGGGAACCGCGCGACATCCGCCGCGAGACGGGTCGCCACTACGACCCCTATTGGCAGGGCCTCTCGACCGAGACCCATGCCGTCTTTGCCGAGCTTCTGCGCGACATCCCCGACGACGAGATCCGCATCGACATCAAGCCCGACCCCGACCACGACGCCACCCGCGCCTGTTTCGCGCTGGCCGACCATCCGGGCATCTTCTCGCGTCTCGCCGGTGCGCTCGCGGTGGTCGGCGCCAATGTCGTGGACGCGCGCACCTACACCTCGAAGGACGGCTATGCGACCGCCGTCTTCTGGGTGCAGGACAGCGAGGGCCGTCCCTACGAGGAGACGCGCCTGCCGCGCCTGCGCGCCGTGATCGGCAAGACCCTGAAGGGCGAGGTCGTCACCCGCGACGCCCTGAAGGACCGCGACAAGCTGAAACGCCGCGAACGCCAGTTCCACTTCCCGACCTCGATCGCCTTCGACAACGACGGCTCGGAGATCTACACCATCGTCGAGGTCGATACCCGCGACCGCCCGGGCCTGCTCTACGATCTGACCCGCACACTTGCCGCCAACAACATCTATATCGCCAGCGCCGTGATCGCGACCTATGGCGCACAGGTCGTCGACACCTTCTACGTCAAGGACATGTTCGGCCTGAAACTGCACATCAGGGCGCGGCAGGAGAGCCTTGAACGCAAGCTTCGCCAGGCGATCGCCGAGGGCGCGAAACGGGCGCAGGCGGAATGAAGCCGATCCGTCTGATCCGCGGCTTCCTGACGGTCGGGGCCTGGACCCTTCTGAGCCGGGTCGTGGGCTTTGTCCGCGACGTCCTGATTGCGGCCTACCTCGGCACCGGACCGGTCGCCGAGGCGTTTCTCGTGGCATTCTCGCTGCCGAACGTCTTTCGCCGCTTCTTCGCAGAAGGCGCCTTCAATACCGCCTTCGTGCCGCTCTTCTCGAAGAAACTCGAAAGCGGTGCGGATGCGCGGACCTTCGCCGAGGACGCCTTTTCCGGCCTTGCCTTCATCGTCCTTCTGGTCTCGATCCTGGCGATGGTGGCGATGCCCTGGCTGGTGCTGGCGATGGCGGGCGGCTTTGCCGGCGACGAACGCCTGCCGCTCGCCGTGCTCTATGGCCGCATCTGCTTTCCCTACATCTTCTTCATCTCGCTCACGGCGCTTCTCTCCGGCCTCTTGAACGCGGGCGGGCGGTTCGTCGCGGCGGCGGGCGCGCCGGTGCTCCTGAACCTCATCTTCATCGCCGCGATGCTGGCGGCACATCACCTTGGCTGGGACATGGGCCTGACCCTTTCCTGGGCAACGCCGGTGACCGGCCTCGCCCAGCTCGCGCTGGTCTGGATCGCCGCCGCGCGGATGGGCTATCCGCTGCGGCTGCGGCGGCCGCGGATGACGCCCGACCTGCGCCGGCTTCTCGTCATCGCCGGACCCGCGGTGATGGCCGGCGGCGTGGTGCAGATCAACCTTCTCGTCGGTCGCCAGGTCGGCAGCTTCTTTGACGGCGCGATCGCCTGGCTGAGCTACGCCGACCGGCTCTACCAGCTTCCGCTCGGTGTCGTCGGCATTGCGATCGGCATCGTCCTTCTGCCGGACATTTCGCGCCGGCTGAAGGCGGGCGACGTCTTCGGCAGCCGCTATGCGCTCTCCCGCGCGACCGAATTCGCGCTTTTCCTGACGCTGCCGGCGGCCGTGGCGCTGGTCGTCATTCCGGTGCCGCTGATCGCGGTGCTCTACGAACGCGGCGCCTTCGGCGTGAAGGATACCTACCCGACGGCGCTCGCACTTGCCGTCTATGGTGCGGGCCTGCCGGCCTTCGTGCTGCAAAAGGTGCTCCAGCCGCTCTATTTCGCGCGCGAGGATACCCGCACGCCATTCCGCTTCGCGCTCTGGTCGATGGTCGTGAACGCCGCTCTCGCCATCGGCCTCGCCCCCGTTCTCGGTTTCATTGCCGCCGCCCTCGGAACCACGCTCTCGGGCTGGGCGATGACCTTCCAGCTCTGGTGGGGGACCCGCGGCATGGGCGAGGCAGCCCGCGCCGACGAGAGGTTGCGCGCCCGCCTGCCCCGTGTCGCCGCTGCCGCGACGCTGCTCGGGCTCTATCTCTGGGGGGCGGAATGGGCGCTCCGCGATGCGCTGTCCGCGGCCGGGCACCGTTACTGGGCGCTGACGCTGCTCTGCCTCTCGGGCATGGCGGTCTACGGATTGGCGGCGCTTGCGACAGGCGCCTTCCGGCCCTCGGATTTCCGCGCCTCGAAACCCGCTCAGCGCTGACGGATGTGGCGCAGAAGCGCGGCCGGCCCGCCTGGCCCGACCACGAAGGACAGAAGGAAACCCGCCCCGAACCCCGCCAGATCGGCAATCCAGTCGGGCGCACCGCCGAAGACTACGCCAAAGAGAAGCTGAATCCCGAGGAGAAAGCCGATCAGCGTGAAGGCCCGCGCCCGGTTGGCGTTTTCGGCGCCCAGCCGCGCCCAGACGATGAACGTGAAGCCTCCGATAAGCGCATAGGCGCCCGGATAGGCGCCGAAGAGCGCCGCCTCGATCCCCGGCACGGCGGAATAGACGAGCCCGCCCGCGACGACGCCCGCAAGAAAGAGCGCGATCACCGCCCAGTTCGCGAAGACCTCGCCCACGAACTTGCCGAGCGCCAGGATGAAGACAGTCGCGAAGACCGCATGCGTGAGGTTGCCGTGCACGAAGGCATAGCTGAGGAACCGCATCGCGTAATCGGCGTTGAACCGCCCCGTCGCCAGCATCTGGTCGAGCATCTGCGGCGACAGCGCAAAGCGCTGCAGCGCCTCGGCCCGCCAGCCGATCGCCCCCGGCCCGCCGGCAAGCCCGGCGCCGCCGAGGCTGAGCACGATCTCCATCGCCACGATCGGCAGCACGATCAGCCAGACCGCGACCGGCAGCTGGTTGATCGGCGATTCATCGTGCCCGTAGCGCATCTTCCGCCCCTTGTTGACGCGACCTGCCCCCTGCGATACGCGAGCGGGACCGGAAACTCCAGACGAAGCGATCGGAAAAGCCATGACCGAGGCCGCCCGCACCACTTTCACGCCGCGCGTATTCTCCGGCATCCAGCCGACCAACCACCTGCAGCTTGGCAACTACCTCGGCGCGGTGAAACGGTTCGTGGAGATGCAGAACTCGGGCATCGAGACGATCTATTGCATCGTCGACCTGCACGCGATGACGACCTGGCAGGACCCGGCCGACCTGCGCACCGCGACGCGCGAACTGGCGGCCAGCTACATCGCCGCGGGCCTCGATCCGAAACGCTCGATCCTCTTCAACCAGAGCCAGGTGCCCGGCCATGCCGAGCTGGGCTGGATCTTCAACTGTGTCGCCCGCATGGGCTGGATGAACCGCATGACGCAGTGGAAGGACAAGGCCGGCAAGGATGCCGAGAAGGCCTCTCTCGGCCTTCTCGCCTATCCCTCGCTGATGGCGGCCGACATCCTGCTCTACCACGCGACACGGGTGCCCGTGGGCGAGGACCAGAAGCAGCATGTCGAGCTGACGCGCGACATCGCGGCCAAGTTCAACCACGATTACGGCGTCGACTTCTTCCCGATGACGGAGCCGGTGATCGATGGTGCGGCGACGCGGGTGATGAGCCTGCGCGACGGGTCGAGGAAGATGTCGAAATCCGACCCCTCGGACGCGAGCCGGATCAATCTGACCGACGATGCCGATACGATCGCCCAGAAGTTCCGCAAGGCTCGCACCGATGCGGAACCGCTGCCCGAGAGCGTCGGCGGCCTCAAGGACCGCCCCGAGGCACGCAATCTCGTCAACATCTATGCGGCACTCGCCGACGTGACGGTCGAGGCGGTCGTGGCGCAGTTCGCGGGCAAGGGCTTTGGCACGTTCAAGCCGGCGCTGGCCGACCTCGCGGTGGCCAGGATCGCGCCGATCGCGTCCGAGATGCAGCGGCTGATGGCCGATCCGGCCGAGATCGACCGCCTTCTCGGCGACGGCGCCGAACGCGCCAACGCCATCGCCGCCCCGATCCTGGCGCGCACCAAGGAAATCGTCGGCCTCGTCGCCTCGCGCCGGCGCTGACGGCCGGCGGCGGGGCTAGCGGGCGGGCTGGCCTGCCGGGCAGGCCCGGCCCGTGCGACCCCTTGCGGGCCCGTCTCGCTCCACCCTCGGGGTGGTTCCTAGAGGAGGAAGTCGCTGTCGTGGAGCGCCATGAACTTCGTCAGCAGGATCTGCAGATCGGCCTGCCCGTCGCCGTCCAGATCGGCTTCGATCAGAGTCGCCGCACCGGCGCGGGCAAAGCGTAGCTCGCCCTCGGCGCCGCTGAAGTCGGCCCGGCCGATGAAGACCAGCGCCTGATCGCCCGGCGCCGAGCCGCCATCGAGCGCGGAAAGGTCGATGAGATCGGTGCCGGGACGGAAATCGGTGATCACGTCCCGCGCGGCACTGCCCGGACCGCTGTCGCGCGCGTCGAGAAAGACGAAACTGTCGCGCCCGCCATTGCCGATCAGCGTGTCGGCCCCGGCCCCGCCGATCAGCATGTCCGACCCGCCGCCGCCCGCCAGCCTGTCGTTGCCGTCCTCGCCGAAGAGCTGATCGGCCCCTCCGCCGCCACCGAGCCGGTCGTCGCCCGCGCCGCCCGAGATCGTGTCGTCGCCGCCCTGCCCGGAAAGCCGGTCGCCGCCGTCACCCCCAAAGAGCGCGTCGCTGCCATCGCCGCCCCTCATCGTGTCGTTGCCGTCGCCGCCGCTCAGCGTGTCGGCCCCGGCGCCGCCAAGGAGGCTGTCGTCCCCCGAAAGACCCGAGAGGTAATCGTCGCCCTCGCCGCCGTCGAGGACATCGTTGCCCTCGCCGCCGTGCAGCGTGTCGTTGCCGCCATTGCCGCGCAGGCGATCATCGCCGGCAAGTCCCGAGAGGACATCGTCGCCGGCGCCGCCCCGCAGCGTGTCGGCGCCGAGATGCCCCCGCAGAACATCGTTGCCGCCACGCCCGATGAGTCGCGCCGCGTCGTCGCCCGCCGTCAGGCTGTCGTCCAGATCGGTGCCGATGATGCCTTCGACGGAGCGGAAGTTGTTGCCGGCCGCGGCACCGGCATTCATCTGCGCGGCGCCGAGATCGACGGTGACCGAGGCGCCTTCGGAGGCGTAGCTGACCATGTCGAACCCGCCGCCGCCATCGAAATAGTCGTGCCCGCCGCGCCCTTCGAAGCGATCGTTGCCACCCCGCCCGACAAAGGTCTCGTCCGCGGCGGTGCCGATCATGCGGTTGTTGCCGCCATTGCCCTTGCGAAGGATCGCGGCCGGGTCCGGCCCCGAATTCTGCTGCTCGGGCGGGATGAATACACGGGTGCCGAGCGAGACATCGAAATGCGTGAGCCCGAAGAACCCCGCATTGGCAAAGTCAGCCGCCGTCAGGCTGCGGCCGTCCGCGCTCAGCACCGTGAGGATCTCGGTCTCGTAGCGCAGGATCGCGCCGCCCATGATCGGCGCGATCTCGATCTGACCCATGTTGCGCAGCCCGGGCAGAAGCGACAGGTCGATACGGTCCACGCCGACCTCGAAATCGGTGATCCGGTCATCTGCCCCGTCGGCGGTCAGGACGAAGATGTCGGCGCCGGTGCCGCCGGTCAGCGTGTCGGCGCCCGTGCCGTCGCGCAGAACGTCGTTGCCGGCGCCGCCGGATAGATGGCCCGCACCCCCGTCCTGCACGAGGAGATCGGCCCCCGACGTGCCCGACAGCGCCGCGCCGGACGACCCCGCCGCGATACCGTCCGGCAGGGTGATGCGGAAGACGCTCATCCCGGCTTCATCCGAGGATGTCACGAAGAGCTGCACCTCGCCGCCGACCGCGACGAGCCGCAGCGCGGACACGTCGGAAAGTGCCATTTCGGCGCTGTCGGCGATCGTCTGCAGGTGCAGAAGCGTGCCGCCCGGCAGAAGCTCCATCAGCGTCAGCCCGTCGTCGGCACCGGTCGCGACGACGAAACAGCGCCCGCCTACCGTCAGCGCATCGAAGGTGGTGCAGGACTGGAACCTCGTGCCGAGATCGTCGACCACGTGATCGGTCGGAACCAGCGTGCCGTCGCCGTTGACACCGAAGACCGTGAGGCTCGAATTGCCCGCACCGGCGGCGATCAGGTAGTCCACCCCCCCGACCGTCACTGTCTGAAGGTCGCTGACCGTCTCGGTCGGCACGAGCTCGTCGACCCCGACCGCGTCGGCGCGCGCGAGACTGCCGTCGCTGCGCAGCTCATAGCTCGTGATCCCCGATTCCGTCGAGGACCCCGCGAAGACGAAGCTGCGGCCGCCGAGGTCGGCCATGGCCAGCGCGGTGATTCCATCGGCGTAGCTTTGCGCGGTATCGGCGGTGACGCTGGCGAGGACCGGCGCCCCGGCCGCGAGCGAGAAGACCGACAGGCCGGCGCTGTCGCTTGCCGCGGCAACGAGGAAATCCCCGGCTCCCAGATGCGCCGAGACGAGCTCGACCCGGTCGGCATAGGCGCCGCCGTAGGCGAGAGAGGAGGCGTAGGAATGCGTGCCATCCGCAGCGGTCACAGCCGCGAGCACCCCCTGCGCGAGGCTGCCCGAGACAGCGCCCTGCACACCGCCGCCGTCAAGCGCGTCGCGCCCCGACAGATGCCCGGTCTGGCCCTGAAACGCCCCGATCGCCCCGGCCGAAAGCCCGTAGAAGCTGGTCAGGCCGGCGCCGTAATCGACAATGCCGATCTGACCCTGCCCCGCGTGAGGCATGACGAAGATTTCCGCGACCCCGATAGGCTGCCAGAGCGGCAACCCGGCGCGGGTACCGATATAAAAGAACCCCACAAGCCACCCCGGCTGTCGATTCACCCGAGGTCAGCGTCGCCGAGAAACCTTCAGCAAGCTTTAACATCGACAATTGACGGCAACTCGGCCCGCGGCCGTCAGATCACTCCGCCGTCGGAATCGTCGCCGGCCTCGTCCAGGAGGCGGTTGAAATCCGGGATGGTGACACGGCGGTTGCCTTCAAGCTGGATCACGCCGTCACGCTTCAGCGCGGTCATCTGCCGGCTCACCGTCTCGAGCGTGAGCCCGAGATAATCCGCCATCGCCTCCCGGGTGAGAGGCAGTTCCATCACGAAGCGATCGGACACCGTCCGCAGGAACAGCGAGGCATCGCGTCGCGCAATGATCGCCAGGAGGCTCGCGATCTTCTCGCGCGCCGTCTTGCGGCCGAGAAGCAGCATCCATTCGCGCGCGGCATCAAGTTCGTCGAGCGTCATCTCCAGAAGCCGCTGGGCGATATGCGGCGTGCGGCCCATCAGCTCCTCGAAGGGTCTCTTGCGGAAACAGCACATCAGAAGATCGCTCGACGCGACCACGTTGTAAGGCGCCGTGTCGCGCCCCGGCCGACCCACGAAATCGGACGGAAAGAGAAGCCCGACCGTCTGCGTGCGGCCGTCCTCCATCACCTGACTGAGCGTCGCGACGCCGCTGACGACCGAGGCCACGAAATCCATCCGGTCGCCCGACCAGATCAGCGTCTGGCCCGCCTCGAAGCTGCGATAGTACTTGAACGCATCGAGCGCGGCGAGTTCGTCGGATTCGCACCGCGCGCAAACCGCCCGGTGCCGGATCGGGCAGTCGCCGCAGGAAGGCGCGCCGGGAAGGCGATCGTGCACAGTCATCGGGGCTCTTTGATCTGGGTCAATGTTCTTGGTCCCACTCTGATGAAAGGCTCGGCTCATGGCAGATGACTCGCAATTCACGCGGCTCGGTCTCTTCGACGCGCGCGTCCCGCGCTATACGAGCTATCCGACCGCACCGCAATTCGCAGGCGGCGCGGACCCGGAAACACATCGAGCTTGGATATCGGCGATTCCCGAGGGAAGTGCAATCTCCCTCTACCTGCACGTGCCGTTCTGCCGCAGATTGTGCTGGTTCTGCGCCTGCCGCACCCAGGGCACCTCCAGCGACGATCCGGTGCGCGCCTATGTCGCTGTGCTGACGGCGGAACTGGCGCTTCTGAAGGCTGCGCTGCCCGCCGGCGTCGTGCTCTCGCGCCTGCACTGGGGCGGCGGCACGCCCACGCTGCTGCAGCCCGATCTCATCGGCGCGCTTGCCCGTGCGATCTTCGACGTCGTGCCCCTTGGTCCCGGGGCCGAGTTCTCGGTCGAGATCGACCCCAACGAAGTCGACGCGGCCCGGCTCGACGCCCTTGCCGAGGCCGGGATGAACCGAGCCTCGATCGGCGTTCAGGACTTCGATCCGGCGATCCAGAAGACGATCGGCCGTGAACAGAGCTTCGAGGTCACCGAGGAGGCCACCGAGGGGCTGCGCGCGCGCGGCATCCGCTCGCTCAATGCCGATATCCTCTTCGGCCTGCCGCACCAGTCGAACGAACGCATCGCCCGCTCGGTTCGCAAACTCCTCTCGCTCCGTCCCGACCGGGTCGCGCTCTACGGCTATGCGCATGTTCCCTGGATGGCGCGCCGCCAGATGATGATCCCCTCCGACGCCCTGCCGCGCCCGAGCGAGCGGCTGAAGCTCTTCGAGGTGGCGCGCGATCTCTTCCTCGCCGACGGCTACCGCGAGATCGGGATCGACCATTTCGCCCTGCCCGAGGACGGGTTGGCCCGGGCCGCCGACTCCGGCCGGCTCCGGCGCAACTTCCAGGGCTATACCGACGATCAGGCCGAGACGCTGATCGGTGTCGGGGCCTCGTCGATCTCGCGGTTCCCGCAGGGCTACAGCCAGAACAGCGCCTCGACCTCGACCCATACAAAGGCGATCCGCGACGGCGCTTTCTCGACCGCGCGCGGGCACGTCTTTTCGCAGGACGACAAGCTGCGCGGCCGGATCATCGAGGCATTGATGTGCGACTTCCGCGTCTCGAACGACGAACTCATGGCGCGCTTCGACGTCGGCGCACCGGGGATCGAGGCGCTTTGTGCAACGGCCCGCGCCACTTTCGGAGACATGGTCGAGATCGGGCCCGAGGGCTTTGCGATCCCCGAGCGGGCGCGGCCCCTGACGCGGATGATCGCGCGCACCTTCGACGCCTACGATCAGTCGAAGGCCCGCCACAGCCAGGCGGTCTAGGCGCCGCCGGATTCCACGAAGCGGAGAAGCGCGGGCAGGCAGAGCCGCTTGAGATCATAGCGTTCGACCATGGTCCTGCGCGCCTCTTCGCGGAGCGTCGCCATGGTCTCGGGCGACCGCAGCGCGTCGATCAGCGCCCCCGACCAGCCGGCGACATCGAAGAAATCGACCAGCCGGCCGTTCCGGCCGTCGGCGATCACCTCCTCGACCGGGGGCGTGCGCGACGCGATGACGGGGGCGCCGGCGCTCATCGCCTCCAGAAGCGACCAGGAGAGCACGAAAGGATAGGTCAGATAGGCATGCGCGCGGCTGACGCGCAGAAGCGCGAGATAGGTCGCATAGGGCACCTTGCCGAGGAAATGCACCCGCGAGAGGTCGAGCCGCCCGTCGAGTTCGTCAAGGAACCGCGCCTTCCAGCTGCCGCCCTCTGCAGGCAGCGGTCCATAGCCCCTCTCTTCGCCGCCGATGACGACGACGCGCGCGCCGGGCCGGGCCGCGAGAACTTCCGGCAGTGCGCGCAGAAAGATGTGCAGCCCCCGGTAGGGTTCCAGATTGCGGCTCACGAAGCTCACCACCTCGTCGCCGGGCGCAAGTTCGACGCCGTCGGGCAGCACCAGCCGCGCGGTCGGATCCGGACAGACAGTTTCAGTGTCGATCCCGTCGTGGATGACCCGGATGCGTCCCTGCAGGATCTCGGGGTAGCTCGCGCGCTGCCAGGCGGTGGGCGTGACCGCCGCATCCGCATCGACCAGCCCCTGCACCAGATGCGTGCGCCGCGCCACCGCGCCGATGCGCGCGCCGAGATCGCCGGACTGGAACTCCGGGTCGAACCCGACATCGAGCCCGGCGCCCCGATAGCAGAATTCGGCATAGGCAAGCTGTCGCGCCGCCGGCCAGACCTCGCGCAGGAAAAGCGGCTCGCCCCAGCCGGAATGGCCGAAGACGATATCGGGGACAAAGCCGCTCTCGCCCAACTGCCGCGCCGCCCGTGCGACGGCCAGTCCGCGTTCGGCCATCTCGCCATAATGTCGGCCGATGCCGTCGCCCGCCACCGCGGGCGGCTTGCGATAGCGCAGCGTCCTGACCGGCGACGGGCGCCGGTTATCCTCGTCGGTAAGCGCCACGACCTCGTGGCCACGCGCGGCGAGCGCCGGCGCAAGATGCAGGAATTGCCCGGGGAAATTCTGGTGGACGAAGAGGATCTTCACCCTTGCGCCCCGCCGGAGCGCGCGGCGGCGTGTCCGAAGGCAGCGCTCATCAGTTCGCGCGTATACGCGCTCTGCGGCGCGTCGAAGATCGCGTCGCCGGTGCCGGCCTCGACCACATCGCCCGCCTTCATGACCAGGATCTGGTGCGAGAGCGCGCGCACCACGCGCAGGTCGTGGCTGACGAAGAGATAGGCCAGCCCGTGCCGGCGCTGCAACGCCCGCAGAAGCTCGACAATCTGCACCTGCACCGTCATGTCGAGCGCCGAGGTCGGTTCGTCCAGCACCACGACGCGCGGCCTGAGGATCATCGCCCGGGCGATGGCGATCCGCTGGCGCTGGCCTCCCGAGAATTCATGCGGGTAGCGCGCCATCGCCGCGGGGTCGAGCCCGACCTCGGTCATGATCTCGGCCACCTGGTCGCGCCGGTCGCGGCCGGGCTCGATGCGGTGCACCGTCAGCCCCTCGCCGATGATCTCCTCGGCGGTCATGCGCGGGCTGAGGCTCCCGTAGGGGTCCTGGAAGACGATCTGCATGTCGCGCCTGAGCCGGCGAAGCTCGCGCGCGCGCCAGTCCGAGATGTTCTGGCCGAGGTAGAAGACCCGGCCCTCGGATTCGATCAGCCGCATGATCGCGAGCGCGAGCGTGGTCTTGCCCGATCCGCTTTCGCCGACGATGCCGAGCGTCTCGCCCGCGCGCACCGAAATCGTCGCGTCGTTCACGGCACGGGTATGGCCGATGGTGCGCCTGAGAAGCCCTCGCTGGATCGGGAACCAGACCTTCAGATGCTCGGTCCTGACCAGTTCCTCGGCCCCCGGCGGCACCGGATCCGGGCGCCCCGAGGGTTCCGCCGCCAGAAGCTTGCGCGTATAGGGGTGCTGCGGATCGCTGAAGATCCGCTCTGCCGGTCCCTGCTCGACGATCAGCCCGTCCTGCATCACGCAGACCCTGTCGGCGATGCGGCGCACGATGCCGAGATCGTGCGAGATGAAGAGGAGGCTGAGCGAACGTCGCGCCTTCAGCTCGGCCAGAAGGTCGAGGATCTGCGCCTGGATCGTCACGTCGAGCGCCGTCGTCGGTTCGTCGGCGATCAGCAGCTCGGGCCCGTTGGCAAGCGCCATGGCGATCATCACCCGCTGCCGCTGCCCGCCCGAAAGCTGGTGCGGATAGTCCTTGAGCCGCCGCTCCGGCGTGTCGATGCCGACGCTGTCCAGCAACTCGACGATCCGCGCCGTCGCCTCGGCCCCGCCGATGCCCTGGTGCAGAGCGAGGCTCTCGCCCAGTTGGCGCTCGATCGTGTGGAGCGGGTTCAGCGAGGTCATCGGCTCCTGGAAGATGAAGCTGATGTCGTTGCCGCGCACCTGCCGCAGCGTCGCCTCGTCGGCGCCGACCATCTCGCGGCCGAGATAGCGGACCGACCCCGCGACCTCGGCGCTGCGGCCGAGAAGCTGCACGGTCGAAAGCGCGGTCACCGACTTGCCCGATCCGCTTTCGCCGACAAGCGCCACCGTCTCGCCCTTCTCGACGGCGAAACTCACCCCCTTCACGGCCTCGATGAGCCGGCCATCCTGATGGAAGGCCACGCGGAGGTCGCTGATCTCGAGAACCGCGCTCACCGGAAGGTCTTTCGCGGATCGAAGGCGTCGCGCACGCCCTCGAAGATGAAGACGAGGAGCGACAGGAGGATGGCGAAGGTGAAGAAGGCGGAGAATCCGAGCCACGGCGCCTGCAGGTTCTGCTTGGCCTGCAGCGTGAGCTCACCCAGCGACGGCAACGAGGAGGGCAGCCCGTAGCCGAGGAAATCGAGCCCGGCGAGCCCGCCGATCGCGCCGGTGATGATGAAGGGCAGGAGCGTCAGCGTGGCGACCATAGCATTCGGCAGGATGTGGCGCAGCATGATCACCCGGTCACGGACCCCGAGCGCGCGCGCGGCGCGGACATATTCGAAGTTTCGCGCCCTGAGAAACTCGGCTCGCACCACGCCGACAAGCGCCGGCCAGCCGAAGAGCACGGAGATCACCACCAGCAGCCAGAAGCTCCGACCGAGGATCGCGAAGAGTATGATGATGATGTAAAGCGAGGGCGTCCCCCCCCAGATCTCGATCACCCGCTGGAAGATGAGATCGGTCCGGCCGCCGAAATAGCCCTGGACCGCGCCGGCGGCGATCCCCACGACCGAGGAGCCGAGCGTGACGAGGATCGCGAAGACGACCGAAAGCCGGAGCCCGTAGATGATCCGCGCCAGCACGTCGCGCGAGGTATCGTCGGTGCCGAGCCAGTGTTTGGCATCGGGTGCCGAGGGCGCGGTGCCGACGTTGTTGATCGTGGCATAGCTGTAGGGGATCGGCGGCCAGAGGATCCAGCCCTGTTCGACCGGCTTGCCGTCGAAGCTGCCGCCCGCGGCCTCGGCCTCGACCGTCGCGGGATCGTCCCAGCAGGCCTCGAGCCCGCCGGTGCGGATCAGGCATTGAACCGCCGGATCGGCATAGATCGCCTCGGTCTTGAAGTCGCCGCCGAAGGTCGTCTCCGGATAGAACCGAAAGACCGGAAAGTGCAGCGCCCCGCGATAGCTGACGACGATCGGCCTGTCGTTGGCGAGAAGCTCGGCGAAGAGCGACAGCCCGAAGACCACGGCGAAGATCCAGAGCGACCAGTAGGCGCGCCGGTTGGCCCTGAAATTGCGCCAGCGGCGCCGGTTGAGGGGCGACAGCCGCATCAGCCGGCCCGCTTGCCGAAGTCGATGCGCGGATCGACCAGCACATAGGTGAGGTCCGACAGGATGTTGACGACAAGCCCCATGAGCCCGAAGGCATAGAGCGTCCCGAAGACCACGGGATAGTCGCGCTGCACCACGGCCTCGTAGCCCATGCGCCCGAGCCCGTCGAGCGAGAAGAGCACCTCGATCAGGAGCCCGCCGCCGAAGAGGACCGAGAGGAACAGCCCCGGAAACCCGGCGATCACGATCAGCATCGCGTTGCGGAAGACATGACGGTAAAGCACGCTTGCCTCGCCGAGGCCCTTGGCGCGCGCGGTCAGCACATACTGCTTGTTGATCTCGTCGAGGAAGCTGTTCTTGGTCAGGAGTGTCAGCGTCGCAAAGCTCGAGATCGTCGAGGCCACCACCGGCAGCGTGATGTGCCAGAAATAGTCGCCGATCTTCGCCGCGAGGCTCAGGTCCCAGAAGTTGTCGGAGACGAGACCGCGCAGCGGAAAGATCCGCCAGTAGCTGCCGCCCGCGAAGACGACGATGAGCAGCACGGCGAAGAGAAAGCCCGGGATCGCATAGCCGATGATGATCGCACCCGAGGTCCAGGTATCGAAGGGCGTGCCATCGCGGACCGCCTTGCGGATGCCAAGCGGGATCGAGATGAGATAGGCCAGAAGCGTCGACCAGAGCCCGAGCGTGATCGAGACCGGCATCTTCTCGATCACCAGATCGACGACCGAGATCGAGCGGAACCAGCTTTGCCCGAAGTCGAAGCGCAGGTAGCGGCCCATCATGTCGAGGAACCGTTCGAGCGGCGGCTTGTCGAACCCGAACTGCTTTTCAAGTTCGGCGATGAACTCCGGAGGCAGGCCGCGGGCGCCGATGTAGCGTTCATCGGCCGCGCCACCGCCGCCGCCGGTGTCCTGAGCCGACTGGCCGGCGTCACCCGATCCGGTGATGCCGCGCAGCGCGTCGCCCTCGCCCTCCAGGTTGGCAATGATCTGCTCGATCGGTCCGCCCGGCACGAACTGCACCAGCGCGAAGTTGATCACCATGATGCCAAGCAGCGTCGGGATGATCAGCAGCAGCCGTCGCAGGATATAGGCGAACATCTACCTGCGGCTTCCTATCGGATCGCGCCGGCGGCCTTGAGGGCCGCCGCCTTGTCGGCGTCATACCACCAGAAGGTGAGCTCGCCCAGCGCATGCGGCGGCAACGGGTCGGGGTGGGCGTACATGTCGTAATAGGCCACCGAATAGACATCCTTGTACCACTGCGGCACCGCGAACCGCCAGGCCCTGAGCACCCGGTCGAGCGCCCGCACCGCGACCTTGAGCTCGGCCCGGGTCTTGGCCAAGGTGACCTTCTCGATCAGCGCATCGACGGCGGGGTCGCTCAGCCCCTCGGTATTGAAGACATCGTTCAGCCCCTCGGTGCCGAAGCTTTGCTTCAGCCCGGCGCCCGGCTCGTAGCCGGTCGGGAACTGGTCGGTGATGATGTCGAAATCGAAGGACCGCGACCGCGCCGTGTACTGGGGCGTGTCGACCCGGCTGAGGCTCGCATCGACGCCAAGCGCGCGCAGGTTCTCGACGAAGGGGTTGACGACGCGGTCGAAGGCGGGATCGTCCTCGAGGAATTCGATCCTGAGCGTCTCGCCGCCCGCGTTCCGGCGCATGCCGTCGCTGCCGACCGCCCAGCCGGCGGCGTCCAGAAGCGCCGCCGCCTTGCGCAGGTTGCCGCGGTCGAGCTGGCGCGCGCCCGAAACCGGCGCCATCACCGCTTCCTGGTCGAGAACGCCCGCCGGCAGCTTGTCCTTCAGGGGCTCAAGGAGTGCCAGCTCGTCGGCATCGGGCAGCCCGGTGGCGGCAAGATCACTGTTTTCCCAGAACGAGTTTATGCGCTGGTAGAGGCCGTAGAAGAGCGTTTCGTTCGACCATTCGAAGTTGAACATGAGGCCGATCGCCTCGCGCACGCGGATATCCTGGAACTTCTGCCGTCGCAGGTTCATCACGAAGGACTGGCCGGTCGCGATATCGCCGTCCTTCAGCTCGGCCTTGATCACCCAGCCCTTCTGGATGGCCGGAAAATCATAGGCCGTGGCCCAGTTCTTCGACGAGTTCTCGTTGCGGAAGGTGAAATCGCCGGCCTTGAAGGCCTCGAGTGCCGCGGTTGAATCGCCAAAATACTCGATCCGGATCCGGTCGAAATTGTTCTGGCCCACATTGATCGGCAGGTCCTTGCCCCAGTAGTCGGGATCGCGACGCCAGACGACGCGCTGGTTCACGTCGAAACTGTCGAGCACGTAGGGCCCGGTGCCGATGCCGGGGTCCATCCGGCTCTCGTCGAGCTTGGCGCCGGTCTTCTCGAACCAGGCCTTCGACATCACCGGCATGCCGCCCGCCATCTGGATGCGCTCGCGCGGGCTGCTTTCGGGCTTGAACGTGTATTTCACCGTTTCGGGGTCGATCACCTCGACCGTGTCGACGAACTGGCCGAGCACGGCGCGGAACGACACGAGCCCCTCGCGCGCGAAGAGGTCGGTGGTGAACTTCACGTCGTCGGCGGTCATCGGCGTGCCGTCGGAGAAATGCACTTCGGGGCGCAGGTGGAAGATGACCCAGGCCTTGTCCTCGGGATACTCGATGGTCTTGCAGAGCAGGCAGTAGAGCGCGCCGATCTCGTCGGCGGTGCCGACCATCATGTCTTCGTAGATCGCACTCGAAAGTGCCGCCGCGCGGCCCTTCTGGGTATAGGGGTTGAAACTGTCGAAGGTGCCGAACGTCGCCTCCGAGATCTCGCCGCCCTTCGGCGCGGCGGGGTTCACGTAGTCGAGATGCGCGAAGTCGGCGGCGTATTTCGAAGGCTCGCCGAAGGTGGTGATGCTGTGCGACACGATCGTGTCGCCGGCGGCCAGGGCGCGGCCGGCGCAGAAGACCGCCAGCGCCAGCGCCGCCCCGAGGCCGCTTGCCCTGGCCCTGGCCGTCCCGCCCCGCTTGCGAAACCCCATGCCGCTCATCATCTCAGTCCCCCTGGCCGGTCTGGCTGCTGCCCAAGCTAGAACGTGCAGGCAAGGCGCATCAAGTTGCGAATTTGTGATTTTCCGGTCCGGCGCGCGTCGCGGGGCCCCTGAAAACGAAAGGCCGCCCCGCGGGGCGGCCCGGTGCGGCGCCGGGGATGCGCCGGGGAGGCGCGCGCCCCTCTCAGCCGCCGAGCGTCGCCAGATAGGCGATGACATTGGCGCGATCCTCGATCTTCGGCAGGCCCGCGAAGGTCATCTTGGTGCCCGGCACCGCGCCCTTGGGGTTGGTCAGGAAAAGCTCGAGCGACTGCGGATCCCAATTGCCGCCATGCGCCTTCATCGCGTCCGAATAGGCGAAATCGCCAACCGATGCGACCGCCCGCTCGACGACGCCGTTCAGATGCGGTCCGGTGGCGTTGGTGCCGTCGATCTTGTGGCAGGCCTTGCATTTCGAGAACACCTTCTCGCCGGCGGCCGCGTCGGCCGAGGCGTAGACCGTCGCGAAATCGGGGCCGGCCGCAGCCTCGCCCCCGGCCGCGGACTCGCTCGCTCCGGTGTCGATCGTGTAGGCCTGCGAGACCTCCTCGCCGTGGCCGGCCTCGGGCCCGGTGTGGTAAAGCGCTTCGGCCGCCCAGTTGCCAAGCAGGAAGACCAGCAAGGACCCGCACAGTCCGCCAACGGCCTTGGTGATCGTCATGGTGTCGAACATGTCGCGCCTCGTACCTTATCGCTCGGGGCGTATCTATCCGCTTCCCAGTGCCAGTTTCAAGGTATAGTTAGCACGACGAAACGCCCGGCGGCACGGACGGGCCTGCCCCCGCCCCCGGGCCGACGTCGAGGAGACCCCCCATGACCGGTCGCATCGCCTTTCAGGGAGAACCCGGAGCCTATTCGCACGAGGCCTGCCGCGACGCCCGTCCGGGCATGGAGCCCCTGCCCTGCCGCAGCTTCGAGGAAACGATCGACGCGGTGCAGAGCGGCGCGGCCGACCTTGCCATGCTGCCGGTCGAGAACACGACCTACGGACGTGTCGCCGACATCCACCGCCTGTTGCCGGAATCCGGCCTGCACATCGTCGACGAGGCCTTCGTGCGGGTTCATATCAGCCTGATGGCGATGCCGGGCGTCGCGCTGAAGGATATCCGCCTGGTGCGCGCCCATCTCGTGCTGCTGCCGCAATGCGCGGCCTTCCTGAAGCAACACGGCATCAGGGGCGTTGCCGCCGCTGACAGCGCCGGAGCCGCGGCCGATCTGGCCCGCGCCGGGCTGCGTGACGAGGGCGCGCTCGCCTCCGATCTGGCGGCCGACATCCATGGGCTCGAGATCCTCGCCCGCCATATCGAGGATCGCGAACACAACACCACGCGCTTTCTCGTCATGGCCCGTGAACCGGACCTCTCTCGGCGCGGCCGCACGGGGATGATGACGACCTTCGTCTTTCAGGTCCGCAACCTGCCTGCGGCGCTCTACAAGGCCATGGGTGGCTTTGCGACCAACGGCGTCAACATGACCAAGCTTGAAAGCTACATGGTCGACGGGTCCTTCACCGCGACCCAGTTCTACGCCGATATCGAGGGCCATCCCGACGACGAGAACGTGCGCCGCGCGCTCGAGGAGCTCGAGTATTTCACCTCGTATCTGAAGATCCTCGGCGTCTATCCGGCCGACCGCAGCCGGCACTGAACGCCGGTTCAGAAAAGGCCGGTTCAGAAAAGGCCGGGCTTCAGCCGCTTCAGCTCGAGGTCGATCGCGAATTTCTGCACCCGCGCCTCGAACCGGCGCGCATAGCTCGCCTTGCTGAGCCGCACCGATTGCAGCAGGAGCCGCGCCGGCAGCGTGCGCGGGCGGATCTCGAGCTCGACCGCGATCCGCGTGCGGGACTTCGAGAGCGCCAGCAGCGCCATGTCGAGCTGGGCGGTATAGCCGGTGCTCTGCCCGGCGAACCGCATCGCCCTGGGCGCGTCGTATTCGGTCATCTCGCAAAGGAGCCGGCGCATCTTGCCGCGCAGCGGAAAGCGCAGGTTCCAGACCGCGCCCCGGGCGACGGGGACGGTCGGGTCATTGCGCGTCACCTCGGCGCCGCGCCGCAATGCCGCACGCTCGAATCCCTCGAAATCCGAAAGCGCGGCAAAGACCTCTTCTGCCGGCGCCTCGATATCTTCCCTGGTCGAGAACTTCATCCCACCCGTTCCTACAGGACCGCCGTCACCGTGGCCTCAATCCAGCCGGTCCGCAACCCAGTTGGTCATCAAAAACCCCGCGATCGCCCCTGAGCGGGGCCTGCGGATGCGCTGATGCAGACCGGCGAGCACCTCGGCCATCTCCTCGCGGGTGACCCAGAGCGCATCCTCGATCTCGGTGGGATCGGGCGTGATTTCCTCGCTCTCCGCCACACCCTCGCAACCGATCATGAGCGAGGCGGGATAGGGCCAGGGCTGGCTCGCGAGATACCGCACCGCGCCCACCCGGACGCCGGTTTCCTCGGCCACCTCGCGGCGAACCGCGGCCTCCAGTGTCTCGCCGGGTTCCATGAAGCCCGCCAGACAGGAATACATGCCCTCGGGCCAGCCCGGCGAGCGGCCGAGCAGGAGCCGGTTGCCGCGCGTGACAAGCATGATCACCACCGGATCGGTGCGCGGAAAATGCTGTGCACCGCAGGATGGGCAGACCCGCTGCCAGCCGGCGTGGCGGGCCACGCTCGGTGCGCCGCAGGTCGAACAGAACCGGTGCGACCGGTGCCACCCCAGGACCGACTTGGCGGTGACCATGAACTCGGCGTCGGCGCGCGGCAAGCTCGCCATGACGGTGCGCAGCTCCGCGAACCGGTAGCTTCCATCAAGATCGGGATGCCGGAACTCGGTCGGGTCGAGGAAGGCGCCCCGCGCCGGTTCCGCGCCGTCCGGCGGCTCCCAGGCCGAGAGGTCGACGGCAAAGCGGGCGGCACCGTCCGCGTCCAGTCCAAGGAAGACCTCGGGCTCCGAGGCGGCCGCGAGCGCCGGATCGCCGCGCACGAGCCAGCCCGCCCCGTCGGGCCCGAGAAGCGGCAGCCCGCGCCAGACCGGCAGGATCCGGGCGGCCGGCTCGCCGGCCCGGCTTGCAAGCGCCTCGGGACGGGTCCTGAGCCAGGCCGCGCGGTCGATCCCCGCGCCGGCGAATGTCACCGTTTCCGCACTTCTCATCGCGCCCTCCGTCGGGCGCGGTTTCGCACGGCTGCGAAGGCGTTGCAATCTCGTGGACAACAGCCCGGAATTGCGAGGATAATGCAACTCAGGATTGAATTTCAGACCATTACACAACCAAGGAGTTACATCACGCCGATTGACACGATAGCATCGCGGGCGTGTCGTGCTAGTATCGGATGATCTCTCCCCCAGTATCCACAAAGGAGACGTCCATGCATTCCCCCGCCCACAACGCCCTCAGCCGCCGGGAGTTCCTGGCCCGCACCACTGCCGGAGCTTCGTTGATCGCGCTGCATCCCTATTCCGCATTCGCCGCCACGAACCAGGCCCATCTGCGGATCATGGAAACCACGGACCTGCATGTCCATGTCTTTCCCTACGATTACTATGCCGACAAGCCCAGCGACACGGTCGGCCTGGCCCGCACGGCGGCGATCATCGACAAGATCCGCGCCGAGGCGACGAACGCGCTTCTGATCGACAACGGCGACTTTCTGCAGGGCAACCCGATGGGCGACTACATCGCCTACGAGCGCGGCATGAAGGACGGCGACATGCATCCCGTGATTACCGCGATGAACACGCTCAACTTCGATTGCTCGACGCTCGGCAACCATGAGTTCAACTACGGGCTCGATTTCCTCATGACCTCGCTCGCCGGCGCGAACTTCCCCATCGTCTGCGCGAATGTCGCGAAGACCCTCGGCGTCACCGCGCGCGAAGACGAGACGCTCCTGAAGCCCTACATCATCCTCGACCGCGAGGTGACGGATGGAGCCGGCACCGCCTATCCGATCCGCGTCGGCCTGATCGGCTTCGTGCCGCCGCAGATCATGAACTGGGATCGCGCCAATCTGGAAGGCAAGGTCCAGGCCCGCGACATCGTTCAGGCGGCCGAGGCCTTCGTGCCGCAGATGCTGGAAGAGGGCTGCGACGTGATCGTGGCGCTCTGCCATTCCGGAATCGGCGCGGCGGAACATGCCGAGGGGATGGAAAACGCCGCCGTGCCGCTCGCCCGGGTCGACGGGATCGACGCCCTTCTGACCGGCCACAGCCATCTCGTCTTCCCCTCGCCCACCTACGACGGCTTCGCCGAGGTCGACGTGGCCAAGGGCACCGTCTCGGGCAAGCCTGCGGTCATGGGCGGATTCTGGGGCTCGCACATGGGGCTCATCGACCTTCTGCTCGAACGCGACGGCAACCGCTGGAAGGTGGTCGCGGCCACCACGGAAGCCCGCCCGATCTACCAGCGCAACGAGGACCGGTCGATCACCGCCCTTGTCGAGAGCGTGCCCTCGGTCCTGGCTTCGGTCGAGAAGGAACACGAGGCGACGCTCGCCTATGTCCGCGAGGCGGTCGGCAAGACCTCGGCGCCGCTCTACAGCTACTTCGCGCTGGTCGCCGACGACCCTTCGGTGCAGATCGTCTCGATCGCGCAGAAATGGTATATCGCGCAGATGCTCGAAGGCACGGACTATGCCGGCTTGCCGCTTCTGAGCGCGGCGGCCCCCTTCAAGGCGGGCGGCCGTGGCGGGCCGGACTACTACACCGACGTGCCGGCCGGAGATGTGGCGATCAAGAACGTTGCCGACCTCTACCTCTATCCGAACACCATCCGCGCCGTGAAGGTGACCGGCCAAGAGCTCAAGGACTGGCTCGAACGGTCGGCCGGCATGTTCAACCAGATCGAGCCGGGCAAGGCCGATCAGGTTCTCCTGAACCCCGACTTCCCGTCCTACAATTTCGACGTGATCGACGGAGTGACCTATGAGATCGACCTCTCGCAACCCTCGAAATACGGGCCGAAGGGCGAGGAGCTGAACCCCGGCGCGAACCGCATCACCGGGCTCAGCCTTGACGGCAAGCCGGTGGATCCGGCGGCCGAATTCGTCATCGCCACGAACAATTACCGGGCCGGCGGGGGCGGCGATTTCCCCGGCGCCAAGGGCGACACCATCATTTTCGAGGGCCCGGATACCAACCGTGACATCATCGTGCGCTACATCCACACCGAAGGCACGATCAATCCCAAGGCCGACGGCAACTGGCGTTTCAAGCCGATGCCGGGCACGAGCGTTCTCTTCGACACCGGTCCCAGGGCGGCAGACTACCTGTCGGAGGTCACGACGCTCGCCATCGAGCCGGCAGGCGACGGCCCGGACGGATTCGCGCGGTTCCGCATCACGCTCTGAGCTTGCCCGCCGCCCGCACCGGGGCGATAAGGGGGCGGGCGCCGCTCCGGCGCAGGGAGAAACCATGCGCCTGATCGCAATCGTCGTCGCGCTGCTTGTCATCCTCGCCGCCGCGGCCTGGGCGACCCGCCCCGGCGAGGCGGCGTTCAACGCCATGCTGAAGGCGGCGGTAGAGCGCAGGATCGCCACCACCGACATCGGCGCCGACACCGGCGATGCCGCCGAAACGCTGGTTCTTGTCGGCTGCAAGCTGCGGCCGTCGGACTGCGTGAAGCTGCTGCGCGAATCGCTCGACGTGTCGGTCGAGAAGCACCTGTTCTGGACCCGCTACAGAGTCTCCGGCTTCAAGCGCGGGACAAGCTGCACCGGCGCCTTCACCCGGGTCTGGTGCGCGGGCGACGTCACCCGCGAGTGAGAGCGCCCGCCGCGGCCCAGCGGCGCTGCGCCTCGGTCTCGACCGCGCAGGGCCGGTGGGTGCGGAGCCGCGCGAGCGCCGCCTCCGGCGCCTCGCCTGCCTCGACCAGGAGCCGCATCACCGCCATGCCCGAGCGGCCACACCCCCCCATGCAGTGGCACAGCACCCGGCCGCCGCCGCCAAGAAGCGCCCGCGCGGTCCGGGAAACCCCGGCCCAGCCGGAGTCGAGCTCGGCGCTTTGCGCGGCGAAATCCGCGACCGGAAGGTGGCGCCAGGTGATACCGGCGGCGGCGAGATCGGCGGGAAACGTCGCCGCGCCCCGCGCCAGTTCCGCCCCGGTGACCATCGTCACGACAAGGCCGGGCCGCCAGGAGAGGACCGTGGCCAGATCGTCCCCATAGGCGCCGTCCCGCCCGGGCATCGGGCAAAGCCCGATCCGGCCCGGGCCGAGCGCCAGATCGTGGATCGCGAATCCTGCCATGAGCCTCCCCGTTCTTGCCTTCCACACTGCCCTGTCCTATATCGATTGACGAGAGGTTGGCGCGGGCGAGCGCCTCGCCAACCCGGTCAGGTCCGGAAGGAAGCAGCCGTAACGAGCCCCGCTTGGGTCGTTGTCCAGCCTCTCACCCGTCGACCCGACCGAGGAGTTGAACATGACAGAGAGCGCGTTCCTCCTGGCCGGGGCCGACTGAGACCCCTCAATCTGTCCCGCCCGTCCCGTCATCGCCGGCCCGCGGTCCTGCCGCCGGGCGACGCCATCGGATTTCATCGAGGACAGAAACTTGACCCCTGACCCCTTCACGCTCCGCAGCCTTGGCTGGTCGGCCGGGTTCCAGCGCCAGCTTGCCGCCCAGGACAGCGGCACGCCGGCCCGCGTCACCGGCGTTCATCGCGCCCGCCTTTCGGCCCTGACCACCGCCGGGCCGGTCGACCTGTCGCTGCCGCCCGGGCTTTCGGCGGGCGACATCGCCGTCGGCGACTGGGTGCTGGCAGATCCGGCGACGGGCCGTGCCGAACGCCTGCTCGACCGTCGATCGCGCATCTTCCGCCGCGCCGCCGGCGAGGCCGAGCGCGAACAGCTCATCGTCGCGAATGTCGACACCGTCTTCATCACCACAAGTGCGACCGACGAGTTCAACGAGGCCCGGCTCGAACGCTATCTGGCACTCGTCCACGCGGGCGGCGTGCCGCCGGTCTTCGCGCTGACCAAGATCGACCGGACGGACGAGCCCGAAAGCTACATCGGCCGGCTTCGCGCCATCGGCCCGGACGTCCCCTGCCTGGCCCTGAACGCAAAGGCGCCGGATGCGGTCGCGGCGCTGCGCCCCTGGTGCGGTCCCGGCAGAACGGTGGCCTTCCTCGGCATGTCGGGCGTCGGCAAGTCGACGCTTGCCTCCGCGCTCACCGGGCTCGATCTCGAGACCGGCGCACTCGGCGCCGACCAGATGCGCGGCCGCCACACCACCACCGCGCGCGAGATGTATGCGATCCCCGACGGTGGCTGGCTGATCGACACGCCGGGTATGCGCGAACTTCGCCTGACCGACATGGCCGAAGGGATCGACGCGGCCTTCGCCGAAATCGCGGCGCTGGCCGATCGGTGCCGCTTCCGCGACTGCTCGCACGGGCCGGAGCCCGGCTGCGCGGTGCAGGCCGCGGTCGCCTCCGGCAGCATCGATGCCGCCCGGGTCGACCGCTGGAAGAAGCTCCGCGCCGAGAACGCCGAACACAGCAGCGCGGCGCTCGAGCGCAAGCGCCGCGGCAAGACGCTCTCGAAACGGGTCCGACAGGTCATGAAGGACAAACACGGCCGCTGAACCCCCGGACCCGCGCCTTCCGGGGCGGGACCTCCGGCCCCGCGCGCCCAGATCGCGATTGCCGCTTCGGCACCTTTGCGGCATGGTCTGCCCGTCAGCGACCCAAGGGGGCGTCCATGTTCCGTCTGCGCAAGCTCAGCATCGTTACCGACGAGATCCACCACGACGGCGGGCCCGATGCGGCCGTGCCGCGCCGGCGCGGCGCCGTGCTCGCGGTCGTCGCAAACCCCTTCGCCGGCCGCTACGAGCCCGATCTGCAACCGGCGATGGAGGCGCTGAAGCCGCTCGGCGTGACGATGTGCGAAAAGCTCATCGCGGCGCTTGGCGGCGCCGACGGCATCGACGCCTACGGCAAGGGCGCGATCGTCGGATCGGCCGGCGAACTGGAACACGGCGCGCTCTGGCACGCCCCCGGCGGCTACGGCATGCGGGCGATCCTGGGCGAGCCGAAAGCCATCGTTCCCTCGACCAAGAAGGTCGGCGGCATCGGCACCAGCATCGACCTGCCGCTCACGCATTTCAACGCCTCTTACGTGCGCAGCCACTTCGATGCGATGACGGTGAGCGTG
>JACKKB010000014.1 GCA_020637635.1 Albidovulum sp.
CGGGCAGCAGGTGCTCTGGCGCGGCCTGCCGCTCAAGGCGCTCGGCCGCGCGGTCTATTCGCGTCCCGCCTTCGTCTCGCAGCAGGCTCTTGCGGACTTCTTCGCCGATCCCGCCCCGCCCGATGCCGAGGCCTATCGCGTCTATCGCCGCTATCTGCTTGAAACATCGCAGGTTCCGGGCGGCTTCTATTCCCGGCGCGGGCGCTCGCTCCTGCTCGGGCGTGTCGTCGACATGGTGCTTGCCCCCGACGATCCCTATGACGCGCTCGCGGCGCGGGTCGCTGCAACCGCGCAACAATCACCCGGTATCGCCACAGGCCACTAGCAAGTCCGGGCGCCTTCCGGTAGCTTGCCCGGAAAATACGAGGCGAATTCCCGCAAGAGGAGCCCGAGCAGTGACATCGCAGACCCGACGCTGGGCCAGAACCCTGGTCTTGCTCGCTCTTGTTGGCGGGTTGGCCGCATGTGGCCTGCCGCGATCGGGCCCGAACAAGCGCGAGATCTTCAGCAGTTCCGTCGAGAAGCAGGGCAACGCCTTCATCGTGCCGGTGAACGATAGCGTCGCCCGGCTTACCGCGACCACGCCGCAGCTTGCCTTCACGCAGGAATTCCTGAACGCCGGCCTGGTCGGCGCCGATACGATCCGGCCCGGCGACGTGCTGGAACTCGGCGTCTGGGAGAACGTCGACAACGGGCTTCTCAGCAGCAAGGAAAACCACGAGACCCTGCTGAAGGAGATGCAGGTCGGCGACGACGGCTACATCTTCGTGCCCTATGCGGGCCGCGTCCTCGCCGCCGGAAACTCGCCCGAGGCGCTGCGCCGGATCATCACCAACAAGCTCGACCCGCAGACCCCCGACCCGCAGGTCACGGTCAGCCGCAAGGCCGGCGACGGCGCGACCGTCACCGTCATCGGCGCGGCCGGCCAGCAGGGCGTCTTCCCGATCGAACGGCCGTCGCGCACGCTTTCGGCGATGATCGCGATGGCCGGCGGCGTCACCGTGAAGCCCGAGGTGGCGCAGATCATCGTCACCCGGCACGGCCGGACCGGAACGATCTGGCTCAAGGACCTCTACGACAATCCGCGCATGGATATCGCGCTGCGCGGCGGCGACGTGATCCTTGTCGAAGCGGACCAGCGCGCCTTCACGGCGATGGGCGCGACCGGGGCGCAGACCCGCGTGACCTTCGAGTCGCAAACCCTCTCGGCGATCGAGGCGCTGGCGCGGGTGGGCGGCCTGACGACCTCGGTCGCGGACCCGACCGGCGTCTTCGTCTTCCGCGACGAGACCGAGCAAACCGCCCGCGCGGTGCTGAACCGGCCAGATCTCGTCGGCACGCAGCGGATCGCCTATGTGCTCAACCTGACCGAGCCGAACGGGATGTTCGACGCGCGCGACTTCATGATCCGCGACGGCGACACGCTCTATGTGACCGAAGCGCCCTATGTGCAGTGGTACAAGACCATCGCCGCACTCACCGGGTCGCTCAATTCGGCCAATACGCTGGCCACGGCCGCCGGCCAGTGAGCGCGGCGATGCCGAAAGGCATGACGGAGGCAGAGGAGCGCCGGCTCTATGTCTATTCCGGCGGCTTCCTGACGCAGCCGCGGATCCGGCGCATCCTCACGCTCGCCGGCTACACGGTCCGCATCGGCGCGCCGCAGGGGCCCGAGGACCGGGTCGGGGTCTGGGGCCACAGTCCGACCGCGCCGCGGGGCGAGAAGGTGGCCGCATGGACCGAGACGCCGGTGGTGCGGGTCGAGGATGCGTTCCTGCGCTCGATCCTGCCGGGGCGCGCCGGCGGCGAGCCGCCGCTCGGCCTCCTGATCGACGAGGAGGGCGTCCATTTCGATTCCGCGCGCCCCTCGGCGCTGGAGCGGATCCTGGCCACCGCGCCGCTCGACGATTCCGCCGTTTTGCAACGTGCGCGTGACGGAATCGGGCGGCTGAAGGCCCTGCACTTGTCAAAATACAACAATTGCGACCCTGCGCTCGCGCCGCCCGATCCGGGTTACGTCCTTGTCGTCGACCAGACCCGCGACGATGCCTCGATCGTGCATGGCCGCGCCAGCGCCTCCACATTCCGCGAGATGCTCGTCTTTGCCCAGGAGGAACATCCCGGCGCGCGGGTGGTCATCAAGACTCATCCCGAGACCGCGCTCGGCAAGCGTCCCGGGCATTATGGCGCCGGCCACGCGCACGGCCATATCTCGGTCGTCGACGCGCCGGTCTCGCCCTGGGCGCTCCTCGAGGGCGCGATCGGCGTCTACACCGTCTCGTCGCAGCTCGGGTTCGAGGCGATCATGGCGGGTCACAAGCCGCGCGTCTTCGGCCAGCCCTTCTATTCCGGCTGGGGTCTGACGCAGGACGAGACCCCCGTGGCGCGGCGCGAACGGCGGCTGACGCGGGCGCAGCTTTTTGCCGCGGCGATGATCCTCGCGCCGAGCTGGTACGATCCCGCGCGCGACCGGCTGGCAAGCTTCGAGGAGGCCGTCGATCATCTGGAGGCCCGCGTGCGGGCCTATCGCGAAGACCGCGGCGGCCATGTCGCGCTTGGCATGCGGCTCTGGAAGCGGGCACATCTGCAGCACGCCTTCGGGCGCGAACGGCCGCTCATCTTCCAGAACGATCCCGCCCGCGCCGCGGCGCGGGCGCGCGCAGAGGGCCGCGGACTCCTGCTCTGGGGTGCCAGCGCGACGCCGACGCTGGAACAGGCGGCGGCCGGGCTGACGCTGCGCCGGGTCGAGGACGGGTTCCTGCGCTCGCGCGGGCTCGGCGCGGCGCTGGTCCCGGCGCTCTCGCATGTGGCCGATGCGCGCGGCATCTACTACGACCCGGCGCAGGAAAGCGATCTCGAGGCGCTGGTGGCGGCCGGACCGCCTCCGGGCGGCGAACTGCGCGCCGAACGGCTTCTCGCCCGTCTCGAACGCGCCGGGCTGTCGAAATACAATCTCGACCCGGCCGCCCTGCCCGACCTGCCCCCCGGTCATCGCATCCTGGTGCCCGGCCAGGTCGAGGACGACGCCTCGATCCGGCTCGGCGCCGGCGAGGTCCGCACCAATCTGGCGCTGGTGCAGCGGGTGCGGGCCGAGAACCCCGGCGCGATCATCCTCTACAAGCCGCATCCCGATGTCGAGGCAGGCCTGCGCAACGGCGCCGCGGCCGAGGCAGAGATCGCCGGGATCGCCGATCTGGTGCTGCGCGGCGTCGATCCGGTGCAGCTTGTCGAGGCCTGCGACGAGGTCTGGACCATGACCTCGCTTCTGGGTTTCGAGGCGCTGATCCGGCACCGCCCGGTGACCTGCCTCGGCATGCCCTTCTACGCCGGCTGGGGGCTCACGCGCGATCTCTTCACGGCTCCCGAGCGGCGTCGGGCGCGGCCCACGCTTGCCGCCTTCGCCCATGCCGCGCTCATCGCCTATCCGCGCTATGTCGATCCGGTCTCGGGCCTGCCCTGCCCGGCCGAGGTGATCGTCGAGCGCCTCGCGCGACGCGAGGTGCCGCCACCGGGACGACCGAACCGGGTCCTGTCGCGGGTGCAGGGGCTCCTCGCCAGCCAGTCCTGGCTCTGGCGCGGCGGGCGCCGCTAGCGCCGGGACCAGTGGCTGAGCATGTCGGCGCCCACCCGCTCGACGCTTTCGAGCGCGAGCCGCGGCGCCGCCTCCAGCCGGTCGAGCGCCAGAGACCCGAGCGCCGGCCGCCCCTCGGCACCGAGCGCGGCACCGGCGGTGAAGAGCGCGAGCCGGTCGACGAGCCCGGCCTGCAGAAGCGCCGCGGCGAACGCGCCGCCGCCCTCGCAGAAGACCCGCGTGAGCCCGGCCTGCCCGAGTGCGGCAAGCATCGCCGTCGGGTCGAGCCGCCCGTCCGGCCCCTCGTCCGCCACGATCAGGCGCGCGCCCAGCGCCTGCCAGTCCGCGCGCGCCGCGGACGGGGCGCCGGACCCGTGCAGCAACCAGAGCGGCGCCTCGGCAATCGTCTTCGCAAGCTTGCCGCCGCGCGGCAGGTCGAGCCCGCGCGCCGCGACGACCCGCACCGGCTGCGGAACCGGCTGCGGCATCGGCGTCGGCCCGAGGCCGCGCACGGTGAGTTCCGGGTCGTCGGCCCGTGCGGTGCCGGCGCCCACCAGCACCGCGTCATGGGTGGCGCGCATGGCATGGACACGGCGCCGCGCCTCGGGCCCGGTGATCCAGCGGCTTTCGCCCGACGCCGTTGCGATGCGGCCATCGAGGCTTGCCGCGAGCTTCAGTGTCAGCATCGGCCGGCCGAGCCTCACGCGGGTGAGAAAACCCTGCTGCCCGGCGCGGGCCTCCGGCTCCATGACCCCGGTCGTGACCGCGATCGCGGCCGCGCGCAGCATCGCATGGCCGCGCCCGGCGACCCGCGGGTCGGGGTCTTCCAGCGCCGTGACGACACGGGCGACGCCGGCCGCGATCAGCGCCTCGGCGCAGGGGGGCGTCTGCCCGTGATGGGCGCAGGGCTCCAGCGAGACATAGGCGGTGGCGCCCTCTGCGGCGGCCCCGGCTTCTGCCAGCGCCACGGTCTCGGCATGAGGCCGGCCGCCATCGGCGGTGCGGCCACGTCCGACGATCCGGCCTTCGCGGACGATGACGCAGCCGACGGCGGGATTGGGCCAGACCCGGCCGAGCCCGCGCCGGCCGAGCGCGAGCGCGAGCGACATGAACCGGCGGTCGGCCTCTGCGGTCACTCTTCCGCCGGCGCGTTCGGCCGCAACTCCGAGACGAACTTGTCGAAATCGTCGGCCGCCTGGAAGTTCTTGTAGACGCTGGCAAAGCGCACATAGGCGACGGTGTCGATCCGCGCCAGCGTCTCCATCACGATCTCGCCGATGGTCTTCGAGGGGATGTCCGTCTCGCCGAGGCTCTCCAGTCGGCGGACGATGCCCGAGATCATCTGGTCGATCCGCTCGGGGTCGATCGGGCGCTTCTGCATGGCGATTCGGATCGAGCGTTCAAGCTTGTCGCGGTCGAAATCCTCGCGCTTTCCGCTGGTCTTGATCACCACGAGATCGCGCAGCTGCACGCGCTCGTAGGTGGTGAAGCGGCCGCCGCAGGCCTGACAGAAACGACGGCGCCGGATCGCGACGTGATCCTCGGCGGGCCGCGAATCCTTCACCTGCGTGTCGACATTGCCGCAAAACGGACAGCGCATTCCCTTCCCCTCGGTGCCGGTGCAAATTTATCCACAGGCACTATAGGGAGGCCTCAACGCTTTGGGTAGGGGGCAAATGCTGCCACCAGATGAAGCGCGTTCGGCCAAGGGGGAATAGTCGCGACATTTTCCCGGCGAAGGATCAAGCCGATCCTGCGACTCTGGACCGAGGTAGGCCCCTCGCGGGGTTAAGGGGAACGCGCCGGCACCGGCCAGACAGGCGGGCCACCGGCGCAACGTCAGGCCACCACTCAGGGGCCGGGGCGGCGGATCGCGACCGGTCTCACCGGCCCGACCCGCCGCCTCACGTCCGCCGCCCCACGTCCGCCGCCTCACGTCCGCCGCCTCAGCCAGGGCGCTCGTCCGCCGTCTCGCGTCCGCCGCCCACGTCCGCCGTCCACGTCCGACGTCTCAGCATGGGCGCCTCACGTCCGCGACCTCACCATGGGCGCCTCACCACGGGCGCCGGGCCACGGGCGTCTCTGCCCCAGTCGATTGCGACTTTCGGCACGTGGACGGCTTCGTTATATCCTGCACATGTTCGCAAGACTTCTCTCCGCGCTTCTGGCGCCCGAGACCCGGGCCCTGCCCGATCCTGATGCGCAGCTCGCGCTGGCCGCGCTTCTGGTACGGCTCGCGCGGGCCGACGAGATCTATACCGACGCCGAACGCGCACGGATCGACCGGGTCCTGATGGCGCGCCACCGGCTCGACGCGGGCGCTGCGGCGGCGCTCAGGGCCGAGGCCGAGGCGCTCGAGGAGGCCGCCCCCGACACGGTGCGGTTCACCCGGGCGCTGAAGTCCGCGGTGCCCCATGAGGCGCGCATCGGGCTCATGGAGGCGATGTGGTCGGTGGCGCTGGCCGACAACGATCGCGACCCGCGCGAAGATGCGATGATCCGCGCCACCGCCGATCTGCTCGGCGTGAGCGACGTGGACAGCGCGCGCGCGCGCCAGCACGTGAAGAAGCACGTGGAGAAGGACGCGGAATGATCGCGAGTTTCGGCATGTACGACTGGACCCAGACGCAGGCGGCCCACGACCGGCTCTGGGCCTTGACGCGCGCGGCCCTGCGTGCCGAGGGGCTTGAGGCGCCCGGGGCGCTCACCCGCGACCGGCCGCTCTGGGATATCTGGACCGACCCCGCGCTGGTTCTCGGCCAGACCTGCGGCCTGCCCTTCCGCACGGGGCTGCACGACCGGGTGACGCTTGTCGGCACGCCGGATTACGGGCTCGAGGGGGCCGAACCGGGCCATTACTATTCGCTGCTGGTCGCGCGGCGCGACGACGACCGGCCGCTGGCCGCGCTCGTCCGCGGCACGCTTGCGCTCAACGGCTTCGACAGCCAGTCGGGCTGGGCGGCGGCACAGAACCTGATCGGACCGCGCGGGCTGGAGTTCCGCCGCTTCCTGACCACCGGGGCGCATCGCGAAAGCGCGGCGGCGGTCGCGCGCGGGCGCGCCGATCTGGCCTCGGTCGACGCCGTCACCTGGCGCCTGATCCGAAGCCACATGCCGCAGGTCGCCTCGGCGCTGCGCGTGGTCGAACGGACCGAACCGACACCCGGCCTGCCCTTCATCGCCGCGACAGGCCGCGACGGCGCGGCGACGGCGCGGGCGGCGGAAACCGCCATCGCCGCACTCGCGGCCGAGGATCGCGCGACGCTCGGCCTGGCCGGTTTCGTCCGCATCCCGCTCGCCGACTATCTCGCCGTTCCGACACCGAGCGCGCCGCCCCAGGCCGCCGAGGTCTGCTGAGGCAGGGCCTGCGCCGAATTCGCTTGCCTCGCGGGTCGCTCGCCTGCTATCTGATATTTGATCAAATTTTTCGGTGAACGCGCGGGCAGGGCCGATCCGGTTCATCTATTTCCGCGCAGGACCACCCGGAGATTTGATCATAAACAGCAAGGCCCAAGGGCATGGGCCGTGGCTGCCGGCGGGGGGATGCGTCTCGCGACATGGCGGTTCCGGCATCCGCGCCCCGGCCATTCAGGTGAGTGATGAAGAACTGGCTGAGAAAACACCCCGAGGTGCGCACGATCCGTGTGGCCGCCGCCGACCTCAACGGTCAGCCGCGCGGCAAGCGGGTGCCAACGCGCTTTGCCGAGGCGGTGGTCACGAACGGGACCCGCTATCCAATGTCGGTCCTCAATCTCGACATCTGGGGCGAGGATATCGAGGACAGCCCGCTGGTGTTTGACTCGGGCGATGTCGACGGCATCCTCCGGCCGACCGAACGCGGCTTCCTGCCGATGCCCTGGCTCGACGCGCCGACCGCGCTCCTGCCGATCTGGATGTTCCACGAAAGCGGCGCCCCCTATGAGGGCGATCCGCGCCACGCGCTTGCCCGGGTCATCGATCGCTATCGCGCGCATGGCCTCACCCCGGTCTGCGCCGTGGAGCTCGAGTTCTACCTGATCGACGACAGCGGCCGAAAACTGCAGGTGCCGATCTCGCCGCGCTCGGGCAAGCGCCGCAAGGCGGCCGAGATCATGTCGATCCGCGCGCTCGACGCGTTCGACACCTTCTTCACCGATCTCTACGACGCCTGCGAGGCGATGGACATTCCCGCCGACACGGCGATCTCGGAATCCGGCCTCGGCCAGTTCGAGATCAACATGATGCACACCGACGACCCGCTCCGGGCCGCCGATGACGCCTGGCTCTTCAAGATGCTGCTGAAGGGCCTCGCCCGCCGCCACGGCTTTGCCGCAAGCTTCATGGCCAAGCCCTATCCCGACTATTCGGGCAACGGGCTCCATACCCATTTCTCGGTCATCGACAAGAACGGCGTCAACGTCTTCGACAACGGCGGACCCGAGGGCTCGGAGCTGCTGCGCCAGGCCGTCGCCGGCTGCCTCGCGGCGATGCACGACTGCACGCTGATCTTCGCCCCGCACGAGAACAGCTATGACCGGCTGGTCCCCGAGGCGCATGCGCCGAACCAGATCTGCTGGGCCTACGAGAACCGCACCTCGGCGATCCGCATCCCCTCGGGCAACCCGGTGGCGCGGCGGATCGAGCACCGGGTGGCGGGCGGCGACGTGAACCCCTATCTGATGCTCGCGGCGATCCTCGGCGCGGCGCTGATCGGCATCGAGGAGAAGATGACGCCGCCGCCACCGATCACCGGCAATGCCTACGCGCTCGACCTGCCGCTCCTGCCGGACAACTGGCGCGATGCGATCGACGTCTTCGAGAAGAGCGAGGTCGTGGCCAGGATCTTCCCCAGGGAACTGATCCGCAACCTGGTGATGACCAAGCGGCAGGAACTGCGCTACATGGACGAGCTCTCTCCCGAAGAGAAGACGGAGATCTATCTCGACACGGTCTGAGAGCGCGGCCGCCCCTTGCCTGACCGCACGGGGCGGAGCACACTCCGGCGAAACAGCGAACGGGACCACCATGCTTATCGGCATCCTCCAAACCGGCCAGAGCCCCGATGCGTTGCGAGCGGGCGCGGGCGACTACCCCGACATGTTCGCGCGCCTCCTCGCCGGGCGCGGGCTGACGTTCCGCACCTATCACGTCGAGGCGATGGACTTTCCCAAGGACGTGCACGACTGCGACGGCTGGCTCATCACCGGCTCGCGGCACGGCGCCTACGAGGATCACCCGTTCATCAAGCCGCTCGAGGCCTTCATCCGCGACGTCTATGCCGCCAGGGTGCCGCTGGTCGGGATCTGCTTTGGCCATCAGATCATCGCCCAGGCGCTCGGCGGCAAGGTCGAGCGCTTTGCCGAGGGCTGGTCGATCGGGCCGACGGACTACGATTTCGAGGGCGACACGGTGACGATGAACGCCTGGCACCGCGACCAGGTGACCGGGAAACCGGCCGCGGCGACGCGGGTCGGCACCAGCCCCTTCTGCGAGAACGCCGCGCTGGTCTACGGCGACCGCGCCTTCACCGTGCAGGCCCATCCCGAGTTCACCGACGATTTCGTCGACGGGCTCATGCGCACGCGCGGCAAGGGGCTCGTCCCCGACGATCTGATGGCCGCCGCGGCGGCGCGGCTCGGTGCCTCCAACTCCTCCTCCGCGATCGCCGACCGGATCGCGGCCTTCTTCAAAGCGAACCGCAACTGACATCGGTGATTCATGTCCGACTGGACCCAGAAACTGCCTGAAGCCGCCCGGCAATACATTTCCGGCCGCAGGCTCGACGAGGTCGAGTGCCTCGTCTCCGACCTCAACGGCGTGGCCAAGGGCAAGGCGATGCCGGCCTCGAAATTCGGCAAGCAGAAATACTTCCACCTGCCGAACTCGATCTTCGCGCAGACCATCACCGGCGACTATGCCGACATGCCGGACGAAAGCGAGTTCACCGAACCCGACATGGTTCTGGTGCCCGATTTCACGACCGCGACCGCGGTGCCCTGGTCGATCGATGCCACGCTGCAGGTGATCCACGACGTGAACGACCAGGCCGGAAATCCGGTCGCGATGGCGCCGCGCAACGTGCTCAAGCGGGTGGTGAAGTTCTATGCCGACCGTGGCTGGAAGCCGATCGTGGCGCCGGAGATGGAGTTCTACATCGTCGCGCGCAACATCGACGCCAACCAGCCGATCATCCCGCCGGTCGGCCGCTCGGGCCGCCGGATGATGGCCAACCAGGCCTATTCGATGTCGGCGGTCGACGAATACGGCAAGGTGATCGACGATATCTACGACTTCGCCGAGGCGCAGGGATTCGAGATCGACGGCATCGTGCAGGAAGGCGGCGCGGGCCAGGTGGAGCTGAACCTCAGCCACGGCGATCCGGTCAACCTCGCCGACGAGGTCTTCTATTTCAAGCGCCTGATCCGCGAGGCGGCGCTGCGCCATGACTGCTTCGCCACATTCATGGCCAAGCCGATCGAGGGCGAACCGGGCAGCGCCATGCATATCCACCAGTCGGTGATCGACGCCAGCACCGGCCGCAATATCTTCGTCGACGGCAAGGGCAAGGAAACCGCCGCCTTCCGCCATTTCATCGGCGGCATGCAGACCTATCTGCCGGCGGTCGTGGCGCTGATGGCGCCTTACGTGAATTCCTACCGGCGCTACGTGCCGGACTTCGCCGCGCCGATCAACCTCGAATGGGGCCGCGACAATCGCACGACAGGGCTGCGCGTGCCGATCTCGCCGACGGCGGCGCGGCGGCTCGAGAACCGTTTGCCGGGGATGGACTGCAATCCCTATCTCGGCATGGTCGCAACCATGGTCTGCGGCTACCTCGGTCTGGTCGAGGAGCGCGAGCCGCGCCCCGAAAAGACCGGCAACGCCTATATCGATTCCGAAGAGTTGCCGACGACGCTCGGCGACGCGCTCGACCTCTTCTCGGACTGCGCGCCGGTGCGCGAGGTGCTGACCCCCGAGTTCTGCGACATCTACGAGGCAGTCAAGCGCAACGAATACAAGGAGTTCCTCCAGGTGATCAGCCCGTGGGAGCGTGAACACCTGCTTTTGAACGTCTGAACCGGGGCGCGCACGCGGGCGCGGCCCCCCGCCGATGCCGTCGGGAAAGGGCTGGCATCCGGGCGGCGGCTGAATTACCTCTGGGACAGAGGGATCATTGGGGATCACCGGATGAATAGCGAAGCCGCGGCCAAGCGCCTCGAGGCCGGCATGGCCGCTCCCAACGTCTACGATGCCGAGCCGATACCGGAAGCCGCGCGCATCGAGATCGAGCGTCTTCTGACCTCGGGCGATCTGTTCCGCTACACGGCCGCGCAGGATGCGCCGGTCGCGCTTCTGGAGGCCGAGTTCGCTGCCCAGATGGGCGCGCGCTATGCTCTCGCCGTCTCGTCCTGCTCGGCCGCGCTTTTCCTGTCGATGAAGGCGCTCGACCTGCCCGAGGGCGCGCGGGTGCTGGTCCCGGCCTTCACCTTCGCCGCGGTGCCCTCCTCGGTCCTGCATGCCGGCTGCGAGCCGGTGCTGGTCGAGGTCGGTTCGAACTTCCGTATCGATCTCGACGATTTCCGCGCCAAGCTCGACAGCGCCGATGCCGTTCTCATCAGCCACATGCGCGGCCATACCTCGGACATGGACGCGATCATGGCCGAATGCGACGCGCGCGGCGTGCCGGTGATCGAGGATGCGGCGCATTCGCTCGGCACCCGCTGGGCCGGGCGCAAGATCGGCACCATCGGCAAGGTCGGCTGCTTCTCGTTCCAGTCCTACAAGCTCGTCAACTCCGGCGAGGGCGGGATGCTGATCACCGACGACCCCGAGCTTGCGGCGCGGGCGGTGATCATGTCGGGCGCCTATGAGCACAACTGGAAGAAGCACAAGGGCCTGCAGAACAGCTTTCACCACTGGCAGAACCGCCTGCCGCTCTACAACATGCGGATGCACAACCTCTCCGCTGCCGTCATCCGCCCGCAACTGCCTCTGATCGAGGCGCGCGTCGAGGCGGGTCTCGCCAATCACGACCACGTCGCCGCGCGGTTGAACGGCTCGCCCTGGATCGACGTGCCGCCGGCCCTGCCGCAAGAGACCCGCGCCCCGGATTCGCTGCAGTTCAACCTTCAGGGCTTCGAGAGCGACGACGAGGCGCGCGCCTTTCAGGAAGCGGCCGAGCGCCGCGGCGTCGCGGTGCAGATCTTCGGACTTTCGAAGGACAACGCGCGCGCGTTCTGGAACTGGCAGTTCCTCGGCACGCTGCCCGAACTGCCGAAGACACGGGCCATGCTGATGCGGGCCTGCGATCTCAGGCTGCCAGCGCGGCTGACGCGGCCCGATCTCGATTTCATCGCCGACGCGATCATCGCTGCCGCCGCCGAGGTCAAGGCACGGCGCTGAGCCCGGCCGACACCGCCGCCGGCACCGTTCAGAGCTTCGAGAGCTTGTCCTGCAGGTCCGAAAGCTGCTTGCGGATCGCGGCGATCTCGTCGCCGTCCCGCGCCCCCCTGGCCTTGGCGGCGGCCTCGTCATCCTCCGGGCGCGGCGCCTTGCCGCCGGACCCGAAGCCGCCCATCATCGACCGCAGGAAGGCCTGCTGCTGGCGCTGCAGCGCCTCGAAGCCGGGCATCGAGGCCATCGGGTTGGGGAAGGTCGTCAGGTTCTCCATCAGCTTCGACTGGCCCTCGCGCAGCATCTCGAAAGAGGCGGCGAGGAACTGCGGCACCACCGATTGGGCCTGAGTCGTGTAGCTGCGCACCAGATCGGTCAGCACATCGACCGGCAGCACGCTTTCGCCGCGGCTCTCGTGCTCCGCGATGATCTGCAGAAGATACTGCCGCGTCAGGTCGTCTCCCGATTTCAGATCCACGATCTGCACCTCGCGCCCCTCGCGGATGAAGGCGGCGATATCCTCGAGCGTCACATAGTCGCTCGTTTCGGTGTTGTAGAGCCGCCTGCTGGCGTAGCGCTTGATCAGCAGTGGTTTGGCGTCATCGGCCATTGGCCCATCTCCCGCGTATTATTCGCATGCAGCATGATTAAGCCGCACAGCAGAAAACTCAACAGAAAGAACCGAAACCGATGCCGAGGGCGGCCGTGGGCCGCTCCGGCGCCCGTCAGCGGAACGCGGGCCCATGCGCCCAGATGGTCATCGACCAGCGTTGCCCCCGTGTCACCGGGGTCACGCGGTGAAGCACGAAGCTCGGGAAGAGCGTCGCCGTGCCCCGCGCGGGCGCGGCGGTGACGATGCGCGCATCGGGCATGATCTCGAGCGCGCCGCCGGCATAGTCGGCAGGATCGGAGAGCTGGACCACCATGGTCAGCTTGCGCCGGCTCGCGACCGCCCCTGCCCCGATGTCGGAATGCCAGTCGAAATGGCCTTCGCGCTCGGCGCCGTAGCGCGCGACCTGGGCGCTCTCGGCAAACTCGGTCAGCGCGAAGTCGAAGGTCTCGCGGTTGGCGCGGGCGACGAGCGCGATGATCTGCTCCATCACCCAGCCGGCCCCCGGACGGTCGTCGAGCCAGGCAAGATCGGCGCGGCGGATGCCGTGATCCGAGGTGTTGCGCACGAGCCCGGCATCTTCGAGCGCGCCCTCCTCGGCAAGCGCGACGATGCGGTCGCAGTCGCTCTGCGAAAAGGCCTCGGGGATGGTGTGGTGCTGCAGCATGACGGGTCCGCTCGGATGACGCCCGGCGATGCGCCGGTGCTGCGCCGCTGTCTTGGCCGGCCGCGACAGCGATGTCGGAAACGGCGTGTCCCTGCGCCCGCGGGTGAAATACCGGCTGGCCATCGGAGCGAAATCCGTGTCTCATCCCGGCCCCTGCCAAATGTGCCCGTTCCCTGCCGATGCTCCGCCCCGCGCCCCTTCCGATCGATGCCGCGCTGCCGGAGCTTGTCGGGGCGCTCAGGGCCGCGGGCCGCGCCGTCCTGCAGGCGCCGCCCGGCGCCGGCAAGACCACCCGGGTGCCGCTGGCGCTGCTCGAGGCGGATCTCGCGCCCGGCCGCATCGTGATGCTGGAGCCGCGCCGGCTGGCCGCGCGGGCCGCTGCCGAGCGGATGGCCGAAACGCTTGGCGAAGAGGTCGGCGCCACGGTCGGCTACCGGATCCGCGGCGAGGCCCGGGTCTCTTCCGCCACCCGGATCGAGGTCGTGACCGAGGGGATCCTCACGCGCATGCTGCAGGCCGATCCGGAGCTTTCCGGCATCGGCGCGCTCATCTTCGACGAGTTTCACGAACGCTCGCTGAATGCCGATCTCGGCCTCGCGCTGGCATGGGAGGTGCGTCAGGCCCTGCGCCCCGATCTGCTCCTCCTGGTGATGTCGGCGACGCTCGACGCCGCGCCGGCGGCCCGGATGCTGGAGGCGGCCCCCGTCGTGACTTCCGAGGGGCGCGCCTTTCCGGTCGAGATCCGCTGGCTGGCGCGCCCGCTCGGGCGCGCGGCGCGGATCGAGGCGGCGACGGCCGATCTGGTCCTCGAGGCGATCGCCGAAAGCACGGGCGGGGTTCTGGTCTTCCTGCCCGGCGAAGGCGAGATCCGCCGGACCGAGGCGCTCCTGCGGCCGCGCCTGCCCGCGGCGTGCAGCCTGCACCCGCTCTTCGGGGCGATGGACTTCGCCGCCCAGCGCGCGGCGATCCGGCCCGCGGCCACGGGGCGCAAGATCGTGCTTGCGACCGCCATCGCCGAGACCTCGCTCACCATCGAGGATATCCGCGTCGTCGTCGATGCCGGGCTCGCTCGGCGGGCGCGGTTCGATCCCGCCTCGGGCATGGCGCGGCTGGTGACCGAACGGGTCACGCGGGCCGAGGCCGAACAGCGCCGCGGGCGCGCCGGCCGGGTTGCGCCTGGGCTCTGCTACCGGCTCTGGAGCAAAGGCGAAGAGGGCGCGCTTGCCGCCTTCGCGCCGCCCGAGATCGCGGTTTCCGATCTTGCCGGGCTCGCGCTCGACCTGGCGCTCTGGGGCTCGGAGGGGGGCGATCTGGCCTTTCTGACCCCGCCGCCCGCCGCCGCGCTGGCCGAGGCGCGGGCGCTTCTGGCCGATCTCGGTGCGCTCGACGCCGCCGGACGGATCACCGCCCATGGAAGGACGCTCGCGCGGCTACCCGTGCATCCCCGCATCGGCCACATGCTGAGCCTCGCGGGCCCCGATGCCGCGCCGCTTGCGGCACTGCTGGAGGATCGCGATCCCCTGCGCGGCGCCGGCCCCGATCTCGGTCTCAGGCTCGCGGCCATCGCCGGGGGCGCGGCCGACGGTGCCGATCGCGCGGCGCTGGAGCGGATCCGGACCGAGGCGCGGCGGCTCGAACGGCTGGTGGAGCGACCGGGCGCGCGCTACGGGCCGGCCGAGATGGCGGCGCTCGCCTATCCCGACCGCATCGGCCTGCGCCGGCCCGGTGACGCGCCGCGCTATGTGCTGGCCGGCGGCAAGGGCGCGGTCGTGGCCGATGGCGCGGCGCTCGGCCAGAACCGGCTGCTGGTCGCGACCGATCTCGACGGCGACCCGCGCGAGGCGCGGCTGCGTCAGGGGCTTGCCCTCGACGAGGCCTCCCTGCGTCGGCTCTACGGGTCCCGCATCGGCTGGCACGAGATCGCGCTCTGGTCGCGCCGCGAGGCGCGGGTCGTCGCGCGCCGGCAGGAACGCTTCGGCGCCCTGGTGCTCGACGAGCGGCCCTGGCCCGAGGCGCCGGCCGAGGTGCTGGCGCGCGCGGCCGTCGACGGACTGCGCCAGAACGGGCTGCCCTGGACCCCGGCCGCGGCCCGGCTGCGGGACCGCGCCGGTCTGCTCCGCGCCGAGGGGGCCGACCTGCCCGACCTCTCCGATTCCGCCCTGCTGGCCGATCCGGGCTGGCTCCTGCCGCATCTGGCGGGGCGGCGGAGCGCGGCCGATCTTGCTGCGCTCGACCTCGTCGAACCGCTGAGGGCGCTTATCGGCTGGGAGGGCATGGCCCTGGTCGACCGGCTCGCGCCCGCCGCCTTCGAGACCCCGCTCGGACGCCGGGTGCCGATCGACTACGGCGGCGACCATCCCTCCGTCGCGGTCAGGCTGCAGGAGCTTTTCGGCGTGCGCGAACACCCGACCGTCGGCCCGAGGCGGCTGCCGCTTCGCGTCACGCTTCTGTCGCCCGCCGGGCGACCGGTGCAGACGACGCTCGACCTGCCCGGGTTCTGGGCCAGTTCCTATGCCGATGTGCGCAAGGACATGCGCGGGCAATACCCCAAGCACCCCTGGCCCGAGGACCCGACCGCGGCCGAGCCGACGCTGCGCGCCAAGCCGCGGCGCTGAGCCCGGCCGGGCTCTTGCCGGCCCCCTGCAAAGGGTCTACTTGAAGGGATGAGCATCTACCTGCCCATCGCCGAAGTCTCGGTGAACCTATACCTCGTCCTTCTGATCGGGGCCGGGGTCGGGCTGCTTTCGGGCATGTTCGGAGTGGGCGGCGGATTTCTCATCACCCCGCTTCTCTTCTTCATCGGCATTCCGCCCGCCGTCGCGGTTGCCACCTCTGCCAATCAGGTCGTCGCCTCTTCGGTCTCGGCGATTCTCACCCATATCCGGCGACGGACGGTCGACTTCCGGATGGGCTGGATCCTCCTGATCGGGGGCATCGCCGGCTCAGGGCTCGGGATGATCGTCTTCAACCACCTGAAGTCGCTCGGTCAGGTCGATCTCTTGATCCAGCTCTTCTACATCTTCGTCCTCGGCGGCGTCGGGCTGATGATGTTCACCGAAAGCCTGCGCGCGATCCTGCGCGCGCGGCGCGACGGCGGCGCCCCGCCGCAGCGCACCAAGCACGGCTGGGTCCATGCGCTGCCCTTCAAGATGCGGTTTCGCGCCTCGGGGCTCTACATCTCGGCGATCCCGCCCCTCGTCGTCGGCGCGCTGGTCGGTTTCCTCGCCGCGATCATGGGCGTCGGCGGCGGTTTCATCATGGTGCCGGCGATGATCTACATTCTCAACATGCCGACGAAAGTCGTTGTCGGAACGTCGCTTTTCCAGATCATCTTCGTCTCGGCGGCGACCGTCATGATGCATGCGACGACGAACTTCTCGGTCGATATCGTGCTTGCCGTGATGCTGCTCGTGGGCGGGGTCATCGGTGCCCAGATCGGCGCCCAGATCGGGCTCCGGCTGAAGCCCGAGCAGCTGCGCATCATGCTGGCGCTCCTGGTGCTGGCGGTCTGCGCCAACATCGGGCTCGAACTCACGCTGAAGCCGGCGGAAATCTACGCGCTGAGCCGGCCGGGCGGACACTGAGGCCAAACCGGCCCCCGGAAACGCGGCCCCCGGAAACGCCCCGGAACCGCCCCTGAACCTTCGCGGGCCGCCGCGCGCGGGCGCCTGGCGTCAGGAACCCGTCCTCAGACGCCCAGACACCAGCGCACGATGGCCTTTTGCGCGTGCAGGCGGTTCTCGCTCTCGTCGAAGATCACCGACTGCGGCCCGTCCATGACCTCGCTCGTCGCCTCTTCGTTGCGATGTGCGGGCAGGCAATGCATGAAAAGCGCGTCGGGCTTGCCGGCGGCCATCATGCGGGCATCGACCTGATAGGGGCGGAGCTGGTTGTGCCGGCGCTCGCGCGCGCTTTCGGGATCGTGCATGGAGACCCAGGTGTCGGTCACGATCGCATCGGCGCCGTCCGCAGCCCTCACCGGATCGCGTTCGATCGTCACGTTCGACCCCCTGGAGCGCGCGAAGGCAACCGCCCCGGGGTCGGGATCGAGCGTTTCGGGACCGGTGAAGGTCAGATCGAAGCCGAACTGGCCGGCGGCGTGCAGCCAGCTCGAACAGACGTTGTTGCCGTCGCCCGACCAGACGAAGCGGCGCCCGGCGATGGCACCGCGATGTTCCTCATAGGTGACGATATCGGCCATGATCTGGCAGGGATGCGAGGCATCGGTCAGGCCGTTGACAACGGGCACCGTCGCGTGTTCGGCCATCTCCAGAAGCGTCGC
Organism: Albidovulum sp.; assembly: GCA_020637635.1. Lineage (GTDB taxonomy): Bacteria > Pseudomonadota > Alphaproteobacteria > Rhodobacterales > Rhodobacteraceae > Albidovulum. Next base: position 17,504 of record JACKKB010000014.1, read on the forward strand.
CTCCTCGAAGGTGCGCAGCATGATCAGGTCGACATAGCGCGACAGAACCCGCGCGGTATCGGCGATGCTCTCGCCATGGCCGAGCTGCATCTCCTTGCCCGAGAGCACCATCGTCTGGCCGCCCATCTGGCGGATGCCGACGTCGAAGGAGACGCGGGTCCGGGTCGAGGGCTTCTCGAAGATGAGCGCCACCATGCGGCCGGCAAGCGGCGTCTCGTCATCGGCCATGCCCTTCGGGCGGCCGTCGCGCGCATCCTTCATCCGCCGCGCCTGGTCGATCATGGCCCGAAGCTCGCCCCGGGTGGTCTTGTGGATATCGAGAAAGTGTTTCATCGGTCGTCCTTTCGCCGGCGGGCTCCCGCCCGTGCCGGCCCCGGTGTCAGTCGGAAGCGGCGCCTTCGATCGCGGTCGCCACGGCATCGAGCCGCACCACCGCCTCGGCGATCTCGGCATCGGAAATGGTCAGCGCGGGCAGCAATCGCACCGCCTCGTTGGCGGCAGGAACCATCAGCAGATGCTGCGCATATCCGGCCGAGACGACCTCGGCGGGCGGCACCTTGCAGACGAGGCCGAGCATCAGCCCCTCGCCGCGCACGCCCGAAAAGACCGCCGGATGGGCGGCGACGAGCCCTTCGAGCTTCTGCCGGAAGAGTGCCGCCTTGCGCGTCACCTCGGCAAGGAAGGCCGGATCCGCGACGATCTCCATGACCTTCGTGCCGACCGCGCAGGCCAGCGGGTTGCCGCCGTAGGTCGAGCCATGGGTGCCGACGGTCATGCCCGCGGCGGCCTTTTCGGTCGCGAGCACGGCGCCAAGCGGGAAGCCGCCGCCGATGCCCTTGGCGACCATCATGATATCGGGTGTGACGCCGGACCATTCATGCGCGAAGAGCCGCCCGGTACGACCCATGCCGCACTGCACCTCGTCGAAGATCAGAAGCGCGCCGACGCGGTCGCAGGCGGCGCGGATGCGGCGCAAATCGTCGTCCGGGATCGGGCGGATGCCGCCCTCTCCCTGCACCGGCTCGACGATCACCGCCGCGGTCTGGTCCGAAACCGCGGCCTCGAGCGCGTCGAGATCGCCCCACGGCACCTGGACGAAACCGGACATCAGCGGCCCGAAGCCCTTGGTCATCTTCTCCGATCCGGCCGCGGCGATGGCGCCGGTGGAGCGGCCGTGGAAGGCGCCCTCGAAGGCGACGAAGCCGGGGCGCGGGGTGCCGCTGTCGTACCAGTACCGGCGCGCCATCTTCAGCGCGAGTTCGGCTGCCTCGGTTCCCGAGTTGGTGAAGAAGACGGTATCGGCAAAGGTCTCTGCGGTCAGACGATCGGCCAGCCGTTCCTGTTCCGGAATCCGGTAGAGGTTCGAGACGTGCCAGAGCCGCCCGGCCTGTTCGTTCAGCGCCCCGACCAGCGCCGGATGGGCATGGCCGAGGACGTTCACGGCGATGCCGGCCGCCAGATCGAGGTATCGTTCGCCATCCTCGGCGATGAGCCAGCTGCCCTCGCCCTTCACGAAGGCGAGAGGCGCACGGTTGTAGGTCGGCAGAACGGTCGGGATCATTGCGGAACTCCGAATGGGAAGGCCAAGGGGTGCCTCAAGGGCTGGCCGGTGTCAACGATGACGGAGGGGGGGGGGGTGGCCGCGAAGCCAGGGGGTGACGGACGTCAGGCGCGGATGCGGCGGCGTCGGGGACGGGCGAAAGGGCAGGTCCGGTGCGTCATGAGGCAGCGCATAGCGGCAAATCCGGCGCCTGTCCATCGGCATGTTGCGCCGGCCGGGCGGGGCCAGGGCCGCGGCGGCGGACCGGTCGCGCCGGCGCGACTTGCCAAAGGGGGGTGCTTGCTTGTATTTCAACCCGTCCCGTCCGGAAACGGACCACCGACTTTCCGGGGCCCCGGACCGGCCCCCGACCCGAGGAACGATCATGTCCTGGACCGACGAGCGCGTCGAACTCTTGAAGAAGATGTGGACCGAGGGCCAATCGGCCAGCCAGATCGCCAAGGAGCTCGGCGGCGTCACGCGCAACGCGGTGATCGGCAAGGTGCATCGCCTCGGGCTCTCGAACCGCACCGGCGGCGCGCCGGAACCCGCACGTCCGGCCAAGGCGGCCGAACCGGCACCGAAGCCCGAGGCGCGTCCGGCGGCCCGGAAGGCGCAGCCGGGCAAGCCCGAGCCGCGGCCGCAGCCGCGCGCCGAGGCGCAGCCGCAACCGGCCGCCGCGAGCCCCGGACGCAAGCCGATCATCCCCGCCGGCCAGCCGCTGCCGCCGCAGCCCTCGGCCGGCGAGATCAGCCCCGAGGCGCTCGCCTCGGTCCGCGAGGTGGAGAAGAAGGCCCGCCGCCTCACGCTCATGGAACTGACCGAGCGGACCTGCAAGTGGCCGATCGGCGATCCGGCAACCGACGACTTCTGGTTCTGCGGTCTGTCCACCCAGCCGGGCAAGCCCTATTGCGAGGCCCATGTCGGCGTCGCGTTCCAGCCGATGTCCTCGCGCCGCGACCGGCGCCGCTGAAGCCCGCCCCCCGCGCAGCCGCCGACCCCTAGAGCGGCTCGATATCGCCTTCGGCGCGGGCGGCGTGGAAGGCCGCGACATGGGCGTCGAGCCGGCCCGCCTCGATGGCGTCGCGCAGGCCCTGCATCAGTTCCTGATAGTAGTGCAGGTTGTGCCAGGTGAGCAGCATCGACGACAGGATCTCGCCAGCCCGGAACAGGTGGTGCAGATAGGCGCGCGAAAAGCTGCGGCAGGCCGGGCAGGCGCAGGCCTCGTCGAGCGGCCGCGGGTCGTCCATGTGGCGGGCGTTCTTGATGTTCACCTGACCGCGTCGCGTCCAGGCCTGTCCGGTGCGGCCCGAGCGCGACGGCAGCACGCAGTCCATCATGTCGACGCCACGGCTCACCGCGCCGACGATGTCGTCGGGCTTGCCGACCCCCATGAGATAGCGCGGCCGGTCCTCGGGCAGCATCTGCGGGGCATAGTCGAGCACGCCGAACATCGCCGCCTGCCCCTCGCCCACGGCGAGCCCTCCGATCGCGTAGCCGTCGAAGCCGATGGCCTTCAGGGCCTCCGCGCTTTCCGCGCGCAGTTCGCGCGTCACCCCGCCCTGCTGGATGCCGAAGAGCGCGTGCCCCGGCCTTTCGCCGAAAGCTTCGCGCGACCGCTCGGCCCAGCGCATCGAGAGCCGCATCGCGCGCGCCACCTCGGCGTCGGTCGCCGGCAGCGCCGGGCATTCGTCGAAAGCCATGACGATGTCGGAGCCGAGCAGCCGCTGGATCTCCATGCTGCGTTCGGGGCTGAGCATGTGGCGCGAGCCGTCGATATGCGAGGCAAAGCGCACGCCCTCTTCGGTGAGCTTGCGCAGGCTCGCGAGACTCATCACCTGGAAGCCGCCCGAGTCGGTCAGGATCGGCCGGTCCCAGTTCATGAAGCGGTGCAGCCCGCCGAGCCGGGCAATGCGTTCGGCGGTGGGGCGCAGCATCAGGTGGTAGGTGTTTCCGAGCAGGATGTCGGCGCCGGTCTCGGCCACGCTTTCGGGCCGCATCGCCTTGACCGTCGCGGCCGTGCCGACCGGCATGAAGGCCGGCGTGCGGATCGCGCCACGGGGCGTGACGATCGTGCCGGCGCGGGCGGCGCCGTCGCTGGCGTGGCGGGTAAAGGAGAAGGTCCGGGTCATGGCCGCGCGACATAGCCCTTTCGCGCGGCGAAGAGAAGCCCGGCAGCACGGGGTTTACGGGCGTGCGACAAAATCCTATATAATCGCTCAAGAACTCACGGGACCCGCAATGACCGCCGCAGCCAAGGATCCGATCGAGGGCACGCCCCTGATCAAGCCCTCGACCACCGACCATCCCCTCTACGACAGTGTCGTGGAGGCCTGCCGGACCGTCTTCGACCCGGAGATCCCGGTCAACATCTATGATCTCGGGCTCATCTACACGATCGATATCTCGCCCGAGAACGACGTCAACATCATCATGTCGCTCACCGCCCCCGGCTGTCCGGTCGCCGGCGAGATGCCGGGATGGGTCGCCGACGCGATCGAGCCGCTGCCCGGCGTCAAGCAGGTCGATGTCGAGATGACCTTCGAACCGCAATGGGGCATGGAGATGATGTCCGACGAGGCCCGGCTGGAGCTCGGCTTCATGTAATCAAGCTTTTTGGCTTGATTTTGTATCATTCAAGTTATATGGCTTGATTTATTGAAATCAAGCAAGAAGGCTTGCCAGATGCCCGCAAGTTCGGTCCTGACCGGCGATCTGATAGGCTCCGGCGCCGCCGGGCCCGAGCAGGTCGAGCGCGCGATGGACACCTTGCGCCGCGCCGCCGGAGAGATCTCTGCATGGCAGGGGGGCGCCGATGTCTTGTTCACCCGTCACCGCGGGGACGGCTGGCAGATCCTCATCACCGAAGCGCCGTGGCTCTGCCTCAGGGCGGCGCTCTTCATCATCGCAGGCCTGCGCGCCGCCAAGGACCTCCCGTCAACCCGCATCTCGATCGGGCTCGGGGCCGCCAACCCTGTTCGCGACCGGACACTGGCCGCCGCCAGCGGCGAGGCCTTCGAGCTTTCGGGGCAGGCCCTGGACAAGCTGCGCGGCCATACGCTGGCGCTTTCGGGGCCGGCCTTCGGCGAACACGACGCGATCATCCTGGTACTCATCGAGGAGCGGATCCGGCGCTGGACGCCCGAGCAGGCCGAGGCGGTCGCGCTGGCGCTTCCCCCCGACAACCCGACGCTGGCACGGCTGGCCGCCCGCCTGGGCATTTCGACGCAGGCGGTCAGCTACCGCCTGAAGGGCGCCGGAGCGCCGGCGCTTCGCCAGGCGCTCGCGACCTGGGAAAGCGAGCTCGCGGAGCGGCTCGGGGCCGCTGCGGCGGAGGGCGGGGAATGATCCAGACACTCGCCGCCCTTCTCTTCGCGCATGTGTTCGCCGATTTCGTCCTGCAGACGCGGTTCACGGCCGAGAACAAGCGCCGGCTGCCGGTGCTTCTCATGCATGGCGCCATCGTGCTGGCCATGGCCGAGGCCGCGCTCGGGCGCGTCGATGCCTGGGAGGTGCCGGCGCTCGCGCTGCTGCACATCGGCACCGACTGGCTGAAGGCGCGGTTCGCGCCGGCGCGCAGCCTTGGGGCCTTCCTCGCCGATCAGGGCGCGCATCTCGCCGCGCTTGCAGCGCTTGCGGTCTGGCGCCCCGATCTCTGGGCCGGCGGGCTCTGGGCCCGGCTCGCGGGCGAGGGTCCGCTTCTGGCCGCCCTTCCGGCGGCGATGGCGCTCGCGGCCGGGCTCCTGATCGCCACCCGCGCCGGCGGGTTTGCCGTCGGGTTTCTGATGGCGCCCTGGGCCGGGGGCGACCTGCCCAAGGGGCTCGCCAACGGCGGCAAGCTCATCGGCATTCTCGAACGCGGGCTCATCTTCGTTCTCGTCATGGTCGGCCAGCCCGCCGGCATCGGCTTCCTCGTCGCGGCCAAGTCGGTGCTGCGTTTCGAGACCACATCGAAGGACCAGAGCGCCGGCGAATACGTGATCATCGGCACGCTCGCCTCCTTCGGCTGGGCGCTCGTCGCGGCCTACGCCACCCGCGCGCTCATCGCGGCGCTTGGATTCCCGCCGGGAGATCCTTAGATTAAGCGTCAGGAAAGGGAGACCACGATGTTCGGCATTCCCGGCAAGGCCCCGGTAACGCTTACCCCGCGCGCGGTCGCTCAGATCGCGCGGCTGATGGCGCGCGACAATGCCTTCGGGCTGAAGCTCGGCGTCAAGAAGGGCGGCTGCGCGGGGATGGAATACACCATGGAATTCGCCTCCGAGGCCGCGCCGATGGACGAGGTCGTGGAACAGGACGGCGCGCGCGTGATGATCGCGCCGATGGCGCAGATGTTCCTCTTCGGCACCGAGATCGACTACGAGACGGGGCTCCTAGAAAGCGGCTTCCGCTTCAAGAACCCCAACGTCGCCGAGGCCTGCGGCTGCGGGGAATCGATCAAGTTCAAGGACATGCCCGGTGGCGCCCCGGCATGAGGGTGCGGGCATGAGCGCCCCGGCATGAGCGAGCGGGCATGAGCGAGCGGGCATGAGCGTATCGGCGGCCGACATCGCCTTCGCGCGGGAGCTTCTCGACGGGCTCGGCCCCCTGACCAGCCGCAAGATGATGGGCGGGCTCTGCCTTTATCGCGACGGCACGATCTTTGCCATCCTGCAGTCCGACGGCTCGCTCTGGCTGAAGGGCGCCGGCGCCTTTGCCGAGCGCGCGAGCGCCGAGGGCTGGCAGCGCTGGACCTATGCCCGCCACGGGAGCGGGGAAACCGCGATGCCCTACTGGCGGCTTCCCGACGCCGCCCTTGACGATCCGGGCCTCGCCTGCGATCTGGCCCGTGCGGCGCTGGCCGCGCTCTGAGGAGGTTCCGATGCCAAGAAAACTCGCCGCCGGCAACTGGAAGATGAACGGGCTCGCCGCCAGCCTCGACGAGATCGCGGCCCTCGCCGGCAGCGCCGGAACCGCCGCCTGCGAGGTGCTGATATGCCCGCCCGCGACGCTTGTCGCCGCGGCGGCCGCAATGGGCGCCAAGGGTGTGATGATCGGCGGGCAGGATTGCCACGAAAAGGCCGCGGGCGCCCATACCGGCGACATCTCCGCCGCCATGCTGGCCGATGCCGGGGCGAGCCACGTGATCCTCGGCCATTCCGAACGCCGCGCCGACCATGGCGAGAGCGATGCGCTGGTGCGCGCCAAGGCCGCGACCGCCGGTGCCGCGGGGCTCGTCCGCATCCTCTGCGTCGGCGAGACCGAGGCCGAGCGCGATGCGGGCAGGACGCTCGCGGTGATCGGCACCCAGCTTCTGGGTTCGCTCCCCGACGGTGCGACGGCGGCCGACACGGTCATCGCCTACGAACCGGTCTGGGCGATCGGCACCGGCCGCACGCCGACGCTCGAGCAGATTGCCGAGGTGCACGATTTCCTGCGGGCCCGCCTGCGCGATCGGTTCGGGGCGGAGGGCGCGGCCATGCGGCTTCTCTACGGCGGCTCGGTCAAGCCCGACAATGCCGGGTCGATCTTCGCCATCGCGAATGTCGACGGCGCGCTTGTCGGCGGCGCGAGCCTCAAGGCCGCCGATTTCAG
>JACKKB010000015.1 GCA_020637635.1 Albidovulum sp.
CATGAAAGGCATGGGCCGCGTGTTCTTCACTCGGGCATCCGTCCGGCGCCGTGGCGCGCGCCGCCGCCCGCGCAGGCGGCCGGGCGGGGCTGGACAGATGTTCCCTTTCTGTTCATAGTCCCGCCATGCAAGACACGCTCCTGCCCGGCCAGCTTCTCGCCCGCGGCGTCTGCCGTCATCTTCTCCACCACGGCTTCGTCACGGTGGAGGAGCTTGTGCCCGCGCCCGGCCTGCGCGTCGACGTGATGGCACTTGGCCCGAAGGGCGAGGTCTGGATCGTCGAATGCAAGTCCGGCCGCGCCGATTTCACCTCGGACCGCAAGTGGCAGGGCTACCTCGAATGGTCCGACCGTTTCTTCTGGGCCGTGGATGCCGACTTTCCGGTCGGGCTGCTGCCGGCCGAGACCGGGCTCATCCTCGCCGATGCCTATGACGCCGAGATCGTGCGGATGGGGCCGGTCACGCCGCTTGCCGGTGCGCGCCGCAAGGTGATGATGCAGAAATTCGCCCGTCACGCGGCGCTGCGCCTGCAGGGCTTCCGCGATCCGGGTGTCACCGTTTCGGGGATTTCCCCTTAGCGCTTCCGCCCATGCCCCGCGCGGCCTCCGCCGCGGCGCGCAGCTCCTCGGCGATCTCCTCGGCCTCGTCCGGATCGAAGTCGAGCGGCAGCTCGACGCCCTCGGCCTCGACATAGATCCGCACCATGCCGAGCGAGGTCGGCCCGATCTGCAAGTTGGCCGCGATGTCGCTTTCCCTGTCGATGCCCATTCCCGATCCTTTCCGCCACCGGACTTTCCCCGTGGCTAACGCCCGGCGCCGGCGCGGGCAAGACGGGATGATGCGAGACGATGTCAGGTTATTTGTCGGAACCTCCCGGGGAAAGCCGCGGAAAACGGAGGGGAAGGGGGACCTGGACGAGGTCGACCGGCCTGGCGCCCTCAACCGGTTCCGCCTGCGCGAAGCGGGCCTGCTCGCGCAGTCCCATCTCGGCAGCGGGCGCATGCGGCGCGCCGGCCCGGGCGACCGCCGGCGACGTCGGCCGGGCCATCTCGCGCCTTGCTGCGCCCCATGCCGCCGAAGAGGGCCCTGATGCCGGCTTCGAAGCCCGCGCGGCCGGCTACCGCCGCATCGCGCTCTGGACGCACGAGCGCCACCGCGCGGCCCGCGCGCTCTATGCCCGCGCCGGTTCCGCATGATTTCCAAGAACCCCGCCGAGGCGTTCGGCCGGCGGCTCGTCGACCAGACCCGGGAGCGCGATCCCCGAGCCCGCAGGCGCCAATCTGGCCCTTGCAATCATGGGGACGGGGGGCTAAATGCCCCTCACGTGCCGCCTTAGCTCAGTTGGTTAGAGCACCAGATTGTGGATCTGGGGGTCCCCCGTTCGAGCCGGGGAGGCGGTACCATCTTCCTTGCATCGCCGGAAACCTGCGGCCGCGCTCGGGCACCTTTCGAGACCGCCTCGGGTGGCGTCCCGTGGCGCCCTCTCACACCAGCCGCTCCACCTCCTTGGCTGCCCTCACGAAATCGGCGAAGAGAGGATGCGGAGCGAAGGGTTTGGATTTCAGTTCAGGGTGGAACTGGACGCCGATGAACCAGGGGTGGTCCTTCCATTCGACGATTTCGGGAAGCCGTCCGTCGGGCGACATGCCGGAGAAGATGAGCCCGCAGGTTTCCAGCCTGTCGCGATACTTGATGTCGACCTCGTAGCGGTGGCGGTGGCGCTCCTCGATCTCGGCGGCGCCATAGACCTCGGCAACCCGCGAGCCCGGTTTCAGATGCGCGGTATAGGCGCCGAGCCGCATCGTCCCGCCCTTGTCGTCATCCGCCTTGCGGCTGATCATGTGGTTGCCCTGCACCCATTCCTTCAGGTGATAGACGACCGGCTCGAACCGTTTCGCGCCCTTCTCGTGGTCGAATTCCTCGGACCCGGCCTTGACGAGGCCGGCGACGTTGCGCGCCGCCTCGATCACCGCCATCTGCATGCCGAGACAGATGCCGAGATAGGGGATCTGCTTTTCCCGCGCGAACTGGGCGGCCTTGATCTTGCCCTCCGTGCCGCGCTCGCCGAAGCCGCCGGGGACAAGGATGGCGTGGAAGCGCTGGAGATAGGGGGCGGGATCCTCGCGTTCGAAGATCTCGGCGTCGATCCATTCGGCCTTGACCTTCACGCGGTTGGCCATGCCGCCATGGGTCAGCGCCTCGGCGATGGACTTGTAGGCGTCTTCAAGCTGCGTGTACTTGCCGACGATGGCAACGCGGACCTCGCCCTCGGCGTGGGTCAGGCGGTCCATCACGTCTTCCCAGCGGTCGAGGTTGGGCTTCGGCGCCGGGCTGATCCCGAAGGCATCGAGCACCGCCTGATCGAGCCCCACGCGGTGATAGGCCAAGGGCGCCTCGTAGATCGAACCGAGATCATAGGCGGGGATCACGCTGTCGGGCCGGACGTTGCAGAAAAGTGCGATCTTGGCGCGTTCCTTCTCGGGGATCGGATGTTCGGAACGGCAGACAAGCACGTCGGGCTGCAGGCCGATCGAGCGCAGTTCCTTCACCGAATGCTGGGTCGGCTTGGTCTTCAGCTCTCCCGAGGCGGCGAGATAGGGCAGGAGCGTCAGATGCATGAAGATGCACTGGCCGCGCTTGCGGTCCTGCGCGAACTGGCGGATCGCCTCGAAGAAGGGCAGGCCCTCGATATCGCCGACCGTGCCGCCGATCTCGCAGAGCATGAAATCGACTTCGTCATCGCCGACCCCGATCCAGTCCTTGATCTCGTTCGTGACATGGGGAATGACCTGGATCGTCTTGCCGAGGTAGTCGCCGCGGCGTTCCTTCTCGAGCACGTTGGAATAGATCCGGCCCGAGGAGATGCTGTCTGTCTTGCGCGCGTGCACGCCCGTGAAACGTTCGTAATGGCCAAGGTCGAGATCGGTTTCGGCGCCGTCGTCGGTGACGAAGACCTCGCCGTGTTCGAAGGGCGACATCGTGCCCGGATCGACGTTCAGATAGGGGTCGAGCTTGCGCAACCGGACCGAGAAGCCGCGCGCCTGCAGAAGCGCGCCGAGCGCCGCCGAAGCCAGCCCCTTGCCAAGCGAAGAGACCACCCCGCCGGTGATGAAGACGTACCGCGCCATGGCTGAAACTCCCGTGCCTGCCTCAAATCCTGAGCTGAGCCGAGCCCTTGGCGGGCACGGTATCACGGGAGTCAACGTCTAACAGATTCGCGATCCCCCCGCAACCGGACCGCAAGGTCTTGTGGTCATTTCCGACCGGAAACTCAATTCGTTGTGGCGAGTCCTTCGCCCGGGGTCAGTTCGCGGGCGGCGGCGCGGCCGGCGCATCGGCCGGGCCGGGCGGCAGGAGATCGCCCGCGGGCGCCACCGGGGCCTCGGGTGCCGGCGCTTCGGTCGCGGGCGCCGGCACGGCGCTGTCGAGCACCGAACCGCCGCCGCTCTTGTGCGCCGCAAGCAGCGTCAGCGTGATCGACGTGGCGATGAAGGCCGCCGCGAAGGCCCAGGTGAGCCTGGTCAGCGCATTGGCCGCGCCGCGCGCGGACATTGCGCCGCCGGTCGAAAGAAGCCCGCCGCCCTCGGACCGCTGCAACAGCACCACGCCGATCAGAAGAAGCGCGAGGATCAGGTGAACGGTGAGGATGACGTTTTCCATCGGGGCCTTCCAGGTCGCTGACGCGCCTATCTAGGCGCAAGGGGCGCCCGGTGCAAGGCGTTTTGCCCCGGCGGGCGCGCTCGGCCCCGCTCGGCCCCGCCGCTCGGTCCTGCCTCTCGGTCCTGCCACTCGGTCCTGCCGGGCCCCGGGGTGCGCCCCGACGGCCGCTCAGCCCTCGATCTCGTCGACGCTCGCCTGGCCGGAGAGGCGCTGGCGCAGGATCGACCAGGACAGCCCGACGCCGAGGATGAGCGACAAGACGAGGATCCCGAGCCAGAGATTGAGCGAGGGATTGGCGAGCGTCAGCACCCCCCAGTCGATCAGCACCCAGAGACCGGCCCCGAAGATCGCGGCGATCAGCACCACGCCGAAGGCGCCGATCGACCGCAGGGTCGCCACCACATAGACCAAGTAGGCGACGGCCAGCAGCAGGCCGAGGAAGACCGCAAGCGGCATCTGGTTCGACCAGTTCGCCCGCGCCCAGTGGACATAGTTCCATGGCGTCGGGTTGAACGTCGCCGCAAGAAGCGCGAAGGCGCCGAACCAGCGCAGAAGAATACCCATGAGCGGCCTCCGTTTGCCCTTGGCTAGCCCGCCGGCGCAGGGCTGTCCAGAGCACGTCACCGGGCGGCGGATCGGCGCCGGGCGACAGCCGTCGCGTCCGCGTCGGCCTCTCGGTGCTTGCGGCATCACCTCGGCCTTGTATGATCGCGCCGATCGAACCGCGGGACCTCAATGATCCATCTGCCCCTTTCGCCCGATGGTCATGCCATCGCGATGCTCGTCATTGTGCTGGGGATGTTCGTCCTCTTCGTCCGCGAAACCTATCCGACCGAGGTGGTGGCGATCGCCGGCGCCGCGATCTGCCTTGTCTTCGGCTTCCTGCCCTACGACGTGGCGCTGAAGTCGCTTACCAACCCGGCGCCCTGGACCATCACCGCGATGTTCCTGATCATGGGCGCCCTGGTGCGCACCGGCGTGCTCGAATGGCTGACCCGGACGGCCGAGGCCAATGCCGATCATCGACCGACCGTGACGCTCGTCATCCTCTTCGGCTTCGTGGCGCTCGCCTCGGCATTCCTCAACAACACGCCCGTGGTCGTGGTCATGATCCCGGTGATGGTCTCGATCGCGCGGCGGCTGAACATATCGGCCTCCAAGCTGCTCATTCCGCTCAGCTATGCCGCGATACTCGGCGGCACGGTCACGCTCATCGGCACCTCGACCAACCTGCTCGTCGACGGCGTCGCCAAGGCGCAGGGGCTGAAACCCTTCTCGATCTTCGAGATCACCCCGCTCGGGGCGCTGCAGGTCTTTGTCGGCATGCTCTACATCTCCACCATCGGCCGCCGGCTCCTGCCGGACCGCCAGTCGATGAGCGGCCTTCTCGGCGACCGGCGCCGGCTGAAGTTCTTCACCGAGGTGGCGCTGCCCGAGGACTCCAACCTCATCGGCCAGCGCGTGCACGACATCGATCTCTTCAGGCGCCCCGGCGTGCGCGTCATCGACGTGCTGCGCGGCGACGCCTCGCTGCGCCGCGATCTCGACCCGGTGGTGCTGCAGGCCGGCGACCGCGTGGTGCTGCGCACCGAGATGGCCGAGCTTCTCGGGATGCAGGAGAACAAGGACCTGCGGCTGGTCGACAAGCTCTCCTCGGTGCAGACCGAGACCGTCGAGGTGCTGATCTCGCCCGGATGCCGGATGATCGGGCGCTCGCTCGGCGAATTGCGCCTGCGCCGGCGCTATGGCGTCTATCCGCTGGCCGTGCACCGCCGCAACCAGAACATCGGCCGCCAGCTCGACGATCTCGTGGTCGTCGTCGGCGACACGCTCCTGCTCGAAGGCGCGCCCGAGGATATCCAGCGCCTCGCCGCAGACATGGATCTCGCCGATGTCTCGAAGCCGACGGTCAAGGCCTATCGTCGCAACAAGGCCCCCTATGCCTTCGGCGCGCTCGCCGGCATCGTCGTGCTCTCGGGCCTCGGCGTCGCGCCGATCCTGTCGCTTGCCGTCGTCGGCGTCGCCTTCGTGCTTCTCGCCCGCTGCATCGACGCGGAGGAGGCGTTTTCCTTCATCGAGGGGCGGCTTCTCGCGCTCATCTTCTCGATGCTCGCGGTCGGGGCCGCGCTCGACCAGTCCGGCGCCGCGCGGCTTCTCGTCGCCTGGATCAGCCCGTCGCTGAAGGCGCTGCCGCCGCAGCTCGTCGTGCTGGCCGTCTACCTCATCGCCATGGTGCTGACCGAGATCATCTCGAACAACGCCGTCGGCGTCATCTTCACGCCGATCGCGATCGAGCTTGGCCATTCGCTCGGCCTCGATCCGCGCGGGCTCGTGGTGGCGGTCATGTTCGCGGCCTCGGCGGCCTTCTCGACGCCCATCGGCTACCAGACCAACATGCTGGTCTTCGGGCCGGGCGGCTACAGGTTCTCGGATTACCTGAAGGTCGGCATTCCCCTGAACCTCCTGCTCGCGCTCTCCGCGAGCGTGGCCATCCCGCTGATGTGGCCGCTCTGAGCGCGCGGGCTTGCGGCCCGGGCGAGGGCTGACATATAGAGACCGCGGTTATCGGAATACGACGGAGAGGGTCATGGCAGGCCATTCCAAATGGGCCAACATCCAGCACCGCAAGGGGCGTCAGGACGCCGCGCGGTCCAAGCTGTTCTCCAAGCTCTCGAAAGAGATCACGGTGGCGGCCAAGATGGGCGACCCGGATCCCGACAAGAACCCGCGCCTGCGCCTTGCGATCAAGGCCGCGCGCGCGCAGTCGATGCCGAAGGACGTGATCGACCGCGCGATCAAGAAATCGCAGCTCGGCGATGCCGCCGACTACAGCGAAATCCGCTATGAGGGCTACGGCCCGAACGGCATCGCGATCATCGTCGAATGCATGACCGACAACCTCAACCGCACCGCCTCCAACGTGCGCAGCTACTTTACCAAGTTCGGCGGCAACCTCGGCACCACCGGCTCGGTGAGCTTCATGTTCGACCGCGTGGGCGAGGTCACCTATCCGGTCGCGGCCGGCGATGCCGACAGCGTCATGCTGGCCGCAATCGAGGCCGGCGCCGAGGACGTCGAGAGCGATGACGAGGGCCACTGGATCTATTGCCCGATGGAAACGCTCTCGGATGTGTCCGAGGCGCTCGAGGCCGCGCTCGGAGAGGCCGATGAAGTCAAGCTGATCTGGAAGCCGCAAAACCGCACCGATGTCGATCTCGAGGCGGCGCAGAAGCTCATGCGGCTCATCGACACGCTCGAGGACGACGACGACGTGCAGTCGGTGACCGCCAACTTCGACGTGCCCGAAGAGGTCGCGGCCCAGCTCTAGTCCGCTGCCGGCGGCAGGAGCCGCGCCCGCGCCTCGCGCCGGATCGCCCGCGTGAGCGGTGCGAGGGCGGCGGCCGAGATCCGGCTGACCTGCCAGTAGAGCGGGGTTTCGAGACCCCGCCCGGGAAGCAGTTCGACCAGAGCACCCCGCGCCAGCGCCCCGGCCACGAGCGGCCGCGGGTTCATCCCCCAGCCAAGCCCGAGCCGTGCAGCGGCGACAAAACCGTGGCTGGAGGCGAGATGGTGGGCCCTGAGCGCGATCCGCGTTCCCGTCACCGCCCGCGCCCAGTCGGCCTGAAGCCTGTCCCGGGGCGAAAAGACCAGCGCCGGCGCGGCGGCGAGCGCGGCGGCCGTGACCCCGTCGGCAAACCAGCGCGCGGCGAATGCGGGGCTTGCCGTCGCGACATAGCCGAGCCGCCCGAGCGCAACACAGTCGCAGCCCGCCACCGGCGCCGCCTGCGCGGTCACCGCCGCCTGAACCTCGCCCCGCCGCAGGAGCGCGGCCGAATGGTCCTGATCGTCGATGACCACATCGAAAAGCAGCCCCGGCACGGCGGCGAGCGCCGGCAGCGCCCAGGTGGCGAGGCTGTCGGCGTTGACCGCGAGCCGGGCCACGGCGAGGTCTTCGCCGGCGACAGGCGCCAGCGACCGGTCGAGCGCGCGTTCGAGAAGCGCCACCTGCTCGGCATGGCGCACGAGGCGCCGTCCCGCCTCGGTCGGCTCGGCCGGCGGACCGCGCCGCACCAGCGCCGCGCCCATCCTGTCCTCGAGCGCGCGGATGCGCTGCGAGACGGCGGGGGCGCTGACGTGCAGCGCCCTCGCCGCCGCCTCGAAACTGCCGCCTCGGATCACCGCGGAAAGGGTTTCGAGAAGGGTGTAGTCGAGCATAAGCGTTCCTTAACCGAAGTAAGCAGGATTAAGTAGTCTTGCGGCCGCCCCGCTGCTAGTCAAGCGCCAGGAGGCGCCATGGGTTTCGCATTTCTCGCCGGCTTTCAGCTCTCGCTCGGCCTCATCACCGCGATCGGGGCGCAGAACGCCTTTGTCCTGCGCCAGGGGCTCATGCGCAGTCACGTCTTCGCCGTCTGCCTCTTCTGCGCGCTCTCCGACGCGCTGCTCATCGGCGCGGGCGTGCTGGGCATCGGCGCGCTCACGGCAAGGGTGCCGGGCCTTCTGCCGGCGCTGCGCTGGGCGGGCGTCGCGTTCCTGACCTATTACGGCCTGCGCGCGCTCCACGCGGCGATGACCGGCGCCGGCGCGCTGGCCGCCGCACGCGGCAGCGCACCGCGCGCGCTCGCGCCGGTCCTTGCGACGCTCGCCGCCATCACCTGGGCCAATCCGCATGTCTGGCTCGACACGGTCGTGCTCATCGGCTCGGTCGCGGCCCAGTTTCCGGGGCGCGAGCCGGCCTTCGCCGCCGGCGCGGCGCTCGCCTCGGCCGTCTTCTTCTTCGCGCTCGGCTATGGCGCGCGGCTCCTCGCGCCGCTCTTCGCCCGTCCGGTCGCCTGGCGCTGGCTCGATCTCGGCGTCGCGCTGGTGATGTTCTCGATCGCACTTCATCTCGCGCTCGGATGAGCTTGCGCCCGCGCGCCGGATCGGTCATGTCGCGGCCATGAGAGTGGAAACCGGCAATCGCCCCGTCGAGGGAGTGCTCTGGATGCTCGCGACCGGGCTCTGCTTCGTCGCGGTGACGGGCTCCGTGCGCTGGCTCGGCACCGGCCTGCCGGCGGCCGAGGGGGCCTTCCTGCGCTTCGTCTTCGGCTCGATCCTGCTTGCCCCGGCGCTTCTGCGGCTCCTCCGCAGGGGGCTGCCGCAGGGTTCGCTGCCGCTCTTCGCGCTTCGCGGCGCGCTTCACTCGCTCGCGACCGTGCTCTGGTTCTACGCCATGGCGCGGCTTCCCGTCGCCGAGGTTACGGCGATCGGCTATCTGAACCCGATCGTGGTGACGCTCGGCGCCGCGCTCCTTCTTGGCGAAAGGCTCGCGGCGCGGCGCCTGACGGCGGTGGCGGTGGCGCTCCTCGGGGCGCTCGTGGTGCTCCGGCCGGGGCTGAGGGAACTCGGCCCCGGGCATCTGGCCCAGATCGCCGCGGCGATCTTCTTCGGCCTCTCCTACCTCATCGTCAAACGCCTCTCGGCGCTGGCCTCGGCGACCGAGGTCGTGGCGATGATGTCGCTCACGGTGGCGCTCGGCCTTCTGCTGCCCGCGCTCCTCGTCTGGGTGACGCCCGATCCGGCGCAAGTCGCGATCCTCGTCCTGGTCACGCTGTTCGCGACCGGCGGGCACTACTGCATGACCCGCGCCTTCGCCGCGGCGCCCTTGACGGTGACGCAGCCGGTGGTCTTTCTGCAGCTCGTCTGGGCGACGCTCCTTGGCGCGCTCGTCTTCGGCGAGCGGGCGGATTTCTATGTCCTCGGAGGCGGCGCCATGATCATCGCGGCGATCAGCTACATGACCTGGCGCGAGGCGCAGCTGCGCCGTCAGGCGGTGACGCCGCCGCCGGTCGCAACCAAGCTCTAGCCGCGCGGGTCGAGAAGCCGAGCGATGACCGTGCGACGCGAAACCTGACCGACGACGCGGCCGCGATCGACCACCTCCAGCGCCCGCGTCTCGTCCTTCAGGCGCGCCATCACCTCCTTGATCGGCAGGTCGATATCGGCCTGCCCGTCCGTCGGCGTCACATTGGGCGTGGGCTCGATCGCGTCGCGCGCGGTCAGCACCGACAGCGGGTTCATGTGGTTCACGAAATCGGCCACGTAGTCGGACACCGGATTGGCGATGATCTCGCGCGCGGTGCCGCATTGGACGATCCGACCGCCCTCCATCAGCGCGATCCGGTTGCCGACCTTGAACGCCTCGTCGAGATCGTGGCTGACGAAGATGATGGTGCGCTTCAGCTTTGCCTGCAGGTCCAGAAGCTCGTCCTGCAGGCGCGAGCGGATGAGCGGATCAAGCGCCGAGAATGGCTCGTCCATCAGCAGGATCGGCGCCTCGGTGGCAAAGGCGCGGGCAAGCCCCACGCGCTGCTGCATGCCGCCCGAAAGCTCGCCCACCTTGCGCTCGGCCCAGTCCGAAAGACCGACGAGCGCGAGCTGTGCATCGACCTTCCTGCGCCGCTCGGCCGGGGCAAGCCCGGCAAGTTCGAGCCCGAGCCCGACGTTTTCGCGCACGCTGCGCCAGGGCAGGAGGCCGAACTGCTGGAAGACCATCGCCACGCAGTTGCGCCGCACCCGCAGCAGGTCGGGGGCAGGGGCGCCCACGACCTCGCAGTTCCAGCCGTCGACATGAAGACGGACCTGGCCGCGGCAAACCGGGTTGAGCCCGTTGACCGCGCGCAGGAGCGTCGACTTGCCGGAGCCGGAGAGGCCCATGAGCACGAGGATCTCGCCGGTCTCGACCGAGAGCGAACAGTCGTGCACGCCGAGAATCTGCCCGGTTTCCTTCTGGATCTCGGCACGGGTCTGGCCCTGGTCCATGAGCGGCAGTGCCGCCTCCGGCGTGTCGCCGAAGACGATGTTGACCTTGTCGAACTCGACCGCGACCGTCATTTGTCGCCTCCGAGCCGCAGCATCCGGTCAAGCACGATGGCGACCACGACGATGATGAAGCCGCTCTCGAAGCCGAGCGCGGTATTGACCGAGTTCAGCGCCCGCACCACCGGCACGCCAAGCCCGTTGGCGCCGACCAGCGCCGCGATCACCACCATCGACAGCGACAGCATGATCGTCTGGTTGAGCCCGGCCATGATCTGCGGCAGCGCATAGGGCAGTTCCACCTTCCACAGCCGCTGCCGGTTGGTGCCGCCGAAGGCCGTCACCGCCTCGAGAAGCGCCGGCGGCGTCGAGGAGACGCCGAGATGGGTCAGCCGGATCGGCGCCGGCAGCACGAAGATCACGGTCGCGATGAGCCCCGGCACCATGCCGATGCCGAAAAAGACGATTGCCGGGATCAGGTAGACGAAGGTCGGCAGCGTCTGCATCAGGTCGAGAACCGGCCGCATCCAGGCATAGAGCCTCGGCCGGTGCGCGGCAGCGATGCCGATCGGCACGCCGATGGCCATGCAGACCACGCAGGCCGAAAGCACCAGCGTCAGGCTCTCGGTCGTTTCCTTCCAGTAGCCCTGGTTGATGATGAAGAGAAACCCCGCGAGCACCAGGAGGCAGGTCTTCCAGCTGCGCTGAAGGATCCAGGTGAGGCCGACGAAAACCGCGACGATGATCAGGGGATGCGGGCTCTGCAGCACCCAGAGAATGCCGTCGATCAGCCCCTGCAGGAGCCGCGACAGAAGCTGGAAGAACCCGCGCCCGTGTTCCTTCAGCCAGTCGAACGAGAGTTTTGCCACCTTGCCGACCGGGATCTTCGTCCCCGTCAGCCAGTCCATGGCCGCGATCAGCCCGATCATGGCGCTCCCCGGATTGCCCCCTGAGATGCCGCGCGCCGCGCGTTGCCGCGACGCGCGGAAAACCGGCCCCGCCCTTTTCGCGCGAGGCCGGACGGTTCAGTTCAGCGCCGCCTTGACCGCTTCCATGGCGTCTCCGCCTTCCTTGGTGGTCACGCCCTCGAGCCAGGGGCCAAGCGCATCCTCATGCGCGGCAAGCCATTCCTTGGCGGCCGCCTGCGGGTCCTCGCCGCCATCGAGGATCTTGCCCATGATCTCGTTCTCCATCGCCAGGCTGAACTCGAGATTGCCGAGGAACTTGCCGGTGTTGGGGCATTCCGCGACATAGCCGGCGCGGGTGTTGGTATAGACCTCGGCACCGCCGTAGTTCGGCCCGAAGACGTCATCGCCGCCCGACAGGTAGGTCATCTGGAAATTGGCGTTCATCGGATGCGGTTCCCAGCCGAGGAAGACGATCGGCTTGCCGGCGTTGTCGGCATTGCCGACCTGCGCCAGCATCCCCTGTTCGGAGCTTTCGATCAGTTCGAAGCCGCCAAGCCCGAACTGGTCCTTCTGGATCATGTCGAGGATCAGCCGGTTGCCGTCGTTGCCGGGCTCGATGCCGTAGATCTTGCCGTCGAGCGCGTCCTTGTGCTCGGCGATATTGGCGAAATCGCTGATGCCTTCCTTGGCGCCCTCGGCATTGGTGGCCAGGGTGTATTTCGCCCCGGTCAGGTTCATCCGCACGGTATCGACGGTCTTGGCGTCCCGGTAGGGCGCGATGTCGCCCTCCATCGTCGGCATCCAGTTGCCGAGGAAGACGTCGATGTCGCCCTGGGCGAGGCCGGTATAGGTGACCGGCACCGAAAGCACCTTCACCTCGGTCTCGTAGCCGAGCGCGTCGAGGATCACGGTGCTGACGGCGGTCGTGGCGGTGATGTCGGTCCAGCCGACATCGGAAAAGATCACCTTGTCGCAGCCGGCGCCGAGCGCGGGGCCCGCAAGCCCGAGCACGAGTGTCGCACAGGCGGCGCCGATAGGAGAACGGAACGTCATGTGGTGGCTCCCTGTTATCTTGATTGATGGATCAACTAACGTGCCTTCGCCCCTGCATGGCAAGAGAAATCCTGCGGCGCTCTCTGTCCGGCACAGGGGGGTCTGGACGAAAGCCTAGCGCAAAGCCGCGAACAGGAAAAGGAAAGTGGTTTTCGGGCGCGCGTTTTTTCTTGATTGATGAATCAATAAAAAGTCAGATAGGGAGCGCCGGAAGGAGGGCGGAAAATGCCCAAGGTTGGGATGGAACCGATTCGCAAGGCGGCGCTGGTGCGCGCGACGATCACCGAGATCGGCCGCGCGGGATCGCTTGACGTGACCGTCAGCCAGATCGCCAGGCGCGCCGGCATGTCGGCCGCGCTCGCGCATCACTACTTCGGCTCGAAAGAGCAGATCTTCCTCGCCGCGATGCGTCACATCCTGTCGATCTACGGCGCCGAGGTGCGCGGCGCGCTGGTTGCCGCCGGGCCCGATCCGCGCGCGCGGCTCGAAGCGATCGTGCGCGGCAGCTTCACCCGCACCAACTTCCGCCGCGAGGTGGTGAGCGCCTGGCTGAACTTCTACACGCTGGCGCAGACGGTTCCGGCGGCGCGACGGCTTCTCACCGTCTACCAGCGGCGGCTGCATTCGAACCTGATGCACGCGCTCGTGCCGCTGGCGGCCTCCCGCGCGCAGCCGATCGCAGAGGCGCTCGCGGCGATGATCGACGGCGTCTATATCCGCGAGGCGCTGGCCTCCGGCGCCCCCGACGGCATGGCGGCGGCGGATTTCGTGATCGGCTTTCTCGACCGCGAGCTCGGGGCCGCCCCATGACCGTGCCGGCAGCCGCAGATCTGGCCCGCGCCTATGCCGCGACCCGTGTCGCCACGCGCCGCACGCCGCTTCTGGAAAGCGCGGCGCTGGCGCGGATGAGCGGCGCCGCGCGGGTCTTCGTCAAGGCCGAGAGCCTGCAGCTTGCCGGTTCGTTCAAGATCCGCGGCGCCTACTGGCGGCTCCTGCAGCTCGACCCGGGAGAGCGCGCGAAGGGCGTCGTCGCCTACTCCTCGGGAAATTTCGCCCAGGGCCTCGCTGCCGCCGGCGCCATGCTGGGCGTGCCGGTGACGATCGTCATGCCCGCCGACGCGCCCGAGGCGAAGCGGCGCGCGACCGAAGGCCATGGCGCCCGGGTGATCCTGTCGCATCACGGCGACAGGCCGCGCGAAGAGGCCGCGGCCGATCTTGCCTGCGCCACCGCCGCCGAGGCGGGGCTGGTGCTCCTGCATCCGTTCGACGATCCGGCCATCGTCGCCGGTCAGGCCGGGGCCGGGCTCGAGGCGCTCGAACAGCTTGCCGAGGCCGGCGCCCGCGCCGATCTGGTGCTCTGCCCGGTCGGCGGCGGCGGGCTCATCGGCGGCGTCGCGCTGGCCTTCCGGGGCGCCGATCCGGCCGTGGCGATCCGCGCGGTCGAGCCCGAGGGCTACGACGGCATGGGCCGGTCGCTTGCCGCCGGCGGACCCGAGCGCGTCGCCTCCGGCCGCGCCACGATCTGCGATGCGTTGCAGGCGACGCGGCCCGGGCTCGCGCCCTTCGCCGCCGCCCGGATGGCCGGCGCCAGCGGCGTGGCGGTCGGCGACGCCGCCGTGCGCCGGGCGCTGCGGGTCGCCTTCGAACAGCTCAAGCTCGTGCTCGAACCCTCGGGCGCGATCGCGCTCGCCGGCCTTCTCGAAGCCGGGGACGAGCTTGCCGGGCAGACCGTCATCGTCTTCGTCACCGGCGGCAATGTCGCCCCCGAGGCGTTCATGACCCTTCTGGCCGAGGCCTGCTGATGGAGGCCGATTACGTCATCGTCGGTGCCGGATCCGCCGGTTGCGCCATGGCCTACAGGCTCTGCGAGGCCGGGCGCAGCGTCATCGTCATCGAACACGGCGGCAGCGATGCCGGGCCCTTCATCCAGATGCCGGGCGCGCTCTCCTATCCGATGAACATGGGCGTCTACGACTGGGGTTTCCGCACCGAGCCCGAACCGCATCTCGGCGGCCGCACGCTCGCCACTCCGCGCGGCAAGGTCATCGGCGGCTCGTCCTCGATCAACGGCATGGTCTTCGTGCGTGGCCATCCGCGCGATTTCGACCATTGGGCCGAGACCGGCGCCCGCGGCTGGTCCTATGCCGACGTGCTGCCCTATTTCCGGCGCATGGAGACCTGGCACGGCGGACCGGCGAACGAATTTCGCGGCACCGGCGGGCCGCTGCACATCACCCGCGGGCCGCGTGCCAATCCGCTGTTCCACGCCTTTGTCGAGGCTGGCCGGCAGGCGGGCTACGAGGTCACGGACGATTACAACGGTGCCCAGCAGGAGGGGTTCGGCCCGATGGAGGCGACGATCTGGCGCGGGCGCCGCTGGTCGGCCGCCAACGCCTATCTGCGCCCGGCCCTGAAGCGGGCGAACTGCACCCTCGTGCGCGCCTTCGCGCGCCGGGTGACGCTCAGCGAGGGCCGCGCGACCGGCGTCGAGGTCGAGCGCGGCGGCCGGAACGAGGTGATTTCCGCGCGTGCCGAGGTGATCCTCGCCGCCTCCTCGATCAACACGCCGAAGCTCCTCATGCTCTCGGGCATCGGCCCCGCGGCACATCTGGCCGAACACGGCATCGCCGTCGCCGCCGACCGGCGCGGGGTTGGCGCGAACCTGCAGGACCATCTCGAAGTCTACATGCAATATGCCGCGCAACAGCCTATCACGCTTTACAAATACTGGAACCTGATCGGCAAGGCATGGGTCGGAGCGCGCTGGCTTCTCGGTCGCGGCGGCCCCGGCGCCTCGAACCAGTTCGAAAGTGCGGCCTTCATCCGCTCCGACGCCGGGATCGCCTATCCCGACATCCAGTATCATTTCCTGCCGATCGCGGTGCGCTACGACGGCCGTGCGGTGGCCGAGGGGCACGGGTTCCAGGCCCATGTCGGCCCCATGCGGTCGAAATCGCGCGGCGCGGTGACGCTCGCCTCGGCCGATCCGCGGGCGGCACCGGTGATCCGCTTCAACTACATGTCCCATCCCGACGACTGGGCCGAGTTCCGCAGATGCGTCCGCCTGACGCGCGAGATCTTTGCGCAGGAGGCGTTCCGTCCGCATGTCAGGCACGAGATCCAGCCCGGCGCGGAGGTCGCGACGGATGACGAGGTCGACGCCTTCATCCGCGACCATGCCGAGAGCGCCTATCACCCCTGCGGAACGGCGCGGATCGGCCGGCGCGACGATCCCGGCGCCGTCGTCGATCCCGAATGCCGGGTGATCGGCGTCGATGCGCTGCGCGTCGCCGACAGTTCGATCTTTCCGCGCATCACCAACGGCAACCTGAACGGCCCCTCGATCATGGTGGGCGAGAAGGCGGCCGACCATATCCTCGGGCGGCAGATGCTGGCGCCTTCGAATGCCGAGCCCTGGCAGAGCCCGCGCTGGCAGGGCGCGCAGCGCTAGGCGCCGCAGGGCCGGCCTGTCCTGGCGCCGGACGGGCCGTGCCGCGGAAGCGGCGATCGCGCGGCGCATTTCGAGCGGATCGAGACCAGGATCGATGCGCTCGCCGCCGGGCGGGGGAGCTGAGATCGGGGCGACGAGGCCGGGGGGCGCCTGCCCCCCGGTCCCCCCGGGGGGTATTTTTCAGCGAAGATCCGTAGTCGGGCGCGAGCCGACGAGGACGGCCGGGATGAGGCCGCGCAGCGCATTGCCGACCAGAAGCGCGGCGTCGCGCAGTGCGCCCGGCTCCAGCACCTCCTCGCGAGCGCGGCCGCTGGCAAGGAGCTCGGCCCGCAGGATCCCGGGCAGGCAGCCCGAGGCGAGGGGAGGCGTCAGGAGCGCCGCGCCCCGGCGGACAAAGAGGTTGGTGATCGTGCCTTCGGCAAGCTCGCCGCGGGTGTTGAGGAAGATCGCCTCGTCGACGCCCGCGGGCAGGTTCGCGCGGGCATGGTCGTAGAGCCCGCGCTCGGTCGTCTTGTGGCGCAGGCGCGCTGCGCCGGGGTCGAGCCGTTCGGCGGCGATCACGACCCGCCAGGCTTGCGGGGCAGGGGGCAGGGGCGCGGTCGTGACCTCCGCGTCGCCGGCGCGCCCGATGGTGAGCCGGCAGCGCAGCGGCGGCTTGCCCGCGACCGATGCGAGGGCCGCCGCGATGGCGGCCGCATCCCAGCGGAACCCCAGCGCCGCGGCCGAGCCCCTGGCCCGCGCGAGATGCGCCGCGAGCCGGCGGAAGCCGTCGCCATCCCAGCCGAAGGTCTCGATCAGCCTTGTGTCAGCTCGGCAAAACGCGCCTTCCATAGCGCCTCCTCGTATTCGCCCGCGGCGGTGGAATCGGCGACGATCCCGCCGCCGACACCGAACTCCACCGCGCCGTCATCATAGGCGGTGAGGGTGCGGATCGCCACGTTGAACCGGGACTGCCCGTCCGGCGCGAGCCAGCCGATGGCGCCGCAATAGGCGCCGCGCGGCGCCGGTTCCAGCGCCCGGATGATCTCCATCGCGCGGATCTTCGGCGCCCCGGTGATCGAGCCGCAGGGAAAGAGCGCCCGGAAGAGCGCCGAGGCCGGCGTTCCGGGCAGAAGCCGGCCGGTCACGCGGCTGACCATCTGGTGCACGGTGGCATAGCTTTCGATCGCGAAGAGTTCGGGCACCCGCACCGAGCCCGGCCGGCAGACGCGCGAGATGTCGTTGCGCAGCAGATCGACGATCATCAGGTTCTCGGCGCGGTCCTTGACGCTCTGCTGCAGGCCGAGCCTGAGGGCGGCGTCATGGGCGGGATTGCTGGCGCGCGGCGCGGTGCCCTTCATCGGTCGGGTCTCGATCGCGCCAAGGGCGTCGGTCTCGAAGAAGAGTTCGGGCGAGCGCGACAGGATCCGCGGCATTCCGGGCAGATCCACGAAGGCGCCGTGGCCGACGCTCTGGCGCGCCCTGAGCGCGCCGTAAAGGCCGAGCGCCGTGCCGCCGAAGCGGGCCCGCATCTGCATCGTCACGTTCGCCTGATAGATGTCGCCGGCGTGGATGAAGCCGAGCGTCCGCGCGATCGCTTCCGCGTGGTCCGGCGCGCTCCACGAGGGCGCGGCCGCCGTCATCCGTGCCGCCGGGGCCAGGGCGGCGGCGCGCGCGAGAACCGTCTCGGCCGGGCCCGGCGCGTCATAGAGCCCGAAGGCCATGAGCGGCAGCCGTCGCCCGGCCGGCAGAAGCGGCGCCAGCCGCGGCTCGAACACATAGCCGGCCTCGTAGCTCGCGATCCCGGCGATCCAGAGCCCCTCGGCACGCGCCCGGTCGATCGCCTCGAGAAGCGGCGCGACCTCTTCGGCCGTCTCGGCCCTCAGGACCCGGCGGGGCCGGTCGAACACGGCGGCTCGCCCGCCGGGGCCATTCTCGATGAGGATCATGCGCGCGCTCCTGTCGGCGCCGGGTTAGGCGCAGCGGGGCGCGGACGCAAGTGCGCCCGCGGCGTTCGAGGTGCCGTTCGCGCCGCGACGGAGTTGACCGAGGTCAAGGCGCGCACCCGGACGATCGTCTCAGGGTCGGGAGCCGGAGAGAGGAAAGGAAAAGCCATGTCCAACACGCCCCACGAACTGCACGAGGAATTCCCTGCCGAGGCGGAGAAGATCCACGCGCTGAAGGTTTCGAACGCCCATTTCGCCCGCCTCGCAGAAGAGTATCACGCCATCAACCGCAAAGTGCACGCCGCCGAGACCGGCGTGAACCCGGTCGACCGGTTCGCCGAGGTCGAGATGCGCAAGAAGCGCGCCGCGCTCAAGGACGAGATCTTCCGCATGCTCGCGACGGCCTCGGCCTAGCCGATCTCGTAGGGCAGGACGCCGCGTCGGTCGGGATCGACCCTGAGATTGCGTTCGAGCGGCGGGACCGAGCGCTGGTGGCAGTGACGGCGCTCGCAGATCCGGCAGGAAATGCCGATCGGCTCGAAGGCGCGCGCGGCCGAGAGATCGAGCCCGTCGGCATAGACGAGCTGGGCGGCATGGCTCACCTCGCAGCCGAGTCCGATCGCGTAGCGCCGTACCGGCGCCGCGAAGGACCCGCCCGATTTCGAGACGTCGCGCGCAAGGCAGAGATAGCGCATCCCGTCCGGCGTCTCGGCCAGCTGGCGCAGGAAGCGGCCCGGCGTCTCGAAGGCCTGGTGGACGTTCCACAACGGGCAGGCGCCGCCGAAACGGGCGAATTGCAGCCGCGTCGCCGAATGCCGCTTGGTGATCGTGCCGGCCTGATCGACGCGGACGAAGAAGAACGGGACCCCCTTCAGCCCGGGGCGCTGCAGCGTCGAGAGCCGGTGCGCCACCTGTTCGATCGAGGCGCCGAACCGGTCGGCCAGCCGTTCCAGATCGTGGCGGGTTTCCCGCGCCGCCTCGAGGAAGGCCCGATAGGGCAGCAGTGCCGCGCCGGCGAAGTAGTTGGCAAGCCCGATCCGCGCGATGGCGCGCGCCGCCTCGCTCTGGAACCGCGCCAGATCGAGCGTCGCGTCGAGAAGCTCGCCCTGGGTCAGCAGCGCGATCTGGTGCAGGAGCTGGAACCGCTGCGTCGGCCCGGCGCTGCGCGTCGAGAGCGTCAGCACGCGCCCGTCGAGCGCCCTGAGCATGGCCGTGTCCGCGAATCTGAGCTCGATCCCGTGCCGCGCCAGATGCTGGCGCGCCCGCGCCTCGAGATCGGAGGGCCCGCCATCGGTTCCGGCGAAGCGCTCGGCGGTGCGGTCGACGGCGTCGATGTAGTTGTCGCAATAGTGGAAGAAGTCGCGCACCTCTTCCCAGGGCGAGGCGGTCGTGGTGCCGCCCTCGCGGCCGAGCAGCTCCTCGATCGAGGCGAGCCGTTCATGCGTCTGGCGATAGGCGCGGTGCAGTTCGAGAAAGGCGCGCGCCAGCATCGGCGCGTTCGAGGCGGCGAGGCGGAGATCGGCCACCGGCGGGGCGTTTTCGGCAAAGACCGGGTCGGCCAGCGTCTCGCGCATGTCCGAGACGATGCGTTCGGCATCGCCCGCCGAAAGCTCGGTCACGTCGAGCCCGAATTCCGACGCCAGCGCCAGCACCACCGCGGCCGAAACCGGGCGGTGGTTGTTCTCCATCTGATTCAGATAGGGCAGCGAGACGCCGAGCTTGGCCGCGAAGGCCTTCTGCGTGATCCCGAGGCGGTTGCGGGTTTCGCGCAGCTTTACGCCGGCATAGAGCTTCTGGGTGGCCATGATCCGCTCCGCGAGGATTTGCGAAGCTCATTGTAGGGTTTGCAAATCGTCCCGCCAAGCGCCACCGGTCACGCCCGCCGCCGGTTGCGGGACATCACGAAGAGGATCGAGAGCACCCCGCCGATCGCCGACGCGCACATGATCGCGGCAAGCGCCGTGAGCGCCGCTCCGCCCGCATCCGGCGAGAGCGCGGCCCCGGTCGCCGCCGAGATCGCGGCGCCGCCGCCGATCATCAGCGCGCCGCCGAGTCCCGAGGCGGCACCGGCGATTGCCGGACGCACCGAGAGGATGCCGGCATTGGCGCTAGGCAGCGCGATGCCGTTGCCAAGGCCGAGAAAGATCATCAGCCCGAAGAAGAGATTGGGCCCGGCAAGCCCCGCGAGCCCCAGCAGCGCGAGCGTGGCCATGGCCAGCGCGACGATGGCCGAACCGGCCAGCACCATCGGATCGAGCCCGACCCGTGCCGCGTAGCGCCCCGAGAGGAAGTTGCCCGCCGCATAGCCCACCGCCGGCGCCGAGAGGTAAAGCCCGAGCGTTGCGGGGGCGAGGTGAAAGATCTCCGAACCGATGAAGGGACCGCCGCCCAGATAGGCGAAGAACGCCCCCGATATGCAGGCCGCCGCCGAGGAATAGCCCCAGAACCGCGGCGAGCGCAGCAATTCGGGATATTGCGCGCCCTGCTCGGCGAAGCGGACCTTTTCGCCCTGCCGCGTCTCGCCGAGGTCACGCAGGACGAGCCAGAGCGTCGCAAGGCCGATGAGGAAGAGACAGGCGAAACTCGCCTGCCAGCCGAAGAGCTCTTCGAGCTTGCCGCCCACGAGCGGCCCGACCATCGGCACGAAGGCCATGCCCATGGTCACGTAACCGATCATCGATGCCGCATGT
This sequence comes from Albidovulum sp., assembly GCA_020637635.1. GTDB lineage: Bacteria > Pseudomonadota > Alphaproteobacteria > Rhodobacterales > Rhodobacteraceae > Albidovulum. Next base: position 20,483 of record JACKKB010000015.1, read on the forward strand.
TCGGGCGGCACCATGTCTCGGATCACCGCCCGGCTGAGCGCCATGCCGGCGGCGACGACCGCCTGCGCCATGCGGAAGACCAGAAAGAGAAAGGCGGTCGGGGCCGCCATCGCGCCAAGCGTCGCCACCAGGAAGATCGCCGTCGTGCCGATCAGCACCCGTCGCCGCCCGTAGCGGTCCGAGATCGGCCCGATGATGACCTGCAGGACCGCGCTGAACGCCAGATAGAGCGGCACCGAAAGCTGCATCACCCGGTAGTCGGTGCCGAACCAGGTCGCCATCGCCGGCAGCGACGGCAGGAAGATGTTCATCGCCAGGGCCGACAGCCCCGTCACCGCGACCAGCGTCACGATATGGGGCGGGGTCTGCCGGTCGAGAAAGCGGACGACGGGGCGCGGGGTGTTTTCGCTCATGCGCCAGAGCTACCCCTGCCGGCCGGCCGCGTCCATGGCCAGAATGCCGGCGGGCTCTGCCGCGGACGCTCTCAGCCCCAGCGATGAAAGATGAAGAAGGCCCCGGTGGCGATGAAGGCGAAGCCCAGCGCATGGTTCCAGCGCAGCGGTTCGCCGAGATAGGTGACCGAGAAGACCGCGAAGACCGAGAGCGTGATCACCTCCTGGATGGTCTTCAGTTCGGCCGCGCTGAAGCTTGCGGAGCCGATGCGGTTGGCCGGCACCTGCAGGAGGTATTCGAAGAAGGCGATGCCCCAGCTCACGAGGATCACGGCCAGAAGCGGCGCCGACCTGAACTTCAGATGCCCGTACCAGGCAAAGGTCATGAAGACGTTCGAGGCCAGCAGAAGCAGGACCGTCAGGACGGGAACCGGCAGGAACGACATGGCCACCTCGCGCTACCGGCCCCGTTCTAGCTGTGCCGCGCGACGGAAGAAAGCGGCAACAATTTGCAAGGTTGCAGTTAGCAAAATCCCTGCTGCGAAAAAGTTGCAAATTTTCGCGAAACTGCTTTGCCACCCGGCGGCGAGGGGCTAGGTTGCGCCATCCGCCAGGGGGGAGACCATGAAGGACATTCTCGACCAGCTCGAAGCGCGCCGCGCCAATGCCCGGCTTGGCGGCGGCCAGCGCCGGATCGACGCGCAGCACGCCCGCGGCAAGTTGACCGCGCGCGAACGGATCGAGCTTCTGCTCGACGACGGCAGCTTCGAGGAGTTCGACATGTTCGTCGCGCATCGCTGCACCGATTTCGCCATGGAGGAAGACCGCCCGGCGGGCGACGGCGTGGTCACCGGCTGGGGCACGATCAACGGCCGCATGGTCTATGTCTTTTCCCAGGATTTCACCGTCTTCGGCGGCTCGCTCTCGGAAACCCATGCCCAGAAGATCTGCAAGATCATGGACATGGCGCTGCAGAATGGCGCGCCGGTCATCGGGCTGAACGATTCGGGCGGTGCGCGCATCCAGGAAGGCGTGGCCTCTCTCGCCGGTTACGCCGATGTCTTCCAGCGCAACATCATGGCCTCGGGCGTGGTGCCACAGATCAGCGTCATCATGGGGCCATGCGCGGGGGGCGCGGTCTATTCGCCGGCGATGACCGACTTCATCTTCATGGTCAAGGACACCTCCTACATGTTCGTCACCGGCCCCGACGTCGTGAAGACGGTGACGAACGAGGTCGTCACCGCCGAGGAACTTGGCGGCGCCTCGACGCATACGAAAAAATCCTCGGTCGCCGACGGCGCCTTCGAGAACGATGTCGAGGCCCTGGCGGA
>JACKKB010000016.1 GCA_020637635.1 Albidovulum sp.
GCCGCATAGTCGCGCAGGGCAGTCTCGTGCGCCGCGACGTTCTGCATGCCGAGCGCCATGAGATAGTCGAGCGCGACGCCCATGCCGATCTGCTGGACGATCCCGGGGGTGCCGGCCTCGAACCGCATCGGCGGGTCGTTATAGCTTACCGAGTCGCGCGTCACCTCGCGGATCATGTCGCCGCCACCGAGGAAGGGGCGCATCTCTTCCATCCGCGCCTTGGCGATCCAGATCGCGCCCGACCCCGAGGGACCGTAGAGCTTGTGCCCGGTGATGGCGTAGAAGTCGCAGCCGATGTCGCGCACCGAGACCGGCCCGTGGACCGCCCCCTGGGAGCCGTCGACGAGCACCGGCACACCCTTCGCGCGCGCCCCCCGGCAGATCGCGGCGACATCGACGCGGGTGCCGGTCACGTTCGACATCTGGGTGACGGCCAGAAGCCGCGTCCGCGGACCGATCGCGTCGAGCATCTTCTGCGGATCGAGCGCCCCGTCCGGCTCCGGCGCAACCCATTTCAGGACCACGCCCTGACGTTCGCGCAGGAAGTGCCAGGGCACGATGTTGGCATGGTGTTCGAGCAGGCTGAGCACGATCTCGTCGCCGGGCCGAAGCCGCGGCGCCGCCCAGGCGTATGAGACGAGGTTGATCCCCTCGGTCGTCCCCGTCGTGAAGACGATCTCTTCGGGGTCGGGGGCGTCGAGAAACCGCGCGACGATCCCGCGCACGCCCTCATAGCGATCCGTCGCAAGGTTGGAAAGATAGTGCAAGCCACGGTGGACGTTGGCATATTCATCTTCGTACATGCGCGTCATCGCGTCAATTACCACCCGCGGCTTCTGTGCCGAGGCGCCGTTGTCGAGATAGACGAGCGGCCGCCCGTTCACCTTGCGCGACAGGATCGGAAAATCGGCGCGGATCTTGGCGACGTCATACATGGCTCAGAACTCGCTGGGGGGCACGAAGCCGAGAAGGACAAGCAGGAAGGAAAGCCCGACCACGGACATGACCATGACCAGAAGCGTGCCGGCCGCAACCTTGCCGAGATGGTGAAACCCGTGCAGTTCGGCCGCAGCGTTCACCAGAAGCCAGAAGAAGAGCGCAAGCCCCAGGCCTGCCGCCGCGAGCGCGAGGGACGGCGCGACGATCAGCACCAGGATCTGCGCCAGCTGCACCAGGAGGAGCAGCGCCTCGATCCAGACGACGAGCAGGAGCGCATCGCCGAACCGGCCCCGGCCGCCGAAGGGCCGGGCGCCGAACGCCAGCCCCGCCGCCACCGCAAGCAGCACCACCGCCTGCGCCGGCACCCCGGTCACGGGCGAGGAAAGATAGGCCGCAAGCGGCGAGATCGGTTCGTCGGCCGGGAAGAGCAGCACCACGATCTGGGTCAGGATGCCGGTCGCAACGGCGACGAGCGCGAGGCCGATCCAGCGTGCCTCGGCCGGCGGCGCGAGATCGAGAAGCCGGCGCGCCACTTGCCGCGGTGCGGTGAAGCTCTGCTCGAGGAGCATGCGCAGGGGCAGTCCGGTCATGCCACGGCTCCGCGTTCGGAGGCCAGAAGGCCCGAGATCCAGATCCAGAGAAAGGCGGCGAAGACCAGCACACCGAAGAGGGTGACGCCCGGCCCGGCGCCGAGAAAGCCCGAGACGATCCCGTGCAGGAGCATGAGCGGCGCCGCCGCGAGGAAGGCCCAGAAGAGCGCGAGCCGCGCGCCGTAGCCGCTGCCATGGCCTCCGAGGGCCCGCGCCACGATGCGCGAGAGACCGGCGACGAGGTAGAACGCCGGCAAAAGCGCGAGCGTGGCCAGGAAGGCCGCCATCGCCCGCTGCACGAGCGGCTGCGCCGGGTCGAGATGCGCCGCCCGCGACAGAGCCGGCCAGCGGGCGACGAAGGCCAGCACGAGCCCGGCAAGGAGATAGCCGAGCGCGCGGGTCTCGTCCGCCCCCTCGCCGAGCATCCGCCGCAGCACCCTGCCCGGCCCGCGATAGGTCGCGAGGATCTCGTCGCTGACGGCCATCACCCGGTCCGCCGTGCCAGCCAGTCTTCAAGCCGCCCGGTCACCGCCTCGGCCAGTTCCGGATCCTCGATCTCGGCGATGGCATCTGCAAGGAAGGACAGCACCAGAAGGGCCGTCGCCTCGGATCGGGGCACCCCGCGCGAGCGCAGGTAGAAGAGTGCCGTCTCGTCGATCGCGCCGGTCGTGGATCCGTGCGAACATTTCACGTCATCGGCGTAGATCTCGAGCTCGGGCTTGGCGAGGAACTGGCTGTCGTCGTCGAGCAGGAGCGCCTGGCTGATCTGATAGCCGTCGGTCTTCTGCGCCCCCGACCGCACCAGGATCTTGCCCTGGAACACCCCCTGTGCGCCGTTCTTCAGCACCTTCTTGAAGACCTGACGGCTTTCACATCCGACCGCGCCGTGGTCGACGAAAACGGTATCGTCATGCAGGAAGGGCGCATCCTTTCCGTCGCCGAGCGCGGCGCCCGCGACATGGGCCACCGCCCCGTCGCCGGCGATGCGGATGACCGCCTCGTTGCGGGTGAGCCGGCCGTTCGCGGTCAGCGTGAAGGACTTCATCAGCGCCCCTTCGGCGAGGCGGGCGAACAGATGCGTGACCAGCACGCGGTCGAAGGCGCGCCCCTGGGGCCGGATATGGTGGAACCGGGCGCCGGCACCGATATCGACCTCGGTCACGACATTGCCGCGCGCGCCCGGCGTTCCGGTCTCAAGCAGCGTGAGCTCTGCCCCCGGTTCGAGCCGGATCACGTGATGCAGCATCACGTCGGACATCTCGCTGCTCTGCCGGTAGGAGATATGCAGCGGACGCGCGGGCCGGCCGCTGACACTGATCAGGACGCCTTCGCCCGCCGCCGCGGTATTCAGCGCCGCGAGCGGCCGCGGCACGGGGTCGTGCGACGCGGCCTCGAGCGTGCCGTAGAGCGCCTTGGCCCAATGGATGTCGAGCCCCTCGGCCCCGGACAGAAGGGCGATCTCGGCCCCGGCCAGCGCCGGATCGTCCGAGGCCGCGGCATCGAAGACGCCGTCGACGAAGACGAGCCGGACCTTGTCGCGCCCCTCGAAGATCGGCCGGTCGACGCGAAAGGCCGCAGCCCCCTCTGGATGGGCCGCGTTCAGCGCCGCGGGATCGGTCCAGCGCCAGTATTCGTCGCGCCGCCCCGGCAGTCCCATGGCGCGGACCCGCGCGATCGCCTCGGCCCTTGCCGCAGCGGTAAATCCGCCCCTCGGCAGCACCAGATCCGCAAGCCGGGCGGCGGTCGCCGCCTCGCGCGCGGCCGCGTTCGGTTTCGGCGCCGCCATCACGCCGTCTCCGCCAGAATATCGCCGTAGCCGTTCTTCTCGACCTCGAGAGCAAGCTCCGGCCCCCCGGTCCGTACGATCCGGCCCTGCGCCATGATATGGACGACATCGGGCCGGATATGGTCGAGCAGGCGCTGGTAGTGGGTGATGACGAGAAAGCCGCGATCGGGCGCGCGCAATGCGTTCACCCCGTCGGCCACCAGCCGCATCGCGTCGACATCGAGCCCGCTGTCGGTCTCGTCGAGGATGCACATCGCCGGCTCCAGTACCGCCATCTGCAGGATCTCGTTGCGCTTCTTCTCGCCGCCGGAAAAGCCCACGTTGACCGGCCGCTTCAGCATCTCGGCGTCGATCTTCAGCGTCTTGGCCTTTTCGCGGACGAGTTTCAGGAAATCGCCGGCGCTGACCTCCTCTTCGCCGCGTGCCTTGCGCTGCGCGTTGAGCGCGGTGCGCAGGAAGGTCATGTTGCCGACGCCCGGAATCTCGACCGGATACTGGAAGGCAAGGAAAAGCCCCGCCGCCGCCCTGTCCTCGGGCTCCATCGCCAGAAGATCGGCGCCGTCGAGCGTCGCGCTGCCCGCCGTCACCTCGTAGCCGCCGCGCCCCGACAGCACGTAGGACAGCGTCGACTTGCCGGAACCGTTCGGCCCCATGATCGCGTGCACCCGGCCGGGCTCGACCGTCAGGTCGACCCCCTTCAGGATCGGCTTGTCCTCGTCCTCGAGTTTCACGTGCAGGTTCTGGATTTTCAGCATGGCCACCTCGTTCAAACGCATCGGGCGGCCAGCGGGCACAGGGCCCGGGCCGCCATTTCGGGAAATGGGGTTGGGATCAGTTGTAGGAGATGCGGTAGTCCCGGCCCTCTTCGGCCATCGCGGCCGCGTAGTCGGGCGAGAACATCTGCGCCCAGAGACCGGGCGCGTTCGAGGCGACGGCGGCCTCGCTGTAGTGCATGAAGATGCAGCCGAGAACCAGGGCCGGCATCCGCGCCCGCGTCGACAGGTGCAGCATCGCGGCAAGCAGCAGCGCCACGATGAGCGCGCAGAGCAGCATCCCGCGCGAGCCGAGCGCATAGAAGGATTCCGGCAGACCCTCGATCTGCGACAGCTTGAAGTAGATGAGCCGGCCCGCGAAGACGGCGATCATGCCGCTCAGGAAGGCCACGACGATCATCACCTTGTCGAGGAAGGTCCGCTTGCGGCGCTTGGTGCGCATCTGCTGGAACTTGTCGCCAAAGCGTTTTTCGTAGGCAAGCTGGGTCGCCTTCCCGATCACGTCGGGATGTTCGAACTGCTTGCCGGAACTGATCCGGCTCAGCCGTTCCTGAAACACCGCCTTTTGGTCGAGCACCGCAGCCATCGGTCAGAACCCCTGTCTTCACCAACGCCAGTCTCTTACCATTCCGAGTTGGGCGGAATTGTGGAGCGAACCCGGCAATATTGGTGAAGATCGGGCCAGGCCGCGGTTTCGGGCCATGACGCTGCGTCACATCGCCAAAGCACACGAAAGGTCCGGCCTGAAGGCTCGTTACGACGCACGACGCCCCGAAGTGTTTTGTATCCTGATACATTCTCAACTCAGCGCCAGGGCTGTTCCCGAAGCAGAAACCATAAGCACGGCGCTGGCCCCCTCATGGGCGAGGTCGACCCCGGCGAAGGCTCTGGCGCCGAGCGCGGCCGCGCGCGCTTCCCTCTCCGCGAGAGCGGTTTCGCGGGCCCGGGCCAGGTCCCGTTCGCGGGCCGCGGAACGCCCGCCGAAGATGTCGCGACTCCCGGCGAGGATATCACCGGTGATCTTCGCCCCGAGAATCGCCGCGCCGGTGACGAGGCCCCGGCAGGCAGCGATCGCGCGCCCCTCGACGCTCGGCGTGGAGGTCACGATCATTGGCCGCTCTCCCCGGGCAGCAAGAGATAATTGCGGTTCGTCACGTAGCGCTTGATCGTCTCCGCCACCCGGTAGCCCATCCGCGCCCGCCAGGTCTGGAAATCCGCCTCGTTCGTCTTGTCGACCTCGATCAGCATCGCCGGGCGCGCGCGGCCGATGGTTTCCCGAAGCCCGCCGAGGGCCTTCATCTCCATCCCCTCGACGTCGATCTTGATGAAATCCGGGGCAGTGCCCGCAAGGGCGGTATCGCCCCGGATGACGGCGATGTCGCCGCCGCCGGCCACCATGCGTGCATTGCCGAGGTTCTTCTCCCGCTCGGTCATCGCAAAGCCGCCCGCCTCGGTATCGGAAAGCCCGACACCGATGTGGTCGAGCACGAAGCGGTCGACGAGCGCGTTGACGGCGACATTGGCGAAGAGAAGACGGTAGGCCAGCGGATTGGGCTCGAACGGGATCACCCGGGCGGCGCCGAGGAAAAGCGCCGCATAGAGCCCGTGGTTGCCGACATTGGCCCCGATGTCGACGAAGGTGCCACCCTGCGGAAACCGCGCGGCGATGAGCGCCAGTTCCTCGGGCTCGTAGAAGGCGCCGTGACGATGCGCGCGCTGGATCGGGTCGCGCCGCTTGTCGGTGACGAAGCTGACCGGACGGTCGCCGATCCGCGCATGGGTGACGGTGACGCCGGCAACGCTCATCGCTGCGCCCGTCGCAAGGGTCTCGCGCAGCGCGTCGGCGCCGGACACCGCCGGGGCGGGATCCGTCGCGCCCGGCTCTCTCTGCGCCGCTGCCCTCATCCGACCGACCCCTCGAGGCTGATCGCCACAAGGCTCTGCGCCTCCATGGCGAACTCCATGGGCAGCGCCTGCAGCACCTCGCGGCAGAAGCCGTTGACGACAAGCGCCACCGCCTCCTCCTCGTCCATCCCGCGCGAGCGGCAGTAGAAGAGCTGGTCGTCGTCGACCTTCGATGTCGTGGCCTCGTGCTCCACGCGCGAGGAGTTGTTCTTCACCTCGATATAGGGAACCGTGTGGGCCCCGCAGCGGTCGCCGATGAGCAGGCTGTCGCACTGGGTATAGTTGCGGCTGTTCGCTGCCTTCGGGTGCATCGACACGAGCCCGCGGTATGTGTTCTGTGCCCGCCCGGCAGAAATACCTTTTGAAACAATGCGTGAGCGGCTGTTCTTGCCAAGATGGATCATCTTCGTCCCGGTATCCGCCTGCTGCAGGTTGTTGGCGATCGCGATCGAGTAGAACTCGCCCGAGCTTTCCGCGCCACGCAGGATGCAGGAGGGGTATTTCCAGGTGATCGCCGAGCCGGTCTCGACCTGCGTCCACATCACCTTGGCCCGGTCGCCGCGGCAGTCGGCGCGCTTGGTGACGAAGTTGTAGATGCCGCCCCTGCCTTCCTCGTCGCCCGGAAACCAGTTCTGGACGGTCGAGTATTTCACCTCGGCATCCTCGAGGATCACGATCTCGACCACGGCCGCGTGCAACTGGGCTGTATCGCGCTTGGGCGCCGTGCAACCCTCGAGATAGCTGACGTAGGAGCCCTTGTCGGCGATGATGAGCGTGCGCTCGAACTGGCCGGTGTTCTCGGCATTGATGCGGAAATAGGTGCTGAGCTCCATCGGGCAGCGGGTGTTCGGCGGGATATAGACGAAGGACCCGTCCGAAAAGACCGCCGAGTTGAGCGTCGCGAAGAAGTTGTCGGACTGCGGCACGACCGAACCCAGATATTTCCGGACCAGTTCGGGATGCTCGCGGATCGCCTCGGAGATGGCGCAGAAGATGACGCCGGCCTTCTTCAGCTCTTCCTTGAACGTCGTGCCCACGCTGACGCTGTCAAAGACCGCGTCAACCGCCACCCGGCGCCCCTCGATCGGGGCCGCCTCGGCCCCCTCGACCCCGGCAAGAATCATCTGTTCCTTCAACGGGATACCAAGCTTTTCGTAGGTCGCCAGCAGCTTCGGGTCGACCTCGTCGAGCGATTTCGGCTTCTGCGCCATGCTCTTCGGCTTGGCGTAGTAATACTGCCCCTGGTAGTCGATCTCGGGGTAGTTGAGCATCGCCCAGCGCGGCTCTTCCATCTCCTTCCAGCGGGCGAAGGCCTGAAGCCGCCACTCGGTCATCCAGGCGGGCTCGCGGTTCTTTTCGCTGATCAGCCTCACGATGTCCTCGTTCACGCCGATCGGCGCGTATTCGGTCTCGATCTCGGTCTGCCAGCCGTATTTGTAGGCGCCCATGTTCTGGACGGTCTCGACCGTCTCGCGGTCGACGCCGTCACGGACCTCGAGCTCCGCTGCAGCCTTCGTCTTCGATACCATCGCGCGTCCTCCGTTAGTCGTCTCAGGCGGCCCGGGCCGCATGCCGATCCGCCGCCGCGATCCATGCCGCCGCGAACCGTTCGATCTCGTCATCCGTCGTCGCCGGGCCGATCGAGACCCGGATCGCCGAAGCCGCCGAGACGGCATCGTATCCCATCGCCTGCAAGACCCGGCTGGCACGCACCTTGCCGCTGGAACAGGCCGAGCCGGCCGAGATCGCAAACCCCGCCAGGTCCATCTGCATGACCTGGGTCTCGCCCTTCCATCCGGGCGTCAGCAGACAGCTCGTGTTGGGAAGGCGTCGGGCGTCCTTGCCTACACATATGGTGTTCGGCGCCGCCGCCGCAATGCGCGCCTCGAACCCATCGCGTCGCTCGGCGACCGCATCCCAGACGCCCGCGTCCAGCTCGGCCAGCGCCGCCCGCGCGGCCGCCCCGAACCCCGCGATCCCGACCACATTCTCGGTTCCCGACCGCCGCCCCATCTCCTGCCCGCCGCCCGTCTGCAGCGCGGCAATCTCCGCCCCGTCGCGCACGATCAGCGCGCCCACGCCCTTGGGGCCGCCGATCTTGTGGGCCGAAAGCAGGGCGAAATCCGCCCCCGACCAGCCAAAGGCGAACGGCACCCGCCCGACTGCCTGCGTCACATCCAGCAAGAGCCTCTGCGCCCGCGCGCGCCCGAACACCCACTGCCCGTCGTCCTTCTCCGGCAGCGGGCTCACGATCCCGGTCTCGCCATTGGCCAGCCCCATGGCCAGCGTATGGCCCGGCCCCTCCGGCCGCGCGACCCGGTCCACGATGCGCGCATGCGACCAGAGCGCGTCGTGCGCCGTCTCCTCGACCAGAAGACCGTGGCCCTCGGGGCACGCTCCCAGCACCCCCGCCGCCTCGGTCGCGCCCGAGGTGAAGACCACCTCGCGCGACAGGCAGCCGACAAGCGCCGCAACATCCTCGCGCGCCCTCTCGACGAGCGCCCGCGCGGCGCGCCCCTCGGCGTGGACCGAGGACGGATTGCCGACGGCATCGAAGGCCGCAAGCATCGCCGCCCGCGCCTCGGCCCGCAGGGGTGCCGTCGCATTCCAGTCGAGATAGACCCGCGTGCTCACGCCCGCCCCTTCGCCTGTTTCCAAATATCCCCGCCGGAGGCATGGCCGGCCCCGGCCGGCCATCCCGTCAATGCCGCGCTCATTCGTCCACCAGATGAAAGAGTGCCGGCACCGCCGGACAGGGCTTCAGCGCATTTCCGATCACGTCGCCAAGCGTGGTCTGGTGCAGGAACACGTAGACATGCGCCGAAAGCCCCTCCCAGAGCCGGTTGGTCATCGACTGCGCCCGGCTGCCCGAGACCCCGCCCGAGGCACCGGCGCCGGTATGCAGCGCGCTCACGGTCTCGTCGACCGCGTTCAGAACGTCGCTGATCCTGATCTCCCGCGGATCGCAGGCCAGCTTGTAGCCGCCGCCCGGCCCGCGCACGGATTCGACGAGCCCCGCGCGCCGCAGCCGCACGAAGAGCTGCTCGAGATAGGGCAGCGAGATGTCCTGCCGCTTGGCGATGGCCGCGAGCGAGGTCAGCTGGTCCGCGTTCGCCGTGGCGAGATCGGCCAGTGCAACCATCGCATATCGCCCTTTTGTCGAGAGTTTCATGGCTTGAACCTGCAAAAACATTGACGCCGGACGGAAGGCCGCTTAACTCCTCAGCGACCGGCAGCCGGCCGAGCCGGCATTTAGAACAGTTCTAGGGTGCCTGAGCAAAATCGTCAAGAATGGCCGTGCGCGGCGTGACGACGGCGGCGCTCCAAAAAGAGAAAAGACGATGCCCGAAGTCATTTTCGCCGGCCCCGAGGGCCGCCTTGAAGGCCGCTACCACCCGCAGAAACAGCCCGACGCACCGATCGCCATCGTGCTGCATCCGCATCCGCAGTTCGGCGGCACGATGAACAACCGCGTCGTGCATCGGCTGCACTATGCCTTCCACGAACTCGGCTTCACCGTCCTGCGCTTCAACTTCCGCGGCGTCGGCCGCAGCCAGGGCGAATACGACCAGGGCGTGGGCGAGCTGAGCGACGCGGCCTCGGCGCTCGATTATCTGCAGACGCTCAATCCCAACTCCAAGCATTGCTGGGTCGCGGGCTTCAGCTTCGGTGCCTGGATCGGCATGCAACTGCTGATGCGCCGTCCCGAGATCACCGGCTTCATCTCGGTCTCGCCGCCCGCAAACATGTACGATTTCTCCTTCCTCGCGCCCTGCCCTTCGTCGGGCCTCATCATCAACGGCACCGCCGACCGCGTCGCGCCGCCGAAGGATACCGCAAGCCTCGTTGGCAAGCTGCGCGAACAGAAGGGCATCACGATCACGCACGAGGAAATCGCCGGGGCGGGTCACTTCTTCGAAAACGACGGAGCCCATATGGCGCCGATGATCGAGACCGTGCAGAGCTACGTCCGCCGGCGGCTCGGCGAACAGACGCGGTGAGCCCATGCCATCGACCGAGGAACTGGGCATCCGGCTTGCCGAGGACGTGCTGAAGGCCGTCGCGGCGACCGGCGACGAGTCGCTCGTGAACGAGGTCAACAAGATCGTCGAGGCCGCCTCCTCGGCGCTGCAGGAGGCCTACATGGCAGCCGTGCGCGCCCAGCGCGCCGACGCCAAGGCCCGGCAGTTCCTGGTCGCCCGGCTGAAACTGGCCCGCGACAAGAGCGGCGCCGCGCGAAAGTCGCCCGAGGGCGAATGACGGAGCCGCCCCCGCCCCGATCCCGGCCGCAGTCCCGGCCCCGATCCCGGCCGGGCGCCGAAGCGGCGGCGGCGCATGACCGACCGACTTGCCGCTCGGCTTGCCTGCCTCAATGAAGCCGACCGGCTGAAATCGGTGCTGCGCACCACGCCGCATGCGGACGGGTCGCGGCCGGAGAATTCCGGCGAGTGATCCTGGCATCTGGCGCCCTACGCGCAGGTTCTGGCGGATCAGGCCGCACCGGGCGTCGGGATCGACTGCGTGATCCGGATCCGGCGGCTGCGCGATCCGGCCGGGACCGATGTCGGCGATGTGCCGATCCGTTCCGGCAACGGCGCCGCCCGTGGCCCGGCCGGGACCCGGGCCGCCGAGGCTGCGGCGCCCCCCCGGGAATTCGGGCTCCTGCCTGCCGACCCCGACCAGCGGCTGCGCGCACTTCGGGACGAGTTCGACGCCGCCGAAACGCCGGACTGCATCTTCGCCAAGGCGCTCGACCGGTGCGGCGGGTGGTGCAGACCGCGCCTCGGGCGGCGGCAGCTGGGCCTCCTGCGACGTCACGCTCGATCATGTCGAGACCCGCGTCGGAAGCAGGGTCGCCCGGGAACCAGGGTCGCCAGTGGCACACCGGCACTCCGGGCCATTCTGCGCCGGCGGCTTCCCGCCCATTTTGCCGATCTCCAGGCCAGGCGTCGCCGATCTGATGCGATTGCACCACGTTGCGCATTCGGTTGCCACCTGCCGAGCAAATGGAACTGGATCGGCTCATATCAGCATGCTAAGCGATTGACTTCAGGAAGGAACTCCCGACCAGGCGGGACGCACCGATACGAGGCGAACGTGTGTTGCCAGGCAATTGCAGTGAAACGGACCCCCGAGGCGGGGTCCATCCGCGTGGCAAACGCCAGTCGCGGCGCACGCAACGGCACGCTCGACCTTTTGCGCTTCGCGGCCGCGATCGCCATCGTTCTCTTCCATGCCAAGGCCCCCGGTGGCTGGCTCGTCACGCCGGCGCTGACGCTCTTCACCGTGATCCTCACCTATCAGGCCGGCGTTGCAGCTGAACGGCCCTTCGGCCTCATGCTGCGACAACGCAGCGACCGCCTGCTGCGCCCCTTCGCGATCTGGGTCACGATCTACGGCCTCCTGCGGCTGGCCGACGGCGGTTTCGACCTTGCGGCACTGCGCTCCTGGCTGCCGCCCGAGGGCACGATGCACCAGCTCTGGTTCCTGCCCTTCGGCTTCGTGATCTCGATCTCGGTGGCGGCGGGCGCGCGTAGACTGCGCGCCCTCGGCCCGGTCGCGGGTGCGGTGCTGCCCATCGCCGCAGGGGCCCTTCTGGCCGCCTTCTACACGACGCTGACGCTGCCGCCGGGGCTTTCGGTCTTCCTCGACTATCTGCCGCCGGCCTGTTTCGGCCTGGCGCTGGCGGCGCTCGGCCCGGCACAGATGCCGTTCGTCTCGGCAGCCGGAGTGGCGCTCGTCCTGGCGCTCGGCGGGGCCGGGATCGAGACCGAAATGCTTGTCGGCCAGTTCCTGATCGGCCTGCCGCTCACCGTTCTCGCGCTGCTCGTTCCGCTGCCGCCGAGCCGCCTGACGCTTTGGTGCGCCGACCGCTCGATCGCGGTCTACCTCGTTCACCCGCTGGTGCTGTCGGTCGTTCTGCGCCTGACCGGGTTGCAAGCCGGCGCGATGCTGGGCCTTCTGGTGATCGTGCTCTCGGTTGCGCTCTCCGAGGCGATCTACCGCCTGCCGCGACTGAGCCGGTTGCTGTTCTGAGCCCGACTGCCGATGCGGCCCCGCCGACACTGTATACCTTTGCATGCCATCTTTCGTGACTGCGGCTTTTCGGCTATGACGCCGCAAGCGAGTCACCCAAGCGGAGAATGAGATGTCGAAGATCAAGGTAGCGAACCCCGTCGTCGAGCTCGACGGCGACGAGATGACCCGGATCATCTGGGACTTCATCAAGAAGAAGCTGATCCTGCCCTATCTCGACATCGACCTGAAATACTATGACCTCGGCATCGAGGAGCGCGACCGCACCGACGACCAGATCACCGTCGATGCCGCGAACGCGATCAAGAAATACGGCGTCGGGGTGAAATGCGCCACGATCACGCCGGATGAGGCGCGGGTCGAGGAATTCGGCCTGAAACAGATGTGGCGGAGCCCGAACGGCACGATCCGCAACATCCTCGGCGGCGTGATCTTCCGCGAACCGATCATCTGCTCGAACGTGCCGCGCCTGGTTCCGGGCTGGACCAAGCCCATCGTCGTCGGCCGCCATGCCTTCGGCGACCAGTACCGCGCCACCGATTTCCGCTTTCCCGGCAAGGGCAAGCTCACGATCAAGTTCGTCGGCGAGGATGGCAAGACCATCGAGAAGGAGGTCTTCGACGCGCCCGGCGCCGGCGTCACCATGGCGATGTACAACCTCGACCAGTCGATCATCGACTTCGCGCGGTCGTCGATGAACTACGGCCTCCTGAAGGGCTGGCCGGTCTATCTCTCGACCAAGAACACGATCCTGAAGGCCTATGACGGCCGCTTCAAGGATCTGTTCCAGAAGGTCCATGACGAGGAATTCGCCGACGCCTTCAAGAAGGCGGGCATCACCTACGAACACCGGCTGATCGACGACATGGTGGCCTCGGCGCTGAAATGGTCGGGCGGCTATGTCTGGGCCTGCAAGAACTATGACGGCGACGTGCAGTCGGATACCGTCGCGCAGGGCTTCGGCTCGCTCGGCCTGATGACCTCGATCCTGATGACGCCGGACGGCAAGACGGTAGAGGCCGAGGCCGCCCACGGCACCGTCACCCGCCACTTCCGCCAGCACCAGGCCGGCAAGGAGACCTCGACCAACTCGATCGCCTCGATCTATGCCTGGACGGGGGGGCTGAAGCACCGCGCCACGCTCGACGGCAACGACGCGCTCATGCGCTTCGCGACGACGCTCGAGAAGGTCACGGTGGATGCCGTCGAGGACGGCTTCATGACCAAGGACCTCGCGCTTCTCGTCGGGCCGGACCAGAAATGGCTGACGACGATGGGCTATCTCGAGAAGGTCGACGCCTATCTGAACAAGGCGCTTGCCGGCTGAGCCTGCCGATCGGCGGACTATGGCGGAGGATGATGCGGCCCCGTTCGCGGGGCCGCCACCGCCGCGGAGCCAGCCGACGTCCGGTCGGGTCTCCGGCCACGGCACCCCACCGGTCGCGGCGCCCGCGTCCCATGGGCAGTGCGCGCAGGGCGTGACTGCGGCGGCAGGCTTGCGCTGCCCTTGATCTTGTCCCGCCCTCAATGACGAGGCAACCGGGGCGGACCAGGCAAGGGCCTTCTCACCTCAGCCGTTCTGCCCTATCAAGCCGGCGACCGAACCCGCGAGTCCCGCCATGTCCATCCCCGTCACGCCGGAGAATGCGCAGCGTCACAGCCTGATCGAGGACGCCCAGGGCATCGCCTACGGCGCCGGCATGGCCGCCTTCGCGATCACCATCCTGACCCATCTCGGCCTCGTCACCGGACAGACCGCAGGTCTCGCGGTGCTGATCTCCTATGCCACGGGCTGGGGCTTCGGCCCGGTCTTCTTTGCCGTCAACCTGCCCTTCTACTGGCTCGGCTACCGGCGCATCGGGGCGCGCTTCGTGTTCAAGACCTTCGTGGCGGTGGCACTCATGTCGGTGCTGGCCGCGCTCTTTCCGCGCTGGGTGCATTTCGCCGATCTCGATCCGGTGGTGGGGGCGGTGCTGTTCGGGGCGATCTCCGGCTCGGCGCTCCTGGCGCTCTTCCGGCACGGCGCCAGCCTCGGCGGCGTCGGCATCGTCGCCCTCTACCTGCAGGACAGGACCGGATTTCGCGCCGGCTGGACACAGCTTCTCTTCGATCTCGCGATCTTCGCACTGGCGCTCACGCTGCGCGATCTGCCGACGGTCGCGATCTCGGCGCTCGGCGCGCTCGTCGTCAATCTCGTCATCGCGGTGAACCATCGGCGCGACCGCTACGTGGCGACCTGAGCCCGCCGGCACGGTAGGGCTGGAATTCGGCCCGCCTTTCGTCTATCGCGGCGGCGCAGCAAGGAACGGCGGACGGAAATGGATCTTCGCAACATCGCGATCATCGCGCACGTGGACCACGGCAAGACCACGCTTGTCGACGAGCTTCTGAAGCAATCCGGCGCCTTCCGGGAAAATCAGGCCGTCGCCGAACGGGCGATGGATTCGAACGACATCGAGCGCGAGCGCGGCATCACGATCCTTGCAAAGGCGACGTCGGTCGAGTGGCAGGGCCACCGGATCAACATCGTCGACACGCCCGGTCACGCCGATTTCGGCGGCGAGGTGGAACGGATCCTGTCGATGGTGGACGGTGTCGTGCTTCTGGTCGATGCGGCCGAGGGGCCGATGCCGCAGACGAAGTTCGTCACCTCCAAGGCATTGGCGCTCGGCCTGCGTCCCATCGTCGTCCTGAACAAGGTCGACAAGCCCGATGCCGAGCCGGACCGGGCGCTGAACGAGGTCTTCGACCTTTTCGCCAATCTCGGCGCCGATGACGACCAGCTCGATTTCCCCCATCTCTACGCCTCCGGCCGCGCCGGCTGGGCCGATACCGAGCTTGACGGCCCGCGCAAGGATCTGACTGCGCTCTTCGAGCTTGTCCTGCGCCATGTGCCCGCGCCGAAGCAGCTCGCCGATGTCGACAAGCCCTTCAGGATGCTGGCGACGACACTGTCGGCCGACCCGTTCATCGGCCGCATCCTGACCGGACGGGTCGAAAGCGGACGGCTGAAGGTCGGCGAGACGATCAAGGCGCTGTCGCGCAAGGGCGAGCGGATGGAGCAGTTTCGGGTCACCAAGATCCTCGCCTTCCGCGGCCTCGGCCAGGCGCCGATCGACGAGGCCGTCGCGGGCGACATCGTGACGCTCGCGGGCATGACCAAGGCCACCGTCGCCGACACGCTCTGCGCGCCCGAGGTCGAGACCGCCCTGCCCGCCCAGCCGATCGACCCGCCGACGATTTCCGTCACCTTCGGGATCAACGATTCGCCTCTCGCCGGCAGGGACGGCACCAAGGTCCAGTCCCGCGTCATTCGCGAGCGGCTCATGAAGGAGGCCGAAAGCAACGTCGCGATCCGGATCGAGGACACGCCGGGCGGCGAGGCCTTCGTCGTCTCGGGACGGGGCGAATTGCAGATGGGCGTGCTGATCGAGAACATGCGCCGCGAAGGTTTCGAACTGTCGATCTCGCGCCCGCGCGTCATCTTCCGCGACGAGGATGGACAGCGCATGGAGCCGATCGAGGAAGTGATCGTCGATGTCGACGACGAGTTCTCGGGCACCGTCATCGACAAGCTGACCGGCCAACGCAAGGGCGAGCTGGCGGAGATGAAGCCGGCCGGCGTCGGCAAGACGCGCATCGTCGCCCATGTGCCCTCGCGCGGGCTCATCGGCTATCACGGCCAGTTCCTGACCGACACTCGCGGCACCGGGGTGCTGAACCGGATCTTCCACGGCTGGGCGCCACACAAGGGTCCGATCGAGGGCCGTCGCGTGGGCGTCCTCATCTCGATGGAAAACGGCGTTTCCGTCGCCTACGCGCTCTGGAACCTCGAGGAACGCGGCAAACTGTTCATCGGCGCGCAGGAACAGGTCTACGAGGGGATGATCATCGGCGAGCATTCGCGCGACAACGATCTCGAGGTCAACCCGCTCAAGGGCAAGAAGCTGACCAACGTCCGTGCGAGCGGAACGGATGAGGCGGTGCGGCTGACGCCGCCGGTGCGCATGAGCCTTGAAGAGGCCATCGCCTATGTCGAGGATGACGAACTTGTCGAGGTGACCCCGAAGATCGTGCGGCTGCGGAAGCGGTTCCTCGACCCGCATGAACGCAAGCGTCAGGCCAGAGCGGGCTAGGCCGCAGGCGGGAACCGAGGGAGGCCGCTCATGTCAGGAGATATCGAAACGCTCTCCTCGCGGACCGTCTACACCAACCCCTGGCTATCCGTGCGCGAAGACCGCGTGCGCTTTGCGGGCGGCGCCGAGGGCATCTACGGAGTAATCGACAAGCCCGATTTCGTCGCCATCGTGCCAATCCATGACTCGGGCAAGATCGAGCTGGTGGAGCAGTTCCGCTATCCGGTCGGCGAACGGCTCTGGGAACTTCCGCTTGGCAGCTGGCCCGCGGACAGCTCGGCCACGCCCGAAGCGGTGGCGCGAGGCGAGCTTGCCGAGGAAACCGGACTTACCGCGACATCCTGGGAACATGCCGGGCGCCTCCACGCGGCGGCTGGCGTCATCAACCAGCGCTGCGACCTCTTCGTCGCGACCGGGCTCACGCGCGGGATGCCGCGGCGCGAACCGCAGGAAGCGGACATGGTTGCCGCCTCCTTTTCGCCGGCGGAAATCATCGCGCTCATCGAAAGCGGGCGCATGACCGATGCGATTTCGATCGCTGCGCTGGGATTGCTGCGGTTCCGCGGACGCCTGTGAGGCCGACTGCCTGCCACCTGTGCCGGGCGCTCGGCTCAGTCCTCGCCGATGATCTGATCCATGACAAGCGAAGGTTGCTCGCAGCCGGCCTCTCCCACGACCCGCGCCGGCACGCCGGCGACCGTGCTGCATCTGGGCACATCGTGAAGGACGACCGACCCCGCAGCAACACGAGAGCAGTCACCGACGCGGATATCTCCGAGGATCTTTGCACCGGCCCCGATCATCACGCCATTGCCGATCTTCGGATGGCGGTCGCCGTCCTCCTTCCCGGTCCCGCCCAGCGTTACCGAATGCAGCATGGAGACATTGTCGCCCACGACCGCCGTTTCTCCGATGACGATCGAATGGGCATGGTCGATCATGATGCCCTTGCCGATCCGGGCATTGGGGTGAATGTCGACACCGAAAACCTCGCTGACCCGCGTCTGCACGAAATAGGCCAGATCGCGGCGCCCGCCGACCCAGAGCCAATGTGCGATCCGATAGGCCTGGACCGCCTGAAAACCCTTGAAATAGAGGATTGGCTGCATGAACCGGTGGCAGGCCGGATCGCGGTCGTAGACCGCCACGATATCGGCGCGCGCCGCCTGGCCCAGCTCGGCCTCGGCGCGATAGGCCTCATCGGCGATCTCGCGCAAGAGCTGCTCGCTCATCTCGCCCGAGGCGAGCTTCAGCGAGAACCGGTAGGCGAGCGCCATCTCGAGCGTCGCATGGTGCAGGATTCCGGAGTGGATGAAGCCGCCCAGAAGCGGCTCTTCGCCGACAGCGGCCCGCGCCTCCTCGCGGATATGGGTCCAGACCGGATCGACATTGGCAACCCGAAGATTGGTTTCGGCCATGACACGCTCTCCTTCTCCGTTCGCTCCATCACTATCAGATAGGGAACGGACGCGAAACCGAAAGGATATCGGCTCAAACCCGCCGGCGCCAGTCGATCAGCACGTCGATGACCAGAGCCATGGCGGCAAGATGCTGTGGCGAACTGGGAAACCGTTCCGGCCCCGCGTCGCGCTCGGCCAGCACCGCTGAGGCGAGCGAGCCGTTGCCCCAGAAGGGGTGCAGCCTGCCGAACCGCTTGCGAAAGCGATCGGCGACATGGGCACGCTCGGCATAGCCGCGCACCATGGCGCGCGCGGCCGGCTCGGCCAGGCCTTCGGCAAGCCGCGCCAGAATGCCGATGTCGTAACTGGTTATCGTGCGCATCGTCACTGGTCCGGAAGGGCGATCTCCATGAAGTGAACCGCAATCCGGATGGTGCCGCCGCTGAAATCGCCCCCGGTGCCGTCCAGTTGCAGGGCTTCGGGCAGATAATAGGCGGTCGGCTGACCGAGAAGTCCGCGGCACCAGGACCCTGTCGCGAGGCCCAGCCCGGTGCCGAACTGCCCCGGTGACACCGCGGTTCCGAGCGTCCAGGACGCAAGCGTGCCGGTGATGGCCTGTGTGACCCGCGCCGTGACACCGATCACGACCGAAGGCGCCGGGATCACCACCACCGTCGTCGAAGTCGGGCCCGAGGCGATCACGTGGTCGATCTCTGCGACGCCGAAGGACAGGCCAGCGTTGTGCGGCGACAACGTCACCATCCCGTCGCGCCAGGCCGTCCCGTCGAAGAGGGACGTCGCGCCCTCGTCGAGGATC
The DNA here is from genome assembly GCA_020637635.1 of Albidovulum sp. GTDB lineage: Bacteria > Pseudomonadota > Alphaproteobacteria > Rhodobacterales > Rhodobacteraceae > Albidovulum. The sequence goes on from JACKKB010000016.1 coordinate 18,383, forward strand.
ATCGCCCGCCAGCCGCGCGCGGGGTCGGCAAAGACCCAGCCGCCGTTGGCTCCGATGGCGATCCGGCCCGCCTGCCCGGCCCAGGCGTTCACCGCGCCCGAAGGCACCGCATAGCAGACGCCGTCACCGACCGAGGCCGGCGGCGTGGACTGGGTACGGCTGACAAGCGTCAGCTGCACGATCCCGTCGAGCCGCATCAGGCTCTCGTTCACGGTCACATGTTTCTGCGCCTGCGCCGGTTGCAGAAGCGGCAGGCCAAGTCGGGTTGTGTCAGACATTGATCATGATCCTCGCGAAGGCGCCGGGTCCGAAGCTATCGGACAACTGGGCAACATGGATTTCGTAGGGCAACGCGGCGCCGTCGCTGACTTGCAGTGCGGCGCCGTAGGTCCAGAATGGGCTCGTCACGGTCATCTCGCGCAGAACCGTTCCGCCCTGCATGACGCGCACAAGATAGAGTTCTTGCGTTTCGCCCAGCGGCACGTCGAGCCCCGACCAGCTGTCGCCACCGGTCCGCGTCCGCCGGATCCAGCTGAGATCGAGATCGCCGGAGGTGCGCGTCACGCGAAGATGTGCGGGCGACAGCGGCCTGAGACCGATCCCGCGGAAAGCCTGCACATCATGCGTGTAGGAGGCGTCGTCGAAGCTGCGCCCCGAGGGGCCGATGCGATAGTGGCGTGCCAGATCGCGGGCATCGGGCAGAAGCTCGATCTGGCGCGGCGCACCGTCCATGAGCACGACCTGGCTGCCGACGGGCCAGTTTGCGGGCATGATCGCGTCACTTCCCGCCTGTCCGCGCAGGCGCATCGAAAGCTCGTAGACATCGGGCGCCACCAGAACAGCATCGGCGAACTGGAAAAGCTCCCAATTGTCAGAACTGCCGTCGCCGATCGCCATCAGGTTGGCGCCGTTCAGAAGGCGGTCGGCGCTTTCGGATGCAAGTGCGCCACCGCTCACCCGAACCCGGAGCGCCGGGCCCCGGTCCCAGACGCCTGGCCGTGCGGCCTCGAGCAGCGTCTCGGTCTGGCCCACCACGGCGCGCGCCTCGATCAGCTTGTTGAAACTGTAGCCGGCATCGATATCGGAGGCATAGACCGCGACCGACCCCGGCCAGGGATCGGCCGAAGCGGCCAGATGCGGCGCCTGCGGGACCTCGTTTCCGGTCATGAGCGGCAGATCGAGGAAGCGCGAGAAGACCGGCAGGGGCGCGTCGAAACTGGCCGGCGTCAGCCGTTCCTCGGCCTCGTCCGAGGCGATGTAGACACCGGGTTCGACCCGGATCGCCTCCATCTCTATGGCGCCTGCCTGCTCGACCCGGTCGATCCGGTAGCGGCCGCCGCCGCCGGTGGCAAGCGTCACGACATCGCCCGCGCCCAGATGGCCAAGCGAGGGCGGCAACGCGAACCGCGCCACGTCGCGCGCGACGCGCGCCTCGGTAAGCCAGCGTTCGGCCGTGCGTTGCGCCTCGGCCCGCGTCATTGCCAGCGCGATTTCCGATTGCGCCGCGTTGCGCGCCTGATCGTCGGGAAGGATCGCCTCGACCGCGCGCGCCTCGTAGCTGCCCTCGGCTTCGACATAGGAAAGCCGCATCCGCCCCGAGACCTCCGCCTGCGAGGCCCGCGTGACCTCGGTCAGCCCCTCGGTCCGCTCACCGACGGCAAGCGCCTCCGGGCCGACAGTTGCCAGCGCGCGCCCCTCGCGCATCCGGAACAACAGCATCCCGCCCCGTTCGACCGCATCGAACCCATAGGCCAGCATCAGCGGTTGCAGGGCCGCGCGGCCGGTGCCGACATCGGCCACGGCATAGCCGCGAACGGCACCGTGAAGATCCGCCGTTCCGACTGCGGTCACACCGGAGCGTGCGCAGATCTCGGCCACCACGCTCGACAGCGGCTCGCCGGAAACCCGGCCGTTCAGCCAGTGCCCGTGGGCATAGTTGTCGCCATCCGACCAGAGGTCGGATCGCGTGGGAAACAGCGGGAAGGGGCGTGCATCCCAGGCCCAGACATGGGCATGCGCCATGTCGATCATCGGACCGGCGTAGACCGACGAGACCGGATTGCGGGCGGGGTCCTCCCAATAGTCGATGACGGCGCGCAGATACTGCATCTGCATCAGGTCATCGCGACGGCCGTTCGAATAGGCAGGCAGACCGCTCTCGGCCGATTTCGGGTCAAGAAATCGGTTCGGCTCGTTGCTACCCTTGTCGATGGCGGCACAGCCGAACTCCATGAACCAAACCGGTTTCGATTCCGGCACCCAGGGGCTCTGCGCCTGCTTCGACCCGCCGATCCGGTCGAAATGGGCGTTCAGCCACCAGTTGCGGATGTCCTTGACCCGCCAGATCCAGTCTTCGCCATAGGCGGTATCGCTGATGGGCGTGCGGATCTGCGCATCGCGATGGGTGGTGTTGGCATAATACCAGTCATAGCCCTCGCCGCCCTCGATATTGGCCTGCAGATAGCCGATCCCGTAGATCGACCCCCAGCCGGCGTCGAGATGCGTCTCGCCCTCGCGCCAATCGGAGAGCGGCATGTAGTTGTCGATGCCGACGAAGTCGATCTCGGGGTCGGCCCAGAGCGGATCGAGGTGATAGAAGAGATCGCCGCTGCCATCCTGATAGCCGAAATACTCGCTCCAGTCCGCGGCATAGCCGATCTTCGTCGCGGGCCCGAGAATCGTGCGCACTTCGCCA
>JACKKB010000017.1 GCA_020637635.1 Albidovulum sp.
CGATCGTCGTCACCGATCAGGATCACGAGGCCAATTCCGGGCCCTGGCGGCGGCTCGGCGAAGAAGGTCACGAGATCCGCGAATGGCGGATCGACCCGGCGACGGGGCATCTCGATCCGGCGCGGCTGCCCCCGCTTCTGGCGGACGGGAAGGTGCGGCTCGTGGTCTTTCCGCATTGCTCGAACGTGGTGGCCGAGATCAATCCGGTGGCCGACATCGTGGCGATGGCCCATGCGGCCGGGGCGGCGACCTGCGTCGACGGGGTCAGCTACGCGCCGCACGGGTTGCCCGACGTGGCGGCCCTCGGCACCGACATCTATCTCTTCTCGGCCTACAAGACCTTCGGGCCGCACCAGGGGATCATGGCGATCCGCGGGGATCTCGGAATGCGGCTGCCGAACCAGGGCCACTGGTTCAACGGCGAGACGCTCTTCAAGCGCTTCACGCCGGCCGGGCCGGACCATGCCCAGGTGGCGGCCTCGGCCGGGATCGCCGATTACTTCGATGCGCTGCACGACCGTCACTTCGCCCCGCAGGCGGACCCCCGGGCGCGGGGACGGGCGGTCCACGACCTTCTGCGTGGCCATGAAGTGGCGATCTGCCAGCCGCTTCTCGACTATCTCGCCACGCGCAACGATCTGCGTCTCATCGGGCCGCGCGCGGCGACGCGCCGGGCGCCCACGGTGGCGGTCGATCTCGGCCGCGACCCCGAGCCGGTGGCCGCCGCGCTCTCCCGGCACGGAGTTCAGTGCTGGGGCGGCGACTTCTATGCCCTGCGCCCGCTTCAGGCGATGGGCATCGATCCGCGGCAGGGTGTGCTGAGGCTCTCGATGGTGCATTACAACAGCGCCGATGACGTGGCGCGGCTGATTGCCGCGCTCGACACGGTGCTGCAGTCGTGAATGCCGGGGGCAGGGCCCCCGGACCCCCATGGGTATTTGGACAACGAAGAAGAGGGCAGGCGCGCCCGTCCTGATGTGGTTTCGCCGGGATCCGCGGCGCGCAGATCATCCGGCGCTGTCCGCCGCGGTCGCCCGCGGATGCCCGGTCATCCCGGTTTTCCCGTGCGACGGGACGATCGAACGGATGGGCACGGCGGCGAAGTGGCGGCCGGGCGAGGGTGTTTGGGCCGGGTGTCTGGGCCGGGTGCCTGGGCGAAGGCGTCTGGGCGAGGGTCTCCGCGCCCTTGCCGGCGCGCCGGAGCGGGTCGGGTCGCGGCTGATCCTGCGGCGGGGCGCGGCGCCCGCCTCGCTGGAACGGCCGGTCGCGGAGACGGGCGACTGGAGTCTCGGTCAAGCAATGGATCGGGGCGCGGATGTCGTCGCGCGCCATGCGGTCGTGGGCGAAGAGGCGGCGCGTGAAAGGCCTGGCCGGTTCCCGGACGAACGGCTCTCCCGCCACGCCATGGCGCGCGACATGCTGGCGGAAGATGCGGCGTCGGGCCTTTCCGACTACCTTGGCCGGGGCGAGATCGCCCGGCGCCGGATCTGGGCTGCGGCCATGGCGGCGCGTGATGCCGGGGTGCGGGGCGACGAGGGGTTCCTCTCGGAGCCGGGCTGGCGCGACCTCGCCTGGCACCTGTTGTATCACCACCCGGGGCTCGCTTCCGAAAGCTGGCGCGAGGGACGGGACCGCTTCCCCCGGCGCGGCGACGATGCCGATGCCGAGCGCTGGCGGCGCAGCTTGACCGGCGCGTCGGTGGTGGACGCCGCGATGCGCGAGATGTTCGTGACCGGGCGGATGCACAACCGGGCGCGGATGATCGTGGCCTCCTATCGGGCCAGGCGCCTTCTGACCGACTGGCGGGTCGGGCTCGGCTGGTTCGCCGATTGCCCGAGCGAATGGGATCCGGCCTCGAATGCGACGGGCTGGCAGTGGGTGGCGGGGTCTGGGCCCGACGCCGCCCCCTACTTCCGTATCTTCAATCCGCAGACCCCGGCCGCAAGGTTCGATCCCGAGGGGGCCTGTCGTCGGACCGCGCCTATCCCGACCGGATGATCGGCCTTGCGGAAGGCCGGCAACGGGCGCTCGACGCCTACCGGCGGCGGGATGCTGCAGGCGCGAAATGACCCGCTTGCGAGCGGCCGCCGGCGCGCGCTAGGCTGCTGCCACGGGGTTATGCCATGGCGATTTTGCATTCGACCGACGGTCAGGCCGGACTGCCGCGCTATTTCGCGCGGGTGTTCCGGATTGCCTCGGAGCTGAGCAACGGCCGGCTCGACTTCGTTCTCGCCGACGGGCGCCGGTTCCGCGCCGAGGGCAAGGGGGCGGGTCCGGCCGCCGAGATCCATGTGCATGATGGCGACATCTTCGCCCGGCTGATCCGCGAGGGCGATCTGGGTTTCTGCGAGGCCTATCTGGAGGGCCAGTGGAGCTCGCCCGACCTACAGGCCTTCATGGATCTCGTCCATCAGGACAATCAGTCGCTCTACGACGGGTTCCCGGGCCTCGGGCTGGTGCAGTTCTACGAGCGGCTGCGCCATGTGCTGCGGTCCAACACCCGCCGTCAGGCAAGGCGGAACATCGCCCGCCACTACGATCTCGGCAACGAGTTCTATGCGCTCTGGCTCGACCGCAGCATGACCTATTCCTCGGCGCTCTTCCGCACCGGACAGGAGAGCCTCGAAGCCGCACAGCACGCCAAATACGCCTCGCTTGTCGACCAGATGGGGGTGCGGCCCGGTGATCATGTGCTCGAGATCGGCAGCGGCTGGGGTGGTTTTGCCGAATATGCGGCCGCAGAACGTGGCCTCAAAGTCACGGGTCTGACAATTTCGCGCATGCAATACGACTACGCCCGGGCCCGGATTGCGCGTCAGGGGTTGGAGGATCGGGTCGAATTCAGGCTGCAGGACTATCGCGACGTCGGCGGCCTTTACGACGGAATCGCCTCGATCGAAATGTTCGAGGCCGTCGGCGAAAGATACTGGCCGGTCTATTTCGCGACCGTCCGGGAGCGTCTGAAGCCGGGCGCAAAAGCCACGTTGCAGATCATCACCCTGCAGGAAAAGCGCTTTGAGATCTATCGGAAAGGTGTTGATTTCATTCAGAAATACATCTTTCCCGGAGGGATGCTTCCATCGGCCTCGGTGCTGCGCCAGGAGGTGGCGCGCGCCGGGCTTGCCGTGGCTGGCTCCTTCGAGTTCGGCGAGAGCTACAGCCAGACGCTCCGGCGCTGGCACGAGACCTTCAATGAACGCTGGGACGAGATCGCGGCGCTGGGCTTCGATGCCCGCTTCCGGCGGATGTGGGACTTCTATCTCACCTCTTGCGCGGGGGCCTTCCGGGGCGGAAACTGCGACGTGACGCAAATCACAGTCGCGAGGCCCGCCCCCTAGATGCCCACAGCCGCAAAGTTGTTCGCCGCGCTCGCCTTTGCAGTGCTCGGCTTTTTCGCGGGCGAGGTCGCCCTGCCACACCTGCCGCCGGGCGCGCAGCCGGCGAATTTCTCGTTCTATTGCATGCTGATCGGGCTCGTCTGCGGCTGGCGCGTGATGGGGCCCGCGGCGGGGCGCGGCAACCTCGAATCGGTCAACGCCGGGGTCCGCACAGCCGCCGTGATGACACTCCTGGCGCTGATCATCTTCTCGATCGTGCAGATGTTCATCCTTGCCTACCGACATCAGTTCGATGGCCCGATGGATGCCGTCGTCGGGATCTTCGGCATTGCCGTCAACTTCGGCGCCTCGCTCCTGAACTGGGACATCATGGCGGTGCTGCTCCTCGGTGGCGTCCTTGGCGGGCTGATGGCGGAATGGGCGGCACGGCGCTGGAAGTGAGCCGGTGAGACATTTCTTCTACGGCACGCTTCGCGATCCGGACCTGCTGCGGCTGGTGATCGGCCGCACGCCGGTCGCGACGCCCGCGACGCTGCCGGGCCACAGCGTCCTGCAGGCGGCCGACGGGGCCTATCCTGTGCTCGTTCCCGCCGGTGCGGGGGCTGCCGGCCTGCTTGTCTCGGGGCTGGAGGAAGAGGACCGCGCGCGGCTCGATTTCTACGAGGGCGGCTTTGCCTACGGTCGTGTCGAATGCGTGGTGGAGACCGCCGGGGTTGCGGTGGCGGCGCAGGTCTATCAGCCGCCGGACCCGGCGCCGGCGACGGCGGGAACCTGGTCGCTTGACGATTGGCAGGCGCGCTGGAACCCGGTCGTGCTGGCGGCCGCAGATGAGATGATGCGCGGGTTCGGACGGCTCGACCCGGCGCTGCTGCATCGGCGCTACGGGCAGATGCTGACACGGGCCGGGGCGCGGCTCAGGGCCGCCCGGCCGGCGCCCGCGCCCGAAATCCGCCGTCTCGCGGATCGGCGCGATGTCGCGGTCGCGCGGGTCACAGAGGCCTATGGCGGCTTCTTCGCGGTCGAGGACTACGAGCTCCGGCACCGCCTTTTCGATGGTTCGATGAGCGCGCCGCTCGACCGCTCCGTCGTCGTCTCGGGCGATGCCGCGGTGGTGCTTCCCTACGATCCGCGCCGCGACCGGGTCCTGGTGATCGAGCAGTTCCGCATGGGTCCGGTTGCGCGCGGCGACGGCCAGCCCTGGCTCATCGAGGCTGTAGCGGGCCGCATCGACGGCGGCGAGACGCCCGAGGAGGCGGCGCGGCGCGAGGCCCGCGAAGAGGCCGGGCTTTCGTTTTCGGCGCTCCTGCCGGTCGCTGGCTACTACCCCTCGCCGGCGGCGCTCAGCGAGTATCTCTATTCCTTCGTCGGCATCGCCGATCTGCCGGACGGCAGCGCCGGTCCCGGCGGGCTCGAGAACGAGGGCGAGGACATCCGCGCCCACCTCCTGCCGGCCGAGCGGCTCTTCGCGCTCGCGGCCTCGGGCGAGGTCAACAACGCGCCGCTTCTTCTGCTGAGCTCCTGGCTCAAGGACAACCGCGCCCGGCTGCAGGACGGCACCGGGGCTTGAGGTCTGCCCCCGCGCGTCCTAGGAATGGACAGCGACAGGAGGCCCGAGACCATGCGTGTCAGCAGCGATCTAGCCGAGGCAGTGGGCCAGACCCCTCTCATCCGGCTGCGCAAAGCCAGCGAGATGACCGGCTGCGAGATCTTCGGCAAGGCCGAGTTCCTCAATCCCGGCCAGTCGGTGAAGGACCGCGCCGCGCTCTTCATCATCCGCGATGCGGTGGCCAGGGGTCATCTGCGGCCGGGCGGAACGATCGTCGAGGGCACCGCGGGCAACACCGGCATCGGGCTGGCGCTCGTCGGCGCCTCGATGGGGTTCCGCACCGTCATCGTGATCCCCGAGACGCAAAGCCAGGAAAAGAAGGACATGCTGCGGCTGGCGGGGGCCGAACTGGTGCAGGTCCCCGCTGTGCCCTATGCAAATCCCAACAATTACGTTCGCTATTCCGGTCGTTTGGCCGAGCGGCTTGCACAAAGCGAACCGAACGGGGCGATCTGGGCCAACCAGTTCGACAACGTCGCCAACCGTCAGGCGCATATCGAGACGACCGGGCCGGAGATCTGGGAGCAGACCGGCGGGCGGCTTGACGGTTTCGTCTGCGCGGTCGGAACCGGGGGCACCTTCGCCGGCGTCGCGATGGCATTGCAGCCGAAGGGCGTTTCGATCGCGCTCGCCGATCCCGAGGGCGCGGCGCTGCATTCCTACTACACGACCGGCACGCTGAAATCCGAAGGCTCGTCGATCACCGAAGGCATCGGCCAGGGCCGCATCACCGCCAATCTCGAGGGGATCCGCCCCGACATGTCGTTCCGCATCGCCGATGCCGAGGCGCTGCCGGTGCTCTTCGACCTGGCTCAGGACGAGGGGCTCTGTCTTGGCGGATCGAGCGCGATCAACATCGCCGGCGCGATCCGCATGGCCCGCGCCATGGGGCCGGGGCGGCGGATCGTCACCGTGCTCTGCGACTACGGCAGCCGCTATCAATCCAAGCTCTACAACCCCGACTTCCTCGCCGCCAAGGGGCTGCCCGTGCCCGCGTGGCTGGCACGCCGGTCGCGGGCGCTGCCGTCGGTCTTCGTCGACTGATGCGCCATCTCGCCGCCTTCCTCCTCGCGCTCGCGCTGGTCGTCACGGGCGGGCCGGCCTGGGTCAGCCTCGCGGTGCCGGCGGCCCTGGCCCAGGCCGCCCAGACGCCGGATTACGCCGCCTGGGAGAAGGATGCGGCCAATGCCGAGCAGGTGCTGCAATCCGACCGCGCCTCCAATTCGGCGCTCGACGAGATGCGCGCCCGGTTCGTCGACTGGCGTGCCCAGTTCCTGAGCGCGCAGAGCACCAATGCCTCGCAGATCGAGACGCTGAAGGCGCAGATCGCGGCGCTCGGACCCGCGCCGGCCGATGGCAAGAGCGAGAGCGCCGACATCGCGGCGCGGCGCGGCGCGCTCGGCGATCAGCTGGCGACGCTGCAGGCCCCCGGCCTGAAGGCGGTCGAGGCCTACAGCCGCGCCGACGGGATCATCCGCCAGATCGACGCCAGCGTGAGGTCGCGCCAGGCGAGCGAGCTTCTGAAGCTCTGGCCCTCGCCGCTCAATCCGGTGAACTGGCCGGCCGGGTTCGCCGTTCTGAACCAGGGCATCAAGACGCTCTGGGCCGAGACCACCGAGGCCTGGTCGAACCCGATCCATCGGACCCAGCTGAAGAACAACCTGCCGGTGATCCTGCTGCTGACCGCGCTCGCGGCGCTCCTGATGATCAAGGGGCCGACCGTCATGGAGCGGCTGACGGCGCGGTTGCAACGCGGAGCTTCGATGCGGGCGCGCGGGCTTGCCGCCGGCGTCGTCTCGGTCGGGCAGGTCGCCGTCCCGGTTGTCGGCATGGTGCTCCTGCTGCTTGCCATCATCGCCTCGGGCATGGCCGGGACACGGGCGCGGGCGCTGTTCGCCGCGCTGCCGCCGGCCGCCTTCGCCTTCTTCTTCGCCCGCTGGGTCGCCAGCCAGATCTTCGACCGCGACGGCGGCCCGGCCGTGAACCGCACCGAGGCGCGGTTCCACATCATGATGATCGGTCTTCTCTACGCGCTCGAGGAGTTCCGTCAGGCCTTCACGAGCGAGGTGCGCCCGCCCTTGTCGCTGGCCGCGCAGTCGGTCTGGGGGGCGCCGCTTGTCTGCGTCGTCGCCATCTTCAGCTTCCGACTGGGCCAGATCCTGCGCGCGATCGGTCGCGGTGCGGGCGACCCCGAGGTGCAGCAGCAGTTCCGCAACCGGATGCTGCGGCTGATCGGCACGGCACTTGTCGTCGTTTCGGCCGTTGCGCCGGCGCTGGCGCTCGTGGGCTACGTGAACGCCGCCAACGGGCTCATATGGCCGGCGGTGGAATCGATCGGCCTCCTCGGCCTCCTGGTGCTGCTGCAGCGCTTCGGCACCGATATCTACGTGGTCCTGACCGGCAGCGGTGCGGCAGGACGCGAGGCGCTTATCCCGGTCCTCATCGGGGCGCTCCTGTCGGTGATCGCGCTGCCGTTCCTCGCGCTCATCTGGGGGGCGCGGACGGCTGATCTTTCGGAACTCTGGACGCGGTTCTCCGAAGGAATCCCGATCGGGGCCACGCGGCTTTCGCCGACGATCATCCTGACGCTGGTGATCGTCTTCGCGCTTGGCTACATGCTCACCAAGCTGGTGCAGGGGGCGCTCACCTCCTCGATCCTGCCGCGCACGAGACTCGACAAGGGTGTGCAGCACGCGGTCGCGGCCGGGGTCGGCTATGTCGGGCACTTCCTCGCGGCGCTCGTCGCCATCACCACGGCGGGGATCGACCTCTCGGCGCTCGCCTATGTGGCCGGCGCGCTGTCGGTCGGTATCGGTTTCGGCCTTCAGAACATCGTCCAGAACTTCGTCTCGGGCATCATCCTGCTGATCGAGCGGCCGATCTCGGAAGGCGACATGATCGAGGTCAACGGCCAGTTCGGCATCGTCAAGGGCATTTCGGTGCGCTCGACCTGGATCGAGACCTTCGACCGCACCGACGTGATCGTGCCGAACGCCGATCTCGTCTCGGGCGTGGTCACGAACCTGACCCGCGGCAACCTCACCGGGCGGCTGATCCTGCCCGTGGGCGTCGCCTACGGCACCGACACGCGCAAGGTTGAGGCGATCCTGAGGGAGATCGCCGAGGGCGAGCCCGTGGTGCTGGTCTCGCCGCCGCCCACGGTGGCCTTCGTGGGCTTCGGCGCCGACAGTCTGAACTTCGAGATCCGGGCGATCCTTTCGGATGTGAACTTCAAGCTCAGCGTGCAGACCGAGATCCTGCACAAGATCACCGAACGCTTTGCCGCCGAGGGGATCGAGATCCCCTTTGCGCAGCGCGACATCTGGGTGCGCAATGCCGAAGAGCTGCGCCCCGGCGCGCGGGCGCGGCGCAAACCGGCCGCCAGGGAGGCCCCGGCCGACAACGAGGCGCCGGTCGATCCGGCGCAGGTGCACAACGATCCCGAGGCCGACGAGGCCGACGAAACATGACCGTTCCCCTGTTCCGCGAGGATCCCTATCGGCGCGAGGCGTCGGCAAGGGTCACGGCCAACACGCCCGAGGGCGGCATCGTCGTCGACCGCAGCGTCTTCTACCCGACCGGCGGCGGGCAGCCCGGCGACAGCGGCCATCTCGACTGGTCCGGCGGGCGGATCGAGATCGCGACCACGGTGAAGGGCGAGGGCGGCGCCATCGTGCTCATCCCGGCAGGGCTCGAGCCTCTGCCGCCGGTCGGCGCGGCGCTCACGCAGCGGATCGACTGGAGCCGGCGCTATCGCCACATGCGGGTGCACACCGGGCTGCACCTCCTCTCCGCGGTCATTCCGCTGCCGGTGACGGGCGGTCAGGTCGGCGCCGAGAAGGGTCGGCTCGATTTCGACATGCCGCAGCCGCCGGGCGATGTGACCGCCCTCGAGGAGCGCGTGAACGAGCTCATCGCGCGCAACCTGCCCGTCGTCGAGGACTGGATCACCGACGAGGAACTCGCCGCACGCCCGAGCCTCGTGAAGACCATGTCGGTCGCGCCGCCGGTCGGGCAGGGGCGGGTGCGGCTGATCCGGATCGGCACCGGGCGGGACCAGATCGACCTGCAGCCCTGCGGCGGCACCCATGTCGCGCGGACCGGCGAGATCGGCCGCATCAGCATCGGCAAGATCGAGAAGAAGGGCCGTCAGAACCGCCGCGTGAGCCTGATCCTGGCGGAATGAGCGCCGCGCCGCCCGGTCCGGAGCCCCCGGCAGCGGCCGGACGCCCGCGCAGGGCGCAGATTCTCCCGCCCCCCCTTGCGCCCCCGGGCCCCGAGACGCTAAGTAGCCGCCGACGGACAGTTGGCCGAGTGGTCGAAGGCGCACGCCTGGAAAGTGTGTAGGCGGGGAACCGTCTCGAGGGTTCGAATCCCTTTCTCTCCGCCACCACATAAGCCATTGATATTAAACGATTTTATGCCCAACGTATTGTGGCGTGTTTTCCGCGGCTTGTGCGGGGCATCGACCCCTAGAGACTTGAAATTGCAGGCGAAATAACCGCTCAAAATGGGGCGAGTCTCTGTTTGGCATTTGGCGCGATACGGTTTTCGGGTGGCGCTTCCGGCGCTGGACTTGACTTTCGGTTGAATGGAAGCTGATGGCCACCTAATTCCCAGGCAGCCTGCCGACCCAGCCAGCCTCGTATGGCATAAGATACAGCCTGCCTGCAGAAGGGACTCAACATGGGTTCGCGGGGCGTTCGTTTCCCCGATACCGAGCAACGCGCCGTCCGCCGACTTCAAAG
>JACKKB010000018.1 GCA_020637635.1 Albidovulum sp.
GTCAGCCGCGAGGCGGTGACGATCCCGCCCGACTACGCCGCCGAGATGGCGCCCTATCTCGCCATGGTGGGCGAATTCCGCGTCCACTATGCCGGCTTCTTCGATCCCGGCTTCGGTTGGGCCGAGGCCGGCGGGGCGGGGTCGCGCGGCGTGCTGGAGGTGCGCTGCCACGAGGCGCCCTTCGTGCTGGAACACGGGCAGGTCGTCGGCCGGCTGGTCTATGAGCGCATGGCCGGGAGACCCGAGCGTCTCTATGGAACCGGAATCGCCTCGAACTACCAGGGCCAGGGGCTGAAGCTCTCCAAGCACTTCGTCGCGCCCTAGGCGCCGCGTCCGCGCCCGGTCCGGGCTGCGGGGAAGATCGGTCGCAGCCGGCCGAAAGTGCCGCTCTCAGCGCCCGAGCCGGCGAAAGATCTTCTGCGCGTCACGCATCCGCTTGGCCGTGGCCTTGATCTGCTTTTCCTGGCTCCTGTCGCGCTTCGGCTCGCCCGCCGCCCCCTCACGCGCCGTCTCGCCGCCTGCCGCCTCGCCTGCCGCGTCGGCGCCGGCTCCGGGGTTCCGCTTCCAGCGCCCGATCAGCGCGATCGCCCCGTCGACGCCAAGTTGCACCGCACGGGCCATCAGCAGACCCACGAACATCTTGATCAGCTTGCTGGGATTCATCGTCCTCTCCCGCCCGGTCAGTCCTCGAAAAGCTCGCTCTGGCCGATCTGCTCCTCGCCCTCGTCATCGCCAACGGCGTCGGTGCCGGGCATCGGCCGGTTGTCGAGAAGCCCCGCCGCGCGCAACTCCTTCAGCCCCGGCAGGTCGCGCGCGGATTCGAGCCCGAAATGGTCCAGGAACCCCTGCGTGACCACAAAGGTGACCGGCCGCCCCGGTGTCATCCGGCGACGGCCGAACCGGATCCATTCGAGTTCCAGCAGTTGATCGACGGTGCCGCGGCTGACCGCGACGCCGCGGATTTCCTCGATCTCGGCGCGGGTGCAGGGCTGGTGATAGGCGATGATCGCCAGCGTCTCGATCGCGGCGCGGCTGAGCTTGCGGGTCTCGACGGTTTCCTTCTGCATCAGGAAGCCGAGATCGGCGGCGGTGCGGATTGCCCAGGCATCGCCCACCTTCACGACCTGCACGCCGCGACCCTCGTAGCGGCGCCGCAACTGCACCAGCGCCTCGGCCGGATCACTGCCATGCGGCAGCCGCGCGGTCAGTTCCGCAACCGTCACCGGCTCGGCCGAGGCAAACAGGATCGCCTCGATCATCCGCTCCTGCTCGGCCAGCGGCGGCGCTGCGAAGAGGCTTTCCTCGAGGCTGTCGCTGTCGCTCACGCCGGTTTCCGCCTGATGCTGATGGCGGCGAAGACATCGTCCTGCCTGAGTTCGATCTGCCCTTGCTTGGCAAGCTCGAGCGTGGCCGCGAAGGTCGAAGCGGTGGCCGAGCGCCGCCGCGCCGGATCGCCGCCCCAGCCCTGCGGCAGATAGGCGGACAGATCGGTCCATTCGCCCGCGAAGCCGATCAGCCCGCGCATCCGCTCGAGCGCCTGTTCCATGGTGAAGACGCTGTCGCGGTCGAGTGCGTAGGGGCGGAACTCGTCGCGCGTGCGGATCCTCGCATAGGCCTGCATGAGATCGAGAAGCGTCGCCGAATAGGAGACGCGCCGCAACCGCGTGACATCCTCCGGCAGGCCGCGAACGAAGAAATCTCGCCCCTTCTGGTCGCGCGCCATGAGCCGTGCGGCAACCTCGCGCATGGCTTGCAGCCGTTCGAGCTGAAACGCCAGATGCGCCGCCAGTTCCTCGCCCGAGGGGCCGTCCTCGGCAGGATCGGGCGGCAGCAGCAGGCGCGACTTCAGGAACGCGAGCCAGGCCGCCATGACCAGGTAGTCAGCCGCAAGTTCGATCCGCAAGATCTTGGCGTCGTTCACGAATTTCAGATACTGTTCGGCAAGGTTCAGGACCGAGATACGGCGCAGGTCGACCTTCTGCGTGCGCGACAGCGTGAGCAGGAGGTCAAGCGGCCCCTCGAAGCCGTCGACATCGACGATAAGCGCCTCGGCCGCCAGCCTATCGGCCACCGGCAGCACGTCCTCGCGAAACTCCTCGGCCTCAGCCATCCGCCACACCCGCCATGAGCGCTTCAAACTCGGCGTCGAGGCCGGCGATGTCAATGGCAGCGGGGGGGCGCCGGCAGGCCAGCGCCGCCTCGGCGCGGGCCAGAGCCGGACCGTCGAGCGCGCCTGCGCCAGCCACGACCGCCGTCATCTCCGCGACCTTGCCGTTGCAGTGGAGCGCGATGTCGCACCCGGCGCCCACGGCCGCCGCGGCCCGCGCGCCGATACCGCCGGACAGCGCCTCCATCGACAGATCGTCGCTGAGAAGGAGCCCGCGAAAGCCGATCTCGCCGCGGATGAGGGCAATCACCCCGGGCGAGGCGGTCGCCGGGCGGTCGGGGTCGATCGCCTCGAAGACGATATGCCCGGTCATCGCCATCGGCAGATCGGCGAGCGCCCGGAAGGCGGCGAAATCGGTGGCGCGAAGGGTCTCGAGGGCGGCACTCACCCGCGGCGGTGCGAGATGGCTGTCGATGCTGGCCCTGCCGTGGCCGGGCATGTGCTTCACGACCGGCAGGACGCCGCCCGCCAGCAACCCCTCCGCGGCGGCGCGCGCCGCTGCCGCGACGGTCCCGGCGGTCTCGCCGAAGCACCGGTTGCGCAGGAACGCATGCGTCCCGGGCCCGGCGATATCGGCCGAGGGCGCGCAATCGCAATCGATGCCGACGGCGCGAAGTTCGGCCGCGATGAGACGGTAGCGAAGCCAGAGGCTGCGCGCAGAGCCGCCGCGGGCCACCTGATCGAGGGGAGGCAGCCATTCGCGCCAGTGCGGCGCGCGCAACCGCTGCACGCGGCCGCCTTCCTGATCGACGAGGATCGGCGCGTCGCGGCCGACCGCGGCGCGCAGATCGCCGGTCAGCCGCCGGAGCTGGTCGGGCGTCTCGACATTGCGGGCAAAGAGGATGAAGCCCCAGGGGTCGGCATCGCGGAAGAAGCCGGCCTCATCGGGCGACAGGTCCGGCCCCGCGCAGCCGAGCACGGTCGCCGAATGCCGTGCCGGCCGCGCGCCAGTCATCAGCGCACCGTTGTCGGCACGCATTCGGCATTGTCGGCCATGAGCGCGGCGCAGAACCGGCGCGCATCGTCGAGATCGGCGAAGCCCTCGACCCGCAGCCGGTAGAAGGTCTGGCCACCGCTTTCGGCGGTTTCGATCACGCGGCGCTTGCCGTCCATGAGCGCGCCGAAGCGGCCGAGCGCCGCGTCCCAGGCGGCCTCGGCATCGTCGGCATTGGCATAGGCGCCGATCTGCGCGAGCCGGGTGCCGGGCGCGAGTTCGGCGGCGGCAAGGTCGACCGTCCCGGCGGGCGCCAGCGCCTCGGCCACGGCCGCGGCGGCCGCCTCTGCCATCGCATCGCTGCCATCGGCGGCGGGCGCCGCCGAAACCACGCCGGCGGCGGACGCCAGCGTTGCCGGGCGCGCGGCCGGCACCGGAGACTGCGAGACACCCGGCACATCGGCCGGAATCGCCGTCGCCGGGGTCGCCTCCGCAGGCGCAAGCAGGGCATCTTCGGTGCCGGCATCCAAGGCCGGCCCGTCGGGCAGCGGCTCGCCCGCGAGGGGCGGGGTGACGGCGGACGCCGCGCCGCCTGCATCGGACAGCGGCGTGACGATGCCCGGTGTCCGCGGCCGGGCGACGGCGGGCACCGGGGTCGGCACAAGTTCGCCCATCGGCCGGTCCTCGCCGGCAAGCCCTTCGGCGCGCGGCGCAAGCGTCAGCCGGTCGGGCGCCGGCGGGGCCACGCCATCGGCGGCGATCTCGTTCACCGCAAGGCCCTGATGGCCGGCAAAGTCGCCGCCGGGATCGGCCGGCGCGATCCGCGCCGGGCCCTGAAGCGCCCGGACCACCGGAATGCCGGTCACGTCGCGGACCGCGAGCTTGTAGCCCCAGATGCCGATCCCGACCACCAGCGCCACCGAGGTCAGTGCCCCGGCACCATTCGCCAGGGCCTGGAACCGCGCGCCGAGCGTTTCTTGGGGCGGCGCGCGGCGGTCGGCCGCGCTGCCCTGCCGGCCGTAGCCACGGCCCTCATAGGCCTCGAACCCGTCGAAATCCGCGTCTGCCATGCTCCGCCTCTTTCCGCAGGGACCATCTGATCCCGGCACTTGCCTGATCGGCCCCGGCGGCGGCGCCTGTGCTCAGCGCATTTCTTCCGCGGGGGTCACGCCAAGGATACCAAGACCGGCGGAAATGACAACGCCAACCGCCCGCGCAAGGGCGATTTTCGCCTGCGACACCGCGGCATCCTCCTGCACGAAGCGCAGCGAGGCATCCTCGTTGCCGCGGTTCCAGTGCGCATGCAGGTCCGAGGCGATCTCGTAGAGATAGAAGGCGACGCGGTGCGGCTCCTGCCCGCGCGCGGCGATCTCGACCAGACGCGGCCATTCGGCGATCTTGCGGGCAAGCGCGATCTCGGTCTCATGCGAGAGGTGCGAGAGGTCCGCCGCGGCCAACACCGCGTCCTCGACATTGATCCCCGCCTCGGCGGCCTTGCGCAGAACCGAGGCCACGCGCGCATGCGCGTATTGCACGTAGAAGACCGGGTTGTCCTTGGACTGTTCCATCACCTTGTCGAAGTCGAAATCGAGCGCCGCGTCGTTCTTGCGCGTGAGCATCACGAACCGCGTCACGTCCGGCCCGGCCTGTTCGACGACGTCGCGCAGGGTGACGAAGGTGCCGGCGCGTTTCGACATCTTGAACGGCGCGCCGTTCTTGTAGAGCTTCACCAGCTGGATGAGCTTGACCTCAAGCTCTGCCCGCCGGTTCGAGAGCGCCGCGACCACCGCCTTCAGCCGTTTCACATAGCCGCCGTGATCGGCGCCGAGCACGTCGATCAGCAGGGTGTAGCCACGGCTCACCTTGTCCCAGTGATAGGCGATGTCGGGCGCGAAATAGGTCCAGCTGCCGTCGGATTTCTTCACCGGCCGGTCGACATCGTCACCGAAGGCGGTCGAGCGGAAGAGCGTCTGCTCGCGCTCTTCCCAGTCCTCGGGCAGCTTGCCCTTCGGTGGCTCCAGCGTGCCGTCGTAAATGAGCCCCATGCCGCGCAGCGCCTCGATCGCCTCCTCGATCCGCCCCGAGGTCGTGACCGCCTTTTCCGAGGTGAAGACATCCATCTTCACGCCCAGAAGCGCCAGATCTTCGCGGATCATCGCCATCATCCCGGCGGTGGCGAAGTCGCGCACATCGGCGAGCCAGGCCGATTCCGGCTTGTCGAGCAGGCCGGCCCCGTATTTCGCCTTCAGTGCCTCGCCCACGGGGATCAGGTAGTCGCCGGGATAAAGCCCCTCGGCGATCTCGGGCGACAGGCCGTTGGCCTCGCGGTAGCGCTCATAGGCCGACCGCGCGAGCACGTCGACCTGCGCGCCGCCGTCGTTGATGTAGTATTCGCGCGTGACCTCGTGGCCGGCGAAATCGAGAAGGGCGGCAAGGGCATCGCCGAAGACCGCGCCGCGCGCATGGCCCACATGCATCGGCCCGGTCGGATTCGCCGAGACGAACTCGACATTGA
>JACKKB010000019.1 GCA_020637635.1 Albidovulum sp.
GCGAATGAGCCCGTCGAGCGGCACGGTCACCAGAAGCTCTCCGCGCGCGGCATCGATCACCATGCGGTCGGCGCGCCCGACCGGTGGCGTGGTGGCGAGAAGCGCGCCCGTCTCGATGTCGTAGACATCGACGCCTTCATCGCGCTCGTAGTGGCTGACGAAGAGGCGCCGCTCCTCGGGGTCGGCAATCACGTAACCGACGTCGATCGCATGCCGGGCGACGACCCGCGCGGTCGCGAGATCGATCAGGTAGACCGAATCGGCACCGGTTCCGCGGGTCAGGTTCTCGGAGGCGGCGACCAGGCGACCGGTCTTCGGCAGCGGCACGACGAAGACCTCGCCGTCTGGAAGTGTCGGAAGCGGAACACGGCGCGTGTCGGCGAGATCATCGAGCGGAGCGAGCACTGCCACCCGGTGGCGCTGCTCGGCCGAAAGCAGGAGCCGGCGCGATGGGTCGATTGCGCAGAACTGGTTGTCGCCGATGTCGACGCCGGTGTCGTGCACGCTGTCCGACGCCACGTCGAGCGCAGTCACCGTGGTCTGCCCGTCGCCGCAGATGAAGAGCGTGCCGCTTACCGGGTCGTAGGCGAGATCCGAGGTGTCGGCACTTGTGTAGAAGTCGAAGTCAGGGCCGAAGACGAAATGGGCTGCGGGCGACATGAAGAGCCGTGCACCGAGCGTCATCGCCATCGAACGCGGCACGAGGGCGGCGACAACGGCCGCCGCGATCACCAGTGCCGGCAGCAGCCGCCAGACCGGTGCCGGATCGGCAGCCCTGCCGCGGAGCCACAGGATGACCGGCACCGGCACGAGGTATTCGATGCCCGGCAGAAACCAGAAAAGCGCCGCCGTAATCCTCTGCCCCCCCGGTGCGGCAAAGCGCGCGCGCCAGTGCTCGGGCTGCCGCAGGTTGGCCCAGAGGAGCGCGGCGGTGAGCGTCGTGGCGGCTAGGACCATTTGCAAGCCGCGCAGCGGCAGGAACGCAGCCAGCATGAGGACGGCCACGAGCGCCGCATAGACACCCGCGCGCGCCGGCTCGGCCAGGCGGCCGGCGACGACACGCCAGAGCAGCAGGAGTGCGGCCGCCGTAACCGCCCAGACCACCAGCCGGGCCTCGGCGGTAGCGATCAGCAGGGCCGCCCAGTCTATGAACCTCAGGTTGCCGGACAGGCGGCTGAGAAGCTCGACGAGCGGACTGCGGTAGTGGAATACTGCGACCAGAAGCAGGCCCGGAAACGCCAGCCTCAGGCACAGAAGAAACCGGTAGGCGATGGCGACCTCCATCTTTCGCTGGCGCAAACCCTAGCCGGGTCGCGGGTGCGACGACAATCGGCAGCGTGGGCGTCCGGGGTATCATGCATCAAACGGCGACAAGAGAGTCGTCTGGCCGCTATCTTGCATAGAGCGTCAACGTGAAGAAGAGCCGCCGGAACGGGAACAGCACGCCACCGTCCGGATCCGGCGGATAGGCGGCAGCGAGCGCCAGCTCATAGCGTTCGATGAAGGCCGCGGCCTCGCCCGGAGTGAGCGGATCCAGGTAGGGGCGCATCGCCGTGGCCTCGGTGAATCGGCGCACCGGGTGGGCGCCGACAGTCGGCTCGAGACGATGCAGATAATCGGTCTCCCAGACGCTCACCTGCCCGAACGGGGCCAGCATCCGGTAGTAGTCGGCCGGCGCCGCAACCGGAGACCGCCATCCGGCGAGGTCGAAGCGGTCGGGGAACATCTCCGCCGCGAAATCGCGCAGGAAACGGTGCGAGGGCGCAAAGGCCTGGCGCGGCATCTGCACCGCTAGCATGCCGCCGGGGGCCAGAAGCCCGGCAAGGTGCGGCAGGAGCGTCGCGTGGTCGCCGAGCCAGTGCAGCGCGGCATTGGAGAAGATCAGCGCCGGCGGCGTCTCGGGCCGCCAGAGGGACACGTCGGCCTCGACAAGATCGGAATAGACCGCGCGCGCCCGTGCCTCGGCCAGCATTTCGGG
Organism: Albidovulum sp.; assembly: GCA_020637635.1. GTDB lineage: Bacteria > Pseudomonadota > Alphaproteobacteria > Rhodobacterales > Rhodobacteraceae > Albidovulum. The sequence continues at coordinate 1,979 of JACKKB010000019.1, forward strand.
CGAGATGTCGACGCCGATGCGCCGCCGGTCGTGGAACCGTTCGGCGAGCGCGGGTCCCGCCGCCCCGGCGCCGCAGCCGAGGTCGACGACGTCGCCCGCCGGCAGGGCGCCCACCTGCGCCATCAGGTCAAGCGCCGGGCGCAGCCTCAATCCGCCGAAGCGCGCATAG
>JACKKB010000002.1:0-270000 GCA_020637635.1 Albidovulum sp.
GCCCCATGGGCCGGCCCATGGGGCGCCCCGCCCGGCGGGCTCCCGGTCGCGGCCTTCCCGCGCGAAGAGAGCCTCAGCGAAGCCCGAGCCATTATGCCGACCGAAGCCACCTCGGCCCTCGTGACCGCCCCGCCAGTGATGGGCGCGGATGCCGCCGCCGCCCTCGCGCTGGCGCATTTCGGGCTGACGGGCACGCTCGCGCCGCTCACCTCGGAGCGCGATCTGAACTTCCGCCTGACAGCACCCGACGGCACCCGCCATGTGCTGAAGATCGCCAATCCCGCCGAACCGCCCGCGGTGACGAACTTCCAGACCGAGGCTCTGCTGCATATCGCCCGCAGCGCGCCGGACCTGCCGGTGCCGCGCGTCGTGACGGCGCGGGACGGGCGCTGCGAGATCACGCTGCCGGCAGGCGGCACGCTCAGGCTCCTGACCTGGGTCGAGGGCACGCCTCTGCACGAGGTCCCGGCCGACCCGAAGCTGCGCCACGCTCTCGGGCAGACGTCTGCCCGGCTCACTGGGGCGCTTGCGGACTTCGCCCACCCCGCCTCCGGCCACATGCTCCTCTGGGATGTCAAGAATGCAGGCGCGCTCGGACCGATGCTGCCCGCGATCGCCGATCCGCGCCTCGCCGCCATCGCCCGCGCCTGGCTCGATCATTTCGAAGCCCACGTGGCGCCCGGCCTGCACGCCCTGCCCTGGCAGGTGGTCCACGCCGACCTGAACCCCTGGAACCTGCTCGTCGACCCCGAGACGGCCACGATCTCGGGCATCCTCGACTTCGGCGACATGGTGCGCACGCCGCGGATATGCGATCTCGCCGTCGCCGCCTCCTACCATGTCGACGCCGCTAACCCGGTCCGGGCCCTGGCCGATATCGTCGGCGGCTGGACCTCGGTCATGCCGCTTCTGCCGGGCGAGGCGGCGATGCTGCTCGATCTCGTGGCGATGAGGATGGTCACCACCGTGGCCCTGGCAAGCTGGCGCGCCGCCCGCTATCCGGAGAATGCCGCCTATATCCTGCGCAACCTGCCCGCCTCCTCGGCCGGGCTCGCCGCCTTGACCGCGCTCGGACGCGGGCGCGACTGGAGGGATCTCGCATGACCGAACCGATGCCGAATGCCTATGTCCCCGGCAAGGGGGCGCTCGCCCCGGCCGAGGCGGCGCTGGTCGAACGGCGGCTGCGCCTTCTCGGCCCCGCCTACCGGCTCTTCTACGAGACGCCCGTGCATCTGGTGCGCGGCGAGGGTGTCTGGCTCTACGACCCCGAGGGCAACGCCTATCTCGACACCTACAACAACGTGGCCTCGGTCGGGCACAGCCACCCCCATGTGGTCGCCGCGATGGCCCGCCAGGCCGGCACGCTCGCCAGCCACACGCGCTATCTGCACGAGACGATCCTCGACTATTCCGAACGGCTGCTGGCGACGTTTCCGGCGCCGCTCGAACATGTCATGTTCACCTGCACCGGGTCGGAGGCGAACGACCTTGCGCTGCGCATCGCCCGCCACCGAACCGGAGGCACGGGCGTCATCGTGACCGAGAACGCCTATCACGGCGTGACGCTCGCGGTCTCGACGATCTCGCCCTCGCTCGGGCCCGGCGTCCCCTCCGCGGACTGGGTGCGGGTGATCCCGCCGCCCGACCCGCGCCGGCTCGGCCCCGATACCGGCGCCGCCTTTGCCGACGAGGTGCGCCGGGCGATCGCGGAGCTGACGGCAGCCGGCATCCGTCCGGCCGCGCTCATCGTCGACACGATCTTTTCCTCCGACGGCGTCTTCGCTGCGCCCGAGGGATTGCTGGCCCCGGCGGCCGAGGCGATCCGCGCCGCGGGCGGGCTCTTCATCGCCGACGAGGTGCAGCCGGGCTTCGGGCGTACCGGCACGGCGATGTGGGGCTTTCAACGCCACGGCGTGGTGCCCGACATGGTTTCGCTCGGCAAACCCATGGGCAACGGCTATCCGGTCGCGGCCCTTGTCCTCTGCCCCGAGGTCGTCGCCGATTTCGGTGCGCGCGGACGCTACTTCAACACCTTCGGCGGCAATGCCGTGGCGGCTGCCGTGGCGGCTGCCGTGCTCGACGTCATCGAGACCGAGGGGCTGCAGGAAAACGCGTTGCGCACCGGCGCCCGTTTCGCCGAGGCACTGCAGTCGCTCGCCGCGCGCCACGATGCCCTTGGCCAGATCCGCGGCGCGGGTCTCTTCCTCGGCGTCGACATCGTCACCGAGGGCGCCCCCGACAGCGCGCTTGCGGCGCGGGTCGTGAACGACCTGCGGGCCGCCCGCGTGCTGATATCGGCCACCGGTCCGGCAGCCCACGTTCTGAAGATCCGCCCGCCGCTCGTCTTCGACCGCGACCACGCCGATCTCTTCTGCGAAAGGCTGGATACCGTGCTCACGGTGCTCGGCCGCTAGAGCCGCGCCATCAGTCGCGCAACGTCGAGCATCCGGTTCGAAAAGCCCCACTCGTTGTCATACCAACCGAAAAGACGCACCAGACCGCCCGCCGTCACATGCGTTTCGGGCAGTGCCATGACGATGCTCTCGGGACGCGCGCGCAGGTCCGAGGAGACGAGCGGCCGTGTCGTCGTGCCGATGACACCGCCTGCCCCGGCAAGCACCGCATTGACCGCGTCGCGGCCGGGTCTCTCGCGGGTCATCACCGCGAGATCCACGGCCGAGACCGAGGCCGTCGGCACCCGTACGGCCGCGCCCTCGATCCGACCGGCAATCTCCGGCAGCACCACGTCGAGCAGCCGCTGCGCCGAGGTCGTCGTCGGCACCATCGACAGCGCCGCCGCGCGGCTGCGGGCAAAATCGGCGCCCGGGGCATCGACCGTCGGCTGGCTGCCCGTATAGCAGTGGATGGTCGTCATCCAGCCGGTCTCGATCCCCCAGTGCCGCTCGATGAGCCGCGCGAGCGGTGCCAGCGCATTGGTGGTGCAGGAGGCGTTCGAAACGATCCGGTGCGCGCCTGTCAGGCGCTCCTCGTTGGCGCCGAGCACCAGCGTGATGTCGGCACTTGCGGAAGGGCCCGAGACGAGCACGCGGCGCGCACCGGCGCGAAGTCCCGCCTCGGCCCAGCTGCGCTCGCCGCCGAGCCCGGTGCATTCGAGCACGATGTCGATATCGCCGAGATCGAGCGCCGACAGGTCGCGCACCGCGCTGAGGCGGATCGGCCGTCCGTCGACCACGATCGCCTCGGCGTCGAGGCGCACTTCGCCCGGCCAGGGGCCGAACGTGCTGTCGAATTCGAAGAGATAGGCGGCCATCTCCGGCCGGGCGATATCGTTGATCGCGACGATCTCGATATCGTCATGGCGCCTGTCCGAAAGCGCCGCCCTGAGCACCGAACGGCCAATCCGGCCAAAACCGTTGATCGCCACTCTGAGCGCCATTGCTGCCTCCTTGCCCTCGCCGCATCCAGAGCATGATGTCTGGCGGAGTGCAACGGGCACTCAGCGGATCGCCTCCATCAGCGCGTCCGCTGCCCGACAGTCGCGCGCCACGTCGAGACCGCAGGAACGGAACGCGAGGTCGCGCGTCATGCAGATGCGGACCTCGTCGATCCTCCCGGCCGCGCAGACGACCGTGACCATGGTCGGATCGAGCCCGGGATTCGCCTCGATGAATGCGTCCTCGACGACCCGCGCCGGAAGTTTCACGTCTTTCCGAAGATTGAGGAAGACATCTGGAATGCTGACCTTTTCGTAGGCCTCCCGCGAGAGATCGAAGTAGTCGCGCGCCGCCATTCCGGCGCAGGTGCCATGCTTCTTCCACTCGTGCCAGGCAAGCCCCGCAGAGCCCATCACATCGGTCATCGCCCCGGTTTCGCTCCGGCTCGCGGGGCGGACCGACGTCCGGCAATAGCTCGGCCAGCCGCTTTCGAACTGCGGCCAGAGCCCGTGCAGCGTGAAGGCATATTCGTGCCGCGGGTCGCATTGGTCGTCCTTGCGGGCGTCGCCCTCGGTCGCGCAGTAGCTCGGCGACCAGCCGAGCGAGAGCACGTAGTAGTCAAACCTCCCGGCAGGTTCGCCCTCGCCCTGCGCGGCGCCGGCGGCCAGCAAGGACGCTGACAGCGCGAGGGCAAGGATGCGGTGCATTTTCTCTTCCCTCCGAAACCCTGAAGGATTATATAGCGCCCGACTTCCCCGAAAACGAGGAAAGGCGGCCCGAGGGCCGCAGCCGTTTTCCCGGCCCGGGAGAGATTTGTAAAGGAGTGCCGCATGACAAAACCGCTTATGGCCAAGGCCACTGCCGTGTGGCTGGTCGACAACACAACGCTGAGCTTCAGGCAGATCGCAGAATTCTGCGGCCTGCACGAGCTTGAGGTTCAGGGCATCGCCGACGGCGATGTGGCCGCCGGCGTGAAGGGCTTCGACCCGATCGCGAACAACCAGCTCGAACCGGGCGAGATCGAAAAGGCCGAATCCGATCCCGCCTACCGGTTGAAGCTGAAGTTCAACCCCGCCGCGCTGGGCGAGGAAAAGCGCCGCGGGCCCCGCTACACGCCGCTCTCGAAGCGTCAGGACCGGCCGGCGGCGATCCTCTGGCTGGTGAAGTTCCACCCCGAGCTTGCCGACGCGCAGATCTCGAAACTCGTCGGCACGACCAAGCCGACGATCGCCTCGATCCGCGACCGCACGCACTGGAACATCGGCAACATCACCCCGATCGATCCCGTTGCACTCGGCCTTTGCCGGCAGTCGGAGCTTGATGCCGCTGTCCAGAAGGCGGCCAAGAAGAAGGCGGCCGATGGCGCGGTGATGACCGACGACGAACGCCGCAAGCTCGTCTCGACCGAGCAGTCGCTCGGCATGGCCCCGGAACCGAAGATGCCGAGCTCGATCGCCGGGCTCGAGAACTTCACGCTCTCCGATGCCGCCGAGGAGGAAGAGAAGAACCCGGCCGACTATTCCAACGCCGACAGCTTCTTCAACCTGCCCGACGCCGAGGACGATGACGAAGACGAGGACGAAGGCGAGAAGCGCCGCTGAGCGGCCGGTCGACCGTCCGGCTCCGGGGCCGCCCTTTCCGGGGCCGCCCAGTCCGGGGCCGCCCAGTCCGGGGCCGCCCAGTCCGGGGCCGCCCTGGCGGCGTGATGCGGCCGGGCGGGGCCGCACCGGTGCGGCAGGCAGGTTCGGAGCGCCCGCGTTCAGGCCCGTGCGCCCATCGGGTGGACGCGCGCCCGGCCGCGGCCTAACCTCGCCTCGATCCGAATCCGGGATGACCAGATGAGCGAAACCACCGGGACCGGCTACCAGGTCCTCGCCCGCAAGTACCGCCCCGAAACCTTCGCCGACCTGGTGGGCCAGGACGCCATGGTGCGGACGCTGAAGAATGCCTTTGCGGCGGACCGCATCGCCCAGGCATTCATCATGACCGGAATCCGGGGAACGGGAAAGACGACGACCGCCCGGATCATCGCCAAGGGCATGAACTGCATCGGCCCCGATGGCACCGGCGGCGCCACGACCGATCCCTGCGGCACCTGCGAACACTGCCTGGCGATCATGGAAGGCCGCCATGTCGACGTGATGGAGATGGATGCGGCCTCGCGCACCGGCGTGGGCGACATCCGCGAGATCATCGAGAGCGTTCATTACCGCGCCGCCAGCGCGCGCTACAAGATCTACATCATCGACGAGGTTCACATGCTGTCGACGAGCGCGTTCAACGCGCTTCTGAAGACGCTCGAGGAACCGCCCGCCCATGTGAAATTCATCTTCGCCACGACCGAGATCCGCAAGGTGCCGGTGACGGTGCTGTCGCGCTGCCAGCGTTTCGACCTGCGCCGGATCGAGCCCGAGGTGATGATCGCGCTTCTGAGGAAGATCGCCGGCGCCGAGAAGGCCGAGATCAGCGACGAGGCACTTGCCCTCATCACCCGGGCCGCCGAGGGCTCGGCGCGGGATGCGACCTCGCTGCTCGACCAGGCGATCAGCCATGGCGCGGGCGCAACGACGGCCGATCAGGTCCGCGCCATGCTCGGCCTTGCCGACCGCGGGCGGGTCCTCGACCTGTTCGACCGGATCGTGAAGGGCGACGCGCCGGGCGCCCTGAACGAGCTCGGCGCGCAGTATTCCGACGGCGCCGACCCGATCGTCGTGCTGCGCGATCTGGCCGAGATCACGCATTGGGTCAGCGTCATCAAGATCACGCCCGAAGCTGCCGACGATCCGACCGTGCCGCCCGACGAACGCAGCCGAGGCCAGGCCATGGCCGGTGCGTTGCCGATGCGGGTTCTCACCCGGATGTGGCAGATGCTGCTGAAAGCGCTCGACGAGGTCGCGACGGCGCCGAACGCGATGATGGCGGCCGAGATGGCGGTCATCCGTCTGACCCATGTCGCCGATCTTCCCGATCCCGAACAGCTTCTCCGGCGGCTGCAGGACGGACCCGGCCCGGCGGGCGCGGACCCCGCCCCGCGGGGCGGCGGAGGTTCCGCGGGGACACGCGCCGAGGCCGCTCTGCCGCCGGCCGCAGCCGGCGTCTCCGGCACGCCCCCCCGCCCGCAGGGCAACGGCGGAGGCGCGACGGCGCTGGCCCGCTCGCCCGAGGTCGCGCTGGCGCGCTACGCCAGCTTTCCGGCCGTGCTCGAACTGATCCGTGCCAACCGCGACGTGAAGCTTCTCCTCGAGGTCGAGAGCGGTGTCAGGCTCGTCCGTTACGCCCCCGGCAGGATCGAGTTCGAGCCCGCCGGAGAGGCCCCGCCCGATCTCGCCGCAACGCTCGCGGCCCGGCTGCAGAGCTGGACCGGCGTGCGCTGGGGGGTCTCGGTCGTCTCGGGCGGCGGCGCGCCGACCATCCGCGAGGAACGCGAGGCGCGCACCCGCGCGGTGCGCGAGAAGGCCGGGGATCACCCGCTGGTCCAGGCGGTTTTCGCGGCCTTTCCCAAAGCGAGGATCGTCGAGGTCCGAACCCCGGAAGGAGCCCGGGCCGCGATCGCGGCCGAGGCACTGCCAGAGGTCGAGGACGACTGGGATCCGTTCGAGGAAGACTGACCGCGCCCCGCCCTTGTCCGGGCGGTCGCCCGCCCGTATCTAGAGACCACCGATATCTGAGGAGAAGACCATGCTGAAGGGACTGGGCGGGCTTGGCGACATGGCCAAGATGATGAAGACCGCACAGGAGATGCAGGCCAAGATGGCCGCGCTGACCGAGGAGATGGACCGGATCACCGTCACCGGCGAAAGCGGCGCGGGTCTCGTGCGGGCGGTTTGCTCGGCCAAGGGCGAGCTGAAATCGCTCGACATCGACCCCACGATCTTCCAGCCCTCGGAAAAGGAAGTGGTCGAGGACCTGATCCTGGCGGCGATCAAGGACGCGCAGAAGCGCGCCCAGGAACGGATGCAGCAGGAACAGGCACGGATGATGCAGGACCTCGGCCTGCCCGCCGACGTCAAGCTTCCGTTCTGAGAACCGCCCGCGCGCGATGACCGACGCCCCCCGCGATATCGAGGCCCTGATCGCGCTGATGGCCCGCCTGCCGGGGCTCGGCCCCCGGTCCGCCCGCCGCGCGGTGCTGCACCTGATCAAGAAGCGCGGTCAGGTGATGGCGCCGCTGGCCGAGGCGCTTGCCGCCGTCGCGACCTCCGCCCGCGAATGCGCGACCTGCGGCAACATCGGCACCTCCGACACCTGCGATATCTGCCGCGACGAGCGCCGTGCAACCGGCGAGATCTGCGTGGTCGAGGATGTGGCCGATCTCTGGGCGATGGAGCGCGGCCACGCCTTCAAGGGCCGCTACCACGTGCTCGGCGGCACGCTTTCGGCACTCGACGCCATCGGCCCCGACGAATTGCGCATCCCCCGGCTCGTGACCCGCGTGCGCGAGGAAGGTATCCGCGAGGTGATCCTCGCCCTGAATGCCACCGTCGACGGCCAGACAACCGCGCATTACATTGCCGAGGCACTCGAAGGGCTTGGCATCGCCGTCACCTCGCTTGCCCAGGGCGTGCCCGTGGGCGGCGAGCTCGACTACCTCGACGACGGCACGATCCAGGCCGCGCTCAGGGCGCGCAAGACGGTCTGACGCCCTAGGCCGCCGGCCCGATCGCCAGTTCGACCGGGTCAAGCCCCGCGACCTCTCCCAGAAGCCTGTCGCCCGGCCCAACCGGCCCGACCCCGGCCGGCGTTCCGGTATAGATGAGATCGCCCGGTGCCAGGTGATAGAGCGTCGAGAGATGGGCGATGATCTCGGGCAGCGACCAGACCATGTCGCCAAGATGCGCCTGTTGCACGATGTTGCCGTTCAGGCGGAGCGTGATCGACTGCGGCCCGGGCGTGCCGAAATCGGCGGCGCGGGTCAGGGGCGCGAGGATCGCGCCGTTCTCGAAATCCTTGCCGGTATCCCAGGGCCGGCGCTTGTCCTTGGCCACGCCCTGAAGATCGCGCCGTGTCATGTCGAGCCCGGCACCATAGCCGTAGACGAGCGCCATCGCATGCTCGGCTGGCACTCGGAATCCGGCGCCGCCGAGCGCCGCGACGAACTCCATCTCGTGCTGGAAATCCGCGGTCCCCGGCGGATAGGGGATCGTCGCGCCGGAAAGTGTCAGATGCGCCGGCGACTTGGTGAAGTAGAAGGGCGCCTCGCGGTCGACCTCGGCGCCCATCTCCCGGGCGTGGTCGGCGTAGTTGCGCCCGACGCAGAAGATGCGCCTGACGGCATAGGCGGCGGTCTCGCCGCGAACCGGAACGAGGACGGGATCGGGGAGGGGAAAGAGGATGTGCGTCATTCGCCGTAGGGAACCCAGATGTTCTTCACCTGCGTCGCCCGTAGCAGGAATTCGCGCCCCTGACCATCGGCCCCATGCCAGTCGCGGTTGGCGAAGGTCCAGGTCGACTTGAGGTTGCCGGCACTCTCGCTCTCGACCATGCTCCGGCCCGCGGAACCGCCGCAGTACCAGATCGCAGCGACATCGTCATGCCGGGCAAGAGTCAGGGCAAGCTCGTCGCGGGTGCCGGTGACGATGTTGACCACGCCGCCTGGCAGGTCCGAGGTATCGAACACCTGATAGAGGTCGGTCGCGGCAAGCGGCATCGAGGCGGCCGGGAGCGCCACGACGCGGTTGCCCATCGCGATCGCCGGGAGCACCAGGCTGAGGAAACCCAGAAGCGGTGCGGCGTCCGGGCAGGCGATGCCCATCACCCCGAAGGGCTCTGGCATCGCAAGCGTGACGTTCGACGTTTTCGTGGCATGGACCGCGCCGTCGAACTTGTCGGCCTGCGCTGCATAATAGAAGGCGCGGCGGATCGCGCACGCGACCTCCAGCGCCGGCTTCGCGACGCCGGCCGCCTTCAGGCTGTCCGTGAACTCCCTCTCGCGGGCGGAGAGGTTCTCGGCGAGGTAATAGAGCACCTGCGCACGGTTGTGGCCCGTGGCCCCGCCCCAGCCTGCGGCCTTGTGCGCGGCCTCGACAGCGTTGCGGATGTCCTTGCGATTGCCGAGGCCGGCGAGGCCGATCTCGCGCCCCTTGGCGAGGACCGCATAGGAATAGCCCGAGTCGGGACGTTTCTGCGCGCCGCCGATATAGAGCTTCGCCGTCCTGTCGATGTGCGCGGCGCCCTTCGCGGGCGTGCCCGGATGCGGCGCGGCATCGAGCCGCCCCGTCTCCGCCTCGGGCTGCGCCTTCGGGCGCGGAGCGGCGAGGTAGTCGCGCATCCCCTCGCGCCCGCCCTCGCGGCCAAAGCCACTTTCGCGGTAGCCGCCGAACCCGGCTCCGGCGTCGAAGACATTCGTCGAGTTCACCCAGACGACGCCGGCCTTCACCTTGGCGGCGACGTCGAGGGCGAGGCTGATGTTCTCCGACCAGATCGAGGCGGCGAGCCCGTAGCGGGTGTTGTTGGCAAGCGCCACCGCCTCGTCGGGCGTGCGGAAGGTGGTGAGCGTTGCCACCGGGCCGAAGATCTCGACCTCGGAGACCACATTGGCCGGCGCCACATTGGTAAAGTACCCCGGTGCGAAGAAGCACCCCGAGGCGGGCAGTTGCGCCTCGGCCTGGTGGAGGGTGGCACCCTGCGCCTCACCCTGCGCGACCAGTTCGCGGATACGGGCCAACTGGACCGCATCGACAATGGCGCCGACATCGGTCGACTTGTCCAGCGGATCACCGACCCTGAGCTTGCCGAGCCGCGCCTGAAGCCGTTTCTCGAACGCGCCCGCCACCGCCTCGGCCACGAGAATGCGGCTGCCGGCGCAGCAGACCTGGCCCTGGTTGAACCAGATCGCGTCGACGACGCCCTCGACCGCGGCATCGAGATCGGCGTCGGCGAAGACCACGAAAGGCGACTTGCCGCCCAGTTCCAGCGTCAGCTTCACCGCGCGCCCCGCCGTCGCCTTGCGGATCGTCCGGCCGATCTCGGTCGACCCGGTGAAGGCGATCTTGTCGACCTCGGCGGCGACAAGGGCCGCTCCGGTCTCGCCATCGCCGGTGACGATGTTGACGACGCCCTTCGGCAGGCCGATCTCGGCGCAGATCTCGGCGAAGGCGAGCGCGGTGAGCGGCGTCTGTTCGGCCGGCTTCAGCACCACCGTGTTGCCGGCGGCAAGCGCCGGGGCGATCTTCCAGGCGAGCATCAGGAGCGGAAAGTTCCACGGAATGATCTGGCCGCAGACGCCGATTGCGCCCTGGCCCGGAAATTCCTCCTCCAGCATCTCGGCCCAGCCGGCATGGTGATAGAAGTGCCGCGCCACCAGCGGCACGTCGATATCGCGGCTTTCGCGGATCGGCTTGCCGTTGTCGAGCGTTTCGAGCACGGCGAGGAAGCGTTCACGCTTCTGCACATGCCGGGCAAGCGCGTAGAGCCATTTCGCGCGCTCATGGCCGGCGAGCCGCGCCCAGCCGGGTTGCGCGGCGCGCGCGGCCTTGACGGCGGCGGCCACATCGGCCGCGCTGCCCTGGGCAACCCGGGCCAGCACCTCGCCGGTCGCGGGGTTCAGGCTTTCGAAGGCCGTGCCGGGCCCGGTGAAGGCGCCGTCGATGTAGTGGCCGAATGTGCCACGCGCCGCCAGCCAGGTCGTGACCTCGCCCGCGGCCTCGGGGGCCGGGCCATAGTCCATCGTCTCAAGGATGTCGGTCACGCTGGGCATCGGGTTCATGTTCCCTTGTCATGCATCTGGTCTTGCGCCCCGCCCCGCCACCGGTTCACGCCAGCGCATGGCGGAAGGACGCCGCATAGCGCCCCGTCACATGGTGGTCGAGCTGGCGCTCGATATCGGCGAGCATCGAGGAGGCGCCGAGGCGGAAGAGATCGGGACGGAGCCAGTCGTTGCCCAGCTCCTCCTTCATCAGGATCTGCCAGGCCAGCGCGTCCTTGGCGGTCTTCATCCCGCCGGCGGGCTTGAAGCCGATCCGCCAGCCGGTGCGCTCGCCGTAGTCGCGCAGCGCCCGCAGCATCACCAGGCTCACGGGAAGCGTCGCGTTCACACCCTCCTTGCCGGTCGAGGTCTTGATGAAATCGGCCCCCGCCTGCATCGCCACCATGCTGGCCTTGTAGACGTTGCGCAGCGTCTTCAGATCGCCGGTCGCCAGGATAGCCTTCATATGAGCCGCGCCGCAGGCTTCGCGCATCGCCGCCACCTCGTCATGGAGCGCCGCCCAGTTGCCATCGAGCACGTGGGCACGGGTGATGACGATGTCGATCTCGTCCGCGCCCTGATTGACGGCATAGCGGATCTCGGCGAGCCTGAGATCGAGCGGCATGAGCCCCGCCGGAAACCCGGTCGCGACCGAGGCAACCGGGATACCGGTCCCGCGAAGTGCCCGTGCCGCGGCCGCGACCATCGTCGGATAGACGCAGACTGCGCCCGTCGTGAGACGCTCCAGCCCGAGCCCCGCCATGATCGGGTCGGCGAGCGGCCGCGCGGCCTTGGCGCAGAGCCGGCGGACTCGGTCCTCGGTATCGTCGCCCGCCAGTGTCGTGAGATCCATGCAGCGGATCGCGTTGACGAGCCACGCCGCCTGCCACTGCTTCTTGACCGTCCGGCGGGTCGTCAGCGTCGCCGCGCGCCGCTCGGCCGCCTGGGTATTGACCGCGATTTGGTCGAACCAGTCGACCTGCAGCGGCACGCCGGCATTTCGCGCGCTGTTGGTTCCCGACCCGGAGCCGTCGGTCTGCATGCCGTCACCTTCCGCTCTGCCCGCGCCCATCATAGCGCCGAACGCTAGCCATTGTCGCCACCGCCCGCAACGGATTTCCTGACCATGTGGTCAAACCCGCGCTCAGCTCCGGGGCCTGCCGCGCCAGGTCAGGAGCCAGGCCCGAAGGCGCCCCCAGACGCCGCGCACCTCGTCCGCGGCCATCCCGGCCCGCTCCTCGACGCCGTCCCAGACCTCGCCGGCATCATCCAGGACCGGGTCGATCGAGCGTTCGCGAAACTGCAGCCACATCCTGCGGATCATGAAGAGGATCAGCGCGAGCACGATGAAGAAGACGATGTTGAACCAGGGGATGATGGCGACATCGGGACCCGCCACCGGCTTGATCGCCACTGCGTTCGGGAAGGACGAGAAATAGATGTTGCGCCAGCCGTAATGGGTCACCACCGCCCATTTCGGCGCCTCTGAGGTAGAGATCATGTCCTGTGCCCGGGCGAGCAGATTGGCGGTGTCGAACTTGAAGTAGGGCGGCCAGGACCAGCCGGTATCCTCGTTGCGGTAGACCCTCTCCTTGCCGTTCGACGTCACCGCCTGGATGAACTGGACGTCGCGGTTGATGAGTCCGGTCGACTGGTCGTCGGGATTGGCCCAGAAGATCCGCGTCCAGTCGCTCAGGTCCTGCCGCTCCTGATAGGTGCCGACGATCCGCACGATGTCATGCTGCGGCAGCGTGTAGTGCAAGAAACCCGCGACCACCAGAAGGAGCGCGATCCGCCAGGACCAGTTGAAAACGCGTCGGCCGCGGCTGCCCCTGGGATAGACGAAAAGCAGCACCGCGATTGCGACCGCGATGATCCCGATCAAGACGATCCAGAACGTGTAACCCGACATCGCGAGCCCCCTTCAGTGGTTGACCAGATAAAGAGTGACGGCCATGAGCACGAGCGGAATGACATAGACCAGAACGATCAGCTTCCGCCTGAGGCTTTTCTCGTAGTCCTTCATCCCGGCCTCGATATGGGCATCCCGCGCGGCCGTTTCACCCCCGTCCGGATGGTCCGCGTCCCAGCCCTTTTCAAGTTCCTCGCGCTGCACTGACCGCGAATAGATCGACAAGAGCAGATAGGCCACGGACAGGACGATGAAGCCGAGAACGGCAAGGCGAAGAAAGGCGATCATCTGCGCTCCTTGCGAATGGCGCCCCAGGGGCCGACGGTGGCGACAATATCCGCCGGCGACGGCCGCGACCAGAGCGGGTTCAGCCCCGGCCCGGTATCCGCCATGCCCGGCTCCGGCCCGAAGAGACGCCGCCGCATGCCGGCCTTGTCGATCTGGTATTCGCGTTCCAGATAGTCGGCGACAAAGGCCTTCTTCACTTCGGGCCAGCCGCGATAGAGATGGTAGAAGAGCTCCTTGTGGCAGATGAAGAGCTGGCGCACGTCAAGCGTCGAAAGCTCGCTCAGGAGCATGTTCACGAGGTCACGGTCGGCATGAGCCTTGGCGCGCAGCGTGTAGAAATAGGACGCATGCGCCGAGGTGATGCGCGGCCAGGTGCCGCCGGTCTCGACCCAGCGCAGGAGCGCGGCGAGGCCCTGGAACTCTTCGGGCAGCCGTCCGCCGACAAGGTTTGCCGCCTGCCTGAGTTCGCGCCGCGAACCGTGGCCGATATCGAGCCCGAGCTCGGCCGCAGCGGCCACGACGATGAAATCCATCTTCTGGCGCAGGATCGCCGCGGCATCGGCGCCGGGCGCATTCACGATCGGCTCCACGAGATCGTTCAGTTCCAGGAACTTCGCGATCTGGTTGCGGTCGCCGAGGTCGAAGACATGGCGGATCGGCAGAACGCCCAGCGCCGCCTTCGGCCCGACCGAAATCGCCGCGGGATGCGCGAGCTCGCGGAACAGGTAGAGGCCGCCGAAATGGGCGGTCCAGAAGTTGGCCTGCTCGAAGCTCGTGGCCTTCAGTGTCACCGGATTGCGGGTCACGTCGCCGGTCTTCTCGGCAAGCGCGATCATCTCGCCGATCAGCACGTCGTCCCACCAGGCATCGGGCTCGCTGCGGAAACGCTCGATGAGGCGGCTCAGCTTCTCGCTCTCGGCCACCTGGTTGCCGGTCGTGTCGGCGATCACGGTGATGCGACGGATATCGAAGAGCTTCGCGGGGCGCGTCAGTTCGAAGACGGTGTTCTCAAGCTCGCCCGCCACCGCGTCGCGCGCCGTCAGCGTGAAGAGCTGCGCCTCGTTCTGCTCGATGAACTGGCGCAGGATCCCGCGCGACGTGGAGAACTTCGCGTTCAGAAGCGGCGCGGTCTTCTGATCGGTCGTCAGAAGGATGAACTGCCGGTTGCAGCCGTTCGGGTTGAGATAGAGGTCATCGCCAAGCTCATCGCCCACCTCGGGGCTGTAGCCCGAGATATCGATATGGAAATCGGCAAGCTTCGTCTCCTTCCCGGTGAGCGCCTTCAGCGCCCGGTTATACCGCTCGATGAGCGCCGGGCTTTCCACCGGGATCAGGTTCCCGAACATCAGGCCTTTGGAGATGAGGCGTTTCATTGCGGCTCATCAACCTTTATCAATGAACTGTAGGTGCTAGCTTTTCCTTCACTCAAAATGTCGACCGCAAGTGCTTTCAGATTTTCGTATTCGCTAGCGAATTCGGGGAAGCTAGGAGCTTTCAAAAGGAAACCTGAGACTCTCACGAACCGGTCGTAGCTATTGTCGTGGCGATCAAGCTGCAGCAGCGCCCTATGATAGAGCCCGGTTACAACTGCATGAGATGGCTCATTAGTCATCCGCCAAGACCGCAAAGCGTCAAGATAGTCCGCAAGATCTCGACGAAGATCTTTTAGTCGATCTATCTCAAACTCTGACAACTTGATCTGTTTGCTCAGCTTACGTTGAGCAGCCCTATCGATTGTGGCCCTCTTGTCGGTGCGGTTTGCGATCCAGTGCGTCAAAGCAAGAGAGACTATTGGGACGACCACCAAAGTAACAAGTGCTTGATTCTTTGAGACGAATTGACTCACACTTTCGAAAATAAGGGTGGCAAACTCAATCATCACCCCTTCCCCTCCAGATACCGCCGCCTGGCCTCCTCCATCCGCCGCATGTCGCGCACCGCCCCCTCGATCGCCACCTCGTCCGATTTGTCGGCATAGCGGAACTCGCTGTCGGCGTAGCGGTTGATCTCCTGCACCACCATCTCGACCGTGATCGGGCGGCGCAGCTCCGAAATCATCGCCTTCTTCTCGTCATACCCCTTGAAGAGGAACAGTTCCGGCTCCGCCATCCATTCATCCGGCAGTTCGAAATCCATCGCCCGCACCTTCACGGCGTCGGTGATGTTCTTCACCGCGCGCCCGGTGAAGCGTTCGTCCGCCTCCTGAATGGCCTTCAAATAGGCGCCAAGCTTGGCGATGGTGTCCAAAGGCCCGACGCGCCCCTCGACCTCCGCCCACACAACCTTCAACCCGTCCTCATGCGGCACTGAATGCCCGTCGAAACTCGCCGCCACCGCGCGCCTGATCTCCTGCGCGGCGTAAAGCTCGTGCTCGCCGAGCGGGATCGAATGGTTCTTGCCCAACAGCAGGGCCAAGATGTCGATATAGTCTTCCCGGCTCTGCGGCCCGTCGACGAGGAACCGCGCCCCCGCCCGCTGGCGCAGCGCGTCGTCCACGTTCTCCGGATAGTTCGAGAACATGCCGAAGGTGCAGTTGCCGCGCACCACCGTGTTTGCGCCTGCAAAGGCCTCCATCAGCACGGCGGTGATCTCCTGCTGGCCCGCCGATGACTGCCGGTCGCCGCGCTTGCCCGCCACCTGATCGATGTCGTCGACCGTGCCGAAGCCGATCACCGCGGGGTCCATCACCGAGGTGATGAAGGCCCGCGCGTTCTGGCCCGACTTGCCCTGATAGCTGTCGACATTGTCGATCGAGAGGTTCTGGTAGCGGAACGGATAGTCCGCGACCCTGCAGTAGTCGTTCAGAAGCCCCGCCATCATCTGGATGAGCGTCGTCTTGCCCGTCCCCGGCTTGCCGTCGCCCATGAAGGTGAAGATGAAGCCGCCGAGCTCGGCAAAGGGGTTGAGCCTCCGCTCGAAGTCATAGGCCATGAGCATCTTCGCAAGCCGCATCGCCTGGTATTTCGCGATATGGTTGCCGACCACCTCGTTCGGCTTCTTGAAACTCATCACCAGCGTCGTTCCACGCGCCTTGCGCGCCGCCTCGAAGCCCGAGATCGGGAAGTCGTCGGCGGCGACCCGGTAGTTGGAACCGGTGAATACCTCGAGCCGCGACATGCCTTCGGCGCGCGACCGCACCCGCGCCATGAGCTGTTCGGCATAGCCGAGCACCGTCGGCGCCAGCAGGGGCTCCTCCGTCGCATGCAGACCGATCATCTGGTCGAGCTCCCAGAGCGCGCCATGCAGCGCAAGCGTGGCATTGTCGGTCAGCACCTCCTCGATCGCACCGACCTCGACCGTCTGCTCGCTCGCGAGCGGCGCCATGAGGAAGGCCGCGGCATTGCCGAAGGTGAAGAGGACCGCCAGCGCCTCGGCCGCCAGAAGTTCGGTGAATTCGCCGGCGCGATCGCGCGGCAGGCGGTTTTCGAGGTTCATCTTCTTCAACTCGCGCAAGGCCGTCTGCGACGAGAGCTGCTCGCCGAGCGTCAGGGCGATGGCGAGCGCGCGGCGCAATCCGTGCGCGACAGAGGCCTGCGTTGCCGAGGTCAAGGGGTCGTCCCCGTCGGTCTCGGCGATCCGGTCGAGCACGCGCACGCCCTCGCTGCGCGCCGTCGGCCGGCCGAGAAGCCCGGGCGTGGTCGAGCGGAACCGGCGCTGCATCGAGGCGATGTCGGGCGACTTCTCCGCCGAAGGCAGCGAAAGCCGCGGCGTGCCAAGCCGGGGGGCATGGTCGAAGCCCATCAGCATCTCGGTCGCCGCCCGGTAGTGCGCCCGGATCGCCTCTTCCTTCAGCTCCATCTCGTCACGCTGGCCACTCATCGCTCAACCTCTTCTTCGTTGCGAAATACCCTCCGGGGGTCCGGGGGTGGAAAACCCCCGGCCGCTCAGTTGTAGACGAGCACCCGGCCGCCCTTGCCGACGACGAACTTCCTGACGTCGCGGAACCCTTCGGGGTTCTTCTCGGCCATGACCTGAAACGGCCGCTCGGGCAGGATCATCGACCGCGTGATCCGCGTGGCCCCGGTCTCGGCCCCCTGCGCGGCGAAGGGGTCGAGCCTGAAGACTTCGCGCTCGGTCGAGGAGAACCAGCCCTTCTCGACCTCGACGCGCTCGCTTTGCAGTTCCTCGACCGTCCAGGCCAGTGCCCAGTCATCCCCGTCCGGCGCCTTCGCCTCGTCAAGGACATCGCGGATCGCGCCGGTCTGCAGCGTGAAGGCCGAGGAATACATCGGCCCGAGATGGATGCGGCGAAGGCGCTTGGGGTGCAGATCGTCGAAGTCTGTATCGAACCCCCTGGCAATGGTCAGGAGCTTGAGCGCGTCGACCGATTGCGCCAGAAGATGCGACTGCACCGCGGGCCAGCGGGTCACGTCGCGCGGCAGCGCCTTGCGGCCCGAGTCGACCACCTCCATGAGGTAGAGCACCGGCACGTTCAGCTGGCTGTCGTAGACCGCCCAGTGCAGGAGATAGCCGCGCCGCCCGCCCGAGACATCGGCGATGAACTCCGCCTCGGGATGCATCTGCGCAAAGAAGGGCCGTCCCCTGAGCAGCGCCTCGTAGTAGAGCCGCTGCGACAGCGCGTATTGCAGCTTCGTCGGCACCATGCGGTCGCCGACGATGCGGCGCACCATCTCGTCCCTGAGTTCGGCCTCGCCCGCCATCTCGGCCAGGTGCTTCTCCGCCTGCGCGGCATCGTTGGCCATGGTCACGATCTCCTGGAAGACCGGAAACCCGCTTTCGTGGAAGTCGATCGTCAGATGCTTCTGCCCGACCCCGTCGAGTCGGCCCGAGACGAGGTATTTCAGGCTCAGCGCCTGAAAGCTCGTGGCGATGGCACGGATATAGGTCTCGAGCACATCGGCATCCATGGCCGAAAACGCGCGGTCCTTCTCCATCTCCTCGGCGACGCCGGAGAGAAGCCCGGTGATCTGCGCGAATTTCGCGAAGTAGCGCCGCGCGGCGAGGTCGTCGTCCAACGCCTTGTGGTCGGTGGTCAGGTCAAGGTCAGTCACGTTGCACACCATCCCGCGAAACGCCCGGCCGGAAGGCCCGGAAACCGCCGGGCGCCCCCCCGTGGGAGACGCCCCGGAGAAGACGCCCCCGCGGGAATGCGGCATCCGCATCGGCGGCCCCATCCTTCGCCAGCCGCTGCCGCACGGTCCAGGCCCCGATGACGCCCGCGACACCCGAGACGAACGCCCCAGCCACCAGAAACGGCATGGCCCGCTCACCCGATCCCGACACGCGCTTCGATGCGCCGAGCAATGGCAGACCTGCACCGAGCGTCATGGCGATCAGCGCCTGACAAGCGGCCCTCATTGGCCCCCGTAGAGGTTCTTGTCGTGCTTCTCGACAATGGCCTGGAAGCGCCGGGCGAAACGTTCGTCGGCCTTGGCCTTCTGCTCCAGCACCTTGCGGGCAAAGACCATCTGGTCCTCGTGCGCCTCCATCATCTCGGCCATGCGGGTGTTCGTCGCAACCCCGATCCCGGCCATGGCGGACTGCGCCTCCTGGTCGGTCTTCACGCCGATCTCGTTGATGCGGTGGGCGATATCCTGCTGCTGGGCGGTCTTGAGCGACTTCGTGAGCGCGTCATAGAGCACGACCCGCTGCCTCGTATCGGTCTGAAGCTTGTTGATCAGCACCATCTGCGTCGCCGCCTGGTTCTGCAGGCTGTCGACCCAGGTCTTGCCCTTCTCGATATAGCGCTCCAGCGTCTGCGACTTGGCGAGCTTCACCTGCTCGTCCCGGACCATCGCGTTGTATTGCTTGTTCAACTCCGCCAGTTCGCTTTCCAGCTTGGTTCGCGCCGCCGCGTCCTGTTCGACGCTGATCCTGTTCTCGAGCTCGATGATCTTCGGATCGAGCGCCTGGATATCGGCGCGCACCTGCGCGAGCGCGCCGACCGTCTCTTCGCGGTCCGTCAACGTGCCGGAGAGGTTCGCCTCGACCTTGGACTTCTGCTCGTTCAGCACGGCGAGCTGCCCTTCGAGCAGCTTCACGATCGTGTCCGACTTGGCAATCAGGTCCTGCAGCTTGTCGTCTATCGAGGCGGCGCGCAGCCGTTCCTGCCGCATCGCCTCGGACTTGCCCCTGGCGAAGATGCCGACGAAGCTCTCCCAGCCGGTCTTCGACCGCATCTGGTCGAAATCCTTGGAGAAACCGGCGGTCACGTCATCGAGACCCATGATCAGCTCGGCAATGTTCGCGTTCATCAACTCGGTATGCCGGTGCACATCCTCGAGCGTCGCGTTCTCGATGTCGATCGAGATGTCGGCCCCGGTGTCGAGCTTGCTGCGGGCCGTTTCGATCCTGCTTGTCAACTCGGAGATCCTGGCCTGGGTCTCGGCCACCTGCTTCTGGCTTTCCAGGATCTGCGCATTGAAGTCGGCCATGGGCGCTCCTCGATGTAAATACCATTCACAAGTTTGGGGCGATCGGCGGAAAAATCCAGACCACCACGTCGAAAAACCTTATCGCAAAAACCGCGGGCCCCGTCATCCCGCAATCGAGCCGTGCCGATCGGCATTGCCGAAGCCGCGCGGGGGACTTAGCCTCGCGCCATGACCGCAGCCCTCGACCAAGGCATCGCCGACGAGATCGCCGCAAGGCGCGACGATCTTGTCAGCCTCACCCGGGATCTGATCCGGATCCCGACACTCAATCCGCCGGGGCTGAACTATCTCGAGATCTGCGAGTATCTTGCCGACCGGCTCGGGCGGGCGGGCTTTCGCGTCGATCTGATCCGTGCCGAGGGGGCGCGGGGCGATTCGGCCGCGCATCCGCGCTGGAACCTCGTCGCCCGCCACGAAGGCGCGGGCAGCGGCGAGTGCGTTCATTTCAATTCGCACCACGACGTGGTCGCGGTCGGCCACGGCTGGACCCGCGATCCCTTCGGCGCCGAGGTCGAGGGCGACCGCATCTACGGCCGCGGCGCCTGCGACATGAAGGGCGGGCTCGCCGCCTCGGTCATCGCCGTCGAGGCCTTCATCGCCGCCTGCCCCGGCTACCGCGGCGCCATCGAGATCAGCGCCACGGCCGACGAGGAATCGGGGGGTTTCGGCGGCGTCGCCCACCTTGCCGAACAGGGCTGGTTCGCCCCCGAACGCGTCCAGCACGTGATCATCCCCGAACCGCTGCACAAGGACCGCATCTGCCTTGGTCACCGCGGCGTCTGGTGGGCCGAAATCGAAACCATGGGCCGCATCGCCCACGGATCGATGCCGTTTCTCGGCGACAGTGCCGTGCGCCACATGGGCGCCGTTCTGGCCGAGATGGAGGCCACGCTCTTTCCGCTGCTGGCAACGAAACGCACTTCCATGCCGGTCATCCCCGAGGGTGCCAGGCAGTCGACACTCAACATCAACTCGATCCACGGCGGCGAGGCCGAGCAGGACGAAGGCTACACCGGCCTGCCCGCCCCCTGTGTGCCCGACCGATGCCGCATCGTCATCGACCGCCGTTTCCTGATCGAGGAGGATCTGGCAGAGGTGAAGCGCGAGGTGGGCGCGATGCTGGAGCGCGTGAAGGCCGTCCGCCCGGGCTTCGCCTACGAGATCCGCGATCTCTTCGAGGTGCAGCCGACGATGACCGATGAGGACGCCCCGATCGCGCGCTCGACCGCCGCCGCGATCGAAAGGGTGCTTGGCCGCCGGGCCGCCTTCGTCGTCTCTCCCGGAACCTACGACCAGAAGCATATCGACCGCATCGGGCGGCTGAGAAACTGCATCGCCTACGGGCCGGGAATTCTCGATCTCGCGCATCAGCCCGACGAATGGGTGAGTATCGGCGACATGGCCGATGCGGCGCAGGTGATGGCGCTGGTGCTGGCCGAACTCATGGCCCCGCCGGCCTGACCGCGCGACCGACCCGCGCGGCCGAGGGCCCGACCGGCCCGCAAGGGGCCCGGACGCGCTTTTCCTTGCATTCCACCGTGCCCCGGATAGCTTCTGAACCAACTGCAGGACCCCGAGGGAGACGGCCCATGTTCAGAAGCTTGAAATTCACCGCGGCGGTGCTGGCGCTCACGGCCGGTTCCGCCCTCGCGGCCCAGGATACCATCACCATCGGAATGGTTCTCGAACCGCCGAACCTTGACCCGACGGCCGGCGCGGCCGCGGCGACCGACGAGGTCGTCTATGCCAATATCTTCGAGGGCCTGACCCGCTTCGGCCCCGATGGCTCGGTCCGCCCCGCGCTCGCCGAAAGCTGGGATGTCGCCGATGACGGCAAGGTCTACACCTTCCACCTGCATACCGGCGTGACCTTCCACGACGGCACCACCTTCGATGCCGAGGACGTCAAGTTCTCGCTCGACCGCGCCCGCGCCGAGGACAGCGCCAACGCGCAAAAGGCGCTTTTCGCCGGCATCGATACGGTCGAGGTCGTCGACCCCGCCACGGTGAAGGTCACGCTGAAGGATCCCGACGGCAACTTCCCCTTCAACATGGCCTGGGGCGACGCCGTGATCGTGGCGCCGGAATCGATCGCCGACGAGGCGACGCACCCGGTCGGCACCGGGCCCTTCAAGTTCGACGACTGGGTGCAGGGCGATCATATCGACATCAGCCGCTATGACGGTTACTGGGGCACGCCGGTGGCGCTTTCGAAGGCCACGTTCCGGATCATCTCGGACCCGACCGCGGCCTTCGCGGCGATGATGGCCGGCGATGTCGACGCCTTCCCCAACTTCCCCGCGCCCGAGACGCTCGACCAGTTCAAGGCCGACCCGCGCTTCAAGGTCATCGTCGGCTCGACCGAGGGCGAGACGATCCTGGCCATGAACAACCGCAAGCCCCCGCTCGACAACGTCAAGGTGCGAGAGGCGATCGCCCATGCGATCAACCGTCAGGAAATCATCGACGGCGCGATGTTCGGCTACGGCACACCGATCGGCACCCATTTCGCCCCCCACAACCCCGATTACGAGGATCTGACCGCGCTTTCCGCCTATGATCCCGAAAAGTCGAAGGCGCTCCTGGCCGAGGCCGGTGTCTCCGACCTGAAGCTGCGCCTCGCCCTGCCGCCGCCCACCTATGCCCGCCGTGGCGGCGAGATCATCGCGGCCCAGCTGGCCGCTGTCGGCATCCAGACCGAGATCTCCAATCTCGAATGGGCGCAGTGGCTGGAACAGGTCTTCAAGGGCCACGATTTCGACCTGACCATCGTCAGCCACACCGAACCGATGGACATCAACATCTATGCCCGGCCCGACTACTACTTCGGCTACGGCAAGCCGGAATTCGTGGCGCTGATGGACAAGCTGACCAAGACCTCTGACCCTGCCGGGCGCTCCGCTCTTCTCAAGGAGGCGCAGGAGATGATCGCCAGGGACTACGTGAACGCCTATCTTTTCCAGCTCGCAAAGACCGGCGTCGCGAATGCCAAGATCGAGGGGCTGTGGGAAAACTCGCCGACGCAGGCGAACGACCTGACGGCGGTGCATTGGGTGGACTGAACCGTCCCGAGTGACGGCGCGGCGCTTCAGCCCCGGACGGCGGCAAACACGTTGACCGCCGCCGGGATGCGGACGCCCTGACCCGTTGCATAGGGTTCGAGCCGCGCGAACACCTCCTCCTCGATCGCCGCACGATCGGCGTCGGTCCCATCGAAATGGCGCACGACGCGGGTTGCGGGACCAAGGCGGACGGCCATCGCGGCCACCTGCCGCCGGTTCCCCGGCGGGGTCAGCACGGTCGCCTCCTCGCGGGCGGTGACCTTCTCCAACCCGGCGCTGCGCAGCAGGTCCGCGACACGCTCGCGGTCCCGGAACGCCAGCGGACCCGGCGCGTTCGGATCGGCGGCGGGCGGACGGCCAAGCCGGCCGACGGCGGCTTCCAGCGGAATCGCGAACCAGGGATTCCGCTCCGCCGCCGCCCAGCAAATGAAGGCCATGCGACCGCCCGGCCGCAAGGCGCGGGCGATGTTCCTGAACGCCGCCACCGGCTCGCCGAAGAACATCACGCCGAAGCGCGACAGCATGAGATCGAACACCGCCGGCGGAAAGTCGTGGACCTGCGCGTCGCAGACCTCGAAGCTGGCATTCTCCAAGCGGGCCTCGCGCGCACGGGCCCGCGCGCGCGCCAGCAGCAGGCCGGAGATGTCGGCGCCGAGAACGCGGCCGCCGCCACCGACGGCAGCCGCCGCGCGCAGCGTGCTTGCCCCGGTGCCGCAGCCGATGTCGAGCACATGCTCCCCCGGTCTCGGATCCGCGCGGGCAATGACCAGATCGAGGATCGCAGCCATGGACGCATCGAGCGCGCTCTCCATGTCGATCCACGTCCGGCCCGGCTCCGAATTCCAGTATTCGGCCTGGGCCGCGTTCGCTTCGCTGTCGCCGTGCATCAGCCCGTCCTTTCCTGATCGCGAACGCGATGCTACTGCAACGGACGAAACCTGTCGCTCGCCATCACGGAGGCCAGAGAAACCATGCCGATGTTCCAGCGCCTCACCCCTCGCGCGACCACACCCGAAACCGAACGCCCCGCCCCCGAGAAGGTCATCTCCGGCGATCCCGTCCACACGACATGGAATCTCGAGGACCGCGGCGGGCTTTTCTGCGGCATCTGGGAATCCACCCCCGGCAAGTGGCGCATCAGCTACGATGAATGGGAATACTGCCGCATTCTCCAAGGCCGCTCGGTCATCACCGCCGATGACGGCACGGAATACCCGCTGCAAGCTGGCGACAGCTTCATCCTGCGCCCCGGGTTCCGCGGCACCTGGGAGGTCCTGGAGACCACGCGCAAGGACTATGTGATCCGGCTCTGATCAGGTGCCCGCGTCGGGCACGACGTCGGTCGCGCCGTAGATCGTCTCGGGCGAGACGATCTTGGCTGGAAGCTCGACCCCGCGCGGGCTGAATTCCGGCCCGACCAGCCGCAAGGAGTCCTCGGCGGTTCGCACGTTCACCGTGGTCGGGATCGACACCCGGCCGTAGAGATCGATGATGTCCTGATTGAAGAGCCGGATGCAGCCGGCCGAGCCCGAATTGCCGATCGAGCCGAGATCGTTCGTGCCGTGGATCCGGTAGTAGCTGTCGCGCCCGCCGCGATAGAGATAGAGCGCACGCGCGCCAAGCGGGCTCGCGAGCCCGCCCTCGACGCCGCGCGCGAAGGCACCGTAGACCTCGGGCTGGCGGCGGAGCATGTTTGCAGTCGGCTGCCAGCCGGGCCATTCCTGCTTTCGCCTGATGACGGTGCTGCCCTTGAGGCTGAGCCCGGCGCGCCCGACCGCGATCGGATAACGCCAGGCGGTGCCGTCGTCGAGGATGTAGTAGAGGAACTTCGCATAGGGGTCGATCTCGATCGTCCCCGGTGCCCGGCTGCCGTCGTAATAGACAAGCTGGCGCCGGTTCGGCCACTGCAGATACTGCGGCGGGACGGGCGGCAGGTGAAAGCCGTTGTCGTCAAGCGGTCCGTAGCCCTCGACCGGCGTGAAGCCGTATTCTGCCTGCGGACCGGAATTCTGGGTGAAGACCTCGTCCGACTTGGGCGCGCAGGCGGCAAGGAGCGCCGAACCCGCAAGGCCAAGAAAGGAGCGCCGGTCTGACAGGACATGAGACATAGGGGAATCCACACGCAATTTCCTGCCCATATCCGTAGCATTCCTGCGACAGGTTGCAACCGATCAGGCGCGCCGGGCGAAGGACCGTTGCAAATCAGTCGACCGGCGCCGGCCGCGCGTCATCCGAGCCGCCGGCGCGTTTGCGCGACCACGCGGGCCAGTTCCGCGCGCGCCTCCGCGAGCGGCCAGGGCAGCGCGTCGGCCACCGCCTCGGCCCAGTCGACGTAGGCGCGAGAGCGCGCCGCATCCCAGTGAACCGGCTGCGACCGCCCGATCGCGCGGACGTTCGACGCCTTGTCGCCCAGCTTCACCAGCGCCGCCCGCGCGCTCGTCTTCGGCGCGCTCGCGATCTGCAACGCCTTGCGCTCCGCCTTCGGCAGCGCCTTGTCGTCGGTCAGTTCGGCGACCACGGCGGCGATCTCCGGCCCGAAGGCGCGGCGCGGCTCACGATATCGGACATGGGGCTGACTACTCGGACAGGACTTCCGGTCGAGGGCGCATGGGGCGCGCCGGAGCGGAGTCAGGTTCTCGGGGGAAAGCGGCGGCATCGCCCCGCCGCCTTCCGCCCTGACCGTCCGGCCGCGGGATGAAAGCCTCCTCAGCCGACCACGTTGAAGTCCGGCCCGTAGGGGTACTTGGTGATGTCCTCGTTGCCGTCCTCGGTGATGACGAGGATGTCATGCTCGCGGTAGCCCCCCGCCCCCGGCTGGCCTTCCGGGATCGTCAGCATCGGCTCCATCGAGATCACCATGCCGGGCTCCAGCACCGTGTCGATATCCTCGCGCAGCTCCAGCCCCGCCTCGCGGCCGTAGTAATGGCTGAGAACACCGAAGGAGTGGCCATAGCCGAAGGTCCGGTACTGCAGGAGCTGCCGCTCGGCGAAGAAGTCGTTGATCTTCGCCGTGATCTCCGAACATTTCGCGCCGGGCTTCAGCAGGCTCATCCCGTATTCATGGGCGGCCACGTTCGCCTCCCAGATCTTCAGCGACGCCTTGTCCACCTCGCGCACGAACATCGTCCGTTCAAGCGCCGTGTAGTAGCCCGAGATCATCGGGAAGGTGTTGAGGCTGAGGATGTCCCCCACCTCCAGCTTCCGCGCCGTCACCGGGTTGTGCGCCCCGTCGGTGTTGATGCCCGACTGGAACCAGACCCAGGTATCGCGATACTCGGCCTCGGGAAAGCGCTTGGCGATCTCCAGTTCCATCGCGTCGCGGCCCGCCATCGCCACGTCGATCTCCCGCGCGCCGACCTTCACCGCATCATGGATGGCATAGCCGCCCACATCGGCCACGTTGGCGCCGTGCTTGATGAGCGCGATTTCCGCCGCCGACTTGTGCATCCGCTGTTTCATCGTCGCCGGCGCGATGTCGAGCACCTTCGACGGCGTCAGGAAGGCTTTCAGCTTGTCGGATTGCAGCAGCGTCAGGTGGTCGCCCTCGTAGCCGATCACCTTGCCCGACCCGGTCACCGACAGGATCGCGCGCCAGTAGTTGTCGCGCTGCCAGTCGGTATAGGTGATGTTGTCGCCATGGCACCGCCGCCAGGGTTGGCCGGCATCGATCCCGGCGCTGATCGTCACGTCCTGCGTCGCAGTGACGACAAGCGCATAGGGCCGCCCGAAGGAACAGTAGAGAAAGCCCGAGTAGTAGGCGATGTTG
Source organism: Albidovulum sp. (assembly GCA_020637635.1). GTDB lineage: Bacteria > Pseudomonadota > Alphaproteobacteria > Rhodobacterales > Rhodobacteraceae > Albidovulum. The sequence continues at coordinate 26,503 of JACKKB010000002.1, forward strand.
TGCATCGAGGTGAGCACGACAGCCTCGACCCCGAGCTGATCCATGATCGCGCGCAGGCCGCCGATCCGCGCGTCGTATTCCGACGCCGAGAACGGCAGGATTCGGTCGCCCTGGTGAAACCGGTATTGCTGTGGACGTTCCATTCTTCAGACCTCACGTGATGGGGTCTGCATCGAGCGGACCCCGAAAGGTCCCGGCGTACAGGACTTCAGGCGGATCCTCTCCGCGAGCGTCGGGGCACTGCCCCTGCGGCGACGCCATCGCCACGGGCTCGGCCGTACACTACGGAAATGCGGCGGTTCCCGCAATACTCTCTGCGCGGCACGAGCGGAGAATCCGATGCTATCCTGTCGCGCCTGCCACACCTGCAGGACCGCGGAGCGCCCGCCCCACGCGCGGCGGGACGTGTTCGACGGCATCGCGCTGTTCGACAACCCGCAGCGAAAGTAGCCCCGTTCCAGCATCGAACGAAACCGCGGATCAATCCCGAAGGCCGCGCGATCACGCCCAGTTGTAGTTGAAGCTCACCGAAATCCGCTCGTCCTCGGCCATGTTCATCGGCACCTCGTGGCGGAGCCAGCTTTCCCACAGGAGCACATCCCCGACTGTCGGCTTCACGTAGACGAAGGGCTGCAACTCCTGCCCGGCCTCCTTCCGGCGCAGGGGCGCGTGCATCATCATCGGCAGGCGCGGGTCTTCGAGCTTCAGCGCCGAGGTGCCTTCGGGCATCGCGACATAGGTGGTGCCGGAGATCACCGAATGGGTGTGGATGTGGCTCGCATGGGTGCCGCCTTCGGGCAGGATGTTGATCCAGAGGCTGTCGCAAGTGAGCTTGCCCGCGCCGAGGTCGAATCCGAGGTCGGCCGCGAACGCCGCGACATGCTTGTCGAGCGCCTTGCGCAAATCGGCAAAGACCGGCGCGCGCCGGGGCAGGTCGTTCAGCGAGGCGTAGGAGGTGTAGCCCGGATAACCGTTCTCCTCGCACCAGGTCTGGCCGGCCTCGTCCTCTTCGGCGATCGACTCGCAGGTGGACCGCAATTCGTCACCGTCGATCCCGGGCTTCGCCAGATCGTTCAGAGCGGCGCGGTAGAGGCGGGTGACGAAGAGGGAGGTGATGTCGGCCATGACGGGATCCTTTGCGCTTGGCCCGGCATACACGGGTGGAGGGTAACGAGAAAGCCCCCGCCGTTTCCGGCGGGGGCCCTGTTGACGCAGAGAGCGGTTTCGCCCGACCCGATTACCAGTCTTCGCGGACCACGACGCGGGTCTTGACCGGAAGCTTCATCGCGCCGAGGCGCAGCGCCTCGCGGGCGATGACCTCGTTCACGCCGTCGATCTCGAACATGACGCGGCCGGGCTTGACCTTGGCGGCCCAGAAATCGACCGAGCCCTTGCCCTTGCCCATCCGCACTTCGACCGGTTTCGACGACACCGGAACATCCGGGAAGATCCGGATCCAGACCCGGCCCTGGCGCTTCATGTGACGGGTGATCGCACGGCGGGCCGCCTCGATCTGGCGGGCGGTGACGCGTTCGGGCTCGGTCGCCTTCAGGCCGAAGCCGCCGAAGTTCAGCTCGAAGCCGCCCTTGGCCTCGCCGCTGATCTTGCCCTTGAACTGCTTGCGGAACTTCGTCCGTTTGGGTTGCAGCATAGCTTCTACTCCTTACCGGTCGCGGCGATCATCGCGGCGCGGGCCGCGCGGGCTCGGGCCGTCCTGGGCCTCGGCGGCCTTGCGGTCGCGCGCCTGCGGGTCATGCTCCATGATCTCGCCCTTGAAGATCCAGACCTTGATCCCGATGATGCCATAGGGGGTCGTGGCTTCGGCCAGCGCATAGTCGATGTCGGCGCGCAGCGTATGCAGAGGCACGCGGCCCTCGCGATACCATTCCGTGCGGGCGATCTCGGCACCGCCGAGACGGCCCGCAACGTTCACGCGGATCCCGAGCGCGCCCATGCGCATGGCGTTCTGAACGCCGCGCTTCATGGCCCGACGGAACGACACCCGGCGCTCGAGCTGCTGGGCGATCGACTCGGCCACCAGCATCGCGTCGAGTTCCGGCTTGCGCACCTCGACGATGTTGAGATGCAGCTCGGAGGCGGTGAAGTTCGCGAGCTTCTTGCGCAGCGTCTCGATATCCGCGCCCTTCTTGCCGATGATGACACCGGGACGGGCGGTATGGATGGTGACGCGGCACTTCTTGTGCGGACGCTCGATGATGACCTTCGAGACACCGGCCTGCTTGGCGTAGTCATGGATGAACTCGCGCATCTTGAGGTCTTCAAGAAGCAGGTTGCCGTAGTCCTTCTTGTCGGCATACCAGCGGCTGTCCCAGGTGCGGTTGACCTGCAAACGCATGCCGATCGGGTTGACCTTCTGTCCCATTACGCTTGCTCCCCGACGGTTGCTTCGACCTGCCGCACCTTGATGGTCAGCTCGCTGAAGGGTTTCATGATCTTGCCGAACCGGCCCCGGGCACGCGGACGGCCGCGCTTCATGGTCAGGTTCTTGCCGACATAGGCCTCGGCCACGACCAGCGCATCGACATCGAGACCGTGGTTGTTCTCGGCGTTGGCGATGGCCGACTGAAGGCATTTCTTCACGTCGCCGGCGATGCGCTTCTTCGAGAAGGTGAGGTCCGAGAGGGCCTTGTCCACCTTCTTGCCACGGATGAGGGCGGCGACGAGGTTCAGCTTCTGCGGCGAGGTGCGCAGCATCTTCGACTTCGCCATCGCCTCGTTGTCGGCCACGCGGCGCGGATTCTTTTCCTTGCTCATGGCTTACTTCCTCTTGGCTTTCTTGTCGGCGGCGTGGCCGTAGTAGGTCCGCGTCGGCGCGTATTCACCGAACTTCTGGCCGATCATCTCCTCGGTGACGTTCACCGGTATATGCTTCTGGCCGTTGTAGACGCCGAAGGTGAGGCCGACGAACTGCGGCAGGATGGTGGAGCGGCGCGACCAGATCTTGATCACTTCCGCCTTGCCCGAGGCTTGCGACTTTTCCGCCTTCTTCAGAAGGTAGGAATCGACGAAGGGGCCTTTCCAAACAGAACGAGCCATGGATTACCGCCCTTTCTTCGCGTGGCGTGACCGGACGATGTACTTGTCCGTCTTCTTGTTCGACCGGGTCTTGTTGCCCTTGGTGCCCTTGCCCCAGGGGGTGACCGGGTGACGGCCGCCCGAGGTGCGGCCCTCGCCGCCACCATGCGGGTGGTCGATCGGGTTCATCGCGACGCCGCGAACGGTCGGTCGGATGCCCTTGTGCCGCATGCGGCCGGCCTTGCCGAAGTTCTGGTTCGAATGGTCGGCGTTCGAGACCGCGCCCACCGTCGCCATGCATTCCTGACGCACCATGCGCAGTTCGCCCGACGAGAGGCGGATCTGGGCATAGCCGCCGTCACGGCCGACGAACTGGGCATAGGTGCCCGCGGCGCGCGCCAGCTGGCCGCCCTTGCCGGGCTTGAGCTCGACGTTGTGGACGATCGTGCCGATCGGCATGCCGGAGAACGGCATGGCGTTGCCCGGCTTCACGTCGGTCTTGGCGCCGGCGATCACCTTGTCGCCAACGGCCAGACGCTGCGGCGCGAGGATGTAAGCCTGTTCGCCGTCCTCGTATTTCACCAGCGCGATGAAGGCGGTGCGGTTCGGATCGTACTCGATCCGCTCGACGGTTGCCGCCATGTCGAACTTGCGGCGCTTGAAATCGACGACGCGGTAGAGCCGCTTGGCTCCCCCGCCCTTGTGCCACATCGTGACGCGCCCGGTATTGTTCCGGCCACCCGTCTTGGTCAATCCCTCGGTGAGGGCCTTGACCGGGCGTCCTTTCCAAAGCTCCGAACGGTCGATCAGTACCAGCCCGCGCTGGCCCGGCGTCGTCGGCTTGTACGACTTGAGTGCCATGCTTCTGTCTTCCGTTGCTTTGGACCTTTCGGTCCGTTGGTTATAGGGCCCCGAAGGTCCCCGACTTGAAAATCGAGCGGCCCCGAAGACCGGGGCCGCAAGATTCGGCGCCTTCTATCAGAGGCCCGAAGAGACGTCGATAGTGTTCCCCTCCTCGAGGGTCACATAGGCCTTCTTGACATCGCTCCGCTCGCCGGGGCGGCCGCGAAACTTCTTCGCCTTGCCCTTGATGATCGCGGTGTTGACCGCCTTCACCTTGACACCGAAGACCGCTTCGACCGCTTCCTTGATCTGCGGCTTTGTCGCCGTCCGCGTCACCTGGAAGACAACAGCGCCGGCCTCCGAGGCCATGGTCGCCTTTTCGGTGATCACCGGCTTGACGATGACGTCGTAATGTTCGGGTTTCACGCTCATTTCTCGTCCCCTTTGCCGAGACGGGCCTGCAGCGCCTCGACACCCGCCTTGGTGAGCACGAGCGTGTCACGCTTGAGGATGTCGTAGACGTTGGCGCCCATCGAGGGCAGCACATCGAGCCCCGGAATATTCGCGGCGGCCCGGGCGAAGTTCTCGTTCACCTCGGCGCCGTCGATGATCAGGACACGTTTCCAGCCAAGCTCCTTCGCCGCCTTGGCGAGCGTCTTGGTCTTGGCTTCCTTCATGTCGAGGCTGTCGAGGATGATGAGCTGGCCGGCCCCGGCCTTGGCCGAAAGTGCATGCTTGAGGCCAAGTGCGCGGAACTTCTTCGGCAGGTCGTGGGCATGGCTGCGCGGGGTCGGGCCCTTGTAGGTGCCGCCGTGACGGAAGATCGGCGCCTTCTTGGAGCCGTGGCGCGCGCCGCCGGTGCCCTTCTGGCGATAGATCTTCTTGGTCGAATAGCTCACGTCGGACTTGCCCAGCACCGAATGGGTGCCGGCCTGGGCGCGGGCCCGCTGCCAGCGCACCACGCGGTGCAGGATATCGGCGCGCGGCTCGAGCCCGAAGATCTCGTCGGAGAGATCGATCGAGCCTGCCTTCTTGGCGTCGAGCTTGATCACATCGAGTTTCATTCTTTCTCTCCTTCGGGCGCGGCGTCGCCGGCTTCGGCTTCACCTTCGGCCGCGTTCGACGCCTCCGCAGCGGCCAGCGCGGCCTCCTGTGCGGCGGCTTCAGCCTCGGCCGCGGCCTTGCGGGCGGCTTCCTCCTCGGCGGCTGCGGTCGCCGCGGCGGCTTCGGCTGCCGCACGGGCAGCCTCGGCGGCCGACTTCAGGCCCGCGGGCAGGATGGCGCTCTCGGGGAACGGCTTCTTCACCGCATCCTTGATCGTGACCCAGCCGCCCTTGGAACCCGGAACCGAGCCCTTGACCATGATCAGGCCGCGGTCGCTGTCGGTCCGCACCACCTGCAGGTTCTGCGTGGTGACGCGAACGGCACCGAGATGGCCGGCCATCTTCTTGCCCTTGAACACCTTGCCGGGGTCCTGGCACTGGCCGGTGGACCCGTGCGAACGGTGGCTGATCGACACGCCGTGCGAGGCGCGCAGACCGCCGAAGTTGTGCCGCTTCATCGCCCCGGCAAAGCCCTTGCCGATCGAGGTGCCGGCGATATCCACGAACTGGCCCTCGAAATAATGGTCGGCCGTCAGTTCCTCACCGACACCGATCATGTTCTCGGGGCTGACGCGGAACTCGGCGATCTTGCGCTTGGGCGCCACGTTCGCCTTGGCGAAGTGGCCGCGCATCGCTGCCGTGGTCCGCTTGGCCTTGGCGGCACCCGCGCCGAGCTGGACGGCGGTATAGCCATCCTTCTCGGCCGTGCGCTGTGCCACGACCTGCAGATTGTCCAGTTGCAGGACGGTGACCGGAACCTGCCGGCCGTCCTCGAGGAAGAGCCGGGTCATGCCCAGCTTCTTCGCGATCACTCCAGAGCGCAACATGTCGAGTGCCCTCCTCAGTTCAGCTTGATTTCGACGTCGACACCGGCGGCGAGGTCGAGCTTCATCAGCGCGTCCACGGTCTGCGGCGTCGGATCGACGATGTCGAGAAGGCGCTTGTGGGTGCGGATTTCCCACTGATCGCGCGATTTCTTGTCGATGTGGGGGCCGCGCAGGACGGTGAACTTCTCGATCTTGTTCGGCAGCGGGATCGGACCCCGGACCTGGGCGCCCGTGCGCTTGGCCGTGTTCACGATCTCCTGCGTCGAGGAATCGAGGACGCGGTAGTCGAAGGCCTTGAGCCGGATGCGGATATTCTGACTGGACATTGTCTTGCCTCTCGCGGGCCGTCAGTTGAGAGGCAGACGGGGCCTCGTGCCCCGCCTGCGTCGAACCGTTTTCTTACTCGATGATTTTCGCGACGACGCCTGCGCCGACGGTGCGGCCGCCTTCGCGGATGGCGAAGCGGAGCTTTTCCTCCATCGCGATCGGCGCGATGAGTTCGACCTCGAACTTCAGGTTGTCGCCCGGCATCACCATCTCGGTGCCGGCCGGAAGCTTCACCGTCCCGGTCACGTCCGTCGTGCGGAAGTAGAACTGCGGGCGGTAGTTGGCGAAGAACGGCGTGTGCCGCCCGCCCTCCTCCTTGGTCAGGATATAGGCCTCGGCCTCGAACTTCGTGTGCGGCGTCACCGAACCCGGCTTGCACAGCACCTGCCCACGCTCGACGCCGTCACGGTCCACACCGCGCAAGAGCGCGCCGATGTTGTCGCCCGCCTCACCGCGGTCGAGAAGCTTGCGGAACATCTCGACGCCCGTGCAGGTCGTCTTCTTGGTGTCGCGGATGCCGACGATCTCGATCTCGTCGCCGACATTGATGACGCCACGCTCGACCCGGCCGGTCACAACCGTGCCGCGGCCGGAAATCGAGAACACGTCCTCGATCGGCATCAGGAACGGCTGGTCCACGGCGCGCTGCGGCGTCGGGAAGTAGCTGTCCACCGCCTCCATCAGCGCCCGGATCGAGTTCTCGCCGATCTCCGCGTCGCGCCCTTCCAGTGCCGCCAGGGCCGAGCCCTTCACGATCGGAATGTCGTCGCCCGGATAGTCGTAGGACGACAGAAGCTCGCGCACCTCCATCTCCACCAGTTCCAGAAGCTCCTCGTCATCCACCTGGTCGACCTTGTTCAGATAGACCACCATGTAGGGAATGCCGACCTGGCGGCCGAGCAGGATATGCTCGCGCGTCTGCGGCATCGGACCGTCCGCCGCGTTCACCACGAGGATCGCACCGTCCATCTGCGCCGCACCCGTGATCATGTTCTTCACGTAGTCGGCGTGGCCAGGGCAGTCCACATGCGCGTAGTGCCGCGCAGGCGTCTCGTATTCCACATGCGCCGTCGAGATCGTGATCCCCCGCGCCTTCTCCTCCGGCGCCGCGTCGATCTGGTCATAGGCCTTGAAATCGCCGAAATACTTCGTGATCGCCGCCGTCAGCGTCGTCTTGCCATGGTCAACGTGACCAATCGTCCCGATGTTCACATGCGGTTTCGTACGTTCAAACTTTGCCTTTGCCATCATGGCCTCCTGTGTCTGTGGTGGTGCGTTCCGGGACGCACCCTACGGGGTGGTAGGGTGGGCGATCCGCCCACCACGTCATGCGTATTTCTTCTGGATCTCGTCCGAGATGTTCTGCGGCACGGCCTCATAGTGATCGAACTGCATCGTGAACACGGCCCGGCCCGAGGACATCGAGCGCAGCGTGTTGATGTAGCCGAACATGTTGGCGAGCGGCACGAAGGCGTCGATGACGTTCGCGTTGCCGCGACTGTCCTGCCCGCGGACCATGCCGCGCCGCGAAGTCAGGTCGCCGATGATGCCGCCGGTGTATTCCTCGGGCGTCACCACCTCGACCCGCATGATCGGCTCGAGAAGCTTGGCACCGGCCTTCTTCAGGCCGTCGCGCATGGCCGCGCGCGATGCGATCTCGAAGGCGAGAACGCTCGAGTCGACGTCGTGGAAGGCACCGTCGATCAGCGCCACCTTGAAGTCGATCACCGGGAAGCCGGCGAGCGGACCGCTGTCCATGACCGACTTGATGCCCTTCTCGACACCGGGGATGTATTCCTTCGGCACCGCGCCGCCGACGATCTTCGACTCGAACGAGTAGCCCTCGCCCGGTTCCGTCGGGGTGATCACGAGCTTGACGCGCGCGAACTGGCCGGTTCCGCCGGTCTGCTTCTTGTGCGTGTAGTCGATCTCGGCCTGCGACGAGATCGTCTCGCGGTAGGCCACCTGCGGGGCGCCGATGTTCGCCTCGACCTTGAATTCGCGCTTCATCCGGTCGACGAGGATGTCGAGGTGAAGTTCGCCCATGCCCTTCATGATCGTCTGGCCGGACTCGAGGTCGGTCTCGACGCGGAAGGACGGGTCCTCGGCGGCCAGGCGCTGAAGGGCCAGGCCCATCTTTTCCTGGTCGGCCTTCGACTTCGGCTCCACCGCGATCTCGATCACCGGCTCGGGGAAGGTCATGGTTTCGAGGACCACCTGCTTCTGGGCGTCAGACAGCGTGTCGCCGGTCGTCGTTTCCTTCAGCCCCGCCAGCGCGATGATATCGCCTGCGAAGGCTTCCTCGATTTCCTCGCGGTTGATCGAGTGCATCATCATCATGCGGCCGATGCGCTCGCGCCGGCCCTTGGTCGTGTTCATGATCTGGTCGCCCTTCTTCAGCGCGCCGGAATAGATGCGCGTGAAGGTCAGCGAGCCGACGAAGGGGTCGTTCATGATCTTGAAGGCGAGCGCGGAGAACGGCGCGGCATCGTCGGCCGGGCGCTCGATGTTGCGCTCTTCGGTCTCGTCATCGGGGCTGAAGCCCTTCAGCACCGGCACGTCGATGGGCGCCGGCAGGAAGTCGATGACCGCGTTCAGGAGCGGCTGGACACCCTTGTTCTTGAAGGCCGAGCCGGCCATGACCGGGAAGAAGCTGAGCGTCAGCGTGCCCTTGCGGATCAGCCTGCGCAGCGTCGCCTCGTCGGGCTCGTTGCCCTCGAGGTATTCCATCATCGCGTCGTCGTCCTGCTCGACGGCAAGCTCGATCATCTTGCCGCGCCACTCGTCGGCGACATCCTGTAGATCGGCGCGGATCGGCTGACGGACCCAGCTCGCGCCGAGGTCTTCGCCCTTCCAGACCCACTCTTCCATCTTGATCAGGTCGACGATGCCCTCGAGCTGGTCCTCGGCCCCAATCGGCAGCGCCACCGGGCAGGGGGTGCCGCCGGTGCGGTCCTTGATCATCTTCACGCAGTTGAAGAAGTCGGCGCCGATCTTGTCCATCTTGTTGACGAACACGATCCGCGGCACCTTGTAGCGGTCGGCCTGGCGCCAGACGGTTTCGGTCTGCGGCTCGACGCCGGCGTTGGCATCGAGAAGACAGATCGCGCCGTCGAGCACGGCAAGCGAACGCTCCACCTCGATGGTGAAGTCGACGTGGCCCGGCGTGTCGATGATGTTGAAGCGGTACTTGGTGTCCGAGGTCCCTTCCGAGGTCGGGTCCTCCTGACGCTGCCAGAAGGTCGTGGTGGCCGCCGAGGTGATCGTGATGCCGCGCTCCTGCTCCTGCTCCATCCAGTCCATCGTCGCGGCGCCGTCATGCACCTCGCCGAGCTTGTGGGACTTGCCGGTGTAGAACAGGATCCGCTCGGTCGTGGTGGTCTTGCCCGCGTCGATATGGGCCATGATCCCGAAGTTGCGGTATCGCTGCAGCGGATATTCGCGTGCCATCTCTCTAGCCTTCCTTCGGGTTTACCAGCGGTAGTGGCTGAACGCCTTGTTGGCGTCGGCCATCTTGTGGGTGTCTTCGCGCTTCTTCACGGCAGTGCCGCGGCCGTTGACCGCATCGGTCAGCTCGGCGGCGAGGCGCTCTTCCATCGTGTTCTCGTTGCGGTTCTTGGCCGCGGTGATCAGCCAGCGGATCGCCAGCGCCTCGCGGCGCTCAGGGCGCACCTCGACCGGAACCTGGTAGGTCGCGCCACCGACCCGGCGTGACCGCACCTCGAGCGAGGGCTTCACGTTGTCGAGCGCCTCATGGAAGCATTCGACGGGCGAGCGCTTCAGCTTGCCCTCGACGCGCTCCAGCGCGCTGTAGACGATGCGCTCGGCGACCGACTTCTTGCCGTCGATCATCAGGTTGTTCATGAATTTCGTGAGCACCCGGTCGCCATACTTGGCGTCGGGCAGGACTTCGCGCTTTTCGGCGGCGTGACGACGAGACATCTGGTGATCTCCTTATTTCGGACGCTTCGCGCCGTATTTCGAGCGGCGCTGACGACGATCTTTGACACCCTGGGTATCGAGCACACCGCGCAGGATGTGATAGCGCACGCCCGGAAGGTCCTTCACCCGGCCGCCACGGATCAGGACGACGGAGTGTTCCTGAAGGTTGTGCTTTTCGCCGGGGATGTAGCTGATGACCTCGTAGCCGTTGGTCAGACGGACCTTGGCGACCTTCCGCATGGCCGAGTTCGGTTTCTTCGGCGTCGTGGTGTAGACGCGGGTGCAGACGCCGCGCTTCTGCGGGCACTGCTCCAGGTGCTGCGACTTGGACTTCTGCGGCTTGGCTTCCCGGGGTTTCCGGATCAGCTGTTGGATCGTCGGCATTGACTCTCGCCCTATCTTGCGGCCCGATCGACGTTCGCCCGTCAGCGACGTTCCCGGGGGCTTTCTTCAAAGCTTGCGTGCCTCGCGCGTCCGCAAAACACCAAAACCGCATTCGTCCCCTTCGCGGGGGCGACGCGGTGGAATTCCAGAGGATCGGGGCGCGCAGGCCCGGATCGTGACCACTTCAGTACTGATACCTGCCCACGCGGGGCCAGCCCGGTACTCAGGTGGGCGCCGTATATTGGGAGTCGCGGGGGTTGTCAACACGCGCCACAGCGCCCGTCTGCCCTCCGCAGGAAGCGGCCGAGCGCGAGCGCGATGGTCATCACGAAGAGCACCGCGAAGACCGTATCGGACAAGAAATGCCGCCCGGTCATGACCCGGAGCGCCATGCCCGCGAGCGGCAGCAGGATCGCGAGCGCGATCATCGGGCGGCGCATCCGGGGCGGCAGCTGCGGCAGGAGCCGGGGCAGCACCAGCGCGAACGTCACGCCAAGCGCCGCCGCCGCCGCGCCCTCGCCCGAGACGAAGGCGCAATTGCGATGGCACTGATCGGCCGGGACCAGTGCCACCGTGAAGTCCAGAGTGCCACCAAACTCGGTCACGCTCGCCGGCCGCGCGCGGCCCCAGAAGCGCTTCAGGAGGCCGTCGACCAGAAGTACCGGGCCGAGGAGATAGAGGAGGAAGACGAAGGCGGCCTCGGCGCGGGTGCCGATGGGGAGGGGGCGCCCGAGCGCCGAAAGAACGAGCAGACCGGCGGCTGCGAGCGCCACGAGGACGCTGGCGCCCCAGACCGTCTCGCGCAGAAGCTCGAGCGCCCCGCTCCGGGCGAGGAAGAAGCCGGCGCCCGGCCGGTAGAAGAGACCCGAGACCCAGAGGTCGATCCCCGGCCAGAGGCTGAAGATCACGGCCGCGGCAGCATAGGCCGCAGCGAGCAGGATCCAGGCGCGGCCAAGATCACCTGGCGGCATTGGCGCAGTCCGCTCTAACGAGATAGGCCGCAAGTGCGCGCCCGGCATAGGCGCCGTCGGCGGTGTCGAGGTCCCGCGCGGCGCCGGCACAGGCCGGGGCGCGCGCCGTGACCAGCAATACCTCGCCCGCGTCATCGGGCAGGGGGAAGGTCTCTTCGTAGTAGTTCATGGCGCGCCCGCGCGGCGCCACGGCATAGACGGCGATCCCCGCGTCGCGACCGGTATAGAAGAGATCGGCCAGCACCGCGCGGTCACTCGCGGCGATGCCGCGCGCACCGCTGACCGCCGCCAGATCGAGGATCTGCCGGCTGAGCGCGCCCTGCCCGATGTAGCGCGAGAGCAGCGGCTTGCCGTTCCGTTCCGGCGCGGGCGCGGTGATGGTGAGCAGGGGCAGCGAGAGGCAGATCGCACCGTTCAGCGCCAGCGACACCCCGAACAGCCGTGGCGCCCGGGCGAGCAGCAGCGGCACCGCGATCAGGACGCCGGGGAAATAGGCGGCAACGGCCCAGTTGGCATAGGCATGCGTCAGGAGCGCCTGAACGCAGACAAGCCCGAGCACCGGCGCAGAGAACCAGACGAGCGCGCGCGCCTTCCCGGCCCCGGGGCGCAGGTAGCCCCAAAGCAACGCCGCGAAGAGAACCGGTCCGAAGACGGCGAACTGCGCCAGGAAGAAGCGCGCGAGCTCACCGGGGTTCAGCGCCGCAAGGCGCACTCCCGACCTCAGCCAGCCGGCGTTGTCGGCGGTATGGGCGAAGGTCGCGAAGCCGTGGGCGGCGTTCCAGATGAGGTTCGGCAGCACGACCAGGGCCACACCGAGGATGAGGAGCGCGCCATTGCGCCGGCCGAGCCGCATCTGCGGGACGAAAAGGGCCGCAAGTCCGGCGCCGAGCAGGAAATAGGCGCCGGCGTATTTCGCCATGATCGCAAGCCCGGCCATGACGCCGGCCAGGGCGGCATGCCGCCCCTGCCCGGTCTCGACCGCGCGGTGATGGAAGAGAAGTGCTGCGGCAAAGGCCGGCGCCATTACCGTATCGGTCGAGATGAGGAGGCTGCCGAGCGCCACGAAGGGCAGCGTGGCGTAGCCGATCGCGACCCAGAAGCCCGTCCGCGCACCATCGAGGCGGGCACCGAGCGTGCCGAGGATCAGAGCCGTTGCCCCATGCAGGAGCGCGCCCGGCAGCCTTACCCAGAAGGCGGCGTCGCTGCCGGCGAGCGTGGTCACCAGGCGGATCACCCAGGCGATGAGCGGCGGCTTGGAATAGTAGCCGAAATCGAGGTTGCGCCCCCAGAGCCAGTATTGCGCCTCGTCGACATAGAGATCGGTCCGGTCGAACCAGAGCGCCGAGAGGCGGGCCGCGGTGATCAGCCCGACTGCGAGCGCCGCGCCCGGCAGCCAGCCGCGCGTCTCAGGCATCGGCGCGCCCGGCGCGGTAGATGAGCCAGAGATTGCGGGTATAGACGAAGACGCCGAGCGACTGGCCGAGCACGAAGACCGGATCGCGGCGGTAGATCGCATAGGCCAGCAGGATCAGTCCGCCGGCCATCGACAGATACCAGAAGGCGAGCGGCACCACCGAACGGCGCGCCTTTTCCGAGGCGATCCACTGAACGATGAAGCGGCCGGTGAACATGAGCTGGCCGAGAAGGCCGAAGGCTACCCACCAGAACTCCACCCAGCTTTCGACATGCAGGATCGCGAACAGTCGCTCCACGGCCTCACTCCCCCGTCCGGTCGGGTTCGCTCGGGCGCGCAAGCTTGCGCCGGCGAAGAAGCCAGGAGACACCGATGAGATCGACAGCGCCGACGAGCCCGCGCTGCAGGTTGCTGTAGTTCGACCGCCCCGCCCCGCGCGGCCGGTGGCTCACATCGACATGGGCGATCTGCCAGCCGTCACGGGCGAAAAGCGCGGGCAGGTAGCGATGCATGTGGTTGAAGAAGGGCAGGCGCAGGAAGGCGTCGCGGCGGAAGCCCTTGAGGCCGCAGCCGGTATCGCGCGTGCCGTCCTTCAGCAGCCAACCGCGCAGCCCGTTGGCAAAGCGCGAGGCGAGCTTCTTGGACAGGGTGTCCTGACGCCCGACACGCTGGCCGGCAACGAGGCCGATCGCCTCGGAGCCGGGGGCAAGAAGTGGCGCAAAGAGCTTTGGCAGTTCGCAGGGCGGGTTCTGGCCGTCACCGTCGAGCGTGCAGATGACCTCGCCTTGGGCCGCCATCGCGCCGCTGTGGACGGCCGCGCTCTGGCCGCCGGACCGGTCATGCACGAGAAGACGCAGCCGCGGATCCTCTTTCATGCGTCCGCGCAGTGTCGTCGCGGTCGCATCGGTCGATCCGTCGTCGACCACGATCACCTCGTAGTCGGCCTTACCGTCGCAGGCGGCGGCGATCTCGTCGAGAAGCCCGAGGATGTTCTCGGCCTCGTTCTTCGCGGGGATGACGATGGAGACGGTGACCATCCGGGGCGCTGCCTGCGTTCTGTGAACCGGTCGTGGGTGCCTCGTGCTCCTACTTCAAGGCAGGCGCGATGTAAATGCGCGCGCGGTCAGCGCAGGCGCAAGGGCGCCTTGGCCGGCATCGCCAGCTGCTGGCCGCGCGCGCGTTCGCGATAGAAGGTGTAGATGCCGGTGGCGATGACGATCGCGGCGCCGGCAAGCGTCATCGCGTCGGGCAACTGGCCGAAGACGACCCGTCCAAGCAGGATGGCGAAAAGCAGCGCGGTATAGCGAAACGGCGCCACGAGCGCGATCTCGCCCACCCGCATCGCCATGACGATGAGCAGGTAGCCGGCCACGAGGAAGGCCGCGGCGGCGGCGATCAGCACAAGCTCGTGCGGGGCGGGCGGCACCCAGCCGCCGAACGGCAGCAGAACGAGCCCGGTCAGGGTGACGCTGCCGGCGGCGAAGATCGCCACGGTGACCGAGGGCAGCTCGCTCGTGAGCCGTCGCGTGGCCAGATCGCGCAGAACGACGCACCCGACCGAGAGCAGCCCGAGCAGCGACCAGATGTCGAAGCCCGCCATGCCCGGCCGCACGATCAGCAGGACGCCGAAGAAGCCCACGAAGATGGCCGTCAGCCGGCGCCAGCCGATCGGTTCGTGCAATAGGAGCGCGGCGGTCAGCGTGACGGCGAGCGGCAGGAACTGCAGAATTGCCGACAGATTGGCAAGCGGCATGTGGCGCAGCGCGGCGAGGAAGGTGAGCGTGCCGGCGATCTCGCCCAGGCTGCGCAGCGCCAGCCAGCGCCGGTCGGCCTGCGGCAGAGCCACGGCGAGCACGCCGCGATGCCAGGCGATGAGCAGGAGCGCGGCAAGTGTCGGAAGGCCACGCAGGACCATCGCCTCGAAAAGCGGCAGCGTTTCGGTGACGATCTTCATGCAGCTGTCGTTGAGCGTGAAGGCGGCCATGGCGACGCTCATGTAGGCCGCGCCACGCGCATTCGCGGAAAGCGTCATCGCCGAAAGACCTCCCTGCCCCGGGCGGGCCGGGCAGGCCCCGCCTAGCCATCCCGCTGCGTCGCGGGATTGTCAATGCCGGGCGCGCGGGAAGCGGGGCGAAACGACAGCCCCCCGCGCGAGGGCGGGGGGCTGGCGGTTTCTTCGGGACGGTGGCGGGCCGGGCCGGCCCGCCGGTCTCAGTCGCGGCTCTCGAACGCGTCGATGATGCCCGCCTCGGCGTCGATCTCGATCGCCTCGTCGAGCCCGCTCGCGATCGGCGCCTCGAGCGCGGCGGCCTGTTCGGCCTCGGCCTTGCGGGCTTCGATCACGTGCTGGTCGCGGTCATGCGCGATCTTGCGCACGCGCATCGTCGCGCCGCCGGTGCCGGCAGGGATGAGCCGGCCGACAATCACGTTCTCCTTCAGCCCGACGAGCTTGTCGCGCTTGCCCTGCACCGAGGCTTCGGTGAGCACCCGCGTCGTCTCCTGGAACGAGGCGGCCGAGATGAACGAGCGGGTCTGCAGCGATGCCTTGGTGATGCCAAGGAGCACCGGTTCGCCGGTTGCGGGCGTGCCGCCACGGGCTGCGACCTTGTCGTTTTCCTCGTCGAACTCGGCCTTGTCGACATGCTCGCCCTTGAGCAGCGTCGTTTCGCCCGAGTCGAGGATCTCGATCTTCTGCAACATCTGGCGGACGATCACCTCGATGTGCTTGTCGTTGATCTTGACGCCCTGGAGCCGGTAGACGTCCTGCACCTCGTCGATGAGATAGTCTGCCAGCGCCTCGATCCCCATGATCCGCAGGATGTCGTGCGGGGCGGGGTTGCCGTCCATGATGTAGTCGCCCTTCTGGACATAGTCACCTTCCTGGACCGGAATGTGCTTGCCCTTCGGCACCATGTATTCGACCGGCTGCAGGGTGTCGTCGCTCGGCTCGATCGTGATGCGGCGCTTGTTCTTGTAGTCCTTGCCGAAGCGCACGTATCCCTCGACCTCGGCGATGATCGCGTGATCCTTCGGACGACGCGCCTCGAAGAGCTCGGCCACCCGCGGCAGACCGCCGGTGATGTCCTTGGTCTTCGCGCCCTCGCGCGGGATCCGCGCCACCACGTCGCCGGCCCGAATGTCCTGCCCGTCCTCGATCGAGAGGATGGCATCGACCGACATCGGATAGCTGACCGGATTGCCGTTGTCGCCGCGCACGGGGTCGCCCGTCGCCGGGTCCATGACGATGATCTCGGGCTTCAGGTCGCTGCCCTTCGGTGCCGCGCGCCAGTCGATGACGATCTTCTGCGTCATGCCGGTCGCCTCGTCGGTCTCGTCGCGCACAGCGATGCCCGAAACGAGGTCGACGAACTTCGCCACACCGGCCTTCTCGGCGATGATCGGCAGGGTATAGGGGTCCCATTCGAAGAGCTTGGCGCCACGCTTGACGGCCTGGCCGTCCTTCACATGGATCTTGGCGCCATAGCTCACCTTGTGGCTGACCCGTTCCTGGCCGGCCTCGTCGAGGATCGCCACCTGCATGTTGCGGCCGGTGACGATCTGTTCGCCGCTGGCGTTCTCGAGCAGGCTGACGTTGCGGAAGGCGACCTTGCCCTCCTGGCTCGATTCCTGGAACGACTGCTGGCCGCCCTGGGCGATGCCGCCGATGTGGAAGGTCCGCATGGTCAGCTGGGTGCCCGGCTCGCCGATCGACTGGGCGGCGATGATGCCCACGGCCTCGCCGATGTTGACGAGCGTGCCGCGTGCCAGATCGCGGCCGTAGCACATGGCGCAGACGCCCTCATCGGCCTCGCAGGTCAGGGCCGAGCGGATGCGCACCGCCTGCACGCCCGCGGCCTCCACGGCCTCGGACTTGCGTTCGTCGATGAGCTCGCCGCGGTGCACGATCACCTCGTCGGTGCCCGGCACCATCACGTCGTCGGCCGCGACCCGGCCAAGGATGCGTTCGGAGAGCGACGAGACGACCTCGCCGTCGTTGACCGCGGCCGAGGCGGTGATCGCCCGGTCGGTGCCGCAATCGGGCAGCCGCACGATGCAATCCTGCGCCACGTCCACGAGACGGCGCGTCAGGTAGCCCGAGTTCGCGGTCTTGAGCGCGGTGTCGGCCAGACCCTTGCGGGCACCGTGGGTGGAGTTGAAGTACTCCAGCACGGTCAGACCTTCCTTGAAGTTCGAGATGATCGGCGTCTCGATGATCTCGCCCGAGGGCTTGGCCATGAGGCCGCGCATGCCGCCCAGCTGCTTCATCTGCGCGGGCGAACCCCGGGCACCGGAGTGCGACATCATGTAGACCGAGTTCGGCTCCTTCTCGGCGCCGGCATCGTCCCTGCGCACCGCCGAGATCTCCGACATCATCGCCGCGGCAACGGCATCGGAGCATTTCGACCAGGCATCGACGACCTTGTTGTATTTCTCGCCCTGGGTGATGAGGCCGTCCATGTACTGCTGTTCGAAGTCCTTCACCTGGTCGCGGACCTCGCCCACGATGTCCCACTTCTTCTCGGGGATGACCATGTCGTCCTTGCCGAAGGAGATGCCGGCCTTGAAGGCCTCGCGGAAGCCGAGCCCCATGATCTGGTCGCAGAAGATCACCGATTCCTTCTGGCCGCAGTAGCGGTAGACGGTGTCGATGACGTTCTGGACGTCCTTCTTGCGCAGGAGCCGGTTCACCAGTTCGAACGGCGCCTTGGCGTTCAGGGGCAGGAGCGCGCCGAGCCGGACCCGGCCGGGCGTTGTCTCGAACCGCTTCAGGACCTCGTTGCCCTCGTCGTCGATCTGACGCATCCGGCAGGTGATCTTGGCATGCAGGTGCACCTCGCCCGCGTCGAGCGCGTGCTGCACCTCGTCGACATCCGCGAAGACCATGCCCTCGCCCTTCATGCCGTCGCGGCTCATCGAGACGTAGTAGAGGCCAAGCACCATGTCCTGCGACGGCACGATGATCGGCGCGCCGTTGGCGGGCGAGAGGACGTTGTTCGTCGACATCATCAGGACGCGCGCCTCGAGCTGGGCTTCCAGCGAGAGGGGGACGTGCACGGCCATCTGGTCGCCGTCGAAGTCGGCGTTGAAGGCCGAGCAGACGAGCGGGTGCAGCTGGATCGCCTTGCCCTCGATCAGGATCGGCTCGAAGGCCTGGATGCCGAGACGGTGCAGCGTCGGCGCCCGGTTCAGGAGAACCGGATGTTCGCGGATCACCTCGTCGAGGATGTCCCAGACTTCCGGGCGCTCCTTCTCGACCAGCTTCTTGGCCTGCTTGACCGTGGACGACAGGCCCTTGGCCTCGAGCCGCGAGTAGATGAACGGCTTGAACAGCTCGAGCGCCATCTTCTTCGGCAGGCCGCACTGGTGCAGCTTGAGCTCCGGCCCGGTCACGATGACCGACCGGCCCGAGAAGTCGACGCGCTTGCCGAGCAGGTTCTGCCGGAACCGGCCCTGCTTGCCCTTCAGCATGTCGCTGAGCGACTTCAGCGGGCGCTTGTTGGCCCCGGTGATGACGCGGCCGCGACGGCCGTTGTCAAAGAGCGCATCGACCGATTCCTGCAGCATCCGCTTTTCGTTGCGCACGATGATGTCGGGCGCGCGCAGCTCGATCAGCCGCTTCAGGCGGTTGTTGCGGTTGATGACCCGGCGATAGAGGTCATTGAGGTCCGACGTCGCGAACCGGCCGCCATCGAGCGGAACCAGCGGGCGCAGTTCCGGCGGGATGACCGGAATGACCGTCAGCACCATCCATTCGGGGCGGTTGCCCGATTCAAGGAAGTGCTCGACGATCTTCAGCCGCTTGATGATCTTCTTCGGCTTCAGCTCGCCGGTCGCCTCCTTCAGCTCCTCGCGAAGCTGCTCGGCGGTCGCCTCGAGGTCGATCTGGCTCAGCATCTCGCGGATCGCCTCGGCGCCGATGTTCGCCGTGAAGGCGTCGGCACCATACTGGTCCTGCGCGTCGAGGAATTCCTCTTCGGACAGGAGCTGGCCGTAGCTGAGGTCCGTCAGACCCGGCTCGATCACGACGTAGTTCTCGAAGTAGAGAATGCGCTCGAGATCGCGCAGCGTCATGTCGAGCATGAGGCCGATCCGCGAGGGCAGCGACTTAAGGAACCAGATGTGGGCGACGGGCGCGGCAAGCTCGATATGGCCCATCCGCTCGCGCCGCACCTTCTGGAGCGTCACCTCGACGCCGCATTTCTCGCAGACCACGCCGCGATACTTCATGCGCTTGTACTTGCCGCAGAGGCATTCGTAATCCTTGATCGGACCGAAGATGCGGGCGCAGAAGAGACCGTCGCGCTCGGGCTTGAACGTGCGGTAGTTGATCGTCTCGGGCTTCTTGATCTCGCCGTAGGACCACGAGAGGATGCGCTCGGGCGAGGCGAGCGAGATCTTGATCTCGTCAAACGCCTTCGGCGCGGCGAGCGGATTGAACGGGTTGGCGGTCAGTTCCTGGTTCATGTCGGAATCCCACTCCTAAAGATGCCGGGCAAGGCGCATGCGGTCGAGACCGAGCACCTGGCGGAACGCATCAAAATCTGCCTTCAGGGCAACCTCGCGGGCGATCTCGGGCAGTTTGCCCGCGCCGGCGAGTGCCGCCGATTTGTCGAAGATGTCGTCCGTCCGGCCAAGCCGGTCGGGGTCGACATCGAGAAAGGTCCAGATGTCATCGAGACCTTCGCGGCTGCCGAAGAGCCGGTCGTAATCGAGCACGAGATAGGGCCGCCCGGTCCTCGCATAGGTCAGGACCGAGGCCATCGCCCGGTTGAACTCCGCCACGGCCGCGACATGATCGCGGCCGGCCGGCCATTTGCCGCCCGCCTCGGTGCTGCGCCCGACGAAGCTCTGCGCCACCGCGTAGGGCTCGCGGACGATGAAGATGACCCGCGCGCCCGCAAAGCCGTCGAGCATGTCGAGATGCTCGATCAGCCGCGGGATCTTGTCGCCGATCACCCGGGCCGCATGGACCTTGTCGAGAACCGCGCTGCGCATCGGGCTGCCGGAATAGTCCGGGTGATGCGTGTCGCCCTCGCGGAAGTCGCGAAACCGCTCCGGGGTGAAGAGATCCGGCGTCAGGCGGCCGTCACGGGCAAGCCAGGCGAAGCGTTCGAAGCCGATCGCCACATCCGGGTGCCGGTTCAGCAGGTCGGTCAACGCGGTGGTGCCGCTGCGGCTGCAGCCGGTGACGAAGGCAAAGCTCCGCTCGCCGGCATGGGCAGGGCGCATCCGGTCGGGCGCCGGGGCGCCCGCCGGTGCCGGGTCGCGGCCCGACAGTATCTTCTGGATGCGAGTGGTGAGGCTCACCCCTCGTCCTCCGCATCCAGGAGTTCCATGTTGAGCCCGAGGCCGCGCACTTCCTTGACGAGAACGTTGAACGATTCCGGAACGCCGGCCTCGAAGTTGTCCTCGCCCTTGACGATCGACTCGTAGACCTTGGTCCGGCCCGCCACGTCGTCCGACTTGACGGTGAGCATCTCCTGCAGCGTGTAGGCGGCGCCGTAGGCTTCGAGCGCCCAGACCTCCATCTCGCCGAAGCGCTGGCCGCCGAACTGGGCCTTGCCGCCGAGAGGCTGCTGGGTGACGAGGCTGTAGGGCCCGGTCGACCGTGCGTGGATCTTGTCGTCGACAAGGTGGTGCAGCTTCAGCAGGTATTTCACGCCCACGGTGACCTTGCGCTGGAACTTCTCGCCGGTGCGGCCGTCGAAAAGATCCGACTGGCCGGACTGGTCGAAGCCCGCACGCTTCAGCGCGTCGTTGACGTCGGCCTCCTTGGCGCCGTCGAAGACCGGCGTCGCGATCGGCACGCCGCGCTTCACGGTCCCTGCCCGCTCGACGAGGTTCTCCTCGTCGAGGCCGGCGAAGGCCTCCTCGTAGGCTTCGGCGCCATAGCCGTGTTTCAGCGCGTCGCGGACGGGCGTCAGGTCGCCTGTGCGGCGATAGTCCTGCAGCGCGTCGTCGATGCGCAGACCGAGACCGCGCGCGGCCCAGCCCATGTGGGTCTCGAGGATCTGTCCGACGTTCATCCGCGAGGGCACGCCGAGCGGGTTCAGGACCATGTCGACCGGGGTGCCGTCACCGAGGAACGGCATGTCCTCCATCGGCACCACCTTCGACACGACGCCCTTGTTGCCGTGACGGCCGGCCATCTTGTCGCCGGGTTGCAGCTTGCGCTTCACCGCGACGAAGACCTTGACCATCTTCATCACGCCCGGCGGCAGATCGTCGCCGCGCCGCACCTTCTCGACCTTGTCCTCGAAACGGTGCTCGAGCGCGCGCTTCTGTGCCTCGAACTGGGCGTTGAGCGCCTCGACCTCCTGGGCTTCCTTCTCCTCGCCGAGGGCGAGCTGCCACCACTGGCCGCGGCTGAGGCTCTCCAGCAGTTCGTCGTCGATGACGGCGTTCGGCTTGATGCCCTTCGGACCCTTCACCGCGGTCTTGCCCATGATCATGGACTTGAGGCGCGCATAGATGTTGCGTTCGAGGATCGCCTGCTCGTCGTCGCGGTCACGCGCGAGACGCTCGACTTCCTCGCGCTCGATCTGGAGCGCGCGTTCGTCCTTGTCGACGCCGTGGCGATTGAAGACCCGCACCTCGACGACCGTACCGAAGTCGCCCGGCGGCAGCCGGAGCGAGGTGTCGCGCACGTCGGACGCCTTTTCGCCGAAGATGGCGCGGAGAAGCTTTTCCTCCGGCGTCATCGGGCTTTCGCCCTTGGGCGTGATCTTGCCGACAAGAATGTCGCCCGGCCCCACTTCGGCGCCGATATAGACGATGCCGGCCTCGTCGAGGTTGCGCAGAGCCTCCTCGCCGACGTTGGGGATGTCGCGGGTGATCTCCTCGGGCCCGAGCTTGGTATCGCGGGCGGCGACCTCGTATTCCTCGATATGGATCGAGGTGAAGACGTCGTCGCGCACGATGCGCTCGGAGATCAGGATCGAGTCCTCGTAGTTGTAGCCGTTCCACGGCATGAAGGCGACGATGACGTTCTTGCCGAGCGCCAGTTCGCCCATGTCGGTCGAAGGACCGTCGGCGATCACCTCGCCCCGGCGGACGCGGTCGCCCACCTTCACCAGCGGACGCTGGTTGATGCAGGTGTTCTGGTTCGAGCGCTGGAACTTGCGCAGCCGGTAGATGTCGACGCCGGCGTCGCCGACCTCGAGATCCTCGGTCGCGCGGACGACGATCCGGGTGGCGTCCACCTGGTCGATGACGCCGCCACGGCGCGCCATGATCGAGGCGCCGGAATCCTCGGCCACGACGGCCTCGATCCCGGTGCCGACGAAGGGCGCATCCGCCTGCAGCAAGGGCACCGCCTGGCGCTGCATGTTCGAGCCCATCAGCGCACGGTTCGCGTCGTCGTTCTCGAGGAACGGGATCAGCGAGGCCGCGACCGACACGAGCTGTTTCGGCGAGACGTCGATCAGGTCGACCTGGTCGCGCGGGGCGAGAGTGTATTCGCCGGCCTGCCGCGTCGAGACAAGCTCGTTGAGGAAGTTGCCATCGGCGTCGAGCGTGGCGTTGGCCTGCGCAACGGTGTGGCGCATCTCCTCGGTGGCCGACATGTATTGCACGTCGTCGGTGACCTTGCCCTCCCTCACCCTGCGGTAGGGGGTTTCGATGAAGCCGTACTTGTTCACGCGCGCATAGGTCGCGAGCGAGTTGATGAGACCGATGTTCGGGCCTTCCGGCGTCTCGATCGGGCACATCCGGCCGTAATGCGTCGGGTGCACGTCGCGCACCTCGAAGCCGGCACGCTCGCGCGTCAGCCCGCCCGGCCCGAGCGCCGAAAGGCGCCGCTTGTGCGTCACCTCGGAGAGCGGGTTGGTCTGGTCCATGAACTGCGAAAGCTGGCTGGAGCCGAAGAATTCGCGCACCGCCGCCGCCGCCGGCTTGGCGTTGATCAGATCCTGCGGCATCACCGTGTCGATCTCGACCGAGGACATGCGTTCCTTGATCGCGCGCTCCATGCGCAGGAGGCCGACGCGATACTGGTTCTCCATCAGCTCGCCGACCGAGCGGACGCGGCGGTTGCCGAGATGGTCGATATCGTCGATCTCGCCCTTGCCGTCGCGCAGTTCCACCAGCGCCTTGATGCAGGCGACGATGTCCTCGCGGTCGAGCGTGCGCTGGGTGTCCGGCTTGTCGAGGTCGAGCCGCATGTTCATCTTCACCCGGCCGACGGCCGAGAGATCATAGCGCTCCTTGTCGAAGAAGAGCGTGTCGAAGAGCGCCGAGGCCGCCTCGACCGTGGGCGGCTCGCCCGGGCGCATGACGCGGTAGATGTCCATCAGCGCCGTGTCGCGGTTCCAGTTCTTGTCCGCGGCCATGGTGTTGCGGATGTAGGGGCCGACGTTGACGTTGTCGATGTCGAGAACCGGGATCGAGGTGATGCCGTTGTCGAGCAGCACCTTCAGCGTGCCGCCGGTCACCTCGCCGTCCTTGTCGACGGTCTGGGTCATCTCGTCACCCGCCTCGACATAGATCGCGCCGGTCTGCTCGTTGATGATGTCCTTGGCGACGAAGCGGCCGAGAATGTGCTCGAACGGCACCAGAAGCTCGGTGACCTTGCCCTCGTCGATCCACTTCTTGACCATGCGCGGCGTGGCCTTCTCGCCAGCCTTGCAGATTACCTCGCCGGTCGCGGCGTCGACGAGATCGTAGGTCGGACGGGTTCCGCGCACGCGCTCGGGGAAGAAGCGGGTGACCCAGCCCTTCTTCTTCTGCAGCCGGAACTCGACGGTGCTGTAGTAGGCATCCATGATGCCTTCCTGGTCGATCCCCAGCGCATAGAGAAGCGTCGTCACCGGCAGCTTGCGGCGGCGGTCGATGCGGGCGAAGACGATGTCCTTGGCGTCGAATTCGAAATCGAGCCAGGAGCCGCGATAGGGAATGATCCGGCAGGCGAACAGGAGCTTGCCCGAGGAATGGGTCTTGCCCTTGTCGTGGTCGAAGAAGACGCCCGGCGAGCGGTGCATCTGGGAAACGATCACGCGCTCGGTGCCGTTCACGATGAAGGTCCCGTTCGGCGTCATGAGCGGCATGTCGCCCATGTAGACGTCCTGTTCCTTGATGTCCTTGACCGACTTGGCGCCCGTATCCTCGTCGACATCGAACACGATCAGGCGCAGCGTGACCTTCAGCGGCGCGGCATAGGTCATGTCGCGGCTCTGGCATTCGTCCACGTCGTACTTCGGCTTCTCCAGCTCGTATTTCACGAATTCGAGGATCGCGTTCTCGTTGAAATCCTTGATCGGGAAGACCGACTGGAAGACGCCCTGGATGCCCTCGCCGTCGGCGGCCTTGGGGCCGTCGCCGGATTTCAGGAACAGGTCGTAGGAGGATTTCTGAACCTCGATGAGGTTCGGCATTTCGAGAACTTCGCGGATCTTGCCGAAGTATCTGCGGATGCGCTTCTGGCCAACGGTCGCTTGCGACATGCTCGTCGTCACCTTTCGTCTCTTCGCGGGGGCGGCTCCGTCGGGGTCACGGCGCCGCGCCGCTTGCGAAATGAAGGGGGCCGGTTCCATACCTGCCATCCGTCCCACCGGATGGCTCCCGAACCGTCAACCGCGCCTTGGAAGGGGCACCGGGGCGCGGATCCCGCGATGCCCCTTCCAAGACAGGTTCGGCTGGGCCCGGGAATGACCCGGACCCAGCCCGTTTGCGTGGCAGGTGTGCCGCTGCGCCCCGCCCGATTACTTGAGCTCGACCTTGGCGCCAGCCTCTTCGAGCTTCTTCTTGATCTCTTCGGCTTCGGCCTTTGCCGCGCCTTCCTTGACCTTGCCACCGGCCTCGACGAGGTCCTTGGCTTCCTTCAGGCCGAGACCGGTGATGGCGCGCACTTCCTTGATCACGTTGATCTTCTGGGCGCCGGCTTCGACGAGAACGACGTCGAATTCGGTCTTTTCCTCGACGGCTTCGGCAGCAGCGCCGCCGCCGGCCGGGCCGGCCATCATGACGGCGCCGCCGGCGGCCGGCTCGATGCCGTATTCGTCCTTGAGGATGGTTTTCAGTTCCTGGGCCTGCAGAAGCGTGAGGTTCACGATTTCTTCGGCGAGTTTCTTCAGATCAGCCATTTCTCTGTTCCGTTCCTAGATTGTGTTCCAACGTCGGGCTTTCAACCCGCGAAGGCACTGAGGTTGCTCACGCGGCCTGCCGCTCTTCCAAGGTCGACAGGATGCCCGCGATGTTC
Source organism: Albidovulum sp. (assembly GCA_020637635.1). Classification (GTDB taxonomy): domain Bacteria; phylum Pseudomonadota; class Alphaproteobacteria; order Rhodobacterales; family Rhodobacteraceae; genus Albidovulum. Next base: position 51,546 of record JACKKB010000002.1, read on the forward strand.
GAAGCAGGAGCGCCAATGGCGCCGGCGATGTTCGAGGCGGGCGCCCCGATGCACGACACGATCTGAGCAATAAGCTCTTCGCGCGACGGCATCGCGGCGACGGCTTTCACACCGGCCGGATCCAGAGCCGTGTCGCCCATAGCGCCGCCGAGGATCACGAATTTCTCGTTGGCCTTGGCGTATTTCTCCGCAACCTTGGCCGCAGCCACAGGATCCTCGGAGAAGGCGAGCACGGTCATGCCCGTGAGAAGTGTGCCGATGCTTGCGCAGGGCTTGTCCTCAAGAGCGATCTTGGCGAGCCTGTTCTTGGCGACGCGGACGGACCCGCCGGCTTCGCGCATCTGCGCCCGGAGGTCCTGCATCTGAGCAACCGTCATGCCTTCGTAGTGGGCAACCACCACGACGCCAGAGCTTTCGAAGATCTGGCCGAGTTCCTCGACCACTTTCTCTTTCTGGGCTCTATCCACGGTTTCACTCCAAGTTGGGGGTTTCCCCCCGGCTCATGTATCCCCCGATGGTCTGGGGGCGTTCGGGTCCGGATGGTCCCGAGGCCAGGATCGCCCGGAGGAAGCCCCGGAAAATCTCGTCTCGTTTCCCATCTCAGGAAGGATTTATGGGGCGCCTCTCACAAGGTGGGCCCCACCCTCCGTCTCGGACAGGACGGGGCATTTCCACCCCGCCATTCACCGGGCCGAAGCCCGGAGAATTTCATGCGCGGGACCGGCAGCGCCCGGTCCCGCGGGAAAATCACGCACTCGCCGTGGCGAGGTCGAGCGACACGCCCGGCCCCATCGTGGAGCTGAGCGAGACCTTCTTCAGATAGGTCCCCTTGGCGCCCGAGGGCTTGGCGCGCGACACCGCGTCGATGAAGGCGCGGACGTTCTCGGCCAGCTTGGCCTCGTCGAACGAGACCTTGCCGATACCGGCGTGGATCACCCCGGCCTTCTCGACCTTGAACTGAACCTCGCCGCCCTTTGCGGCCTTGACCGCGGCGTCGACATCCATCGTCACCGTGCCGACCTTGGGGTTCGGCATCAGGTTGCGAGGGCCGAGCACCTTGCCCAGACGGCCGACGATCGGCATCATGTCGGGCGTGGCGATGCAGCGATCGAACTCGATCTTCCCGCCCTGGATCGTCTCCATCAGGTCCTCGGCGCCGACGATGTCGGCCCCGGCAGCCTTGGCCTCGTCGGCCTTGGCGCCGCGCGCGAAGACCGCCACGCGCACCGTCTTGCCGGTGCCGTTCGGCAAGGTGACGACGCCGCGGACCATCTGGTCGGCGTGGCGCGGATCGACGCCGAGATTCATCGCGATCTCCAGCGTCTCGTCGAACTTGGCCGACGCGGCGCCCTTGATCAGTTTCACGGCTTCCTCGACCGAGAGGTGCGACTTGCCGTCGAAGGCGGCGCGTGCCGCCGTGCTGCGCTTACCGAGCTTGGCCATGGCTTACCCCTTCACCTCGATGCCGATCGAACGGGCGGAACCGAGGATGATCTGCATCGCAGCCTCGACGTCGTTCGCGGACAGGTCCTTCATCTTGGCTTCGGCGATCTCGCGCACCTGCGCCACGGTGACGTAGCCCGCCACTTCGCGGCCGGGCTTGTCGCCGCCACGCGGCCGGTTGCGCTTGCCCTGAGGCTTCAGCCCGGCGGCCTTCTTCAGGTAGAACGAGGCCGGCGCCGTCTTGGTCTCGAAGCTGAAGGACTTGTCGGCGTAGTAGGTGATCACGGTCGGAACCGGCGAATCCTTCTCCATCTCCTGGGTCCGCGCGTTGAACGCCTTGCAGAACTCCATGATGTTGATGCCGCGCTGACCGAGCGCGGGGCCCACGGGGGGCGAGGGGTTGGCGGCGCCCGCCTTGATCTGCAGCTTCAGCTGCCCGATTACCTTCTTGGCCATCTGGCCTCTCCTTTGTCACCGGTGCCCGCGCGCGGGCACAGTTTAGTGGTCCGGTCCGGGCGCTGGCCCTCGCCTCCCACGATGCACACGTCAGGCGATTTTCTGCACCTGCGTGAATTCCAGCTCGACCGGCGTCGGCCGGCCGAAGATCGAGACCGTCACCTTGAGACGGCTCGTGTGTTCGTCCACTTCCTCGACCATGCCCGAGAAGCCGTCGAAGGGTCCGTCGGTCACCTTCACCTGCTCGCCCACCTCGAAGCGAATCAGATTGCGCGGCGCCGCCTCGCCTTCCTCGAACCGGTTCAGGATCGCGTTGACCTCGGCGTCGCGCATCGGCATCGGCTTGCCCTGCGGGCCGAGGAAGCCCGTCACCCGGTTGATCGAGTTGATCAGGTGATAGCCGCGGTCGGTCATGTCCATGTGGACGAGCACGTAGCCCGGCATGAAGCGGCGCTCGGACGTGACCTTCTTGCCGCGACGGATCTCCAGCACCTCTTCGGTCGGAACCAGGACCTCGTCGATCTCGTCCTCGAGACCCTTCTCGGCCACGGCGTGCTTGATCTGCTCGGCGATCTTCTTCTCGAAGTTCGAGAGAACGCTCACCGAATACCACCGCTTCGCCATCTGACTCAGACCCTTTCGACCGACGGCGTGCCGCCGGAAAATTCCATAATTCCGGTGAGTTGCCCCACCCTCACCCGAACAAAAAACAGCGCGCAGACCGAATCGTTGCGCGCCACAGCCGGGAAAGTTGGCCCCGATTACCGAGCTTCGCCACGGAATTCAAGGTCAATCGACCCCCATGGCACGGCCTTTGCCCGGCCATGGCACGCGGCGTCGCGCGGCGGTCGACCCGGACCGATCAGCCGACGCCCAGGACCGTGTTCAGCCCGGTGCGGATGACGAGGTCGACGAGGAAGAAGAAGACCGAGGTGAGCGCGGCCATGATGAAGACCATGATCGTCGTCGTCATCACCTCGCGGCGATTCGGCCAGTGCACCTTGGCCGCTTCCGAGCGGACCTGCTGGAGGAACTGCAGGGGATTGGTGGCCATGGGTGCCTCTTTCAGGTCTCGTTGCGACGCAGTGCGAGATACGCCGGGCCCGCCCTGAATTCAAGCCTGAAGCCGGCCGGGGCCGGTCATGGCGCGGCGGTGCGTCCCGAGGATGCTGCCTGGCGGTACCTGCGCCGGGTACGGATCGGGCACGGATCGGGCCTGGATCAGATCCGGGACGGACTGGCAGGGGCAGCAGGACTTGAACCCGCGACCCTCGGTTTTGGAGACCGATGCTCTACCAACTGAGCTATACCCCTGCGGTCCGTGGCCGGGTGCTACGGCAGGGCGGGCCTTGCGTCAAGGGATTCTCGCCGCGATCGGAGCGGCGGGAGGCAGAGGCGAAGACCAAGGGCTCCGGTCGGGTCGCTTGACACGACGCGGGGCATGGATCAACTATACGGTTGTTCAACAAAGAGGCCGCCATGGCGCGCGCGTCCCGCTTCGACACCCTCTTCGATCCCGTCCGCATCGGACCCAAGACCGCGAAGAACCGGTTCTTCCAGGTGCCGCATGCCTCTGGCATGACCAATGCCAACCCGCGTGTGCGCGCGGCGTTCCGCGGCATGAAGGCCGAGGGCGGCTGGGCGGTGGTCTCCACCGGCGCCTGTTCGGTAGATCCATCGTCCGACGACAGTCCCTTCCCCTGCGCGACGCTCTGGGACCAGGCCGATATCCGCGCCCATGCGCTGATGACCGAGGCGGTCCATGCCCACGGCGCGCTCGCTGCGGTCGAGCTCTGGCACGGCGGCGCGGCAGCGATGAACCGCACCACGCGCGAGGCACCGCTTTCGCCTTCGGGCGTGCCCTGGATGGCAACGCATGTGGGCTTCATGTCTTCGGCGCGGCCGAAGGTGATGGATGCCGAGGACATCCGCGATCTGATCCGCTGGCATGCAGAAGCAGCGCGCCGCGCCGAGGAGGCGGGTTTCGACATCCTCTATGTCTATGCCGGCATGGGCTACCTGCCCTACCAGTTCCTCCTGTCCGACTACAATCATCGCAGCGACGCCTATGGCGGGTCGGTGCGCAACCGGGTGCGGCTGACAGAGGAACTGATCGATGCGGTGCGCGCGGCGACCGGTGGGCGCTGCGCGGTGGCTCTGCGCATCTCGCTGCAGGAGCTGCGCGCCCGGCCGTCCGATGCCGCCGAGAGCGAGGCGCATGAGGTGATCGCGGCGCTGAAGGATGCGCCGGATCTCTTCGACGTGAAGATGGACTACTCCGCAACCGACTGCGCGCCCTCGCGCTTCAGCCCCGAGGGCAGCCACGAAGCCGTCGTCGATTTCGTGAAATCGCTGACCGACAAGCCGGTGGTGGGTGTCGGACGGTTCACCTCGCCCGACACGATGGTCTCGATGGTGCGGCGCGGCGTGCTCGACCTCATCGGCGGGGCGCGCCCCTCGATCGCCGATCCGTTCCTGCCGGCGAAGATCGAGGAGGGCCGCGAGGACGAGATCCGCGAATGCATCGGCTGCAACCTCTGCATCTCGTCCTGGCATGACGGGGTCTGGGTGCGCTGCACGCAGAACCCGACGGCCGGCGAGGAATGGCGGCGCGGCTGGCATCCCGAGATCGTGTCGAAGGATGCCGCCGGCAGCGCACTCGTCATCGGCGGCGGGCCGGCCGGGCTCGAGGCGGCGCTGACGCTGGCGCGGCGCGGCTTCAAGGTCGCGCTTGCCGAGGCGCGCGGTGAGTTCGGCGGACGGCTCTTGTGGGAATCGCACCTGCCCGGGCTGGGGCAGTGGTTCCGCGTCGTCGACTACCGGCTCGGCCGGTTGCGGCAGATGGCGAATGTCTCGCTTTTCGCCGGGAGCGCGCTCGGGCCCGATGAGGTGCGGGAATTCGGTGCGGACCACGTGGTGATCGCCACCGGCGCGCGCTGGACCGCGGCGCTTTGCGGCGCGAACGAGATCCCCGCCGGAACGCTCGAAGCGCCGCGGGTCTACACGCCCGAGGACATCGCCGCCGGGACCGCGATCGAGGGGCCGGTCGCCGTCTTCGATTTCGACAACTACTACATGGGCTCGGCGATCGCCGAGGCTCTGGCGGCGCGCGGGCTGGCCACGACCTACATCACCACGGCCGGCGGGGCGCAGGCCTGGGGCATCATGACCAACGAACAGCCGCTCGTTCATCGGTCCTTCGCGCGCGCGGGCATCGGCTATCGCACGCTCGAGATCGTCACCGGGTTTGACGGCGAGACCCTGACGCTGGCGCAGATCTTCAGCGGCGAAAAGCGGCAAACGGTTGCCCGGTCGCTGGTGATCGTCGGCCAGCGGGCCGGCGGCTCGACGCTCTACGAGGCGCTGCGGACCGGGGGCGCGGGGGGCGCGACGCTGGCGCTGACCGGCGACGCGCTGGCGCCCGGCGCGATCGCGCATGCGGTCTACCAGGCGCATCGGACGGCGCGCGCGGTCGCTCTGGCCGAGGGTCCGGCACGGCCGCGGCGCGACGCCGCCTTTGCCACCCTCGATATCGAAGGATCGCGGGCATGACCGCGCGCGGACGCCGCTCGGCGCGCCTTTCCGGCCCGCAGCAGGCCCCCTTCGGCCAGCGCCGCCGCCCCTACGCGCCGATCAGCGTCCTCAGCGCCGATCAGGTCGAGGCCATCCACGATGCCGCCTGCGGTCTCCTGGCGACGACCGGGATGCGGGTTCTCGACGCCACCGCGCGGGATCTCTTCCGGCGCGCCGGGGCCGAGGTGGCCGAGCAGATGGTGCGGCTCGATCCCGGCCTCGTAGCCGAGCGCCTCGCGACGGTGCCGGCGCGCTTCACGCTCGCCGCGCGCAATCCCGCGCGCGACCTCGTCATCGGCGGCGATCTTTGCGTCTATGCCTCGGTCGGCGGGCCGGCCTATGTGATGGACAACGACCGCGGCCGGCGCGACGGCAGCTTTGCCGAGATGTGCGACTACATGCGGCTCGTGCAGATGCTCAACGTCATCCATCAGGAAGGCGGCGGCCCGTTCGAACCGATGGACCTGCCTGCCAACACCCGCCATCTCGATACCTACCGCGCCCAGATCGGACTTCTCGACAAGAGCTGGCAGGGGCTGACCCTCGGCCGCGGGCGGACGATGGACGGCATCGAGATGGCAGCCATCGCCTTTGCCACCACGCCCGAGGGGCTGGCCGCGCGGCCGGTGCTGCTGGGCGTGATCAACACCAACTCGCCCCTGCAGCTCGACGTGCCGATGGCCGAGGGGTTGATCGCCATGGCCGAACATGGCCAGGCGCTCACTATCACGCCGTTCACGCTTGCGGGCGCGATGGCGCCCGTGACGCTCGCCGGCGCGCTTGTCCAGCAACATGCCGAGGCGCTGGCCGGGATCGTGCTCACGCAGATCGTGCGGCCGGGGGCGCCGGTGCTCTACGGCGGTTTCACCTCGAACGTCGACCTGCGCTCGGGCAGCCCCGCCTTCGGCACGCCGGAATATGTCAAGGCGGCGCAGGCCTCGGGCCAGCTCGCCCGCCACATCGGCGTGCCGTTCCGGTCCTCGAACGTCACCGCCGCGAACGACGTCGACGCCCAGGCCGCCTACGAGAGCCTCTTCTCGCTCTGGGGCGCGCTCATGGGCGGCGCGAACGTTCTGAAACATGGCGCCGGCTGGATGCACGGCGGGCTGACGGCGAGCTTCGAGAAACTCATCCTCGACGCCGAACTTCTGCAGATGATGGATGCCTATTTCGAGCCGATCGACACCAGCCCCGAATCGCTCGCTCTCGACGCGATCCGCGAGGCGGGTCCGGGCGGGCATTTCTTCGGCACCGCGCAAACGATGGCGCGCTACGAGACGGCATTTCACGCACCGCTTCTGTCCAACTGGGACAACCATCCGACCTGGCTCGACCGTGGCAGCGTCGATCTGCGCACACGCTCGAACGCGGTCTGGAAGGAGCTGCTGGGACAGTACGAGGAGCCGAGGCTCGACCCCGCCATCGCCGAGGCGCTGGACGCCTATGTGGCGCGCCGCAAGGCGGAAGGCGGGGCGCCGCTGAACTGAGGGAGTAGCCGATGGACATGATCCGCGAACGTTTCGAGCACGAGGTCGAGGTGATCGAGAACCTCTTCGTTCCGATGCCGGACGGGACCCGGCTTGCGGGCAAGCTCTGGCGGCCGAAGGGGGCGGGGCCGGTGCCCGCGATCCTCGAATACCTGCCCTATCGCAAGCGCGAGGGGACCCGCGCCCGCGACCAGAAGATGCATGGCTGGCTGGCCGGAAACGGCTATGCCTGCCTCCGGCTCGACATCCGCGGCACCGGCGACAGCGAGGGGCTGATCGACGACGAATACACCGCCCGGGAACAAGAGGACGGCTGCGACGCCATCGCCTGGATGGCGGCGCAGGACTGGTGCGACGGTCAGGTGGCGATGATCGGCATTTCCTGGGGCGGGTTCAACGCGCTGCAGATCGCCGCACGGCGACCGCCGGCGCTGAAGACGATCATCACCGTGGGCTCGACCGACGACCGCTACGCGACCGATGTCCACTACATCGGCGGCTGCCTGTCGAAAGACAATTTCGACTGGTCGCAGACCATGTTCGCCTCGAACGACCTGCCGCCCGACCCCGAGATCGTCGGCGCAGGCTGGCGCGCGGCCTGGCAGGCGCGGATGGAGCACAACCGGCCCTGGATACTCGACTGGCTCGCCCACCAGCGGCGCGACGACTACTGGCGGCAGGGCTCGGTCTGCGAGGATTTCTCGCGGATCGAGATCCCGGTCTATGCGGTCTCGGGCTGGGCCGACAACTATTCCGAGGCGGTGCCGAGGCTTCTGGCCGGGCTCTCCGGCCCGCGGTGCGGCCTCGTCGGGCCCTGGGCGCATTCCTTCCCGCATGACGTGACGGTGGCGCCGGCAATCGGCTGGCTGCAGGAGGTGCGGCGCTGGTGCGACCACTGGCTCAAGGGGCGCGAGACCGGGATCATGGCGGAACCCATGTACCGGGTCTGGATGCAGGAGAGCGTGCCGCCCGCGACCTGTCACGCCGAACGCCCCGGGCGCTGGGTCGGCGAGTCCTCCTGGCCCTCGCCGCGCATCCGCGAACAGGCGCTGCATCTCAATGCCGGCGGATCGCTTGACGGCGCCGCCCGCGCCGAGACCGATGTCGCCATCCGCTCGCCTCTCTGGGTCGGTCTCGCCTCGGGCGAGGTCGGGCGCTATGGCGAGGATGCCGAATGGCCGCCCGACCAGCGCGAGGACAACGGCGGATCGCTCGTCTTCGCGACCGGGCCGCTGGCGGAACGCACCGAGATCCTCGGTGCGCCGCGGCTCAGGCTCCGCTTTTCCTGCGACCGGCCGCTCGCGCTCGTCGCCGTGCGGCTGAACGATGTCTGGCCCGACGGGCGCTCGACACGGGTGACGCTCGGCTGTCTCAACCTCGCCCATCACTCGGGCCATGACCGGCCGACGGCGCTCGAACCCGGGCGCGTCTACGAGGCCGAGGTCGAGCTCGACGATATCGCCCATGCCTTTCCGGCCGGTCACAGGATCGCGGTGGCGATTTCGACCACCTACTGGCCGGTCTGCTGGCCCTCGCCGGAGCCGGCCACGCTTACCCTGCGCACCGGGCAGAGCCGGCTGATGCTGCCGGTGCGTCCGTGCGATCCCGCCGATGCCGGTTTGCGCGCCTTCGATCCGCCCGAGATGGCGGCGTCCACGCCGCAGGTCGAATTGCCGGCGCCCCCGGGGCAGCGCCGCGAGATCCGGCGCGACCTGCTCTCGGGTGTCACCACCGTCACCTTTCCGCGCTGGACCTATGCCCACCGGATGGAGGACATCGGCCAGACCGTCACCTCCGACGCGCTCGCGCGTTATACGATCACGGGCGACGATCCGCTTTCGGCCGTCTGCGAGACCGAGGCGAATGTCGAGATCGCGCGGCCGGACGGGCGCTTCGGACACCACTCCTCAGGCCGGCTCAGCTGCGACGCGAAGAGCTTTTGCGTCGAGATGGCGCTCAGGGTCACCGAGCAGGGCGAAACCGTCTTTGAACGATCCTGGGACGTGACGATCCCGCGCGACCATGTCTGAGGCGGACCTGCCACCGCCGGCGGCGCGCTTCACCCGCATGAGCGCGCCCGAGCGCCGGGCCGAACTTGTCGCGGCGGCGCTTGCCTGCATGGCAAGGGGCGGCATCCAGGATTTCACCGTCGACCGGATCTGTGCCAAGGCCGGCGTCTCGCGCGGGCTCATCACGCATCATTTCGGCTCCATGAACGGGCTTCTGGCCGCCGTCTACGGGGCGATGTACAGTGCCGCGACCGAAGCGGCGCGCGCGCCGGCACCCGGGGAAAGCCGGCTTTCGGTGCTGCTCGACGCCTTCTTCGCGCCGGCGGTCTTCAACCGCTCGGCGCTGACGGTCTGGCTCACGCTCTGGGGTCAGATCGCGGTGAACGCCGAACTGCGCGCGGCGCATCGCGCGCATTATGCCCGCTACCTCGACGATGTCGCCCTGGCGATCAACGAAGTGGCGGCGGCGAACGGCCGGGTGGTCGATCCCGAGGCGCTGGCGCGCACCACCATCTGCCTCGTCGACGGGCTCGGCATCCAGCATTGCGTCGACCCCGCCTCGATGCCGGCGCGGCGCGCCAAGGCGGCCTGCCGCAGGCTTCTGGTGCCGCAGATCGGCCGCTTCTAGGTCGACCGGTCCGAGGGCGCGGACGACCGGGCGCTGCGGGGCGGCGGGAAGCGGAGCGTGACGCGCAGGCCGGGGCCGTTGTCGGCGAGCGTCAGTTCGGCTCCGTGCAGATCGGCGATGACGGCGACGAGGCTGAGCCCGAGGCCGCTTCCCTGCGTCGTCCGGCTCGATTCGAGCCGGTAGAGGCGGCGCAGGACATTGCCGCGCTCGGCCTCGGGGATGCCGGGGCCGGCATCGGCGACGCTGAGGACCGCGCGCCCTCCCTCGCGCGTGACGGCAAGCGTCACCGGCGTGCCGGGCGGGGTGTGGCGCAGCGCGTTCTCGACGAGGTTCGCGATGACCTGCCCGAGAAGCGTCTTGTCGCCCTCGACCGTGATCTGGCCCTCCGGCGGCGTGAAGTGCAGCGCCCCGCCCGCCTCCTCCGCGGTCGGGGCATAGACCTCGGCGAAGGTGGCGCCGAGAAGCCCGAGATCGACCTCCACGAAGCGGGCACGCGGCGAGCCGCCCTCGATCTGCGCGATCTGCAGGAGCGCCTGAAAGATCGCCACGATCCGTTCCGCCTCGGCCGATGTCTGCTCGGCCAGATCGCCCGCGGCCGCCGGCAGGCCGCGGGTTTCGCGCAGCCGGTTCAGCAGCACGACGACACGCTGCAGAGGCGTCTTGAGGTCGTGGGCGATGTCGGCCGAGACCCGCCTCAGGGCGGACATCTGCTGTTCCTGCGCGACCGCCATGCGGTCGATGCGGGCGCCGATCCGGCTGAGCTCGTCGGCACGGCCGCGCAGCGCCGGCACCCGCGCCGCAAGGTCGCCGGCCGTCAGGCGGTCGAGCGTGGCCTCGATCTCGGCCAGCCGCCGCGCCGACCGCCCCGCCAGGAGAAGTCCGGCGCCGAGCGCGATCGCCGTTGCGGGAAGCAGCGCAAAGATCAGGACCCGGACGAAGGTCTCGTGCAGCCGCGCGATCGGGGCCGCGCTGAGCGCGATGGTCATGAGACCGCCCTGCAGGCGTTCGGAAAGCGTATAGTATTCGCCGTCGATTGCCGCGGCGTCGGGGTTGCGGGCCTTGTCGAGCACGACGACGCGAAAGCCCTCGCCCTCGGCCAGAAGGGCGGCATTTCCGGCGATCAAGCCGTCGGGCGTCAGATAGCTCAGGATCTTGCGTTCGGGAAAGGTGACCGTGGATTGCGAGCGGACGAGGGCGGCAAGAGCCGCCGCGGAAGGCGCGGCGCGAAAGCCCGCCATCTCCTGCACGAGCGAGTCGTTCAGCGACCGTTCGATGGCGTTGCGCGAAATCGCATATGTGGCCGAGAAGGTGACGAGGAAGACGAGCGCGAAGAGCGCCACCAGCGCCAGGGTCAGCCTGAGCGGCATCGAGCGCAGCGTGGGGGCGATCCGGGCGGACACCGCGCTCAGGCCTCGATCCGGTAGCCGGCGCCGCGCACGGTGTGAATGAGCTCGGTCGCGAAGGGCTTGTCGACCTTGGCGCGCAGCCGGCTGATATGGGTCTCGACGACATTGGTCTGGGGGTCGAAGCTGATGTCCCAGACCGCCTCGAGCAGCATGGTCCGGGTCTGCACCCTGCCCTTGCGGCGCAGGAGATGTTCGAGAAGCGTGAATTCCCGCGGCAGAAGGTCGATCTCCTGCCCCGCGCGGGTGACCTTGCGGCGCAGCAGGTCCATCGTCAGATCGCCGGCCTTCAGAACGGTCTGCTCCTGCGCGACCTGCGGCCGCCGCGCCAGCGCCGCGATGCGCGCCGAAAGCTCGCCGAAGGCGAAGGGCTTCACCAGATAGTCGTCGCCCCCCGCCCGCAGCCCCTCGATCCGGTCGTCGACCCCGCCAAGCGAGGTGAGGAACAGGACCGGCGTCTGGTTCAGCGCGCCGCGCAACGTCTTGACGAGCGCAAGCCCGTCGAGCCCCGGCAGCATGCGGTCGACCACCAGCACGTCGTAGGGAGTGGCGCTGGCGCGGATCAACCCGTCGCGCCCGTCTTCCACGAGATCGACCACATGGCCCTCTTCGCGCAAGCCCTCGGCGACGTAGCTGCCGGTCGTCCGGTCGTCCTCGATCACCAGTATCTTCATCTCGGTTCCGTCCCGCGCCCGCCTTGCGACCCGCCGCCCGTGGATCCCCGGGTGCCCCCGGGGCCGCCCCGGGGTTTCGCTGGCGCAAACCTAGCGTCGTCCCGCGGCGCGGCAAGTCCCCTCGGCGGTCCCGTTCGACCAGCCTGGGCCCCGCGCCTCGCGCCGCGATTGCGGGCCGATTACAAAATCGCAATCCCTGCCGCAAGCGACCCGGCGAACCTCACACCCGGGTGAGGTTACACAACTGTATAGTCCGGGTCAGGCGCCGGACAAACCGGGTCGTGACCTTCAGGGGCATCTTACCGCGCAACGGAGTTCAACCGTCATGACCACCCTTCCCAGATATCCCCGGATCGCCGCCACCGTGCTTGCGACCATGCTTGCCGGCACGAGCATCACCGCGCTCACCGCTGTCCCTTCCTACGCTTCGGTTCCGGCCGGAGGCTATGCCGATCTCGTCGACAAGGTCTCGCCCGCGGTCGTCTATGTCGAGGTGACCGAAAAGCCTGCCGATGTCGCCTCGATGGGCGACAACGGACAGATGCCGCAATCATTGCCCTTCGAGGAGTTCCAGCGCCGTTTCGGCATACCCTTCGGCATGATGCCGCAAATGCCCGGCGGCCCGGGCGACCAGGGCGCGCAGGACGCGCCTAAGCGCCAGGGCGTAGGCTCGGGCTTCATCATCTCGTCCGACGGGCTGATCGTCACCAACAACCATGTCGTCGATGGCGCCGAGAGCGTGCGCGTGAAGCTTGCCGATGGCAGCTCGCTTGATGCCAAGGTGATCGGCACCGACCCCCTGACGGACGTGGCGCTGATCAAGGTTGCGTCCGACAAACCGCTGCCGACCGTCGCGTTCGGGGCCTCCGACAAGGTGCGCGTCGGCGATGCGGTGATTGCCATGGGCAACCCCTTCGGACTTGGCGGCACCGTCACCTCCGGGATCGTCTCGGCCAAGGCCCGCGACATCCATTCGGGCCCGTTCGACGACTACATCCAGACCGATGCCGCCATCAACAAGGGCAATTCCGGCGGGCCGCTCTTTGACGAGGCCGGCGAGGTCATCGGCATGAACACCGCCATATTCTCGCCGGACGGCGGCTCCATCGGCATCGGCTTTGCGGTGCCTTCGGACATGATCAAGACCGTCGTCGCCGATATCGAGAAGGACGGCAAGGTCGATCGCGGCTGGCTCGGCGTGCAGATCAAGCCGATGTCGGACGAGGTGGCGAGCGTGCTTGGCTACGATGCCGCGAAGGGCGCGGTCATCGATAGCGTTATCCCCGACAGCCCGGCGGCCAAGGCGGGCCTCCTGGCGGGCGATATCGTCCTGAACTTCGACGGCAAGACGATCGGCGAAGTGCGCGACCTGACGCGGGCCGTGGCGGCCGAGGCCCCCGACGCGAGCGCCAAGATCGAGGTGCTGCGCAAGGGCGAGCACCTTACGCTCGACGTCACGCTCGCAAACCGGACCGGGCACGACGCCTGACCGACCTGCCGGCGGTCGCGCGCGCGACCCCATGTGTCTCGTCCGCCGGTTCTTCGGTGCACTCCGGCGCACCGGAGGCCACGCCCCGGCCCCACGCCGGGGCGTGTGCCGTTCGCGCCCTCAGCCAGACCGTTCGGTGACGGCGTAGCGCGATCGCGCCAGCCAGTCGGGGGCGATCTCGACACCCCAGCCCGGCGCATCGGTGACCGTCACCTCCCCGCCCTCGACCCGGTAGGGATCGTTGCGGAACAACCCGACCTGCCAAGGGTAGTAATCCGGCCCCTCGATCGAGAACTCGAGATACTTGCCGGCGTTCGGGATCGCTCGCAGAAGGTGCATCGTGAAGAGCGTGACCAGCGACAAGTTGGCGGCATGGGGCGTGACCGGCATCCCCGCAGCCTCGGCCATCCGCGTCACCCGCAGCGTCCGGGCGATGCCGCCGAGATAGCAGACGTCGGGCTGCAGCACGTCGACGACGCGATCCTCGATCATCCGCTTCCAGTTCGCCATCATGCAGTCCTGCTCGCCGCCGGTGACGTCGAGGGCGAGCGCGTCGGTGACCTCCTTCGTCTGCTCGAATTCCCAGTAGGGGCAGGGTTCCTCGTAATGCGAGACACCGTGCTGTTCGAGCATCCGTCCGACCTCGATCGCGCGGGCCGGCGAATAGCAGGAATTGGCGTCGACCAGCAGCGCCACCCCGTCTCCCAGCGCCAGGCGCACCGCGGGCACGATCTCCTCGGTCCGGCCCGGCCATTCGTCACGGTCGCGCCCGACCTCGGCACCGATGCGGAACTTGAAGGCATCGAAGCCAAGTTCGTCGCGCAGCCGGACGAAGCGCGTCGCCTCGTCGGCCGGGGTGATGTCGCGCTTCATCGACGAGGCATAGGTCCGCAGGCGGCCCGGCGTGCCGCCGATGAGCGCGCAGACCGGTTTGCCCTCGCGCTTGCCGCGCAAATCCCAGAGCGCGGTGTCGACGCCCCCCATGGCGCGGCGCAGATAGGCGCCGGGAAACTTGTGTTCGCGATCGCGCACCTCGTCGAGCAGGGCGTCGATATCGCCGCAGTCGCGCCCCAGCACATGCGGTGCCACCTGCCGGTGCAGCACCTGGGCGGTGATGTCGGCGCAATAGGGCGCGACCTGGCCCCAGCCCTCGGCGCCGTCCTCGGTGGTCGCGCGGACGAAGCAGACGAATTCGTTGCCGAAGGTCTCCAGCTTGGTCAGTTTCATGGGATCCCCGAAATGGCGTGGCATGGCGGCGACAACGCTGCCAGAACCGCGCCGGACTGACCAGCCCGCTTCGTCAGCACTCCTGATCCGCGCCGCGGCTCGGGCCCGGCGGGCGCTGCTCGGACCCGGCGGGCGCTGCTCGGACCCGGCGGGCGCTGCTCGGCGATCGCTTCCATCGCGAAGCAGGATGCCACCGTCTCCATCGCGACCCGCTCGATCAGCGCCCGGCAGACCGCATCGCAGCCTGCCACGTCGCGGGTAACGCCCTTGACGAGACCGTCATGGGCGCCACCGTTGCGGCACAAATCGGCGACACCGGGACGTGCCACGACATGGGCGCGAAAGAACCCAGCCAGCCATTGGAATGGTGCCGGGTGCGGATCGCCACGAGCCCGGCCGCGGGCGCCGGGCCGGGCCTTGCGCATCTTGAAGCTGCGCCCGGGGTGGCGCGGGGCACCGATCTTCTGGCCGGTGCCGTCGGCGCCACCTCGAATGTTACCGGCATCCTGACCGATTCCGAAGCGGTCACGCGGACGCTGAAGGCGCACGGCCCGCTTGCGGTCCGCGACCGAGGCGCGGCGGCACCCTATGTGCCGGTGCGGCTGATGACCGGCAGCGACGCCGAAAAGGATGCGATCGTCCTTTCCGCGCACAAGCCTCCGGGCAGCCCGGGCGCCTCGGGCGTGATGATCCGGCGCGACGCGATGGGGCGGCGGACCGCGCCCGCCCGGCCGGGCGGCGGCACTGTCAGCCTCGACCCGCCCCGGAGGCACGACCACCCGGACCGGCTCGTCCACCGCGAGGACGGCGGCACGGCGAACTAGACCGTGGCGGGGAACTCCATGGCCGTTTCGAGCGCGACCCCGTGGTTGCCGGTGTCATGGGCAAGGCCGCAAGCCGTGCCATTCGGGGAACACGCCGTCCTTCCCGCAGGCCAGTTCGACCTTCGTCACGCGATCGCTGCCACGGGTATCCGTGAGGAAGCTCTCCGGCCGCTCGGCGACCCGCTCGGACCAAGCGGCCGGCTACCTCCTGGCGCTGAGCTGAGGTCCGCGCCCCTCGCGCGGCTGCGGGCGCGCGGGGCTTTCCTTCAAGAGCCCGCCCACCCCCATGGCGGCGATGTCGTCGCCGTCCGGTTCGATGCCGCAGACGATCCGCTCCAGCACCCAGTCGGCGCCGTTCAGGGCCGGCGAGCGGGCGCAGCCCGGCAGGCCGATCACCGGGCGGCCGGTGAGCCGGCCGTAGAAGAGCAGATTGCCCGGATCGACCGGCATGCCGAACCGGGTGACGGTGCCACCGGCGCGGCGCACCGCCTCGGGCGCGGTGTCGTGCGGATCGCAGGTCGCCGCGCCGGTCAGAACCAGCGCGATCTCGCCGCCGATCGAGCCGAGCGCCTCGGCGATGGCGTCGGTCTCGTGCGGGACGCGGCGCTGGTCGGTCAGCGCGGCGCCAAGTGCGGCCAGACGGTCGGCGACGGCACGCACGGCCTTGTCGGCCAGCCGGTCGCTATCGTCGCCGACGAGCGAGAGAACGAGGCCGGCGCTTTTCAGCTGCGGCTCGCGCACCCGGACCGCACCTGCCGCCACCGCGGCGGCGCGCGCGAGCGTCTCGCCCGCGACGGCATAGGTGATGATCTTCACGGTGCCGACGAGCATGTCGGGCTGCACCACCGAAAACGGCGCGAGCGTCGCGAAGGTCACCGCCGGGTCGAGCCGGTTCAGCGCATGAACGCGATCGACATCGACCTGCAGCAGGCCGAGACCGGCGGCATGCAGGTTCACGCGCCCGGCCTGCGGGGCGGCGCGCCGGAGGCAGGCCGCTTCGGGTGCCGGAACCAGCGCCGCGGCAAGCCGTTCGGCGGCCTCGTTCTCGGGCACGTCACCCGGTTCGAGCCGCGCCACGACGACCTCGGCCTGGCCGTCCTCCTCCAGGGCGGCGATGTCATCGGGTCCGAGGAGCGTGCCCTTGGCGATGCGGCGGGCGTCCAGGCGCACGGAATGGGCAAGGATCGCGCCCTCGGCCTCGGCCAGCGGAACAGGGCCGAATCTCACGCCGGCGCTCCGGCCGGGTTGCGGCGCAGCGCCTCGGTGATCTCGGCCATGATCGACACGGCGATCTCCGCCGGCGAACGGGCACCGATATCCAGCCCCACGGGCGCGTGGATGCGCGCCAGCGCGGCGGCGTCGAAGCCCGCTTCCCGCAACCGCTCCACGCGCTTCGCATGTGTGCGGGTGGAACCGAGACAGCCGAGGTAGAAGACCTCGGAGCCGAGCGCGGCGCGGATCGCCGGATCGTCGAGTTTCGGGTCATGCGTCAGGGTCACGACCGCGGTGCGCGCGTCGAGACCGACCTCGGCGAGCGCCGCATCCGGCCAGTCGTTCGAGATCCGTTCGCCCGGAAACCGCGCGGCCGAGCCGAAGGCCTCGCGCGGGTCGACAAGCAACGGGTCGTAGCCGCAGGCCCGCGCCATCGGCAGGAGCGCCTGGGCGATGTGCACGGCGCCCACCACGACAAGGCGGAGCGGCGGGTTGTGAATGCCCGCGAAGAGGGTGCCGTCCGACCCGGAGGCATCGGCACGGAAGCGCGCGGCCAGCGCGGGGTCGGGGGCAGAGAGCCTCCGCTTCCAGCTTTCGGTGTCGACCGTATAGGCCAGCGGCCGCCGCGCGGCGCGCGCGGCCACCAGATCGACCAGCATCGCCTCGGGCATCGCCGCTCCGACGGGCTCGACCAGCACGCGGATCGTGCCGCCGCAGGCGAGGCCGACGGCAAAGGCATCGTCGTCGCTGACGCCGAAGGTCAGGATCCGCGGCCGGCCGTCGGCCAGCGCCGCCAGCGCCTCTTCGACGACCGCGCCCTCGACACAGCCGCCCGAGACCGAGCCCATCATCTCGCCTGCACCCGAAACGGCAAGCTGGCTGCCCACCGGCCGAGGCGCCGACCCCCAGGTTTCCATCACCGTCGCAAGCGCCGCACCCTTTCCGGCGCGGTGCCATTCGAGGGCGACTTCGGGAATGCGGTCGTGATCTGCGCGGTCCATGGCGGCCTCCTCGGCGGCACTATGATCGCTGGAGCGCATCGCCGCCAGAGGCAAATCCGGGCAGCGAAGGTCCGCTCGCCGGCGGCCGAACCGCAGCGCAGGAAAGAGCGTAGTCGCGAGCGGGCGGCGGGCCAGGTGGCCCTGGTCCGCCAGGATCGCGGCCGCCGCCTCGACCGAACCCGGCGGTTGCCGCTGGCCAACCCCTGCCCGGCTTTGCCCGGCGGCCTGCCGGCGTCAACGGTAAAGCAGCGAGCGGCCGTCGTGGAAGAGATGGACCTTGGCGGGGTCGGCGGTCATGGCCACGGTCTTGTGACGCAGGCCGGCGTGAATGCCGGGCAGCTTGGCGATGACCGGTGCCGCCCCGTTCTCGGCGCGGAAGTAGATCTGCGTGACCTCGCCCAGCGCCTCGGTGATATCGACCGTGCCGCTGTAGATCGCCGTGCCCTCGGTCGGGACCATGTCTTCGGGACGGATGCCGACGCGCACCGCCATGCCCTTGTCCGATGCCTGCGTCGGCACGGCCGAACGCGCGATGCCGCCATCGGCAAGCCGGATCTCCGTCTCGGCGCCGGTCCCCACGATCTCGCCCTCGAGAAGGTTCATGGCCGGCGAGCCGATGAACTGGGCGACGAACTCGTTTTCCGGCCGCTCGTAGAGATCAAGCGGCGTGCCCACCTGCGCGATCCCCTGGCCCACGGTCAGCACGACGATGCGCGTGGCGAGCGTCATCGCCTCGACCTGATCGTGGGTCACGTAGATCATCGTCGAGTCCGGCATCTTCTCCTTGAGCTGCGCGATCTCGATCCGGGTCGCCACGCGCAGCGCCGCGTCGAGATTCGAGAGCGGCTCGTCGAAGAGATAGACCTTGGGGTCGCGGACGATGGCGCGGCCGATGGCGACGCGCTGGCGCTGGCCGCCCGATAGCGCCTTCGGCAGCCGGTCCAGATAGGGCGTCAGCTGCAGGATCTCGGCGGCACGGTTGACGGCGGCGTCGATCTCGGCACGGTCCCGCTTGGCAATGCGCAGCGCGAAGGCCATGTTCTCGCGCACCGTCATGTGGGGATAAAGCGCATAGGACTGGAACACCATGGCGATGCCCCGGCGCGCGGGCGGAATGTCGTTCACCACCTGCCCGTCGATCTCGAGCGTGCCCGAGGTGATCTTCTCGAGCCCGGCGATCATGCGCAGGAGCGTGGATTTTCCGCAGCCCGAGGGCCCGACGAAGACGATGAGCTCGCCCGTCCCGATGTCGAGGTTGATGTCCTCGAGGATCTTCACCTCGCCATAGGCCTTCTCGACATGCGTCAGTTTCAGATCGGCCATTCGTTCCTCCCTCAATCGTTCCGCGCAAGGATCGCTGCGCCCCAGGGCGCAAGCGCGATCTCTCCTGCCGCCGGCGCCGCGCCGCCGATCGCGGTTGCGATCACGCGCCATCCGTCCCCGCCCGGGGCAGTGATCACCGCATCCGTGTCCGACAGGTTCACGGCAACGAAGATCTCCTCGCCCGCAAGGCTGCGGCGGAAGCGGATGACGTCGCCCAGGGCGTCCATATCGTGCTGCTCGCCCCGGGCCAGCGCCGGATGGGCGTGGCGGAGCGCGATCGCCGCGCGGTAATGCGCCGGCAATGCCCCGGGGTCGGCATCGAGCACGGCGGCGGCATGGCCTAGATGCTCGGCCGGCACCGGCAACCAGGGCTTGCCGGTCGTGAAGCCGCCCGAAGCGTTGTCGCGGTCCCAGACCATCGGCGTGCGGCAGCCGTCGCGGCCCTTGAACTCGGGCCAGAACTCGATGCCGTAGGGATCGCGCAGATCCTCCAGGGCCAGCTCGGCCTCGCTCAGGCCCAGTTCCTCGCCCTGATAGATGCAGGCCGAACCGCGCAGGCACATCAGGAGCGTCGCATAGGCCCGCATGGCGGCCGCGTCGAGCCCCCAGCGCGAGGCATGACGCATCACGTCGTGGTTGGAATAGGCCCAGCAGGCCCAGCCGTCGGGCGCGGCCTTCTCGAGCCTGGCGAAGGTCTCGGCCACGCGCGCCGCCGTCAGCCGGTCCTTGGCGAGGAATTCGAAGGCATAGCACATCTGCATCAGATCGTCGCCCGAGGTGTATTCGCCCATGATCTCGAGCCCGCGTTGCGCATCGCCGACCTCGCCGACGGCAGCGGCGTCATAGGGGTCCATCACCGCCCTCAGCCGGCGCAGGAAGCCGAGGTTCTCGGGCTGGTTCTTGGAATGGATGTGCTCCTGCCAGTTGTAGGGATTGACCGCGGGCGCGATCGTGTCGTTGCGCGCCTCGGGCGGCAGGGCCGGGTTGTCGCGCAGCAGCTTGTCGGCGAAGTAGAAGTTGATCGTGTCGAGCCGGAAGCCGTCGACACCGCGGTCGAGCCAGAACCGTGCCACGTCGAGCAGCGCCTCCTGCACCGCTTCGCAGTGGAAGTTGAGATCGGGCTGGGAGGCGAGGAAGTTGTGCAGATAGTACTGCATCCGCCGCGCTTCCCAGGTCCAGGCCGAGCCGCCGAAGATGCTGAGCCAGTTGTTGGGCGGGGTGCCGTCCGGCTTCGGATCGGCCCAGACATACCAGGCGGCCCTGGGGTTGGTGCGGTCCCGGCGGCTTTCCCTGAACCAGGGATGCGCATCGGAGGAATGCGAGAGCACCAGGTCGATCATCACCTTCAGGCCGAGCCTGTGGGCCTCGGCCACCAGCGCATCGAAATCGGCGAGCGTTCCGAACATCGCATCGACGTCGCGGTAGTCCGAAACGTCGTAGCCGAAATCCTTCATCGGCGAGGTGAAGAAGGGCGAGATCCAGATCGCATCGACGCCAAGCCCGGCGACGTGGCCGAGCCGGCGGGTGATGCCCCTGAGATCGCCGATCCCGTCGCCGTTGCTGTCCTGAAAACTGCGGGGGTAGATCTGATAGATCACCGCGCCCCGCCACCATTCGTCGGCCACGCGGCCCCGCATCTGCCGTGCCCCTTCCGGTTCGGTCATGTCGGGCTCACTTCACGGATCCGGCCAGAAGGCCGCGAACGAGGTACTTCTGCATCGCGAAGAAGACCGCGAGCGGCACGGCGATCGACACGAAGGCCGACGTGGCAAGGATCTCCCACTCGCCGCCGCGGCTGCCGAGCAGGTTCACGAGCGCGCCCGTCAGGACCAGCTGGTCGTTGCCGGTGCCGAGAAAGACGAGTGCCACCAGAAGGTCGTTCCAGGTCCAGAGGAACTGGAAGATCGCGAACGAGGCGAGTGCCGGGAACGAGAGCGGCAGGATGATCTTCACGAAGATCTCGAACTCGCTCGCGCCGTCCACGCGCGCGTTCTCGATGATGTCGCGCGGAAGTCCGACCATGTAGTTGCGCAAGAGGTAGATCGCGAGCGGCAGGCCGAAGCCGGTATGGGCGAGCCAGATGCCGAGGTAGCCCTTGCCGATGCCGATCCAGTTGTGGAACTGCAGCAGCGGGATGAGCGCGAGTTGCAGCGGCACCACGAGAAGACCGACGATGGCTGCGACCAGAAGCGCGCGGCCGGGGAAGCTCATCCAGGCCAGCGCATAGGCGGCGAAGGCGGCCACCAGGATCGGGATCACGGTCGCCGGGATCGCCACGGTGGCGGTGTTCAGGAAGGCCTGGCCGATGCTGGTGCCGGTGCTCTTGCCGAAGAGAACCGTGCGGTAGTTCGCGAGCGTGAACTCGGGCGGCTGCGAGGCGGTGGCGAAGATCCGCGGCAGGCGGGTATCCTTCAGCGAGACCGGCGAGCGCAGCAGGTAGCTTCCGTCCGCCTCGAGCGTCAGCGTCTCGCCGTCGTCGAGATCGGCGGTCTCGCCGGCCTTGTAGGCGTCGATGGCCCGCGACGAGGTTCCCCAGACGCTCACCGTCGAGCGGGCGCGGGGAAAGAGCGTGCCGGCGATCTCGTAGGCTCCGTTCCTTTCCACCTCCTCACCCTCGACGCGAATGGGCGAGAGCTGCTGTTCCTGCGTCGTCAGCGCCCGCCACCAGCCCGAGGCGGCGATCTGGTCGCCGGTCCGGAAGGAGGAGACGAGAAGACCGAAGGTCGGCAGCACCCAGAGCGCCACCAGCGCGAGAA
Source organism: Albidovulum sp. (assembly GCA_020637635.1). GTDB lineage: Bacteria > Pseudomonadota > Alphaproteobacteria > Rhodobacterales > Rhodobacteraceae > Albidovulum. The sequence continues at coordinate 73,051 of JACKKB010000002.1, forward strand.
CCGAGAGATGGACCGCCCAGTTCAGTGCCGATTTCCTGCCTGCGATGTTTTCCATGGCCGGCCCCCTACCGCATTTCCTTGCGCGCGTTCCACACGTTCCAGACGAGGATCGGCGTGACGAGCAGCATGATCGCCATCGCCGCCGCCGAGCCGACGCCCCAGTCGCCGGCACGGAAGAGCTTGTCGAACATGTAATTGGCCAGAACCTGCGTCTCCCACTGGCCGTTGGTCATGGCCAGCACGATGTCGAAGACCTTGAGCACGACGATCGTGATCGTGGTCCAGACGACGACGATCGTGCCCATGATCTGCGGCACCTTGATACGGAAGAAGATCTGGAACGGATTGGCGCCATCGAGGATGGCGGCCTCGATCGTCTCCTCGGGGATGGCGCGAAGCGCGGCCGAGAGGATGACCATGGCAAATCCCGCCTGGATCCAGACCAGCACCGCCATCAGGAAGAAGTTGTTCCAGTAGGGCAGCGTCAGCCAGGTCTGCGGCGCGCCATAGGGCGGGCTCGCCATGACGATGCCGGCGATGCCGGCGAGCGACTTCCACACGAGCCAGAGCGCGGCCGCGGCCACGAAGAGCCTGAGAGGAACCAGTGCCGCGGCACGTTCGGCGGGGGCGCCTCCGGCGAGCGGACGGGCGAAGAGCCAGCCGACCCAGGCAACGAGCGCCGCGAAGCCCGCGAGTGCAAGAACCGGCAGGAGCTTCAGCATCAGGAGCGAGCCGATGCCGCCGTCGAAGTTGAGCCAGAGCGCGTTCAGGATGCCGATCTGCGCCTGCCCCTCGGGGCGGGTGTCGTAGATCAGCTTCCAGATCACCGAGGCGCCGACAAAGGAGATCGCCATCGGCATGAAGATCAGCGACTTGGCGATGTTGCCCCACCAGATCCGGTCGGTCAGCTGCGCCACCAGAAGCCCGAAGGCGGTGGCGGCAGCGGGCACGACGACGAGCCACATCAGGTTGTTGCGCATCGATTCCCAGAACTTCGCCTCGCCCAGCATCTGGCTGTAGTTGTCGAGGCCGACGAAGGCGCCGCCCTGCTTCTGGTCGGTGACCGAAAGCCAGAGCGTGGCGAAGACCGGATAGGCGAGGTAGAGGGCAAGTGCCACCAGCGCCGGCATCAGGAACAGCCAGGGCCGGACCGCGCCGGCACGGGCGATGTTCCGCGCCGCGCGGTCGCCACGCGCGGGGAAGATCACCTTGTCGAGCACCAGGTTCGAGGCCCAGAAATAGCCGACGCAGCCGCCGACGCCGAGAACGATGATAAGCAGTGCCTGCAGTGCCGGATGCATGATCCCTCCCCTCCCGGGCCGGTGTCTCTGGCCTGGCCCGCTGTCCGGCCCCGGGCGGGGCCGGTCGCTGCGCGTTGCGGCGTTACTTGGGCCAGCTCGCCTCGATCGCGGTGGCCACGTCCTCGGCCGACTTGCCGCCGGCGTAATCGACCATTCCGGTCCAGAACGAGCCGGTGCCGACCGCCCGCGGCATGAGGTCCGAACCGTCGAAGCGGAAGGTGGTGGCATTGAGCAGGATCTCGCCCTGCTTCTTCAGCGCGTCGTTCGCATAGGCCTCGGTATTGGCCGACTTGAACGGGGTCAGGAAGCCCGATTGCGCCATCCAGATCTCATGCGCGATCGGGGTTTCGAGCCACTGGATGAAGGCACGCGCGGCCTCGCTGTCGTGCGTGATCATCGCCAGCGTGCCGGCGCCGAGCACCGGCTTGCCAAGGTCCTTCTCGGCATAGGCGGGCATATAAAAGAAGTCGGCATCGACGCCGAGCTTCGTGCCCTCGGGGAAGAACGACGGGATGAAGGACGCCTGATGGTGCAGGTAGCACTGCGGCGGCGAGGTGAAGAGCCCCTTGGGACTGTCGCGGAAGTCGGTCGAGGCGACGGCGGCGGCGCCGCCGGCCACGAACTTGTCGTTGCGCGCGAACCAGCCGAACTCCTCGATCGCATTCACCACGGCCGGATCGTTGAACGGAATCTCGTGGCTGACCCACTTGTCGTAGGTCTCGGGGCTAGCGGTGCGCAGCATCATGTCCTCGACCCAGTCGGTCGCGGGCCAGCCCGTGGCGCCGCCCGAGCCGAGCCCGATGCACCAGGGCGTGCCGCCGTCGGCCACGATCTGCTCGGTCAGCGCCTTCAGCTCTTCCATCGTCTGCGGCACTTCGTAGCCGGCATCGTCGAAATTCTCCGGCACGTACCAGACGAGCGACTTCACGTCGATCTTGTAGGGAAAGGCGTATAGCGCGGGCGTGCCGTCCTGGCCCTTGTAGGTGCCGAGCGTCACCCAGCTGTCGCCGGCGGCGTAGTTGTCCTTCAGCCAGGCGGCGGTCTCGTCGCCCAGGGGCGCGAGCAGCCCCTTGGAAGCCAGATCGGCGATCAGCCCCGGCTGCGGCAGCACCGCGATATCGGGGGGCGAGCCGGCCTGGGTATCGATGACGATCTGCTGTTCGTAGTTCTCCGAAGAGGAATAGTTGACGGTGACACCGGTCGCCGCCTCGAAATAGGCCAGCATGTTCTCGACCAGTGCCTGATCCTCGCCGCGCCAGGGGCCGAAGATGGTCAGCGTCTGGCCGTCGAGCTTGTGGGCGGCGGCGAAATCGTCATAGCTCTGCCAGTTGAACCGCGCATCCTCTCCCGGCGCGAACTTGAGATCGCGCGCCTCCGCCGCACCCGCGGCAGCGATGAGCGCAAGCGCCGCGGCGCCCGCGTAGAACTTCGCCTTCATGTCTTCCTCCCGTTGGGTAGTCCAGCTGTCTGGATCGCGCCCGATTCTCAAAGCGCTTTGACCGCGCGCATCTTCGCGCCTCGATGGCAGCTTGTCAATCCAAAGCGCTTTCAAATCGGCCGAGGTGCAACCGGCGAGGATGCTGCGTGCGCGCGCAGAAAGCCCTTGTGGCGTTGACGGAACGGCCTGTGGTGTCTAACGTCCGCTGGCCAAAGCGATTTGAAGATACCATGAATCTGAAACAGCTCTCTGAGAAGCTCGGTCTTTCGCAGACGACGGTCAGCCGGGCACTGAACGGCTATCCCGAGGTCAGCGAGGAGACCCGCCTGCGGGTGGCCGAGGCCGCGCGACGGCACAATTACCGGCCGAACATGCGGGCCCGGGGTCTTGCCACCGGGCGGGCTATGGCAATCGGTCACGTGATCCCGCTCTCGGCCAAGTTCGCCATCGTCAACCCGATCTTTGCCGACTTCATCGCCGGCGCGGGCGAGATCTATGCGCGCTCCGGCTACGACATGGTGCTGTCGATCGTGAACGAGAGCGAGGAAGCGCGTGTCTACGGCGAGATGAAGTCGAAGGGCAATGTCGATGGCGTGATCGTCCATTCGCCGCGCCATGACGATCCGCGCATCGCCCAGCTCGGCGACATCGGCCTGCCGTTCCTGGTGCACGGGCGATCTTCGGGCTGCGCCCTGCCCTATGCCTGGCTCGACGTGAACAACCGCCATGCCTTCGAACGCGCAGCCGGGTTTCTGCTCGACCTCGGCCACCGGCGCATGGCGCTTCTGAACGGACCCGAAGAGATGGATTTCGCCATCCGCCGCCGCAGCGGCTATGCGGCGGCGCTGACCGCCGCGGGGCTTGTGCCCGATCCGGAGCTGATGCTCTGCGACGAGATGACCGAGGCCTTCGGGCACCGCGCCGCGGCGGACCTGCTGGCCGCGCCCGAGCCGCCGACCGCCTTTCTCGTCGCCTCGATGCTGATCGCGATCGGCGTGCGCCGCGCCATCGAGGAGCGCGGCCTGAGGTTCGGGCGCGACGTCTCGGTCGTCACCTTCGACGACGATCTGAGCTATCTGAGCAACCTCGATGCGGTGCCGGTCTTCACCGCCATGCGGTCCTCGGTGCGCGAGGCCGGGCGGCGCGCGGCGGCCATGCTGCTGCGCATGATCGCCGAGCCGGGTATCGGCCTGCCCAGCCAGCTTCTCGAGGCCGAACTGGTCGTCGGCCAGTCGACAGGGCCAGCGCCGCGCGGCTGAGGCGGCTCAGATCGCGATCTCGACCGCTACGCCGCGCGCCCGGGCGCGCTCGGCCGCCGCCTGTGCCACCGCGAGGTCCTGAAGGCCGACGCCGGTGCCGTCGAAGAGCGTGATCTGGTCGTCGGACCGGCGCCCCTCGGCGAGGCCCGCGATGACCGCGCCGAGCGGAGTGATATCCTCGGCCCGGATCAGCCCGGCGGCGATCGCATGCTGGGCCTCGCCGATGGTCACGGACTGCGCGACCTCGTCGGTGAAGAGCCGGGCGCGGGCCAGAAGCGCCGGCTCCACCTCCTGCTTGCCCTTCGTATCGGTCCCCATGCAGGCCAGGTGCGTCCCGGGGCTCACATGGGCATCCATGAGCGAGGCAGCGGGCGCGGAGGTGATGGTGACGATCACGTCGGCCGCGCGCATGCCGTCAAGCTGCACGGGCTCGAAGGGCAGGCCAAGCTCCTCGGCCACGACGCCAAGCTTCGGCAGCATGTCGGGATGGTAGTTCCAGGCAATGACCTTTTCGAAGTCGCGCACCCGCGCGGCGGCGCGCAGCTGGAACTGGGATTGGTGGCCGGCGCCGACGATGCCGAGGACGCGGGCGTCCTTGCGTGCCAGCCGGTCGATCGAGATCGCCGAGGCGGCCGCGGTGCGCAGGGCGGTAAGAAGATTGCCGCCGACAAGAGCAGTCGGCCGGCCGCTTTCGGGATCGAAGAGCAGCACGACCGACTGGTGGTTGATCATGCCGCGGGCGGCGTTGCCGGGGAAGTAGCCCCCCGACTTGACGCCCATCACGCCGCCGGCCCGGTCGAGGCCCGACTTGAAGCCGTATTGCCGGCCCTCGCCCAGCGCCTCGCGCACCACCGGGAAGTTGTAGGCCTCGTCGCGCGCCATCGCGGCAAAGCAGGCCTCGATGGCGGCGAAGGCATCCTCGGGCGTGAGAAGCCCGGCAATTTCCGCTTCGGGAACGATCAGCATCCGATCCTCGTCCTTCCTTGTTCCGCGTGGGCTGGATGTGCGATGGGACTGTCCCGCCTCAATAGGCCTTGCCGCGCGCCGAGACCGGCCAGACGGTTTCGACCTTGCCGCCCCTGACACCCACGTACCAGTCATGAACATTGGCGGTCGGGTCACAGTGGCCGGGCACAAGGCGAAGCTTGTCGCCCACCTTGAGCACGCCCTTCGGATCGTCCACGACGCCATGTTCGTCGGAGCACTTGACGTAGGTCACATCGTCGCGCCCGAAGACGACCGGCAGGCCGCTGTCGACCGATTGCGCCTTCAGGCCCGCGTCGACGATGGCCTTGTCGCGCTTGGCATGGCTCATCACGCTCGTCAGGATGAAGAACGCGTTTTCCCATTCGCCGCGGTCGATCCGCTTGCCGTCCTTGTCGAGGATGCGGCCATAGTCGGCGTCCATGAAGGCGTAGGAACCGCACTGCAACTCGTTGTAAACGCCGGAGTTCGATTCGAAGTAGTAGGAGCCGGTGCCGCCGCCGGAGACCAGTTCGGGCTCCAGACCGTTGGCCTTCAGCGCCTGAACGGCGTCCTTGACCATGGCGATGGCGGCGTCGAGCTTGGCCTTGCGGTCCTCGTATTTGTCGAGGTGCTGCATTGCGCCCTGATAGGCCTGGATGCCGGTGAACTTCAGCCCCGGAGCCGCTTCGACCGCCCGGGCGATGGCCACCACGTCCTGGCTCGTGGTCACCCCGCAGCGCCCCGCGCCGCAGTCGATCTCGACCAGAACCTCCAGCGTTGTCCCGTGCTTCTCGGCCGCCGCCGAAAGCTCGGCCACGTTCTCCACATCGTCGACGCAGACGATGATCCGGCTCCCGAGCTTCGGCAGCCGCGCCAGCCGGTCGATCTTGGCCGGGTCGCGCACCTGGTTCGAGACCAGCACGTCCTTGATGCCGCCGCGCACGAAGACCTCGGCCTCGCTGACCTTCTGGCAACAGACACCGACAGCGCCGCCGAGGCTTTCCTGCAGCTTCTGCACGTCGACCGACTTGTGCATCTTGCCATGGCTGCGGTGGCGCATGCCATGGGCCTTCGCATAGTCGCCCATCTTCTTCACGTTGCGCTCCAGCGCATCCAGATCGAGGATCAGGCAGGGGGTCTGGATATCGGCGGCATCCATGCCGGGCTTGGCCGGGATGTCATAGCCGACCTCGAAATTCGCGTAGCCGTCCTGAGCGTTCATCTTGCCTCCTTACCCCTGCATCCAGGGGAGCTTGTCCAGATCGACATTGCCGCCGGTGATGATCACCCCGACGCGCTTGCCTTTGAAATAGGCCTTGTTCTTCAGAATGGTTGCAAGCGGCACGGCCGAAGATGGCTCCATCACCACGCGCAGATGCTTCCAGGTGAGCTTCATCGCCTCGACGATCTCGGCGTCGGAGGCGGTGAAGATGTCGCTGACATGGTTCTTCACGAAGTGCCAGGTCAGGTCCTTCAGCGGCACCAGAAGACCGTCGGCGACGGTCTTGGGCGCATCGTCGGCGATGATATGCCCGGCCTTGAAGCTGCGATAGGCGTCATCGGCCTGTTCCGGTTCGGCCGCGATCACCTTCGTCTCCGGCGCCAGCGTCGAGAGCGTCAGGCAGGTGCCCGAGATCATGCCGCCGCCGCCGATCGGGGCGACGACGAAATCGAGCCCGTCAGTATCCTCGACCAGTTCCTTCGAGCACGTCCCCTGCCCCGCGATCACCCGGGGATCGTTGTAGGGATGGACGAAATCGCCCCCGGTCTCGGCCTGCACCCTGGCGAATGTCGCCTCGCGGGACGAGGTCGAGGGTTCGCATTCGGTGATCTTGCCGCCATAGCGGCGCACGGTATCCTTCTTGGCCTGCGGCGCGGTGCGCGGCATGACCACGTTGCAGGGAATGCCCCGCAGCATCGCCGCGTAGCTCAGGCAGGAGGCGTGGTTGCCGCTCGAATGGGTGGCCACCCCGGCCTTCGCCTGCGCGTCCGTCAGCCCGAAGACCGCGTTCGTTGCACCCCGGACCTTGAAGGCGCCGGGTTCCTGGAAGTTCTCGCATTTGAAGAAGAGCTCAGCCCCGGTCAGCTCGTTCAGATAGTCCGAGGTCCGGATCGGCGTGCGGCGGATGTGCGGCCTGATGCGATCGTGCGCATCAAGCATGTCCTGATAGGTCGGGATCTGCATGGCGGCCTCCTTCACGCGGCGGCCCGTTTCGCCGGAGCGCCGTGGCGGTAGAAGTCCTGCGCGGCGGCGACGCCCGACCCGAGACGGATCGGCAGTCCGAGGTCGACCATGACCATCTCTGCCGTCGCGATCCCCGAAAGCGCCATCACATCGGTCAGGCTGCCGAGATGGCCGATACGGAAGACCTTGCCCGCAACTTCGCCAAGGCCGGTGCCGAAGGCCACGCCATAGGCGGCGGCGGCGCGGTTGACGATCTCGGTGGCGTTGAAACCCTCGGGCGCAAGGATCGCGCTCACCGTGTCCGAGCAGAGATCCGGCGATTCGGCGCAGAGCCGCAGCCCCCAGGCGGCGACGGCGCGCCGCACGCCTTCGGCGATCCGGTGGTGACGTGCGAAGACATTCTCCAGCCCTTCGGCCAGGAGCATGTCGGAGGAGAACTTGAGACCGTTGATGAGCCCGACCGCCGGCGTATAGGGATAGCCGTTCGCGGCGTAGGTCCGCTCCATGTCGCGGATGTCGAAGAAGGTGCGCGGCAGGGTCGCGGTCTCGCCCGCGGCCTTCGCCTTGGCCGAGAATGCGACGATGGCAAGGCCCGCGGGAAGCATGAAGCCCTTCTGGCTGCCGGTCACGGCGATGTCGACGCCCCAGTCGTCCATGCGGAAGTCCATCGACCCGATCGACGAGACGCCATCGACGAACAGCAGCGCGGGATGTCCGGCCGCGTCGAGCGCGCGGCGCACCGCGGCGATATCCGAGCGCACGCCGGTCGCGGTCTCGTTATGCGTGGCCAGAACGACCTTGATCTCGTGGCCGCGATCGGCCGTCAGGATCTCCTCGAAGCGATCCGCCGGGATACCCGCACCCCAGCGCGCCTGAACCACCTCGACCTTGAGCCCGTGGCGCTGGCACATGTCGATCCAGCGATGGCTGAACATGCCGTTGCGCGCGGCAAGCACCTTGTCCCCGGGCGAGAGCGTATTGGTGATCGCGGTTTCCCAACCGCCGGTTCCGGTCGAGGGAAAGAGAAAGACCTCGGCCGCCTCGGACTTGAGCACCTTGCGGACATTGGCGATCGCGGGATGAAGCATCTGCCCGAAGGCCGGCGACCGGTGATCGATCGTGGGCATGTCGACCGCCTTTCGGATCGCCTCGGGGATGTTGGTGGGCCCCGGAATGAAGACGGGATTCTGCTGGCTCATGGCGCGTCTCCTTGTGCGTTGAAACCACATTAGGTGAGTCGCCAGCACTTGTAAATTTTTTTGAAAAATGATTTCATTGTCACGAATAACCTAGTTTATGCATATAAACCAGTATCTTGCATTTTTCTATTGTTGAGATGCGTTTTCATTCGTACGGGGTCACGCAGTCAGCGGGGGAATCGGATGGTGCGGGAGACAGCACGAAAGGGTCGGCCGCGAAGCTTCGGCGGCGCGGCGGCGGGATCGACGATCCAGGCGCTTGACCGGGCGTTCAGCGTGCTCGAGGCGCTCGCCGGCGCCAATGGCCTCACGCTCAGCGAGCTCGCGCGGCAACTCGGCCAGTCACCGGCGACGATCTACCGCGTTCTCGGTACGCTCGAGGCGCATGGCATGGCCGAGGTCGACCCCCCGACCCAGGCCTGGTTCGTCGGCGCCGGCGCCTTCCGGCTCGGCTCGGCCTTCCTGCGCCGCGCCAACGTGATCGAGCGCAGCCAGCCGGCGCTGCGGCAACTCATGCGCGCCACCGGAGAGACCTCGAACCTCGGGATCGAGCGCGACGGCGAGGTCCTCTTCGTCAGCCAGGCCGAGGCGGCCGAGACGATCCGCGCCTTCTTCCCCCCCGGCACCGTCTCTCCGATGCATGCCTCCGGGATCGGCAAGGCGCTTCTCGGGACCTATGGCGAAGCCGCGCTGGCGCAGTTCCTGCGGGGTCGCAGGCTCGCCCGGTTCACCGACAAGACGATCACCGATCCGGCCGCCCTGACCGAAGCGCTGCGCCGGGACCGCGCGCGCGGCTACGCGATCGACGACGAGGAAAAGGCGATCGGCATGCGCTGCGTCGCGGCGCCGATCGTGAACGTCTTCGGAACCGCGATCGCCGGCATATCGGTGTCGGGCCCGACCCACCGCATGCCGGTCGCCGAGCTCGACAGGATCGGGCAACTGGTGCAGGGCGCCGCCCTCGCGGTTTCGCGCAGCATCGGCGGCGGCGGCGGCGCGCCGGCTGAGGTGCCCTGACCTCAGACGACCCGGTCGGGCGCCGGCGCGCCGGCGAAGAAGGCGCTGACATTGTCCAGAACGCGGGCGCCCATCGCCTCGCGCGTGGCGGCGGTCGCCGAGCCGAGATGCGGCAGCAGGACCAGGTTCGGCGCCGCAAGAAGCGCCGCCGGCACCCGGGGCTCGTGTTCGTAGACGTCGAGCCCGGCACCGGCGATGCGACCGGCGGCCAGTGCCGCCGCCAGCGCCGCCTCGTCCACCACCTCGCCCCGCGCGGTGTTGATCAGGAAGGCGCCGGGTCGCATCGCCGCCAGCATCTCCGCCCCGATCAGGTGCCGGTTCGCCGCCCCGCCGGGACAATGGAGCGAGACGAAATCGGCCGCGCCCATAAGCGCGCCGAGCCCGCCGACCTGGCGCGCGCCGAATCGGGCCAGGATCCCGGCCGGCACAGCGGACCGGTTGTAGACGAGGATCTCCATGCCGAAACCGAAGCGCGCCCGGGCGGCCATCGCCTGGCCGATGCGGCCGAAACCGACGATGCCGATCGTCGCGCCCGCGACCTTGGTGCCGACGAGATGCGTCGGACGCCAGCCGGTCCAGAGCCCGGCGCGCAGTTCGGCCTCGCCCTCGCGCACCCGCCGCGCGGTTATGAGCAGGAGCGTCATCGCAAGATCGGCGGTGCAGTCCGACAGCACGTCGGGTGTGTTGGTGACGGCAATGCCGAGCGCCCGAGCGGCATCGCAATCGATATGGCTGACGCCGACGCCGTAGTTGGCGATGAGTCGCGCGCGCGGGGTGAGTCCGGCGAAGACCTCGGGCCCGAGCCGGTCGGTGACGGTGGCGAGGAGGCCGTCGCAGGTTTCCAGCGCGGAGCGAAGTCCGTCCGGCCCGAGCGGCCTGTCGTCGGGGTTGAGGATCGTTTCGAATTCCGCCTCGAGGCGGCGCTCGATGGCCTCGGGCCAGCGCCTGGTCAAAACGAGCTTCGGCCGTGTCATGTCCATCTCTCCGGTTGCGCTCAGGACGGGCCGAGCTTGCGTTCCTCGCGCGCGATCGACCAATCGATCAGGCGGCGCCAGAGCGCCTCCACAAGATCGGGGTCGGGGCCGCCCGCGGCGATCGCCAATGCCCGCACGCGCGAGACCACATCCTCGACGCGCGCGTCGATCCGCGCCGGCAGGCCCAACGCCGGTTTCAGCTCGGCGGCGCGGTCGATATAGCCCGTGCGTTCGGCCAGTAGCTCTACGAGAGCGGCGTCGACGCGGTCGATCTCGGAACGCACATCGGCCATCGTGCGGCACTCGGCAGGGATCATCGGATCGCTCTCCATCTGGTCTGGCGTTCTCTTAGACCGGTCGGGCGCGACGGGCAATGCGGCGCCTCGGCAGGCGTATCGGTCGCCCGGGCGAACCAGGGCGCGACAGCCGCTAGGGCGCGCGACCGCGGGCGGCGGACGATGCGGCTCGCTGCCGGAGCGGTGAGCAGCGCACGGGCGTTGCCGGCCGGTGGGGCGATTCAGGCGTGGATGGCGGTCGCGACGGCGGCACAGGCTCCGCGCGGCTCCGGGGTCCGGAGCGGAATCGCGCGTCCGGGACCGGCAAAGCTCGCCAGCGCCGCGATGTGGGAGACGGCGGCCTTGCGGTTCAGGATGTTGGTGACGAGGCCACGGCGGAGGCAGAGGCCGACGCGGGCGCCGACCAGGACCGTCCCGGCCGCAGCGCCCGGCTCGCGCCAGCCGTCCCGGGCAAGCCGGAGCGGATGGAGGACACCGGCCCGGCGCTGCGCCTGACCAAGGCCGGGCGAGGTCGCGGCGGCGATGGCGGGCGAGGCCTTGCTCGGTCCGGACGCGAGCTCGATCAGCCTCGCGGCGATGACGCGCGGGACGAGTTCCGACGGAGGGCCGCAACCGCCCCCATCATCGCGCCCTCAGGGCCATTTGGCGATCGGCGGCAGGCTCATCAGCACCGCGTTCGCATCGTGGCCGGTCGAAAGGCCGAACTTCGTGCCGCGGTCGTAGACGAGATTGTATTCGGCGTAGAGACCGCGGTGGACGAGCTGCACATCGCGATCTGCCTCGTTCCAGCCGGTGGTGCGTCGGCGCTCGACGAGCGGCAGGAAGGCCGGCAGGAAGGCGCGGCCCACGGACTGGGTGAACGCGAAATCCGCGTCCCAGTCGCCGGTGTTCAGGTCATCATAGAAGATGCCGCCGACACCGCGGGCGCGGCCGCGGTGGGGGACGAAGAAATACCTGTCGGCCCAGGCCTTGAAACGGTCGTAGTAATCGGCGCCGTGCGGGGCGCAGGCGGATCGCAGGACCGCGTGGAACGCCTCGGTATCGGCCGCGTATTCTATCGCGGGGTTCAGGTCGGTGCCGCCCCCGAACCACCAGGCGTGCGGTGTCCAGAACATGCGGGTGTTCATGTGAACCGACGGGCAATGGGGATTGCGCATATGCGCCACGAGGCTGATGCCCGAGGCCCAGAAGCGGGGATCCTCGGCCATTCCCGGCACGCCGCGCGCCGCCATCGCCGCCTGCGCCGGGGCGTCAAGCCGGCCATGGACGGTCGAGACATTCACGCCGACCTTCTCGAAGAGGCGGCCGCCGCGCATCACGCTCATCAGGCCGCCGCCGGCATCGCTGCCGTCGTCCGAGGCGCGCCTGGTCTCGCTCAACTCGAACCTGCCGGGGGCGAGATCGGCGCCCGGACCCACGACGTGGGCGTCCTCGGCGGCCTCGAAGGCCTCGACGATGTCGTCGCGCAACGCGCGGAACCATGCCGCTGCGCGGGCCTTGCCGCCTTCCATTCCGCTCATCGCATCCCCGTCATTCTGCGCGGCATCTGCCTAGCAGGTTCGCTATCGGCCTGCCAGCCCGGGCACACCCCCTTCTGGCCGCGCGCCCCGCGCCTGCCCGGCCTGCGCCTGCCCGGCCCGGCCCGACCCGGCCCGAGAAGATCAATTGCCTCCGCAAGCGCCGGCACGGTAATCTGGTGGCGAACCCCAATGGGACTCTCTCATGGCCACCCCACGTATCTCTCTGCTGATCAGTCTTGCCGGCCTTGCGGCCTGTTCCGGCAATCCGCCCGACTGTGCGCGCGAAGAGCGCAAGGATCTGGCGACGATAGAGGCGCTGATGGAAGAGAGCCGCACCAACCTGCAGCGCGGCTACACGATCGAAAGCACGGCGTCGGCCGCAAGCGTCGATGTCTGCCTCGGCACGCTCGGCACGGATGTCGGGGTCAGCTTCTGCACCAATCCGAACGGGCGCAAGCGGCCGGTCGCGCTCGACACTGCGGCCGAGGAACGCAAGCTGGCCGCGCTCGAGGCGCGGCGCGCAGCACTTCTCTCGGCGATCAGCGCCAAGAGTGCGGCCTGCGCGCCGGAACCCAAGGCGGTGGGGGGATAGGCGATGACTGGGCTCCGGGGCAGCCTCACCCTTGCCACCGTGGTGGCGCTCGCGGCCTGCGGAACGCCGCAGGAGCAGTGCATCCGCGGTGCGACACGCGAACTTGGCACCGTCGACCGGCTCATTGCCGAAACCGAGGCGACGATCGCGCGCGGCTACGGATACCGGACCGACGAGGTGGTCCGCTGGGCCTGGACGGTCTGCGACACGGTGCCGATTGCGGCACCAGGGCGCGCCACGCCGCGGCCGATGTGCTGGGAGCCCTACACCGACACCGTGCGCCGCCCCGTCGCCATCGACCCCGCCGCCGAGGCGCGCAAGCTCGCCGCACTGAAGGCGCGCCGGACGGCGCTGGTCCGTCAGGCGGAGGCAGCGGTGAGGGCCTGCAGGGCGCAATACCCCGAAGAGCCGGGCGTCGGCGGCTAGAAGGCCGGCACCGGCACCGCGTCGACAAGGCCGCGGCCGCCATCGATGGTCAGGATCTGGCCGGTCATGAAGCTCGCCGCGTCCGAGGCGAGGAACTGGACCGCCTCGGTCAGTTCTCCGGGCGCCGCGATGCGGCCAAGCGGCGTCGCTCCGGTGACCAGGTCATGCCAGTCGGGGTTGTCCTTGAGGCTCGCCTGAAGGCTCGCGGTCATGACGCTGGCGATGGCGATGCCGTTGACGCGGATCCGGTGTGGCGCGAGGGCGACCGCGAGGCTGCGCGTCGCCTGTTCGAGCGCGGCGCCGGCAATGGAATAGGCGAGCAGCTCGGGCTGGGTCCGCCGCGACGCCAGAGGCGAGATGTTGACGATGGCGCCCACCTCGCCCTCGATCTGGCCCTCGGCCTCGGCCTGGGCGATCATCCGGCGCGCCGCCAGCTGGCTAAAGCGCAGCGAGGCCGCGAGGTTCTGCGAGAGCATCTGTTCGAGCGACGGGTCGTCGGGGTTCAGCGGATCCGAGAGTGCGAACCCGCGTGCGGCGTTCACGACGATGTCGATGCGGTCGAAGGCGTCGATCGTGGCGGAGAGCAGATTGGCCATGGTGAGCTTCTGCGTCAGGTCGCCGGCGAAGGCGCGGACGGGGCCCTCTTCGGCCGCCTCGGCGCCGATCTCGCTTGCCAGCCGCGCCTCGTCGCCATCAGCGAACATCACCCGCGCACCGCGATCGACGAGGTGGCGCGCGACCGCGAGCCCCACACCGCGTGCCGCTCCGGTGACGATTGCGGTCTTGCCGGATATGGACAGGGACATAGGGGCTCCGTTCCTGATTCTCGGCCGCAGATTAGTCGATCTCAGCGGCGCGCGCGACCCGGCCCCCGCGGGTGACGGGCGGCGAAAAGCTTGAAGCTTCCATCGCCGCCGATCTCGCCCTGCTCGCGAAAGGCCTCGGCCAGCACGGCTTCGTAGGGAAGGTGCCGGTTGGCCACCATGAAGAGGCGCCCCGCAGGCGAAAGCAGCCTCGCGGCGGCGCGGATGAAGCCCTGACCGAGATCGGGTTCGGCCGCGCGGGCAACATGAAAGGGCGGGTTCATGACGATCGCGTCGAACCGGCCGGCGGCGTGGAAGCGGGTGGCATCGGCCCAGTGGAACCGGGCGCGCGGATCGCGGAGGTTCGCCCGCGCTGCCTCGAGCGCCGCGTGGTCGGCTTCGACCAGATGGAGTTCCGTGACCCCGGAGTGGCCCAGCATCTGCGCCGAAAGCCAGCCCCAGCCGGCACCGAGATCGGCCACGCGGCCCGAAAGCGCCGGGAGGGCCGCCGCAAGCAGCGCCGAGCCGCGGTCCACCTTCTCGGCCGAAAAGACGCCGGGCAGGGTCACGAAGCCCGGCGCCGGCTTCATCCATGCCGCGGCCCAGTCGGCGAAGGCGTCCGCCGCCAGCAGGTCGAGCCGGAAGATCTTGCCATGCGCCTTGGACAGGGCCTCGCTGACGGTGGCGCGGGCGCGGAGCTCGCGCAGCATGGCATCGATGCCGTCGGACTTCTGACCGTCGATCCAGACCGGCGCGCCAGCCGGCAGGCGGGTGGCCGCGGCGGCGACGAGCGCCCGAGCGGCGGCGCGCGAACGCGGCAGGAAAATCACTGCGGCGGCAAGATCGCCGGCCCGGACGGCGCCGATCGGCGGCAGTTCGGGCAGCACCTGCCAGCCCGCCGCCGCCAGCGCGTCATGAAGGGGACGAAAGCCCTGCACCACGCAGCTGCGGTCGCGTGGGAGGGGCTCGAGGCCCGCCGGATCCTGCGGGCCCAGCACGAGGATGCCGCCCTCGCGCGGCAGCGCGCCGGGTCCGGCAAGGGCAAGAGACAGTCGTGCCGATGTCATCGGTCCGGGCGCACCGCCCTATTCCTTTTCCATCGTGCACTGCAGCGGGTGCTGATGGCGGCGGGCGAAGTCCATCACCTGCGCGACCTTGGTCTCGGCGACCTCGAATGAGAAGACGCCGACCACCGCGAGACCCTTCTTGTGCACGGTCAGCATGATCTCGAAAGCCTGCGTGCGGCTGAGGCCGAAGAAGCGCTCCAGCACATGGACGACGAACTCCATCGGAGTGTAATCGTCGTTCAGGATCAGGATCTTGTAAAGCGGCGGGCGCTGAAGCTTGGGGCGCGTCTTGGTGACGACCGACGTCTCGGGTCCGTGGCCCGTGCCGTCGTCCTGGCTCGACTGAATGAAGTGGCGCGGGGCCAAGGCCATCTCCTCGGGATTCGCTTGCCGGGCTTTGGCTCTTGAATATAGTGCACAAAGTCGCCAAGAAAAAGGCCGCCCGGGCCGACTGCGAACTGACTGCGGGCCGACTGCGAGCCGACTGCGGGCCGCCTGCAGGGCGGCTGCGGGGCAGCTTCGTGATGGCGCCCCGGTCTGCGAAGGGAGCCGCACCATGAACGCCCCGACCATCGTCGCCTTCGATGCCGACGACACGCTCTGGCACAACGAACGCTTCTTTCGCCTGACGCAGGACCGTTTCACGCGCCTTCTGGGCGATCATGCAGAGGCGGAGCATCTGCACGAGGCGCTGCTTGCCGCGGAACGGCGCAATCTCGGGCGCTACGGATTTGGCGTGAAAGGGTTCACGCTTTCGATGATCGAGACCGCGATCGAGGTGACCGAAGCCCGGGTGCCGGCACGGGTGATCGGCGAGATCCTCGCCGCAGGGCAGGAGATGCTGGACCATCCGATCGAGCTTCTTCCGCAGGCACGCGAAGCGATCGAGGCGCTGGCGGGCGACCATGCGATCCTGCTCATCACCAAGGGCGATCTTCTCGATCAGGAACGCAAGCTCGCGCAATCGGGGCTCGGCGATCTCTTCGACGGGGTCGAGATCGTCTCGGACAAGACGCCGGCGGTCTATGCCGAGATCTTCGCCCGCCACGGCCACGCGGCGGAGGCCGCGCTCATGGTGGGCAATTCGCTGCGCTCCGACGTGGTGCCGGTTCTGGCCATCGGCGGCTGGGGCGTTCATGTGCCGCACGAGCTGACCTGGGCCGTCGAAGAGGCCGATCTTCCAGACCGGCATTCGCGGTTCCGCGCCATCGACGATCTTGGCGCGCTGGCGCCGCTCGTCGCCTCGCTCTCCTGAGGCCGCGCCATCTTGTGGTCCCTCGCGCCTGGCCCGCTACATCTTGTTCCGCGCGATGGGCGAAGTTCCGCACCATCTGAGAAACGGACGCAAAAACCTTGAATCTAGGAGGTTTTCTCGCTGGCGCGGCTGTGTTAGGGTCCGCCGAAACAAACTCCGACGCAGATCGGGGCGAGAGGCAGGTCAGACGTGAGACAGGTGTTCGCTTGTCCGGGGCAGTGCGCCACGCACTTCCGCATGATGTTGGCGGCAGCGATGCTGTGGCTGCTTTCGGCGCTTGTCGCCATGGCGGCACCCTATGCGGATTTCGTCATCGACGCGCGCACCGGCGAGGTGCTGCACCAGGAAAACGCCGATACCCGGCTCTACCCGGCCTCTCTGACCAAGATGATGACGCTCTACATCGCCTTCGAGGCGATCGAGCGTGGCGAGATCTCGCTCGACAGCAAGGTCACGATCTCCAAGCATGCCGCCGCACAGCCGCCGTCGCATCTGGGGCTGAAGGCGGGGCAGACGATCGCGCTTCGCTACCTGATCCGAGCCGCGGCCATCAAGTCGGCCAATGACGCGGCCACCGCGATCGGCGAGGCGATCGAGGGGTCCGAGCCCGCCTTCGCCAAGCGCATGAATCGCACGGCAAAGGCGCTCGGCATGACAAAGACGACCTTCGTCAACGCCAACGGCCTGACCGCGTCCGGCCACCGCTCCACCGCGCGCGACATGACCACGCTGGGTCGGCACCTGTTCTACGATTTTCCCGAGTATTACGGGCTCTTCTCGCGCACGACGGCGGATGCGGGCGTGGCCAAGGTCGCCTCGACCAACCGGCGGTTCCTCGGGTCCTACCGGGGCGCCGACGGGATCAAGACCGGCTATACCTCGGCCGCGGGGTTCAACCTGACCGCCTCGGCACAGCGCGGCGAGGAACGGATCATCGCCACCATCCTCGGCGGCAAGTCGACGGCCTGGCGGAACGAGCGCATGGCCGATCTGCTCGACCTCGGCTTCTCCAAGGCGCCGTCGCATGCGGTGGTGCAAAAGCCCGGGCGCCCGGTCTACAAGGACCAGCCCGGCGATTTTGACGACGAGGTCGCGCGCGTGGTCGCCACTGCCGTCGCCGGCAGCCGGCAGTTGCCGGCCGGCAAGACGATCCGGCTGAACGTCGCCGTGGCGACAAGCCCGCGGCCGCGCCACCGCGATGGCGGCACGGAGCCGGACACGGCCCTGCCGCAAGAGATGCTGGTGGCGATGCAGGACACGATCGATGCCGTTCTGGCCGAGGCGCAGGCCGAACCCGCTGTCGCCGAGGACACGACCGAAGAGCCCGAGGATCCGTCCGCGCTCGCCGCCGACGACAGCGGGCCGGACACCAGCCTCGGCGCGTCCGATGCGGCCCCGTTGCCGGCGGTCGAGACGGTTGCCGATGCGGCATCTGACGCCGGCGGCGCGGCATTCCGGCAGACCACCGCGCCGCAGCCCGAGACCGTCGCGGCGCTCGCCGCCCTCGGGGACGGCGCGGATGCGGCCGCGGACGCGGGCGCGCTCGTTCAGGTCACCGCGATCGCGCCGGCAAGCTCGGTCGTGCCGCTGGCGGCGCCGAACCGGACCCTGCCCGGCAGCGAGGAGGCGGTGCTGGTGGCCGAAGCCGACAGCAATCCGAAGCTGCTCACGGTTGCCGAGCCGGCCGTGGCCGATGCGGCCGAGGAGACCGAGGAGACCGAGGAGATCGTGCTGGCCTCGGCAGCGCCGCCGCCCGCCGCGCCGCAGGCTCTCGAGGTCGTGACTCGGGCCTCGACGTCCGGAGGCCGCGGCTGGGCGATCAACGTCGGCCGCTTCAATACGCGCTACGATGCCGAACGCCAGCTTCTGCAGACCGCCCTCATCGAGATGAACACGCTCGACGAGGCGCTGCGCAAGGTGGTGCCGCGCGCGTCGGGTTACGACGCCAATTTCGTCGGCATGACGAAGGAAATGGCGGAACTGGCCTGCCGCAGGCTTGCCGCGCGCCAGACGGAGTGCCAGGTCGTCGGCCCTTGATCGCGGGCCGGCGGGCCTTCAGGGTTTCGGCCGGTCGTCCCAGTCGTCCGCGAGAATGCGCTGGCTGTCGCCCTCGGGATCCTCGAACTGACGGTTCCCGAGTGCCCAGAGGAAGGCCACGAGTCCGACGCCGCCGAGAAACAGCGAGATCGGGATAAGGTAGACGAGGATCACCATCGCGCCGGGTCCTATCTGAGCCTGAGCGCGTTCAGCGAAACCGTGATCGACGAGGCCGACATCGCCAGCGCGGCGATGAGCGGCGTCGCAAGGCCAAGAAGCGCCACGGGAACGGCGACGAGGTTGTAGCCGAGCGAGAGCGCGAAGTTCTCCTTGATCCGGCGGCGCGCCAGCCGTGCCACGCGCAGTGCATCCGGCAAGGGCGCCATGTCCTGCCCGAGAAGGACGATATCGGAGGCCGAGCGCGCGGCATCGAGTGCCGAGGCGGGGGAGATCGAGACATGGGCGGCCGCAAGGGCGGCGGTATCGTTCAGCCCGTCGCCGACCATGAGCACGCGCGCCCCCTCCTGCGTGAGCGCGGCGATGCGGGCGGCCTTTTCCTCGGGGCGCTGGCCGGCCTGCCAGTCGTCGATCCCGAGCGTCGCGGCAAGCCGGGCGACCGGGGTCTCGGTATCGCCAGAAAGCAGGATGACGCGGAAGCCGCGCGCCTTCAGCGCATCGACGGCCGCGGCGGCGCCGGGGCGCGGAGCATCGGCGAAGCGGATCTCGCGCGGGGCGGCATCGCCGATCCCGAGCCAGGTGGCGGTCACGTCGGAGGCATGGTTGGCGCCCACCCATGCGCCGCGGCCGAGCCGCACCCGGACGCCGCGGAAGACGCCCTCGATGCCGTAGCCCGGGACTTCGTGCAGTTCGTCGAGCGCGGCGGGCGCGACGCGGAGCGCGGAAAGGGCAACCGCGAGCGCGCGCGACAGCGGATGCGACGACCCTTCGGCAAGGGCCGCGGCGACGGCAAGGTCGCCGCGCGGCAGGGCCTCGAGCGCGACCGGCTCCGGGGCGCCGAGCGTGAGCGTGCCGGTCTTGTCGAAGACAACCGTATCGGCTTCGGCCAGTCGCTCGAGCGCCGTTCCGTCCTTGATCAGCAGGCCTTTGCGAAAAAGCCGACCCGAGGCCGATGTCACCACCGCCGGCACCGCCAGCGCCAGCGCGCAGGGGCAGGTGATGATCAGCACCGTGGCCGCCACGTTCACCGAATGGCGCAGGTCGCGCGTGAGCCAGAACCAGCCCGCGAAGGCGAGGAGGGAGAGGATGTGCACGCTCGGCGCGTAGAGGCGCGCCATGCGGTCGGCAAGCGAGGTGTAGCGGGTGCGGGCGCTTTCGGCCACGGCGACAAGATCGGCCATGCGGTGCAACGAGCTGTCGCGCCCCGCCGCCGTCACGCGCAGCGTGAGCGGACCGGTGAGGTTCACCTCGCCGGCGCTCACCACACTGCCTTCACCGGCCCAGACCGGCAGCGTCTCACCGGTCAGAAGCGAGCGGTCGATCTCGGACGTGCCCCCGGTCACCACGCCATCGACCGGCATCCGCCCGCCAGGGCGGACGCGGACGAGATCGCCAACCGCAAGCTCGGCGATCGGCACCACGGTCTCGACGCCGCCGGCGAGGCGCGTGGCGCGCGGCACTTCGAGCGCGGCCAGTTCCTCGGCCGCGGAGCGCGCGGCGGCACGGCTGCGGAAATCGAGGTAGCGCCCGGCCAGCAGGAAGAAGCAGAGCGAGACGGCAGCATCGAAATAGGCATGCTCGCCGCCCTCGAACGTTTCGAAGAGCGAGACCGCCGAAGCGAGGACCAGCGCCAGCGAAATCGGCACATCCATGCCAAGACGGCGGGCCCTGAGCGCGGCCCAGGCGGAGGCGAAGAAGGGCTTGCCCGCGAAGGCAAGCGTCGGCAGGGCGATGGCGGCCGAAATCCAGTGGAAGAGGTCGCGCGTCGCCGCCTCGGCGCCCGACCAGACCGCCACGGACAACAGCATGATGTTCATCATCGCAAAGCCGGCGACGCCGAGCCGCATCAGCAGATCGCGGCCGCGCCGGTCGGTTTCGGTCACCGAAAGAAGGCCCGGATCGAGCTCATGCGCGGGGTAGCCGATCGCCTCGAGCCGCTGGCTCAGCGCCGCCGCGCTGACGCCGGGATCGGCGACGACCGAGACACGCTTCAGCGTCAGGTTCACGCGGGCGGAGCGAACGCCGGGGGTCGCCGAGAGGGTGCGCTCGACATCGCCGATGCAGACCGCGCAGTGGATCGTCGGCAGCGACAGCACGATCCCCTCTTCCCGCATCGCCGCGGCGCGTTCCGCCAGGCGCTCGGCCGCGGGCGCGGCGACGCAGGCGGGACAGGCGGAGATCGAGGGCGCCGACATCATCCCTTCCCTAGCCGGTCACGAAGAGATCGAGCCGTTGATGGTAGCGGGTGCCATCAAGGGCATGGGCGGTCAGCAGGACCATCCACCTGCCGGGCAAGAGCGCCGCCGGCGCGACATAGTCGCCGTCGCGCCATTCGAAGGCGGCAGCGATGTCTTCGCGGGCCTCGGTCGGGCGGCCGATGGTTCCCTCGATGCTGCGCAGCTTGACCGGCAGACCGTCGCGGTCGCGGAAGGAGAGCACGAGCTCGCCCTTGTCGTAGTGCTGATCGAGCGTCCAGCCAAGTGCCTCCTGGGCCGTCCGCTCGGCATCGAAGGTCTGCGAAGCAACGTAGGAATTCGCCACCTCGAGCCCCGGGAAGGTGCGCACCGCCTGCACCGCCATCACGATGTTCACCCCGATGATGATGCCGAAGGCGCCGGCGGCGATCAGGAAGACCTTGCGACCCGTGAGTTCGGATTTCATCTCAGTGCCCCTTGCCGGTGAATACGGTATCGGTGTGGATGCGGTCGTTGGTGGTCAGATCCTCGAGCCAGAACCTGATCTCGGTCATGTTGGCGTCGCCCGCAGGGCTGCCCGGAGGCGCCGTCACGTAGACACGCTGGGTCCTGGTCGCGTCGGCGATCACCGTCACCTCGTTGCCCTCCACGCCCTCGAGCTTCAGTTCGAGTGGGGTCGCGGCCTCGATCGAGATGCGGAACGGCCTGTCCTCGGACTGCTTGTTGCGGATCCTGAGCGTATAGGTATCACGGATCGAGCCGTCGGACATCGTCACGAACAGCGGGTTGCGTTCGGGCGTGATGTTGAGCTCGATCGGCGAGCGCACGAACAGCGCCACGATCATGGCAATGCCGACACCGGCCCAGAGCGTGGTGTAGAGCAGCGTGCGCGGGCGGAAGATGTGCTTCCAGACGTTCTTCGGATGGCCACCGGCGCGCTCGGCCGCCTCGTCCTTCAGCGCCATGTAGCCGATCAGCCCGCGCGGCTTGCCGATCCGGTCCATGACCTCGTCGCAGGCGTCGATGCAGAGCGCGCAGGTGATGCACTCCATCTGCTGCCCCTCGCGGATGTCGATGCCCATGGGGCAGACGTTCACGCAGGCCATGCAGTCGATGCAGTCGCCCTGCGCAGGGTCCGGTTCGCCCTTCTTGAGCTTGCCCCGCGGCTCGCCGCGCCATTCGCGATAGACGACGGTCAGAGTATCCTCGTCGATCATTGCCGCCTGGATGCGCGGCCAGGGGCAGGCGTAGATGCAGATCTGTTCGCGGGCGATGCCGCCGAAGAAGAAGGTGGTCAGCGTGAGAACCGCCATGGTGATATAGGCGATCGGATGCGCCTGCCCGGTCAGCAGATCGCGCGCGAGCGCCGGCGCGTCGGTGAAGTAGAAGACCCAGGCACCACCGGTCGCCAGGCCGATCAGCAGCCAGACGACCCACTTGGTCAGCCGCAGCCGCGTCTTGCGAAGGTCCCACCTGGAATGCCAGAGCCGGACGCGTGCGTTGCGATCGCCCTCGATCCAGCGTTCGACGAGGATGAAGAGGTCGGTCCAGACCGTCTGCGGGCAGGCATAGCCGCACCAGACGCGGCCAAGCGCCGAGGTGAAGAGAAAGAGCCCGAGACCGGCCATGATCAGCAGGCCGGCGACGAAGTAGAATTCGTCCGGCCAGATCTCGATCATGAAGAAGAAGAACCGGCGGTTCGCGAGATCGACCAGCACCGCCTGATCGGGCAGGTTCGGGCCGCGGTCCCAGCGGATCCAGGGCGTGACGTAGTAGATCCCCAGGGCGACGATCATGATCGCCCATTTCAGGTTGCGGAACGCACCCTTGACGCGCCGAGGAAAGACCGGTTCGCGCGCCGCATAGAGGGCGCCGGGGGATTCTGAGGAATTCATGTCGGAGACCCGGAGATTTCTGTTCGCGCCTTCTGTTACTCTTCCCCTTCGCACAGTTGCCTTGATGTAGGTCAATCCCGCGCCGCGTGACACTGCGGCACCAATATCTCCGGGATCGGGGAAGAGTTCCAGCACCGGCGCCCCCAGGAAACGCGCGAACAGGACGGGGCGCCGATGCTATCCACCAGGATGAACCCGGTGACGGGCCGACTGTCGCGCAACGGCGCGGCCGGCGCCTTGACCTAGATCAATCGCAGCGGCCTGGCGCAGCACCCAATCGCAAAAAAACCTGACGGACTCGCGCTGCGGGCCTGTGGGAACGACGAGAAAGTAGCCCTCGCGCTCGCGGTTCTCGTGCAGCACGACGAGCCGGCCGGCATCGATGTCGGCCTCGACGAATGCACGCGTCACGACCGCCACACCCTGCCCGTTGCGGGCGGCATCGAGCACGAGGTTGCCGGGCATGGAGGTGATGCCCGCGCTCTTTTGCCGCATAAGTCCGCGCGAGGCGAAAAGGGCGCTTGTTTCATTGGTGCCGATCTCCTGGAGCCATGGCAGGCCCTCGGCCGCTTCGAGTGCCGGCGCGCGATCGGGCGGCAGGATCGAGGGCGCGGCGACGACCACGATCGGGGTCTGCAGGAGGCAGCGCGACTCGACGCCATGCCATGCCCCGTGCCCGTAGCGCACGGCGACATCGGCATCCTCGGGCAGGCGCCGGAGGTCGGGCGTGGCATCGATGGCAAGCGCGATGCCCGGGTGGCTGGCATTGAAGTCGGGCAGGCGCGGCACCAGCCAACTGCCGGCGAAGGTGGGCGTCGTGCTGACCCGCAGGGGCCGGGAGCCGTCGGCTTCCTTCAGGGTGGCGATGGCCGCTTCGATGCGGCCAAAGCCTTCGGCCAGCGCCTGGGCAAGCAGCCGCCCCTCGGCGGTCGGCACGAGGCTGCGGCCGGCCCGCTCCGCGAGACGCAGACCGAGCTCGCGCTCAAGGCCGCGGATCTGCTGCGATATCGCCGCGTGGGTCACGCCGATGGCGGCACCGGCACGTTCAAGGGTAGGCTGCTCGGCGAAAGCCGTGAAGGCGCGCAGCGCCGAGAGCGACGGTAGGGAACGCCAGTTCGTCATGTAACCTTAACTTACAGGTTCGAATGATCGCTGAGTCGCAGTATTCGTGATTCTGGTGATAAATGAAGCATGAATTCGCAGCAACGGAGGCGGACATGTTGGAAATTCTCGGCGACGTGATGCGCGTTGCGACCTACACGCAGGATCCCATTCACACCGGCCATGGCCGTAGCGGCGGGCCGGGACGGCGGGCGCGGGCCGGGCGCGAGGCTCCCCATGCGGGCGAGCGGATGGTCGAGAAGCGGTCACCGGGGATCTGGCAGAACCTCTTCAGCAACCGCTGATTGCGGCCGCGCCAGCCGTCAAATCGAAAGGCCCTCCGCATCGCGAAGGGCCTTCTGCCGTCTTGATGGGTCCGGTGACCTCATTCGCCGCCACCGCGGCTGTGCACCCAGGAGGCCACTGCGCGGACATCCGATTCAGAGAGCCGCTGGCCCCAGGCCGGCATGACGCCGAAGCGGGCGTTGGTGACGGTCTCGGTCAGGCTCTTGACGTCGCCGCCGTAGAGCCAGATCGCATCCGTGAGGTTCGGCGCGCCGACCGAACGGTCGCCCTTGCCTTCTTCGCCGTGGCAGGCCGTGCAGTTGTCGGCGAAGACGGTCGCCCCCTCGCTTGCCAGTGCGGCGTCATGATCCTGTCCTGAAATCTGCAGCACATACTGCACCACCTGGTCGATCTGAGCCGGCTCGAGCAGGCCGTCGGCGCCGAACCTCGGCATTTCCGAATAGCGCGCGTCGGGGTCGGTCGTGTTGCGCACGCCGTGGCTGATCGTGGTGTAGATATCCTCGATCGTGCCGCCCCAGAGCCAGTCGTCGTCGTTCAGGTTGGGAAAGCCCTTGGCCCCAGCCGCACCCGAGCCGTGGCACTGGGCGCACCAGGTCCGGAAGACGGCGCCGCCGGCGTTCTGGGTATAGTTGACGAGATCGGGATTGGCCGCGATCGCGGTCAGATCGGTCGCCACCAGCTTGGCCTCGACCGGGGCGTTGGCCTCGTCGTAGCGCTTGATCTCGGCTGCGACATCGGCGCGGTTGCTCTGGTGCAGGACGCCCCGGGTCGCATGGGTGATCAGCGGCCAGGCCGGATAGGCGATGGTATAGGCGATGGCCCAGATGATCGTGGCATAGAGGGTCCAGAGCCACCAGCGGGGAAGCGGATGGTTGTATTCGGCAATGCCGTCCCACTCATGGCCCGTGGTCTCGACCTCGCCCTTCATCTGTTTCGGTTTCTTGCTCATTTCAAAGCCTCCTGAGAGGGGCCGCTGTCTGCCGCGGGCCTGTCGTCATGGCGAAACGGAATGCCGGCTGCGTTCTGGTGCACCCCGCGGGACCCGGGCCGGAAGGCCCAGATCACGACACCGAGGAATACCAGCACGAGCGCAAGCAGCGCCCAGCTGTCGGCGAACTCCCGCGCGAGTGTGTAGATTTCCATCGCCCTCTCCTTACCGGTCCGGATCGGGCTGGAAGGTCGAGAAATCGACCATCGTGCCCAGAACCTGGAGATAGGCGACAAGCGCATCCATCTCGGAGATACCCGGCTGGCCGTCGAAGTTGGCGACGTTGGCCTTGGCGTAGCGTTCCTCGAGCCCCGCGGTATCTGCGTCGGGATTCGCCTGGGCGGCGAAGTCGGCCTTGGCCTGCTCGATCATCTCCGAGGTGTAGGGCACGCCCACCAGCGCGTCGGTCTTCAGACGCTCCTCGATATAGGTCGGCTCGATCAGCCGGTTTGCCAGGAAGCCGTATTTGGGCATCACCGATTCCGGCACCACCGACTGCGGGTTGGTCAGGTGGTCGACGTGCCATTCGTTCGAGTAGCGGCCGCCGACGCGCGCGAGGTCCGGCCCCGTACGCTTGGAGCCCCACTGGAACGGATGGTCGTACATCGACTCCGCCGCCAGCGAGTAGTGGCCGTAGCGTTCGACCTCATCGCGCATCGGGCGGATCATCTGGCTGTGGCAGACATAGCAGCCCTCGCGCACATAGATGTCGCGCCCGGTCAGCTCCAGCGGCGTGTAGGGCCGCACCCCTTCCACCTTCTCGATGGTGTTCTGAAGGTAGAAGAGGGGTGCGATCTCGACGATGCCGCCGATCGTCACCACCGCGAAGGCCCCGATCAAGAGCGCCGTGGCGTTGGTTTCGAGGAACTTGTGCTTTTCAAGAATTCCCATGGTGCAAAGCTCCTCTCATTCGGCCGGGACGGCGCTGTTGGAACTGGCCACCGCGGGCTGTTTCGCGACGGTTGCCCAGAGGTTGTAGGCCATGATCAGGCCACCGGTGAGGTAGAGCAGGCCGCCGAGACCGCGCACGACATACATCGGGTGCTTGGCCGCGACCGTGTCGGCGAAGGCGTTCACGAGGAAGCCCTGGCTGTCCACTTCGCGCCACATCAGGCCTTCCATGATCCCGGTGACCCACATCGAAGCGGCGTAGAGCACGATCCCGATGGTGGCGAGCCAGAAGTGCCAGCTGACCAGCTTGAGCGAGTAGAGCCGCTCGCGGTGCCAGAGCTTCGGCACCAGGAAGTAGAGCGCGCCGAAGGTGATCATGCCGTTCCAGCCGAGCGCGCCGGAATGGACATGGCCGATCGTCCAGTCGGTGTAGTGGGAGAGCGAATTGACGGCCTTGATCGACATCATCGGGCCTTCGAAGGTCGACATGCCGTAGAAGCCCACCGAGACCACCATCATGCGGATGATCGGATCGGTCCTGAGCTTGTCCCAGGCGCCCGAGAGCGTCATCAGGCCGTTGATCATGCCGCCCCAGGACGGCATCCAGAGCACGATCGAGAACACCATCCCGAGGGTCGAGGCCCATTCCGGCAGCGCGGTGTAGTGCAGATGGTGCGGGCCGGCCCAGATGTAGAGGAAGATCAGCGCCCAGAAATGGATGATCGAAAGCTTGTAGCTGTAGACCGGCCGCCCTGCCTGTTTCGGCACGAAATAGTACATCATGCCCAGGAAGCCCGCGGTCAGGAAGAAGCCCACCGCGTTGTGGCCGTACCACCACTGCGTCATGGCGTCCTGCACGCCCGAGAAGACCTGCACCGATTTCGAACCGAACATCGAAACCGGGATCGAAAGGTTGTTGACCACGTGCAGCATCGCAATGGTGACGATGAACGAGAGGTAGAACCAGTTCGCCACGTAGATGTGCGGCTCTTTCCGTTTGACGATGGTCCCGAGAAAGACCGCCAGATAGGCGACCCAGACGACGGTGAGCCACCAGTCGGTCAGCCATTCGGGCTCGGCGTATTCCTTCGACTGGGTGGCGCCGAGGATGTAGCCGCTTGCGGCGAGGACGATGACGAGCTGGAAACCCCAGAACACGAACCAGGCGAGATTTCCGCCCCAGAGCCGCGCCGCCGAGGTGCGCTGGACCACATAGAACGATGTCGCGATCAGGGCATTGCCGCCGAAGGCGAAGATCACCGCCGAGGTATGCAGCGGGCGGAGCTTGCCGAAGTTCATGTAACCCTGCGCGAACTCCGAGAAGTTCAGCTCGGGAAAGGCCAGCTGGAAGGCGATGGTGACGCCGACGAGAAAGCCCACGATGCCCCAGAGGGTCGTCGCGATGACACCGGCGCGCACGACGCCGTCGTTGTAGCTGCGCTCAGGATGCGGATCGAGGGCCGGCTGGTCGTTGCCGGTGTTCCTCAGCACCCAGATGAAGGTGATCGCCGCGGCCAGCATGACCGTCAGCGCGTTGACCATATAGGCCAGATCGTGCGCGTAGTTGGCCGCGATCGCGGCCAGCACGGCGATGACCGCCAGCACGGCAAGTTTCAGGTAGTCCCACATTGCTGTGTCCCCTCGTCCAGTATCGCCGGCCGATTCGGATATCGGGCGGTTTCCGTCAGGGTGGGTTGTGGCGTCACCCCGGCACGAAGAACCTTGATCTGCGTCAAATACCCGTGATCTGCCGTTTGATCCGCATCAAGGCCGTAATAATACGCAAGGCTCAGAGTCGTGCGGTATCGCGGAATGCCTGGAAAGGAGTGGATCCAGATGGCCTTCAAATCGATTCTCACGTTCGTCAGCGGTCCGGGAGGGGCCGGAAACCACCTGGACGCGGCGATCGAGCTTGCGCGGCGCGAGGATGCGCATCTCGATGTCCTCGCCGTTGGCATCGATCATACCCAGACCGGCTACTATTACGCCGGCGCCTCCGCGATCCTGACCCAGGAGGCCTTCAATCAGGCCAAGGAGGACGCCGCGGCCTACGAGACGAGCGCGAGAGAGAGGCTGGATCGCGAGGATATCCGCTGGTCGGTCGAAAGCGCGGTGGCCCAGGTGGGCGCCATCGGCGGGCCGGTCGGCGTTCTGGCACGATTCTCGGACCTCGTCGTGATGGCGAAGCCATATGGCGCGGGCAGCACGCCGGCGGCCGAGGTGATTCTCGAGGCGGCGCTCTTCGAGGGGCGTGCGCCGGTGCTGATCCTGCCCGACGCGTCGCAACCGAAGAGCTTCGGCAAGCGCGTCGTGGTGGCCTGGAATCAGAGCGACGAGGCGTTGCAGGCGATCCGCGCGGCGCTGCCGATCCTGAAGGCGGCGGCAGATGTCGACATCACCATCGTCAACCCGCCCGCGCACGGACCCGAACGCTCGGACCCGGGCGGCCGGCTGTCGCAGCTTCTGGCACGCCACGGCGTGCATGCCGAGATCTCGGTGCTCGCCAAGACCCTGCCCACGGCGGCAGAGGTCATCGCGCGCCACGCCCGCGAGAGCGATGCCGACCTGATCGTCATGGGCGCCTATGGCCATTCGCGCTTCCGCGAGGCGATTCTCGGCGGCACCACGCGCTCCATGCTCGAGGACGCAGAGCTACCCGTGCTGATGGCGCATTGACCTCTCCCGACACCGGCCCCTGCCGGCCGCAGGCGGCGGGGCCGCTTCGGCCCGCGCGGGGCGAGGGCGCCCCGACGCCGCGCGCCGCCGGATCGGCGGAAATTCCGGCGATGTGCTGGCCAGAGCCGGCGATGTGACGCAATGTCGTGCTGGCGTCCCGGCGCATTTGTCTTGCCGTCGCCGGCAGCCGCACTAGGCTGCTTTGCCATGACGCGCCGAGGCGAAACGCCCGGCGCACCTCAACCAACAGGAGGTCCTCCATGCACAAGCTTCTACTGACGACCGCACTCGGCCTCGGCCTCGCGTTTCCTGCCGCAGCCGCGACGCTGCAGCCGGGCGAGACGCTCGCCGCCAACCAGGAATACACCTACTGGCTGCTCGACGCGATCAAGTCGCTCGATCCGCAAATCAACACGGATGTCGAAGGCTCGGGGGTTCTGCGCGGCCTCTTCGAAGGGCTCTACAACGAGGACCAGGTCGGGGCGCTGGTGCCTGGCGTCGCCACCTCCTTCGATCTGTCCGACGACAAGACGGTCTACACGTTCCACCTGCGCGACAACGCCAAGTGGTCGAACGGCGATCCGGTGACGGCGAACGACTTCGTCTATTCCTGGAAGCGCCTGGCCGATCCGAAGACGGCTTCGGAATACGCCTGGTACATGGAACTGATGCAGGTGAAGAACTCGGCCGACATCATCGCCGGCAAGAAGCCGGTCGACGATCTCGGCGTGAAGGCCCTGGACGACCACACATTCGAGGTGACGATCGAGGCCCCCCTGCCCTATTTCCCCAAGATGCTGACCCACGCCTCGACCTTCCCGGTCAACCAGAAGGTCATCGAGGAAAACGGCGACAAGTGGACCGAGCCCGGCAAGCTCGTCGGCAACGGCGCCTATGTGCTCAAGGAACACATCCTCGGCGAGAAGCTGGTGATGGTGCCGAACCCGCAATACTGGGACAACGAGCACACCGTGCTGACCAAGGTCACCGCGCTCACCATCAACGACGAGAACGCCGCGCTCACGCGCTATCTGGCCGGCGAGCTTGACCGCACGCAGATCCCGGCCGGCCAGTATCCGCGGCTAAAGGAGGAATATCCCGACCAGGCGATCTCGGTGCCGCAGTCGTGCTCCTACATCTACATGTTCAACCTCGACAAGGAAAAGGGCCCCGAGGCGCTCAAGGACGTCCGCGTGCGCAAGGCGCTGTCCTATGCCATCGACCGCGACACGATCGTCGACAAGATCCTGCAGGGTGGCCAGTGGCCTTCGTACAACTGGACACACCATGCAACCGAAGGCTTCAAGATGCCGGATATCGACTATTCGCACTGGACCCAGGACGAGCGGGACGCGAAGGCGATCGAGCTGATGACCGAAGCCGGCTACGGCCCGGATCATCCGCTGGCGCTGACGCTGAACTACAACACCTCGGAGAGCCACAAGAAGATCGCCATCGCGGTGCAGCAGTTCTGGAAGAAGATCGGCGTCGACCTCACGCTCAACAACATGGAGTGGAAGGTTCACACCGACAAGATGCAGAACCAGGACTTCGAGGTGGCGCGCTATGCCTGGTGCGGCGACTACAACGAGGCCTCGACCTATCTCGACCTCTTCACCTCGTATTCGGGCCACAACAACGGCAAGTTCCGCTCGGAGCGCTATGACGAGCTGATGAAGGAATCGAAGACGGCCGCCGACCCGAATCCGATGTATACCGAGGCCGAACAGATCCTCGCCGACGAGATGCCCATGGCGCCGATCTACCAGTACACCAAGGTCGAGATGATCAAGCCGGACATGCGCGGTCTTGGTCTGAACAACCTGATGCAGAACTGGTACCTGAAGGACATGTATCGCGTCGCCGAGTAAGCGGTCGACGGGCGCGCCCGGTCCCGGGCGCGCCCCCTCATCGGGCGGATCCCTCGCATGATCAACTACATCCTCAAGCGCCTGGCCGTTGCCGTGCCGACGCTTCTCTTGCTCATCATCATCTCGTTCCTGCTGATGCATGCGGCCCCGGGCGGCCCCTTCACGCAGGAACGCCAGCTGCCGGCGGCGGTGCTGGCGAACCTCGAGGCCAAATACGGGCTCGACCAGCCGCTCTGGCGACAGCTTCTCTCCTATGTCTGGGGCATCGTCGCGCATTTCGATTTCGGGCCCTCGTTCATCTACAAGGACCGCACGGTGAACGAGATCATCGCGCAGGGGTTTCCGGTGACGCTGACCTACGGCACGGTTTCGTTCGTGATCGCCATCCTCGTCGGCGTCTCGCTCGGGATCGCGGCGGCGATCCGGCACAATACCTGGCTTGACTATCTCGCCGTCGGGGTCTCGATCGGCGCGCAGGTGCTGCCCAACTTCGTCATGGCGCCGCTTCTCCTGCTGACCTTCACCTGGTGGCTCCGCTGGCTGCCAGGCGGCGGCTGGGAACACGGGCGCTGGGAATACATGGTGATGCCGGTCATCGCGCTTTCGACCTCCTACATGGCCTCGATCGCGCGGCTCACGCGGGCCTCGATGCTCGAGGTGCTGACCTCGAACCATATCCGCACCGCCCGCGCCAAGGGTCTGCCCGAACGCAAGGTGATCCTGCGCCACGCGCTGAAGCCCGCGCTGCTGCCGGTCCTGTCCTATCTGGGCCCGGCCTTCGTCGCCATGGTCACCGGCTCGGTCGTGGTCGACTTCTTCTTCTCGACCGGCGGCATCGGCCGCAGCTTCGTCGACAGCGCGCTCAACCGCGACTATGCGGTGATGCTCGGGATCACCATCCTCGTCGGCGCGCTGACCATCTTCTTCAACCTCGTTGTCGATATCCTCTACGGCTGGATCGACCCGAAGATCAGGTACTGACCCCATGGTAATCGACGCCACACGGATGAAGAACCTCGGCGACCGGTTCGCGGAAGGCGAGGTCAGGGGCCGCTCGCTCTGGGCCGACGCGCGACGGCGGTTCTTCCGCAACAAGGCCGCCGTCGGCGGGCTGGTGATGCTGGCGCTCATCACCCTGCTCGCGCTCTTCGGCGACAGCCTCGCGCAGTGGTCGAACGAGGAGATCGATTTCGACGTGATGGGCCAGGCAGCCCAGGTGGGCCAGCCCTCGATCGGGAACGGGCATTACTTCGGCACCGACGATCTCGGCCGCGACCTCTATTCGCGCACGCTGCAGGGCACGCGGATCTCGCTCATGGTGGGGATCGTCGGCTCGCTCATCGCGGTCATCGTCGGCACGCTCTACGGCGCCGTCTCGGGCTATGTCGGCGGCCGCACCGACCAGATCCTGATGCGCACGGTCGATATCCTCCTGGCGGTGCCCTTCATGTTCGTGGTGATCCTGCTTCTGGTCATGTTCGGCCGCTCGCTCTTCATGCTCTTCTTCGGCATCGGGCTCATGTCCTGGCTCAACATGGCGCGGATCGTGCGCGGGCAGACGCTATCGCTCAAGCACAAGGAATATGTCGAGGCGGCGCAGGCCACCGGCGTGCCCACCTTCACCATCATCCTGCGCCACATCGTTCCCAATCTCGTCGGCATCGTCGCCGTCTATGCGACGTTGCTGGTGCCCGAGATGATCCTGATCGAAAGCTTCATCTCGTTCCTCGGCCTCGGCGTGCAGGAGCCGCTGACCTCGCTCGGCGCGCTCATCTCGGAGGGGGCGCGGACGATCTACTACGGCACCACCTGGCAGCTTCTTTGGCCGCTTGCCTTCTTCGTGGCGACGCTCTTTTCCTTCTTCTTCATCGGCGACGGGCTGCGTGACGCGCTCGATCCCAAGGACCGCTGAGATGGCGCTGCTCGAGATCACCGACCTCTCGGTCGCCTTCGACACCCAGGAGGGCGTGGTGAACGCGGTGAACGGCGTCACCCTTGCGCTCGACCGCGGGCGGACGCTCGGCATCGTCGGCGAAAGCGGCTCGGGCAAGAGCCAGATCGCCTTCTCGGTGATGGGGCTGCTGGCCAAGAACGGGCGCGCCACCGGCTCGGTCCGCTTCGACGGCCGCGAGATCCTGAACGCGCGACCCGCGGTCATCAACCCGATCCGGGCGCAGAAGATCGCCATGGTCTTTCAGGACCCGATGACCTCGCTCAACCCCTACATGCGGATTTCCGACCAGATGGCCGAGGTGCTGGTGCACCACAAGGGCATCGGCAAGTCCGAGGCGGTGGCCGAGGCGGTGCGGATGCTCGACGCCGTGAAGATCCCCGATGCCGCGGGCCGCATCCGGCTCTATCCGCACGAGTTCTCCGGCGGAATGCGGCAAAGGGTGATGATCGCGATGTCGCTGCTCTGCCGCCCCGACCTGCTCATCGCCGATGAGCCGACGACCGCGCTCGATGTCACGGTGCAGGCGCAGATCATGACGCTTCTCGGCGAGTTGCAGCGCGATTTCGGCATGGCGACGGTCCTCATCACCCACGATCTCGGCGTCATCGCGGGGTTCTGCGAAGAGGTGCTGGTGCTCTACGGCGGGCAGGTGATGGAAACCTCCCCGACCGACCCGCTCTTCGAAAGCCCGGCACATCCCTATACCCGCGGGCTGCTCGCTGCGATCCCGCGCGTCGATCAGGAGGGCGAGGAACTGGACGCGATCCCGGGCAGCCCGCCCAACATGACACGGGCCCCGAAGGGCTGCCCCTTCGCGCCGCGCTGCGCGTTCGCGGGCGAGGATTGTCTCGACCATCTCGCGCCGCTCAGCGAATTCTCACCGGGGCGCTTTCGCGCCTGCAACCGGTCGCTGGAGGAGATCGCATGAGCCAGCCCCTGCTTTCGGTCGAGGATCTGCGCGTCACATTCGAACTGCATCGCGCGGGCGATCTGCCCTGGACCCGGCCGCGACTTCTGCGTGCGGTTTCGGGCGTGAGTTTCGAGCTCTTCCCCGGCGAGACGCTCGGCATCGTCGGCGAGAGCGGTTCGGGCAAGTCGACGCTGGCGCGGGCGCTGGTGCAGATGGTCCCGGCCACCGGCCGCGCGGTCTGGCAGGATGGCGCCGATCTCATTGCGCTCAGCCGCCGCGCCATGCTGCGCTACCGCGCCGATATCCAGATGGTGTTCCAGGATCCCCTCGCGAGTCTCGATCCGCGCATGACCGTGGGCCAGATCATCGCCGAACCGCTGCGCACGCATTTCCGCGACCTGTCGGAGACCGAGCGCAAGTCCCGCGTGAAGGCGATGATGGACCGCGTCGGGCTGCTGCCGAACCAGATCAACCGTTATCCGCACGAGTTTTCCGGCGGCCAGGCGCAGCGTATCGGCATCGCCCGCGCGCTCGTGGTGCAGCCGAAGCTTCTGATCTGCGACGAGCCGGTATCGGCGCTCGACGTGTCGATCCAGGCACAGGTGATCAACCTGCTTTCGGAACTGCAGCGCGACCTCGGGCTGGCGATGATCTTCATCGCCCATGACCTTTCGGTGGTGAAGCATATCTCCGACCGGGTCATGGTGCTCTATCTCGGACGGACGATGGAACTGGCCGAAAGCCGCGCACTCTATGGCGATCCGCAGCATCCCTACACGCAGGCGCTTCTCTCGGCGGTGCCGATCCCTGATCCTGCCGCCGAACGCGCGAAGGTCGTGATCCCGCTCGAGGGCGATCTTCCCTCGCCGATGAACCCGCCGTCGGGCTGCGTCTTCCGCACCCGTTGCGCGCGCGCCGAGGACGTCTGCGCCGAGCGCAGACCCGAGTTGACGCGCGCCGCGCACGGCGTCGCCTGCCATTTCCCCGGTCCGGTTGCAGCGTCGGCCGGGCGCGTGCCGGCCTGAGGCCCCGTCGGCGCCGATTGGGCTTGACTTGGAATTTGACCACACGGTTAATCGGGGGCACCGAGCCCGGAGGCACCGCCATCCGGGGCACAGAAAAGAATCGCAACAGAGAGGGTCCCATGCTTAGCAGACGAACGTTCCTGGCCACGAGCACCGCTTCGCTCGCACTACTCGCGGCCGCGCCGGTCTGGGCGGAGACGCCTGCCGACACCCTGATCCAGGCCTGGGCCATCGACGACATCATCTCGCTCGACCCCGCCGAGATCTTCGAATTCACCGCCTCAGAGATCGCCGGCAACTCCTACGAGGGGCTGATCGGCTACGATCCCGCCGATGTCAGCAAGATCTACGGCAAGATCGCCGAAAGCTGGGAAGTGGCGGCGGACGGCATGTCGATCAGCTTCAAGATCAAGCCGGGCCGCACCTTCGCCTCGGGCAACCCGATCACCGCCGATGACGTGGTCTACTCGCTTACCCGTGCGGTCAAGCTCGACAAGTCGCCGGCCTTCATCCTCACCCAGTTCGGGCTGAACGCAGACAACGTCGACGACATGGTGGTCAAGACCGCCGACGACACCGTCCAGTTCAAGATGGACAACACCTATGCGCCGACGCTGGTGCTCTACTGCCTGACCGCCACGGTCGGATTCATCGTCGACAAGACGCTCGTGACAGCCAACGAGGCCGATGGCGATTTCGGCTACAACTGGCTGAAGACGAACTATGCCGGGTCCGGCCCCTTCACCATCCGCGAATGGCGCGCCAACGAGGCCGTCGTGATGGAGCGCAACGAGAACTACTCGGGCGACAAGGCGCCGATGGCCCGTGTCATCTACCGCCATATCCCGGAAGGCGCGACCGAGCGGCTGCTGCTCGAGCAGGGCGACATAGACGTGGCCCGCTCGCTCGGCGCCGAAGAGATCGACGCGATCAAGGCCAATCCCGACCTGAAGATCCAGGAGGGACCGAAGGGCTCGATCTACTATCTCGGCCTCAACCAGAAGAACGAATATCTGTCCAAGCCGCAGGTCCGGCAGGCGATGAAGTATCTCGTCGACTACCAGGCCATCGCCGACACGATCATGAAGGGCCGGGTGAAGGTGCACCAGGCCTTCCTGCCCGAAGGCTTCCTCGGCGCGCTGAACGACACGCCCTTCAAGCTCGACGTCGCCAAGGCCAAGGAACTCCTGGCCGAGGCCGGCTATCCCGACGGGTTCACGGTGACGATGGACACCCGCAACACGCCCGAGATCACCGCGATCGCCCAGGCGATCCAGCAGACCGCGGCGCAGGCCGGCGTGACGATCGAACTTATCCCGGGCGACGGCCAGCAGACGCTGACCAAGTATCGGGCGCGCAACCACGATATCTACATCGGCCGCTGGGGCCCGGACTACCAGGACCCGCATACAAACGCCGATACCTTCGCGCGCAACCCCGACAACTCCGACGATGCGGCCTCCAAGCCGCTTGCCTGGCGCAACAGCTGGGACATCCCGGACATGACGAAAGAGGCCGACGCCGCGATGCTCGAGGCGGATCCGGCCAAACGCGCCGAGATGTACGTGGCGCTGCAGAAGGAAGGTCAGGAGACCTCGCCCTTCGTGATCATGTTCCAGGAGATCGAGGTCCTCGGACTGCGCAAGAACGTCGATGGCTTCATCGTCGGCCCGTCGTTCAACGACAACAACTATGCCCATGTGACCAAGGGCTGAGATGGCGGCCAGCTTCTCCCGGGGAGGGCGCGAAAGCGCCCTCCTGCGCGTCCTGTGGACAGCGGTCAAGATACTGGCCACCGTCGCGCTGACCTTCCTCGGCCTTCTGGTCGTGACCTTCCTCATCGGGCGCGTGGTGCCCGTCGATCCGGTGCTGGCCGTGATCGGCGACCGGGCGCCGCAGTCGGTCTATGACCGCGTCTATGTCGAGCTCGGGCTCGACAGGCCGCTCTACGAGCAGTTCTGGATCTATCTGCAGAAGGTCCTTGCGGGCGATTTCGGCGAAAGCTTCCTGACCAAGCGCGCCATCGTCGACGATATCGCGCGGGTCTTCCCCGCAACGCTCGAACTTGCCACGGTGGGTATCCTGATCGGTACCTGCTTCGGCATTCCGCTCGGTGTCTGGGCGGCGGTGCGGCAGGGCCGCCTGGCCGACCAGTTCGTGCGCGTCTTCGGGCTCATCGGCTACTCGGCACCGATCTTCTGGCTCGGGCTGCTGGCGCTGCTCGCCTTCTACGCGCGGCTTCACTGGGTCGCGGGGCCCGGCCGGATCGACATCGCCTTCGAATATTCGATCACGCCGAAGACCGGGCTTCTGCTTCTCGACAGCGCCATGCAGGGCAAATGGGACGTGTTCGCCAATGTCTTTTCCCACATCATCCTGCCGGCCGCGCTCCTCGGCTACTACTCGATGGCCTATATCAGCCGCATGACGCGCAGCTTCATGCTGAACGAACTCGCTCAGGAATACGTGACCACCGCCCGGGTGAAGGGCGTGCCCGAGTGGCGGATCATCTGGATCCATGCGCTGAGAAACGCCGCCGTGCCGCTCGTCACGGTCGTGGCGCTCTCCTATGCGAACCTCCTCGAAGGTTCGGTGCTGACCGAAACGGTCTTCGCCTGGCCCGGCCTCGGCCAGTATCTCACGAACTCGCTGCAGAACTCCGACATGAATGCCGTCCTTGGCGGCACCCTGGTGATCGGGGCGATCTTCGTCGGGCTCAACCT
Organism: Albidovulum sp.; assembly: GCA_020637635.1. Taxonomy (GTDB): domain Bacteria; phylum Pseudomonadota; class Alphaproteobacteria; order Rhodobacterales; family Rhodobacteraceae; genus Albidovulum. The sequence continues at coordinate 110,098 of JACKKB010000002.1, forward strand.
GCTCTCGGATCTCCTCTACAATCTCCTCGACCCGCGCGTGCGGAGGCAGGCATGAGCGCCATGACCCGCCACGAATGGCTCCTGTCGGACAGACCGACATCGCGCCGGCAGGCACGCCTCGGCCAGGCCTATCGGACCTGGCTCTCGTTCCGGACCAACTGGCTGGCCATGGTCGGGCTCGGCATCGTCGTCGCACTCGTGCTCGTGGCGCTCTTCGCCAACGTGATCGCGCCCTATGACCCGGTGCTGGGCGGCGACCTGCGCACCGAACGGTTCCTGCCGCCCCTGACGGGCAACCACCTGCTCGGCACCGACGATCTCTCGCGCGACATCTTCAGCCGGATCGTCCACGGCTCGCGCCTGACGCTCCTCGTCGTCGTGCTTGTGGCGGTGATCGCGACGCCCATCGGCCTTCTCGTCGGCACCACGGCGGGCTATTTCGGCGGCTGGGTGGATACCGTGCTGATGCGGATCACCGATATCTTTCTCGCCTTCCCCCGCCTGATCCTCGCGCTCGCCTTCGTCGCCGCCCTCGGGCCGGGCATCGAGAACGCGATCATCGCCATCGCCATCACCTCCTGGCCACCCTATGCCAGGCTCGCGCGCGCCGAGACACTGACCATCCGCGACAGCGACTTCATCAGCGCCGCGCGACTGCAGGGGGCCTCCTCGGCGCGGATCCTCTGGGGCCATGTGACGCCGCTCTGCCTCTCCTCGGTGATCATCCGCGTCACGCTCGACATGGCCGGGATCATCCTCACCGCCGCCGGCCTCGGCTTTCTCGGCCTCGGGGCGCAACCGCCGCAACCCGAATGGGGCGCGATGATCGCCGCCGGCCGGCGCTTCCTCATCGATCAGTGGTGGGTCGCCACGATGCCGGGCGTCGCCATCTTCATCGTCTCGCTCGGCTTCAACCTGCTCGGCGACGGGCTCAGGGACGTGCTCGACCCCAAGGCGCGCAAATGACCCTTCAGTGTGGCCGAAATACTCCCGCCGGAGGCTCCCGCCGATGACATCGCTGCTGACCATCGAGGACCTGCGCATCACCTTCCCCTCCCGTCAGGGGCCGAGCGAAGTGGTGCGCGGCGTCTCCTTCACGCTCGGCCGCGAACGGCTCGGCATCGTCGGCGAAAGCGGCTCGGGCAAGAGCCAGACCGGGCGCGCGATCCTCGGACTGACCCCGCCGCCCGGCAAGGCCACGGCGCGTGTTCTGGATTTCGACGGCACCGATCTGCGCGCCGCCTCGGCCGCCACCTGGCGCCGGCTCCGCGGGGCGCGGATGTCGATGGTCATGCAGGACCCGAAGTTCTCGCTGAACCCGGTCATGACCATCGGGCGGCAGCTCATGGAAGCGCTGAAGTTCGGCGCCTCCGAGACACGGGCCGAGGCCCGGACACGCGCGCTCGCGATGCTCGAGGCGGTGCAGATCCGCGACCCGGAGCGGGTCTTCCGCGCCTATCCGCACGAGTTGTCGGGCGGCATGGGCCAGCGCGCGATGATCGCCATGATGCTGGTTGCCGAACCCGATCTCCTGATCGCCGACGAACCTACCTCGGCGCTCGACGTGACGGTCCAGGTCGAGGTGCTCCGGATCCTCGACCGGCTCGTCTCCGAACGCGGCATGGGGCTGCTCTTCATCAGCCACGACCTGCGCCTCGTCTCTTCCTTCTGCGACCGGGTGCTGGTCATGTATGCCGGCCGCGTGGTGGAAGAGCTGAAGGCCTCGGAGCTGACGCAGGCGCAGCATCCCTATACGCGCGGGCTGATGAACTGCCTGCCGAAGATCGAGGGCGGCCAGCGCCCGCTTCCTACACTCGAAAGGGACGCGGCATGGGCGAGGTGATGCTGCAGGTCGCCGATCTCGCCGTCACCTTCCGGCGCGGCGGCGATGCCGTCCATGCCGTGCAGGACGTGTCCTTCTCGGTCGCGCAGGGCGAAAGCTTCGGCATCGTCGGCGAAAGCGGCTCGGGCAAGTCGACCGTTCTCAGGGCGATCTGCGCGCTGGCGCCGACCTCGGCCGGGACCATCCGGCTGAGGGACGCGCCGCTCGCCACGCCGCGCCCGGCGCGCTTCTTCCGCCAGGTGCAGATGGTGTTCCAGGATCCCTATGCCTCGCTGCATCCGCGCCACACCATCGACCGCGTCCTCTCCGAACCGCTCGCGATCCACGGTTTCGACCGCCGCGAGGAGCGGATCGAGCGCGCGCTCGAAGAGGTCGGGCTCGGCGGCGGCTTCCGCTTCCGCTATCCGCACCAGCTTTCGGGCGGCCAACGCCAGCGCGTCGCCGTCGCCCGGGCGCTGATCCTCGAACCCGAGGTGCTGCTGCTCGACGAGCCGACCTCGGCACTCGATGCCTCGATCCAGGCCGAGGTGCTGAACCTGCTCGACCGGCTTCGGGCCGAACGAGGGCTGACCTATGTCATGGTCAGCCACGATCTTGCGGTCGTGGCCCACATGTGCGACCGGCTGATGGTGATGCAGCACGGACGCGCGATCGAGGAGCTGAGCCGGGCCGCGCTGGCCGCGCATCGCGCCGAAACCGACTATACCCGGAAACTGCTCTCGGCCTCCGAGGGCTATACCCCTGCCGAGGCGTCATGATCCCCGTATTCGATGGCCACAACGATTTTCTCCTGCGCCTTCTGCGCGATCCTGCACGGCGCGAGGCGATCTGGCTCACCGGCGAGGGCAAGGGTCATCTCGATCTGCCGCGCATGAAGGCGGGCGTTTTCGTCGGCGGGTTCTTCGCCGTCTACATCCCCTCGCCCGAGGTGGAGGGGGCGCCCGATACCGAGGCGATCATGGATGCGCCGCCCTACGATCTGCCGCTGCCGGCGCTCATCGGCGCCGAAGCCGCGCAGCCTGTCGCCGTGGCGATGGTCGGGCAGCTTCTTTGGATGGAGCGCACCGGAACGCTCGCGATCTGCCGGACGGTTGCCGAGATCCGCAGCGCCATCGCCCAGGGCAAGATCGCCGCGATCCTGCATTTCGAGGGTGCCGAACCGATCGGCGAGGATCTCGACGCGCTCTATCTCTGGCATGCCGCGGGGCTGCGCTCGCTCGGGCCGGTCTGGTCGCGCCCGACGGTCTTCGGCCACGGCGTGCCGTTCCGCTACCCCGGCGCGCCCGATACCGGGCCGGGCCTTACGGAGGCCGGCAAGCGGCTCGTGACGGCCTGCAACCAGCTGAAGATCATGCTCGATGTGAGCCATCTGAACGAACAGGGCTTCAACGACATCGCGGCGATCTCCGACGCGCCGCTCGTCGCCACGCATTCGAACGCCCATGCGGTGACGCCTTCGACACGCAACCTCACCGACCGCCAGCTTGCCATGATCCGCGAGAGCGACGGGCTCGTCGGGCTCAATTACGCGACGATCTTCCTGCGCGCCGACGGGCGGAAATCGACCTTCACCGGCTGGGAGCCGATGCTGCGCCATCTCGACCATCTGCTCGACCGGCTGGGCGAAGACCGGGTCGGGCTCGGCTCCGATTTCGATGGCGCGACGGTGCCGGCCGACATGGGCGACGTGGCCGGGTTGCCGGCCTTTCTCGACGCGCTCATGGCCCATGGCTATGGCGAGACGCTGGTGCGCAAGATTGCCTGCGACAACTGGCTCGCGCTTCTGAACCGCGTCTGGGGCGGATGACCGCGCCGGCGGTTCTCGGCAACCAGGCGGCGCGGCGGCTCTTTCTCGACCGTCACGCGCTCATCGAGCCGCCATCGGGCGCGGCCGGGGGAGACGATCTTCTGGCGCTCATCCGGCGGCTCGGCTTCGTGCAGGTCGACAGCGTCAACACGGTCGAGCGGGCGCATCACATGATCCTCTGGTCGCGGCGGCAGAGCTATCGGCCGAAGAACCTCGCCCGGCTGCTGGAACGCGACCGCACGCTCTTCGAGCACTGGACCCATGACGCCTCGGTGATCCCGATGGAGTTCTTCGGCTGGTGGAAGCTGCGCTTCGCGCGTGATGCTGTCCGGCTCAAGGAGCGATGGACCGGCTGGCGGGGCGACACCTTCCACGCCAAGATCGACGAGGTGCGGGCGCATGTCCGTGCCGGGGGTCCGGTCGGCACCGGCGACGTCGGCGAGAACGAGACTCGCGGCAAGGGCGGCTGGTGGGAATGGCATCCCTCGAAGACCGCGCTCGAATATCTCTGGCATACGGGCGAGCTCTCGGTCTGCCAGCGGCAGAACTTCGCCAAGATCTTCGACCTGACAGAGCGCGTGCATCCCGATGCCCATGCCACCCCCGCGCCAACCGAGGCCGAAACCATCGACTGGGCGTGCAACGCGGCGCTCGACCGGCTCGGCTTTGCCACGTCGGGCGAGATCGCGGCCTTCTGGGCCACGGTGCGACCCGAAGAGGCCAAGGCCTGGTGCGCGGCCGCGCGCGCGCGCGGCGAGATTGTCGAGATCGCGGTCGAATGTGCGGACGGGGCGCTTCGGCGGTGCTTCGCGCGGCACGGTGTTCTTGCCGCGTCAGAGGCGGTCGCCGCGCCCGCGAACCGGATCCGGATCCTGTCGCCCTTCGACCCGGCACTGCGCGACCGCAACCGTGCCCAGCGGCTTTTCGGTTTCTTCTACCGGATCGAGATCTTCGTGCCGGAACCGAAGCGGCAATACGGCTACTACGTCTTTCCGGTGATGGAGCGCGACCGCATCATCGGCCGGATCGACGTGAAGGCCCAGCGCGGAGAGGGCGTTCTCGTGGTGCGTGCCTTCTGGCCCGAACGCGGCGTGGCGATGGGCTCCGGCCGCGAAGCCCGGCTTCTGGCCGAGCTTGACCGGCTGGCGCGGTTCGCCGGCTGCGAAGCCGTGCGGGTCGCGCCCGACTGGCTGCGCCCCGCCGGCTGAAAACGACAGTGCCCGGTCGGGGCGGAGACAGAGAGGCGCCACCCCCATCGTCCAAGCTGCCCCGGCAGCAGGCGCGGATGGTTGGGCAGATCGGATACCGGCAGGGGGTGGTGCTCGTCGTGGCGGCGGCCGTGCTCTGGTCGCTCCTGGGGCTCGCGATCCGGCTCATGGGTGACGCCGGCACATGGCAAGTGCTCTTCTGGCGCTCGCTCGGGCTCGTGCCGGTGCTTTTCGCCGTTCTCCATCGCCGCTCCGGGGGGCACCCCCTGGCCCGCATCCGCGCGGCCGGCCTGCCCGGGCTCGCGGGCGGCACCGGGCTCGTCTTCGCCTTTGCGGGCGCGATCTATGCGATCCAGGCGACGACGGTCGCCAATGCCGTCTTTCTCTTCGCGGCGGCGCCGCTCATCACCGCGGTCCTGGCCTGGCTCGTCCTGAAGGAGCCGGTTCGCCCCGCCACCTGGATCGCCATCGCCATCGCCGCCCTCGGCATGTTCGTCATGGTCCGCGAGGGGCTGGCGATCGGCGCCGGGGCCGGCAATGTCGCCGCCCTTCTCTCGGCCGCGGGTTTCGCGGCCTTCACGGTGACGCTGCGCTGGGGGCGGCTGTCGGACATGCTGGCGGCGGTGCTGATCGGCGGCGTCATGTCGATCCTCATCGCCTCGCTGGCGATCTGGCTGCGCGGGGAGAGCTTCGGGCTCCCGCTCCGCTCGGCCCTCATCGCCATGGCGATGGGCGCGGTGCTGCTTGGCGGCGGCATGGCGATCTACACCGCCGGCAGCCGCGCGGTGCCCGCAGCCGAGATCGGCATCCTGGCCATGGCCGAGGTCATGCTCTCGCCGGTCTGGGTCTGGCTCGTCCTCGGCGAGTGGGCGAGTGCCGCCACCTTCGCCGGCGGCTCGATCCTGATGGTGGCCATCGCCTTCAACGCGCTGAGCGGGATGCGCCACCGGCCGTCGCTCACGCCCGGATAGCAAGGTGCCCGCGAGACCGCCGAGAGCGCTTGACACCGCCCCGCCCTGCCCCGAGCCTGCGCCTTGGGGCCCGGCGGTCGCCGCAGGGGCTGCCACCCCCTTTCGGGGAATTTGATCAAATACTAGAGTGACAGCCAAGACGGGGCGAATCCAGCCCCGCGAGACCAGCAAGGGAGAGCCGCATGCCTGCAAACCTCACGTTCGACGCGCTGAAGAAAGCGGTGGCGAGCGGCGAGATCGACACCGTTCTCGTCGCCATCGTGGACATGCAGGGCAGGCTCATGGGCAAGCGCTTCGTGGCCCAGCATTTCGTCGAGAGCGCCTGGGAAGAGACGCATTGCTGCAACTACCTTCTGGCCGTCGATGTCGAGATGTTCACCGTGCCGGGCTACAAGTCGGCGGGCTGGGAGAAGGGCTACGGCGACTATATCGTCAAGCCCGATCTGGCGACGCTGCGCCTTGTGCCCTGGCTCGAGGGGACCGCGATGTGCATGGCCGATCTTCTCGACCATCACACCCATGAGGAAGTGAGCGTGAGCCCGCGCGCGATCCTCAAGCGTCAGGTGGCGCGGGCAAAGGCCATGGGCTTCGACGCGATGATGGCGACGGAGCTCGAGTTCTTTCTCTTCCAGGACAGCTACGACACCATCACCGACCGCAATTTCCAGGATCTCCAGCCGCTCGGCCGCCACAATATCGACTATGCGATCTTCGGAACGACCAAGGAAGAAAGCGTGATGCGGGAAATCCGCAACGGGCTCTGGGGCGCAGGCGTGCCGATCGAGAACTCCAAGGGCGAGGCCGAGGTCGGGCAGGAAGAGGTGAACGCGAAATACTCCGACGCGCTCGACACCTGCGACATGCATGCGATCATCAAGAACGCGGTCAAGGAGATCGCCTTCCGGCACGGCCGCGCCGCGACCTTCATGGCGAAATACGATCACCGCCGTGCGGGATCGTCGAGCCATGTGCACCAGTCGCTCTGGAAAGGCGGCAAGCCCGCCTTCCGCGACGAGAAGGACCCGCACGGCATGTCGGCGCTGATGAAGCACTATGTCGCCGGCCAGCTTGCCCATGCGCGCGAGATCACGCTTTGCCTCGCGCCCTATGTCAACAGCTACAAGCGCTTCGTCGTAGGCATGTTCGCACCGACCAAGGCGGTCTGGTCGCTCGACAATCGCACCGCGGGCTTCAGGGTCTGCGGCGAGAACACCCGGGCGATCCGGGTCGAGTGCCGGATCGGCGGCGCCGATCTCAACCCCTATCTCGCCTGTGCCGGTCTGCTGGCAGCGGGGCTGGCCGGGATCGAGGCGAAGCTCGAGCTGGAGAAAGCGGTGGATGGCGATGTCTATCATGCCAAGCGCGCGCGCGAGATCCCCCATACCCTCGGCGAGGCGGCGGATCTGGCCAACCGATCGAAGATGTTGCGCGCGGCCTTCGGCGACGAGGTGGTCGATCATTACGTGCGCGCGGCGCGGTGGGAGATCGAGGAACAGAACCGGGTCGTGACCGACTGGGAAGTGAAACGGGGTTTCGAACGGCTCTGAGCCCCCCGCAGCGGGACCGGTCACATCAAGCGAGGACCAGATGACGAAGATGATCCAGTGTATCTCTCCCGTGGACGGGACTGTCTACGCCGAGCGCCCTGCGCTGACTTTGGCAGAGGCGGAAGCCGTTGTGGCGCAGGCGCGGGCGGCGCAGGCGCACTGGGCGGCGCGCCCGCTCGAGGAGCGGATCGCGCTCGTGAAGGCGGGCGTCGAGCGGCTGAACGCGATGAAGGACCGCGTGGTCGAGGAGCTTGCCTGGCAGATGGGCCGGCCGACGCGCTACGGCGGCGAATTCGGCGGCGTGAACGACCGCACCGCCTATATGGCCGGGATCGCGGCCGAGACGCTGGCGCCGATGGTGGTCGAGAACTCGAACCTCTTCGAACGCCGGATCGAACGCGAGCCGCACGGTGTCGTCTTCATCGTCGCGCCCTGGAACTACCCCTATCTGACCACGATCAACACCCTCGTCCCCGCGCTCATCGCCGGCAACGCGGTGGTGCTGAAACACGCCACCCAGACGCTTCTGGTCGGCGAGCGGCTGGCCGAGGCGTTCCACGCCGCTGGCGTGCCGGATGATGTTTTCCAGAACGTCGTGCTCGATCATCACGTGACCGAAGCCCTGATCGGAAACCGGGCCTTCGGTTTCGTGAACTTCACCGGCTCGGTCGGCGGTGGCGTGGCGATGGAGAAGGCGGCGGCCGGCACGTTCACGGCGCTCGGGCTCGAGCTTGGCGGCAAGGATCCGGGCTATGTCATGGATGACGCCGATCTCGACGCCGCGGTCGATAGCCTGATGGACGGCGCCATGTACAACGCCGGCCAGTGCTGCTGCGGGATCGAGCGGATCTATGTCCATGAGAGCCTCTACGACGCCTTCGTCGAAAAGGCCGTGGCCTGGGTCAGGAACCTCAAGCTCGGCAACCCGTTCGACCAATCGACGACACTTGGCCCGATGGCCAACCGCCGCTTTGCCGAAACCGTCCGCGGCCAGATCGCCGACGCCATCACCGACGGGGCGACCGCACTCATCGACCCGGCGCTTTTCCCCGAGGATGACGGCGGCGCCTATCTCGCGCCGCAGATCCTCGTCAATGTGAACCACGAGATGCGGGTCATGCGCGAAGAGAGCTTCGGCCCTGTCGTCGGCATCATGCCGGTGACGGACGATGCCCACGCGATCGCGATGATGAACGATTGCGACTATGGGCTCACCGCCTCGCTCTGGACCCGCGACAGCGTACGCGCGGCGCGGATCGGGCGCCAGCTCGAGACCGGCACGGTCTTCCAGAACCGCTGCGACTATCTCGACCCGGCTCTCTGCTGGACGGGCTGCAAGGACACCGGGCGCGGCGCGGCGCTCTCGCCGCTCGGCTTCCAGTCGGTCACGCGGCCGAAATCCTACCATCTCAAGAAGGTGACGAAATGAACGTGCCCACCGCCAACTGGTCCTATCCCACCGCCGTGAAATTCGGGCCCGGACGCATCAGGGAACTGGCCGATCACTGCAAGGCCGTGGGCATGAAGCGGCCTCTGCTTGTCACCGACAAGGCCCTTGCCAGCCTGCCGATCACCGGCCAGGCGCTCGATATCCTCGATGCCGCCGGTCTTGGCCGCGCGGTCTTCTCCGAGGTCGACCCGAACCCCAACGAGCGCAACATGGAGGCCGGGCTCAAGGCCTACCGCGCCGGCGGGCATGACGGGGTGGTCTGCTTCGGCGGCGGCTCGGCGCTCGATCTGGGCAAGATGATCGCGCTCATGATCGGGCAGACCGTCCCGGTCTGGGATCTCGAGGATATCGGCGACTGGTGGACGCGCGCGGATGGCTCGAAGATCGCGCCCATCGTCGCGGTGCCAACGACCGCGGGGACCGGATCGGAGGTCGGGCGTGCAGGGGTCCTGACCAACAGCCAGACGCACAAGAAGAAGATCATCTTTCACCCCAGGCTCCTGCCCTCGGTCACGATCTGCGATCCGGAACTGACGGTCGGAATGCCGCGATTCATCACTGCCGGCACCGGCATGGATGCGCTTGCCCATTGTCTTGAGGCCTATTGCAGCCCCTTCTACCACCCGATGAGCCAGGGCATCGCGCTCGAGGGGATGCGGCTGGTGTTCGAGAACCTGCCGAAGGTCTACGACAACCCGACCGATCTGGAGGCGCGCGCGCACATGATGAGTGCCGCGGCCATGGGGGCCGTCGCCTTCCAGAAGGGCCTCGGCGCGATCCATGCGCTGAGCCACCCGGTCGGCGCCAACTACAACACCCACCACGGCACCACGAACGCCGTCGTCATGCCGATGGTGCTGGAGTTCAACCGCGCCGCCATCGCGGACCGGATCGACAAGGCCGCCGCCTATCTCGGGTTTTCCGGCGGGTTCGCGGGGTTCCATGACCAGATCATGGAGCTCAGGGCGAAGCTTGCCATCCCGGAGAACCTGTCGGCCATGGGTGTTCAGCTCGCCGATCTCGACATGCTGACCGAGATGGCGCTCGAGGACCCGTCCTGCGGCGGCAATCCGGTCGAGATGACCCGCGAGAACACGCGCCGATTGTTCGACGCCTGCATGTGACGCTGCCGCCGGGCAATCAGGCCTGCGCGGCGGCGGGATCGTTGCCCCGGCCGGTTCATAGCCGCTGATTTCGCTATTCTGTGCCCGATCCTCGCCGAAAACCCGCTTTGCCGCGATCGGGGCGTTGACAGGCCTCGCCTCTTTGATCCAAGTCGGCGCCAACCGAACGCAAGGAAATGCGGCTATGAAGATTGCAATGATCGGAACGGGTTACGTCGGGCTGGTCTCGGGTGTGTGTTTTTCGGACTTCGGCCACGATGTGGTCTGCGTCGACAAGGACCCGCGCAAGGTCGAGATGCTGAAGCGCGGCGAGGTGCCGATCTACGAGCCCGGCCTCGAGGCCCTTATGGCCAAGAACGTGGCGGCCGGGCGGCTGTCGTTCACCGGCGATCTGGCAAGCGCGGTCGCGGGCGCCGAGGCCGTCTTCATCGCCGTCGGCACGCCGACCCGGCGCGGCGACGGCCATGCCGATCTGACCTACGTGATGGCCGCCGCCGAGGAGATCGGACGCGCGATCGGCGACTACACCGTCGTCGTCACCAAATCGACGGTCCCGGTCGGCACCAACGCCAGGGTGCGCGAGGCAATCGAGACCGCCGCCCCCGAAGCCGCCTTCGATGTCGCCTCGAATCCGGAATTCCTGCGCGAGGGCGCCGCGATCGACGACTTCATGCGGCCCGACCGGGTCGTCGTCGGGGTCACCTCGGACCGCGCCGCCAAGGTGATGGGCGAGATCTACCGGCCGCTCTTCCTGCGCGACTTCCCGATCCTCTACACCGATCTCGAGACGGCCGAGCTCATCAAGTATGCGGCGAATGCCTTCCTTGCCACCAAGATCACCTTCATCAACGAGATCGCGCGGCTTTGCGAAAAGGTCGGCGCCGATGTGAAGCAGGTCTCGAAGGGCATGGGGCTCGACAACCGGATCGGCAACAAGTTCCTCCACGCCGGTCCCGGCTACGGCGGCTCATGTTTCCCCAAGGACACATCGGCGCTGGCGCGGATCGGGCAGGACTACGCGGCGCCCATGCAGATCGTCGAGACGGTGATGAAGGTCAACGACGAGGTGAAGCGCCGCATGGTCGAGAAGGTGCTCGATCTCTGCGATGGGTCGGTCAACGGCAAGTCGGTCGCCGTGCTGGGCGTCACGTTCAAGCCGAACACCGACGACATGCGCGATGCGCCCTCGCTGACCATCGTGCCGGCACTCGTCGGCGGCGGGGCGCAGGTGCGCGTGGTCGATCCCCAGGGCCGCCACGAGGGCGAAAAGCTCCTGCCCGGCGTCAGTTGGCACGACGATGCCTATGAAGCCGGGGCCGGGGCCGATGTCGTCGTCATCCTCACCGAATGGAACGAGTTCCGTGCGCTCGACCTGCAGCGGCTGGCGAAGGCGATGAAGCGCGCGCGCATGGCCGACCTGCGCAACGTCTATTCGCCGTCGGATGCCACCGAGGCCGGGTTCGAGGCCTATACCGGCGTCGGACGCTAGTCGCGGGCGGCGCGCTCAGGCCGAGAACTTGCGCCGCGCGGCGGCAAAGCTGTCCGGTTCGGCGACGCCCGTTGCGGTGATGCCGTCTGGCACGCCGCGCCCGAGGGCGGTCGCCACCGGCAGCACGCCCCCCCAAAGCGCGTCCAACCGGTCCTCGGGCTCGTCGACCGGCTGGCCGCAGCGGACCTTCACCGTCAGCGCCTCGATCTCGATCGCCAGAACGCCGGTGGCCTTGGCCTCCCTGGGCCTGATCGCGCGCAGCTCCTCGTTTCGCCCGGGCAGGAGATGGTCGGTGATGCACCAGAGCGCGCGGTCGAATTCGGCGCCGGGGGCCACCTTGCGCGCCTGCCCGTGGACGACGACCGAGCGGTAGTTGACCGAATGATTGAAGCTCGACCGGGCCGCCACGAGCCCGTCGATCAGCGTCACCGTCAGGCATATCGGCGCATCGGCGGTGCGGGCAACGACGCGGGTCTTCGAGGCGCCATGGATATAGAGCCGGTCGCCGTCGCGCGCATAGGCCATCGGGATCACCATCGGCCGGCCATCGGACACGAAGCCGACATGGGCGAAGAGCCCCTGATCGAGTATCGCGTAACCGATGGCGCGGTCCTCGACCCGGCGCTTGGCATTGCGCATCCTGGCATAGGCTGGAACGGACATCGGCGCCTCCCTGGTTGCGGCAGGCATAGACGTTCCCCATGGTTCCATGAAAGATCCACTTTCGGGAAAATCCATGGAGCCAGTTGAACTGGCCGCGCTGGTCCGCCCCGATCGCGGCCTGGGCGGTCCGCTCGCGATCCAGATCTATCGCGGGCTCCTGGACGCGATACGCGCGGGCGAGCTCGCCGGCAGCCTGCCCTCGTCACGCGCGGCGGCGGCGGCGCTCGCGGTTTCGCGCAACACGGTCCTGTCCGCCTACAAGCTCCTGCGGGCCGAGGGCGCCGTGACGATCCGGGCTATGGTGGCGCCCGCTCGGCCTTCCTTGGGGCCGGCCTGACGCTTCAACCGATGCCGGTCGATGCCGAGGGCGCGGACTGCAGCGAGGCGCCCCCCGCGCGGCTCGTCTGTCTGACGCCCGCCAGCCAGTATCCGATCGGCCATCGCCTGTCTCTGCGACGGCGGGCGGACCTTGTGGCCTATGCACGACGCCACGGAGCGATGCTGATCGAGGACGATCATGACAGCGAGTTCCACTGGCAGCGGCGCGAGATCGCGGCGCTGCAGGCCGAGGCCCCGGACCTGGTAATCACGCTCGGCACCGTTGCCAAGGCGCGGATGCCGGCGCTTCGGATTGGCTGGATCGTGGCGCCGCCGGCGCTTGTCTCGGCCCTTGCCGCGGCGCTGCGCAGCGATCCTGGCGCGCAGGTCTCCGATCCGTCGGGCGGGGTGCAGCTGACGCTGCCGCCGCCGCCCGGGCACGAGGCGCCGGCGCTGGCCGCCGTTGCCAGGGCGGGCTTCGCGCCGGTGCCGCTGTCGCACTACTGTCTCGCCGCGCGCGCCGGCGGGCTTGCACCGGCTTTGCCGAGGCGACACCGGAGCGGATCGCCAGGTTCTTCGCGGCGCTCAGGCCGGTTCTGCGCCGGAACCCGTGAAGCTCTCGCGGAACTCGTCCCGAAGGAGCGCCTTTTGCACCTTGCCCATGGTGTTGCGCGGCAGATCGGCCCTGAAGGCGATCAGTTTCGGCTGCTTGAACCGCGCGAGGCGGGTGTCGAGCGCGGCGCGCAGCGCGTGCCGATCCGGCGTAGTGCCCGGTTGCGGCACCACCACGGCCACGACCGCCTCGCCGAAGTCCGGATGCGGGGCGCCGATGACCGCGCTTTCGTGGACGCCCGGCAGGTCGTCGAGCGCCATCTCGACCTCCTTCGGATAGACGTTGAAGCCGCCCGAGATGATGAGGTCCTTGCCGCGACCCACGATCGTGACATAGCCCGCGGCGTCGATGAGGCCGAGATCGCCGGTGATGAAGAACCCGTCCGGGCGAAGCTCCTCGGCCGTCTTCGCGGGCATGTTCCAATAGCCCTGAAAGACATTCGGCCCCCGCACCTCGAGCGTGCCGATCTCGCCTCGGGGAAGCTCATGGCCCTCGGCGTCGCAGACCTTCAGCTCGATCCCCGGCAGCGGAAACCCCACCGTCCCTGCGCGGCGCTCGCCCTCGTAGGGGTTCGAGCTGTTCATATTGGTCTCGGTCATGCCGTAGCGTTCGAGAATGCGGTGCCCGGTCCGGTCTTCCCAGAGCCGGTGGGTCTCGGCCAGAAGCGGGGCCGAGCCCGAGATGAAGAGCCGCATCCCCGCCACGCAGTCGCGGGTGAGACGCGGATCGTCGAGAAGCCGGGTGTAGAAGGTGGGCACGCCCATCATCGCGGTCGCCTGCGGCAGGTGGCGCAGGACCGTTTCGGTATCGAACCTGGGCAGGAAGATCATCGGGCAACCGGCCATGAGCGCCACGTTGGTCGCCACGAACAGCCCGTGGGTATGGAAGATCGGCAGCGCGTGCAGCAGGACATCGCGATCGTCGAAGCGCCAGTAATCGACCAGAACCTCGGCGTTGGAGCGCAGGTTCGCGTGGCTCATCATCGCGCCCTTCGAGCGGCCGGTGGTGCCCGAGGTGTAAAGGAGCGCGGCGAGATCGCCGGGTTGGCGCGGCGCGATGGGCGCGGCGGTGGCGGTGCGGGCGCGATCGGCGAAGCTGCCGCTGCCGTCGGCGTTCACCGTCAGGAGAGCCGCGCCGGCCGCCTCGGCGACCGGGGCCAACGCGGGTTCGTTGCGGCCATCGCAGAGCAGCAGCTTCGCGCCCGCGTCGGAGACGAAATAGGAGACCTCGGCCGAGGTATAGGCGGGGTTCAGCGGCAGGAACACGATCCCTGCGCGGATCGCGCCCGCGATCACCGCCAGCATGTCGACGCTCTTCTCCAGCTGCAACGCCACGCGGTCGCCGGGCACCAGCCCCGCCGCTGCAAGCGCGCCGGCATAGCGGGCGGCGCGATCAAGAAAGGCGGCATGGCTGACCCGGGTCCCGTCCGGCAAGATCAGGAAGTCGCGGGTGCTGCCTTCGTGTCGCGCAAAGAGCCCGTCGTAGAGGTGATTGGCCATTCCGTCCCCCCTCCCTGAAGCTGCCTTTGTCGCTGCCTTGGTGCCTTCCATGGCCTGCACCATCACCGCGACAGGTCTAGCGCGCGGGGCGGCCGGAATCTAGTCCGCGCGACGCGCCACGATCAGGCAGAGGGCGAAGATCAGCGCCGCGGCGGTGACGATCGATGGGCCGGACGGTGTGTCGAAACGGAGCGAGGCCCAGAGCCCCGCAATGACCGCGACGGAACCCAGGACCGCCGCCCAGAGCGCCATCGCCTCGGGCGACCGTGCAAGGCTGCGCGCCGCCGCGGCCGGAATGATGAGAAGGGCTGCGACGAGAAGCGCGCCCACGATCTTGATCGCGACCGCGACGACAAGGGCCAGCGCGAGCGACAGGACGAGCCCCTCGCGGCGCGGGTCGAGACCGGCGGCGCGGGCCAGTTCCTCGTTCACGGTCGCGGTCAAGAGCGCGTTCCAGCGCCAGACAAGCAGCGCCAGAACCGCCACAGATCCGGCCCAGATCCAGATCAGGTCGCGGATCGAGACGGCAAGGATGTCGCCGAAGAGATAGGTCTCGAGATTGACCCTGACGCCAGGCAGGAACGAGACCGCGACGAGACCGATGGCAAGCGCGGCATGGGCGAGCACGCCGAGCGCGGTATCGGCCGCGCGGCGGGCGCCGCTCAGCGCGGTGACGGCAAGGGCGACGGCCAGTCCGACCATGACGATGCCGATGCCGATCGGCAGGTCCGTCGCGAGCGCGATCGCGACGCCGAGGATGGCGGCATGGGCTGTGGCGTCGCCCATATAGGCCATCCGCCGCCAGACCACGAAGGCGCCAAGCGGCCCCGCCGCCAGGAGCAGGCCGATACCGGCCGCCGCGGCGCGAAGCAGGAAGGGCTCAACCATGGCCGGCATCCTCTTCGGCGGCCGGTCGGCGATGCGGATGGCGGTGCCGGTGCCCATGGTCATGGTCATGGTCATGATCATGGTCATGATCGTGCAGGTGGCGGTAGAGCGCCAGCGTGCCACCGGTTCCAAGGCCGAAGAGCGCGCGGTATTCCGGCGCTTCGGAAATGACCTCTGGCGTGCCCTCGCAGCAGACATGGCCGTTCAGGCAGACGACCCGGTCCGAGGCGCTCATGACGACATGCAGGTCGTGGCTCACCATGAGGACGGCGGCGCCGGTCGTGGCGCGGACCTCCTCGATCAGCCGGTAGAATGCCGCCTCGCCGATCTGGTCGAGCCCCTGGGTCGGTTCGTCGAGCATCAGGAGCGGCGGGGTGCCGAGAAGCGCGCGCGCCAGCAGCACGCGCTGCATCTGGCCCCCCGAAAGCCCAGCCATCTGACGCCGGGCGAGATGATCGACGGCTGTCCTTTCGAGTGCGCCGGTGATGTCCGCGGCCGTGACGGGGCCCGGCAATGCGAGGAAGCGGCGCACGGTCAGCGGCAGGGCGGGGTCGATCTGAAGTTTCTGCGGCACATAGCCGATACGCAGATCCGGCGCCCGTTCGATGCGCCCGGAACTCGGCCGTTGCAGGCCGATCAGCGCCCGCAGCAGCGTCGACTTGCCAGACCCGTTGGGGCCGAGGATTGTCACGATCTCGCCCGCGCCGATGGCGAAGTTCACGCCCGAGAGCACCTCCGTTTCGCCGAAGCGGACGGCCAGACCGGTCGCCGAGAGCAGCGTCACTCCGAGATCCCAGCGCAGGCGGGACAGAGGCCGAGCGCCTCGATGTTCATCCGTTCGATGACGAATCCGAGGCCCGAGGCGGCGGTTTCGGCGGCACTCCGGATCGGTTCGGCCTGCGCCTCGGCGATGGCGTCGCAGGTGCGGCAGATGAAGAAGACGGGCTGGTGCTCCCGCCCCGGATGCATGCAGGCAGTAAAGGCATTCAGCCGGCGGATGCGATGGGCCAGGCCCAGTTCGACGAGGAAGTCGAGCGCCCGGTAGGCCACGGGCGGCTGGTTGCCGAAGCCGTCGCGGGCGAGTTCCTCCAGCACCTCATAGGCGCCGACGGCGCGATGCGCGCGCAGCAGGATCTCGAGCGTGCGCTGCCTGACCGGGGTCAGGCGCACGCCCTTCGTCGTGGCCAGGGCCTCGGCGCGGCGCAGCACCGCACCCGAGCAGCCATCGTGGTCATGGCTGCGGAAGGCCACGGAGGGATCCGCCGATGCGCCGGGGGCGCGGGCCGGTGAATGTGCGGGCGCGGGTGCGGTCATGCGAGGTCCGTTTCGCGTTGACATGTTATGTCATAACTTAAATAACGCCAACCGATGCCGCAACCGAGATCACACGAGGCCACCTTGCGCATAAGATCCCTGGCTTCCGCGCTTTGCTTCTGCCTTGCGGCCCCCGCCTCGGCCGAAGTGCCACGGGTGGTGACCGATTTCTCGGTGACCGCTTCGCTCGTGGGGCTGGTGATGGGAGAGGTCGGCGCGCCCATCGTGCTTCTCGATCCCGGCGCCGATCCGCATGATTATCAGCTCCGCCCGTCGCAGGCCAGCGCCATCGCGGCCGCTGACCTGGTGGTCTGGATGGGGCCGGAGCTGACGCCCTGGCTCCCAGGGGCGCTCGACTCGACCGGGGAAACGCATCGGATGGCGCTTCTGGAGAGCCCGGGCACCACGCTGCGCCGCTTCGGCGCTGCGGCCGAGGATGCAGCACAGGCGTCGTCCGACGCTCCGGCCGAAGGCGGTCATGGCGACACCGATCCCCATGCCTGGTTCGACCCCGACAACGGCGCGCTCTGGGTCGGACTCATCGCCGACCGGCTCGCGGATCTCGATCCCGAGCACGCCTCGACCTATCGGGCCAATGCCTCGCTCGCCCAGACCCGCATCGCCGCGCTCGACAAGTCGATCGGGGCCGAGTTCAGCAGCCGGCCGCCGCTTCCCTTCGCGGTCGGACATGACGCCTTCGGCTATTTCGCTGACCGCTACGGGCTCGTGGTCGCGGGGGCGATCACGCAAGGCGATGCCGCCGCGCCCGGCGCCCGGCATCTTGCGGCGTTGCGCGCCGGGTTGCAGTCCGGTGCGATCGCTTGCCTCTTTCCCGAGGCCGGCGCAGACCCGAAGCAGGCAGGGCTTCTGGTCGAGGGAACGCCGGCCCGGCTCGGCGCGGCCCTCGACGCCGAGGGGCGCATGACGCCGGCGGGACCGATGCTTTATGAAACGCTCCTGCAGCAGGTCGCCGACACGATCGCCACCTGCCGCAGTGGATCCTGACGCCCCGGGCACCATTGGCGGGCTTTACGCAGGCAAGGATCCGCGCGATAGTTTCGCAGTTTTCCGAAATCCGGGGCTGCAATGGCACACGCCGGTGACTTCTCGCTCCTGCTCGCCTCCGTCGGCGAGGTGTTCGGCCTTTCGATCCCGGCCGGGCGATGCCTGGCCGGGATCTGGCGGGCTGCCGAACCGCCCTGCGCGGACGATCTGACGGCGGCGCTCGGACTGTCGCGATCGAACGTCTCGACCGCGCTCAAGGAATTGCGCGACTGGGGGCTCGTCTCGCGGGTGCGCGCGCCGGGTGACCGCAAGGAGTATTTCGCGGCGCCGGCCGACCCCTGGGATCTGGCGCGGATCGTGATCGCGGCGCGGCGTCGGCGGCAGATCGCGCCGCTGCTGGACCGGCTTCTCGCCTACGAGGCCGAGACCGGCGACGCGCGGGCGGCGGCGCTCCATTCGATGCTCGCGACGGTCGGCGAGGCGATGGGGCGGCAGGCGCTGATGCCGGCGGCAGAGCTCGCGCGCCATTTGAGCGCCGCTGACGAAACGGCATCCCCGGCGAAGAAGAAAAAGAAGAAGCGCAAGGGCTGAGGCGTCGTCCGGGACCGGGCGCGACCGCAGGCGGCCGCTTCGATGACGCCGCAAGCCCGGGACAGGCGGCACTCTGGTGGCCAGGGGCGGACTTGAACCGCCGACCCCATGATTATGAGTCATGTGCTCTAACCAGCTGAGCTACCTGGCCACTGGGGCGGGGTGGTATGACAGGCCCCTGTCCCCGTCAAGGGAGAATCGGGGCGGTCACAGGCGGTAGTAGCCGCGATACCAATTCACGAAGGCGGCCATTCCCTCATGGATGTCGGTCTCGGGGCGATAGCCGGTCAGGTGGCGCAGCAGCGTGTTGTCGGCCCAGGTCGCGGGCACGTCGCCCTTCTGCATTTCCATCAGGTTGCGGGTTGCCGTGCGGCCCGTCGCGGCCTCGATCGCACCGATGAAGGTGTCGAGGCTCACCTTCTCGCCGTTGCCGACGTTCACGACCCGCCAGGGTGCCACAGGCGACAGGCTGTCGCCGGGCGCGATCTCCTCGGGCGAGGCAGGGCGGCGGGGGGCGGCGTCGATCAAGAGCCGGATCGCCCGCGCCAGATCGCTGACATAGGTGAAATCGCGGAACATGTTGCCGTGGCCATAGACGTCGATCGGCTCGCCGGCAAGGATCGCTCGGGTGAACTTGAAGGGCGCCATGTCGGGCCGGCCCCAGGGCCCGTAGACGGTGAAGAAGCGAAAGCATGTGGTCGGCAGATCCCAAAGATGCGCCCAGGACTGGCTGAGCGCCTCGGTCGCCTTCTTGGTCGCTGCATAGAGTGAAACCTGGGTGTCGACCTTGTCGGTCTCGCGGTAGGGCATCGCGGTATTGGCGCCATAGACCGACGAGGTCGAGGCCATCAGCAGATGCGCCACGCCGCAGTCGCGGGCCGCCTCCATGACGTTGAAACTGCCTTCGATATTGGACGAGAGGTAGCTTCGTGGCGCTTCCAGCGAATAGCGCACGCCGGCCTGGGCAGCGAGATGCACGATGGCCTCGGGGCGAAAGTCCGCGATATCCGCGGCAAGCCGGGGTGCGTCCTCGAGCATCGCCTCGGTGAAGCCGAAATCCCGGTTCTGCATCAGCCGCGACAGGCGCGCCCGCTTCAGTGCGACGTCGTAATAGTCGGTCATGCCGTCGAAGCCGCGAACCTCGAAGCCCTCTGCCAACAGCAGTTCGCACAGGTGATACCCGATGAATCCGGCCGCCCCGGTGACGTAGATCCGCGCCATCTTGCAATATCCAGGCTCGCAATACCGCCCCTCCATATCGGTTTCGCCGCAGGGGTCAAAGCCCGAACGCGCTTTGGCGTCGCCAAATCGGGCCGATCGCGCTAGGGAGAGGCAAACGGAAAGGCCGTGCCATGCAGCCGAATGCAGCTATTCCTCTGACCCGCGATCTGGTGCTCGTCGGTGGCGGGCACACGCATGCGCTGGTGCTGCGGATGTGGGGGATGGCGCCCCTGCCCGGCGTGCGGCTGACGCTCATCGACCCCGCTCCGGCGGCCGCCTATTCCGGGATGCTCCCGGGCCATGTCGCGGGCCATTATTCCCGCGCGGAGATCGAGATCGACCTCGTGCGTCTGGCGCGGCACGCCGGCGCGCGGCTGATCCTCGGACGGGCCGGCGGGATCGACCGCGAGGCGCGCCGCATCCGCGTGGCCGGCAGGCCCGATGTTGCCTATGACATCGCCTCGATCGACATCGGCATTTCCTCGGAGATGCCGGCCCTGCCCGGTTTCGAGGACAATGCCGTGCCGGCCAAGCCGCTCGGCCGCTTCGCCGACGCCTGGGAGCGGTTCGTGACCCGCGTCGCCGAAGGCAAGGCCGAGCCGCGTGTCGCGGTCATCGGCGCGGGCTTGGCCGGGGTCGAGCTCGCGCTCGCCGCCGCGCACCGGCTCGGGCCCGCGGCGGAAGTGACGCTCATCGAGCGCGACCGCGCCCTGGCGCTGGTCGGCGGCGGTGCCCGGCGCGCGCTCCTCGCCCATCTCGACCGCGCCGGGGTGACCCTCATCGAGGGCAGCGGCGCGCGCGCCGTCGATGCCGCCGGCGTCGTGCTCCAGGACGACGGATTCGTGGCCGCAGACCTGACGATCGGGACCGCCGCCACGCGGGCGCAGGGCTGGCTGGCCGAGACCGGCCTTGCGCTGCACGAGGGTTTCGTTTCGGTCGGCCCGACGCTGCAGAGCGTCACCGACCCGGCAATCTTCGCCGCCGGCGACATCGCGCATCTGAGCCATGCGCCGCGCCCCAAGGCGGGCGTCTTCGCCGTGCGCGAGGCGCCGGTTCTGCTGCACAACCTCGGCGTGGCGCTTGCCGCGCAGGGGCGCATGCGTGCCTACCGGCCACAGCGCGATTACCTGAAACTGGTCTCGACGGGCGGCAAGGGCGCCGTCGCCGACAAGTGGGGCCTGCCGCTCGACGGGCCGCGGCTCTGGGGCTGGAAGGACCGGATCGACCGGGCGTTCATGGCCAGGTTCCACGATCTGCCGGCGATGCCGGCGCCGCGCCTGCCCGCGCGTCGGGCCGCCGGCGTCGCGAGCGAGCTTGCCGGCGGCAAACCGCTCTGCGGCGGATGCGGCGCCAAGGTGGCGCGGTCCGAGCTTCTGGCGGCGCTCGCGGTGCTGCCGCGCCCGCAGCGCGGCGACATCCTGGCCGGCGCCGGCGACGACGCCGCGATCCTTGCGCACGGCAAGGGGTTCCAGCTCTTCACCACCGATCACCTGCGGGCCTTCACCGAGGACCCCTGGCTGATGGCCCGGATCGCGGCGGTCCATGCGATGGGCGACATCTGGTCGATGGGCGGACGGGTGCAGGCGGCGCTGCTGCAGATCATCCTGCCACGCATGACTCCGGCGCTGCAGGCCGAGACGCTGCGCGAGATCCTTGCCGCGACCTCTGCGGTGATCGGCGCCGAGGGCGGCGACGTCGTCGGCGGCCACACCAGCACGGGCGCCGAACTCACCCTAGGCCTCACGCTCACCGGGCTTTGCGCACAGGAACCGGTGCGCCAGGGGGGCGCCCGGGTCGGCGACTGGCTGGTGCTCACGAAACCCATCGGCACCGGCGTCATCCTTGCCGCCGAGATGGCGCGCGCGGCACCGGGGGCGGTCGTGGCAGGCGCCTTCACCTCGATGGGGCGGACGCAGGGGGCCGCCGCCCGGCTGCTTGCGGCGCAGGCCCATGCAATGACCGATGTGACGGGTTTCGGGCTCGCCGGGCATCTTTTGGCGATGATGACGGCTTCGGGTACGGCGGCACGGATCTCGCTTGCCCATGTGCCGGTGCTGGCTGGTGCCGAGGCGCTGTCCGCCGCTGGCCACGGCTCGACGCTCCTGCCCTCCAATCGCGCGGCCACGGCGCAGATGGCGTTCCGTGACGGACCGCGGGCAGAGCTGCTCTTCGACCCGCAGACCGCCGGGGGGCTTCTCGCCGCGCTGCCGGCGGAGGGAACGGTCGATCTGGTGCGGCGGCTGCGTGACATGGGCGAGCGTGCCGCGATCATCGGCGAAGTGGTCGCCGGCCCGGCCTTCCTGACCGTCGAGGATTAGCGCGCGATCCTGACCGCCTCGGCGGCGAGCCGGTCGGCGAGGGGCGGCAGGTCCGCCGGCGCAAGACCCGGCGCAGCGACCACGCTGTCATCCGCCCCGGCAAAGCGGGCGCGGTGGCTTTCATAGCGCGGGTCGTAGTGATGCTCCATGAGCGCGCCGGCGAGGGTCGCGAAGGCCCCCGCGCCTGCAAGCGCGTGCCATTCTGCGATCCGCTCGCGGGGATGGTGCGGCGCCAACCGGTCGATCGTCTCGCCAAGCCGCCCTGCGTCGTCGGCGACGTCGCGGTAGGTCCGCGCCAGATAGTCGGCCCGCGCGGCGCGCGGTGCCTCGATCCTCAGACGCGGCGCCGCGCACATCGCCGCCCAGAGCTGTTTCGGCACCGAAAGATCGCCGATGCGCGAGCTTTCCGCCTCGACGACGAGCGGTCGTGCCGGATCGATCGCCGCCAGAGCAAGTGCGAGCCGCCCCTCGAAGGCTTTCTGCGAGGGCTGTCCGCCCGGCCGGTCGCCGAAGAGCGAGCCGCGATGGTTTGCAAGACCCTCGAGGTCGATGACCTGCAGATCGCGGGCTGCCATCAGGCCGAGCAATTCCGTCTTGGCGGTGCCGGTATTGCCGTCGAGAACGACGAGTGGCGCGGTGACGGGCTGGTGCTGGACGGCATCGACCACGAGCTTGCGCCAGGCCTTGTAGCCGCCGTCGACCAGCTCCACGCGCCAACCCACCTGCGCCAGGATCGTGGCGAAGGAGCCCGATCGCTGTCCGCCGCGCCAGCAATAGACGAGCGGCCGCCAGGCGCCCGGCATCTCGGCGAGCGGCCCCTCGAGATGGCGCGCGGCGTTGCGCGCCACCAGCGCCGCGCCGATCTTGCGCGCGAGGAACGGGGACTGCTGCTTGTAGATGGTGCCTACCCGCGCGCGCTCGTCGTCCCCGAGCACCGGCAGGTTGATCGCCCCCGGCAGGTGATCTTCGGCGAATTCGGCGGGCGAACGCACATCGATCACCGCGTCATACTCGAGCGCGGCCACGTCGGCGATGGAGCGGAGTATCAGGGCCATGGCCGCGTCATAGCCGCTCGGGCGGGCGGCCGGAAGACCCGGCGCTCAGTAGACCGTCACCGGGGCGCCGAGCGCGACGCGGCCGTAGAGGTCGATCACATGTTCGTTCACCATGCGCAGGCACCCGTTCGAGACCGACTTCCCGATCGAGTTCGGGTCGGTCGTGCCATGGATGCGGATCGCCGTATCGCGGCCGTTCTGGAAGAGATAGATCGCCCGCGCGCCAAGCGGGTTGGTCGGGCCGCCCGGCATGCCGTCCGCGAATTTCCGGTAGGCGCGGGGGTTGCGCTCGATCATCTCGGGCGTTGGTTTCCAGCTTGGCCATTCGACCTTCCTGCCGACGACGGCCTCGCCGCGGAACACCAGTTCGGCCTTGCCGACCGCAACGCCGTAGCGGATCGCGAGACCCTTGCGGGCAATGTAGTAGAGGAAGTGCTGCGACGACAGCACATGAATGGAACCCGGCACGAAATCGGCCTTCACGCGCACGATCGTCGGGTAGAGCTCGGGCGCGATGCTGACGCCGGGCAGCGGTGCCGGCGGCAGGGCGATGTCATTCTCGGCAAGGGCCGCAGCGGCGCAAGCGGGTAGCCCCGCCGCCATGAGAGCCGCGCCGCACAGCAGCACGTTCCGACGTTTCATCCTCGTCTCCCACAACACAAACGCGGGCGCCGCCCGAGACGGGCATGCGTCGCTTATTGTTTCATTATTCAGTCGAATATGGCCAACCATTGGCATAAAGAGGCAATTTTGCAGACAATACTGCCGACGGTTCGGGCCTTGGCCAGACCGGCGGCGCGGTCATGCTAGCAAATTGGTGGCTCCTGTCCATGGCGCCCGCAGGCGCGGCTCAGTCCCGGGCGCGCAGGACATGTGCCGGGCGGGCCGCAAGCGGGCGGAGCGCGAAGACGAGACCCGCAAGCAGGGTCAGAAGCGCGCCGCCAAGGATGATCGCGCCGGCGGAGGCGGGCTCGAAGCGATAGGGCGCGTCCATCACGAACCTCATGACCGCCCAGCCGGCCGCGGCGCCGAAGCCTACCGCCACGGCCCCCGCGGCGGTGCCCATGAGCGCCGAGCGGAGCGCGAAACTGCCAAGGATGCGGCCACGGGTGGCGCCCAGCGTCTTCAGCACCGCTGCCTCGTAGATGCGCGCCCGCTCGCCGGCGGCCGCGGCCCCGATCAGGACCACGATCCCGGTGAGAAGCGTCACGGCGGTGGCGACCACGGTGGCGCGGGCGATGGCGCCTAGCGCCTCGCTGACCCGGTCGATCACGTCGCGGACCCGGATCGCGGTCACGTTCGGATAGGCGCTGGCAATGTCGCGCAGGATCGCCGCCTCGGCCTCGGGGCGGGCATAGACGGTGGCGATCCAGCTGTGGGGCGCCCCGGACAGGGCAGCGGGATCCATGGCCATGACGAAGCCGATGCCGGCGGTGCCGAAATCGACGTCGCGGAACGAGGTGATGGTGGCCTCGATGCTGCGGCCGAGCACGTTGACGGTGATGCGGTCGCCGAGCTTCAGTCCCATCTCCGCGGCCTCTTCGGCGGCGAAGGAGAGCTGTGGCGGCCCCTGGTAATCCTCGGGCCACCACTTGCCCTCGGCGATCCTGGTGCGGGGCGGCGGCGCGGCGGAATAGGTCAGGCCACGGTCGCCGCGCAGGACCCAGTGATCGCCGGCCTGCTTGCGTGCGTCGGTGCCGTTGATCTCGGTGATCACCCCGCGCAGCATCGGCGCGCTGTCCATGCGCGAGACCGCCGGGTCGCCCTCGATGCGGGCGCTGAAGCCGTCGATCTGGTCGGGCTGGATGTCGACGAAGAAGAACGAGGGCGCCACTTCGGGCAAGTCGCGGGCGATCGCGGCGCGCAGGTTGGCGTCGATCTGACCGACCGCCGCCAGGACCGAGAGCCCGAGCCCGAGCGAGAGCACGACTGCCGTTGCCTCGTCGCGCGGACCGCCGATCGAGGCGAGCGCAAGGCGCAGCGCCGGTCGGCCCCGGGCGCGATGTGCGGCCCGTCGGGCGAGCCGGCGCAACCCGAGGGCGGCAAGGGCCAGTGCCGCCAGAGCTGCCGCCACCCCGCCCATGACCGAGAATGCGAGCCGGGGCACGGCGGCAAGACCGGCAGCGATCAGGACCAGCGCGGCGAGGATCGCGGCCAGGACCGCAAGAAGCGGCCAACCCGGGCGGGCGCGGCGCCCGGCGCCGACATCGCGAAAGAGCGTGGCCGCGCGCGTGGCCCGGGCGCGCGCAAGCGGCCAGAGCGCGAAGAGCGCGGCCGTGAGGGCGCCATAGAGCGCCGCCTCGGCAAGCGGGCGCGGCGCCAGGCCGATCGAGAGCGGCACCGGCAGGCCGGCGGCGATCAGAGGTGCGGCGAGGACCGGTGCGCCGGCGCCGAGGGCAAGGCCGAGGAGGATGCCGAGCGCCGCCATGGCCGCGACCTGAAGCAGGTAGATCGCGAAGATCGTGCGGCCCTCGGCACCGAGGCTCTTCAGGATCGCAATGGTTTCGGTCTTGCCGTCGAGATGGCTGCGCACCGCCGCACTGATCCCGACGCCGCCCACGGCGAGGCCCGCAAGCCCGACGAGCACGAGGAACGAACTCATGCGCTCGACAAAGCGCGACATCCCGGGCGCGCCATCGCGGGCATCGCGCCAGCGCAGCCCGGTATCGCGAAATGCGCTCTCGGCCTCGGTCTTGAGCGCCGCGAGGTCGGTGCCGGCGGGAAGGAGAAGCCGGTAGTGGCTGTCGTAGAGACTGCCGGGCCCGATGAGCCCCGACCCGTCGAGATCGGCCAGACGCACGATCGTGCGGGGCCCGAGCGTGAAGCCTGCGCCGGCCGCATCCGGTTCGCGAAGGATCCGCGCGGCAAGCCGGAACGTGCGCGTTCCAAGCCGAAATGGCGCTCCTGCCGCGAGCCCGAGCCGGTCCGCAAGAACACCGTCCATAACCGCGCCGGGCAGGCCGTCCTCCGGCGCGAAGGCCTGGGCCGGCGCCAGGTCGGGGTCGAGAACCAGCCGGCCGGTGAGCGGATAGAGATCGTCGACCGCCTTCACCTGGGTCAACGCACGCTCGGCCGCCGCGCCATCGCCGGTCACTGCCATCGAGCGAAAGTCGACGAGTTCGGAGACGGCACGGGCATGTTTCGCCATGAACGCACGCTCGTCTTCACCGGCGCGCCGATAGGTGAACGACATCTCGGCATCGCCGCCAAGCAGCACCGCGCCCTGATCGGAAAGCGCCCCTTCGACCGCATCGCGCACGGTGCCTACGGCGGCGATGGCCGCGACCCCGAGAAGAAGGCAGAGCAGGAACACGGTGAAGCTTCGCGTGCCACCGCGCAGGTCGCGTCGGGCGATGCGGGCGGCGGTGCGCAGGTTCATCGCGCGGGCGCCGGGGCGGCGGTCTCTTCGCCGGTCACGAGGCCATCGCCGAGCCGCACGATCCGGTCGCAGCGTTCCGCCAGTTCCGGCGCATGGGTGACGAGGATCAGCGTCGAACCGTGGCGATCGCGCAGCGCGAAGAGCAGCTCCATGATCGCCTCGCCCGTCGTGCCGTCGAGATTGCCGGTCGGTTCGTCGGCCAGGAGGATCGCCGGACGGGGGGCCGCGGCACGCGCCAGTGCCACGCGCTGCTGCTCGCCCCCCGAGAGCTGCGCCGGGTAATGATCGGCGCGGGCGCCGAGCCCCATCGCCTCAAGTTCTGCTGCGGCGCGCGCGAAGGCATCGGGGATGCCGGCCAGTTCCAGAGGCAGGGCGACGTTTTCGAGCGCGGTCATGGTTGCAATGAGGTGGAAGGACTGGAAGACAATTCCCATATTGCCCCTGCGGAACCGTGCGAGCGCGTCCTCGTCCATGGCGGTCAGGTCCTGGCCCTGCACGATCACCCGCCCCGAACTGGCGCGTTCGAGCCCGCCCATGAGCATGAGGAGCGAGGATTTGCCCGACCCCGATGGCCCGACCAGCCCGACGCTTTCCCCGGCACCGACCGCGAGCGTGATGCCCCTGAGGATTTCGATCGGGCCGGCATTGCCTTCGAGAACAAGACGCGCGTCCTGCAGGCTGAGGATCGGTTCGCTCATCGGGGCCTTCCTCGCTCGGGTCTCGTCACCGGGATATGGGGCGTGGGGGGGGATTGGCAACCTCGTGCGGAGTGCGGCCTTGGGCTTTTTCATCGCAGCCGCGGGGCTCACCGGGTCTGCCGCGGCCGAGCCGGTGAAGCTCCTGGCCTTCGGCGACAGTCTGACCGCGGGCTACGGCCTGCCCCCCGATCAGGGTTTCGTGCCTCAGCTTCAGGCCTGGCTCGAGGCCCATGGAACCGCCGTCGTGGTCCAGAATGGCGGCGTCTCGGGCGACACGAGCTCGGGCGGTCTGTCGCGGATCAACTGGGCGCTTGGCGACGGCGCGCAGGCGATGATCCTGACGCTGGGAGGCAACGATCTTCTGCGCGGCATCGCGCCCGAGGTGACGCGAGACAATCTGGATGCGATCCTTGCACGGACGGATGCCGAACGGATTCCGGTCCTGCTCGTGCCGATGGTGGCGCCGGGCAACTACGGCAACGACTACAAGATCGCCTTCGACGCGATCTATGCCGATCTCGCCGCGCGCCATCGCGCGCTTCTGGCCAGGCCGTTCCTGTCGGCCATTCTCGATCAACCCGACCGGGCGACGGCGCTTGCGCGCTATGTGCAGGACGACGGGCTGCACCCGACTGCCGAGGGCGTGGCGCTGATCGTGGACCGCATCGGCCCGCAGGTGCAGGAGCTTCTGGCCAAGGTGAAATAGGCCCGCAAGGCTACCAGAGCGTGCCTGCGGCGCGCTCCGGCCAGTCGCGGTCATATGCGGCGCCGTCGAAGCCCCCGTCGGTCATCTCGCGCAGCATCTCGCCCACGCTCGGCAGGCCCCGAGAGGCGTCGCCACCGGTCCAGAGTGCGGCGCGCGTGAGTGCGCGCGCACATTGGGCATAGACCTCGTCGATGGCGACGAGGATGACCGTCCGCGGCAGCTTGCCCGCGCGCGCGAAGCTGTCGCGAAGGGCGGCGTCGGCGGTGATCCGGGCGCGGCCGTTCACGCGGATCACGTTGTCGGAACCGGCAACGAAGAACATGAGGCTCACGCGCGGGTCGCGGACGATGTTGCGCAGCGAATCGATGCGGTCGTTGCCGCGCCAGTCGGGCAGCGCCAGAGTGGCCGGGTCGAGCGCACGCACCACCGGCCCGTCGTCGCCGCGCGGGCTCGCGTCGGTGCCCTCGGGCCCTACCGTCGAGAGAATGCAGAACCGCGCGCGGGCGATCCAGACGCCATAGGCCCGCGTCAGGCGGCGCGCCACCTTCAGCCTCGCCGCCTCGCCCGGCGTGCCGTAGAGTGCCTCCAACGCTCCGGTATCGGCGACGAACTCCATGGCCTCAGCCGTCCGCGACCCGGAACCCGGCCTCGGCCATCAACCGGTCGGAAGCGGTTTCGACAAGCGGTTCGATGGCGGCCATGAAACCGGTCACCGATTGCCCGGCCGGGATCCGCGGCAGGAACTCCACCACCGCGAGGCCCGGCTTGCGCAGGATTCCGTGGCGCGGCCAGAAGACGCCGACATTGGTGGCTGCCGGCACGCAGTCCTGACCGAGCTCGCTGTAGAGAACGCCGACGCCCACCTTGTAGGGTCGCTTGGCACCGGCGGCGACGCGCGTGCCCTGGGGATAGATGATGAGCTGGCCCGGGGCCGTCGTGCCGGCCTTCGCGTCGATCACCATCTTTCGCATCGCCTCGCTGCGCTTGCCACGGTTGACCGGCACGCAGCCGATCCGGCGGGCATACCAGCCCACGATCGGGGCCCAGAGCAGCTCGCGCTTCATGATGAACTTGGGCCGCGGCACCACCGAGACGATCATGATGATGTCGAAGAAAGACTGGTGCTTGGCGGCGATGATCACCTCGTCGCGCGGAACCTCGCCGCGGATCTCCGACCGCAGGCCGACAAGCACCGAAGCCGAGCCGCGGACCCAGCGGCAATAGGCATGGACGGCATCGAAGGCGGCATCGCGCCGGAACAGCGCGAAGGGCGTCCAGAACAGCGCATAGAGCACCATCGCCAGATACATCTGGACGATGAAGACGGCCGACAGAAGGTATTGCAGCGCGGATCTCATGACACCCTCTTCAGCGCCAGAGTGGCGGCGGCATAGGTCGTCGCGAAGGCCACGATAGCGGCGATCGGAGGGATCGCCAACGGCCAGAGCCAGCCGGCACCGGAAAAGCCGAGCCCGGTCAGGAAGCCGCCATTCGGCGCGGCCGAGGGCAGAAGCGCCACGCCAAGCGCGCCGAGCGCCACACCCGCAGCGGCACCTCCGAGCGCGCGAAGGGTGAAGCGGCGGACGAAGGCACGGGCGATAAAGAGATCGCGCGCGCCGACGAGCCTGAGGACCCGGATCACCGGCCCGTTGACCGCGAGCGCGGCCAGAGCCGCCAGGGTCACCATTGCCGCCATCACAACCCCGATCAGGAGAAGCGAGATCGCCGCCAGCATGCGCAATCGCCCCGCCGCCGCGACAAGCGGTTGGCGCCAGCGCTGGTGGTCGTCGAGGGTCGCGCCCGGCACCTCGGCCGACAGCCGCAAGCGCAGCCCTTCGGCATCAAACCCCCCGGGCGTCTCCACGATCTCGACAAGCGCCGGGATGGGCAGCGTCTCGATGGGCAGGTCGGGACCGAACCAGGGCTCCAGGAGCCGTTTCGTCTCGGCCAGGTCGAGGGCGCGCGCCGAGGCGACGCCGGGCGTCACGGCGAGGATGTCGAGCACCGCGCGCGTCTGCGCGGCCATCTGCTCGGCCGGCGCGGAGATGCGCACCGTTGCGCCCTGCGATAGCGCGTCGGACCACTGCGTCGCGACGCGACCGGCGGCGAGCGAGAGGGCGAGTGCAAAGACGGCGAGAAAGGCCATGGCCGCCGAGGTCAGCACCGTCAGCCAGGCCGATGTGCCGGTCGGCGGCACGATCTGGTCGCTTTTGCGGTCGCCGACCAGGAGCGCCGGGATCCTCGAGAGCCGCGGGTTCAAAGCTCTGCCCCCGCCGCCTGCACATGGCGATCGCGGATGCGCAGCACCCGGGCCGAAACCTGCGCCTTGGCGGCACGGATCAGGTTCATGTCATGGGTCGCCACGAGGATGGTCTTGCCCATCCGGTTCAGCTCGACGAGGAGCGTCATGAGACGCAAGGACATCTCCCAGTCGAGGTTGCCCGTGGGTTCGTCCGCAAGCACGAGGTCGGGCGAGGTGATGACTGCACGCGCGAGCGCCGCGCGCTGTCGTTCGCCGCCCGAGAGCGATGGCGGCAGCGCCTCTGCCTGCGCCGAAAGTCCGACCCAGGCCAGAAGGTCGCGCAGCTCGCCCGGGTCGGCCGCGCGGCCGCTCACCTCAAGCGGCAGCGTCACGTTGCGCGAAACCGGCAGATGGTCGAGGAACTGGCAGTCCTGATGCACCATGCCGATCCGGCGCCGCAGCTGGGCGATGCCGTCGCGGTCGTAGTCGACCACATCGCGTCCGAAAAGCGATATCCGGCCGGCGCGCGGAAGCAACTCGCCGAAGCAAAGCTTCAGGAAGGTCGACTTGCCGGCGCCCGAGGGTCCGGTCAGGAAATGGAACGAGCCCGGCGGAAGCGTGAGCGTCACCTCGCTCAGCAATGTCGTTCCGCCGTAGCCATACGCAACGTTGCCGAAATCGATCACTCGCGCCTCTTGCTGCCCGCGCATTGTTCAGTTCGGGTCACAGGTTTCTTCGTCTGAAAGCACAAAGGCTTGGATGCCTGCCGTTTGCTTGCTACAACACGGGCGCAGCAAAGGCCAGAATGGCTGCGGCAGGAAGTGTTTTCAACCGGCGTCGTCCGGAGAGCAGGTTGGCGAGCAATGCGATTGATTTGCCCGAGTTGCGGCGCGCAATACGAAGTGGACGACAGTGTCATTCCGGCCGGCGGTCGGGATGTGCAGTGTTCCAATTGCGGAACCGCCTGGTTCCAGGCCTCGGCCGAACAGCAGCGGGCCGAAGAGAGCGCCGCCGCAGCGCGCAGCGAAGCCGAAAAGCCATCCGAAAAGCCATCCGAACGGGCGCCTGCCGAGGCCGCCGAACCGATCGCCGAGCCGGTCGCCGAGGCCGCGACGCCGCCGTCTGTCGCGACCGTTGCGGAAGACGAAGACCAGGCCGACGGCGGCAAGGAGCCCGACCCCGCCGGGGACGAGATCGGTGATCCATCCCAACTGGCTTCGGCAGATGCGGCCGAGACCGCGGCACGCGCAGGCGGTGCGGCCGCCAAGACCGGCGCGCCCGCGGCCGAGGCGGCGGATGTCTTCCGCCGGCGCACGCTTGACGATGCGGTTGCAAACGTCCTGCGCGAAGAGGCGGCCCGCGAGGAAAGCGCGCGCAAGGAGGAGGGCAGCTTCGTCGAAGCCCAGCCCGACCATGGCATCGCGGCGGCTGCGGCGGCTACGGCCGCGGCGGTGAACGCGTCGCTTGCAGCCGACACGGACGAGGCGCCCGCGCGCGACCGCGTCGCGCGGCTGCGCGGCGACGAGGACGACCTGGAGGACGACGCCGCCCAGCGCGCTTCGCGACGCGAACTGCTTCCGGATATCGAGGAAATCAACTCGACGCTCACGGCGACCTCGGAACGCGGCGACGATGCCGCGGCGCGGGACGCGCCCGAGACGGTCGAGCGGCGCCGGTCGGGGCTGCGACGCGGCTTTTCGACGGCGATCCTTCTCGCGACGATCCTCGTCTTCTTCTACATCATGGCCAAGCCGATCTCGACCTATGTGCCGGCACTTGCGCCGGCGCTGAAGGTCTATGTCGAGAAGGTCGACAAGGGTCGCGTCTGGCTGGACGGCAAGATGCAGTCGCTGACGACCCGGCTCAACACCGAATAGGCCGCCCGGGACATCTGGCGCGGGACCTCCGGCCTCGGGGGACGCTCAGAACCGGTCGAGCAGGCGCCGCAGATAGTCTCGCTCGGCCTCCGGGCGGGCGCGGTCGCCGGAACGGCGGCGGATCTCGTCGAGAAGATCGCGCGCCCGGCGGTAGATATCCTCGCCCTGCAGGAGGTTCTGGTCGGTGCCGACACGGCCGGTCTGGCCGGTTTCGCGTCCGAGCGGGTCGCGGGGTGAATCACGGCGCGCCTCGCCGACGTCCTGGCCCTGGCTGCCGGGCTGCCCGGGCTGGTTGCGCGCGATCGCCTCGCCAAGGTTGCGCATGCCCTCGCGCAGGTTCTCGATGGCGTCGGCCTGGCGGTCGATCGCCGCGGCATTGTCGCCGCGCCGAAGTGCCTGCTCGGCCTCTTCCATGGCCCGGCCGGCCTCTTCGAGCGCCCGGCCCGCCGCGTCGCGCTCCTGCGAGGGATCGCCGGGCAGGCCTTCCTGCTGGCGCCTCAGCGCCTCGCGCAGCGCGCGCTGACGCCCGGCGAGGTCCCCGCTGCCGTTGCGGCCGTCGGCGCCGGGGGCGGTTGCCGACCGGTCGCCCCGGGGGCGCCCGTCCTGACCCTGGTCGCCGTCCTGACCCTGCTGCGGTGACCGATTGCCATCGGGCCGCTCGCCCGGCCGTGCGCCCTGCTCCTGGTCCTGCTGCCGGCCCTGCCCGTCACCGAACTGCTGCTGAAGGTCGCGGAAGGCATCGTCGGAGAGATCCTGCTGGTCGCGCAGGGTCTGGCGCAGATCCTCCATCGCCCGCCCGCCCGGCGTCTGCGGCCCGTTCTGGCCATTGCCTTCGGTGACCTTCAGGTTCTCCATCATCCGGCTCAGCTGGTCGAGCATCTCCTGCGCCTCGGCCATGCGGCCCTGTTCCATCAGGCGCTGGATCTCGTCCATCATCTGCTGGAGCTGGTCACCGGTCATTTGCTGACCGTTCTCGGCCTGCTGGCTGGGTTCGTCGGCGCCCTTGCGCTCCATGTTCTCGGCCAGCTGGCGGATATAGTCGTCGGTCGCCTGACGCAGCTCGTCCATCAGCTTTTGCACTTCTTCCGGCGAGGCGCCGTTGCGGATCGCCTCGGAGAGCCGCTCCTGCGCCTGGCGCATGCGTTCAAGCGCGTTGGCGACGCCACCGTCCTCGATCAGTTCGGCAATGTCCCAGAAGGCGGCGGCGGTCTCGTCACGGGTCGCCGCGTCGAGGGGCCCCGCGGCAATCGCCGTATCGAGCCCGCGCATCGCCACGCGCAGCATCAGATAGGCGCGCTCGTTGCGCAAGAGCCCCTCGGGCTTGTGGGTGATGGCGTGCAGGACCTGCGCCACCCGGGGCGCATTCCCGCGGTTCCACAACAGATCGCGGCGCAGCTCGATCACCGCGGCGGCCACGGGATCGAAGAAGCGGCGCCCGGGCAGCGACAGGTGGCGCGTCTCGCTGCGGCCGGTCTGGCCGAGGCCGTCGGTCACCTCGAGGGTCATCGTCACCGGCAGGTTCGCCCAGGGGTGCTGCGAGGCATCCTCGACCATGGACTCGGCGAAATCGGTGCGGCTTCCGGTGATCGGCATCGGCAGATCGTAGACGAGCATCTCGCGCGGCTCGGGCTCGCTCGCCAGTCCGTAGCGGCGGTCGACAGCGGCAAGGTCGAGCGCGATCTCGGCGCGGCCCGAGGTCACCTCGTAGTCATCGGAGGCCGTGAAGGGCTGCGACATGGTGCCGTCGGCGGCGCGCATGACCTCGCCCTTGATCGTCACCCGGGGCGCGGCGTCGGGCAGGACCGTGATCGCCCAGTCACGGCCGCCGTCGCCGCGGATCGCCATCGTGCCCGACTGCATCACTTCGAAATCGACCGCCCGGACGGCGCCGGTATCAAGCGTGGCACCGCCTTCTGCGCCCGCCGGCGGGGTCGCCGCGGCCTGCCCCGAAACCGTCTCGTCGACCGTCAGCGCATCGGCCGGACCATAGAGCCGCAGCGTGATCCGGGTGCCCGCGGGCAGGCTGAGCGCGGTTTCGGAGGCGGCGTTCAGATAGAGGCTCGGCCGGCCCGTATAGGCAGGCGGCTCGGCCCAGCCCTCCCAGGTCGGGCCGGCGGCGGCCAGCGCCCCCTGCCCCGGCGCCACCAGACCGGGCGCCTCGGCCACCCGCCAGAGCGACCCGAAAAGCGCGGCGATGACCAGCGCCAGCAGCGCGACGTAGCGCAGGGCGAACGGATCGCGGGGCGCGAGGTTGAGATCGGGCGCCACCGCCTGCACGCCGCCTAGGCGCGCGGCCATCCTTGCCAGATGGGCCTGCCAGACGGCACGCGCGCCCTCGTCGGAGCTGCCGAGCGCCTGGTCGTCGCCCAGCGCCGCGATCGGCCGGCCCGGCAGCGTCCGGTCGAGCCGGTCTAGCGCCTCGGCCCGGCGCGGCCAGCGAAAGCGCCGCAGGCCGCGCCAGAGCGCCCGGACCGCGGCCAGGAAGAGAAGGGCACCACCGATCCAGACCAGTTCGAGCGGCAACCAGTCATGCAGCCCGAAGGCCAGCGCGGAGATCGCGGCAAACAGGATCGACCAGAGCGGCCAGAAGGCACGCGAAAGCCGCTCGGCCAGCATCCCGACCCACGTCAGGCGCAGGGGCCAGGTCAGGCGCCGCAACGCCTCGTCCGGGCTGGATCGTCTGTCGGTCACGCGGGCTGCCGGTCTCCCTTGCGGCCCGTCGGCGCGGAATTGCGCCTCAGAGCCACGGCGCGATGCTATCGCGGTTTATCATCTGATCATAGCTCGGCCGCGCCCGAATGACAGCGAATTGATCCGCCCGCACAAGCACTTCGGGGACCAGCGGGCGCATGTTGTATTCCGAGGCCATGACCGCACCATAGGCGCCGGCAGAGCGGAAGGCGACGAGGTCGCCGGCTGCAAGCTGCGGCAATGCGCGCTGCCGGGCGAAGGTATCGCCGGTCTCGCAGACCGGTCCCACCACGTCGTAAGGCCGCAGCTCGGCGCCCGGTGCCGCCTCGACCACCGGCAGGATGTCGTGGTGCGCGCCATACATCGACGGCCGGACGAGATCGTTCATCGCCGCGTCGAGGATCAGGAAATCCCGCTCTTCGCCCGACTTCACGTAGATCACCGAGGCGACGAGAAGGCCCGCATTGCCCGATATGAGCCGACCCGGCTCGATCTCGATCTCGCAGCCGAGATCGCCCACCGTGCGCTTGATCACGGCGCCGTAGTCGAGCGGCAGGGGCGGCACCGCGTTCGAGCGTTCGTAGGGAATCCCGAGCCCGCCGCCGAGATCGAGCCGGCGGATATCATGGCCGTCCTGCCGCAGGGCGCGGGTCAGCCCGGCGAGCTTGCGATAGGCTTCCTCGAACGGGGCGAGGTCGGTCAGCTGCGAGCCGATATGAACGTCGATGCCGAGGATATCTAGCCCCGGCAGCCGGGCCGCCACTGCATAGACCTCCCGGGCGCGGGAAATCGGGATGCCGAACTTGTTTTCCTTCTTGCCGGTCGCGATCTTCTCGTGGGTCCTGGCATCGACGTCAGGGTTGACGCGGATCGCGACCGGGGCGGTGACGCCGAGCGATGTGGCGGTCTCGCTCAGCGCCTGCAGCTCGGGCTCGCTCTCGACGTTGAACTGGCGGATCCCGCCCTCGAGCGCGATGCGCATCTCCTCGCGGGTCTTGCCGACACCGGAAAAGACGATGCGGGCACCGTCGACACCGGCCGCGCGCGCCTTGAGGTATTCCCCGGCCGAGACCACGTCGATCCCGGCGCCGAGCCCGGCCAGGGTGCGGAGCACCGAGAGGTTGCCGTTCGACTTCATCGCGAAGCAGATCAGATGCGGCAGGGGCGAAAGCGCCTCTTCCAAGAGCCGGTAGTGGCGGGCGAGGGTCGCGGTCGAATAGACATAGAAGGGCGTTCCGACCTCCGCAGCGATCTCGGGCAGCGCGACGTCCTCGGCGTGAAGTATCCCGTCCTGATAGAGAAAATGATCCATCGCCCTGGCTCCCGTGACGCGCCGCCCGCGCCGGTCTAGTCGATCGCACCCGGCATGAAAAGCGCCGGCTTGGGCAGGGCCCGTCGCGGGTCTTGATTTCAATCAAACGATTGATTAATATCGAGCCTAACCGGACCCCAGGGCGAACAACAGATGACCGAACCGGCGAACCCGATCCAGACCCCCAAAGGCACCGCGGCCGATCTCATCGCCGCAGGGCTTCTGCTGTTCGGGCGCCAGGGGTTCGCGGCAACCTCGACGCGCGCGCTGGCCGCGCAGGCGGGCACGAACATCGCCTCGATCGCCTATCACTTCGGCAGCAAGGAAGGCCTTCGGCGCGCCTGCGGCGAAGAGGTCGCGCGGCGCATCGGCGCGGCGCTCTCCGGGGTCACGGCGCTGCCGGCGACGACGCCCGAGGCGGCGCGCGCGCAGCTCGAGCTGATCCTGCGCCGGATGGCGGTCTTCGTGACGACCTCGCGCGCGGCAGAACCGCTCTTGCCCTTCATGCTGCGCGAGGTGGCCGAAGCGGGTCCGGTGCTCGACGCCGTCTACTCCGCCCTCTTCGAACCGCTGCACCGGCGCCTCTGCGCGCTCTGGGCCGCCGCAACCGGGCAGGAGGCCGAGAGCGCGCGAACGCGGATTGTCGTCTTCTCGCTGATCGGTCAGGTGCTCTATTTCCGGATCGGCCGGCCGATCGTCATGCGCCGCATGGGCTGGACCGGCTTCGGCGCGGACGAGGCAGAGATGCTTGCCGAGATCCTCGTCGCCAATCTCCATGCCCTTCTTGACCGGGAGCGTCTTTCATGACCGGCTTCATTTGTTCGATCCCCCTTGTCTCGGCGCTCTTCAACGCCTGCCTGCCGGTGCCACCCTTCGCGACGGGATATGTCGAGGGCGACTATGTGCTGATCGCACCGACCGCGACGGCGCAGATCGAGACGCTGGCGGTGGGGCGCGGAGACCGGGTGGCGCCCGGTGCGCTTCTGGTCACGCTCGAACGGCGCGACGCCGAGATCGCACTGGCCGAGGCGACCGCGGCGCTGGCCCAGGCGCAGAGCCAGCTCGACAACCTTCGCGAGGGGCGCCGGCCCGAAGAGATCCGCGTGATCGAGGCGACGCTCACCTCGGCGCAGGCGCAGCTCGACGAGGCCGAACGGGCCGCGAGGCGGATCAGCAACCTCGCCGAGCGTGGCGCCGCCACCACGACCCAGGCCGACGATGCAGCGACCGCCGCGTCGGTCGCCCGCGCGGCCGTCGCCCAGGCCGAGGCGAGCCTCGCCGTCGCCCGACTGCCGGCCCGACCGCAGGAAATCGCCGCCGCCGAGGCCGCCGTCGCCGGCGCCACGGCGGCACGCGAAAAGGCCGCATGGAACCTCTCCCAGCGCCGGCTCACCGCGACTGCGGCGGGCGTCATCACCGATGTGATCCGCACCGCAGGCGAGCTCGGCGGACCCTCGGCTCCGGTCCTGTCGATGCTGCCCGACGGCGCGGTGAAGCTGCGGCTCTATGTTCCCGAAGCCTCGGTGGCGCGGATCACACAGGGGTCGCGGCTGCATGTGAACTGCGACGGCTGCCCCGGCGATCTCGGGGCGACGGTCAGCTATGTGGCCGACGGGCCGGAGTTCACCCCGCCGGTGATCTACTCGCTCGAGAACCGCCAGACGCTCGTCTATCTGATCGAGGCGCGGCCGGATGCACCGGACGGGCTGAAGCCCGGCCAGATCGTCGATGTCGACCTGCCGGGAGCCGGTGGATGAGTGCCGAACCCGCCATCGCGGTCCGCGACCTGGTCAAGAGCTTCGGCCACAACACGGTCGTCGATCACGTCTCGCTGACGGTCGAGCGGGGCGAGATCGCGGGCTTCCTCGGCCCGAACGGTTCGGGAAAGACCACGACGATCCGGCTCATGTGCGGGCTCCTGACGCCCGATTCCGGCACCGGCCGGGTGCTCGGGCGCGACATCCTGACCGAGGGAAGGGCGATCAAGCGCGAAGTGGGCTACATGACCCAGCGCTTTTCCTTCTACGAGGACCTCACGATCGCCGAGAACCTCGCCTTCGTTGCCGGGCTCTACCGGCTCAGCCCGGCGCATCGCTATGTCTCCGATACGCTCGCCGATCTCGGCCTCACCTCGCGCCGGAACCAGCTCGCCGGGTCGCTGTCAGGTGGCTGGAAGCAGCGGCTCGCGCTTGCCGCCTGCATCATGCACAGGCCTCGGCTGCTCATGCTCGACGAACCCACCGCCGGGGTCGATCCCAAGGCCCGGCGCGAGTTCTGGGACGAGATCCACGCACGCGCGGCCGACGGTCTGACCGTGCTCGTCTCGACCCACTACATGGACGAGGCGGAGCGCTGCCACCGGATCAACTACATCTCCTACGGCAAGCTTGTGGCGCAGGGCACCGTCGACGAGGTCGTCTCGGGGGCCGGGCTGACGACGATGGTGCTGCGCGGCGGCAACACCGCAGAGGCGGCGCGGCGCCTGAAGGGGATGCCCGGCGTCGATCAGGTGGCGCCCTTCGGTGCCACGCTGCATGTCGTCGGCCTTGACGGAGTGGCACTGCGCGCCAGCGCCGAGCGCGCGGCGCAGGAAACGGGCGCGACGATCAGCCCCGCGGAGACCAGCCTCGAGGACGTCTTCATCCAGCTCATGGGCGCGGCGCAGGACAACATGGCATGAATCGCATCCTTTCACCGGTCCGGCTTCTGGCGCTCCTGCGCAAGGAGACCATCCAGATGCGGCGCGACCGCATCACCTTCGCGATGATGCTCGGCATTCCGTTGCTGCAGCTCGTCCTCTTCGGCTTCGCGATCAACTCGGACCCCAAGCACCTGCCCGCGGCACTCGTGGCGCCGACCCAGGATCGCTACAGCCGGGCGATGGTGACCGCGCTGGAACTGACGGGGTATTACCGCTTCACCCATCCGAATGCCTCGGCAGCCGAGGCGGAGCGGCTCATCACCCGGGGCGAGGTTGCCTTTGTCGTGACCGTGCCGTCCGATTTCGGCCGCAGGGTGGAGCGCGGCGACACTCCGCAGATCCTGATCGAGGCCGATGCAACCGATCCTTCCGTGGCGTCCGGCGCGATCTCGACGCTCGGCACGGTCGCCTCCGAGGCGCTCCTGCGCGAGCGCGGCACCGAGGCGCAGGCCAGCGAGACGGCGGCCGCGGCGCTGCAAGTGACCGTGCATCGCCGCTACAACCCGGAGGGCATCACGCAATACAACATCGTCCCCGGTCTCCTCGGCGTGATCCTGCAGATGACCATGGTGATGATGACCTCGATGGCGCTCACCCGCGAACTGGAGCGTGGCACCATGGAGAACCTGCTCGCGATGCCCGCGACGCCCATCGAGATCATGCTCGGCAAGGTGCTGCCCTACCTGGGCGTGGGTGCCGTGCAGGTCGTGGTCGTGCTCGTCGCGGCGCGGCTCCTTTTCAACGTGCCCTTCGTGGGCTCGCTGCCACTCCTGCTGCTCGGCGTCTTCATCTTCGTCACGGCGCTCGTCATTCTCGGCTACCTGATCTCGACGGCGGCGCGGACGCAGATGCAGGCGATGCAGCTGACCTTCTTCTTCTTCCTGCCGTCGCTGATGCTCTCGGGCTTCATGTTTCCGTTCCGTGGCATGCCGGACTGGGCGCAGAGCCTTGGCGAGATCTTCCCGCTCACGCATTTCCTGCGGCTGATCCGCGCGGTGATGCTGAAGGGGGCCGGCCAGGCCGACATCGCCCAGCCGATCGCGGCGCTCATCGTCTTCGTCGTCGCGCTCTCGGCTCTGGCGCTGCTGCGGTTCCGGCGGACGCTCGACTAGGGCGGGGTCGCAACTGCCCTTCCTTGACTTCGCGCCCCGCCGCGCGCATATCCGAGTAGATCCGTCGGAGATACGCCCATGTTCATTCAGACCGAGTCGACGCCCAACCCCGCGACACTCAAGTTCCTGCCGGGCCAGAGTGTGCTCGACACCGGAACCGCGGATTTTCCCGCCCCCGAGACCGCTGCACGCTCGCCGCTCGCCACACGCATCTTCGCGGTCGACGGCGTGGCCGGGGTCTTCCTCGGCACCGATTTCGTCACCGTGACCAAGGCCGAGGCCGTGCTTTGGGAACATATCAAGCCGGCGATCCTCGGCGCCATCATGGAACACTACCAATCCGGTGCCCCGGTGATCGAGGGCGGCGCGGCAGCGGCCGGCGGCCATGCCGCGCATGAGGGTCCGGATGGCGATATCGTGCGCCAGATCAAGGAACTGCTCGACACCCGCGTGCGCCCGGCCGTGGCGCAGGATGGCGGCGACATCACCTTCCACGGCTTCGACCGCGGCGTCGTCTACCTGCACATGCAGGGCGCCTGCGCCGGCTGCCCCTCCTCGACGCTGACACTGAAGATGGGCATCGAGAACCTGCTGCGCCACTACATCCCCGAAGTGACCGAGGTCCGCCCGGTCGCAGCCTGATGGGCTCCGCGAGGGACCTGACGCTCGCCTTCGATACCGCCGGCGCGCATTGCGCCGGCGCGATGCTGTCTGGCGACCGGATCGTGGCGGAGCGATTCCTGTCCATGGCGCGCGGACAGGCCGAGGCGCTCATGCCGATGCTCGAGGATCTCCTTGCCGGGGCCGGCGCCGGCTGGGACGCCGTTTCGCTCATCGCCGTGGGGGTGGGCCCCGGCAACTTCACCGGCACGCGCGTCTCGGTGGCCGCGGCACGCGGGCTGGCACTTGCGCTTCGGGTGCCGGCACGCGGCGTCTCGGCCTTCGAGACGATGCGTGACCCTGCCGGCCTGAGCGACCATCCGCAAGAACTCGTCAGCATCGAGGCGCCGCGCGGCGCGGCCTATGTGCAGCGCTTCGCCCACGGCCAGGCGACCGGCGCGCCGCTCCTCGTGGATCCGGCGGCGCCGGGCGATATCGGCATCGCCGTGCGTCGCGTGCGCGGCTACCGGGCCGGCGAGATCGCCCGCGCGCTTGGCGCCGAGGCGAGCGAGGCGGCAGCCGTCGACATCGCGCCGCGGCTGGCACGGATCGCGCGCTGGCGGCTGGCGCGCGGCGAGGATCCCGCGCGGCCGGCGCCGCTTTATGTGCGGCCGGCCGACGCGGCACCGATGCGCGACGTGCCGCCGACGATTCTGCCGGGCTGACGATGGCGCCCGCGATCCCCGGGACGCCCGAGAGCCTCGCGGCGCTGCATGCGCGGTGCTTCACCCTGCCCCGCCCCTGGTCGGCCGAGGAATTCAGGGATCTCCTCGCACTGCCCGGCAGTTTCCTGATTGCGGAGCCGGGCGGCTTCCTTCTTGGCCGCGCGGTGGCCGACGAGGCCGAATTGCTGACACTCGCGGTCGATCCCGCGCTCCGGCGGCGCGGTGCGGGTCAGCGGCTCGTCGCGCAGTTTCTCGCCGCTGCCGCGGCGCGCGGCGCCGGGCGGGCCTTTCTCGAGGTGGCCGAAACCAACCTCGCCGCGCGCGCGCTCTATGCCCGGGCGGGCTTTTCCGAGGTCGGGCGACGGCGCGGATACTACCGGCCCGAAACCGGCCCTGCCGTCGATGCGCTGGCGCTGGCGCGCGCCACCGCGGGCAAGTCGCCCGCGATCTGACCGAAAGGTCAAACTTCCGCGTGCGGGCACACAATAGCTATTGACCGGCCCCGGCGGTTCCGACCTAATCGTCGCAATCCGCGCGGGATCGGCCGCCACAGGGGCGCGCTGCGACGCGGATGCGAAAAGAAAGCAATCGGGAGTCTTCCATGAGCCTCATGCAGAAATTTCTCGGCGCCGCCGCGACGCTGGCGCTGACCGCGGGCGCCGCGCTGGCCGACCCGGCGATCATCTACGATCTCGGCGGCAAGTTCGACAAGAGCTTCAACGAGGCGGCGTTCAACGGCGCTGAACGCTGGGCCAAGGAAACCGGCGGCACCTACAAGGAACTGGAGATGCAGTCCGAGGCCCAGCGCGAGCAGGCCCTGCGGCGACTGGCCGAAACCGGCGCGAACCCGGTCGTCATGACGGGCTTTGCCTTCGGTGACGTGCTCAACAAGGTCGCGCCCGACTTTCCGGACACGAGATTCGCGATCATCGACATGGTCGTCGATCAGCCGAACGTGAAATCGGTGGTCTTCACCGAGGAGCAGGGATCCTACCTCGTCGGCATGATGGCCGCGATGGCGTCGAAGACCGGCACCGTCGGCTTCATCGGCGGCATGGACATTCCGCTGATCCGCAAATTCGCCTGCGGTTATGCCGAAGGGGTGAAGGCGGCCAATCCCGACGCGAAGATCGTCGCCAACATGACCGGCACGACGCCTGCCGCCTGGAATGACCCGGTCAAGGGGGCCGAACTTGCCAAGGCGCAGAAATCGCAGGGCGCCGACGTGATCTATGCCGCCGCCGGCGGCACTGGCATCGGCGTGCTTCAGGCCGCCGCGGACGAGGGCATCCTGTCGATCGGCGTCGATTCGAACCAGAACTACCTGCATCCGGGCCAGGTCCTGACTTCCATGGTCAAGCGCGTCGACAACTCCGTCTATGAGGCGTTCAAGGAAGGTGCCGACCTCAAGACCGGCATCGTAGTCATGGACCTCAAGGCCGGGGGCGTGGACTATGCGATGGACGACAACAACAAGGCCCTCGTGACGCCCGAAATGAAAACCGCCGTCGATGAGGCGAAGGCCAAGATCGAGGCGGGCGAGATCAAGGTCCACGACTACATGTCCGACGAAACCTGCCCAGCGCTCACCTTCTGAGATGGCTCCGGCTGGCGAGACTTCGGGGCGGCAGGCGACCGCCGCCCCTGAGGCCCCGGCGCCCGCGATCGAATTGCGCGGCATCTCCAAGGCCTTCGGCCCGGTCCAGGCCAACAAGGATATCTCGATCCGGGTCATGCCCGGCACGATCCACGGCATCATCGGAGAAAACGGCGCCGGCAAGTCGACGCTGATGTCGATCCTCTACGGCTTTTACAAGGCCGACGCGGGCGAGATCCTGATCAACGGGCAAGCGACCCTGATCCCCGACAGCCAGGCCGCGATCCGCGCCGGCATCGGCATGGTCTTCCAGCATTTCAAGCTGGTGCAGAACTTCACCGTCCTCGAGAACGTCATCCTCGGCGCCGAGGATGGTGCGCTCCTGCGGCCCTCGCTTGCCAAGGCGCGGCGGGTGCTGAAGGAACTGGCCGAGGAATACGAGCTTGATGTCGATCCCGACGAGCTGGTCGAGGAGCTCTCGGTCGGCCACCAGCAGCGGGTCGAGATCCTGAAGGCGCTCTATCGGCATGCCGATATCCTGATCCTCGACGAACCCACCGGGGTGCTCACACCGGACGAGGCAGACCATCTCTTCCGCATCCTCGAAGGGCTGAAGGAACAGGGCAAGACGGTCATCCTCATCACCCACAAGCTGCGCGAGATCATGGAGATCACCGATACGGTGAGCGTGATGCGACGCGGCGAGATGACGGCGACGGTAAAGACCGCCGAGACAAGCCCCGAACAGCTCGCCGAGCTGATGGTCGGACGCAAGGTTCTGCTCGACGTCGCAAAGGGGCCGGCGAACCCCGGCAAGGTGGTGCTCGAGGTCGAGAACCTGCGCGTCGTCGACGAAGACAAGGTCGAGCGGCTGAAGGGCATCTCGTTCCAGATCCGCGCGGGCGAGATCTTCGGCATCGCCGGGGTTGCCGGCAACGGCCAGTCGGAGCTTCTCGAGGTGCTGGGCGGCTTCGGGCGCGCGACCGGCACGATCCGCCTGAACGGCGAGGAGCTCGACCTGACGGGCACGAGGTCCGACGGCCAGTCGCGCCGCGAAAAGGGCATCGCCCATGTGCCCGAGGACCGCCAGCACCTCGGCATGATCATGGATTTCACCGCCTGGGAGAACGTCGCCTTCGGCTATCACAACGATCCGGCCTATCAGAAGAACCGCTGGCTGATGAACAACGACGCGATCCTCGAGGACACCAAGGGCAAGATGGAGCGCTTCGACGTGCGCCCGCCGATACCGACGCTGTCGGCGAAGAGCTTTTCCGGCGGCAACCAGCAGAAGATCATCCTCGCCCGCGAGATCGAGCGGAACCCCGACCTTCTCCTCGTCGGCCAGCCCACCCGCGGCGTCGACATCGGCGCCATCGAGTTCATTCACAAGCGGATCGTGGAGCTGCGCGACGCCGGCAAGGCGGTCCTCCTTGTAAGCGTGGAACTCGACGAGATCCTGAGCCTTTCGGATCGCATCGCGGTGATGTTCGACGGCCGCATCATGGGCGAGCGCGATCCGGACATGACCAACGAACGCGAGCTTGGCCTGCTGATGGCAGGCGTCGCCGGTGGGGAGACCGCTGCATGACCAAGCTTCCCCGCTGGGCCGATGTCGTGCTCGTCCCGCTCATCAGCCTGCTTCTTGCCGGGATCATCTCGGCGCTCGTGATCCTCGCCATCGGCCAGAGCCCCTGGGAGGCCCTGAAGACCATGGTCGACGGCGCGGTAGGATCGGCCTATGGCTGGGGCTATACGCTCTACTATGCCACGAGCTTCATCTTCACCGGGCTTGCGGTGACGGTCGCGTTCCATGCCAGCCTCTTCAATATCGGCGGCGAGGGTCAGGCGCAGCTCGGCGGGCTCGGCGTGGCGCTCGTCTGCCTGGCCCTGCCCTGGCCGCACTGGACCGTCGCGCTTGTCGCGGCCTCGGCGGGTGCGGCGCTTTTCGGCGCCGCCTGGGCGGCGATCCCGGCCTATCTGCAGGCCAAGCGCGGCAGCCATATCGTCATCACGACGATCATGTTCAACTACATCGCCGCGGCTCTCATCATCTACATGCTGGTGAGCGTCCTGAAGCCCGCGGGCCAGATGGATCCGGCGACGGCGCGATTCCCGGAGGGAACGAGATTGCCGACCCTGCACGAGATTCCGGGGCTCAGCCTCGTATTCACCAAGCAGGTGCCGGCCAACGTGACGCTTTTCGTCGCGCTCTTCGCCAGCTGGCTGGTCTGGCTGATCCTCTGGC
Source organism: Albidovulum sp. (assembly GCA_020637635.1). GTDB lineage: Bacteria > Pseudomonadota > Alphaproteobacteria > Rhodobacterales > Rhodobacteraceae > Albidovulum. The sequence continues at coordinate 154,910 of JACKKB010000002.1, forward strand.
GGACCCGGCTCGGCTACGAGATCCGGGCGCTCGGCAAGTCGGAACCGGCGGCGCTCTATGCCGGCATCCGGCCGGTGCGCATCACCATGATCGCGATGCTCCTCTCGGGCGCGCTCGCGGGGCTCATGTCGATCAACAACGTGATGGGCGAAAGCGGGCGGCTGCTGCAGAATTCTTCGGAGGGAGCCGGCTTCATCGGCATCGCCGTGGCGCTGATGGGGCGCAACCACCCGTTGGGCGTGTTCCTCGCCGCGATCCTCTTCGGCTTCCTCTACCAGGGCGGCGCCGAGCTCGGCCTCTGGACCTCGATCCCGATCGAGCTTCGCACCGTCGTCCAGGGGCTCGTGATCCTCTTCACCGGCGCGCTCGATCACATGGTGCGGATGTTCCTCGGGCTGTTCTTCCGAACCCGAAAGACGGGTGCCGCGTGATGGACTACGCAACGCTCCTGCAGATCCTCGACTCGACGATGCGGCTCGCCGCGCCGCTGCTTCTGGCCTGCCTCGCCGGGCTCTATTCCGAGCGGGCGGGGATCTTCGACATCGGGCTCGAAGGCAAGATGCTCATGGCCGCGATGTGCGCCGGCGCAGTGGCAGCGCTGTCGGGCAACGTCTGGATCGGGTTGCTGGCCGGGATCGCCGGCTCGATGATCTTCGCGTTGATCCACGGCGTGGCCTCGATCACCTTCCGCGGCAACCAGCTCATCTCGGGCGTGGCACTCAACTTCGTGGCCTCGGGGATCACCGTCCTCGTGGCGCAGTCGCTCTTCCGGCAGGGCGGCCGCACGCCGCCCCTGTCCGGCGCGGAGCGTTTCAACCCGATCGAGCTTCCCTTCGCCGAGAGCGTCGCCAAGGTTCCCGTTGTCGGCCCCTTCTATGCCGAAGTGCTCTCGGGCCACGGTGCACTCGTCTATGTTGCGCTCCTTGCGGTGCCGCTCACCTGGTGGGTGCTCTACCGGACACGCTTCGGGTTGCGCCTCAGGGCGGTGGGCGAGAACCCCGCCTCGGTCGATACCGCCGGCATCTCGGTCATTCGTCTGCGCTACACCGCGGTGATGATCACCGGCGTCCTTTGCGGCATCGCGGGCGCCTATATGGCAACCGGGCTGCAGGCGGGCTTCGGCAAGGAGATGACGGCCGGCCGCGGCTATATCGCACTCGCCGCACTTATCTTCGCCAAGTGGCGCCCGTGGTATGCGCTTATGTCAACGATGCTCTTCGGGTTCTTCCAGGCGCTGGCGCTGCGGCCAGACGTGCTCAAGAATACGATCGGCTTCGACGTGCCGGTTCCGGCGCTCGACGCCCTGCCCTACATTCTCACCGTGATCGCGCTGGCCGGTTTCGTCGGCCGGGCGATCCCGCCGCGCGCAGGGGGTGAGCCCTATGTCAAGGAGCGCTGAGCTCGCCGCCATCGTGCGCGACCGGGCGGGGGACGAACCGGTCAGCCACGGGTTGATCCTCGGCTCCGGCCTCGGCCATATCGCGGACGAGGTCGAGGGCGTCGCCATCGACTATGCCGGGCTGCCGGGTTTTCCGCATGCCGGCGTCTCGGGGCACACCCCCCGGCTCGCCATCGGCCGCCTCGAGGGCGCGCGCGTCGCGGTGTTCGGCGGCCGGGCGCATTACTATGAAAGCGGTCGCGGTGACGCGATGCGCCTGCCGCTCGAGGTCCTCAAGGCGCTCGGGGCCGAGCGGCTCATCGTCACCAATGCCGCGGGGTCCCTGCGCCCCGAGACGCCGCCCGGTTCGCTCATGATGCTGAGCGACCACATCAACTTCTCCGGCCTCAATCCGCTGATCGGCGAGCCGTCCGACGCCCGCTTCGTCCCGATGACGGAGGCGCACGACCCGGCGCTCAGGGCGGCGCTTCGCGCGGCAGCCGGCGCCGAGGGCGTGACACTCGCCGAGGGTGTCTATGCCTGGTATTCCGGCCCCTCGTTCGAGACCCCGGCCGAGATCCGCGCAATCCGGATCCTCGGCGGCGATGCCGTGGGCATGTCGACCGTGCCGGAGGTCATTCTGGCGCGGTTCCTCGGCCTTCGGGTTGCGGCGATCTCGGTCATCACCAACATGGCCGCCGGGATGAGCGCCGAGAACATCAGCCACGAACACACCAAGGCGATGGCCCCCGTCGGCGCAGCCAAGCTTGAACGCCTGCTCCGACGATATCTGCGCGATTTCGGGCGTCACGGCGGCTGACACCCCGCCGCGACGGTTTGACAGCGCCCCCGCATGGGGGCATGAGTTCACCAGCCCCCCAGACTTGGCACCCTTCGATGCAGGCAGTTCCCTCCCGCGCCGACCCGTCCCGCGCCCCATGCGCCGCGAAGGGCGCGTTGCGGAGCGGATCGCGGGTCTGGCTCGCGGCGCTGGCACTGGCGGTCCTGACGGTGCTCGCGGCGCGGCCGGCCCGTGCCGAGGACGAAACGGTGGTGGCCGGGATGAGCCAGAACCGGATCGCGATCACCGCCGATTTCGACGGCTCGGAGCTGCTGATCTTCGGCGCGGTCAAGCGCGAGACGCCGATACCCGATGACGGCGCGCTCGGCGTAATCGTCACCATCTCCGGCCCGTTGCGGCCGGTCACGGTGCGGCGCAAGGCGCGACGGCTCGGGATCTGGGTCAATACCGATTTCGTCGATGTCGATCTGGCGCCGAGCTTCTATGCGGTCGCCACCTCCAGCCCATGGAACGACATCATCAGCGACACCGAGGATCTCCGCTACAAGATCTCGATCCCGCGCGCGATCCGTTCGGTCGGTGCACCGCAGACGGTGCATGACTCGCCCGTCTTCACCGACGCGTTGATCCGGATCCGCACGGCAGCCGGGCTCTACCAGCTTCTGGAAGGTCAGGTGACGCTCTCTCAGGAGACGCTCTTCGACACCTCGGTCCGGCTTCCCGCCGACCTGACCGAAGGCACCTACCGGACGCGGATCCTGCTGACCCGCAACCGGCGCGTCATCGACACGTTCGAGACCGAGATCGACGTCGGCAAGGTCGGGCTCGAACGCGCGCTCTTCACGCTTGCCCACGATCAGCCCTTCGTTTACGGCATCCTGTCGCTCGTCATGGCGATCACCGCCGGCTGGGGCGCCTCGGCCGCGTTCCGATACTTCCGCCGCTGAGAAGAGGGTCAGCCGAAAGCCGCGGCCAGCGCGATCTCGACCATGTCGCCAAAGCTTCTTTCGCGATCCTCGGCGGGCAGGGCCTCGCCGGTCAGGATGTGGTCCGAAATGGTCAGGACGGCCAGAGCCCGCACCCCGTGACGAAGGGCGAGATTGTAGAGCTCGGCGGTTTCCATCTCGACCCCGAGAATGCCGTGGCGCTGCATCTGTTCGCTCAGATCGGGGCGCTCGTCGTAGAAGACATCCGAGGAATAGATGCCACCGACATGGGTCCTGACGCCCCTGGCCTCGGCGGCGTGGAAGGCCTTGTGCAGCAGATCGAAACTGGCCGAGGGCGCAAAATTCAGCTCCCGGAAGATCCCGCGCGAAGGGGTCGAGATCGTTGACGCGGTCTGCGCCAGAACCACGTCGCGGACCTTGACATCGGGTTGCATCGCGCCCGCGGAACCGATGCGGATCAAGGTCTTCGCGCCGTAGTCGCGGATCAGCTCGTTCACATAGATCGAGAGCGAGGGCATGCCCATGCCGCTGCCCTGGATCGTCACGCGATGGCCGTTCCAGCTGCCGGTAAAGCCGAGCATGCCGCGCACCTTGTTGATGCAGACGGCATCCTCGAGAAGGGTCTCGGCTGCCCATTTCGCGCGATAGGGGTCGCCGGGCAAGAGAACGGTTTCGGCAATCTCGCCGGGTTTCGCGCCGATATGAACTGTCATGAGATGCCCCGAAGTTTCGCTCGGGCCGAGTATAGGTGAGGGTCGGTGCAAGGTGAAAGACGACTTTGCACCGGGGCGCGCGGAATCCACCGTGAAGCCTGCCGTCAGGGCGCCCCACCCATCCGCCGGGTGGAAAGGAGAAACGGATCCCGGCGGGGACCCTGCCTGTCGCCTCGAACCCGTGTTCGGTTTCGCGCGCAAGGATCGCCGCCGATCCGAGGGATGCATTCGCCGCCGGACGACGGCGCGGCCCGGTTCGTCCGGCCCGAGGCGGCTACTCTGCTGCCTGCGCGCCGGGATCGGCGAGCGCAACGATATCCATCATGATCCGGTTCAGCTCGAAATCCTTGGGCGTGTAGACGCGCGCCACACCCATCGCCTTCAACCTCTCGCCGTCCTCGTCGGGAATGATGCCGCCGGCGACGACGGCGACGTGGTCGAGACCCGCTGCGCGCATCCGGGTCATCAGTTCCTCGATCAGCGGGAGGTGACTGCCCGACAGGATCGACAGGCCGACGACATGGGCCGCGCTTTCCTCGGCGGCCGCGACGATCTCCGCCGGGGTCAGGCGGATGCCCTCGTAGGTGATTTCCATGCCGCAGTCGCGGGCGCGGGCGGCGATCTGCTCGGCGCCGTTGGAATGGCCGTCGAGCCCGGGCTTGCCGACGAGGAACGACAGCTTGCGGCCGAGGCGCAGGGAAACCTCATCGACCGCCTGGCGGATCTCGTCGAGCCCCTCTGTGCGGTTCGAGGCCGATTTCGAAACGCCGGTCGGGCCGCGGTATTCGCCATGGACCTGACGCATCACGCCGGCCCATTCGCCGGTGGTGATGCCGGCCCGGGCGCAGGCGATCGACGCCGGCATGACGTTCTGCCCCGCCCGGGCGGCGGCGCGGAGATCGGCGAGCGCCTTGCGGGCGGCGGCCGCGTCGCGGGCGGCGCGCCAGGCCCGAAGGCGGGCGATCTGGTCCGCCTCGACCGCCGGATCAACGGTCATGATCGCATCCTCGCCCGAGGTCAGCGGCGACGGCTCGCCCTCGCGCCAGCGGTTCACGCCCACGACCACGGTCTCGTTGGTCTCGATCCGGTTGAGCCGCTCGGAGTTGGACTCGACAAGGCGTCCTTTCATGTAGTCGATGGCGGCGATCGCCCCGCCCATGCTGTCGAGCGTCGCAAGCTCGCTTCGGGCACCGGCCTTCAGCGCCTCGACCCTGGCGGTGATCGCGGGGTTGCCGTCGAAGAGGTCGCCGTATTCCAGAAGGTCGGTCTCGTAGGCGAGGATCTGCTGCATGCGAAGCGACCACTGCTGGTCCCAGGGGCGCGGCAGGCCGAGCGCCTCGTTCCAGGCGGGAAGCTGGACGGCGCGGGCGCGGGCGTTCTTCGACAGCGTGACGGCGAGCATCTCCAGCAGGATGCGGTAGACGTTGTTTTCCGGCTGCTGTTCGGTGAGGCCGAGCGAATTGACCTGCACGCCGTAGCGGAAGCGGCGGAATTTCTCATCCTCGATGCCGTAGCGGTCGCGGCAGATCTCGTCCCAGAGCTCGGTGAAGGCGCGCATCTTGCACATCTCGGTGACGAAGCGGATGCCGGCGTTCACGAAGAACGAGATGCGGCCGACCATCTCGGGGAAACTTTCCGCCGGCACCTTGATCTTCAGATCGTCCAGCACCGCGATGCCGGTCGCCAGCGCGAAGGCCAGTTCCTGCTCCGGCGTCGCGCCGGCCTCCTGGAGGTGGTAGGAGCAGACGTTCATCGGGTTCCATTTCGGCAGATGCTCGCGCGTGTAGGCGGCGACATCCGTGATCATGGCAAGCGAGGGCTTCGGCGGGCAGATGTAGGTCCCGCGCGAGAGGTATTCCTTCACCAGGTCGTTCTGGACCGTCCCCTGCAGCTTCGAGACATCCGCGCCCTGTTCCTCGGCGACGGCGATGTAGAGCGCGAGCAGCCAAGGGGCCGTCGCGTTGATCGTCATCGAGGTGTTCATCTGTTCGAGCGGAATCCCATCGAAGAGCGCGCGCATGTCGCCGAGATGGCAGACAGGCACGCCGACCTTGCCGACCTCGCCCCTGGAACGGGGGTCGTCGCTGTCATAGCCGGTCTGGGTCGGCAGGTCGAAGGCAACCGAGAGGCCGGTCTGCCCCTTGGCGAGGTTGCCGCGATAGAGGGCGTTCGATTTCTCGGCGGTGGAATGGCCCGCGTAGGTGCGGAAGAGCCAGGGCCGGTCCTTTGCGCCCGTCGCCTTGTTCGCCTCGGTCATCGCGGAACCTCCGGAATCGGCATTGAAACTTTATTTCGCCAGCGAAGAGATAGGCGACATTTCCTGATCCTGTCAATTCGCTGCGACGCGGCATCCGGGATGGTGTAGACTTTTCGCGTTGCCAGGGCGGGTCTGGCCGTCGCGGCGCGCTGGCCGCGGTAGGCCTTGCCGATCACCCATTCCGCATGCCCGGGCATCTGCGCGGGACAGAGGGTCCACTTGGGCCGGATTGTGATTGTGCGAGACATAAAATTTCAAAATGCCGTCACGATGCTATTGCATTATTACCCGTCGACTCCTATCCATCCTTGAAGCCCGCGCTGATTCTGCGTTGCGGCACGAATGCAGGAGATGCCCATGGCCCTCGACGTGAACACCGAGATCGCGCCCTACGACGCGCCCCAGAAGGACCTCTACGAACTGGGCGAGATGCCACCGCTCGGTCATGTGCCGAAGCAGATGTATGCCTGGGCGATCCGCAAGGAGCGTCACGGCGAGCCCGATACCGCGATGCAGGTCGAGGTCGTCGAGACGCCCGAGATCGACTCGGGCGAAGTCCTGGTCCTGGTGATGGCGGCCGGGGTCAACTACAACGGCGTCTGGGCGGCGCTCGGCGTGCCGATCAGCCCCTTCGACGGGCACGGCGCGCCCTATCACATCGCGGGTTCGGATGCCTCTGGCATCGTCTGGAAGGTCGGCGACAAGGTGAAGCGCTGGAAGGTCGGCGACGAGGTCGTGATCCACTGCAACCAGGACGACGGCGACGACGAGGAGTGCAACGGCGGCGACCCGATGTTCTCGCCCAGCCAGCGGATCTGGGGCTACGAGACGCCGGACGGTTCGTTCGCGCAGTTCACGCGGGTGCAGGCCCAGCAGCTCATGCACCGGCCCAAGCACCTGACCTGGGAAGAAAGCGCCTGCTACACGCTGACGCTGGCCACCGCCTACCGGATGCTGTTCGGCCACCGGCCGCATATCCTCAAGCCCGGCGACAACGTGCTGGTCTGGGGCGCGTCGGGCGGGCTCGGCTCCTATGCGATCCAGCTGATCAACACGGCCGGCGCCAACGCGATCGGGGTGATTTCCGAAGAGGACAAGCGCCAGTTCGTCATGGATCTTGGCGCCAAAGGGGTCATCAACCGCAAGGAATTCAACTGCTGGGGGCAGATGCCCAAGGTGGGCACGCCGGAATACGGCGCCTGGTTCAAGGAGGCGCGCAAGTTCGGCGCGGCGATCTGGGCGATCACCGGCAAGGGCAACAACGTCGACATGGTGTTCGAACATCCGGGCGAGGCGACCTTCCCGGTCTCGGTCTTCGTGGTCAAGCGCGGCGGCATGGTGGTGATCTGCGCCGGCACGACGGGCTACAACCTGACGCTCGACGCGCGCTATCTCTGGATGCACCAGAAGCGCGTGCAGGGCAGCCATTTCGCCAACCTCAAGCAGGCCTCGGCGGCCAACAAGCTGATGCTCGAGCGACGGCTCGATCCCTGCATGTCCGAGGTCTTTCCCTGGGCGGAGATTCCGGCCGCCCACATGAAGATGCGCCGGAACGAGCACAAGCCGGGCAACATGGCCGTTCTCGTCCAGGCGCCGCGCACCGGGCTCCGGACCTTCGAGGACGCGCTGGAGTCCGGCCCCTCTCGCTAGCACCGGCTCACCCGACCCTGCCGCCCCGCGCCCCCGTTCCGGGCGCGGGGCTTTTCTTTGCCTTTCGTTCCGAATCAGTCTGTTACGGAGCCCGCCCCCGTCAATTTCGGGGGGTTGAAACGCGCCCTTCCACGGTCGAGACTTTGCACGCGGGGGTTGTGAACAAGACAAGAAATACTCTTTTCGCAGGTGTACCGATGAACTACGATTGGATCTTGGATGTCCTGACCGATCTCAAGGCTTTCGCGACGGCAAACGGGTTGAAGGCGCTGGCCGAACAGCTGGACGATACCTGTCTCGTCGCGGCGACCGAAATCGCCCAGGACGCCGAGACGCCGGGCGGAGACATTCGGACCAATGAAAAGACGGCTCGCGGCCTTCATCGACCGGCTGCAGGACATCGGAACACTTGACGACCTGCAGAAGCTGATTGCCGGGTTGCGCAGCAGCTACGGGACCGAGCATCTGGTCTATCACTCGGTCAGCTCGCTCGGCGAGCAATATGCCGTTCTCACCTATGATGCGCGTTGGGTCGCGCAATATGTCGACAACGACTATGCGCGGATCGATCCGGTCGTGCAGGGCAGCCTGCGGCGGTTTCACCCGGTCGACTGGAAGCAGCTCGACTGGACCGCCCGGCGCGAACGCGATTTTCTCGGCGAAGCGCTGGAGTTCGGCGTCGGCAACCAGGGCTACTCGGTGCCGATCCGCGGCCCGAACGGCCAGTTCGCCATGTTTTCGGTGAACGATCGCGCCAGCGATCGCGACTGGGCGCTTTTCACCGAGAAATACTGCGCCGATCTGATCCTCGTCGGCCACTACCTGAACCAGAAGGCGCTGGAGATTGAACGCGGCAGCGATGTCGGGCCCCGCCACGACCTTTCGCCGCGCGAGATCGATGTGCTCAGTCTCCTCGCGCTGGGGCTCAACCGCGCCCATGCCGCCGAGAGCCTCGCGATCTCGGAACACACGTTTCGCGCCTATATCGAAACCGCACGCCAGAAGCTTGGCGCCGGCAATACGCTGCAGGCGGTCGCGCGGGCTGTCGCGGCGGGGTATATCCGGCCATGATCCGCGGACCTGATCCGCGGAACTGATCCCCGGCCCCGATCCCCGGAACTGATCCCCGGCCCCGATCTCCGGCCCCGATCTCCGGCGCGGCGCGCGAGCAGCGAACGCTCGCGCAGGAAGTTGTTAGGACCTCACCTCTAGGCCCTTCCCCGTAAACGGGAGGGACCGATGCTGAGATTTCTCGATTCCGACGCGCTCGACCGGGAACCGGATCTGCGCGACAGCATGTTCCGCGACCGGGCCTGCCAGTTCCGCGACCGGCTGGGCTGGGAGGTCAGCGTCGACGCCACCGGGCACGAGCGCGATGCCTATGACGATTGCGCGCCGCTCTACGTGATCTGGCAGGGCCGAGACGGGCGGCATGCAGGCTCGATGCGGTTCCTGCCGACGCTGGGGCGGACGATGCTGAACGACCATTTCGCGAATCTCAACGGCGGCAGGCCGCTTCGCCATCCGAGAATCTGGGAATGCACCCGGTTCTGCATCGCGCGCGATGCAGGACCCGAGACGGCGGCGCTCGTCATGCTTGGCGGGGCCGAGCTTGGCCGCGGGTTCGGACTCAGCCACGCCGCCGGGGTCTTCGACGCGCGCATGGTGCGGATCTACCACCGTCTGGGCTGGGAACCCGCTGTGCTCGGCCGCGCCGGTTGCGGCGCGGGGGCGATCAGCCTCGGGCTCTGGGCCTTCGGGGCGCCGGTCGCGGACCGGCTCGCGACCCGTGCCTGTCTGCCGCCCGGGCAGGCGCGCAGATGGTTCGAGACCGCCTTCGGTGCAGATCGCGCTCCCGCCCACTCACCCGCCCCCGCACCCGCCCCCGCACCCGCCCGCGCGCTCGGCCGGGCGGTGTGACGGGAGGTCTGGCGGGCATTCTGGCGGGCATTCTGACGGGCATTCTGACGGGGGATCGCGGCGCCAAGCGCGCGGCACCCGCGCGCCCTGCCCCGAACGGGCTGGCATCGGAATGCGGCGCTCACTATGGTCCGGCCATGACGCTGCAGCAGCACCAGTTCTCCGACGATCAGGCCGAGGCCTGGGATCGCGTGGCAGAGGCTCTGGCCGGTGCCGGCGTCGACATCGTCGACAGCACGCTCTTGCCCGATGCGCCGGCCCGCACCACGGTGCTCGCGATCGTCGGCAAGGCCGGATCCGGCAAGACCATGCTGCTTGCCGAGCTTGCGCGCGCGCTCACCGACGCCGGTGTCGAGATGGTTTCAGGCGATTACGAAGGCCGCCGGCGCAAGGAACGCCGCACACTTGCCGTGCTCGCACCCACCAACAAGGCGGCCAGCGTGCTGCGCGGCCACGGGGTTCCGGCCACCACGATCCATAGGATCCTCTACACGCCGGTCTACGACCCCGAATACGAACGGATCGCGGAATGGCTGGCCGGCAGCGGCGAGCGGCCTGTGGTCGAGGGGCTGACCGATGCCGCGCTCGACCGGGCGCGGGCTTTCTACGACCAGATCAAGTCGATCCCCGGCGCACTGGCGGCGGCCGGGCTCAGGGGGTCGGACTTCATCCTCGGCTGGAAGCGGCGCGAGGATCCGCTCGACATCGGCTTCGTCGACGAGGCCTCGATGCTCGACGAGCGCCAGCTCGACGATCTGCGCGAGATCTTTCCGACGCTGGTGCTGTTCGGCGATCCGGCGCAGCTCGCCCCGGTGGGCCAGTCCGGCGAGATGGTCTTCGACCGCCTGCCGGAGGCGCGCAAGCTCGCGCTGCACCGCATCCACCGGCAGGAGGACGACAACCCGATCCTCGATCTCGCGCATGCGCTCGGCGATCCCGATCTCGGCTTCGAGCGGTTCGAGGCGATGGTGGCGCAGGCCGCGCGGCGCGACCATCGCGTTGTCTGGTCGGAGCGGGTCGATGCCACGCTGATGGCGCGTTCGCCGGTTCTGGTCTGGCGCAACCAGACACGGATCCGGCTCATCCAGGCGTTCCGCACCGCCTATGAGGCGCCGCCCGACGTGTTGTTGCCCGGCGAGCCGCTGATCTGCGACGGGATCGAACTGCCCCTGAAGCACCGCAAGAAACGGCTCGATCTCGAGGCCCGCGGGCTGATCAAGGGCGCGCAGGTGATCTACCGTGGCCCCGGCACGAGGCCCGGCTTTGCGCAGCTGCACCTGATCGGCTCGGACGATCCGCTCATGTCGGCGGCCTCGATCATCAAGATCGAGGTGCCGGACGAGGAAGAGCCGCTCATCGCCTCGGCCGCAACCATGGGCGCGGTCTTCCTGCATGGCGCGGCGGTCACGATCCACAAGGCCCAGGGCTCGCAGTGGGAAGAGGTGCAGGTCTTTGCCCCCGATCTCTTCGTCGCCGCGCGGATGGGCCGGATCGAGGCCGGCATTCCGCTCTGGAAGCGGCTTGCCTATGTGGCGATCACGCGGGCCGAGGCGCGGTTGCATTGGGTCGTTCGCCCCCGGCTCGGCCGGCCCGCCGAGCGGCTCTCGCTCGCCGATCTGCCGGCGGGCTCGCCCGCCCTCAGGCTCGACGCATCCGAGGATTGAGCGCGGCCTTCGGGCTTCCGGTCCGGCCGTGGAGAAGCTAGGCTTCGGGCAAAGACGGGGGAGTCGTTCATGCGCTGCGTATTCGTGCAGTTCCGTTGCCATCCCGGCCGGACCTATGAGGTCGCGGACGCAATCTACGACCGCGAGATCGTGTCGGAGCTGTATTCGACCTCGGGCGAATACGATCTGATCGCCAAGATCTACGTGCCCGAGGATGAGGACGTGGGCCATTGGCTGAACGCGCATCTCTTCGACATTCCGGGGATCAGCCGGACGCTCACGACGATGACCTTCAAGGCCTTCTGAGTTGGCCGGCACGATCGTCGTGACCGGGGCGAGCGCGGGCGTCGGCCGCGCCGTTGCCGAACTGTTCCTGGACGAGGGCTGGAACGTGGCGCTTCTGGCGCGGCGCGAGGCGCTGCTTGGCGAGGTTTCGCGGGGCCATGAGGCGACACTGACGCTCGGCGCGGATGTCAGCGACTGGCAGGCGGTCGACGCGGCCTTTGCACGCGCCGTCGCGCGGTTCGGGCGGATCGACGTGCTTTTCAACAATGCCGGCCTGTCGCGGCCTGCCGGACTCATCGACGAGATCCCCGTCGCCGACTGGCAGGATACCGTGGCGGTCAACCTCAACGGCATGTTCTACGCCGCCCGGGCGGCGTTCCGGCAGATGCGCGCGCAACACCCGCAGGGCGGTCGCATCATCAACAACGGCTCGGTCTCGGCGCAGGCGCCACGGCCGGGATCGGCGGCCTATACGGCCACCAAACACGCCGTGACCGGACTTACCAAGTCGATCGCGCTCGACGGGCGGCCCTTTGGCATCGCCTGCGGCCAGATCGACATCGGCAACGCGATGACCGATCTGGCCGCGAAGATCGCCGCAGGCGTGCCGCAAGCCGACGGGACGGTCCGTGCCGAGCCGATGATGGATCCGGCCGAGGTCGCCCGAGCGGTCCTGCACATGGCGAGCCTGCCTGCGGGCACCAACATGTTGAGCCTCACCATCATGGCCACCAACATGCCTCTGGTCGGTCGCGGTTGAGGACGGCCGGCTCGTGAGGTGCGCGTTCCGGCGCGGCACTCTCCGGCGGGCGTCGCCGGACTGCCGGAGAGGGCGACCGGGATCGGGTTGTGACCGACCATGGGGGGCCCCTGCCGGGATCAGAAGGCGCTTGCCGTCCGGGTCCCCCTTCGGCACGCCCATGGCCCTCTGAACCGGCTGGCGGCAGCACCGGGATCGGGTTCCCCGGCGGCGGCGAATGGCGGGGCCGCAGGCAGTGCGCTCCGGACGCTCGCGGCAGCCGGCAGGGCAGGCGCGCGCGCAGGGAGAGCACGTGCCGATCTCCCGGCATGGGTTCGCTCTTCTCGCGAATCCGGGGCCGAGCCTGAGCGCAGGGCCTGCCCGCTCTTGGCCTCCGATCGCCGCCGGGCGGGCGGCCGGACCCCGGCCCGGGCCCCGACGGTCAGATTTGGCTTGAAATCGGGGGCCACAGGGCGCATTTAACGCGCGCCCGATAGGTTCGGGCGATCAAGGATGGAGCGACCATGGCCAAGGAAGAAGGTCTCGAATTTCCGGGCGTCGTGAAGGAACTCCTGCCGAATGCGACGTTCAGGGTCGAGCTGGAAAACGGCCATGAGATCATCGCCACGATGGCAGGAAAGATGCGCAAGAACCGGATCCGCGTGCTTGCGGGCGACAAGGTTCAGGTAACGATGACGCCTTACGACCTGACGAAGGGTCGGATCAACTACCGCTTCAGATAGGTGCGCCCCCGGCTCATCCTCGGATCCGCCAGCCCGCGCCGCAAGGAGTTGCTGGCGCAGATCGGTCTTGTGCCCGATCTGGTGCATGGCCCCGACATCGACGAGACACCACGGAAGGGCGAACGGCCGCGTCCCTATTGTTCCCGCATGGCCCGCGAAAAGGTGCAGGCGGTTCCGGCCGGCCCCGATGACGTGGTGCTCTGCGCCGACACGACAGTCGCGCTCGGCACGCGCATTCTCGGCAAGCCCGAAACGGCGGGCGAGGCTGCGGCCTTCCTGATGAAGCTTTCGGGGCGACGGCACCGGGTTCTGACCGCGATCGCTGTCCGTCGCGGCGGGCGGGTCTGGGAAAGGCTCGTGGAGACGAGCGTAAAGGTCAAGACGCTCTCCGACCCGGAGGTGAACCACTACCTTGCTTCGGGAGAATGGCGCGGCAAGGCCGGTGGCTATGGGATCCAGGGGCGTTTCGGCGCCTTCATCCCCTGGCTTCAGGGCTCGTTTACGGGCGTCGTCGGCCTGCCGCTCGCCGAGACGGCGGGGCTTCTGGAGGCTGCTGGGATCGTCCCGGCCGAGGGCATCGCATGAAGGGCCGGATGATCGTGCTCGGCCGTTACCGGGGCCGCGAGGCCGCCGCACGGCTGGTCGACGGCCGGCTCGAGGACCTGATCCTCGATCCCGGCGAAGCGCTTGCCTTTGCGCCCGGGGCGATCCTGCGCGCGACCGTTGACCGACAGATGAAGGGGCAAGGCGGCGCCTTCGTCCGCCTGCCCGGGGGCGAACGGGGGTTTCTGCGCGAAACCAGGGGCATCGCGCCCGGCCAGTCGCTGATCGTGCAGATTGCCGGAGTGGCCGAGGCCGGCAAGGCGGCGCCGGTCACGTTGCGCCTTCTCTTCAAGGGGCGGTTGGCGATCGTGACACCGATGGCGCCCGGGCTCAACATTTCACGGCGCATCCGCGAGACCGAAGTGCGCGCCCGGCTCGAACGCATCGCTGAGCGATCCATGGCCGGTGCCGAAGCCGGTCTCATCCTGCGTTCTGCCGCCGAAGCGGCTGCGGAGGAGGAGATCGCGGAGGAAATCGCCACATTGCGCAGCCTCGCCGAGGCGATCGCCGGCGACAGTGTCGGGCCGCGCGAACTCCTGCTCGATGCGCCGGGACCACATGAAGAAGCCTGGCGCGACTGGTCGGATCCGGCGCCCGCGGCCGTCGATCAGGAGGACGGCGCCTTTGCGCGGCACGGGATCGACGAGATGATCGCGCAGATCGGAGCAGCCTCGGTGCGGCTGGCCGGTGGCGGCGAGATGGCGATCGAGACGACCCGCGCCCTCGTCGCCGTCGATGTGAACACCGGCTCCGACAGTTCGCCCGCAGCCGGGCTCAGGGCCAATATCGAGGCTGCCCGCGAATTGCCGCGGCAGTTGCGGCTGCGCGGTCTCGGCGGCATGGTGGTGATCGATGCCGCGCCGATGCCCAAACGCGACCGGGCGGCCTTCGAGCAGCAGCTGCGCGCGGCGTTCCGCGGCGACGCCGGCGACACCGCGCTTGCCGGCTGGACCCCGCTCGGCAATTATGAGCTTCAGCGCCGGCGCGACAGGCTGCCCCTCGCCCGGCTGATGCAGGGAGACGGCGCGTGACTTGTCCAATCTGCAAGAAGGAGACGGTGCCGGACTACCGGCCGTTCTGCTCCAAGCGCTGCGCCGATATCGACCTCGGCCGCTGGCTGACCGGAGGCTATGCGATTCCGGCCGAAGAAGAAGACCTGCCCGAGCCGCCCGAAGCCCCCCGCGAGCGACCGCACTAAGGGGCAGCAGCAAGGGGCCGAGGCATGCGCCTGTTGGCCCCGCCCAACCGGCGGCGGCGCCGGGCAAGGGATCGGGCGCGGACAGGAGCAAATGCCACTGGACACGCACGCCCGGCTCGCCTAAACACGGCCCGCCGGGCGCTAGCGCCTCCGGTGCCCAGGTAGCTCAGTCGGTAGAGCAGCGGATTGAAAATCCGCGTGTCGGTGGTTCGATTCCGCCCCTGGGCACCAAAAATCTCATTGGGGTCAGGACACATTGATCTTGCTTCTGCGGCGTGATTCAGGCGCCGCAAGGCGACTGACCGATGAGCAGCCTTGTCTGGCTGACGGACGCGCATCTGGCGCGTCTGGAACCCTTCTTTCCCGAGAGTTGGTTCGATTGCCCTGAACAGGTCCCGGGCGTTTTCCAAGTGGTTTTCCGCCTCGTTCATGCCGCCACCGCTTCGGGCGTCGGCTGGTTGAAGTAGGCCTGATCGGGGCTCTGTTGCACAAATCGGGTGATGGGCGGGCCTCCCCTTTTCCCGGACAGACCTATGTTGCGACCTATGTGACGGGCGTACCGAGGGCGGTGAAGCCATTCAAGACGGCGACACGGACCTGGAATTCTGCGACCTGACGGTCGAAGTCGCGTTCGGACAGGCGCTGACCCAGCAGCTTGACGCAGTGCATTTTGGTCTCTTCGAGGCATTGTTGCAGAAAGGTGGTTTGAGGCGTGACTGCCCCTTTCCCCTTCAGTTTCAGGCCACGCGTACGATCTCGGCGGTGCCGAGGGCGTTGAAGCGGTTCATGAGTGCGATGCGGATTTGGATTTCGGCGGTCTGTCGGTCGGGGTCGCGAGCGGCGATGCGCTCGCCAAAGGATTTGAGGCAGCGCATTTTCGCCTCTATCCGGCTTCGGGCGTGGTATCCTGTCCAGCGCTTCCAGAAGGCTCGGCCATAATGTCGCGTGGCCCGCAGGGTTTCGTTTCTGGCGATCGCGGCTGGGCAGTCTTCCCTCCACAGCCGACCATTTTTGCGGATCGGGATGATCGGCACCGCGCCGCGCGCGAGGATCGCGCTGTGGCAGCGGCGCGTGTCATAGGCCCCATCGGCGGTCACGGTGCCGATCTCTTCGTCCTCCGGGATCTGGTCCAGCATATCTGGCAGAACGGGGCTATCGCCGTCCCGGCCGGGGGTGAACTCGACCGCGCGGATGTCGGATGTGGCGGTGTCCATGGCCAAATGCCCCTTGCGCCATTGGCGGCGGCCCTGAACACCGTGCTTACGGGCTTGCCACTCGCCGTCACCGAGGAACTTGATCCCGGTGCTGTCCACGAGCAGGTTCAGCGGCCCGCCGGCGCGGCGATACAGGATCTGCACCTGCAAGGTCTTCTGCCTGCGGCACAGCGTCGAATAATCCGGCACGGGCCAGTCCAGCCCCGCCAGGTGCAACAGGCTGGCGACCATCCCCGCGGTCTGCCGCAGCGGCAGCTTGAACAGCACCTTGATCGACAGGCAGAACTGGATCGCCGCATTCGAAAAGACCGGCGGGCGCCCTGGACGCCCCTCAAGCGGCGCGTGCCAGGCCATCTCCTTGTCCAGCCAGATCAGAAGTGACCCGCGCTCGCGGAGCGCTGAGTTGTAGGTCGACCAGTTCGTCGTGCGGTAGCGGGCGGGCTTGGGCTTGCTCATGACACCCGTCTAACCGCATGGATTCGTGGTGTGAATCCTTCACGGCGAGAGTTTTGCAACAACGCCGATCAAGGCCGGAACGATGGCCGAGGCGCGCGAAGCCTACAAGATCGAGACCTGGGCCAAGAAGATCGGCATCACCCGGCAAGTGCTGGTGAACGACGACCTTGGCGCCTTCGCGGACCTTGCACGGCGCATGGGCCAAGGCGCGGCCGAGACCGAGGCGCGGATCCTTGTCACCCTGCTGGAGGCCAATAGCGGCAACGGGCCCACCCTGTCGGACAGCAAGGCGCTGTTCCATGCCGATCACGGCAACAAGGCGACCAGTGGTACGGCGATCTCCGACACCACGCTGTCGGCCGCCCGGCTGGCGCTGCGCACGCAGAAGGGCATCGACGGCCGCGTGATCCGCGTGACACCCAAGAACCTGCTGGTGCCGCCCGCGCTGGAGACGGTGGCCGAGAAGTGGCTGGCCACCATCGCGCCTGCTACCGCTGCCGATGTGAACCCGTTCTCGAGCGCCATGTCGCTGGTGGTGGAACCGCGGCTGTCCAGCGCCACCCGCTGGTACGTCACCGCAGACCCGGGTGAGATCGACGGCCTCGAGTTCGCCTACCTGTCGGGCAACGAGGGGCCGCAGGTGGAAAGCCGCTCTGGGTGGGATGTAGACGGTGCGGAAATCCGGGTGATCCTCGATTTCGGCGCAGGCTTCATCGACCACCGCGGCTGGTTCCAGAACGCCGGGGCGTAAGGTGGCCGACCTCGCGCAACTCACCGCCTGGCGCGACGCCCTCATGGCCGCCCGCTATCAGGGCGTTCGTACCGTCGAATACGACGGCAAGCGGGTGACCTATGCCAGCGACGCGGAGATGGCTGCGGCGCTGGGCGACCTCAACCGCCAGATCACAGGCACCACGGCGCGCATCGCCGTGGTCCGCATCCAATCCTCGAAAGGGCTTTGACCATGCAGAACTACATCCAGAACGGTCACGTCATCACCGTGGCCACACCCGTAGGCGGCATCGCCTCTGGCGAGGGGCTGATCATCAGCAACATCTTCGGTGTCGCCACCTACTCGGCCGACGAGGGCGATCCCCTCGAACTGGCCATCACCGGCGTCTACAAGCTGCCGAAGGCGACCGCTGCGGTGCTGACTGTTGGCGCACGGGTTGCCTGGGACAATACGGTCAAGAACATCAACGTTCCGGGCGCTGGGCGCTTTCCCGTGGGCATCGCGACCGAGGCGGCAGGCAATGGCATCACCAGCGTCGCGGTGCGGCTGGATGGCGTGCGGACTGCGGCGGCGTAAGCGTCAGATGGCGTGCTCGCCTTCGTGGAACGCCATGTCGGCGATTTCGCGGAGGTGGGCACAGTAGTGGTCCAGCGTGCCGACATGGCCCCAACTCACCTCCTCGGGGCTGTAGCCGAAGTGGTCGGCGCTGTGCGCCACCAGCCGTGCCAGCAGCACGTCGATTTCGGCCTTGGCGGCGATGAAGGCGTTCTGCGCGGCGTCGTTGGTCTTGGGCATGTCTGTCCCCGAGTTGGTTTTGAGGACATGACGGCTCGGCCTGGGGGGCTGTATCAAGTGAATCGTTGCGCGTGAGTCGGGCGCCATTCACTGACACGCGGCGCCAGCGTTTTGTTGACACAGTGTTGACACGGACGCGGAACGCAAAAGGCCTCCCGTGCGGGAGACTCTTAAGCAACTGTATTCTTTGATAGATTTGGTTGCGGGGGTAGGATTTGAACCTACGACCTTCAGGTTATGAGCCAATGGAAGGACAGAGTCGAATAATCAACGAAACCAGAGACTTACATGGCAAACCTTTGTACTGGCGTGATTTTCACCCTCGCGAACACCAGCGTTCGCACGGATTCACACGCAAGACCGGCACGAAGCCCGCAGTCGCAGGTTGATGTGGCGTTGATGTAGCCTGGTGCCTTGCGCAGTTGATCATGTCTGAAGATGGCTGAGACCCACGAACGGAGCAGATCACTACGCAACAGATTAACCCCAACAACTATCGATCATGGTTGGGGCTTGCCCACCTGCATAATCATCAATGGCGCGTCATCTTTGGCCTCGGCCACCTCGATATAGCTTCGAGCAGAGATTCCTTGCAGACCCAGGTGGTCAACAAGGCTGGGCAGGCTAGCAACACGGTGGCGCGTTTCCGAGAGTGTGACTGCTACATCGCGTGCGTTCTGTTCAGCTGCTTCCGTCCCACCGAGGCGTCCAACCAGAAGGTCTGCGGGCATTTCCGTCGTTAGCTGCGTGAGCTTCTGAAACTGGCGAGATGCCTGATCCTTTGCCGCCATCGGTTCGTCGAGAAGAAACAGAGCCTTGATTTGTGCACCGCCGGTGACCGCCATTCCGTCGAGCAGCAGTCTGAGGCTATCGATGGGGATTGCCTCCCGCGTGTAGAGCAGCTTCACCCTATTGTGCATGGCATCAAAGGTTTCGTGCAGAACCTGCTCGGCCTCAGTAAGGAGTGGCCTTCGATCGACGCGCACCGCGGCACCGTCTACGCGTTCAACCCGGTTGGTAGCCCTTTCAAGCAGCTGTTGAAGTTCGTATGCGCGCCATTCGTCCCGGAAGGCGAGGACGCTATCGTGTGTGGACTGCACGTCGCGGCGCAGCTTCTCTAGCCGCTGACAGACTATCGCCGTTCCAGCGGCGCTGACGCCGAGGCTCGCTATCGACCCCGCCAGAGTTGCCACCTGCAAACCCTGCATGGCACCCAGCATCGACTGCATCACATCGATACGACGCTTGATCTGTTCATTCTGGACGACGCTGATAGCTCCTGTGACCAAGGAACCTGCCGAGGTGACGCCAGTCAAAGACGATAGAGCCGAGCCCAGCGGCTGGATGGCTGAGAACGCGCCCGTTTCCTGAAGATGAGCAACAATGCCACCACCGTTCGCATTGATCAGCAGCGCTCCTCGGCGGATCAGCTTTCCCGCCTCCCACATTGCTTGCAGTTCTGGCGGGACGACAAACGAATAGGTCATGATGCATTCTCGATACGCTGTTTGTATGCTTCATCAAGACGACGCAGATGGCGGCTAAGGACAGACCCTTCCTCGCTATCGGTTGTGACAAGCAACCGCGTCACCGCATTCTGAACCAACTGCAGATAGGCCTGCCGCTTTCCACCTACCACTGAGGCAGCTGACCAGGCGAATACAGCAGCACCCACAGTAACAGCCAATGGGGCCGCGACAGCCGAGGCTGCTCCAAGACCAATCATCCCAAGGAGTCCTGGGGACGCACGTGCCGCAACTGTCGCCACAGCGGCTGTGCCGCTGCCGCCAAGGGCCAGTTTGCTGAGATCCCTTCCGCTCCAGCCGGAATACTCAGTCAGGTCATCGTTGTCGGACGGGTTCGCCGTAAGGACATGTTCCAACTCGCTTGCAAGGTGCACTTCGGCCTGTTGAACTCCCGCGAGGATTTCAAGCTCAAGTGCCGTTCTTTGCGAGGATGTTTCCCAAATCAGTTCCTGCAGGGGCAGAGCGCCTATGCGAGTCCGCGCCAATTCTCGCAGTTCAGCATCCCTGCACTGGCAGAATTCACGAGCAGACCAGCGTTGCTCCTGCCACCAGTCGATAGCATCTGCCAGTCGCAACGGGTCAACATCGTCCCGAACCGATTTCCGCCCGCCCCCTTCGTGGCCGACAGTACCAGCAGATCCGGATATCTCTTCACGCTCGGCCATTGCTTATCATTCACCTGATCGCCCGGAAAAAGCCGTCGGATTCTGTAATGGGTTGGGATCCGACGGCCTGCAATCCATTCCTAAGAAAAACGCCGCTGGAGCGCCACACGATAGCTGTAGGGTGCCACTTCCTCGACCGTCACCATGTCCCCGGCGCGAATGCCATGCCGTTCGAAGAACTCCCGGATCCAGCCGCGCTTGCGGAAAAACTTCTTCTGACCATCGAGGTCTGTCATGACAACGACCGCTCCGCCCCAGTCGACCGCAATTTCGCGCTGGGCGGCCGAGGCACGGTTCGATCCACCGATCGCATCAGCCGGAAACTCTTCGAAGAAGCTCCTGAGATAGATGTGGTTGTTGTCGATGTTGCCCTGCGTGATTTCTGTCGTGCCGATGTAGCGCCCGGCATGCTGGCGCGGGTTCGGGTCTGACGGCATCGATGCGGCCGCGGGCTCGTGGACAACCATCACAGTGTTGTCGTCGTCCTCGATCAGGTCGAAATCCTCGTCGTCCGCAATCGTCACCCCGCCCGTCTGAACCGGAGCCTGCGTGCGAACAGGCTGAACACCTTCGGCACGCAGGACCACTTCCGCTGCCGCGCGGGCGTCCTCGCCCGCATCATGGTGCTCGAACACGAGGTTCAGATGCTGCTTGAGGCTTGCGAGACCGTGGCCGCCGTTGCCCCGCAGCTCAGGCCAGGCGGCACGGGCGACGTGGACGCTGTCGCGCCAGTCCCATTGCGGGACCGGCAGGCCGCAGTTGCCGCAGGCAGCGGCGACGGCGCTGCGGTCAAAACCAGAGTGCTGATAGACCGTCGCCCCGCTCAGTGCATCCCGCAGCACCGGCAGCACCTCGGCAAATGTCGGTGCGCCCTTCACCGTGCGGGCGCTGATTCCATGAAGGTAGGTGAACACCCAGCGATCCACCTGCGGGTCGACATAGGTCACCCAGGTCTCGATGGAATTGTCGGGGCGCACACAGGCAACGCCGATCTGGCAAATGCTGCCACGGTCGTTGTTCGCCGTCTCGACGTCCAAAGCAAAGAAGCGGAACGGACCGTTAGGGAAAGGCGTGACACGCGTCTGCCGGATGGCCGCGGTCTTGGGCGCAGGCGCCGCGACGGGCCCGACCATCGCGGAGAGGAAACGCAGGCGCTGCCGTTCAATGGCCGCCAGCTCCCGCGCGCCCCAACCGAGGCGGCGCAGCGTGGCTTCGACCAGATCGACCGGCTCGTCATAGGCCTGCATCCGGCGCCGGTTCCAGGCGATGGCGTGGTCGGGCGCGAGGGAGAGAACCTCGGCTTCCAGCCGAGCGATATCCGCCGTGTCGGGCAAGGGCAGCCAGACCGCGCGGCAGTGATCGACGACGAATTCGTTGCGCAGCGTCTTTGCAATGTCGCCATCGGCCTTGGTCAGCGCATCCTTGCGGTCGCGCCACATCCGGCCGGTGTTGTACATCTGCGAGAAGTAGTGGCTCATGCCCTCCGATCCGGTCCGATGGCGCTGGTGGATCCGTTCGTAGAAGGTCTGGTCGGTCGAACTGGTCGAGCCGATGTAGCGCAGATCGCCATGGTGATCGACGAGGCCGTAGAGGCCGCGTGCATCGCGCGGCGCCTGGGCAGTCGGGCGGGGCGCCGCTTCGAGCAGGGCAGACAGAAGGTCTTCGGCAGAGAAACGCGTCATCATCAAACTCCGGATCACATCGACATCAACTGGCGACGTTCGATGCGCTTCCAGTCGCGCCCCGAGACAATGCCCCAGTTGCCCGCCTCGTTCGGACGCCGCCAGCGCGGCGTGGCCATCTTCTGCAGGGCAGACAGCGCTTCGTCGAAGGACGGATACTGAACCTCCTCGCCCTTGGCGCCGATCATGAACTTGCCGCCGCGCGCGAGACCGGGATGGAAGTGGCTGCCGTCGGCGGCGACGGGGACGAAGACCACCTCGCCCGAGAAATCCGGACTCGGCGCCTCGGGCGCAGCCTCATCGGGCTGCTGCCAGATCGAGGCAAAGAACTCCTTCCGCCCCTTCAGCCACGCGGCCGCGCTGACGGCCGTCACCCGCTGACCGACCTTTTCCAGACCACCGTCACCGCTGGACAGGATGTTCCGGATCCGGCCTTCCGTGACGCCACCGAACAGGGCGAGCGACTGCAGGTCGACCTCGCCCGCGCCGGTGTCCATCGCGTGGCGCGAAAGGGCAAGATTGATAATCCGGGCAATCACGCCCTGCGGTTCCGGGTTCGCGACCTGCCGGAACTGGTCAAGCTGCTGCGCCAGTGCGTCAACCCAAGCATTGCGGGAATCGAAGGCCACCTCGGCCGGAAGCACACCGTAGAGACCGTAAATCCCCGCGTTGTCGATGAGCCTGGTGCCGGTCCAATGCGGAGTCAGAACCGGATCATAGGTGTCGAACGCTTCGCGCCAGGTCTCACCCTCGACATCGGGACCATGCAGCATGGCGAAGAGCTGCTGCGCGACTTCCTCTGCGCCGAGGATCATCTCAATCACGCGGAACCGGGAGGCGAGAAGCTCGAGAAGCTCGGGTCCGTAGTCCCAGTTCTGCCGGTAATCGATGTTGTCGGCACTGAAGTATCCGGCCAGTTCGCGGTGGAACCAGGTCTCGCGGCGATCATCAGCGGTCATCGTTTCGGGGGTAAGGGCGGGCATGTTCATAGTCTTGTCCTTCAGGCGTGCAGGCGGCGGATCATGGCGCGGAGGTTGTGGCACCCGCGGTGGTCAGAGGGTGTGGAGGCCGCGATGAGGAACCCTCTCTCGAAATGAAGAGCGTAGTGACGGCCACGCGGCTCGATGCCGAGCAAGTCAACACCTTCAGCACGACACAGCTGCTGATACTCTCTGACGACCTTGCGCATGAGGCAATCTCCGTGAAATCATACTTGTTGTCTCATGTATATAGGCGCCACCTTCGGTGCGTCAATACCGTGATTTCACGATTCACCTTATTTACCTTTTCCTTCAGTGAGAGGCTCCGGGATCCCGATATAACTCTGTAATTAAATGTTTTTTTATTCACACTCCTTTCCCACACTCAGCGGTAGAAGGCGGTGATGAGCGACTTCACGCACCCACACCTCTTATCCACAGCTTCGTGCGGGCCACCCCCTTGCTCCGAATCGAGCGCCAGTGCAGGCTTCGCGCAAGAGGAGAGCAGCCCTCAACCAAAAGCATAACAGGTCAATCGGAACGACAGTCTTGGCAACGTCGCGGCGCTATGGCGCCTCTGTTTTCGTTGCTTCCGATCACTCAACCTGCGCGCGCCGCGCGCGGGCGCGGGCGGTGTGAGCATTGCCATCCTCCGGTTCAGTAGAGGATGTTTCGACATGGCATTGCCGCCCCGCGTATTCTTCACCGTTCACGAAGTCACGGCCCGCTGGGGCTGCAACATCGCCGATGTCGCGGGATGGGCGGACGCGGGGCGGTTCCGCATCATCACCGGCATTGCGCCTGTCCGCTGCGGCGAAGAGGTGATTTCAGGCAAGGTTGCCCTGTCGCCATTCGATCTGCTTCCACTGTTCCGCCGCTGCGGCACGGGCCCGAGTGAGGGACAGATGCGTCGAATTCAACCGCTGAACCGGCAGGACTGGCTGCTGATCACCGATCCGCAGGGCGGCATCACCGTCACAGTCGCGGACATGATGATCCTGGCCGAGGAGGTTCACGCCTTCGAGGAAGAGAACGACATGGTGCGACGGGTGGCGCCGGGGCCGGGTGCCAGCACGCCATATGACTGGGAGGGCATGACCGTCGCGCTGGTTCAGCGCATCCATGATCGTGGCCTGCCCTCAACCCAAGCCGAGTTGATCGCTGAGATGCAGGACTGGTTTGCCGAACAGTCGGATGGCAAGAAGATGCCCGACAGCCGCAGCATCCGGCGACGGATCACGCCAATATGGAGGGCGCTGCGGCGAGAGGAAGCGTGATGGTCAGGGTCCGTGCTGGCCCCAATCAGGCGGTCTTTCGGCCGTCCTGATCGTCTGCGTCATGAACCAGCCGGGGCTTTGGCCGAAAGGCGCTGGCCACGGCGTCCACCCCAGCCCGCAGGGGCGAGTCCATTAGATGGGCGTAGCGCAGCGTGGTTTGCATCTGGCTGTGCCCCAGGAGCTTTCCGATCATTTCCAGCGAGGCGCCGCCGCTGACCAGCAAGGACGCAAAGGTGTGGCGCAGGTCATGGATCCGGACGTCCTGCAGATCGCACTGCTTCTGGACCTGCGCCCAGAACCGCCGCACCTCCTGCACCGGCTGGCCAGGCGTGTCGCCGGGGAACAGCCACGGCGATCCCTTGGGCACCAGAAGTTGGCGCTGGCGCACGATGGCCGCGGTTTCGTCGGAAATCGGCACGCGGTGGGCGCGGCGCTGTTTCGTCATGGTGGGCGGCTTCGACCAGCTCATGTGCTCAAGGTTGAACTGTTCGAACCGAGCCTGCCGCACCTCGCCCAGCCGGGCGCCGGTCAGCATGCACATCCGAATGATGTCGGCCGCGCGCCGGTCTTCGGCGGCATCCAGCGCAGCGGCGAGCTTGGAGATTTCCTCCTTGGAGAGGAAGCGCTCGCGCGGCGTCTCGGTCCGGCGATGGAAGCGCTGGGCGGGGTTGTCCTCGCACCAGCCCCACTGGACCGCCAGCGTGAACATCTTGCGCAGCACCTCTCCGATCCGGTTGGCGCGGACCGGCGTGGGCTTCGCGCCCTGCAGCTTGCGCGCCCGGTTGTTGGGCTTTTCCTTGTGCGGTCGCGCCCTACCCTCCGCGATCTTGCTCAGCAGCTTGTCGACGTCGGTCGGCGTGATCTCCGTCACCAGCTTCCGGCCCCAGACCGGTTCCACCATCTTGGCCAGCACCGACCTCTGGTCGGCCGCGCTGCGGGCGGAGAGTTTCGGCAGATGCTCGGCGCAGTAGCGTTCGATCAGGTCGGTCACGCGCGGGGCTTCGCGCTTTGCCTCGCGCTGGCCCAAGGGATCGGCCCCGGCGTCGATCTCGCGCCGCAGTTCCTTGGCCCGTTCACGCGCGGCCGACACCGACCATTCCGGCCAGCGCCCAAAGGTCATCCGGCGCTGCCGCCCGGCATGGCGATAGTCCAGCGTGAAGGCCCGGCCACCGCCGCGGTAGATGCAGACGGCAAAGCCCCGGACCTCCGTGTCGAAGATCTGATAGTCCCGCCCCGGCACCGGCTCGGCGTCGCGCAGCACTTTTTCGGTCAGCTTGATGCGTTCGGGCATGGCTTCGGTCCTTCTTGCATCCGACATGAGGCGTGGTTTCGCCTGGTTATCAAGGCAAGCATGACACCGCGGGTGGCGGCGAGGCGGAGGGTGGCAGGAAGAATGCCAGAACCGCGCCACCCCTTGTTTTCTTGACTTCTAGGCGCTGGGCGGATCGATGCGGGACTGGCGTCGACGTGCGCAATGGGACGTCTGAGGCCGCAGACGCGGTCATCACGCTACAAATCTGGCTTTTAGAGAGCCGCACAGCGGCAAATCCTCAAGGAATTCAATGGGTGGCAGGGGCGCCATGCCGGGTGCCACCCCCTCTTTGCCCTCCAATGCAGGTCAAAGCCGGTCAATGCGACTGTTCGCTGGTGTTTGCGGTCTTGGCGTCCGTCTCGCCCATTTAGCAGGACCGACCGAAATCCTCCCCCGCCAACCGCCACCCTCACAAACTCCAACAAAACAAGGGGTGGCACAAAGGCGGCGTCCTTTCTGCCACCCTCCGCCTCGCCGCCACCCCTCGGGCTCTGCGCTCACTGGTCCCTGCAAGACGTCCCCGATCTTCGGGGCCAGGACCAGGAGACCCCGATGCCGCATCTCGGATCGATGCCAGACCCGAAGGACAAACCCCGCACCCTGCTGGTCGGCTGGATCAGCCGCCTCGACCTGGCGCTGGAACTCGGCCTTTCGGTCGACACCCTGCGCCGCTGGGAGGCGATGCGGACGGGCCCACCCTGCGTTCGAGCAGGGCGCAAGGTCTACTACCGCCGTGCCGCCGTCGAGGAATGGCTGGAGGAGCAGGAGCAGGCCGCCCCGCGCCGTCGCCGTGCCGGAGGGCGCCGGTGATGACGATCCACCCTCGCAGTTCCGCCTGGCCCGCCGACCGCGTGGCCGAGGCCCGCGCCGTGATCGCGGACGTTGCACATCACAGCGACCTCCTCATCCGTCTCGCCTGCAACGTGCTGGTCCAGCATGGCGAGACCCCGGGCGAACGTGCTGATGCCCGGCGCCTGCTGGTCGTCATCGATGCGCGGCGGCCAGTGCAACGCGCCCAGCGCGAAGACCAGGGGAGGGCCGCGCGATGATGCGCCGCGGCACCCCCGAGGCCGATTTGCAGCGCGCCGTTGTGCAGGCGCTGCGCGTCGCCCTGCCCCGCACCGCCATCATCCATCACTGCGCCAACGAGGTCACCGAGGCAGGGCCCCGTGGGGCGAAGCGCCAGGCGATCCTTGTCGGCATGGGCGTGCATGCCGGGTTCGCCGATCTGATGGTGCTTTGCGCAGGCCGCGTCCTCTTCCTCGAGCTGAAGGCGCCGAAAGGGCGCCTGCGGCCGGAACAGGAGGCGTTCCGCGATGCCGTTCTGGCGCAGGGGTTCGGCTGGGCACTTGTGCGCAGCCTCGACGACGCGCTGGGCGCGCTTGCCGATCACGGCTTCACCACGCGCATCGCCCCTGCCTCGCGGAGACCTGCGCCATGAGCCACGAGGCCACCAACTGGGCCATCAAGCAGCGCGGGTTGAAGCCGACGACCAAGATCGTGCTCTGGCACCTCTGCGACCGGTTCAACCCCGATTACGGCTGCTTTCCCTCGCAGGACCGGCTGGCGCATGACTGCGAGATCAGCCGGTCGACGCTGAACGATCACCTTGGCCAGCTCGAGGCGGTGGGCCTGCTGCGGCGCGTGCCGCGGCTTGACCCCGCGACCAAGCGCCAGCTGCCGACACGCTACATCCTGGGGTTTGAACTGGGCTTTACACCTGTGGCTGTGGTGCCGTGTCCGGAAGTCGGACACGGGGACAACGACGGCGCAGAAAGCCTCGACGTTGCTGATGGTTGTGGCGTCGACGGCATGGCCAATGCGCTACCGTGTCCGGATTTCGGACACGGGGATGGCGGGGAAGCCGTGTCCGATTTTCCGGGGAACCCGTGTCCGGAAAATGCCGAAAGCCGTGTCCGGATTTCGGACACTAACCCTGTAAGGGAACCTTTAAGAGAACCAGTAAAGGAGGAGGAGGGCGCGCAGGCGCGCGAGGCGATTTCCGATGAGGTTTTCGGAGACCTGCTCGACGCGCTGGGCCTCGACCCCGCCGCCCTGCCCGGTTGGTGGCAAGGCTGGCCGCCCCGGCTGCACGTTCTACGTTGGCGCGACGAGCTGGGGCTGACCGAGGCGGAGATCATCGCCGCCGCAGAGGCCAGCCGCCAGGAGCATCCCGAACCGCCCGATGGGCCAAAGGCGCTGGACCGCGCCATGCAGCGTGCCGCCCAGCGCAAGGTCGAGGATGCGGGCCGGAAGCGCCGGAAGCCCAAAGCGGCCCCTGCCCCGGCCGCGAAGCCGATCACCGACCTGCCCGCCTTCTATGCCGATCTGGTCAACTCCGACCGCTACCTGCCGGTCAGCGCGATCAGCAACACGATGCGCGATGCCATGCTGGCCCGGGGGCTGGTCACGGCCGAACGCCTGCGCGAGCGCGGGGTGCGGTGAATGGCATGGTGCTTCGTCCCCGGCACGGACTCTCCCTCTGCGCAGGCGGCGGAGGCCTTGATCTGGGCCTCATGCTCGCCGAACCCGGCTATCACACCCGCGCTTTCGTCGAATGGGAGGACTGGCCAACGGCGGTCCTCATTGCCGCCCAGCGCGCGGGATACTTCGCCCCGGCCCCCATCTGGACCGATCTGCGCGGCTTCGATGCTCGCCCCTTCCGCGGCGCCTTCGAGGTCATCTTGGCCGGATATCCCTGCCAGCCCTTCAGCGCCGCTGGCAAACGCGGCGGTGCGGACGACCCCCGTCACCTCTGGCCCGATGTCGCCCGCGTCATCGGCGAATGCCGTCCCGAATGGGTATTCCTCGAAAACGTCGCCGGGCATGTCACCCTTGGCCTTGAAACCGTCCTGCGAGAGCTTTGGGGATTGGGCTACACGCCTGCGGCGGGCCTGTTCTCGGCGGCAGAGGTCGGCGCGCCGCACGAGCGGCTCCGGATCTTCATCCTGGCCCACACCGATGAGCCTGCACCCTGGCACCAGCCGCTACAACCCGGCCGGGAACAGCGACTTCACGAGGAAGGCCGAAGCGCTGGCGCTGGGCATCGCCAAGGCCCTGCCAAACCACTGGCCGACCCCGGCGGCGCAGAACTGGAAGGGATCAAGCGAGGCCAGCATCACCCGCAGCGACGGCAAGTCCCGGATGGACCTGCTGCACTACCGGGCGGAGCAGGGCTTCACCCACCCGGCCCCGGTGACCTTGCCGGATGGGCTGCGGTCCTCGCCGCACGGCCCGATCTCGCGCCCGCTCTGGGCTTCGATGATTGCCTCGCATGGGCGCGCCGTCTCGCGGCGGATCCTGAAGGGCCGGTCGCGGCGGCGGCTGAACCCGCTCTTCGTCGGATGGCTGATGGGCTGGCCCATCGGGCACGCGCTCTGCGCCTGCTCGGCAACGGAGTTCACCCTCTGGCAGCGGCACATGCGTGGCGCTCTCTCGCAGCTGCCCATGGCCTCGGGCCCGTGGATCTGGCGGCCGACGGATGCGGCCCAGCGACCGGCGCAGATGGATTTCCTTGAAGGATTGCAGCCATGAGTTTCCACGGCCGCGTCAGCGGCACCAGGATCAAACGCGCGCTGGGCGTGCAAGCCGCGCTGGAATGGGCGTTCCGGATCGAACAGGCGCAACTGGACCTGCCCCTGCCCCCGGACGTCACCGAAGAAGGCTTCGGCTTCGGCCTGGAATACGTCCTGCTGCAGCGCGCCGTGCTGGGCTGCAAGATCGACGGCGGCCAGCACAAGATTGGCGGCTACACCCACGAGGATGCCGAAGTGATCGCCGCCACCGTCGCCGGGATCCCCGACAGCCTCGGCGGCAAGCGCATGGCGATCCGCGTCGCGGAACTGGCCCGCGCCGGGCTGACCCCGGACTGGATGCCCGGTGCCGCCCCGCGCTGCGTTCCTACCATCGTGAAACAGAACCAGCACGGCACGCATGCGGGCACCATCGTCGTAGGGGTCGAGCGCATCCGGGTGCGTGGCGCGGGCGCCCGCGCCACATGGAAGACCATCGATATCCTCGCCTGCCCGGTCACCTTCTCCCCCCATCCGCAGCAGATCGCTGCCGCCCGGCGCGGCTATGACGACTGGCGGCAGGCGCTGGGTTGGGTTCGCGAGGGGCTAATCGAAGGCGGGATGCTGCGGGAGGTCGAGGTGACGGCAGCGATGCCGAAGGCGCGGCCGTGGGGCGCCGAGGTGCCACCGGCAAAGGCATTGATTGCTGTTGCCAAAGCCCGTTGAGACTGTCGTCGAGGCAGACATCAAGCGGCCTCTCGGTGCGCCAAGCCCGTAACAGTTGTGTGCGGCCCAGCAGCACGACGAGTACTCCCGATGCCACCGGTCCTGTCCCGGTTAGCTTCCGTTAACCCAGAGCAACTAACATATGGTAAGAGGCGATCATGGTCGAACGACGCCAGATGCAGGATTGCGTTTCGCGCCAGATACCAGATATCGTCTAGGTGCCGCCTCGGTTTTCGTCCTGCCGCACCATTCATGCATCGTAAAGAATCATCGGAACAAAGACATGCCCTCGAAGCAAGCCGTTGCCCTTGTGCACTCTGACCACAACGATAGTGCCACAATCCACCGCTTGGAACGGGATGCGAAAGCCGAAATCGCTTGCGAGCACAATCTAAAGTTCATGCGCCGTCTGCCTGACGAGTCCATGAGTCTGATCGTGACCTCACCGCCGTACAACATTGGAAAGTCTTACGAAAAGCGGACATCGCAAGAAAAATATGTTGAGGATCAGGCTGCGTGCATTGCCGAAGCCGTACGTCTGCTCGCGCCAAACGGGTCCATCTGCTGGCAGGTTGGCAACCACGTTGACTCAGGCGAGATATTCCCGCTAGACATCCTTCTCTACCCGCTCTTCAAGCACCACGGCCTGCAACTCCGCAATCGAATTGTTTGGACATTCGGTCATGGGCTGCACTGTCAGAAGCGCTTTTCGGGTAGGCATGAAGCGATTCTATGGTTCACCAAATCTGAGGACTACACGTTCAACCTAGATCCTGTCCGCATCCCCTCGAAGTATCCGAACAAAAAGCACTTCAAAGGTCCGAATAAGGGCGAGCTTTCCAGCAATCCTCTTGGAAAGAACCCTTCCGATGTTTGGGATATTCCCAATGTCAAATCCAACCACGTTGAAAAGACCGATCATCCTTGCCAGTTCCCCATCGGGCTGGTGGAGAGATTGGTGTTGGCTTTGACAAACGAAGGCGAGAGCGTCCTCGATCCTTATCTTGGCGTTGGTTCGTCCGCGATTGCAGCGTTGAAGCATGGACGACATGCCTACGGCTGCGATCTCGATAAGGCCTTTGTCGATATTGCATGGGATCGTATTCACCAGCTCCGCGCAGGTACGCTCCGCACCCGCCCGATGAACAAACCCGTCTATGACCCCAATGCTTAGTAGGATCCATGAAGCTCGCATATACCTACGAAGATCATCACAGCGCGGGTGCCGAATGGGATCGGCGTGACCTGAAAGAATGGCTCACGGACGTTTTTGAAGCGCCCGCAGTCAAGATCGCGCCGCGATGCACGCCCGATATTCGAAAGCATGTGGAAACCGAGTTCCTGAAAGAAGGGTGGGCGCTAAACGTCAACCTCGACCAGGCGCATGGCCTCAGCGTCTTCGCCATGCAAGACGATCTCGCGTTCCAGCTTCAAACGGGCAACATGAGCCGAGCGCCCTACGATCTCCTGAAGCTCCAATACCTATTTCAAAGCCAGAAGATCGAAGCCGCAGGCATAGCCCTGCCAACAAGAGAAGCTGCAAAGATCATTGGCGATAATATCGCCAACGCCGAGCGCGTTATCAAAGAGCTTGAGCTCTTCGACCGTGTAATCACCGTGCCCATCCTCGTGGTCGCGTTCGAGTAAGAAGGGGGACGCCAGTGACCTACAAAATCAATCTGACACCCCGAGCAGAGCGCGAGGCCATGATCGCCAAGAGGCGAGAAGCGTCGGATGAATTCGGCGAAACTATTTTCGATTTTCGTAGCGACAAGTTCACGCCCAAGGTGATTTCCTTGCCCATCGACGTTCCCGTGTACCGCATGGAAAACTGCCGCACGTTTAGTGCGCAGCAGACGGAGATCGCCCGCGAAGGCCTGGCCAAGGACTTCTTCGAGAAGGGTCAGGAGCTGACCTCCGCTCAGCAGGCGCAGCACGAAATCCTGGCGCGGCTCGCCAAGCAGGGCACCGACTCTGTTACCCCAATCATCTCGGTTCTGGAAAAGGACGGCCAACGCGAGACGATCCTCATCACCAGCACGGGTGTTGTCGTTAACGGCAACCGACGCCTTGCTGCTATGCGCGAGCTCATGAAGCGCAAGGATGGATCGCTTGATGATCGCTTCACCAACATCAAGTGTGCCGTTTTGCCGCCAGACGTTACGCGAGACGAAATCGACGATATCGAAGCCGATCTGCAAGCGCGGCCTCAAACGAAGCTCGACTATGACTGGATCGGCGATGCAAGGCTGATCCGCCGCCAGGTCGGGAAGAACAGATCCACGAAGGAGGTCGCTGACCGCCTTCGCCGCAGCAAGACCGACATCGAAAACGTCCTGCAAGCTCTCGATGAAGCAGACTTGTACCTCAGCGAGTGGGTCAAGAAGCCTGGCGAGTACGACCTGCTTCAGGACGGGCAACAGATATTTGGGGATCTCCCCAAAGCTATCGCCAAGAAGGACGCGAACCTTCAGAACGCAAGCCGCGCGATTGCGTGGTGTCTCTATGAAAACCGCGAGAGGATTAGCGGGCGTGTCTACCGCTTTAATGCGGCGTTCGGCAAGCTGGCACCCCAAGTGCTGGAAATTATGGAAGATCAGCTTGAGCTGCCCGCCGACGATGATGACGATCAAGTCGATGACGATGATTTCGCCATCGATATCGACAATGACGGCGACAGCAAAGACTACACGCCCATCATCCAGGTGCTGCGTGACGAAGATACCAAGGACGAAGCGATCACCACTTTGATCGAGGCCTGCGAGACAGCCATTGAGCTCGACAAAGGTCAGAAGAACGAAGAAGCCGCGCTCAAGGCGCTGGCGCAGGTCAACTCCAAGATCACGGGCATCGACATCAGTTCCGCAGGAACGCCGACTTTGCCAGCCATCCTCAAGCAGATTGGATCGATCCGCAAAGGTCTCGACAAGATCGAGGCCGCGATCCAAGCGCGCCAGGACGGTGTTGCTGCCGATGTTGACGGGGAGGAGTAAGCCTGCGTGAGCGATACCCCAACAGCCGTAACCGTTCGATATAATCCAGATCACACAGGCACTTTCACAGTGCCTTACGACGCGCTGGAAACCCCCATCTGGTCGCGCCTGAAGCTGGCGATCCGTACGAAGAAGCTCGATCACACCGTTGCTGGCGGCGCGATCAATCTGTCTTGGCCAGACACGCTTGGCGTGGTGCGAGAGCTTGGCAGCAAGGCCAACCAGATGAGCTTGAATTTCCGCTTCAGACCCGAGGGTGAGGCCGAAGGCAAGTTGCGCGCATTCGCTGTGCAGATACGCAAGACACGCGAGCTACGCAGTCAGATAACTGAAGTTCTCAGCACGGATGAGATCGAAGCCCGGCTCAAAGACATGGGCTTCACCAAGCGGGAACTCCGCGACTTCCAGCTTCGAGACCTTTCTCACCTTCTCGCACTCAGCAACGGTGCAAACTTTTCTGTTCCTGGCGCTGGCAAGACTACGGTGACATTCGCGCTGCATATGCTGACGCGGCAACCTGGACATCACTTCATAGTCGTCGCGCCGAAGGCGGCTTTTCAGGCCTGGATGGACATTGTTGACGAGTGCATGATTGAAGATGCCCCAGACGGCGGCTCTGAACCTTTCACGCTCTTGGTCGGTTCTGAGGAAGAAACCCGAAAAGCGCTTCGGTCGGGGGCGACGCGGTTCATCATCTCCTATGACATGGTGATCCGTCAGCAGGGTTTGCTGGCTTCACATTTCGCCACCACGCCGACCCATCTTGTACTTGATGAAGCCCACCGCATGAAGGCGGGCTGGCAGTCTCAGCGCGGCGCATTCTTTCTCCGAACGGCAGATGACCCCATACGGCGCGATATCCTTACGGGAACGCCAATGCCGCAGGCGGCATCCGATATGGAGTCGCAGCTCGATTTTCTCTGGCCCGGACACGGCTACGGCCTCGAAATCTCGCACGGAAAATCTCCGCGTGAGGTTCTCGGTAATCTTTATGTCCGCACGACCAAGACCGAGCTAGGCCTCCCACCCGCCAAGCGGCACTTCATTGATATCAGCATGGATTCGGGGCAACTCGCCCTTTACTCCATCGTCCGCAACGAATTCCTGCGCAACTATTCAAAGCAGATATCGCGCGGCATGGGTGAAGCGCAGTTCCTGAAAGCACGGCGGTCGGTCATGCGCCTGCTTCAGCTCTCCGTTAATCCAACCCTCGCGCTCAGCGCGATGGCCAATGATGACGTCAAGGTGGACTCGGCCATTGTCGATCAGGTGCTCGATGAAGGCCACTCCGCGAAGATGCGGGCAGTCATGGATCATGCCTATGCACTGGCGAGGGACGGCAAGAAGTGCGTGATCTGGACGATCTTCACCGACACGATCCACAGCTTCGTATCGGCGCTTGCAGACCTGAACCCCGTCTACATCCACGGCGGAGTTCCTTCAGGCCTGCCTGATGACCCTGAAACCAGAGAGGGACGCATTCGGCGCTTCCACGAAGACCCAGGATGTTTCGTCCTCGTGGCAAATCCTGCCGCAGCGGGTGAGGGCATAAGCCTCCACACCGTCTGCCACAATGCCATCTACGCCGACCGCAGCTACGTTTCGACCCATTATCTTCAATCCATCGACCGCATTCACCGCCTCGGTCTGGCACCCAACGAAGAAACCCACATTCACATCTACCGCTCCAAGGCACCGCCCGTCATCGGCAGCATCGACATGTCGGTCAGTCGCCGCCTTGTTGAGAAGATCCGCAACATGCAGCAGCTCCTTGACGATCCTGATCTCCACGAGATCGCCTTTGACGAAGAAGAGGCCGCCGATCCGCTCGACTATGATGTCGAGCTAAAGGACATCATCGATCTCATCGCAGAGATGGAGGGTACAGCGCCGGACGTTCCGCCGGAGGTCGAATGACCGCCGCGATCTCTACCGAACGTGTCTTCTCGCTGCCGTGCTTCGAAGGACTTCGCCTGTTCCGCAAGTATCGAACAAGCCATCCAGACCTGCCCCTCACTGATCTGCTCGCGCTGATCGAAAGCGTCGAGGCGGACGCACACAGCCTGGATATGGAAGCATCTGTCTACCTGTCCGGGCTCGTCGAGAAGGACTGCCCGCTCGACGGCCATCTTTTCTACCAGACCTGCATCAAGGGTGTCTTGATAAAGCACCAACCGATTTGGGCAAAACTCATGCGCCAAGGCCGTAAGCGCTTTGTCAAAAGGCTTGACCGCAACGATCAAGATGTTTTCGCAGCTGCCGGTCTGATGGAGAGCCCGACGCCACTCCATGTTGTTACCTGGTGGGATTCGGTTTCAGGCTATGCACGCCTGCTCACAGATCACGAAAAAATGGAGCAGGGACGCGCTGCAGAAATCCTTTCGCTGGAACATGAGCGCAAGCGCCTCAAAGACATCGGTATTAACCGGGAACCGGAATGGCCAGGTTTTGATGACAATTTTGCAGGTTACGACGTGCTTTCCTTCGATAACAGCAAGGGCGGCATTGCGAACAGGCTCATTGAAGTCAAATCCACTACGATCTCTCCCATGCGCTTCATTGTGACACGCAATGAATGGAACAAGGCAGTTCAGGCTGCCGACGCTTACATTTTCCATATTTGGGATATGAATCAAGCACCGCCAGTGTTGCACACTCGAACAGTCGCGGAGGTTGCCCCTCACATCCCGACAGATAGCGGGAAAGGATCGTGGAAGAACGCAGAAGTTCCCGTCCTTAACCAAACATAGATCATCCAGCAGAGATCGAATACGGAAAGCGCGGTAGATAGACACTCTGAGACAACACATCACTTCCCGACATTTATTCAGTCTGTACCGAGCAAACATCCCCCCTCCTCTGGTTCCTCCCCGGCGCTGAACGTATGCGGGGGGGCGCAGCGCGGCGTTTCGCTAGCGACAGGCAGTTTCACCGGGGAAGCCAGGCGGAATCCACTTGCCCGATGACCTCGGGAAAAGCGACTCATTATCAAAGGCTTGCGGAATCACGATCTTGGCGCGCTGGATTCTTTGCGGAATCCAGGGAAGCCAGTTTGCAGAAGCCACCACGTCGGAAGCCAGGCAGCGGAAGCCACCTGCATTGAAGCTGTTGAATCCAATTCATTTTTTCATTTGACAAAGCTGCCCATCTTGACCTACCCCTTGGTCATCGAAGAATTGCGCCCGGAGGACACCCCTCGCGGGCGCTTTCGTTTTCCCCACATCGCGGATCCTGATTCTGACGCTGGCATCGCCTAGGTCATGTTGACAAATGGCGGAGCCAGAGACGGATCGAGGTGATGTCGATGAAGCCCAGGAAACTCTCGGCGGTCTTGTCGTAACGTGTCGCGACGCGGCGGGCGTTCTTCAGCTTGTTGAAACACCGCTCGACGAGGTTGCGCAGGCGGTAGAGGGTGCGATCCACGGCGACGCGCAGCTTGCGTGTCTTGCGCATCGGGATCACCGGCACGACGTTCCGCGCCTCCATGGTTTTGCGAACCTTGTCAGAGTCATAGCCGCGATCGGCCAGCAGGACGCAAGGCTCGGGCAGGTTGTCGTCCATGACCAGGTCGAAGCCCAGATAGTCGGATGTCTGCCCCGGTGTGATGTCTGACCTCATGGGGAGGCCGGCGCCGTTGACGCGGAGGTGGATCTTGGTCGTGAAGCCACCGCGCGAACGGCCGAGACCTTGTCGCGGAGTCCCCCTTTAGCGCCCGCTGCCTGATGATGGGCGCGGACCACGGTGCTGTCGATCATCTGGAGCGCGTCCGGGACCAGCCCGCTCTCGTTCAGGGCCTCCAGTATCCCTTCCCAGAGCCCGGCCAGCGTCCAGCGCCGGAACTGACGATAGACCGACGACCACTTGCCGAACTCCTCGGGCAGGTCACGCCACGGCGACCCCGTTCGCGCGACCCAGAAAATTCCATCCAGAACAACACGATGGTTCGTGGGCTTCCGCCCGTTCGGGGCTCGGATCGCCAGAATGAAGCGCTCGTGAAAGGCCCATTCCTCGTCCGACATCAGGTCTCGTGCCAAGCTGGTCTCCATCGCAGATACCAGCTTGAATCACGTTCAGAGCGCCCTGTGAATCCCTTTTGTCAACACGGCCTAGGGTGTGCTTGTCAGCATGACCAACTGTCCGCGTTGCAGGCTGGACCGCTAAACACTAAACTGATTGGCCGATGCGATACACTCTGCCCCGATCATCGTCTTTTGCAGAAACCAGAACCAGCCCCAGCTTCTTGCCCAGCGCGCCCGACATCGCACCACGGGCGCTGTGAGCCTGCCAGCCCGTAGCGGCGACGATCTCTTGCATCGAAACACCCTGAGGCCGCTGCAGCATCGAGATCAGCAGCGCCTGCTTTGTTCCCGTTCGCAGTGTAGGGTGTTTCACCTCGGGTTCGGCATTGGCAACGCAAAATTTCGCCACTCTTGTTTTCACCACCACAGGCTCAATCCCGATGGCCAGCAGGCCCGCGTCGGTGACTACCAGTGTGGTGCCCTGGCCATCGCCGGTTTCGCGCCAGAGCGGCTCATTGCGCCGCAGGTTGGCGTCGACCTCCCGCAGCCAGCCGTGTTCAATCATCCTCGACACAGCCATCTTAGCCGCCGCCCCGGCCAGCCCCTTGGGCAGAGGCAAGGCGATGTTTTCGGGGCGCTGGGCTCCGGCGCTGAGGATGATGGTCTGGGTTTCGGTTAGCTTGGTCATGGCGTTCCCCTATTGGTCGTTGGTGGCAAGGAAGGCAGCGATGCGCGACATCAGATCGTTATGACTGTCGGAATCCGTGCCGATGATCACGTCGCCATCGTCGTCGCGTTCCTGATCGGCGATCTCGCGCAGCAGGGCGATGGCAGCATCGCGGGCGGTGAGACGTTCGGCTTCCCATGCGTCGGTGATCATATCCTGTTCGATTTGATGGCGCTGGGGGGGATCAAGCGGCATGTTCGCCCTCCTTGAAGGCGGCGTCGGTGATCTGGCGCAGGAGGCTGGCGTAGTGGTTCAGGGTGCCAACATCGCCCCAGTTGATTTCGTCGGGGTGGGTCTCGAAATGGTCGTCGCTCAGCCCCTTCAGTCGCTCCAGCATCGCGTCGATCTGGGCCTTGGCGGCGATGAAGGCGTCGAGGGCTTTGGCATTGTCGGTCGCGCGGCGGGTGGTCATGGTGTGTTCTCCAAGGATGAGTTGCATCGATTTCTTGGAATCAGAATCGCTCTATGCGGGAGTGCAATCAACCGACTGTCCAAGTTATTTCTGTTTATTTACAATATCTTGCAGTCAAATAAATCGCCGCTGAATATTCTCCCTGCGGGAGTATTCCGCCCATTCCGGCTTCGCGCCCGGGTCAGTCCAGGCGGCATGAAAAACCAGACAGCTGATGACCTGGAGTGATTGGAAAATCAACGCTGTCACGTCTTCCAATCCTCCATGGGCCCGGGCATCACCCAGTGCCCGAACCCCGACCACACAATGGCGCAAGCGCAAAGCCCACAAACCAAACTTCATAAGGGGCAGAAATGCATATAAGCCGAATGCGCGCGCATCTGGCCATGTTGCAGGGGGCCGGCTTCGCCCGCGCCCGGTGAGTCAATCACTTTGGCAGATCGATCAAATATGGGTCGGAAGTAGAACTGCAGAACACAATCACCGACCACAAAGCGCGGTTCGCCACCCCCACGACCGGCATCCCGCGTCGTTGATGCCCGGGCACCGTTGCCTCGAAAGGTCTCGGATGGTAATCCAAACGCGCCGTCAGCCGCTGAGTAAGTTCGGCAGTGGCTTCGATGCCGCGCAAGCCGAACTTCGCCCAAGCAGGTTGACCCTTTTGGACGCGCAACAACGTCTACTGCAATCGAGGTTTGCAATGGCAACCTTTCACAAATTTGCAGGAATATTTTCGCAGCCTGACGGCAGCAGTTCTGCAGATGTGATTTCTGGAAGACTGTCTGAAAAGGTGTTTGCAGGTTTCCAAGGAAATGCGGGCCGACTATAGTTTGAGACAGATACTTGGGAATTTGCAAAATGAAACCTGAACATATTGCAATTGCCAGACAATCGTTGCTGCTGGCCTCGGCGCCCGAACCAGTGGTGCAAACGGTGCTGGCATCGGCCCGCTTGCGCGAATTTGATCGTGGGGCCACGATATTCATGCAGGGCGAGCGGGCCTCGGCTCTCTATATCGTCGCCGAAGGCTGGGTGAAGCTGTACCGCATAGCGCCCAACGGGGCCGAGGCGGTGGTCGGCGTGTTCACCAAGGGCCGCAGTTTCGGCGAGGCGGTGGCGTTTCGCCACGACACCTATCCGGTTACAGCCGAGGCGGTGACAGATTGCAGCGTGATCCGGATCGAGGCAGACGCTTTCCTGCGCCTGCTGCGCGACAACCCCGAAGTGGCAATCATGATGCTGTCGACGACCTATGTGCACTTGCAGTCGCTGGTCATGCAGATCGAGGCGCTCAAGGCCCAGACCGGGGCGCAGCGCGTGGCCGAATTCCTGCTGGAACTGGCCCCTTGTGACCTTGGTGCCTGCGAAGTGGTTCTGCCCTATGACAAATTCCTGATTGCGGGGCGTTTAGGCATGAAGCCCGAAAGCCTAAGCCGCGCCTTTGTCAAACTGCGCGATCAGGGTGTGACCATCCGGCAGAACAACGTGGCGATAGACGATGTAACCGCTTTGCGCGCCTTTGCCGAGGAAGACCCGGCGGCGGCTTGGGCGCGCTGATGCTGACCCGCGCCTTTGACCTGATTGATGCCGCAAACCGTGCCGATCCCGGGATGGAAGAACGGCAACCAGCCGCCCTGCTATACGGCCAGCGGATGAGCGCCGAGTTAGACCGTTTGTTTCCGCACGCAAACGACGTTTTGCGCATTGCCGCGCGGGGTCAGCATGTCGAACGTTGGCTTTTACCGCGCGCGGACTACGCGCAGGGCCGCGAAGGCTATCTGGAATGGCGGCGCGAACAGGCGCGTCGCCATGCCGGGCGCGTGGCGGGCATACTGGCCGAGGCGGGGTATGACAGGGAGGCGCAAGACCGGGTTGGTGTGCTGCTTCGCAAAGAAGGGCTAAAGCGCGACGCCGATGTGCAGGCGCTGGAGGATGTGATCTGTTTTGTTTTCCTGCGCTGGTATTTTCAGCCTTTTGCCGGGAAACATGCCCCTGATGCCTTGTTGAAAATCGTGGAAAAGACCGCGCGCAAGATGTCGGATGCGGGGCGGGCAAGGGCGCTGGTCGAGTTTGATTTACCCGAACCCTTCGCCACAGCCTTTCGCACTTAGGGCGCTGGCGTGACGCCGATCACCGGCGCGTGCAACAGCCAAAGGCCAGCCCAGACCAACAGCCACAGCGCCGTGCGCCAGACCGAGGGCAAAGCGCGTGGACGCCAGCGCCCGGTGAACAGCGCCGCGAAGGGCAACAGGCCGCTATGTGCGGTCAGTCGGTGCCAGTCGCGCGGCCCTATCGCGCAGGCGCGGCGGCGTTCGACCAGCCCCATCCCAGCCAGCGAAAACAGCGCAAAGCTGCCGAACAACAGGGCATGGGCCAGATCGCCATTGGCCAAAAGATGCGCGCCCGACCAAAGAGCCAGCCCCCACAGCAGCGGTTGCCGCGTCAGCCCGGCGATGCCGGGGCGTGTGGGGTCAAAACCTGTGGCCCGGCCTTCGAAAGCAAAGGGATTGGGGGCGGCGGTGCCAAAGACGATCAGCGCCAGTGCCAGCGGCATGGCGATATTAACCGCCCAGCGGTGCCACAGCGCATGGTCCCACAGGGCGACATAGGGCGCCCGGCCAGCCGCGAAAATCACCCAAAACAACAGCGCGGTCGAGATCAGGCTGAACAGGACGGTATAACCGCGCGGCCCAAGGGCTGCGGTCAGCGGGGCCTTGATGCCCATCACCGCCGGGATGCGGTGTGAAACAAAGAACAGGCCCAGCGCCAGTGAAAACTCAACCCAAGCCATTGTTTATCCGGCCAATCCCAGCGCTAACATGGCCATCATCACCAGCCCGATCACAATGTCAAACCCGGTTAAGATGGGTGGGATGCGGCCGAGACCCAGATAGTGTTTCAAGATCAGATGCGATTTGAACCATGCCAACAGCAGGATCGCGGCAAGCGCCCCGTGCCCCGCGCTGCCCGCGGCGGCAAGCGCGGTTGATCCCAAGGACAGGCCGATCAGCAGGCCCCATGTGCGGGTTAACTCCATCCTAATGCACCAGATAGATCACGGGGAACAGGATCACCCAGACCAGATCGACCATATGCCAGAACGCCACGGCGTTTTCGGTAGGCTCGGGGGTGGGGCGAAACGCCAACCCGGCCAGCAGCAAGACCCCGGCCAGCACATGCGCGGCGTGAAAGCCGGTGAGCAGGAAATAGAAGGTATAAAAGGCATGGGTTTCGGTGCTGATGCCAAGGCCCGACAGACCGGCAAACTCGCTGCCCTTGATGCCCAGAAACACCAGCCCCAAAGCCGCCGCCGCCAAAAGGTTCGGGCGCGCGGCGGGTGGCGGGCTCAGATCAGCCGCCCTTGCCCCGCGTGCGGCCAGCCAGCCCGAGGTGATCAGGATCAGCGTGTTCACCCCAGCGCCCACGCGGTGCAGGTGGTCTTGGGCTTCGGCAAAGCCCGCAGGGTCGGTCAGCCGCACCGCAAGAAAGGCCAAAAGGCCCGCGCCAAAGACCAGAAGTTCCGACACGATCAACACCCAGATCATCAGATCGCCGGGCAGATCGTCCAACAGGCTGGCCCGGTCTGTCATGCGCCGACCAGATGGCGGTAAATCTCGGGCAAGGCTTGGGTCAGCTTTTCAGGGTTGGGGATCAACGCAAAGCCGCCCTGCCCAAAGATGCGCGGAAACCAGCTTTTGCCGTCGCGGTCCACGGTGATGCCAAAGACCGCATGACCCATGCGGCGGGCCTCTAACACCGCTTTGTGGCTGTCCTCGATGCCGTGGCGGCCTTCGTAATGGTCCAGATCGTTGGGTTTGCCGTCGGTGATGACCAGCAAAAGGCGGCGTTTGCGGGCCTGTTGCGACAGTCCTGCGCTGGCGTGGCGGATGGCGGCGCCAAGGCGTGTGTAATGCCCCGGTTTCAGTGCGGCGATACGGTGTTCAACCACATCCGACATGGGTTCGCCAAAGCGTTTGGCGCATTGGATGTAAACCCGGTCGCGTTTCAGGCTGGAAAAGGCGTCGATGGCAAAATCGTCGCCGCAAGCCGACAGGCCCCATGACAGAGCCGCCAGTGCCTCGCGTTCCACATCTATCACTGACCGTCCGCCATGGCCGTGGCCGGGAATGGCGCTTTCGGTGCTGCGCGACACGTCCAGCAAGACCTGCACGGCCAGATCGCGTTTCTGGGGCCGGGTTTGCCGCCAGATGCGGTCATCGCCCTGCCCCGTAGCATAAAAATCGACCCGCGCGCGCACCGCCCGGTCCGTATCAAGTTCATCGCCGTCAGGGTGGCCAGTGGTCGAAATTCGGCTGGGACGCAGAGCCTCGAACTGACGTTTGACGGCGCGGATACGGGCGTTGGCGCGCGGATCGTCCCGAAACGGGGGGGTGGCGGCAACCGGGGTAATGTCGGACGTCAGAACCCTGACGTGATGGGGCAGATAAGTGCCGGTTCGCACATCCCATTCGGGATAGGTGGAAATGCCCGAAAGCGCCTCGCGGTCCACGTCTTCGGGGGCCAGATCAAGGTGCAGTTTCAAGCGGGTGGCGGGGGCCTTGGAAATCTGGCCAAGGCCGATTTCGTCGGCGTCATCGGCGGCCTTTTGGGCGTCGTCGTTTTCATCATCCTCAACGCGGCGGTTCAGGTTGATGAATTCGGCCCAGGATAGCAACGCCTCGAATTTGTGCAGGATAAAGCTGTCGTTGCGTTCGGCCTGATCGGCGCGGCGGCGGCGGGCGCGGAGGGTTTTGTTGCCCTCGGATTCCTCAGGCGTGCCCTCGGTTGCGCGGGTTTCAACAGCCGTGGTTTCCGAGCGGTCGGTGGCACGCAAGAGCGGCCAAAGCGCCACGGGGCGGAAGGGGCGATAGCCACGGGGGGCGCGGTAGGGGGTGAAATCTGCGGTCTGAACGGCGGTCCACATGCGGGCGGCTTTGGGGCGCAAGGGGGCGGGATCGCCCAGCAAGTGGCGCAACACCGCTTCAACCGTGCGTTCGGCGTCCGGCAGGTGCGGGGTTTGGCGCAAGGATAAGGTTGCGGCACAAAGATCGGCGTAAAGCGCGCGCAGG
Source organism: Albidovulum sp. (assembly GCA_020637635.1). Classification (GTDB taxonomy): domain Bacteria; phylum Pseudomonadota; class Alphaproteobacteria; order Rhodobacterales; family Rhodobacteraceae; genus Albidovulum. Next base: position 197,907 of record JACKKB010000002.1, read on the forward strand.
CCGGGGGCCTCAGTCAGGGTGGTGTCGACCATGGTTTTGGCGGCACGAAGGGCGACCAGATCGGCGCGCAGGGGGTCAGTTTCGGGGGTATAGTCGGGGGCATGGGCGGCGGCGGCGGTCAGCCATAGATAGAGGGCTGCATTCGCCGGGGCCGCCGGAAAAACCGCCAAGGATGCGGGCAGGCGAAGGGCCCCGCCGTCAAAGCTGGTGCGGGGTGTCGCCTCGGCCTCGGTTCCCAAAAAGCGGCGCAAGGACAGGCGGTGCGCGCTGGTCTCATCCCCCACCGCCTTGATCTGCACCGAAGCGTCCCCCCCAAGGCCGCGGAAAAGAACCGCCAGCCGCCCGCTGACCTGGCTTAGGTCAACACGGGCTCCGTCGTAAACGCTTGGTGCGTCAAGGCGGCTGGCGTAGGCGTGCCACAGTTTCCCGATGGTTTCTTCGGGCTCCCATGGTTCCAGATCGAGCTTGTTCACGGCCGGCCTCACCCGAAAACGGCTTGAACAAGATCGAGGAGCCCGCGTTTGGTATCGGCGTCATCGGTCAGGGGTTCGATCATGGCGGCAAGGATGGCGCGGTCAACGGCCATGCCTTGGGCGATCAGGGTGGCGGTATAGATCACCAGACGGGTGGACACGCCTTCCTCCAGGTCCTGCCCTTTCATCGCGCGCAGCTTGCCCGCAAGGCGGACCAGCGGCTTGACCCGGTCTTCGGGCAGACCGCTTTCGCGCGCCACCACGGGGATTTCGTGTTCCGGGCGCGGGAAGGTGAATTCCAGACTGACAAAGCGCTGCCGGGTGGACGGTTTCAGCGTTTTCAGGATGTTCTGGTAGCCGGGGTTATAGCTGGCCACCAGCATAAAGCCGGGGGCGGCCTCCAACTCCTCGGACGTTCGGTCAATCGGCAGGATGCGGCGATCGTCGGTCAAAGGGTGCAGCACAACGGTCACGTCCTTGCGGGCTTCGACCACCTCGTCCAGATAGCAGATCGCCCCTTCGCGCACGGCGCGGGTCAGCGGGCCATCGACCCAAACGGTCTCGCCACCCTTCAGCAGATAACGGCCAATCAGGTCAGCCGCCGAAAGGTCGTCATGGCAGGCAACCGTATACAAGGGGCGGCCCAGTTGGGCGGCCATATGGGCGACGAAACGGGTCTTGCCGCAGCCTGTCGGCCCTTTCAGCAGCACAGGCAATTGGTTATCAAAGGCCGCGCGAAACACATCGCATTCATCGCCCTGCGGCAGGTAGAAGGGGGCTTGCGCCGCCCCCTTCAGATTGTGGGTTCCATCCATATCCATCACTCCGCCGGGGTGCTGACACCGCGCGAGATAATCTCGCGGCGCGGCACCATGACCGAATAGATGAACAGAAGCGCGCCAAGGACCACGGCAATGCCAGACCCGAACCGCATGGCGTAGAAGATCCACAGTTGATCCTGCACGTTCATGTAGGTGTCACCGTTGACGCGCTGCAGATGGGTCTGCAAAGCACCGGCAAAGGTCAGCGTCACGGTCATGAACACCATCCCCGCCGACATCAGCCAGAACGACGCCATGTTCAGCACCTGATTGTAGGGATCACGCCCCAGCAGGTTCGGCATGGCATAGGTGATGATCGCAAGGTTGACGCAGACATAGGCGCCGTAGAACGCAAGGTGGCCATGCGCTGCGGTGATCTGCGTGCCGTGGGTGTAATAGTTCACCCCGTGCAGCGTGTGCAGGAACCCCCAGACCCCCGCACCAAAGAAGGCCAGAACGGCGCAGCCCAATGACCACAGCAAGGCGGCCTTGTTTGGATGGTCGCGGCGGCCCTTCCAGACCATGATGAAGGCGAAGGACATCATGGCAAAGAACGGGATGATCTCAAGGCTTGAGAACAGCGAGCCGATCCACTGCCAATAACCCGGCGTGCCGATCCAGAAATAGTGGTGCCCGGTGCCAAGGATGCCGGAAAAGAGGGCGGTGGCGACGATGACATAAAGCCATTTTTCCACCACTTCGCGGTCAACCCCGGTCAGTTTCAGCATCAGAAATGCCAGGATCGCGGCCATGATCAACTCCCACACGCCTTCGACCCAAAGGTGGACGACGAACCACCAATACATCTTGTCCAAGCCCAGATTTTCCGGGTTGTAGAAGGCGAAGAGGAACAGCAGCGCCAGACCCCAAAGGCCCAACAAAAGGATGTTGGTGATCGCGGTTTTCTTGCCCGCAAGCACCGTCATGGTGACGTTGTACAGGAACAACAGGGCGGCGACGACGATACCCGCCTTGACCCATGTGGGTTGCTCCAGAAACTCGCGCCCTTGTTTGCCCAACAGATAGCTGCCTTCAAACAGGTTGAAGAGATAGGTCACGACGACCCCCGCCGTGCCCAAGACAAGGATCGCCAGCTGCAGATAGGCGATCTTGACTGAATGTATTTCCCGCTCGGATTCCTCGGGGATCAGGTAGTAGGCGGCCCCGAAAAAGCCCAGCAGCAGCCAGACGATCAGGCTGTTGGTGTGCAGCATCCGCGCGATGTTGAAGGGCAGGATTTCCGACAGGAAGGTGCCGTCGACATAGATCCAGCCCATGACCAGCCCAAGGCTGACCTGCACCGTAAACAGAGCCATGGCGACGGCGAAATAGACCAGTGCGATCTTTTGACTTTGATATTTCATGATTTTTCCTCCTCAACCCGCATCATTCGGGGGCCAGCTTTGGGTGCGGATCTTGTTGGTCCACAGCAAAAAGTCGGCGAGGTTGCGATAGTCTTCGTCCGTCAGGTTGAACTGCGGCATCTGGCGGCGCCCTTCGATGCCCGTAGGCATCGCGTCCATCCAGCCCTTCAGGCTTTCCATGGCGGCGACAGGGTCATCTTGCACGCCCCAGCGGGTCATCACATTGCCCAGCTCGGGCGCGAAATAGGCCCCCTCACCCAGAATGGAATGGCAGTTGATGCAGGCGTGCTTTTCCCACAGGTGTTTGCCCGCTGCGACCGAAGGCGTCAGCGTGGCCGCATCGGTGGAGGTGGTGACGATATAGCGGTGGCTGTTCCAAGCCAGCCCGATGAAGATAAGTATGAAGAACAGGGATCCGCCGTAAAAGATGTTGCGGGCCATGCTCTTGGTCATGATTTCGCGCATTGCGAATCCTTCCCGTGGCGGTTTCAGGTAGGGCCGTTGTGGGCTTGGGCGGGCATGGTGGCCTTAACGAAAGTCAAGCGGCCCGGCTTTGTCGCAGCTTTTCAGTCAGGAAAGATGTTCCAGCCGCGCGCCGGGGAATGCGGCCAAGGCTGAGTCAATTGCAGGGCGGTCCAAAAGGCAGGCGGCGGTGGACAGGGCATCGGCAACGGCGGCCATGGGCGCGCTGATTGCCACGGTTTGCCAGCGTGTCGGCAGGCCTTTGGGGTGCAGGATATGGCCTGCGCCTGACCCTATCCGGGTTCCCAATGGCGATGAAGTCGCCAAGGCGCGGTCTTGCAGATCAAGATCAGCAAGGGCATCGCCCCCCGGCCCCGCAACCTGCGCGCGCCACGGCCCGCCTTCGGGGTGGGTGCCCAGCGCCTGCACTTCGCCCATGTCGATCAGCACATTGCCGAACCCTTCGGCGCGCATCCGGGCTGCGATCCGGTCGGCGGCGTGGCCTTGGGCGATACCATTGAAGGTCAGCGCCATACCGGGGTCCAGCTTGATCTCGTCAGGGGCAATGCGAACGCGGTCCCAACCAATGGCGGCGCGGCCTGCGGTCAGGTTGCCGCCTGTCGCCATGGCCAGCCAAAGCGGTTGGACAGTCGGGTCAAACGCCCCACCCGTGGCCCTATGGACCTGATCTGCCAGCGCAAACAGGTCCAGCATCGGCACCGAAGGATACGGCAACCGCCCATCGCGGTTCAACCGGGTCAGGGCGCTGTCACAATAAAGCGAAAACTGCGCCTCGACCTGTGCCAGTTCCGATACGACGCGGGCAAAGACGTGGCGGGCTTGGGCATCGGTGGCGCCCGACACCACCAACCGCGCCTCTGCCCCAAGGGCCACGCCCTGCCAATCATGCCGGGTGGCGGCATAGCCGGGTGCGGCCAAAGCCGCAGCGGACAGGGCGATAAAGCGGCGACGTGTGATCATGTGGCTGCCTCGGTCTTTGAGCGGTTTTGGCGCGGGCCGAAAAAGGCCGGCAACAGGGCGGTTGTGAAAAGGGCAAAGGCCATGCACCACAAGGCGGCGGCGGTAAAGATGGCGGGGTAATACATCCCCGGCCAGGCCGAACCCGCAAACCGGGCCAAAGCCGCCAAGGGCACCATCACATAGGCCAAGACCACCGGTCCGGGTGCCACCAAGGCCCGCCCACTATGGCCCAAAGTGGCCCGCGACATGACCGCCAGCGTCATCCCCCCCACCCCACCGATGCCCAGCAAATGCAGCGCGGCCACTTCGGACCCCAGCCCCAGATTGGCCACACCAAAAGCCAAAAAGCCCAATGCATTGACCGCATAGGACAGATGCAGCGTCCACAGGATCGGCTTGTCTTTGGTCCAGCCACCGCGCCACAGTGCCGCGCGCAGCAGGCCCGCGCCCCCGGCGATCAGGGCGGCAAGGCCCAGTGCCAGCTCCGGCGCACGGGTCATCAGCCCCAAGGGCACCGCAACCGCCGCCGCAATGGCGGTGGCGGCCAAGGGCATGGGATTGCGCGGCAACCCGGTCTCGCGCCCCGATTGCACCATGGCGTTGCGGGTAAAGCCCGGCGTCACCCGCCCTCCCAGCACCATGATCAGCGCGCCAAGGCTGAACAGCCCAACCCGCAAGCCCGCCCAAAGTGTGTCGGCGGTCAGGCCCATCCATTCCAGATGCGCCATCAGATTGCCTGACCAGAACAGCCCCAGCATGGCCAAAAGGATCATCTGCTGCGGCTTTGGCCGCTTCAGCAATTGCTCCAGCAGTTTGGCCGCCAGCACCGGCACAAAGGCCAGATCGACCAGCGCCACCAGCCCGGCCGGCAGTTGGGCCGATTGCCAGACCATCAGCCGCCCCATAAGCCAAAGCCCGGCCACCACCGCGTTAAACACCTGCGGCGCGGCGCGCGCGCCGGTCCAGTTCGGAACGGCAGTCAGGAAAAACCCGGCCATTGCTGCAGCGCCGTATCCAAAGATCATCTCATGCGCGTGCCACAGATGCGGGGCGGCGGCGGTTGGCAGGTCAACCATCCCGCCATAGGCATGCACCCCCAACCACCCGGCCCAGACAATCATGGCCAGCATCGCAAACACGCCCGCCGCGAAAAAGAACACCCGGAATCCATCGCCGAAAAAGCGCGCCAACACGGTCATGCCGCCCCCCTTTCTGCCCGCGCGCGGCGCTTCAGCACTGGGCAAGCCGCCCCGTCGTTCATGATGACCTGACAGCGCAGGCACAGCACACATTCATTGGCATTGATCCGGCCCAAGGGATCAATCGCGCCCACGGTGCATTTGGTTTCGCACAACCGGCATTCGCGCCCACATTGCGGGCGGCGTTTCAGCCAGTCGAACACCTTCAGCTTGGCCGGGATGGCAAGACCTGCGCCCAAAGGGCAAAGATAGCGGCAATAGAACCGTTCAATGAACAGGCTGGCGGTCAAAAGGGCCAACACGAACAGAACAAACGGCCAGGCCCGCCACATCCGCAGGCTGATCGCGGTCTTGAAGGGCTCTACCTCGGCCACGACCAGCGCATCGTGCATCGAATAGAACGACAGCGCCAGAATGCCGACAAAGGCGGTGTATTTGATGACCCACAGCCGTTCATGCACCGCTTGGGGCACGGCGATCTGGCGGATGCCCAGCGCAACGGCGGCGTTGTTGGTAAGCTCTTGCAGCGCACCGAACGGGCACAGCCAGCCGCAATAGACCCCCCTGCCCCAAAACAGCATGCCCAGCGCGGTGAAGCCCCATAGCAGGAAAATCACGGGTTCAATCAGGAAGGTTTCCCAGCGGAACCCATTCAGCAGCGAATGGATAAAAGCGATGACCTGCACCACGGAAAGCTGCCCGTTCAGCCCCCAGCCCAGCACGATCAACGTGGTCAGCAAAAAGGATATCCGCCCGGTGCGCCACAAACGGGGTCGGCGGGTGATCCATTCCTGGGCGAACAGGATCAGCGTCAACACGGCCAGCATGGTGGCAACGACGGCGGTTTCCAACCGCTTCGCCTGCCATATCGCGCGCCACAGCGGTTCGGGTTCGGCATCGGGCGCAAGGCGCAGGGCGGCGGGCAGGGTGTAATCGGTGGCGATGGTCATCGTCACTGGTGCGGTGGCTGTATCGCGGCTGGCGGTGATCTCCACCCGGATCGGCTGCAGAGGGTCAATGGCGGGCGGCAGGCGGAACAGGCTGATTTCCTTGGCCTCGGGAGCGCCGGGGGCCTTTAGCCGTTTCAGCATCTGATAGCTAGCCTCGGTCGGTTGAAACCGGCTATTGCCTTGGCTGATCGTGATACGGTCAAAGATGCCGGTTTTCTTCCAATCGGTGCCGCGATGCGACTGCAGGCCTTGTGAAATAACAATCAACGCGGTTTCACCGGGGCCAAGGTTGCCGATGGCTTTGTTGAAATCTTGCTGGCCCAGCAGGTTCTGGCCCACGGTCGGCGCGTCGATCAGCCCGGTCCAGAGATGCAGAAACGGGCCATCCCCGCCGGGAATTGGCACCTTGGCACCGTTTAACGCCGCCGCCGCCTCGGTCATGGTGACTTGCGCTTCGGTCAACGCCCCCATTGCCAGCAACCCTACCCAATCGGTCGGGGCATAGGTCAGACGGTCAATGCCGCCCCCTGCCGCGATCACGCCGCGCCCGATGGCAAGGGTGCGGGCGGTTCGCAGGATGCCGTCACGGATAACCCCGGTGGACACCGTTGCACGGCTGATAACATCGGGCACACCGGGTTGGCGCAAGCCGGTCCCGGCAGGGGCGCTCAGATCATAGCCCGCAAAGCCGCTGACATAGGCGGCAATATCAGCATCCGAAATCCCCAGCGTCAGCACAGGTTCATTGTGCTGCATAAGGCGCGCGCCAGTGATCCGCCCCACAGGCGAGATGGCCACAAGCACATCCAGCGGACGGCCCGAATAGCCGACAGACCCCGCCACTTCCCAAGTGGACGCAAGATGCCCCACGGTTTGCCCATTGGCCGAAACATCCCAACCGGGCACGCCTGCGTCATTGCGGATCACTTGCACCGGGCCGGAAATGCCCATCACACCCGCCGCCAGATCAGCGCCGGGATCGGCCACCACAATCGCGTTAAAGCCGGATTTTTCGGCCAGCGCTGGCGCCACGAATGACCAAACGGCAAGCGCCAACACGGTTAGAAATCGCATCAAGACACCCCGGGGTTTCCTGCGCCGACTTTGCCCCCGGGGATTTTTGCCTGCCTTAACGAAAGTCAAGGAGGCGACTCAGAGGCCGGTCCAAGGTCCGTTCAGCCTCACCAGCGGAACGGAGTAATTCCATGAAACCCCGAGCCTTCACTGCCAGGAACGTGCTGATGTCCAGCGCGGCCATGGCCTTTGCCCTGTTCGCAGGCGCCGTCTATGCCGAGGAAAAACCGGCAGACCACACCGACGGCCCCGCCGCCGCCTATGAACCTTCGATGACCACATTGGGTCAGATCAAGGTGGAAATCCCCGGTCGCAAAGAAGGCGACCCCGTGATGACCCAAGAAGAGTTCCAAAAGGGCACCCAGATTTACTTTGAACGTTGCGCCGGGTGTCATGGCGTGTTGCGCAAAGGGGCCACGGGCAAGCCCCTGACCACTGATATCACCCGTGAAAACGGCTATGACTATCTGCAAAGCTTCATCACCTACGGCTCGCCTGCCGGGATGCCGAACTGGGGCACCTCGGGCGACTTGTCCGAGGCCGATGTGGACCTGATGGCGCGCTATCTGCTGCTGGAACCGCCAGCCCCGCCGGAATTCGGCATGCCCGAAATGCTGGCCAGCTGGAAGGTGATCGTCAAGCCCGAGGATCGCCCGAAGGAAAAGATGAACGATTGGGATATCGACAATCTGTTCTCGACCACGTTGCGCGATGCGGGACAGGTGGCGCTGATCGACGGATCGACCTATGAAATCAAGACGGTGATCGACACCGGCTATGCCGTGCATATCAGCCGGATTTCCGCGTCGGGCCGTTATCTGTTCGTGATCGGCCGCGATGCCAAGATCGTGATGATCGACCTGTGGATGGAAACCCCCGCCCCGGTGGCCGAGATCAAGATCGGCATGGAGGCCCGCTCGATCGAAACCTCGAAATTCGAGGGCTGGGAGGACAAGCTGGCCATTGCCGGGGCCTATTGGCCGCCGCAATACGTCATCATGGATGGCGACACGCTGGAGCCGCAGAAGATCGTCTCGACCCGTGGCAATGTCTATGACGAGCAGGTCTATCACCCCGAACCCCGCGTCGCGGCCATTCTGGCCAGCCATTACAAACCGGAATTCATCGTCAACGTGAAGGAAACCGGCAAGATCATCATGGTCGACTATACCGACCTGAAGAACTTGAAAACGGTCGAGATCGAGGCCGAACGCTTCCTGCATGACGGCGGGTTGGACGGCTCGCACCGCTATTTCATCACGGCGGCCAATGCGCGTGGCAAGCTGGTGGTCATTGACACCAAGGAATCGAAGCTGGCCGCGATCACCGAAACCGGCGGGCAAACGCCGCACCCGGGGCGTGGGGCGAACTTCACCCACCCGGTGCACGGCCCGGTCTGGGCCACCAGTCACCTTGGGGATGAATCGGTTGCCCTGATCGGCACCGATCCCGAAGGTCATCCGGATCAGGCGTGGAAAATCGTTGACAGCTTCCCGGCCCTTGGTGGCGGATCGTTGTTCATCAAGACCCACCCGAATTCGGATCACCTTTACACCGATGCCACGCTGAACCCCGACGCCGAAACTTCGGGCTCGGTTGCGGTGTTCACCATCTCCAAGATGGGTGCGGCGGATGTGGACCCGGAACTGGTGACACTGCCAATCGCAGAATGGGCTGGTATTCCCGAAGGCCAGCCGCGCGTCGTGCAGCCCGAGTTCAACAAGGACGGCACCGAGGTCTGGTTTTCTGTCTGGAACGCCAAGGACAAGGAATCGGCCATCGTTGTGGTCGATGACAAAACGCTGGAGCTGAAAAAGGTCATCAAGGATCCGCGTCTGATTACCCCCACCGGCAAGTTCAACGTCTTCAACACCCGTGGGGACGTTTACTAAGCCCGAATTGAGGCCGACCCCTAAGGGTTGGCCCAATGGGCGGGGGGGGTCGTGTGGCGCGCCCCCCTGCCCCCTCTCTTCCTTCAATTTCTGCCAGCAAGCCGGGGTGCAAGCGATGAACGACCTTTCCCAAGATTTCCTGCCCGGATTTGTGCATCTGATCGGCGCTGGCCCCGGCGACCCAGACCTAATGACCCGCCGCGCCCTGCGGCTGATGGTTCAGGCCGATGTGGTTGTTTATGACCGTCTGGTCAGCCCCGAAATCATGGCCCTGATCCCGCCCCAAATCCGGCGGATTGACGTGGGAAAACTGCCCAAGGCCCACAAGGTGCCACAAGACGGCATCAACGCCCTGCTGGTCGATCTGGCGCGCCAAGGTCTGCGGGTGGCCCGCGTCAAAGGCGGCGACCCCTTGATCTTTGGTCGCGGATCAGAAGAGGCCGAAGCCTGCCGCGCGGCGGGCGTGGCCTGCGACTACACGCCCGGCATCACCTCGGCCCAAGGGGCGGCCTGTTCCACCGGCGTGCCCCTGACCCATCGCGGGTTGGCGACCGGCGTGCGCTATGTCACCGGTCATCGTGCCAAAGATGGCGCGCTTGATCTGGACTGGGCCTCGCTGGCCAGTGGCGAAACAACACTGGTGGTCTATATGGGCGTAGCCAATATCGCCGAGATTTCCAGCAACCTGAGGGCGCATGGCATGGCAGGCGACACCCCGGTTCTGGCTGTGGCCTCTGCCACCACGCCTCGCGAAACCCGCGTGCTGTCTGACCTGTCGGGCATTGCCGCCGCCGTGGCCGACGCCCAGCCCGAAGCGCCGGTCCTGTTCATCATCGGCCGCGTGGTGTCCTTGTATGAACCCGCCTTGCTGGCATCCGCCCTTGCCTGCGAGGGCGCGGGGATGGCGGCCTATGCGTAGCCTTCTGGCCCTTTGCCTTGCGGCGATGCCCGCCGTGGCCGAAGTGCCGCCCGACCGCGCCCGCGCGCTTGAACACATGGTCTTGCAGGATTGCGGATCGTGCCACGGGCTGACGATGAAGGGCGGGCTTGGCCGCCCGCTGACGCCTGACGCGCTGGCCCATGCCGAGCCCGGGGGGCTGGCGCTGATCATTCTGGATGGCATCCCCGGCACCGCCATGCCGCCCTGGCGCCCGCTTCTGACCGAAGACGAGGCGCTGTGGATTGCCAGCTATCTGAAATCAAAGGACTGACCCATGCGCCCGCTGATCCTGTCGCTGCTGCTGCTTGCCGCCCCGGCCTTTGGTCAGACCGCCACCGGCGATCTGGGGTTGGTGATCGAACGCGCCACCGGCAGCCTTGTGCTGATCGACCGGTCCGATCGTGCCGCCGTAGGCCGGATCGAGGGCTTGGGCGATCTTTCCCACGCCACGATGACCTATTCCCCGGACGAACGCTTTGCCTATGTCTTTGGCCGCGATGGTGGTTTGACCAAGGTTGATCTGCTGACCCAAACCATCGCCGCCCGCACCGTGCAGGCGGGCAATTCCATCGGTGGGGCGATTTCGGACGATGGTCGTCTGGTCGCCGTGTCCAACTATGAACCCGGCGGGGTCAAGGTGTTTGACGCCGACACCTTGGCGCTGGTCGCGGATATCCCGGCGGCGGGCAAGACCATCGGGCTGGTCGATGTGCCGGGGCGGCGCTTTGCTTGGGCGGTCTGGGACACGGGCGAGGTGTTTCTGAGCGACTTTTCCAGCCCGGACCCGGTGGTCACGATGATCGGCAATGCGGGCAAGAACCCGTTTGACGCGGTTCTGACCGACGATGCGCATACTTTCCTTGTGGGCCTGTTCGGCGAAAAGGGTGTCACGGCCTTTGACCTGTGGACCCCCGACACCCCGCCGCAGAAATTCCTGACCGATTACGGCAAAACCGGCGAGGATATGCCGGTCTACAAGATGCCCCACCTGCAATCTTGGGCCTTTACCGAAGGCCAATACGCTCTGCCCGCCGTTGGTCGGCATGAAATCCTGTGGGTAGACCGGATCAGCCAGACCCAGACCGCAACAACCCCCGTGCATGGCCAGCCGGTATTCATCATCGCCCAACCGGCCAGCCCCTATGTTTGGGTCAACTTTGCCACGCCGTTGAATGACGTGGTGCAGGTGGTCGACAGCCGTTCCCATGAGGTTGTCGCCACCCTGACCCCCGGCAAGGCCATTTTGCACATGGAATTCGCCCCGCGCGGGGCCGAAGTGTGGATCTCGTCCCGCGATGACAACAAGGTTCTGATCTACGACACCAAGACCCGCGAAAAGGTGGGAGAGATTGCCGCCGAGTCCCCATCAGGCATCTTCTTTACCGCCCGCGCCCATCAGACGGGGCTATGAACATGGACGCGCTGGATCACCGCTTGCTGGATGAATTTCAGCGCGATTTTCCGCTGGTGCCGCAGCCCTTTGCCGTGCTGGGCGCAGCGTTGGGGATTGACGAGACCAAAGTGATCGCCCGCCTGACACAATTGCAAACGGCAGGCAGCATGGCGCGGGTTGGTGGCACGGTGCGGCCCAATACGGCGGGGGCCAGCACGCTGGCCGCGCTGGCGGTGCCCGAGGCGCGGATTGATGCCGTGGCCGCGCTGGTGAACGATGAACCCGGCGTCAATCATTCCTACCTGCGCGAGGATGATTGGAACCTGTGGTTCGTCGCCACAGCCCCCGATGCCACAGGGTTGCAGGCGTCTTTGGACCGCATCGCGGCACGGACGGGGCTTAAGGTGCTTTCCTTGCCCTTGCTGCGGGCGTTCAACATCGACCTGGGCTTTCGCCTGACAGGCGCGCGGGCGGCATTGACCACCGATTTGGCCCATGATGAAACCGCCCTGCGCCCCGCTGATCGCCCGTTGTTGCAGATCATGTCCTCGGGCCTGCCGCTGGTGGCAGCCCCCTTTTCCGCCGTCGCCGCACAGCTTGGGTGGACCGAGGCGCAGGTGCTGGACCGCCTGCAAAGCCTGTCAAACGCCCGCATCCTGACCCGCATCGGCGTGATCGTGCGCCACCGCGCGATTGGCTGGGCGGCCAATGCGATGGTGGTCTGGGATGTCGCCCCGCAAGGCATGGAACCCGCAGGCCGCAGCCTTGCCGCCCTGCCCGGCGTGACCTTGTGTTATCAGCGCCAGACGGTGCCGGGCCTGTGGCGCTATGGCCTGTTTTCAATGATCCATGGCCAAAGCCGCACCGACGCACTGGCCGTGTTGGACGCCGCCCGCGCCTTGCCCGCACTGGCCTGCGCCGACCACCGCGTTTTATTCTCAACCCACTGCTTCAAACAAACCGGGGCATTGCTGGAAAGGACCGCCGCATGACACCTTTGCGCCGCACCCCGCTGGCCCCTGATGCGCTGGACACCACCGACCGCGCTATCATCAACCGGATGCAGGACGGTTTGCCCTTGGTGTCCCACCCTTTTGCCGCCTTGGCCAAAGATTTGGGGTTGGAGGAGGACGCGCTGATTGCCCGCATCCAAGCGATGCGCGAAATCGGCGCGATCACCCGTTTCGGCCCGTTCTATGACGCCGAAGCAATGGGCGGTGCCTTTTGCCTTTGCGCGATGGCGGTGCCTGCAACCCGTTTTGACGCCGTCATGACTTTGGTCAATGCACACCCCGAGGTGGCGCATAACTATGAACGCACCCACCGTTTGAACATGTGGTTCGTGCTGGCCTGTGAAAAGGCCGCGCAGATCAAGCAAACGGCGGACCGGATCGAACGCGAAACCGGCTTGCCGGTGCTTTTGTTCCCCAAGGAACACGAGTTTTTCATAGGCTTCAGGGTAACTGCATGACCATCCCCGATCTTGACCGCCGGATCATCGCCGCCACCACCGGCGGCCTGCCGCTGACCCCCGCCCCCTTTGCCGAGGTGGCAAGCTGGCTGGGCGTGCCCGAGGGCACCGTGATCGACCGCATGGCCGCGATGCAAGGCGCAGGCGTCATCCGCCGTGTGGCGATTGCGCCCAACCACTATGCGCTGGGTCTGACCGCCAATGGGATGAGCGTTTGGGATATTGATGACGCCCGGGCGATTGATCTGGGCGCGCAGGTTGGGGCCTTGTCGTTTGTCTCGCATTGCTACTTGCGCCCGCGCGCGGACGGCTGGCCCTATAACCTGTTTGCCATGATCCACGGCCACAACCGGGACGAGGTGGAAACCCTGCGCGCACAGATTGCCACCCTGCTGGGGCCTTCCTGCCGGGCGTCCGATATCCTGTATTCCACTCGGATTTTGAAAAAGACCGGGCTGCGGCTGACCGAAGGGGGCCTTTGATGTTTCGCCTGACGCAATACATGCAAGAGCTGGTCACGCCCACCCCACCGCGCCGCCGGGCGTCGGCGGGGGGCGTGAAACCCGTAGTGATCTGGAACCTGACCCGCACTTGCAACCTGAAATGCCGCCACTGCTATACCACCAGTGCCGATGTGCCGTTTCCGGGCGAACTTTCGCACGATCAGGCGATGGGCGTGCTGGACGATCTGTCAGGCTTTGGCATCCCGGCGCTGATCCTGTCTGGGGGCGAACCCCTGAGCCGGTTTGACTTCTGGGCTTTGGCCGAACGGGCGCGCGCGCTGAATTTCCGCCATTTGTCGCTGTCGACCAATGGCACCAAACTGGGCGGCGAGAATGCTGACCGGGTAGCGGCGTTGGGGTTTGATTACGTTGGCATATCCTTGGACGGGATTGGCGCGAAAAACGATTGGTTTCGCGGTGTGGATGGGGCCTTTGCCGATGCTTTGGCCGGGGTTCGGGCCTGCAAAGCCCGCGGAGTGAAGGTAGGCTTGCGGTTCACCATCACCGAAGACAATGCCGAAATGCTGCCCGCCATGCTCGATTTGTGCGACGCCGAGGGGGTGGACAAATTCTATTTGTCGCATCTGGTCTATGCCGGGCGCGGAGACAAACACCGGGGCGAGGATACCGAACACGCCCGCACCCGCGCCGCCATGGATGTTCTGCTGGAGCGGGCCTGGTCGGCGACCAAATCCGGCCACCCGCTGGAAGTTGTCACCGGTAACAACGACGCCGACGCGGTGTATTTCCTGCAATGGGTCGCGGCACATTTCAGCTTGGACGAAACCGCCCATGTCCGCACTCATTTAGAGGCCTGGGGTGGCAATTCCAGCGGGCTTGGCGTGGCCAATATTGACCCGCAAGGCAAAGTGCATCCCGACACCTATTGGTCGGACTACACCGTGGGCTCGGTGAAAACCGACCGTTTCCCGGCGCTGTGGACCGGCGATGACGCCATGCTGGCCACCTTGCGCCAACGCCCCCGCCCCCTGAAGGGCCGCTGCGGTGCCTGTGCGTTTCAGGCGGTCTGCGGCGGTAACACACGCATCCGGGCCTTGCAGGTGACGGGCGATCCTTGGGCCGAAGATCCGGCCTGCTATATGACCAATGCCGAGATTGGCGCGGGCGACGCCGCCCGCCTGACCGTCACGCCGTTCCGGGGGAAAAGCCATGATCCGGCGCATAATTTTCTTTAGCTTGCTGGCCTTTCCAGCCTTTGCCGAGCCCGATGGGGCTGCGATCTACGCCGATCAATGTGCTGGGTGCCACGCGGCCACACGATTGGGCGGCACGGGCCCCGCGCTGATCCCCGAAAGCCTTGGGCGCATCAAGGGCGACGCGCTGACCAGCCTTATCGCCAAGGGGCGTACCGCCACCCAGATGCCCGCCTTTGCCAACACGCTGTCGCCTGCCGACATCGCGGCGGTGGCGAGCTATATTGCTTCGCCGCTTGCCACCCCCCCGGTCTGGACTGAAACCGACATCGCCGCGACCCGCGAGATGACCGATTACACCCCCGCCACCGCCCCCATATTCACTGGCGATCCGCTGAACATCACGCTGGTCGTGGAAACCGGCGATCATCATGTGTCGGTGCTGGATGGCGACAGCTTCACCGTGCTTGACCGCTTTGCCACGCCCTTTGCCGTGCATGGCGGGCCAAAGTTCACCCCCGACGGCCGCTTTGTCTTCATCATGTCGCGCGATGGTTGGGTGCAGAAATACGATATCTGGAGCCTGAAAGAGGTTGGCCGCATCCGCGCCGGTCTGAACAGCCGCAACATCGCGCTAAGTGCGGATGGCAAATGGCTGGCGGTGGCGAATTATTTGCCGACCACGCTGACTATCCTGTCAACCGCTGATCTGACCGTTAAAAAGGTGGTTCCCGTAACAGGCCGCGATGGCACCCCCAGCCGGGTTGCCGCCGTCTATCAGGCACCGCAGCGTGAAACCTTTGTGCTGGCCCTGAAAGACCTGCCCGAGATCTGGGAGATTGCCACCAATGAGGACGGCGGTCCCTATTCCGAGGGCCTTGTTCACTCCAACGAAAACGGCATGGAAGAGGCATTGGGCGTCGAACGCGGCCTTTTCGCCCGCCGCCGCATTGCCGTGTCGGCCCCCTTGGACGACTTTTTCTTCAGCCCCGATTACCGCAACCTGATCGGCACCAACCGCGAGGCGGAAACCGGGGTTGCGGTCAATCTGGATGTCGGGCGCGAGATTGCCAGCCTGCCCCTGCCCGGTATGCCGCATCTAGGGTCTGGCATCACATGGGATCGGGACGGCCACAAAGTCATGGCCACCCCACACCTGACCGAAGGCATGCTGTCGGTGATCGACATGACCGACTGGTCATTGGTGAAAACGATTCCAACCGATGGGCCGGGGTTCTTTTTGCGCAGCCATGCCAACACGCCCTATGTCTGGGCCGATGTCTTTACCGGTGAAAACAAGGGCCATATCCACATCCTCGACAAGCAATCGCTGGACATCGTGCAAACCCTGATCCCCGAGCCGGGCAAGACCGTGGCGCATACCGAATTCACCCGTAATGGTAAATATGCGCTGGTGTCGATCTGGGAAATGGATGGCGCGGTGATTGTCTATGACGCGGCGACCTTCAAAGAAATCAAACGCTTGCCGATGAGCAAGCCTGCCGGAAAATACAATGTCTGGAACAAGATCACCTTCGAAGACGGCACCAGCCACTAGCGCGCCCAATCCACATCACAGCCTGTGGAAGCTGGGGCTGATGCTGTGGCCGTTTGCCACCTCGGCGGTGGCGATCAACCTGTTCATGCTGGGGTTGTTGGGTCAGGCGATTGGCCTGTTGGCCCTGTCGCCGCTGACAGCGCTATGGCTGTCGCTGCCATTGGGCCTGCCCGCCACATGGGCCGCCGCCCGATGGGTGCGCAGCCTATTACGACAGGCCGAAATGTGACGAAAGGGCGGTCAAGCCCTTCCGTTTCATGATTATTTCAACGTCGCAAGATAGGCCGCCATATCCTCACCGCCTTTGGCCAGCTTGAATGTCATCTTCGACTTGGCTGCCGCGTCGCCGGTCTTATCCTGCAACCATTTGGCCGGATCGACGACATAGGCGACAAGGCTTGCCTCGTCCCAGACCGACCCATCGGCCCCGGCGGCCACGATCGAGTCGCCATATTTGAAATCAGCAACACTGCCGATCTGACGCCCGATCACGCCAAACAGGTTCGGCCCGGTTTTGCCGCCCTTCACAATCTCGGTGCCGTCAGTGGCGGTGATCGCGTGGCAGGATTTGCATTTCTTGAAATCAGCCTCGCCTTTGGCGGCATCACCGGCAAAGGCAGGCGATGACAGCAGGGCGGCGGTGACGATCAGACGGATCAACATGGGGTATCCTTTCAGAAACAGCTCCGCGGGCGGGGAAACGCCTTGGTTTATGCAAGCCCTGGATAACAGCGGCTGTCCTTGACTTTTGTCAGATCAGCCTTGGCTACACGCGCCCTGTGCGGCCCAGTGCCTTCACGGCGACCCATACCATCACAGCCCAGAACAATGTCCGCAGTGTCATGGCCCCGACCGTGCGCATCTCAAAAGCATCCCCTGCCAAAACCCGCCAGCCGAAGGCCGCAAAGACCGCCGCTGTTGCGATCAGGATGATCAGCGCCACGGGCAACGCAAGCCGATGCCCGATCATCAGAAGCAAGCCGCCAATGACATAGGCAAAGCCCGCGATGAAGTTGAACCGCAGGACAAAGGGCACGACGGCCCCCATGTCGACCGCTCCGAACAGGGCCGATCCGCCGGATATCAGCGTCAACGATCCAAAGGCTATGGCCGCAACACCGGCGACGCGATGAGTTTTCATGTCTGCCCCTCCTTGCAGGCAAACAGGGCCAATTGCACCTCCAGCAGGCGCATCCCCTCGGGCAGGATGTTAAAGCTGCGCGAGCCAAGGCTCCACCTTATGGCGATACCCTGAACAAGCGAGGTCAGCAGCACGGCGGCATCCTTTGGCTGAACGCCCGCCCCCATCATTCCGGCTTCGGCAATGGCTTGCAGGTTTGCCTCCAGATATGCCTGATACTGCATCAGAACCCCGCGAAACCGGTCGCGCAGGGCGGCATTGTCCACGTTCAATTCGCGGGAGTGCAGAATGGCCGGAAGCGCGGGGGTTTGCTCAATCTGCTGCAACTGCGCGGCGATCAGCGCCTTTAGTCGCGCTTGCGGGCTTTCGCTGCTATTCACAGCCTGCTGCCACGCGCATTCCAGCCGATCCGCAATGGCGTCCCCGACCGCGGTCCAAAGCTCTGCCTTTGTCGGGAAGTGCCGGAAGATAGCGGCTTGTGTCACGCCGACCTCTTGCGCGATGTCATTGGTCGTCAGCCGGTCCGGGCCGATACGGTCGGCCAGATCCAGAACGGCGGCAATGATTTCGGTCTTGCGATCCTCGGCAGATTTGCGACGTAACATGGAGCACCTCTTGTAAGTAAGTAATCACTAACATATTCTGCAAGGCAAGCAAGCTGATTCGCCAGAGCGAGAGGACCGCCATGCCAAGCCCCAAAGGATACACCCGCCTTCAGATCGCATTGCACTGGGGCGCGGCCCTGCTGATCGTGCAGCAATACCTGTTGAAGGACGCCATCGCCGCCGCGTGGGACGCTGCGGCAAAGGGGCTGGAAATCGCCTTCAACCCGCTGGTTCTGGCCCATGTCGCAGGCGGTGCATTGGTCATGCTGTTCGCGTTATGGCGGCCGTCGATCAAGGCGCGGCGCGGCGTGCCTGCGATGGTGGGCGACAGTGCCGCGCAGCGCGCCTTGGCAAAGGCCGCCCATGTCGGCCTTTACGCGCTGATGATCCTGATGCCGCTCAGCGGGTCGATGGCCTGGTTCGGCGGGGTCGATCTGGCTGCACAGGGCCATAACGTGCTGAAGATCTTGCTGCTGGCGCTGGTGGCGCTGCATGTTGTGGGGGCGCTCTATCATCACTTCGTGCTGAAAGACGGCCTGATCAACCGCATGCGCCGGGCTGAGGGCTGAGCGATGCGCAGAACCTGGATCCTTGGCGCGGTTGCGCTGGTTGGGCTGGCAGCGGCGGGTTGGTTTCTGACCGAACGGCCGCTGACTGTGACGGTTGTCGCGTCTGAAACCGGAGTGCCCTTGCGCCTTTATGGCCTGGGTTCTGTCGAGGCCCGGATCCTGTCGCGCGTCGGTTTCGAAGTTGGCGCGGCATTGGTGTCGGTGTCGGCAGATGCTGGGGATGCGGTAAAGGCCGGACAGGAACTGGCCGCCCTGCACCCGGCCGAGCAGGAAGCCCGCGTTGCGCGGGCGCAGGCGGCTATTGCGGCCAATGCCGCCGGTCAGTCCAAGGCTGATGCCGCAGTGGCGCGGGCGCAGGCAGTTCTGGCGCAGCGCATCGCAGCAAATGATCGGCAAAAGGAACTGGCGCGGCAGGATGTCACCTCGGTTCAGCGGGCCGAGGAAGCGCTGCGCGATGAAGATGTGGCGCGGGCAGAACTGGCATTGGCCGAGGCCGATCTTGCCGTGATCCGCGCGCAAGGCGCGGATGTGGCGGCAGCCCTGCAACTGGAAGAAACCTTGCTCTCCCATCACCGGCTGGTCGCCCCCTATGATGCGGTTGTCCTGGCCCGCCATGTCGAGCCGGGCACGGTGGTCAAGGCCGGTGATCCGATCTTTACCCTGATTGATCCGGCAACGATCTGGGTTCAGGCCTTCATCGACGAAGAACGCGCCGGCCAACTGGCGCTTGGCCAAGAGGGCGTCATCCGCCTGCGGTCACAGCCTGCGGCCGAGTTTCACGGCACCGTCGCCCGGATCGGGCTGGAAAGCGACCGCGTGAACGAAGAGCGCCGCGTCTGGCTGACCTGTTCCGACTGCCCCGAAGCGATGTTCCTTGGCGAACAGGCCGAAGCACGCATCCTGACCGGCATACGCGACAACGCGCTGATGGTGCCCGAGGTGGCGATCACCGGCTTTGACGGCTTTCGCGGCACGGTCTGGCTGGTGCAGGAGGGCCGGTTGCACCGCGCCGAGTTGACCTTTGGCGCACGCGACGACCGGGGCCGGGTCGAGGTGACAGGTGGCCTGCCCGACGGCGCCGACATCGTCGCCATGCCGCCGAAAGGCGCCGACGAAGGCAGACTTGCCCGGATCGGGGACGCGCCATGAATCTGGCGCTGAAAGACATCCGGCATGGGCTGTTCCGCTTTGTGCTGACCTGTTTCGGGTTGGGCCTGCTGATGACGGTCGTTCTGGCGATGATCGGCATCTACAACGGGCTTGTGGCCGATGCTTTGGCGGTGGTCAAAGCGCCCGCGGCAGAGGTCTGGGTGGTTGAGGCCGGCACAAAAGGGCCCTTTGCCGAAGCCTCCTCGATCCCTGCCGACAGCCGCGACACTGTGGCCCGCATGCCCGGCGTGGCCGAAGCAGGGGCCATCAACTATCAGACCGTTGAAGCCCCGTTCCTTGACCGGGCCTTGCGGCTATATGTCATCGGCTATGAAACCGGGCGTCCGGGTGGCCCGCAGATCATTGCCGAAGGGCGCGGCATCGGCACCAGCCATTTCGAACTGGTGGCCGACCGCAAGACCGGCCTTGTGCTGGGCGACACCATCCGCCTTGGCCGCAACCGGTTCAGCGTGGTCGGGCTGGTCGAAGGGGCGATGAACTCGGGCGGCGACCCGGCGGTTTACATGACGCTTGCCGATGCGATGGCGCTGCAAACGGAACTCGCCCCGGCAGATCAACGGGTGCAGGCCGCGCGCGGGGCGGGGGCGGTCAAATCGGCCTCGGTCGCCGCCGTGATCGTGCGCGTGACGCCCGGCGCGGATGTCGATCTGCTGACCGCAACCTTGCGGCAATGGAAGCATCTGGCGGCCCTAAGCCAGACCGAACAGGAGAATATCCTGCTGGCCTCGGTCGTGGACAAGGCGCGGCGGCAGATCGGACTGTTCCTGGGCATTCTGCTGGCGGTGTCCGCCGTGGTGATCGCGCTGATCATCTACACCATGACCATGGAAAAGCTGAAACAGATCGCCACGCTGAAGCTGATCGGCGCACCGGACCGCACCATCATCGGGCTGATCGTGCAGCAATCGCTGATCCTTGGAACCGCAGGTTGGGGCATCGGTCTGGTTCTGATCCTGCTGGTCAAGGATGTCTTTCCGCGCCGCGTCGTGCTGGAGCCGTTCAACGTGGCCGTTCTGGCCGGGATCATCGTCGTGGTCTGTCTGGCCGCCAGTGGCCTTGGCGTGCGCGCCGCCCTGAAGGTGGACCCTGCCACCGCGCTGGGGGGCTGAGCCATGGCTATCGGTGATATTCTGGTCGATGTGCAGGCCGTGGCCAAGCACTATGGCGACGGCGAAACCCGCGTCGATGCCCTGCGTCAGGTTGACCTGCAGGTGCGTGCAGGCGAGGTGATCGCGCTTTTGGGGCCCTCGGGGTCTGGCAAGACGACGCTTTTGAACATCATCGGCTGCATCCTTGACCCGTCCTCGGGCCGGGTGGTACTGGACGGTGATCCGGTCTTTGACGGCAAATGGCTGCGCAGTGATTTGCGCCGCCTGCGGCTGGACAAGATCGGCTTCATCTTTCAGGCGCACAACCTGCTCCCGTTCCTGACGGCAGCAGAAAACGTCTCGCTGGTACTCGACCTTGCCGGTTGGGCCCCCGAAAAGGGCCGGGAACGCGCAGTGGAACTGCTGGATTATCTCGAGGTCAGCCACCGCGCCCCGGTCAAGCCCGCGCTGCTGTCGGGGGGCGAGGCGCAGCGGGTTGCCATCGCTCGCGCGCTGGCCAACCGCCCGCGGATCATCCTTGCGGACGAGCCGACCGCAGCATTGGACAGCAAACGCGCACAACTCGTCATGGACCTGCTGCGAAAGCTTGCCGCCGAGCAGGAAGCCTGCATCCTGACAGTGACCCATGACGAGAAAATCTTCGACCGCTTCGACCGGCTGATCCACCTTCGCGACGGGCGGCTGACCGATGACTAGACCCGCCAAGCCCGCAACCTCGCCTGCATCGCGCGAAGCCGTCGCGTGACCTCTCGTCCAGCGCCTGGCTTGGGACCATCAACTCTGCGGTTTCGTCCTACGGCCAATCAGCATGCGAAGTGCCGATCAGTCGAGCGTCCCTTGGCAATCGTCATACGCCAGAGCTAGAATTGACCATAGCGTGGCGCAGTCACAGCTTTACTCCGCCGCCACACAACGCAAGAAGCCCCCGCTTTTCAGGGGGACTCGTCAAACGTTGAGGTGGCGTTGAGGTAAAACTGCGCTTGCTATACACAAGTGATTTTGTCGGATTCTAACCATTTGGAAAGGTTAGATTTTTTGGTTGCGGGGGCAGGATTTGAACCTGCGGCCTTCAGGTTATGAGCCCATGGAAGGGCAAAACCGAATAATCATCGAAATCAGCGTCTTACGGGGTAAGCCTCTGTTCAGGCGTGATTTTCGCCCTCGCAAACATCAGCGTTCGCACGGATTCACACGCAAGACCGGCACGAAGGCCGCAGTCGCAGGTTGATGTGGTGTTGATGTAGCCCACGCGCCCTCCCCTGCAGATCATCATCGCAGACCGTCTTGTCAGCCTTCATTTCCGATGTTCCTGAAGCCCTAGCTCGCCCCACATCCAGGCGAAATCGTACTCGGCGATGGGGCCCTCTACATGCCCGGCGCTGCGGTTTTCCAGCATCTTTAGCCAGTCGATCACCTTCTCGCGCCCCGCAGCCGTCCGGACAGCCTGACGTGGTGACTTGCCGCCCAGCGCCGGGATCGGCGCGTCCAGCGTTTCGCGGTAGTGCTTGTCGAGGTGATCCCGCATCAGCTGGCGCGCGATCTCTGGCGGGATTTCGTCGGCTTCTTCGCGCGACCCTTCACGCCGTTGGTCTGCCCGCATCTGATCGACTGTCCGGATCGTGTTCAAAGGCGATTTCAACAGATCCCCGGCGGCCGCACCGATCAACGTCTGGACCTTGGCCGTGCGCTCGGCCGAGTTGACGGTCACGAGCAGCGTCTTGCCCTTCAATTCCAGCGAACCCAGAACGGTGGCGCCCTCCATCTGCGTGTCGAGCATGATGCCGCCGCCCGCCTTGCCACCGCGCCCCTTCCGCGTGGCCAGCCAGTTCCAGAACTTCGGTCCTTCCGGCAGGAAGCCCTTCACCCGGTCGAGCCGCTCCGCCACTGCTTTCTGCGTTACGCCGCTGGCAAGCGGGTACCGCAAATCGTGGAACAACACATCGTCGCCGTCCGAATTGGTGAACTGCGGCTGCGCTGGGGTGAGGGCACGGTCGATCTCGATGAACAGCCAAGCGGAAGTGAAGATGGGTGCGCAACCCAGAAGCTGCTCGCGGGTGAGCCGCAGCGCGTCTCGCTTCTTCAGCTTCAGGGCGTCGCGCAGCCCGGCGAACAGGAAATCCACCGCTTCGGAGCGGAAGGGTAACAGCGCGCCGGAGATGACATGGTGATCGCGTTCGGGCACCACCCTCACGGCGATCCGGTCCCATTGCTTCAGAGTGCGCGTGGCGGATTTCTCGCGCACTGTGACGGATGCGGCATCCGACAGCAGGTCGCGCAGCACCATCGATGTGCCAGGCTGGACATCGCTGACTTCGTACAGACTGACTGGCGCATCCCGCAGCGCGGTGAAATAGGCCCGGTTCAAGGCCGTTTCCTTCCAGCCGCGCCGCTTCAGATAGAGATCGACGATGTTGCCGTCCTCATAGTGCTGGCCAAGGAAATCCTCGAACCCGCAGCCCCAGAGGACGCCTGACCACTGCTCGCCTAGCAGGTCGGCCAAGCCGTCCTGATCGATCTCGAATTCCTCCAGCGCGGGCATCAGGTGTTCGGCGACAACATCCTGCAGCCGCTCGCGCCAGTCACCTTCTCGGCCGATGAAGGCCAAAAGGCCGGAAATATCGTTGCGTTCAGCCATAACCAGCCCTGTCTATGCCGGTCTAGCGACCGATCTTTCTTTGAATATCATCGCGCAGGGCAGCCATGGCCTCAGCGCGCACTCGCCACCCTGCATCGATTTGGCTGGCTTCAAATAGGCGTCCAGTGAGCCGCCGTGCGACGATGAGCTTCTCGCGGCCAAGTGGCAGGTCATCGAACAGCTTCTGGTCCTCGGCAATGCGGACTTGGCGCCGGTTCGGCAACCGAAGGCCGTTGTTGGTGACAGCAACTCCGGTGACGATCCGCGGCTGACCGGGCCGAAAGAGCTTGGTCTTGTGCCCATGAAGGTGCCGTTTGCCGATGGCCTTCCGAGCTTCAAACAGGAGGCGCCGCGTAGCCCCTGCCCCCGTGAATACAATGTCATCGACGTAGACGGTCATCTTGCAGCCGCATGCCTCAGCCAAGACCGAAAGTTCATGAAACAGGTCCTCGTAGGCGAAGTACGAGACAATTGGGCTGGCGCTGCTTCCTGTCGGCAGATGCCCGTCCACCGTCAGCAGTTTTGCAAGCATTCCGGCAACATCACCCTCACAAGCCATCCTGTCGCGGAAGAAGTGATAGACAGCCTGAGCCCGCGCTGACGGATAGAACCTTCGGACATCGATCTTGACGCACCCGTCCTCGACCGAGTGTGCAGCAGCATTGGAGATGTACGACCGCCCCTTCTTTGCCGAGTGCAGGTAGGGCGGCGTGTCGATCCTCGCCAAGAGCATTGCGATCCTGCGATGCACCTTCGCGAGTCTTGGCCGCGGCTCCTGAATTGCGCGGCCGGACTTCTTGTCGATCCACCGCTTGTAGGGATCGGCATCGGCGAGAAGCGCATCCAGTTCTTCACGGGAAATCAGCAGACGATCGGCCAGCATCTGCGGGCTTGTCACCTTGTACAGGATTGACTGGTTGCGGTCGTGGCTCACCTGCCCGCCCCTCGATACTCGGAAATTGTCGCCGCCCAATCCAGCATCTTCAGCGCCTTGTCAGCGACATACGCCCGAATGGCATCGGCCTTTCCAGCACCCTCCACGCGCTCGGCAAACAGCATGAGCGAGGACATCGGAATATCGAAGGCCGTCGAATACTTCTCCAGAACGGCAATGGAGACGTTCTTTTCGCCGCTCTCGATCTCCGAAACATAGGATTTTGAAAGCCCGACGCGTTCGGCCACGTCAGCCTGCGACAGGTCGTGGTAGACCCGAACCAGGCGAAGAGCTTCATTCAGCATTTTTCTCCCATCCTCAGCAGTTGAACACCTAGGAGCCGTCTCAGAAGAAGAGTCGCGCCAGATACACGATGGCTTTCACCATCCAGAACGCGACCATCAGGGTCCGACGTTTCCGAAGAACACGCCGAATCCAGCGACGGATCCACTGCCCGGTGCTCAGGGGCTTCACAGGTTCAGTACCCATGTCGCAACCTCCTGGGCTTCCTCGCCGGGACCATCCCGACGAGTGTGCCGCCTTCCCAAGAGGCAATCAGGGCAGAGGCTATCTCCTAGGTATCCCCGTGCCGCAACGCGAGCTGCGGACTTAAGTCGTCGGGTCGTCGTCGCGGATCGCATCGCGCGGATGCGGTCGCCACGCCCCGAAGTGGGTAGAGGCCGGAGCCTCCTCGATCGGCGAACCGATCAGCCTATGGCAGATATCTCTCACCTGAGCATTGATCGCTAGATAGAGCACGTTGTTCGCCATTTCAAGACCCGAGTTCGCCACCAGCGAACTGACTATGTCACAGGTCCAACTACGCACTATATGTAGTGTTCGCAGGGCGCCCAAAGCGGATGACCGCCGAGGCCTTAAATGGTATCCACAGCATCGTGCTGGCCACCCCCTTGCTCCGAATCGAAGCCCGCGTCAGGGTGCATCCTTGAGGAGAGCAGCCCTCAACCAAAAGCATAACAGGTCTATCGGAACACCCGTCGCTCTGACCGAAGGCGCCCCGGCGCCTCTCGTGTCGTTGCGCCCGATCACTTAACCCGTGCCGCCCCCGGCACGGGCTGCAGGCGGTATGAGTTCGGCCCGTCCTCGGTTCATGTGAGGATGATCTGTCATGGCTTTGCCGCCCCGCGTTTACTACACCCTTCAGGAAGTCACGGCCCGCTGGGGCTGCAACATCGCCGACGTCGCAGGCTGGGCCGCGGCGGGCAAGTTCCACATCATGACCGGCATCGGCCTGGTCCGCTGTGGCGAAGAAATTGTCGCCGGTCGGGTCGCCATCTCGCCGATGGACCTCATGCCGTTGTTCCGCCGCTGCGGGACGGGCCCGACCGAGGGCGTGGTGCGCCGGATCATGACGGGCGACAAAAGCCAATGGCAGATCATCACCGATCCTGTCGGCGGGGTCATGGTGGCGGTCGCGGACATGATGATCATGGCCGATGAGGTGCATGCCTTCGAGGAAGAGAACGACATGGTGCGGCGGGTTGCGGCGGGGCCAGGTGCTGCCACACCCTATGACTGGGAGGGCATGAACATCGCCCTGATCGTGCGGATCCATGACCACGGTCTGCCAGCCACCCAAGCCGAGCTGATTGCCGAGATGCAGGACTGGTTCGCGGATCGGTCAGACGGCAAGAAGATGCCAGACAGCCGTTCGATCCGGCGGCGGATCACGCCGATATGGAGGGCGCTGCGACGGGAGGAAGCATGATGATGAGGGTCCGCGCTGGCCCGGGTCAGGCGGTCTTTCGGCCACCCTGATCGTCGGCGTCATGAACAAGCCGAGGCTTTGGTCGGAAGGCACTGGCCACAGCGTCCACCCCGGCGCGCAGGGGCGAATCCATCAGGTGGGCATAGCGCAGGGTAGTCTGCATCTGGCTGTGACCCAGAAGCTTTCCGATCATTTCCAGCGATGCCCCGCCACTGACAAGAAGCGATGCGAAGGTGTGGCGCAGGTCATGGATCCGGACGTCCTGCAGCCCGCACTGCTTCTGGACCTGCGCCCAGAACCGCCGCACCTCCTGCACCGGCTGGCCGGGTGTGTCGCCGGGGAAGAGCCACGGCGATCCCTTCGGCACCAGCAGTTGCCGCTGGCGCACGATGGCGGCTGTTTCGTCCGAGATCGGCACGCGGTGAGCGCGGCGCTGTTTCGTCATGGTGGGCGGCTTCGACCAGCTCATGTGTTCGAGGTTGAACTGTTCGAACCGGGATTGACGCACCTCGCCCAGACGGGCGCCCGTCAGCATGCACATGCGGATGATGTCGGCCGCGCGCCGGTCCTCGGCCGCATCCAGCACCGCGGCCAGCTTGCTGATTTCCTCTTTGGAGAGGAAGCGTTCGCGCGGCGTCTCGGTGCGGCGGTGAAAGCGCTGGGCGGGGTTGTCCTCGCACCAGCCCCACTGGACCGCCAGCGTGAACATCTTGCGCAGCACCTCGCCGATCCGGTTGGCGCGCACTGGCGTAGGCTTCGCGCCCTGCAGCTTGCGCGCCCGGTTGTTGGGCTTTTCCTTGTGCGGCCGCGCCCTGCCCTCGGCGATCTTCGTCAGGAGCTTGTCGACGTCGGTCGGCGTGATCTCTGTCACCAACTTCCGGCCCCAGAAGGGTGCCACCATCTTGGCCAGCGCCGACCGCTGGTCGGCCGCGCTGCGGGCGGAGAGTTTCGGCAGATGCTCTGCGCAGTAGCGTTCGATCAGATCGGTCACCCGCGGGGTTTCGCGCTTCGCCTCGCGCTGGCCCAAGGGATCAGCCCCGGCGTCGATCTCGCGTCGCAACTCCTTGGCCCGCTCCCGGGCCGCCGACACTGACCATTCGGGCCAGCGCCCGAAGGTCATCCGGCGCTGCCTTCCGGCATGACGGTAATCCAACGTGAAAGCCCGCCCACCGCCGCGGTAGATGCAGGCGGCGAAGCCCCGGACGTCGGTGTCGAAGATCTGGTAGTCCCGCCCCGGCACCGGCTCGGCGTCGCGCAGCACTTTCTCGGTCAGCTTGATGCGTTCGGGCATGGCTTCGGTCCTTCTTGCATCCGACATGAGGCGTGGTTTCGCCTGGTTATCAAGGCAAGCATGGCACCTCGGGTGGCGGGGAGGCGGAGGGTGGCAGGAAGGACGCCAGAACCGCGCCACCCCTTGTTTTCATAAGGTTTCGGCGCTGGGGGGGGGATCGATCGGCGACCGTCACGGCCGGGCGCGCAGAGGTACCGGGGGGCGACTTCTGCGGCCATCGCGCCGGAAAACCGGTCCGCATCAGGCCGCAGAACAGTAAACCTTGAACGAATTCAAAGGGTGGCAGGGGTGTCGTGCCGGGTGCCACCCCCTCTTTGCCCTTCAATGCCAGCCAAACACGGTCAATCCGGCTGTTCGCTGGTGTTTGCGGCTTTGGCGTTCGGTTCATCCGTCTGTCACGCCCGCCCCGCATCGCCCCGCTGAAACCCGCCACCCTCACAAACCCCAACAAAACAAGGGGTGGCACAAAGGCGGCATCCTTTCCGCCACCCTCCGCCTCGCCGCCACCCATCGGGCTCTGCGCTCACTGGTCCCTGCAAGACGTCCCCGATCTTCGGGGCCAGGACCAGGAGACCCCGATGCCGCATCTCGGATCGATGCCAGACCCGAAGGACAAACCCCGCACGCTGCTGGTCGGCTGGATCAGCCGTCTCGACCTCGCGCTGGAACTCGGCCTTTCGGTGGACACCCTTCGCCGGTGGGAAGCCATGCGGACGGGTCCACCCTGCGTTCGCGCCGGGCGCAAGGTCTACTACCGCCGCACCGCCGTCGAGGAATGGCTGGAGGAACAGGAACAGGCCGCCCCGCGCCGCCGTCGTGCCGGAGGGCGTCGGTGATGCCCCTTCAGCCCCCCAGTTCCGCCTGGCCCGCCGACCGCGTGGCCGAGGCCCGCGCCGTCATCGCCGATATCGCGCATCACAGCGACCTCCTCATCCGGCTCGCCTGCAATGTGCTGGCCCAGCATGGCGAGACCCCTGCCGAGCGTGCTGATGCCCAGCGCCTGCTGGTCGTCGTTGACGCGCGGCGGCCTGTGCGACGTGCCCAGCGCGAGGATCAGGGGAGGGCCGCGCGATGATGCGCCGTGGTACGCCCGAGGCCGATCTTCAGCGCGCCGTCGTGCAGGCGCTTCGCATCGCCCTGCCCCGCTCGGCCATCATCCATCACTGCGCCAACGAGGTGACCGAGGCCGGGCCCCGCGGGGCCAAGCGCCAGGCGATCCTTGTCGGCATGGGCGTCCATGCCGGGTTCGCCGACCTGATGGTCCTGAGCGACGGCCGCGTACTGTTCCTCGAGCTGAAGGCGCCGAAGGGGCGGCTACGGCCGGAGCAGGAGGCGTTCCGCGATGCGGTGCAGTCGCAGGGGTTCGGCTGGGCGCTGGTGCGCAGCCTCGACGACGCGCTGGGCGCGCTGGCCGATCACGGCTTCACCACGCGCATCGCCCCTGCCCCGCGGAGGCCCGCGCCATGAGCCACGAGGCCACCAACTGGGCCATCAAGCAGCGCGGGTTGAAGCCCACATCCAAGATCGTGCTCTGGCACCTCTGCGACCGGTTCAACCCGGATTACGGCTGCTTCCCATCGCAGGACCGGCTGGCACATGACTGTGAAATCAGCCGGTCCACGCTGAACGATCACCTTGGGCAACTCGAGGCGGTGGGCCTGCTGCGGCGGGTGCCGCGGCTCGACCCTGTGACCAAGCGCCAGCTGCCCACCCGCTACGTCCTGGGGTTCGAGCCGGGCTTCACACCCGTGGCTGTGGTGCCGTGTCCGGAAATCGGACACGGCAAGGATGAAGACATAGAAAGTACCGTGGATGCGGGCAGTTCGCATGTCGATGCCGCGACCGACGCCCTGCCGTGTCCGGATATCGGACATGGGATTGGCGCGAGGCCCGTGTCCGAATTTCCAGCCGAGCCGTGTCCGGAAAATGCCGAAAGCCGTGTCCGGATTTCGGACACTAACCCTGTAAGGGAACCACTAAGTAAACCAGTAAAGGAGGAGGAGGGCGCGCAGGCGCGCGAGGGCGTTTCCGATGAGGTTTTCGGGGACCTGCTGGACGCGCTGGGCCTCGACCCCGACGCCCTGCCCGGCTGGTGGCAAGGCTGGCCGCCCCGGCTGCATGTCCAGCGCTGGCGCGACAAACTGGGGCTGACCGAGGCCGAGATCGTTGCTGCCGCTGAGGCCAGCCGCCAGGAACATCCCGAACCGCCCGATGGGCCGAAGGCGCTGGACCGGGCGATGCAGCGTGCTGCCCAGCGCAAGGTCGAGGATGCAGGCCGGAAGCGCCGGAAGCCCAAGGCACCCCCTGCCCCAGCGGCAAAGCCGATCACCGACCTACCCGCCTTCTACGCCGATCTGGTCAACTCCGACCGCTACCTGCCGGTCAGCGCGATCAGCAACACGATGCGCGATGCCATGCTGGCCCGGGGGCTGGTCACGCCGGAACGCCTGCGTGAGCGCGGGGTGCGGTGAATGGCATGGTGTCACGTCCCCGACACGGATTGTCCCTCTGCGCGGGCGGCGGAGGCCTTGATCTGGGCCTCATCCTCGCCGAACCCGGCTATCACACCCGCGCCTTCGTCGAATGGGAGGACTGGCCGCGCGCGGTCCTCATCGCCGCCCAGCGCGCGGGCTACTTCGCACCGGCCCCGATCTGGACCGACCTGCGCAGCTTCGATGCCCGACCCTTCCGCGGCGCCTTCGATGCCGTCCTGGCCGGATACCCTTGCCAGCCCTTCAGCGCGGCCGGGAAACGCGGCGGGGCCGATGATCCCCGTCACCTCTGGCCCGACGTCGCCCGCGTCGTCCACGAATGCCGCCCGGAATGGGTGTTCCTCGAAAACGTCGCCGGTCACGTCACGCTCGGGCTCGAGACCGTCCTGCGAGAGCTTTGGGGATTGGGCTACACGCCTGCGGCGGGCCTGTTCTCGGCGGCAGAGGTCGGTGCGCCGCATGAACGGCTGCGCATCTTCATCCTGGCCCACACCGATGAGCCTGCATCCCGGCACCAGCAGCTACAATCCGGCCGGGAACAGCGACTTCACCCGGAAGGCCGAAGCGCTGGCGCTGGGCCTTGCAAAGGCCCTGCCGAACAACTGGCCGACACCCGCCGCCCAGAACTGGAAGGGCAGTTCGGAAGCCAGCGTCACCCGCAGCGACGGCAAATCCCGGATGGATCTGCTACACTACCGGGCGGAGCAGGGCTTCACCCGCCCGGCCCAGCCGACCTTGCCGGATGGGCCACGGTCCTCGCCGCACGCCCCGATCTCGCGCCTGCTCTGGGCTTCGATGATTGCCTCGCATGGGCGCGCCGTCTCGCGGCGGATCCTGAAGGGCCGGTCGCGGCGGCGGCTGAACCCGCTCTTCGTCGGATGGCTGATGGGCTGGCCCATCGGGCACGCGCTCTGCGCCTGCTCGGCAACGGAGTTCACCCTCTGGCAGCAGCACATGCGTGGCGCTCTCTCGCAGCTGCCCATGGCCTCGGGCCCGTGGATCTGGCGGCCGACCGATGCGGCCCAGCGCCCGGCGCAGATGGATTTCCTTGAAGGATTGCAGCCATGAGTTTCCACGGCCGCGTCAGCGGCACCAGGATCAAGCGCGCGCTGGGCGTGCAGGCGGCGCTGGAATGGGCGTTCCGGATCGAACAGGCGCAGCTGGACCTACCCCTGCCCCCAGACGTCACCGAGGAAGGCTTCGGCTTCGGCCTGGAATACGTCCTCCTCCAGCGTGCCGTGCTGGGCTGCAAGATCGACGGCGGCCAGCACAAGATCGGTGGCTACACCCACGAGGACGCCGAGGTGATCGCCGCCACCGTCGCCGGGATCCCCGACAGCCTCGGCGGCAAGCGGATGGCGATCCGCGTCGCCGAACTGGCCCGCGCCGGGCTGACCCCGGACTGGATGCCGGGTGCCGCCCCGCGCTGCGTGCCCACCATCGTCAAACAGAACCAGCATGGCACGCATGCGGGGGCCATCGTCGTGGGTATCGAACGCATTCGCGTGCGTGGCCCGGGCGCCCGTGCCATATGGAAGACCGTCGACATCCTGGCCTGCCCGGTCACCTTCTCCCCCCATCCACAGCAGATCGAGGCCGCCCGGCGTGGATATGACGACTGGTGGCAAGCGCTGGGCTGGGCGCGGGACGGGCTAATCAAAGGCGGGATGCTGCGCGAGGTCGAGGTGACGGCGGCGATGCCGAAGGCGCGGCCGTGGCTGGCGCGACCAGTAGCATCGTTGTAAGCATGAGCGAACAATCGCAATTTTCGCCTTCCCCTTGGGGGCTTGCCGCGCAAATTTGCCGACAACAAATGGGGAGCATCACATGACCGAAGAGCAAAAGAAGACCCTCGAAAGAAAGCTCTGGGACATTGCCAACACCCTACGCGGCAAGATGAATGCAGACGAGTTTCGCGACTACATCCTAGGGTTCATCTTCTATAAGTACCTGTCCGAACGCATGCACCTCTATGCCAACGAGGTTCTGAAACAAGACGGGATTGACTACCTGTCGGTTGACGAGGCCTCTACGGACGGCCGCGAAATTCTCGACGCCGTCCGTGAAGCTTCTGTCGACGCGTTGGGCTACTTCCTCCGTCCGTCCGAATTGTTCAGCCAGATCGCAAAGCGTGGATCCAAGCCCGGTCAGTTCATCCTCGCGGATCTGACCAAGATCCTGAACAACATCCAACGTTCGACTATGGGAACTGAATCTGAAAGTGACTTCGATCACCTGTTTGAAGACCTTGACCTGACCTCGACCAAGCTTGGGCGGACGGAAGAAGCCAAGAACGCCCTCATCGCGAAGGTCTTGACGCACCTAGACGAGATCAACTTCATGTTGGATGATGCCAATGCGGATGTCCTCGGCGACGCCTACGAATACCTGATCGGCCAGTTTGCCAGCGGCGCGGGCAAGAAAGCGGGAGAGTTTTACACTCCACAGCAGGTCTCCACCATCCTTGCCCGCATCGTCACCACTGGCAAGACGCGGCTGAAATCGGTCTATGATCCGGCGTGCGGGTCGGGTTCCCTGTTGCTCCGCGTGGCGAAGGAGGCCGACGTTTCCGAGTTCTTCGGGCAGGAAATGAACCGTACCACCTACAACCTCGCCCGCATGAACATGATCCTGCACGGGGTGCATTACCGCAATTTCGACCTAAAACAGGAAGACACGCTGGAGCACCCTCAGCACGAAAGCATGCGGTTTGAGGCGGTGGTGGCCAATCCACCGTTCAGCGCGAACTGGTCATCCAATCCCCTGCTGCTGTCGGACGACCGGTTCAGCCAGTATGGCAAACTAGCCCCAGCATCGAAGGCGGACTTCGCCTTCGTCCAGCACATGCTCCATCACCTGGACGACAACGGCACCATGGCGGTCATCCTGCCGCACGGCGCACTGTTCCGTGGTGGTGCAGAGGGTCATATCCGCGAGTACCTGATCAAGGATCGCAACTGGCTCGATGCCGTCATCGGCCTTCCTCCCAACATCTTCTATGGCACGGGCATTCCCACCTGTATCATGGTGTTCAAGAAGTGCCGGGAGACTGAGGACGTCCTGTTCGTCGATGCATCGACCTGTTTCGAGAAGGCGACCAACCAGAACATTCTTCGCCCAGCTGATGTTGACCGGATCGTTGACACCTTCCGCAAGCGCGCTGAAATCGAACGGTTCAGCCATCGAGCTTCTCTGGCGGAGATCGCAGAGAACGATTTCAATCTTAACATCCCTCGTTATGTCGATACCTTCGAGCCCGAGCCTGAGATTGATCTTGCGAAGGAAGCAGCACAGGTGCGTGCGATCGACGCCAAGATGGGAGCATTAGACAAAGCCATCAGAGATTTTTGTGCCGAGTTGGGCCTGGAGTCACCGGTATGATGCCTGCGGCACCAAAGCTTCGTTTCCCAGAGTTCAAGGATCCCTGGCGACCCGGTCACGCGGGCGATGCGTTCAAGAATAGCCGGGCAAAAGGGGAGGCAGGCCTGCCCATTTACTCGGTGACGATAGATCGCGGGCTAGTACCTCGTGACAGTTTGGACCGACACATGGCGGCCGACGCCGCCGACGGGCAGAACCTGCGCGCTCAACGCGGCGACGTCGTCTACAACATGATGCGCATGTGGCAGGGTGCCGTAGGCCTGGCCCCTGAGGAATGCATGGTCAGCCCGGCCTATGTCGTGCTGAGCCCAAAGAAAGATACGTCGCCCCAGTTCTTCGACCAGTGGTTCAAAACCAAGCGGATGCTCTACCTCCTCGGGGCCTATTCCCACGGGATCACCAGTGACCGCTTGAGGCTTTACGCCGATGACTTCGCGCGCATCCCCGTGCGGCTGCCGACCCTCCCAGAGCAACAGAAAATCGCAGCCTTTCTGGAGGCGGTGGATGCAAAGCTTGCTGCACTGACGGAGAAACAAGCTGCGTTAGAACGTTTCAAGGTTGGCTTGACGCGAAAGCTGTTGAATCGGCAGACTCGGTTCGCCCGGAATGATGGGAAGTCGTTTCCAGATTGGCAGGAAAAGCAACTTGTCGATGTCGCAACATTTCTAAAAGGGAAAGGCGTAGCGAAGAGCGACATTGTCTTGAACGGAGTAACGCCGTGCATTCGGTACGGAGAAATCTACACTGACTATGCTGAAACTATTCACACAATCCTGTCTCGAACCAATATCCCCACTCGCGATCTTGTTCTAAGTCAGAGCGGTGATGTTATCATTCCTGCATCGGGAGAAACCCCTCTCGACATGGCGCGAGCATGTTGCGTCTCTCAGGATGGCGTCGCAATTGGTGGTGACATTAATATTATTAGGCCGAAAATTGATGGAGTATTTCTCGCCTACTATTTGACTCACGCAAAGCGAGTTGAGATAGCAAAAATGGCTCAAGGCAACTCTGTTGTTCATCTCTATTCTGCCCAACTGAAGCAACTCAAAATATCTGTGCCTCATGTCGACGAACAGAAGAAGATAGTATGCGCCCTTTCGGCGATGGATTCAAAAATTCGAACCTTGGCGGACCAACTTTCAAAACTCCAGTCCTTCAAGAAGGGTCTACTGCAGCAGATGTTCGTCTGACATGATGCGCCCTGCCGAACTGCTCATCATCGAGAACGCCACGGATTGCCCGGACTTTCGATATTACCTTCCCTTGATGAAGAAGGCTGAAAGGAACGTCACGAGTCACCCGGATATCTGCATCGAGACGTGCAAAGCGCTCGTCGAAGGGGTGTCGAAAACCATCATCCTTTCCCTCGAAGAAGGCGTGAGACCCGAAGACATCAAGGATCTTGATGTATCGCCACTCGTGAAGCGCGCTGGCAAGCTGCTCCAGCAGGACGACACAGTCATCGAGGAAGGCTTTGTTACACGGGTTGCCTCCGTCGCGCATTTCATCGGGGTTTTGCGCAACGAGCGGGGTGACATCTCGCATGGCAAAGCAGTGCCGAAGGTGATCCAGAGCAACGACAAGCTGGCCAACGCGATTCTTCAGGTGTCCAGTGGTCTGCTGATCTACATGCTGGACACCTATTTCACCACGCTGAAGGAAAAGCGCGCACGGATCGCTCAAGCAGAACTCGAGAGAGAACAAGCAGTCGACTTGGAGCAGATAACCTACGAAGACAACCAAGACTTCAATTCGTGGCTGGATGAAAGTTATCCCTACGATGGCAAGCTGAATTACAGCTTTGCGCTCTTTTCACTCTACTACGAAGATTACCTTGTGCGACTTGAGGAATTTCGGGACCGTGCCGATGAGGAGGAAGAATGATCCAATCCGAAGCACAACTCGAATCCGGCCTCGTCAAGCGGCTGCACAGCCTTGGGTGGGATCCCGTTGCCATAGCCGACGGGGCTGGGCTGCGCGCCAACTTGAAGGCGCAGTTGGAGGCCCACAACGGCGTCAGCCTGTCGGATGCTGAATTCGCACGCGTGCTGAACCACCTCGACAAGGGCAATGTCTTTGACAAGGCCAAGATCCTGCGCGACCGCATGGCCCTTCCCCGCGACGATGGCACGACCGTCTATATCCAGTTCTTGAACACTGAGGAGTGGTGCCGCAACCGGTATCAGGTCACGTCGCAAGTCACCCAGGCGGGCTGCTACAAGAACCGATATGACGTGACGCTCCTGATCAACGGCCTGCCGCTGATCCAGGTGGAACTGAAGCGCCGCGGCATGGAGCTGAAGGAGGCCTTCAACCAGGTCAATCGCTACCAGCGCCATTCGTATTGGTCGGACCACGGGCTGTTTCAGTATGTGCAGCTGTTCGTCATCTCGAATGGCGTGAACACCAAGTACTATGCCAATAACCGCGATCAGGATTTCAACCAGACCTTCTTCTGGGCAGATGCTGAAAACAAGCTAATCACCCAGCTTGACGCCTTTGCCGACGCCTTCCTCGAGAAGTGCCATGCGTCAAAGATGATCAGCAAATACATCGTCCTGCACGAGAGCAACAAAGTGCTGATGGTGCTGCGGCCCTATCAGTATTTTGCGGTCGAGGCGATTGTCGAGCGGGTGAAGGCCGGGCGGAAGAATGGCTACATCTGGCACACGACCGGTTCGGGCAAGACGCTGACCAGCTTCAAGGCTGCGCAGGTGCTGATTGAAAACCCCAAGGTGCACAAGGTGGTATTCGTCGTCGACCGTAGCGACTTGGACTACCAGACCACCAAAGAGTTCAACCATTTCAGCGAAGGGTCCGTGGATGGCACGGACAACACAAGGGCGCTGGTGGCGCAGTTGGCAGGCGGTCACAAGCTGATCGTCACAACGATCCAGAAGCTGAACACAGCCATTTCCCGCGACAAGTTCGAGGGGCCGCTTCAGGCGGTGAAGGACGAACGAGTTGTGTTCATTTTCGACGAATGCCATCGGTCACAGTTCGGAGAAACCCACAAGCGGATCGTGGCGTTCTTCAGCCGGGCGCAGATGTTCGGTTTCACCGGCACCCCGATCTTCGCTGAAAACGCCATGGCCAAGCGGACGACCAAGGATCTCTTCGGGGAGTGCCTGCATAAATACGTCATCACCGACGCGATCAGCGATGAAAACGTCCTGCGCTTTTCGGTCGAATACTGGGGCAAACTGAAGCGCAAAGATGGAAGCCTGATCGACGAAGAGGTCGCGGGCATCAACATCAATGAATTCTTCGACCACCCCGACCGGATCAACGGTGTCGTGGACTGGATCATCCAGCACCATGATCGCAAGACCCACAACCGCCAGTTCAGCGCGATGCTGTGCGTCAGTTCGGTGGATGCGCTGATCACTTATTACGAGGCCCTCAAGCGGCGGCGCGATGCGGGCGAGCATGATCTGCGCGTTGCCACGATCTTCACCTACACGGCCAATGAAGAAGATGCCGATGCCGACGGCATGATCGGCGATCCAGATTTCAACATCGGCGTGGACAAGCCGATCAACGTGCACACCCGCGAAAAGCTGGATCGGTTCATTGCCGACTACAACGCGATGTACC
Organism: Albidovulum sp.; assembly: GCA_020637635.1. Lineage (GTDB taxonomy): Bacteria > Pseudomonadota > Alphaproteobacteria > Rhodobacterales > Rhodobacteraceae > Albidovulum. The sequence goes on from JACKKB010000002.1 coordinate 234,798, forward strand.
AGACCGCCTATTCGACGAAGGACAGCCAAAGCTTCTATAACTATTACAAGGACATCGCCAAGCGAATGAAGGAGCGCGAGCGGCGCGACTTCCAGGACAAGGACCGCGTCGACATCCTTCTTGTCGTCAACATGTTCCTGACAGGGTTCGATGCCAAGAAGCTGAACACGCTCTACGTCGACAAGAATCTGCGATACCACGGGCTGATCCAGGCGTTCTCGCGCACCAATCGCATCTTTGGCCAGGTCAAATCCCAAGGCAACATCGTCTGCTTCCGGAATCTGAAGGCCAAGACGGACGAGGCGATAACGCTGTTCTCTAACAAGGATGCCATCGAAACCGTCCTGATGGCCCCTTACGAAGAATATGTCGCGCAGTTCAACGCTGCCGTCGCCAAACTGCTGGAAATAGCCCCGGACGTGGGCAGCGTGAATGATCTGAAAACCGAAGGCGAAATGCTGGCCTTCGTGCAAGCGTTCCGCGAGTTGATCCGCGTCCGCAACGTGCTGGGCAGCTTCACGCAGTTCAACCAAGACGACCTGACCCTCGATCCGCAGAAATTCGAGGACTACAAAAGCAAGTACCTCGACATCTATGACCGGACAAAACGGACCAAGGAAACCGAAGCGGTGTCGATCATCGACGAGGTCGATTTCGAACTGGAGTTGATCCAACGCGATGAAATCAACGTCGCCTACATCCTTGGACTGCTGGCCGAGGTATCGCGGGATGCCGACAGCCTGGATGCCACCCAACGCGATGAAAGCGCACGCAAACGCAAGCTCGTGATGGACATGCTTAGCTCAGAGGCCCAGCTGCGCAGCAAACGTGAGCTGATTGAACGGTTCATAGAGCAGCATATGCCGAAGGCACAAGACAGCGGCGCCAGTGTGGAAGAGACATTTCTAGCCTTCTGGAACGACGAGCGGGTCAAGGCTATGGAGGCTGTCTGCGCTGAAGAGGGCATTGCACCGGCAGCATTTCAGCGTCTTGTTGAAGACTACCAATTCACCGGCAAGCCACCCTTGCGGGAAGCCGTTATCGATGTGCTGGAGCAAAAGCCAAAGATCCTTGAACGCAAGAAGATCACAGAGCGGATCATCGACAAGTTGCTTGCGCTCGTCGCGACGTTCGATGATGGGCTAGGGGCGCTTTGAGGACATAGCAGCCTCGCAGACCAACTCTTCCTTATGGCCCGCACAAGTTGGCCAACTAAGCTACTGAGTGGGCCGAGCATCAGCCGCAAGGGTTGTTAGCAGATCGTCGACGTCTGGCTTCGACGGCGCAATAAATGCTTCACCATCAAGCCCCTGCTCCTTGAGGAAAGGTGCGTCCCTCAGCTTCTCACGAAGGCCAAGCATGCGCTTCTCGGCGCGGCGCACAAAAGTGTCATAGGTCATGGGAATGATTGTCACTCGCCCGTCCCATTCGGTCCTGTGCCCGCGCTCAGCAGAGTGGATCCGCGAGCCAAGCACGTAGCAGGTGGTTTCGGTCATATCCGTTACCATGCCGCGCGTTATGAGCTCGCTCACATAACGCCAAGCTTGATTTTTCTGTTCGGAGCCAATGATCACACCAGGCTTCTTGATTTCGGCAATTACGAGGCGGGCGACGCCATCAACATCATGGCCGAGATCATGTGCATCGCGACTATAGAGGCCAACACTGCCATCCGGAAGCATCGCAAAATCCGGACGTTGGCGACTGCCGGTCGCCTTCACACCGAACAACTCCTTAATAACAGTCGTCATGCCACGATTGCTCGTGAACTCTAGGCTCTCAAACTCTGGGCCGAAAACCCAAAGCGAACGTTCGAATAGCGGCTGCAAGTCCCCAACTTCATCGGATTTTTCATCATGAAGCTTTTCATCGAGATCCTTGATCAACTTTAATCTTGATTGAATTTCATCCAGCGCATCTTTGGCAAGTCGCAAAGTCCAATCGTCAAGCAGTTGATACAAGGAGTCGAGATCTCCGGGTTGTAGTTCGTGCAGCTTGTTCAATAGTCCGTACTTCGAAAGTGACAGCTCAAGGTTAGCTAGAATTCCAGCAACCTTACCCACCTCGTCAGTGGAAATAGTTGGGCATGCATCGATGACTTCATCCACAAACATATTCCAGCGTTCTCGTCCAACGGGAGGCAGTTTGCGAATAGATGACGCGTGGCTTTCGCGGATCGACTCCTTGGCTTCTCGGCGGCGTTCTGCGGTGAAGCTTGAAAGATGATCTCGGATTTTTGCATGCACCAATTGCTTAGTTTCAAGCCACGCTGGGTGATCCGCGACGAAGCCAGTCCAATCTGCGCTTACTGCCTGATCAAGATGGTCCGCCGAAACGATGAATTGAAATCGTTTTGCCTCCGACGTGCGCCCGTCCAGAATTCGTTCGTGATCAAAGCCGACCCAACCTGGCGTTCCAACGAGCCGCGACTTTACGCGCCATGCGATTCCATGCTGGCGGGTTGTTCTGTCGGCTTTTTGGCTATCGATCACGATAATTTCGACCATACCCAAGCCAGGGACATCGACGATTTCCTTCTGGATATTGCGCGTCGGAATGTCATCAAAGGTCACCAGCGTTCCATCAACGGATACCACGAAGTTTGGATCAGCAAGGAAGCGAGTACCAAGGACCTCCCGAACCGCCTCAGCGTCAAGGGAAACGCCATCCGATGCAGTTGCTGTGATTTCGGTTCCATGCCCCTGCACTTTGTCCCGTGAAGCTATCTCTTTCACATCGAAAGGCTGCGTTGTCCCGCGCCGAACCTCATAGGTAACTTCGGTGCCATCGCGCCAAGTCCGCACTTGATACGGATCGGAAAACCTGAACGCAGCGTGCCGCCCCTTGCCGTTCCGCCCATACGCATGCCGGGCAGGCGCGTCTGAAAGATCGTCAGGCGGAGTAGACTTACTGCCTTCATCGATCGCCCGATTATAGTCGAGGGTCTTCCATCGCCGCTGGAACTGCTCCCTCGTCATGCCTTTGCCGTTATCTTTGATCGTAAAGACGATTTTTTCAGTTCGTTTGGGCCAAATTATGTCTACACGGGTCGCATAAGCGTCCCAGGCATTGGCCACTAATTCAACTATGGCGACAGCAGTGTCGGAGATGATTGGTCCGGCGTAGCGATCAAGAAAACGGTCGTCGAACAGCACTCCTTGCTTGGGAACTTCGGTATCCACGATGTCCACAGTCAATCCTCGCGCGCGAACCCTTTTCTCCTTGTGCCGCGCCTTGATCGGAAATCCAATCTTAAATCGTCGACAGCCCCCCGCGACGCCACAAGGCACGCAACCTAAACTTGCAAAGCGGCAACATCGACCGTGATCTTAAGGACTGACTGGGCTAATCGACTGCTCTCAGATCTCTCCGACCGTCAGCATCATGTTCAGTTTGTCGGCTCACGTAATTGCGCGCGCCCCCCTCCTCTGGTTCCTCCCCGGCCCTGAACGTATGCGGGGGGGCGCAGCGCGGCATTTCGCTAGCGATATGGATTCTCACCGGGGAAGCCACCCGGAAGCCACCTGCCTGTCGATCCTGCAAAAAGCGACTCATTATCAAAGGCTTGTGGAATCACGACCTTGGCGCGCTGGATTCTTTCGGGGAAACCAGGGAATCCACTTCCGGGGAAGCCACCTTGGCCAGAATCCATCCAGCGGAATCCACCCTTTTCGATCCGTGATGGATAGGCCAAGGCCACGCCTGATCACGAACATCAGCTACCCTTCTGATCCACATTGACTGCTTCCGCCCCCGCTGCGAACACCAGTTCCGGCAGGACCACTTCCCACTCGTCACGGCGGAGCAGGTGGTGGTACTCCTCGTCGCCATCCTCGCGCCGCCAGGTCAGTATGGCCGCGACCTCGCCGCGCAGGAAAGTGGTGCCTTCAGGTGGGGCAAAGGCGCGGGCGAGGCGGGCAAGCGTTTGGCCTTGGGCGTTCTCGATCCGCCAGCGGTCGCCGTCGCGGAGAAGATGGACGAGGTCACCAGGGCGCGCGGCGGCGATGGCGGCCAGCGCCGGATCACCCGGCCGCAGACGCCCGGCGAAAGACAGGTCCACCAGTTTTGGGTCCGGCGGCACATAGCGCAGGCGGGCACGCGGCAGGGCTGTGGTGTCGGGGGTGACGCGGCGGGAAAGGACAGCGTCACCGGGCTGCACGAAGGCGTGCGGTCCGTCTGTCAGCACGGTCAGGGTGGACCGCGCCCGCGTCATGGCGACATAAAACAGGCGGCGTGGGGCGTCGGCATCCTCGCCGCGCGAGGGGCGATCCCAGCCGCCGTTCAGGATCGCAACATAATCGAACTCCAGCCCTTTGGCGCGGTGGGCGGTCATCAGAAGAAGGCCCCGCTGTTCGCCACGAGCGTCCCGTGCCCATTCGCCGAACCACTGCACGAGGTCAGGCACCGGGGCAGCCTTCTCGACCAGTTCACGCGCCAAGGTGCCGATACCTTCGCCGATCAGGTCAGTCCAACGCGATTGCGGCTGGGCGTTCAGGACGGCGACCAGATCAGGTATGGTCAGCAGACGCGTCCGATCCAACAGCAGGGCGCGAATGAAGCCTTGCATCTCGCGTAGTCGCCACAGACTCGGCAGAGTTTCATTGGCCATGTCGATGGGAATGCCCAAGGCTTCCGCATAGGCGCGCACGGGCTCCAGCCGGCGCCAGTCGCGGGCAATGACCGCACAGCGCCGCCATGACCAATCGGGGTCGAGCCGGGACAGGCGCTGCAGTTCGTCCAGTGCAGCCACCGCCTGCGCGGTATCACCGCCCGCGTCCAGCAGGGTGACACGCCCTTGCGCCACGGGGTCCAGAGCCGCCCAATCTCCGCCCGGCATCGCCTTGGCGCGGGCGCGGTTCACGGTGATGTCATGGCCTGCCTTCATGCGCTGAGCAGCAGGCGCGATCACGGCATTGGCCGCCGCAATGATATGGGCCGTGGAGCGGTAGTTCTCGGTCATCCAGACCGGTTTGGCGGCATAATCCGCCTCGAACCTGCGTATGAAGTCGATGCTGGCCCCGGCGAAGGCGTAGATGTTCTGGTCATCGTCGCCCACGGCAAAGAGGCTGATGCGCAGCTCATCCTCCAGCGACCGCCCCGCCACCGCGCCGATCAGGGCGTATTCCTCGGGGCCGATGTCCTGATATTCGTCGACCAGAAGCCAGCGATAGCCCTGGATGAGCGTTTCGCGCAGCGCCTCGGCCTCCGCCTTGGTCAGACCATCCCCGCGCAGCAGGGCCACGGCCTGCATGACAATGCCGTCAAAGTCGCGCGGGCCGTCGTGATCGCCTGCAAAGCTCGCCCCCATCAGCCGCATCGCCAGCGCGTGGCAGGTCGACACAGTCACCCCCGCTGCGTCATCCCCGATCAGGCGGCGAAGGCGTTCGCGGATCTCGGCCGCTGCGTGGCGATTGTAGGTCAGAACCAGTATACCGCGCGGGTCTTCGCGCTTCACGCGGATGAGATAGGCGATGCGGTGCACAAGCACGCGCGTCTTGCCCGATCCTGGCCCCGCCAGCACCAGCACGTTGGTCTGTTCGCGGTCATCGCGCACGATCTCAGCCTGCACGGGGTTATCCAACGCATCAACGATGGTCCGCCATGAGGTGCCGGTGGTCTGCCGCCGGATTTCCGTGCCGCGCCCAGGCAGCCATCGGCGCAGGAAGGCGTCGCGGTCCAGCACGAAGTAATCCTCGGAAAGGCGCTGGGCCTGATCCATCGCCTCCAGCCCCTTTTCGGCATAGGCGGCCATCACATGGGTCTGGATCGTCGTCTCGTTGTAGTGCTCTTCGAGGGGCGCAAAGTGCTGCACCGTGAAGGGCCCGCCCTTGGGGCTCAGATGAACCGTGATCGCCGGGCGGAACACCGTCAGGCCCCGGCCCAAGGTGGCAACCTGCTGTTCGTGCAGCCACAGAAGCGCGCGGTCCATCAGGCGGGTCATGTCCTTGACCTCGGCCCGCAACAGCGCATCACCGTTCAGAGCATCCAGCATCGCGCCAAGGGTGGTCTCGACCTGAATGTCCTTGCCTCGCGTGCCTTTGGCCACTTTTCCGGTGAGATGGGCCAAGAGCGCCCGCGCGCCCTGCCGCCGCAGATCGGCGGTGCGGGCAACCACAGGCCAAGAGCGTTCCAGCCGCACGAAGATCGTATTCCGACTGACCTTGCGCAGAGTCAGGTTCCCCCGCCCGCCGTCCTGATCGCGCCCGTCCTGCGCCATGCCGCGCAAGATGGTTTCCACAAGATCGGGGCGCACCTGCGCGTGGCCCTTGTCACGCAGGGCTTGGCAGGTTTCGGTCAGGTTCAAGGGTTGCGCCTCGACCCCTTCGGCATCCGGCACGGTCTCTTGCATCAGGGCGATCAAGTCGGCTTCCATCCGGGCCGCGTGATCCAGACGGCGGGCCGAGGCATCCTCGACCCCAAGATGCACATAGACCGTGACAGCCGTGTCGTTGCTGGCGATCCCCAGCACCTCAAGATCGGCAAAGGCCCGCTGCAGATCCCGGCCCGTCAGCCCGCACGCCCCGGTGAGATCATCGGTGGAAACCCCTGCGTCGATGGGCGCATTCATCACATGGCGCACGAGGTCCAGAAGCTGCTTGCGCCGCCTTCCGGTAATCTGCGCCCGGTCCAGGATCGCCGAAGCCTCATCCACCGACCGGATGCGCAGCGACGACGGGAACACCTGCACCCGGTTTTCCTCACGGGAAAGCAGCGTCGCCTCCTCGAGCCAGGCGACGGCGGTTTTTACACGGGTGTCGTCGGTGGTCTTGTCGCGCTCGAATTCCTGATCCTTTTCCTCACGCACGATCTCGCCCGGCGTGGCGATCACCTCGCCGGACTTGTGCTTTTCCATCCGCCGCAGCGCCTTCAGGATTGCACCAATCTCATGCCGCGCCAGCCGCGAGCGGGCGGACAGCGAGAATTGCCGCTCCACATCCTCGGGGCTGAACAAGAGCACGCAATTGGCTGGGCCACGATCCCGCCCCGCGCGGCCTGCCTCTTGCAGGTAGTTCTCCAAGGATCCCGGAATATCGCCATGCACCACCAGCCGGATATCGGGCTTGTCGATGCCCATGCCAAAAGCGTTGGTCGCGGCGATCACCCGCAACTGGCCGATGCGAAATGCCTCTTGCACATCGCGCTTGCGGTCGGGCGGCAGGCCAGCGTGGAAGAAGTCCGCCGCCAGCCCCTGCCCTTTCAGGAACTCCGCCACCTTTTCCGTGGCCCCGCGGGTGGCGCAATAGACCACAGCGCCCGAGGCGCCTTCAGGCGGCAGATTCGCCTCGATGGCGGACAGGATGTCGGTCAGCTTGGTGGCCTTCTGCGTGGGCAGCACGGCGAAGGACAGGTTGGCGCGCACCGCCCCGCCATCCAGCAACATCAGATCCACCCCCAGACGGGTCTGGAAATGGTCGCGGATGTCGCGCACCACCTCGGGCTTGGCGGTGGCTGTCAGGCACAAAACGGGCGCAGGGCTGTCGCCCGAGAACTCCTTGATGAAGCGGCTGACATAGCGGTAGTCGGGCCGGAAATCGTGGCCCCATTTGCTGATGCAATGCGCCTCGTCCAGAACCCACAGCCCGACCTCGCGTTGTTGCAGAACGGTGCGGATCGACGGTGACCGCAATTGTTCGGGTGAGATCAGCAGCATCGCCGCATCGCCCATCCGCACCTTTTCCAGCGCGTCATGCCGTTCGGGCAGCGACAGCATGCCGTTCACCGTCACCGCACTGGAAATCCCTGCCCGCGCCAGCCCCTGCACCTGATCCGCCATCAGCGCCACAAGCGGCGAGATCACCACCGTCAGCGCCCCGGTCTTGTCGAACCGCGACAGCGCCGGGATCTGGTAGCAGACCGATTTGCCCGTGCCGGTCGGCAGGATGCCCAGCACGGATTTGCCAGCCATCGCCTCGGCCACGATGCGTTCCTGCAAGGGGCGGCCCATGTCGTCCACCGGCTGCGGGCGGAAGGACGGAAAGCCGAACCACCGCTCCAGCGCAGCATTCGGGTTGTTCTTCTCGGCGCACCAACCGCAAGCCGGATCGCCGCAGTTGGTGTCGCGAAGGTGCCGCACGATCAGCCCGGCCTGCGGGAACTGCAGCCGCACCCAGGGCGGCATGACCGAGTCCCCACCCGCCACCGAAATCCAGGACAGCGCATAGGCCATCGGCCAGCCGTTGCGCGGATCGGACAGGCGGCCAAGGGTCTGGTCCAGCCGGTGATTGCAGGCTCGGCCATCCAACAGTCGGCGGATGGCGGCATGGGCTGCGGCCTCACCAGGCGGCGGGCCCCGCAGAAACTGGAACAGCGCGTCGAAGCCTGCCCCGCCCTCGGCCCGCGTCGTCAGATGGTGATAGGCAAGCACCGCACCGGGCGCCTCCCGCCCCAGCCGGGTGAAGGCCGCGATCTGGTCGGACAGCACCTGCAGCGCCAGCCGCGCATCCTGTTCGGGGTCATTCACATGCCCGACCTGCAGCCGTCCGTCCTGATAGTGCTTGACCAGATGGTGGTAGGGATTGCGAGGAAAGGCCAACGGGTTCAGCCAGAGCGTATCGATCGGCGCAGCCCCTAGCCCCGCCAGCCGCGCCCGGTTCGCCACCAGATGCGGCAGGTCGTGGCGCAGGATGTTGTGACCGACAAGATGAACCGCGCCCTCGCAGAACGCCTCCAGCCGGTCCAGCGCTGGTTCAAGCGCGGCCCCTTTGTGAGCCAGCCCCGCCTCGCCCCGAACCGCCGCAAAGGCAAAAAGCCGCGCAGACTTCGGATCAACCTCGAGATCGACCGAAACACAACGCGACAGGAACAGGGTGGGGTCGAAGCTCAGCTATCCGAAATCCAAGGGCGAAGATGAAGGCGCAAGCCATTGATAACCCTGTTGCCCAAGGAAGCAATGCCGTAGATCGATCTGCGCCCCGGACCAGCGACTTGAAGGGCCTGCATCGTTGCGTGCTTTCTGTTCGGGCTACTTTCGGTCAGGCTCCGATGCGATCCATTGCATAGAGAGTAGTTTCGGAACGTCTGGAAAACCTGCACGTTCCGGTGTGATCTGGTAAGGTCGGAATGCGACGAGGAGCCCCGCCGGACCCGAAGCGGCAGCGGCAAAATGGAGGCGGAAAATCACTTACCAAACGCCTGCAACCTGTTCAGAGATAAACGGGACCACATCAGTCCGACTCACCGTTGGTCCTTTCTCGTTGCCGCAAAGCCAAACCTTCCTTGAATCTCAATCTCCGTTCCGGACACGGGTGCCCGCGCGCCGTTCCAGGATCTCTACCGCCTGATCGAGCCGCCCGACCCCGGCCAGCCCGCCTTGGTCGGCAAAGTCTGCGGCGGCGGTCATTTTCGGTCCCATCGACCCGGCAGGAAGATCGAGTGCGCGCGCCTCGTCGGGGGTCAGCGAGGCGATCACTGCTTCGGTCGGGGTGCCGAAATCGCGATAGACGGCATCCACGTCGGTCAGCAACAAGAGGGCATCTGCTCCGAGTTGGCATGCCAGAAGAGCACTGGCGGCATCCTTGTCGATCACCGCCTCGATCCCGGTCATGCTGCCATCGCGCTGCCGCAGCACCGGAATGCCGCCTCCGCCGGTGCAGATCACGATCACGTCCCGCTCCAGCAGAAGCTGCAGCACGCGTATGTCGGGGACTTCTTTCGGTACCGGCGAGGGCACGACGCGGCGCCACTTGTCGCCATCGGGCGCAATGGACCAGCCGGCGGCCCTGGCGCGGGCCTCGGCTTCTTCACGTTCGTAGACCGGGCCGATGAACTTAGTGGGCTTGCCGAAAGCCGGGTCAGTCCCGTCCACGATCACCTGGGTCAGCAGCGTGGCCACCGGCGACTGTGACCCAGCGCATTTTCCAGCTCCTGCTCGATCATGTAGCTGATCATGTGCCGCCGGTCTCGGCCCCAGCACATCCAGCGGATAGGCCTCGTCGCTTGTAGGCCGCGCCCTGCAGCGCCAGCAGCCGACCTGCGGGCCGTTGCCGTGGTGATGACCAGCCGGTGCGGCCTGAACGATGCGCGCATAGCGCGCGCAGCCTCGCGCACGTTGGCCCGCTGGTTTCGGCCGTCAGCGGCGGCTCGCCCCGCCGCAACAGGGCGTTGCCGCCAAGTGCTGACACCACAAGCATTTCAGCCCCAGCGTGGCGACCAGAACGCCTTGATCGTGTGCAGCCGGTTCTCGGCCTGGTCGAAGGCGATCGAGCCAGGCTTTCAAAGACCTCCTCGGTCACTTCCATGCAATCGAGCCCGAACTCGTCCTTGATCTGCTGGCCGACGGTGGTTTTCGGTGTTGCTGGAAGGCAGGCGGGCAATGCATGAATCGGGCGCGCGGGTTGCCGGTTTTCATCACCTCGGCGTTGACACCTGATAGGGCATCAGCAGCTTGATGCGGTCAGCCCATTTCCTGGCCTCGCCATCGAGAGCCACACGTCGGTATAGACGAAATCCACCTTTCACGCCGTCGTCGACGGAATCGGTCAGCGTGATCCGCGCCCCGTGTCCTTGGCGACGGCATTTTCATAGTCCTGAATCCTGGCGTCGGCCACAGCGTGCTTTGGCGCGCAAAGCCGCACGTCCATGCCCATCTTGGCGCCGCCGATCAGCAGGCTGTCGCCCATGTTGTTCGCGAGGCATCGCCAAGGAAGCAATGACACCCTGACGCAGCGGCTTTTCGGCATGTTCCTGCATGGTCAGAAATCCGGCGAGGATCTGGGTCGGGTGGAACTCGTCCGTCAGCCCGTTGTGAACCGGCACGCCGGACCAGTCGGCTACGCGTCTGCACCACTTCCTGCCCGAAGCCGCTGGTATTCGATCGCGTCGTAGATGCGGCCCAGCACGCGGGCGGTGTCCTTGACGGTTTCTTGTGGCCCATGTAGTTTGCCGGACGGCCCCAGATAAGTCACGGTCGCGTTTTGGTCATGCGCCGCCACCTCGAAGCCCACGCGGGTGCGGGTGCTGTCCTCTCGAAGATCAGCGCGATCTCCTTGCCCTTCAGCTTCGGCGCTTCGGTTCCGGCGTATTTCGCCGTCTTCAGATCGGCCAGTTCTGAAGGAAACCGATCTCGGCCGGGATGAAATCGCGGAGGTCAGGAAATGGCGGTTTTTCAGGTTGAACGACATTGGTGCCTCCTCAGACGGCGTCGCGGATGGTGGGGCAGGACATGCAGTGGCTGCCCGCCGCGGCCGCAGCCCAGCTCAACGCCCGGAATGGCGCGTACGCCGATGCCGGCGGCCTTCAGCGCCGCGTTGGGTGTCATCGTTGCGGTCATAGCCGATGACCCACGCGGACACCGAGCAGAGCACGTTGCCGTCATTCCACTGTTCGCGCTTGCGTTCCTCCTCAGTGTTGCCGCCGGTCGCGACCAGTTCCAGCGACTTGTAGCGCCAGGACCTCGGCCACGATCTCGAAGATCGGGCGCGGATCGTAGCGGAACTCTATCGCCGCCACGCCCTTGCCGGGGCGCAGGTCATAAGACCAGTTCCTCGGCCACTTCGCGAAAGGTCGGCGACCACGTTGCCGCCGCAGGGGTAAAGATCGTGTCCAGGTGCATCGCGGCGCGCGATTTCAGGATGGCAGGCGAACCGCTGGGCGCGCCCTTTCGAACAGCGCGACCGCCAGTTGCCCGATGCCCTGCGGTGAAGACCGCTCGCCCATGCCGATAGCACCGTACCATTGCCGACCGGCATGATGTCGCCGCCTTCGACGGTCGCCAGCCCGTGATCCACGCCGGGATCGCCGAAGTAGATCTCGGCCTTGCGGCAGAACTTGGGTTGGAACATGAATCGCGGTGTTCAGCAGCGTCTCGGGGCGCCAGGCCAGCCAGTGCATCGGTTGACCGAGAGACCCGCCATGGAATCAAGGCCGAGTTGTCGCCGTTGAAAGCGCGTTGGGCAGCGGCGGCAGGATCAGGCCCTGATGGCCAAGATAGGCCCCGGAACAACCCGCTGGGCTTGAACGGCAGATCGCCGGTCGCCAGCCCGCCCAGCCAGGTATTCCGCCAGCTTCGCGCCAGGCAGCTCTCCATCAGGCCCGCAGTTCGGCCAGCATGCCGACTTCAGCCTGATCGCGGTTGATGCGGTGGTCAGCACATACTTGCGCCCTCGGCCAGGTCCAGCGTCTCGGCCAGCAGGTCGTTCGTCCAGCACCTCGACGCCCTCGTCGCGTATGACGGATGCGAAGACGTCATGGTCCTTCTGCGCCTGCTTGACCGAAACACATCACGTCGAACAGCAGTTCTGGCAATTGTCGGGCGTCAGCCGGCGGTCAGAGCGCTGGGTCGGCGCCGATACCTGACGCAGCTTGCCAGTTTCAGGAGTGAACTCCAAGCGTTTGATCGGACACGGTTTCTACCTTTCCTTACAGAAGTGCGGCGACAGTGAGAGCCGCCGTGATGAGCCAGCAGGATCAGCATCAGCGGCCAGATGAGGCCAACCAGCGGATGTAGGACACATGCGCGATGGCAAGCCGCCGACCACGACCGCGAAGGTCGGGTTGATCAGGATTCACCAGCCCGTTGGCCGACTGGAAGGCCGTGACCACCAGGTCGCGCCGACACCAACGAAATCGGCAACGGCGCCGCCAGTCGGCATCGACAGCACCGCTAGCCCCGAAGAGGACGGCACGAAGAAACTCATCCGACCTCGATCAAGAACATCAGGTTGATGAAGGCGATCGCCGAGGCCGCCCAGCGACTGTTCCGCACCGTGCAGGATCGTGTCGGCGATCAGCCCATATGATCACCACGATACCGCGGGCAAAGACCGACCACCAGAGCGACGCCAGAAGATCGCGCGCGCCATCTGACAAGCTGCCGGTCAACTTTTTCGCCAGCCGTCCAATCCAGACCATTGACGATGGCCGATCCGAAGAACCAGCGCACCCATCTTGTCCATCCACCAGCCTGGCTGGGGCGCCTGAATCATCGCCGCAAGGTCAGCGCAAAGATGATCAGGACGACCTTCTGTGTGCCTGTCGGGTGGCATCTTCCATATTGCCGAACCCGCGTGCAGGAACAGCCTGCGATGCGCATCGGCCTGGCCGCCACGATCGGGCGGACGGATCGGTCTTGACCCGATGCGCATAGCGCATGACATAAGGCCACTGAATCGCAGCCCGCCCAGCAGGATCACGACGCGAAGGATCATGCACTTCGGTAAAGATGCTGCCGCATTGGCCGCGTGATCAGTGGCAAACGGGTTGATGGTGGAACCCAGCACGCCAATACCTGCACCGGTCAGGATCGTGGCCACCCCGTCACCGCATCATAGCCCGCGGCGATCATCACCGGATAAGGATCGCGTAAAGGCCAGCGTCTCCTCGGCCATGCCATAGGTCGTGCCGCCAAGCGCAAACAGCGACATCAGGATCGGATCATCCAGATCTCGCTTCCCTTCATCGCGATCATCGCCGTCTTGATCCTCGTCATCGCGCCGGTCGCATTGACCACGCCAAGAAAGCCGCCAAGGAACAGCACGAAAGCGCCACATCGATGGCGTTCGCCTCCTCATAACTGTCAGGGTCATGAAACCCGCGACGGTGCCAACATCACCTCGACAAGCCCGGGTTCCTCGACCGTCTTGAAAGTGCAGCCACGGCCACTTCACGGCCGATTTCCTCGTTCATCACCCGGTCATACTGGCCTGCGGGGATGATCCAGGTCAGCGCGGCGACAAAGATGATCAGCAGGAAAAGGATCGTGTAGGCAGTCGGAAAACGGGATGCGAGACCATGGGCGGGATCGTTTTCCGATGCGCCCGGATCGCCGCTTGGCGCGTTCTGATCTGTCATGGCTGGTCTCCCTACGGTTAACTCCGATGTGCAAATCTCAACCCAAAGCTATCGAGGCTTGACGCCAAATCAAATTGCTCGATGCTGAGGCAGCAGACAATTTGAGATGGTCAAGTCCTCAATGCTGATTGATTGCTCTGCCTGACTGGGCTTTTGCGCTTGATAGCACGGGCGATTGCACCGGTCCATGATGCAGATCAAGCCGGCGCGACTCCCCGACACTGTTCCCGCCGCAACCCGCGTGCGGTCGCCGGCGCGTGGGGCCAAAACATGAGGAAGCGACAGGAAATGACGAGCGGCTACGAAGGGATGAATGTCGTAGGAGGGCCAAAGACAGGCATCCTCGTCAGCGCGGCCATTGATAGCCAGCAGAAGGCATGCTGATGCGGGTTTCCGACCCACATTCCCGCCCCGCAGCCGATTGCCTTGCCGATCTGGAAGCCCGCCTCGCGGGCCTGACCACGTCCGAGGCGGAAGAACGGCTCGCCGCCCACGGCCCGAACCGCCTGCCCGAAGCAAAGTCGCGGGGGCCACTTTTGCGGTTTCTGGCCCAGTTCAACAACGTGCTGATCCAGGTCCTGCTGGCAGCGGCGGTGGTGACGGCGTTCCTGAACCACTGGATCGATACTGGCGTCATCCTTGCCGTGGTTCTGGCCAACGCCGTGATCGGCTTCGTCCAGGAGGGCAAGGCCGAAACCGCCATGGCCGCGATCCGCGGCATGCTGGCACCGCGCGCGGCCGTCCTGCGCGACGGGCAGCGCCAGTCGGTCGACGGGGCCAGCCTTGTTCCCGGCGACATCGTGCTGCTGGAGGCCGGCGACAAGGTTCCCGCCGACCTGCGGCTGATCGAGGCCCGCGGGCTGGCCGCGCAGGAGGCGATACTGACCGGCGAATCCGTCGCGGTGGAAAAGACGCCCGATCCGGTTGCCGCCGCAGCCCCGCTGGGCGACCGCAGATCAATGCTGTGGTCGGGCACGCTGGTGACGCAGGGAACCGCGCGGGGGCTGGTGGCGGCCACAGGCTCCAGCACCGAGATCGGGCGCATCGGCGGCCTGCTGGCAGGGGTCGAGCAACTGACCACGCCGCTGGTCGCGCAGATGGACCACTTCGCGCGCTGGCTGTCGTTCCTGATCCTGCTGGCCTCGGCGCTGCTGCTGGCCTGGGGCCATTTCGTCGGCCACGAGCCGTTCCCGGACCTGTTCATGACCGTGGTCGCCATCGCTGTGTCGGCAATCCCGAGGCCTGCCGGCGGTGATGACGATCACGCTGGCCATCGGCGTGCAGGCCATGGCCCGGCGCAATGCCATCGTGCGCCACCTGCCCGCAATCGAGGCGATTGGCTCGGTCTCGGTCATCTGCACCGACAAGACCGGCACCCTGACCCGCAACGAGATGGTGGTGGTGACGGCCGAAACCGCCGAGGGGGTCTTTCAGGTCTCGGGTGAGGGTTACGCGCCCGAGGGTCGGATCGACCCGCCGGGGACCTGCGCCCCTCGCCCGTGCGGCGGCGCTTTGCAACGATGCGGCGCTGGTCCAAAAGGGCGGGCAATGGCTCATCGAGGGCGACCCAATGGAGGGGCGCTGCTGGTTTTCGCCGGCAAGATCATGCAAGACACGCCCCGCGCCCGGCTTGACGCGATCCCCTTCGACAGCCGCCACCGCTTCATGGCGGTGCTGACCGATGGGCCCAAGGGCCGCATCACCCGGCGTCAAGGGCGCGCCGGAACGGGTGTTGCGCATGTGTGCGGGGCTGGACCTGCAGGCATGGCACGACCGTGCCGAGGCGATGGCCCGGCGCGGCCTGCGTGTGCTGGCGCTGGCTGAACGCGCCGAGACCACCGGCCTGATCGACGCCCCCGCGCTGGAGGGCGGCCTGAGCTCTGGGGCTGGTCGGCCTGATCGACCCGCCCCGCCCCGAGGCGATCGCCGCCGTAGCGGAATGCCGGGCCGCCGGGATCCGGGTCAAGATGATCACCGGCGACCACGCCGGCACCGCTGCCGCCATCGCGGCCCAGATCGGGCTGGTGAACCACGCCCGTGTGCTGACCGGCGCCGACCTGGACAAACTGGACGATGCGCAACTGGCGCTGGAGGTCGCGGGCGTCGATGTCTTTGCCCGCACCAGCCCCGAGGACAAGCTTCGCCTTGTCACCGCGTTGCAGGCCAACGGCCTGACCGTCGCCATGACCGGCGACGGCGTCAACGATGCGCCCGCGCTCAAGCGCGCCGATGCGGGCATCGCCATGGGGCTGAAGGGCCTGGAAGCGGCGAAAGAGGCCGCCGACATGGTGCTGGCGGATGACAATTTCGCCTCGATCGCGGCGGCGGCGGTGCGCGAGGGCGCACGGTCTATGACAACCTCAAGAAGGTCATCAGCTGGACCCTGCCCACCAACGCGGGCGAGGCGCTGGTGGTTATCGTGGCGCTTGTCGCCGGCATGGCGCTGCCGCTGACACCGGTGCAGATCCTGTGGATCAACCTGATTACCAGCATCACCCTGGGCTTTGCCCTGGCGTTCGAGCCGACCGAGGCGGTCACCATGTCGCGCCCCCCGCGCCCGCGCGCCACACCGATCCTGTCGGGGGGGCTGGTGTGGCATGTGGTGCTGGTGGCGGCACTGTTCCTGGCGGCGGTCTTCGGGATGTTCACCTACGCGCTGGACCAAGGCTATTCCTTGGCGCTGGCGCAGACAATTGCGATGAACACGCTGGTGGTGCTGGAGATCTTCCACCTGTTCTTCATCCGCAACATCCACGGCACCTCGCTGACATGGGATGCGGTCAAGGGCACGCGCGTGGTCTGGGCTGTCGTCATCATCATCACCGCCGCGCAATTCGCCGTCACCTACTTGCCGCCCTTGCAGGCCGTGCTCGGGACTGAACCCGTACCGCTGGCCGACGGCCTGCTGATCGTCGGAATCGGCGCTGCGTTCTTTGCCCTGATCGAGATCGAGAAGCAGATCAGGCTGGGGTTAACGCGATGATCGGGCCGCAGGCCAAGGACTGCGGAGAGGCCGGACGGATTGTCATTTCCGTGCCGTATCTGGTGCCTACACTTCGCGGCGCCACCGCGTCACCCCGAAAAAGCGATGCCCGGAGGGTGAAGCGTGGGGCTGCGCTTGTATTGACGATTCCCCACAAATAACATCGGCATTCAAGGATGCCGCGGCGCAGCAAGTGAGGGCAGGCGTGAAACAGAAACCGAAATACCTTGTTCCGACCATTCTGGTGGTCGCGGCGGTTGCGGCCTATTTTGCCTGGACCAAGCTGGACACGCCGGCGCTGCCTGAGGGCATCGTGGGCGCGAATGGCCGGATCGAGGCGACCGAGATCGACATCGCCGCGCTGACCGGCGGCCGTATCGCCGACATTGCGGCGGCCGAAGGTCAGGTCGTCAATGCGGGCGATGTGCTTGTGCAGATGGATGTCGTCCAGCTCAACGCCCAGAAACGCCAGGCCGAGGCACAGCTGCGCCGGGCCAGTATCGCTATCGAGACTGCAAAGGCCATGGTCGCCCAGGCCGAGGCACAGGAGCGCGCGGCAGAGGCTGCGGTGGATCAGGCGCAGGCCATGGCCGATGCCGCCGCCCAGAAGCTGGCCCGTTCGGAACAGCTGGTGAAAACGAACGCGGTCTCGCAGCAGGTTCTTGACGACGACCGCGCGAAGGACCGCGAGGCAAAGGCGGGCGTCGCCGCGGCCGAGGCTTCGCATGCGGCAGCTCTCGCCGGGATCACTTCGGCCCAAGCGCAGGTGGTGGACGCCGAGGCCGCGATTGATGCGGCAAAGGCCTCGATCGATTCCATCACGGCCTCGATCGACGATGCGACGCTGGTCGCCCCCCGTAGCGGTCGTATCCAGTATCTTGTCGCACAGGAAGGCGAGGTCGTCGGCTCGGGGGGCCGGATCCTGAGTCTTGTCGATCTGGGCGATGTCTACATGACGGTGTTCCTGCCCACATCGCAGGCGGGGCGGGTTCAGATCGGGTCCGAGGTGCGCCTGACCCTGGATGCAGCCCCCGGTATCGTGATCCCGGCGACGGTTTCCTATGTGGCGGATGTGGCGCAATTCACCCCCAAGACGGTCGAGACGGCGGAAGAGCGTGAGAAGCTGATGTTCAGAGTTCGGGCAAAAGTCGATCCAGAGCTGCTTTCCCGCTATGTCGCCTATGTGAAGACCGGCCTCCCGGGCATGGCCTATCTGAAGACGCTTCCCGATGCCGAATGGCCGGCCTCGCTTGCCAATGTCGTGAAATGACCGGGGCAGACCAGCCGCCGGTCGCATCGGTCAGTGACCTGATCCTGCGTTACGGCAAGGTTACTGCGCTGGACAGGGTGACGCTGGACATCCCCGCCGGCATGATGGTGGGGCTGATCGGTCCCGACGGCGTTGGAAAGTCCAGCCTTCTGTCGCTGCTTGCCGGGGCGCGCGTGATCCAGGACGGCGGCGTGCATGTGCTGGGGGGCGACATGCGCGACGCCGGACACCGGAGCCGGGTCTGCCCGCGCATCGCCTATATGCCGCAGGGGCTGGGCAAGAACCTGTACCCGACGCTTTCGGTCGAGGAGAATCTGGAGTTCTTCGGCAGGCTCTTTGGCCATGACAAGGCCGAAAGAGATCGCCGCATCCTTGACCTGCTGACAGCGACCGGCATGTCGCCGTTCCGCGACCGTCCGGCGGCAAAGCTTTCCGGTGGCATGAAGCAGAAGCTGGGCCTTTGTTGCGCGCTGATCCATGACCCGGACCTGTTGATCCTTGATGAACCGACGACCGGCGTCGATCCCCTGTCGCGCCGCCAGTTCTGGGATCTGATCGACAGCATCCGCGCCACGCGCCCCGACATGAGCGTGATCACGGCCACCGCCTATATGGAGGAGGCCGCGCGTTTCGACTGGCTGGTGGCGATGAACGCCGGCAAGGTGCTGGCGACGGGCACGACGGCAGAGCTTCTGGCGCGCACCGGCGCGGCCGATCTTGACCGCGCCTTCATCGCGCTTTTGCCGGCGGCCGATCGCGGTGACGATCAGGAGGTGGTGATCCCACCGCGCGATGCAACCGATGGCGAGATTGCCATCGAGGCCGAACACCTGACCCAAAGGTTCGGCGATTTCACCGCCGTCAACGACGTCAGCTTTCGCATCGCCAAGGGCGAGATCTTCGGCTTTCTCGGCTCCAACGGCTGCGGCAAGACCACGACGATGAAGATGCTGACCGGCCTTCTGGAGCCGACCGAGGGCATCGCCCGGCTGTTTGGCCACGAGGTCGATGCCCGCGACCTGGCGGTGCGCCGCAGGGTCGGATTCATGAGCCAGGCCTTCTCGCTTTATTCGGAACTGACGGTGCGACAGAACCTGGAACTGCACGCCCGGCTTTTCGCCCTTGAGGAGGCGAAGATCCCCGCGCGGGTGGCCGAGATGGCGGAGAGGTTCGACCTTGGTGACGTGGCGGACGCGCTGCCCGAAGCGCTGCCCCTGGGGATCCGGCAGCGGCTTTCGCTGGCCGTGGCCCTGATCCACGGACCAGAGATCCTGATCCTTGACGAGCCGACTTCGGGTGTGGACCCGGTCGCGCGCAACGGCTTCTGGCGCATTCTGGCGGACCTGTCGCGCAAGGATGGCGTGACGATCTTCGTCTCGACCCATTTCATGAACGAGGCGGAATGGTGCGACCGCATCTCGCTGATGCATGCCGGAGAGGTGCTGATCAGCGACACGGCCGAGGCGATCAAGGCCTCGAAAGGCTGCGAGACACTGGAAGATGCCTTTGTCGCCTATCTGCAAGAGGCGATCGACAAGACCGCACCGCCACCCGCCCCTGCGCCCGAAGCAGCCAATCAGGCCGCGCCCGCCGCCGCACCTGCCCCACCGCACCCGCAGCGGAGATTCAGCCTGCGCCGCCTTCTCAGCTATTCGCGGCTGGAAAGCCTGCAACTTCAGCGTGACCCGATCCGTCTGGCGATGGCGCTTGTCGGCAGCCTGCTTTTGATGGTGGTGATCGGCCTTGGCATCAACATGGATGTCGAGGATCTTACCTTTGCGGTTCTGGACCGTGACCAGACCACTGCCAGCCGGGACTATGTCGCCGACATTGCCGGATCGCGCTATTTCACCGAACGGCCCGCGCTTCAGGGCTATGACGACATGGACGCAAGGATGCGGGCGGGCGAGATCAGCCTGGCGATCGAGATTCCTGCCGGCTTTGCCGCGGATGTGGCGCGCGGCCGCACGGTCGAGATCGGCGCCTGGTTCGACGGTGCCAACCCGACCCAATCCGGCACGGTGCAGGGCTATATCCAGGGAATGCACGGCGACTGGATCACGCGCAAGATGCGCGAGGCGCTTGGCTCGGCCGCTCTGGCCGGCGATTTCGAGCTTGTCACCCGCTACCGCTACAACCCGGATGTGAAAAGCATCGTCGCCATGGTGCCGGCGGTCCTGCCCATGCTGCTA
This sequence comes from Albidovulum sp., assembly GCA_020637635.1. GTDB lineage: Bacteria > Pseudomonadota > Alphaproteobacteria > Rhodobacterales > Rhodobacteraceae > Albidovulum. The sequence goes on from JACKKB010000002.1 coordinate 255,031, forward strand.
TTGATGATCCCGGCCATCCTGACCACCTTGTCGGTGGCCCGGGAGAAAGAGCTTGGTTCGATCATCAATTTCTACGTGACCCCGGTGACGCGGCTGGAATTCCTTCTGGGCAAGCAGCTGCCATATATGGCGCTGGCCATGGTGAACTTCGTGCTGATGATGGTGATGGCGGTTTTCGTCTTCAGGGTGCCGTTCACCGGCAGTTTCATCGGCTTTTCCATGTCCGCGCTGGTGTTCGTGACGGCCAGCACCGCGCTTGGCTTTCTGGTGTCGGTATTCATCTCCAGCCAGGTTGCGGCCTTGTTCGCGACGACGCTGCTGACGATGATTCCCGCGGTGTCCTATTCCGGTCTGATCGACCCGGTATCTTCGCTGGAAGGGTTCGGGCGTACCATCGGCGAGGTCTATCCGGCCACATGGTTCATCACGGCGGCCCGCGGTGCCTTCTCGAAATCGTTCGGCTTTGTTGAACTGATCCAGCCGACGCTGGCGATGGCGGCCTCGGTTCCGATCATCCTGGGGTTGAGCGTGTCCTTCCTGAAGAAGCAGGAGAGGTAGCGCCATGAACCTGAAGAACGTCCGAAACCTCGGGGTGAAGGAGCTGCGCGGGCTGTGGCGCGACTGGATCATGCTGGCGCTGATCGTCTATTCCTTCAGCCTGTCGGTCTGGACTTCGGCCAATTCCAGCCCGGAGACGCTGAGCAATGCCGCGATCTCGATCGTCGACGAGGACCAGTCGCAGCTATCGTCGCGGATCGTCTCGGCCTTCTATCAGCCCTATTTCGTGCCGCCGAACCTGATTACCGCCGCCGAAATCGACACCAGGATGGATGCGGGCCTGGATACTTTCGCGCTGAACATTCCACCGGATTTCCAGCGCGATGTGCTGGCGGGCAAGGCACCGGCGATCCAGCTGAACATTGACGCGACACGGATGAGCCAGGCTTTCACCGGCGGCGGCTATGTCAGTCAGATCGTGTCCAGCGAGGTCTCGGAATTTGTCTCGGGGTATCGGGCGCAAAGCACGCTGCCCGTCGAACTGGCCCTTCGCGCCCGCTATAACCCGTCGCTTGATCCCGGCTGGTTCGGGGCCATCAACAGCGTTATCCAGTCGATCACCATGCTGTCGCTGATCCTGACCGGATCAGCCCTGATCCGGGAAAAGGAACATGGCACGGTCGAACATCTTCTGGTGATGCCGGTCACGCCGACCGAGATCATGCTGTCCAAGATCTGGTCGATGGGGCTGGTGGTTCTGCTTGGCTCGACCTTCTCGCTGACGGTGGTGGTTCAGGGGCTGATGAATGTGCCCGTCGCGGGATCGGTGCCGCTTTTCCTTGCCGGGGCGGTTCTGATGATGGTCGCCATGACCTCGATGGGGATATTCATGGCCACGGTCGCCGGCACAATGCCGCAGTTTGCGCTTCTGATGATGATGGTTCTCATCCCGCTGCAGATCCTGTCCGGCGGCATGACCCCGCGCGAGTCGATGCCGGAGTTCATCCAGACCATCATGCTGGCGGCACCGAATACCCACTTCATCATCCTGTCGCAGTCGATCCTGTTCCGGGGGGCCGGGCTGGAGGTGGTCTGGCCGCAGCTTCTTGCGCTGGCGGTGATCGGGGCGGTGCTGTTCTGGCTGGCACTCCGGCAGTTCCGGGCCTTCCTGCGCTAAGGGGCGCGCCCAGATAACGAAAAGTTGCGCCGGGGGCGGGGGCGCATGGTTTGCCTTTCGCCGCCCAGCGCGCAGATAGACATATCGAACCCATGGGACGGTTGGCGAACCCGCCGGCCTTCCGGCAATCGAAAGGTGGAAACATGGCTCAGCGTGACATGACATTTCCCGCGATGGCGCAGACTGCGGAATACATGACAGATGCCTGGCAGCGTTCGGTGCTTTTCCTTGACGTGATGCGCGAACGTGCCGCCCAGTACGACGCCCATACCAAAGATCCGGCGCCCAATGTCCTGAGCTATGATGCCGAACTGGTCCTCGATGCCCGCAGTTTCGACCCGCCGGTGAACTATCTTCTCTATCGGATCGTCCCCCCTGAAGACGTAACCATCGACCCCCTGAAACGTCCCTTCGTGATCGTCGATCCGCGCGCGGGTCAGGTTTCGGGCATCGGCGGCTTCAAGGCCGACAGCGAGGTGGGCGTCGCGCTGAAGGCGGGCCATCCGGTCTGGTTCATCGGCTTTCTGCCCGAACCGGTTCCCGGCCAGACCATCCTTGATGTCACCAATGCCCAGGCGACCTTTCTGGAAACGGTAGTCGCGCGCCACCCCGAGGCCGAGGGCAAGCCCTGCGTCATCGGCAATTGCCAGGCCGGTTGGGCGGTGATGATCCTTGCCGCCCTGCGGCCCGAGCTTTTCGGCCCGATCATCGTTCCCGGAACGCCTCTGTCCTACTGGGCGGGCGTGCATGGCAAATATCCGATGCGCTATGCCGGCGGCCTCATGGGCGGAACCTGGCTGACGGCACTGGCGGGCGATCTGGGGGGCGGCATCTTCGATGGCGCCGCGCTGGTCCAGAACTTCGAGGCGCAGGATCCGGCGAACACCTTCTGGACCAAGCAATACAATCTCTGGTCGAAGATCGACACCGAGCCCGAGCGTTACCTTGGGTTCGAGAAGTGGTGGAATGCCCTGGTCACGCTGAATGCCGGGGAAATGCAGTGGATCGTGGACGAGCTTTTCGTCGGCAACCATCTTGCGGCCGGCGATATCCGAACTGCGGATGGCACTGCCATCGACCTGCGCGCGATCAACTCGCCCATCGTCGTCTTCTGCTCGAAGGGCGACAACATCACTCCGCCGCAGCAGGCGTTGGACTGGATCCTTGACCTTTATGACAGCGAGGACGACATCCGCGCCTGGGGGCAAACCATTGTCTACACGGTGCACGACCATATCGGCCATCTGGGCATTTTCGTCTCGGGCCAGGTCGCACGCAAGGAACATGACGAGTTCGCCCACAACATCGACCTGATCGACGTGCTGCCCCCCGGTCTTTACGAGGCGGTGCTGACCCCGAAGGAGGCGGCCGGAGTCAATGCCGATCTGGTCAAGGGCGACTGGGTGATGCGTTGCGAGGCGCGCACGCTGGATGACATCCGCGCGCTTGGCGGCAACGACCTTGAGGACGAGCGCAAGTTCGAGACGGTGGCACGGCTCTCCGAGATCAACCTGGCACTTTACCGCACCTTCGCCCAGCCCTTCGTGCAGGCCTTCACGACGCCATCCTTCGCCGAGGCGACGCGCAGGTTCCACCCGCTGCGACTGTCCTACGAGATGTTCTGCGCCGGCAACCCCTGGATGCGGCAGGTCAAGGGACTGGCAGAAAGTGTGCGCGAAAAACGCGAACCTGCCAGCCCGGACAACCCCTGGCTCAACATGCAGGAGATGACATCAACCGCCATCGTTCAGGGTCTTGACGCGATGCGCGACGTGATCAACTGGACATCCGAGGCCAGTTTCCACGCCATTTATGGCAATAGGGCCTTGCAGGCGGCGCTAGGCGTCGACACATCCTCGACAGAGCGCCCGCGCAAGCCCGCACATACCGGGCTGCATGACGAACTGGTCAGGCGCCGCGACGAGGGGCTGCGCCGAAACATGACGGAGGGCGGTCCTGTCGCGGCAGTGGTGCGGGCGCTGATCTGGGTCGGCATGTCGGGCAGGGTCGTCGACGAACGCCAGTTCGCCGAGATCGCCCGATTGCGCCGGACCCATCCCGAAAGCGGCGCTTTGACGCTGGCCGATTTCAAGCAGATGGTGCGTGAACAGCTTCAGATGCTGCTTCTCGACGAAGAGGCGGCGCTTGGGGCCATTCCCGGTCTCATGCCCGAATCCGGCGACCAGCGCCGCATGGCGCTTGACACCATCCGCGAGGTGGTCGAGGCCAGCGGCGCGCTGGACCACAAGGCGCGTCAGCGGCTGAACCGGATCGCCAGCCTTCTTGGCATCGGACCCGCAGCGATCGACAAACGCAAGGCATCCTGAACGGACACCCCATGGACGAGCTTCACGACAAGCACCAGCGCCTGATTGCCGCCGCCCGCGACGGCTCGCCCGCCTTGACCGTCGTCGCACATCCTTGCGACGAGACCTCGCTGCGCGGCGCGATGGAGGCGGCGGCGGCACATCTGATCGAGCCGGTTCTGGTGGGGCCGGAAGCCCGCATCCGCGCCATCGCCGCCGAACACGGCATCGACCTTGCCGGGCGGCAGTTCGTCGATGCGCCGCACAGCCACGCCGCCGCCGCGCAGGCGGTGGCCCTGATCCGCGCCGGCAAGGGCGAGCTTTTGATGAAAGGCAGCCTGCACACCGATGAGCTGATGAAGGAAGTCACCGACGCGACCACCGGCCTGCGCACCGAACGCCGGATCAGCCATGTCTTCATCATGGATGTGCCGGGCCACCCCGAGACGCTGTTCATCACCGATGCAGCGATCAACATCTTTCCCGATCTCGACAGCAAGCGCGACATCGTACAGAACGCCATCGACCTGTGGGCGGGCATCGGGCTTGGCACACCCAAGGTGGCGATCCTGTCGGCGGTCGAGACGGTGACGACGAAGATCCCCTCAACGATCGAGGCGGCTGCGCTGTGCAAGATGGCCGAACGGGGACAGATCACCGGCGGCCTGCTGGATGGCCCGCTGGCCTTTGACAATGCCATCGATCCCGAAGCGGCGCGCATCAAGGGCATCGGCGGCCCGGTTGCCGGCCACGGCCAGATCCTTGTCGTTCCCGACCTCGAGGCCGGAAACATGCTGGCGAAGAACCTGATCTTCCTGTCCCGCGCCGATGCCGCCGGGATCGTGCTGGGCGCGCGCGTGCCGATCATCCTGACCTCGCGGGCCGACAGCGTCCGCACCCGCATGGCCTCCTGCGCAGTGGCGGCGATCTATGCCAATGCGCTCCGCAGGAAGGCCGGCGTCTGATGGACGTGATCCTGGTCGTCAACGCGGGGTCGTCCAGCCTGAAGTTCCAGTCCTTCGGTCTTGTCGATGGCGGATTGCAGCGACGTGTGCGCGGCCAGGTCGACGGGATCGGAGTCAGGCCCCGGCTCAGGATCGTCGATTCTGCAGGCGCCGTGCTGATCGACCGCAGCCATGAGGCCGCCGAAATCCCCGACCTGCCAGCCGCAATTGGCGTCCTGCGGGACTGGTTGAAGACCCGCAAGGGCATCACCCTGCGCGCCATCGGCCACCGGGTCGTGCATGGAGGGCCGGATTTCGACCGCGCCGTGCTGATCGACGAGGATATCCTGAACCGGCTCTCCCGCTATCAGACTCTGGCGCCCCTGCATCAGCCGAACAATCTGGCGCCGATCCGCCTGGCCATGGCGATCGCGCCCGACGCCCCGCAGGTCGCCTGTTTCGACACGGCATTCCACCGCCACCATGCCGAACATGTCAACTGCTATGCCCTGCCGCGCGCCTTCTACGACGAAGGCATCCGCCGCTACGGCTTTCACGGCCTCAGCTACGAATACATCGCGCAGGCCCTGTCCGAAACCGCGCCCGAGATCGCCGAGGGCCGCGTCATCGTCGCCCATCTGGGCAGCGGCGCCTCGATGTGCGCCTTGCAGGGTGGTCGCAGCGTCGAGACGACGATGGGGTTCACCGCGCTTGACGGCCTGCCGATGGGCACCCGCCCCGGCCAGCTCGACCCCGGCGTGGTGCTGCATCTGATCGAGGAAAAAGGCATGACCCCGGCCGAGATCACCCGCCTCCTCTATCGCGAGGCGGGGCTGAAGGGCCTTTCGGGCATCTCCAGCGACATGCGCGACCTTCTGACCAGCCCCGACCCGCGCGCCGCCCTTGCCATCGAGCATTTCGCCTATCGCTGCGGCCTCCACGCCGGCCAGTTGGCCGCGGCCCTCGGCGGGCTGGACGCCTTCGTGTTCACCGCCGGAATTGGCGAACATTCGCCCGAGATCCGCGCCCGCATCGCCGCGCGCCTTGCCTGGCTTGGCGCCGAGATCGACCCCGCTGCCAATGCCGCTGGCGCAACCTGCATTTCCACCCCTGCGAGTCGCCTCCCGATCCTGGTCATCCCTACCGACGAAGAACGGATGATCGCGCGCCACACCTTTGCACTGACGAGCGGCACCACGTGATTTCAGTGCCTGTGATCATGTAACTTCCGAACAGCTCTTCCCTGGGCTTGCGTGTTCCTGCAATGCTCCTAATTGCCCCTTCCCGTCCCGATTCCCAGCTCCGCCGATCTGCAATTTGTACTCCCAGATTGAGCTACCCCCCGAAAATCGGACAGTGGCGAAAGCTATGATCTGACATCTGCTGGCCTCCAAGGACGAGGAGACCATGAACGACGCACGGCGCATTCGATCCTCGCGCTCGAGGATTGTGCCGTCGCGACTTCCGGCGACTACCGTCACCGCGTCGAGGTACGAGGGCAGAGCCTCTCGCATACCATGTTCTCCAGGCAGGCGGGGACCTGGCGGCGCGCCTGCGCCTCGACGCGCTGTTTCGATGCGCGAGGCGGAGGGCATCCGACCCCGTGCAATCGGCGCCCTGTTCGGCGGCCCGATATCCGGCCTCGCGCACCGGTTCGGGGCGCGTCAGATCGCCGCCGTCGCTCTGCGTCGCCATCGCCGGCAACGTCTGGGCGACCGGCGACAGGGGCGCGTCAGCCCCGCGGCTTCGGCCGGCGGATCGGGTCGGACAGGAGCCTGAGCCCGTTCAGCACGACTAGCACCGTTCCGCCCTCGTGGCCGATCACCGCCAAGGGTAGCGGCAGGTCGAAGAACAGGCCGCCGATGACCAGCACCAGCATCGCGCCGATGGCGAAGACCAGATTCTGGCGGATGACGGCGGAAGCACGGCGCGATAGACGGTGCGCGTCGGCCAGCCGCTCCATGTCCTCGGACAGCAGCGCCACATCGGCCGCCTGAAGCGCGACCTCCGACCCGGCGGCACCCATGGCGATGCCGACATCGGCGCGGGCGAGCGCCGCCGCGTCGTTCACGCCGTCGCCGACGAAGGCAACCTTTCCGTCTCGGGTCAGCTCTGCAATCCGGCGCACCTTGTCCTCGGGCAGCATCCCGGCATGGATCTCGTCAGGCACAAGCCCCAGCTCGCCGCCGATCCGCAGCGCCACCGGGCGACGATCCCCGGTCATCATAACGATGCGGCGAACCCCGCCGCGGCGCAGGGCGGCCAGGGCGGCGGCCGAACTCGGCCTCGCCTCGTCCGCGACGCAGACAGCGCCGAGGACCCTCTGGCCGCGCCCCAGATAGACTACGGTCTGCGCCGTATCCGCCAGCACCTGCAACGCGGCATGGTCGATCCGGGCGCCCATCTCCTCGGCCAGATAGGGGTTGCCGGCCCAGAGGGGGCCGTCCTCGTCCCGTCCGAGGATGCCGAACCCGGGCCGTGCCGTTGCGTCCACGACCTTCGCCGCCGCAAGCCCGCGCGCCCCGGCCTCGCGGGCGATGGCGGCAGCGATATGGTGTTCCGACCCGGCCTCCAGCCCGGCCAGCAGCGACAGGAACCCGGCCTCGTCGCCGTCGAGCGCCACCACCCGCGTCACCGCCGCGCGGCCGGTGGTCAGCGTTCCGGTCTTGTCGAAGGCGAAGGTTTCGACACTCGCCAGGGTTTCCAGCGCCGCCCCGCCCTTGAAGAGCACGCCGCCGCGCGCCGCCGCCGACAGCGCCGACAGGATCGCGGCCGGGACCGAGATGACGATGGCGCAGGGGCTGGCCGCGACCAGCAGCGTTGCCGCCCGGTAGAGCGCCTGTTCCCAGTCGCGGCCCATCCACCAGAAGGCGGCGAAGGCGATCACCGCCCCGGCCATGACCGCGACCGTATAGCGCTGCCCGAACCATTCGCTGAACCGCTCGGAGGGGGCGCGGGCGGCCTGCGCCTCGGTCACCAGCCGGATCATGCGGGCGATGGTGCTGTCGCCGACCGTGTTCGTGACGGTCATGTCCATCACGCCGTCGAGATTGACCGTAGCCTCGAAGACCTGTGCGCCCGCCTCCTTCGATACGGGCATGGATTCGCCGGTGATGTTGGCCTCGTCGATGCCGCCGCGCCCGGTGAGAACCACGCCGTCGCTCGGCACCCGTGCGCCGGGCCGCAGCACCACCACGTCGCCGACGGCCAGTTCCCCGGCGGCGACTTCCTCGACCGCGCCGCCCGCGGTTCTGCGCAGCGCCGTCTCGGGGCGCAGCGCCATCAACGCCTCGATGGCCCGCCGCGCCCGGCCGAGTGCCCGCTCCTCAAGCGTGGTGGAGATGCTGAACAGCGTCAGCAGCACCGCGCCCTCGAACGGTGCGCCGACCACCGCCGCAGCGATGGCGGCGGCGATCATCAAGAGGTCGATGTCGAGAACATGCTCGCGCCACAGTTCCGAAACCGCGCGCCAGGCGGTCGGAAACCCGCCCGCCAGATAGACCAGCGCCAGCCCCGGAGCCAGCAAGGCGCCAAGAATCTCGTGCGCCGGCCACCGTCCGGCCACGGCCATCGCCATGCCGAGTACTGTGGCGAGCGAGAGGACCAGCGACAGGTCAACGGGCAGGGATCGCTTCATGTCAGGCTCCTGGCTGGCACAAGTGCTGGCTGGGTTCGAGAATCGTTCATGTGGGCTTCTTGCCCCGCGATGCAAGCGCCGCGATGGCGGTCCAGATGCAGGTGCGCACGGACGCTATCCTGCCGGCCCGCCGCCGACGATCGTCCACCGTGTCGAGAAGGAGCTGACTCTGATCCGCGAGGTGGACTAGGCGCCCTATTTCCAGACCGTACATGACATCGTGCAGTTTGCCAGATCGAAGGGCATCCTCTGTCAGGGCCGCGGCTCGGCGGCGAATTCCGTGGTCTGCTATCTTCTGGGCATCACCGAGGTCCCGCCCGAGAGCATCGCCCTGATCTTTGAGCGGTTCATCAGTAAGGAACGCGGCGAGCCGCCGGATATCGACGTCGATTTCGAACATGAGCGCCGGGAAGAGGTGATCCAGTGGAACTATGACCGCTATGGCCGCGAGCGCGCCGGACTGACGGCAACCGTGATCCAGGCTGCCGGCGTCGAGGTCGCGCGGGAGGTGCTCGCCGAGGCGCAGGGGGCCATCCAGCCGCTGGTGCCTTACCTCGACACCCTGCGCTGGCTGCTGATCGCCGTGGCGCTCGCCGGCATCGCCGTCACCATCCATGCCCGCATCGACGACTGGAAGCGGGGGCGGCGGTGATTGCCGGGCTGGGTGCCGCGTTCGCCGGATCGGCGTGGGGGCGCAGGGCGGCGGGGATCCTCCTCGCCGGTGCTGCGATCCTCCTGTTCATGGTGAACCTGCGCCGGGCAGGCGAGCGCGCCGGCCGTGCCGCCGAGCGCTTGGAAACACGGGAGAGAAGTAATGCCGTCCACCGCCGGATGCTGGAAGCCGCCAGCCGCCGCCCCGCTGATCGCGATGCTCTCGCTGAGCGGTTTGCTGGAAGCCGCCAGCCGCCGCCCCGCTGATCGCGATGCTCTCGCTGAGCGGTTGCGCGGCGGGCGGTTCTGACAGCGGCGGGCCGGGGGCCTGTCCGCCGGTGGTCACCTACACCACCGCCGAACAGGTCCGCGCGGCCAGGGAGGTCGAGGCTCTGCCGGAGGGGGCGATGCTGGTCCGCATGCTCAGCGACTATGCGGTGCTGCGGGACCAGGCCAGGGCGTGCGGGTGAAAGCCGGGCCGGGTGGTGTCCCCGCGGGAAGCGCAGGGCGCCTCGACCGCAAGGCAGCGCCCGGCCCGGTTCACAGCTTCACAAGGTCAAAGAGCCGCAGGGGATTCGCTGCAGGGACATGGTGGCACGGCGGGGCCTCATCTGTCGCGCCCGCCGATGGGCACAGTTGTGCACCTGCCAGGGCGTGCCCTTCGCCATCACGGCAGTGCGGGCGACATTTCTTCGATGCCAGTCAGGATCCGGCCACGAACGCGATCCAAAAGGTCGGCGCCAGTGGAGATGTCGAAGCTCGCCGTTTCCAGCAGTGTTTCCTGACCCGTCACCCGGAACCGCGCGCGGATCCCTTCTTCGTCACCCAGTCCCGCATGGTGGGGATAAAGCAGCGTCAGCCGCGGGGCCTTGTAGAGGTGGGCATAGGCCATCATCTGATAGACGTCCGCCTGGGAGACCCCCTGTTTCGGATCGTCGATCCGGTCGGAAATGCGTTTCCACTTGGTGTCGATCACATGGGCGACCTGACCAGCGCGCCAGATCAGGATGTCGGGCTTGGTCTGAAACACCGCCCGATCATCATCAAGCGACGTCAGACAGAACAGGCGGCCACCCTGCAGGGTCACGCGGAATTCGGACCCTGCCAGCGCCCGCGCTACCAGACGGCCTATGTATTCCTCGAACAGGGCATTCATCTCGAACAGCAGTGCCGCTCCCTGCCCTGAACCGGCACTGGTGGTCTGGTATCGGTTACGCAGGAACAGCTGCGCCATTCCAAAGAGTTCCTGCCACGCGCTGTTCGTGCGGTCGATGACAACATCGTCCCACCGCAGGGCGGGGACCTGCACCTCTGCGACATCGGCATAGACGAAGGCCAGTTCCCGCAGCCGCTGCACATTCGTCGCGTTGCGCGACATGCCCGCCAGATGCGCGATGGTCGCCTTCATGATGCGGTTGAGGGCGATATCCTCGGACAACTCGTCATAGCGGCACGCCAGGCGGCCCGGGTTTGCAAGATGTCGGGTGAACTGACGCGGGATATCCAGCGATCCCCGCAAGGTCGGCAGGTCGTCGTCGTGGAGGGTATAGCGCCGTGGCATGCCCCGGCGCACCGCCTCGGTCAGCTTGTCGCAAAAGATGCGGATCAGGATTTCCAGCAGCGTTTCGCGCTGCCAGTCGAGGTCGGTCATGCGTCCAGTCTGGATCTTCAGGTCGAGGGCCACCGCAAGCATGTGGACGAGGCGCTTGCGGATTTCGCGCGTCTCTTGCGCTGAGCCTTCCTTTTCGCCGACGTCGATCTTCGGCAGGATTTCCAGTGTGCAGCCCGGCACCGCCAGAACGCCAACCACCCCACGCGCCCGCAGATCATGGCGGCGATCCTCCAGAACGCCGCCGCCGCCGCGCCCGGCGAAGGAGGATGCCTTGGCCAGTGCCACAAGGCGCTGGGCCAGGGGCGGCGGAATGCATCCTTCCCCATCGCCATGGGGCAAAGTCTCCCATTCGCGAACGGAGTAGGCGGGCATCAGGCGGCGAACTCGGAGAAGTCGAACTGGTCTTTCACCCGCCAGCGCAGTCTTTCACCGCTGAAATCATCAGCGGCGATGCCGGGAGGCGCGGCCAGGCGGCGGGCTTCCAGAAACCGGGACGGGCCTTGCGGGCCATCGCCCAGAACGGCAGCCACCTTCGACCAATCCTCGTAGAAGTATTCGGACAGGAGGGGAATGACCTTGTGCCGCATGACGTCCTCGACGGCCCCAAGCGATGTGCAGCCAGTGAAATAGGCGTGCCCGATCTGGTGTTCGCGGTCGAAGAGATACTCGATGCGATCGTTGATCGTGGTCAGCAGTTTCTGCAGGTTGATCCCGCCGACATTCGGGGACAGGACCGCCGGGTTCGGCATCAATTCCTTGAAGGTGAACCGACGGCGCAGGGCGGTGTCCAGCAGCGCAATCGAGCGGTCGGCCGTGTTCATGGTGCCGATGATGTGCAAGTTCTGCGGCACGCCGAAGCGCTTCTTCGAATAGGGCAAGGTCAGCTGGATTTCGTCGCGCCTCCCGAGCCGCTTGTCCGGTTCCAGGAGCGTGATCAATTCCCCGAAAACCTTCGAGATATTGGCACGGTTGATCTCATCGATGATCAAGACGAAGGGTGTTTCGTCGCCAGGTTCTGACGCCCCGAGCGGAACTCCAGCGTTCAACAGCTGCTTAATGGCCGCAATATCCAGCCGGGCCTTGCTCAGAGAATAGATCGTATCGCGCGCGAATTCCGAGTCATGGATTTCCTGCCATGGCCGACCTTCAGGATCGGACCAGATCCAGTTCACCGCGCGCCGGTGATTGTAGCCGGTCGAGCGCTGCTGATATTCATAGGGCCCCGAAACAATCCCGATGGCCCTGAAGCGTGACTTGCCCTTCGAGACGATGAATAAGTCACCTTCCTGAACTTGATTGCGGAACATATGGAGCATCCGCGGCTCCTTCGGTTGAGAGCCAGGTTCGGTTTCCAGTCGACGCTCGATTTCCTCGAAGCTGTCGTACTTCGGATCAGTCCAATCGACGGAATTGAACCCGAACAGGGCAATGCCTGTTTCGAGGCTTTCCTCGAAGACCTGCTCACCGGATTTGTCGCTCATGCTTCCGAGCGACATCTGAAAGACATTGCGTCCCTCCAGCGAAATCGGCTCTCGGCCAGTGTTCGGCGTGGCCTGTGGCATGGCGCGCGCAAAGGCGCCTGTCCCTGCGCGCCGCGCGATACGCTGAAAAATTCCGGCAACAGGCTCCAGACGAAAGCCCGCGCCATTATCCGGAACTTCCTCTCCATCGACGCTGGGCCTCAGCCCCTCGACAAATTCCTCGTATGACATCGATTGGTGGAAGGTCACGAACTCGATCCGGCCCTCGGACATCAAGCGCCGGTATTCTGCCATCAACCGATATCGGTTCTCTTCGCCAAAGAGATCAGCGACAACAGCGTCGCCCAGACAGATGCGAACCGCCTCCCACGCTGTCTGGTAGGTCTTGCCGGTGCCGGGAGGTCCGTAGAGGATCAGGTTGGTGGTCGCAGTATGAACGGCGTGCGGCATGGGCTTGTCCTTCGCGGCCCCGTCCTGGGTCAGGACGAAGGTGTATTCGGTCGTGGTGCTGCGTTCCGGCCCGGACCGTGTAGGCGCCGGTACCGAGGCAAGCTTCTGGAACATCTCGCCTTCCAGCGCCTGGCAGACGTTCGCCCAGTTCTTCACAAGGCCCGCCATGTCATGCAGGTCTCCGGCGCGGATCGTAACCGCAGAAAGCCCGGCTTCCCGAGCAGGCTCGATGAAGTAGTTCAGGGCGACGAGCCGCGCGCGTTCCGCCCCGCGCATCAGATGGGTGTGTTGGTCGGGAAGCGGCAACGGCGTGTCATGCTGATCGACGATGACGTAGCCCGCGGCATGCAGCCTTGCAGCCGCATCCCCTGGTTGGCTCCACCCGCCATTGAATGTGCTCGCCGCCTTGCCCAGAAGGTATCCGACAATCGGTTTCGTCGGAAAGCGCTTGTCCTGGCGCGGGCGGGTCGACCGCACCCAAAATTCCTTTGGCTCTCCGAAGCTTGAGAACGCATCGGCATGGGCACCTGACGTGCGAAACTGGTCGTAGGCGTCCATCGCAGCCTCGATCCGGTCGCGAGAGAAGGCGTCATCCTCACCCCCTGCTCCCTTGCGAAGTATCCGGTATCCCAGAGCCTCAAGTCTGGCGAAGGATTGCGCCTCTCCGAAGCCGTTGAAGAACTCCTTCGCTGCGAGGGCGCAGCCATCGGGTAGATGCCCCAAGGCGGCTGCGACTGTCGCCTTCGCCGGATAGGACTGCTCCTTGCCACCATCGCTGACCCAGACTTGCGGGCTTGCAAAGCCACCGCCGGCGAGGAAGGCCTTAAGGCCCAACTGATCGCACTCCCGCATCGCGGCATCGACTTCCTTGCGGGTGAGGCGGTCGACCAATGCCTGGTGTTGTGCCTTGTCGGGCACATTGGACTGTTCGGTCAAGGGCAGAATCCGTCGTCGTCAATTCACCGTCTGGAACCACGGGCCGATGATGGCCGGAAGCAAGGAGGTGCGCAACTGCGAGTTGCCCGCCGCTGCCTGCGGCTGCGGGCTTATGCGTCCTGTTGCGGTTTTTCTGGTGTCGTGTTGATGTGGCGTTGATGTAGAGTGGGACGCCGATAACCCGACGGTTTACGTCAGGTTCTAACTTGCTGATATCTTGTGAATTTTTGGTTGCGGGGGCAGGATTTGAACCTGCGACCTTCAGGTTATGAGCCTGACGAGCTACCGGACTGCTCCACCCCGCGCCAATTCCGGCCCGGAACATTCGAGAGTTGCGTGGGCCGCATCGTATCGAGAGACACTTGTGTTTCTTACTAGGTTTGGCGGCGACCTACTCTCCCACGTCTTGAGACGCAGTACCATTGGCGCGACGGCACTTAACGGCCGAGTTCGGGATGGGATCGGGTGTTTTGCTCGTGCTATGACCACCAAACCGAGAAAGAAACACGAAACAACCAACGTCCAAGCGCTTTGTCCAGGGAAGTCTGGCTTCTGCTGGATCAAATCAAGCCTATCGAGCAATTAGTACCGGTCAACTGAACGCCTCGCAGCGCTTACATCTCCGGCCTATCGACGTGGTGGTCTTCCACGGCTCTCAAGGGATACCTTGTTTTGAGGGGGGCTTCCCGCTTAGATGCCTTCAGCGGTTATCCTGTCCGTTCATAGCTACCCAGCACTGCCGTTGGCACGACAACTGGTCCACCAGTGGAACGTTCACCCCGGTCCTCTCGTACTAGGGGCAACTCCTCTCAAGTATCCTACACCCACGGCAGATAGGGACCGAACTGTCTCACGACGTTCTAAACCCAGCTCACGTACCTCTTTAAATGGCGAACAGCCATACCCTTGGGACCTGCTCCAGCCCCAGGATGAGATGAGCCGACATCGAGGTGCCAAACGGTGCCGTCGATATGGACTCTTGGGCACCATCAGCCTGTTATCCCCGGCGTACCTTTTATCCGTTGAGCGATGGCCCTTCCACTCGGGACCACCGGATCACTATGGCCGTCTTTCGACTCTGCTCGACTTGTCAGTCTCGCAGTCAGGCTGGCTTCTGCCATTGCACTCAACGAGCGATTTCCGACCGCTCTGAGCCAACCTTCGCGCGCCTCCGTTACTGTTTGGGAGGCGACCGCCCCAGTCAAACTACCCACCACACAGGGTCCCGGATCCGGATAACGGACCGCGGTTAGACATCAAGCAGAACAAGGGTGGTAT
>JACKKB010000002.1:275000-557497 GCA_020637635.1 Albidovulum sp.
TAGGTCAGCCGGTGCAGCGCACGCCAACGGGCTCCGCCAAGTCGGCGCACCGACCAGTCGTTGGAGCTGAGCGCGAGCGGCAGCATCATGAGGAAGGCAGCCATGCCGACGGTGATGTAGGGCCGCTTGGCGATGTCACCCAGCGTCTGCGCCCAGTAAAGCCCCATGTCGAGCACCAGCCAGGCGAGAAGATGCAGCAAGGCCAGGCCGAAGGCGGTGACCCCGATGGCGCGGCGGAACCTCAGAAGGTTCAGCCCCGTGAAGCGGCGCAGCGGCGTGACGCAGAGGACGGCGACGATGAGCCTCAGGCTCCACAGGCCGAGCGTGTGCTCGATCTCGCGCACGGGATCGACGCCAAGACCGCCTGTCGTCGCCGCCCAGAAGAGCCAGACCGGCAGCGCTGCGCCGGCGCCATAGAGCGTCCAGGGCGGCACCCTGCGCAGGCCCGCATTGATGCGATCGACGCCGGGCATCAGAAGTCCCGCGCCAGATCCTGTCCGGAATAGAGCCCGGCGACCTGATCGGCGTAGCCATTGAACATGCGCGTCGGCTCGCGTCCGGCAAAGAGGCCGGCACCGATGTGCCGTTCGGTCGCCTGGCTCCAGCGCGGGTGGTCGACCTCGGGGTTCACATTGGCATAGAAGCCGTATTCGCTCGGCTGCAACATGTTCCACGTGGTTTCGGGCTGACTGTCGGAAAGCGTGATCCGCACGATCGACTTGATCGACTTGAAGCCGTATTTCCAGGGCACGACAAGACGCAGGGGGGCGCCGTTCTGGTTCGGCAGGTCCTCGCCGTAAAGGCCGGTCGCGAGAATCGTCAGCGGATGCATCGCCTCATCCAGGCGAAGCCCCTCGCGATAGGGCCAGTCGAGGATCGGGCTTTTCTGGCCCCGCATCTCGTCGGGACGCACCAGGGTTTCGAAGGCCACGTATTTCGCCCCGGGCTGCACCCCGAACTTTTCCAGCATCTTGCCAAGGGGCAGCCCGATCCAGGGCACCACCATCGCCCAGGCCTCGACGCAACGGAACCGGTAGATCCGCTCTTCGAGCGGGATGCCAGACAGCAGGTCGGCAAGGTCGTAGCTGCCCGGCCGCCCCACCAGCCCGTCCACCTTCACCGACCAGGGGTCGGTCGTTAGAGCGGGCGCATAGGCAGAGGGATCACCCTTGCCGGTGCCGAACTCATAGAAGTTGTTGTAGCTGGTGATGTCCTCGAGGCTGTTCGGCTTCTCGTCGGTCGACAGGGGGGACGTGACATAGTCGAGCTTTGCCGCGGCGGGCACGGCGATCGCCATGCCCGCAGCTCCGGCAATCAGAGCCCGACGATTCAGGAAAAACGACTTCGGGGTGACATCCGACCATTGCAGATCGGCAGGTGACTGGCGGCGCATCGAAAACCTCTTCTCCAATTGATGGGAATTTAGCCCATCCGGAGTCATGGCGCCAATAAAGCCGGATCACAGCTGCGTTTTCCGCCTGTAACACCATCCCTGCCCGCCCCGCGACATGCCGGCGGTCAAAGGCCCCGCCGTGGCGGGGCCTTCCTGGTCTTCGGATTTCCGAGGCGGCGCGTGGTCCGTCGGTGACTCAGTGGACGACGGCATCGCCCGGGCGCGGACGGTTGGACGAGAGCACCCTTTCCCCGACGCGGAGGCCTTCGACCCCGGCCCGCACCTCTACGGTATCGCCGTCGAGGATCTCGCCGGCCAGAAGCATCTCGGCCAGCGGATCCTGCAGGTCGCGCTGGATCACCCGCTTGAGGGGCCGCGCGCCATAGACCGGATCGTAGCCCGCATCGGCCAGCCACTTCCTCGCCTCCGCATCGAGATCGAGCGCGATCTTGCGCTGCTCCAGACGCGCGGCAAGCCGGCGCAGCTGGATGTCGACGATGCCGCTCATGTCCTCACGGCTCAGGCGGTGGAACACGATCATGTCATCGAGCCGGTTCAGGAACTCCGGCCGGAAATGGGCGCGCACCGCATCCATCACGTCGCGCCGCGCCTGCGCGCTGTCCGCGCCCTCTGGCAACTGGCTCAGCGCCTGCGACCCGAGGTTGGAGGTCAGCACGATCAGCGTTTGCTTGAAATCGACGACATGACCCTGCCCGTCGGTCAGCCGCCCGTCGTCAAGCACCTGCAACAGCACGTTGAAGACATCGGGATGCGCCTTCTCGACCTCATCGAAGAGCACGACCTGATAGGGCCGGCGACGGACCGCCTCGGTCAGCACACCGCCCTCGTCATAGCCGACATAGCCCGGAGGGGCACCGATCAGCCGGGCGACGGAGTGCTTCTCCATGAACTCCGACATGTCGATGCGGACCATCGCATGTTCGTCGTCGAAGAGGTATTCGGCCAGCGCCTTCGTCAGTTCGGTCTTGCCGACGCCGGTCGGCCCGAGGAAGAGGAAAGAGCCGAGCGGCCGGTTCTCGTCCTGCAGGCCCGCCCGGGCCCGGCGCACCGCGCGCGAGACGGCCTCGACCGCCGCCGCTTGCCCGACGACACGCCGACCGAGCTCCTCTTCCATCTTGAGGAGCTTCTCCTTCTCGCCCTCGAGCATCTTGGAGGTCGGAATGCCGGTCCAGCGTTCCACGACCTCGGCGATCTGTTCGGGCCGAACGGCTTCCTCGACCAGCAGCCCGTCCTCGGCCGCCTCGGCCTCGGCAAGCTTCTTTTCAAGCTGCGGGATGACGCCGTAGCTCAGCTCGCCTGCGCGCGCGAGGTTGCTCTCGCGCTTGGCATGCTCGAGCTCGTTGCGTGCCTGATCGAGCTGCTCCTTGAGCTCGCGTGCCGAATTCAGCCGGTCACGCTCGCTCTGCCAGCGGGCGGTCAGCTCGGCAGAGCGCTGCTGCAGGTCGGAAAGTTCCTTTAGGAGCGTCCCGAGCCGGTCCTTCGATGCCGCGTCGTCTTCCTTCTTCAGGGCCTCGGCCTCGATCTGCTTTTGCAGGATCTCGCGGTCGAGCGCGTCAAGCTCTTCGGGCTTCGAATCCACTTCCATGCGCAGGCGGCTGGCGGCCTCGTCGACGAGGTCGATCGCCTTGTCAGGCAGGAAACGGTCGGTGATGTAGCGGTTCGAGAGCGTGGCCGCGGCGACGAGCGCGGAATCCGAGATCTTCACGCCATGGTGCAGCTCGTACTTCTCCTTGATGCCGCGCAGGATCGAGATCGTGTCCTCGACCGTCGGCTCGTCGATCAGAACTGGCTGGAAGCGGCGGGCAAGGGCCGCGTCCTTCTCGACATACTTGCGGTATTCGTCGAGTGTGGTGGCGCCGATGCAGTGCAGCTCGCCCCGGGCAAGCGCGGGCTTGATCAGGTTCGCCGCATCCATCGCGCCGTCGGATTTCCCGGCCCCCACGAGCGTGTGCATCTCGTCGATGAAGAGGATGATCTCGCCGGCGGCGGCCTCGATCTCCTTCAGCACCGATTTCAGCCGCTCCTCGAATTCGCCGCGATACTTCGCGCCGGCGATGAGCGCGCCCATGTCGAGTGCCATCAGTTTCTTGTTGCGCAGGCTCTCGGGCACGTCGCCGTTGACGATGCGCAATGCCAGACCCTCGGCGATCGCCGTCTTGCCGACACCGGGGTCGCCGATCAGCACCGGATTGTTCTTGGTGCGACGCGACAGCACCTGCATTGCGCGACGGATCTCCTCGTCGCGGCCGATGATCGGGTCGATCCTGCCCTCTTCGGCGGCCTCGGTGAGGTCACGTGCGTATTTCTTCAGAGCCTCGTAGCCTTCCTCGGCGCTGGCACTGTCAGCCGTGCGGCCCTTGCGGATGTCGTTGATCGCGGAATTGAGGCCCTGCGCCGTGACCGCGCCGCCTGCGAGCGCGTCCCTGGCCTTGGTGTTGACCATCGCAAGCGCCATGAGGATGCGCTCGACCGGCACGAAGCTGTCGCCGGCCTTGCCGGCAATCTTCTCGGCCTCGTCGAGCACGCGCACCAGAGCCGTATCGATATAGACCTGGCCGTCGCCACCCGAGACCTTCGGCAGCTTGGCAATCATCTGGTCGACGTTTTCCTGGACGCGGTCGGGCTCGCCACCGGCGCGGCGGATGAGATTGGCACTCATCCCCTGATCATCGTCCAGAAGAGCCTTCAGCAGGTGCTCGGGCAGAACCCGTTGCTGTCCTTCGCGAATCGCGATCGTCTGTGCGGCCTGAAGGAACCCGCGCGACCGTTCCGTGAACTTTTCCATGTTCATCGGCTATCTCCTTATCAAAGCCCCCGGCTCCTGCCCACCCGCCTGGCGGCGCGGGCTCTCCGGGTCTTGCGCAGAATCTGGCGACGGGCAGCGGCGTTTTCAAGATTGGCGGCGCGCCTTCTTCAACCGCGTAAAGCTCTTGGAAAGCAGAATCGTTCTTAATGAACGGCAAGGTTAACGGAGGAACGACCATGACTGCTCTGATCCAGACTGCCAGAACTTTCGCCCGCATCTCTCGGCGCGGGTTCTTCGCCGTCCCGCCGCAGCTCGAGGCTCTGGCGCAGGCGGCGCGCAGCGAAGCGCGCCCGCGCGACGCTGCCCGCCCGTCGCTTTTCCTCAAGCAGACCCCGCAGGTCTGACATGCGGATCCTTTCGGCGCGGATCCTCGGGGTTCGCCTGCATCGCGCCGGGCGAACGGTAGAGGGTATCGTTGCCCTCGAAGCCGAAGCCGATGGCAGCGTGATCGCGGCAACGGTGCGCGTTTCGGCGCCTCTCGACGCGCCGGGCGCACCCCCGCTCCGGCAGCGCCTGATGGCGGCAGCCCGGCTCGCATTCGCGGCCCGGATCCTCGCGTCCGAAACCCGCCGCGCCGCCTGACCGCCCGACGGCGCGTCGGCCCGCAAGCGGGTTTTCGGGGCAAGAGACGCATGTGCCCGCGGCCCTGCCGGCGGCTACCGGGCTTGGCCGGAGCCGGGCGAGGATGCCGGATCAGGTGCCGGGTCAGCTCCGGGCGCTCAGAATCGCTCGCATGGCCCGGACTTCATCGACATCGGTGACAAGCCGGGTTGCGTGGCAGAACTCCATCTCGACAGCCCGGCTCGCCATCGCCACGTCGCGACCGCATGCGGAATGCACCTCGCCGACCGGTACAAGCCCGAGGAAGTCGGCGAGGTTGGCCGAGGTCAGCCCGGCAGCGGGAAGAATGCCGATCCGGCCGCGGGCCCGGGTGACGAGCCGGGCAATCGCCTCAGCACCCTCCGGGGCGGACCGCGCGCCGCCGGACG
This sequence comes from Albidovulum sp., assembly GCA_020637635.1. Lineage (GTDB taxonomy): Bacteria > Pseudomonadota > Alphaproteobacteria > Rhodobacterales > Rhodobacteraceae > Albidovulum. The sequence goes on from JACKKB010000002.1 coordinate 280,210, forward strand.
TCAAGATGCGGTCGAAGCCGAGTGTCACGGCGCCTTCGAGCGCAGCCGCAGGATCGGGCACCAGGTCGAAGACGCGGTGAAGCGTGACGCTCATGGACCCGGCCGCGGCGCGCATCGCACCCAAGGCCGCAAGGTCGAGCCGGCCATCTGCCAGCGCAGCCCCCAGCACGACGCCCGCAAGTCCCGCATCGCGGGCCGTGCCGATATCGACGATCATCGCGGCAACCTCGTCCGGGCCGAAGCAGAAGTCGCCTGCCCGCGACCGGATCAGGGCGTGGACCGGCACCGGCAAGGCCGCGGCGGCGCGCATCTGGCCAAGCGAGGGCGTCAGCCCGCCGACCTCGAGCGCGCTGCAAAGCTCGATGCGGTCGGTTCCGCCGGCGACCGCGGCCAGCGCGCCCTCGACGCTGTCGACACAGGTTTCAAGCAGCAGCATTCCCGGCCCCCGTCCCGCCGCCCGATCGCGGCTTGACACATCCTGCCCCATGGCGGAAACCGGCGCCAGCCCGAGGAGAACGCCCATGCCCGCCATCGACAGCCGCCCCGCCGATGACCGCCCGGCCGATGCGCGCCACAGCGATGCGCGACCCGCCGATGACCGGCTGATCGTCGCGCTCGACGTGCCGGACGCCGTCAGCGGACTCGCGCTTGCCGAGGCGCTCGGCGACCGTGTGAGTTTCTACAAGATCGGGCTCGGAATGCTGACCGGAGGCGGGCTCGGGCTTGCCAACGAGCTCAAGCAGGAGCACGGAAAGCGGATCTTTCTCGACATGAAGCTCTTCGACATCGGCGCGACGGTCGAGGCTGCGGTCCGCGGGCTGGCCCGGTTCGATCCGGATCTGCTGACCGTGCACGGCGATCCGCATGTGGTGCGCGCCGCGAAAGAAGGGGCCGGCGGCTCGAGGCTGAAGATCCTCGCCGTCACGGTGCTGACATCGCTTGACCGGTCCGACCTCGACGCGGCCCTCATACAGGCCGGCCCGGTGGCCGAGATCGCGGTCGAACGCGCGCGCCGGGCGCTCGCGGCGGGGGCCGACGGCGTCATCGCCAGCCCCAACGAGGCGGCGCAGATACGCGCCTTGCCGGAAGCCGAGGGGCGTCTGATCGTGACCCCCGGCGTGCGCCCCTTCGGCGCCGCGCCCGGCGATCAGAAACGCGTGGCGACGCCGGCCGAGGCGGTATCGCGCGGCGCCGATCACATCGTGGTGGGTCGCCCTGTCTGGGCCGCGCCAGATCCGGTCGGCGCCGTGGAAACGATCCTCGCTGAGCTTGTCTCGCCCCAGGCGCGCCGCCGCAACGGCTGACGCCCGGGGCCGGCTTCTCAGTTGTCGTTGATGTCGCGATCCCAGAGCTTCACCTGACCGCGTCGCACCCCGGCGACCCGGCGAAGCGCAAGCCAGGCGGCCAGCGACAGGATCGCGAAGACCAGCACCAGAAGCGCGACCGATCCGCCGAGAAGGCCAAGCCAGAGCAGAAGCCCCGTCAACCCCGCGCCGATCGCGAAGCCGAGGAGGATGAAGCCCGGAATCACCACCTCGAGGATCCCGAGGACGGCCCCGGCGATCATCCAGACCCACCAGTGTTGCCAGAGCATCAGCCGCGCCCCTTCACGAGCTTGAAGGCATCGCCGAAGGCTTCAAGAACGTTCGCCGGCAGGATGACCGTCTGCTTGCCGGCACCCTGACCCACGGCGACCAGCGCCTCGACCTGCTTCATCGCGATCTGATACTGCGCCGCCTCGAGCCCGTTCTTCTGGATCGCCTCGGCGATCACCGAGGTGGCAAAGGCCTCGGCCTCCGCGGTGATCCGCTTGGCCTTGGCCTGCTGTTCGGCGGCGTAGAGCTGTGCATCGGCGGAAAGCTCGACCGCCCGCTTCTTGCCCTCGGCCTCGGTCACCTGGGCACGGCGGGCGCGTTCGGCGTTCAGCTGCTGAAGCATCGCCGCGCGCGTCGCCTCGTCGAGATTGACGTCGAGGATCTCGGCGCGGGTCACCTCGATACCCCAGTCGTCGACCATCGCGGCGACTTGCTCGCGGACCTTCTCGATCAGCTGTGCGCGGTTCGACTGCACATGGTCGAGCTCCATCTTGCCGATCTCGCTGCGCACGATGCCGGCCACCGTCGTCGCGATGGCCGCGTCGACGTCGCGGATCCGGTAGACCGTCTTTTCCGGCTCGGTGATGCGGTAGAAGACGCTCGTCTCGACCTTCACCAGCACGTTGTCGGCGGTGATCGCATCCTGCATCGCGTTCGGAAGCTGGCGTTCCAGGATCGAGATCTTGTGCGCGACACGGTCGAGAAAGGGAACGATGAAGTTGATGCCGGGGCCGAGCACCGCCCGGAGCCGGCCGAAGCGCTCGACCACGTGCTTTTCGGATTGCGGCACGATCCGCACGCCGAGCATCACGCAGATGATGATGAAGACAGCCAGCGCGAGGATCACGCCGTTGCCGCCGATGAAGCTGCCCAGGGCCTGGCCGAAATTCATGGGTCTCTCCTGCTGCTCTGCCAAGCGGACTATGCCCTGCGCCCGGAACGGTGAAAAGCCCCTACCCCGCCGCCCGCACCGGGAATCCACGCCGGGCAAGCGGGGCGAACCGGGCCGGTGCGCGCCAGCGGCGAGCCGCCTTGCGGTGTCCGAGCGACCGGTCGAGCATGTCGATGCCGCCGTCGCAAGGCTCGCGGGCGACCGCGTGGTGGCGCATGATCCGAAATCGATTCGGCGCCGTTCGCCGCCTGTCTCGGCCCTTCTGCGCGAAGAACGCGCCATTCCGCCGCCTGTCGCAGTTGGCTATACTCAACGCATGCCTTCCCTTTGCCGCGATTGCCTGACGATCTTCGAGACCGGCACACGCTGCCCGGGCTGCCGTTCGCCGCGCATCGTCAGCGATCCCGAGCTTCTGGATCTCTCGGTCGCGCATATGGATTGCGACGCTTTCTATGCCAGCGTCGAGAAGCGCGACGACCCGGCGCTGCGCGACCGGCCGGTGATCGTGGGTGGCGCCCGGCGCGGGGTAGTCTCGACCTGCTGCTATCTCGCGCGGATCAAGGGCGTCCGCTCGGCGATGCCGATGTTCCAGGCGCTGAAGCTCTGCCCCGAAGCGGTGGTGATCAAGCCGCGCGGCAGCCATTATGCGGCGGTCTCGCGCCAGATCCGCGCCTTGATGGATGCGCTGACACCGATCGTCGAACCTCTGTCGCTCGACGAGGCGTTCCTCGATCTGGCGGGGACTGCGCGGCTTCATCACGCGGCCCCGGCGGTATTGCTGGCGCGGCTTCAGAAGCGGATGGAGACCGAGCTTGGCCTGACCGGCTCGGTCGGGCTCTCGCACAACAAGTTCCTGGCCAAGATCGCGTCGGATCTCGACAAGCCGCGCGGGTTCTCGGTGATCGGGCGCGCCGCCACCGCCGCTTTCCTGAAAGGCAAGCCGGTGCGGATGATCTGGGGCGTCGGCGCGGCGACCCAGGCGCAGCTCGATGCGGCCGGGATCCGCAGTTTCGACGACCTCGCGCGGTGGGAGCGCAAGGATCTCCTGCACCGGTTCGGACAGATCGGCGAGCGGCTCTGGCATCTGGCGCGGGGCGAGGACCGGCGGCGCGTGAACCCGAATGAGCCGATGAAGTCGATCTCGGCCGAGACCACGTTCGACGAAGACATCAGCGACCGGGAGCTTCTCGACGGACATGTGTGGCGGCTCGCGGAACGGGTCTCCGACCGGGCCAAGGCCAAGGACCTTGCCGGGCGCACGGTGACGCTGAAACTCAGGCGCGCCGACTTCAGCACGATCACGCGGCGCCACGCGCTGCGCGAGCCGACCCAGATCGCCGACCGGCTTTACCGCGAGGCCGCGGCGCTGCTTTCGCAGGTTCCGGAACGGGGTGCATTCCGGCTGGTCGGCGTCGGTCTCTCGGATATCTGTGCTGCGGCCGCAGCCGATCTGACACCGGACCTGCTCGACCCTGCGGCGGCGCGCCGCGCCGTTGCCGAACGCGCAACCGATGCGATCCGCGCGCGCTTCGGGCCGCAGGCGATCGTCAAGGGGCGGACGCTGCGCTGACGGCCGAGGAACCGGCGGCCTGCGGGTGGCTCACTCAGCCACGAGCGGCAGGTCGCCGCCCTCGGCCAAGCCCATGAGCCCGGCGAGAATCCCGGTCAGGAGCGCGCGGAAGGCGGCGAAGTTGCCGTTCGGCCGGATCTCGATCTCGTTCATGTAGAGTGAACGGTCGATCTCGATCTGCAAGGCGTGCTGCCCGCGCGAGGGGCGGCCGTAGGTCTGCGCCACGTAGGCGCCGGCGAAGGGCGCGTTACGCAGCGTGCGCAGGCCCGCGGCCTCGAACGCGGCCTCGACGCTCTCGACCACGGCAGGCGCGGCCGATGCGCCGTAGCGGTCGCCGAGCACGATCTCGGGTCGCCGCGCGCCGGCAGCGGCGATCGAATCCATGGCTTCGTGCGGCATCGAATGGATATCCAGCAGCACGGCGATGCCGAATGTCGCGCGGGCCTCCTGCATCAGCTGGCCGAGGCATTCGTGATAGGGTTGCCAGACCGCGAGCAGCCGCCTCTCGGCCTCGGAACTCGGGACCTTGCCGCGGTAGATCGCGCGACCTCCCGCGACGACCCGGGGGATGACGCCGAGACCGGAGGAGATGCGCGGGTTGTGGGCGCTCATCGCCACGCCCTCGATCACCGCGGGATCGAGTTCGTCGGCGGCCCGGTTCAGATCCAGCCAGGCGCGCGGATGGGTCGCCGCCAGCAGCGGAGCGCCAAGACCGGGAACGCCTTCGAGCAGATCGTCGACGAAGGCGTCCTCGGACGATCGCAGCATCCGCTCTCCCAGAACCGAGGCGCGCAGGAAGTCGGCCGGGTAGTACCGGCCGCTATGCGGCGAGGCGACGACAACGCCGGTCGTGCGCCGCTTCGGCATCGTCAGGGTGTAGGGCGCAACGCTCATCGGTCAATTCTCCGGCGGCGACTATAGGGCATGGTTATCCACAGCCAAAGCCCCTTGAAAGCGTGAACGACTCCTTTTATAGACCGCGGGACCGACGCGGTTCCGCCCGCGCAGCAATGCTTTGGTGACGGCGGAACTGGTGACGGATCGGGCGGTTAGCTCAGCGGTAGAGCACTACGTTGACATCGTAGTGGCCACTGGTTCGATCCCAGTACCGCCCACCATTCGCCCCCGGCTTCGGGGGCATTTTGTTTTCACAGGCGCGACGCGCGCCGCGACTAGGAGAAGGCCGATGAAGGTCAGAAACTCGCTCCGCTCGCTGAAGTTGCGCCATCGCGACTGTCAGGTGGTGCGCCGCAAGGGTCGGGTCTACGTGATCAACAAGACCCAGCGCCGCTTCAAGGCCCGCCAGGGCTGAGCGCAGATCAGGCGACATGCGGAAGGCCGCCGGGCAACCGGCGGCCTTCGTGTTTTCCGCACCCGGCCATTGCCACACGCCGGTGCCACACCCACCTGATAGTCTGGATGGAATCGTGCCGCGGCCCCTCGGCCGCGCGATGATCGAGGTGACCATGCCGCCCAGCGCCAGCCCGAATCCCGGCCGGAAATCCGTCGGCCCGACTGCCCTCACCTTGCCGGACCCCGGGCGGGCGCCACAGCTTCCGGCGCGTCGGCCTGATCGGGGCGAGACCGCCGATACACTGACGCGCGCCACGCGGGCAATGCTGGCGCGGATGACGGGCGGGCTTTCGCCCTATGCGGCGATGGAGGCCTGGGCCAGCTGGGCCGCGCATCTGGCCGTCGCGCCCGGTCGCCAGATCGAGCTGGCAGAGCGAGCGCAGCACAACCTGTGGAAACTGGCGAGGTTTGCGCTGTCAGAGGCCCCGCGCGACGCCGAAGGCCCCTTCTCACCGCGTCCGACCGATCATCGTTTCGCCGATGCGGGCTGGCAACGCTATCCGTTCAACCTGTTCGCGCAGGGCTTCCTCGCGGTGAACGACTGGTGGGGGGCCGCGACCGCGCCGGTGCGGGGCGCCGAGCGGCGCGATATCGACCGGGTCGCCTTCATGGCGCGGCAGATGCTCGACGCGGTTGCGCCGTCGAACTTCGCCGCGCTCAACCCCGAGGTTGTCGCCGCCACCCGTGCGACGGGGGGCGCCAACCTGATGAACGGCGTCTCGATGTTCGCGCTCGACGTCGCGGCGGGACTGAGCGGCACCAGGCCGCCCTTCGAGACCCCCTTTGTCGTGGGCGAGACGCTGGCGGTGACGCCCGGCAAGGTCGTGTTCCGCAACGCACTTCTCGAGCTCTTGCAATACGCCCCTCAAACGGACGAGGTGCAGGCCGAGCCGATCCTGATCGTGCCGGCCTGGATCATGAAATACTACATCCTCGACCTGAGGCCCGAGAACTCGCTCATCAATCATCTGGTCGGCCAGGGGTTCACCGTCTTCGCGATCTCGTGGCGCAATCCCGGAGCCGAGATGCGCGAGACGTCGCTCGAGGATTATCGCCGCTCGGGCATCATGGCCGCGCTCGATGCGGTGAGCGCGATCGTGCCGGGACAGAAGGTGCATGCCTGCGGCTACTGCCTCGGCGGAACCATCCTGGCCATCGCCGCGGCCGCCATGGCGCGCGACGGCGACAACCGTCTCGGGTCGGCGACATTTCTCGCGGCGCAGACGGATTTCAGCGAGGCGGGCGAGCTCATGCTGTTCATCGACGGGAGCCAGCTGGCGCTTCTCGAGGACATGATGTGGGACCGTGGCTATCTCGACAGCGACCAGATGGCCGGCACCTTCCGGGCACTCAGGTCCGAGGACCTGATATGGACCCGCGCCATGCGGCGCTACATGCTCGGCGAAGAGGATGAGGCCTCGGACATCACCACCTGGAACCGCGACAGCACGCGGATGCCCTACAGGATGCATTCGGAGTATTTGCGCAGCCTGTTTCTCGAAAACCGCCTGTCGGCGGGACGCTTCGCGGTCGAGGGTCGGGTGATCGCCCTGAAGGACATCAGCGTGCCGCTGTTCGTCGTCGGCACCGAGCAGGACCATATCGCGCCCTGGCAGTCGGTCTACAAGATCGCACTTTTCACCGATGGGGCGCTCACCTTCGTGCTGGCAAGCGGCGGCCACAACGGCGGCGTGGTGAGCGAGCCGGGGCATCCGCACCGGCACTTCCGGATCGGCACCCGCGCGGCAGGCGCGCGCTACACCGGCCCCGATCGCTGGCGCGAGGCCCATGCCCCGCGCGAGGGGAGCTGGTGGCCGGAGTGGGTGGAGTGGCTCCGCCGCGCAGGCAGCGGCGCGACCGTGCCCGGCCGCCCGCCCGGCGGCGGCGCCGCCGGCTTTCCCGTGCTTGGACCCGCCCCCGGCAGCTATGTGCGCGAGAGCTGAGCCGGATCAGAGCGAGTCGACGAGCAGACGGGCGACGGTCTGCTGGTTCAGGTAGCCGGTGACCTTCATTCCGCGCGTCTTCTGGTAGCGCCGGATCGCGCGGCGGGTATCGGCGTCGAAGACGCCGTCGATCTTGCCGGGCTTCAGCCCGAGCGCGTCGAGCCGCTGTTCCAGGAGCCGCTTCATCGGCGGATTGAGAGCAAGCGCATCTTCGGCCGCGGCGGCGGCGTTGGTCTCGGTCTGCTGGCTCTGGCTTTCGCTCAGCACGTCGATCCGCGACTGCGCCTCTTCGACGAAGGCGCCGCGCGGATACGAGGCGATGTAGTCGCGATAGCCGGCGACCGTGTTGGTCCGCGTGGCCGCGTCCCAATAGGCGCGGTCCGCGGCCTGGGCCTCCTGCCGGCGCTTGTCCTCGAAGGTATTCAGGCGCTCCTGCGCCAGTTCCGCGAAAAGCCCGTCGGGATAACGCTTGAGATAGGCGCGCAGGCCCGGTTCGTCGCCCGCCCTGCCGGTCTGTTCCCAGTAGAGCCGGTCCTGCCGGTCGAGATCGGCCTGGCGGGCGGCGGCTTCGGCCTCGAGCTCGGCCGCGCGCCTTTCGGCCTGCGCACCGAGTGTCACCATCTGGTCACGCGTCATGTAGCCGGTCGCCTCGGAACCGTTCATCCGTTGCCAGGCGGCGATGGCATTGCGCGAGCCCGGGCCGAAGAGCCCGTCGATGCCGCGCGGGTCGATGTCGAGAACCGAGAGGTTGCGCTGGATCTGGCGTCGCTGATCGCGGCTGAGGTTCAAGGCGTCCTCGCCCGCGCGGGCGCGGGCGACCGGGTCGTTCAGTTCGGCAATGGCACGGCGCGCTTCGGCCTGATGGCGGCCATCGGGGTAGCGGCGCAGATAGGCCTCGTAGGCGGCCTGATTGCCGGCGGCGCGGGCGGCTTCCCAGACCGCATCCTCGGTGACAATGTCGTTGGCCGGGCCGGGCGGCACCGGAGCATCGGCGGCGAGGAAGACATCGGTTCCGAGAAAGCCGCTCACCTGCAGATCGCGCGCGCCGGCCAGAAGCTCGGCCAGGCCGAGACCGCGCCCGGCGCCGATCGTCTCGGCGAAGGCGGCGGCGACCGCCGCATCGCCCGTGACCAGGGTCACGCCCTGCGGCACATCGGGCGTCCCGATCCCGGGCAGCACGCCGCGGCCGAGGTCGAGCCGGCGCTCCTCGCTGCCGAGAATCACCAAAGCACCTCCGGGGCGCTCGGCCGCCATCGTGAACACGGTCGCAAGCGGCAATGCCACGGCGTCCAGCCCGGCCAGATCCGGGGTGTCGGCATCGGTGCCGAGAAACCAGGCTTCCCCGCCCGCATGGGCAAAATGGCCAAGCAGGACGATGACGCTGCGCCCGGGTCCGGCCGCATCGTCATAGTAGCTCTGCAGAAGACCGCGCAGCCCCTGGCTCGGCTGGTCGCTGTCCTCGATGACCGAGAGACCCGCGGCCTTCAGCGCTTCGGCGACATCTGGTGCCGCATCGGCGCCACGAATGCTCGCGGCATGGCGGTAGTTCTCGTTGCCGACGACAAGTGCGGTATCCGCTGCGGTGACCGGCAGCGCAGCGGCGAGCGTGGTCGCGGCAAGGGCGAATGCAAGACGAGACATGGGACCTCCCTGATGACGCGGGCAGCATAGCCGCAAGCGTCGTGTTATCCCATCACCGGCCCGGCAGGCGGGGGAATTCCGCCGCCGTGCTCCCCTAACGGTAGACGCGCTGGTCCTCGATGACCTTGCCGTCGTTCGGCAGCGCGCCCGGCGACACGATCTCGATCCGGCCGCGCAGCTTCAGCGCTTCGGCGACCGAGCGTTCGTACGCCGCGGCATCGCCGCCTTCGGTCTCGACGAGAACCGTCATCGCGTCCATCTCGCCCTCGCGCGTCGCGACGACGCGGGCGCGGGTCACTTCGGGGTGGCGGGCGACGAAGTCGGCAACCTGTTCGGGGCGCACGAACATGCCCTTGATCTTGGTCGTCTGATCGGCGCGGCCCATCCAGCCCTCGAGCCGTGTATTGGTGCGACCGCAGGGCGACTGCCCCGGCATCACCGCCGAGAGATCGCCGGTCGCGAAGCGGATCAGGGGGTAATCGGGGTTGAGCGTCGTCACGACGACCTCGCCCACCTCGCCCTCCGGCACCGGATCGCCGGTACCGGGGCGCACGATCTCGACGATCACACCCTCATCGACGATCATCCCCTCCATCGCCTTGCTCTCGTAGGCGATGTTGCCGAGGTCGGCGGTCGCATAGCACTGCAGGCAGGCGATGCCGCGATCGGCATATTCCTGGCGCAGCGAGGGGAAGAGCGCACCTGCGCCCACGGCCGCGCGGGTGATGGCAAGCGTCTCGCCCATTTCCTCGGCTCGGTCGAGGATCACCTTGAGATAGTCCGGCGTGCCGCAATAGGCGGTCGTGCCGATGTCGGCGGCGGCGCGGACCTGCAGGTCTGTCTGGCCGGTGCCTGCGGGAAGGACGGCGGCGCCGACGGCGCGGGCGCCGTTCTCGAAGATCATGCCGGCGGGCGTGAGGTGATAGCCAAAGCAGTTCTGCACGATGTCGCCTTGGCCGATGCCGCAGGCATGCAGGAAGCGCCCGACCCGCCACCAGTCATGCGAAATGCCGCCGGGTTCATAGATCGGACCCGGAGACTGGAAGACATGGGCAAGGTTGGCGACTGGGATGCCGCCGAAGGGCCGGCTCTGCTTCTGCCACGCAACCAGATCGGACTTGCGCAGCACCGGCAAACGCGCGAGGGCGCCGAGATCGGTCAGCGCAACACCGTCGATGCGGCAGGCTCCGGGTGCCGCGGCGACCCGTCCGAGCTGAGCGTTCAGCGCCTGGAGCTGGGCCGAGGCGCGTTCGTCGGCCGAGCGGGTTTCGAGGCTGTCGAAATGGCTCACTTCACTGTCCTTCATCATGCCAGCCAGCGCTTGCGCCGACGGTACGAGCGCACGTCGCGGAAGGACTTGCGCCCCTCGTCCGACATGCCGAGGTAGAATTCCTTCACGTCGGGGTTCTCGCGCAGGCCGGCGGCCGGGCCGTCCATCACCACGCGGCCGGATTCGAGGATGTAGCCGTAGTGCGCGTAGCGCAGCGCGACGTTGGTATTCTGCTCGGCCAGAAGGAAGGACTGGCCTTCCTTCTCGTTCACCGCCTTCACGATCTCGAAGATCTGCTCGACCAGTTGCGGGGCGAGGCCCATCGAGGGTTCGTCGAGCAGGATCATCTCGGGGCGCGACATGAGCGCGCGGCCGATCGCAACCATCTGTTGTTCGCCGCCCGAGGTGTAGCCCGCCTGGCTGCGGCGGCGCTCTTTCAGGCGCGGGAAGTAGGTGTAGACCATCTCCAGATCGCTCTGGATCGCGGCCTTGCCGTCGGTGCGGGTATAGGCGCCGGTCAGGAGGTTCTCCTCGACGGTCAGGTGTTCGAAGCAGTGGCGCCCCTCCATGACCTGGATGACACCCATCTTCACCAGCGCCGCCGGGTCGAGACCCTGCACGATCTGCCCGCGATAGGCGATCGAGCCCTTGGTGACCTCGCCGCGCTCCGAGCGAAGAAGGTTGGAAATCGCCTTGAGGGTGGTTGTCTTGCCTGCGCCGTTGCCACCCAGAAGCGCGGTGATGCCGCCCTTCGGGACCGAAAGGCTCACGCCCTTCAGGACGAGGATCACGTGGTTGTAGATCACCTCGATGTTGTTGACCTCGAGCAGGGTCTCGGTCCTTGCGGCGTCCAGCATGGGAATGGCCCCGGTTCGGATGGATCCAGTGGACCCCGGCCCTTGTCGGGCCGGGGAAGACTTCGCATTGGCGCCTAGTTGCAGCGCTCCGCGATCTTGTTCTCGGCCGCGAAGGCCGCCGAATCCTCCGCGATCAGCGGGTCGATCACGTCGGCGTCGGCCGAGATCCAGTCGGAGGCGGCGTTCCATTTCTTGGCCGCCGCATCCCACTGGAAGATCATCGCCGTGCCCGGCCCGCCGTGATCGGCGCAGGTCGCCTTGATCGGCTGGGCGAAGCCCGGCAGGCCAAGCTCGGTCAGGCGCGCCTCGGTCAGGTCGAGGCTCTCGAAGCCGTCGCGGACTTCGGCTGCGTTCACGGCCGCATGGCCGGTGGCCGCCTGCGCGGTGCGGATCGCCTCGGAGATGATCATCGCCGCATACATCCCGCGCGAGTAGAGGACGTTGCCCGGGTTCGTGCCGTCACCTGCCGCCTTGCCGGCATCGTAGACATACTTTTTCAGGTCGGCGTAGACGGGATAGTCGGAGCCGGTGCCGTGGAAGCTGATCGACTTGTAGCCGTTGGCGCCCTCACCGGCGGGGGTCACGTCGTTTTCCGAGCCCGACCACCAGATGCCGTAGAAGTGGTCCATCGGATACTTGATGTTCACCGCTTCCTGGATGGCGACGGCGTTCATCACGCCCCAACCGTACATGATCACGTAGTCCGGCTTGTCGCGACGGATCTGCAGCCACTGCGACTTCTGCTCCTGGCCCGGATGATCGACCGGGATCTCGATCAGTTCGAACCCGTCCTTCTTGGCCAGTTCCTGCAGGGTGCGGATCGGCTCCTTGCCATAGGCGGAGTTGTGGTAGACGAGCGCGATCTTCTTGCCCTCGAGGCTGCCGCCCTCATGGCCGAGGATGTCCTTGATGATGATCGAGGCACCATCCCAGTAGTTCGCCGGATAGTTGAAGACGTTGGCGAAGACCTTGCCGTTGGCGGCCGAGGTCCGGCCATAGCCCGGCGTGTAAAGCGTGATGCCGTCCGCCGTCACCTTCGGGATCAGCTGGTAGGTGATCCCGGTCGAGAGCGGGTTGTAGACCAGGGCGCCCGACCCCTTGGTCGATTCATAGCATTCGACGCCCTTCTCGGTGTTGTAGGCGGTTTCGCATTCCGGAACCTGGACGATCTCGCCGCCGATGCCGCCATCGCGTTCGTTGAGCATGGTGAAATAGTCGGCGAAGCCATCGGCGTATGGAATGCCGTTCGGGGCATAGGGGCCGGTCCGGTAGCTGAGGCTCGGCACGACGAGGTCGGCAAGTGCCGGCGTGGCCGTGGCCAGCACCAGTGCAAGGGCTGTCAGGGTCTTGTTCATCTGGGTCTCCTCCCAAGGGTTTCAGTTTTCCGCCGGCCGTCGCGCCGGTCTTGTGGTTGGGCGGCCCCGCCTAGTGCGGGAAGGGCCAGAGCCTGAGTTTCTCTTTCGCGAGGCGCCAGAGCTGCGCCATTCCGTGCGGCTCGGCGATCAGGAAGATGACGATCAGCGCGCCGACGATCATCAGTTCGACATGCGCGGCAAGATCGGTCGCCCAGCCGAGATGGCCGACGAGGACGTTCTTCAGGAAGACGGGCAGGAGCACCATGAAGGCCGCCCCGGCAAAACTGCCGAAGATCGAGCCGAGGCCGCCGATGATGATCATGAAGAGGATGAGGAAGGACTTCTGGATGCCGAAGGCCTCGCCCACTTCGACCGCTCCGAGGTAGACCGAGAAGAAGAGCGCGCCCGCGACCCCGATGTAGAAGGACGAGATGGCAAAGGCCGACAGCTTGGTCGTCAGCGGGTTCACCCCGATGATCTCGGCGGCGATGTCCATGTCGCGGATGGCCATCCACTTGCGGCCCACGGTTCCGCGCGTGAGGTTCCGGGCAAGCCAGGCCAGCGCGAACAGGATCGCGAGGCAGAACAGATACTTGGCCGGGGCGGTGGTCTGCGCCCCCGTGACGGCATGGCCGAGGACCGAGCGTTCGGGCGCCGAGATCTGGCCCGAGGCCGAATAGTTGTAGAACCACGGCACCTTGTTGAAGAGCCAGACGAGGAAGAACTGCGCGGCCAGCGTGGCCACGGCCAGATAGAAGCCCTTGATCCTGAGCGAGGGCAGGCCGAAGACGACGCCGACGGCGGCCGTCACGCCGCCGGCGAGCAGCACGTGGATCAGGATCGAGACCTCGGGGAAGGCCGTCATCAGCTTGTAGCAGGCATAGGCGCCCACTGCCATGAAGCCGCCGGTGCCAAGCGAGACCTGGCCGCAATAGCCCGTGAGGATGTTCAGCCCGAGCGCCGCGATCGCATAGATCAGGAAGGGCACGAAGACGGCATTGGCCCAATAGTCGTTGATGACGAACGGCACCACGAGGAACGCCACGACCAGGAGCGACCAGTAGGCGAACCGGTCGAAGCGGATCGGGAAGGTCTGGCTGTCGGCGGCATAGGTGGTCTTGAAGTCGCCTGCCTCGCGGTAAAGCATCAACCGAACTCCTTCGCATTGCCCGGAAAGTCGTCGCCCTGCGGACGCACGAGGCAGAACCGGTGCCCGGTCGGCGCCTCCAGCACGATCCAGGTCTTGATCCGCGCCACTTCCCTGGCGCCCAGCGCCTTCAGCCTTTCGCACTCGGCCTCGCGATCATCGGTCTCGATATCCAGATGCACGCGCGGCTCGTGATCCACGGCCTGGAGGAGAACGCGCGGGAACCCCGTGTGGCCGTCAAAGGCCGCGTATCTGCCGCTTTCGTCGATCTCGCCCTCCATCCCCAGCATTGCCGACCAGAAGCCCACGGCCTCGGTCAGGTCGTCGGTCCTGCAATCGATGCAGAGGACGCCGATACGGGAACGGTGGGTCATGCCTCGCCCTCCGGCATGCGATGATGTTCGCGCAGGACCTGGTTGGAACGGCGCGCATTGCCCGTCGCCTCGGAATAGCGCACGAGCCAGAGCCAGGCGACGATACCCACGGCGGCGCCGAGCGCCGCCAGGATCACGGCGACGGCGAGGTTCGCGCCGCCCCCGTCGCTCGTCAGCGCGATATAGCCGAAGGCCCAGAATCCGGCCCAGGCGACAACATTCAGGATGGCAATCAGTTTCGGCATGGTCATACCCTTTCGATGATCCTTTCGCCGAAGAGACCTTGCGGACGGAACACGAGGAAGAGAAGGGCCAAGACGTAGGCGAACCAGTTTTCTGTGGCTCCGCCGATCATCGGGCCGACGAAGAATTCGAAGAGCTTCTCGCCCATGCCGATGATGAGGCCGCCGACGATGGCGCCGGGGATCGAGGTGAACCCGCCCAGCATCAGCACCGGCAACGCCTTCAGCGCGATGAGAGAGAGCGAGAACTGGACGCCGGACTTGGAGCCCCACATGATCCCGGCGACGAGCGCGACGAAGCCGGCGATCGACCAGACCAGCACCCAGATGAAGCGCAGCGAGATCCCGACCGAGAGCGCGGCCTGATGATCGTCGGCAACGGCACGCAGCGCCCTGCCCTGCTTGGAATACTGCGAGAAGAGCGTGAGCGAGATCACCAGAAGGGCGGCCACGACCGAGGCCACGATATCGAGGTTGTCGATGAAGAAGCCGTAGCCGAGCAGGCTGTCGGTCACGCTTTCGATCGTGTCGTTGATGCCCTGGGGAATGCCGACATCGAGCTTCTTGATATCGGCGCCCCACATGATGTCGCCAAGGCCTTCGAGGAAATAGGCCATGCCGATGGTTGCCATGAAGAGGATGATCGGCGGCTGGTTCACCAGATGCTTGAGCACGTAGCGCTCGATCACCATGGCCAGCAGGACCATCACGGCGGCGGCAAGCACGATCGCCACGAAGGCCGGCAGGGTCCAGCCGAAATTGTGCAGTTCGGTGCCGAAGATGGCGTTGATCAGATGCGCGAAGGGGATCTGCCCGTCCTGGAAGCCGACAAGCGTCAGCGCCGCGAAGAGCGCGAGCACGCCCTGCGCATAGTTGAAGATGCCCGACGCCTTGAAGATGAGCACGAAGCCGAGCGCCACGAGCGCATACATGACGCCGGCCATCAGGCCGTTCAGTCCCGCCTCCATCGCGTAGAGAACCTGGTCAGGCATCGCGGGCCTCCGTCTCGGGGCTGGCGGGTGTGAGGTCAAAGCGCTCAGTCATGTGCGACCCCCAGATAGGCGTCGATGACCTCCTGGTTGTTGCGCACCTCGTCGGGCGTGCCGTCACCGATCTTCTTGCCGTAGTCCATGACGACCACGCGGTCGGAGAGGTCCATGACCACGCCCATGTCGTGTTCGATCAGCGCGATCGTGGTGCCGAACTCGTCGTTCACGTCGAGGATGAAACGCGACATGTCCTCCTTTTCCTCGACGTTCATGCCCGCCATGGGTTCGTCGAGCAAGAGGAGCCGCGGTTCCGCCGCCAGCGCGCGCGCCAGCTCGACGCGCTTCTTAAGCCCGTAGGGCAGCCGGCCGACCGGGGTCTTGCGGATGTTCTGTATCTCGAGGAAATCGACGATCTTCTCGACCTTCTCGCGATGCAGGGTTTCCTCGCGCTGCGCCCCGCCCCACCACATGGCCTGCGACAGAAGACCCGACTTCATCATCGTCAGCCGTCCGGTCATGATGTTGTCGAGCACGCTCATGCCGTCGAAGAGGGCGATGTTCTGGAAGGTGCGGGCGATGCCGAGGCGGGCGACCTGATAGGGTTTCATCGGCCCGCGGCGGCGGCCGCGAAACCAGACCTCGCCTTCCTGCGGCACGTAGAAGCCCGATATCACGTTCAGCATCGAGGACTTGCCGGCGCCGTTCGGCCCGATGATGGCGCGGATCTCGCCCTCGCGGATGTCGAAGGAGATGTCGGTGATCGCCTTCACGCCGCCGAAGCGGAGCGTGATGTTCTTCATCTCCATCAGCACGCCGCCGATCCGGCGACCGTCCTCGGTGGTGTAGCCCTGCGGCGTCCCGTCGCTCATTCCGCCGCCATCCTGTGCTGTCCCGGTGCCACCCTGGCGTCGCGCAGTTCCAGCGTCGCCTTGATCTTGCCCTTGCGACCGTCCTCGTAGGTGACTTCGGTCTCGGTGTAGATCCGGTCCTTGCCGCCATAGAGCGCGTCGATCAGGTCGGCGAATTTCTCGGCGATGATGTTGCGGCGGACCTTGCGGGTGCGGGTCAGTTCGCCATCGTCGGCATCCAGTTCCTTGTGCAGGATCAGGAAGCGGTGGACCTGGCAGCCCGACAGCATCGGGTCGTCCGCGACCGAGCGGTTCACCTCTTCGACATGGGACTGGATCATCTCGTAAACCTTCGGATGACCGGCAAGCTCCTGGTAGGAGGCATAGGCGATGTTGTTTCGCTCGGCCCAGTTGCCGACCGCGGTCAGGTCGATGTTGATGAAGGCGGTGCACATCTCGCGGCCGGCGCCAAAGACCACGGCCTCGAGGATGTTGGGGTAGAACTTCAGCTTGTTCTCGATGTATTTCGGCGCGAAGAGCCTGCCGTCGGCCATCTTGCCCACATCCTTGGCGCGGTCGATGATGCGCAGATGCCCGGTGCCTTCCTCGAAGAACCCGGCATCCCCCGTGGCAACCCAGCCCTCGGCATCCTTGGTCGAGGCGGTGCTCTCGGGGTTCTTGTAGTATTCCACGAAGGTGCCCGGCGAGCGGTAGAAGACCTCGCCGCTGTCGGCGATCTTCACCTCGACACCGGGCGAGGGCACGCCCACGGTATCGGAGCGGACCTCGCCGTCGGGCTGCTGGGTGATGAAGACCGACGCCTCGGTCTGGCCGTAGAGCTGCTTCAGGTTGATGCCGAGCGAGCGGTAGAAATCGAAGATCTCGGGCCCGATCGCCTCGCCGGCGGTATAGCCGACACGCACGCGCGAGAAGCCGAGCGTGTTCTTGAGCGGTCCGTAGACGAGAAGGTTGCCGAGCCAGTAGCGCAGGCGGTCGCCGCCGGAAACCGGCTTGCCGTCGAGAATGGCCGGCCCGACCCGGCGCGCCACGGCCATGAAGTGGTCGAACATGCGCTTCTTCAGGGCGCCCGCGTCCTCCATCCGGATCATGACATTGGTAAGCTGGCCTTCGAAGACGCGCGGCGGGGCGAAGAAGTAGGTCGGCCCGATCTCGCGCAGGTCGGTCATCATCGTGGTGGCATTTTCCGGGCAGTTGACGGTGAACCCGGCCCAGAAGGCCTGCCCGATGGAAAAGATGAAGTCCCCGACCCATGCCATCGGCAGATAGGCCAGCACCTCCTCGTTGCGGCCAAGGCGGTCGAACGCGGAGGAATTCTTCGAGGTCTCGATGATGTTGCGGTTCGAGAGCACCACGCCCTTCGGCCGCCCGGTGGTGCCCGATGTGTAGAGCATCACGCAGGTGCTGTCGAAGTCGAGCTCGGCCACGCGCCTGTCAAGCTCGGCGCCGACGCGGTGATGCGCTGCCTTGCCCTCGGCGATGATATCGGCCAGCGCGTTCATCCGCGCGTGATCGTATTTGCGCATGCCGCGACGGTCGAGATAGGCGATGTGGTGAATGCCCTTCACCTGGCTCTGCACTTCGATGACCTTGTCGACCTGTTCCTGATCGCCGCAGACGACGAACCGTGCGCCGCAATGGTCGAGCACATAGGCCATCTCCTCGGCGACCGCGTCCTGGTAGAGCGGCACGGGAACCGCGCCGCACATCTGCGCGGCCACCATCGACCAGTAGAGCGCGGGGCGGTTGCGCCCGATGATGGCCACGTGATCGCCGCGTTCGATACCCTGCGTCAGAAAGCCCATGGCGAGGTTGCGGACCTCGTCCAGCGTCTCCGCCCAGGTCCAGCCTTGCCAGATGCCGAATTCCTTTTCACGGAACGCCGGCAGTCCGCCCCAGACCGCGGCGTTACGGGCCAGAAGCGCAGGAATCGACTGCAATGCCTCCCTCGTCGCGGCCGTTTCTGCCAATCTGATCCTCCCCCGGCCGCTTTTGCGGCTCGCTCTTGCCGTCGTCGATCGCTCGCTGACGGTAGTGCGCCATTGCTGGGGCCGAAACTTTGCCTGACTTTTGCGCAATTCTTACGAATTGTAACTTCGGCGCGAAGGGGCTTCCTGCCCGTCGCCCGGCAATGGTAGCGAATGGGGCGGCGGAGGCGCAGAGGGCGACCGGCACCCGCCAGGACCGCGCCGCGACAAGGGAGGGCGCATGGAATATCGTGACGCCCGCGCCAAGCTGACCCAGGCCGGGCTCAATCTGATCCAGCAGGCGCTGTCGATCTTCGACCGCGACCTGAAGCTCGCGGTGAGCAACCGCCAGTATCAGGTCATGTTCGACCTGCCCGACAAGCTGACCGAACCGGGGACGACCTTCGAAGATACGATCCGGTATCTGGTGCTGCGCGGCGAATACGGCGCCATCACGGATTCAGAGGCGGCGGTCGCGGTGCGGGTCGAACAGGCGCGCGCGTTCCAGCCGCACTACATGGAGCGGCGGCGCGCCAACGGACGCACGATTTCCGTCGAGGGCTCGCCGCTGCCTCAGGGCGGCTGGGTCACGGTCTACACCGACATCACCGAAATCAAGCGGCAAGAGGCGCTGCTTCGAAGCCGATCGAAGGAACTTTCCGAAGAGCTGCTTGCCCATGCCGAGCGGCTCGCCCAGGCCAACCGCGCGCTCGCCTCCACCAACGCAGCGCTGGAGGAGGCCAAACGCGAACTGACCGAGATGGAGGGACGGACCCGGCTCGTCACCGAGATGATGCCGGCCCATATCGCCCATGTGGGCCCGGACCTGATCTACACCTATTCCAACCGCCGGCTGTCCTCGGTGATGCCCGGAAGCCTCTCGGACATCGTCGGGCGCCCGGTCGAAGAGGCGCTTGGAGCCGAGGTCCATGCCAAGATCGAGCCGAGCCTGCGGCGGGCGCTTGCCGGAGCCGCGACCGTGTTCGAGATCACCCATGACCCCTCTGGCCGGCGCGTGCGCATCGCGCTTACACCGGACCGCGGGCGTGGCAACGAACCGCAGGGCGTCTACATCCTTTCGATGGACGTCACCGAGGAAGCGCAGTCGCGCGCGGCGCTGTCGCAGGGGGCCAAGCGCGAGCTTGCGGCACAGCTGACTTCGGGTCTCGCGCATGATTTCGCCAATCTGCTGACGATCATCCTCGGGCTGCAGGGGCGGCTCGAGCGGATGGAGGGGCTGCCCGGCGAGGTCGGCGAACTTGCGCGGGCGACATTGGCCGCGGCGCGGCGCGGCGGCGTCCTGCTCGACCGGATCGCGGCGATTTCCGGCCGGCGCGAGATCCGCCTCGTGCCGACCGATCTCGAGGCGCTTCTTGGCGAACTGCGGATCATGACGGAACCGTCGCTGCCGCAGGGCGTCGCGCTCGACATTCTCGGGGACGAGAGGCTCGGCACGCTTCTGATCGATCCGGGGGCGCTCATCGACAGCCTCCTGAACCTCGTTCTGAACGCCCGCGATGCGATCGGCGCCGCGCCCGGTCGGATCACGCTCGCCTCGCGCCAGGTGCGTGATACCTGGCTGGAGATCTCGGTCGGCGACACCGGCCCGGGCTTCACCCCGGAGGCGCTGGTGAACGGGCTGAACCCGTTCTTCACCACCAAGGGCGGCGAAGGCTCGGGCCTCGGTCTCAGCATGGTCTACGACCAGACGAAGCTGGCCGGAGGCACGGTCAAGCTCGCCAATCGCGCCGAGGGCGGGGCGCTGGTCTCGATCCGCCTGCCGCTGCGGCGGGCACCCGACGTGGCCCGCGAACCGGGGCTGGTTCTGCTGGTGGAGGACAGCGCCGAGATCCGCGAGGAGGTGCGCGAGATGCTGCGCGCGCTCGGACACAAGGTGATCGAGGCGGCAAGTGCCGACGAGGCGCTCGGACTCGTCGATCTGCCGGGAATCGAGATCGTGCTCTCCGACGTCAGTCTGCCCGGGACGATCACCGGCGTCGATCTCGCGCGCCTGCTCGACGCCCGAAACCACCCGGCGATCTGTCGGCTCATGACATCGCTGCCGCGCGGCGATAGGCTGCGCGACAGCGCGGGGGTTATCCCGGTGCTTACCAAGCCCTTCACCATGACCGAGCTTTCGGCATTCCTCGCCCTGAAGGACCCCTCATGACCCAGACCGAATGACCCAGACCGAATGACCCAACCTGGCCCCCGCACGCATGTCGCGATCCTCGACGACGAGCCGGACATCCGCCGGATGCTCGCCGATGCGCTGGAGGATGCAGGGTTCAGCACCGCCTGCTATGCGCGTGCATCCGAGTTCGAGGCCGGGCTCAAGCGGCGCGCGCCCGAGGTCTGTCTTGTCGACCTCGGCCTGCCCGACCGCGACGGGCTTGCGGTCGTGCACCGTCTGGCGCTGGAAAGCGGGGCGGCGATCATCATCATCTCGGGCCGCGCTCAGGTGCAGGATCGGGTCACGGGGCTAGAGCTTGGCGCCGACGATTACATCATCAAGCCGTTCGACCCCGCGGAAGTGGTGGCGCGCATTCGCGCCCGCCTGCGCCGCGGCCGTGCCGGCACCGACCGGGGCGGGAGCATCGCGCGCTTTGCCGGCTGGACCGCGGATTTCGACCGCTATTCGCTTTGCGATGCGGGTGGCCGCGAAAGCCCCTTTTCGCATGCCGAGGGCGAGGTGCTGCGGCTCTTTCTCGAAAGTCCCAACCGGCTCATCTCGCGCGCGCAGATGCAGGAGAGCCTCGGCGGCGCGGCTGGCGACAGCTTCGACCGCGCGATGGACGTGCGCATCTCGCGGCTGCGCACGAAGCTTAGCGAGGACCCGAGGAACCCGCGTCTGATCAAGACGATCTACGGGGCGGGCTACATCTTCCTCGGCGATGTGAGCTGGGCCTGACGGAGGCAACCCATGAGCGAAATCGCCCTCGTTCGTCACGGCGAGGCGAATGCCCGCGCACGCAGCGACGCCGACCAGGACAAGCGTCCGGACCACGGCCGCCGGCGGTCGCTCTGGCGCGGCGAACCGCCGAGCGGGGCCGGCAGGTTCGATCGGGCCATCTAGGGGGCGCTGCGCCGGCGGGTCGAGGCGGCCGCGAAGCCGTTCGCGCGCATGTCCTGTTGACGCCCCTCTTGCCGCCCGCCGCTCCGCGGCGCAATCTCTGGGTGCAACCGGGCGGCAAGCCACGGCAAGGAGCGAGCGATGCGCATTCACTGGTGCGGTACCGGCCTGTCGGCGATCCCCGGCCTCAGACAGCTCATCGCGGCAGGCCACCCGATCACGGTCTGGAACCTGCCGCTTGGCCCGGCCATCGACGCGGTGGGCGACATCGCGACCGACATCCGCGCCATGGAGCCCGGCGCGCTCGACGATGTCGCGCAGCGCGGCGATATCGTCGTGTCGATGCTGCCGGCGGACATGCATGCCGCGCTTGCCCGGCACTGCGTGCACCACGGCGTTCATTTCGTCTCGTCGAGCTATCTGACGCCGGAGCTTCGGTTGCTCGACGACGCGGCGCGGAAAGCCGGCGTGTCGGTCGTGGGCGAGGTCGGGCTCGACCCTGGGATCGACCATCTGATGGCGCATGACCTTGTCGATGCCTACCGGCGCGCGCCGGTCTTCGCCCCGGGCAACACGCTCAGCTTCACCTCCTATTGCGGCGGCTTGCCGGCTGAGCCCAACGCCTTTCGCTACAAGTTCTCCTGGTCCCCGCTGGGCGTGCTCCGGGCGCTGATGGCGCCGGCCCGGGCGATCCGCGACTTTTCGGAGTTTCGCGTTGCCCATCCCTGGGACGCGGTCACCAGCTATTCCGCACCCCTGCGGCAGCCGGAGACCTTCGAGGTCTATCCGAACCGCGATTCCCTGCCCTATCTCGCCGACTACGGTTTCGTTCCCGAATGGCGGATCAAGGAGTTCGTGCGCGGAACGATCCGCCTGCTCGGATGGGCCGATGCCTGGCAAGATGTCTTCGAGGACCTGGCCGCCGGGCCGTCGGATGCCGATCTGAAGGCGCTTTCGGACCGTCTCTGGTCGACCTATCCGCTGGCACCCGGAGAGCCTGACCGGGTCGTGCTCTGCGTATCGCTCAAGGCCGAACGCGACGGCGTCCCGGTCTGGCACCGGACCTGGGCGCTTGATGCGTCGGGCGACGTGCGCGGCTCGGCCATGGCGCGGCTCGTCTCGGGCACGGTGGCGCAGGCGGTGACATCGCTCCTCGCGCGGGAGCTTCCGGTGGGCGTGCAAGGGGCACCGCACGATCCGCGCATCGTCGCCCGCTGGCTCGAGGCGACCGGGCATGCGGCCCATCACATGCGCCTCATCGACCACCTCTGAGAGGCGGGGCGCTCAGGACTTGGCGATCGGGACGACGCGCGGTTCCTCGGCGTCCGGCGCGAGTACCTCGAAGTCGAAGTTGTCGAGCTTCGCGGCGCGCTTGCCGGCGCGGTCAGCGGCGGTGGTGATGCCGTCCAGATCGCCGCGCGCCTGGTGGAAATGGGTGGCGAGCTTATCGACCCGTTCGACCACGAGCTCCACGTCGCGGTGAAGCAGGCGCAGCGTGGCGCGGATCGCGCCCGCCTGTTCGCGCATCCGCGCGTCCTTGAGAACCGCGCGCATCGTGTTCAGCGTCGCCATGCAGGTCGTGGGCGAGACGATCCAGACGCGGGCATCGAAGCCCTCGCGCACCAGTTCGGGAAAGTTCGCGTGCAGTTCGGCATAGACCGCCTCGGAGGGCAAGAACATGAGCGCGCCGTCGGCCGTCTCGCCCTCAAGGATGTATCTTTCCGAGATTGCCTTGATGTGACTGCGCACGGCGATGCGCAGATGGCGTTGTGCCTCGATCTGCTGCGACTGGTTCTCGGCCCGGCGCAACATCTCGTAGGCCTCGAGCGGGAACTTCGAATCGATGACGATCGGGCCCGGCGGGTTCGGCAGATGGATAAGGCAGTCCGCCCGCCGCCCGTTCGAGAGCGTCGCCTGCATGGTGAAGGCGTCGGGTGGCATCGCCTTGCGGACGATGTCGTTCAGCTGGATCTCGCCGAAGGCGCCGCGCGTCTGCTTGTTGGACAGGATGTCCTGCAGGCCGAGGACGTTGCCCGAAAGCTTCTCGATGTTGGCCTGCGCCTTGTCGATGGTTTCCAGCCGCTGCTGCAATTCGCCGAGCGAGCGCGCCGTGCGGGTGGCCGAGCCCTGCAGGCTCTCGCTCATGCCACGGGTGACATCGGCGAGACGCTGTTCCATGAGCTGGAGCACCCGGGTCTGCGAGGCGACCTGTGCCTCGGAAACATGGGTAAGGCCGCCCGCGAGCCGCTCCTGCCCGTCCGAGAGCGTCTGCACCCGGTTGCCGAGCTGGCTGAGGTGATAGGACAGGGGTTCGGTCATGCGGGCCGAGCGCGCGGCCGCGCGGAGCGTCACGATGAGAAGAGCGAAGAGCAAGAGCACCAGCACCGCCGCGCCGAGCGCTGCCAGCACGACAGGATCGTCGAAAGCATAGGTCTGGCCGTAGATCGTGATCATGTGCGTCCGAAAAGCCGTTCGATGTCGGAGAGCTTCAGTTCGACATAGGTCGGGCGGCCATGGTTGCACTGGCCCGAAAGCGGCGTCGCCTCCATTTCGCGCAGGAGCGCGTTCATTTCCTCGACCCGCATCCGGCGACCGGATCGGACCGAGCCGTGGCAGGCCATCCGGCTCAGGACCGCGTCGATCCGCGTCTGCAGTTTTCCGCTCGCGCCGAGGTCGTGCAACTCGTCGAGGATGTCGCGGACAAGCGCACCGGCGTTGACCTCGCCGAGGAGTGCCGGGGTTTCGCGCACCGCGATGGCACCGCCGCCGAAGGGTTCGAGCGTGAGGCCGAGGGCCTTCAGCGGCACGGCATGGGCAAGAACCAGATCGGCATCGCCGGGCGAAAGGTCGACGATCTCGGGGATGAGCAGCGCCTGGGCGGCGACGCCGGTCGCGTCGCGCTGCCGTTTCAGGCGTTCGTATACGAGCCGTTCGTGGGCGGCGTGCTGATCGACGATCACCATGCCGGTCGCGGTCTGTGCGACGATGTAGTTCTCGTGCAGCTGCGCGCGGGCGGCGCCGAGCGGATGGCCCGTTTCGGGCTCTGCGGCGGCCTCGCTCTCGTATCGCACCGTGGCCTCGGCCAGTTCGGGCGCGAGCGGCGCCTGGGCCGTGCAGGCGGCACGCAGCGCCGCCTGCGAGGGTCGGTCCATCTGGTAGATGCGCGCTCCGTCGCCCTGCGGTTCGGGCCGCAGCGCCCCGAGCGTCATTCCGGCGACGGTCGTGGAGGCCCTGTGCCCCGCCTCAGCCAGCGCGTGGCGGAGGCCCGAGACGATCAGCCCGCGGGCGATCCCCGGTTCGCGGAACCGCACTTCGGCCTTGGCGGGGTGCACGTTCACATCGACCCGCTCGGGATCGCAGGAGAGGTTCAGAACCGCCGCCGGATGCCGGTCGCGCGACAGCACATCGCTGTAGGCGGCGCGCAAGGCCCCGAGAAGGAGCCTGTCGCGCACCGGGCGCGCGTTCACGAAAAGAAACTGCTCGACCGCCGCACCGCGCGAATAGGTGGGCAGCGCCGCGTAGCCGGTCAGCCGGATGCCCTCGCGCTCGGCATCGATCGGCAGAGCATTGGCGGCGAAGTCCGGCCCGAGCAGTCCGGCCAGCCGCGCTTCGAGGGCGTCGAAGAGATCGCCCTGTTCGGCATCGGCGCGCAGGATCTGCCGGCCGGAGCCGCCCCCCGACATGTCGGTCAGCGTGATCGCGACGAAGGGTTCGGCCATGGCCAGCCGCAGCACCACGTCGCGGATCGCCTGAGCCTCGGCCCGGTCGGAGCGCAGGAACTTCAGCCGCGCCGGCGTGGCATAGAAGAGATCGCACAGTTCCACGACCGTGCCGCCCGCAAGCGCCGTCGGCCGCACGGCGCCGATGCGCCCGCCCGCGACCTCGATCTCGGCCGCGTCGGATCCCGCGGCGCGCGAGGCGATGCGCAGCCGACCGACGGCGCCGAGCGAGGCCAGCGCCTCGCCGCGAAAGCCGAAGGAGCGGATGTTCATCAGGTCCGACCCGTCGATCTTGGAGGTGGCGTGGCGCGCGATGGCGAGCGGCAGGTCCGCGGAGGTCATGCCGCAGCCGTCGTCGGTGACACGGATCAGCGTCTTGCCGCCGTCGGCATAGGCGACGGCGATGCGACGGGCGCCGGCATCGAGCGCATTCTCGACCAGTTCCTTCACCGCCGAGGCCGGGCGCTCGACGACTTCGCCCGCGGCGATGCGGTTGATCGCGGCCTCGTCGAGCGGCCGGATTACCGGGCGCGCAGCGCTGATATTGGGGTTTTCGGCGTTCATCCCACTAGGATTAGCAGGTTCGCGCAGATTCGGCCATGCCCGGCGGGCGGTCCGCCCGCCCCCGGTCACTTGTCCGAGGCGACGCCCGCCGGCTGGCCGACAACGATGAACCGCAGCCCGCCGGGCACCATGAGCCGCCCGGCCACGCGCCTGAGATCGGCGAGCGTCACCGCCTCGATATGGGCATTGCGTTCGGTCACGTAGCTGATCGGATAGCCCTGCGACTGCATGCCGACGAGGATCCCGGCGATCGTCTCGTTGCCGTCGAAGCGCAGCGGATAGGAGCCGGTCAGATAGGTCTTGGCGGCAACAAGCTCTGCCTCGCTCAGATCGCCCCCGGCGATCCGGGCCCATTGCTCCTTCACCACCGAGATCGCCTCGGCGACCTTTTCGTTGGCCGAATTGAAGGCGCCCTGCCAGACCTCGGAGTGATCGCGCGTGGCGAGCCAGGTCGAGACGCCGTAGGTCAGGCCGCGCTTCTCGCGCAATTCGTCCATGAGCCGCGAGGCAAATCCCTGCCCGCCGACGATGTGATCAAGCACATAGGCGGCGAAGAAATCCGGATCGTCGCGCTTGATGCCGACCTGACCGAAAAGCACGAGCGACTGCGGCGAGGCGAAATCGTGCACCGTGACGCCGGGCGCGATGGTCGGGGCGACATCGGCGGGCATCGGCGCGCCGGTCGCCGGCAGCTCGTCCAGGAGCGTGTCGAGCAGGGTGCCGAGCTCATCGGCGTTGATGTCGCCCACCGCCGCCACATAGAGCCGGTCGCGCGCCATCGTGGCGGCCTTGGCGGCCAGAAGGTCGTCGCGGGTCAATGCCCCCACGCTCTCACGCGAACCTATGTCGGGCGTGCCATAGGGGTGGCCGCCATAGGCCATGGCGTCGAAGTCGCCCGCAGCGATGTAGCCGGGGTCGGTGGTGCGCGACTGGATGATCGCGTAGATCTGGCCCTTCACGCGGTCGATCGCATCGGCGTCGAACCGCGGTGCGACCAGCGCCTGCTTCAGGAGTGCCGCCGCCTGATCGCGGTTCTCGGTCAGCATCCTGGCCGAGATCGACAGGCCGTCGCTGTCGGAATCGAAGCCGAAGCGGGCCGCGAGGGCCTCGCGCGCGGCGGCGAAGTTCTGGGCATCCATTTCGCCCGCGCCCTCCTCGAGAAGGCCGGTCATGAGTTCGACTGCCCCGCGCTTGCCCGGCCGATCGAGGCTCGTGCCGCCCTTGAAACGCAGTTCCAGCGCGGTGAAGGGGATCTGGTGCTCCTCGACGAGCCAGGCGTGAATGCCGCCGGGCGAGGTGACCTCGCGAATATCGAGCGCGGCGGCACCGCTCGCCCAGAGGGCGGAGAGGGCAAGGACGAGAACCCGGATCATGGCAGCGGCTCCTCCTCGCCCTGTCGTTCGAGCCAGCCGGTCACGGCGTGGCGGCGGTCGAAGACCTCGCGCGCCGCGGCCATGACCTGATCGGCGGTCACGGAGTCGAGGATCCCCGGCCAGGCCTCGATATCCTTCAGCGAGAGACCGGTCATCAGCCCCTCGCCATACATCTGCGCGTAGTTCTGCACGTTGTCGCGGGCGTAGATCATGGCGGCACGGATCTGGGTCTTGACGCGGGCAAGCTGGTCGGCGTCGACGCCGTCCTTCAGGAACCCATCGATCGCCGCATCCATCGCGGTCTCGGCCTCGGAGAGGCGCACGCCGGCCGCCGGCACGACGCTCAGGTTGAAAGTGGTATCGTCATAGGAGAGCCCGTCATACGAGGCGGCCGAATAGACCGCGACATGGCTGTCGAACTGCAGCGCCTTCGCTAGGACCGAGGTCTGGCCGCTGCCGCCGAGGATCTCGGCGAGGATGGTCAGGGCCGCTGCCTTCTCCTGATCGCCGGGATCGCGTTCGGGGGCAAGATAGCTCCGCGTCACATAGGGCTGGGAAACGCGCGGGTCGCTGAAGCGCAGGCGCCGCTCGGCAAGCTGCGGCGGCTCCTGCCGGCGCACGCGCGGCCCGATGCCGGGCGTCGGTTCGAGCGGTCCGTAGTATTTTTCGGCGAGTGCCTTCACCGCATCGGGGGCCACGTCGCCGGCAACCACCAGCACCGCGTCGTTCGGCGCGTAGTAGGTGCGATACCAGGCCAGCGCGTCCTCGCGCGTCAGCGCCTCCATCTCGTGGCGCCAGCCGATCGTCGGCGTGCCGTAGGGATGGTTCAGATACTGGGCGGCACGGAGCTGTTCGGAGAAGATCGCCGCGGGATCGCTGTCGGTGCGCTGGTTGCGTTCCTCGATGATGACCTCGCGCTCGGTCTTCCAGTCGTCCTTCGACAGCGTGAGGCCGCGCATGCGGTCGGCCTCCATCTTCATCACCAGTTCCAGTCGGTCGGCGGCGATGCGTTCATAATAGGCGGTGTAGTCGGAACTGGTGAAGGCGTTGTTCGAGCCCCCGTTCTCCTCGACCACGCGCGACAGCTCGCCGGAGGCCATGGTATCGGTGCCCTTGAACATCAGGTGCTCGAGGAAATGGGCGACGCCGGAATGGCCCGGAGTCTCGTCCGCGGATCCGGCGCGATACCAGACGGTCTGGACCACGACCGGGGCCCGATGATCCTCGATCACCACCACGTCGAGCCCATTGGCGAGGGTAAACGAGGTCACACCCCCGGCCGCGGCCGGCGTGGCGACCAGAAGCGCGAGGGCGCATCCGCGAATGTATGGGTGCATCGGCTTTTCCCCGGTTTCGCGAAGGCTTAGCGGCCGGAGCGCGCGAAGCAAAGCCCAAGCCGCTGACGGGGCGATCACTTTTCTAGGACGACGCCTTCGGGCGGGGCGCCGACAGTGCGGACCCCGGCTGCGCGCCAGCGTTCCAGCTCGGCATACTGGTCGAGCGACATCGGCGCGTATGCGCGGTAGTAGACCGTCATGCCGAAGAGCCGCTCGAGCACCCTGCCCTGGTGATCGCGGCGGTACACCAGGTCCTCGGCGGCAAGCGTGCCGCGGATGTCGGCGGCGCGGCCAAAGCGCGAGGCGTAGTTGACCAGACCGCCGTTGCCGGCGCCGATCTGGGTCGGCGTCAACGCGCCGGGATTGCCGCCGAGCGCGGCCACAGCATCTTCCCTGGGCGTCGGATCGGTGCGGTTGCTGCCGCCCGGCGTCGGCTCGGGCAGCTTGGAGACATCCTCGGGCATCTCGAGCGGCTTCGTCGGCAGGATCGAGAATTCATCGGGGCTGCGGCTGTCGTTGCGCAGGTGCATGAGTTGCGGCTCGCGGTTCCGGCCACCACAGGCCGCCAGCGCGATCACCGCGCAAAGCATGACGCCGCGGATCGAGTCATTCAGCCGCATCGGTCGCCTCTCCCTGACCTGTCTGGCCCCGGTGTAGCGCATGATCGCTGGCGCGTCACGAGGTCTTATCCCGCCCGGTAAAGATCACCAGCCCGATCGCGCCTGCGAAGATCGCGATGTCGGCCAGGTTGAACGAATAGGGGTTGTCGATGCCCGGCACCGACATGTTCAGGAAGTCGGCCACGGCGCCGTAGGCGATGCGGTCGATCACGTTGCCCATCGCCCCGCCGATCAGGAACCCGGCCGAGAGCTTGACGATGCGACTGTGCGGCTCGCGGCGCACCCAGGTCCAGACCAGGGCCGAGATCGCGAAGGCGAGCGCGATCAGCGCCCAGCGCATCAGCTCTGCCGAGCTCGACAGCAGGCCGAAGTTGATACCCTGATTCCAGCCCATGCGCAGGTTCAGAAAGGGCGGGATCACGTCGATGCGCTGACGCGTGTAAAGATCGAGCCCCTGAACCACGAACGCTTTCGAAAGCTGGTCGAGCGCGAAAACGGCGACGGCGGTGCGGGTGACGAGACGCATGGGACCTCAGTGCCGAAAGTGCCTCTGCCCGGTGAAGACCATGGCGAGCCCGGCGCTGTCGGCCGCGGCGATCACCTTGTCGTCGTTCATCGAGCCGCCGGGTTGAATGACAGCCGTCGCCCCCGCTTCGGCGGCAGCCAGAAGGCCGTCGGGGAAGGGAAAGAAGGCGTCCGAGGCGACGACCGACCCCTTCACCGTCGGCGCCGCAAGGCCGAGCGCCTCGGCCATGTCGGCGGATTTGCGGGCGGCGATGCGGGTCGAATCGACACGGCTCATCTGCCCGGCACCGATGCCCACCGTGGCGCCGTCCTTCACATAGACGATGGCGTTCGACTTCACATGCTTGGCCACTTTCCAGGCAAAAAGCAGGTCGGCGATCTCCCCGTCGGTCGGCACCCGCCGCGTCACGACAGCAAGATCGGTCGGCGCGAGCACGCCGTTGTCGCGGTCCTGCACGAGAAATCCGCCCGCCACCTGCCGAAAGGCAATGCCGGGCATCTTCGGGTCGGGCAGGCCCTCTGTCGTCAGCAGGCGCAGGTTCTTCCTGGCGGCAAAGACGGCGCGCGCCGCGGCATCGGCGCCCGGGGCGATCACGACCTCGGTGAAGATCGCGGTGATCTCCTCGGCCGTCTCGGCATCGAGCGGGCGATTGAGAGCGACGATGCCGCCGAAGGCCGAGGTGCGGTCGCAGTCGTAGGCGGCGCGGTAGGCCTCGCGCAGCGTGGCGCGACGGGCCACGCCGCAGGGGTTGGCATGCTTGATGATCGCGCAGGCCGGCGCCTCGCCGGCATCGAATTCCGCCACAAGTTCGAAGGCGGCGTCGGTGTCGTTGATGTTGTTAAAGCTCAGTTCCTTGCCCTGCCACTGGCGCGCGGTGGCAACGCCGGGGCGGTTCGAGCCGTCGCTGTAGAAGGCGGCCATCTGATGCGGATTCTCGCCATAGCGCAGCGACTGGGCGAGCGAGCCGGCGAAGGCGCGGTTTCGCGGCGCGGCGATGCCCGCCGCCCCGGCCATCCAGTTCGAGACAGCGGCATCATAGGCGGCGGTGCGGGCAAAGGCCGCCTGCGCGGCCCGCTGGCGAAAGGCGAATCTTGTCCGGCCGCCGTTCGCATCGAGTTCGGCCAGCAGCGGCCCGTAGTCGGCAGGGTCGGTGAGCACGGTCACGAAGGCGTGGTTCTTGGCTGCCGCGCGCGTCATCGCCGGCCCGCCGATGTCGATGTTCTCGATCAGCGACGCATAGTCGGTGGTGCGCGCGAGTGTCGCTTCGAACGGATAGAGGTTCGACACCAGAAGGTCGATTGGCGCGATGCCATGGTCCGCCATCGCGCGCTGGTGTTCGGGATCGTCGCGCAGCGCAAGCAGGCCGCCGTGGATCCCGGGATGCAGGGTCTTAACGCGGCCGTCCATCATCTCGGGAAAGCCGGTGACATCGGCAACGTCGCGCACCCGGAGGCCCGCATCGCGCAACATCCCGGCGGTGCCGCCGGTCGACAGAAGCTCCACGCCGCGGGCGGCAAGGCCCTGCGCCAGATCCATGAGGCCGGTCTTGTCGGAGACGGAAATCAGGGCGCGGCGGAGGGGGGCGAGGTCGGCGGTCACGTCACGGGGTTCCCTAGGTCAGTTCCGGGCGGTTCAGTCATCGGTATCCCGGATGGCCGCCGGGGTATCCTGTGCCTTCGCCAAGGTCCAGCCCAGTTGGCAGGCATATTCGACGACGCGTGCGCTCAGCACGATCTGCCGGGTGGCGCGCGGCTTGAGCCGGCCACTTTCGAGATAGACCGAGGGCACGAGGTCAAGCTCGGCCGTGCCGTCGTGACGGAAGACCCAGATCTCGCCCGACTTCAGCGCCATGGAGACGGCGCTGCCGCCGAGGTCGAGCGTGGCATCGACATCGGGATGGAGGTGAAAGCGCAGATCGAAGGCGACGCCCTGATGCTTGTATCGCGCCATGATCGTCTCGAATCGCCTCCGGTCGGCAACCGTCATCGCGCCGAGCGTGTCCTGCCCGGTCAGGGCGCGGCCGTCGAGTGTCAGGGAAAGTTCGCGGATGTGGGTCAGCCCGTGGGTCGGGACATAGCCGTTGTGCCCGGTCATCAGCCGCTGCCCGTTGGCGTCGGTTTCGGGCTGGGCCCAGACCTGATCCGGCGCGTCGGCCAGTTCGCCCCTGCCGTTGCCGAGGATGAAGCCCGTGGCGCTGAGGCGGGACGAGGAATAGCCCTGCACCGCGAGCGTCGAATGTGATGCGGTGGCGCGCCCGGCGCGGCGCCAGTCGGGCCCGAAGCTCGCCCCCGATCCGCAGTTGACCAGCAGAGGCCGACGGCCCGAGGTCAGTTCGAGCGCCAGCGTCGAGGCATGGGCATTGGCCGAAGCCTTGCCGGTCGGCGGCTGGGCGGCATCGACGATGATGGTGGTGCGCCCGGCGGCAAGGCGCGCATAGCCCATGGCCAGCCCATGCGCGGTCAGCGCCCGCCCGCCCGCGGCCGCCAGTGCCTGTTCGAGCCGCCCCTCGAGCCCGCGCCCCCCGCCATGGAAGCGCGCCAGCCCGCCATCGGCATGGCGCAGCGCGCGCAGGGTCGGCGCAACGCGGTCGATCGCCTCGAGATGGGTGCGCAGCGGGGCCCGCCCGGCCTCGCGCAGCGCCATGGCGGCCCAGGTCAGGAGCGTGAAGACCTCGAGCAGTTCCTCGGGATTGCGGGTCGGGATACCGCCCTCGGCATCTATCTCGCGGGCGCATTCGGCGGCCAGCGCCTCGGACGCGGGAATGACATGGCGCTCCATCCCGGTAAGGGCGAGGCCGGCGTAGACGAGCCCGGTCAGCGCCTCGAACCGTGGCAGGCCGGGGGCGGCGGCGCTCCAACGGCGCGACAGGAAGATCGTCTGGCGCCCGAGACAGCGGAAATAGGCATCGGATTCGGCCCGGCTGCGGCCGTTCAGGAGCATGATCGCATGGTTGATCCAGCGGATCAGGCGGCGCCCGGTGAGATCGGGCGTCCAGCCCGGACCGCTGCCGAGACCATGGCGCCGTATCCAGTCGAAGACCCAGTCCTGGGCACGCTGGCGCGCCGGCGCGTCGGCGACGGAGGCAAGATCGTCAAGCCAGGCGCAGCCCTGAATCGCCTCTTCGAAGCGGGGATCGGGGATCGGCAGGTCCCAGATCGAGCCGGACTTGGATTCGATGAGGAAGCCCGCAAAGAGGAAGTTGCCTCCGGTGAGCTGGCGACCGCGTGCGAAAGAGCCGATCGACTTCGGTTCGGGTTGGCTGACAAAGCCGGTCGCCGGCCGCGCGAGCGCGGCGAGGCGTGCGTGAAACCTGTCGGCGAAGCCGACACTGAGCCGGGCTGCGGTTGCGGAGCGCGCCACGTTTCGGTTTCCTTGTCACTCGTGACCGGGTTTGTTCCCGGGAATCTGCCTCGCAACGAGACTACCGGCAGCGCCCCGTGCTGTCACCGGCTAATGGCCCGGGCTGGCCGGGGTGGCGAGGCAGGCGATGAAGAACCCATCCATGCCACCGGCGTCGGGCCAGTAATCCGGGCGCAGCCGCAGCCCGTCGCCCGCGGGCGTGATCCAGCCCGGCTCGACACCCGGGCGGGCCAGCGCGCCGGGGATCGGAGCGAGACCGGCATGGCGTTCCCGCGCGGCGGCGATCTGGGCCTCGCCCTCTTCGGGCAGGAGCGAACAGGTGGCGTAGACCAGCCGCCCGCCGGGCCGCAGCCAGCCGAGCGCCCGGTCCAGAAGTTGCGCCTGCAGCGCGGCGAGGTCCTTCAGCCCGCTCGCATCGCGGACATGTGGCAGGTCGGGGTGGCGGCGGATCGTTCCGGTCGCCGAACAGGGGGCGTCGAGCAGGATCGCGTCGAAGCGGGCGGGCGGCTGCCAGTCGAGCGCGTCGGCGACGACGGTCGTTGCGGAAAGGCCGGTTCGCGCCAGGTTCTCGCGCAGCCGTGTCATGCGCTGGTCCGAAAGGTCGAGCGCCGTCACCTCGGCGCCTGCGGCCGCCAGTTGCATGGTCTTGCCGCCCGGGGCAGCGCAGAGATCGAGCACCCGCTCGCCCCTTTTCGGCGCGAGGATGGGCGCGGCGAGGGCCGCTGCGGCATCCTGTACCCACCAGGCGCCCTCGGCATAGCCCGGCAGTTCGGAGATCGGGCCGCTGCCGGCAAGGCGCACCGAGCCGGTCGGCAGCAACTGCGCGCCCAGCCGGGCCGCAAGCCCGGCACCGTCGCCGTCGCGCGGGGTCAGGTCGTGTGCCGCGCCGCGGGCCTGGGCCGCCTCCATCGCGATCGTCGCGCGTTTGCCCCATGCCGACATGAGCCGCCCGCGCAGCCACCCCGGCAGGACCTCGGGCGGCAGGCCGGCCCAGCGCTCTGCCGGCGTCTCGCAGGCACGGCGCAGGACTGCGTTGGCCATCGCCGCAAAGCCCTGGGTCGCCTTGCCGCCGGCGCGCAACGCCCCCACCGTCTCGGAGACCACACCATGGGCGGGCGCGCCCTCCGCGAAGACCTCTGCCACCGCGGTGCGGAGCACGGCGCGCACCGCCGGGGGCGGGGGCTTGCGCATGTGGGGTTTCAGGAGCGCATCGGCGCGGGACAGATTGCGCAGCGCCGTCAGCGCCAGGCGCTGGGCGCGGGCCCGTTCGGCGGGCGCCAGCGGATCGAGCGCGCCGCCGGCGATCTGGTCGGCCAGTGTCCGCCGCTCCTCGGTCACGCCGAGCACCAGCGCGGCCGCCCTGCCCCGTGCGCTTGCCCCTGCCATCGTGCCTCCGGTTGCCGCTTTCGGATGCGAGGCCTATAACAGCGGCGTCAGAGGCACAAGAAACCCCGGGGGCGGCATGGCCGAGCAACGCAGCGACGATCTGCCCGAGGCCGCCAGGCGCGCGCTGGCCGAGGCCGAGGAGCGCCGCAGGGCGGCGGCCGCGAAGCCGGGCCTGCCACCCGAGCTCGGCGGCCGCGACGGGCCTGAACCGGTGCGTTACGGCGACTGGGAAAAGAAGGGCATCGCCGTCGATTTCTGAGGTGCGGGGCGAGCGGGCTCAGAGCCCAAGCACGTCGGCCATGTCGTATTCGCCCGGATCGCGGTCCTGACCCCAGAGCGCGGCGGCAAGCGCGCCGCGGGCATAGATCGAGCGGTCGGTCGCGACATGGCGCAGCACCAGCCGTTCGCCCTGCCCCGCAAAGATGACCTCATGTTCGCCGACCACGTCGCCGCCGCGAATCGCGGCGAACCCGATATCGCCCTGCCGGCGAGCCCCGGTGATGCCGTCGCGGCCCGAGGCGCTGTGATCGGCAAGCGTGATGCCACGCCCCTCTGCGGCAGCTTCGCCGAGCATGAGCGCGGTGCCCGAGGGCGCGTCGACCTTCATGCGGTGGTGGGCCTCGACGATCTCGATGTCCCAGTCTGCATCGAGCGCGGCGGCGACCTTGCGGGTCAGGCCGACGAGCAGGTTCACGCCGAGGCTCATGTTGCCCGCGCGCACGATCACCGCGTGGCGGGCGGCGGCGCGAATCCTGGCCAGATGTTCGGGCTCGAGCCCGGTGGTCCCGATCACGTGGACGGCGCGCGCCTGCGCGGCCAGCGCGGCGAAACCGACGGTGGCCGCCGGCGCGGTGAAGTCGATCACAGCCCGAGCGCGCGCGAAGGCCGGCAGCGGATCGTCCGAGACAGAGACGCCGATCGGCGCGCCGCCAAGCGCCTCGCCGAGGTCGCGGCCGATCCAGTCATGGCCCGGCCGTTCGATGGCACCGACGAGACGCGCCCGCGACGAGACACGGATCGTCTCGACCAGCATGCGTCCCATGCGGCCGGACACGCCGGTCACGACAATTCCGGGCAGGCTCTCGGGCTCGGTCATCATCACCTCCGCTTCACGCGGGTTTGCTTTAGCCCGTCGCGCGCAGCTTGGCAAAGCCGTTGCGATGGCCGGGGTGCTGGACTAGAGGAGGGGGATGGCACAGAACCGCTCCTCCCGAAGCTCCGAGCCCTCGCAGCGGCAGCTGCGCGTGGGCGAACTGATCCGCCGCCGGCTTTCGGAGGTGTTGCAGCGGGGCGAGGTCCACAACGACTATCTCGCCAACCTGCCGATCACCGTGGGCGAGGTCCGGGTCTCGGCCGACCTGCGGATCGCCACGGCTTACGTGCTGCCGCTCGGCGGCGACGGCGCCGAGGCGGCGCTGGCCGCCCTCAACCGGTCGAGGGGGGAACTCCGTCACCACGTCGCGCAGGCGCTGACGCTGAAGTTCGCACCCGAGCTGCGCTTTGCCATTGATGAGACCTTCGACCGGATGGATGCGATGCGGCGGCTTCTGGCCGAGGAGCGCGTGCAGCGCGACATCGCCAGGGGTGCCGACGACGATGAGACCGATCCCGCTTCTCGCTAGCCTCTGTCTCGGGCTTGGACTGGACATGGGGGCGCTGCAGGCCGCGACCTGCCGCAGCCTTGCCTTCGAAAGCCAGGGCTATGCTGTCTGCGAGGCACATGCCGGCGAGGACCTGCGGCTGTTTCTGGAGGATGGCGACGGCGCCCCGATCGGCACGTTCGACCGGTTGCGCAAGGCGCTCGCCGACGAGGGGCGGCGCCCGATCTTCGCGATGAACGCGGGCATGTATCACCCCGACCGGCGGCCGGTCGGGCTTTTCGTCGCCGAGGGCGAAACGCTTGCGGGCCTTGTCGAACGGCCCGGGCCTGGCAATTTCGGGATGACCCCCAACGGCGTCTTCTGCATTTCTGCGACCGGGTTCAGCGTCGTCGAGACGGGGCGTTTCGCCGCCACCGCTCCCGCCTGCCGCTTCGCCACGCAATCGGGGCCGATGCTGGTGATCGAGGGGGCGCTGCATCCGCGCTTTCTGCCCGGCTCGGCCTCGCGTCATGTCCGCAACGGCGTCGGCGTGACGGCGGACGGCACGACCGCCTATTTCGTGATCTCCGACGCGCCGGTGAATTTCGCCGATTTCGCGCGCGTCTTCCGCGATGCGCTGAAGACGCCCAACGCGCTCTATTTCGACGGCAAGGTATCGCGGCTCTATGCGCCCGAGCTGCAGCGCGACGATATCGGCTTTCCCATGGGGCCGATCGTGGCGCTGGCGGCGCCCGGCGCGGATTGACGCCACGGCGGGGCTCCGCTACCACGCCTTCTCCTTGCGCAAGAGGGCAGAATGGGACGCAGAAAGGGTCGCGACATTTCCGGCTGGCTGGTCGTCGACAAGCCGGCCGGCCTGACCTCGACCTCGGTCGTGAACAAGGTCCGCTGGGCGCTCGGCGCGAAGAAGGCCGGGCATGCCGGCACGCTCGATCCCGCCGCAACCGGGGTGCTGGCGGTTGCGCTCGGCGAGGCCACGAAGACCGTGCCCTATGTCACCGATGCGCTGAAATGCTACCGGTTCGCGGTGCGCTTCGGGGCGGCGACCACGACCGATGACGCCGAGGGCGCCATCGTCGGGACCGCAGAGACCCGGCCGTCCGATGACGAGATCCGCGCCGCGCTTGGTTCCTTTCGGGGTGAGATCGAGCAGGTCCCGCCGCAGTTCTCCGCCGTGAAGGTCGAGGGCGCGCGCGCCTATGATCTGGCACGCGAAGGAGAGGCGCCGGAGCTCGCGGCGCGCCCGCTCTTCGTCGAGAGCCTGGAGTTGCTGGAGCGCCCGGACGCCGATACGGCCGTGTTCGAGATGGTCTGCGGAAAGGGCGGCTATGTGCGCGCGATCGCCCGCGACCTCGGCCGCGCGCTCGGTTGCCTTGGCCATGTGCTCCGGCTTCGGCGCGAGTGGTCGGGCCCGTTCGAAGCGGCCGAGGGCGTCTCGGTCGAGACGATCGACGCCGAGGCGGGGACCGCGGCGCTGGACGCGCGTCTCCTGCCGCTCGAGATCGGGCTTGCGGATCTGCCGGAGCTCAGGGCGACGCCGGAGGGCGCGGCGCGGCTCAGGAACGGCAATCCGGGTATGGTGCTGGCCTCCGGGCTCGAATGGGGCGACGAGGCCTGGGCGAGTTTCGGCGGCGAGGCGATCGCCGTCGGCATCTACAGGTCCGGCGAGCTGCACCCGAGCCGGGTCTTCAATCGCTGAGGATGCGGGGCCCGGAGGCGGCGGCCCACCGGGTGTCTCACCCCCGGACGCCCGAAGGTATCCGCGCAACGGAGATGTCAGAGCGCAAGCGCGATCCGGCGGCCTTCGTGGAAGGCGTAGGGCGCCTGGCGCGGCGCGGCGGCGTCGCCGATAAGATGGGTTTCGATGCCGGCGAGTTCGCCTGACAGAGGATCGAAGGCGCGGTTGGTCGTCGCCATGACAAGCGCGCTTGCCGCTTGGCGGGTCTCGGTGCCGGTCAGCAGGTTGCGCAGCGTGGCGCCGGTGCCATGCCATTCGGCGATCAGGTGATCGGTCTGGAAGGTGACGCCGAGCTTCGCCAGCCGGGGGCGCAGGCCGATGTCGGCGGAGGTGCGGGCGAGTTCCTTGCCGACGAAGGGTTCGGGCGTGACGATGGTGACGGCCTTGCCCTGTTCGGCCAGCGCCCAGGCCGTGCCGAGGCCGCGCCAGTGCCCGCCCTCGTCATAGAGGATGACGGCATCGCCGATCTTCGCCTCGCGCCGCATCACGTCTTCGGGCGACCAGACATTGCCCCTGTCGATTCCGGGCAGCCGGACATGGCCCGGCAGCCAGCGCTGAAATCCGCCCTCATCCGGCAATGAGCCGGTGGCGAGCACGACCGCGTCGGGGGCAAGGGTGCGGATGTCGTCGGCCTCGGCGTAGGTATTGAGATGCAGGCGCACCTGGAGCCGCTCGAGCTGACGTTCGTACCAGTCGAGAAGATCGAGGATCTGCGCCCGGCGCGGCTGTTCGCCGGCAAGGCGGAACTGGCCGCCGATCCGTGGCTGGGCCTCGAAGAGATCGACCCGGTGTCCGCGTTCGGCCGCGACGCGGGCGGCTTCGAGACCGGCGGGGCCGGCGCCGACCACGACGACATGGCGCGGTCGCCCCGCCGGGGCGAAGCGGTCGCCGCCCCATTCGAATTCGCGACCGGCAGAGGGGTTGATGAGGCAGGATATCCAGTAGTCGCGGCTGCGCCTGCCCCAGCACATCTGGTTGCAGGAGATGCAGCCGCGCACATCCTCGGCCCGGCCCTCGGCGGTCTTGCGCGCCAGATGCGGGTCGGCGATCTGGCCGCGCACGATCGAGACCATGTCGGCCTGCCCGCTGGCGATAACGGCCTCGGCGTTCTCGGGGGTCCGAACATGCGCCTCCGAGGTGATCTTGGCGTGTTTCACCACGCGCTTGAGCTCCTCGGTGAAGGGAGCGGTCAGTTTCTCCGCGTAGAGGAAGGTCGGCATCAGGCGCTCGAAATCGAGATAGCCGCCGTGGCCGCAGGTCACATAGTCGACATGGCCGGTCGCGTCGTGAAGCGCCACGATCTCGGCCAGCGCCTCGCCCTGCAGGAGAACCTCATGGCTGTCCGAGGTGGATATGGCGAGGCCGACGATGAAATCCTCGCCGCAGGCACGGCGGATGCCCTCGATGATCGTCCGCGACATGCGGGTGCGGTTCTCGAGGCTGCCGCCCCATCTGTCGGTGCGGCGGTTGGACCATGGGGTCCAGAACTGATCGAGCAGCGAGTGGTAGGCCGCCCAGACCTCCACGCCCTGAAAACCCGCCTTCTGGCAACGGACCGCGGCGGCGATGTGGGCCGCGATCAGCTCCTCGATCTCGGCCTCGGTCATGGCGTGGGAGCCGTCGCTGTCGTGGTAGGACGGGCCGCCCGAGGGGCTCCAGTGCGGTGCAAAACTGAGATCGGAATCGCCGTGCGCGCCGATGTGGTAGAGCTGCTGCAGGATGACGGCTCCGGCCTCTTTCACCGGCTCGGTCAGCTTGCGGAAATGCGGGATCACCTCGTCGGTCGAATGCAGGAAGTTGCCGCGGGTCAGGACACCGGTGCGGTGAACCGGCATCGGCTCGGCCACGATCATCCCGGCGCCGCCCAGCGCGCGTTCAAGCAGATAGGCGGCGAAGCGCGGGCCGGGCAGGCCCTGGTCCGACATGTTGGCGGTATGGGCGCCGAAGACGATGCGGTTGCGAAGCCTCTGCCCCCGAAGCGAGATCGGGGAGAGCAGATGCGGATGCGCGGCCTCAGTACCAGGCATCTGCCATGCTCGCCTTCTTCCTGGCCATGAAGTCGCGCAGGGCCTCGTCGATGCCGGGGTCGAGCGGCGGCGCCTCGTATTCGCGCAGCCGCTGCTTCCAGAGCCGGTTGGCGCGGGTTGCCGCATCCTCGCCGCCGGCAAGTTCCCATTTCTCGAAGGGCTCGTTGTCGGCCGTCTCGCTGTCCCAGAAGGCGGTCTCGTAGTTTGCCATCGTATGCGCGCAGCCGAAGAAATGGTTGCCCGGACCGACCTCGGCAAAGGCGTCGATCGCAAGCTCGTTTTCGTCGATCTTCACGCCGTCGAGATAGGTGTGCAATGCGCCGCAAAGATCGGCGTCGAGCATGAATTTCTCATAGGACATCGACAGCAGACCGTCGAGGAAACCGGCCGAGTGAAGGATGAAGTTGGCGCCGCAATGGATCGCGGCAAGCATCGACATGGTGCCCTCGGTCATCGCCTGGGCGTCGGGCAGCTTGGAGGTGGTGAAGTTGCCCGAGCAGCGGAGCGGCAGGCCGAGGCGGCGGCAGAGCTGGCCGATGACCATGGAGCCGATGGCCGGCTCGGGCGTGCCGAAGGTGGGCGAGCCGGAGCGCAGCGACATCGACGACAGGAAGTTGCCGAAGACGGTCGGCGCGCCCTTGCGTTCAAGCTGCGTCAACGCGCAGCCGGCCATGGTCTCGGCCAGGCTCTGGGCGATGGCGCCGGCATTCGTCACCGGCCCCATCGCGCCGCCAAGGATGAAGGGCACGATGACGGCGCACTGATTGGCGCGGGCATAGGCGCGAAGGGATTTCGTCATGGTGCCGTCCCAGACGAGCGGGGAGTTGACGTTGACGTTTCCCAGAATGACGCAGTTCCGGTCCACGACATCGGCGCCGAAGACGATGCGCGCCATGTCGATGCTGTCTTCGCTGCGTTCCTCGGCGGTGACCGAGCCCATGAAGCAGCGGTCGGAATAGCGCAGATGCGCATAGACCATGTCGAGATGGCGCTTGTTGACCGGCACGTCCGTCGGTTCGCAGATCGTTCCGCCGGAATGGTGGAACCAGGGCGAGGACTGGGCGAGCTTGATGAAGTTTTCGAAGTCCTGCAGCGTGCCGAAGCGGCGGCCGCGGTCGAGGTCCATCACGAAGGGGGAGCCATAGGCGGGGGCGAAGACGACGTTTCTGCCGCCGATCACGGCGGAGTTTTCGGGGTTGCGCGCGTGTTGGGTGAATTCGGCGGGCGCCGAGTGCAGGATTTCACGCAGCATGCCCGGTTCGAACTTCACCAGGACGCCGTCGACCCTGGCCCCGGCCTTCTTCCAATGATCGAGCGCCACCGCGTCGTCGCGGAACTCGATTCCGGTCTCGGCGAGGATGCGGTCGGCCGCCGCCTCGATCTTCAGAAGGTTCTCTTCCGACAGGATGTCATAGGTCGGGATGTTGCGCGTTATATAGGGTCGTCCGTGACCCGTGGCCTTGTGTGACCGTTCGCGGCGGCGTGCCTCGCGACCGCCGTGGCGGCTACGGGCGATATCTGCTGTCGTCATGGCCTCTCCCCCTCGAACTTTCGGGAGAGTCTACTCTCCGCCCGCGTGTCGGGCCAGTCGATGGGGCGACATTTCTGGTCGCGCAAATGTCGCTTTGAAGCGGTGGGAAGCCCCCCGCGCCTCTGGCCGCGGGGGGCGCCTGCCGGCAAGGACTACTCGGCCGCGATGTCGCTGGCCCAGCCCGAGATCGCCTTGGCCTCGAGGAACTCCTCGATGCCCCAGGTTCCGCCCTCCCGGGCCCGTCCGCTGGCCTTGACGCCGCCGAAGGGAGAGCCGGCGCCGCGGCTCTTGCCGTTCATCTCGACCATGCCCGACTTCAGGCTCAGCGCCAGCCGGTTGCGGCGCGCGCCGTCCTGGCTCTGGACATAGTTGGTCAGACCATAGGGCGTGTCGTTGGCGATCTTCACCGCCTCGGCCTCGTCGTCGAAGGGGATGATCGAAAGGACTGGGCCAAAGATCTCCTCGCGCTCGATCGCCATGCCGGGGCGAACGTCGGCGAAGACGGTGGGGCGGACGTAATAGCCCTTGTTCATGCCCTCGGGCAGGCCGAGCCCGCCGGCCACGAGTCTCGCGCCCTCGTCGATGCCCTTCTGGATGTAGGACTGGATCTGTTCCCATTGGCGCTTGTTCACGACCGGGCCGATGTGGCCACCGTGCTCCGAGGCGGCGCCGACCTTGATCGCGCGCGCCACCTCGGCC
Source organism: Albidovulum sp. (assembly GCA_020637635.1). Lineage (GTDB taxonomy): Bacteria > Pseudomonadota > Alphaproteobacteria > Rhodobacterales > Rhodobacteraceae > Albidovulum. Next base: position 321,825 of record JACKKB010000002.1, read on the forward strand.
GCCTCCTCGACGACGCGATCGTAGATGCGGCGTTCGACCAGCATCCGCGAGGGTGCGTTGCAACTCTGGCCGGAGTTGTTCATCATGTGCAGGACGCCGCGCTTGACCGCCTTGTCGTCGGCATCGGCGAAGATCAGGTTGGCGCCCTTCCCGCCCAGTTCCAGCGTGACCCGTTTCAGCGTTTCGGCTGCCGCCTTGCTAATGGCGCGGCCGGCGCGGGTCGAACCGGTGAAGGAGATCATCTCGACGTCGGGATGTTCGGAAAGCCGTGCCCCGACGCCCGCGCCGTCGCCGTTCACGAGGTTGAAGACACCTGGCGGGACGCCGGCGTCATGGCAGAATTCGGCGAAGATCATCGCATTGAGCGGGCTCTCCTCGGAGGGTTTCAGCACGCAGGTGCATCCCGCCAGAAGTGCCGGCACGACCTTGAGCGCAATCTGGTTCATCGGCCAGTTCCAGGGCGTGATGAGCCCGACGACGCCGATCGGCTCCAGCGCGATACGGTCGTTCGGCGCATGCGGCCCGAGGGGGCGCACCCATTCGATCTCGTCGAAGGCGGTCAGGAAGTTCGTCAGATGCCAGGGCAGGCAGGGCGCCTGGCTGTTCCGCGCCATGTCGATCGGTGCGCCCATCTCGAGGCTGATCGCGGCCGCCAGTTCGTCCTGGCGCCGTTGGTACTGATCCAGGATCCGCGCCACGATGGCGCGGCGCTCGGATGGCGGCGTCGCGGCCCAGGCCGGAAAAGCCGCTTTCGCGGCCGCCACCGCCCGGTCGGCATCGGCGACCGCCCCGAGCGAGATGATCGCGCAGGGATCCTCGGTCGAGGGGTCGATCACCGGATGGTCATGCTGCGCGAGCGGCGCCACCCAGGCGCCGTCGATGTAGAAGTCGCGTTTCTCGATCATGGCTTGCCTCCAGTTTGGCGCGAAAGTGCCAGCGGCGGCGCCGGTCCGCAAGAGTGCGTCACATAATTTGATCAAATTATATCCCGGAAGCGAACATCGGCCGCACGGGTCCAATCGGGGCTGGAAGAATGGCGCGCAGGGTATATGTCTAGGTCCAGCACCGGAACACAGCAAGGAGACCGACATGGCGTTGCGCATCAACGATACCGTTCCCGACTTCACCGCCCAGACCGATCAGGGTCTGATCAACTTCCACGACTGGATCGGCGACAGCTGGGCGATCCTCTTCTCGCACCCGAAGGATTTCACGCCGGTCTGCACCACCGAGTTCGGGGCCGTCGCGCAGCTTGCCGACGAATGGGCCAGACGCGGCACCAAGGTGGTCGGCATCTCGGTCGACGGTGTCGAGGAGCACCGTCGCTGGAAGCGGGATATCGAGACAGCCGCCGATGCCGCGGCGCATTTTCCGATCATCGCCGACAGCGGGCTTCATGTCTCCAAGGCTTTCGACATGCTGCCGGCCGAGGCCTATCTGCCCGACAACCCCTCGCCCAACGACAGCCAGACCGTGCGGTCCGTCTTCATCATCGGGCCGGACAAGAAGCTGAAGCTGTCCATGACCTATCCGATGAATGTCGGGCGCAATTTCGCCGAGGTGCTGCGCGCGCTCGATGCGTTGCAGACGGCGAACGGCAAGGGGGTCGCCACGCCGGCGAACTGGACAGCGGGTCAGGACGTGATCGTTCCGCTGGCGCTGAACGACGCCGATGCCGAGAAGAAGTTCGGCAAGATCAACAAGGTTCTTCCCTACCTGCGCTACGCCAAGCTATCTGACTGAGCGCGGGTCCCTGAGGGCCGGCTTCACGGGCAGGCTCGCGGGCAGGCTCGCGGGCAAGCTCACGGGCGGCTTCACGGGCGGCTTCACGGGCGGCCTCACGGGCGGCTTCACGGCTGGCCACATAGACGGCCCTCGGGTTTCCGGGGGCCGTTCTGCTGCGGCGCCGCACAATGTGATCGCGCGGCAAGATCGTGGCACTTGATATTATAAGCACGCTTATATTATATGCGGCTCATGACAACTCATGGCCCCGATTCGATAGGTTTCCTGCTGCACGACGCGACGCGGCTTCTGCGCAAGCGTTTCGAACGCAGCGCCAGCGGGCTTGGCCTGTCGTCGGCGCAATGGCGGCTTCTGGTCAGCGTGAAGCGGCTCGGCGAGCCGACCCAGGCCCAGATCGCCGAACGGCTCGAGATCGAACCGATCAGCGTGTCGCGCCTCGTCGATCGCATGGAAGCGGCCGGCTGGGTGGAACGGCTGCAGGACGAAGCCGACCGCAGGATCCGGCGCGTCCGGCCGACCGAAAGGTCGCGGGCGATGTTCGACGATCTGCGGACGCTCGCGACCGAGGTCTATGACGTGGCACTTGCCGGCCTCTCGCCGGACGAACGCGCAGCGCTCCTGCACGCGCTCGCGACAATGATCGCCAATCTGGCGGAGCCCGACGCAGAGGCGGATGCCCCCGCGGCGCGGCAAGGAGAAGACGCATGAATGCGATGACGAAATCCGCGGCGACCGCCGCGACGCCCCCTGCCCCCGCAGCGGCAGAACCGGCCCCCGGGCGCGGTCGCGGCCGGCTCGTGATGCTGTCGCTACCGGTGCTGATTGCGGTCCTCGGCGGCGCCTATGTGCTCAGCGGCGGGCGCTACGAGACGACCGACAACGCCTATCTGCACACGGCGCGCCTTTCGGTCGCCTCCGATCTTTCGGGGCGCCTGACCGAAGTGGCGATCCGTGACAATCAGGTCGTGCACAGGGGCGACCCGATGTTTCAGGTCGATCCCGAACCCTACCGGCTGGCGCTTGCCGCCGCGGACGCCCAGCTGGCGGCTGCGCGGCTCTCGGTCGGCCAGATGAAAGCCGCCTATGACCAGGCGCAGGCACAGCTGAGGATCGCCGAGACGGAGGCGCATTACCGCCGGACCGAACTGACCCGCGTCCGGGCGCTGGCGGATCGCGGCGTCTCCACCAAGGCGGATCTCGACGGCGTCGAACGCAATTCGATGGCCGCCGAAGACGCGGTGATCTCGGCCGAAGTGGCCGTCAAGAGCGCCGCGGCAGCGCTCGGCGGCGATCCCGAAATCGCGACGGACGCACATCCGACGGTGCGCGCGGCACAGGTGGCGCGCGACCGCGCCGCCTACGAGATGTCGCTGACCAGCGTTGTCGCGCCGGCGGACGGCATCGTCTATCAGGCCGCTTCCTTCAAGCAGGGCGGCTTCGTTGCCGCGGGTTCGCCGCTCTTCGCGCTGGTCGAGACCGGAGACACCTGGGTCGACGCCAACTTCAAGGAAACCCAGATCACCGACTTCGCCCCCGGCCAGCCGGTCGAGATCAGCTTCGACATCCGGCCCGGCAAGACCTATCGCGGCCATGTCGCGGCGATCGGGGCGGGCACCGGATCGGAGTTCTCGGTGCTACCGGCGCAGAATGCGACCGGCAACTGGGTGAAGGTGACGCAGCGGGTGCCGGTCAGGATCGCGCTCGATGCCGGCACGCCTGTTGACGAACTGCCCTCGGGCGTCAGCGCAAACGTGACGGTCGATACCGGCCGGCCGAACAAGCTGGCGCAGCTCTTCGGCTCGGCGGCGGCGCAGGTCGTCGGCACGAAATGAACGGCGCGGCACCAGCGGAGGTTCCGCATCGCGGGCTGATCACGCTGTCGATCATGCTCGCGACCATCATGCAGGTGCTCGACACGACGATCGCCAACGTCGCCCTGCCGGCGATGCGGGCCGATCTCGGTGCCTCGCAGGACACGATCACCTGGGTGCTCACGTCCTATATCGTGGCCTCAGCGATCGTCATGCCGCTGACGGGCTGGGTCTCCGACCGCGTTGGCCGCAGGGAGGTCTTCCTGATCTCGGTGGCGGGATTCGTCATCACCTCGATGGCCTGCGGCATTGCCTGGAGCCTGGAGTCGATGGTGCTCTTCCGGCTCTTCCAGGGTATCTTCGGCGCCGCCATCGTGCCGCTGTCGCAAACCTTCCTGCTCGACATCAACCCCAAGGAGCGGCACGGCTCCGCCATGGCGCTGTGGGGCGCGGGGATCATGATCGGACCGATCATCGGCCCGACACTCGGCGGCTGGCTGACCGAGACGCTGAACTGGCGCTGGGTCTTCTTCATCAACCTGCCAGTCGGGATCCTCGCCTTTCTCGGCTCGTCGGCCTATCTGCCCCGCTCGATCCTTCGCCTGCGGCGCTTCGACTTCTTCGGCTTCGCGGCCCTCGGTCTCGGCATCGGCGCACTGCAGCTGATGCTTGACCGCGGCGGCGAGGTCGACTGGTTCTCGTCGGCGGAGATCTGGATCGAGCTGGCGCTGGCCGTTTCCGGCTTCTGGGTCTTCACGGTGCATATCCTGACGTCCCGGGATCCGTTCCTCAGCCCGCGGCTCTTCGCCGACCGGAACTTCGCGACATCGCTTCTCTTCATCTTCGTGGTCGGCATCATCCTTCTGGCGAGCCTCGCTCTCCTGCCGCCGATGCTGGCGCAGATCTTCGGCTATCCGACGACGACGACGGGTCTGGTGATGGCGCCGCGCGGGGTCGGCACGATGATCTCCATGATCCTTGTCGGACGGCTGGTGCGGGTCGTCGATCCGCGCATCCTGGTCATCACGGGGCTTTCGCTTGCGGCCTATTCACTGCATCTGATGACCTTCTTCTCGCCGCAGATGGACGACCGGCTCATCATCGTCTCCGGGGTCGTGCAGGGGCTCGGGCTCGGGCTTGTCTTCGTGCCACTCTCCTCGCTTGCCTTCGCGACGCTTCCGCCGGAGTTCCGCGCCGACGGCACCAGCCTTTTCAGCCTGGTGCGCAACATCGGCTCGTCGATCGGCGTCTCCATCGTCTCGGTCTTCCTGGCGCGGAACGTCCAGATCACCCATAGCGAGCTCGGCGCCGCGCTCACGCCCTTCAATCCGGTGCTGAAAGAGCTCGTGCCCGGCCTGAGCGCCGGCAATCCCGCCGCGCTCTCCCAGATCGACCGGTTGGTGAACCTGCAGGCGCTGATGGTCGGCTATGTGGACGACTTCTACCTGATGATGCTGGTCACGCTCAGCGCCTTGCCGCTCGTCTTCCTCCTGCGCCCGCCATCGCGCGGCGCTGCGTCCGCGCCAAAAATGGCGCATGCCGACTGAGCCGGCGCCACCGCGCTGAAAAACGACATGGTGGTGTCGCGCGCTTGCGATCATGGCGCGACACTGTCGATCAAGGCTCTCGTGGCAACCGCATCAAGGGAGCACGCCATGCACCCGTTCGAAGTCGACGCAGTTCTCGGCGCGCTTGCGGCGATTTTCCGGGGTGAGCCGCGCGACGCCGCCCAGCGCACCGCCGAGGCGCTGGTAACGACACCCGCGCCCGGCGCCATCGGGCCTCGGCCGGCCTGTTCCTTCGATGACGAGATCCGCCGGGTTCTGGCAACCTCCGACGTGCCGGCCGCCGCGGCGATCCTCGCGGCACAGCAGTTCTTGCCCTGGGGCACCAACCCGGTTGCCGGGCGGATGACCGACGATGCCGCGTCGATTTGCGCGGTGGCCGAGATTCTCGGGCCGGAAGGGCCGATCCCGGCCCCCGACCTGCGCGCCGGTCTGCTCTTCCAGCGCGCCGATACCTATTACCCGCTGCACAACCATCTGGCCGAAGAGACCTATGTGATCCTTGCCGGACGCGCGCTCTGGACCGCCGGCGAAGACGTCAGGATGCGGTCGGCGGGCGCGTTGATCCACCATCCCCGGCTGATGGCGCATGCGTTCCGCGCCGGGCCAGAGGGCTTTGTCGCCCTCTATCGGTGGAGCGGCGACATCGGGCCGCAGTCCTATACCTTTCTCGAAGATCCCGCACTTCGGGCCGGCTGAGTTGCCGCATTGCGGCATGGGCGAGCATTTACTAGGGTCGCGCCGGACCAGGGCCGGCAAACCAGGACAGGCGAACCGGGAAAGGCGAACCAGGGCCGGCGAACCAGGACAGACGGTATCATGCGCATCTATGCGATCGGAGACATTCACGGCCATCTCGACAAGCTTGCGGCGGCCCATGAGATGATCGCGCGCGACCGCGGCGCCACAGGCGACACCTCCGCCCCGGTCGTGCATATCGGCGATCTAGTGGATCGCGGGCCCGACAGCAGGGGGGTGATCGCCTTCCTGATCGCCGGGCTCGATGCGGGCGCGCCCTGGATCGTGCTGCGCGGCAATCACGACCGCATGTTCACGACCTTCCTCGACGATCCCGACGGCCACGACCCGGGGCTGCGCGCACATTTGCACTGGGTCGACCCGCCGCTTGGAGGGGCGACGACGCTGGCTTCCTACGGCGTCGAAGGGGTGGCCGAGCGCTTCCTGCACGACGTTCACCGCGATGCGCTCGCAGCGGTTCCGGCGCGGCACCGCGCCTTTCTGGGCAAGGCGCTGGAGAACAGCTGGCAGGCCCCGGGCCTTGTCTTCGCCCATGCCGGGATCCGACCGGGCGTGCCGCTGGCACGGCAGTCGGAGGACGATCTCCTCTGGATCCGCAAGGCGTTCCATGACGACCGGCGCGATCATGGTGCGCTCGTCGTGCACGGGCACACTCCGGTCGATGCGGTCACACACTACGGCAACCGGCTCAACATCGACACCGGCGCCGGCTATGGCGCGCCGCTTGCCACGGTGGTGATCGAGGATGGCGCGGTCTGGCAGCTCACGCCCGAGGGTCGCGCACCCGTGCGGGCCGAAGGCTAGGACCGCTCAGGCAAGAAGCCGGGCGCCGTCATGGCCGGCGATGCGGGCCGAGACCAGCGTGCCTTCGGGCTGATCCTCGGCAAACCGGACCTCGGTGAACTGCGCGGTCCGGCCCATGCGCGGTCCCTCGGTCAGGATCACGTGAGTGACCCCCTTCTGGGCCTCGAGATGGCGGGCAAGGGCCGCGGCGCCGGCGCGCCTCAGCGCTTCGGCCCGGTCGCGGATCGCCCGGCCAGGCACCTGCGGCATGCGTGCCGCCGGCGTGCCCTTGCGGGCGCTGAACGGGAAGACATGCAGGAACGTGAGGCCGCACTCCGCCACCAGCCGCAGGGAGTTCTCCGCCATCGCCTCGGTCTCGGTCGGAAAGCCCGCGATGATGTCGGCGCCGAAGACGATGTCGGGGCGCAGCCGTCGCGCCTCTTCACAGAACCGGATCGCATCGTCACGCAGGTGGCGGCGTTTCATCCGCTTCAGGATCAGGTCGTCGCCATGCTGCAGCGACAGATGAAGATGCGGCATCAGCCGGGGTTCGGTCGCGATCGCCTGCATGAGGTTCTCGTCGGCCTCGATGGAATCGATCGAGGAGATGCGCAGCCGGGCAAGATCGGGCACAAGGCGCAGCAGCCGCATCACCAGATCGCCGAGGCGCGGCTCGCCGGGCAGGTCGCCCCCCCAGGAGGTGAGATCGACGCCGGTCAGCACCACCTCGTGAAAGCCGCGATCGACGAGCCGCCTGACCTGATCGACGACGACACCGGCCGGCACCGATCGGGAATTGCCGCGGCCATAGGGGATGATGCAGAAGGTGCAGCGGTGGTCGCAGCCGTTCTGCACCTGCACATAGGCGCGGTGGCGGCCGAAACCGTCGATCAGATGGCCGGCCGTCTCGGTCACCGACATGATGTCGTCGACCATGATCTTCTCGGTCATGCCGACAAGATCGGGGGTGCGGAGGCCTTGCCATGTCTCGGGCCGGGTCTTTTCGTGGTTGCCGATGACGCGGGTCACCTCGGGCATGGCCGCGAAGGTCGCGGGTTCGGTCTGGGCGGCGCAGCCGGTGACGATGATCGGGCGGCCGGGATGTTCGCGGGAGAGACGGCGGATTTCCTGCCGCGCCTTGCGCACCGCCTCGGCGGTGACGGCACAGGTGTTGACGACCACGGCATCGTCCATGCCCGCTGCGCCGGCCAGTTCCCGCATCACTTCCGTCTCGTAGGCGTTGAGGCGGCAGCCGAGGGTGGAAAAGACAGGCCCGTTCATAGCTCTGCGGCGAGATAGCGGGGCGGCAGCCAGCCGTCGAAGACCCGCTCCGTCGGGCCCGAGAGCCAGACGCCGTCGTCGCGCCAATCAACCAGGAGCGTGCCGCCATCGAGATCGAGTGTCACGCGACGGCCGGTCAGGCCGCGGCGATGAGCGGCGACGGCAGTGGCGCAGGCGCCCGAGCCGCAGGCAAGCGTGATACCCGCGCCGCGTTCCCAGACCCGCATCCGCAGCCGGTCGGGGCCGCTCAGGCTCGCGTATTCGACATTTGTCGCGGCGGGAAAAAGCGGATGATGCTCCATCGCGGCACCGGCGCGGGCAAGGTCGATGGCGCCGACATCGTCGACGAAGAAGACGCAGTGCGGGTTTCCCATGCCGACGGCGGCCGGGTTCCCGGCGATCGGCAGGTGCAGGAGGTCGGCCTCTTCGGACAGCGGAATGCCCTGCCAGTCGAGCACCGGTGGGCCCATGTTGACGCTGATCGTGCCATCGGCGTTGCGCAGCGCCTCGAGTTTGCCGCGCTCGGTCGTGAACTGCACCTCATCCCGGCCAAGCTGCTGCATCATGATCTCGGCCACGCAGCGCGAGGCATTGCCGCAGGCGCCGGCGCGCGTTCCGTCGGAATTCCAGAATTCGAGCGCGTAGTCGGCCTCGCCTGAGTCACGGATCTCGGCCAGCTGGTCGAAGCCGACACCCCGGTGACGGTCGCCGAGCGCGGCCGCGAGCGCGCGCGTGGTCACAGGCCCACGCCCCCGTGAATCGATGATCACGAAGTCGTTGCCGGCGCCGTGCATCTTGAGGAACGGCAGTCCACCGGGGTCACGCGTCTCTGTCATGCCGCGCGATATACGCCCTGCCCCGGGATTTTGCCAGTAGCGCCTGCTTTTAGGCTTGACCGCCCAAGGCGTCGTTCATAAAGAAACGGCCTGTGATGGGCCCGTAGCTCAGTTGGTAGAGCAACTGACTTTTAATCAGTGGGTCACAGGTTCGAATCCTGTCGGGCTCACCACTGTTCTCACTCACGTCGGACCGCGGCCGTCGCCGCGCATGCCTTCGAGGCAAGCGCAGGTCAAGCCGGTGCATCAATTCTCCCGTGGATCTATCGACCTTTTTTGCCCGAGCGTTCCGGAGAGCAGGTCGGAATTCACCTGCCTGTCGGCGCCGCAAGGTTGCCGCGCCCAAAGGTGTGGCGAGGCGTCGTCGAGCAATGGAAATCGGGCGGCGTGGCCCCGGCAGGTGCCTAACGGACCGGCTTTCTCGGGCGATCCCTTGGTCGATCATGGCTGCAATCTCGCCGTCCCGACAGCCGTTGCGCGTCAGGCTTCCGGGCGTGACCCGGGACGGTGATGCCGGCATGGACGGGGCGGACGGCATTCGGGGCCGCCAGATCGACCCCGCGACCGATCGGGTGCCGGGCAAGGCGGATCGCGCGGCGCCAGAGTCGCGCAGTCGGCATGGCCAGTCAACGCATCGATGGCGCCGAAGCGCGCGTGTTCTTCCGGCATTCGCCTTTTCGCCCGCAGGCTCGCGGCCGTGCGGTGCGCCTGCGGGCAGGTCGCGTCGATCTTGACCGTTCTTCGCCTGTTGCCTCGGAGACCGGCCCCCGGATCACCCGAGCGAGGACCCTCATGCCACCCAACCGTCTCCGACGGTCGCAGGGCATCTCGGGCGGGTCATGTTCGCGCGGGGCGTCGCGACACCTGCAGGCTTGAGCGCACTGCGAAGATCGTCAGAGGGCGTTGCCGACTTTCGTCTCGGACGCGGGCTTGCTATCGGTTTTTGCTTCCGTTCCAAGTGGGTGATCAGTCGGAATGATGCGCCACGCGGCGCCATCCGGGTCATCGAACTGCCCGTTCCTGAGCGCCCAGAAGAAGGCGCCAAGGCCGATCAGTCCGAGTCCGATCGAAAGAGGTATGAGCAGCAGGAGGCTCATTGCCCATTCCCGGCTATCGCCTGAAAGGCATGCCAGGTGCCGTGTCCGAGAACCGGGAAAACGACGATCAGTCCGACGAGGCCGGTAACCGCCGACAGAGCCAGTCCGAAGGCGACGACCACACCCCAGGCCAACATGGGGCGCAGGTTCTGCACGGTCATGACAAAGCTCAGGCCCATGGCGGTCAGCGCATCGGATTTGCGCGAGACCAGCATCGGAATGGACAAGACGCTGATCGCAAAGGCGAAGGCTGCGAACAGCCCGCCTACCATCGTGCCAGTTCCGATCAGTGCCCATCCCCGGGGCGTCGTCAACGCATTGGTCAACGCCTCCGCCGCGCCGGGGAACGGGACAAGGCCGAAGAACAGCGCATAGAGAAGATCTGCTGCCCTGAGCCAGAACAGGATGAGAAGGCCGAGCAGCAGTCCCGCATAGGCCAGCTGCGCCCCGGACGCCGGCCGAAACACCAGCATGTCGGAAAATGCAATCTGCTGATCCTGCGCCAGCCTGCGGCTCTTCTCGTAGAGCCCGACCGCCAGGAACGGGCCGACAATCAGGAAGCCGGAGATCGCGGGCAATGCGAGATACAACAGATGGCTCGCGTGAAGCGCCCAAAGCACGGTATAGGACATCAGCGTCAGGAACAAGCCGTAGGCGAGACTGGACCAGGGTGCTGTTCGCAGGTCTTGCCAACCGGCTTGCAACCAATCCAACGCCGAGGACGCTGGCAGGTCGCGTGCATGGGGCGAGGCGGGCCGGTCCGGCTTGCGCAGCGTCGGTAGGGGTTCGAGCATCCCGTTCTCCTCTTCAGCAGGCCGGCTTGGCCGGAAGCAGGCCCGCCGCTTCACTGCATTCAGGCTGCGAGTGCAGGGCGACCGCCAGCAGATGTGCATTCGCGCCGAGGAACAGCAGGACAACCGTCAGCGCCGCACCGATTGCCAGCCGTTTTTGGACACCCGGCGTCATTGCGTGCCTTTTCCGTGGTGATCAAGTTGCGCAACGTAGAGGGCCAGAAGGTTGATTTCGGCATCCGACAAGCGGCCTGACCAGGCTGGCATCACGCCGTGGCGACCGCGTCGGAGTGTCTGCATCACCGTTTCCGGGTCCTGACCATAGATCACGGCCGCGTCTGTCAGAGGCGGTGCACCGATTCCGAGACCGCCAGCCCCGGTCTCGCCGTGGCAGGAGGTGCAGTTTTCGGCGAAGAGCACGCCGGCGGGACTTCCAAAATCGGCAGAGCCATTTGGCAAGCCGGCAACGAACTCGGCCAAAGCGGCCCGATCCGACCGCGCCATCCAGTCAAAGGAAGGCATTTCGGCATAGCGGGTGTCGGGGTCGTCGGCATTGATGCCATGACGGATCGTCGTGGCGATTTCTGCGGCATCGCCGCTCCAGAGCCACGAGTCGTCCGACAGGACCGGAAAGCCCGGCCCGCCCCGCCCGAGCGTGCCATGGCAGGCCGCGCAATTGTCGGAGAACAGGCGCGCGGCAGCAGGCATGGCGGTCGCCATCAACGTCGCGTCGGATTGCAAGGCCGGGAAACCCTCGCCCTCGAAACGCGAAAGCCAGTCCTGCCGCGCCCCGGAAAGATCATGGAAGCCCTCGACCGCCTCCTTGCCCTGATCCAGGCCAAGCAACCCCCGGGTGTAGTCGCGCCCGATCGGCCAGGCGGGCAGGAGGATCCAGGCCACCACCGAATAGAGGAACGTCAGCACCAGCGCCCAGATCACGATCCTGGGAAACGCCGTATTCAGTTCGGTGATGCCGCCCCAGTCGTGACCCGTCGTGTCGTATCCGGTGACCGGATCAATCTTGCGATTGCCGGTATGCGGATCGGCACCGGGGAGGTTTCTTGGATCGGTGAGGTTACTCATCTCCGTTGCCCTCGCCTTGCAGTATGGACCGGGCGACAGCATCATAGCCCCTGCGCCGAGACGGGCTGTAGGTGCGGATGACGACAACCAGGAAGAACCCCATCAGCCAGATCAGGCCGACGGTCTTGGACAGGTAGACCAGGAAGTCATGTGTCATCGTTTGCCCTCCGCCAGGGTCCGGTAGGGGGCATCGGTCAATGTGCCGAGAGACTGGAGATAGGCGACAAGTGCGTCCATCTCTGTCAGCCGCGACGGATCGCCATCGAAGACCCGGGCCGCCGGGCGCTCGCCATAGCGCTCCTGAAATCCGTCCATCATGGCGCTGTCGGGACGGCTTTGTGCCAGCGCATCGGCTTCCGCCGCCCCGATCATGCCTTCGTCGTAAGGCACCCCGAGCCGCGCCAGGGTGGCCAGGGAATCTGAGAGCAGCTCGGTATCGAGCGTTCGTGTCAGCCAGGGATAAGAAGGCATGATCGAGGCCGGCACCACACTGCGCGGGTTGATCAGGTGGGCGACATGCCAGTCGTCCGAATACTTTCCGCCCAGGCGGGCCAGGTCAGGTCCGGTTCTCTTCGACCCCCAGAGCATCGGATGATCGTAGGCACTTTCCGCGGCGAGCGAATAGGGTCCGTAGCGGTCCAGTTCGTCGGCCAGGCTGCGCACCATCTGGCTGTGGCAGGCATAGCAACCCTCGCGGATGTAGATTTCGCGCCCGGCCAGTTCCAGAGGGGTATAGGGGCGCAGGTCGGCGGGTATCTCGACCGTCTCGTCGATGGTGAACAGCGGTGCGATTTCGACGATGCCGCCGATCGAGGCGGCGACGATGATTGCAGCCACCAGCCCCACGGAGATCTTTTCCAGATTGTAGTGCAGTTTCAGCATGGGCTCACTCCGCCGGCTGCGCGACAAGGGGCCGGTCGGTTGCGCGGCCTGTCGTTCCGCGCATCGTGGCGCGACAGTTCCAGGCGCAGATCACGGCCCCGGTCAGGAACAGCCCGCCGCCGATGGTTCGCAGAAGGTAGTAGGGGGCCATTGCCTGAACCGACTGCAGGAAGCTGTAGGAAAGCGCGCCGTTCGCGTCATAGGCGCGCCACATCAGCCCCTGGGTGATGCCGGCATTCCACATCGATATGACGTAGACGAGCGTGCCCGTGACAGCGAGCCAGAAGTGCCACTCGACCGCGCGGGGCGAGGCCATCTCGGACTTGCCGCCGAGCTGAGGAACGAGCGTATAGATCGCGCCGAAGACAATCATGGCGACCCAGCCAAGCGTCCCGGAATGGACGTGGCCCACCGTCCAGTCGGTGTAGTGCGACAGCGAATTGACGGGGCGGATGGCGAGGAACGACCCCTCGAATGTCGACAACCCGTAGAACACGGCGGCGACGAACATGAAGCGCAGCGTCGCGTCATCGCGCACCTTGTGCCAGGCGCCGTTCAGCGTGGCGATGGCATTGCCCGCCGAGGCCCAGCTCGGCACCAGCAGCATGACCGAGAAGGTCATGCCCAGCGTCTGCGCCCAGTATGGCAGCGCCGTGTAGTGCAGATGGTGCGAGCCGACCCAGATGTAGAAGAAGGTGATCCCCCAGAAGCTGACGATGGAGAGGCGATAGGACCAGATCGGCCGGCCAGACCGCACCGGCAGGAAGTAGTAGAGCATCCCGAGGAAGCCGGCGGTCAGGAAGAACGCCACCGCGTTGTGGCCATACCACCATTGCACCATCGCATCCTGCACGCCCGACCAGATCGGGAAGCTCTCGGCCGCGGTGAGCCGCACCGGCAGGGCGAGGTTGTTGACGATATGCAGCATCGCCACGACCAGGATGAAGGCGAGATAATACCAGTTGGCGACGTAGATATGCGGCTCGTTCCGGCGGGCCAGCGTGCGGATGTAGAGCGCGAAATAGGTGACCCAGATCACCACCAGCCAAAGGTCCGCATACCATTCGGCCTCGGCATATTCCTTGGACTGGGTGGAGCCCATCAGATAGCCGGTGACGGCCCAGGCGCAGAAGAGGTTGTAGCCGATGAGCACGACCCAGGGGCTGATCGAGTCGGCCAGCCGGGCGCGCGAGGTGCGTTGCAAGACATGCAAGGATGTCGCGATCAGCGCGTTGCCGCCGAAGCCGAAGATGATGCCGGTCGTGTGCACGGGGCGCAGGCGGCCGAAACTGGTTGCCGGCCAGAGTGGGGTTGCCTCCGGCCAGTAGAGAAGCGCGGCCACCCAGACGCCGACGCCCATGCCGATCAATGCCCAGACCAGCGTCAAGACAATGCCGAACCGGGTCGGCTCATCGTAGTAACGGCGCGACCGATCGGCCGGAGGCTCCGCTTCGTTGAGTGCGCCGCCGAGCAGGAAGATCAGTCCGATTCCGAGCCCGAGCGCCATGAACCCATGCAGCGACATGACCCCGTGGCGTGCCGCTGCCGCCATGACGAGCCCCATCAGGGCCAGCAGGAGCGACAGGATCATGCCAATCCGGCGTTCTGAAACGGTCAGTGTTGCGATCATCTTGCCCTGCCTCTCATCTTCATGCGGCAGCCCGTTCGGGCAATGCGATATCCGCGAGGGTCGATTGGTTCAGATCCGCGATGAAGCGGGCCTCGGCATGGCACAGCCGTGCCTTGAGCCGACAGCAGCCCTCGATCGTGCAGCTGCCCCCGTCGAGCCTGAAACAATCGACCAGCGCCTGCCCCTGCTCCAGCAACTTCACCACATCGCCAAGCCTTACTTTTTCCGGATCGCGGCGCAACCGGGCGCCGCCGCTCACGCCCCGGCGCGTTTCGACGATCCCGCCCCGGGCCAGCCTTTGCATGATCTTCGTCAGATGATTGCGGGACAACTTGAACTCCTCGGCCAGATCGGCCGTCGAGAAGGCCTGACCGGGCGCACTCGCCATCCGCATCAACATGCGGAGGCCATAGTCCGTGAAGGAGGTGAGGTTCATGACGCTCCGCTCTTCTAAATCGGTATTTACAATACCTATTTACCAGATGTAGCATGAGACTCAAGCCTAAATTCTTGAGGATCCCATGTCATCTGCTGATCCCCGGATCTTGTCCGCCCGCCCGACGCTGACCGCCGAGATCATGGCGCAGACGGGGCTGGACGAGGACGTGCTGACCCGGTTGGTGCATCGCTTCTACGACAGGGTGCGCGCGGATTCGGCGCTTGGCCCGGTCTTCGCCGAGCGGATTTCGGACTGGGGCCCGCATCTGGACCGGATGGTGGCCTTCTGGTCGTCGGTCGCGCTGATGACGGGCCGCTATCACGGGACCCCGGTGCAGACCCATCTCGGCCTGCCCGTGGACTGGAATCACTTCGACCGCTGGCTGACGCTGTTTCGCCAGACCGCAACCGAAACCTGCCCGCCCGAAGGTGCAGCGCATGTCATCGAGCGCGCCGAGCGGATCGCGCGTTCGCTGCACATGGCGGTCGAGGGCGCGAAAGCCCGGACAATCCCATCCCTGCACTGACCCGAGGACAAGGACATGACAAGACCACTGCCCCCACGAGACCCGAGCGACCTGACCAGGTTCATCGAGACCGAATATCACGCGAAGCACCGCACCCAGCTTCCCGAACTGGCGGCGCTGTCGGAAAAGGTCGAGGCGGTCCATGCCGGGCAGGCGGATGTTCCCGCGGGATTGGCCAGCTTGCTGCACCGGATGATCGGCGAGCTGGAGGTGCACATGAAAAAGGAGGAGCTGATCCTGTTTCCGGCCATTCGCAAGGCGGCAACGGGGCTGGACGTGCCGATCGCGGCGATGCGCGCGGATCACGACGACCACGAGGCAGAGGTCGAACAGGTCCGGCACCTGACGAACGGGCTCGCTTTGCCGGACGGCGCCTGCCGGAGCTGGACGCGGCTCTATGCCGGTGTCGGTGAATTCCTGGACGACCTCGCGGCCCATATCCGGCTGGAAAACGACGTGTTGTTCCCGCAATTCGAAACGCAAGGCACAGGCCATGTCTGACCTGCATCTTCCCAAGCCGACAAAAGACCTCGTCGAGCGGCGTCATGCCCTGGCGCCGCAGACCGAGGACGCCTTCCGCGCCTTTTCCAAGGCGGTGTTCGCCGAGGGTGCGCTGGACGCACGCAGCAAGCAGCTTATCGCCGTGGCGGTTGCGCATGTAACCCAATGCCCGTGGTGCATCGAGGGCCATGTCAAGGCGGCCCGGCGTGCGGGCGCCTCGGCCGAACAGGTCATGGAGGCGATCTGGGTCGCCGCGGAAATGCGCGCCGGCGCCTCCTGGGCCCATGCGCTGAAGGCGGTGGAGGTGATCGGCGACGCGGACAAGCGGGACAGCTGATGCCGCCGGCAAGGCCACCCATCCCCGACGCCCCCGGCGAACGTATCCGCGTCAAGCGGATCTATCGCGCGGCACGCCTGTCGGACGGCAAGCGGATCCTGGTCGACCGGCTCTGGCCGCGCGGCATGGCGAAGGACCGCGCCCGGCTGTCGCAATGGTGCAAGGAGATCGCGCCGAGCGAAGAGTTGCGACAGTGGTTCCACGACCACCCCGATCAGTGGCAGGCGTTCGCCACGCGCTATCAGGCCGAGCTTGCCGCCCATGACGATCTGGTCCGCGAACTTGCCGGGTATGCGTGCGAGGGCGTCGTCACGCTGCTTTATGCCTCGAAGAACGAGGCGCAAAACAACGCCGTCGTGTTGAGCGACTTCCTGCGCCGGTGGCTGGAACGGGAGGGGCAGACATGACCGGTCGGCGAGAAACCCTGCTGCACACGCCGCGTTGCGACCTGCTGGGATGCGACCGGCCTTCGATCTGGCAGAGCAGATCCTGGCCCGGACCGGCCTGCCCGTCGTCGTCTCTTGCGGGATCGCAACGGGCGAGGGCCTTGCCGCCGCGTTGGCGATCGGGGCTGATGGCGTGCGATGCGGAACGGCCTTTCCGGCCACCGGGGAATCCTTCGCCCACCCCTGCCACAAGTCCCGCATCGTTGAGGCCTCGGGCGAGGACACGGTGCTGAGCGATGCCTTCTTTCTGAACTCGCCCAAGGGGGCTGCGGTGCGCGTGATCGGCAACAGCGTGACGAAGGGGCTCAAGGGAGATTGCCTGGGCCACAACCCGGACAGCCTGCCACGCGAGATCATCGCCCATGACGAGGAACAGCCCCGCCTGCGCTTCAGCACGGATTCACCCTTGCGCACGACAACCGGCTATGTCGAAGCGATGGCGCTCTATGCCGGTCGGGGAGCGGGAAACATCGCCGATATCGTGGCCGCCGGCGCGCCGCTGGATCCCATGGTCGCGCAGGCGCTTCAAATGCTGAAGGGCGCGGTTCGAAACGGCTTCAAGGCGATATCGTGAGCGACGACTTCAAGAGCTTCCGCTGCCAGAGCGGCTTTTCCTCACCGCCCTGCCATGCCGCCGAGGTCGCGCCGGATGCCTTCGATCCGCCGGCCGTCGATCCCGGACAGGCACGCGACGTTGCCCGCTGGCGCAAGGCCGAGCGCACCCGCCTGCGCGCCGCACGCCTGGCGCTGTCGGTCGGTGAACGCGCGAAGATCGGCGAGGCGCTGGCCGGACATCTGCGGCGGGTGTTGCAGGACCGCTTCGGCGGGGCGCGGGGCATGGTCTTTTCCGGCTACTGGCCGATCAAGGGCGAGCCCGACCTGCGTCCGCTGATGGCGGACCTGCACGAAGCCGGCGTGACGGTCGCCCTGCCGGTCGTCGAGACCAGGGCCGCTCCGCTCGCCTTCCGCCGCTGGACACCCGAAACCCGCATGGTGCGCGGCGACTGGAACATTCCCGTTCCACCCCCGGACGCCCCCGTCGTCACGCCCGACATCGCGCTTGCCCCCGTCATCGGCTGGACGGAGGATCGCTATCGCCTCGGCTATGGCGGCGGCTATTTCGACCGGACGCTGGCGGCGCTGGACCCGAAGCCATTTGTCATCGGCATCGGGACAAATGCGGCACGACTGACAACGATCCACCCGCAACCCCATGACATCCGTCTCGAACTGATCCTAACCGAAAGGGGATTGCTGGTGGCTGGAGAGGCGACCTGAGCCCCATCCTTGTGTGGCGCGGCGCTCAGACCTGCCGATAGCGTAAGGATGGGCGATCAGGTTTCGCCGCATCTGCTATCGGGACAAGACGGTCAGGCGGCGCCGGCGCGTGCCGCACTTCGGGCCAGCGCCGCAATGAGGTCGGTTCGGGTGACGATACCGACGATCTTGCCGTGGTCGAGGATCGGAACGGCATCGGTATCACCTTCGGACATCATCGGCAGCAGGGCGCCGATGGGGGTGTCGGCGGCGGCGCGAGGACCGGCAACACTCATGATATCGGCAGCGGTCATCGGTCTTTCCCGGTCCCGATCCAGCATGCGGCGAATCGTGGCCCGAAAGCCACGACCGAGACGCAGGGCATCGTCGCGGGCCTGACTGATGAGATGCATCTGGAAGATCACGCCAAGGAACGCGTGATCCACGCCGACGACCGGCAGCGATGCGAAGCGATACTGCCGGAACAGATCCGCGATTTCCCCCAACGTGGTGTCCGGCGTGACCGTGACGAGATTGCGCGACATGATGTCCTGCGCGGTCAAAGGGCCCGAGGAATGCGTCGCGGCCTGCAGCTCGGCGGCCCCGATCAGCCGGGCAAGGTCCTCGACGCCGAGGTTGAACGACTGGCGATAGCGTTCGAGAATGCCGGTCAGTTCCTCCTCCGAAAGCCCCAGGCGCTCGGTCGGATTGCGGTCTCTTGTCCCGTGCGTGCTCGGATCGTCGAATTGCCGGAATGGATAGCGACGACCCGTCAGCCGCGCATAAAGGGTCGCCAGCAGGACCAGCGACATCGTTCCGACCGCGATCGGCGTCAGAGCGAACCAGAACCCCAGATGCGCGATGGCGTCCGGAGACATGGCCGCTGTCATCGCCACGGCGCCGGCGGGCGGATGGACCGCGCGGCACAGGAAAGTCGCCGTGATGGCGAGCCCGACGGCGAGCGCGATGCGCAAGGTGGGGTCCGCAACGAGAAGGCACACCGAAACCCCGACAAGGGCCGCGACGGTATTGCCGACAATTGCCGACCAGGGCTGTGCCAAAGGGCTGTTCGGTACGGCGAAGAGCAGAACCGAGGAGGCACCGAAGGGCGCGACGAGGTAGAGACCAAGGTCCAGATCGACGGCGGGTGACATCAGGAACAGGCCCGTCAGACCCAATCCGAGCAGGCCGCCAAGTCCTGCACGCGTCGCCTCCGCGGCTGAAACGTGAGCAACCGCCGGTCCGAGTGATTTCAGGATGTGCAACGCGATGCCTCAAACTCAGAGCTCGCGTGTGTCTCATCGGTTCGGGGAAAGATCAACCTGGGTTGCGCATGAAGAAGACAACAGCCATGATCAGGCCGATCGCGACGATGAACAGGCGCAACAGGGTCGTGTTTCGCACCCGCCTCGCAAGAACCGCGCCGACATATCCTCCGAGGGCGCAGGAAAGGCCGACAACCAGCAGGTTGCCCCAATCGATGAGCCCCGCGACCGCCCAGGCCGCAACCGAGACGACGGACAGAACCACCGACATCAGGTTCTTCAATCCGTTCATCCGGTGCAGGTTGGTCATGCCGATGACGCCAAAGACAGCCAGCAGCATGATGCCGAGGCCGCCGTTGAAATAGCCGCCATAAACCGAGACGACGAAAACAAGTGCCAAACCGGCGGGACCGGACATCTCGCGCCCGGACCTGGCGAGATACCGGACGAAAGACGGCCCGGCGGCAAAGGCGACGGTCGCGACTAGCAAGAGCCAGGGAACCACCCCCGAGAACAGCTCTTCCGGTGTCACCAGCAGCAGACCCGCCCCTGTCAGCCCGCCAACGATGGCCGTGCCGACAAGATGGGCAAGTGGCGGATTGCCTCCGCGCTCGATTTCCGAGCGATAGGCCCAGGCGCTGCCGGCATAGCCCGGCAGTGCGGCAAAGGTCGCGGTCGCATTCGCCATGATCGGCGGCACGCCGGCCCAGACCAGTGCCGGGAACGTCAGAAAGGTGCCGCCGCCGGCAATGGCATTGAGAGCACCGGCCCCAAGACCGGCCAGCACGAGTATCAAGACAGTCATCATGATTGTTCTCCACCAGACCGCGACGCTGTTGCACGGCGCGCGATTGGTCTGCAAATTGGTCTGGCTGGAGGCGCGCATGGCGACGAAGAGAACGCGGCAGATCGTGGAGGCGCTGTGGGCGTACTGCGCGGCAAGGGCCATCGGACCGGGCGCAAAGCTGCCGCCGGAACGGGAACTGGCGCAAAAGTTGGGTTGCAGCCGCGAGACACTGCGCCTTGCCCTGGCCGAACTGGAGCGCGCAGGTGATCTCTGGCGGCATGTCGGGCAAGGCACATTTCTCGGCCCCCGACCGCTTGGCCATCCGGTGCGCGAAACCATTCTGGTACAGGGCACCTCACCGCTTCAGCTGATGAAGGCGCGCCTGATCCTCGAGCCATCGGTCGCCGCCGAGGCCGCCCTGCTCGCGAGACCTGCCGAGGTCGCCTATCTTTCAAGACTGGTCGACCGGGGCCGCCGTGCGGCCACCCGCTCCGACTGCGAACAACTTGACGCCGCCTTCCACCGCGGCATTGCCGAGGTGACGGGCAATCCCATCCTGCTCGGCCTTCTCGACTATCTCGCGGGCGTGCGGCGCCATGCCGCCTGGCAGCGCGACTGGGAAGTCACCTACCGAAGGCTCGGCGTGGCCGAGTTCACCGAGCGGCACAGCCAGCAACATGAGGAAGTGGTGGCCTGCATCCAGAGGGGCGCGGCCGACGCCGCCTCGGAGGCGATGCGCGGGCACCTGGAGACGGTCTTCACGGCCATGCGCGGTGCAGGTCTGCCGTCTTGAGGCGACAGCTTCGCACGGAATGCCACGCGCGTAGGAAGACCGTCGGCAGCCGACCGGGAAACATCCGCACGCGGGGGTGAGCCAGCGGTTGCGCGGGTTCCTGTGTCCGGTGGCCGTCATGGTCCGGCACAGGCGAAGCGTTCTGGCCTGGCCCATCCGGAATTGGCCGGAGGCCAAGTTCCGTGTCGCTGCGCTGAACGAGACGGCCTGCCGGTTCGGCCCGTCCGGCACCATGAACACCGATCAGGGCAGGCACGTTACCTCGCCTGCGCGGATCGACAGGCTACGGCGTTCGGCCATTCGCTTCTCAACGGGTGGCAGGGGACGGTTCCTCGACCACATTCCTGGCGAGCGTCCGCGGCGATCCCTCGAACACGAATGCGCCCCTCTGCACGCTTGGAGCCGGATCGCAGGTGCAAGGAGCAGCTTGGTCCATGCCGGAAACCGTCCGCCAAGCGGGAAGCCGTTCGCTCCCACGCCACCGGGGCCGGACGGTCTCAGCCCCGGCCGGCCAGAAGCCTGCCGCCCCCGCGCAACAGGTCCGTCGCTCCTGCAGCGCGTGCCATATCCCATGCCATGACGAGATTGCTGCTGAGCACCGGCAGGCCAAGCTCGTCTTCGAGCGGCGCGATCACGTCGAGCGTGCGCAGATTGGTGCAGGACAGGAAGACCCCGTCGATATCGCCCGCTCGGGCGATTTCTCGCGCCGCCTCCCGGATCGAGACCGGATCGATGCGGGCCACGTTGGCCTCGGTCCGTTCGCCAAAGCTCAAGGCTCGCGGCACCGCAAACCCCATCGCTTCGAAGGCGTCGCGAAGGCCGTCGGCGATCTCGGCGGCATAGGGCGATACGATGCCCAAACGCCGGAGCCCGAGATGGCGCAGCGCGGTGCCCGCAGCCGTGAGCGGTGTCGAGACGCTGCGGGCGCGACAGGCCCCTCGCACGAGTTCCGCCACCCGCGCGGCGCCGATGAGGGCCGTGCCCGAAGTGCAGGCGTAGCCCGCGACATCGAACTCGGGCGCCTGCGGCAGAAGAGCTGCCGCCGCCGGCAGGTCACGCTCCATCTGGGCGATGCTGTCCTCGGTCAGATCGGCGCCCGAGGGGATCCGCGAGACATAGAGCGCAAGGTCCTGCGCCGGCAGCAGGCGGCGGAAATCCTGCTCGATCGTCTCGTCGACCTGCAGCACGATCAGCCCGAGCGTTCCACGCGTGCCGATCGCGACGGTGAGGCGGTAGGGAAAGTCGCTCATGGCACGATGACGGGCAGTTCGGCAGGCGCCCGGCGCGACAGAAGCTCCGGCCCGGTGGCGCGCAGCACGATGTCTTCCTCGTGCACGAGAATGCGGCCGGGCGCCAGCTCGACCGAGGGTTCGAGCGTCAGCACCATGCCCGCGCGCAGCTCGGTGTGATCGCGGTCGGTGAACGAGGGCCATTCGGTCAGTGTCACGCCGAGCCCGTGACCGAGCCTGCCGCCGCCGGGCGTCGCGCCCTCCTTCTCCAGCGCCCCGGTCAGGATCCGGTGCGCATCGCTCGCGCGCATCCCCGGGCGGAGCGTGGCAAGCGCCGCCTCGGTCGCGGCGAAGAGCGCGGCCTGGGCACGGCAGACTTCGGGCGATGGCTTGCCCAGCGCGAAGTTGCGATCGAAATCGCAGAAATAGCCGTCCTTCACGGCCCCGGTGTCGAGCATCAGGAGATCACCCGCACGCAGCACCTGCGGCCCGGCAGGAGAGATCACGTCCCCGTAGCCGCCCGGCCCGGCACCGCCCGCGGTGTAGCTCACCCAGTCGGCGCCGGCCTCGAGCAGCGCCATCTGGAAGCTGCGGAACACGGTGTCGAGCCGCGGCGTCTCGGCGACGATCGCGGGCACCGCCTCGAAGGCCGTATCGGCGATGCCGCAGATGGCGCGGATTTTTGCGATCTCGGCCTCAGACTTGATCTCGCGCACGCGCTGGATGGTGTCGGTCGCGTCGACGAGGCCGCGCGGGGCCAACCGCGCGGCGAGCCGCAGGTAGTCGCCGAGCGGCATCCTGAGGCTGGTCTCGAGCCCCATCGGCACGCCGATCGCGCCGCTCTCCGGCACGAGATCGCCGAGCGTCTCGGCCAGAAGGCCGATGCCGTCGTCCTCGGGGTCGGGCGCGGGCCAGGTGCGGATGTCGTCGATCCAGGTGCGGCCCATCAGCGCGCTGCCGATCGCCGGGATCACTGCCACCGGCCTGCCCGCGGCCGGGACGACCACGAACCAGGGTCGCGCGGGGCTTTCCCAGAAGCGGGTAAGAAAGCCGGTGACGTAGAAGATGTCCGCCGGCCCGGTCAGCAGCAGCGCATCCTGCCCGGCCTCGGCCATCCGCGCCTGCAGCGCGCCGGTGCGGCGGACGAATTCGGCGGCGGGAAAGACCAGCGAACGCTCAGCCATCTTCGGGCCCCTCGCTCAGGATCGCGAAGACCCGTGCGTCGGCGCCGATCCCCGGCAGGCCAGAGATGAGAGCGGCGAGCCCCGCAGCCCCCGATGGCGTCGTGGCCATGCCGAGCCCGCTCAGAACCGCGACGGCCTCCGCCGCCTCTGCCTCCGAGAGGGTGACGAAGAGGTCAGCCTCGCGCGAGAGTGCGGCCAGCGCCACGAGCGAGGGGGTCTTGCAGTCGAGCCGGCCCATTGCCGAAACCGGCCCGGCCGCGGTCACGAGCCGGCCGGCACGGATGCTTTCGAAAAGCGCCGGCGCGGCGGCGGGTTCGACGACAATGATCTCGGGCGCGGCACCCCAGCGGGCACGGGCATGCATGGCGACGGCCGCAGCAAGGCCGCCGACGCCGGCCTGAAGCAGGATATGGGTCGGCGGCGCGGGCAGTTCCGCCGCGGCTTCGGCGGCGAGCTGGAGGTAGCCCTCCATCACCGCGAGCGGCAGGTCGGTGTATCCCTCCCAGGTGCTGTCGGACAGAAGCGTCCAGCCCTCTGCCGCGGCCGTCGCGGCGGCGGCCTCCATGCTTTCTTCGTAGGTCGCGCCGGCGCGGACGACTTCGGCGCCCTTGGCGCGCAGCCGCTCGGCGAAGGCCTCGGGCACGGATCGGGCCAGAAAGATGACCGCGCGGGCACCGAAGACGGCGGCGCCGGCGGCGACCGAGAGACCGTGGTTGCCGGCACTCGCCGCGACATAGGTGCGCCCGGCAAGAGCGTCCCGCCCGATCTCGCCGCCGGCCGCCGCCGTTGCGGCGTCGCGGGCGATCGCATGCGCGGCGCCGAGCGCCTTGAAGCTGCCGAGCCCCATGCGCCGGCTCTCGTCCTTCACATGGACCGAGGCGACGTCGCAGCGCCGGGCAAGGTCCGGCAGGGTGACGAGCGGCGTCGGCGCGTGGCGCGGGCAGCGCGCCAGAAGTGCCGCGACGCCCGTCGAATCGGCGCGCGGCAGCACAACGCCGGGCAGGATGCCCTTGCCGCGGTGGGGATTGTGAAGCCGTTCAGGCATCTCGTCTCTCCGGTCGAGTTGTGCGCAGAAGACCCCAAGCGGCGGGTGGTGGCAACGGATTTCTCGGCATTGCGCGCCGACCTCGCTGCCGGGCCTCAGCGGAAATCGCGGCTCGGGAAGAGCCGTTTGGCCTGTTCGCGCGGATGGCGGGCGCGCGGCGGCTGGGGCCGCGGTCGCGGCGCGTCGTCGGCCTCGGGCCGGGTGATGCCGATCGCCTCGTCCAGAGGGTGGTCGAGCTCTGCCAGGCGGTGCGAGAGATCCTCGACCCGCTCGGCGATCAGGTGCACGATGATGCCCTCGCGCTGCAGCGTGCCGGTGACGCGGAGCAGCCGCCCGCCCATCACGGCGCGGCGGAAGCGTTCGTAGACCTTGGGCCAGACGATGACGTTGGACACCCCGGTCTCGTCCTCGAGGGTAAGGAAGACCACCCCCGACGCCGTGCCGGGGCGCTGGCGGGTGATGACGAGACCGCAGACGCCGGTCCGGCGGAGCGGCGCGTCGGCGAGCCGCTCGTGCGGCGTCAACCCGGGGATGGCGGGGCGCAGGAGTTCCATCGGATGGGCGCGCAGCGTCAGCCGGGTGGAAACGTAGTCCTCCACCACCTCCTCGCCCAGATGCATGGCCGGCAGATCGACGGAGGTCTCGCGGATCATCTCGCCGTCGATCGGATCGCTGAAGAGCGGCAGCGGCGCCTGGCCGCGGATCGCCCTGACCTGCCAGAGCGCGTCGCGGCGGGTGAGCCCCATGTCGGCGAAGGCATCGGCCTCGGCCAGCCGGTCGAGAACCGCCGGCGCCACCCCGGCACGCAGCCAGACCGCCTCGGGATCGCGGTAGCCGTTGCCGCGGGCGGCCGCGATCCAGCCCGCGTCCTCCTCGCGGAAGCCCTTGATGAGGCGAAAGCCGAGGCGGAGTGCGAGTTGGCCGTCGGCACGCCGTTCGAGCGTGTGGTCCCACTGGCTCGCGTTCACGCAGACGGGCCGCACCTCGACCCCATGCTCGCGCAGGTCGCGGACGATCTGGGCGGGGGCGTAAAAGCCCATCGGCTGCGAATTCAGGAGCGCGCAGGCAAAGATCGCCGGATGATGGCATTTCAGCCAGGCCGAGACATAGGCGAGCATGGCGAAGGCCGCCGCATGGCTTTCGGGAAAACCGTAATCGGCAAAGCCCTCGATCTGGCCGAAACAGCGGTCGGCCATCTCGGGCGTATAGCCGTTGGCCAGCATCCCGGACACGAACTTGTCGCGGAAGGCACCGATCGTGCCCATGCGCCGGAACGAGGCGAGCGAGCGGCGCAGATGGTCGGCCTCTTCGGCGGAAAAGCCGGCGCCGACGACGGCGATCTGCATCGCCTGTTCCTGAAAGAGCGGCACGCCAAGGGTGCGCCGGGTGACTTCCTCCAGCGCCGGGCCGAAGGGTTCGGGGGTCTCGAGCCCCATCCGGCGGCGGACATAGGGCTGGACCATGCCGCCCTGGATCGGGCCGGGGCGGACGATGGCAACCTCGATGACGAGGTCGTAGAAGGTCGCGGGTTTCATCCGTGGCAGGAAGTTCATCTGCGCCCGGCTTTCGACCTGGAAGACGCCGACCGCATCGGCCCGTTGCAGCATCGCATAGGTCGCGGGGTCTTCCTGCGGAACGCTGTCGATGCCGAGACTGCGGCACTCGTGCTGCTCCATCAGCGCGAAGGCCTTGCGGATGCAGGTCAGCATGCCAAGCCCCAGCACATCGACCTTGAGAATGCCGAGCGTGTCGATGTCGTCCTTGTCCCATTCGATGACGGTGCGATCCTCCATCGCGGCGTTCTCGATCGGGCAGAGTTCGTCGAGCCGGCCCTTGGTAATGACGAAGCCGCCGACATGCTGGCTCAGATGGCGTGGAAAGCCGATGATCTCGCCGATGAGGCGGATCGTCTGGGCAAGGCGCCGGTCGGTCGGATCGAGGCCCAGGTCACGCATCCGCTCAGGCTCGGCGCCGCCCTCCGACATGCCCCAGATCTGGCCCGAGAGGCCCGCCGTCACGTCCTGGCTGAGCCCCATCACCTTGCCCACTTCGCGGATCGCTGCGCGGGAGCGGAAGTGGATCACCGTGGCGCAGAGCCCGGCGCGGTGGCGGCCATAGCGTTCGTAGATCCACTGGATCACCTCCTCGCGCCGCTCGTGTTCGAAATCGACGTCGATGTCGGGCGGCTCGCCGCGGTATTTCGAGACGAAGCGTTCGAAGACCATGGCGATCATCTCGGGGGCGACATCGGTGATGCCGAGCAGGTAGCACAGGATCGAATTGGCCGCCGAGCCGCGTCCCTGGCAGAGGATGCCGAGCGAGCGGGCCTTCTGGACGATATCGTGGACGGTCAGGAAATAGGCGGGGAAGTTCAGCTCGCCGACCAGCCGCATTTCCTTTTCGAGCAGCCTGTGCACCTTTTCCGGCGCGCCATCCGGGTAGCGCCGCCCCAGCCCCTCGCGCGCCAGCCGGCCGAGCCGGGCCAGCGGCGCCTCGCCCTCGGATATCTCGTCGGGATATTCGTAGCTGAGCTGCCCGAGATCGAAGGCGCAGCGGGCGGCGATCTCCAACGTGCGGCGCAACGCGGCGGGATGGTCACGGAAGACGCGCGCCATTTCCGCAGCACCCTTCAGGCGGCGTTCGGCATTCGGCAGCGCCCTGGTGCCGATCCGGTCGATCGTCAGCCCCTCGCGCAGGCAGGTCAGAACATCGGCGAGCTGGCGGCGCGCGGCGCGGTGCATCAGCACGTCACCCACCGCCACCATCGGCGCCGAGGTCTTCAGCGCGGTGCGCGCACAGGCGGCGAGCCAGGCCTGATCGGTGCCGTCGTAGCGCGGCGCGGCACCGAGGAAGACTTGGCCGGGAAAGCGGCGCTGCATCCGCTGGATATCGCCAATCGCGGGTCTCAGGCCGGTCTGCGGCAGCGCGATCAGGATCATCCCGGCGGCCCCCTCCAGCACATCGGCAAGGTCGAGGTGGCACTCGCCCTTCCCGGCCCGCCGCTTGCCCAGCGTCAGAAGACGGCTGAGCCGGTGATAGGCCGCCCGATCGGTCGGCAGCGCCAGCCAATGCGCCGGACTGTCGCGCAGGACCAGCCGGCAGCCCACGATCAGCTTCGGCAGGCAGAGGGTGGCGGGGCGGGCGACATCCTCGGGCCGGCCGATCTCCTGGCGCGAGCAGGCGTCGATCCGGTGCTGCGAGCGCACGCGCACCCTCTCCTCGGCCTTCCGCCGCAACTCCTTCAGCGCGGCATGGGCCCGCACCACACCGGCGAGGGAATTCCGGTCGGTAACGGCGATGGCGGCGAGGCCAAGCTCGGCGGCGCGCACGACAAGCTCTTCGGGGTGCGAGGCGCCAGTCAGGAAGGTGAAGTTCGTGGTGACACAGAGCTCGGCATAGCCGGGCGCTGCCCGGACCGCCGGCGCCCCGGGCGAAGAGATCCCGCTCATGCGAATTCCCCCTGCACGAACCAGCCGGGGGACTGCGGCGTGTGAAAGAGCCAGAGCCGCCGCCCCTGCCGGGTCTCGATCATCCAGTAGTCGCGCAGACCGCTCCGCCAGGCCTCGTCCTCGAGCCACCATTCCGGGGCGATCCGTTCGGGCCCGGTAGCGCGGGCGGTGACAAGCGCCATGCGCCGCCAGCGGAACTGCCGCGGCGGTTCGGCCCCGGCGGCCGCGATCGGTTCGGGCCGGAAGATGCGCAGCGGCCGCGGGCGCGGCGCGCTCCAGCCCCCTTCCGGCTCGGACCAGGCGGCGGGGGCGACGAGAAAGCCGCGTTCGGGGATATGGCTTTCGGCGGGCAGGAAGCGCCGGATGTTCTCGAGCCCGATCCGGGTGCCGAGCCGGGTCACCAGATCGTCGAGCCGGTCCCTGCGGTTCGGGGCGACATGGCTCAGCTGGCGCTGCGGAAGCGGCTCGACCGCGGTCGCGGCAAGGCGCAGCTGGTCGATGCCGAAGCCCGCCTCCACCGCCCGCAGGCCGCGGTCGAAGAGCGGCAGGATGCGGGCCGGATCGCTGAGCGGGCGGGCCAGCCGCAGTTCCACCGTCTGTGCCGCCTGATCGACCCGGCGCAGCGTCAGGCAGAGGACGCGCGCGCCCGCCTCTTCTGCCTTCAGCCGGGCGCAGAGCGGCTCCAGGAGCCGCGCGGTGCCGGCCATGACATCGTCGTAAAGGCCGATCGGCTCCGGCAGGGTCAGGCGCGCGCCGAAGTGCGGCGGCTCGGCCAGCGGGGCGATCTGTTCGCCCTGGCGCCCAAGCGCCTGATCGAGGCGCAGCAGAGGTTCGGGGCCGAAGCGGCGGGCAAGGGGCGCGCGGGGCGTCCGCTCCAGCTCGCCGATGGTGCGAAGTCCGAGCCGCTGCAGCGCGGTCACGACATCGCCGTCAAGCCGCAGCGCCGCGACCGGAAGCGTTTCGAGAGCCGCCAGCGCCTGCCCCGGCTCGGCCCGGCCCTCGCCATGCCGGGCAAGCGCCCAGGCCGCGCCACGGCTGTCGCCGAGCCCGAGCCGGGCGGTGAAGCCGGCGCGCACCAGGCGCTGGCGGATGTCGGCCAGCAGCGCCGCCTCGCCGCCGAAGAGATGCGCCGAGCCGGTGATGTCGAGCACAAGCCCGTCGCCCCCCTCGAACCCGACCCAGGGGCAATAGCGCGTGGCCCAGCGGCGCAGCACCTGCAGGAAGCGGTCGTCGCCCTGCGGATCGGCCGGGCGGCTCTGCAGGTCGGGGCAGAAGGCGCGGGCATCGGCGAAGGACATGGCGCGGTTCAGCCCCGCCCGCTCGGCCGCGGCATTCAGGCAATGGAGGCGGTTGGCGTTGTTCTCCTTCAGCGTCAGCGCGAAGGGGCCATCAACCGGGCGCAGCCGCAGAGCCCGGTCGCTCGGCAACCGGGGAAACCAGATTGAGACGACGCGCCGCCCTATCCCATCGAACATGCCAGGCCCCAGATGTTCCTGATTTGTTCTTGATAAGCTCCCACCGATGCAGAGTCGAGTCGGCCGGGGTCGCGGCGGCGTCGAAGACCGGCGTGCAGCGCCAGCGGGTCTCGGCGGCATTGCTGCCCATGCCCTCGCCGATCAGGCAAAGCCCGATCGACCGCCCCGCCTTGGCGGCCAGTTGCAGCCGCCGCCCCGGGGTGAGACCGAGCGGTTGCGACAGTTCCGCCACCACGATCCTGGATGCACCGTCGCGCAGCGCCTCCTCCATCACCGCGAGCCCCTCGGACTGGTCCCTTACCTCGGCGACGAGCAGAGAGGCCGGGTCGAGGAAATCGCTCAGCCCCACGGGATTGAGCGCCCCGGACCGCCAGCCCTCGCGGATCCAGAACACATCGCCGCGCGCCTGCGCCACGGCGATCGCCGCGAAGGCCAGCGCGGCAGGCCCGAAGGCTTCGTGCACACGGGCGGGACACAAGGGAAAGGACGCGGCGAAATCGGACGACATGGGCCGACCCTACACCGAACGCGCGGGGTTTCAACCGCCGCCCGGCCGGCGGCGGCCTGCGTTGCCGCCCCCTCGATTTGACGCCAGAATGGCCGCGCCTGAAGTCCCGGAGCCGCCATGCTGCGCATCACCGACACCATTGCCCTTGCCGACTGGGAGCTTGCCGAGAGCTTCTCGCGGTCGTCCGGGCCCGGCGGGCAGAACGTGAACAAGGTCTCGACCGCGGTCGAGCTGCGCTTCGAGGCGGAACGCAGCCCGCATCTCACCCCGGCGGTGAAGACGCGCCTGAAGCGGCTCGCCGGACGGCGCTGGACGCTCGAGGGTGCGATCGTGATCCAGGTCGAGGAAACCCGCAGCCAGATCCGCAACCGCGAGATCGCCCGCGAAAGGCTGGCAGAGCTGGTCCGCGCGGCGCTGGTGGTGCCGAAACGCCGCATCGCGACCAAGCCCACGGCCGGCAGCCAGCGCCGCCGGCTGGCCGGAAAGACCGCGCGCGGCGCGCTGAAGGCGATGCGCGGGCGCGTCGATGAAGACGAATAGGTTCCCCGCCGCGGCCGAAAGAAACACCCGCCGGCGCGTTGGCGCGTTTCGCGCAACAGACGGCAACGGAATCGCCGGGCGGGCGCGATCGACCTTGAAGATGGCCTCGGGTTTGGGGAAAAGGTCAGTGTTTCTCTACGGATGATGCGCGCGACCATGCTGAAGAAGGCAACCATGCTGCTGTCCGGCAGCGCGCTCGGGTCGCTCCTGCTTCTGGCGCGCAACCTGATCGTCGCGCGCATGGTCAGCCCCGAAGACTACGGCATCGCCACGACGCTTGCGGCGGCGATGTCGGTCGTCGAGATGCTGTCCTATATCGGGCTGAACCAGCTCATCGTCATCGACAAGGACGGCGACACGCCCGAAATGCAGCGCGGCCTGCAGGGCTTTCAGGTGCTGCGCGGCTGCCTCTCGGCGCTGGTGCTGTTTCTGGCCGCACGGCCCTACGCCCGCTTCGTCGGCGCCGAGGAGATCACCTGGGCCTATCAGATGATGGCGGTCGTGCCGCTTGTCAGCGGGTTCCAGCATTTCGACATCCACCGGCTGAAACGGCACATGCGCTTCCGGCCCTGGACGCTCGTGCAATCGATTCCGCCGATCCTGGCCGTCACGGCGGTGCTTCTCACCTATCTCTTCGTCGACGACTACCGGATCATGCTCGTCTCTCTTCTGGTGCAGGCGCTGACCTTCACGGCCGTGAGCCACCTGAGCGCCGAGCGGCGCTACGAACTCGGCTTCGATTTCCCGCTGATGCGGCGCGCGGCCTATTTCGGCTGGCCGCTCCTGCTCGACGGAACGCTCCTTTTCTTCGTCTTCTACGGCGAGCGGCTGGTGGTCACCAACCGGCTCGGCCTGGTCGATGCGGCGACCTTCTCCTGGGCCATCACGCTGACGCTCACGCCGACGCTGATCATGGAGAACGTCGTGCAGACGATGTTCCTGCCCAAGCTCAGCGCCGCGCGCAACCGGCCTGAGGATTTCCGCCGTCTTGCCGTCGCCGCGGTCGAGGCCGGGATGGCCACGGGCGCGCTTCTCATTCTCGGCACGCAACTGATCGGCGGCGCCGCGGTAAGCCTGCTTCTCGGGGCGAAATACGCCGCCGTGCTGCCGATCCTGGTGCCAGGCGCGGTGCTGCAGGCGATCCGGGTCTGCAAGACCGGGCTCTCGGTCGTCTCGCTCTCGCGCGAACGGTCGGGCAATTCGATGGCATCGAACGCCTTCCGGGTCGCGTCGCTGCCGATCTCCTGGATGCTGGTCAGCCACGGGGGCGGGCTCATGACCGTGATCTGGGTCGCGATCGCAGCCGAGGTGCTGGGCTTCCTCCTGATGCTCCAGCTGACGGTGCGCCGGGCCAGCTTCTCGCACCGCTGGATCCTGCCGCAGGGGGCAGCGATCGCGGTTCTGGCGGCCCTTGCGCTGGGGATCCACGCCCTGCACCCGACCGCCACAACCTTCGATGTGTTCCGCTATCCCGGCCACTGGCTGCTGATCGTCGCGACACTCGCGGCGCTCTCTCTCATGCGATCGCTCGGTGGCTACATCTTCGGCCGGCGCATCAGGATCAGGCCCTCTGACGCATGACGCGGGCGGGAACGCCCGCCGCGATGGCGTTCTGCGGCACATCCCGCGTGACGACCGCGCCGGCACCGATCACCGCCCCGTCGCCGATCCTCACCCCGGCCGTCACGATGACACGGGCGCCGATCCAGCAATCGGCGCCGA
The DNA here is from genome assembly GCA_020637635.1 of Albidovulum sp. Classification (GTDB taxonomy): domain Bacteria; phylum Pseudomonadota; class Alphaproteobacteria; order Rhodobacterales; family Rhodobacteraceae; genus Albidovulum. The sequence continues at coordinate 353,592 of JACKKB010000002.1, forward strand.
TGACGATGTCGCGCTCGACCATCGGCTGCCCGGTGATCGGCAAATCGGCGGCAAGCCCGTAGTCCGCCGCGGTCAGCAAGCAATCGGGACCGAGCGTGCTGCGGGCGCCGATGGTGATCCGCCCGGTTGCGTTGCCGGCCCAGAGCGTGGTGCGGGCTCCGATCTGCACCGCATCGCCAAGCGTGATCCGCCCGCCGTTGGCGAAGGAGACGTTGGGAGCGATCCGGACATCCGCCCCGCGGCGCACCTCCCGGAGCGGCCGCACATGGGTGTAGCCATAGTAATGCATGAGCCGGAGGGGATGGATCAGCACGGCCGGATCAAGCAGGGAGCCCAGCGCCGAAAGAAGACGGCGGGCACGGGATCGGACGGGTGCGGGCATGGCGTCGCTCCTCTGGGGTGGTCCCCAAGGGTTTAGTGTTCGCGGACGCGCCCGGCAATCATGCAGGGGCTGGCGGCGGCCGGGGCGCGTTGCTATGACCTCGGGCGTCGGTTCCCGGCATCGGCGACAGCAAGGCTCTGGCCCCGGATGACAGCAGCGCGATCCCCCTTCCACCATGCCCTTGCCGTTCCGGCACTCCTTTTCGGGGCGGCTCCGGCCTGCCTGGAGGCGGCCGCGCTCCTGCCGGTCTCGACCTATGTCTGGGACGAGGACAAGCCGGGATTCGGCGGCTTTTCCGGCCTTGCCATGGACGACAACGGCGCGGGCTTTCTCGCCGTCAGCGACAACGGATGGATGTACCGGGCCGAGATCTCGCGCGATGCGCAGGGACGGATCGCGAGCGTCGCGAGCGCCTGGTATTCGCGGCTCCTGAAGAACCCCGGCGAACCCGCCGATGACGCATTTTCGCAGGATGCCGAGGCGCTTGCCATCGGCCATGACGGAACGATCTATGTCGGCTACGAAAGCCTCACCCGGATCGTCAGCGTCACCCTGCCGGAGCTGACCCCGACATGGCTGCACCGCTGGGACCGGTTCAAGGCCTACTGGGGCAACGAGTCGATCGAGGGGCTGACCGAGCAGCCGGGCGGCGGACTTCTGGCGGTTCTGGAGGTGCCCAATACCCGCGGCGGCTATGCGACGCTCGTCCAGACGGCGGACGACTGGACCGAGGGGCCGATCATTCCCGGCGCGGGCGATTATGCCGCCTCTGACGCGGCTTTCGGGCCGGACGACAAGCTGTACATCCTTGAACGCAGGACCACGCTCTTCGGCCGCTTCGCCACCAGGGTGCGGCGCTTCGGCTGGGACCGGCATGGCGTGACCGATGCCGGCGAGGTCCTTCTCGAGACCCAGCCGGGCACGCTCGACAACATGGAAGGATTGAGTTTCTGGCATCGCGCGGATGGCCGCACGATGGTGACGCTCATCTCCGACGACAACTTCATGCTGCTCCAGACTACGATGCTCGCCGATTACGAACTCGCCGAGTGAGCGCGATTGTTCACGTTCGGGCAAGGTGCCCAGAGCCGGGGTGAAATCGTTTTGCGCCGCCCTGCGCATGCCGCTAGAAGGGCGTTGATTCCGCTGCCGGGTGGGGCGGGAGCGGTCGGCGAGGCCGCTCCGGGATGGCTCAAGAGTATTGAAGGTCAGGGGTTTGGTTTGAAGATTGCAGTTTTCGGTCTGGGCTATGTCGGCATCGTCTCGGCCGCCTGCCTGGCACGCGACGGCCATCAGGTGATCGGCGTCGACCCGCAGGATACCAAGGTTGACCTCGTGAACGGCGGCAAGCCGCCGATCATCGAGAAGAACGTCGGCGAGCTTATCGCCGAGGCCGTGGATAGCGGTGCGCTCCGGGCCACGACCTCGCCGGCCGAGGCGGTCGCCTTTGCCGATCTGAGCCTCGTCTGCGTCGGCACGCCATCGCGCAAGAACGGCAGTCTCGAAACCGGCGCGGTCGCCAAGGTCTGCGAGGAGATCGGCGCCGCGATCGCCGCCAAAGGCGCCCCGCACACCGTCGTGATCCGCTCCACGATCCTGCCCGGCACGATGCGCGGGCTCGTCATCCCGACCCTGGAAAAGGCGGTCGGTGCGCGCGCCAGGGAGCTTCTCCGGGTTGCCAACAACCCCGAGTTCCTGCGCGAATCAACCGCGGTCTACGATTATGACAACCCGCCCAAGACTGTCGTCGGCTCCGAGGATCCCGAAGTTGCTCAGGCGGTGCTCGACCTCTACGCCGACCTGCCGGGACCGAAGATCGCGACCCGGCTCGAAGTCGGCGAGATGGTCAAGTACGCCGACAATTCCTGGCACGCGGTCAAGGTGGCCTTCGCCAACGAGATCGGCAATATCGCCAAGGCCGTCGGGGTCGACAGCTGGGACGTGATGGACATCTTCGCCCAGGACACCAAGCTCAACATCTCGCCCTATTACCTCAAGCCGGGCTTCGCCTTCGGCGGCTCCTGCCTGCCCAAGGACGTGCGCGCGCTGACCTTCAAGGGCCGCGACCTGGATCTCGACCTGCCGCTCCTGAACTCGCTCATCGCCACCAACACCGGCCAGGTGGACCGCGCGGTGGAGATGATCGGCGACTACGGGGTGCGCAACATCGCCTTCCTCGGCATCAGCTTCAAGGCCGGCACCGACGATCTGCGCGAGAGCCCGCAGGTGACGCTGGTCGAGCGGCTGATCGGCAAGGGGTTCAACCTGCGCATCTACGACCGCAACGTGCATCTGTCGCGCCTGCTCGGGGCCAACCGTGCCTATATCGAGAGCGCGATCCCGCATATTGCCGAAATCCTCTCGGACGATCTCGACGCCGTGCTCGGCCATGGCGATCTGGTGATCGTCGGCAACCCGGCGCCCGAGTTCAAGTTCCTCGGCGGCAAGGTGCGCAGCGATCAGAAGGTTCTCGATCTGGTGCGCGTCCCGGGTCTCTCGGCCGATCTCGGGGACAGGTACAGTGGCATCAACTGGTAGTCTCCCGCGAGCGCGGCGGGGCGAGGGTCGGCGCGTGCTGATCGTCGTCGAGAACCTGCCCGTGCCGTTCGACCGCCGCGTCTGGGCCGAGGCCACGACGCTTGCCGCGCATGGCTATACCGTCTCGGTCATCTCGCCCAAGGGCAAGGGGGCCGATCGCAACTACGAGTTTCTCGACGGCGTGCATGTCTATCGGCACGATTTGCCTGCCGAGGGAAATTCCGCCGCCGGCTACCTGCGCGAATACGGATCGGCGCTCTGGAACGAGGTCCGGCTGGCGCTGAAGGTGAAGCGCGAACGCGGGATCGACGTGCTGCACGGCTGCAACCCGCCCGATCTGATCTTCGTCGTGGCCTGGGTGATGCGGCTCTTCGGGGTGCGCTATCTTTTCGACCACCACGATATCTGCCCCGAGCTTTACGAGGCGAAGTTCGGCAAGCGTGGTCTGCTGTGGAAGGCCATGGTCTTCTTCGAATGGCTGACGTTCAAGACCGCGCTCGTCTCGATCGCCACCAACGAGAGCTATGCCGCGATCGCGCGGCGGCGCGGCGGAATGAAACCCGAGGACGTGTTCGTCGTCCGCTCCGGCCCGAAGATCGAGAAGCTGGAAATCCGCGCGCCGAATCCGGAACTGAGGAAGGGCGCGAAACATCTCGTCGGGTATGTGGGCGTCATCGGTCAGCAGGAGGGGCTCGATCTTCTGGTCGACTCCGCCGAACACATGATCCGAAGGATGGGTCGCGAGGATGTGCATTTCGGCATCGTCGGCGGCGGGCCGGCACTGGACGCGATCCAGGCCGATGTCCGGGCGCGCGGGCTTGGCGATCACTTCACCTTTACCGGGCGGGCGCCCGACGATCTCCTGCTCGACATGCTGAACACGGCCGATGTCTGCGTGAACCCCGACCGGGTGACGCCGATGAACGACCTGTCGACCATGAACAAGATCATGGAATACATGACGCTCGCCAAGCCCATCGTTCAGTACGAACTGAAGGAGGGCCGCGCCTCGGCAGCCGAGGCCTCGCTCTACGCAAGGCCCAATGACACGGTCGATTTCGCCGAGAAGATCGTGAGCCTGCTCGACGATCCCGCGCGGCGTGCCGAGATGGGCCGGATCGGACGCGAGCGGGTTCAGGCGTCGCTCAGCTGGGCCCATTCGGTGCCTAGGCTGCTGGCAGCCTACGACCGCGTGTTCGAGAAGATCGGCAGCAAGCGTGGCTGAGCGCTAGTCCGCCGGCGGGGGCCTGTGCGGACTTCGCTGGCGCCCGGCGGCAGGGACGGGCGCCAGCATCCCGGCCAGCCAGCCGGCAACGAAACCGCCGAGATGGGCCTGCCAGGCCAGAAAGCCCATCAGCGCGAGCCACATCACCACGTTCAGCGCGATGATCCATATCGTGGCGCGGATCACGGGCCAGACGCTCAGCCCGCGCGCGACGAGACGGCTGCGTTCGACCGCGAGCCATGCCCCCGCAAGTCCGAAGAGTGCCCCGGAAGCGCCGATCATCGGCAGCGCGGTGTCGGAGAGAACCGCAAAGCCAAGCCCGCCCCCCACCAGCGAGACCAGGTAGAGAAGCGCGAAGCCCGCGGTTCCGAAGCGCCGGCAGAGCGGTCCGCCGAGCGAAACCAGCGTCATCATGTTGAAGAGCAGATGCACCAGGCCGGCATGCAAGAAGCCATGGCTGAGAAACATAAGCTCCGCCTGCCCCGGGAAAAGCGGCGTCGCCCCGCGCAGGAGCGGGGTCCAGAAGGCGCCGTAGGAAAAGGCGATATCGCGCCAGCCCGTCCTGCCCCAGAGCCCGTAATCGGCGCCGCTCAGCACCAGCTCGGGCAGCACGCAGGCAAGAACGATGGCCCAGACGAGCATCGGTGCGGGCTCGGCCTCTCGGCGGGATCTGCGCTCTCCGCTGGTTGCCATCGCGGCGCTCAGAACGGCACGAAGCGCGGCAGCGCCGGAAGGCTCTGCCGCATGAAGCCGAGGAGCCGGGCATCCGCGTCTGCCTCGGTCTCGTCCGGGCCGATCGGGGTGACGAAGCGCACCAGCGCGCCATCGGTGCGGCCCTCGAAGAGGCTGTCTGAAAGGACGCTCATCTTGGCGGCGAAATCGTTGGCGATGCGCTTGCCCCGCCCCTCGAACCAGTAATAGACGATCTGCCTTGAAAGCCCCTTCTGGATCACCGCGCGGTTGGCATCGAAGCTGCCGTAGCCGGTTCCCGCCATGTCGAGGCGCACCTCGTCGAGGCTGAAGACCTCCCAGCCGCCGGTGGGCAGGCAGACCTCGGGCGAATGGATGCCCTGCCCTTCGGTCTGGCGCGCATACCAGGCGACGAAGAAGTTCACCGTCGCGCCGCCGCCGGGCTGCTCGTAGAAGGCGTTCACGTAATCGTCGGCGCCAAGGACCACCTCGACATCGGCTTCAAGCGGGACGGTGCTGCCGTGCCAGCCGCCGATATCGCGCGGGAAGAGTGCCAGCGTCTCGCGCGGCGGCAACTGCGCCGAAGGGGCCGGAAGCGCCTGCCAGGCAGTGGAGGCGGCAAGCGTCACGACCGCAGCCGCGGCCAGCATCCGGTTCGGCCTGATCGCGAGGATGCGGGCGAAGATCGGCCCGAGTCCGTCGAAATCGAGGTCGATGGCCTCCGAGAGCGTGAGAGGATGCGGGGCGAGCCGCTGCAGAAACATCGCCAGCCCGAAGAGGATCGCGACGCAGATCAGGAAGACGACCCACCCCTCGAAGACATGCAGGAAGCCCTCGGCCTGTTCGATGCCGTAGCGGTCGACGAGGATACCGATGACTCCGATGCGGACAGAGTTCATGAGCACGGTCAGCGGCGCCGCGGAGAGAAGCAGCAGCACCCGATGCCAGAACGGGCCGCGATAGAGGATCGCGAAGAGATAGGAGAAGCTGAGAATCGGGAACAGGTAGCGCAGACCCGAACAGGCCTCGGCCACCTGGAGTTTGTAGACGCCGAGGTCGATCACGTTGCCTTCGAGATAGACCGCGACGCCGGCCATCTCGGCAAACCAGACGCCCAGCTCGGACGAGAGGCCCTGCAGGAAGATCGTGAGCTTCCAGTAGAGGATCTGCGGCAGCGGCAGCATGAAGACGAGATGCAGCACCGGCAACTGGTGACTGCGCCCCCGCTTCCAGCCGAAGACGGTCAGGACGACACCGCCGACCCAGAGGATCATCGCATAGGTCACGATGTCGGGGATGCGCATCATGTTGCCGAGAACCGCGATCGCCAACGCCAGCGCAATCACCACGAGCCCGGTCCAGCGGCCCGTCTCCGTGCCTCCGCCTTCAGGGCGCGCGCGCAGTTCCCTGAGGAAAAGGTAGAGCGAAATCAGGGGAATGAGGGGGCCGTGGCTGTATTCGGCGGTGGACCAGGCCGCGGCCAGTGAGACGATGCCGATCCAGAAGACCGGCAGGCTCGCAGCGACCAGACCCAGAAAGAGCGCGATGCCGAGTGCGTTCGGCACCGCCGGCGACAGGGTGGCGCTGTGGTGACTGGGCGACTGGCTCATCCTCGTTCCCGCAGGCAGGGGTCGGCCGCGACCTTAGGCGAAAACGCCGGGCGGTGCGAGCCCGGGAGGGAACCCGGGCCCGAGCGTTTCCCCGCCGCCGGCAATTGCGGCGGCGGTTGCGACTGGCTCAGGGACGGAAACTGAAGTTGCGGTCGAGCGTCAGGAACAGCGCCGTCGAATTGGCGGTGCCCGCGACCGAACTGTCGCTGTTCTTGCGCAGGATCGCGCCGCCCGTCAGGTTCCAGTCGGCCGTCAGCTGGCGTGTATAGGAAGCCTTCAGCGAGGTCAGCTCGACCGTCGCCGCATTGCCGATCCCCGCGCTTTCGGTGCGGCCCCAGTCGAGTGCGAACTGCAGGCTCGACGAGGAATTCAACAGATAGTCGTAGGTCACCGAGACGCGGGTATCGAGGATGTCCTGGTTGATGCCGTTGGTCCAGACGTTGCGGTCGAGCGAGACATCGATGGTGCTCGACCTCATCGGGTAGGTGTAGGTCACCGTGCCAATCACGTGGTTCTGGTTGTTGGGCGTCCGGGTCACACCGAGCATCGCCGAAAGGACGCCGGCCCTGAGCTGCAGGTCGCGGCCGAAGCGGAACGTGTCGCTCGATCCGTTCTGGTTCAATGTGCGGTCGTAGCCGACAAAGGCGGTGCCGTTCGGCATCGTCTGGGTCAACTTCAGGGCGCCCGTCGTCGCGCTCTGGCTGGTCGTACCCGAAATGGTCTGGGTGTCGATGTCCGTCACACCGACCTGCGCGTCGAGCAGCAGGTTCGGGTTGACGTCCTGCACCAGGCCAACCGTGTAGTCGACCGTCCGGCGTTCGGTCATGACGCTGTCGGATGCGTTGTAATCCGCCAGCTTGGCACCGAACGAGAGCTTGGTGACGGGGCTGACCTTGAGATCGACGGTCGCCGAAAAGGTGTCGGTCTCGTTATCGAAAACGGTTACCGCCGGGGCGTTCGAATAGTTGGCGACGTACTGGTCGGCGGTGAACCTGAACCCGACCGGCGCGTTCATGCCGGTTTGGTAGCTGAGTCCGAACGCGCGCTCATCGAGCGTGCCGCCGTTGTGGGCGAGACCCGGGGTGTTCTGGGTTTCCTGCTGCACCTGGAACGGGTCGAGGAACTCGCGATCGACACTGCGGTACTGACCGTGGAGCTGCAGCAGGCTGTCGACGCCGGTGCGGCTGTAATCGACCGTCAGGGTCGGATCTTCGAACCCCTCCGTGGTGCGGCCGGGAATATCGGCATAGCGCAGCACGCCGCTTGCAAGCACGTTCAGATTGTCGAGCGCCGTGATGCTCGACAGGCCGAAGGTGAACGTGTTGTCCCAGATCTGCGAGCTGCCCGGCGAATTCGGCACCAGGGTGAAGTTGTCGTCCGTGGTCAGCGAGGAACGCACGCCTATGTCGATCTGAAGCCCGCCCGGGTTCGGGATCGGGCCCGACAACGGAACCCGCGGCGCCGCAGGCGGCGCCGGCGGCGTGGCCGCGGGCGTTGCGCCCGGCACCGTCGCCGCCGTTCCGGAGGGTGTCACACCTGCCGCCACGGTGCCGACCGTCTGAGTCAGCGCCGTGACGGGAATTGCCGCTGCCAGCGTCGCGATTACCGCGATCGTTTTGCTGCTCTGCCCCACGCCATCACGTCCTTATTCGAACAGTTTACGCTCCGGCACCATGATCACGTCGCCTTCGCGAAGCTCGATCGACGGGGCGGAAGCGCCCGCCTTAACAGCCTTATAGTTGTAGTTGTAGACTGTTTCCATGCCGGTCTTCTTGTCGGTACGACGGAGCTGGACGCGCTTGGTCGCCGCGAACCGCGTCAGCCGCCCGTTGTCGCGAGGAACTGCAGCAGCGTCGTGCCTCGATCGACCGCGACCATGCCTGGTTCGTCACCTCGCCGAGGCGTGGACCCGTGATCTGACCGCCGATCCGAACTCCGCGAGGCGTATTCTTTGCTGCCCATCGTTGACAGCCGTCGACGGGACCAGCTTGGACCGGACCGAGATCGTGACGGTCGGCGGCGGCGAAGTTCGGCGCCAGCGCCGTTGCGATCGCGCCACGCAGTGATCTGACGTTGCGCCCGCTGCCTGGACGGTGCCGACGAGCGCAGGCTCACGGTTCCGTCTGAAGCACGAGCAGGCTGCGATTGAGGCTTGGATCTCGACGACCTTCATCTGCAGCACGTCACCGGACTGGATGCGATAGGCTGGCCCATCGCCATGGGAGCAAGCGACGGCTAGAAGAAGGCCAAGAAGTGTCTGAACATTTTGACACCGAGGAAATTCCGATTCGGACCGAGACCAGGGCGTCCGCGATGATAATCCAAAGACTTAAGGCCGGACAGGGTGGCTTCCGGAGATATTGAAGGCCAAAGTGCCGCTGGGGCAACAGTCTTGTGGTCAATCCGCGGCGACGACGCCTCTTTTCCAACGTCGCGATTGCGGAGCGGGCATCGGCAAGGAAGCTACCGAATCGTTTGCCTGCCAGTTCGAGCACAGCGCGGCGCAGGCGGGAAGTGCCTGGGCCCGTCGTTGGAACCGATCAGGGCCAGCGCATAGTGATACTGCACCGCGGCTGCGGCCGGCATCGCCTCGGCAGCCCCGCAGCTCACCGCCTCGTCCATGTTGCCGAGCCGATAGGCGATCCAGCCATAGGTATCCTGATAGGCGCCGACGTTGCCTTGCAGCCGGCGCCGCGATGACTTCGGCACGTCGGAGGCTTACGCCGTCGTGTTGCGCGGTCGCGATAGGCTCGCGAGGTTGTTGGCGATGACCGGGTTGCCGCTGTTTTCGGCATAGAGCCGTTCGTAGATCGCGATCGCGGCCTCGCTGTCGCCGTTGTGTTCAAGATAGCTCGCCTTGACCCAGAGAATAGCCGCAGAGCCGGGATCGGCCGCGAGAGCCGCGTCGATGAGTGGACCAACCTCGCCCGCGCGCGCCGGGTCGGCGCCGACGAGATTGATGAGCGACAGCCAGACCGGCACGCGCGCGGCATCCTCCTTCACCAGCGAGCGAAAGGTCGCCTCGGCCTCGGTCGACTGTCCGGCGAGGGCCTGAAGCGATGCGTTCACATAGCGCAGGTCCGGGTTCCCGGGGTCGTCGGCGAGGAGCTGGCTGGCATAGGCAAGCGCCTTGTCGACGCGACCGTTGGCGACATGGGCCTCAAGGATGGCCACCTTCGCCGCCAAGTCGGCCTTGCCCGCGCTGACGAGCCCCTGCAGGTAGGAGACCGCCTCGTCGGATTTCTGCTGCCCGGTCAGGCTTGCCGCGCGCAGCTGCGCGGCCACGCCGAGTGCCGTCTGGTCGTCGGAGCTTTCGAGCTGGCGCGCGACGCCGCCCGCACGGGCCCAGTCCTGCATCTGCAGATAGAGCTGACCGAGGCGCGTCAGAAGCAGCGTGTTGCCCGGCGCAAGACGCAGGCTGTCGATCAGCACCCGCTCGGCCGGCACGAGCTTGTTCTCGGAGGCGAGAAACGTGGCATAGCGCAGCGACTCCGCCGGCGCCCTGTTGGTCGCCTCGACGGCGAGCGACAACATCTCGCGTTCGAGGTCGCGCTTGCTGTCGCGTTCATAGGCCTTGGCCATGAGTGTCATCGTCTCGGCATCGCGCGGATCGTGGTCGAGAGCGCGGCGGAGAACCGAGATCGCCTCGCTGACGCTGTCGTCTTCGATTAGCCAGTTGTCCTTCAGCTTCCAGTGCGCCGTCGTTGCCCTGATCCGACTTCTGCACTCTCCGACCAGCTCTGCGCGCGCTTTCGTTGCCGGTGGCCGCGACCATGCGCGCCAGACTGATCTTGATCTTCGGCTGCCGTCCGTGTCCGCGGCGCGTCCTTCAGGATGTCCTGACATCTGACGGATCGCCCGCCCTGCGCCTGAGGTCGAAGAGATAGCCTGCCCGCGCGGCAATGATCTCTGGGGGCGTCGTTGCCTACGGCGATAAGCCGGTCGAGTTCGGCCACTGCTGCGGCCGGTCCACGCCTGTTCGAAACGAACTGAACCAGATCGAAAATCGCCTGGGTCTCGTTCTCCATCGTCCTGGTGCGTTCGCGCAGGAGCCTCGGCCTTTTCCGGCTGGTCCTGCAGGTGTACCAGCGCACCAGTGCGTCGTTCAGATCGGCGATCTGCGGAACCGCGCGATCATCTCCAGAAGCCTGCTCGACACCGGCATTGTCGCCGAGAGCGGCCAGAACCGAGAGCCGCTGGGCGTGCAGATCAGCGTTGTCGGGCGAGAGCGCTATGGCCTCGTTCAGCTCGGTCAGCGCAGCCTTGTAATCCTGTGCCTGAAGCAGGTCCTCGATCGCCATGCGACGCAGGTAGATGTTGTCCGGCAGTGCCTTGCGCAGTTCCTTGATCCTGGCGATGGCGGCCACCTGGGCCGCGGTGTCGCTCTTTGTCCGCGCGACGCCATAGTCGGCGACGGCGCGCAGGGCAGCCAGCCGCAGCATGCCCGGCGCCCGTTCGAGCGCCTTGTCGGCATACCCGCCCGCGGTGGCGTAGTCGCCGCTCTCGATGCCGATCTCGGCGAGTGCGGTCAGCGCCGGAAGGTCGTCGGGGTATTGTTCGACAAGCCGCAGGTATTGCGCGAAGGCCTCGCGCAGATTGCCACGGCCGCGCTCGGCCTCGGCATAGGCTCGGCGCGCCTCCTTGTGTTCGCCGTTCAGCTTGAAGACATTGCGGAACTCGACCAGCGCGCGGTCGATGTCGCCCGCTTCGAGGTAATGCATTCCGGACTGATAGTATTTCTCGGCGCGTTCCTCAGCGGAGTCGCAGCCGGCCAGGGCCGTCAGCGCCAGCGCAAGCACCAGGGGCAACAAAGAATTTCGCACGCGGAGGAAACCTCCCTAGGTCTAGCCGAAAGTCGCCGCGACGGGGTCAGCCCCGCCCGGCGGTGGTTTCGTGGGCCATATGCAGGGAAAAGGGAAAGCCGGTCAAATCAATAGCCGGTTCCGCGGATCACGACGCCGACGGTCGCAACGATGATGCGCAGGTCATTGCTGAAGCTCAGCTCGCGGTCGTAGACGCGGTCGAACTCCACCCGCCGGGAAAACTCGCCCTCGTTGCGATCCGAAATCTGCCAGGGACCGGTCAGGCCCGGGCGCAGGTAGTAATAGGCAGTGCCCGAATAAATGGCGCGCTGGCTGGGCATCATCGGCCGCGGCCCGACGATCGACATCTCGCCGGTCAGGACGTTCCACAGTTGCGGAAGCTCGTCGAGCGAGGTCTTCCGAAGGATCCAGCCGACCCGGGTGATGCGGGGGTCGGACTTCAGCTTCTGGGTGCTGTTCCACTCCAGCCGCGCCTCGGGATTGCTGTTCAGATAGGACTCCAGCAGCGCGTCGGCGTTCGGCACCATGGTGCGCAGCTTCAACATCCGGAACACCCTGCCGCCGCGGCCGACGCGATCGTTCAGATAGAACGGGTTGGAGCCGTCGAGCGACACGAGAAGCGCCATCAGAGCCACGAGCGGCAGCACGACCACCGAACTGAGCGAAACCGCAGCGATATCGAAGAGGCGCTTGAAGACCTGCCGATAGAGACCATGGCGCGGAATCGTCTCGACGATTCCGAGCCTCGGGCCCGAAACCGGAAGTTCCTTCGACAGATCGTCGACCGGCAGCGTCATCGTCCTGTTACCCGCAAGCACACACCCCGAACCTTCACCAAGCCCCGCATCGCGGCAGATCGCGGTCCGGGGGAATCATCCGCAACGTCTCGAACATTATCGAAAAATGACTATTCGGACAAACAACCATTTGAATCCATGACCTCACGAGCGTGACATCTGGTCCGCAACCTGACCGGAGGCATCCGAATTCGGCCGACAGGCGCAGATTCGCGAACAAAGGCCGGGATTCGGGTTTCCCGCCCCGAAACGATCGGCGCCAGACCGGCCCTGTGGTCAGGATCGGGCAACCTTCCCGTCCGGGATTGGGCTCTGCCTTTCAAACGATTCGTCCTCAAAACGGCGCATTGGCGCGTGATCGCGGGCCGCGGACACGCGCTCGCGGCGTTTTGCGGGCAATTAGGCCGTGAATCTTTGTATGAAAGGCGATAACAGGCGCTTCGGACGCGTCGTGTGGATATGATTGTCATGGTACTGGGTTTCGTATGAACAAGGTCGTTGGGACCGGAAAGAACGAGAACGCCGGCGTCGGCTTCTACATGGACTTCTTCGGATTCCGTGAACGTCCCTTCACGCTCGTGCCCGACCCGGATTTCCTCTTCTGGTCCGCGCAGCACCGCCGCGCCTATTCGGTTCTGGAGTTCGGGGTACTGAGCCGCGCCCCGATCACGCTCGTCACCGGCGGCGTCGGCTGCGGCAAGACGACCCTCCTGCGCGAACTTCTGCGCCAGTTCGGCGACAAGGTGACCGTCGGTCTCATCTCGAACGCCCAGGGCGGGCGCGGCGAACTTATCCAGTGGGTGCTGAACGCGCTCGACGTGAAGTTCGACCCGACGATCGGCTATGTGCAGCTGTTCCAGAAGCTGCAGGACTACCTGATCGAGGAATATGCCTCGGGGCGCCGCGTCGTCCTGATCTTCGACGAGGCGCAGAACCTCTCCAAGGAGAGCCTCGAGGAACTGCGGATGCTGACCAACATCAATTCCGGCAAGGACGAGGTGATCCAGCTCGTGCTCGTCGGCCAGCCCGAGCTGCGCGACATGGTCTTCGATCCGGCGCTGCGCCAGCTCGCGCAGCGGATCGCGGCGAGCTTCCATCTCCTGCCGCTCGACGAGGCGGGCGTGGCCGAACTCGTCGCCTACCGGCTCAAGGCGGCCGGCGGCAATGGCGAGGAAATCACGCTTGGCGCGTCCAAGCTCATCTACCAGGCGACCCGCGGCGTGCCGCGGCTCATCAACCAGCTTTGCGACATGGCGTTGCTCTACGCCTGGAGCATGGACCATCACCACGTCGACGAGCATGTGGTGAAATCGGTTCTCGACGACGGTGTGTTCTTTGCCGCCCAGATTGCAGCGGAAGAAGAGAAGCAGAAATGAATATCGACTTGTCCTTCTACATGGCCGTCTTCATGCGGCGCCTGCATTATTTCATCCTGATCTTCACGCTGGTTCTGGCCGCAGCGCTTGCCGCCGCCTTCCTGTTGCCGCGCGTCTACGTGTCGTCCTCGACGCTTCTCGTCGACAACTCGAAGATCCCGATCTCGCTCGATGCGCCGCGGGTCCAGGCGGCGGCGCTGGAGAAGCTGCAGAAATCCGAGCAGCTTCTGATGACCCGCGCGAACCTTCTCGACATCGCCAAGAGGCTCAACGTCTTCAGCAAGATCAACCGGATGTCGCCGGACGAGATCGTCGACGAGATGCGCAAGAAGACGTCGATCCTGAAGAGCGCCGCGCCGGGCGAGGCAACGATCATGGAAATCGGCTTTGCCGGCGAAACCGGGGCCAAGGCCGCCGGTGTCGTCAACGAATACGTCACCTTCATCCTGAAGGCCGACGTCGAGGAGCGCACGGGCAGCGCCGAGGACACGTTGAACTTCTTCGATACCGAAGTGAAGCGGCTCGGAGGCGAGCTCGACGTGGTCAGCGCCCGGATCCTGAAGTTCCAGGACGAGAACCGCGATGCGCTGCCCGACACGCTGAACTACCGGCTGGGCCAGCAGCAGCTCCTGCAGGACCGGCTGCAAGCATCCGAGCGCAACATCCAGCAGCTTTCCGAACAGAAGTCGCGGATGATCGCGATCTTCAACTCGACCGGCCAGATCAACTCGCCCACCGCCTCGCAGACGCCCGAGGCGCAGCAGCTCGACCAGATGCGGGGACAGCTCACCTCGCTGCTGGCGGTGTTCTCGCCCGAGAACCCCAAGGTCAAGCTGCTCAAGCAGCAGATCAAGGAACTGGAAAAGGTGGTGAAGGCGCAGATTCCGCAAAACGGGATGGGCGCCCCCGGAGGCGCCAAGACCTTCACCACGGCCTCGATGCTCGATGTCCAGCTCGCCGATCTCGACACCCGAGTGGAGCAGGAGAAGGAGCAGCGCGAAAAGACGATCCAGGAACTCGCCGCGCTCAAGGACACGATCGACCGCACGCCGGCCAACCAGATCGCGCTCGATGCGCTGAACCGGGACTACAAGAACATCCAGGACCAGTACAATATCGCGGTCTCCAAGCAGGCTGCCGCCGCCGCGGGCGAGCAGATCGAGCTCGAGGCGAAGGGCGAGCGGCTGATCGTGATCGAGGCGGCAACGGTGCCCGATCGGCCCAGCCGCCCCAACCGGCTTCTGATCGCCATCGGCGGGTTCTTCGGGGGCGCTTTCCTCGGCTTCGGCGGGATCGTCCTGATCGAGCTTCTGAACCGCGCGGTGCGGCGCCCCAAGGACCTGATCGACGCCTTCGGCATCACGCCGATCGTGACGATCCCCTACATGCGCACCCCGAACGAGACGATGATGCGCAGAACGGCGTTCACGGCGGCGCTGCTTGCCGCGGTGATCGGCATTCCGGCGATCCTCTACGCGATCCACGTCTACTACCAGCCGCTCGACATCCTGTTTGCCAAGGTGGCCCTGAAGTTCGGTATCCGGCTCTGACCTCCGCCGGAGGCCAGCCACGATGAGTCAAAGGTGATCTGAAGATGGAAAAACTCGAAGCAGCCCTCGCCCGTGCCCGCGAAATGCGCCGGGCCGCACTTGGTGATGCCGGGATCGAGCGGACCAGCGGAACCTCGACGCCCTCGGCGCCTGCGGTCGAATGGGCCGCCCTGCCCGAGATCTCGGTGTCCGATCCGCTTGCCCGGCGCAACCGGATCGCCGCGGCGATCGGCGGGCGCGAGGCATCACCCTTCGACATGCTGAGGTCGCGCACGTTGCGGCAGATCAAGGAAAAGAACTGGACCCGGATCGCGCTAACCTCGCCCGGGCCCGCCTGCGGCAAGACCACCGTGGCGATCAACCTCGCCCTCAGCCTCTCGCGGCAGCGCGACCTGCGCGTGATGCTCCTTGATTTCGACCTGCGCCGGCCTTCGCTGCACCGCACGCTCGACGCGACGCCGCGCAAGTCGCTGCACGAGTTTCTCGAGGGCAAGGCAGAGTTCGCCGAGACCGCCTACCGGATCGAAGACAACCTGGTGGTGTCGATGAATGCCACGCCCCATCAGCAGCCGGCCGAACTGATGCAGAGCGAGTCGACGCGGCAGGCGCTCGATCTTCTCGAGCGTGCCTGGCGGCCGGATGTCATGCTGTTCGACATGTCGCCGATGCTGGCCAGCGACGACAACGTGGGCTTCCTGTCGAATGCCGATTGCGCGCTTCTCGTGGTGGCGGCGGAATCGACCACGTTGCCCAATATCGACGCCTGCGAAAAGGAACTCGCGCAGCTGACGAACGTGCTCGGCGTGGTTCTGAACAAGTGCCGCTACGAGGATGAGGGCGCGGGCTACGCCTACGGCACCTACGGCTGAGCCACCCTTCGGGGCAGCGCGAAACCGAAACCCCCGCCCGGGATCCCGGGCGGGGGTTTCTTCATTCAGGGGTGCTGGGGCTCAGTAGCTTTCGTAAGCCCCGGCATCGGGCGCCTGGCCCTTCGGACGCGCGTCGCCGTCGATGTCGTCGGCCGGGGCCGAATTCCTGTCGCCGGCGTCGCGGCCGTGCGAGGTCGAACGCAACGTGAAGTTCTGGTTGGCCTGATCGTTGAACTCGGCCGCGCCGCTCGAGACGATGATGTTGTTCTTCGCCACGATCCCGCGCGAGGGGTCCGACTTCGTCATCAGGTTCATCGTCATGTTGTTGGCGATGAGAACGTTCCTGGACGGCGCCCCGTTGCGGTGATTGTCGACCATGATCCACGGGGCGTCTCCGCCGGTGCCCTTCGGATGGACCACGGTATTGTTGACAATCTTGGAGTTCAGCGCACCGGCCACGAAGATCCCGTGCCAGGTGGTCGTGGTCACGACGTTGTTGCGGATGACGAGCCCGTCGTACATCCCGTCGTAGAGGCCGATCCCCTGCATCTCGCAGCGCAGCGGGCTGTCGGTCTTGGCGACCCAGGCGAAGAACTTGTTGTCCTCGATGGTGAGGTTCTTCAACACGCCCGCACCCGGGTTGCCGGCACTGTCGAGCGAATAGGCCTGGAAGCCGTCGGCGTGGTTCCCATCGACCTGGAAGCAGTTCTGCACCCGGTTGTGACGCACGATCGAGTTGTTGCCGAGCGCGCGCATCCCGTCTCCGGAAAAGCCATCGACGACGTTGTATTCCATCAGAGTGTTCGATGCCTGCGCGAAGATGCCGTGGTTGATGCCGGTCACCCGGTTGTGGGCGATCGTCGCGGTATCGCCGTCGATGTAGAAGGCCCAGAACGGACGGTTCAGCCAGTCCTGCTTGGACCATTGCATGTAGTTGCCGGAATCGGCGGTGGCGCGGACATCGAGATTGGTGAAGCTGAGATTGCTGGTATCGGCGTAGGACCGAACGAGCGGTCCGCTCGGCGCCTTCAGCGAGAGCGCCCAGATCTTCAGGCCGTCGAACGCGAGGTTCGAGCTGTTGAAGATGGTCAGGCTTTCCACATGCGCAGTCTGGCCGGGCACCGCTGCGATCAGCACCGGCGACGAAAACTTCATGTCCCGGATGGTGATCGGGCCGTGATAGCCGTCCATCAGGAAGATGCGATCGCCGCCCGTGACCTTGCCGGACTTCAGCAGCGCGTCGAGCGTCTTCCAGGTTTCGCCCGTGGTCGGGGCCGGAATGGTGGGGGTGTTGCTCGCCTCCTGCGTGGGGGGCGTGGGCGTCGGCGTCGGCGTGGGTGTCGGCGTCGGCGTGGGTGTCGGCGTGGTTTCGGTTGTGGTCGACTCGCTCGTCGAGGGCACCTCGTATTCGCCGGAGCTGGACCCTTCGTTATCGGACTCGCCCGCCGACGGTGCCCTCGGCCTGTTCGGCTTGGCGGCCTGCTGCTGCTGCAACTTCTTGCGCAGGACGATCCACTTGCCGGAACGATCGGCGCGGGCCTCTGCGACGAGCGTGCGCAGGCGCGTCGACCTCGCCCTGACCTTCTTGGCCGCGGGCGCGGGTGTTTCGGCGGCAGCCTCGGCGGCCTTCTGTCTTTGCAAGAGCAGGAGCGCGCTGGCCCGATTGTCTTCGCCTCCCTTCAGCGAGACCGCTGCGATCGGCGTTCCGGTCACCGGACCGGGGGTCGTCGCCTGAATGAAGTAGTCTGCGGCACGAAGCGGTGCGGCGGCGATCAGGGTTCCAAGGCTGGCAACAAGTAGAGAACGGACCAGTTTCATCGTCATTCCTTCGCTCGGTGTCTTTTGCTCACCGCCGAACAATGCGCCCCAAAATGGCAAAGTTGGGGCAGAATTGCAGTCGCGAAATGTTTCAAACACAGAATATTTATCCCCGAGGCGCGTGATCGTCTCCGATTTCGGCGAGTTCGCGCCGAAATCGGCCCCAAAGGGTGGTATCCCGCTCAAGACACTGCGGCGGAATTGCGGCCGCGCGCCGCAGGCCGCCCCGCTCCTGCCGAAAAGGTTGACGCCGGTTGTCCGCAACGCCGTTCGCTTCCGCCAGCGAGGCCGCGCCTGCGGCCTCGAAACCGAGAGCTATGGTGGTGGGAAATCTGGTCGGAGCGAGAGGATTCGAACCTCCGACCCCCTGCTCCCGAAGCAGGTGCGCTACCAGGCTGCGCTACGCTCCGACCGTGGGCGGGGGTTACCGATTCCCACCGGCTTTGGCAAGGGGCAACGGCGCGGCCGGCATCATGCCGATGGGCCGCGGCGGAACGGCAGGAGCCGTTGCAGGACGCTCGATCGCGGCGCGGTGACGGTCTCCGGGCGGACACGGCTCTGGGTCACCGGGCGGTTCGCCGAGATCCCCGCGCGGCTCTCGCGGAAGACGATGTAGAGACCCGAGGCGATGATGACGCCGGCCCCGATCGCGGTCCCGCGGTCGATGCTCTCGTCGAAGAGAACGTAGCCGTAGCCCGTCGCCCAGAGGATCTGGCTGTACTGCATGGGCGCGACGATCGTCGCCTCTGCGGAGCGATAGGCAAGGATCACCAGGAACGAGGCCGTCAGCCCGAAGACCGCGATCACCGCCATCAGCGCCAGGTGGCCGAGCGGCATCGGCACGTAGACAAAGGGCAGCGCCAGGCCCATGGCGACGAAGTTGCCGATCATCGGGAAGAGCAGGAGCACGACCGACCGTTCGTCCGACCCGATCTTGCGCACGATGACGGAGGCCGTGGCGCCGCAGACTGCGGCGAGAAGTGCCGCGAGGTGGCCGACCGACAGCGGCGCCTGACCCGGCCGCATCACGATGATGACGCCGACGAGTCCCGCCGCCACCGCGGCCCAGCGGTGCGGCCCGACCCGCTCTCCCAGGAGAGGGATCGACAGGATGGTGATGAGGAGCGGCGAAGAGAAGAGGATCACGTAGACCTGCGCCAATGGCAGCACGCCGAAGGCGTAGAAGGCCGAGACGCCGGTCACGACCGTCAGCACCATGCGCAGAAGCACCCAGCCGGGGTGTCGCGGCCGGAGATTGGCCTCGCGGCCGTCGTTGAGAAGGATGACGCTGACGAGCGGAAAGCTGAGCAGCGCCGCGAAGAAGACGATCTGGATGGCGGAATAATGTGCGCCGAGCATCTTCACCACCACGTCATGGGTGGAAAAGATGCCCATCGCGACCAGCGCGAGGGCCGCGCCTCGCAGGTTGTGGCTTGCGCCCATAGCAGTCCGTCCGTCCGCCGTTATCGCTCACACCAATGGCGCGGGCGACGCGGGAGTTCAAGTCCATCGAGGCCGGGGCCAATCACGCGCGAGGATCGGGCACACCCGGGGGTCGGGCACGCGCAGGGACCGGCGGGGGCCCGGACCGTCACGGCTCAGAGCGAAGCGTCAAGCGCGCCCAGGATTGCATCACCCATGGCGCCGGTCGAGATCGGGCTGCCGCCTTCGGGACCCATCAGATCCGCGGTGCGAAGGCCATCGGCCAGCACCGTCTCGATCGCCCGTTCGAGCCGGTCTGCCTCGGCGCCCTGATCGAAACTGTAGCGCAATGCCATCGCAAACGAGAGGATGCAGGCGATCGGGTTCGCCTTGCCCTGGCCGGCGATGTCGGGCGCCGAGCCGTGGACGGGTTCATACATGGCCTTCGGGCGACCGTTCGCCATCGGCGCGCCGAGCGAGGCCGAGGGCAGCATCCCGAGCGAGCCGGTCAGCATCGCGGCGAGGTCCGACAGGAGGTCGCCGAAGAGGTTGTCGGTCACGATGACGTCGAACTGCTTCGGCCGGCGCGTCAGCTGCATGGCGCCGGCATCGGCATACATGTGGCTGAGCTCGACTTCGGGATATTCCTCGTCATGGACCTTCTGCACGACCTCGCGCCAGAGGATGCCGGATTCCATGACGTTGGCCTTCTCCATCGAGCAGACCCTGTTGCTCCGGCGGCGCGCCAGCTCGAAGGCGGATCGTGCGACGCGGGCGATCTCGCTCTCGGTGTAGCGCTGGGTGTTGATGCCGACGCGTTCGTTGCCTTCGGTGAAGATGCCGCGCGGTTCGCCGAAATAGACGCCCGAGGTCAGCTCGCGCACGATCATGATGTCGAGCCCCTCGACGATCTCGCGCTTCAGAGACGAGAAGTCGGCAAGGGCCGCGAAACACTGCGCGGGGCGCAGGTTGGCGTAGAGATCCATTTCCTTGCGCAGCCGCAGGAGGCCGCGTTCCGGCTTCACCGAGAAGTCGAGCGCGTCGTATTTGGGTCCGCCGACGGCGCCGAGCAGGACGGCATCCACTTCCTGCGCGCGGGCCATCGTCGCATCGGCAAGCGGCGTGCCGTGCGCATCATAGGCGCAGCCGCCGACTAGATCCTCGGAGACGTCGAAGACCAGCCCGCGCCGGGCGCCGAGCCAATCGATGATCTTGCGGACCTCTACCATGACCTCGGGGCCGATGCCGTCGCCGGCAAGGATGAGAAGGGAAGGATTGGCCAACTGACGCTCCTGCGGACTGCGATTGTTCCCTGCCCGCCTAGCCAATGGCCGACACGGGGTCAAGCGGCGCGGGTGGCGGGTCGGGGATCTGCGGCCGGCAACGGCTCAGGCGGGCTGAAGGTCCGCCTGGCTCTGCGACTGCTTTCGGCGGCGTTTCTCGGCGATCATGGAGGCGATGCGCCCCATCGCGATGCCGCGCATGAAGAGCGAGGCGGGCAGGAAGGCCCAGGCCGCCATCGTCCAGATGAGGGTCTGCGGGCTTTCGAGCGTCACCGGCGTGAAGGCGACCGAGGCGGCCTTCACTGCCGCGGGCACCAGGAAGGGCAGAAGGAAGCCGAGCGCGATGTTGAAGCGTGCGTCGCGCTGCAGCCGGTCGACGACGTCGCCGCCGGTCGTCGGATCGAAGGTCGGCAGGTTGACCCAGACGTTGAACTTGCCCATCCGGTTCGGCCAGCCGAGAAGCCGCATCACCAGGACGAAGAAGATGAGCGTCAGGAGCGAGATCATGTAGGCGATGCCGGCGGTGGTGCGCACGAGGATGAGATGCTGGACGCTCATGTCCTCTGGCAGCATCAGAACCACCAGCCGGACCGGGCTGTAGGGCACGTCGATGGCGGCGCCGAGATGGTTGCCGAGCGTCTGGATGAGATTGGTCAGCGTCGAGGGATCGGTCTGGCCGCGCACGATCGCGGAGAGAAGCAACACCGTTGCGAAGAGCGAGACGAAGCGCATCCGGTTGAAGGGCGGAGCGTCGCGAAACTCCACGAGTCCCGGGTAGGTCGAGACATATTCGAAGAAGGTGAGCGCCCCGGCGAAGAGTGCCACGAGCGCCACGATCTGGGTCGTGTCGCTGCTTACGCCCGGCAGCATGAGAGACGGCGTCGCGATCAACACCATCACCAGTAGCGCGCGCACGAGCGCCCCTGTGATATTCGCTATCACTTGCCCAAAACCCTCAAACTGGCCGGTCCCGATGCTTTGCCGGGATCCTGGTCCAACTTGGGCCCGCCAATTGTGGCAGACTGCCTCATTGTTGCCATGATTTTGCCCAAATTCCCGGCCCCATCAACGTTCGCTTAAGCAATGGCGGCGCAATTTGTCCTTTTCGTGGTAAGACTGGTGCCGGATTGCATCATTTTTTCCACGTAATTTCGGCCAATTAGCTCAAACGAAATCGGCCGCCCCGAAGGGCGGCCGAGATGTTGTGGCGGGAAGGCGGTCAGACCCAAGGTCTGGACTGGGCGCTCATCGTCTCGAAGCGGTCGATCGCGGTTGCCTTCTCCAGCGTCAGCCCGATGTCGTCGAGGCCGTTCAAGAGGCAGTGCTTCTTGAACGCATCCACCTCGAAGGGGATCACCGTGCCGTCGGAGGTGGTGATCTCCTGGGCCTGAAGGTCCACGGTCATCCGCGCGTTGGCGCCCTTCTCGGCATCCTTCATCAGCAGGTCCACCTGATCCTGCGGCAGGATCACGGGCAGCATGCCGTTCTTGAAGCAGTTGTTGAAGAAGATGTCGGCAAACGAGGTCGAGACGATGACCTTGATGCCGAAATCGGCCAGCGCCCAGGGCGCATGTTCGCGCGACGAGCCGCAGCCGAAGTTGTCGCCGGCAACGAGGATCCGGGCCTCGCGATACTGCGGCTTGTTCAGGACGAAATCGGGGATCTCGTTGCCCTGCCGGTCATAGCGCATCTCGTCGAAGAGGTTCACGCCCAGTCCGGAGCGCTTGATCGTCTTCAGGAACACCTTCGGGATGATCATGTCGGTGTCGATGTTGACAAGCGGCATGGGCGCCGCAATGCCGGTGATCTTTTCGAACTTTTCCATGATGCGTTTCCTTATGCGGTCTCGGCCATCATCTCGCGCACGTCGGTCAGGTGACCGGTGATCGCGGCGGCGGCGGCCATGGCCGGGCTGACGAGGTGGGTGCGGCCCTTGTAGCCCTGCCGGCCCTCGAAGTTGCGGTTCGACGTGGAGGCGCAGCGTTCGTATTCGCCAAGCTGGTCGGGGTTCATGGCAAGGCACATCGAACAGCCGGCAAGCCGCCAGTCGAAGCCCGCGTCGATGAAGATCTGGGCGATCCCCTCTTCCTCGGCCTGGGCGCGGACGAGGCCGGAGCCGGGCACCACCATCGCCCGCAGCCCTTCCTTGATCTTGCGGCCCTTGAGGATCGCGGCCGCCGCGCGCAGATCCTCGATCCGGCCGTTGGTGCAGGAGCCGATGAAGACGGTGTCGATGGCGATGTCCGTCAGCTTCTGGCCCGGCGTCAGGCCCATGTAGTCGAGCGCACGCTGCGCCGCCTCGACCTTGCCGCCCTTGAAGTCCGAGGGGCTCGGGACGGTGCCGGTGATCGGCAGCACGTCCTCGGGCGAGGTGCCCCAGGTGACGACCGGGGCAATATCCTCTCCCTTCAGCGTCACGACCTTGTCCCAATGCGCGCCGTCGTCGGATTTCAGCGTCTTCCACCAGTTGACCGCGGCTTCCCACTGGGCGCCCTTCGGCGCGTGGGGGCGGCCCTTCACATAGGCGAAGGTCGTCTCGTCGGGCGCGATGAGGCCGGCCCGCGCACCGCCCTCGATCGCCATGTTGCAGACGGTCATGCGGCCTTCCATCGAAAGGTCGCGGATCGCCTGCCCGCAATATTCGATGACATGGCCGGTGCCGCCCGCCGTGCCGGTGGCGCCGATCACCGAAAGGGTGATGTCCTTGGCGGTCACGCCGGGGCGCAGCCTGCCGGTGATCTCGACCTTCATGTTCTTCGATTTCTTCTGGATCAGGGTCTGGGTGGCCAGCACATGCTCCACCTCGGACGTGCCGATGCCGTGGGCGAGCGCCCCGAAGGCGCCGTGGGTCGCGGTGTGGCTGTCGCCGCACACCACCGTCATGCCGGGCAGCGTCCAGCCCTGTTCGGGGCCGACGATGTGGACGATGCCCTGGCGGATGTCGGAGACCGGATAGTAGTGCACCCCGAAATCGCGCGCGTTCCTGTCGAGCGCCTCGACCTGGATCCGGCTTTCCTCGTTCTCGATGCCCTTGGCCCGGTCGAGCGTCGTCGGCACGTTGTGATCCGGCACGGCGATGGTCTTTTCCGGCGCGCGCACCTTGCGGCCGGACAGGCGCAGGCCCTCGAAGGCCTGCGGCGAGGTCACTTCGTGGACGAGATGGCGGTCGATGTAGAGCAGGCAGGTGCCGTCGTCCTGCTGGTCAACGAGATGGGCATCCCAGATCTTGTCATAGAGTGTCTTGGGGGACATCGGTCCTCTCCGTTCAACTGAATAGTGTATAGGGCGACAGGAAGGGGGCCGCGATCAAAGTCGGGCCAGCACCGTCATCGTGGCGCCGAAGAACCGCCAGGGCAGCCGCGCGCGATCATCCATGTCGAAGAAGCGTTTCATGGCCCCGCAGATACACGCTTGCCATGAGTCCCGCAAGCGAAGCGCTCAGCCGCGCCCGTTCGCGGCGATCAGGTCCCAGAGGTTGCCGAAGGGATCGCGGAACTTGGCGACGCGGCCGTAGGCTTCGTCGCGGGGCACTTCGATGAAGCTGCCACCGGCGCCGGTCACGCGCGCGGCGCCGGCATCGAAATCCTCGGTCCAGAGAAAGAGACCGACACGGCCACCGAACTGCCGGCCGATGGCGGCGCGCTGACGGCCGACCGCGCGGGCCACCAGAATGTCCGATCCGCCGCCTTGCGGGCGCATGACGACCCAGCGCTTCGCAGCGCTCAGGGGCGTGTCCTCGACCAGAGCAAATCCGAGCCCCGTCAGAAAGGCGATGCCGGCATCGTAGCCGGGAACGAGAAGGGCAACCTGTCCGAGACGCATGGGAAACCCTAGGCGGCCACCGGGGTCGGCGGCAAGACTTGCCTTGCCACGGCCGTTCATGTCTCATGGTCCCGAAAAAGAAGGACGCGCATGGAAACCGAGATCAACGGATTCATCGCCGCGCTGGCGTCTCTGTGGTCGACCCTGCAACTCAACCTTCGGCTGCTGCTCCTGCCGCACCAGCTGGAGCAGTTGGCCGTGATCGCGCTTGCCTTCGCGCTGGCCTGGGTTCTGGCGCGCCGGATCGAACCGCGGTTCGATGGCTGGATCCGCAGCCTCAGCGGGCGGCCGAAATGGCAACTGCGCTGGCTTGCCGTGCTGCGCGACCGGATGTGGATCGGGATCTTCGCGGCCCTGGCCTGGGTGGCGACCGGCGGCTTCGGGGCGCTCTACAGCTTTCCGTCCCGGCGCTACCTCATCGTTCTGGCGGCGACGATCGCCACGGCGTGGTTCTTCATCCGCGTTGCCGCGCAGGTCGTGCGGAACCGGTTCTTCCGGCAGCTGACCATCTGGGGCCTGACGATCTATGCCACGCTCTACTACGCGGGCCTTCTCGACGATGCGTCGCAGTTCCTCGACGGCATCTCGGTCCAGTTCGGCAGTTTTCGCCTGACTGCACTCGCAGTGCTGAAGGCGGTTCTCGTGACCACCTTGCTTTTCGTCGGCGCCCGACTACTTGCGCGCGGCGCGGCGCGGCGCATTTCGGCCAACGAGGATATCAGCCCCTCGATGCGGGTGCTGACCGTCAAGTTCCTTCAGATCACGCTTTATTCGGCGGCCTTCTTCATCGGGCTGAAGGCGGTGGGATTCGACCTGACGGGGCTCGCGGTTCTGTCGGGCGCGGTCGGCCTCGGCCTTGGCTTCGGTCTGCAGAAGGTGGTCTCGAACCTCGTTTCGGGGGTCATCATCCTGCTCGACAAGTCGATCAAGCCGGGCGACGTGATCTCGCTCGGCGACACGTTCGGCTGGATCGAGAGCCTGACCGCGCGCTATGTCTCGGTCGTCACCCGCGACGGCAAGGAATACCTGATCCCGAACGAGGATCTGATCACCGGGCAGGTGGTCAACTGGTCGCATTCCAACGAGTTCGTCCGCATCGACATCCATTTCGGCACCTCTTACGACGACGACCCCCACAAGGTGCGCAAGCTCGCGATCGAGGCGGCGCTGTCGGTGGAGCGGGTGCTGCATTCGCGCGCGCCGGTCTGTCATATCGTGGGCGTGGGCGACAGTTCGGTGGACTATGTGCTGCGGTTCTGGATCCGCGACCCGGCGCAGGGCCTGACCAACATCCGCGGCGACGTCTTTCTCGCGCTCTGGGACGCGTTCAAGGAACACGGCGTCTCGTTCCCCTTCCCGCAGCGCGAGGTGAAGGTGCTGCAGGGCTCGGTGCTGGAGACGGTGGCAAGGAAGGACGGCTGAACGCCCTGCCGTCGCGGAACGGGTGAAAAAAGGGGGCCCGAAGGCCCCCAGTCAGCTTCTCCGACTTGATACCGCAGAATTCAGAAGCCGTAGACCAGCGACACGTTCAGCTTGTTGTCGGTGTTCTTGCGGCCCGGCAGCGGATCGGTGTCATACTCGGTCCGGTAGCTGATGCGGGTCGACAGCGCCTTGTTCATCGCCACGCTGAGGCCGATGTCGTTGGTCACGAGCGTGTTGACGTCCGAGCCGAGCACGTCGGTGTCGTTGGTCAGGAACACCGTCGGGCTGATCCGGTAGAACAGGCGCGACGAGAGGATCCCGGCGGCGTTGGTGTCGTTGGTGCCGTTCTGCAGCTCGGTGTAGCGCGCGCCGATGCCCACCTGAACGCGCCAGGCCACGTTGTCCTCGTTGATGATGCGGTAGCCCGGGCCGAAGCCGAGGAAGGCGTCCTTCTTGTTCGACGCGAAGTCATCGACCTCGAGACGGGCAACGCCGAAGGCGTAGAAGCGGTCGCTGAACGAACGGGTCAGATCGTAGACCACGAAGGCGTTTTCCTCGTTCTTGACCTTGTTCGCCTCGCCGAAGGTGAAGGCGAAGCCGACGCTCTGGCTCCAGTCGCCGTTGCGCAGCGTGTAGCGGCCGCCGGCGGCGAAGTCCTGGGTGTCGGTGTTGCCCGACGCGCCGGAATAGGTGAGCGACACGCTGCCGCGCGCGGACTGCTCGCCGGTGCCGAAGGAGTAGCGGACGCTGTCTTCGGAGCGGGCGAGCTCGCGCTCGGTCTTGATCTCGATATCCGAGATGCGGTCATCCAGTGCGCGGTCGCCGATCAGCGTCTGAGCGAGGGTCGGGGTGGCCAGCAGGAGGGCGAGGGCCGAGACAGTCCCGAGTTTGGCAAGTTTCGCCATGATTCAGTCCTTTCCACTTTGGTCCGCCTCTCATGGGCGGGGGTCACCGGACGCGCCCCTTGGCGTCATCCGTTGGCAAGTGGATAGGATCGCGGGTTGAAATGAGCATAATGCAAAATAATCATATATATCACGAGTTTTTCTTGTCTTTAGTTGAAGAGCCACGCGCAAACCCTTGTCCGACATGGCCCAAAGCGATTTCGCGCAGGCCGCTGACCAGCTCTTCCTGTTCGGCATCGAGCGACAAGGCGACCTGGCGGAGTGCCTTTTTTGTCACATCGATGACGTCGGCCTCCAGATCTTCGCGCCAGACCGCCCAGATCGGATAGGGGAAAGCCGGCGCGCCGGCGACCAGATGAAGTTGATTCGCGTCCAGGTAGCGCTTCACGTAGCGGGCGGGCAGGTAGGCCGCCCCTTCGCGGCGCACGACGAACTCCGCGGCGAGCGCGCCGAGCGCCAGCGTCAGGCCGGGATTGGTCAGGCCGGGCAGTTCAAGCGCGTGGGCATGGACGAATTCGGGGCCCCAATCGACGAAGATGTAACCCGGCAGGTGGTTCAGATCGGCGTCCGGCCAGGTCGCGACCAGGATCAGTTCCTCCTCCATCACCTCTTCGGCGACGAGCCCCGGGCGAAGCTGCGGGGTATAGAACAGCCCGAACTGGATCGACCCCTCGATCAGCATCCGCGTGAGGCGGTCGGACATCCCCAGTTCGCCGCGCACGCTCAGATCCGGTGCGGCCGTCCGCAGGGCGTCGATCAACTGGAAGCCGAGCCGCGGCCACAGCGAATACTGGGCGCCGATATGTATACTGCGCGTAAATCCTTCGGGAATGGCGATCTGCTGGCGGGCTTCCTCCCAGATGCGCAGCAGCGACAGCGCGTAGGGCTCGAATTCCCCACCCGCGGGCGTCAGCTCCGCGCCCGCCTTGGAGCGGGTGAAGAGCGGCTTGCCAAGGCTGTCCTCCAGCCGCTGGATGCGCAGCGACACGGCCGATTGAGTCACCAGAAGCCGCTCGGAGGCGGAAACGAACGATCCGCTCGCCACCACTTCGAGGAAGGTCTTGATCAGGGAAATGTCCATGATACTTCGATATTCGACCCGGCCGGTTTGCACAATCGGCCCCGAAAGCCGCGGGGCGGGCCGGTTGGGCAGGCACCGGGAGACGGGACATTCCCTGATCCGGACACATTGAGATTTCGCCGCCGCGATGTTACCTTTGAGGCCTGCCCGGCGCCGGGGCGTTACGGCGCGCAACCTTGGAGGACGATGTCCTGTTTCATAGCGCAAAGGCGGCCCATTCTTCGGCCGCAGGGCCGGTGCCGATGAAGGCACGGCCCGATGAGGTCCAGAGCGGCGAGTTGCTCGCGCGGATCCTTTCCTCTCTCGATGACGACAAGGCGGAAGACGTGGTGACGATCGACCTGCGCGGCCGGTCCAGCGTCGCCGATCACATGGTCATCTGTTCCGGCCGTTCGTCGCGCCAGGTCGCCTCGATCGCCGAGAAGCTGATCGAGCGGCTGAAGGCCGAGTTCGGCATCGTCTGCAAGGTCGAGGGCAAGGATCAGGGCGACTGGGTGCTGATCGACGCCGCCGACGTGGTGGTGCATGTCTTCCGCCCCGAGGTGCGGGAGTTCTATCAGCTCGAGAAGATGTGGATGCCGGCGGGTGCCGGGCTGACCGCCTGAACCCGCGATGCGGGTTCATATCTGCGCCGTGGGCCGGCTGCGCGCCGGGCCGGAACGTGCGCTGATCGACGACTACCTTTCGCGGTTCGAGCGGACGGGCCGGGCCCTTGGCCTCGGCCCGGTTTGCGTGCACGAGGTCGAGGACCGCAAGGGCGGCGGCATGGAGGCCGAGGCGGCGCTGCTTGGGCGGGCGGTGCCGGCGGGGGCGCTGCGGGTCGTGCTGGACGAACGCGGCCGGGCGATGTCGTCGCCGGATTTCGCCGATCTTCTGGCGCGCTGGCGCGATGGCGGGCGGCAGGACGTGGCGTTCCTGATCGGCGGGGCCGACGGGCTGGCGCCCGGCCTGCGGGACGGGGCGGATCTGGCGCTGTCGTTCGGGGCGATGGTTTGGCCGCACATGCTGGCCCGGGTGATGCTGGCCGAACAGCTCTACCGCGCGGCGTCGATCCTGGCCGGGGCGCCCTATCACCGGGCGTGAGCGGATCAGCGCGTGGCGATGGCGGCGGCAGCCCCGGCCATGACCCCGGCGCTACAGCGATTGGCGAGCCGCACGGCAGCAGGGCTTTTCAGAAGGCGCCGAGCGCGCACGGCGAGAACGACCCAGGCGACATCGACCATGAAAAGAACGGCAAGCATCGTGGCGGTCAGTTCCGCCCAACCGATGATCGACAGAAACCGCAGGTCGATGATCGTCGGCAGAAGCGCCATGTAGAAAAGCATGATCTTCGGATTGCCGAGCGTCACGGCGAGACCTGCGGCGAACATCCGCAACCCGGACCGGCGTTCAGGAATGGCGGCGCCATCGAACCGGACAGGCGCACGCCACATCTTCCACGCGAGATAGGCGAGATAGGCGACGCCAGCCCATTTGAGCGCGACGAAGGCCGCATGGAAGGTCTCGGCCAGGGAGGCGAGGCCCCAGACGGCAAGCGACAGCCAGACCGCCTCTCCGATCCACATCGCGGCGAGAAAGGGCAGCACGTCGCGGTGGCCGCGCGCGAGCACGCGGGCGACGAGGGCGGCGATGCTGGGCCCCGGAGAGCCCGAGGCGATGGCGAGCGCGCCCGCGAAGATCAATAGCGATACGAGGTCCATCTGCGCCTCCGCTTCCGGCCCCACTGTCAGGTGAACCGGCTGGCGTTGCAAGTCTTTGCCGCGCAGGGGGTTGTGCCGGTTGCCCCTCGTTCCGGCTCGGCGTAGAACCGTGCCGAACCTAGCGAAGGCCGCCCGATGTCCCGTCCCCGTCCCGTCGTCCTGTGCATTCTCGATGGCTGGGGGTTGCGCGAGGAGACCGAGGGCAATGCGGTCGCGCTGGCCGACACGCCGACCTATGACAGCCTCATGGCCGGTTGCCCGCACGCGAAGCTCGTAACCCACGGGCCCGACGTCGGCCTGCCGACCGGTCAGATGGGCAATTCCGAGGTCGGGCACACCAATATCGGCGCTGGCCGGGTGGTGGCCATGGATCTCGGCCAGATCGACCTCGCGATCGAGAACCGGAGCTTCTTCTCGAACGCGGCGATCGCCGCCTTCGTGCAGACGCTGAAGGCCGATGGCGGGACCGCGCATCTCATGGGCGTCGTCTCGAACGGCGGCGTGCACGGGCATATCGACCATGTGCTCGCCGCCTGCGAACTGGTGACGGCGGCCGGCGTGCCGGTCGCGCTGCATGCGGTGACGGACGGGCGCGACGTGGCGCCGAAGTCTGCCGACGGGTTCGTCGCGGATCTGACGAAGCGGCTGCCGGAGGGCGCCTTCGTCGCCACCGTAACGGGCCGCTATTTCGCGATGGACCGCGACAATCGCTGGGACCGCGTGCGCCGCGCCTATGACGCGATGGTGAAGGGCGAGGGGCTTTCGGCGGCGGCGCCGGCGGCCGCGGTCGCCGATGCCTATGCCCGCGGCGAAACCGACGAGTTCATCCAGCCGACGGTGATCGGCGGCTACCGGGGGGCGCGGGATGGCGACGGGTTCTTCTGCCTGAACTTCCGCGCCGACCGGGCGCGCGAGATCCTGCTCGCGGTGGGCGAGGACGCCTTCGCGGGCTTCGAACGGGGCATCCGTCCGCATTGGGCGGCGCTTCTCGGGATGGTCGACTATTCCAGGACCCACGATGCGTTCATGGCCGCGGCCTATCCCAAGCGGCCCGTGGTCAACACGCTCGGCGCCTGGGTCGCAAGGCATGGCCTGACCCAGTTCCACTGTGCCGAGACCGAGAAATATCCCCATGTCACCTTCTTCCTGAATGGCGGCAAGGAGGCCCCGGAGAAGGGCGAGGACCGCTACATGGCGCCCTCGCCCAGGGTCGCGACCTACGACCTTCAGCCCGAGATGTCGGCGCCAGAGGTGACGGACCACTTCGTCGCCGCCATCGCGAAGGGCTATGACCTCATCGTGGTGAACTATGCCAATCCCGACATGGTCGGGCATACCGGCGTGCTGAACGCCGCGATCGCCGCCGTCGAGGCGGTGGACCGGGGTCTCGGCCGGGTCGTCGCGGAACTCGCGAAGGTGGGTGGCGCGATGATCGTCACCGCCGACCACGGCAATTGCGAGACGATGATCGACCCGGTGACGGGCGGGCCGCACACGGCCCATACGACGAACCCGGTGCCGGTGATCCTCGTCGGCGGCCCCGCGGGCGTGCGGCTTGGAAACGGCCGCCTCGCCGATCTCGCGCCAACGCTCCTCGATCTGATGGGCATGCCGCTGCCGCCCGAGATGACGGGCCGGAGCCTGATCGTCCGACCGTGAGGCTTGCCGCCGCCATAGGCCTGATCGCCGCTCTCGCGGCGGGGCCCGCGGCCTCGGAGGATCCGGCGGTCGCGGCGGCAGAGCGCGCCTCGGCCGATCTTGCCGAGGCCGTCCTGGCACTTGAAAAGGCGCGGGGGGCGCGCGACCGGGTGGCGGCGCTGACCGGCACGATCCGGGCCTACGAGGCGGGACTCTCTGCGCTGCGCGACGCGATGCGGCGGGTTTCGGTCCGCGAGGCCGAGATCACCGCGGATTTCGCCGCACGGCGCGATCAGATCAGCGCGCTGCTGAGCGTGCTCGCCACGATCGGGCGCGAGCCGGCGCCGCTGATGCTGCTGCATCCCGAGGGCGCGCTCGGCACCGCGCGCGCAGGCATGATCGCGGGTGCCGTCGCGCCCGCGCTGCAGGCGGAGGCAGGGGCGCTCCGGGCCGAGCTCGATGAACTGGCGCGGTTGCGGCAGCTGCAAGGCGGGTCCGCGGAAACGCTGCAACGCGGGCTCTCGGTGGCGCAGGCGGCACGCACCGCGCTCAGCCAGGCGGTCCAGGACCGGACCGACCTGCCGCGCCGCTTTCTGGAGGACCCCGCAGAGCTGAAATCGCTGGTCGAAAGCGCCGACAGCCTCGATGCCTTCGCCGTGGGGCTTGCCGGTCTCGAAGCCGATATCGGTGCGCCGATGGAGGACTTCGAGGGCGCCGAGGGCCGGCTGCCGCTGCCGGTGCAGGGCACGCTCCTGCGACGGGCGGGCGAGGCCGATGCCGCGGGCATCCGGCGCCCCGGGCTGCTGATCGCGACGCGCCCCGCTGCGCTCGTCACCTCACCCTGGCCAGCGACGATCCGATACCGGGGGCCGCTTCTCGACTACGGAAATGTGATCGTCGTCGAGCCCGCATCGGGGTATCTGTTGATCCTCGCCGGGCTCGGCACCGTCTATGGAGAGACCGGCGACATCGTCGAGGCCGGTGCGCCGCTCGGGCTCATGGGCGGCAGCGACGGTGGTGGGACCCTCAATTTGTCACCCGCGATGGAAACGGGTGGCGCCGACAGGACGG
This sequence comes from Albidovulum sp., assembly GCA_020637635.1. Lineage (GTDB taxonomy): Bacteria > Pseudomonadota > Alphaproteobacteria > Rhodobacterales > Rhodobacteraceae > Albidovulum. The sequence continues at coordinate 385,614 of JACKKB010000002.1, forward strand.
AAACGCTTTATATAGAGCTCAGACACGGCAAGGACCCCATAGACCCGGGGCCTTGGTTCACCGAAACAAGGGATGACTGAACGATGAGGAAGTTTCTCGTAGCCGCAGTAGGCGGCACGCTGGCGGGCGCGGTGATGACGACGCAGGTCGCCGCACCGCTTCTGGCACAGGAGGCGCAGAAATCCTCGGTTTACGAGCAGCTCGACCTCTTCGGTGACATCTTCGAACGCATCCGTTCGCAATATGTCGAGCCGGTCGACGAGGGCAAGCTGATCCAGGCGGCGATCAACGGCATGCTCACCTCGCTCGATCCGCATTCGAGCTATCTGCCGGCCGACGACTTCAAGGACATGCAGGTCCAGACTCGGGGCGAGTTCGGCGGGCTCGGCATAGAGGTGACGCAGGAGAAGGGCTTCATCAAGGTGGTCTCGCCGATGGACGGCACACCGGCCGACAAGGCGGGCATCCACGCCGGCGACTTCATCACCCATGTCGACGGCGAAAGCGTTCTCGGCCTCACGCTCGACGAGGCGGTCGACAAGATGCGCGGGCCGGTCGGTTCGGAGATCGTCGTCACGGTCGCGCGCGAGGGCGTCGACGAACCCTTCGACGTTTCGATCATCCGCGACACGATCAAGCTCACCGCGGTGCGCGGGCGGCTCGAGGGCAAGACCGTCGTCCTCAGGATCACGACGTTCAACGACCAGACCTATCCGAACCTCGAGACGGAGCTGAAGAAGGCGGTGGACGAGGCCGGCGGCATCGACAAGATCAACGGTTTCGTCGTCGACCTGCGCAACAACCCGGGCGGTCTCCTGACCCAGGCGATCAAGGTTTCGGACGCGTTCCTCGACAAGGGCGAGATCGTCTCGACCCGCGGCCGCAATCCCCAGGACAGCGAACGGTTCAACGCCGAACCGGGCGATCTGGCGCAGAACAAGCCCATGGTCGTGCTGATCAACGGCGGCTCGGCTTCGGCCTCGGAGATCGTGACCGGTGCGCTTCAGGATCATCACCGCGCGATCGTCGTCGGCACCAAGAGCTTCGGCAAGGGCTCGGTTCAGACGGTGATCCCGCTCAGGGGCGACGGGGCCATGCGGCTCACGACTGCGCGCTACTACACGCCCTCGGGACGCTCGATCCAGGCACTCGGCATTTCCCCCGACATCGTGGTGGAACAGCCGAAGACACCGCCGGCGCCGGCGGACGACAAGGCCGATTCCGCCGCCACGCGCGACCGTTCGGAGGCCGACCTGCGCGGCGCGATCTCGAACGACTCGATGACCGATGACGAGAAGCGCGTTCTGCAGGACGAGCAGAAGAAGGCCGAGGAAGCGGCGAAGCTGCGCGAAGAGGATTACCAGCTCGCCTATGCGATCGACATTCTGAAGGGTCTGTCGGCCATCGCCTCGTCCGAGTGAGCGTAGGTATGGCTGCCGAACGCGAGACTCTGCCCTACCGGCCCTGCGTCGGCGTGATGCTGCTGAACCCGGCGGGGCTGATCTTTGCGGGCCAGCGCAAGGACAGCCCTGTCGCCGCCTGGCAGATGCCGCAGGGCGGGATCGACGCGGGCGAGACGCCGCGCGCCGCGGCGCTGCGCGAACTGCGGGAAGAGACCGGGATCGGGGCCGGGCGCGTCGCGTTCATCGCCAAGTCGGGCGACTGGGTCACCTACGACCTGCCCGACGACCTGCTCGGCCGGGTCTGGGGCGGCAAGTATCGCGGTCAGCGGCAGCGCTGGTTCCTGTTCCGCTTCGACGGGCAGGACAGCGAAATCGACATCGCCACCGAACACCCGGAGTTCTCGGAGTGGAAATGGGTCGGCGCGGACGAGATGCTCGCCTCCATCGTGCCCTTCAAGCGCGCCGTCTACGAATCCGTCGTCGCCGAGTTTCGCGACTGGCTGGCGCCGGGTGCCGCTCAGCCGAGCGGATAGTCGGCAAGCGCTTCGTGGATCGCGCCGTCCCGTGTCAGGGTAGAGCGATAAAGCGTCAGCGCCGCGGCGTCGAAGGATGGCAGGGGCGTCGCCGCGCTGGCGCCCAGAAAGCGGGCCAGCCGGCTCTCCTCGTCCGGCGACAGGCGTCCTGCGAAGCGCGCAATCGTGACATGCGGCCGAAAGCGGCGCCGCTCGAGCGCGATGCCGGCGCCGCGGGCGAGCGTGCAGGCGCGCGCGTGCAGGGCCGAAAGCCCGGGATCGGGTTTCACCGCGGCATGAAGCGACTGCGGCAGGCTGCCCCCGAAAACCGCCAGCGCGTCGAACACGACGCGGGCGGCGGGAAGACGGGCGGCATCGAGTGCGAAGTGCAGCTCGTCGATCGCCTGCTCCGCGACCTCGCCGAGGAAGGCGATGGTGAGGTGCAGGTTCTCGGCCTGAACCGTTCGCCCGACCGGCAGCGCCTCCTGCAGTGCCTCGAACGGGCGCCTGACGGTCTCGGGCAGGGCGAGGGCGAGAAAGGCGCGCATCGGCTCAGAACGTCGGCGGGGTGCAGGCCGAGACCATCACGCAGTGTTCGGGCCCGGGGTTGCGGAAACGGTGCGGGGTGCGGCTGTTGAAAAGATAGCCGTCGCCCGCGCCGAGCATCTGCGTCTCGTCGCCGACGGTCACGAGCACCCGGCCCGAGATCACGAGGCCGGCCTCCTCGGCATCGTGGGCGTAGAGTTCGGGACCGGTGTCGGCGCCGGGCGCGTAGGTCTCGTGGAGCATCTGCACCGCGCTTGCGCCCGGCCGACCGATCTGGCGGAAGACGACCCCCCTGCCCGGCTCAGCGCCCCGCGATTCAGGCGTGATCTCGCGCAGATCCTCGGCGCGGAAGTACCAGCGCTGCGCCGGATCCTCGCCCGAGGAGAAGAAGTCCGACAGCGAGATGCCGAGCCCGGTCAGGATCTTCTTCAGCGTCGCGACCGATGGGCTCGACCGATTCTGCTCGATCATCGAGATCATGCCGCCGGTGACACCGGTCAGCGCCGCGAGCTGGCGCTGGGAGAACCGCCGCTTTTCGCGCAGCTCCTTCAGCCGCGCCCCGATATCGTGATCCATGTCGCGCTCTCCCGCCCCGTCTGGGGAAGTGATAAATATATTGTGCACGCAAACGCAATATTGATCACCTCGGGCCGACGCGATATCGAGCGGGTGCATGTCAGGGGAGACAGACCATGAAGAACGCCGAGATTGAAACTCGCCGGCAGGCCGCCATGTCGCGCGGCGTCGGCGTGATGACGCAGATATATGCCGACCGCGCCGAGAATGCCGAGATCTGGGACAAGGAAGGCAAACGCTATATCGACTTCGCTTCGGGGATCGCGGTGCTCAACACCGGCCACCGGCACCCGAAGGTGATCGCCGCGGTGAAGGACCAGATCGACCATTTCACCCATACCTGCCACCAGGTCGTGCCTTACGAAAACTATGTGCGCCTTGCCGAGCGGTTGAACGGGATGGTGCCCGGGGCCGGCGAAAAGAAGACGATCTTCGTCACCACCGGCGCAGAAGCGGTGGAAAACGCGATCAAGATCGCGCGGGCCGCGACCGGCCGTCAGGCGGTCATCGCCTTTACCGGCGCCTTCCACGGGCGCACCTTCATGGGCATGGCGCTGACGGGCAAGGTCGTGCCCTACAAGGTCGGTTTCGGCGGCATGCCGGCCGATGTGTTCCACGTGCCCTTCCCGGTGCCGCTGCACGGCATGAGCGCCGAGCAGTCGATCGCCGCGCTCGAGTATCTCTTCAAGGCCGATGTCGATCCCAAGCGCGTCGCCGCGATCATCGTCGAGCCGGTGCAGGGCGAGGGCGGGTTCTACGAGGCGCCACGTGAATTCATGTCGCGGCTGCGCGCGATCTGCGACCAGCACGGCATCCTGCTTGTCGCCGACGAGGTCCAGACCGGCTTTGCCCGCACCGGCAAGATGTTCGCGATGGACCATCACGACGCCAAGCCGGACCTGACCACGATGGCCAAGTCGCTGGCGGGAGGCTTCCCGCTTGCCGCGGTCACGGGCCGCGCCGAGATCATGGACGCGCCGGCGCCCGGCGGGCTTGGCGGCACCTATGGCGGCAACCCGCTCGGCATCGCGGCGGCCAACGCCGTGCTCGACGTGATCGAGGAAGAGGGGCTTTGCGACCGGGCGAACCAGCTTGGCGGGCGGCTGAAGCAACATCTGGCAAGCCTTCGCGACGAGGTGCCCGAGATCGTCGATATCCGCGGCCCCGGCTTCATGAATGCAGTCGAGTTCAACCTCGGCGGCAAGCCCTCGGCCGATTTCGCCGGCAAGGTCCGCACCGAGGCGCTGAAGCGGGGGCTTCTCCTGCTGACCTGCGGCGTCTACGGCAACGTCATCCGCTTCCTGTCGCCGATCACCATCCAGGACGGGATCTTCACCGAGGCTCTCGGGCTGCTGGACGACTCGATCCGCGCCGCTCGCAAGGCCTGAGTTCGGTCCGGCGAGATTGGGGGGCCGCCCGCACCGGGGCGGCCCTTTCCGTTTCGCCTCAGCGCAGGCGCCGCAGGATATCGAGGCTGGCGTAGCCGTCGGGGACCAGTCCGCGGGCGCGCTGAAATGCACGGATCGCGGCAATCGTGTTCGGCCCGATCTTGCCGTCGATGCCGCCGGTGCTGAAGCCGGCCGATGTGAGCCGGCGCTGCAGCTCCTCGCGCTCGGCCAGCACCAGCGCCCGGTCGTCGCGCGGCCAGCCGGCGCGGATCGGCCCGCCGCCCTTCAACCGGTCCGACAGATGCCCGACCGCGATCACATAGGCGTCGGCGCTGTTGTAGCGTTCGATCACGTGGAAATTCTCGAAGATCATGAAGGCCGCGCCGCGGGCGCCAGCCGGCACCAGGATCGAGGCGGGCCCGTGGTTCGCGACCTTGCGGCCGTCGGCGCCGCGAACACCGAGCGCCGCCCAGTCGGCGGCGGACTTGCGGATCCGCTCTCCGGTCAGCCCGTAGTCGAAGTCGCGCGGCAGCGTCACTTCGGTGCCCCAGGGCTGGCCCGGACGCCAGCCGTGCCGGGCAAGGTAGGCGGCGGTGGAGGCAAGCGCGTCGGCGGGATCGTCGGACCAGATGTCGCGCTTGCCGTCGCCGGTGAAGTCGACCGCGAAGGCGAGATAGGAGGTGGGGATGAACTGGGTGTGGCCCATGGCGCCGGCCCAGCTGCCGGTCATGTGGCGGGCGTCGACATCCCCTGATTGCAGGATCCTCAGCGCCGCGAGGAGCTGGCTTTCGAAGAACCGCCCGCGCCGCCCGTCATAGGCCAGCGTCGCCAGCGCCTCGATCATCGGGGTGTCGCCGCGGAAGGTGCCGTAGGAGCTTTCGAGCCCCCAGACCGCCACCACGACCTCCTTGTCGACGCCGTAGGCAGCCTCGATCCGGTCGAGCAGGCGGCGCTGCTTCTTCAGTGCCGCGCGTCCGTTGGAAACGCGGCTGTCGGAGACGGCGCTGTCGAGATAGTCCCAGAGCGTCTTGGTGAACTCGCTCTGGTGCCGGTCCTTGTCGATCACGTAGGCATTGTAATTCACGCCCCGGAAGGCGGCGTCGAAGACGGCCGGGCGGATGCCGGCAGCCAGCGCGCGCGTTCGGAAGCCCGCGATCCAGCGATCGAATCCGAGGCTGGCCGAGGCCGGTTGCAGTCTTTCGGGGTCGGTCATGGCGGCGTCCTGGTTCGGCGGCGTGCCGGGCAACATGCCGGGGGGCGTCCCGGCATGGGCAGGCACCGCGATGAGCGCGAAAAGGGCCGCCTGAATCCATGCCAGAACTTTCATGCCGCACCTGCCCTTTTCATTTCGCGGAAGTCTAGCGTGGCCTTTGCGGGCAGGAAAGGACCTGCCGGCGGTGGTGGCGATTGCCCGCCTCAGCGGCCCTTGCGTGTGACCTTTCGGCGCGCCTTCGCCGCCTTGGCACGCGCCTGTCCGGGGCGTCGCGCCGTTGGCTTGCCACGCCGCGCCGGGGCGCCGGCCGGCATCGCGCGGCCCTCGATATCGAGAAGGTCGAGGAGCAGACCGCCCGTGACCGGCACCGCCTCGGCCAGTCGCACGGTGACGCGCTGGCCGATGCCGATGACCGTTCCCGTATCGGCCCCCACGAGCGTCTGGCTGCGCGGGTCGAAGTGGAAGAACTCGCGCCCGACCGAGCGGATGGGCACCATGCCGTCGGCGCCGGTCTCGTCGAGCTTCACGAACAGCCCGAACCGGGCGATGCCGCTGACGCGGCCGGAGAACTCGCTGCCCACGCGTTCGGCGAGGAAGGCGGCGAGATAGCGGTCGGTCGTGTCGCGCTCGGCGGCCATCGAACGGCGCTCGGTCTCGGAAACCTGCTGGGCGGTTTCCTCAAGCATGGCGATGTCCTGTTCGGAAAGCCCGTCCGGCCCCCAGCCATGAGCCCGGATCAGGCCACGGTGCACGACGAGGTCGGAATAGCGCCGGATCGGCGAGGTGAAATGCGCGTAGTTCTTCAGCGCGAGGCCGAAATGACCGAAGTTCTGCGGCGAATAATAGGCCTGGGTCATCGACCGCAGCGCGGTGATGTTCATCAGCTCGTCGAAGTCGCTGCCCTCGGCCTGGGCGAGGAGCCGGTTGATCTGGCTGGTCTTCAGCACCTGCCCCTTGGCGAGCGTGAAGCCCGATGCCTCGGCCACCTCTCGCAGGGCCTCGATCTTCTCGGGGCTCGGTTCTTCGTGGACGCGGAAAAGAAGCGGCTGGCGGTAGCGGATCAGTTCCTCGGCGGCGGCGACATTGGCCAGGATCATGAACTCCTCGATCAGGCGGTGCGCGTCGAGCCGTTCGCGGAAGGCGACCGAGGTGACCTGGCCGTCGTCGGAGAGCACGATCTTGCGTTCGGGCAGGTCGAGGTCCAGCGGCTCGCGCGCGGCGCGGGCCCTGGTCAGTGCCGCATAGGCCGCATAGAGCGGTGCGATCACAGGCGCGACCAGGTCCGCGGTCCGGTCGTTCGGGCGGCCGTCGCGCGCCTCCTGCACCTCGGTGTAGTTCAGGCTCGCGACCGAGCGGATCATGGCGCGGGTGAAGCGGTGCGCGCGTTTTTCGCCCCTGGCATCGAGCACCATGCGCACCGCCAGCACCGCGCGCTCCACGCCTTCGTGCAGCGAACAGAGATCGCCCGAGAGCCGGTCGGGCAGCATCGGCACAACGCGGTCGGGGAAATAGGTGGAATTGCCGCGCCGCCGCGCCTCGTGGTCGAGCGCGGAGCCGGGTGTGACGTAGTGCGCGACATCGGCGATCGCGACCCAGACGATGTGGCCGTCCGGGTTCTTCGGATCGTCGTCGGGAGCTGCGCAGCAGGCATCGTCGTGGTCGCGCGCATCGGCGGGGTCGATGGTGACGAAGGACAGATCGCGCAGGTCCTCGCGTTCGCCGAGCGGCGCCGGGCGTTCGGCATCCGCCTCGGCGATCACCGCGTCGGGAAAGTGATCGGGGATGCCGTGCTGGTGGATGGCGATGAGCGAGACGGCCTTCGGTGCCGAGGGATCGCCGAGCCGGTCCGTGACGCGCGCGCGGGGCAGCCCGAGGCGCCCCTTCGGGCCCGCCTGCTCGGCCTCGACCAGTTCGCCGTCGCGCGCGCCGAAGGTCGCATCGGGCGGCACCAGCCATTCCCTGTCGGCGCCCTTGTCGACGGGCACGATACGCCCGCCCTCGGCGCTCTTGCGGTAGATGCCGAGGATCTTCAGCGGGTTGGCGCCGATCTTGCGGATCAGCCGCCCCTCGTAATGATGATCGCCGCCGCGCACCTCGGCCAGCCGCGCAAGGATCCGTTCACCGGCCGCAACCGGCGCATCGGTCTTGCGCAGGACGAGCAGCACGCGCGGCTCCGGCCCTTCGCCCTGCCATTCCACCGGCCGGGCGAACATGTCGCCGCTGCCATCGGGCGGAAGCACGGTCAGCACCGAGACCGGCGGCAGCTTGTCGGGATCTCGGTAGGTCTTGCGGCGACGTTCAAGCTGACCCTCGGACTCGAGCTCCCTCAGGAGCCGCTTCAGCTCGATCCGTTCGGCGCCCTTGATGCCGAAGGCCTTGGCGATGTCGCGCTTGGCCGAGAGCCCGGGGTTCTCGGCGATCCAGTCGATGATCTCGGTCTTGGAGGGGAGGCGCGCCATGGGTTCCGAGGTATCATGCGACCGGGGGCGCGTCATGCAGAAAGCGCCCCGGGCCGGGGTCAGGCGAAGTAGTCCGCAAGGATACGCGCATAGACCGCCTTCAGGGCCTCGATCTGGGATGTCTCCACGCGTTCGTCGACCTGATGCATGGTCCGCCCGACAAGACCGAATTCCACCACCGGGCAGTGATCCTTGACGAATCGCGCGTCCGAAGTGCCGCCCGAGGTCGAGAGGACGGGCCGTGCCCCCGTGGTGGCGCCGACCGCGCCCGCCACCAGGCTCACGAAGTCGCCGGGCGGCGTCAGGAAGCTTTCGCCCGAGACCTGCACCGCGATCTGGAACCGCACGCCGGTCTCGGTTTCGATCTGCGCGGCGTCGTGGCGCAGCCGCTCGGTCAGCCCCTGCGAGGAATGGGCATCGTTGAAGCGGATGTTGACGACGGCGCGTGCCCGCGCCGGTATCACGTTGCTGGCCGTGTTGCCGGTATCGACCGAGGTCACGGCAAGCGTCGAGGCGTCGAAATGCGCGGTGCCCTCGTCAAGCGGTGTCGCGATCAGCCCGTCCAGGTAGCGGACGAGCGCATGGAGCGGGTTCTTGGCCCGGTGCGGATAGGCGGAATGGCCCTGAACGCCCTGCGCCTCGATCGTGGCGGTCATCGAGCCGCGGCGACCGATCTTCATCATGTCGCCCATGGTCTCCAGGCTCGTGGGTTCGCCGACCAGGCAGACCGACATCGTCTCGCCCTGCGCGCGCATCCAGTCCAGAAGCGCCACGGTGCCGTCGGTGCCGGGCCCTTCCTCGTCGCCGGTAATGGCAAGGATGATGGCGCCGTCGGGCGGCGTCGCGAGGACGAAATCGACAGCGGCGGCAGCAAAGGCGGCGACGCCCGACTTCATGTCGGTGGCCCCGCGTCCCCAGAGCACGCCGTCGACGATCTCGCCACCGAAGGGATCGCGGCTCCATGCGGCGGAATCGCCGACGGGGACGACATCGGTATGGCCGTTGAAGCCGAAGGTCCGGTTGGCGCCGGCCCGGCCCCAGCGGGCGAAGAGGTTGGGGGTGCCGCGCCGATCCACGCGGTGGCACTCGAAGCCGGCACCCGACAGCAGCTCGTCCAGGAGCCGGAGCGCGCCACCCTCTTCGGGCGTGACCGAAGGGCAGCGGATCAGATCGGCGGCGAGGCGCACGGGATCGACAGGGCTGGTTTGGGCGGCGGTCACTCGGGGCCTCCTCTCTGGCTGGTGCCATGACTAGCCCGAGGTTCGGCGACGATCAACGCGACTGTTGCGCCGGGGCACCTGTCGCCGCCACGGGGCCGCACGCCAGCGAAAAAGGGGATTCACAAACCGGCTACTCACGGGCATAGTCCGGTCAGAACAAAACGACCCGAGGCAGGGCAGACGCCGGCGACATGATCGCCGTCACGAGCAGAAACAGCGCGGACCAGAAGCCGCGGCGTTGGTGCTGCCTCTCAAGGGCGAAGAGGCAGGCATGGCGACCGGGGCGGAACTCGGCTACAACACCAACGCGACCGCGTTGCAGATGGCGAATGCCATCTTCGGGCCCGGCACGATCGTGGTCGGCGCCTCCTATCAGGGCGACAGCCGCTCGTCAGCGATCTATTCCAACGGCAATGCGCTGTCGCCGGGGGTTGTTCCATCCGATACCGGCGTCATCCTGTCGACCGGCTACGCGGCAAGCTTCACGCAATCGAACGGCGATCCGAACCGGTCGACATCGACCTCGACCAACACGAGCGGGATCAACAACGATGCCCTCATGAACGCCATCGCCGGGGCGTCGACCTACGACGCGTCGATCCTGAACGTCGATTTCATTCCCACCGGCAACGTGATGACGATGAATTTCGTCTTCTCGTCCGAAGAGTTTCCGGAATACGCGGCCTCGCAATACAACGACATGCTCGGTGTCTGGGTGAACGGCACACATGTTCCGATCAGTTTCGGTACCGGCAAGACCAGCGTCGGCAACGTAAACAATGCCGGCAGCAACCTTTTCGTCAACAACACCGGAGACAGCTTCAACACCGAGATGGACGGCTTCACGCTGACCATGTCGCTGACCATTCCGGTCAATCAGGGCGTCGTGAATTCGATCCGCATCGGCATCGCCGACGTGTCCGATTCGAACTACGATTCGAACGTGCTCATCGGCGCCCATTCCGTGCAGACGAACCTTGTCGCGGTGCATGACTCGGCCACCGGATACATCAACTCCGACACGCATCTGAACGTTCTCGCCAACGATGTGAACCACACCGGCGGCACGCTCACGATCACGCAGATCAACGGCGTCAACGTGGTGGCCGGGCAGACCGTTGTTCTGCCGTCCGGCGACAGCGTGACGCTGAATGCGGACGGCACGCTCACGGTCCACAATGACGCCGATGCCGGGCCCTTCACCTTTTCCTATACGGTGCACAGTTCGACCGGCATCAACGATGTCGGAATGGTCACGATCTCGACCGTGCCATGCTTCGTCGCGGGCACCCGGGTCCTGACCCCCGATGGGCCGGTCGCGGTGGAAACGCTCGCCCCGGGGGATCATGTCCTCACCAACGACCACGGGCCGCAACCGGTGCGCTGGATCGGCCGGCGCCGCATTGCGGCCAACGGTGCCTTCGCACCCATCCGGATCCGCGCCGGAACCTTCGGCGATCACGGGGCGCTCATGGTCTCGCCGCAGCATCGGGTGATGCTGACAAACAGCCATGCCGAGCTTCTGTTCGGCGCCGCCGAGGTGCTGATCGCCGCGAAGGACCTTGTCGATGGCCGGTCTGTCGAGGTCGTCGAAGGCGGAACCGTCGAATATGTCCACCTCCTCTTCGATCGCCATGAGGTGATCTTTTCCGAGGGCCTGCCGACCGAGAGCTTTCTGCCGGGGCCGCAGACCACGGGCAGTTTCGAGCAAGACCTCGTGGCCGAAATTGCCGCGATCTTTCCCGAGATCGACCCCATGACCGGCGCCGGCTATGGCGCGGCGGTGCGGCGGGCGCTGAAATCCCACGAGGCAAGGGTGCTGATGATGTGCGAGAGAGCGGCATGACGTGGTTGGCTCTCTACGACAACCGGGCGCGCGCAGTTTCCCCCAAGCTGCCCGACGCGGCGCTCGACCGCGGGACACTCATGTTCGAGCTGGATCTGGCGCTTTTCGCGCGGTCTGCGGGGCCGCTCCTGCGGCTCGCCCCGCGCCGCGAACCGCGGCGGATGTTCGTGATCGAGCGCTACAGCGACGGCCGCCTGCATCTCCTGCGCCGCGACGGGCGCGAGGTCTCGCATCTCTCGATCGGGCTCGGGCGCGAACCGATTTCGGGAGTGCTGCGGTTCACCCACCACTGGGACGCGCCGCGCGCGATCAGCCTGCTCACCGCCGAGAACCTGACGCGCGGCACGATCCGCCAGCAGGAAGATCGCTCGGGGCTTGCCGTCGATGCCGAGGCCGTCGCCTCCCTCATGGGCGGTACGGCCGACTGCACGCGGAGCCCGGCCCTGAACTGGCTCGCGATCGGCGATCATTGGCAAACCGTCGGGCCGCTGCCCGGTCTGGCAGCCGAGACGCTGATCAGCACTCCGGATGGTCCGCGGCCGGTCAGCGCGCTCTGCCCCGGCGATCTGGTCTTCACCCGCGATCACGGTGCGCTTCCGATCCTCTGGCAGGGCCGCAGCACCGTGCCCGGCGCCGGCACGATGCGGCGGGTGCGCTTTCGCGCGCCTTATTTCCGGCTAAACCACGATCTCGTGCTGCAGTCGCGCCAGCGGATCGCGCTGACCGGCGCAGATGTCGAATACCATTTCGGCGAAAGCGAGATGATGGTCGAGGCGCATCATTTCGTCGATGGGCAGACCGCTGTCTGGGATACCGCCTCCCCGCTCGCCACGTCGCACGGGATCCTGCTCGACCGGCACGCCCTGGTCGAGGCAGGCGGGGTCTGGACCGAGACGCTCTATCTCGGGCGGATCGGCCGCACCGGCGACCTCGCCCGGTCCATCTGCGCGGGAGCACTGGCCGAGCGTGGCGAGATGCCACTCCATCACGGCCAGGTGCGCCGCGAGCTTGCAGATTACGAAGTGCAGATGCTCCTGCAGGCGCGCGCCGCCAGGCGCGCGCCGCCGCTCGCCGCCTGAGGGCGCGGACGCGCGCAATCCGCCCGGGCCCACCTCTGTCAGCGCCCGCCTCTGTCCCGCGCCCGTCTCTGTCCGGACCCGCCTCTGTCCGCGCCCGCCTCTGTCCGGACCCGCCGCCGCCGGATCAGAGATCGAAACGGGCGAAACCGGTGCCGTGGTCGGAGGTTGCTCCCCAGCCGCGCGCAGCACGCAGCACACGGCTGCCGTGGCCTGCGGCGGCAATATCCCATGTTGCCCAGACGTGATCGAGCCTGCGGCCCTTGTCGGCGGCATCCCAGTCAGGCGAACGGTAGGACCACCAGCTGAACAGCGGCCCCTCAGGGATATCCTGCCGGGTCACGTCGACCCAGCCCCGCCTCTGCGCCTCAGCCAGTAGCGCGGTCTCGACCGGCGTGTGGCTCACGATCTTCAACAGCTGCTTGTGGTTCCAGACGTCGTCCTCACGCGGGGCGATGTTCAGATCGCCCACGGGAATCGCGCGTTCAGGGCGCTCGGCGCGGGCCCAGTCGCGCATCTGGGCACGTAGTCGAGCTTCTGGCCGAACTTACGTTCTGCTCGCGGTCGGGAATATCGCCGCCCGCGGGCACGTAGAAGTTATGGATCGTGACGCCGTTCGGGAGCCAGGCCGCGACGTGGCGGGCATGGCCGAGATCGGCGAAGTCATGTGCGCGCTCACCTCCTCAGGCGGCAGGCGCGAAAAGATCGCGACGCCGTTATACCACCTTCTGTCCGCGCGCCACGACGTGACCATAACCGAGCGCCGCGAAGACATCGGACGGCAGCATCTTCTCGACGGGCGACTTGCATTTCCTGAAGGCAGAGAACGTCTGGCGCCTCTTCGCGCAGGAGCTTCTCGACCAGTGCCGCGCGCAGGCGCTGGAGTTGATGTTCCAGGTGGCAAGCGTGAAGGTCATCTGCGTCTCCGAAGGGCTCTCACCACCTATCGGCCGCCGCGACCCGCCGCCAGCCGCAACCGGCAGTGCCAGGCCGTCACGCGCAGCGCCCATTCCGGTGCTTGCCCTCGCCGGCAGGCTGTATGCCAGATCTGCCCTCCAGGTCTCACGGAGGTATTGCCATGCGCCAGGTCCGGTTCCTTCTGCCGCTTCTCGCCGCCGCTCTGGCGGGCGCGGCCGATGCGCGACCACTCAGCCCCGACGAGGCCGCGAGCCTCGACAAGGCGGTCGGGATCTATCTTCGTGCCGTCGGCCGGGGCGATGCTGAGGGGATCGTCGCGGCGCTGCCGCCGCGCATGCTGAACGTTTTCGCCGGGGCGACCGGCGTCGAGGTGAACAAGCTTAAGGACACGCTCGTCGAACAGACCGCGTCGCTGGCCGGGGAAACGACGTTTTCTGACCTGGCGGCAAAGGAAACCGGTCGCGAGGCCGATGACGCGACGCTTCCCGACGGCGCCACGGTGACCTGGGTGGTCGTGCCCACATCCTTCATCACCGAGACGGGCGGCAAGAAGGCACGCAACAACCAATCGCTGCTCGGACTTCGCGAAGACGACAAGTGGTATTTCCTGCGCATCGACGGGCCGGAGCGGCAACAGATGGCGACGATCGCCTATCCGTTCCTGAAGGATGTCAGCATTCCAGGTGCGGTGGTCACTCCGATCGAGTGAGCAGCCAAAAAAAGGCCGGGCGTGAGCCCGGCCAGTCCAACAGGGAGGTTGCTGCGCCATGACCCCGACGCGGCAAGGGGATTCGTTACGTCACGCAACCAGACGATAGCCGCCAGATTCGGTCACAAGAAGGCGCGCATTTGACGGATCCGGTTCGATTTTCTGGCGAAGTCGGTAGATGTGGGTCTCAAGCGTGTGGGTGGTCACGCCCGCGTTGTAGCCCCAGACCTCGTGCAGAAGCACATCGCGCGCGACGACACCCTCGGTCGCTCGGTAGAGGAACTTCAGGATATTGGTTTCCTTCTCCGTCAGCCGGATCTTGCGATCGCGTTCGTCGATCAGCATCTTCATCGCCGGCTTGAACGTGTAGGGCCCAAGTTGGAAGATCGCGTCCTCGGACTGTTCATGGGTTCGAAGCTGCGCCCGGATTCGGGCCAGAAGGACCGGGAACTTGAACGGTTTGGTCACGTAGTCGTTGGCGCCGGCATCCAGCCCGAGGATCGTGTCGGCGTCGCCGTCATGACCGGTCAGCATCAGCACCGGGCACTTGACCCCGTGCTTGCGCATCTTGCGGCAGAGCTCGCGGCCGTCGGTATCCGGCAGGCCAACGTCGAGGATGACGAGATCGAAGAGCCCCGATTTCACCTTTTCGACCCCTTCGGCCCCGGACCCCGCCTCGAACACATCGAAATCGTCGGTCGACACCAGCTGCTCGGCCAGCGCCTCGCGCAGGTCGTCGTCATCGTCGACGAGCAGGATCTTCTTGAGATTGGCCATCACGCTGCCCTCCTCCTTGGTTGACACTGACATGCGCCGCGATCCCGGGCTCGGCAAGAGATGCTACGAAACGCTCACGCGCTCGTGTCGCCTTGGTGGCAAATGTTTCAATTTCGCGCGCGGGCCTCTATCTAGGGCGTGACCGAAGCGGATCAGGACGACGATGCCACTGGGCCCGGACATGCTGGAACGTCTGAACCGGGCCCGCGCCGACCTGCGCGCGGGCGTGCCGGTCGTGCTTGTCTGCGGCGGGCGCGCGGCGATCGCCGCGGCGGCTGAAACGCTCGATGCGGAACGTCTCGCGGCGATGCGCGCGCTCGGGCAGCCGGCGCTCGCGATCACCGAGCATCGGGCGCGCACGCTCAAGGCGCGCGCCTATGACGGGGATCTCGCGCGGCTCGAGCTGCCGGCCGGGGCGCCGCTTGACTGGATCCGGTCGGTGGCCGACCCCGCAAGCGATCTCGAGATGCCCATGAAGGGCCCCTTCACGAGCCTGCGCGACAGTGTGGCCGACGCTGCGCTGGCACGGGCGGCGATCGCGCTTTCCAAGTCGGCTCGGCTTCTGCCGGCAACCCTCGTTGTGCCCCTGGGCGACGACACTTCGCTGATCGCGGACGAGGCGCTGACCGTGCTCGACTGGCCGCAGGCGGAGGCCGCGCTCGCCACGGCGCCGCTTCTGCATCCGGTCGTGGCCGCACGGGTGCCGATGGCCGCCGCCGGCACCGGGCGGCTCCATGTCTTCCGGCCGGAGGACGGCGGCGAGGAGCATTATGCGATCGAGGTCGGCACGCCAGCTCGCGATGCACCCGTTCTGGCCCGGTTGCACAGCGCCTGTTTCACCGGCGACGTGCTCGGCAGCCTCAAATGCGACTGCGGGCCGCAACTGCATGCCGCCCTGGCACACATGGGTGCCGAGGGCGCCGGGGTGCTCCTCTATCTCAACCAGGAGGGGCGCGGCATCGGGCTTGCGAACAAGATGCGCGCCTATTCGCTGCAGGATCAGGGCTTCGACACGGTCGAAGCCAATCATCGGCTCGGCTTTCAGGACGACGAGCGCGATTTCCGGCTTGGGGTCTGGATCCTGAAGGCGCTCGGCTTCTCCTCGGTGCGGCTGATCACCAACAACCCCGCCAAGATCCGGATGATGGAGGCGACGGGCATCGCGGTGACGGAGCGCGTGGCGCTGGAGGTCGGCCGGACGAAGGAGAATGCCGCCTATCTGGCTGCCAAGGCCGCGAAATCGGGCCATCTGCTCTGAGCGTCGCGCCCCGGGCGGGCGTTAGCCCCGGCCGGCGTAATCGCGCGCGCCGAATATCGCCGAGCCGACGCGAACATGGGTCGCGCCATGCGCGATCGCGGTTTCGAAGTCCGCGCTCATCCCCATCGACAGGCCGGCAAGGCCGCTGCGTTCGGCAAGGGTCGCCAGAAGGGTGAAATGCGCGACCGGGTCCGCGTCTTCGGGCGGGATGCACATGAGCCCGACCATTGGCAGGCCGAGCGCGCGGCAGGAGGCGACGAATCCCTCGGTCGCGTCCGGCAGGACACCCGCCTTCTGCGGCTCGGCACCGGTGTTGACCTGCACGAAGAGCTCCGGGCAGGTGCCGCGCGCCTCGGCCAGACGGGCAAGCTTCTCGGCCAGCGAGGGCCGGTCGAGGGTGTGGATCGCATCGAATATCTCGACCGCGACCCTGGCCTTGTTGGTCTGCAGTGGGCCGATCATGTGAAGTTCGACCGCACCGAACCGGCTGGCAAGGTCGGGCCACTTGGCCGCCGCCTCCTGCACATAGTTCTCGCCGAAGGTGCGATAGCCCTCGGCCAGCACTGCCTCGACCCGGTCGAGCGGCTGCACCTTGGACACCGCGATCAGCTTGACGGCGCCTTCGGTGCGGCCGGCGGTGCGTTCGGCGGCGCGAACCCGCGCAAGGATGTCAGTCAGTGATATGGCCGGCCTCCCGCAGCAGTTCGAGCATCGGCGCGAGGTCCTTTTCATAGCGCTGCCAGGCCCTGACCGAACCCTTGGAGATCGGCTGGCGCACTTGGTAGATCGACAGTGTCTGCACCTTGCGCTTGTTCTCGTGGAACGAAAGGCAGGCGTCCTCCCAGTCGAGCCCGCAGGCTGCGATGAGCCTGCGCGTCTCGGTCTCGGGATCGGCGACGAGATTCTCGTAGTGGACCTCGTAGAACCAGTCCGGCACCCGCTCGCGCCAGAAGTCCACCATCTCGACGAAGCTGCCATAGTAATGCGCGAGGTCGATCTGGTCGTAGGCGTAGGGATGGGTGCCTTCGGGAAACTTGTTCTTGTAGATCGACAGGAGCGTGTCGCGCGGATCGCGGCGGACAACGATGAAACGCGCGTTCGGAAGCGCCAGCCGGATCAGGCCGATATAGAGATAGGTGCCGATCGCCTTGTCGGTGATCCGCGCCGCGCCGGGGAAGCGTTCGGCGATATAGGCCTGATAGTCGTGGCCGAGATGCGCGATATCGGCCGGCGCGATGCTGGCGAGCGTCGTCGGCTTGCCGCCGGGAAAGAGAAGATCGCGTGCGCCCACGCTGGCCTTGCTGAGCTCGCCCGCGCCCTCCACGGTCGAATGGCTGGAGATGATCTGCTCGACGAGCGTGGTGCCGGAGCGCGGCATGCCGGTGACGAAGATCGGCGCGAAGTCGCTGGTGCCGGCGATCGTCGTGCCGTGGTAGTCGAAACCGTCGAAGGCCTCCTTGAGGCGGGCGATCTCGCGGTCGCGCTGGGCGCGGTGAAAGGGCAGCGTCTTGCGGACCAGGGCGTTGGCGTCGTCGAGGTAGCGGAAGACGCGGCCGTAGTCCTTCACATCCTCCAGCGCCTTGGAGATCGCGAAGGCGAGGTTCATGCGCGAGGCATCGGTGAGCTGGGCGCCTTCGTACAGCTCCAGCATGGTGCCGAGAATCGGATCGTCGGGGCGCGTCGTGTGGGAGGCGAGCATCTGGCGGTAGGTCTCGCCGTTCAGCGGATCAAGCTCTGCGGTGCGGCGGAAGAGCGGTTCCGCCTCGTCGAACCGGCCGAGTGTCTGCAGGACCGAGGCCTTGCCACCAAGCGCCACGGGGTTGTCGGGCTGCTCCGCGAGCACGATCTCGAGATTGGCGAGCGCCTCCTCGTCCTTGCCGTTGCGCGACTGGGCCATGGCGAGCGCCGTGCGTGCCTCGAGCGGCATCCCGGTGCCGGTCAGTGCCGCGACACGCAGGAAGGCGGCCTCGGATTCGTCGTTCATGTTCAGCCGCGCATAGGCATTGCCGAGCGCAGTCAGCACCTTGGCCGAATTGGGCTCTTCGCGGTCGGCGCGCAGGAGAAGCGGCAGCGCGGCCGTGGCCTCGTTGGTGCGGGTCAGGGCCTCGGCGAGGCCGACGAGCGCCGGAACCCGGCCGGGGGCGAGGATCACCGCCCGGCGCAGCGCCGTCGCGGCATCGACGTTCTGGCCGTCCTGCAGCAGCATCCGGCCGAGGTTTTCGAAGGCCTCGGTGTATTTCGGATCGACCCGCGTGGACTTGATGTAGTTCGCGCGGGCCGCCACGGTCTTGCCCTGAGCGGCCTGGGCACTGGCGAGGATGTTCAGGGCGAAGGCGGAGTTTTCGAAACGTTTCAGGACGGCGGTCGCCTGGGCTTCGGCAGCAGGAAAGTTGCCGGCTGAGATCAGCCCGACAAGGGCCTTCATGTCACGGGGCGAAAGCCCGCCTCCCTGCGGGCGCGAGCCCTTGCGCAGCGCCCCGAAACGGTCCTGCAGCGCGATGCGTTCGTTCACCGCAATGCGCGCCCTGGCGAGCCGGGCGACGAAATCCGCCTCCTGCGCCGCATCGCCGCCGAGCGCGATCGCCTCGGCCAGGGCCTGCCAGATTGCCGGCTGTTCGGGCCGCACCTCGGTCGCGCGGACAAGCCCCTCGATGGCGCGCGAGGCCCGGTCGCCCGCGATCAGGATTCGCCCGAGGTGAAAGAGCGCTTCGGCATGATCGGGGGCGGCGGAAATCACCTGGCGGAAGTGCCGGACCGCCTCGGTGAAGCGACGTTCGGACATCGCCTGCATACCCTGATCGAAGGTGGATTTGATCTGGGAAGCGCTGAGAAGAAGCATGACCGGCTCGACTTTGTCTGATTTTGCCGGACCGTATCGGACGGCGCAGGCGATGTCGAGTTGGGGGCGGCCGGCGCGGACCGCACAAAAGAAAAGAGCGGGCAAATGCCCGCTCTTTCCGAAGGTCTTCCGATCGCTCGGATTAGAACGACAGGCCGAGACCGGCCGAGAAGGTGTCGTCGCCCAGGCCGTTGCCCGAGGGAGCGTTGCCCGAGCCGTAGCCCAGCATCGCAACCGCGCCACCGCCGAGGTCGTAGTTCACGACGAGGCCCCAGCCGTTGTTGCCCGAGTCGTACTCGCCGTAGTTGACCTGAGCCATGAGGGCGCCGGTCGTGTAGCCGAGGCCGAGGCCCCACCAGGTGTCGACGTCGAGGTCGGCGTAGCCGGCCTTGATCGAGATGCCGTTCGACATGTCGGCGCCAGCCGACACACCGATGACGTCCGTGGTGCCGTCCGACTGGTAGCCGAGGCCGGCGTTCACGGCGGTGCCGGAGAAGTCGCCGTTCCACTTCACACCGATGCCGAGGACCGGATCACCAACGCCGGTGTCGTCCATCTCGGCCGAGACAGCGGCCGCGAAGTCACCGAACGAGTACTCGTAACGCATGACCTGGCCGTCGTAGGTGCCGTCGAGGCCCGTGAACCAGTAGGCGCCGGCGTGGGTCGAATGGTCGTCCGTGAGCGAGGTGCCCATGTAGACTTCGGCGAGGGCCCAGTCGAAGGCGCCGTCGGTGTCACCCAGGGTGACCTTGCCGAACGAACCCGAAACCCAGACCGACGACTTGTTCACGGTGCCCGAGCCGCCGACTTCGGCCGAAGCGTTCACTTCGTCGAGGTCGATGGTGGCGCCGAAGGACAGGCCGTTGTCCGACTCGCCCGAGAGGTTGAAGGTCACGTCGATGTCGTTGTGGAACTGCAGATCGGACATGCCGACAGCGTTGCCGCCCTTAACGCCGATCTCAGCGTAACCGGAGAGCTTAACTTCCGCAGCAGCAGCACCAGCGAAGCCGATGAGAGCCGTGGAAGCGAGGAGAAGCTTTTTCATTTCGTATTCCCTCGTTGATCAAAGGTAGGCCCAACTCAGGGGAATCCGAATTGGGTATGCGTCTATTTCCGCGCTTGGGCCGGACATTGCAACGGAAAGGACCGCCGCCGCGGGAAGACGTGGTTCGATGGTGCGTTCTTGCCACAGTGCCCGCGGCGGCGCCCCGGAAACGGCACGGAATCGCCGCCCCGAAAAACCTTGTTCGCTCTGGTCTGCTCGGCTAGACAGCGTGAAGGCAGATACGGGGCGGAGCTCATGCACATCCGGACTCTCTTGCGCGGGGCGATTCTCGTGGGGCTGGTTTCGACCGTCGCCGCCTGTGGGGGAATCGCTTCCGGCGACAGCGGGCTCTTCGGCCGCAAGCGGGCGCCCGCGACGGATGCCGCGACGATCAGCAAGCGCGAGGCGGCGCTCGACCAGCGCGCCAAGCTTTCCGCATCGACTCCGGTCAGGAAGCGCAGCACGATCTGGGATCTCTTCCGCAGGAACGAGAACCCGAACAACACGGTCGCGGTGAACAAGTATCTCTGGCAGGCCTCGCAAGACGTGCTGAACTTCCTGCCGGTGCAGTCGGTCGATCCCTTCTCGGGCGTGATCGTCACCGGCTACGGCACCCCGCCGGGCGGCGGGCGCGCCTATCGCGCGACAATCTACGTGACCGACGCCGCACTCGACGCGCGCTCGCTGAAGGTCGCGCTCGCGACTCAGGGAGGACCCGTCGACGCCGCGACCCAGCGCGCGGTCGAGGACGCGATCCTGACACGGGCGCGCCAGCTCAGGATCCAGGACGGCAAGCTCTGACCGGCGCGCGCTGGCGCGGAACGGCGCGGGCGCGGGGTGCGAAGCGCCGCGGCGGGCTCTGGACCTTGTCCACAGCGCTAGTATAACCGGCCGGACCAAGCGCCGAGGATATGACATGTCGCGTTACGACCCCGCCCAGAGCGAACCGAAATGGCAGCAGGCCTGGGACGCGGCCGGCTGCTTTGCGGCGCGGCACGATCCTTCCAGGCCCAAGTATTACGTGCTCGAGATGTTCCCCTATCCGTCGGGGCGGATCCATATCGGCCATGTGCGCAACTACACGATGGGCGATGTCGTGGCGCGCTACAAATCCTCCTGCGGGTTCTCGGTCCTGCATCCGATGGGCTGGGACGCCTTCGGCATGCCCGCCGAAAACGCGGCGATGGAGCGCGGCGGCCATCCCAAGGACTGGACCTACGGCAATATCGCGGTGATGCGCGACCAGATGAAGCCCCTGGGCCTCTCGATCGACTGGAGCCGTGAATTCGCCACCTGCGATCCGGAGTATTACGGCCAGCAGCAGTCGATGTTCATCGACTTCATGGAAAAGGGTCTCGTCTACCGCAAGGCCGCGGTGGTGAACTGGGACCCGGTCGACATGACGGTTCTGGCCAACGAACAGGTGATCGACGGCCGCGGTTGGCGCTCGGGTGCCGAGGTTGAGCGGCGCGAGCTCACGCAGTGGTTCTTCAAGATTTCCGACTTTGCCGGGGAACTCCTGGAGGCGATCGAGGGGCTCACGCACTGGCCCGAGAAGGTGCGGCTGATGCAGGCCAACTGGATCGGCAAGTCCCGCGGGCTCCAGATGGGCTGGGCGCTGACGGCGCCCCATGCCGGGACGGACCGGATCGAGGTCTACACGACGCGGCCCGACACGCTGATGGGGGCCTCGTTCCTGGGCATCTCGCCCGACCATCCGCTGGCGCGCGCGCTGGAGGCAGAGCGGGCGGATGTTGCCGCCTTCTGTGCCGAGGCGCGCAAGGGCGGGACCACGGAAGAAGCCATCGAGACGGCCGAGAAGCTCGGCTTCGACACCGGGCTGAAGGTGCGCCATCCGCTTGACCCGACATGGGAAATCCCGGTCTGGATCGCGAATTTCATCCTCATGGACTACGGCACCGGCGCGATCTTCGGCTGCCCCGGCCATGACCAGCGGGATCACGATTTCTGCGTCAAGTACGGCCTGCCCATCGTCGATACATTCCTGCCGGCGGGCGGCAGCTGGGACATCGGCGCCGAACCCTACGTGCCGCAGAAGTCCGAGACGGTTCGCTATACACGAGGCTTTGCCGGGGCCGAGGTGCAGACGGGCGAGGAGGCGGTGGACGCCGCCATCGCCCATGCGGAGGCCAATGGCTACGGCACCGGCGTCACGAAGTACCGCCTCCGCGACTGGGGCCTCTCCCGCCAGCGTTACTGGGGCTGCCCGATTCCGGTCGTGCATTGCGAGTCTTGCGGCGTGGTGCCGGAGAAGAAGGAGAACCTCCCGGTTCGCCTGCCCGACGACGTGAGTTTCGACAAGCCGGGCAATCCGCTCGACCGCCACCCGACCTGGCGCGACGTGTCCTGCCCGGTCTGCCGGGGGCCGGCGAAACGCGAGACGGACACGATGGACACGTTCGTCGATTCGTCCTGGTACTTCGCACGCTTCACCGCCCCCCACGCCAGGACTCCCACGGATCTGGCCGAGGCCGGATACTGGATGAATGTCGACCAGTATATCGGCGGCATCGAACACGCGATCCTGCACCTGCTCTATTCGCGCTTCTTCGCGCGTGCGATGCATGTCTGCGGCCACCTGCCGGCCAAGTCGGTCGAGCCCTTCAACGCGCTCTTCACCCAAGGGATGGTAACGCACGAGACCTATTCGACCCGCGGCAAGGATGGCCGCCCGGTCTGGCACACGCCCGACGAGGTGACGCGGACCGCCGACGGCGCGACGCTGGCCGATGGCACGGCGGTCGAGATCGGACCGGTCATCAAGATGTCGAAGTCGAAGAAGAACGTCGTCGACCCGATGGACATCATCGCCCGCTACGGCGCCGACACCGCGCGCTGGTTCGTCATGTCCGACAGCCCGCCCGAACGCGACGTGGAATGGACCGCCTCGGGCGCGGAGGCGACGCAGAAGCATCTTGCCCGGGTCTGGCGGCTCGCCGCCGAGATCGAGGTTCGGGGCGGCACGGATACGCGCGAGGACGCGGCCTTGCTCAAGGCGATGCACCGCACCGTCGCCGACGTGACGGCGGGGATCGAGGGCTTTGCCTTCAACAAGGCGGTGGCCAAGCTCTACGAATTCACCAACACCTTCGCGAAATCCGATGCCTCGGCGGCGGCCAAGACGGAGGCGATGCTCACGCTCGCCAAGCTCATGTCGCCGATGGTGCCGCATCTGGCCGAAGAGGTCTGGGCGATGCTCGGAGGCGCGGGTCTTGCCACGACGGCACCCTGGCCCAAGGCCGACCCCGCGATGCTGGTCGAGGACCGCGTCACCCTGCCGATCCAGATCAACGGCAAGCGGCGCGCGGAAATCAGCGTCCCGAAGGACATGGCCGCGTCCGAGGTTGAAAAGATCGTGCTGGCCGATGATGCTGTGAACAAGGCGCTGGACGGAGCCACGCCGAAGAAGCTCATCGTCGTGCCGGGGCGTATCGTCAATGTCGTCATCTGACCGCCGCCTGTTTCTTGCTTTCCTCGCCGGGCTGCCGCTTGCTGCCTGCGGCTTCCGACCGGCCTACGGGCCGGGCGCGCCGGCACGCGCGCTTTTCGATGCGGTTGCGGTCGATGCGCCCGACAACAAGAACGACTTCGACTTCGTCGAGCGGATCGAGGAGCGGATCGGGAGACCGCAGCAGGCGCGGTTCCGACTCAGCTATGCGATCAGCATCACGACCGAGGCGCTTGCCATCCGCCGCACCAATGCGATCACCCGCTACCGGCTGCACGGGACGGTCCGCTACGAACTGCGCCGAAGCGACGGGACAAAGGCGATCGCCGCCGACAAGGTGAGCTCGTTCACCGCCTATTCCGCCTCGGGCACGTCGATCGCGACGGCCGCCTCGCGCGATGATGCGGCGACGCGGCTGATGCGGCTGCTGGCCGATCAGGTGGTAACCGAGCTCGTCGCCAGCGCGGAGCGCTGGGGCGTAGCATGAAGCTGGCCGGAGCGGCGGCGCTGACCTTCCTTGCGCGGCCCGAACCCGGGCGCGCCGGCCTTCTGATCTACGGTGCAGACGCGATGAAGGTCGCGCTCAGGCGGCAGGAGACGGTCGCGGCTCTGATCGGGCCCGAGGGCGAGGCGGAGATGCGGCTGGTGCGGCTCGCCGGCGCCGATCTGCGCAAGGACCCGACGCTTGTCGGCGATGCGATGCGCGAACGCGGCTTCTTCCCCGGCCAGCGCGTGGTTCTGGCCGAGGACGCCGGCGATGCCCAGGCGGCACCGATTGCGGCTGCGCTTGCGGAGTGGCGGGCGGGCGATGCCATGCTGATCGTCACGGCCGGCACGCTCGGCAAGAGCTCGGCGCTGCGCAAGGCCTTCGAGACCCACGACAACGCCTATGCCGTGGCGCTATACGATGATCCGCCAGGGCGGGGCGAGATCGAGGCGATGCTGAGCCGGGCCGGGCTTGGCGAGATCGGACGCGAGGCGATGGCGGATCTGACCATTCTCGCGCGCGATCTCGACCTCGGCGATTTCCGCCAGACGGTCGAGAAGCTCGCGCTCTACAAGTACGGCGACGGCACGCCGGTCACGCCGGCGGACGTGGCGGCCGCGGCGCCGGCCACGATCGAGGCGGAAATCGACGATGTGCTGCATGCGGTCGCCGAGGCGCGGACGCCGGAGGTCGGGGGGCTCGTGCGGCGGCTTGAAGGTCAGGGTGTCGGCCCGGTCACGCTGTCGATCGCTGCGATGCGCCACTTCCGGGCGCTTCACGCCGCGAGCACCGCGCCCGGCGGGCCGGCCGAGGGGATGGCACGGATGCGGCCGCCGGTATTCGGGCCGCGCCGCGACCGGATGATCCGGCAGGCGCAGGCATGGGGGATGCGGCGGCTCGAGACGGCGCTCGGCATCCTCACCGATACCGATCTCGCCTTGCGCTCTGCCTCGCGTGCGCCGGCGATGGCGGTGATGGAACGGGCGCTCATTCGTCTTGCGATGCTGAACCGGCGCTGAACCGGCACCGAACGGCGGGCCTTGCCCCGGCAACGCACTCGTGTCCAGATGCAGCAAAACCCGGAGGTCCCATGTATACCGTCATCGGAACCGTCAACAGCCGTGCCGCGCGGGTCCTGTGGATGATGGAGGAGCTTGGCCAGCCCTATGAGCATATCGCGGCTCCGCCCCGTTCGGAGGGCGTCACGGCCTTCAACCCCGCGGGCAAGGTGCCGGTCCTGATCGACAACGGCACGCCGATCACCGATTCGACGGCGATCATCCAGTATCTCGCCGACAAGCACGGGGCCATGACCCACCCCGCCGGCACGCTGGACCGGGCGCGGCAGGACAGTCTTACCCAGTTCCTGCTCGACGAGCTCGACGCCAATCTCTGGATGGCCGCGCGGCACAGTTTCGTCCTGCCCGAGGCGCTTCGCCACGCGGCGATCAAGAACACGCTCCGGTGGGAATTCGAACGGTCTCAGAAGGTGCTTGTGCAACGGATGGCCGAAGGTCCGTTCCTGATGGGCGAGATGATGACGGTGCCCGACATCATCCTGACCCATTGCGGCAACTGGGCGCTCTCGGCCAAGTTCCCGATCACCGAGCACCGGCTCACCGAATACCTGGACCGCATGCGCGCCCGTCCGGCCTACCTGCGCGCGACGGCGCGCTGAGGTGGCCCTATGACACCCGACACCGTCTTTTTGGAACTAGACCGGGCCTGCGGCGTGCGGCTCTTCACGATCACCGTGCAGGACCCCGAGGCGGGGCTCGTGCGCCGGGCCTACAGTTCGAACCCCGTGGCCTATCCGGTCTCGGGCACGAAGCCCCTGACGCTCGACGACGCCTGGAGCCGGCAGGTTCTTGTCGAGAAGCGGAGCTTTGTCGCCAATACGACGGCAGAGTTCCGCGACCTCTTCTTTGATCACGCCGAGATCAACGCGCTCGGCTGCCATTCGGCCATGAACATCCCGGTGCTGCGCCCGGACGGCGCGGTGGCGGGCACCGTCAATCTTCTCGACGTCGA
Source organism: Albidovulum sp. (assembly GCA_020637635.1). Classification (GTDB taxonomy): domain Bacteria; phylum Pseudomonadota; class Alphaproteobacteria; order Rhodobacterales; family Rhodobacteraceae; genus Albidovulum. The sequence goes on from JACKKB010000002.1 coordinate 411,386, forward strand.
GGGGCATTTCACGCCCGGGAGGGTGGAAGAGATCGAAAGGCTGGTCGCCGCGGCAGGGGGCGGGCTCCTTGCCGCGATGCAGACGGTCCGGCTCTGATTCCGCTGACGCGCGTGTTGCAGAAGCACCGGCCGAGCCTGTAGCACGGGCGGGATGACGGCCTTCCCGCCCCGGAGGCCGGAAGCCGCACGAGGAAGGCGACCATGGATCCGCAAGAGCTCTACCGACAGGCGCTCGACTACATCGAGCAGGGCCGCGCGCTGGCCGTGGGATGGATGCTGAGACCGGCGGCCTGGTCACAGTTCGGTCTCTTGATCCTTTCGTGGGTCGTGGCGACCCTTGTCGCAGGGCGGTTCGGCCCGCGAATCGAGGCGCTGCTCGCGCCCAGGCCCGAGGCGCGCGGCATCTTCGCCCAACTGCGCCGATTCGCGCTGCGATTCCTGCCGCTGCTGCTGCCGTTCCTCGCCTACGGTCTCACCGCGCTCGGCGAGGCCTTCACGCGGTCGCTCTTCGGGACCGCGGCGGTGATCGCCTTCGGCAAGCGCGTGTTCCTGTTTCTCGCCGCCCGCATCCTCGTGCAGAAGATCATCCGCGACAGCTTCCTGAGGTTCCTCGGCCGCTACGTGCTCATTCCGGTCTCCGCGCTCTATGTCGTCGGGGCACTGCCCGACATGTCGGCCTGGCTCGAGGCGCAGACGGTCGAACTTGGCAACATCCGGTTTTCGGTGATGGCGCTCCTGCGCGGCCTGGTCGCGGGCAGCCTCCTCTTCTGGCTGGGGCGCTGGTCGAACGAGCAGAGCACCAGCTACATCAAGGCCCAGGATGCGCTCCGACCGGCCACGCGCGAACTTGCGATCAAGGCGGCCGAGCTTGTCATTTTCGGCGCGGCCTTCCTGCTTCTGCTCAGCATCATGGGGATCGACCTTACCGCCGTTGCCGTTCTCGGCGGCGCGCTCGGCGTCGGCATCGGGCTGGGATTGCAGCAGATCGCCGCCAACTTCATCTCCGGCATCATCCTTCTGGTCGAGGGTCAGACCACCGTCGGCGACTACGTGGAGCTTGATGGCGGCGAAGCCGGGACGATCGTGAAGATGACGGCGCGGGCCTGCATCATGGAGACGTTCGACGGCAAATGGATCGTGGTGCCGAACGAACATTTCATCACCACGCGGGTGGTGAACTACTCCGACCAGGGCAGCGCCAATCGCTACGAGGTGGCGTTCTCGGTCAGCTACGACACCGACATCAACCTCGTTCCCGATCTGGTCGGCAAGGCCGTGGCCGCCCTGCCCTTCGTGTTGACGAAGCCCGAGGCGCCGGATGTGGAACTGCGCGGCTTCGGCGAGAGCGGCATCGATTTCGCGGTCGAATACTGGGTCAACGGAATCGACGACGGGCGCAACAAATATGCCTCGAAGGTGCTCTTCGCGATCTGGAACGCGCTGAAGGCAGCAGGAGTGGACATCCCCTATCCGCACCGGGTCGTCGAGATCAGGGGACCCCGCGGCGACCTTCCGACGTGAGCGGGGCGGAGCCTCTGGACGCGCTCGTGATCGGGGCCGGCCCGGCGGGGCTGATGGCGGCCGAGGCGCTTGCCGCGGCGGGCCGTTCCGTCGTGGTGGCCGAAGCCCGGCCAAGCCCGGCGCGCAAGTTCCTGATGGCCGGAAAATCGGGGCTCAACCTGACAAAGAACGAGCCGCCCGCGGTTTTCGCGGGCCATTTCTCCGCGCCGTGGATGGTCCCGCTCGTCACCGCCTTCGGGCCTGCCGAGGTCGTGGGCTGGGCACGGGATCTCGGCATCGAGACTTTCACCGGATCGTCGGGGCGGGTGTTTCCCCGGGGCATGAAGGCCTCGCCATTGCTGCGTGCCTGGCTTGCGCGGCTGGGCAGAGCCGGTGTGAGGCTCAGGACGCGCTGGGCATGGCGCGGCTTCGCGGAGAACGGCCTTCTCTTCGAGACGCCCGAGGGCCCGCGCGTGATTGCCCCCCGGGCCACGGTGCTGGCGCTCGGCGGGGCCAGCTGGCCGCGGCTCGGATCGGATGCCGCCTGGGTGCCCTGGCTCGGCGGGCAGGGTGTGGCGATCCGTCCCTTCCGGCCGGCCAACGTCGCGCTCGCCGTCGACTGGTCGGCGCATATGGCGCGGCATTTCGGCGCCGCGGTGAAGGGTGTCGCCCTGCTTTGCGGCGCGGCGCGCGGACAGGGCGAATTCGTGATCTCTGCGCGCGGGCTCGAGGGTGGCGGCATCTACGCGGTCTCGGCCGCGGTGCGCGACGGCGCCCCGCTCGCGATCGATCTTCTGCCCGGCCGGAGTGTCGCCGAGGTCGCCGCCCGGCTGGCGCGGACCGGCAACGGCGAGAGCATCGTCAACCGCCTGCGCAAGGCGCTGCGGCTCGACCCGGCGAAGATCGCGCTGGCGCAGGAATGGGCGCGGCCCCTGCCGGTCCGACCCGAGGCGCTGGCCGGGGTCCTGAAGGCGCTTCCGGTCCACCATGCCGGGCCGCGCCCGATTGCCGAGGCGATCTCGTCGGCCGGGGGCATTGCCCGGGCGGCGCTGACCGAGGAGCTTGAACTGACCGCCCTGCCCGGCGTCTTCGCCTGCGGAGAGATGCTTGACTGGGAGGCGCCGACGGGCGGCTATCTCCTGACCGGCTGCCTTGCGAGCGGACTGCATGTCGGCCGCGCGGCGAGCGCCTTTCTGGCGCGCCTAGACTCCAAGGCGGATTTGCGCTCGTCTGGGGCAAAGACGGAGCGGAACGATGGCGGAGCTTGAACAGCGGATTGCGCAGGGCAGAGGCGACACGCCAGCCGATCTGGTGTTGCGCGGCGGAACTATCCTCGACGTGGTCACGGGCGCGCGGATTTCCGGCGATGTCGCGATCTGCGGCGACACGATCGTCGGCATCGGCGCCGCCTACGAGGGGCGCGAGGTGATCGACGTGGCCGGCCTGACGCTGGTGCCCGGCTTCATCGACACCCATCTCCATATCGAAAGCTCGCTCGTCACGCCGTTCGAGTTCGATCGCTGCGTCGCGCCGCGCGGCGTAACCACCGCGATCTGCGATCCGCACGAGATCGCCAACGTGATCGGGCTCGACGGAATCCGCTATTTCCAGGAGGCGAGCGTTCACACGCTCATGGACATCCGCGTGCAGCTTTCCTCCTGCGTGCCGTCCACGCATATGGAGACCGCCGGGGCCGAACTGGACGCCGACGACCTCAGGCAGGTCATGGGCCATGCCTCCGGCATCGGGCTTGCCGAGTTCATGAATTATCCTGGCGTCATCCACCGCGATCCCGGCGCGATGGACAAGCTCAGGCTTTTCGAGGGCAGACATGTCGACGGCCATTGCCCGCAGCTGACCGGCCGCGACCTCAATGCCTATATCGCCGCCGGGATCCGCACCGAACACGAGGCGACGACGGCGGAGGAAGCGCGCGAGAAACTCGGCAAGGGGATGCGGGTTCTCATCCGCGAGGGCTCGGTCTCGAAGGATCTCGACGCGCTCGCGCCGGTCCTGAACGACGTGAGCTCGGCCTACATGTGCCTGTGCACAGACGATCGCAATCCGCTCGACATCGCCGAACACGGGCATCTCGACTACATGATCCGGACGCTGATCGCCAAGGGCGTCTCGCCGCTCGCGGCCTATCGCGCCGCGAGCCTCTCGGGCGCCGAGGCCTTCGGGCTGAAGGATCGCGGCCAGATCGCGCCCGGCAAGAGGGCTGATATCGTCGCGCTCGGCAGTCTTGCCGCCTGCGACGCGCGTCTCGTGCTCTGCGCAGGGCGCCGTGCCGATGCGGCGGCCTTTGCCGCGCGCGCGACGATCCCGCCGGTCGGTCGCGGCTCGGTCCGGGCGCCGCGCGTCGTGGCCGAGAACTTCCGCGCCCGCGCGAACCGGACCGCGACCGATGTGATCGGCATCATCGAAGGCAAGATCATCACCGAACATCTGATCGAGGAGATCGCCATCGAGGACGGCGACAAGCGGCCCGATCCGGCCCGCGACCTGATGCGCATCGCGGTGGTCGAGCGGCATGGCCGCAACGGCAACATCGCCACCGGTTTCGTGCGCGGCTTCGGCATGACCTCGGGCGCCATCGCCTCGACCGTCTGTCACGATCACCACAACATCGCGATAGTCGGCGCCGATTACCGCGATATGGCGGTGGCCGCGAATCGCGTCTGCGAGATCGAGGGCGGATTCGTCGTTGCGCGGGGCGGCAAGGTGCTGGCGGAACTGGCGCTGCCCGTCGCGGGCCTCATGAGCCTCAGCCCGTTCGAGGAGGTGCGCGACCGGCTGATCGATCTCAGGGCGGCGGCGCAGAGCCTTGGCGTGCGTCTCGAAGAGCCTTTCCTGCAGCTCGCCTTCCTCGCCCTGCCGGTCATTCCGGCGTTGAAGATCACCGACCGCGGCATGGTCGACGTGGCGAAATTCGAGATCATCGGCTGAACGGACCGCGGGGTTGTTCCGTTTTTGCCGGGGATCGCCTATATGGGTGATCTGATTTCCGGGACCCCGACGATGACCGAGCCTCGCGCGAGCGCGCCGATTACCCAGGATGTGCTGACCCTGCCGCGCCGGCTGCCCGAGGGCGGGCGGCTCAATCTCGTCGGGCTGACGCGCGAACAGCTGCGCGATGCGCTTCTCGCGGCGGGGACGCCCGAGAAGCAGGCCAGGATGCGGGTGGGGCAGATCTGGCAATGGATCTACCACTGGGGCGTGCGCGACTTCGCCGCGATGACCAACCTTGCCAGGGACTATCGGGCGATGCTGGCCGACCGGTTCGAGATCGCCCTGCCCGAGGTCGTCACCCGCCAGGTCTCGGCTGACGGAACGCGCAAGTATCTCCTGCGCATCGCCGGCGGGCACGAGGTCGAGACGGTCTATATCCCCGAGGAGAATCGCGGCACGCTTTGCATCTCGAGCCAGGTCGGCTGCACGCTCACCTGTTCGTTCTGCCATACCGGCACGCAGAAACTGGTGCGCAACCTCACCGCGGCCGAGATCGTCGGCCAGGTCATGCTTGCCCGTGACGATCTCGGCGAATGGCCCGAGCCCGGGGCGCCCAGGAACGAGACGCGGCTCGTCTCGAACGTTGTGCTGATGGGCATGGGCGAGCCGCTCTACAATTTCGAGAATGTCCGAGATGCGCTGAAGGTGGTGATGGACGGCGAGGGGCTCTCGCTCTCGCGCCGGCGGATCACCCTGTCGACCTCGGGCGTCGTGCCGGAGATCGCCCGCACCGCCGAGGAGATCGGCTGCCTTCTTGCCGTCAGCTTCCACGCCACGACAGACGAGGTGCGCGACCGTCTCGTGCCGATCAACAAGAGGTGGAACATCGCGATGCTGCTCGACGCGCTGCGCGACTATCCGCGGCTGTCGAATTCCGAGCGCATCACCTTCGAATACGTGATGCTGAAGGGCGTGAACGACAGCGACGAGGATGCGAAGCGCCTCGTCAGGCTGATCCGCGGGATTCCGGCCAAGATCAACCTCATTCCCTTCAACGAATGGCCCGGCAGCCCCTATGAGCGATCGGACTGGGAACGGATCGAGGCCTTCGCCGATATCGTCTACAAGGCCGGCTATGCCTCGCCCATTCGCACGCCACGCGGCGAGGACATCATGGCGGCCTGCGGGCAGCTCAAGTCCGCGACCGAACGCGCCCGCAAGAGCCGGGCGGCGATCGAGGCCGAGGCCGGGCTCTGAGCCGCCTGTCCGTCGCAGCCGGGAAATCGGCAAAACTTGATCGGTTAGGCCCGTCTTAAGCCCTGCCTGATAGTCCTCGTCCCGGGTTGAAGGAAAGGGTTGGTGGTATGGCAGCGCGTGCAAACGCGGCGCCAGTCATCATCAAGCGCAAGAAGGTCTCCGGCGGGGACGGGCATCATGGCGGTGCCTGGAAAGTCGCCTATGCGGATTTCGTGACCGCAATGATGGCCTTCTTCATGTTGATGTGGCTGCTGAACGCGACGACGGAAAAGCAACGCAAGGGGATCGCGGACTATTTCAGCCCGACGGTGCCGATCAGCCGCGTCTCGGGCGGTGGCGACGGGTCGTTCGGGGGCGAGAGCGTCTTTTCGGAGGACCAGATCGCGCAGAACGGCACCGGCGCCTCGGACCGACGGCCGACGGCCGAACGGCAGGCGCAGGGCAAGGGCACGCCCGAAGGAAGCGCGGACGACGCCGATGCGGCGGTCTTCGCAAACGCGGCCCAGGCGCTGGAAAAGGCGCTGGCGGATGCCGGGACGACAAGCGAGCTCGCCAGGCGCGCGGCGGCGCATATCTCGACCCGCGTCACCGCGGAGGGGCTGGTGGTGGAACTCCACGACATCGAGGACGACCCCCTCTTCGTCGGCGAATCGACCAAGGCGACGCCGATGCTGGAGGAGCTCACGGCGATGCTGGCGCGGGTCTTCACGCTGGTGCAGAACGAGGTGGCCGTCGATGGCCATATCCGGTCGCTGCCCGCGGTCCTGCGCGACAACCCGTCCTGGGACCTCTCGACGGGACGGGCCACGACGGTGCGTCTGCTGATGGAGGGCAAGGGTTTCGCCCCCGCGCGGTTCCGGCGCCTTACCGGCTATTCCGATCGCCGCCCGGTTGTCGCCAACCCGATGTCGGCGCGCAACAACCGGATCGAGCTGATCCTGCTGCGCCGGTCACGATGAGGCGTTAGGACGATCTTAAACCGCCGCGCTGCATTGTACCTGCGAATCCGGACGCAGCAGCAGAAAGGCGGCACCCATGTCCATTTCCTCCTCGCTCAGCGCGGGCGTCGCGGGGCTCAGCGCCAACGCGACCCGTCTTGCGACGATTTCCGACAACATCGCGAACTCGGGCACCTATGGCTACAAGCGGGTGTCGACCGACTTCGAGAGCTTCGTGATCAATCAGGCGCGTGGCGCCGGCACCTATTCGGCCGGCGGCGTCCGCGCCTCGTCGAACCGGCTGATCGAGGAACAGGGCCCTCTCGTCGCGACGAACAATGCGCTCGATCTCGCGATCTCGGGTCGCGGCATGTTGCCGGTGACCTCCTCGGTGTCGCTGGGCACATTCTCCGGCGGCCAGCAGCCGCTCATGATGACGACGACCGGTGCGTTCCGTCCCGATGCCGACGGCGTCCTGAAGACGGAATCCGGTCTTGTCCTCCTGGGTTGGCCGGCAAGCGCCGACGGCACCATCCCGGTCTTGCCGCGCGACACCGTGTCCGGTCTCAGCCCGGTCGTGATCAACGCCAACCAGACGGCCGGCGACCCGACGACGGCGATCAACCTCGGCGTCAACCTGCCCGCCTCCTCGACCGAGGCCGGCGCGCCGGGCAGCCCGCTTCCGCTCTCCGTCGAATATTTCGGAAACCTCGGAACCTCCGACACGCTCGACATCACCTTCACGCCGACCGTGCCGGCGACAGCGGCGTCGAACACCTGGACGATGCAGATCCACGATTCGGCGCAGAACGGCGCGCTGATCGGCGAGTACACGCTGACCTTCGACGACACGCGCACCAATGGCGGCACGCTTGCCTCCGTCACGACTGTTTCGGGAGGCGCCTACAACCCCACCGATGGCACTCTCGGGCTGACGGTCGCCGGCGGTCCGATCACGATGACGATCGGCAAGCTCGGCGATCCGAACGGGCTCACGCAGCTTTCCAACAGCTTCGCGCCCACCGCAATCACCAAGGACGGCTCGCCGGTCGGCAACCTGACCACCGTCGAGGTCGACGAGAACGGCTATGTCACGGCGACCTACGATACCGGCTTCACCCGCCGGATCTACCAGGTTCCGGTTGTCGACGTGCCAAACCCCAACGGCCTCATCGCGCTCAACAACCAGACCTTCCAGGTCTCGCCCGAATCCGGTTCGTTCTTCCTCTGGGATGCCGGCGACGGCCCGACAGGGTCCGTCGTGGGCTATGCGAGGGAAGGCTCCGCAACCGATGTCGCGGCCGAACTGACCTCGCTCATCCAGACCCAGCGGGCCTATTCGTCGAATGCCAAGGTGATCCAGACGGTGGACGAGATGCTGCAGGAGACCACGAACATCAAGCGCTGACGGGCGAAGCGCCGCGAGGGATAGACGGCCATGAGCCTTTCCGCATCACTTGCCAACGCGCTCTCCGGGCTGACCGCGGCTTCCCGGCGCGCGGAGGTCGTCTCGGCCAACGTCGCCAATGCCACGACCGAGGGCTATGCGCGGCGCGAACTCGCGCTCTCGCCGCTCTCGCTCGGCGGCAGCGGCGCCGGGGTGCGGGTCGGCGGCGTCACCCGCGCGGTCGACATGACCGTCCTGTCGGACCTGCGGCTCGCCAATGCCGAGGCCGGCGGCTCGGGCATGCGGGCCGATTTCTTCTCGCAGATCGAGGCGCTCCTTGGCGCGCCCGGTGAGGCCGGCTCGCTCACCGAGCGGGTCTCCGCGTTTCAGACCAAGCTGACCGAGGCGGCGAGCCGTCCCGACAGCGCGGCGCGGCTGCAATCCGTGGTCGATGCTGGCAATGCCCTCACTGCCACGCTCCGCACGCTCAGCGGGGCGGTGCAGCAGGCGCGCATGGATGCCGACGCCGGGATCGCCGGCCAGGTGAGCAGCCTCAACGATGCGCTCGGCCGGGTCGCCGATCTGAATGCCGAGATCACGGCCCAGCGCGCAACCGGCCACGACGCGGCCGCCCTGATGGACGAGCGCCAGCGGCTGATCGACGGCATCTCGGCGATCGTGCCCCTGCGCGAGGTCGCGCGACCGAATGATCAGGTTGCCCTCTACACGACCGGCGGCGCGATCCTTCTTGACGGCAGTCCCGCCACGATCGGGTTCACCCGGGTGGGCGTCATCACCCCCGACATGTCGCTTGGCGGCGGATCGCTCGGCGGCCTCACTCTGAACGGCATGACGATTGCAAGCGGCGACGACGGACTGCTTGCGGGCGGGACGCTGGCGGCGGCCTTCGCGGTGCGCGACCGGTTGGCCCCGGCGGTTCAGGGAGATCTCGATGCCTTCGCGCGCGACCTCATCGAGCGGTTCGAGGCCCCCGGGCTGGACCCGACGCTCACGAGCAGCGACCCGGGTCTCCTAACCGACGCGGGCGCGATGTTCACCCTCGCGACCGAAGAGGGGATCGCCGCGCGGATCACGTTCAATGCCGCGGCCGATCCGGCCCGCGGCGGCGCGCTCTGGCGGCTTCGCGACGGGCTCGGCGCGACGGCGGCGGGAAACGTCGGCGATGCCACGCTTCTGACCGCCTTCGGTTCGGCGCTCGCCAGCACCCGGGTGGCCGGATCGGGCAATGCCGCGGGTGTCGCGCGCTCGGCGGCGGGTCTTGCCGCGGATCTCGTATCCGCAGTGGCCGGCGACCGGCTGGGCGCCGAGGCAGGCGTCGGCTCGGCCGCGGCACGGCAATCGGCGCTGAAGGAACTGCAGCTTGCCGATGGCGTCGACACCGATGCCGAAATGCAGTCGCTCCTCATGATCGAACAGGCGTATTCCGCAAACGCCCGCGTGATCCAGACGATCGACGACCTCATCCAGCAACTGATCGGGCTTTGACCATGAGCAGCATTTCCGTTGGCGATCTATCCCAGGCCTACCGGCTGCGGACCGGCAACCGCGACCTGAAGCAGACGATGGCAACCCTGAGCGAGGAGATGACCTCAGGCCGGAAGAAGGACCTTGCCGGCGCCACCGGCGGGGACCTCACCGCGCTCGCCTCGATCACCCATGCGCTGAATGCGCTCGACGCCTACAAGATCGCCACGAACGAGGGCACGCTTTTTGCCGGAGCGACCCAGGGCGCGCTCGAAACCGCGCGAACGCTGGCAGGCGATGCCTCGGCGACGCTCCTCAACGCGGCCACGGCGAGAAGCGACACCTATGTCGATACCGCCGCCGCCGCAGCGTCGCAGAACTTCGGCGCCGCGGTGGCTGCGCTCAACGTCCGCGTCGCCGACCGCTATGTGCTGGCGGGCGCGGCAGTCGACCAGCGCCCGCTCGCCGACGCCGCGACGATGCTCTCGGACCTGGCCGGCGTCGTTGCAGGGCTGACGACGGCGGGCGACATCGAGGCCGCCGTCACCGCCTGGTTCGACGCGGCCCCGGGTGGCGGCGGCTTTCTCGACAGCGCCTATGGCGGCGCGACCGGCACCGCAACTCGGTTCGCGCTGGCCCCGGGAGACAGCACTTCGATCGACATCACCGCCGCCGATCCCGGGATCCGCTCGCTCCTGAAGGGGTTCGCGCTCGGAGCGCTCCTGACGCAAGGCGTTCTCGGCGGGGATACGGCGGCGCGCGCGGCACTGGCCGGCGCGGCGGGGGCCGAACTGGTCGCCGCCGGCAACAGGGTGCTGGACCTGCAGACCGGGCTCGGCACCGTCGAGGCGCGGCTCTCGGATGCGGCGGCGCGCAACGCCAACGAGGCGGCTGCGCTGAAAGTGGCCCGCTCGTCCATCATCGCGGCCGATCCCTACGAGACCGCGACGGCCCTGCAGGAGGCCCAGACCCGGATGGAAACGCTCTACACGCTGACGGCGCATCTGTCGCAGCTCTCGCTTGCGGACTATCTCAGATGAGGTGCCCGGTGATCCCGATGAGGCTCCTCGCGGCGCTGACTGCGGCTCTCATCTGCCTGCCCGCCCTGGCCACCACGGTGCGGATCAAGGATCTCGTCGAGTTCGACGGGGTGCGCGGCAACGATCTGGTCGGTTACGGGCTTGTCGTCGGCCTGAACGGCACCGGCGACGGGCTGCGCAACGCGCCCTTCACCGAAGAGATCATGGCGAACATTCTCGAGCGGCTCGGCGTCAACGTCACCGGAGAGAGTTTCCGGCCGAAGAACGTGGCCGCGGTCTTCGTCACGGCGACACTGCCGCCCTTCGCGCGCGCCGGCGGCCAGATCGATGTCACCGTCTCGGCGATTGGCGACGCGAAGAGCCTGCTCGGCGGCACGCTCGTCATGACGCCGCTGAACGCCGCGGACGGCGAGATCTATGCCGTCGCCCAGGGCACGATCATCGCCGGCGGAGTCTCGGCCGAGGGCAAGGCGGCGAGCGTCGTCCAGGGCGTGCCCACGGCGGGGTCGATCCCCTCCGGCGCGCGGGTGGAGCGCGAGGTCGCCTTCGATCTCGGCTCGCTCTCGACCGTGCGGCTGGCGCTGCGCAACCCCGATTTCACCACCGCCGGCCGGATCGAGAGCGCCATCAACGGCGAGTTCGGCCGCGCCGTCGCGCTGATGACGGATCCCGGGACCGTCTCGGTCGACATCAGCGCAACCCGGATGCCGTCGGCGGCCCACGCGCTCGGGCGGCTCGAGAACATCCTCGTCGAGCCCGAGGAGAAGGCGCGGGTGGTCGTCGATCAACGCTCGGGGACGATCGTGCTCGGCTCCCATGTCCGCATCAGCGAGGTCGCCGTCAGCCAGAGCAACCTGACCCTCAAGGTCGAGGAAACGCCCGAGGTCGTGCAGCCGAACCCCTTCGCGCAGGGTCAGTCGGTGGTGGTGCCGCGGTCCTCATCCTCGATCACCGAGGAATCTGGGCCCGGGCTCGCCCCGGTTCGCGGCGGATCGTCGCTCGCCGAGGTCGTGGCCGGGCTGAACGCACTCGGCGTATCGCCCCGCGACATGATCGACATCCTGAAAAGCATCAACGCGGCCGGCGCGCTGCATGCCGAGTTCGTCGTGCAGTAGCGCGGGCGGGTGCGGCGCGGCCGCCCGCCGGCCGGGTTGACCGGGGGGGGGCGCGGCCCTGCGGCGATTCGGGCCTTTCCTGCCGCCGGCGCGCCTTGTAAGAACGCCCATGGCCTTCCGCGCGCTTCGCCTCATGATCGCACTGATCCTGACCGTCACGATGGCGGCCATGGGCTTTGCAGCCGCCACGGCACGCGGGCAGGCGATGGCCGGCGGCCAGGTGCTCGTGCTCTGTTCGGGCGGCGGTCTGGTCCAGCTCACGCTTGACGCCGATGGCAAACCCACCGGCGAGACCCATCTCTGCCCCGACCTGGCCTTTTCTCTGATCGCTGCTTGCGAGATCGCCACCCCGACGGCGAGCCCGCCGGAAACGCTGTCCGAGCCGCTCGTCGCCCGCGCCCCCCTCTATCTCACTCTCACGCCGCGGCCCGCGAGCCAGGCGCGCGGCCCCCCGGTTTCGGCCTGATCCGCCGCAGACCCGAAACCGAAAGGAGAGAGAAGATGAACGCTCTGAAGACCGTTCTGGCCGCCGCTGCGGTCCTTTACGTCCTGCCCGCCTTCGCCGCCGGCACGATCACGATCACCGACCCCTATGCAAGGTTCATGCCCGGTGCCATGGCCGGTGCCGCCTTCATGGTGATCGAGAACGGCGGCGACACCGACGACCGGCTGATCGACGCAACCTCGGGCATTGCCCAGAAGGTCGAGTTGCATACCCACAAGATGAGCGCCGACGGGATGATGCAGATGATCCATGTGACCGAGGGATTCGTCATCCCGGCGCACGGGAGCCATGACCTGAAGCGTGGTGGCGACCATATCATGTTCATGGGCCTGAACGAACACCCGGCCGAAGGCTCGATGGTTCATCTCACGCTGACCTTCGAAAAGGCCGGTATGGTCGAGCTCGACATCCCGGTCGACGCCAGCCGCTAGAAGCTGCGCCCCAGGAAGCGAACGAAAGGCGCCTTCCCCGCCACGCGACCGGGCCGGGGAAAGCGCTGCCGCACCTCAGCCCACGCCCCAGGTGTCGCTCAACCTGTAGCCCTCGGGCCAGGGGTCGGTCGGGTCGAGCAGGTGCTGGTGCATGCCGGTGATCCATGCACGGCCGGAAATTTCCGGCCGGATCGCCGGCCGGCCGGCGACTGTCGTGGTGCCGAGGATCCGGCCGCTGAACTCCGACCCGATGATCGACCGCGCGATCAGCCGCTCGCCGGCCCGGATCTGGCCACGCGCCGCCAGCGCCGCGAGGCGCGCGGAGACCGCGGTTCCGGTCGGCGAACGATCGATCTTGCCGGGCCGGATGGCGACGGCCGAGCGGGTCTCCCATCCCCGCGGCCCGGGTTCGAGCGGGCCCGCGAAGGCGCAGAAGGAGAAGTGATCCCAGTCGGGCCTTTCAGGATGGGTGAAGCCCAGCTGGCGGTTCGCGGCTTCGGTGATGCGGGTGCCGAGACGGGCCAGATCGGCCGCCTCGTCCGCGACGAGATCGAAGCCGAGAGCCGTCGCGTCGACGATGACGAAGCTGTCACCGCCAAAGGCGGTATCGACCGGAAGAACCCCGAGCCCTTCGACCTCGAGTGTCGCGTCCAGCCGGTCGGCAAAGCTCGGCAGGTTCTCGACCGCGATCCGCAGGGCCTTGCCGGCCCGGCACTCGGCGCGGATCCGCACGATCCCGCCCGGCGCCTCGATCACGAATTCGGTGACCGGTTCGCGCATCTCGACAAGGCCGGTTTCGAGCAGCACGGTCGCGACGCAGATCGCGTTCGACCCCGACATCGGCGGCGTATCCTCGGGCTCCATGATGATGAACCCGGCTGCGGCCTCGGGATGCACGGGCGGGACCAGCAGGTTCACATGCCGGAAGACGCCACCCCGGGGTTCGTTCAGCACGAAGCGGCGCAGGGCTCCGTCGCGCGCGATGAAGGCGCGCCGGTCCCAGAGCGTGGCACCGGGCGGCGGGGCGACGCCGCCCACGATCACGTCGCCGACCTCGCCCTCGGCATGACACGAGACGACGTGAATGGCGCGGGTGCTCTGCATTCCTATCTCCCCTGGCGAAAGCGTGAGGCCGCGAAGGCGTCGACGGCAAGTGCCGGGTCGCGCCCGGTCAACATGTCGGCAACCAGTTCCGCGGTGCCGGCCGACTGGGTGAGGCCGAGGTGACCGTGGCCGAAGGCATAGATCACGTCGGCACTCGTGCCTGCAGGCGAAATGACCGGCAGGCTGTCGGGCATCGAGGGTCTGAAACCCATCCATTCGGTGCCGCCTGACGTGGCGAGCCCGGGCAGGAACCCCTCGGCCTTGCGCAAAAGCGCCCGTGACCGGCGATAATCGGGCGGACGGGCGAGGCCGCCGAGTTCGACCGCTCCACCGACGCGAAGCCCGTCGTTGATGCGCGAGACGACGAAGCCGTGGCCCGGAAAGGTGATGTGGAGGCGAAGATCGAAGGCGCCGGCCGGCAGGGTGGTGTTGTAGCCTCGCTCGGTTTCGAGCGGCAGGCGATCGCCGAGGCTGAGCGCCAGCGGGCGCGACCAGGCGCCGGCCGCGACCACGACGCGGCGCGCCCTGAGCGGCGGCCCGTCGGTTCGATGCACGCTCACGGCACCCGCCTCGGGGGTGATCGCGCGCGCCGTCGCCTGCCCGATGCTGCCACCGCGTTCGGTGAAGATCCGGGCCAGCCGCCGGGTCCAGTCCGCCGGATCGACGACGTTGATCCAGCCGGGCACGAAGACGCCGTGGGTCAGGCGGGGCGAAAGGCCGGGCTGATGCGCGGCGATGGCATCGCGGCCCGTGAGCGGCACAAAATCGATGCCCTGGGCGCGCCGTTCTTCCCAGAGCGGCAGGCTCGCGCGGAACTCGGCTTCGCTCTCGTAGAGATCGAGGGCACCGTCCCGGCGCAAGAGATGGCCCGCTCCGGTCTCGGCGATCAGCCGCTCCAGCGCACTGCGGGACAATGCCATGAGCCTTGCCTGCGCCGCGAGACCGGCGCCAAAGCGCGCAGGCCGGCTCGCACGCCAGAATCGCCAGAGCCAGGGGGCGATCCGGGGCGCATAGGAGGGCGGCAGCGCGAGAGGACCGAGCGGGTCGAGCAGCCAGCCGGGTGCCTTTCGCAGGATGCCCGGCGCGGCCAGCGGCTCGATCTCGCTGAAGGCAAAGGCACCGGCGTTGCCGGCCGAGGTCTCGGCGCAGACGCCCTTGCGGTCGATGACGGTGACAGCGAGCCCGCGCGCCCGGGCGCGGAGCGCGATGGTGATGCCGATGACGCCGGCGCCGATGACGATGAGGTCGGGAAACGCGGGAAGCTCGCCCGCGTCGGTCAGGTCGTCGCCGCGGGCGGGGGCGCTCTGCGACATCGGCGCCTCAGCCCGAGATGCCGGCGCGGTAGGGATCGTCCGCCGCGAAAAGCAGCCGGGTTTCGGCCGTCACGAAGGCACGGCCGGTGATCGCGGCGGTAACGCCGCCGGCCAGACCCGGCCGGTAGCTCAACTCATAGCGGCTGCCGATGACGCTTTCCTGGACCCAGGGTGCGCCGGGCGCGAGGGCGCCATCGGCGGCGAGGCAGGCGAGTTTGGCCGAAGATCCGGTGCCGCAGGGAGAGCGATCGTAGGCATCGTCGGGGCAAAGGACGAAGTTGCGCCCCTGTGCGCCGGGGCCGACCGGGGGAGCGTTGAACTCGACATGATCGATCGGGGCGCCCTCTGCGCCGGTCACTCCGGCATCGCGAAGCGCATCCCGGATGCGACGGGCGGCGTCGGTCAGGGTGCCGACATGGGCGGGAAGAAGCGGCACCGGCGCATCGGCGGTCAGGAAGAACCAGTTGCCGCCCCAGGCGACATCGCCGGTGACACGGCCGATGCCCGCAACCTCGAGGACGACCGCCTTGCGGTGGCGGTAGCTTTCGACATTGGTGACGGTGACGCGCGCCGCATCCCAGAGCCGCGCCTCGACGACGCCCACCGGCGTCTCGAACCGGTGCATGCCGGGGGCGATGCGGCCGGCATGGGCCAGCGTCACCGCAAGGCCGATCGTCGCGTGGCCGCACATGCCTAGCGGCCCGGCGGCGTTGAAGTAGATCACGCCCGTCGCGCAGCCCTCCGCAACCGGCGGCACCAGAAGGGCGGCCACCATGGCCACCGTCCCGCGCGGCTCGCGCAGAAGGCCGGCGCAGAAGGCCGCCTCGTCGGCGGCAAGGCGGGCGGCGCGCGCGGCAAGCGGGCCGCGGCCCAGATCCGGGCCACCAGAGAGAACCACGCGCGTCGGTTCGCCCTCGGTATGACTGTCGATGACCTCGATCATCCTGCGTCTCTGCTGACCCCGGCGGCCCAGGTCGCGTACCAGTCGCGGAAGAGCCTGTACTGAGCCTCGACATAGTTCCGCTGGGCATCGCTCAGCGCGTCGGCCTCATTGAAGTGAAGCCGGTATTCCGGCTCGCCGTTCAGCACCATCAGGTGCTTGTAGTAAAGGACAAGGTCGGGGCCCTCGTCGAAGGACGACAGGACGGCGAGCGCTGCCTCGAGTTCCTGCGCCAGACGACGGGCGGTTGCATCGCCCGCTGCCGCGCGGCGGCTCAGATCGATCAGGTGCAGCACCTCGCGCGGCAGGGCGTTGCCGATGCCCGTGATCGCGCCCTCGGCGCCACAGTTGACGAAGCCGTGGAAGACGGCGGTATCGACCCCGACCATGAGCGTCAGCCCGGCATCGCGCGAGGTGATGTGTTCGGCGGCATAGCGCAGGTCGGCGGGGCCGCCGAATTCCTTGAAGCCGACGAGGTTGGCGTGCCGGGAGCGCAAGTCGAAGAAGAGATCGGCGCGGGTCGCGAAGCCGTAGTAGGGACTGTTGTAGATGACCGCCGGAAGGTCGGGCGCTGCCCCCAGAACCGTCTCGAAATGGGCCCGTTGCGCGGCGGTCGAGCTGCCCCGCGACAGCACCCTCGGAATGACCATGAGTCCGCGCGCGCCGACCTCGGCGGCATGGGCGGCATGGGCGGCGGCGATGGCGGTATTCACCGCCCCGGTGCCGACCACGACCGGCACGCCCGCCTCGGCGAGCGCCGCCACCCCCTGCATCCGTTCGGCATCGCTCAGCAGCGGCCAGTCGCCCATCGAGCCGCAGTAGACGACGCCGGACATGCCGGCCGCGACAAGTTCGGCCCCCTTGCGCACCAGCGCGTCGAAATCCGGGCTCCGGTCGGGCCGGCAGGGCGTCATCAGCGCCGGCAGGCACCCGTGAAAAACACTCCGGTCCAATCGCCTCTCCCTTGTCTGCTGCGGCGCGAGAACTCTCGCCGATTCCGGTCTAGCAATTTTGGATCCAATATGCAATATCACAAGAGGAGGATCAAAAGGACGCTGGCGGTGCAACTGGACGCTGTGGACATCTCTCGGACTGCCTCGGCTTCGTCCGTGATTTACGAGGCGCTCCGGCGGGCGATCATCGAGGGAAGGATCGCCGCGGGTGCGCCGCTCCGGCAGGACGAGATCGCGCGACAGTTCAACGCCAGCCGCATTCCGGTGCGCGAGGCGCTGATGCGGCTCGAAGAGTTGGGGCTGGTTCGGACGCAGCGCTACAAGGGGTCGGTCGTGGCCGGTCTCTCGGCAGACGAGGCGGCCGAGATCTTCGATTTCCGGCTCCTGATCGAGCCGGAGGTGATGCGTCGTGCCGTGCCAAGGATGACGCCCAGCGATCTCTCGGCGGCGCGCGGCGCGTGCGAGGCCTTTGCGGCGTCGAAGGATCCGATGCAGTGGGGCGACCTGAACCGCGCGCTTCACGCCGCGCTCTATCAGCCGAGCGCCCTGCCCTATCATCTGGAGATGCTGGGCAACGCGATGGACCGGATCGACCGGTATCTGCGCGCGCAGCTTCTCATGAGCGACGGGATGGCGCGGGCGAGCGCGGAGCATGCAGGAATCCTCGCGGCCTGCGAGGCAGGCGATGCCCCTCGCGCGGCAGAGCTCGTGCACGCCCATATCGCCGGGGCGCGGGCCTCGTTTCTCGAACACCTGCCGGGCCTGGTTGCGGGCGCGGCGAGGTAGGCGCGAGGACCTCAGTCGGTCTTGCGCGGAACGCCGGGCAGGACGCAGAGCATCTCGAAGAGCAGGTTCGCGCCGATAAGCGCGGTGTTGCCGGACACATCGTAGGGCGGCGAGACTTCGACGAGGTCGGCGCCGACAAGGTTCAGCCCGGCAGAGCCGCGGACGATCTCGAGTGCCTGCCAGGTGGTGAGCCCGCCCGGCTCGACAGTGCCGGTGCCGGGCGCGAAGGCCGGGTCGAGGCTGTCGATATCAAAGCTCAGATAGGCCGGTGCGTCGCCGATCCGTGCGCGAATGTCGGCCATCAGCGGGGTCAGCGACTTCCACCAGCATTCCTCGGCCTGGATCACGGTCCATCCCCGCTCGCGCCCCCAGTCGAAGTCCCCGGCGGCATAGCCGGATCCGCGCAGGCCGATCTGGAACACGCGGTCGTTCAACAGACAGCCGTCTTCCCAGGCGCGGCGGAACGGGCAGCCATGCGCGACGGTTTCGCCGAACATCGCTTCGTTCGTATCGGAATGCGCATCGACATGGACAAGCGCGACCGGACCGTGGCGATCACGCATCGCCTTCAGGATCGGCCAGGTGAGCGTGTGATCGCCGCCGAGCGTGAGCGGGATCGCGCCATGGCCCAGCAGTTCGGCGTAGAACGCCTCGATGATGGCGACGGACTTCTTCAGATCGAAGGTGTTGATCGGCACGTCGCCGATGTCGGCCACCTGCAGCGCATCGAACGGTGCCGCGCGCGTGGCCATGTTGTAGGGCCGGATCATGCGGCTCTCGTCGCGGATCTGGCGCGGGCCGAGCCTGGTGCCGGGGCGGTTCGAGGTGCCGATGTCCATCGGGACGCCGACGAAACAGGCGTCGAGCCCGGCTGCGCTTGCCGCCGAGGGCAGGCGCATCATGGTTGCCGGGCCGCCGAAACGGGGCATTTCGTTGCCGCCGAGCGGCTGGTTCAGGCGGGTCATGTCAGTGCCTCCGACCGCGGATCACGCGGCCGATAGGAACGCAAACCGCTCCGGTCGGCAAGATCCGCGTCAGGCGGCGAGCTTCGCGGCCGCGCTGCGGACCAGTTCGGGCATTTCCTGTTTCGGATCGGCTGCCAGCGCCAGGAACTGCTCGCGCATCCGCGGTTCCCAGAAATCGCGGATATGCTGAGCGACGCAGTCGGCCTGATCCGCACCCGGCTGGCTGGCGAAGAAGGTGGCGATCTGCTTGGCCATATAGAGAAGTTTTTCAGGCGACATGGGTCTGTTCTCCGCGTCCGATCCGCTCGGGATGAGTGAAAATCTCGAATCCGTCGCCGCGCGCTATGGCGACGAGGGTGATGCCGGCGGCCTCGGCCAGGCGCAGGGCATGGGCGGTGGGGGCCGAAACCGCGATCAGGACGGGCACCCCGGCCATGGCGCATTTCTGCACCATCTCGACCGAGACGCGGCTGGTGATGACCACCGCGCCCCCGCTGCCGTCGACGCCGCCCCGCGCTGCCGCCCCCGCCAGCTTGTCGAGCGCGTTGTGCCGGCCGACATCCTCGCGCACCAGCACCACACCCCGCTCCGGCAGGAACAGCCCCGCCGCATGGACCGCGCGGGTGCGGGCGTTCATCGCCTGCTTCGCGGCAATCTCGTTCACCGCCCGGTCGACATCGGCGACGCTGAGCGTCGATCCCGCGCCCACCGGGGGCAGCGGCCGCAATGCCTCAGCCAGGCTCTCGATCCCGCAGAGACCGCAGCCGACCGGCCCCGCCATCGCGCGGCGGCGCGCGGCGACGGCCTCGGCGCGCTCGGCGGCAAGCCACAGCCGCGCCTCGATGCCGCCCTGCTGTTCGACGACCTCCAGTCCCTCGATCTCATCGGGGCCGGCGACGATCCCCTCGCTCAACGCGAAGCCCACCGCGAAATCCTCGAGGTCGGCCGGTGTCGCCATCATCACCGCCTGGGTCGATCCGTTCAGGACGACGGCGATCGCGGTCTCCTCGGGGACCGCGCGCACCCCGTCATGCGCGGCATTGCCGCGCACGACGATCGTCTTCGCGCTCGTGACCGGTTCTGCCAAGGCTCACTCCGCCGCGGGCAGGATGCGCCGCGACCGCTCGCCGAGCTCGGCATAATCCACCTGCCACTCGCTCGGCCCGTTCGACAGGCCGACCTGCACAGCCGTCACCTTGTATTCCGGGCAGTTCGTCGCCCAGTCGGAATAGTCGGTGGTGATGAGGTTGGCCGCGGTCTCGGGGTGGTGGAAGGTGGTGTAGACCACGCCCGGGCTGACCCGGTCGGTGATCTTCGCCCGCAACGTCGTTTCGCCCGAACGTGAGGCGAGCCGCACCAGATTGCCATCCTTCACGCCGCGCATTTCGGCGTCGTGCGGGTGAATCTCCAGAACGTCCTGATCGTGCCAGACCACGTTCGCCGTCCGCCGCGTCTGCGCGCCGACATTGTATTGGCTGAGGATTCGGCCCGTCGTCAGCAGGAGCGGGAAGCGCGGCCCGGTCTTTTCGTCCGTCGCCACGTATTCGGTGACGATGAAGTGGCCCTTGCCGCGCACGAAACCATCGACATGCATGATCGGCGTGCCTTCCGGCGTCGTCTCGTTGCAGGGCCACTGGACCGAGCCCAGGGCATCGATCTTGTCGAAGCTCACGCCAGCGAAAGAAGGCGTGGTTGCGGCAATCTCGTCCATGATCTCGCTCGGATGGGCATAGGTCCAGTTCGCGCCCATGGCGTTGGCCAGCATCTGGGTGACTTCCCAGTCGGCATAGCCGTTCTTCGGCGCCATCACCTTGCGCACCATGTTGATGCGGCGCTCGGCGTTGGTGAAGGTGCCGTCCTTCTCAAGGAAGGACGAGCCCGGCAGGAAGACATGCGCGTAATTGGCCGTCTCGTTGAGAAAGAGGTCATGCACGATCACGCATTCCATCGCCGCGAGGCCGGCCGAGACATGCTTGATGTCCGGGTCCGATTGCAGGATGTCCTCGCCCTGGCAGTAAAGCCCCTTGAACGTGCCGTCGATGGCGGCGTCGAACATGTTGGGGATGCGCAGGCCCGGCTCGGGGTCGATCTCGACACCCCAGGCTTTTTCGTAGATCGCGCGCACGTCGGCGTTCTTGACATGGCGGTAGCCCGGCAGTTCGTGCGGGAACGATCCCATGTCGCACGAACCCTGCACGTTGTTCTGGCCCCTCAGCGGGTTCACGCCCACGCCCTTGCGGCCGATATTGCCGGTCAGCATGGCGAGGTTGGCGATGCCGATGACGGCGGTGGAGCCCTGGCTGTGCTCGGTCACGCCGAGGCCGTAGTAGATCGCGCCATTGCCGCCGGTGGCGAAAAGACGCGCGGCCTTGCGCAGTTCCTCGGCCGGGACGCCGGTCAGGGCCTCGGTCTCCTCGGGGCTGTGGCGCTTGTCGCTGATGAACTCCGCATATTCGCGGAACTCGTCCCAGTCGCAGCGCTCGCGGATGAACTTCTCGTTCGCCAGCCCTTCCGTCACGATGACATGGGCCAGCGCGGAAACCACGGCGACGTTGGTGCCCGGCCGCAACGGCAGGTGATGCGCGGCCCTCACATGCGCCGACTTCACCAGGTCGATCCGGCGCGGATCGATGACGATCAGCTTCGCGCCCTGGCGGAGCCGCCGCTTCATGCGGCTGGCGAAGACCGGGTGGGCGTCGGTCGGGTTGGCGCCGATGACGATCATCACGTCGGTATGCTCGACGCTGTCGAAATCCTGCGTCCCGGCCGAGGTCCCGAAGGTCTGGCCAAGCCCGTAGCCGGTGGGCGAATGGCAGACGCGCGCGCAGGTATCGGTGTTGTTGTTGCGGAAGACCGCACGGGCGAGCTTCTGGACGAGGTAGGTTTCCTCGTTGGTGCAGCGGCTCGAGGTGATGACGCCGATCGACTTCTGGCCGTATTTCTCCTGCAACCCGCGAAGACGGGTCGCGGCGAAGCTCAGCGCCTCGTCCCACTCGACCTCGCGCCAGGGTTCGTTGATCGTCTCGCGGATCATCGGCTTCAGGATGCGATCCTTGTGTGCGGCGTAGCCATAGGCAAAGCGGCCCTTCACGCAGGAATGGCCGCGGTTGGCCTTGCCGTTCTTGTAGGGCACCATGCGCACGAGCTCGTCGCCGCGCATCTCGGCCTTGAAGGAACAGCCCACGCCGCAATAGGCGCAGGTGGTGATGATGGACCGGTCCGGCAAGCCCATCTCGATCACCGACTTTTCCTGCAGGCTGCCAGTCGGGCAGACCTGCACGCAGGCGCCGCAGGACACGCAGTCGGAGGTGAGGAAATTGTCGAGACTGGTCCCGGCGGAGACGCGGCTGTCGAAGCCGCGCCCCTCGATGGTCAGCGCGAAGGTGCCCTGCACGTCCTCGCAGGCACGCACGCAAAGCGAACAGACGATGCATTTCGCCGGATCGAAGGCGAAATAGGGGTTGCTGTCGTCGACCGGCCGCCATTCGGCATTCTCCGTGCCGTCGGCAGTGCGGCGGTGGACGTGATCCGTCACCGGCTGATAGCGCATCTCGCGCAGGCCGACCTTGGCGGCCATGCTCTGCAACTCGCTGTCGCCATTGGCGGCGTCTGTCAGACCGACGGTGGGATGGTCGGAAGCGTAAAGCTCCATCACACCGCGCCGAAGACGCTGCACCTTGTCACTCTGGGTATGAACGACCATGCCCTCCGCCACCGGCGTCGTGCAGGAGGACGGCGTGCCCCGCCGCCCCTCGATCTCCACCAGGCAGAGACGGCAGGAGCCCCAGGCGTCCATGCTGTCGGTCGCGCAGAGCTTGGGGATGTCGATGCCCGCCACGGCGCTTGCCCGCATGATCGACGTGCCTTCCGGCACCGTCACGTCGAAGCCGTCGATGTTCAGCGTCACCGTCTTTTCGGACCGGGCGGCGGGGGTTCCCATGTCGCGGTCGTCGGCCCAGGGGATGATGAAATCCTTCATTCCGCAGCCTCCTTGGCATTGGCGTTGAAATCGTCGGGGAAGTGCTTGAGCGCGGACATGACCGGGAAGGGCGTGAACCCCCCCAGCGCGCAGAGCGAGCCGTCCTTCATCGTCTCGCAAAGGTCTTCCAGCAAGGGGATGGCCGAGGCATCGCCACGCCCGATCCTGTCGATGGTCTCGACCCCGCGCACCGCGCCGATGCGGCAGGGGGTGCATTTGCCACAGCTTTCGACGGCGCAGAACTCCATCGCGAAGCGCGCCATCTTGCGCATGTCGGCGGTGTCGTCGAAGACCACCAGACCCGCATGGCCGATCAGACCGCCCTTGGCGTCGAATTCCTCATATCCGAAGGGCGTATCGAACTGCGACACCGGGAAATAGGCACCGAGCGGCCCGCCCACCTGCACCGCCTTGACCGGACGGCCCGAAGCGGTGCCGCCGCCGATCTTCTCGACGATATCGCCCAGCGTGGTGCCGAAAGCGGTCTCGTAAAGCCCGCCGTATTTCACGTTCCCGGCGATCTGCAGGGGGATCGTGCCGCGCGACCGGCCAAGACCGAAATCCTTGTAGAACGCCGCACCCCTGGCCATGATCACCGGCACCGAGGCCAGAGAGATGACGTTGTTCACCACCGTCGGCCGCCCCATGAAGCCCTGAAGCGCAGGCAGGGGCGGCTTTGCGCGGACCACGCCGCGCTTGCCTTCGAGCGAATTGAGAAGCGAGGTTTCCTCGCCGCAGACATAGGCGCCCGCGCCGACGCGAATCTCCATGTCGAACGCCTTGCCGGAGCCGAGGACCGACGCCCCGAGCAGGCCCTCGCGGCGTGCAATGTCGCAGGCGGCGTTCATCACCTCGATCGCGTCGGGATATTCCGACCTGAGGTAGACATAGCCCTTCGTCGCACCCACCGCGATGCCGGAAATCGCCATGCCCTCAATCAGGCAGAAGGGATCTCCCTCCATCAGCATCCGGTCGGCGAAGGTGCCGCTGTCGCCCTCGTCGGCATTGCAGACGATGTATTTCTGCGCACCCTCGGCCTTGCGCACCGTCTCCCACTTGATGCCGGTCGGAAAGCCCGCGCCGCCGCGCCCGCGCAGCCCGCTCTCGGTCACTTCCTTGACGATGGCCTCGCCGGACATCGCCAGCGCCTTCCGCAGGCCCTCAAGCCCGCCATGCGCGGCGTAGTCCGCCAGCGACAGCGGATCGGTCAGCCCGACCCGCGCGAAGGTCAGCCGCGTCTGACCCTTGAAATAGGGAATTTCCTCGACCGGCCCCAGAGCCTTGTCCGAGGACCCGTCCAGAACGCCCGGAACATCCGCCGCTTCGATCTGGCCGTAGCCCACGCGGCCCTTGTCGGTCTCCACCTCGACCAGCGGCTCCAGCCAGACCATGCCGCGCGATCCGTTGCGCACCAGCGTCACGTCGATGCCGCGTGACCTGGCTTCGCGCAACACGGCCTCAGCCACCTCATCGGCGCCCATGGCCTTGGCGGCAGCGTCGCGGGGAACGTAGATCTTCATGCGCGCATCTCCTTGGCGATCTTGCCGAGCTTCTTCTCATCGACATGGCCAACGACCTTGCCATCGACCATTGCAGAGGGGCCGCAGGCGCAGAGACCAAGACAGTATACCGGTTCCAGCGTCACTTTTCCATCGGCGCTTGTGCCATGAAGGGCGGTGCCGAAGACCTTCTCCGCCGCCGCGACAGCGGCATCGGCACCGGCGGCCTGACAGGCCTCTGCGCGGCAGATCTTCACCACATGCGCGCCTGCCGGTTCGGTTCGGAAGTCGTGATAGAAGCTCATCACCCCGTGCACCTCGGCCCTGGTGATGTTCAACGCCTTGGCGATCGGCGCGACGGCATCCTGCGGGACATAGCCGAATTCGGCCTGCACCGCGTGCAGGATGGGCAGAAGCGGGCCTTCGAGGCCGAGATGTTCGGAAATCGTCGCCAAGATCCGCTCTGATGCGGCCGCACCGGTTGTTCCCGACATGATATCCTCCCGTCCGTTGACGCCGGACACATCGGCGATAGTCAAAAGGAAATCAATAACGATACTTCGTTAGTTGATAGAAAAATCAAATCGAACGGCCCTGCGTTCAACGCTGCGCCAGACGTCGCGCCTCGGACAGCAGCGCGCGCAGAACCGGAGTGTGCGGCTCGCGGTTGGGGGCGAGCAGCCCCACGGCATGGGTCGCCCCCGTTCCCGCGAGCGGGACGGTGCGGAGCGCCTTGCCGGCGGTAAGGAAATTCGCGATGTCGGCCGGCAGGACGGTGACCCAGTCGCCGCTCATGACATTGGCCGCGAGGACGACGGTCGAGTTCGATTCGATCCGCGCCTCGGGCCGGATCCCGGCTTCCTCGAAATGCCTGTTGATGATGCGGCGGTTCTGCATGTCGGGCGTGAGCAGGCACAGACGCGCCGCGCCGAGCTCCTTCCACTCGATGCTCGCACGCGCGGCAAAGGGCGAAGTCTCGCTGCAGACGAGATGATAGCGCTCATTGTAGAGCAGCTCGGCGCTCAACCTTCCGGTGGGTTCGTTGTCGAGATAGGATATCCCCGCGTCGATATTGAGGTTCTCCAGCATCGAGAGGATCTCCACCGAAGTCCGCGACAGGACCGTGAAGCGCACGTTGGGGTGTTTCTCGCCGAACCCCGCGGTCAGCTTGGCGGCCCAGGTCAGCGCGGTCGGGATCGTCGCGAGCCGCAGGTGGCCGGTGAGGCCGGCGTGCGAAAAGCGCATCTCCTCGCGCAGCTGGTTGGCATCGGCAACGATCTGGCGGGCCCAGACAAGCGCACGCTGGCCCTCCGGGGTGAGCCCGCCAAAGCGCGAGCCGCGGAAGATGAGCTGCACGCCAAGCTGGTATTCGAGTTGCCGGATGCCGGCGGAAAGCGTGGGCTGGGCGATACCGAGACTTTCGGCGGCACGGCCGAAATGCTCTTCCTTGGCAACGGCAAGGAACATCTCGAGCTTGTCGATCATCGGCGGTGCCCCGGCTTTGTCGTTACCCATGGATCGCATCCGGCCGGCGAAAAGGAAAGCCGCGCGTCGCCACCGCAGACACCGGCGCCCCGCTCGTTTCGGTGGCGACGCTACGGCGCCGGATGTGCTGGGCAGGGGCAATCTTCCCCGTGGTCTGGGGGGTCTTCGCAGGACTGTCTCGGCAAGAAGAACGCAAGGAATCCGATGAAGAGGAGCCGTCTCACCGAAGCGTGGATCACGGGCGTGCTGCGTCAGGCCGAGGACGCGCTGGCGGTCCCGGAGCTTCGCCACCGGTTCGACCACACCAGCCCGACCCCTTGGGGGCGCCGACATCGTCCGGGCCTTGCTTCAGGTGGCGATGGGCGGCGACCGAGGTGGCCCGGACGGCGCGGTTGGGAGCCGGGCGCGCGCGCCCCGCATTCTTCCGCTCTATCGTGGCGATTTCCATTATCTATTTGATTAATGGCAGCCGCGCCCGCAGGCTGGGCAGGCGCCGCGGGTGGCAAGATCGTCGAGTGATGTGACCCCCGGATCTCCAACAGGCCATCCCGGGATGGCAGCCGCGCCGCCTCCCGCGGCCTCCGAGGGCATCATCGTGTCGAAGATCATCCTCACCTGCGCCATTTCCGGGTCGATCCACACCCCGTCGATGTCGCCGCACCTGCCCGTTACCGCCGAAGACATCGCCGGCCAGGCCATCGATGCGGCGCGGGCCGGCGCCGCCATCCTGCACCTTCATGCCCGCGCGCCGCTGACCGGCAGACCCTCGGCCGATCCCGCGCATTTCCGGGCGTTCCTGCCCCGGATCGCCGAAGCCACCGATGCCGTGATCAACCTCACGACGGGCGGCAGCGCGGTGATGAGCCTCGACGAGCGGCTGGCTGCGGCGCGGGCGTTCGCGCCCGAGATGTGTTCGCTCAACATGGGGTCGATGAATTTCGCGCTCTACCCGATGCTCGCGCGGCAGACCGAATGGCTCCACGACTGGGAGGAGCCGTTCCTGCGCGGGTCCGAGGATCTCGTCTTCAAGAACACGCCCCGCGATATCGCGCTGATCCTGACCGAGATCGGCCAGGATCGCGGCGCGCGGTTCGAGTTCGAATGCTATGACGTCGGCCATCTCTACATGCTGCGGCACTTCGTCGACCGCGGGCTGGTCGCGGGGCCGATTTTCATCCAGTTCGTGATGGGCGTGCTTGGCGGGATCGCCGCCGAGCCGATGCATCTCGACCACCTGAAGGCCACGGCCGACCGGCTCTTCGGGGCGGACTACGCCTTTTCGGTGCTGGCGGCAGGGCGTATGCAGATGCCCATGGCGGAACGGGCGGCGGCGATGGGCGGGCATGTAAGGGTCGGACTGGAGGACAACCTCTATCTCTCGCGCGGCGTGCTCGCCCCGTCGAATGCGGCGCTCGTCGAGACGGTGCGCGCGCTGGTGGAAGCCCAGGGACGGCAGGTGGCGAGCCCGGAGGAGGTACGCGCCCTGCTGGGTTTGAAGGGTCGCGACAGGGTGGCATTCTGAATGGCCGGCCCCACGATCCGCACCGCGCGGCGCACCGATGTAGCGCTTCTCAGCGCCGCGCTGCGCGCGCTCTCGGTCGATCTTGGCGACCGTCACGCGGCCAGCGACGCGGATATCGCCGCGGCGGGTTTCGGGGCAAGACCGGTCTTCCGCGCCCAGATCGCGGTCTCGGCAGGCCAACCGGTCGGTGCCGCGGTCTATTCGCCGATCTATTCCACAACGCGCGCCCGACCGGGGGTCTATGTTTCGGATCTCTGGGTCGCGGCGGCAGCGCGGGGCGGCGGGCTCGGCGCGAAGCTTCTCGCCGCTGTGCGCGACGATGCCCGGGCGCGCTGGGGTGCGGGGTTCGTCCGGCTCGTCGTCTATGCCGACAATCCGCGCGCGCTGGGCTTTTACACCCGGCTCGGGTTCGCTCTGCGCAGCGACGAGGCCGGGATGCTTCTGGAGGGCGCAGCGCTCGAGCGGCTCGGCGGATCGCGATGAAGGCCCTTCCCGACGCCCGCCGGCGCGCCGCGACCGAAAGAGTGTCATGGCCAGCGGCAGAGCCTTCTCATTTCCGGCCAGCCGGCGCGGAACGACGCGCTCAGGGTGGGCGCAGAAGCGGCCGGATGTGCCCTGGAGGCGCCCGACGATTTCGGATCGGCCAAAATCGGGGTGGCTCATTCGCACGCGTGGCGGGTGTTGCTCGAAACCGTCCATCTGCTCTGGCTGCGCGTCGAGGGCGCCTCGGACGAGGTGATCGCGACCATCCGCACCGACCCGTCGCGCCGCCTCTTGTCCGCGCCCGGTGATCCTCGATGTCGACGTGCATCACGGCAGGGGCGCGCAGGGTATCTGATGCCGACGCAAGTAGCTGCGCGCGGGTCGCTTCACGCCGGCCCGATCCGTTTCCATCCGGCCTTCCGGGGAGATTCCGACGAACGCGGCAAGGACCGGGAAGGGCGGGGGCGCGCAGCGGCACGTCATCCCATCTGTGCGAACGGGGGCAATGCCGCTATGCTGCCGGGACGCGGCAGGTGGCCGCGCGGAGATTGCGATGGCACGCGCCGAATCCGGCTTCGACGATCAGACCGCGGCGGCGGAGCGGGCATCCGAGCCCGGCGCTGGCACCGCGCTGGTTCCGTTCGGCGCGGCGTTCTACCCGGTCGGCGATGTCAGCACCACGAAGAACTATGCCTTCCTGCTTCTCGCCGATTTCACGCTTCTCGCCTTCAGCGCGGCGATCGAGCCCTTTCGGATCGCCAATCAGCTGTCGCAGAAACCGCTTTACCGCTGGCTGGTGGTCTCGGAGGACGGCAAGCCGGTGCGCAGCTCCTCCGGGGTGCGGCTGGAGGTGGACGGGCCGCTCAAGGATATCGGGCGCGACACGACGATCTTCGCCTGTTCGGGCAATCTCAGGGGTGGGAACCCGTCGAAATCGACGATCGCCTTCCTGCACCGGCACAATCGCACGGGTGGCGGGCTCGGAGGGATCTGCACCGGGGCGGTAGCGCTCGCCCAGGCGGGGCTGCTCGAGGGCCGCCGCTTTACGCTGCACTGGGAGTGCCACCCGGGATTCATCGAAACCTATCCATCGCTCCCGCCCACGACCCGGCGGTTCGAGATCGACGGCAGGATCATGACCTGCGGCGGCGGCGCCGCGGCGGCGGACATGGCGATCTCGGTGATCCGCTCCGATCACGGGCGGGCTTTCGCGACCGTCGTCGCCGACATGTGCCTCATGCGCGACGATGCCGGCGCCAATGTCGGCCAGCGGACCTCCATCGGCACGGTTCTGCAGACCCGCAACCCCGGGCTTATCGAGATCGTGCGGCTGATGACCGAAAATCTCGAGACCCCGTTGCCGATGACCGAACTGGCCCGTGCGGCCGGCTACACGGTGCGCCACGTCGAGCGGCAGTTCCAGAAATGTCTCGGCATCGCCCCGGCGCGCTATTACCAGAGCCTCAGGCTCGATCATGCCCGAAGCCTCATCAGCGACACCGATCTCTCTCTCTTTGAAATCGCGGCGGCCTGCGGGTTCAACTCCAAGTCCCACTTTTCCAAGTCCTTCGCGCGGCGGTTCGGCATGCCGCCGAGCCTGGTCCACCACCGCCGCAAGCGGGACGGCCAGGCCTGAGACCGGCTGCGGCGCCGCTAGAGGGCGCCGCGCAGGATGAGGACCGTCGCCGCCATTGCGGCGATCACCAGGAGAAGCGGCCGGTAGCGGCGGTCGAAGCGGCCGCCGATGCGGCCTGCCACGACGCGGCCGACGAAGACGCCGGGAAGCATCAGGAGTGCCAGCGCGGCATCGCGCGGCCCGGCCCACCCGGTCAGATGGAGACCGGCGAGCGAGATGGCGCAGCCGATCGCGAAGAAGGCGGCAAGCGTCGGGCGCGCATCGCGCGCGGGGCGGTCCTGATAGATGATCGCGAGCGGCGGCGCGCCCACCGAGGTGAAGGTCGCCATCAGACCCGAAAGCGTCGCCATGGCGATGAGGTTGGCCGGCGTGAAGCCAAGCCGGCGCCCGCTCAGCGACAGCAGCAGGGCAGCCGCGATGAAGAGACCGAAGATGAGCGAGAATGCATCACGCGAGGGCAGCAGGCTCAGCCCGACCATGGCGACCCCGACGCCGGCCAAGCGACCGACGAGCGCGGTGCCGACCTCGTTCCAGCGGATCGCGGCGCGCTCGGCCCAGGCGCCCCAGGCGGAGGTGACAAGCCCGATGAAGAGTGCCGGAGCCGGCACCAGCATCGGGTCGATCACCGCCAGAAGCGGCGCCGCCATGAGACCGAAGCCCATGCCGAGGCCGAACTGGACGACCGAGGCGGCGAAGGCGATGGTCAGGACGGCAAGCGCCAGGCCCGGGGTCGCCGACACATGGGCGAGAAGCGCGTCCACGCTCTACCCCGTGGCCGCCTGCCGGATGTTGTCGGGCAGCCAGGTCGCCAGACCCGGGAAGGCGATCAGCACGAAGACCATGACCACCATGATGAGAAACATCGGGATCGCGGCGCGCGCGATGAAGCTCATCTCGTGCCCGGTCATGCCCTGCAGCACGAAGAGATTGAAGCCGATCGGCGGCGTGATCTGCGCCATCTCGACGACGACGACGATGAAGATGCCGAACCAGATGATGTCGATGCCGGCCTGACGGATCATCGGCTCGACCACCGCCATGGTCAGCACGACCGAGGAGATGCCGTCGAGAAAGCAGCCGAGCACGATGTAGAAGACGAGAAGCGCCATCAGAAGCTCGAACCGGGTCAGGTCGAGCGAGCCGATCCACTCGGCAAGCGCGCGCGGCAGGCCGGTGAAGCCCATCGAGAGCGACAGGAACGAGGCGCCGGCAAGGATGAGCGCGATCATCGCCGAGGTGCGCGTGGCCCCCATGAGGCTGTCCTTCAGGCTCGCCCAGGTCAGCGAGCCCTGGGCCGCCGCCAGCGCCATGGCGCCGAGGACACCGAAGGTCGCGGCCTCGGTCGCGGTGGCGAAGCCGAGATACATCGAGCCGATGACCAGGAGGATGAGCAGAATCACCGGGATCAGGAAACGCGAGTTGATCAGTTTTTCCCTGAGCGAGGTCTCGGGTTCCGGGATCGGGTCGTAGCGCTTCGAGAACCGCGACCAGATCGCGACGTAGCCCATGAACATGGCCGCCAGCACGAGGCCGGGAAGGATGCCTGCCATGAAGAGCTTGGAGATGCTTTCATTGATCGTCACGCCATAGACGATGAGCGTGAGCGATGGCGGGATCATGAGACCGAGCGTCGCCGCGCCGGCGAGCGTCCCGATCACCATCGGCTCGGGGTAGTTCCGGCGCATCAGTTCGGGGATGGACATCTTGCCGACCGTGGTCAGCGTCGCCGCCGAAGAGCCGGAGACCGCGGCGAAGACAGTGCAGCCCACCACGTTGGTGTGCAGCAGCCCTCCGGGCAGGCGCCCCATCCAGGGCGAGAGGCCGCGGAACATGTCCTCGGACAGCCGCGTGCGATAAAGGATCTCGCCCATCCAGATGAAGAGCGGGAGCGCGGTCAGCGACCAGGACGAGGACGAGCGCCAGATCGTCGTCATCATCGCGTCGCCCGCGGGCCGGATGGTGAAGAGTTCCATGCCGACGAAGGCGACGCCGAGCAGCGCGAGGCCGACCCAGACGCCCGAGCCGAGAAGAAAGAAGAGCGTGAAGAGGAAGATCGCCAGGGGCCAGAATTCCTGTGCCATGTCGGCTCCTACTCTGCGTGGCTCTGCACCGAGACATCGGTGCGGATGTTGTCGCGCCCGGTGCGCAGGAGGGTGACGAGATTGTCGGCGAAGGCGATGGCGAGAAGGATGGCGCCAAGCGCGACGGGCAGCTGGACGATCCAGAGCAGCGTCGCATCCTGGCCCTGGCTGAGGTCATGAAGCTTGCGCGACCAGTAGACGAGGCGCACCGAATACCAGGCGAGGTAGGTCGCGGCGGCGGTGCCGACCAGAAGGCACCAGAGCTCGCCCCAGTAGCGGTGCCGCCCGAGCGCTGTCAGCGCGAGACCGACGCGGATATGGGCGCCGGAGTTCAGCGCGCCCGCGAAGGCGAGGAAGGAGGCCGCCGCCATCAGGTAGCCCGCGTATTCGGTCGAGCCGGGAAAGGTCAGCGACGACCAGCGCGCGATCATCTGCGCGACGATGACGCCAAGCATCGACACCAGGCAGAGCGCGGCAAGCGCGGCGCTGGTGGTGTAGATCGCATCGAGCGTGCGGCGCAGTGCGCCCGGTCGGTCATCTCGTGACACGGGGCCACCCCCTTCGGTCAGGGTCGGGGGGCAGCGAACCACCCCCCCTGCCTGCGTTCACTTGCCGGCCTTGTAGGCGTCGATCACGGCCTTGCCGACATCCCCGGCCGAAGCGATCCACTCTTCGGTCATGGTCGCCCCGAAACCTTCGAGCCCCGATTTCAGCTCGTCGGAGGGGCCGGAAACGGCCATGCCGTTGTCGGCCAGCGTCTTGAGATAGCCGGCGGTCAGCTCTCTCGCCTTCGCTTCGCCCTCCGTCGCTGCCTTGGCGCCGCAGTCCATGATCGCGGCCCTGCCCGCGTCGTCGAGCGCGGCGAAGCTGTCCTTGTTCACGAAGACGGTGTTGCGCGGCAGCCAGGCCTGGACGTCATAGAAATGCGTGAGGCTTTCCCAGACCTTGGAATCGACCCCGGTCGAGCCGGAGGAAATGAAGGACTCGGCCACGCCGGTTGCAAGCGCCTGGCTGAGCTCCGCCGCCTCGATCTGCACCGGCACCATGCCGGCAAGTTCGGCAATGCGCGCGGTCGCGGCGTTGTAGGCGCGGAACTTCACGCCCTT
Organism: Albidovulum sp.; assembly: GCA_020637635.1. Taxonomy (GTDB): domain Bacteria; phylum Pseudomonadota; class Alphaproteobacteria; order Rhodobacterales; family Rhodobacteraceae; genus Albidovulum. The sequence continues at coordinate 443,848 of JACKKB010000002.1, forward strand.
CATGTCCTCGACCGAGTTCACTTCCTTCTTGAAGTAGAAGCCCTGCGGTGGCCACGGCACCGAGTAGACATAGACGAGGTTCTGCTCGTCGAGCGCGGCGACGATGGCGTCATGGGCCGCGGCGGCAAGCCTGTCGCTGTCGTCGAACGAGGTCGCGAGGAAGGGGATCGAATCGACGCCGAACATCGGGTTCTCGTTGGCATGGGCCGACAGAAGCCGCTCGCCGATCGGCGCCTGGCCGGTCTGGACCGCCCGCTTGATGTCGCTGCCCGAGAAGAGCGAGCCGTTCGGGTGCACGACGATGTCGATGGCGCCGCCGGTCGCATCCTTCACGCAGGCGGCGAAGGCGACGCCGTTCTCGGTGTGGTAGTTGGTGGCGGGATAGGCCATCGGCATGTCCCAGGTCTCGGCGCGGGCGGCGCCGGAGGCAAGCGCCGCAAGCGCCGTGGCCGCCATCAGAGCGGTGGTTCTTTTCATTGTCGTTCTCCCGTTGGTTGGTTCTTGTCGGTTCCTGTCGCGGCTTCTGTGGCCTCGGTCATTGAAAACGGCTTGGCGCATAGGGTGCAAGGTCAATGTTCGGCTTTCTGCCGGCGATCAGCTGGGCGAGGATCCGGCCGGTCTTGGGGCCGCCGGTGAGGCCGACGTGATCGTGGCCGAAGCCGAGCCAGGCGCCGGCCATGCCCGGAACCGGGCCGATCAGCGGAATTGAATCGGCCAGGGAGGGCCGATGGCCCATCCATTCGACGGTGCGTTTCCACGCAAGCCCGGGGATCGCCGCGCGGATGTTGCGCTCCAGGAGCGCGAAGGCCGCGCGCGAGGGCGGCGCGTCGAGTCCGCCGAATTCGACGATCCCGGCCAGCCGGATGCGGCCCTCCATCGGGGTGACGACGAACTTGCCCGAGGCGACCATGACCGGCGACCGCGGCATCACGTTCGGCTCCCAGAGCTCGAGGTGATAGCCGCGCTCGGATTCGAGTGGCACCGAAAGGCCGAGCTTGTCGGCAAGCGGTTTCGACCAGGCGCCGGTGGCGAGCACCGCCGCGTCGCAGGCGATCGTTTCGCCGCCCGCGCGCACGCCCGTGACCCGGCCGCCCTCGCGGGTGACATCGCTCACCTCTGCGGTGACGAGCCGGGCGCCTTGGCGGGCGGCATGTGCGGCAAGATCCTTCACGTATTGTCCGGGGTCGGAAATGCGACCGTGGTTCGCGAGCCGTGCCGCGAACCGGTTTTCGCCCCGATAGAGCGGATCGTAGGCGGCGAAGGCCTCGCCGTCCAGAAGGTCCCATTTGAAGCCGTTTTCGGCGCGGATACCCCAGCCAAAGGCGTCGCTCTCATAGTGCGCGCGGTCACGGTAGAGAAAGAGATAGTCGGCCGGGTGGAGCCACTTCTCGGCGCCGGTGCCGGCGGCAAGGGCCTGATGGTCGGCCAGGCTGTCGCCGATGATCGCCGTGAGGGCCGCGGCACGATGGCGAACGGCCCCGGCATTGGCATGGCCGAGATAGCGGATGAGCCAGGGCGCGAGACGCGGCAGGTAGCTCCATTTCAGGAACAGCGGCTGGTTGGGGTCGAGAAGCATCCCCGGCGCCTTCCGCATGAGGCCGGGCACCGTCACCGGCACGACCGCACAGGAGGCGAGCACCCCGCCGTTGCCGTGGCTCGTGCCTTCGCCCGGACCCTTGCGGTCGATGAGGATGACGCGGTGGCCATCCCGCTGCAGCCAGAGCGCCGTCGAGACGCCGACGATGCCCGCGCCGACGATGGCGACCGTCCTTTGCGTGCTCATCCCATCCACCTCCGGACCGGCGCCGCCGCCTCTTCGAGCGGCTGCATGACGATATCGATGAGCGTCGGGCCGCCGTGGTCGAGCGCCTTGCGCAGGGTCGGCACAAGCGCGGCGGGATCCTCGACCCGCCAGCTCGTCACGCCGAAGGCGCGGGCGACCGCCGCATGATCGGTGCGGCCGAAATCGACGTTGTAGTAGCGCGCGCCCTTGTCGGCCTTCTGGCTCGCCTTGATCCAGCCGAATTCGGCATTGGAGAGGACGATGAAGGTGATGTCGGCCCCCGAGCGCACCACCGTCTCCAGTTCGCCGCAGTCGAAGCCGAATGAGCCATCGCCCATGAGTGCCACGACCCTGGCGCCGGGCCGTCCGTACCAGGCCCCGAGCGCGGCCGGGAGCGCATAGCCGAGCGCGCCGTGGGCGCGATTGGTGATGAAGTGCCGGCCGGCGCGCGGCAACTGGTAGAAGGCCGAGAGATAGGGGCAGCTGGTCCCGGGGTCGGAGAGGATCACCGCATCCTCGGGCAGAGTGTCCTGCAACGCTGCTATCAGCCGCTCGGGCCGGATCGGGCGATCGTCGCTCCCGGCGCGTGCCGCGAAGCGATCGAACTTGCGCCGGCGGATGTCCGAGGCCCGGCGGGCGCCGTCGAAACCCGCGTCGAGATCGCGGCGCGCATCGAGAAGAGTGTTCATTTCGGCCAGGGCGAGGGCGAGATCGCCCACCACGCCGACCTCGGTCGGATAGTTGGCGCCGATCACCATCGGGTCGCTGTCGAAATGGACGATCCGGGCGCCCGGCTTCGGCGCCTCCCAGCGCGCGGTCGTGGTCGAGCCGGCCCGGCAGCCCATGAAGACCACGAGATCGGCGGCCTCCATCGCCTCCCATGTCTCGTCGGTGCCGCCGTTCGATCCGACCACGCCCACCGCGTTCGGATGGGTTTCGGCCAGCGATCCCTGGCCCGAGATCGAGGTTGCGACGGGGATGTCGAGCCGGCGCGCGAGGCGGTCGAGCGCCTCCATGGCGCCGGCGATGACAACGCCGCCGCCACAGACGATGAGCGGCGATTTCGCCGAAAGGATCGCGTCGAGCGCCGCCTCCGTCGCACCGGGTTGGGGCGCCGCACGATAGGCCGGAAAGTTCTGCAGCGCCGGATCGGCCCAGATGTCGGCAGGCTCCACCGCATCATACTGGATATCGTAAGGAAGCCCGAGGTGGGCCGAGCCGGGCCGGCCGGTCGACATCGCGCGGAAGGCCGCGCGCACCATGCGCGGGATGTGATCGGCCCTGCGGATGACCGTGTTCCACTTGGTCAGGGGGCGCATCAGCGCCTCCTGATCGACCTCGGTCAGGGGATATTTCGCGTAGGACGCGACCGAGACATCCGAGGTGATGGCGAGAAGCGCATGGCTCGATTCCCGAGCCTCGACGAGACCGGGAAGGATATAGGTCGCACCGCCGCCCGAGGGCCCCTCGCAGACGCCGGGGCGGCCCGAGACACGGGCATAGGCATCGGCCATGTAGGTGGCCGAGCGTTCGTCCCGGGTCAGGATATGGGTGATGCCGTGATCGAGCTTGAGGAGCGAATCGTACAGCGGCAGGCTGGTATCGCCGCACAGGCCGAAGACATGCCTGACACCGTGCGCCTGAAGCATGCGCACCATCGCGTCCGCGCCGTTCAGGGCATTCGACATATCTTCCTCCGCGATCTGTATACAGAGCGTTACACAGGCTTGTCAGCAGGTCAACGGTGGCGATAGACTGGGCCTGCGAGGGTGCCATGAGCGATGCGGTTCGTCAGGCGGAGGACACGGTTGGCAGGCTCTATTCGGCACTGCGCCGAATGGCTGCGGACTTCGAGTTCCGGCCGAGCGCGCGGGTGAATGAATCCCGGATCGCCCTGCAGCTCGGGGCCAGCCGGACGCCGCTGCGCGAGGCGCTGAACCGGCTTGTCGCCGAAGGTTTCCTGGAGTTTCGCAGCGGCCAGGGATTCTTCTGCCGGGATCTGAGCCCCGCGGGCATCTTTCACCTCTACGAGGCCCGCGTGGCGATCGAGTGCGCCGCTCTGAGCGCCGCGCTCGCGCGGGCCGGGGACGAGGAGATCGCCGCGCTCGGCGCCTATCTCGACCGAACCGAGCCCGCCTATCTCGAAGCGACAGACCCGGTGGTGCTGCTCGAGCTTGACGAGGGGTTCCATGACCGGCTCTGCGCTCTCTCGGGCAATCCCGAATTCGTCCGCATGCTCGGCAATATCAATGGCCGCATCCGCTACGTGCGCAGCGTCGATCTCAGGCAGTTGCGGGCGCTCGGGACGACCGGCGGCCGGTTGTCCGCCCACCGGGCGATCCTTCAGGCGCTGGAGCGGCGCGACGGTGCCGCGGCGGTGGCCACGTTGCGCGCCCATATCGAGAAGCGGCGCGACGAGGCGACCGAGGCGGTCCGACGCGCCTACGCCGACATCTATGCCCCCGGGGAGGAGGGTCAATGATCGAACATGGCGGCAAGACGGTTTTCGGCGCGACGCTCGGCATCCTGATGCTCGAGACGGAGTTCCCGCGCATTCCCGGCGATATCGGCAATGCCACGACCTGGCCCTTTCCGGTGCAATACCGGATCGTGCGCGGCGCCACGCCCGACAAGGTCGTGCGCGGCGATGCCGAGGCGCAGCTCGGCGCCTTCATCGCGGCGGGGCGCGACCTGGTGGCCCATGGCTGCGATGGCATAGCCACCAATTGCGGCTTTCTGGTTCCGTTGCAGGACCGGATGGCCGACGCGCTCGGCGTGCCGGTCGCAAGTTCGTCGCTCATGCAGGTGGCCCCGGTGCAACGCATGCTTCCCGCCGGCCGGAAGGTCGGGATCGTGACGATCTCGGCCGCGTCCCTCAGCGAGGAACATCTGTGCGCCGCCGGGATCGCGCCGCAGACGCCGGTCGCAGGCACCGACGCGGGGCGCGAGTTCACGGCCAGGATCCTGTCGGACGCGCGCTCGATCGATTTTGCACTGGCGCGCGCCGATGTCGTCGAGGCGGCGCTGCGGCTGCAGCGTGAGTGCCCCGAGCTTGGCGCCATCGTTCTCGAATGCACCAACATGGTGCCCTATGCCGCGGATGTCCGTCGCGCGACAGGGTTGCCGGTCTTCTCGATCTACAGCTACCTGCTCTGGTTCCAGGCCGCGCTCATGCCGCGCCGCTTCGGCCCCGAACTCGACGACGGCGGTCCGGCCGCCTAGGCGCGGCGGGACCGCGCTCAGCCCACCCGCACGCCCTTGACCCAGAGTCCGCGGACCACGCCGGTGCCCCCCGCCCGCGCGACGCGGATCACGTCGGCGCGACGGCCCGGCGCTAGCCGGCCGCGGTCGAAAAGCCCGACAGCTTCGGCCGGACACGACGTGACGGTGGCGACCGCGCGGGCGAGATCGCCCCAGAGATCGGCAAGCAGCAGCGCCGAAGTGAGAAGCGCCGAGGGCACGTAGTCAGACGAGACGATATCGAGAAGGGCGCACCGGGCGAGGTCTCCCGCCGCCACGTTGCCCGAATGCGACCCGCCCCGGATCAGGTTCGGCGCCCCCATCATGACCGCGATGCCATGGGCGCGGCAGGCCTCGGCGGCCTCCAGCGTCGTCGGGAATTCGGCAAGCCTTACCGCGCGCCCGGCCGAATGGGCAACCTGCGCGGCGGTCGTGTCATCGTGGCTTGCCAGCACCGCGCCATAGCGACCGGCCGCGGCAACGGCGGCGGCTTCGTGCGCGGCGCCGAGCCTTTCCTTGAGCGCGCGCCGCTCGGCCACATGCGCGGCGAACTCGCTTTCGCTCAGCCCATGCTTGCCGCGGACATAGTCGCGCAGCTTGCCGATATCGCGGAACTGGCGCTCGCCCGGCGTGTGATCCATCAGCGAGACGATGCCGACCCGGTCCTCGGGGCCGAACTTCGCCAGCTCTTCGATGAGCGATTCCGAACAGATCTCGGCGCGCAGGTGCAGGAAGTGGCTGATCCGGAGTGCCCCGGCGCCGCGCAGCGCGAGGATCTCGCTTGCCAGCGGGCGCGCATATTCGCGGTAGTCCGGTCGCGCGGCGGACGCGCTGATCGAGCCCACGCGCAGGGCGTCGAACACCGTCGTTATCCCGACCGAGGCAAGTTCGCCGTCATGCGCGACGATGGCGGCGGCGTGGGGCCAGTCCACCTTGGGGCGCGGCTGGATATGGCGTTCCAGGTTGTCGGTGTGAAGCTCGATGAGACCGGGCATGACCAGATCGCCGTCGCAGTCGGTGGCGCGCGGGTGCCGGGTCGGACCAGGGGCGATATCGGCGATCACGCCGTCGCGCAGGCAGAGCGCGCCATGGATCACCTCGTCGGAGAGAACGATGGTCGCATTGGCGAGGACGGTTTCGGTCATCCGCATCTCCGGAAGGCTGGTGAGGACGCCCGAAAGCGGGCTAGGCTCGCCGCGCCGCCCGGCAAGAGGGCGAAGGCAGAATGACGGGACAGATGCAGCGCTACGCGATCTACTATGCCCCGCCGGCGGGCGATCTGGCCAGTGCGGCCGGCGCCTGGCTGGGCTGGGATCCGGCAAGAGGGCGCGCCGTCGCACAGCCTGCCGTGGCCGGCGCCGATCTTGCCGCCGCGACCGAAGCGCCGCGCCGCTATGGCTTCCACGGCACGTTGAAGCCGCCCTTCCGGCTCGCCGAGGGCACCGACCGGGCGGCGCTCGTGGCGGCGATCGAGGCCTTTGCCCGGACGCGCGCGCCGGTCGGGGCCGGCCCCTTGTCGCTTGCCCGCATCGGCCGGTTCCTCGCGCTGGTTCCGGACGCGCCCCTCGAGCCGCTCGCGGATCTTGCCGCCGCGACGGTCGTTGCCTTCGAGCCGTTCCGGGCAGCCCTCGGGGACGCCGAGATCGCCCGGCGCCGCCCGGAGAGCCTGACGCCACGCCAACGCGACCTTCTTGCCCGCTTCGGCTATCCCTACGTGATGGAAGAGTTCCGGTTTCACCTGACGCTGAGCGGGCCGCTCGGCACAGAGGCAGGCCCGATCGAGGCGGCGGCGCGCAGGCACTTCGCGCCCTGGATCGGGCTGTCCTTCGCGGTGCGCGAACTCTGCCTGTTCGGCGAGGATGCGCACGAGCGGTTCCATCTCCTGTCGCGTCACCCTCTCGCCTCCTGAACCGCGGCCAGAAGGGCGGCCACGCCTGCCTCGGGCGTGCTGTCGTTGGAAATCACCCTGATGGCAACACCGGCCGGCAGGGCGAAGGCCGCGCGTCCGAGCCTGCGGGAAATCTCCTCGGCCGGTTCGCGGCCCCGCGCGGCCAGCCGCGCCGCGAGCCGTTCGGGCGCGACCGAGACAACGATGATGCGCAAGCCCGGGAAGCGCGCCGCAAGATCACGCAGCGCGCCGCGCGAGCCGTTGAAGATCACCGTGCGGCCGCTCGCGCAGGGTGCCAGCTCCGCCGCCCTGATGCCGTAGTGCAGCCCATGTGCCTGCCAGTGGAAGGCAAAGACACCGGCATCGCGGAGGCGGCGGAACGCCTCTGCGCTAACGCTCTCGAAGTCCTCGCCTGCCGCCTGGGGGCGCGAGATCGTGCGGCGGGCGCGGTGGATCGACGGGCAGAGGCGGACGAGGCCCGTCAGCAGCGTGTCCTTGCCGGACCCCGAGGGGCCGACGAGGGCGATGAGCTGGCCGGGCGCGGCGGTCATCCCGGGCGGCCTTCCCGTGCGGCCTTACCCGGCGCGAAGGCGCCGACATCGACGCAACGGTCGCAGACCCGGTCGCGCGCGTCCCGATCGTGGAAGATGCCGAGGATCGCCGCGCCGCGCGCCTTTGCCTCGCCGATCAGGTCGAGGACCACCTCGCGGTTGGCCGGATCGAGCGCGGCCGTCGGTTCGTCGAGAAGAAGCGCCGGGTAGGAATGCACGAAACCGCGCGCGATGTTCACCCGCTGCCGTTCGCCGCCCGAGAAGGTGGTGGGCGACAGCTTCCAGAGCCGCTCGGGAATGTTCAGCCGCGCGAGAAGGGCCGCGGCGCGGGCGCTCGCCTCGGGCTCCGGCCGGCCGAGCGCCATCAGGGGCTCGGCAACCACCCGCAACGTCGGCACCCGCGGGACCACGCGCAGGAACTGGCTCACATGGCCGAGCGTCTCGCGCCTCAGGCGGATGATCTCGCGCGGGGCGGCGCGCGCCACGTCAAGCGTGCCGACGCGGATCGATCCCGACCGGGCAAGGTAGTTGCCGCAGATCATGCGCATCAGCGTCGACTTGCCTGATCCCGACGCACCCGTGAGCGCCACGCATTCTCCGGCGCCGACGCTGAGGCAGGCGTTCTCCATGACCGGGATGACCGTGCCGCCCTGGCCGTGCAGGGTGAACGATTTCGCGAGGTCGCGGATCTCTATCATCGCTTCGCACATTGCGTTCACAGCCAGCGCTTCCACCTGAAGAAGAGATAGGTGCCGAGCGCCGAGACGAGCATCAGCACCAGCGCGAAGGCATAGCCCCAGGGGGCGGTCAGCTCCGGCATGTTGGGAAAGTTCATGCCGTAGATCGAGGCGATGAGCGTTGGCGGCAGGAAGAGCACGGCCACGACCGAGACGATCCGCACGGTCGCGTTCTGCGCGAGGTTGACCATGCCGAGCGTCGCGTCGACGGCAAGTCCGACGCGGGAGGAGAGGAAATCGGCATGTACCTCGAGCGCCTGCAGGTCGCGCATCTGGCCCTTGACGATGCCGCGCAGCGCCTTGCCCTCGGGCCGCTCCGTCACGGTCAGGCCGTAAAAGCTCATCGCCCGTTCGAGCGAGAGAAGCCCGAGCCTGATGCGGTTCAGGAGGTCGCCCTGGCGGCCTGTCTGTTCGAGAGCGGCCTGCAGCACTTCGGGGCGCGGTGCCGCCGTGCCGCCGAAGACCGCGGCCGATACCGCATCAAGCTCGCGGCCGACCGCTTCGAGCAGATCGGCGAGGCGGGCGACGCATTCCTCGACGAGGCCAAGCAGGATCCGTTCGGCGCTGCCGCAGCCGGCGGCCGATTTGTCGGCCCGGTCGGGAAAGGTTTCGAACGGGCGCGGCGCATGGTGTCGCACGGTGACGAGGCGGCCGCCGCCGAGGATGAAGGTCACCGGCCCCGAAGTCGGCGTCAGGGTCGTCGAGAGCCCGGGCAGGACAACGGTCATGTAATCGACGCCGTTCTCGCGGAAGAGCCGGTTGGATATCTCGATCTCCTCCATGTCGGTCAGCGAGGGCACCCCGATGCCAAGCGCCTCGACGGCCTCGACCTGGCTGTCGAGCGGGCGGTAGAGGTCGATCCAGAGGGCCGATCCCAGATCGGCGCCCGGATCGAGGAGTGCGAGGCCGTGGCTGGCGGGGCGATAGGCATGGAGCATGGTTCAGACCTGCAGAACGGAGGAGACGAGCACCTGTGTATAGGGCTCCTGCGGATCGTCCAGTACCTGATCGGTCAGGCCGGCTTCGATCACGCGGCCGTCCTTCATCACCAGAAGCCGATCGGCAAGAAGCCGCACGACCGCGAGATCGTGGGTGACGATCACGACCGAGAGAGCCATGTCGCGCACCAGCCCGCGGATGAGGTCGAGCAGGCGAGCCTGCACGCTCACATCGAGGCCGCCGGTCGGTTCGTCCATGAAGACGAGCCGCGGCGCGGTGACGAGGTTGCGGGCGATCTGCAGGCGCTGCTGCATGCCGCCCGAGAACTGCCGCGGCCGGTCATCGATGCGCCCGGCCGCGATCTCGACCCGGGCGAGCCAGTCGGCGGCCTCGGCGCGGATCGCGCCATAGTGGCGCGCGCCCACCGCCATCAGCCGCTCGCCCACGTTGCCGCCGGCCGAGACGCCCATGCGCAGCCCGTCGCGGGGGTTCTGGTGGACAAAGGCCCATTCGGTTCGGGCAAGGCGTCGCCGTTCGGGTTCGGTCATGGTGGCCGTATCGCGGCCCCGGTAGAGGATCCGACCGGCGTCCGCGGCAAGGTGACCGGCAACACAGCCGAGCAGCGTCGACTTGCCAGAACCCGATTCACCGACAATGCCCAGCACCTCGCCCGGCCAGAGATCGAAGCTTACATCGGCGCAGCCGATCCGGGTTCCGTAATGGCGTGTCAGCCCCGCCACGCCAAGAAGCGGTGCCGTGCCTTCCGCGCTCGGTCCGGGGCGGATCATGTCGTTGGGTCCGTGCCGCGCCGGCCGGGGTGACCATCATCGCGGCGGCGCGTGCAGAAATCGGTATCCGAGCAGACGAACATGCGGCCGCCGTCGTCGTCGGTGAGCACCTCGTCGAGGTAGCTGTCGCAGGCGCCGCAGAGCGCGCAGGCGTGCTCGGCCCGGGTCGGCTCGAACGGATGGTCCTCGAAATCGAGGCTCACGACATCGGTGTAGGGCGGCAGGGCATAGATGCGCTGTTCGCGACCGGCGCCGAAAAGCTGGATCGCGGCGTTTTGCGAGAGTTTCGGGTTGTCGAACTTCGGGATCGGCGAGGGATCCATCATGTAGCGCCCCTCGACCCGTACGGGATAGGCATAGGCGGTGGCGATCGCACCGTGGCGGGCGATATCTTCATAGAGCTTCACATGCATGAGTCCGTATTCCTCGAGCGCGTGCATCCTGCGTGTCTCGCTTTCGCGCGGTTCGAGAAAGCGCAGCGGCTCGGGGATCGGCACCTGGTAGACGAGGATCTGCGCCTCGGTCAGCGGCTCCTCGGGGATCCGGTGCCGGGTCTGGATCAGCGTCGCCTCGGCGGTGCGCGTCGTGGTGGCGACGCCGGCCGTGCGTTCGAAGAACTTGCGGATCGACACGGCGTTGGTGGTGTCGTCGGCGCCCTGGTCGATCACCTTCAGCCTGTCTTCCGGGGTGAGGCAGGCGGCCGTGACCTGCACCCCGCCGGTGCCCCAGCCATAGGGCATCGGCATCTCGCGGCTGGCAAACGGCACCTGGTAGCCCGGCACCGCGATGCCCTTCAGGATGGCGCGGCGGATCATCCGCTTCGTCGTCTCGTCGAGATAGGCGAAGGTGTAACCGGTCATCTTTCCGCCTCGATCCCCTGCGACACCCGGCCTGAGACTGGAGGGAAGCCGTACCCATGTTCGACATCGCCGGTTGCGAAAGCCTGGTCGGTCTCGTCCGGGCGCTGGTGGCAGGTGTCGAAGGCGCCTGCGTCGATCTCGGCATGGGCTCGGCGATCGGCTTCACCGTGGCGTTCGTCGCGTCCGTGCTCGGTCTCAGCGTCGCTGGCCACGTGGTCCTGCGGCGGATCTTCGGCCGGGGCCACGGTGACCGGGGCCACGATGACCGGGGCGATGGCGGCCGGGGCGATGGTGGCGGCGACAACCGCCAGTCGGCGGGGCGCCAGATCAGGCCCGGTCATCGCGGACCTCCTGCCGGGCTTCGGCCGCCGCGCGCCTGAGCTTGCGGATCAGTTCCAGTTCGGACTGGAAATCGACGTAGTGCGGCAACTTGATATGTTCGAGAAACCCTGTCGCCTGGATGTTGTCGGCATGGTAGAGCACGAACTCGGCGTCCTGCGCCGGCGCGCCCGTTGCTTCCTCGCCGAGTTCCTCCCACCGCATCGCCCTGTCGACAAGGCTCATGGCAATCGCCTTGCGTTCGGATTGCCCCATGACCAGGCCGTAGCCGCGGGTGAACTGCGGCGGTTCCTTCCTGGAGCCGGTGAACTGGTTCACCGTCTCGCATTCGCTGAGCTCGATCTCGCCGATCTCGACGGCAAACCCCAGTTCGGGGATCTCCATCTCGACGGCGCAGGTGCCGATGCGAAGCTCGCCGACGAAGGCATGCGTGCGCCCGTAGCCGCGCTGCGTCGAATAGGCCATGGCGAGGACAAATCCCTCGTCGCCCCGCGTCAGCGCCTGAAGCCGCACTGGCCGGTCCGCGGGCATCGCCAGCGGTTCGCGCGTCAGATCGCCGGGCGGGACATCGCCGCCGGGCAGCGGCTCCATCAGGCCGTCGCGGTCGAGGAGTTGCAGGACATGCGGCGCCGGCGCGGGATCGGCGGGCCTCATGTCGGCCGGCGGCGGATCGCCATCGGCCAGAAGCGCAAAGTCCAGGAGCCTGTGCGTGTAGTCGAAGGTCGGCCCCAGGACCTGGCCGCCCGGTGCGTCCTTGAATGTCGCCGAGACACGGCGGGCAATCGCCATGTCGTCCGTCGCAACGGGGTTCGAGGCACCGAAGCGCGGCAGCGTGGTCCGGTAGGCGCGGATCAGGAACACCGCCTCGATCAGGTCGCCGCGCGACTGCTTGATGGCCAGCGCGGCGAGATCGCGGTCATAAAGCGAGCCCTCGGCCATGACCCGGTTGACCGCCAGCGTCATCTGTTCGCGGATCTGCGCGACCGTCAGCTCGGGCACATCGGGGTCGCCGCGCCGCTCTTCGGCGAGCCAGCGGTGCGCGGCCTCGATCGCCCGTTCGCCGCCCTTGGTCGCCACATACATCAGAGCGCCTCCACGACGGTCGAGCGAGGCAAGCCGGCGACGGCGGTGCCGACGGTGAGGAAGCAGTCGAAGCCGAGCGGGAAGCGGCTCCGGTTCTGCCGGAAGGCCGCGACGTCGGGCAGGCGCGCCGCTGCCGTGGCCTCGATGCCGGGGCCGGTCAGCCGCGCATTCGCCGGGTTCAGCGCCGCCATCTCGACGATGAGGGTCGCGGCGCGGTCGGGGTAGTCGGGTGTGCCGGTGTCGAAGCGATCGCAGGGCTGCAACGCCTCCCAGGTGCCAAGCGCGAAGACCGCGGCCTCTGCCGCAACGAGCGGCGCGCCGCAGTGGAACGCGATCCAGCTGCGGACCGCCGGCAGATCGTGCGAGGGCGCCAGAAAGAGCGGCGTCGCGTGGTCCACGAGCGTCAGGAGCAGCGTTCCCGCGGCGGTCGACAGCGGTGCCGGCGGGTTCGCCCCGGCAAGCTCTTGCACCCGCCCCGGCCGGGCGAGCGCCTGCAGGCAGGCGCGAAAGGCGCGGGCGGATTGCACAGCGGGCTCGCCGAAGCCGCCGGCAAGATGGCTTGCCGCTTCCATCAGCCTTCCCCGCGCACGAGCGTGAAGAACTCCACCCGGGTCGCGGCCGCCTTTTCGGCGCGCATGCGGCGCCGCGCGCCTTCCTCGACGCGCAGCGGCGTCAGCACCTCGGCGTCGATCCGCGCCGCATCGGGCCCCTGCATCAGGGCGTCGACGAGTGCCGCGCGCGTCGCGTGGTCGCGGTCGCGACCCTGCACATGGGCATGCCCTGCCCGACCGTCGGCGAGCCTGAGCGCACAGCGCGTCACCGTCATCTCGCCGAGGTTGAACGGCGCACCCGTCGCCCCGATCCGCCCGCGGACCATGACCGCGCCGATCTCTGGCGGGCGCAGCCAGTCATGGGGCGGCAGATCGGGCAGGAGCGCCGCAAGGCGCGCCGGCCGCGCGCGTGCAAGCAGGCCCATCCAGGCCTGGCGCGCGCCCTGATCCCCGATCTCGCCCGACATCTTGTGAATCCGTCCAGGTTTCTATACAACTAGACAAATACTGCAACGACTCCCGACGACACAAGTGAAAGTTCCATGACGCGCCGCAACCCCGTCTGGCAGGCGATCGCGGCGATGCTACGTGCGGAAATTGCCGAGGGGCTCTACCCGCCGGGCAACCGGCTGCCGACCGAGGCCGCGCTCTCGGCCCGGTTCGGTGTCAACCGGCACACGGTGCGCCGGGCGCTGGCCGAGCTTTCCGGCGCCGGCCTTGTGGTCGCTCGGCGCGGATCGGGGGTCTACGTGGCCGCGGCGCCGCCGGCCGACTACGCGATCGGGCGGCGGGTGCGGTTTCACCAGAACGTCGCCGCCACCGGACGCGCGCCCTCGCGCGAGATCATCCGGATCGAGACGCGGGCGGCCAGCGCGGCCGAACGCGCCGCGCTCGGCGTGTCGCGGGTCCATGTGTTCGAGGGTATCTCCTATGGCGATGCGCTGCCTCTCTGCCAGTTCCGCTCGGTCTTTCCGGCCGAGCGGTTTCCCGGCCTGCCGGAGGCTCTGGCACGGCTGCGCTCGGTCACGGCGGCCCTCGCCGAACAGGGGCTGGCTGACTATACCCGCGCCTCGACCCGGGTCACCGCCAAGATCGCCCGCGGGCCGCGCGCGGGCCTGCTGAAGATCGCGGAGGGGGCGCCGATCCTGCGCACCGAGGCCGTCAACCGCGACCCCGAAGGCAATCCGGTCGAATTCGGCATCAGCTGGTTCGCAGGCGACCGGGTTGCGCTGACAGTGGCGCCCGAGGGCTGAGGCCAGACACGGCCGGGCCCGGCCGCCTCAGGCCCAGTCTCCGGTGAGGATGCGGCGCGTCACCTGCTCGACCGGGCCGTCGCCCGCGATGAGCCCCGCCACCCATTCGCAGGAGCCGGCGTTGAAGACGGCGCCCCTGCCCCGGCGATACTCGGCCATGCAGCCGTTGCCGCGGGCGGCGCGCCCCATCGTCTCGGCGTTGACCGCTCCATAGACGTTCAGCGCCACCTCCTCGGCGTCGAAACTGCCGATGAACGGATCGGCGTCGTCGGGTCCCGTGGCGTGCGAGAGCGTCGTTGCCGGCGCCATGCCGACGATGGTGAGATCGCCCGCCAGACCGGCGCCCGGGGCGGCGAAAGGCAGGCCCCCGGTCATCGTGTAGTCGATGCCGTCGACCTCGTAGCCGAAGATGCGACTGTCGCGGCCGAGCACGTCGCCGTAGCCGAGCCCGCTGCCGGCGACGCTCCAGTGCCCGGGACGGTAGAGCGTGAAGCCGCCGCTGCCATGCGCGGCGCATCGGCTCCAGCCGGCATAGACGCCCATCGTGCCGGTCAGCCCCATGCTGGCGGCACCGGGTCGGCCGGTCGCGGGATTGTCCCAGTAGCTGGTGAGCCGGCGCGGATCCTGCGTCGGGTCTTCGGCCGGCGCACGGTACTTGTAGCAGGTCTGGGTGGCGAGATCGGCCGAAAGCCGGGTCTGCCAGAAGAAGTTGCCTGCGAACCGCGCCAGATGTCCGCCGCGGTCAATCCAGGCATCGAGATGGTCGCGCATCTCCCAGGTCCAGTATTCGTCGTGGCCGGCGATGAGCATTCGCGCGTAGCCCTCCGCCAGCCCGGGGTCGCGGTGCAGGTCGTGCTGGGTGGCGAAATCGAGCGCGATTCCCTGATCCTCGCACCAGAGCGCGAAGGGTCTCTCGAAGGCGGCCCAGCCGGACGAGGCGTATTTCTTGGAGATGCCATTGGCGCGGGCAAAGGTCATGTGCGGATAATCCGGCGGGCGGCCGGGAGGAGTGGCATGGGGGATGCGCGGGGCATCCGCGGGCCAGCGCGTGAAGCCCCTTGCCCAGGGCCGGTGCAACGAGACCTCGGGCGCGAAGTCGCGGCCCTCGGGGCCGGTCAGGCCCTGATAATGGTTCGACCCGCCCCAGTCGTTGTAGGCGCACCAGGTCCCCGTCGCGAGGAGCATGAGGATCCGCGCCGAGGGGCGCGCCGCGCGCAGGACGAAGATGCCGTCGCTGGCGTGGCCGGGCACCGTCAGGCGAAAGGTGTAAACGCCGCTCGGCCAGTCGCCGGGCAGCGTCACGGCAAAGCGCTCGGGCCAGTCGCAGCCGGTCACCGAACAGTCCGCCGGGGTCTCGGCAAAGCCGCAGGGGATTTCGGTTTCGAGAACCGGCACCGGATGGCGCCCGTCGCGACGGATCACGAGCCGCGCGGTGCTTGCGTTCGAGATCGCGTGAAGCGCAAGGCGCTCTCCGGGGGCGTAGGAAAGCCGGTCGGTATAGCCCCAGACCTGCGGCCGGCCCGGATCGTTCGAGGCGGTTTCGTAATAGTGTCCGGTGACGGCGTCGCCATCGTCATGGGGGGCAGAAACGAAGAAGCCACGGGTCATGGCCGCATCCCCGCGGCGAAGGCGCGGGTGAGGAAGTCGAGGCTCGCGTCGAGATAGGCCTCGACATTCGAGCGGCGAAAGACGCCGTGGCCTTCGTCCTCGAAGAGCAGCAGCTCGTGGGGGATGCCGGCCGCCGTCAGGTCGCGGACCGCCGCATGGGTGTTCTCCGGGCCGACGTTGGAATCGGCGAGCCCGTGCACGATCATCACGTGGCCGCGAATGCGGTCGATGAAGTTGCCGGGCGAGGCGTTGGCGTATTTCTCCGGCACGGCCTCGGGTGCGCCGCCCATCATCTCTTCGCTGTAGGCGCGGCCCCAGGGCATCTCTGTCGCGTCATAGTCGATGTCGAGCCGGTACATGCCGCACATCGGGATCGCCGCCGTCACCAGGTCGGCGTGGCGCGTGATCGCGACCCAGCTTGAGAAGCCGCCGTAGGAATTGCCGGCGACGGCCACCGGGCCGGGGATGCCCCGGGCCAGCGCCGCCTCGATCCCGGCGCGGATGTCGGCCTGTTCGCGCCCGCCCCAGCCGTCCTGCTTCACCGCCTCGCGGTGGTCGTGGCCAAAGCCGGTGGAGCCGCGGTAGTTCGGGTCGAGAACCGCGAAACCGGACTGGACCCAGAAGCCGATCTTGGGGTTCACCCAATCCTCGGAGTGCCATGTGGGACCGCCGTGGACATAGCAGATCAGCCCCTTGGGCCGGCCCGCGGGACGGTAGAGCCAGCCCTGCATGGGCCGGCCGTCATCGGCCTGCCAGCGGAAATCCTCGGGGCGCACATGGCGGCGGGCGGGCTCGGCCGGCGCGGCGACGAGGGTCTCGGTGCGCCCGTCGGGAAGGACCCGGTGCAGTTCGTGCGGAGCGTCGGCATCGTAGGCCTCGGCCAGCCAGCCGCCATCGGGTAGCGCGGCAAGGGGAAGCAGCGTGCGCCGGCCCGACAGGTTCGGCAGCGCATGGTGGGTGCAGTCGGGGTCGAAGATCACGGCGCGGCTGTGCGGCGCCTCGTGCGTGATGCAGGCGAAGCTGCCGCCGGTTCCCGGCAGCACCTCGTGCGGGCAGAGCGCCGGCTCGCCCGCGCGCCAATCGACGCGACCCGTCGCGATATCGAGCACGCCGATCCGGTCGCGCCCCTCGTGATCGGCGACGACGGCGATCCGGTCTTCGTCGAGCCAGTCGCCGCGCAGGTGGTTTCTCGGCCCGAGGTTGAGCACCTCGCGCAGGTCGGTGCCGTCGTCGTTCAGCACCCAGAGCTGGCTGCCGCCCGGCGCATGGTCGTGCCGCGTCCAGAGCCAGCGCCGGCGCGAGGGCGAGGGCAGCGGCCCGCTCTCGAAGGGCGAGGCGGCGCGGGCGAGACAGGTGATCCCGCCCCCGGAGAGCTCCAGACGCCAGAGGCCGACGCCCTGGAAGACCTCGCCGGTCAGGGGGTCGAGGTCCGAGGCGAAGACGACCGCGGCTTCGTCGGCCGTGAAACGCCCGCCGAAGATGTAGTGTGAGCGCTGGGTCGGCGTCAGTTGCCGCAGGCTGCCGTCGCGGCGGTCGAGCAGCAGCAGGTGATCGTGTTCGCAGGCATGTTCCGACTGCGCGAGGATGAGCCGCATCCCGTCGAGGCTCACATCGCGGATCAGGAAGTGATCCTGTCCGCGGGTGAGCCGTTCGGGCCGGCCCGAGCCATCGGTCGGGACGCACCAGACCTCTTCGGTCTCGGTGACGCCGGCCCAGCACCAGAAGGCCCAGCGGCCGTCGCCGCTGGCATGGACATGGCTGATCTGGGGCAGTGCCGCCCAGAGCCGGGCGAGAGGAGACGCGGTCATGAGGTGCCTTCGATGAAATGGCAGGCAGCGCTGCGGCCGCCCTGCAGGGGCCGCAGCGCGGGTCGTTCGCCATGGCAGCGCGGCTCGGCGCGCGGGCAGCGGCTGGCAAAGACGCAGCCACTCGGCGGGGTCAGGACCGAGGGCACCTCGCCGGCAATGGCGGTGCCGCGGCGCGCGCGTTCGCGATGCGGATCGGGTTCCGGAACCGCCGCCATCAGCGCCTGCGAATAGGGGTGCAGGGGGGCGGCGAAGAATGCGCCGCGCGGGGCCTTCTCCACGACCCGGCCGAGGCACATCACCATGACCTCATGCGCCATCTGCCGGACCACGGCGAGGTTGTGCGAGATGAAGACGAGCGCGAGGTCGAGCTGATCCTGCAGGTCCATGAGCAGGTTCACCACCTGCGCCTGGACCGAGACGTCGAGCGCCGAGACCGGCTCGTCGCAGATGACGAGCTTCGGATCGCCGACGAGCGCGCGCGCGATGCCCACGCGCTGCGCCTGACCGCCCGACAATTCGTGCGGATAGCGGCCGGCGAAGTCAGATCCGAGGCCGACCTTTTCCAGCGCGGCGCGGCCGCGCTCCTCGCGGGCCCGGGCGCCGAGACCGGGCGCGAAGGTCGCGAGCGGGCGGGTGACCGAGGCCAGGACGGTCATGCGCGGGTCAAGCGCCGCGAGCGGGTCCTGGAAGATGATCTGGAACTCCGCCCGCTGCCGCCTGAGCGCGCGGGCCGGAACCGTGGCGAGATCGGTGCCGCGCCAGAGGACTTCGCCGCCGCTCGGCGGGTTGAGGCGCAGCAGGGCGCGCCCGAGCGTCGACTTGCCGCAGCCGCTTTCGCCGACGATGCCGAGCGTCCGGCCGGGGTCGAGATCGAAGGAGACGTCATGGACGATCGGCAACCGGCGCGGGCGCGCGAAAAGCCCCTCGCCCGGGATCAGGTAGCCGACATCGAGCCTGCGGACCTCAAGAAGCGGCATCGGCGGCCTCCAGATGGCAGGCGATGCGGCGCGGCGGCCGGTCAACGAGCGCGGGTCGCTCGACGGTGCAGCGCGGCAGGCGCCTGTCGCAGCGCGGCGCGAAGGGGCAACCGGGCGCGGCGTCGGACCCCGGGCTTCCCGGGATCGTGCCGAGCCGCGGCGCCGTCTCGCCGCCGAGGCGCGGCATGGCCGCGAGCAGCCCCTGGGTGTAGGGGTGGCGCGGTTCGGCGAAGAGCGTATCCACATCCGCGGCCTCCATCACCTGGCCGCCATAAAGCACCATGACGCGGTCGCAGGCGCGGGCGACAACGCCCAGATCGTGGGTCACGAGGATCACCGCGGTGCCGCTGTCGCGCGCCAGTTCGGCGATGAGGTCGAGCACCTGCGCCTGGATCGTCACGTCGAGCGCCGTCGTCGGCTCGTCGGCGAGAAGGATGGCCGGCCGCATCAGGAGCGCCATGGCGATCATCACCCGTTGCCGCATGCCGCCCGAGAACTGGTGCGGATAGGCGCGGGCGCGCGCGGCGGGATCGGGAATGCCGACCCGGTCGAGCATCGCCACGGCCTCTGCCCATGCCGAGCGCCGCGTCGCGCCGCGGTGCACGATGAGGCCCTCGGCCAGCTGGTCGCCGATCCGCATGAAGGGGTTCAGTGCCGTCATCGGATCCTGGAAGACGATCGAGATGTCGGAGCCCCGCACGCGGTCGAGCTCGCCCTCGGCGAGCCCGACGAGGTTGCGCCCGCCAAACCGGGCCTCGCCGCTCGCACCGCCGTTCGCGGCAAGCAGCCCCATCAGCGCGAAGAGGATCTGGCTCTTGCCCGAGCCGCTTTCACCGACGATTCCCAGCACCTCGCCGCGCGCGAGGTCGAAGTCGACGCCGTCGACCGCCGTCACTTCGGCCTGCGGCAGGCGGAAGCGCACGCCGAGCCCGCGCACCGAGAGGAGGGGCTCAGCGGTCATTGGGGTCGAAGGCAT
The DNA here is from genome assembly GCA_020637635.1 of Albidovulum sp. GTDB lineage: Bacteria > Pseudomonadota > Alphaproteobacteria > Rhodobacterales > Rhodobacteraceae > Albidovulum. Next base: position 463,229 of record JACKKB010000002.1, read on the forward strand.
CGCGCAGCCCGTCCGCTATGAAGTTGAGGCAAAGAAGCACCGCGACCAGCAGCGCACCCGGCAGGAGCAGGAGCCTGAGATCGGTCGACATCGCCGAGGTCCCGGTCTGGATCAGGTTTCCCCAGCTCGCCTGCGGTTCCTTGATGCCGATGCCAAGGAACGACAGGAAGCTTTCCGAGAGGATCACCTCGGGCACCAGGAGGCTGCCGTACACGATCACGACCGAGGCGCAGTTGGGCACGATGTGGCGCAGCACGATCGCGGTTGAGGTCATGCCGCCGGCCCGGGCCGCCTCGACGAATTCGCGACGGGCGAGCCCTTCGGCCTGCGACCGGACGATCACCGCCGGGGTGAGCCAGAGCGTGAAGACGATGGCGGCAAAGAGCGCCGTGTTGCCGCCGCCGAACAGGAGGCTGAGAAGGATCACCAGGATCACGTAGGGAAAGCCGTAAAGGACCTCGACAAGCCGCATCATCAGGCTGTCGGTGCGCCCGCCCGCAAAGCCCGCGACGGCGCCGTAGAGAACGCCGATCACGCCCGCCACGAAGGCGCCGAGAAAGCCGATGGTAAGCGAGACCCGCCCGCCCTCGAGCGTGCGCACGAGAAGGTCGCGGCCGAAATCGTCGGTTCCGAAAAGATGCGGCGAGGTAAAGTCGATCGGCGCGCCGATGAAATCGAAATCCGCATCCTCGCCCGTGAAGGGGAAGGCATAGGGGCCGAGGAAACAGGCGGCGACGATGAGTGCCAGGAGCCAGATCGAGACGATGGCCAGCCGGTTGCGGCGGAAGCGCGCGAACTGAAGCGCGAGGGTCGAGCGGGCGACGGTATCAGCGGCCATTGCGCAACCTCGGATCGATCCAGGCGCGGATCAGGTCGGTGGCGATGTTGAGCACGATCAGGAGCGCGCCGTAAAGCAGCGTGATCCCCATCACCAGCGGATAGTCGCGGTTCAGCGCCGCGTCGACGAAGTGGCGGCCGATGCCCGGCAGCGCGAAGATCGTCTCGATCAGGATCGAACCGGTGATGATCGCGGCCGTCGCCGGGCCGAGATAGGCGATGACCGGCAGCAGCGTCCCCTTCAGCACGTGGCGGCGCACCATGCGCGCCGCGCCGACACCCTTCGCGCGCGCGGTGCGCACGTAGTTCTCGCGCAGCGTCTCGATCATCGAGGAGCGCGTGAGGCGCGAGATGTAGGCCACGTTCGGCAGGGCCAGGACGAGGATCGGCAGGACCAGCGCGCGCCAGCCGGCGCCGATGCCGCCCACCGGCACCCAGCCGAGCCTGAGGGCGAAGACCGATTGCAGGAGCGGCCCGATCACGAAGATCGGCACCGCCACGCCGACGACGCCGACGATGCCGGCCACGTAGTCGGCCGCCGAATTGCGCCGCATCGCCCCCGCGACGCCCAGTGCCACGCCGATGAGCGTCGCGACGATGATGGCCCAGATGCCGATCGTGACCGACCAGGGCAGGCCCGCCGAGATCATGTCGCCGACGGTGTAGTCGCGAAACCGCGTCGACGGGCCGAGGTCGAAGGTCACGAGCCCCTTGACGTAGCGGCCGAACTGCATCCAGACCGGCTCGTCCAGGTGATAGGTCTTCTGGATGTTGGCCAGGATCTCGGGGCTGATCTTGCGCGACTTGGAAAAGGGCCCGCCGGGTGCCAGACGCATGACGAAGAAGGTCAGCGTCACCAGCGCCGCGAGCGTCAGCCCGCCGTCCCAGACCCTTCTGCCGATGAATCGCAGCATGTCACCCCCAGGAAGTCGTCGTGGCGCGGGCACCGGAGCGCCCGCGCCTTCCGGTCATTCGAGCGACAGGAACTGCGAATTGTTGTAACCCGCGGGCGAGGTCGCCCAGCCCTTCACATGCGGGCTGACGAGATGGCGCACCGGCTCGATCGCGATCGGCGCGAAGATGTAGTCGTCGAGCAGGATCTTCTCGGCCACCGCCAGCTTTTCGTTGCGCTTCGCCGGATCCGCCTCCTCGGCCGCGGCATCCATGGCGGCGTCGTATTCCGGCTTCACCCAGTTGTAGCCGGAATCCGCCGAGGGGCGCATGTAGGCGAGGAAGGTCTCCGGCCCGGCGAAGTCGCCGACGAGATCGTCGGCGAAGACGTCCCAGCCGCCGGCGTAGAAAGCGTCCAGCCAGGCCTTGCGCTCCATCGAGTCGACCTGCGCGTCGACACCCAGCACCTTCTTCCACATGAGCGCCACGCCCTGTGCAAGCCGGATCCGGTCCTCGGCGACGGTGGTGACGATGTTCAGCTTCAGCGGATTGTCCGGCCCGTAGCCGGCCTTGGCAAAGAGGTCCTTCGCGGCGGCCTCGCGCTCGGCCTGGCTCATGCCGGCCTCGGCGATCTGGGGGCCGTGATAGTCAGGATCGAAGCCTCCGGCGAAGGAATAGGTCGGCACGGCGCCACCCTTGACGATCTTGCCCTCGAGCGTCTCGCGGTCGATCGCCAGCGACAGCGCGCGGCGAACGTCGATGTTGTCGAGCGGCGGGCGCTTGAGGTTGAAGCTGTAGTAGGTCACCTCGGTCGAGGGCGAGATCGAGACCTGATCGGGAATGCTCTCCTGCAACGCCGCGATCTGGTTCACCGGAATGTCGTAGGTGATGTCGATCTCGCCGGCCTGATAGCGCTTCAGTTCGGTATTGACGTCCTCGGTCACGTGATACTTCACGAACGGGATCTTGACGTTGGCGGCATCCCAGTAGTTCGGGTTCCGCTCCAGCAGGACATGGCTCTGCGGCACGACCTCCTTGATGATGTAGGCGCCGTTCGAGACCACATGCGCGGGGTCGATGAAGACCCCTGCGCCCATGGCCTCGAAGCTCGGGCTATGGAGCGGGGCGAGCTGGAATGCGCCCATGAGGTCGAGCATGTGCGGATTCGGCGTTTCCATCTCGATCACCACGGTGCGGTCGTCCGGCGCCGTCATGCCGAGCGTCGTCGCATCCTTGGTCTCGCCGTTGGCAAGCGCCTCGGCGCCCTTCACCTTGATGACCGAGTAGAAGTAGTAACCCTTTTCCGAGGCGGTATCGGGGTTCAGCGTGCGCAGCACCGCGTTCACGAAGTCCTGTGCCACGAGCGGGTCGCCGTTCGACCATTTCAGGCCATCGCGCAGGTGGAACACATAGGTCTTGCCGTCGGCGCTGATATCCCAGCTCTCGGCCGCGCCGGGGATCACCTTGCCGCTTCCGTCGAAGTTCACGAGCCCCTCGTAGGCGTCCGACTGGATCCATCCTGCGGCGGCATCGAAGTTCACCTGCGGATCGAGCGAGGACCATTCCGAACCGATGCCGCGGTCGAGCGTGTCGTCGGCAGTCGCCGGACCGGAAAGGGCCAGCGATGCCGCGAGCATGAGCCCGCCGAGCGTGATTGCGAGATGCCGTCTCATCGTGTTGCTCCCTTTGGTTGGCTGATGTGCATGGGTCTAGTTGGACAAGAGATGCCCTTGCCGCACGATCCGGTCTCCGGCGACATGGGCGAGGCTCGCGCCCCTCAGGCAGGGGCGCCAGAGTTCCTGGCGGAAGAGGATGCCGGCAACCGGCGCGAGGACCGGCGTGCGCTGGCGGTCGAGAGGATCGGTGACATGGGCGATGATGTCGCCCTCGCGCACCGTCGCGCCGGGCGGCGCTGCCCATGTCACCACGCCGGCATGCGGCGCGAAGACCTCGGCGGCGCCGCCGAGCGGCAGGGTCGGCGCGTCGGGATGGGCCGGACGCTCGCCGTGCCCCTCGAGCGCTCCCAGCGCGGCGAGGAAGGTCATGAGATTGGCCGCATCCGCGCCCGCGGTCGCGTCGTCGACGTCAAACTGGCCGCGGTATTCGAGCGTCGCCGAGAAGCAGGGAGCGGGAATCGGGAAGCGGCCGGCGAAGCGGTCGCGCAGCTGCTTCCACGGGGCGGTGTGCGCCTCGTCGAAAGCATTGCCGCCCGAGACCGCCTCGATCAGCGCAAGCTCGGCCCCGATCGAGCGGCAGAGCAGGCTCGTGATCTCCGGGCGCTCGGGGCTGGCATAGAGATGCAGGACGGCGAAGTGATCGCAATGCAGGTCGAGCACCACGTCGGCGTCGCAGGACCAGGAAAGGAGCGCGAGCTGCAGCTCGATCATCTCGGTCCGCGCACGGGCGATCTCCTCGGCGACGACCTCGCGGAAGGCGCTTCGGATCGCGCGGGCGTTGGCCGCCGGATCGGCGCCGAGACGCGGTTCGATCCGCTCGCCCGCGAGCACCGCGAGATCGGGGAAGCCGCGGTTGAAATTGTGCAGGCTCTCGGCCTCCTGACGCCCCAGCGGGCGCTGGAAGGTCCATTGCGCCAGGCCGATCGGATTGGCGGCGGGAACCACCCTCACCTCGCCTCGCAGCCGGCCCTCGGCTTCGGCCCGGTCGAGAAGCGGGAGCAGATGCTGGAGCACCAGAACGCCCGGCATCTCGTCGGCATGAAGCCCCGCCTGCAGGTAGACCACGGGGCCCGTCCCGCCACCGCCATAGCGCAGGCAGGCGATCTCGCGGGTGGTTCCCGGCGCGGCGACAGCGAGACGGCGGCGCTCGGTCTTCATCGGGTCGGCCTCGGCCGGGGTGCACCGCGGGCCATCTCAGCCGGCCGATGCGGGCAGGCCGCAATCGGCGGCGAAGGCGGCAAGCGCGGCGTCGAGCCTGGCGATGATCTCGTCGACCTCCGCGGGCGTCGTGATCAGCGGCGGCGCCACGATCACGTGATCGCCGGAATAGCCGCCGCGCGAGCGGCGCGGATAGACGATGAGCCCGCGGGCATAGGCCTCTTCGGTAAGCCGGTCGTAGGCCTTGAGCGCGGCCGGCAGGGGTTCCCGGGTGTCGCGGTCGGCCACCAGTTCGATGGCCAGGAGCATGCCCATCCCGCGGACCTCGCCGATGAAGGGATAGCGGCCCTGCAACGCCGCGAGTCCCGCCTTGAGCAGCGCGCCGGTGCTGACAGCGTTGGCCATCATCCCCTGCCGTTCCATCTCCGCGATCACGGCAAGGCCGGCGGCGCAGGCGAGCGGGTTGCCGGCATAGGTGAAGCCGTGGTTGAAGCCGCCCGAGGCGAGGAGCGCATCGACGATGTCGCCACGCGCGACAATGGCGCCGAGCGGCACGTAGCCGGCGCCAAGACCCTTTGAGATGGCAAGGATATCGGGCGCCGCCGCCCAGTTCTGGCCACCGAAGTACCGCCCCGTGCGGCCGCCCCCCGACATCACCTCGTCATGGATGAGAAGCACTCCATGACGGTCGCAGACCGCGCGCACCGCCTCCATGTAGCCAGCCGGCGGAACCAGTGCGCCGGTCGAGGCGCCGCCGATGGGCTCAAGGATGAAGGCAAGCACGCTTTCCGGCCCCTCCTCCTCGATCTTCGCCTCGAGTAGTGCGGCGTAGTGGTCGCCGGTAGCCGGGTCGGAAGGGTCGAGCCCGTCGAGCCAGGCCCGCGGCGCCGGCACCTTGGGCATCATCTGCATCATCGGCCGGAACGGATCGACGAGCGGATCGTAGCCCGAGACAGCGAGCGCGCCGAGGGTGCAGCCATGGTAGGATGGATAGCGCGAAATCACCTTCCAGCGGCTGCCTGCGCCCGTCGCCACGGCATATTGCCGCGCCAGCTTCAGCGCTGATTCCACCGCCTCGGAACCGCCGGAGACGAAGAACACCCGGTCCATGCCCGGCCACGCCAGATCGGACAGCTTGGCCGCCAGATGCTCGCCCGGTTCGGTGACGAAGTGCAGACGATAGCCGAAGGTCGACCGTTCCATCTGCCGGCGCATGGCCTCGAGCACCTGCGGATTGGAATGGCCGATGTTGCAGACCATCGCACCCGAGGAACCGTCGATGAACCGGTTGCCCTCGGTGTCCCACATGTAGACGCCTTCGGCACGGTCGAGCACCGGACGTCTGTGGTCGGTCTGGTAGAACAGATGAGACCGCGCGTTTCTCAGTTCGTCCATGCGACTCTCCATCCTTCACCTAAAAGACTGGACGGCAGGGGGGTGATAGATCAAATAGATAATTGGAATGCAATTCATTCCCTGGATCTATGCACCATGGCCCGTCTCTCGCCCGCGGAACGCCTGGTCCGCGACCTCGACTGGAACCTGCTCCGGGTCTTCCTCGCGATTGCCGAGGCCGGTTCGATCACCGGCGCGGCTGCGTTGCTGAGCCTCAAGCAGCCGTCTGTCTCCTCGGCGCTGAAACGGCTCGAGGCGCGGCTCGGCGCGACCCTCGTCGAGCGCCGGCCCGGCCATTTCCGGCTGACCCCCGCGGGCGAGCGGCTGCGGGTCGAGGCCGAGGAGGTGCGCGCCGCCGTTCTCAGGCTGAGCGACGCGGTGACCGAGGTCGAGGGGCAGGCCTCCGGCCCGGTGACGATCGCGATGGCGAGCCATGTGATCAGCCCGCATTTCGATCGCGTGATCGCGGGCTTTCACCGCGACCATCCGGCCGCGACCTTCGACATCGAGGTAATTGCCAGCCGCACGGCGATCGGCGCGGTGCAGGCGCGCAAGGCGAGTTTCGCGGTCTGCCTGGTGAGCGCGCTTCCGCCCGGGCTCGAGGCGGAGGTGCTCTACCGCGAGTCCTTCGGGCTCTTCTGCGGGCCGACGCATCCGCTGTTCGGGCAGCGCGGCGTGAAGCTCGGCGATCTTGCCGGTCTGCCGAGCGTATCGTTCCGCACCGACCGGGTCGGCGATGCGTTGCAGCCCGTCACTGAAATGCGGCGTGCGGCGCAGCTCGACGATCGCGTGGTTGGCACTTCGGTCAATCTCGAAGAGGTCCGCTGGATGATCTGGGTCGGCATGGGTATCGGCCCGCTGCCGCTCCATATCGCCGCGGAGGACGTGGCCGAGGGCCGGCTCTGGCGCCTGCCGCCCTACAGCGATCCGCCCGCGATCGAGGTCTTTCTGGTCTGGAATCCGAAGCAGAGGCTCAACAGTGCCGAGGCGGAGCTTCTGGCGCGTTTGCGCAGCGAGATCGCGCAGACGCCGGCGGATGAGCGCGCCTATGACGACGCGACGGACGCCGGCAGCTAGCGGCCTCTACCGCGACGATCAGGCCCGGACGCGCGCCACGGTCAGTTCGATGACCTCGGTCGTCATCTGCTCCTGACGGGCGCGCAGATAGCTCTGCTCGACCTCGGTTCGGCGCGCGCGGAGGTTGGTCTGGGCGCGGGCCATCGCCTCGACACGCGCCTCGGCCTCGGCCGCCATGCCCTGCATGAGCGCGAGCGCGACGGCGGCAAAGAGCGCCTCCTGCAGAAGACCGGTCATGAGATCGGTGAGCGGCATGGTGGTCAAAGGCAGCGCCGCGGCGGTGTCGCTGCCGTCCGGATCGGGTGGAAACATACGCCGCAGTTCGGCCCCGCGCTCCGCGCGCGGGGCGCCGAGCAGCGCGCGGATCGGGCCGGGGAACGCGGCGCTCAGCCCGATCAACCTATCGGCGATCTCGCCGGCCAGTGCGGGCACCCCCGCCGGATGGCCGGGAAGATCGGCCGACCACTGAAGGGCGCAACCGCTGTCCTCGAGCATCGCCACCGTCCTGCGACCGACCGCGACGACGCCCGCGCCATGGTCGCCGAGATCCCGCAGCGCCTCGGCGATGCGCGCCGGATAGGCACCGGAGAAACCCTGCGCGGCACCGACGACGAGAAGGAGCCCCGGCCCCCGCGGCGCAGGCGCCGGACCCGCCGCGGCGACGATGGTCCCGAGCGCGCTGGCGATGGTTGCGCTATAGGTTGCGATCGCGCCGCCCATGCCGCGGGTCGCCGAGGCCTGGGCCGCGGCGATGGCCCGCAGCGCCCCCACGACCTGGCCGATCTCGTCGAGACCGGCCATGCGGCGCTGAACCTGTTCGGGGCGGTCCGTCATCGGCCAAGCGCGCTGCGCGCCACGTCGAGCAGGACGGCCCTGGTGGCGTCATCGAGCGCGCTCGGAGCGGCGCGCAGGGCCGCCAGCCGCGGCTCGGCCGCGATGAGCGGCGGCAGCGCCGCCTTCAGCGCAGGCAGCCGCGCGGGGTCCGCGGCGTCGAGTAGGCCCTCGTTCAGGGCGGCCAGAAGCGCGATCTGGGTCAGCACCGCCAGGGGCGCGAAGCGCGGCTGCGCGAGCAGCTCCGCGATCCGCTCGCCGCGCGCCATCCGGGTTTTCAGGGCGGCGTCGCCCATGCCGCCGAAGCGCGAGAACATCTTCATTTCCAGGTATTGCGCATAGTCGAGCCGGAGCCGCCCCGCGACCGCCTTCATCGCCCCCCACTGGGCCTTGCCGCCGACACGGCTGACCGACAGCCCGATGTCGACGGCCGGACGCTGGTTGGCGGCGAAAAGCCCCTGCGAGGTGACGAGCTGGCCGTCGGAGATGGAGATGAGGTTGGTCGGGATATAGGCCGAGAGGTTCCCCGCCTCGATCTCGGCGATCGGCAGGGCGGTCAGCGAACCGCCGCCCCGCGCCGCCGACATCCGGGCCGCGCGTTCGAGAAGGCGGGCATGCAGATAGAAAATGTCGCCCGGATAGGCCTCGCGCCCCGGCGGCTGCCGCGACAGCAGCGCGATCTCGCGGTGAGTCTCGGCGTGCTTGGTCAGGTCGTCGTAGACGATGAGGACATGCTGGCCCTTGTCGCGGAACCACTCCGCCATCGAGGTCGCGGCGAAGGGGGCGAGCCAGCGCAGGCCGGGCGCGGCGGTGGCCTCGGCGACGACGAAGATCGTCCGTTCCATGCGGCCGCGGCTGCGAACCGCCTCGATCACCCGGCGCACCGCGGACATGCGCTGGCCGATGGCGACATAGATGCAGATCACCCCGCTCGTGGCCTGGTTGATGATCGCGTCGACGGCGATCGAGGTCTTGCCGGTCTGCCGCTCGCCGATGATGAGTTCGCGCTGGCCGCGACCGACGGCGAAGAGGGCATCGACCACCAGGAGCCCGGTCTCGAGCGGTTCCGAAACGAAGTCGCGCTCGATGATCGCCGGAGCCGGACGCTCGGCCGGAAGGGTCTCGGTGCATCCGGGGGCCGGCGCCTCGTCGAGCGGGCGTCCGAGCGGATCGAGCACGCGACCCAGCAAGGCCTCGCCGACCGGAACCGAGGCGATGTGCCCGCTCCGCGCGACGCTGCTGCCGGCCTCGACCCCGTCGGGCGGATCGAGAAAGGCAGCGTGCAGGCGATCCTCCTCGAGCGTCAGGACAAAGCCGCGTGCGCCGGTCACGAAGATCACGATCTCGTTCAGTTCGGCCCCCTGAAGGCCACCCACCTCGGCCAGCCCGTCGGCGAGCGCGAGGATCGTGCCCGTCTCCTCGAGCGCGGCGCCGAGCCTGGCCTCCGCGATCCGGCCGCGCAGCCGTTCGAGCCCGGCGTCATCCCCGCTCATCGCGCATCGCCTCCGCTATCCGGTCGAGGTCATGGGCGAGGGAATTGCGGATCGCGCCGTTCGCGGAGCGCAGTTCAAGCCCGGCGATGAGCGCGGGATCGGTCGTCTCGGCCGGCTTGACGCCGAAGGGCGCAAGCGCCCTGGTCACGGCGGTTCGGTCGCGCGCGGAAAGCGGCCGGGGCGTCACGATCCGCAGCCCGTCGCCCTGCAGCAGCGCGGCGCGCTCGCCGGGCGTAAGCGCCCAGAGGGATGCGGCGAGCCGCTCCGCATAGCCGGCGAGCCCGGCCGGCTGCGCGGCAAGCGCCCGGCGTGCGACGGCGGCCGCAAGGTCGCGCGCCAGGGCGAGGGTCTCGGCGGCGGCACGAGCGCTCTCACGCTTCGCCTGCGCCTTGCCCCCGGCGACGATGCGGGCGGCCTCATCGCGGGCCTTGTCGAGCAAGGCGTCGGTTTCGGTCCTGGCCTCGCCCTGTGCTTTCACGAGCAGGTCGTGGCGCGCCGCCTGGGTGGCGTCGCTCTCTGCCCGCGCGCGCGCCATCGCGGCGTCCGCGGCAGCCCTGGCATCGGTCGCGGCCTTCAGCGTCGCCTCGGTCTCGGCCTGCCGGCGGGCGATCACCGCGGCGACGGGGCGGAACAGGAAGTGCCGCAGGATCGCCAGGAGCACCAGCACGTTCACGAGCTGGAAGGCGAAGGTGACCCAGTCGAAAGTCATTGCACGAAGGGATTGGCGAAGAGCAGCAGGAGCGCGATGACCAGGCAGTAGATCGCCGTCGTCTCGATCATCGCCAGGCCGACGAAGAGGGTCCGCGAGATGGTTCCGGCGGCCTCGGGCTGTCGGGCGATCGCCTCGAGCGCGGCGGTCACGGCGCGTCCTTCGGCCAGTGCCGGGCCAAGCGCGCCGAAGGAGACTGCGAAGGCCGCCGAGAAGATGCTGATGATCTGGATGAGGTCAGTCATGCGTTTGGTCCTTGGCCATGGGAGTGTCGGGGGGGGTGGTCGGCATTATGTTCGCCGCTCACGGCCGAGCCGATGAAGACCAGCGCCAGCGTGGCGAAGATATAGGCCTGCACGGCGCCGGTCAGAAGATCGAGTGCCATGAGCGGGATCGGCACCAGAAGCCCCGCGAGCGTGAGCACGATGCCGACCACGAAGACCCCGCTCATCACATTGCCGAAGAGCCGGACCATGAGCGAGAAGTGCCGTGTCACCTGTTCGACGAGGTTCAGGGGGATCATCACCCAGCTCGGTCGCGCGAATCCTCCCAGCCAGCCGGCCGGGCCGCGTTCGCGGATGCCCCAGCAGATGCCGGCGGCGAAGACGATTGCGGCCAGCGCAGCATCGGTTTCCAGATGCGCGGTCGGCGGCTCGACGCCGGGGATGAGCGAGGACCAGTTGGCGACCAGGATGAAGAGGAGAAGCGTGCCGACAAGCGTGCGGAAACGTCCCGGATCGCCCGCGACGGTGGCGCGGATTTCACCGTCGAGTGTCGTGACCACGAGTTCCAGGACCGCCTGCGAAGTGGTGGGCTTCAGCGCCAGGCGGCGCGTGGCGAGGGCGGCGGCGAACGCCATCGCCGCCATGATACCCCATGTCGTCACCACGGGCCAGGTCACGGTGACGGGACCAAGCGTGAAGGCCGGCGCGGCGGAAAGAGGGGTATCGATCATCTGCCGGCCCGCCGCAGCGCCACGGACCTGCCGGCCAGGATGCCGACCGCTCCGGCGATCAGGACCAGAGCGCCGCCCCGGGCGCATAGCCAGAGCAGCGCCGCGATGAGTACGAGCCGCGCGATCTGCAACCAGATCGCGGCGATCCGGCCGGCCACGATCATCTCGGCGATACGCGCGAGACTTGCAAAATGGAACCAGCCGGTGCCCAGCCCCGCAAGGGTGGCGGCGAGCGTGAGCAGGAGCGTGGCGGGATCTGGCAGGCTCATTGATCGCGTATCCATCGCAATGCAAGCCAGAAGCCGAGCGCCGCCCCGATCACGAGAAGCGCGGCCGCGAGGGTGATGCCGCCACCGAGCCGCAGGTCGAGCCAATGGCCGAGCACCGTGCCGCCCAGCGTCGGCAGAACGATGATCCAGCCAAGAATGCCGATCTGGCCGAAGCGGCGCGCCAGCGAGGGTTCGGGATCGGCCCGACCGGCGCGATCGCGCGCCTCGGCGCGGCGTGCCGCCTCTTCGGTGCGGTCCCGCGTCGGTTCGCGAGCGTCCTCGGGGGGGGGCGGCGATGCAGAAGGCGATGCAGACGGCGACCGAGGCGGCGAAGGAAGTGGGGTCACGGATCGCCCTCCATGCCGAGGCCGAGCGTATCGCCGCCCGCCGCAAGTTCGCGCATCAGATGGCGGATTGCGTGCGCATGGAGCCGGATGTCGCGCGAGTGGGTGCGGCGGGCCGCATCGCGGGCCTCAACCCGGGCCTCGGCAACGCGCGCCTCGAGGCTCGCCAGATCCTCGCCGAGGATCGCCTCGCGGCAGGCGACGCGAAGGTCCCGCCCGGCGCTCACGGAGAAGATGGCGCCGCGCAGCGCGCAGTAGCGCCAGATCGACGTCGCACCGCGCCAGCGCAGGACGCCCGCATCAATCACGGTCAGGAAATCGGCGTGCCCCGGAAGCACACCGAATTCGCCGCTGGCATCTCCGGCGCGGACCATCGTCACGGCAGCCTCGTCGACGACGATTTCGAGCGGGGTCGTCACGGTCAGGTGCAGGCCGCTCATGCCGGCACCTTTCGCGCGGCTTCTACGCGGGCGCGCGCCTCTTCGAGCGTGCCGATCATGTAGAACGCGGATTCGTCCCAACTGTCGCATTCGCCAGAGAGGATCGCGCGGCAGCCCTCGATCGTCGCTTCGATCGGCACGCTGCGGCCGGCCATCCCGGTGAAGGCCGCGGCGACGAAGAAGGGCTGGGTCAGGAACCTCTGCAGCCGGCGCGCGCGCGCCACGAGCCGCTGTTCGTCGCGGCTCAGTTCCTCGACGCCCAGAAGCGCGATGACGTCGCGCATCTCGCTGTAGTGCTGGATCAGTTCGCGCACCGCTGCGGCGGTTCGGGCGTGATCCTCGCCGACGATGGCCGGATCGAGCAGGACCGAGGTCGTGCGCAGGGGATCGACCGCAGGATAGATCCCCTCCGCCGCAAGATCGCGCGAGAGGACCACGTTGCAGTCCATATGGGCGCTGAGCGCGGCGACCGCGGGATCGGTGAAATCGTCGGCCGGGACATAGACCGCCTCGATCGCGGTCACAGAGGCGGTGTCCGAGGAGGTGATGCGTTCCTGCAGGGCGGCGACCTCGGTCGCGAGCGTCGGTTGGTAGCCGGCGCGCGAGGGCATCCGGCCGAGAAGACCGGACACCTCGGCGCCCGCCTGACAGAAGCGGAAGGCGTTGTCCATCAGCAGGAGCACGTTCTGCCCCTGCACGTCGCGCAGATGTTCGGCGAGCGTCAGCGCGGTCATCGGCACCCGCCAACGCGCGCCGGGCGGCTCGTTCATCTGGCCGAAGACCAGCACCGTCCTGTCGAGCACACCGTAATTCTGCATGTCGTGCAGCATCTCGTGGCCCTCGCGCGACCGCTCACCGACGCCGGCAAAGACCGAAACTCCGTCATAATCGACGACGGTTGCGTGGATGAGCTCGGTCACGAGAACGGTCTTGCCGACGCCGGCGCCGCCGAACATCGCGGCCTTTCCGCCGAGCGCGAGCGGCGCGAGCAGGTCGAGCACCTTGATGCCGGTCGAGAAGAGCTTCACCCCGGCGCGCCGGCCGGCGAGCGGCGGGGGCTGCTGATGGATGGCGCGGCGCGGCGTGTCGGCGGGCAGCGCCGGGCCACCGTCGCCGACCCGCCCGGCGACGTCGATGAGCCGGCCGAGCACGGCGGGTCCGACAGGCACGGAAAGCGGAGCGCCCGTCATCTGCGCGGTCATGAGACGCGACAGGCCCTGTGTCGGTTGCAGCGCGATGGCACGGAACCGGTGCGCGTCGACATGCGACTGCACCTCGCAGGCGATCGCCGCGCCTTCCGGATCGACGATCACCGCGTCATTGATCTCCGGCAGGCCCGTGTCGCTGACGAGTTCGACGACCGGACCGCGGACCGCGGTCACCCGCGCCAGACCAACTGACAAGATCTCCTCCTGCGCCTGGATGCGGTCAGGGCCCGGGCGGGACGCCTGTGCCGTCCGGCTGCGAGACTAGCACAGGCGCGGTCCGGCACAACCGCGAGGAGGGTCAGGTGAGGGAGACAAATCGGCGCGGGGCCGTGGCGGGGCTCGCCCGCGAAATGATCCGGGGACGCCTTGGGGCAGCGATGGCCCCGGCGGGCGCTTCCTTCGCTCCGGTCATGAACGCCACTGCATCCGACATCGTGTCGTCACGGGGCCGGATCACGCAGAGCCAACGCGAGGATGCCGGTGAAGGCGCGGAAGAGCCCGGTCAGCGCATAGACATGGCGCCCCCGGGCGCTGTGGCGCGGGCCAAAGGCCATCTCGGCGACAACAACGATCAACGGAAAGTCGGCAGAGAGCACCTTGGTCCCGCCCGGCTGGATCGCGTTGCCCCGGAACTGGAACGCGGGCGCCTGTTCGGCGATGCCTGGCTCCGGATCGGCTCGCTCGCCGGGAAGATGACGTTCGACGGGGAATATCTGCCCGGTGCCGAGCGTGACGATGAAGGGGGGCGGTTTCAGGCCGAAACGAGAAGGCCGTCGATCGCCCCCATCGCGGTGCCGAGAGCGCGCCCGGGGACGATCGCTGCCGGCGCGGGGATGCCATGGCGAAAGGTCGGCTGGCCCATGAGGACCGAGGAGAGGACCGCGATCGCGCCGACAGAAAGGTCGATGCCGGCGGTCAGGATCACCCGGGTCCGGGCGCAGCCGATGATGCCGAGGATGGCGATCTGCGGCACGACCGTCGCCATGGTCGTGGCGCGGACGAAGGTCCGCGACAGGATCGCGAAGACCACCCGCGAGACCGGGAGAACGACCATCGGCGCGGTGGACGGTGTCTGGTTCAACCAGTGCCGGACCCGCCTCAGGGCGCCCCGGTCTTCCTGAAACAGCGCGACAGTTTCCGAAGCGCCCGCAACGCCCTCTTCGAAGCCGGTCGGCGCGGTCCCGTTCTCACCCTCCTTACCCTCCCTTTCCGGCCAATGAGGGCGCGGGCGAAGGGCGGCCGTCAGACTGCCTGTGGCATGATCGCGGCCCGGGGCCGCCGGCCCCCCCTTCGCGGCCAGACGCGCCGGCGCGGGCCTGGTGCCGTCGGCGGCGTCGCCAGGATCACCGGGCTGCCGATCACGATGCTGAACCATGCCACCGCGGCCTGCAGCGGCGAACGACCTGAGCCGATTCGACGCGCCGCTCGAAGGCTGGATCGAGCGTGCCGGGCGGCGATCGAACTGCTCGCCACGCAGGGCATCGGCGGACCGGGGCCCGGCGAGGCTTCGGTCGGGCGCGATGCCCTGGCAAACGGAGTGCCGAAGCTGCGCAGAGCCGAGCGCTTCAAGCTCGCCGGGCCGCGCTTCGGCCAGGGCTCCACCGGTCTTCCCGGGGTTGAGCGTCCGTTCGACAGTGTCGCGCGAACTTGTGTATCGATTTCAACGACAATCGGCTCTTTTGACGTATTCTCGCCACTTTTCGAACCTAGTCAGACCCTGATCCGAGCGCCAGTTCCGAGACCCGAACATGACCCTTCACGAACCCGACCGCGACCGCACCACTCGGCGGTCGCGCATCTATTCCGGGCGCTTTCGCCGCTCGCTCTTCGGTTCAGGCCTGCGCCATCCGGCGATCTACCTGCACCTGCCGAAATGCGGCGGCACCTCGCTCTCGGAGGCGCTCTACGCCACGGTTCCGATGCACAAGCGCATCGGCGTGATCGACGCGGTCTCGACCCGGCGCGCCGCGGCAATTCTCGAATTTGGCCTCGACGATGCCTGGAAATGCCACGACGACCTCGAATTCGGCGACCTGACGTTCGATCTGCGCGAGCGGATCCTGACCGCCCATTGCTGCTGGGACTCCCATCTCATCGCCGGTCACGTGCTCTTGAGCGAGCGTCTGCGGACGCAGTTCGTCGGCCGCTACAAGCTTCTCACCATCATGCGCGATCCGGTTGCGCGGGCGATCTCGAACTACCGCATGGCCGTGGTCGCCGGAATCGCCGATCCCGACCCCGAGGTCTGGCTCGCAAGTCCTATCGCACGGGCGCACAGCACCACCTTCCTGCGCTATCTCTCGGGCCAGAACCGCATCGCCGCAGAGCAAGAGCCGGCAGCACTCGACCGCGCGCTCTCGGCACTCGAGCTCTTTTCGCTGATCGGCTTTCTGGAGGATGTCGAGGGGCTCGTCAGGCGCTTCGAGGCAGTCTTCGGCGCCCGGCTGGTGCTGCACCGCTACAACGAGGCCAAAGGCGGCGAGGCGCGGCTGACGGCGGAGCAGATCGACCGGCTGCGGGTCATGTGCGCCTCCGATCAGGCACTCTACGACCGGGCGCGCGCGCTCATGGCGAAGGCGCCCGGCCATGCCGCAGCCTGACCCCGATCACGGACCGACCGTCGCCTATTTCGCCCATGACTGGGGCGATGCGGCGATCCGGCGCCGGGTCGCGGGCTTCAGGCGCGACGGGATGACGGTTGCCGGATTCGCGATGCACCGCGCCGAAGGCGACCGGCCGGACTGGGTCGTGGCCGACCTCGGACAGACCCATGACAACCGCTACCTGCATCGCGCCCTCGCGATTGCGCGCGCGGCACGGCGGGCACAGGGGGCGGCGCTCGGCCATGCCGACGTGATCGTCGCGCGCAACCTCGACATGCTCTTGGTCGCGCTTGCCGCGCGGCGGCGCGCCCGGCAGGCGACACCGGTCATCTACGAATGCCTCGACATCCATCGGCTGGTCGCGCGAGACGACGCCATCGGGCATGTCTTTCGCGGGATCGAAAGCCGCGCCCTCGGCCGGTGCGCGGGGTTCTGGGTCTCGTCGCCGGCCTTTCTCGAGCGGCATTTCGCGCCGTTCCATCCGACTGCCCGCGGGGGACGGCTGGTCGAGAACCGCCTGCAGGCGGCGCCGGGGCCGAGGCCCTGCGCCGCGGCACCCTCCTTGGCGGGCAGGCTCAGGATCGGCTGGTTCGGAAATCTGCGCTGCGCACGCTCGCTCGCGCTGCTTGCGGCGCTCGCCCGGGAGCATCGCGGGGCGGTCGAGATCGTGCTGCGCGGCTACCCTGCCACTGCCGAAATCCCCGACTTCGATCGCATCGTCGCCTCGACCCCCGGCCTTTCCTACGGCGGAAGGTATCGCTGGCCCGACGAGCTCGCTGAGATCTACGACGGGGTCGATGCCGTCTGGGCCGGCGACTTCATGGATGCGGGCAAGAATTCCGAATGGCTGTTGCCGAACCGGCTCTACGAGGGCGGCTGGTTTGGCTGCCCGCCGATTGCGCCCGCCGCGTCCCAGACCGGCGGATGGATCGCCGGGCGCGCCTGTGGCCTGACGCTTCCGGAGCCGCTCGAACGGAGCCTGCCGGCCCTCGTCGCCGCGCTCCTTGCCGATCGCGCGCCGCTCGACGCGGCCCGGAGCCGGCTCCTCGCACTGCCGGAGGAGACCTTCCTCGAACCGCGCGGGACACTCGCATCCCTTGTCGCCGACGCGCTTGCCGGGAGGCAGCCGGGATCGCCGCCCGCTGCGCGCTGCGGGATCAGTACTGCGCCTTCGGCGTGACGCGCATCAGCCCGGCGGCGACGCCGACATGCATCACTCCGCGCCGCGCCCACCAGAGCCGCTTCGTCGGCGATGCCACATTGAGCGCGGCGACCGCAAAGCAGTAGCCGGCCTTGAGACCGGCAAGGCCGACGAGGCTCACGACCCTGACTGCCCCTGCCCCGCGGCGCGCCATCCCGCCGAAGACATTGCCGGCGTTGAAGCTGCGGCGGATGATCCAGCCGGGCCGGAGCCGGGCCGGGGCGACCTCCTCGTAGACTTCGGCGGTCTCGCAGATGCCGAGGCTGGCGCCAAGTGCCCAGAGGCGGTGGAAGTAGTCGGTATCCTCGCCTCCGGTCCGTCCCTTCGCGAGGTCGAAGCGCAGGGCCCGGAAAGCCGGATTGCGCAGATCGACGAGCGCGTTGCAGGTGTGACCGGTCTGCACCACGCCGCCGCGCCGCACGGGCCGGTTGGAGTGAAAGTCGCCCTTCACCATGTGGCTCGGGGCGCCGTCGGGATAGCGCGCGATCGCCGGGCCGAAGACCGCATCGCGGCGGTCCTGCCGGGCGGTGGCGAGCAGTTGCAGGAGCCAGGCCGGATCGGCTGTCTCGTCATCGTCTATCCAGGCCACCAGATCGGCGCTCGCGTGATCGAGGCAGGCATTGCGCGCCACCGAGATGTTGCGCTCGGGCGCATGGATGTAAAGAACCGGCAGCGCCGGGCTGTCGAAGCCGGCCACGAGATCGCGGGCGCTCGCGGTTGTGTCGTTGTCGGCGACGATGACGCGCAGCCGTCGCAGCCCGGCAGGCCGCCGGAGCGCTTGCAGCGAGCGGAGCGTCGCGGCCAGCTGCGGCCGCCGGAAGGTGCACAGGCAGATGTCGATGCTGAGTGCCGGCGCCTCGGTCATCGCATCATCCCGCATGCAGTCGCGGAGCGGGTGCCAGACGGCGGCCCCCGAGGATCCGCTGCATGAAACCGAGCCCCCAGGCCAGGTGGATCGCGGCCAGGGCGGGCCCTGCCCAGAGCCCGTCGATACTGCGCAGCCCGATCGCTGCCGCCACCGAGGTCCCCGCCAGCACGGTGAGGTAGAGCGTCGGCCAGACAAGCGCGAGCGGCGTCAGCGGCGCGGCCGCGAGAGACAGCGCCAGAAGCCAGGTGTTCAGCACCGGCACGATCTGGCGCAGGCGCGGCACGATGCGGTGCTTGCTGAGCGTGTTCGCGCGGCCGCGCCCGTAGTTCCAGTACTGGCGCCAGAGCGCTCCGAACGTCGGGCGCATCGCATAGGCGATCCGGGTGCGGTCGGTCAGCCAGATCCTGCCCCCGGCGCGGGTCAGGCGCAGATCGAACTCGGCGTCCTCGTTGTGGCTGATCGTCGGATCGTAGCCGCCGACACGGCGGAACCAGCCGAGATCGAAGGCCGCGTGATGGCCATGGTCGACAAACTGTGCCTTGCGCCCGCCCCGATGCGCCGACCCGCCGGAGCCGAGCGGCGTGTCGACGATCCATGCCGCGGCGCGCTGGAATCCGCAGCCGCCCGTGGCGTCCATCGCCGTCACGACCGACGCCGCCCCGACGCGGGCGAGCTCTTGTGCGAGCGCGCCAATATAGCCCGGCGGATAGATGGCGTGCACGTCGCAGCGCACCAGAACCCGGTGCGAGGATCCGGCGCATCGCGCCACGGCAAGGTTGACGCCGGCCGACTGCAGGCGCCCGCGGTTCTCGATCAGCCTGAGGTTCGCGAATTCGCCCATCAGGCGGGAAACGATCTCTTGCGTGCCATCGGCGCTGCCGCCGTCGGCGATGACCACCCGGCAACCCGACACCCAGCCGCGCGGCCGCATGAGTGAACGGATGCAGGTTTCGATATGGGCGGCCTCGTTCAGCGCCGGCAGGACGACGAGGATTTCGGTGGGGTTTACGGCGGAGTATTCGGCTGGGGGTGCGGCGGGATCCAGGGCGGGCGCGGCCCGCTCAGTTCCGGTTCTTCCCGGTGAGACTGTCGCGGCTGTCATCGCGCGATCCGCGCAGAAGCAGAGCGATGATGACGGTCGCAATCGGTCCGCCGAGAAAGAAGGCGGCCAGCGTCGGCCAAACGCCGCCGCCTGTCGCGTAGGCGCCGGCGGCGAAGAGGCAGCTCAGCACCGGCAGTAAAAGTGGCAGCCCCCGCATGCCATTCCCCCCAGACCCAGTGGGGAGGAACTATAGATTGTAACCTGGAAAATGTAATCACCATTCGGCAGCTCCTCGTCGGGCGCTTGGCGCGGCAACCCGCTGCGCGGCGCCGCCCGTCCCTGCGCGGTTTGGGTTCTTGCAGAAAGGCGGGCGCCTAGTAGGCGCCGTGACCGTTGATCAGCACGCGGACGGTGCGCAGGATGAGGTGCATGTCGGTCGGGAAAGAGCAGGTCGCGACATAGCGGCTGTCGAGTTCGACACGTTTGCCGAACGACAGGTCGCTGCGGCCGGAGACCTGCCAGAGACCGGTGATTCCAGGGCGCGCCGCCTTGTAGTGGCCTGCATGCTTGCCATAGTCGCGCAGTTCCTCCAGCGTCAGCGGGCGCGGTCCGACCACGCTCATGTCGCCACGCAGCACGTTCAGGAACTGCGGCAGTTCGTCGAGGCTCGACTTGCGCAGGAAGGCCCCGACGATCGGGATCACGCGCGGGTCGTTCTTCAGTTTGCGGTGCCGCGCAAACTCGGCCCGTGCCTCGGGGTCTCGGGCGAGATGATCGTCGAGCACCCGGTCGGCATCCGCGACCATTGTGCGGAACTTCAGGCAGGGGAAGGACTTGCCGCCGAAGCCGATTCGGGTGTGGCGAAAGAACACCGGCCCCGGCGCGACGAAATAGATCACGAGCGGCAGCAGCAGGAAGAAAGGCAGGGCGCTGGCGATCGCGACGAGACTGAAGGCCACATCGAACAGGCGCTTCAAAGTGCCACCAACAGGCGAACTTGCACGGGCGGGCGTCGCGGCTGCGAAGGCGACTTCGCAAGCCTCTCCCTTAGGCTGAACTACTGCCATCGTGATATCCCCCCGGATGCGTGGCTTCGGCGTATGCATCTACGTTAATTGGGCAAAAGTGTCGAAACTATGGCGTGTGAAGCGAGGGATTGAACCATCCCCGGTTGCGAATTTCACGCTGGCGGATTCTTGCCGATCTCTGGCGCAGCCTTCCGCCGAAAGACCAAGAATCGTGGCGGAATGCCAACTTCCGGCGTCTCGCCGCGCGTGGTGGAGCCGGTCCGCCCCCCCCCGGCCGCGCTGCCGCCCGTTCCCAAATTCAGCCGCATTTCGCCTTTAGGTTCGAAACAATATGGCAAGAGGCTCAGGCCGGTGGGAACCGCCGTCCGGGGCATCCGACGCTCGCCGTCGCGCGCGTTCCGGCCGCACCTTGAAGGAGAACCGCACCGATGGTGATTCTGTTCGTCGCCGGGCGTCCGGCCCATGCAGCCGGCGGGCATCTCGGACGTGCCCCGACGCAGGCGACATGCCTTGCGGCAGGTATCCGTCGGGGCGCCAGATCGTGAAGGGCGCGGCCTCGGTCATGATCCCCGGTCTCTTCGCGCGCGCGTCCGGTTCGGAGACGATGCGGGCGAGCTTCGCGGCGGGCCTCATGGTGGCGGTCCGGGTGGTCGGCACCCTCGGGACGCTGGTCTATACGGTGCTCATGGCACGGCTGATGACGCCGCACGATTTCGGTCTCGCCTGGACACTCTGGTCGGCCGTCTTCATCGCCTCCTATCTCAGCACGCTGAACATCGGCGCGACCGCGATTCGCGAGGTCGTGCACGCGCGCGCGACCGGCAACGACGCGGCCGCAGCCGGTTTCATCGTCGTCAGCCGCCGCATCCTTCTGGCGGTTTCGGGCCCGGTCATCGCCGGCTTCATCGCGGTCGTGTGGTGGCGCAACCCGGCGATCGTGGCCGAGCATCCGCTGGCGCTCTGGCTGGCCGCCGCGACGATCCCGGTCATGGGCTGGAACGCGACGAATTCGGCGCAGGCCGCCGCGCTCGATCAGGTCGTGCGCAGCCAGGTTCCGGGCATGCTGCTGCGGCCGCTGGCCTTCACCCTCGCGCTCGGCGCGATGTGGACGTTGAAGATGGCAGCCGGTCTCGAGACGGTCATCGCACTCTACCTCTTCATCGCGGTGATGATCGCGCTCGTGCAGATCAAGCTCGTCTGGCCGTATTTCGGCTTCGTCCGATCGGCCAAGCCGGACGTGTCAGCCTGGCGGCACTGGGTTCTTGGAGGTCTCCTGCTGGCGCCGGGACGGCTCCTGGCCGACCGGCTCAAGGACCTCCTCGTGCTGATCAGTGCGTTTCCGCTCGGCGCCATCGGGGTCGCGCAGATCGCCGTCGCGCTCAGCCTCATCAACTTCCTGAACTTCGCGATCAACGCGGTGGAGACCTCGTTCTCGCCCAAGACCGCGCGCAGCCTCACGCGCGGACTGGCCGAGGGCGTGGCCCCCCGCGACATGCGGCGCGCGATCCACTTCATCGCGATCACCGGGGTTCTGAAGATGGCGATGGTGGCGGGCGCCGTCACCGCGCTCTGGTTCCTGCTGCCGCTCATCGTGCGGCTCTTCGGGCAGGAATACGAAGCCGCCGCCCCTGCCGCCTGGTGCTTCGTGCTGATTCCCGCTTCAAACGCCTTCTTCGGCAACACGAGCCTCGTGATGCAGATCTTCGACCAGCGCGCCGAGTTCTTCCTGACCAGCCTTCTCGCGCTGTGCGTGCTGCCGCTCGTCGGGATCTTCGGCGTGCCGCTTCTCATCGCGCGGGGGGGCGACCCGCTGGTCGCAACCTCCGCGTCCTTCGCGCTGACGCTTGTCGCCTTGCAGGCGCTGCGCTGGGCACTCTGCCTGTGGCGAACCGGGATCGACGTCTCGTTCGCCGGGGCGCTGGTGCGGCGCGCGCTTCTGAACCGGGCGGGCGGGCGATGACAGAGGGAATCCACCATCCCTCCGCCGGCAGCCGCGGTGCCGGGGGAATGCCGTTGGCGGGGGAGGCCGGTCTTCAACATTCACTCGGGGAACGCGGAGCATGAAGCTTTTCTTCTGCAAGGTCGACGGCGGCAACTTCGGCGACGACATGAACGAATGGTTCTGGGACGCCCTGTTCCCGGACTATCGCCGGCTTGCCCCCGAGGCGACGATGTTCGGGATCGGCAGCATCCTCTGGCGCGACAACCTCGCCGGGCACGCGCGCGTGGTCGTGATGGGCAGCGGCTCGGGCTATGGCGTCATCCCGAACCGGATCCCGGACAACACCGGGATCGGTTTCGTGCGCGGTCCAAGGACGGCGCGGCTCCTCGGTCTCGAACGCGACGCCGCGATCACCGATCCTGCCGCCATGGTCTCGACGCTCGCCGAGTTCCAGGACGTCCGGTCGAGCGGCGATGTGGTCTTCGTCCCCCATGTCGGCACCGCCAAGCTGCCCCTTGGCTGGGGGCGGCTCACGGCGCGGGCCGGGGTCCGGTTCGTCTCGCCCGCGCAGGACGCGCGGGCGGTCATCGCGGCGATCGCCGGGGCGCGGCTCGTGCTTGCCGAATCGCTGCACGGCGCGATCATCGCCGATGCCTTCCGGGTGCCCTGGGTGCCGCTCGCGATCTCGCCCACGTTCAACGCGCACAAGTGGTTCGACTGGTCGGAGTCGCTCGAGACCGAGATCGGGTTCGAGGAGTTTCTGGGCGGGCTGAAGACGGCACGCGCGCTCGCGGCCCGGCTGCGGCGCCTCGGCGGCAGGGGCACGGGCGCGCAGGAGCGGAAGCCCCGGGTCGCGGGCACGCATGTGGCCCCGGCCTTTTCGCAGGACGCCAAGCAATCCGCCCGCAAATGGGTGGCAAAGCTCGCACCGGTGGTCGAGGCGATGCTGGTGCGCGATCTCCTGCGCGCCCGGAAGGCGCGGCACTTCCTGAGCCCCGATACCGTGCTCCGCCAGCGGCAATCGCAGATCACGGCGCGCATCGCCGAGGTCGGCGACCGGCTGACGGCCGAGGGTGCCCGACCTCGCGCTATCGCCGCGCGAGGCTGATCCGCGACGAGACGCCGAAGGCGATCAGGATCACGATGGCGTTCTCGTGCTGGCAGTAGAGCAGCGGGTTGAAGAGCGCGACGCCGATCAGGGCGGCGAAGAAGGCCAACATCGCCGCTCCCTCGACATCGCGCCGGGCGAGATAGGCGCGCAGGCAGAGGAACGCGGCACCGCCGATCGTCAGGCCGATGCCGACGAGACCCGGGACGCCGGTGCCGACCCAGACAT
The DNA here is from genome assembly GCA_020637635.1 of Albidovulum sp. Lineage (GTDB taxonomy): Bacteria > Pseudomonadota > Alphaproteobacteria > Rhodobacterales > Rhodobacteraceae > Albidovulum. The sequence continues at coordinate 486,532 of JACKKB010000002.1, forward strand.
CCAGAATGAAATCGTGGAAACTGATCAGCCCCGTTCCGAAGCTGTTCTGTATACGGTCGACGGCACGAAAGGCGCCGCTGTCCCAATAGGCGTCGAAGCCGACCCCAAGCCAGGGCGCGGTGTCGATCTGGCGGCCGGCGATGGCCCAGAGCGAGGTGCGGCCGGTGAGGTTGGAGCTCTTGCCAAAGGCGTTCAACACACCGCCGACGGGATCGACGTCGCCGAAGGCGAGTAGAGCGCAGCCGCCGATGAAGGCCAGGCTGCCGGCCAGGGCGATGGCGAGCCGCGTGGAGGTGCGATAGCCCGGCATCGTCAGGGCGACGAAGAGTCCGGCCGCCGCAATCATCACGATCGCCGAGGTGGCCGATTTCGAGAGAAGGAGCGCAAGCCCCGCCATCGCCAGGAGGCCGAGGAGAGCGGCGCGCCCGAGCGGCCGCTGTCTGGTGCCGAGCATGAGCGCCAGTGCCGCAAGCGCGAGCAGCATCGCCATCCGCCCGAGCGTGTTCTTGTTGCTGAAGATGCCGAGAAGACCGCCGCCATCGGCGAAGACCGCCCCGAACATGCCGGTGGCATAGTTCACCAGCGAGAGCGCAACGAGCGGCGCAAGTCCGCCGAGGATCGCAAGGATGATCGCTCCCGGCCGGTAACGCCAGCCGAGCCAGATGCCCATGAGATAGGTGACGCTCAGCTGCATCCCGGAATAGAGCGTGTGGCCGGGTTCGATCGACCATGTCGCCGAGAGTAGCGCCGCCGCCGGATAGGCGAAGAGCGCGATGTTGTCGCGCACCGCGATCATGAGCGGGCGGAAGTTCGTGGCGAACTTCAGCGCGAGCATCGCATAGAGCATGGCCCAGAGCAGCAGCGGCGGCAGAAAGCGATAGACGCCCTGGCTGCCGGCAATGATGATGAGCGTGGCGAAGCCGAGATCGTAGAGCGCCTCGAGCGCCACGACAGATGCGGACTTGCGCCGCGCGGCCGAGGTCGACCGGACTGCGGGCGCGACCGTCATCCCTGCCCCCCGATTTCGAAGTTACGCGGGCCGAGGTCGTCGCGCCTGAGGTTGCGGAAGATCAGCGTCTGCGGCGCCCGCGGCTCCTGGCTGTCGACAAGCCAGAGGTCGGGACCGACCTGAACCAGCCGACGCAACGCCTCGGCCGGGTCGTGAAATGTCCAGCCCTGCAGGACGAGCCTGTCGTCGGCGCCGAAATCGATCAGGATCTTCGAGCCGCCACCGCCGGGAATGACAAACCGGTCGGCGCCGCCGCCGCCGGTCAGCAGATCGAAACCGGTGCCGGACAGGATCGTCTGGCTGGCGGGCGTGCCTTCGATCACGTCGTCGCCCGCCGTGCCGTGGAGGTAGGCGGCCGCGCCGGCGATCCGGTTCCGCGGGGTCAGCGCGTAGAGCTTCACGTAGTCGATCTGAAAGTCGTGGCTGAAGGTCAGCGCGTCCTCGGCCGGGTCGGGATCGCCCGGCCAGCCGCCGCCGATCTGGTCGTTCATGACCACCGCCATGGGCCCGTTCACGTCGCGCGGCGTCGGGCTGCGGAAAACCTCGGTCAGTTGGTCGCTCGAGGGGCCGAAATACCAGATGATCTCTTCAGGGGTCCAGGACATCGCGTAGACGTTGAATGTCTCGAAGACATTGCGCCCGAAACGCGCGCCGACGTCGACGGTCTTGGCGAAGGTATAGCGCGGCCCTTCGGGGCGTTCGCGGCGGATCGCCGGCGCCGGGGTTCCGTCGACGATATCGAACGGGTTCACGAAGGCCGGTTCGGGCGCCCGCGATCCGTCGGCGGCGATTTCGTCGAAATGCACGCGCATGTGGACGCGGTTTCCCGGCGCGTCGCGGCCGTTCTCGCGGCCGAGCACCTCGAAGATGTCGATCTCGGGCGGCCACCCGTCGACCGCGGGGACGAGCCAGAAGGCCGGCCAGTGGCCGCGCCCCTCGGGCAGGCGGGCGCGCATCTCGAAATAGCCATAGGTCTGCGCCCAGCTCGACCAGGTCGAGAGCGAACCGGAATAGTAACGGACCTTGTCGATCGCTGCCTGGTCGTAGCCGGCGCGCCGCAGGATCGCGCCCACGTCCGCGAGGTCGTCCGCCGGAATGGGCGCGGCGGCGATATGCAGCAGGCCGTCCGCTACACGGAAGGGATCGAGGCCGAGCGGGGCGCCGTCGCGGCGGGTCATCGTGGGATTGACATAGAGCGACGGCGGGCCGTTGCCGATGAACTTGTCGCGGCGCGGATAATCGCGCCAGACGCCGGTCACGCCGTCAAAGCGGCTGAAGGGGGTGTCGAAGTCTTCTTCCAGCACTGGCGTGAAGCGGTCGGGATCGGGCGCGGCGCGGACCTGCGCCGTCAGCCCCGCGCACAGTGCCGCGGCAAGTGCCACGGCAAGCGACGCCTGACGGACTAGACGCGCCATTGGGCAAAGTCCTTGCCGGAGAGGTAGCGGAAGCTCGTCGCGTCGTCGCGCAGCAGGTCGGCGGCGCGCTGCAGAAGCTCGGCACCAAGCACCGGTGATGTGTCCGGCCTGCGGTTCGCAAATGCGCGGCGGAGGGCCATGCGCATGGCCGGCGGCAGATACCGGTCGAAGCGCCGCGCCATGCGCGTTCTGGCCGCGCGCTGCAGGATGCCCGGAATGCGCGCAACATCCTCGGCGGTGTTGGCCGGGGCCTCGACGCCGATCTGCTGTTTCGCCATGCCGAGAAAGAGCGCGAGCTCGTCGCAGACCGCCTGTGGTGTCGTGCGGAGCACGTCGAAGTCGAGAAACAGGAACTGGCGCGGATCGAACCAGTCTCGGTAGCGCCCGATCTGGGCCGCGTAGGAACTGCAGCTGATCATGTGTCTTCCGTTGCCGCTTGCCAGAAGGTCCTCGGGGCGCACCCGCATATGGCCGACAGTCCAGGAGTGGCGGTAGTGCGAGGCGAAGCGGGCCACCGGGTCGCGGGCGATGAAGATCAGCCGGACGTTCGGTGCGACGCGCGCGATACGCTCGGGCACACCGGGAAAGAGATCGAACTTGGTGTAGTTCGGCGACACCTCTCCAATGAGCCGCGCGGAGGCGCTGAATTGCTGCCGATACCAGGCAGGCCCGAGCCCGAAGTTCTTTTCGGCGACGAAGTAGTCGGTCTCCTTGATCCGCGAGAGGCCGATGTCGGGGAACTGCGCGAGATATCGGTAGAGCGCCGTGGTGCCGCCCTTCATGGTGCCGATGACGATGAAGTCGGGCGCCAGCGGTTCGTCCGAATGACCTCGCGCGACGAAGCCCGGGACCGGGGAGCCCGGCGCGCGAGAATGCGACGGCGCCGGCGCCTCGGGGCCTGGTGCAATGGCGCCGGTCCTAAGCCTCATACCAGGCCGACCCGGACTTGATCCGTGGCTGAGGCCCGCGCGCCTTGAGATAGGTGTAGAGAAAGGCGAGCTTGCGCAGCTTGAACTGGCCCCGCAGCGCCAGCATCGGCGTCGCGGCATCATAGAGGCTGTCGATGCGCCGTGGCATGGCGCCAAGCCCGAAGACCTTGAGGTGACGGATCAGCAGGTTCATCTGCAGATCGCGCATCTGGTAGCGCAGCTGGCGCGCGACAAGCGCACGCAGCCCAGACAGGCCTGTCATCGGAATCGACTGGTAGCTGAAATGCGCCTCGGGCACCGGCCGGATCAGCGACCGGTCGACCGGGCCGTTCGGGGTGAAGTCGTGCAGCAGAAGCCAGCGCAGCAAGGGATCGTCGCCGATGAGCCCGACCGGCATGCTGACCGAGAGAGTGCGGATCCGCGACAGCGTCTCGCCGCGCAGCGCGTAGAAGTTGCCGGGCATGCCGTGGTCGCGCAGGATCCGCTCGGCCCAGCGCGGTGCGGTGCGGCCACCCTGCGGCAGGGTCGCGGCCGCCAGCGCCTCCGGGTGCCCGGCAAGGGCCGCCTCGATCGCCGGAACGGCGCCCGCCGAGACACGGACGTCGCCGTCGACGAAGAGATGCAGCCGCGCCGTCGGGGGCGCGAGACGGTGAACGTAGTAGCTCCAGGCATTGGCCTTGTCGCCGAGCGCGATCACCACCGGCCGGATCCTCGGATCCTTCGCCGCAAACCCCGCGACGATGTCCGGCGTGGCGTCGGTCGTGCCGTTGATGAGCACGAAGATCGGATCCGTGGGCCCGAGCCCCGCAGCCTGCAGCGCGGCAAGGCAGCCGGCGATCGCATCGGCTTCGTCATGCGCGAAGACCGCGACCGAGTGTTCCGGGGCATCGATACCGGACATGTCCATCTCAGGCCACCTGAAGCCGGCGGGCCGAGGGCTCGGCGGTGGCCGACCGTTCGAGCCGTTCCGAACGCGGAACCATGGTCAGGACCGCCGCCACGGTCTTGCCCTGCCGCGTCAGTCCGCGCGCGAGCACGCGTTCGAGCTGTTCGGCCGAGATGAGGTTCCATTTCACCGCCAGCACGACGTAGTCGGCCAGTTCGGCGCACATGCGGGCATCGGAGCTTTCGCTCAGCGCGCCGACATCGAGCACGACGATGTCGTAGTCTGCCTTCAGACTGTCGAGATAGTTCGCGATCGCCTCGGGATTCACCAGTTCGATGAAATCGGAGGACCTGGTCTGGGTGGTCTGGCCGGAGAATTCGAAATCGGCCGCCTTGGTCGCGCCGGGAGCGTCCTTTCCGGTTGCACCGGTCGCGGTGTGATCGACGAGTTCCTGATGGCTCCGGCGGGAGGCAAAGAGCCTCGACAGCGCCGGGTTCTTGAGGTTGAAATCGACCAGATGCACCCGCTTGCCCTGCTTGGCGAAATAGGCGGCGAGGTTCGCTGCCAGCATCGTCTTGCCCTCGCCCGGAAGCGCAGAGGTGACAGCGACAATCTGCGCCGCACCTGCCGCGCGCTTGTGCGACGCGGCGTCAAAGACGACCGATCGAACCGTTTCCGAAAGTTCGGAAAACGGGAAATTTATCGCAGCCGACATGCGCGCGATCTCGCGGCGGCGACGGCCGCCCGCGACTGCCGGCGCAGAGGCGCCGCGCATCCGGTTGCGGCCTGCCCAGCGGAACCAGACCCCGGGCACCGACGGCATGGCGCCCAGATAGCGCAGGCCGATCGCCTCGAGCTCGCGCGGCTGGCGCACCCCGGTGTCGAGCTGTTCGCGAATGAAGACGAGGACGAGACCGATGAAGGTGCCGCCAAGCAACCCCAGGGCGAGGATCTTGCCGGTCTGCGGCGTGCTCGGCCCCGCCGGAACCTGCGCCGGCGTCAGCACGCGGGCGGAGTTCGACTTGTAGGCGAGAACGTCCGAGGTCTCGTTGACCCGGGTGAGTAGCGACTGGTAGACGGCGCGCTCTCCGTCGGCACGCATCTGGAGCTCGCGCAGCTCCGCCTCCTTGGCGGAAACGTCGGCGACCTGGCCGCGCAGCGCCTCTGCCCGGTCGGTGAGTTGCCTTTCCTCGTCGATCGACGTCCGGATCTCCTTGTCGAGCTGCGCCGCGATGGTCTGGTACTGTTCGATGAGCTGGCTGCGCATGGCCTCGATGTCGCGGGCCTTCAGCATCGCCTGCGGGGCATTGCGATTGCCCGTCGCCGTCTGGCGCGCGTAGTCGAGCTCGGCGTCGAGGATCTTGGTGCGGATGTCCCTGATGCCGGCATCGTCGACGACAGGCATGTCCGCGTCGACCCCCCCGGCCGCGAGGAAATCGCGGATCCGGCCGAGCAGCAGTTCGTTCTGGAAGCGACCGTCGCGCAGGGTGACGAGGGCGGCGTTGCTCTGCGCGAGTTCGGAGCCCGCGACCTGGCTGCCGCCGGCGTCGATCTGGTTGTCGAGCTTGAACTGGTTGACCTTGGCTTCAGCCTGCTGGAGCGAGATCAGCGCCTCTCGCAGGGCGGTCGAAGACCAGGTGTTCAACTGGGTGAAGCGCGCGCCCTGCTCCTCGAGGCTGCTCGCGAGATATTCGGCGGTGTAGGCATTGGCGATCTTCGCGGCGAGCAGCTTGTCGGTGTTCGAAACACCGATCTCGATCACGTAGGTGTCGCCGCGACGCGCCACTTCGAGATTGCCGAGAAGGCTTGCGACGGCGCGGCGGGTGGCCGCCTCCCCGGGCGACAGCAGGCCCGATTGATCTTCGGACGGGGTGTCGGGAAGGAAAAGTGCCCTGAGCCGTGCCGTCAACGATGGCTCCTCCGGTTCCGGCTCGCTTGCCTCGGCCAGGCCGAGGCGTTTGACCACGCGTTCGGCGAGCGCGCTCGACAGCAGGATCTCGACCTCGGAATCGACGATCAGCGCGTCGGAGTTCAGGATGATGCCGCCGGCCTCCTGGAAGCCGCGGCTGTCACGCGGGTCGATATAGATCGTGGCGACGGTCTTGTAGACCGGCGTCTCGGTAACGATCGCGGCGATGGCCAGCGTCAGGCAGGCGAAGATGGCGACGAGCACGATCCAGTAGCGCCGGCGCAGCGCGCCGATGGCCGCGGAAAGCAGTTCCACCACACTGGTCGGCTCGCCGTCGTCGGAGCGGGGCGGGACAAGAAGGCTGCGCTCTAGATTGGCCACGTGTGCTCCACTTCGTCTGTGCGGCGGGTCGGTTTCGCCGCCCCCTGCGGCGCGCGGGTCGCGGCGGGGCCGCACTCGGGTTCGCCCACGGCCTGCCACGTCGGCCAGGGAAATGACCCGCGTTGCAGGAGGCGGGCGAGTGCCGCGAGTTCGGGGGCGAAGATGTCGGCAAGCATCGACCGGCTGGCCTCGGTCATCGGCGCGATCTCGCCGCGCAGATCGACGCTGTTGGCGCGCAGCATCCCGGCGACGGGGGCCGCGGACTTGATCCGCATGAGCTGCTCTTCGAGGCCGGCACGGCGCAGGAGATCGCCGCCGCCGCGAAGCGCACGCCGCAGGGCCGGCGAGCGTGCCCTGTCGCTGATGTTGCGCACATCCGATGTGACTGCGCTCGTGAAGCTCCGGTCGACACCGACAAAGTCGTAGAGCCGCGCGGCGGAGCCCGCGGGGTCGGCCGGGATCTCCTCGGCGATCAGGACCAGCACCCGGTCGCGCCCGAACGCTTCGAACCAGCGCGAAAGATGGGTGTGGTAGCGACCCTGATCGACATAGGCCGGATTGCCACGCAAACCTTCCTCGAAGCTCACGGGCGGGATATGGCCCTTGATCACCTCATGGAGGTGGTTGGAATAGGCCCGCGCCACCGGGTCGCGCAGGAGCGCAATGATCTTCAGGTCGGGATCGTAGGCGCGGGCTCGTTCGGCCGCGCGCGGGTCGTAGAAATAGGAGGGCGAGGTATCGCACCGCGCGCGCGTCGCGGCGGTTCCGCCGAAATGGCCTTCGTACCATCGGTAGCCGCGGTCGAAGTGATAGCTGAAGAAATCCACTTCCTTCGGTTCGGAAACGGCGATCTGCGGATGCGCCCCTAGGACCGAGTGCACCCAGGACGACGCGCATTTCTGCGCCCCGATACCGATCACGCTTGGCCTCATGCCGCCACCCTCAAGTCATCAGGTTGTCTCCGCACGGCGCCCGGCAGGCGCGCGCGGGCGTTTTGTGGATCAACCAACGCTTGAGAAATTCTTTGAAGAATGTGGCGAAACTGTGTTTGCTGGTGCAGCAATCGGCACGAATGGCGGAGTTCCGCGCAGATCTTTCATCGAACGTTGCCCAGTTCGGGCGCGGCGCGGCGATCCCGCGCATCAACCTGTTGACCGAATGCGATCAGACCGTTTCCGGACGCGAAACCGTGAGCCCTGGGCCCCCGGGCCCGGGTATCAGCCCGCGAAGCAGAGGCGCGTCGACCGGTCGGCCAGCGACAGGAACTCCAGCAGATCGGGTCGCGACAGGGCTGCGCATCCCTCGGTCGGGCCGTAGCCCGGATCCGCGACATGCAGAAAAATCGCGCTGCCTGCCCCGGGAACGACCGGATCGTCATTGTGACCGAGCACCACGATGAGGTCATAGAGTGCGTCGTCGCGCCAGAGCACCTCGTGGCGCCCGGCGAAGGGCAGCCGGACCGGCCGGTTGTAGTCGCCATGGTCAGGCGCGTCGCACCAGCCATCCTGCGGATCGAGCGGTGCCCGAGGAAGGGCTGTCACGGGCAGGTCTTCGAACCGGTCGGGCCGGTAGAGAAGGCGCCGCAGGGACCAGCAGCCGAGCGGGCTGATGCCGTCGCCCTCGCCGGTCTTGCGGGCGATGCCGCCGCGACCGACCGCGCAGCGCCAGTCGCGCGCGCCGAAGCGCGCCCTGTAGCCCGTGCCGCTTGCCGCCACGACGAGATCCATGCGTCCTCCTCTCCCGGGGAATCATAGCAGAAGGATCGTCGCCCGACAGCCGGGCCCGTCTCGGGGCCGGCATGGACCGCAGGCACGCGCGCAGGGGCCGCATGCGCGCCCAGGGCGGATGCGGCCGGTGAGACCGTCGGGGCGCCCTTGCGGAACCACCGGTTCGGCACCTTCTCGAGGTGAACCGGGCGTTTGGTCGCGCGCGGGCAGCGCGAGGCGGATGCAGTTGCCGGGCCGTCAGCCGCTCAGGGAGCGGTGACGATGCTGGCCCCTGCCGCGACAAGGGCGGCGCGGATCGGCTCGGGCAGCGGGGCATCGGTGACGACTACATCGACTTCGGAAAGACTTGCGACGGTGAAGACGGCGCGCTTGCCCGCCTTGCTCCGGTCCACGAGAACCATCACCTGCGCCGCCTGCCGGATCATCGCCTTGGCCACCTCGGCCTCCTGCAGGTCGAAATCCATCACGCAATCGGCATCGATCGCGCCAACGGTCAGGACCACTGTCTCGGCACGAAACCGGCCGATCTGTTCGAGCGCGAGCGGGCCGAGGCTTTCGCCGGCGTCGGCACCATAGGCGCCGCCGATCAGGAAGACCTTGTTGCCCGACCCTTCGGCCGCCCGCGCGGCGATGCGCGGCGCGTTGGTGATCACGGTCAGCCCGGAGCGCGCCGACAGGGCTTCGGCGAAGGCGACCGTGGTGCTGCCGGTGTCGATGAAGAGCGAGGTGCCGGGGCCGAAGAGGCCGGCGGCGGCGGTGCCGATGCGGCGCTTGGCATCCCGGTTGAGTTCCATGCGTTCGGCAAAGGGATCCTCGCGCGGGGGGACGCCCTCGTCCCCGGCGAGCGCGCGGGCACCGCCGTGAACCTTGCGCAGGCGGCGCGCGGCATCGAGCTGCGCCAGATCGCGGCGGATCGTTTCGCGCGAAACGCCGAGAACCCCGGCGAGATCGTCGACGCCGACCTCGCCCGATGCCGACAGCCGCGCCAGGATCGCGGCTCTGCGCTGCTTCGGGTCCATCCTGTTGCTCCGCACTTCGATCCGCGTGTCGGCACTTCGACCAGCCTGGACCCTTCAGGGCCACCGACGCCTAGCCGGTGGCACCTGCGCCGGCAAAGCCGCAAATTGCCGCGCCCCGGAGCGGGACCCGGCCGTGTCGGTCAGCGATAGGGATAGCCGGCCTTCTCCATGTTCGCGGCATATTTCTTGAACGCCTCGACCACACGCCCCGCGCGCGGGCTCGATCCGGCCACCTCGTCCCAGAAGCCTTCGGCATCCTTGACCACCTGCGCCCATTCCTCGGGCGGCAGCGAGGTCAGCTCCATCTTCTCGCCCTCGACGCGGAGCTTGGCCTCGCCGCCCCAGTACCAGACATCGCGGTAGTAGTGCGACTGGTCGATGGTGACCTTGAAGAGCTCCTGCAGATGCGGTGGCACCTTGTCCCAGCTTGCGGTGTTGGCGAAGTAGCTGCCGAACCAGGCACCGGTGATCGAGTTGCCGAGCGCATACTGGCAGACATCGGCCCAGCCCACCTCGTAGGCCTCGGTGAAGCCGCACCAGGCGACGCCGTCAAGCTCGCCCGTCTGCATCGCCACCTCGACGTCATCCCAGGGGATCGTCACCGGAACGAGCCCGTATTTCGACAGGAACTTGCCTGCGGTCGGCACGCCGAAGACCCGCAGCCCGTTCATGTCGGCCAGCGAGCGGATCGGTTTCTCGACGGTAAAGATGTGCAGCGGGTCCCAGGCGCCGGTCGAGAGCCAGGTGACGTTCTCGACCTCGCTGTAGGCCTCGGCCCAGATGTCGTTCAGCCCGTAGTAATGGAACAGCGCCGGCACATCGAGGCTGTAGCGGGTCGCAAACGGGAAGTAGCCGCCGAAGACCGAGATATCGACCGGCGAGGCCATCGTCGCCTCGTCCGACTGCACGGCGTCGAGCGTCCCGTTCTGCAGCGCGCGGAAGAGATCGGCCGTGGGCACGAGCTGATCGGCGTAGTAGAGCTCGATCTCCATCTCGCCGTTCGCGGCCTTGTTGAAGGCCTCGATCTGCGGCTTGATCACATGGGCCCCGAGGGGCGCGCCGGAATAGGTCTGCAGGCGCCATTTGATCGGCCCGCTCTGCGCGTTCACATAGGGCGCGGCAAGGGTCGATGCCGCAGCTGCGCCTGCGCCGAGCCCGGCGCGCCGCAGGAACGTTCGCCGACTTGCCAGAATGCGTTCCGAGGGGCTTTTCGCCTTCGTGTCGTCCGTCATCGTTCTACCTCCTTTGTGGTTCTTGGCGTCTTCTTCCTGGTCGTTCCACGCGGGTCATCCGCGCACGTTCATATGTTCCGGCAGCCAGAGAGCGAGCTGTGGGAAGAGCATCAGAAGCGCGATGGTAAGCGCCATCATCAGCACGAAGGGCCAGATCGACCTGTAGATGTCGAGCAGCCGGATTTCCTTCGGCGCGAGCGAGCGCATCAGGAAAAGGTTGTAGCCGAAGGGCGGCGTTATGTAGGCGATCTGGCAGGTGATGGTGTAGAGCACGCCGAACCAGATGAGCTGGTTGTCGAAGCCGAGATCGAGCGCCTTCACGAGCGGCACGTAAAGCGGTGCGACGATCACCAGCATCGCGGTGTCGTCGAGGAAGGTGCCCATGACGATGAAGCTCAGTTGCATCATGATGATGACCGTCCAGGGCGAAAGATGCCACTGGCCGATGAAGAGGTTCTCGATCGCACGCACCGCGCCGAGGCCGTCGAAGACCGCCCCGAAGGCGAGTGCGGCGAGGATCAGCCAGAGGAACATGCAGGAGATCGAGAGCGTCTTCATCGAGGTGTCGCGGATGAGCCGCCAGCTGAAGTGGCCCTTCACGACGGCGGCCGCCGTGGCACAGAAGGCGCCCACGGCCGAACTTTCGACGAGGCTCGTGTAACCCATCACGAAGAGCCCGGTCATGAGGAAGAAGATCGCGAAGGGAATGATGCCGGCACGGACGAGCGCGATCTTTTCGCCGAGCGGCATGTTCAGGTCCTCGTCTTCGACGACCGGCGCCAGCGCCGGGTTCAGCCTGGCACGAACGACGACGTAGATGATGAAGAAGGCCGCCATGATGAGACCGGGCACGAGGCCCGCGAACCAGAGCTTGGAGACCGGCTGGCGGGCAATCATGCCGTAGAGCACGAGCACGACCGACGGCGGGATCAGAATGCCGAGAGAGGATCCGCCCTGCACCACACCGGAAATCAGCACCTTGTCGTAACCGCGCCGCAACATCTCGGGCAGGGCGATCGTGGCGCCGATCGCCATGCCGGCGACCGAAAGCCCGTTCATCGCCGAGATGATGACCATCAGCAGGATGGTGCCGACCGCGAGACCGCCGTTCAGCCGCCCGAACCAGACATGCAGCATCCTGTAGAGGTCTTCGGCGATACCGGATTCCGACAGGATGTAGCCCATGTAGATGAACATCGGCAGGGTCAGCATCGGGAACCAGTTGAAGAGCTTGAACACCTGGTTGAACGGCAGTTCGACCCCGCCCTGTCCGTAGAGCAGGATCGCCGCGCCCGAGGCGACGAAGCCGATGGCGGCGAAGACACGCTGCCCGGTGGCCAGAAGCACCAGCATCGAGCCGAACATGAAGAGCGCGATCATCTCGTAGCTCATGCGATCTCCTCGCCGCGCAGGGTCGCGATGTGCTTGATGACAAGCGAGAGGGCTTGCAGGAGCATCAGCCCCAGGGCAGCGACCATGAGCGACTTGATCGGGATCACCGAGGGGTTCCAGATCGAGAACCGCCGTTCGTCGGTGGCGATGGCGTAGTTCAGGCTCGAGACGGCGCCGATCATCATGGCCACGAGGTAGAAGATCAGGCAGGCACTGGTGACGAGGTCGATCCAGGCCCGCGTCCGAGGCGACCGGTCGCTGTAGAAGAGATCCATGCGCACGTGATCGTCGTTCTTCAGCGTGATGGGCCCGCCGAGGAAGTAGTAGGCGGCGAGCGTGAACTGGGTGAGCTCGATCGCCCAGTGCACCGGCATGTTGATGGCGTTGCGCGTGAAGGCATCGAATATGAGCGTGCCTGCCATCAAGAAGATGAGCGAGGCCGCGACATAGCCGACATAGTCCGAAATGCGGTCAACGAGCCGCACATAGGCAATCAGCGCCCGTGGCATGGATCCGCCCCCGTTCCGCGTCTGTCGCGCCGCCCGTCCATTCCGCCCCCCAGTCGAACCGATCCCCGCGAGGGGCCATCCCCGGACCCTGCACGACGCCCCCGGGCGCGCAGGTCCCGGATGCAAGCTTGGTCAATGCCCGGCACAAAATCAACGGAAAATGACCACTCGGTCAACTCTGGTGCTGTTTGCCCCGACATTCAGCCACTTAAGCGCAAACCGGAGGCGAAGTGATCGCTGCGGGGTTCAGGATTTCGCCCGATTTGCGCATATGTTTGACCGAACGGTCATCCGATGCCTAAAATCGGTCAGCAAGCCTGTGGGATTCGCCGATGCCGATCGACCCCTCGCCAAGACCAGAGGACGGCCATTTCGACATTGCCGTGATCGGCGCCGGAGTCGTTGGCTGTGCGGTCGCGCGCGCCTTTGCCCGCGAAGGGGCGCGCGTCGCGGTGATCGAGCGCGGTCCCGACATCCTCTCGGGCGCCTCGCGCGCCAACAGTGCGATCCTGCACACCGGTTTCGATGCGCCCGCGGACAGCCTCGAACTTGAGCTCGTCAAGGAGGGACGCGCCGAATACCTCGCCATCCGTGACGGGCTGAACCTGCCGCTGGTCGAGACGGGCGCGCTGGTCTGCGCCTGGTCCGTGGCCGAGGCGGCGCGGCTCGAGGACATCGCGGCTGCCGCGCATGCAAACGGCATCGACGACGTGCGGCTCCTTGCCGCCGAGGAGGTGCGCAGGCGCCTGCCCGGGCTCGGCCCCGGGCTTTGCGGCGCGGTCGAGGTGCCGGGCGAAAATGTCATCGACCCCTGGTCGGCACCGCTCGGATATCTGGGCGAGGCGATCGGGCTCGGGGCGCGGCTCTTTCGCGACTGCGAGGTGATCGCCGGCGAATTCGGCGCCGGGCCAGGCGGCTTCTGGGAGCTTCGGACCTCGCGCGGACGGCTCCACGCGGCGGCGGTGGTGAACGCCGCGGGCCTTTACGGCGACAGGGTCGACGCCTGCCTCGGACTTCCGTGCAGCTTCACCATCCGTCCGCGCAAGGGCCAGTTCGTCGTGCTCGACAAGGCGGCGCGGCGGCATGTGCCGACGATCCTCCTGCCGGTGCCGACCGAGATCACCAAGGGCGTGGTCGTCTGCCCGACCGCTTTCGGCAACGTGCTGGTCGGGCCGACCGCTGAGGAGCAGGAGGACCGGACCCGGGCGAGCGTCGAGCGCACCATCCTGCAGGGGCTGCTCGACCATGCAGCGCGGATCGTGCCGGCACTGGCAGAGATGCCGGTGACGGCCGTCTACGCCGGCCTGCGCCCGGCGACCGAGGCCAAGCAGTATCGCGTGGCCTGCCACGCCGGGCAGGGTGCCATCACACTCGGCGGCATCCGCTCCACCGGTCTCAGCGCCGCGCTCGGGCTCGCGCGCCATGCGGTGCGGCTTCATGCGCGCTTCGGCGGCGGTTTCGTGGCCCCGGCCGCGGTGGCGCCGCCCCGCATGCCCAATCTCTGCGAGGACCGGCCGCGGCCCTGGCAGGGAGCACATCACGGCGGCATCGTCTGTCACTGCGAACTTGTGACGCGCGGCGAGATCGAGGCGGCGCTCGCCGGCCCGGTTCCGCCGGGCGATTTCGCCGGACTGCGCCGCCGCACGCGGGCGGGCATGGGACGCTGCCAGGGATTTCACTGCAACGCCACGCTGGCCGCGATGACGCGCGGTCGCTTTGCGACCCCCCTCGCCGTCGGCCCCACTGACGCCGAGACAATCGCGGAAGACGCGCCATGAGCGGGCGTGACGCCGATCTTCTCGTCATCGGAGGCGGCCCGGCGGGGGTCGGGGCGGCGATCGAGGCGCGGCGGCGCGGGCTCGGCCGCGTCGTGATCCTTGAGCGCGAGGAGACGCTCGGCGGAGCAACGCGCCATTGCGCCCATTCGCCCTTCGGGATGCGCGAATTCGGTCGCCCCTATTTCGGCGGTGCCTACGGCCGGCGCCTTGCCGCCGCGGCGGCCGCGGCGGGGGTGGAACTGCGGACCGGCACCACCGTCACCGGGCTTGGCACCGAGGGGGCGGTCGAGATTGCCTCGGAGGCCGGGACCGGCACGCTTTCGGCAGAGCGGGTGTTGCTTGCGACCGGGGCGCGCGAAAGTTCGCGTGCGGCACGGCTTCTGACCGGCGACCGGCCCGTCGGCATCCTGACGACCGGGGCGTTGCAGGCCTATCACGCCTTTCACGGGCTGCTGCCCTTCCGCCGCCCGGTGATCGTCGGCAGTGCGCTCGTGAGCCATTCGGCGCTTCTGACCTGCCTCACCAGCGGTGTTCGTCCGGTGGCGATGGTCGAGCCGGCCGCCGAACCGCTTGCGCGGTGGCCGATACCCCTCTTTCCAAGGCTGGCGCGCGTCCCGCTTCTTCCTGGAACCGAGATCGTGGACATCGTCGGCGCGGGGCGGGTGCGTGCCGTGCGCCTCGGAGATCGGAAGGGGCGCACCTGGATGCTCGATTGCGACGGCGTGCTTCTGACGGGTGAATTCGTGCCCGAGGCGGCCCTGCTGCTGACGTCCGGCCGGAGGCTCGCACCGGGCGGAACCGGTCCGCGCATCGACCAGTGGGGGCAGCTCGATGCACCCTGGCTCTTTGCCGCCGGGAACCTGCTCAGGCCGGTCGAGACCGGCGGCTGGGCCTATCGCGAAGGGCGCGCCGTGGGCGCGGCGCTGGCGGCCGACAGGGTCTCCCGCACTCTCCAGACCGCCGCGGTCGAGGTCACTTTCGAGGCACCCGTGAAGCTTGTCGTCCCCAACCTCATACGCCCCGGGGCGCCCCCCCCGGGCAGCGGCTTCGGGCAGTTCCAGCTGCGTTTTTCCCGACCGGTGCGCGGGCGCCTCGCACTCTTCGTCGACGGGCGGGAGAGCTGGTCACAGGCTGGCCACTGGCGGCCGGAACGCCGCATACTCGTGCCGATGCCCGCAGCGATCGATCGCGCCGGCGCCATCGGGTTCCGCTTTGAGGAAGCGACATGACACGTTTCGCCGCGATCGATCAGGGGACCACCTCGACCCGCTGCATCGTCTTCGACGACAGCGGTGCCTGGCATCTGGCGGGAAGCCTGCGCCATGCCCAGCGGCAGCCGGCCCCGCAATGGTGCGAACATGATCCCGAAGAGCTTCTGGCGAATATCCGCAAGGTGCTGGCCGGTGCCGGCACTGTCGACGGGATCGGCCTCGCCAACCAGGGTGAGAGCTGCCTCGCCTGGGAAGCCGGCAGCGGGCGGCCGCTTTCGCCGGTGATCGTGTGGCAGGATGCGCGGACCGGGGCCGCGCTTGCCGCGCTTCCGCCTGATGCCGCGGCGACTTCGCTGCGCATCTCGGGACTGCCGCTGGACCCCTATTTCTCGGCCAGCAAGCTTGCCTGGCTCTGCCGCGAACTGCCCGGGGTGGCCGAGGCGCGCGGCCGCGGGCGGCTCAGGCTCGGCACCACCGACGCCTTCTTCCGGGAACGGCTCACCGGAGTGTGCGCGACCGATGCGGCGACCGCCTCGCGCACCGGCCTTCTCGATCTCGCCACCGGCGACTGGAGTGCCGAGCTCTGCGCGCTCCATGGTGTTCCGATCGACGCTTTGCCGGAGATCGGTCCGGTGCGCGGGCCGCTCGGCCTGATCGGCGGAGTGCCGCTCGGGGTGTCGATCGTCGACCAGCAGGCCGCGCTCTACGGCCACGGCTGCCGGACCCCGGGGGCCTGCAAGATCACCTTCGGAACCGGCGCCTTCCTGCTCGTGACGGCCGGGGACGCACGGCCTGTCGCCGGAGATCTGCTGCCGACGGTGGCCTGGCGCGACGGCAAGGCGGTGACCTTCGCGCTCGAGGGCGGGGTCTACGATGCCGGTTCTGCCGTCGACTGGGCGCAACGGCTCGGGTTCTTTTCCGATCCGGCCGAACTTGGAACCTTCGAGCGCCCGAGCGCGCTCGAACGCGGCATCGTCTTCGTCCCCGCGCTCTCGGGGCTCGCGGCGCCGCATTGGGACAGGCGTGCGGCGCCCCTCTTCATTGGCATGGATCAGGCGACGGACCGGCGCGATCTCGCGCAGGCCGTGCTCGAGGGGATCGCCCTGCTCACCGCCGGGCTGATCGAGGCGGCCGGGTGCCAGGTTCAGATCGCGGGGCCCGTATCGATCGACGGCGGGTTGTCGCAGAGCAGCTATTTCGCGAGCTTTCTCGCCCGGGTCTCCGGCCGCGAGATCGCGGTCCCGGCTATGCACGAGCTGACCGCGGCCGGGCTGGCCGGACTTGGCGGCATCGATCTCGCGCCTCTTCGCGCAGGGGTCGCGCGGTTCCTGCCGGACCGGCCGCTGACGCAAGCTGAGCGGACGCACGCCGCCGGAGCGCTGGAGCGGGCGCGGCACTGGCGCCTCTGACGCCCCTCGCCGATCGAACTGCGCAGCCTTTGCGGCCCGGGCCGCTTCCGCCACGGCGGGCGACACCGTCCTGGTCGGTCGCGCGTGCGACGGCAGACGGCCGCCCTCGGGCCCTTTCCCGGCGTTCGCAGACCACGCCCCGACGGTGGCGAGGGCGGGTCTTCGGCCGCTGATGGCGTGGCCGGGCCGAAGGTCTTGGCTCCGAGGGTGCGGGCCCCTGCCCCGACGCTGCCTTGCACGCAGAAACTGGCGGCGTGATCACGAAGTTGCGCTAGAGTGACGATAGCGGCCCGTGGGCGATCCGGGGGCGGACCCGGGGGCGATCCCGGGGAAGGCTCGGTGAGGGAGGACAAAGATGAGGGCACTCGTGCTCGAGCAGAGGGGCGTGCTGTCGTTGCGCGATGTTCCGGCCGTCGATGCCGCCGAGGCTTTGCTCGGACCGCGCGACGTTCGGGTGCAGCTCCATACCGTCGGCATCTGCGGCTCGGATGTGCATTACTACACCCACGGGAAAATCGGCCCCTTCGTGGTCCGCGAGCCGATGATCCTCGGGCATGAGGCCTCGGGCACCGTGATCGAGACAGGCGACGAGGTCACCTCGCTCGCCGTCGGCGACCGGGTCTGCATGGAGCCCGGCATTCCGGACCCGAACAGCCGTGCGAGCCGGCTTGGCCTTTACAACATCGATCCCGCCGTCCGCTTCTGGGCGACTCCACCCGTTCACGGAATCCTGCGCCCGACCTGCGTGCATCCCGAAGCCTTCACCTACAAGCTGCCGGGCTCGGTGGGCTTCGCCGAGGCCGCGATGGTGGAACCGCTTGCCGTCGGCGTGCACGCGGTGACCAAGGCGCGGATCCCGCCGGGCAACATCGGCGTCGTCATGGGGGCGGGGCCGATCGGTCTCGTGACCGCTCTCGCCGCACTTGCGGCCGGTTGCGCGCGTGTCTTCGTGAGCGACCTCTCGGCGCCGAAGCTCGCGCTGGCCGAAAGCCTCAGCCCGTCGATCTCGGGCGTCGATGTCGGCAGGGAGGATCTCGCGGAACGCGTTCTCAAGGCGACTGAGGGCTGGGGCGCGGATGTCGTCTTCGAGGCCACCGGCTCGCCCGTCGCGGCCGCCCGGGTCTTCGAGCCCTTGGCGCCGGGCGGCTGCGTGGTGATGATCGGCGGGCAGGCCGAGCCGATCCGTTATGATGCCGGCGCCGCGATGGTGCGCGAGGCGCGGGTCGAGAACGTCTTTCGCTACGCCCATGTCTTCCCGCGCTGCGTGGCGATGCTGGCATCGGGCGCGATCGACGTGAGACCGCTCATCACCCGGACCTTTGCCTTCGAGGAGAGCGTGCTGGCCTTCGAGACGGCTGCCGCCGCCCCGCCCGGCGAAGTGAAGATGCAGATCGCGCTGCCGCAGTAGCCCTGGAGCCGCAACGGCCCTGGCGCCCCGGCACCTCTCCCGCCGCGTCGACGGGTGGCGTCACATGTAGCTGCGCACCAGCGCACCGGAGATCAGCGTCCAGCCATCGGCGACAACGAAGAAGGCGAGCTTGAAGGGCAGTGCGACGACGGCGGGCGGCACCATCATCATGCCCATCGACATCAGGATCGCCGAGACGACAAGGTCGATCACGAGAAACGGCAGGTAGACGAGGAACCCGATCTCGAAGGCACGACTGATCTCCGACAGCATGAACGAGGGCACCAGAAGCGAGAGCGAGACCGGCGTTCCTCCGGCAGGATCCACGGTCTCGCCGCGCACCGATGCAAGCGAGCTCAGCGTCTCGGGATTCACGCGGTGCTCCATGAAGACGCGGAACGGGGCGATCGCGTTGTCGAAGGCGGTCGGCAGATCGATGGCACCCGCGACCAGAGGCGCGCCGCCCTCGGACCAGGCCTGAAGGAAGACGGGCTCCATCACGAACCAGGTCAGGAAGAGCGCAAGCGAGACGATGAGCGCGTTAGGGGGCGATTGCTGCAGACCGATGGCCTGGCGCAGGATCGACAGCACCGTGACCACGAAGGGAAAGCAGGTGACCATCACCGCGAGACCGGGCGCGATGCTGAGAAGCGTGACGAGCCCGATCAGGAGCATCGACTGGCCGGTGAGGCTGCCGCCGCCAAGCGACAGTCCGAAGTCCTGCGCCAGGGCTCCCGATGCGATGAAGGTCAGCGCCGCCGCGAGGGCGAGACGGGAAATTGCGGCAGTCACCGCGCTCCCCCTTCGGGATCGGCGAGAACTTCGGTCAGGCGCACGCCGAGCTGTCCGTCCTGGCCATCCCCGAGCTCGATGAGCTCGCCGCGCGCTATCAGCCGGTCGCCGACATAGAGCTCGACCGGGTCGTCGATCTTCTTGTCGAGTGGCAGCACCGCGTCCTGCGACAGTTGCAAAAGTTCGGCCACGAGCGGCCTGGCGCGCCCGACGGAGACGATGACCTCGATCGGGACCTGGGTGAAGGGGTTCCTGCCGGCATCACCCGGTTCGCGGGCGGTCGGCGACATCTCAGCGGTGCTCATTTGCCTGGGGCTCCTCGCGGTCGGTTGAGAAGAAGTTCGCGACGGCGGCGCCGATCGCCGCGATCATGCCGTCGAGATCGACGCGCAGTTCCTGCGGCCCGAAGCCAAGGTGGACCTGCCCTTCGCCAAGCGATGGCTCCTCGGAAAAGACGAACGGCACCGGCGCGTCGGCGATCAGGGTCTCTTCGAGGATCTTGCGGTTCGCCGGATGGGCGACTACGCGCACCGGGGTGTCTGCAAGCTCGGCCGCCACGGCCGCGAGCCGCTCGACGACGACGGCGCCGAGCGATTCCCTGGCAATCCGCGGCATGACCTTGGCGACCATCTCGGCCAACAACGGTTCCAGGGCCCCCAGGACATGGCCATGCGCCTCGTGGTAGGTGAAGGACAGGTCCTGCAGGTTGCGACCGAGATCCGAGCGCAGGCGCTTGACCTCGTCGGACTGGGCAGCGGCGGCATCATCCCAGCCCGCGGCATATCCGCTCTCATAGGCCGCGAGGCGGATCTCCTCGATCTCGGTCGTGCTGGTGTGGCTCGGCGCGCCCACCGGGTTCGGGGCGTCGAAGACCTCCAGTCGAAACGGCACCGCGGTCATGTCCGGCCTTCCTCGGCTTCTTCCATCCAGCCGCGCAGAATGTCGACGGTGTCGTCCTGACGCTCGGCGATGAGGCGACGGAGCCGGTTCATCGGATCCGCATCGGATTGCCCCGCGGCGCCGCGTGCGGCCGGCAGACGCGCGCCGTCACCCTGGCCGCTGCCCTCGTCGGCGATCTCGCCCGTCAGCGCCACGCCCTGCGGCGGGGCGAGCGAAGCGCGTGGCGCCGCCACTGTGCCGCGGCCGGAAAGGATCGGGCGCAGCACGAACAGACCGAGCACCAGCGCGACCAGCGAGAAGGCTGCGAACTTGATCAGACCGACAAGATCGAAGGCCTCAGGCAGGGCCCAGAGCGAGGCTGCCACCGGCTCGGGGGCTGCCAGGGTCTCGAAGCCCATCGACTTGATCGTGATGACATCGCCGCGCGCGGCATCGAAGCCGACGGCTGCCGCGACAAGATCGTGGAGCGCCGCCAGTTCCTCGTCCGGGCGTGGCGTCTTGATCGGTTCACCGGTGTCGCTCGTCGTCGAGATGCCGTCAACGAGAACCGCGACCGTCAACCGGCGCAGGGCGCCCGGCGTGCGCAGCACCTCGCGCGTGGTTTCGGAAACCTCGAAATTCGTCCGCTCGCGGGTCTCGCTGTTGCGGCTCTGCGTGGTCGTGGCGCCTGCGGCATTGCCGGCAGGCAGGTTGGAGGCGACGCTCACCCCCTGACCGCCGGCGTCCGAGGAATTCGCGCTGCGCTCTTCGGTATCGGTTGAAATCGCGACCCGCCCGTCAGGGTCGATGCGCCTTTCGGTGATGGCCTCGCGCTCGGTCACGGTATCGACCGAGACCTCGACCACCGCATTGCCGTAGCCGACGCGCGCCTCGAGCAGCCGCTCGACATTGCGGCGCAGGGTCTCGGCCCGGTCGTCAGGCACCATGCCTGGCTGATCCGAACCCGATTCCACAAGCCCGCCGCGGTCGTCGATCACCGCGACATCGTCGGGGCGCATCCCGGAAACCGCCGAGGCCACGAGGTATTTCAATGCCTTGGCTTGTGCGGGGTTCAGACCGCCGGTGGTTGAAGTGACCACGACCGAGGCCGTCGGCCGTGCTTCTGCGCGCAGGCCCTGGGCGCGGGTGTCGGCGATATGGACCCGTGCCGCGCGAATCGAGGGTTGGGCAGAGATGGTGCGCGCAAGCTCGCCCTCCTTCGCGCGCAGGTAGGCGGCGTCGAACATCTGCGAGGTCGTCCCGAAGCCCGAGAGCGAATCGAGGATCTCGTAGCCCGCCTCGGTGCTTGCGGGCAAGCCCTCCGATGCCAGGGACATGCGCAACTGGTCGCGCCGCGTCGTCTCGACATAGATCGCGGTTCCGCGCACTTCATAACTTGCGCCCTGCTGGTCGAGCGCGGCGAGCACCTCGCCCGAGCGCGCCTCGTCGAGACCGGCGTAAAGAAGGGCCATGCCGGGGCGCGATGCAAGCTTGCCGAGGCCCAGCACCGCCGCAAACATCGCGAGCGCCGCAGCCGCGACGATGACACGCTTTCGGCTGTCGAGTGCACGCCAGACGGATACCAGTTGCTGCACGGATCGCTCCCTCGCGGACTTCTGCCCTGTGGCGCCGATCCTTGGACGATCAGCCTTAAGAAACGGTTAGCCTCCGACGTCTATATCCCTGCTCGTCAGACATGCGGGGACACCATGGCCGAAGCCGCCGAAACAGCGCCGGAAACCCCGGCAAAGAAATCGAAAAAGCCGCTTCTGATCGGGCTCGCACTGATGCTCGCCGCGGCCGGCGGCGGCTTTTACGTGACCTCCTCGGGGCTCTTGCCGGGCCATGGCAAACAGGTCGACTCTGCCGCGCCGGAACCGCTTCCCGACGTCGCCTACGTGCCGGTCGAACCGCTTGTCATCTCTCTCGGCGACGGCTCGCCGCGGCGTTACCTGCACTTCTCGGCGCAGATCGAGGTCGGTGCCGCGCATGTCGAGGAGGTGACCCATATCATGCCGCGCGTCATGGACGTTCTGAACAGCTATCTGCGGGCCGTCGACGCGCGCGATCTGGAGGCGCCCGGCGCACTCGTCAAGCTGCGTGCGCAACTGCTTCGGCGGATCCGGATGGTCGCCGGAGAAGCGCGCGTGCACGACCTTCTCGTCACCGAATTTGTCATCAACTGAGGTCGCAATGGATTTCATCGCCAACATCCTTCTCGGCGCTGGGGCGATTGGCGCCGGCATCTTCTGTCTGGTTCTGTCGCGCCGGTTGAAGTCGCTCAGCCAGCTCGACAGCGGCATGGGTGGAGCGATTGCGGTGCTCTCGGTTCAGGTCGACGAAATGACCGCCGCTCTTGGTGCGGCACAAGAGGCCGCGACCGGTTCGGCAGAAACGCTGCGCGCCCTCACGATGCGGGCGGAAACGGCGGCCGCGAAACTCGAACTCATGCTCTCGTCGCTTCATGACCTGCCCGAGATGGGCGACGAGGGTGAACGCCGACGTCCGTGCGTGGTGCGGCGCGCGCGCCGCCTGCACGAGCCGGAGGTCGCGGAATGAGGCGGCTCGGCAAGAAGGGGCGCGACGGCGTCGCGGCGCCGCGGCGATCCGGGGGCGGCACTCTGGTGACCCTCGCCGGGTTCTTCATCGTTTCTGCCATGCTCCGCTTCGGCGTCGCCGCCGCGGATGCGTTCTCTGCCACCGAAACGCACGAAGGACCCGCCGAGAAGGCGGCCGCCTGCACGACAGATGGCGACGCGCTCGCTCTCTTCGAGGAGGTAAAGACGCGCGAGGCGCGGGTCGCCGAAAGGGAGAAGCGCGCGGAGGACCGCGACCGGGCGCTCACGCTCGCCTCGACCACGATCGATGACAAGCTGAAGACGCTCGAGGAAGCCGAAGCCAAGCTCGCCGCGACGCTCGCGATCGCCGACAAGGCCGCGGACAAGGACGTCGCAAGCTTGATTGCGGTCTACGAGAAGATGAAGCCGAAGGATGCCGCCCGTCTCTTCGAGCAGATGCCGCCGGAATTTGCCGCGGGATTCCTCTCCGGCATGCGGCCCGACTCTGCCGCAGCGGTGATGGCCGGGCTCGACCCCGAGAAGGCCTATTCGATCAGCGTCGTGCTGGCGGGCCGCAACGCGCGGGCGCCGAAATCCTGATCCGCTCGCCTGATCCGCTCAGGGGATTCTTAACCGGCGTCTGCAAAGGTTGCGCGCATGACACGTGAAGGGACTCCGACGCAATGATCGGCATCATCGGCATCGTGATCATCTTCGTGATGGTCTTCGGCGGCTATTCGTTCGCGGGCGGCAAGCTCGAGGTCATCCTGCATGCGGCACCGCATGAGCTCATCATGATCCTCGGCGCGGCAGTCGGGTCGTTCGTCCTTTCCAACGACGGATCCGCGGTCAAGCATACGCTCAAGGACGTGGGCAAGGTCTTCAAGGGGCCGAAGTGGAAGGCCGAAGACTATCGCGACCTTCTTTGCCTGCTTTTCGAGCTCATTCGCCTGGCCAAGCAGAATCCGGTCGCGCTCGAAGAGCATGTGGAGGCGCCCCAGACCTCCTCGATCTTCGGAAAGTATCCCAAGATCGCCGCGGACCAAACGGCCACGGATCTCATCTGCGACACGTTGCGGGCCGCCTCGATGAATTACGACGACGCGCATCAGGTCGAGGAGGTTCTCGAAAAGCAGCTCGAGGCGCACATGCATCACGCGATGCATTCGACCCATTCGCTGCAGTCGATCGCCGACGGTCTTCCGGCGCTCGGGATCGTCGCCGCGGTTCTCGGCGTGATCAAGACAATGGGCTCGATCGATCAGCCGCCGGAGATCCTCGGCAAGATGATCGGTGGCGCCCTTGTCGGCACGTTTCTCGGTGTGTTCCTTGCCTATGGACTTGTCGGGCCCTTCGCCTCGAAACTGAAGCTCGTCGTCGAGGAAGACGGACATTTCTATCAGCTGATCCGCGAAGTGCTTGTCGCCAACCTGCACAACCACCCGGCCAATATCTGCGTCGAGGTCGGGCGGCAGAACACACCGCATCCGTTCAGACCGAGCTTCACGGCGCTTGAAGAGGCGCTGAAAGCGGCCAAGTCCGAGGCCGCATGAGTCTGACGCTGGTCCGCATCACCTTGCTCTTGCTCGCCGCGGCCCTGCCGGCTGCGGCTGACACGGTGAGCGTTCGAAGCGGTGAACATCCGGGCTTCTCGCGGATCGCGCTCGATCTGGGTCGTCCGGCCAATTGGCAGCTCACCCGTACCGGCGGAAGCTACGACCTGCGCGTCGACGGCGGACATGACTACGATCTCAGCTCGGCCTTCGCGCGTATCGGGCGCGACAGGATCGCCGATATTCGACCCCTGAGCGATGGCAGAGGGTTGAAGTTCGAGCTCGGATGCGACTGTCATGCAACGGCCTTTCTTGCCGGGTCCGGAACGCTGGTCGTCGATGTCAGCGACGGGCCGGCAGATGCGGAATCGCCCTTCGAGGCTCCGGCCGCGGAGCCGGCCGAGACCGCGCCTGAAGCGGAGGTGTCTCCGGGACGGGATCAGGGCGCCGCACTTGCGACCGACAGGGTGCAGTATCGGCCGCAGCCCGCCCCCGATCCGCGCCTCGCCTTCTTCTGGCGCGGGGTGCAGCCGACGGCCGAGGGCAAGAGGTCACCCGCAGCCCCTTCGCCCGATGCCGACGCGATCCCTGTGCCGGCCGGCCGGCCATCGCCCGCGCCGGTCGCGCGGAGCGCACCCGAGGACTCGCCGCACGCCGTTGCGGCACCGGTTCCGCAGGCCATTGCGCCACCCGAACCGGTCGCCGAGACGACGCCTGCGGCACTGCCGCCTGTCCCGTCGCCGCGTGTATCCGAAGCGGAAAAGGCGCTGCTGGCCCGGCTCGGCTCGGCAGCAACGGAAGGGTTGCTCGCGGCCAACCCCGAGGCCGTCACAACGCTTCTTCCGGACCTCCCGGACGAGGCTCACGCGAACCCGAACGCGGCGCCCGCCGACCGAGACCCGCACCGGATGACGGACCCGGAGGTTCAGAATGAGAAAGGTGCGGCGGCGGCAGATCACCTCGGCATCGGGCGCGGCCGCGCGCTCGCGAGCGACGGCAGCCCCTGTCCCGCCGAGGAAGCGTTCGACGTGGCGAGCTGGGGTAGCGAAACGCCCGCCGACCGGCAGATCGCGACGCTGCGCAGCGCGCTCGTCGGCGAGTTCGATCGACCCGCACCGGCGGCTGCAAGGGCGCTCGCCCAGCTCTACGTTCATCTCGGCTTTGGCACCGAGGCGCGGGCGGTGCTGGACGCCTTTCCCGAGATCGAAGGGGGCGACACGCTGCGCGCGATGGCCCGTCTCGTCGACGGCACGCCCGACGGTCGGTTGGCCCGATACGCGACGTGCCCCGGGCCGGCGGCCTTCTGGGCGCTCATCTCTCTGGACGTGGCCGCGCCGGGCCAGCCGCTCGACCTCGGCGCCGTTCGCCGCGCCTTCTCGGCGCTTCCGAAGGCGTTGCGCCGCGAGCTCGGGCCGGAGGCGGTGGAACGCCTGATGGCCATGGGAGAGCACGAGGCGGCGCTTGCATTGCGCGGCGCGGTCGAACGGGCCGGCACTGGAACCGAGACGGCGCTCGACGTCATCTCCGCGCAGATCGACTTCGGTGCTGGCAACCGCGCCGGGGCCGAGGCCGCGCTTGCTGCCGTCGCGGCCGGCGGCACGCCCGAGGCGGCGCCGGCACTCGTCGCCCTCATCCGCTCGAAACTGGCGGCAGGCGAGGCGGTAGCGCCCGAACTCGCGTCCGAGGCGGGCGCACGGGCCTTCGAACTCCGCGATACGACGCTTGGCCCGGCGCTCTGGGCGGCGCAGGTGCTGGCGCTGGCCTCGACCGGCGATTTCACCTCCGCGCTCGCGGCGCTTGATGCGCCACCTGCGACCGATGTCGCGACGGCCCTTCCCGAAGCGCTTTCAAGGCTTGCAGGACTTCTCGCAAGAAATGCCGACGAGGCGACCTTTGTCGCCGCCTATTTCCGCCTTCGACCGGCCTTTTTGCAGGCGGATCTCGATACCGACCGCCGGCTCGCACTCGGCGACCGGCTTGCCGACGCGGGATTCGCCGGCGCGCTGCGGGAGATCGTCGCGCAAGGCGCCGAGACGACTGAGCGCGGCCGACGCCTGCTCGCGCGGGCCGACCTGCTGGAAGGCAATCCCTCCGAAGCGCTCCGCCGGCTCGATGGCCTCGAGGACGATGCGAGCCGACTGGTCCGGGCCGACGCGCTCGCCTCGGCCGGGGATCACGCGGCGGCCGCGCCCATATTGCGGGCGCTGGGCAACGATGAGGGCGCAGCCTCGGAGACCTGGCGTTCGGGAGAACCGATCGGCGAGGCGGCGGCGGCGCCCGCGGCCTTCGCCGAGGCGCTCGCCGTCCTGACACGCGCGCCTGCCGAACCGACCGGAGCGGGCGACCTGGCCCGGGGCAGGGCGCTCGTCGAGGGCAGCCAGACAATCCGTTCGGGAATCGCAGCACTTCTTGCGGCGGCAGAAAGCCCCTGAGGCCGCAGAATCGCCGACATCGCTTACCGAATCTCAACACCCGCCACCTAGCGTCACGGCAAGCAAGAACTGCTGTCAGGATAGATCATGGCCCGTGCCCCGCGTTCCCGCCCGAGGATCCTCACAATTCTCGCCGCGGCGCTGTTCCTGGAACCGGTTTCGGCCATGGCAGTCACCGATCCGGCGCAGATCTGCGACGCGGCTGCGACCCGCGCAGCAGAGCGCGAGGGCGTGCCGTTGACCGTGCTCCAGGCGATCACGCGCAGCGAGACCGGTCGCTCGCGCGGCGGAAAGCTGCAGCCCTGGCCCTGGACCGTGAACATGGAGGGGGCCGGTCACTGGTTCGACAGCGAAAACCTGGCGCGTGACTTCGCCTACAGATCGCATGACAGAGGCGCCCGGAGCTTCGACGTCGGTTGCTTCCAGATCAACTATAAGTGGCACGGGAAGGCCTTCAGCTCGATCGACGAGATGTTCGACCCGGTCGCCAACGCCGTCTACGCGGCGCGGTTCCTCAAGGAACTGCATGCCGAGACCGGTTCATGGGAGGCGGCAGCCGGCGCCTACCACTCGCGCACCAAGGAACACGCCGATCGCTACGCGGCGAGGTTCCAGCGCATCCGCAGCAAACTCGAAGGCCGCACGATGCCGCAGACCGAACCGGCGCCCGAGATCGTTCTCGCTTCGGCCGAGATCCCACGCTCTCCCCAGGTCGTGCAGTCACGCGTCAATCGCTATCCGCTCCTGCAGGCTGGCGATGGCGGAGCGATCGGGTCGCTGGTGCGCTTCGGCGCGCCGGGCGCAGGCAGCCTTTTCGCCAACCTTCAGGCGAAGCCTCTCAAATGAGCGCCCGACTGTCGCCTGCAGACCTCTTTCGCCCCACGGTGCTGCTCGCGCTGGCACTCATGGCGATCATCGTCATGATGATCCTGCCGATGCCGTCCTGGGTGCTCGACTTCGGCCTTGCTGCCTCGTTCGCGCTCGCCATCCTGATCTTCACGATCACGCTCTTCGTCGAGCGGCCACTCGATTTTTCGGCGTTCCCGACGGTGCTGCTCGCCTCGCTCATGCTGCGCCTGTCGCTCAACGTCTCGTCGACGAAGCTCATCATCGGGCAGGGTCATACCGGCACCAACGCCGCCGGCGACGTGATCGAGGGTTTCGCCATGTTCATCATGTCGGGCTCGGTGCTGATCGGCCTTGTCGTGTTCGGCGTCCTCCTGATCGTCAACTTCATCGTCATCACCAAGGGCGCGGGCCGCATGGCCGAGGTTGGCGCGCGCTTCGCTCTCGACGGGATGCCGGGCAAGCAGCTTGCCATCGACAGCGACATGAACGCCGGCGCCATTGATCATGCCGAGGCGCGGGCGCGGCGGGAACGCGAACAGGCCGAGACCACCTTCTTCGGCTCGCTCGACGGCGCGTCGAAATTCGTCAAGGGCGACGCCGTGGCGGGCCTCCTGATCACGCTTCTGAACCTCGTCATGGGCCTTGTCATCGGAATCGGCGTTCACGGCATGCCGGTCATGCGGGCCATCGAGACCTATGCGATCCTCACCGTCGGCGACGGGCTCGTGAGCCAGATCCCCGCGGTGATCATCTCGATCGCCTCGGCTCTCCTTCTGTCGCGCGGCGGCGCCAAGGGCAGTGCCGATCGAGATCTTTTCCGCCAACTCGGCCGGTATCCCGCCGCGCTCGCTACCGTGGCCTTCCTGATGGCGCTCTTCGCCTTCGTACCCGGACTGCCTTTCGTACCCTTCGTCGTTGGCGGCGGAGGGCTCGGGATTGCCGCCGAACTGGTCCGCCGGCGGGCCCAGCGCGAGGTCGAGGCAGAGCGCGCGAAGACCGCGCCTGCCCAGGTCAAGGCTGCGCCGCCGCCGCTCGGAGATCTTCTCAACCTTGACGAAATCCACGTCGAGTTTGCCCCCGATCTGGTCGGCATGGTGCTCGATCCCGCGACCGGGCTCGAGGCGCGGATCGTCAACATGCGCAACCATGTGGCGACCGCCTTCGGGTTGATCCTGCCCGAGATCCGGCTCACCGACGATCCGACGCTTGGCGCGACGGAGTACCGGATCCGGATCCAGGGGGTGGAACAGGCCCATGACCGGCTGCGGCCGGAGCAGGTTCTCGCCCTGCTCGCCGGTCGCGATGCCATCCTGCCACCCGGCGATGACGTGAAGGAGCCGGTCTATGGGGCGGCGGCACGCTGGATCCCGCGCAGCAGCCGCGAGGCGGCGGCACTCTCGGGTGCGACGGTCGTTGCGCCCACCGAGGTGCTCGCCACCCATCTGCTCGAGGTCATCAAGCGGAACTTCCCGAAACTGCTCACCCTGCGCAGCCTGCGGCGCCTGCTCGATGAATGCGCCAATCTCTCTGACCCCGCACGGCGCGAGGCCAATCGCAAGCTCCTCGACGAGCTGATCCCCGAAAAGGTGCCGACCGATCTGCTGCTGTCGGTCCTGAGGCTCCTGCTCGAGGAGAGGGTCTCGATCCGCAACCTGCCGCTCATTCTCGAGGCCGTGGCCGAGGGGCGCGGTCTCGGGACGCCGGAGGCTGTCTGCGAACATGTGCGCCGGCGCCTCGGCTTCCAGCTCGTGGCCGAACTGAAAGGCGCCGACGGTCTTCTTCCGCTTCTCCAGCTGTCGCCGGACTGGGAGGGGATCTTCGCCGCCCACCAGATCGAGACCGACAGGGGTCAGGGCGATGTTGCCCTGCCGCCCGACAAGTTCAACCGGCTTGCCGGCAGTGTCGCCGACAGCCTCGCGAGCGCCTCGGAGAAGGGCCGGTTTCCGGCACTGGTGACATCGGCGCGACGCCGGCGATTCCTCGTCACCGTGCTGCGCGCCAAGGGCATCGCCTCGCAGGTCCTGTCGTTCGACGAGATCGGCTTCGACGCCAGGCCTTCGATCGTCGGGGTGGTGGCCGCATGACGGATGCCGCGGCGCAGCTTGTCGGGTTCGTCGGACCCTGGCTCGGCGCGGCCTTCGTCGTCTTCCTGCGCATCGGTGCGATCGCCTCGGTCTTTCCCGGCATCGGCGAACACTCGGTGCCGGTGCGGGTGCGCCTTGTCCTCGCCCTTGCGCTAACCGCGATCGTGTTGCCCGTCGTCGGGCCCGAGATTCGCGTGGCGGCGCGGGAGCCTGCGTTCATCGCCGCCTGTCTCGCGACCGAGTCAGCCATCGGGCTTGCCTTCGGGATCGTCTTCCGGCTGCTCGTGAATGCGCTCGAAACGGCTGGCGCAATGATCGCGCAGTCGGCCTCGCTGTCGCAACTCTTCGGAGCCGGGGGCGAGCCGATGCCGGCGATCTCGCATCTGCTGGTCGCAGGGGGGCTCGCACTCGCCGTCGCGTCGGGGCTGCATCTGCGCCTTGTCACGCTCCTGATCGAGAGCTACACGCTCTTTCCCGCCGGCGCGGTCCCGGTCGCCGGTGACTTCGCCCGATGGGGGATCGCGGGTGTCGCCCGGGCCTTCTCGCTCGCCTTCGGACTGGCGGCTCCCTTCGTGATTGCCGCGCTCGTCTACAACCTCGCGATCGGCGTCATCAACAAGGCCATGCCCCAGCTCATGGTCTCGTTCATCGGCACGCCGGCACTGATCGGCGGCTCGCTCCTGCTGCTCTCGATCGCGGCGCCGATCGCGCTGCATGCCTGGCGCGGCGCGCTCTTCGGACTTCTCGCCGATCCCTTCGGGGGAGCGCCATGAGCGGCGGCGACGACAGCGAGAGAGAACACGAACCTACGCAGCGCAAACTCGACGAGGCGCGGCGGCGCGGCGAGGTGGTGCGCTCGAACGAACTGTCTGCGGCAGCGGCACTTCTTGGACTGATTGCCGCTCTCAGTCTCATGTCCGCCGCGGCACCGCGCCGGCTGGCCGATGCCCTGATGCCGCTTCTGTCGGAGCCGGAACGGTTCGGTCACCTTCTCGGCAAACCCGGTGCGGAGGCCCTGCCGACGGTCGCGCCCGGCCTTGCTGCAGCCCTCCTGCCGGTCTTCCTCCTGCCTGGCGCGGGTGTCCTCATCGCACTCTTCGCCCAGCGCGCGATCGTCTTCGCGCCCGACAAGCTGCAGTTCCGGCTCTCCCGTATCAGCCCGCTGGCCAACGCAGGGCAGAAGTTCGGGCGCAGCGGACTTGCCGAGTTCGGCAAGAGCGCGCTGAAACTCGTGGTGGTTTCGATTCTGGCGGTCAGCTTTCTCTTCGGCAAGGTTCCCGAGATCCTCGCTGCCCCGAATGCCGACGCGGGTGTCATTGCCGGGGCGGCGGGCGGCATCATCGTCGCCTTCCTGCGGCTCGCCTTCGTCACCACGCTGGTCTTCGGGACGATCGACTATCTCTGGCAGCGCAGCGAGCACATCCGGCGCAACCGGATGTCACGGCAGGAGATGGTCGACGAATTCAAGGAATCGGAAGGCGATCCGCATATCCGCGCCCAAAGGCGCCAACGTGCCGAGGCGATCGCCACCAACCGAATGCTGACCGACGTCCCGAAAGCCGATGTCGTGATCGTCAACCCGACCCATTATGCCGTCGCCCTGCGCTGGGCGCGCGGCAAGCGCGAGGCGCCCAAATGCGTTGCCAAGGGGACCGACGAGGTGGCGCGCCGGATCCGCGAGGCGGCGGCAGGCGCGGGAGTTCCGATCCGTTCGGATCCCCCGACGGCGCGCGCGCTCTTCGCCGAGGTCGAGATCGGGCGCGAGATCAGACCGGAGCATTATGCCGCGGTGGCTGCCGCGATCCGGTTCGCGGAGGCGATGCGGCAGAAGGCGCGGCGGAGGAGCTGGTCGTGAAGCCGGCGGAACTGGAGCGACTGCGCGGCCTCGCCCTGATCGTGAAGGATCGCGACATCTCGCGTCTCGCCGCGGCGGAGCGGCGCGTCGATGAGGCACGCGGACGCCTCGATGCGCTCGATGCTTCCATCCGCGACGCCCGCGAAGTCTCCCTTGCGGACGTGGACATCGCGACCCGTGTCGCGGCGGAGCGGTTCTGTGAGGCGCGCCTGGTTCTGCGGCCGGCGCTTCTGGCCTCGCTTGCGGCGCTGCAGGGGGATCGTGACGAGGCGCTGGCGGCTGCGCGACGCGCCTTCGGTCGCTGGTCGACGCTCGTCAGGCTCACCGGGCAGACATAACCGGACCCGGGGACGCCGCAGGTCGTCGGCCCGGCCCATCCGGCGCTGGCTCCGCAATGCGACATGGCCGCAGGTCGTCCGCCGCGAACACGCCAACGTTTGCCGCGCTGCGCCTTCGGTCAGTCGCGGCTCAGCTGTCCTGGCGAACGAAATCGACGATGAGAACCTGAGAGACGCCCTTGCCGAGCGCCGCCTGTGCCGCCTCGAGAAGGGCGGTCCGCAAGGCATCGACACGTCCGGTGCTGGTGAAGTTGCCCTCGAACCCCCCGGCATTGGCATGTTCGAAGAGAACCTGCAGGAATTCGTCCCTGAGCTTCGGTTCGCGGGCGAAAACCGTTTCACTCATCCCCGCCTCGACCTCGAGGCTGATCGACAGAATGGCCAGCGAAGTCACCTCGTCGCTGTGGACGATGGGCACGACGAACTGATTGTTGAGCTTGACGAATTCGTGTGCCCCCTCCTCGGGCCCGGCGCCGCCGCCATGCGCGTCTGCCGCCTTCTCGGCCGGATCCGCCTCCGTGCCGTGGGAGCTTTCGGCGGCCGCACCGGCGGCGGCGGTTTCCGGGGGGCTCTCCTTGGCGGCGAAGAACCGGCCCGCACCGGCGCCGGCGCCGGCGCCGATCAGGGCGAGAAGAAGGGGAAGGAGAAGGGGAAGGAGCTTCTTCACGGGCAGCCTCAGAACGGCAGAATCACGTCGGCCACCTGCTGGCCATAACGCGGCTGCTGCACGTCGGTGATCTGGCCGCGCCCGCCATAGGAGACGCGGGCGCCGGCGATCTTGTCATAAGTGATCTCGTTTTGCCTCGAGATATCCTCAGGGCGCACGAAACCGTCGACAATGAGTTCGCGCACCTCGAAGTTCACGCGGACCTCCTGCGAGCCGGTGATGTGAAGGACCCCGTTCGGCAACGCCTCGACGACGGTCGCGGCGACGCGCAGGGTGAGCTTCTCCTTGCGCGCAACCGAGCCGTCGCCCTGGTAGCTCGAGCTGGACGACGTCGCATAGGCGTTGGCAAGGCTCGCGCCGGCGGGCAGTTCGGCATCGATCCGCTGCGGGATTCCGACCAGCGACGGAATGCCCATCTTGTCGGCGCCGCTGCGGGACCGGCCGGTCGAGTTCGAGATCTCGGCCTTGTCGTCGATCTCGACCACCACGGTGAGAATGTCACCGGGGCCCATCGCCCGGCGATCGCCGAAAAGCGATCCGCGGGCGCCCGACCAAAGCGACCCGCCGCGCTCCAGCCGCGACACCGCCGCGCCGGACCGTGCCGCCGCCGAGTTCATCGCCGCGTATTCGCGACCGGTCTCGGCACGGCTGAGCGGGGGTGCCTTGCCGACGGCATCGAGCCGCGCGCAACCGGCGAGAAGGAGAAGGCAGAGACAGGCGGACCGATACATGGCGTTCTTTCAGTGTTGCAAGGCGACGTCGATCTTTCCGTCCGGGGCAATGATGCCCGAGACGGTCGTTCGAGAACCGCTGTTGATGACACGGACGATGTCGCCGACACCGCCCTGTTCGAGGGCACGTCCCTCGGCAAGAATGCGGAGACCGCCCGAGCGATACCGCAGCGTGACGGGCTGGTTGCGGGCCACGACCGTCCTCGGCCCGAGGACGGCGAGTGTCAGCGGCTGACCCTGGAAGACCGCGACGCGCGTCTCGAGCCCGATGATCTCGCGCGGATCTCCGAGCCCACCGGGCAGCGTCTCGGGCACCCGCGAAAGATCCTCGGCGGCGATGACGCTGTGGGCCCGGAGCGTCCGCGCCGCGACCAGGGTCTCGGCCGCGGCCGGCAGGGCGGTCAACGCCAGTGCCAGGCCGAGCGGCAGGGTCACGGCGATACCCATCAACGCAGCTGCGTGGTTGCGCCGAGCATCTGGTCGGCTGCGGTGATAACCTTGGCATTCAACTCGTAGCCGCGCTGCGCCTCGATGAGTTCGGTGATCTCGCGGACCGGATCGACGGAGCTTTCCTCGAGATATCCCTGGCGCAGCGTGCCGAGGCCGTTCTCTCCGGGGGCGGAGACATTCGCGGGACCGGAGGCTCCGGTTTCGAGAAACAGGTTCGAGCCGATCG
Organism: Albidovulum sp.; assembly: GCA_020637635.1. Classification (GTDB taxonomy): domain Bacteria; phylum Pseudomonadota; class Alphaproteobacteria; order Rhodobacterales; family Rhodobacteraceae; genus Albidovulum. The sequence continues at coordinate 520,160 of JACKKB010000002.1, forward strand.
CCTCGAGACCCTTGTCGTTGCTGAAACCCGCGAGGGTGATCTGACCAAGCAACTGGGGCTGAACGCGGTCGTCGAAGTAGGCGTAGACCTCGCCCGTGGCGTTGATGGAAAGCGATCTGACATCGGAGGGAACTGTGATCTCGGGCGCCACCGCATAGCCGTCGGAGGTGACGATCAGGCCGTCGGCGGAGCGCTTGAGAGCGCCGTCTCGGGTGTAGCCGGAGACGCCGGACGGCATCGTGACCTCGAGATAGCCGCTACCCTCGATGGCGAGGTCGAGATCGCCACCGGTGGCCGAGGACGATCCCTGCGAGATGTTGACGGTGACCGCCGCGGCCCGCACGCCAAGTCCGAGTTGAACGCCGGTGGGCACCAGGGTGCCGTCGCTTGCGGTGATGGTCCCGGGACGGGTTTCCTGCTGGTAGTGCAGATCGGCGAATTCCGCGCGCCGCGCGTTGTAGCCGGTCGTCGACATGTTGGCGAGGTTGTTGGAAATGACCTCGACGCGCATCTGCTGTGCGCTCATGCCAGTGGCAGCGATCTGAAGTGCGCGCAATGCTCTGTCTCCTTCAGCGGGTCATGGCCTGAACGGCCGAACGGATTCTCTGGTCTTCGGCGTCGAGCAGGTTCTGGCCCGCCTCATAGGCGCGCTGAACCTCGATCATGCGGGTGATCTCGAGCACCGGATCAACATTCGATCCTTCCAGAAATCCCTGAAAGATCGTGGGCGCCTCGATCGCGGTCTCTCCGCCATCGGCGCGAAACCGGCTGTTGCCGACACGGGTGAGCGAGGCCTCGGGCACGGGCGCGAAGACGCCAAGCCTGGCGATCGGCTGGCCGGCAGCGGCCATGGTGCCGTCCCGGGCGATCGAGACCGGACCGGCATCGGTCGGAACCAGGATCGGCGCGCCCGAAGCGTCGAGGACGCGGCGGCCGTCGACGGTGACGAGCGCACCCTCGGGCGACACCGTGAAGGCGCCGGAGCGGGTCAGTTCGTTGCCGTTCTGGCCTTCCACCATGAAGAACCCTTCGCCCTCGATCGCGGCGTCAAGGGACCCGCCGGTGGCCGCCATCGCGCCGGGCGTCAGGTCGACCGAATGGCCCTCGGCCGTAGCCATCGACAGGGACGGGTCACCGGCGCCGAGGCGGGCGATGTGTTCGGCGAAGACCACGCCCTCGCGACGGTAGCCGGTGGTCGACATGTTGGCGATGTTGTTGGCGACGCTGCGCATCTCGGTCATGAGACCGGACTGGCGGGTCAGCGCTGTGTAGACGGCGTTGTCCAAGGCTCAGGACCCCGCGATCATCGGCACGAGGCCGTCGGTGAAGAACGACACGAGCAGCCGCGACATGAAGGTCATCGAGACCCAGAATACGAGGATCATCGCACCGACCTTGGGCACGAAGGTAAGGGTCATCTCCTGAACCGAGGTGAGGGCCTGGAAGAGGCCGATGACGACGCCCATGACGAGCGCGACGGCGAGCAGGGGCGCCGAGATCGCGACGGCGATCCAGAGCGCCTGGCGAAGGGCGTCGAAAAGCTGGGCCTCGGTCATCATCAGACAGGCATCCTGAGGATTTCCTGATAGGCCTCGACGACCTTGTTGCGCAGCGTGACGGCGGTCTCGACTGCCAGTTCACTCGTGGCGAGCGCCTCGACCAGCGAATGCGGATCGGCGCCACCGGTCATGGCGGCCAGTGCAGTCTGTTCGCCGCTTTGCAGCGTCTGGGCAAAGCCGCCGACCAGATCGCGCGCAAACTCCGACGCCTGGCCGGCCTCGGCCTTCTGTCCGGCGCCCGGCCCCGGCGCGACCGGTCTTGAATATGCCTGGGTGGCAAAAGCTGTTCTGACGTCCATTCTGGACCCTCCCTACCTAGCGCCGAAGTAGATCGAGCAGGCTTTGCGACATCTGCCGCGCCTGGTCGAACATCTTCAGGTTGGCGTCATAGCTGCGCTGCGCCTCGCGGGCGTCGGCAAGCTCGATGACGAGATCGACGTTCGAGCCATCGTAATAGCCTTCGCCATCGGCCATCGGGTGGCCGGGGTCGAAGACCCGCGTGAGCTCACTCTGATCGAGGGTGACGGGGCCGGTCTCGACACGTCCGGTATCGGCGCCATCTTCCATCACCGCCTCGAATGAGACGGTCTTGCGGTGGTAGCCGGGCGTGTCGGCGTTCGCGATGTTCTCGGTCACATGCCGCAGCCGCGCCGCCTGCGCCTCCATGCCGCTCGCGGAAATCGAAAAGGGATTGAGCTTGTCCATCCTGCGCCTCCGCCTCAGCTGCGCCCGAGGCTCGCGCGGAGGATCGCGAGTGACTTGCCGTAGACCGCGAGGGCGAGATCATGCTCGCGCCGCACTTCGGCTGCCTTCACCATCTCGGTCTCGAGCGAGACCGAGTTCCCGTTCGGCGAGGACCCGGAACTGCCGGCGGTGCCGGCCCAGAGCGGCGCATCCTTGCCCGAACCGAGATGGCCCGGCCGGGTGCGCTTCATTTCATCGCCGGCAATCTCGAACACTTCTGAAAAGTCGGCGATGTCGCGGGCGCGAAAGCCCGGCGTGTCGGCGTTCGCGATATTCTCCGCGACGATCCCCTGCCGTTTCTCGGCATGGCCCATGAGCGCGGAAGCGACGCTCAGGATCTCTGGCTTGTCGAACATCGGGGGTTCTCCTCCGGTTTCAATCAAGCCTTAACCGCGATTCCTTTATGAACCGTAATCGAGAAACGGACGAGGTCAGGATGATGACGCCAGAGTTCGATGCCCTGCGCAGCGAGATCGACGAGATCGAGGCGGTTCATGTCGTCGCCAGGGTGGCGGAGGTCCGCGGCCGGACGCTGCGGCTCGGCGGTTGTGTCGCGGATTGGCGGATCGGCGATCGCGCCCGTTTCATCGGCGGCGCGGCTGCCGGCGGGAGCGCGACCGGCGACACACGTGGCGGCCGATCCGGCGGCCCGATCGGCGACCCGGTTGGCGGTGAAGTCATCGCGCTTGACAGGGACGGCGCCACCCTTCTCGTCGACGGGTCCGTCGACGGCGTTCGGATCGGCGATCCGGTCATCCGCGTCGGACAATGCGACCTGCGTCCGCATGACGCCTGGATCGGTCGTATCATCGATCCGTTCGGCGCGCCTCTCGATGGCCGCCCGCTGCCGCAGGGGCCGGTCGCACGCGATCTCCATGCCGCGCCCCCGGCGCCCGGCATGCGCCGCGCTCTCGGCGAGCGGCTTGGCACCGGGCTTGCCGCCTTCGACACGCTGCTGCCGCTCGTGGCGGGCCAGCGGCTCGGGCTCTTCGCGGGATCGGGCGTCGGCAAGTCGTCGCTACTGGGGCGGTTCGCACGCTCGGTCGAGGCCGATGTCGTCGTCGTCGCACTGATCGGTGAACGGGGCCGCGAGGTGCGCGAGTTTGCCGAACATGTCCTCGGACCCGAGGGCATGGCGCGCAGCGTCTTGGTGGCCGCCACCTCAGACAGTTCGCCGCTCGTGCGTCGGCGCTGCGCCCTGGCGGCGATGTGTGTGGCCGAACACTTCCGCGATCGCGGGCTGCAGGTCCTCTTCGTCGCCGATTCGATCACGCGTTTTGCCGAGGCGCACCGCGAGGTTGCGCTTGCGGCCGGCGAGCCGCCGTCGCTGCGCGGCTACCCGCCGTCGACGGCACATCTCATAATGTCCCTGGCCGAGAGGGCCGGGCCCGGCGGCACTACCCAGGGTGACATCACGGCCGTCCTGACGGTCCTTGTAGCCGGCTCCGACATGGAGGAACCGGTTGCCGATATCCTGAGAGGCACGCTGGACGGGCATGTCGTGCTGGAACGCGAGATCGCAGAGCGCGGACGCTTTCCCGCGGTCAACCTGTTGCGATCGGTTTCGCGCGCCCTGCCGCGTGCGGCGAGTGCGGCCGAAAACCTGCTGATCATGCGGGCGCGGCATCTCCTTGGAATCTATGATCGCGCCGAGATGATGATCCAGGCCGGGCTCTATGCCTCCGGCAGCGACGCTGAAATCGACGCCGCGATTCGCGTCTGGTCCTCGCTCGACGGGTTTCTGTCAGAGGATGCACCGGGCGACATAGCGGCGAGTTTCGCACGCCTCGACGAGATCCTGCGCGGCGCCGCGCGCGAACCCGTGGCGCCCGCGCCCGCAGGCTAGGCGCCGGCGAAGTCGACGGCAGGGCCGACGCGCTGTCAGATCAGCAAGGACAGGATGCCCTGGCTCGATCCTGGCTGGCCAAGCAGCGCAAGGGCAGCGGCAGCGGGGCTTGACTGCGCGGAAGAGGATTCGGAGCGCAGAAGGTAGAGGCGAAGCAGCGACTGAACCGCTTCGGGGTCGGAGAACTGGGCCGCCTCGCTGCTGCCGAGGTAGCGTTCTGAGCGGTCCTTCATCACCGCGAGTTGCTGATCCAGATCGATGCCCGAAAAGCTGCGGGGCAAGCCAAAGGCGGTTTCCACCACCTGTCGCAGCGGCGCCGAACCGAGAATGGAATACCACCGGGTATCGTCAGACACATCGCGCCCGGCAAGTGTCGCAAGCTCACGTTCAGCATTCATGGCGAGCCGCATTTCGTCACTCGCATCGCCGACAGCCTGTTCGAAGCTCTGGGTTTCATAGCGCGCGAGCACCTTTTCGGCGAAGTCCGACAACTTGGTTCGCGGTGTCGCGTAGTCACCAAATCCGAAGGCCTTCGAAAGCTCGAGGTAGCGCTTGTCGGCAAGCTTGTTGCCCAGGGCCTTCGGGTCGAGGGTGCCGTCCTCGAGCACCTTGCGGATGAAATAGCGGTTGTTGATATCATCCTCGAGACCGAAGGCCCCGAGCGCAACCGAGAGGAGACGCCGATCCGAGACAAGTTCCTCGGCCGAGGAAATCCCGCCGATCCGGTCGCGGAAGTAGGCTTCGTCCCGCTGGACCGCCGGGCTGCTTGCGAAGGCAGTCTTCTGCGCCTCGCGGGTCCGGGTCAGAAAGGCCCATCCGGCCAGCCCGCCGAAGGGCACGACGGGCGCGTAGGTCATGAACTGCCTGCGGCCATCAACCGCGCCTCCCGCGGCAGGAGTGCGCGCAGCGCCTTCAGGACCTGATAGATCTGATCGCCGACCAGGGCCTCGGTCGCCACCGCGAGATGGGCGCGGCTGTCGCGATCGGTAAAGACCTGGCTGAGTTGCTCGACACCCTGGAGGAGCTGGCGGCGGGCATCGGCGGCGCTCACGTCGCCGGAAAGGACCAGCTGGGCGATGTAACAGACCCTGCGCACCGGCGTCGTCACCTCTTCGGGGTGGATCGCATCGCGCAGCCGCAGAATGTTGGCGTTCGGCGTCATCACCGCGAGGCGGGCGCGCTTGTCGCCGTTCTCGATGACGGCGCCGTTGACCAGAACCCGCTCGCGCGGGGCAAGTTTGAGGACGAGCCCGCTCATGCCGCGGCCTCGTGGCGCAGTCCGCGCATCACCGCGGTATTGATCTCGACGAGTGCGGATGTGTCGGCCTCGCCGGCAAGGATGCGCCGCGTATGCAGACCGGTGAAGCGGGCAAGATAGACGATGCGTGCCTTGAGGTCGGCGGGAAGGGGATTGGTGCGCTCGGCCACGTCGGTGGCGAAGATCGACCAGAGGGCACGGTTGTCATGCAGCGCGCGGACCAGCGAGGAAAAGTCGCTCTTTGCGTTCAGCCCATGCAGCCGGTGCGTGATCCGGGCGAGAGCGTCGTATTCTGTATCGCGGTCGGTGCGTGTGGCGGCGGCGCTGCCGTAGGCAGATTGTGCGAGGGTATGTGCGTTCACGGGTGTGCCTTCCGGTTCCGGTGACAATCAAGGAAAAGCGATGTGCGACGGGGCGCCGAGGCGCCCCGTCAGGCCGCTCAGCGGAACAGAGACAGGATGCTCTGCGGCGCCTGGTTCGCGATCGAGAGCGACTGGATGCCGAGCTGCTGCTGCACCTGCAGCGCCTGAAGCCGGGCCGAGGCCTCTTCCATGTCGGCATCAATCATCGAGCCGATACCCGCCTTCAGCGAGTCCGAGAGCTTGCCGATGAAATCGCTCTGGATCTCGATCCGGCTCTGCACGGAGCCGAACTCGGCAGCGGCGTCGATACCGGTCTGGATCAGCCCCTCGATCGACCCGAGTGCCGCCGCCGCGCCGTTCGCGGTGGTGACATCGATCGAGGACAGCGCCCCGAGACCGCCCGAACCGGCATTCTTGAACTGAGCCGTGATCGTGAGGTCCTGCGCCAGCGAAGCCACGGTATCGCCATTGGTGTCGGCGACCTTGAAGGTCAGACTGGCGTCGTTGGTGCCGTCATTGGCGGCGAAGTCAACCCGCAGGTCGGTGATCCCGAGGCCGTCTGCCGCGGATTTCAGACCGGCAGCAATGATGTTCGTGACGGTCCCCGCGCTTTGCGCGGCGTCTTCGGCGGTCACGGTGTAGCTCACTTCCTTGTTCCCGAGACGGATCGAGATGCTGTCGCCGGCGGCATAGGTGATCGCGTCGTCGAGGACGATCGCGACGCCGGTCGTGTCCGCCTTGGCAAGCGAGGTCGCGGCGCTGTCAGCCGCAGTCGAGGCACCGGTCGTGCCGGTGAACGCGGCCTTGGCCGTATAGCCACCGACCGAAAGGTTCTGCGCGTTGATGGTGATCGACGAGGTGGAGACAGTGCCGCTCGATTGCCGGTCAAGCGAGGCAAGCACGTCGACCGTCGACTGCGAGCCGTCGACAAGGTTCAGGCCGCTGAACTGGGCGGAGCCCACCACGGTCTTGATCTGGTCGACCAGCGCGGTCACGTCGGTTTGCAGCTTGGTGCGGTCGACGTTGTCCTGCTGGGCGGCAACGATCTTGCCCTTGATCTCGGTCATCAGGTCGGTGACTGTTTCGGCCGCCTGGCGACCCACCGCGACCGTCGACTCGCCGAGGTTGAGGCTGTCGGAAATGCCCTTGAAGCCTTTCACGTCCGATTCCATCACCTTCGAAATGGCCCAGACCGCGGCGTTGTCCTTCGCCGACGACACCGCCTTGCCGGTGGAGATCTCGTCCTGAGTCTTCGCGAGGTTGTTGTTGATGCCACGCAGCGTCTGCAGCGCGACCATGGAGCTGGTATTCGTCAGAATGCTCGACATAAGTCGGTCCTTTTCACGTGAGGGCGCTTCGCGCCAAAGTGGAACGTCCGCCGCTCGGCGGCATGGAAGGTGTTTCTGACCTTGCGGAGGCGAAGACCGCGAACCGCGCCACCCGGGTTTCGGATGCCTGGGAACCATGCGTCCGCAAACCCTAAACCTTCGCTAACCACGACAGGGGAATGCAGCGGATTTTATGAAAGTCGGTTTCAGATCCGACGCTCGTGGTCCGGGCTGCCGATGCGCAGAGTCCGGCCGGCGCCGCTCTGGTCGTAGGTCGTCAGGCCCTGGGCGAGCTGTCGTGCAGCAAGCAGCCGGTCACGAACCGCCAGGATGCCGTCGCGCGCGGCCACGATCAGGCGCGCATTCGCGGCAGCGATCTCCCTCAACCGCACGATCTGGTCGCGCGAGAGCGTCGCGGGCGTGATCTCGTCGACAAGGGTTCTGACCCGCTCGCAACAGACCGGAAGCGCCTGCAGGTCGCCCCCCAGCAACGCCGCCCGCGTCTCGGCGAGAAGGCATTCGGCGCGGCGGAGCGTGTCAGCGTTGCTCCGCAGCATCACCGGACCTCCTCACGAGTGCCTCGAAAATGCTCTCGGAGAGACCGACGCCGCCCTTGCGTGCCACCGCGCGCGCCTCTTCCTGGCGCAGGAACGAGGCGAACTGCTCCTCGCCCGCGCCGCCGCCGAACGCATCGGGCGTTTCGCCAAGGCCCGCGGCCTTGAACATCTCGGCGAGGAAATTGGCCTCAAGCTCGACCGCGGCGTTCTTCAGCGCCTGTTCCTTCGGCGTCAGGCAGGATGTGGGCGCGAGGCGCTGGACGGCGCATTGCTCGGTCATGGCGATAGCTCCGATTGTCGCGACTTTCGTCCTTCATGCCGGGTCGAAGTAAAGAAGTGGTAATCTTGCGATGTCATGGCTGGTTCGACGCAGGCAGAAGTCGCGGACCATGGAAACATCGCAGATCCTCTTTTCTTCCGTTCCCGGCGTGACGCCGGTCCCCGCCCCGACAACCGGGCCAGGCACCATCGCCTCCGCGGCCGCCACCGAGCCGCCTTTCGGCACCCTTTTCGCGCGGATCGGCTCGCAGGGCACAGCCGGGGGCGAGCGGACCCGCTCCGATGGTCGCGCGCGCGCCGAGCCGCTTGACGGGCCCGCGCAAGACGCCGAGGAGACCCTGGTCGCGGGCCTCGCGGTGCTGGCCTCCGGCTGGACCTTCGACCCCGGGGCGGACGTCACGCTGAAGGTTCATGGATCAGACCCGCAGGTGGACCCACTCTCTCCTGCCGATGATGCGATCGACCGGATCCGCGTTGCCTCGATCCCGTTCCGCGATGCCGCAATGCCCGCCGCGGCGGCACTTCCCGGCGCCGAACAGAGAGGGCCGGGTTTCGAAACGGGGGCCGCTGCCGCACCAGTCGAACCTGTTGCCGCCGATGCGATCCTGCCGGGCGCTCTGCTCTCCCCGGCAGCGGCCGGCACCGCCGTATCCGTGCCTGCCGACCCGCCCTTCGATGCGGCGAGTGCCCCGCCGGCGAAGCTCGCAGCCCAGGTTCCGGCGGGAGCCGACATGCGGCCGCAGCCGGCCGAGGTGCTGGATACGGCCTCGGTTTCGGGCCAGGCGGGGCGGGTTCATTCGGAGCGCGAAGGGCCCGAAACCGCGCGCGCTGACCCCCGCAACCAGCAGGAAGGCGCCGCAGCGGTTCGATCCTCGGTCCCTGCGGCGGCAATGCTGTCGACGGCCCATGCGAGGGGAACCGCCGAGGCGGCCGCAACCTCGCCGGCCGGACATGAGTCGCGCCCGCCCCTTCGGGCCGATGCGGACGGGGGCCCAACGCCCTATGAAATCGCGTTCGTGGCCAAGGCCGAGCCCTCGCCGCACGGCAGGTCGGTCGCGGTCAGCTCCGACGTGAACGACAGGGTCGGCCAGCTTGTGGCGAGCCGCGCAGCCGCGCAGCCGTCGGCCGCTCACAAAGGCGAGGCCGCCAAGCCGGAAACTGCGACGGACGGGACGGATGATCGGAGCCCCCGTCCGGATGCTCCGGCATCGGCAGCCGAGGCTCGCGAAGCGCGCCTCGCGGGCGCCTTCGCAGCGGCGACGCCCGGTGCGCCGGAAGCGCGTCCGGCGAGACCCGCCAGCGATGAACCGCATGTCCGGACGGCGGGGCAGGTCGGCCGCGGAGAAGAGCCCGGAACCACGCAGGACAAGCGCGAAGGATCGGTCGGCGAGGCACGGACCGGCGCCCTCGCGCCGGCACATGCGAACGCGAACAGCGCCACGATCGCGCAGGACAAGCCTGACGTCGACCACCTCCGCGAACCTCTCGAGACCAGCCAGACGCCGACAGCCGAGAGCGGTCCTCGCGCCGAGGTTCAGCCGCTTCGTCCGGCGGGGCCGACCAGCCCGGTGCATGGTGCCCCCGGCGCGGAACACGCGCTCCGGATCGGGCAGCAGCTGGCCGATTCCGTCACGCGGACACACCGCCACGAGGTCGAGATCCGCCTCGCCCCGGAAGAGCTTGGCAGCGTGCGGATGACGGTCAGCCGTGGCGACGGGACCATTGCCCTGGCCATCCACGCAGACCGGGCCGATACGATCGATCTGATGCGCCGTAACATCGACACGCTGGCGCAGGGCTTCCGCGACCTCGGATTTGCCGACGTATCCTTCTCCTTCGCCCAGGGCCAGCAGATGCCCGATCCCGGCGGGCGGGCCGCGGCGGCCGAGCGAACCGAACTCCTCGGCGACACACAGGGCGACCCCGCCCGTCCCGTCGCCGAAGCGCTGCCCACGGGCCCGGCACGCACGACGCGCCCCGGCGGGCTCGATCTGAGATTCTGAAAGGAGCCACCATGACTTCCGTTTCCGGCGTCAACGCAGCGACAGCCACCGCCACCGCCACAAGCGGGACCGATGCCAAGTCCGGGACGCTTATCGACAGCGACTTCCAGACCTTTCTGGTCATGCTCACCACCCAGATGAAGAACCAAGATCCCCTCAACCCGATCGAATCGACCGAATATGCGCAGCAGCTCGCAACCTTCTCGGGCGTCGAGCAGCAGGTGCGGACCAACACGCTGCTCACGCAGCTGGCCTCGCAATTCGGGGTCTCGGGGATGGCCGAGTTCGCCTCCTGGGTCGGAATGCAGGCACGGGTCGAGGCGCCCGTCGCCTTTTCCGGCAGTCCGGTGACGCTCTACCCCGAGCCGATGGCCGGGGCCGACAAGGTCTTGCTCGTTGCAACCGATGCAAGCGGGACCGAGGTGATGCGCAGCCAGCTCACATCGGGGTCCGACCCCGTGACCTGGGCCGGAACCGACGCCAGCGGAAGCCCGCTGGCCTCCGGAAACTACAGCTTCCAGCTTGAAAACTACTCCGGCGACCAGTTGATCGGCGCAAGCGCCGTCTCGTCCTTTGCGACGGTGTCCGAGGTTCGCCAGACCGCAGGGGGCAGCGCGCTCATCCTCGACAGTGGCGCGAGCGTCGCACCTTCGGAGGTCAAGGCGTTGCGGGGCGCGGGCGGCTGAGGCCTAGAGCATCTCGAACAAGACCAGCGCCGCTGCCCCGATCATGGCGCCGAGGATGAGCAGGCCGAGGCCCGTCAGCAGCGAGCGGGGGCGTGGCGGCTCCTCGGTCGCCGTCTGCCGCGTCAGCAGAGCCTCGGCAATGCCGGGCAGACGCGGCCCGAACCGGCCCAGCACCCGAACCGTCCGCGCCAGATCGCGCACCAGCGCTGCCGGCCCGACGCTCTCCTTGATGTAGCTTTCGACGACAGGCCTGGCGACCTGCCACATGTTGATGCTGGCGTTGAGCGAGCGCGCGACGCCCTCGACCACCACCATCGTGCGCTGAAGCAGGATCAGTTCGGTTCGCGTCTCCATCCCGAAGCGCTCGGTCACCTCGAAGAGATAGGCAAGCAGGTGTGCCATCGAGATACGGCTTGCATCCATGCCGAAGATCGGTTCGCCCACCGCGCGGAGCGCCCGCGCGAAATCGTCGATGTCGCGGTCGGCCGGCACGTAGCCTGCCTCGAAGTGCACCTCCGCCACGCGCCGGTAGTCCTTGCGGATGAACCCGATCAGGATCTCGGCATAGACCCTGCGGGTATATTCGTCGATCTGCCCCATGATGCCGAAATCGTAGGCGATGAGGTCGCCATTCGCGGCCACCTTCAGGTTGCCCTGGTGCATGTCGGCATGGAAATAGCCGTCACGAAGCGCATGGCTGAGGAAGAGCTGCAGGACCCGCTCGGACAAGGCGGTGCAGTCGTGGCCGGCCGCACGCAGCGCCGCAACATCGCCGAGTGCGATCCCTTCGGCCCAGCCGAGCGTCATCACCCGCCGCGACGAAAGTCCCCAATGGGGCTCGGGCACCTGGAATCCGGCATCCTCTTTCGTGTTTGCGGCGAATTCCGAGGCCGAGGCCGCCTCAAGCCGCAGATCCAGCTCGCCCGTGACGACGCTTTCAAAATGGCTGACGACATCGCCCGGCCGCAGACGCCGCGACGATGGCGAGAGAAACTCGATCAGACCGGCGGCGAAGTGAAAGGCATCGATGTCGCGGCGAAAGGCACGTTCAACCCCCGGCCGCAGGATCTTCACCGCTACCTCGACGCCGGTATCGCTGCGCCGCGCCCGGTGCACCTGGGCGATCGACGCGGCCGCGACGGAATCGGAGAATTCCGAGAAGAGAACGTCGACGCCCGCCCCGAGCTCGGCGGCGACCGTGCGACGCGCAACTTCGGTCGGAAAGGGCGGCAGCTTGTCCTGCAGCACGCGAAGCTGATCGGCCAGATCGTGGCCGACCACGTCGGGACGCGTCGAGAGAACCTGCCCGAACTTGATGTAGGCCGGTCCGAGCGCCGTGAGCGCGCGCGTGACCGGCGGAAGTGCCGGGTCGCCGCGATAGCCGAGCCACTTGAACGGCCAGCCCAGCACCCGCGCGGCGAAGCGCAAGGCGGGCGGCGCCTCCATCGCCTCGAGCGCAAGCTTCATCGCGCCGGTACGTTCGAACGTGGCGCCGGTGCGGATCAGCCGCCAGATGTTGTGCGGACCGCGCAAGTTCAGATCTTCCAGCCGGAATGGAGCGCCGCGACACCCATGGTCAGGTTGCGGTAGCGGACCTGTTCGAACCCCGCGGCGCGGATCATCGCGGCAAAGCTCTCCTGATCGGGAAAGCGGCGGATAGATTCGACCAGATACTGGTAACTAGCGCGGTCGTTCGCGACCAGCTGCCCCATGAGCGGGATGACGTTGAACGAATAGCGGTCGTAGGCCGATTGCAGCGCCGGATTCGGCAACTGGCTGAATTCCAGCACCATCAGGCGGCCGCCGGGGCGAAGCACGCGACAGGCCTCGCTCAGGGCATCGGCGATGCGGGTCACGTTGCGGATGCCGAAGCTGATCGTATAGACGTCGAAGCTTTCGTCCTCGAAGGGCAGCGCCATCGCATCGCCGACGATCCAGTCGAGCCGGTCGGCGAGGTTCTCCGCCTCGGCGCGCTTGCGACCCTCGATCAGCATCTGTTCGGTCATGTCGAGAACCGTCGCACTGGCACCCGGCGCGCGGCCAAGAAAGCGAAAGGCGATATCGCCGGTTCCGCCCGCGACATCGAGAAGCCTCTGGCCCGGCCGCGGTGCAAGCCAATCCATCATCGCGGTCTTCCAGGCGCGGTGAATGCCGCCCGACATCAGGTCGTTCATCACGTCATACCGTGAGGCCACCCGGGTAAAGACGCCGTGGACCATGCCGGCCTTGTCGCCCTCGGCCACGGTCTGGAAGCCGAAATGGGTCGTGCGCTGATCGCTTTCGGTCATGGGCCTTGCCGTTTGCTGCAACTCGCTCTTCTTATAGGGTTCTCGGCCGCTGAGACAATGCGGCGCAACCACGCCGGTGTCATGCCAGAGCTTCCCGAAGTCGAAACCGTCCGCCGTGGTCTCCTGCCCGCGATGGAGGGCAGGCGCATCGAGGCGGCAGAGGTCCGTCGCCCTGATCTGCGCTTTCCCCTGCCCGAGCGGATGGCCGAACGGCTGGCGGGAGCGCGCGTTCAGGGTCTCGGGCGGCGGTCGAAATACATCCTGGCGGACCTCTCGACCGGCGAGACGCTGCTGATCCATCTCGGCATGTCCGGGCGAATCCTCGTTTCGGGCAGGGTCGAGGGCCAGTTCCACCGCCCTGTCGTGCCCGCCGGCAAGCATGATCATGTCATCCTGACCATGGAAGGCGGTGCGCGGATCACCTTCAACGACGCGCGTCGGTTCGGCGCGATGGACCTGCTGGCGACCGACCGGGCCGGGGTGCACCGGCTGCTCCGCGACATCGGGCCGGAACCGCTTGGCAACGGATTTGACGAGACTTATCTGGTCGAGCGGCTCAGGGGCAGGCGGATGCCTGTCAAGGCCGCGCTGCTCGACCAGCGCCTGGTCGCCGGCCTCGGCAACATCTATGTCAGCGAGGCGCTCTTCCGGGCCGGTATCGATCCGCGGCGCGCGGCGGGGCGGATCGCCGCGCGCCGCATCGCGGACCTCGTTCCCGCGATCCGCGAGGTGCTGTCGGAGGCGATCGCGGCCGGCGGTTCGTCGCTGCGCGATTACCGCCAGGCCGATGGCGAGCTCGGCTATTTCCAGCACGCATTCCGTGTCTACGACCGCGAACACGCGCCCTGCCCCTCGCCCGGCTGCGACGACAAGATTCGCAGGATCGTGCAATCGGGGCGGTCCACTTTCTTCTGTCCGACCTGCCAAAGATGACTTGATCCCTGCGGACGGACTGCTAGGAGTCGCCCGAAACTGCCCGAAAGGCTTGGCCATGGCTTTTGAAACGCTGACCGTCGAGGTCGAGGACTACGTCGCCCTGATCCGGCTCAACCGGCCTGACGCGCTCAATGCGCTGAACTCGACGCTGATCCGTGAACTGGCGGATGCCGTGTCCGAGGCGGATGCCAATGACAAGGTGCGCTGTCTGGTCCTGACGGGATCCGAAAAGGCCTTTGCGGCGGGCGCCGACATCAAGGAAATGGCAGAGAAGACCTTCGTCGATGTCTTCCTCGACGATCTCTTCGGCGGCGAAGTCGACCGGATGTTGCGCTGCCGCAAGCCGATCATCGCGGCGGTCTCGGGCTATGCGCTCGGCGGCGGGTGCGAACTTGCGATGATGTGCGACTTCATCATCGCCTCCGACACGGCAAAGTTCGGCCAGCCGGAGATCAATCTCGGCGTCGTCGCAGGCATTGGCGGCACCCAGCGGCTCACGCGCTTTGTCGGCAAGTCGAAATCGATGGACATGCATCTGACCGGCCGCTTCATGGACGCCGCCGAGGCCGAGCGGTCGGGCCTTGTCAGCCGCGTCGTGCCGGCCGCCAAGCTGATTCCCGAGGCGATGGCCGCGGCCCGCAAGATCGCCGAGAAATCGGCGCTGGCCGTCATGACCGTGAAGGAGGCGGTGAACCGCAGCTATGAGACGACGCTGCGCGAGGGTGTCCTTTTCGAACGGCGGGTCTTCCACGCGCTCTTCTCGACCGAGGACCAGAAGGAAGGGATGAACGCCTTCCTCGAGAAACGCGAACCCCAGTTCCGCGACAAATAGGGCCAGAATCCTGCCCGGCGCGTGTTGACTTATCGCCGACTCGGGCCTAGAAGCGCGGCTTCAGATTTACCCGAACCGAAACCGGAATACAGTCAATGGCAAACACGCCCCAGTCCAAGAAGCGCGCGCGCCAGAACGTGCGCCGCAATGCGGTCAACACCGCGCGCCGCTCGCGGATCCGCACCTATCTGCGCAAGGTCGAGGAAGCGCTGACCGCAGGGGACAAGGAGCAGGCCGCCGCTGCGCTCAAGGCCGCTCAGCCGGAGATGGCGCGCGGGGTGAGCAAGGGCGTTCTCCACAAGAACACGGTGGCGCGCAAGATGTCGCGCCTGTCCGCCCGCGTGAAGGCTCTTACTGCCTGAAACCGGCCTCAAAGACCTTTTTTTCAAGGGCGCAATGCAGTTGCGCCCTTTTTCGTATCTGGCACCCCGCAACACGTATGTGCCCGATTTGCACAGCCCTCCGGATTCGTTTGCCCAAAGCGAGAGTCAAGCTTGAAGTTCTATTGCGGGGGGCTCGGCGGGCTTGCTAGCGTTAGTGTGCGATTCACTTGGGGGACATGAGGTAACCGGGGATCTGGCTGGCGCAATGCCAGTCTTGATCCCTTAGCTGCGCCGGTTGGCGGCGAGCGGGTTATTTGTGGCGCGGGGATTTCCCTGCGTGCTAGGCTGGCGGCTGCCGCCGGCTTTTTCCTACCCAGGTGCTTCTGATGCGGCGAACGGTCAGTTCCCAGTCTTGACGGGTACGCGGCGGGTTTGCGGTGCTGTTTAGGTGGCTGCTTTTCACGACCCGCCGCTGCGTGTGGGACGAGAACTGGATACGTGGAAGATACAAATGGTCGAAAAATCCTGGGGGCAGGTGCGGCATGAACTTCTCAACATCGTCGGGCAGAACAACTTCAAGTCCTGGATCGAGCCGCTAGCGCTCGCTTCGGTCGAGGATGGCGTGGCGCGTTTCGAGGCGCCGACGCGCTTCATGCGCGACTGGGTTTCGCGCAACTACGCCGAACATATCCGTCATCTTCTGGTCCGCAGCGGTGTCGCCGTCGAGCGGGTCGAATTTCATGTCTCGACGCCTCGCCCGGCGCAGACCCCTCACGAACCCGCGCGCAAATCGAAACGCGCCGACCTGCGGGGCAGCCGGCCGGAGGCAAGCGAGGGGGCCGTTACGTCTCCCGACCGGCGCTTCACCTTCGACAGCTTCGTCGTCGGCAAGCCCAATGCGCTTGCCCATGCCGCGGCTCGCCGGGTGGCCGAGGGTGGCCCGGTCACCTTCAACCCGCTCTTTCTCTACGGCGGCGTCGGGCTCGGCAAGACGCATCTGATGCATGCGATCGCGCATGAGCTGAAGATCAGCCGGCCCGAGCTTCACGTGCTCTATCTCTCGGCCGAGCAGTTCATGTACCGCTTCGTCCAGGCGCTGCGCGACAAGCAGGTGATGGACTTCAAGGAGATGTTCCGGTCGGTCGACGTTCTCATGGTCGACGACGTGCAGTTCATCGCCGGCAAGGATTCGACCCAGGAGGAATTCTTTCACACGTTCAACGCGCTCGTCGATCAGCACAAGCAGATCGTCATCTCGGCAGACCGGGCACCGGGCGAGATCAAGGAGATGGAAGACCGTATCAAGAGCCGCCTGCAGTGCGGACTGGTGGTCGACCTCCATCCGACCGACTACGAGCTCCGGCTCGGCGTCTTGCAGCAGAAGGCATTGGCCTATCGCGACCAGAACCACGGGGCCGTCATCGACGACAGGGTGCTCGAATTCGTGGCTCACCGGGTGACCACCAATGTCCGCGTTCTCGAGGGCGCGATGACCCGGCTGCTTGCCTTCGCCTCGCTCGTCGGCCGCGAAATCACGCTCGACCTGGCGCAAGAGTGTCTCTCGGACATCTTCCGCGCCTCGGAGCGCAAGATCTCCATCGACGAGATCCAGCGCAAGGTGGCCGAGCATTACAACGTCAGGCTGGCCGACATGATCGGGCCCAAGCGGGTGCGCACCATTGCCCGCCCGAGGCAGGTGGCGATGTATCTGGCCAAGGCGATGACGACGCGATCGCTGCCGGAGATCGGGCGATCATTCGGCGGGCGCGATCACACCACGATCATGCATGGAATCCGCAAGATCGAGGAGCTGCGCGCGGCCGACAGCCAGCTCAACGAGGATGTCGACCTGCTTCGGCGCCTGCTTGAAAGCTGAGACCGGCATGGCGGCCCACAGGCGGCCTTGACCCCCCGCCCGATCCATCGGACATTCCACTGAAATCTCGCGCCCGCATGCTTGCGCCGGAGCGGAAAGTCGTTACCTTTCGCCGTCCGGCTACCTGAGGGGATGGATATGAAGATCAGCATCGAGCGCGCAACGCTTCTCAAGGCGGTGGGCCAGGCGCAGTCCGTTGTCGAACGGCGCAACACGATCCCGATCCTCGCCAACGTGCTGATCGAGGCCGAGGGCGATACCGTCAGTTTCCGCGCCACCGATCTCGATATCGAGGTGGTGGACAAGGTCTCGGCCGAGGTCGAGCGCGCCGGGGCAACGACGGTTTCGGCGGTGATGCTGCACGAGATCGTCCGCAAGCTGCCCGAAGGTGCGCTGGTGCAGATTTCCGAGGACGCCGCCGCCGGTCGGCTCACGGTGCAGGCCGGGCGCTCGATGTTCTCGCTCGCGACATTGCCGCGCGAGGATTTCCCGATCATGGCCTCGTCGGAATACAGCGCGAACTTCTCGGCGCCGGCGCCGCTCCTGAGGCGTCTCTTCGACAAGTCGAAATTCGCGATCTCGACGGAAGAGACCCGCTATTACCTCAACGGCGTCTACATGCATGTCGCGCAGGGCGAGTCCGGCAAGGTGCTGCGCTGCGTGGCGACGGACGGACACCGGCTGGCGCGGATCGACGCGCCGCTGCCGGACAGCGCCGACGACATGCCGGGCGTCATCGTCCCGCGCAAGACGGTGGGCGAGCTGCGCAAGCTTCTTGACGACGACGGCGCTCAGATTGCGGTCTCGGTGTCGGAGACCAAGCTGCGCTTCGCCACGCCGACGATCACGCTGACCTCCAAGGTCATCGACGGCACCTTTCCCGATTATTCGCGCGTCATCCCCTCGGGCAACAACCGCCGGCTCGAGGTCGATGCCTCGGACTTCGCCAAGGCGGTCGACCGCGTCGCCACGGTCTCGTCCGAGCGGTCGCGGGCCGTGAAGCTGCAGATCGACGAGGACCGCCTGGTGCTCTCGGTCAACGCCCCCGACGCCGGGGCCGCCGAGGAGGAGCTGGCCGTGGCCTATGGCGACGAGCGGCTCGAGATCGGCTTCAACGCCAAGTATCTTCTGGAGATCGCGAGCCAGGTCGACCGCGAGAATGCCGTCTTCCTCTTCAACTCAGCCAGCGACCCGACGCTCATGCGCGAAGGCAACGACACCTCTGCGGTCTATGTCGTCATGCCGATGCGGGTCTGACGCGCGCGACATGACCCCGCGCTGCCCCGAGAGATCCGGCAGGTGACCAAGCTCTCGGTAAGCCTGCTGCAATTGTCTCACTTCCGCTCGCATCGGCAGGCCGCGTTTCAGTTCGACGGTCGCCCGGTGGCGATCTTCGGCCAGAACGGCGCGGGCAAGACCAATATCCTCGAGGCGCTCTCGCTGCTGTCGCCGGGCCGCGGTCTGCGCCGTGCGACGCCGGAGGAGCTGGCCCGTCGGCCCGAGGCACTCGGCTGGAAAATCGTGGCTGCTCTCGACAGCCTCGGCCAGGCGCATGAGGTGACGACCGCCGCGACGCCCGGCAACGCGCGCAGCGTCACGATCGACGGGAAGCCGGCCGCGCAGGCCGCCCTGGGGCGGATCGCGCGGATCCTCTGGCTGATCCCGGCCATGGACCGGCTCTGGATCGAGGGAGCCGAGGGTCGGCGGCGATTCCTGGACCGCATGACGCTTTCCTTCGAACCGCGACATGCCGAGGCGGTGCTGGCCTACGAGAAGTCGATGCGCGAGCGCAACCGGCTCCTGCGCGACGAGGTGCGCGATGACGGCTGGTATCACGCGCTCGAGGCGCAAATGGCAAAGGCCGGCGCCCTGATCCGGTGCAACCGTGCTGCGGCCCTGGAGCGCGTCGCCGCCGCTCAGGACGACAGTGCCAGCATCTTTCCGGCGGCCGATCTGACCATCGTCGGGCCGGACGGAGCTGCCGAGCCGCCCGGCGAGGCGACGCTCATCGCCGACGCCCTTGCCGACGGACGATCGCGGGACCTCGCCGCCGGACGCACGCTGTCGGGCCCCCATCGCGCCGATCTCGAAGCGGTCTACGCGGCCAAGGCCGTGCCGGCCGCCCAGGCCTCGACAGGCGAACAGAAGGCGCTCCTCGTCTCGCTCATTCTCGCCAATTCCCGGGCTCTCGCGCAAGAGATCGGGGCGGCACCGATCCTGCTGCTGGACGAGATTGCGGCACATCTTGACGCCGACCGGCGCGCCGCGCTCTATGATGAGCTAGCGCGGTTCGGAGCCCAGGCCTTCATGACGGGCACCGGTTCCGAATTGTTCGATGGCCTGGGATCGCGCGCGCAGGCCATCGAGGTCTCGGACAGGGACGGCCTGTCTGTGGTTCGCGAAACGGAGCTTGCATGACCCCGCAACGCGTTACGCTCATCACCCTCGGGGTCGCCAGCCTCGACCGGTCACGCAGTTTCTACAAGTCACTTGGCTGGCAGCCGCATCCGCGGTCCCAGGACGGCGTGGTCTTCTTCCAGATGAACGGCGCGGTGCTCGGTCTCTTCGGCAAGCAGGCCCTGGCCGAGGATCAGGGCCGCCCGGGGGCGGCGCTCGGCACCGGGGCGGTGACGCTGGCGCAGAACTTCACGACCCGTGACGAGGTTGACCGGGCCTATGCGGCGGCCGTGGCGGCCGGCGCGGCACCGCTCAAGGCTCCGCAGGAGGTTTTCTGGGGCGGCTATTCGGGCTATTTCGCCGATCCCGACGGCCATGTCTGGGAGGTGGCGCAAAACCCGTTCTGGCCGCTTGGCCCGGACGGCAGCCTCACCCTGCCCGACGTCGAGAGCTGACCGCCCGGCGATGACGATCTCGGTCCTTTCGCTGCTCTTCTATCTGGGCGCTGTCGGGCTTCTCTGGCTGACGCCCGGACCGGTCTGGGTCGCCATCACGGCGCGCGCGCTCTCCGGCGGCTTCGCGAGCGCCTGGCCGCTCGCCGTCGGCGTCACGCTCGGTGACCTTCTCTGGCCCCTGGTCGCGATCTTCGGCCTTTCCTGGATCACCGATCAGTGGGCGGGCTTCATGACCGTGCTGCGCTATGTCGCGGCGGGTGTCTTCGTCGCCATGGGCGTACTCTTGATCCGCCATGCCGGCGCTCAGATCTCGACTGACAGCCGGCTCACGCGGCCGGGGCGGATGGCCGGTTTCCTCGCCGGGGTCGCGGCGATCCTCGGCAACCCCAAGGCGGTGCTCTTCTACATGGGCGTGTTGCCCGGGTTCTTCGATCTGCGGCATGTGTCTCTGGCCGACATCGCGGCGATCCTGGCGGTTTCGGTAGCCGCTCCGCTTGCCGGCAATCTTCTGATCGCAGCGCTCGTCGGGCAGGCGCGCGGGCTCTTGAGATCTCCCTCGGCGTTGCGGCGTCTGAACCTGACGGCAGGCTCGCTCCTGATCGCTGTCGGCGCGGCGATCGGCCTCGTCACATTCTGAAGCCGGCTCGGTCTCCCACCCCTAAATCTTGTGTCAGCCGCGTGACATTCCTGCCCGCAGGGACTATAAAATGCGCATAAGAACAAGGACAGGCGGGCATGACCGACGACGCGCAGCAACCGGCCGAATACGGCGCGGATTCCATCAAGGTTCTCAAAGGATTGGAGGCTGTCCGCAAGCGGCCGGGGATGTATATCGGCGATACCGATGACGGCTCGGGCCTGCACCATATGGTCTATGAGGTCGTCGACAACGGGATTGACGAGGCGCTCGCCGGACATGCCGACTTCGTCCGGGTCAGGATCCATGCCGACAGCTCGGTCTCGGTGCGCGACAACGGTCGCGGGATTCCCGTCGACCTGCATCCCAGCGAGGGGGTCTCGGCAGCCGAGGTGATCATGACCCAGTTGCATGCGGGGGGCAAATTCGACCAGAACAGCTACAAGGTCTCCGGCGGTCTGCACGGCGTCGGGGTCTCGGTCGTGAACGCGCTTTCCGACTGGCTGGAGCTGCGGATCTGGAGGGGTGGCAAGGAGCACTTCGCGAAGTTCGAGAATGGCGAGACTGTCGAGTCGCTGCGCGTCGTCGGTGACGCCCCGCCCGGCGAGAAGGGGACCGAGGTCAGGTTTCTTGCCGCTGCCAAGACCAACCGTCCCGATGGGACCTTCTCAAACCTCGACTACAGCTTCAAGACGCTCGAGGCGCGGCTGCGCGAACTCGCGTTCCTGAATTCCGGCGTGAAGATCATCCTCGAGGACAACCGCGGCGCCGAGCTGCAGCGCTCGGAACTCTTCTACGAGGGCGGTGTGCGCGAGTTCGTGAAATACATTGACCGACACAAGACCTCGGCGCTCGAAGAGCCGATCTTCATGACCGGCGAACGCGCGGGCATCGGTGTCGAAGTGGCGATGTGGTGGAACGACAGCTACAACGAGGTGGTGCTGCCCTTCACGAACAACATCCCGCAGCGCGATGGCGGGACCCACCTGGCGGGCTTCCGCGGGGCGCTAACGCGGACCATCAACACCTATGCCCAGACCTCTGGCATCGCCAAGCGGGAGAAGATCGACTTCACCGGCGACGACGCCCGCGAGGGGCTGACCTGCGTGCTCTCGGTCAAGGTGCCGGACCCGAAGTTCTCCTCGCAGACCAAGGACAAGCTCGTTTCATCCGAGGTGCGGCCAGCCGTCGAGAATCTCGTGAACGAGAAACTCGGCGAGTGGTTCGAGGAACATCCCGCCGAGGCCAAGGTGATCGTCGGCAAGATCATCGAAGCGGCACTGGCGCGCGAGGCGGCACGCAAGGCGCGGGAACTGACGCGCCGCAAGACGGCGATGGACGTGGCCTCGCTGCCCGGCAAGCTCGCCGATTGCCAGGAAAAGGACCCGGCACTGTCAGAGCTTTTCCTCGTCGAGGGTGACAGCGCGGGCGGTTCGGCCAAGCAGGGGCGCGAGCGAAAGAACCAGGCGGTGCTGCCCTTGCGCGGCAAGATCCTGAACGTGGAGCGGGCGCGGTTCGACAGGATGCTGTCGTCGGACCAGATCGGCACGCTCATCACCGCGCTCGGCACCGGCATCGGGCGCGACGAGTTCAACCTCGCCAAGCTGCGCTACCACAAGGTCGTGATCATGACCGATGCCGACGTGGACGGCGCGCATATCCGAACGCTCCTGCTGACCTTCTTCTTCCGGCAGATGCCGGAGCTGATCGAGCAGGGGCACCTCTTCATTGCCGAGCCGCCGCTCTACAAGGTCGCCCGGGGCCGCTCCGAGGTCTACCTGAAGGACCAGGCGGCGCTTGAGGACTATCTCATCCAGCAGGGGATCGAGGGGGCCATGCTGCGGCTCGGCTCGGGCGAGGAGATCAGCGGCGCCGACCTGCACCGCGTCGTCGAGGAGGCGCGCGTGGTGCGCAAGAGCCTCATGGCCTTCCCGACACATTACCCCGCCCATATCATCGAACAGGCGGCGATCGCCGGTGCGCTCCTGCCGGGCCGGGTCGATGCCGATGCGCAGGGCGTGGCAGACGAGGTGTCGCGGCGGCTCGACATGGTCGCGCTCGAATACGAACGCGGCTGGCAGGGTCGGCCGACCCAGGACCACGGGCTGCGCTTTTCCCGCGCGCTGCGTGGCGTCGAGGAGGTCCGCACGCTCGACGGGCCGATCCTGCGCTCGGGCGAGGCACGGCGGCTCGCCGGCCATACCAGGGCGCTGCAGGAGGTCTATGGCGCCACCGCCACGCTGGTCCGGCGCGACCGCTCGCAATCGATCCACGGGCCGAGCGAACTTCTGAAGGCGATCCTGGCCGAGGGCGAAAAGGGGCTGACTCTGCAGCGCTACAAGGGGCTTGGCGAGATGAACCCCGAACAGCTCTGGGAAACCACGCTCGACCCCGCCGCGCGGGTGCTCAATCAGGTCAAGGTGGATGATGTGGCCGAAGCCGACGACATCTTCACCAAGCTCATGGGCGACGTCGTCGAACCCCGCCGCGAGTTCATCCAGCAGAATGCGCTCAGCGTCGAGAACCTCGATTTCTGAGGGGGTTTAGGATCGACCGAAACCCTGGGTTCCACCCAAAGGTCTGCGCGATCTGCGCATGGCCTGCGCTGGCCGGGCCTTGTCGTCATTCGAATCCGGTCAGACTTTTCAGGAAAAACGGCCAGTTTCTCCGATGAGAAGTGACCTGCCCCCCGGTCGTCCCTCGGTCACAACGAGAGTCCTTCGGGTTGATAGGGGTCGGTTTCGGTTTGGGCAAGCGCGCCGGGCGCGGAGCCCTCGGATTGCTCGAGCGCCCGGCGCGCTTCTGCTGGCGTCTTGTTGGCCAGCGAGGAATGCGGCCTGACGTTCTTGTAGACCGCCTGGGAGTTCCTGGAACATCTGCTCGAAGCTGTTCCCTACCGCATCCACACGATCCTGACCCACAACGGTATCCAGTTAACAACTTCGCACATCGCCTCAAGACGCTCAGCGGCCTCACTCCCTACGAATACATCTGCAAGATCTGGACTTCGGAGCCGGACAGATTCATCGTCGACCCGA
Organism: Albidovulum sp.; assembly: GCA_020637635.1. GTDB lineage: Bacteria > Pseudomonadota > Alphaproteobacteria > Rhodobacterales > Rhodobacteraceae > Albidovulum. The sequence continues at coordinate 543,564 of JACKKB010000002.1, forward strand.
TCCACCAGATGCCGGGACTGAACAGCTAGTCTGGAATTTTTCAACATACTCAAGACAGCGCTTTCGACTCCCGTTACCAAAACACGCGCGGCCGTCCTCGAAGGTAGGCCCTGTGTTTACGGGACAGCCGTCCAGCCAGCGGGTGTTGCACACACCCACGTCGTCAGGGAACACCGGCGGCGGCAGGCCTTCGGGTCAGAAAACGCTCCGCATCCGAAAGGTCAAGCAGCCCGCCGATGCCCCCGGACGCCTGCGCCGTCGCGGCGCCACACGCATTCGCGAGCGCAAGCCGGTCGCGCAGGGGCGCGTCGCTCAGCCAGGCCTTCAGATAGCCCGCATTGAAGGCATCTCCCGCCCCCGTCGTATCCACGACCGAGATCGGGAAGCCGGGGTGTGTGTCGCGCTGGCCGCTGCGCAAACTGGCCAGCCCGCCCTTGCCGCCGCGTTTCAGCGCGATCTCGGCCGCTCCGGCCCTGTGCAGGATGGCGAGTGCGCTCTCGACGTCTTGTTCCCGCGTGACCTGGGCAAGCTCGGCCGCATTGGGAAAGATCACGTCGGTTTCCGGTAGAAGCAGCGAGAGTTCGTCCAGATCCCAGCGGCCGCTCGGATCCCAGCCGAGGTCGAGCGAGGTGGTGCAGCCGGCCCTTCGCGCCTCCGCGAACAGGCGCGGAAGCGCCGGGCGCAAGCCGTCCTGGAGAAAGTAGGAGCCGACATGGATGTGCCGGGCCCGCGCGAACCTGCCGGCGTCAAGGTCATCCGGTCCAAAGACCGCCATCGTCCCTGCACGTGTCAGCAACATCCGGTCATGCGCGTAGGAGATCGAAACGGTGATCCCCGTGGCGTGGGTATCGCTCAGGCACACACCGGCGGTGTCCACGCCCTCGCGATCGAGCGCCGAGATGCAGAATGTGCCGTAGTCGTCCTTTCCGACAAGCCCGGCAAAGGCCGTCCGCAGCCCGAGCCGCTGCATCAGCACGCAGGCGATCGCGGTCGAGCTTCCAAGCGTCAGCACCTCGTCGGTGAAGGTCTGCTCGGTGCCGAGTTGCGGCCCGTCGGCGTCGATCCCCGACAGGATCATGTCGGGGTTCAACTCGCCGATTGCCAGTACGTCGAACGGCCGTTCCATGCTCAGAACACCACGACCTTGGAAAGGTTCGCCGGCGCATTCGGCTCGCGGCCCAGCCGCATGGCAGTGGCAAAGGCGAAAAGCTGCACCGGAAGGATGGACAGCGCCGCCGCCTGCCCGGCGCTGAACGAGCCGCCGCCTGCAACGGCAAGATCGGCCACGCCATCGTAGGCGATTGCATCCTGTCCGACGACGATCACCGCCGCACCAAGGTCCTTGAGGTCGCGGGCCAGCGCCAGACCGTGCTCCCGGTCGCTCAGCGCAAACAGGACGACGGCGGTTTTCTCGTCGGCGCAGGCCTTCGGCCCGTGACGATAGTCGAGGCTATGATAGGCCTCGCTTGTCGAGATCGACATTTCCTGGATCTTCAGCGCAGCCTCGAGCGCCAGCGGATGATCCGGCCCGGAAGCAAGGAACACGAAGCGGTCGAACGCACGGGAACTCGCCGCCGCCGTCAGCGCATCGGCATGCGACGCGAGGAAGGCCGCACCTGCATCCGGAAGCGCAGCCAGCGCGGCGCGGTCGGCTGCATTGCCCGATAGCCACTGAACCGCCAGCAGCATCGAGGAGAAGCTGCGCAGCATCACCAGGCCGTCCTCGTAGCCCTCGGAGACCAGCAAGCCGTGCTGGCTGTTCACCAGCAGGTCGGAGCCGTCGGTGCAGCTGACCCCAAGGGTTGCGAACCCGACCGCGCGCAACCGTTTCTCGGCCAGGAGCAGTTCGCTCGACTGACCCGAGCGCGACAGACCTATGGCCAGCCTCCGCGCGTTCGATTCCCGCGTTTCCCAGGGATCCAGCAGAACCTCGCAGGAGGGAACGGCGCGCGCATTTCGTCCCCGGCGGCGCATCCAGTCGGCCAGTGCCAGCGCCAGGTAATAGGACGTGCCGGATCCAAGCAGCACCAACTCGTCGAAATCGTCCAGGTCGATCGGCAGTTTCAGCGCGCCGGATTGCAGCCGCGCCAACAGCGCCTTCCAGGCATCGGGCTGGGATTTGAGTTCGCTCCAGGTGACTTCGCCGCTCATGCCGGGGCTCCATTGGTGGTTCTCTGTGGAGAGTTCATCGGATTCAATGCCGGGCGGCCGTCCAGCACGGCCAATGCGTTTCGCACCGCCGTCACGGCCGCGTCGGACATCGCGCCGTGCGTGAGGCCAGCAAGGTGCGGCGTCAGGACGGTGTTTTCCAGCGCGAACAGGGGGCTCTCCGTCAGCGGCTCCTGCTCGAACACGTCGAGCGCCGCACCGGCGATGCGGCGATCCTTCAGCGCCCGCGCCAGGGCGGCCTCGTCCACCAGTTCGCCCCGGGCAATATTGACGAAGAACGCCGATGGTTTCATGCGCGCAATCTGGCCGGCGCCGATCATGCCGCGGGTCGTCGGGTTGAGCGAGGCATAGACGCTCACGACGTCGGAGCGCTCCATGACCTCGTCCAGCGAAACGAACCCGATGCCGAGACGGTCACCGAAATCCGGGTCGGGCGTGCGGGTATGACACAGGATCTTCATTCCGAAGGCATGCGCCCGGCGGGCTGCTGCGCGGCCGATCTGGCCAAGGCCGACCATCCCGAAGGTTGCGCCGTACAGATCCATGCTGCCGCCGACCGCGTGGGCCCAGCGACCGGCACGTATCTCGATGTCGCCTTTCCGGATCTGCCGGGTGATGGCGATCATCAGACCGATGGAGAATTCCGCACATTGCTCGGCGTTGACGCCGCGCACATTGGTCACCGCGATCCCGCGTTCGGCTGCGGCCTCGAGGTCGATATTGTCTGTGCCGGAGGTGTGCAGCGCGATCACGCGGGCCTTGCGGGCCAGCGACAGCGCCCCTGCGTCGGTCTCCATCACGCGCCCCATGACGATGGCGTCGGCCGACGCAATGTCGGTGTTGCCCCGCGCTGCAAGCTCGCGGAACGGCACGAGGCCGTCCACATAGGCCAGCTCGTGGCCGGAGGAGTCCAGCGCCTCGACCGCGGCCGGAAGGCTGCGCAGGCTGTCGGAAATGACGAGGATCTTCATGTGCGCGCCTCTCCCTCGGCGCGCAGCCCGTCGGCGCCGAAGAAATGGCCGTGGGCCAGATCCGGCGTCAGCCAGATGGCATCGCCGGATGTCGCGCCGATGCGCTCCTTCGTGACAATGGTTATCGGCTTGCCGCTCCTCTCGACGAACAGCATCGTCTCCGACCCGGTCGCCTCCAGCGAGGTGACCCGGGCGGCAAAGGCGCCAGCACGCTGCGTGTCTGAAACCGTCAGCGCATCTGGCCGCAGACCCAGAGTCATGCCTGCCTCGCCCGCGACCCCTGCGGGAAGCGGCACGGCGAAATCGTCGAAGATCCGCAGCTGGCCTTTCGCGCCGTCGCCCTTGAACATGTTCATCGCCGGCGAGCCGATAAAGGTGGCCACGAATGTGTTTGCCGGCCGGTCATACAGCTCCAGCGGCGCGCCGATTTGCTCTACCAGCCCATCGCGCAGCACCACGATCTTGTCGGCCATGGTCATTGCCTCGATCTGGTCGTGCGTGACATAGATCGAGGTCACGCCAAGGCGCTGTTGCAGGTCGCGGATCTCGGAACGCATCTTCACCCGCAGCGCTGCGTCGAGGTTCGATAGCGGTTCGTCGAAAAGAAACACCTTGGGGTTGCGCACGATCGCGCGCCCCGTGGCAACGCGCTGTCGCTGACCCCCGGAAAGCTCTTTCGGATAGCGTTCGAGGTAGGGCATCAGGCCGAGCGGCTCGGCGGCGGCCTCCACCTGCCTGCGGATCTCCGCCCTGGAAACCTTGGCCAATCGCAGCGCAAAGCCCATGTTCTCCGCCACCGTCATGTGTGGATAGAGCGCGTAGTTCTGGAACACCATGGCGATGTCGCGGTCCTTGGGCGGGACGTGATTGATACGCCGGTTCTCGATCGCGACATCGCCCGATGTCACCTCTTCCAGACCTGCGATCATGCGCAGCAGAGTGGACTTGCCGCAGCCGGACGGGCCGACGAGGATCACGAACTCGCCGTCGGCGATGTCGACGGACACGCCCTTGATCACGTCCACCGCGCCAAATGACTTGGTGACATCTCTAAGCGTTACGGTGGCCATTACTTGGTCTCCTTCAGGTCGTGCCTTGCCGAGGCGTCGTAATAGGGGGTCAGCGCCCGGCAGATGCGGGCGATGGAAATCTCGTCAACCGATGCCGCGAGCCTGCCGCGCGAGATCGCGTCCGCCTCGTCGGGCAGGTATTGGCTCACCACCGGCAACGGCCAGTCCCGTGCGTCGAGCGTGGCCCGCAGCCTCGCAACCGCCAACTCGACTTCGGGAACCGCCCAGTAGTAGCGCAGCCGGTCGGACCAGCTGAAATGGCGCAACCAGCGGAGCGTGACTTCATCGCCGTGGTAGTGGCTCTCCCAGTGGCGCGGATCGGCCAGCATCGCGGCCTCCAGCGCCGCGCGCAGCCCCGATCGCCCGGCTTCGGGCACGATCTCCGCCTCGATCGCTTCCAGTGCGTAGATCGCCTCGCGCAATGCAAACGTGGCCGCAGGGCCGACCTTCAGGATGGCGAAATGGCCGGCAACCAGCGCCTTGTAGGCTTCCGGTCTCTGGTAGTCCGTCGAATGGGCCTCGTAGATCAGCCCCCCCAGCGAGGCAGCGGCCGCGGTCAGCCCTTCGGCGCCTGCGGGCGCGAAATGCTCGATCTTGGCGTTGCCAAAGTCGAGCCCCGGCTGCACCACGATCCCGGCAACCCGCGCGAAAGCCGCGTCCAGCCCCGATTCGGCAAAGGCGTCGCCATGGGTGGCCCATGTGGCGCGGGCGGCGTCAGGGGAGGCTGGCCGGATCTCGTGACCCTCGCCCATGCCGCCGGGCGCCGGAACCTCGGTGCCGATCACAAAGAAGGGGCGCACGTCGCCGGCAGCGGCCTCGGCTGCCGCGCACAGGCGCGCCGCGCGCTGCGCGATCACCCGCTCGGTCAGCACCTCGGGGTCGTCGGCACAGCGCATGGAGCAGTCGAGATGTATCTTGGCAAACCCGGCCTGCACGTATTGCGCCACCATCGCCTCCGCACGCGCCATGGCTTCGGATGCCGGCAGTTTCCGCCATGGCTGCGGGCCGAGGTGGTCGCCACCCAGCAGAAGTTGCGCCTCCGGCAACCCTTCGGCAGCGGCCGCCTCGCGCGCCAGCGCCGCAAAGTCACGCGGCTGCATGCCGGTATAGCCGCCCTCCTGATTCACCTGGTTGCACGTCGCCTCGACCAGCGCCAGCTGCCCGTGTGCCCTTGCGAGACGCGCCGCCGCCCGCAATACCAGCGGATGTGCACTGCATACGCTCGTCAGAGCCAGCGGCTCGCCGGCGAGGTTCCGGCGAAAAAGGGCGCGCGCCGCGGCGTGGGCATCCTTTTCTGGCAACACGGGCATGTCTCGACTCCGGACGGCTCTTGCGAGTCATCCTACGGCAAAGCGATCAAAAGTAAACATCAGAGTGATAGTTTATGCTTGATTTATGAATGCCTCGACACTCTAGTATGGCTGTTCGACACCGCATCGGGAGCTGTCAGATGTCCGAGACCCGCAGAAAGACGCGCTCATCCATCTGGTACGGAGGCCGTGGGAAATCCGCTTTCATGCACCGCAGCTGGATGAAGAATCAGGGTTTTCCCGACGACAGTTTCGACGGCCGCCCGGTGATCGGCATCTGCAACACCTGGTCGGAACTGACGCCGTGCAACGCGCATTTCCGCGATCTCGCGGAACGAATCAAGCGCGGCGTGCTCGAGGCCGGTGGCTTCCCGGTGGAGTTTCCGGTTCTGTCGGTGAGCGAATCCCAGTTCCGCCCCACCGCGATGCTGTTTCGCAACCTTGCGGCAATGGACGTCGAGGAAACCATTCGCGCCGCACCGCTCGACGGTGTCGTGCTGATGTGCGGCTGCGACAAGACCACGCCGTCGCTGATGATGGGCGCGGCCAGCTGCGACTTGCCGACGATCGTCGTCTCCGGCGGCCCGATGCTGAACGGCCGGCTGCGCGGCACGCAGATAGGCTCCGGCACGGCGGTCTGGAAACTGTTCGAGGACCGCAAGGCCGGGCTGATCGGCGACGACATGATGGACGAGGCAGAGCAGGGCCAGTCGCGCTCGCCCGGCTTCTGCATGACGATGGGCACCGCGTCGACAATGGCCAGCCTGGTGGAGGCGCTCGGCGCCGCCCTGCCCGAGAATGCTGCCATTCCGGCGGTCGATTCACGTCGCAACAAGCTTGCGCAATTGTCCGGACGACGGATCGTCGAGATGGTCGAACTGGACCAGCGCCTGTCGAAGGTTCTGACGCGCGAAGCCTTCGAGAATGCGATCCGCGCCAACGGCGCCATCGGCGGCTCCACCAACGCGGTGATCCACCTGATCGCGCTGGCCCGCCGGATCGGCGTGGACCTGACGCTCGACGATTGGGACCGTCTTGGCCGTGACGTCCCGACGCTGGTAGACCTGATGCCCTCGGGCCGCTTCCTGATGGAAGACTTCTATTATGCCGGCGGCCTGCCGGTGGTGCTTCGCCGTCTTGGCGAGAACGGCCTGTTGCATCGCGACGCCGAGACGGTGAACGGGCGCTCGATCTGGGAGAACGTGCGCGACGCAGACTGCTGGAACGAAGAGGTCATCCGGCCGTGGAACAATCCGCTCACGCAACAGGGCGGCCTGGCGATTCTGCGCGGCAACCTGGCGCCGCGCGGCGCGGTGCTCAAGCCCTCCGCCGCCTCGCCGGAGCTGTTCAGCCATCGCGGTCGCGCCGTCGTCTTCGACTCGATCGAGGAATATCACGCCCGCATCGCCAGTCCCGCGCTCGACATCGATGCAAGCAGCATCATGGTTCTGCGCAACTGTGGGCCCAAGGGCTATCCCGGCATGGCCGAGGTGGGCAACATGGGCCTGCCGCCAAAACTCATCGAGCAGGGCGTACGCGACATGGTGCGCATTTCCGATGCCCGCATGTCCGGCACCGCCTATGGCACGGTGGTGCTGCACGTTGCGCCGGAAGCCGCCGATGGCGGTCCGCTCGCGCTTGTGCGCGAGGGCGATTTCATCGAGCTGGACGTCGCCGGGCGGCGGCTGCACCTGGACGTCCCCGACGAGGAACTGGAGCGCCGCAGGGCGCAATGGGTGGCGCCCGACCTGATCGGCGTCAGTGCCTGGCGCCGCATCTACCGCGATCATGTCACACAGGCCGACGAAGGGTGCGACCTCGACCTCCACCCTGGCCGACGCGACCTGGAGGTGCCCCGGCCCAGCCATTGAGAAACGATCAAAATCGATCAACCAACTGTTGATTTATGACCGCCCCATGGTAGACTGGGGAAGATACCAACGAGACTCGCGACCGCATCACCCCGGCCCCGACCGGCTGGACAACATTCAAGGGAGAACCAGCATGACCATTGCAACACGCCGCTCGTCCGCACTCGTTGCGGCCCTTCTCGCCAGCAGTGCGCTGGCCGCTCCTGCGCTTGCGGCTGACAAGACCATCACCATCGCCACCCATTACAACCAGGAACAGATGGCGCCACTTCTGGCCTGCTTCAATCAGTACGAGGCAGAGAACCCCGGCACCAAGATCGTGTTCCAGCAGGCGAGCTACCGCGACTTCCTGCAGACGATCATGACCGCGCGCGTCGGCGGCACCTCGCCCGACATCTACAACATCTATTCGATCTGGGCGCCGCAGCTGATCGACTCCGGCACGCTGGCCGAACCGCCGGCAGACGTTGTCGATTTCGTCAACGAGAACTATGGCAAAGGCTCGGTGGACGCGGCCACGATCGACGGCACCCTTTACGGCATCCCGACCGAGCTCTCGGTCTATCAGCTGTTCTACAACAAGAAGCTGCTGGCCGAGGCCGGCTATGACGCGCCGCCCGCCACCTGGGACGAGCTGGCCGAAATCGCCGCGAAGGTCACCAAGAAGAACGATCAGGGAAACATCACCGTCGCCGGTTATGCCTACGGCCCGACGGTCGCGAATGCGGTGCATGTCTTCTACAGCCAGATGTATGCAGCCGGCGTTGCGCCCTACAGCGACGATTTCCGCAAGACCAACTTCCTCGACCCCAGGGCGATCACGATCCTCGAGCGGCAGGGCAAGCTGTTTGCCGACGGCTCGACCTCGAACTCGGTCACGACGGACAGCTTCGCCTCGAGCGGCGCTGCCATGGCGATCATGGCAAACTGGCAGAAGCAGAGCCTGATCGACGCCTACGGCGACGAGTTCGAGGCCACGGTGGGCATCGCCCCGATCCCCGACGACGGCGCCAAGCCGGGCACCATGCTCTACTCCTTCCTCTGGGCCGTCGACAGTGCCTCCAAGGTGCAGGACGAAAGCTGGGCGCTTCTCAAGTGGCTCAACAGCCCGCGCGAGGGTGGCCTTTCCTGCACCGGCCAGATGCTGAACGACCTCGGCGCGCTGACGGGCAACCTCGGCGACCTTGCCGCGATGGAAACCGGCGACTTCTTCACCAAGCCGTTCGTCGACGCCATCGAGAGCGGCGCCGCCAAGAGCCAGCCGAACGTCTGGCAGGCTTCCGAGGATGACCGCATTCTGCGCAGCTACATCGAGCAGGTCTGGGCCGGGCAGATGTCGGCCAAGGACGCCCTGACCGCCGCCGATTCCGAAGTGACCGCCATCCTCGCGGAGCAGGACAACTGATCCTCCCCGCGTCCGGAGCCACGCTCCGGGCGCGCCCCCAGGGGGCCGGATTCCCGCGACCCGGTCCCGCCTTGCAGGAGAGCGACGATGACCGACCAGCAAGACCGCGCAACACGCTACGGACAGGCGCCGGCGCCGCTCCCTGACCTGATCGACGACGCGCCGCCGCTGACCCTTCGTCAGCGCATTTCCTCCAAGAGCGTCGCGCCGTGGATCTTCCTGTCGCCGATGCTGGCTTTCGGCGTCATCTTCTTCCTGCTGCCGATCATTTTTGCCGCCTACATCAGCCTGACCCGGTGGAACAGTCTGACCGCCCCCCGCTTCGTCGGCCTGAAGAATTATGAATACCTGCTGACCGGGGATCCGAAGTTCTGGGGCACCGTCTGGAACACCATCTATTTCGCCGCCGGAACCTTGGCCGTGGGCATCCCGCTGGCGCTCGTGCTGGCCTATGCCTTCACCCGGGCCTACGGGCAGGCCTTCTGGCGCTCGATCTACTGGCTGCCGATGATCACCAACGTGGTCGCAGTGGCCTATATCTGGAAATTCCTGCTCGATGACAGCTTCGGCCTCGTCAACATGGCGCTCGGCAAACTTGGCCTGCCCGGACCCGGCTGGCTGACCAATCCCGGCATCGCGATGATCTCGGTCATCCTCGTCTTCGTCTGGATGCAGCTTGGCCACAACATGCTGCTCTTCTCCGCCGGCCTCGCAAACATCGACGAGAGCTACTACGAGGCCGCGCGCCTCGACGGCGCCTCGGAATCCCAGCTGTTCTTCCGCATCACCGTGCCGCTGCTGAAGCCGACCATCCTTTTCGTGCTGATCACCAACTTCATCACCGGGCTCAGCTACTTCACGCTGATGCTGGTGCTGACCGAGGGCGGCCCCGTCGGCGCGACCAACGTCACCGCGCTCTACATGTACAAGATGGCCTTCGAGGACCTGCGCATGGGGCGCGCCTCTGCCGTCGCCTACATCCTCTTCGCCTTCATCCTCGTCGTCACCCTGATCCAGCTGCGCGTCTTCCGCCGCGGCGGGGTCGAGGCTCACTGAAGGAGCAGCCCATGGCCATCGTCCAGTCCCGCAGCGGCGGCGCCATCGCCTGGCGGATCCTGAAATACGCCCTTCTCGGTGCTGGCGTCGTCATCATGGTCGTGCCCTTCATCGACATGTTCCTGGGCGCCCTGCGTACCCCTGCCGAACGGCTGGCAAACCCACCTGTCTACTGGCCCCGAGACCCGCAATGGATCAACTTCAAGCGCGTCTTCACCGAGACCCCGGCGCTGATCTGGTTCAAGAACTCGATCATCATCACCTTCGCGGTGACGTTCATCCAGCTTCTGACCAGCTCCATGGCGGGCTACGCGCTGGCCAAGTTCCGTTTCCGCGGCGCCAGTCTGCTGTTCCGCGGCGTGCTGGGCGCGCAGATGTTCCCGTTCTTCCTGTTCATCATCCCGGTCTTCTTCATCCTGCGCTACTTCCCGATGGCCGGCGGCAACGATCTGTTCGGCCAGGGCGGATCGGGGTTTCTGAACACCTACGCCGCCATCATCCTGCCATTCACGATCACCTGGTATGGAATCTTCCTGATGCGGCAGTTCTTCATGGGCGTGCCGGACGAGTTGCTGGACGCGGCCCGCCTCGACGGCGCGGGCGAGTTCAGGATCTTCTTCATCATCGTCCTGCCGTTGGTGCTGCCGGGGCTGGCGACGCTGGGGATCTTCGTCTTCGTCTATCAGTGGAACGAAGTCATCTGGACGATGACCATCACCCGGACAGCGCCCGACCTGCAAACCCTGCCCGTCGGCATCTATCTTCTGCGCGGCGCCTTTGCCGACGAAGCCACCCAATCGCTGCAACAGGCGGCGGTTGCGGTCTCGATCATTCCGGTGATGTTCACCTTCCTCTTCCTGCAACGATTCTACGTCCGGGGTCTGACCGCCGGCGCCGTAAAGGGATAACGCACATGACTGCGACACCACTGCTGCCCGACGACCTGTCGGCCGAGATGGACCGTCTTGGCAACCGGCCTTATGCCGAGATCGGCGTTCCGATGTACCTGGTGCTGGAGGATCTGACAGGCACCATGCCACAACCGCTCCGACAGGCAGGCGACCCCGAACTGGCGGCGGCCTTCACCAAGGCGGCCGAGCAGGTCGCCGCGGCAAAGGGCACGCTGGAAGCCGGCGACATCGCCCGGATCATCGAGGTCCTGGCAGACCGCTCCTTCCTGAGCCGGCCGTTCTCAGACCTGTCAGACGAAAGCCTTGCCACGAAATGACGCTCCTTCTCGCCAAAACCGCCACGGAAACCGCACGTGAACTCGCCGCCGGCCACGCCGGAGGGCGCGGGTTGCGGCTGATGAACTACCATTCGACCCCACGCAAGCGGGAGGCGGAGTTCGCCCGTCAGATCGCCGCCTACGCCCCCGCGCACACGCCCTTCCGCAAGGCCGATCTCGATCGCTGGTCTGCTGCCGCGCCGGTCGTGCGCCCGTGGCTGATGCCAGTCCTGTTCGAAGGCTTCCGCGACAATGTCGATGTGCTGCTGCCGCTGCTCGAAGACGCGGGCTTCACCGCCTGGTTCATCCTGCCGTCGCACTTTCCCAACGTTCCCGCCGCCGAGCAGCGCGGCTACGCCAGGGCGCATACGCTGCATTACCATGTCGATGAATACCCCGGCGAACGGATCGTCATGACCTGGGCCGAAGCCCGCGCCGCCGCCGCCAGGGGCCACGTTTTCGCCTGCCACTCGCGCAACCACGCTGCGGTCACGCCGGATACGCCCGAGAGCGTGCTGCAGGAGGAAATCGTCACCGCCAAGCACGAAATGGAGAACGGTCTCGGACAGGAGGTCGACATCTTCTGCTGGCTGCACGGCGCCGAGGTCGGCATCAACCCGCGCGCCGACGACCTGCTGCGCGAGGCGGGGTATCGCTACCTGTTCTCGAATTTCCGGCTTCAGAGGCTGCAATGACCGACCCTGCCACGGATTTCGCGCGCGGGCCGGTGCTGCGTGTCGTCAACTACCACAACACGCCGTTTGCCCGCGCCGGGCAATACGACCGCGAGTTCGCCGCGCTGGCCGGCCGTTTCAAGCCGGTGCGCGAGAGCGATCTGGACGAATGGCTCGATACCGGATGCTGGCCCCACGACCGCCCCGGCGTGATCCCCGCGTTCTACAACGGCTACCGCAACAACTTCGACGTCGCCCGCCCGCTGCTGGAAAGGCACGGCCTGGTCGGCTGGTTCTTTGCGGTCACGGCTTACACCTCGTGCCCTGCGAACGATCAGCCCGCCTTCACATCGACCCGTACCCTGGCGACGGTCGATGGCGAATATGACGACCCGCGCACCGCTCTCAGCTGGGACGAGTTGCGCGCGCTCGACGGTCCGCACGTGGTCGCCAGCCATACCCGCAACCACACCCGCGTGGCACTGGACGACGCGGCGCGGCTGGAAGACGAGATCGTGGGAGCACAAGAGGATTTCCGCCGCGAACTGGGTCACCCGGTGCGCAGCTTCGCCTGGCTGTTCGGCGGCCGCTATGGCGAGAACCCGATGGCCGATGCCGCCGTGGGCCGCGCGGGCTATTCGTTCCTGTTCTCGAACTTCAACGTCCAGCGCCTGCCCAAGCCCCGCCGCTGAGCTCGCCCTGGTTCCCGAACGTGCTGTCAGAGACCGGCGCGTGGACCTCGATCTTCATTGCGCTGTGCCGGGGTTTTCCGTCCCCTGCGAACCGGCGGTGGAATGGTTTGTCTTTCGCGCCCGCGGCGGCGCCGAGCTGGTGCCGGATCAGGCAGGCCCAGGACGCATTCTCCGCAATGGCGAACTGGTCCGCCCCGCGGACGCGGAGTGAACCTTCAAATCCGGAATGAGAGCCTCGCCCCGCCGCTCTCGGCCCTCGACGCCTGCGGGCATCTGCGGTCCTGCCGCACGAGCAGCGGTGGAATTGCGTGGGCGGCCGCGGGGAAGGCATCCGCCGGATCGTGATCACGGGCCCGGACGGATACCTCCTGCGCCACGTCAATGACCCCGGGTCGCGCCCGCTCAGGCGGTGACGATCAGCAGGCGCAGGGCCGGTCCGGCGGTGATCTCTGCGGTCTCACCTTGCGCAAGCGCAACGGTCTGACCGCTGCTCAGGGCCCTTTCGCCAAAGCGTCCCTGCCCTTCCACTACGCTGCAAAGCGTCTCTTTCACACCGCCCAGTGGCAGCATTTCACCTGCGGTCAGGTCAACGACGCGAAACGCCAGCTTCTCGGCCAGGCCCGAGCTTTCGGCGGCCTCGACCTGCTGGCACGGCACACGCCCCTCGGCGGCAGCGCGCGAATAGGCAACGAGCGTCTCCGCGCCGGGTGTCAGTCGGTAGGCGTGGTCCGGCGTCATGTAGAGCGCCCGCGCCGGCCCCTCCGGCGAAACCTCCGCCGTGACCGGATGCGCGCCGGAAACCGCCAGCGAGACGCGCCCAGTCACCGGCACCACGAACACCTCGTCGTTCTCGCTCTCGCCCTCGATGGTCGCGCCCGGCTGGAAGCGATAGATCCGCAGCGATTTCAGCGTCTTGAAACCTGTCACACGCTCGTCGATGTCCACCGGGCGGGGGCATGGACCGACGCCCGGCAGGTCAATCATGCGGTTGTCGTCCTTGTCGATGATCTTCATGGCCGGCCTCACTTCGCGAACTGCGGCAGGTGCTCCGCATGAGCGGCCAGCAGATCGTCTGTCAGCTTCGCCGCGGCATCCGTGGTGCCGACCGATCCATCGGCAATCATCGCCTCGATCATCTTGTCGCGCGAACCTTCGACGGCCGCTTCCACGGTGATCTCCACGGCAGAAATCTTGGAACACAGCTTCGCCACCAGAGCTGGCGGCAGATCGTCGGCGCGCAGTGCCTTGAAACTGCTGCCAATGGCCGCCGCGTTGCACTCCAGCACCGCGTCCTTCGGCAGGTAGGGCGCGGCCCCGTCGTTCGGAAGGTTGACCGAGAACACCTCGCGCCGATCGTAGAGCAGCGAATGCATCATTTCGAGCAACTGCTCGCTCTCGCCCGGCACGTTCTCGTAATAGCTCCCGGGCAGCGGATCGGGAGAATTGGCGATGGCGAGCATCTCGTCATACCAAACGTCGCCCAGCCCG
>JACKKB010000020.1 GCA_020637635.1 Albidovulum sp.
TCCGGTGCACCTGCCTTAGCCCGCCCGTTCGCCTCCTTGTGAGCCTGCGCCACGAGGAAGCTGATCTCTTCGATCGGATCGCGCTCAGTCATCGCGCTCCTCCTGCGGGCTGCAAAGGCGCGAATGCGGGCAGCCGGCTCGGCATGCCCGGTACATCCGGGTGCGGTGGGCGCTGGTGATGGCGAAGGGCTTGCCCTGCCAGTCGAGGCAGGTGTCGCGGCGGATCGGCCCGAGCACCGGGCAGCAGACCGTCTCGCCCATGAGCGCGCCGCGCACGCGCTCCTCGACCCGCTCGACACTTCCCGCATAGCGCTTGCGGATCACCTCGTGCAGCACGGCCTGCGAGTAACCGATCCGCTGGGCCGCCTTCTTGAGGCCGACCGTGTCGACGTAGGAAGCCAGTTCCCGGACCCAGTCGGGGATCTGTGCACCATGGGCTTCGAGCGCGGTTTCGAGCCGCGAAGTCACCGCATTCATGACGGCTCCTCCTCGGCCAGAACGCGGCCCACAATCTCGTTCCTGTTTTGGTCCCAAACCGCTTTCATCTGCAGGATTGCCGGCGGCCGCGGCCCTGTGTTCATCGCCGGTTTGATCCGGTAGGTGCGCTGCCTGCCCGGCCCGCCGGGATCGCGCACGGAAAGGTAGCCGGCGGCATCCAGTGCCTGCGCGTAGCGCTTCGCCGAGTTGACAGAGACCTTCACCTCGTCGGTGCTGGCCTGGATGGCCAGCTCGGAGGGCGTGAACGCGATGCCCTTGCGGATCACGTTCCACATTTGCTGCTGGCCGCGGCCCTGGCGGCCGGGCGAGCCATCCCGCGTGAGTGCCGGTGTCTCGTCCTGCGGGCTGATTAGCTTGTAGAGCGCCGCGGGTTTCCCCCCGGTCGGCCGCTCGCCAATGCATTTGATGTAGCCGCCCTTCACCAGCCGTTGTGTGAAGTCGCTGACGACGCGCCGCTCGTTGACATCTGAGAGATCGACAATGTCGGTGACTGTGAAGTAGTTGCCGTCTGCGCCGATCTTTTGGATCACGGCCCAATAGTGGTCGATGCCCCGCCGCACGCGTCGAGCACCGCCGACCTGCAATTCGAGAAGAATGCTCATGCCGCCCTCCGCTTGCGTACCGGAGGCTGGCCGGTGAAAAACCCGCCCTTGTAGCTGGTCTGGTCGAGCATCATGGCGCCGGTGTTGCGGCCGTGCTCGCGCACCTTGTAGAGGTTCACGACGATACGGCGCGCCCGGCCGTCCGACTGGCGGCAAATCTCGGCCAGGAGGTCGTCGCCGATCTCGACATCGCCGACAAAGAGCTCGGCCAGCGCACGTGCGTCCTCCAGGTCGCAGGGCTGCGCCGCCGTCCAGTCGAGAACCCGGTTGTGAACCCGCTCGACCGAGATCAGTTTCGCCGGTAGCTGCTCCTCGCCGATCAGGATGACGGGCACCTGCGCCGCATCGTGGATTTCGCGAACGATCTCGATGTTGCCCTTGTCGACCAGCTTGTCAGCCTCATCGATGATAAGCGGCCGGTCAGGGTCCTGCCCGAGCGTGGCGATGACCTTCTCCGTCATGTCGGCGATCGTGCCGCGAGGCTGGCCGCCGGCCTCGAAGAGGATTTTCTGGATGAGCGTTTTCTTGGTCCAGCTCTCGCCGACCTCGACGTAGATCGCGCCCGTCTTGTTCTGGGCATAGATCGCCGCCATCGACTTCCCGTAGCCGGAATACCCGTGAAACACGCCGATGCCAGGCAACGTGAAATCCCGGCTCTGAAGACGCCGCGTCAGCGCCATGAAGGCGGCGACGTTCTTCAGCATCGCGGTCGTGCCCTGGGCGGGATTTGCGGTGGGGTCGGCGGTACGCTTGACGCTGTCGCTCTTTGTCATCATTTTGGCCTCTTGCTTCGACTATTCGACGCGCCGGTCATTGCCGGCGCGTTCTTTTTTCGGCGTGCCGAACACGCGGTCGCCGAAATCCTCGTAGAGCAGCTGCATCGCCTGGTATTCGGAGCCGGCCTGGTAGCCCTTCAGCCAGCGGGCATCGGCTTCCGAAAGGTTCGCCTCCGCGAGGCGTGCTTCCAGGTCGCGCGCGCGGCGGAAGCGGTCCTGCATCGTCTCCTCGCTTGGCCGTTCAATGCGCACCACATTGGGTGCCTGCGCCGCCGCGTGCTCGCGCTTCTCCTGCTCAAAGATCGCGGCGGCATCCGCGCTGAGCGGTTCGGCCACGATACCGCTGAGCGCCAGCGAAGCCGCGTCCATGCTGTCCGTGGAGTGGCGTGAGGACGGTGCCGGGAATGCGACCAGGTCGGCGCCCTTGCCGTCGCGGCGCAGGTTGGCTTCAAGCACCGTGCGCGGCCCGATCTTGCGGGCTTCCTTGCGAAGATCGGCGACGCCGTCGCGGATCATGCGCTCGCGCTCGGCCTTGACCTTTGCTGCCGTCGCCGCCGGATCGAGGCCGGCGATCGCCGGGCAGACGGCATGGCCTAGGAATTCGGTTCCGGCCGCATCGAACACGTAGAGCCTGCCGAGGTCGGCGGGGTCCATCCGGCAGAAGACGGTCGTGCCCGGCAGCACCGTGCCGATCCAGTAGACCTCGCCGTTGAGCCGGATGCCAGACTTGGTGACCGTGCGCAGTCCGTCCTTGCCGGGCACCGGCGCCAGCAGCACGTCGAGGCAGTCGGGGTTGTCGATCCGGCGCACATCGCCGGTATATTCAGCCGCGCGCTGGAACGGCGTCTTGCGGCGAAGTCCTTCGTGGGGGCTGTGCGCGTAGGTCTCGCTGCACCACCGGTTGGCGTAGTCCTGCAGCTCGGCTGCGGACAGTTCGACGCCGAACAGGCTCTCATCGTCCGCGCCGAGGCGGCGGGAGAATGCCTTGCGGTTCTCAATGACCTTGCGGTCGGCGACGGAATGGCCGACGAAGCCGGGCATCATCCGGGCAAGATCGTGCTGGAAGGTCCGGATGTGCCGCTCGACCACGCCCTTCTTGTGCGGTGAGAACGGCGGGCAGATTTCCTGCTCGATGTCGAGCTCGGCGAAGAGCCGCCTGGTCTGGTAGCTGGTGAAGTCCGATCCGTTGTCGGTCTTGATCCGCTCAGGCACGCCCCAATCGAGCAGGCTGTTGCGGACCAGCAGGCCCACGGCAGCTGAAGTCGGGGTCTTCGAGACGAGGATTTTCATCCGCCGCGAGTAGATGTCGACGCAGGCATAGATCGAATGCCGACCGTCCGTGGTCATCACATCGGCGGGCGAGGCGTCGATCTCCCAAAGCTCGTTGAGGCGCGCGGCGACGGTCGCGCCGGTTGCCGCGAACTGCACCTTCGAGCGATAGCCGTCGGGATCGGTCAGATAGGTGAGCTCGTGCCGGTGTTCGTGCTTCCAGGTCTTCAGGGCGTGCTGGAAGGAGCGCAGCGGCGGCAGGTCGACGTCCTTGACCTCGCCGGTGCGCGCATTGACGACGCTGAGTGTCTCGCCGAACTCGGCGGCGACCGTGGCGCGCACATGCTTGGCCGCGAGATGCGGGTTCTTGGCGACGAGCGCGAGGCAGAATTTCTTGACCCGACCGTCCTCGGCCGTGTCGAGAATACCGGTGCCGGCGCGGTTCTTTGAGGGGTCTCCGGCAAGCCGGTTGCGCGCGCCCCGCTGCACCGCCTGGCGCCAGCGGGCGATCGAGCGCGGGCTGATCGTCGTGACGACGCCGTAGACCCAGTCCGGCACCGGAGCCTTGCGCGCCTCGTAGAGGGCGCAGAAGTCCTGGTCGGTGCTGCTGAACCACATCCCGGCGATGTCGTGCAGCTTGTCGGCGGCCTTGACGATTGCCGCGCGCGCATCGCGCCGGAAAACCGAAGTCGCACCAAGCGTGGCGAGTTCGTCCGGCGATGCCGGGGCTTCCTGTTCGATCTCCGGCAGCGACCGCCCGATGATGTCGAGGCGCGCCGCGAGCGGCAGCAGCCGCACGTGATATTCGGTGATCGTCCCGCCGCGATCGGTGCGCTGGCGCACGCTGGCCGCAAACCGCTCCCAGCCTTCGCGCTTGATGAGTTCATTCACGCGCCGCTTTGTCGTCGGCATACCAGTGAGTTGCGCGTCGGCGATCTCCTGCGGCGTCATCCACTCCTGCATCACGCGCGCCCCCTCGCAAATAGCTCCGGGCAGCGTGCGCGGATCACCCGCTCGTTGGCCTTGAGCCACCTGAGCGAACGGCCGGCGGCATCCAGCCGCTGCGTGCAAAAGGCGCACTGGCTCTCCGTCATCGATCCCCACCGGGTCAGCCGGCCGCGCACCGCAAGCTCGCGGTCGATCTCCTCGATCTGCTGGTTGAGGGAGACGCGTTTCATCGCCGCCTCAAGCCGCTGGTGAGCTGCGCCTTGCGCGCGGCGAGGTCGCGTTCGTGTTCTTCGATGAGATGCAGCTCGATGATGCCGGCGTACTTTTCGTCGACCACGGCAAAGCCGAACATCTCCGGCAGCAACGACAGCAGCCGATGGTCGCCCGTCACGTGAATGAGGGCGGCGAAACGCGGCAGGTTGATGTTGTGGCTGTCGCGCGCCTCCGACGCATAGGCGTCGAGCATCGCCTTGGTCACCTGCTCACCGAGATAGTCCGACATCTCGGCGGCAATGGCCGTCCGGTCACGGCCACCATCGCGCAGCGTCTTCGAGATCGCCCGCGCGAACCGCGCCGAGATCGTCGCGCCGCGAACCTCTCGGGCCTCTTCACCCTCGTAGGTGACCGCAACCTGTGGCGGCTGCCAGGCGAGCAGATCGAGCGTCAGGTCGTCTTTGCGGGAGCGGATCATCTGCGGATGTCCTCCCAGGAATTGTGCCCCGAGCCCATTGCGTAGCCGGGCTTGAGCTTCGTGACGCGTCCCTCTTCAATGGCCTGGACCACTGCCTCGCGATCCGCCTCGCTGACGCTGCCGGCCTTTGCCGGCCGCCCCGACGACCTTGTCGTCCCTGCCGCAAGTCGCTTCAGCCGGTCGATCTCGCCCTGCATCTTCAGGCTGAGGGCCTCGGTGCGCGTGCGTTCTTCTGCGAACAACGCTTCCAGCGCGACGAGCCGCTCGCTGAGTGTCGCAACCGTGCTCGCGAGGCTGTTGCCCTGCGCGCGCGTCTGCGGCTGGCTCTTTTCCGCATGCCCGGCGCGCTCGATGTCGGACCAGTTCCAGGAGCGGCTCATCACGCGCGCCCCGTGCGTTTCTGCCAGGCGACGAAGTCGGCTTCGATGACCGCGAACAGCGCGTCCTGGTGCTTTGGCTGCAGCCGCAGGCGCCTGTAGCTGTTTGTGAAGGAGGCGACGAACTTGTCACGCACATCGGTCTGTGGGCGGCCGATCACCTCGGCGATCGCATCCGCCAGGCTTTCGATCGGATCGTCGGCCCGCGTCAGCATGTTGCAGACGATGCGCTGCTGATCGGCATTCAGCCTCGACAGCGCGACGAGGCCGGATTGGTTCTTCGCGTGGGCCGTTCCGCGCAACTGCGCGATGCTGTCGGGCGTGAGGTTTTCGGCGATGGAGAGAGACCTGAATATTGCGCGGGTCGAAAGGCCCGTTTGCTCGGCGACCCCCTCATCGAACCGAACGCCGATCAAAACTGCCAAGTTGGCAGTTTTGATTTCCCGCTCCGCCTTAAAGGCTTCGCTCTTGCGATCTCCACCTGGCCCAGCGTCGGGATTTGCATCTTGATGCAGGCGCTTCAGCTCCAGAACATACAAAGCCCGGTCGAGTGCGCTGAGTTCTTGCCGAAGCAGGTTCTCGACCACTTCGAGGACTTGCCCCTCATGGCCTTTGAGCCACTTCGCATCGTAGACCTGCGCGTCGACTTCATCCCGCCCGAGGCTCTTGAGGGCTGCGAGCCGGTGAAGCCCAGCGATCAGTGCGAAGCCATCCTCGCTCTCGGCGACGACGATCGGCTGCAGTTGTCCCTGCTTCTCGATCGAGGCGGCGAGCACGGTGACCCAGGCCTCATCGAGATCGCGCAGCCGGTCACCGACGCGGATCGCGGATATCTTGATGGTGTCTAGCCGCCGCTTCATGCTGCTCTCCCTGTGTTCAAGCGGGTGAGGCAGAGGGGATAGGGCGCGATGAGTGACGGCGAGATTGACGAAGTCGCTGAGGGGATTGCGATCGATTTTGCTCTAAAGGCAATCGCATGCGAGGTCGCAAGGCAGTCCGGCGATGCCGAGAAGACGGCTCGCAACATGTTCGATATGAGCTGCGCGATGTTGGAAGCCCTCGAGCGGGCAACCCGAAATCCCGTCGGATTACGAAAAAGACGGGCGGAAATAGTCGAGACGTTGAGGTCGTTGTTCGACATCACCGACGCCCCTCCTCGTTGAGTATCTGCAACGCTTGAGAGACGGTGATCTTGCGGGCTTCCTGCCGCAGCTCGCGCAAACCTTCGCGCAGCGCCCGTTCGTAGAGCCGGAGCTCCTCTTCGGTCTTCGGGCATTTGGAGAAGTCGATCTCGGTCATGTTGTGCCTCCGCATTTCTCGATCCGGTCGGCAAGGGTGCGCAGCTGCTTTGCGATGTCGGCCAGGTCGTTGGATGAAATCGGGGCCAGTGCCAGCATCGGCCGCCTGATCTCGCCAGCTCGGACACGCAGCGCCCAGCGATAGAACGCTGATCGGGAGACCGGAGGCACGCTCGTCCCGGCAAGCCGCTCGTTCAGCCCTCGGTGGATGGCGTCATGCGTCTTTGTTTGGGCGAGCACCTCGTCATGCGCCCATGCAACGGCTTCGGGTTCTGTGTCGGCAGCGATCTGGATACTTGAGAGCCAGCCAGTCATGCCACGCCCTCCGCTGTCAGCGGGGCGGCCTTCGAATGTCTAGAATTCCGGGCCTTTTGTACTCGTAGTGAACGGGCCTGTTTGGTAGCCTCTGCCCTGGTCATGAGCTGGGTGCCATCGGGCGCGTACCACTGCGGCCAGATCGCATGCAGGCTCTCGCCGATGAACTCGGCGATCAGCACATGCTGCGATTTGATCGGATAGTGCAGCCCCGAGCGGAGCGTGCTCTCGGCATAGCCATTGGCCTTGGCCAGGCTGACGAGGGTTTCGCCCCGCTTGTGAATGGCTGCGATGATGTCGGCGCGGTGCCAGCCCGCCGGCGTGCGCTTCGGCATTCTGTTCGGCCTCCTCAGTGCCGCCCCCGCCAGGGCGGTTGCGCGTTAATGCGCATCAGTCGATGACGTAGGATACGTGTTATTTTGAGTGAAGATCAAGAAAATATTCGAGGAACACTCGAAAAGTTTGCGGAACGCCTTCGCGCTGTGATCGGAGGGCGCTCTAATGCTGAGTTCGCCAGGCTGGCGGGCATCAAGGAGAGCGCTTTGTATCCCTACCTCAGCGGAAAGAGCCTGCCCGGCTATGAAAACATCGCCGCAATTGCGCGTGCAGGCGGCGTTTCGGCCGACTGGCTCGTCTTCGGTGGTGAGGCGGGCGGTCCGGAGAATTTGCCGTCAGGGCAGCGATTGATCGCGCCTGCGTCGGAGATCCACGACACGTTTGCGCTCATCCCACATCACGAGGTGCGGGCGTCCGCGGGGACGGGGCTGGTGCCGGTCGAGGAGGGGGAGGTCGAGCTCCTCGCCTTCAGGCGGGACTGGCTGCGGCGCATGGGCGTCAACCCGCGCCAGGCAGCCCTCATCGTCGCCACCGGCGACAGCATGGAACCGTCGATACCCGACGGCGCGATCATGCTGCTCGATACCGCGATCACCGAAGTCCGCAATGGCTGGATTTGCGCCATCGTCCGCGACGGCGAGTTGCTGGTGAAGCGCATTCAAAAGAAGCTCGACGGCTCAGTCCTGCTAATTTCCGACAACGAGCGCTATCAGGCCGAGGAGATCGGTGAGGACCGGCTGCACCAGCTCCACATCGCCGGCCGCGTCCGATGGGTCGGAAGGGCGGTGTAGCGAGCCTCGAACGGCCTTCAAAAACGTCCCACTTTTTTTGACCCGTTTTTTGGCCGTCTTGCGAGTTGCCTCACGATATCAATGACTTGGCGAAAGTGGGACGTGGTTCCATAATCTCGTGCACGCGTCCCACTTTCCCGTTCGGCGCTCTCAATGATTTCAATGGTTTAGCTCGCCGCGCCCGATCCCGGATGAACCGGTCTTTCCGGATTATGAGCGCCGCGCGCAACTTCGGTGGCAACGCGCGTCAGGCTCCGATCCCCACCGCGTCCCGCCTAATCCGTTGATTATCCGACGTTATTCCTTGTTCGCGGATTTTCCCGGTTGATCCCATAATTCCCGCCTCACTGCCATCCGTTCTTGCGCGTTACACGTGTAGCCTTGTTCCACGCGCAGCGCACGCCGTCGCCGCGAACGATACGGTTGCGCCAGATCAGGGCACGCACCGCGCGCACCGGGCATGGTTGCCTGAGCACGCAAGAGCGAAGGGATCGGCTTGCAAGTCGCCGGGAAACAAGCCCCGAACGGGGACGACAGCGTGGGCGAAGGCGACCCGGTCTTCGTCGCGCGCGGCCTGAGCAAGGTCTACGGCAGCGGCGAGGCGCGCGTTGTCGCGCTCGCCGACATCGACCTCGACATCCACGCCGGCGAATTCCTCGTGCTGCTGGGGCCGTCGGGCTCGGGCAAGTCGACGCTGCTCAACATCCTCGGCGGGCTCGACGCGCCAACCTCGGGCAGCGCGCGCTGGCGCGACCACGAGCTGACCGGGGCGGGCGACGCGGAACTGACGCTGTACCGGCGCGAGCATGTCGGCTTCGTGTTCCAGTTCTACAACCTGATCCCGAGCCTGACGGTGCGCGAGAACGTCGAGCTCGTCGCGCAGATCGCCGACGACCCGATGAGCGCCGACGACGCGCTCGGCCTCGTCGAGCTGACGCACCGGCTCGACCACTTCCCGGCGCAGCTTTCCGGCGGCGAACAGCAGCGCGTGGCGGTTGCCCGCGCCATCGTCAAGCGGCCCGACATCCTGCTGTGCGACGAACCGACCGGGGCGCTGGACGCCGACACCGGGCGCATGGTGCTGGCGGCGATCGACAAGGTGAACCGGGACCTCGGCACCACGACGGTCGTCATCACCCACAACTCGGCGATTGCCGGCATGGCGCACCGGGTGCTGCGGCTGAGCGGCGGGCATATCGCCGGCGAGGACCGCAACGCGACTCGCCTGCCGCCGGGGGAGATCGCATGGTGAGGGCATTCGGCATCCGCCTGCGCGGGGTCGACGTGCTCGACCTGAAGCTGGTGCGCGACCTGTGGGCGATGCTGCCGCAGGTGGCGACGATCGCGCTGCTGATCGCCTCGGGCATCTCGGTGCTGGTGATGTCCGGCTCCAACTACCTCGCCCTGCTGCAGGCGATGGACGACCACTACCGCAACGAGCGCTTCGCCGACGCCTTCGCCAGCCTCAAGCGCGCGCCGCTGACGCTTGCCGAACGGCTGCGCGGCATCGACGGCATCGGCGTGGTGGAGCCGCGCATCTCGCACCGCGTGCGCGTCATCCGCGCCGACAGCGAACAGTCGATCGCGGGGCGCGTGCTGTCCATTCCGGCGCGCGGGCAGCCGCAGCTCAACCGGCTCAAGCTCGTCTCCGGGCGCTGGATCGACCCGCTGCACAGAGACGAAGTCATCATCAACGCAGCCTATGCGCAGGCCCGGCACGTGCGCCCCGGCGACGCCATCGACGTGGTGCTCAACGGGCGCATGCAGGCGTTCCGCGTCGCCGGTATCGCGCTTTCGCCGGAGTTCGTCTTCGCCACCCGCTCGGCCCTGCCGCTGCCCGACGACCGTAACTTCGTCGTCCTGTGGGCCGGCCGCGAGGCGGTGGAGAGCGCCTTCGACATGACCGGCGCCTTCAACGATGCCGCCATGACGCTGGCACCGGGGGCGCGGATGGAGGATGTGCTGGGCCAGGTCGACGATCTTCTGCGGCCCTATGGCGGCATCGGTGCCTACGGGCGCGCCGAACAGGCCTCCCACCGCTTCCTCGAGGACGAACTCGACGAGCAGCGCACCATGAGCGTCATCATGCCGGCGGTGTTCTTCGGCATCGCCGCGTTCCTGCTCAACGTCGTGCTCGGCAGGCTGGTGCAGGCGCAGCGCGAGCAGATCGCCTCGCTGCGCGCGCTCGGTTACCCAACGCTGCCGATCGCCGTCCACTACTTCAAGCTGGTCACGGTCATCGCCCTACTCGGCGGTGTGGCTGGCCTCGTGCTCGGCTGGTGGTTCGCCAGCGTGGTCATCGAGAGCTACCGCCCGTTCTTCCGCTTTCCCGTGCTGGAGGCGCGCATGGAACCCTGGATCATGATCGTCGCGGTGGCAGCCAGTGTGATGGTCGCCAATGTGGCGGCGGCAGGGGCGGTGTACCGCATCTCGCGATTGCCGCCGGCAGAGGCGCTGCATCCGCACGCGCCGGGGGGGCCGGCCGCGCTGCTGCGCGTCGGCCGGCACGTCGGCACGCTGATGCCGCTGCGCCACCTGATGGGCCTGCGCAGCATCTTCGGCCGCCCGGTGCGCACCGCACTGACCATCGTCGGCATCTCGCTTGCCGTGCCGCTGGTGCTGTTCGGGCTGTTCTGGTTCGACGCCATAGCGCACATGCTCGACGTCAGCTTCAACCGCATCGAGCGCGGAGACGGGATCGTCGCATTCGCCGCGCCGGTGCCGCGGCGCGCGCTGCACGAACTGGAGGCGGTGCCCGGCGTGCTGTTCGCGGAAGGCCAGCGCAGCGTGGCGGTGCGCCTCGTCGCCGGCAACCGCAGTTACCGCACCGGACTGCTGGGCATCGCGGCAGACGCCGAACTCAGGGTGCAGCGCGACAGCGACCTCAACGCGATCGCTGTTCCCGCCAGCGGCGTGATGATGAGCCGGCCGCTGGCCGAGCGGCTCGGACTTGCCATCGGCGATGAGGTGCGCATCGAGGTGATGGAAGGCAAGCGCCCGGTCCTCCTATTGCCGGTCGAAAGGCTTTCCGACGACATCCTCGGCTTCACGGTGACCATGGAAATCGGCGCGCTCAACCGGGCGATGCGCGAGGGCCCGGTCGTCAATTCCGCTGCGCTGAAGATCGACGCGGCGCGCGAAGCGGACGTGTGGCGCGCCATCCGCCGCATGCCGATGGTCGAGGCCAGTTCGTCGAAGGCGCAATGGCTCGGCCTGTTCAACGACACCATCGCCGGCATGCTGGTCGTCGGCGCGGTGATCCTCGTCGGCTTCGGCCTGACGATCGCCGTCGGTGTCGTCTACAACAGCGCGCGGGTGGCGCTGCAGGAGCGCGCCTGGGAGCTTGCCAGCCTGCGCATCCTCGGCTTTACCCGCGGCGAGGCCGCCGGCCTGCTGCTCGGCGAACTGGCCTTCTGCGTCGCGGTCGCGATCCCGCTGGGGCTTGCGCTCGGGCACTGGCTGATCACCCTGATCCTGTCGGTGCGGATCGGCGAATCGTTCCAGATTCCCGCCGTCATATCGCCGCCAAGCTATGCCTGGGCTGCGCTTGCGGTCATTTTTGCCGCGCTTGCCAGCGCGCTCATCGTGCGCCGCCGCGTCGATGCGCTCGACCTGGTGGCGGTGCTGAAGACACGGGACTGAACAATGGCGATACGTCGCATCGTGACCTGGACCATCGTGCTCGGCCTCATCGGCCTTGGCCTCTACCTTGCGTTCAGGCCGCAGCCGGTCCTCGTCGAGACCGCAAACGTCGCGCAACAGGCCTTCACGGTGGTGGTCGAGGAGGATGGCAAGACGCGCGTGCGCGACCGCTACGTCGTCTCCGCGCCGCTGGCCGGGCGCATCGCGCGCACGC
>JACKKB010000021.1 GCA_020637635.1 Albidovulum sp.
AGTCCAGCGTGCGCGCGAAATCAGCCGCAATGCGGATACCGAACTGAAGATTCACAATCGTGACGGACGGATCGCGCAGTCGGATTCGCACGGCAACGACCCTCGCAAGATCAAGGGCTGAGGAGATGTAAGACATGGCGTCGGTGACCAACTTCATCCGCAATACCCCGCTCGCGTCGCTTCGCGACTATTTCACTGCGGCCGGGATCGAGTTTCCGACGCCCGTCAATTGGGATGCGCCTGAGCCGGAGGTCGTTCGGCCGCTGCTTCAGGCGGTCGATCAGATGGATGACGAAGCGCGCGGCCGCGTCATCAACGATGGTGAGCGCGTTAGCGCCATGGCCGATGTCGCGGGTCAGACGGCGCTCTACAGCGTTGTCGACGACCGGGAGGTCCTCGACGAGCTCGAAAATGGCCATGCCCGCGCCATGTGGCTGTTCATCAACGATCTGAACCGGTTTCGCCACGCGGAAGAGGTCCGTTTCACCGATGAACGCCGCCGCGGGCGGAGCTGGGACGGCTTCATCTGCGAAGCGAACCTGAACCTCCGTCGCGACGAGATTGCACTCAACGCGTTCAAGGCGGCCCTGAGTCAGAGGTTTGCATCGCGGAATGTGCATGTGGATATTTTCGAGCGTGTCCGTCCGACCTTCGAAGGTGAAGACTGCGATCTTGTTCAGATCACGGTTTACCGCGAGGGCCTGCCGGACGATCAGTTCGCTTTCGACGAGGGCGAACTGGTGCGCCGCGCCTATCGGCCCGTCTTCGAGGCCGCGATGACCTATGAGCCCGCCTCCGGGGTCATCGAAGTCGTTGCTAATGATCGGGAGAGCCGCGCCGAGATGGCGCAGTATCTGGCCCGCGACCTGCTCGGCGTGGAATTCCGGGACGAGAAGGTGCCCATGCGGCGCTATGATCTCACGGTGCTGCTTGCGCCCCATGCGTTCCCGACTGACATCGAAGACGGGATCGAGCGGGTGGACGTCCGGCAGCTCAGGCTGATGCCGATCGATGCCGTTGGTGAGCGCGTGACGCTGGAGGCGATGAGCAAGGCTGAACGCGACATCTGGACGATGGCGGAGGCTCGGCTTGGCCCCGACAACCCCCTCACCGGCGGCTGGGTGGCGACGCAGGCGAAGCTCGTGATCAAGTTCCAGCCCAAGCCCGGGGCTCGGCGTGGTCGCACGCTGCCCCTGACCATCACCATGCCGCATGGCTGCAATCTCAAGGATCAGACGGAAGAAGAGCAGCTGATCGGCGAGAAGTATCTGCGCCGGTGGGGAGTTGTGGTCGATGACCCGATCCTCATCGACGATTGACGAGCGGTCTGCCCGGCTTTTCGTCAGCATCGTGGAGACGAAAGGCGCGCGTATCGCCGGGGCCGTTCTTCATGACTATCACGCGGCCAGCGCCACTCCTTTGATCGGCGCGGGTCTCTTGGTGCCGGACGCGCCGGTCCCGGTTGCCACCTCTCTGGTTGACCATGAGGACGAGCCAGTAAATCTGGAATGGTCGCCAGAGCA
>JACKKB010000003.1 GCA_020637635.1 Albidovulum sp.
CATGATCTGCATGGAATCCCTCCGCCCAGCGCGATGCGCCCCGAGTTTCCGCTATTTCGTGCGCGCCGCAAGTGCCGCGGCCAGTGCGAGGGTCTTGCGGGCGGTCGCGACATGGAGATTTTCAACGATCTTGCCATCCACCACGGCCACCCCCTGCCCCGCCGCCTCGGCTTCCTCGAAGGCGGCTGTCTGCCGCCGGGCGAGGTCGATCTCTGCGTCCGACGGGGCGAAGGCGGCATTCGCGATCTCGATCTGGGCGGGATGGATGAGCGTCTTGCCGTCGAAGCCCATGTCGCGCCCCTGCGCGCATTCGGCACGCAATCCGTCCTCGTCCTTGAAGGCGTTGTAGACCCCGTCGACGATGACGCGCTCATGCGCCTTGGCTGACAGCAGGCAAAGCCCGAGCCCGGTCAGCAGCGGCTCGCGGTCTGCGCGGAAGCGGGTGTTGAGATCCTTGGCGAGGTCGTTCGTGCCCATCACCATGCCGGCAAGCGCGGGATGGGCCGCGATGGCCGGGGCGTTCAGCATGCCGAGCGGGGTCTCCATCATCGCCCAGAGTGCCCGGCCCGGCGCCAGGGCCGCCACTGCGTCGAGATCGGCCGGAGAGGAGACCTTGGGGATGAGAAGCGCATCGATCCGCGCCTCCGCGAAAGCCGCCACATCGTCGCGCCCCCAGGCCGTGTCGAGCCCGTTCACGCGCACGATCCGCGCCCGTTCGCCGTAGTCGTGGTTGGAAAGCACCCCGGCCAGAAGCGCCCGTGCCGCGGGCTTTTCCTCGGCCGCCACCGCATCCTCGAGATCGAAGATGATCGCGTCCGCCGGCAACGATCGGGCCTTCTCGAGCGCCCGTTCCTTCGACGCCGGAATGTAGAGAACCGAGCGGTAGGGGCGGGGCGTATCGGCAGCCATCGGATTCTCCTCGCAAGAATATTTCGCCAAAGACCACATTCACGGCATATTCGGCAAGCCCCAAATTTCCGCGCCGCAGCATGGCGCGCGCCGCTTTAACACCCCCTTCGCCCGATCGCGGCACGATCGCGCCACCCCAGCAGCAACGATGCCCATGACACGTGATCTCTTCGGACTGTCCTTCGGCCTTGCCGCCGTCCTCCTCCTGACCGGGCAGGCGCGGGGCTGCGAACCGGCGCTCATGCCGCGCGAAACGCCTTCCACAGCAGTTGCAGCGACAACGCCAGCAGCGCCCAGGTGACGATCCGAAAGAAGAGCACCTCGGGCAGGATCCTCACCAGCCGGACACCGGCAAGGACGGCAAGGGCGGCCGGCACCATCAGGACCGCGGCCACCTTCAGATCGGCAGGCGTCAGCGTTCCGAGCGCCCAGTAGGGAATGAGCTTGATCGCATTGACATAGGCGAAGAGCACCGTCGAGGTCCCGGCGAAGACCGCCTTTTCAAGCCTGAGCGGGAGCACGTAGACCTGATAGGGAGGCGCTCCGGCATGGCTGACGAAGCTCGTGAACCCTGCAAGCGTGCCCCAGAAGAGGCCCGGCCCCACCCGGGCGGGGCGGGCCGGCACCGCAGCCCCGCGCCCCAGGATGAGCCGCAGCGCGAAGACCGTGCCGATCAGCCCGATGAGCCCGGTCACGAGCCACTCCGGCACCAGCGCTGCCGTCGCCCAGCCAAGCGCAACTCCGAACGTCGCGGCGGGCGCGATGATCGCCAGGACCCGCCGGTCGAAGGCATGGCGATAGGCATAGAGCCCGAACATGTCCGACACGACATAGACCGGCAGCAACAGCCCTGCCGCCGCGACGGGCGGCATCACCTGCGCCATGATCGGCACCGAGAGTATAGCCACGACGGGCAACCCGCCCTTCGCCAGGCCGACGAGAGCCGAGGCGATCAGCGCCGCCGCCCAGAACGCTGCCCCTTCCATCATGCCTCCGGCCCGCCGCGCGGCGTTATCGGCACCGGCATAGCAAAGCGCGCGGCGCTGGCAAGGGCGCCGTGCCGCAGCGCAGCGCCCTTGCGCGAAGTGCCGCGAGGCGATACCCAATGCCGCGTCAATCACCGGACCCGGAGACTCATCATGGCCAGACCCAAGATTGCCCTCATCGGCGCAGGTCAGATCGGCGGCACGCTCGCGCATCTCGCCGCGATCAAGGAACTGGGCGATGTCATCCTCTTCGACATTGCCGAAGGCACCCCGCAGGGCAAGGCGCTGGACATCGCGCAATCCGGCCCGGTCGAGAAGTTCGACGCCCATCTCAAGGGCGCCAACGACTACGCCGAAATCGCCGGGGCCGATGTCTGCATCGTCACCGCCGGCGTGCCGCGCAAGCCGGGGATGAGCCGCGACGATCTGCTCGGCATCAACCTCAAGGTCATGAAGTCGGTCGGCGAAGGCATCCGCAACCACGCCCCGAACGCCTTCGTGATCTGCATCACCAACCCGCTCGATGCCATGGTCTGGGCGCTGCGTGAATTCTCGGGACTGCCGCAAAACAAGGTCGTCGGCATGGCGGGCGTGCTCGACTCCGGCCGCTTCCGGCACTTCCTTTCGGAAGAATTCGGCGTTTCCATGCGTGACGTCACCGCCTTCGTGCTCGGCGGCCACGGCGACACGATGGTGCCGCTGGCCCGGTATTCGACCGTTGCCGGCATTCCGCTGCCCGATCTCGTCGAGATGGGCTGGACCACGCAGGAAAGGCTCGACGCCATCGTTCAGCGCACCCGCGACGGTGGCGCCGAGATCGTCGGCCTCCTGAAGACCGGCTCGGCCTTCTACGCCCCCGCCGCCTCGGCGATCGAGATGGCCGAGGCCTATCTCAAGGACCAGAAGCGCGTGCTGCCCTGCGCCGCCTTTGTCGATGGCCCCTTCGGGCTTGACGGGCTCTATGTCGGCGTCCCGACGATCCTTGGCGCCGGCGGCGTCGAGCGCGTGGTCGACATCAAGCTCAGCAAGGACGAGCAGGCGATGTTCGACAAGTCGGTCGAAGCGGTCCGCGGCCTCGTCGCGGCCTGCAAGGGGATCGACCCGACGCTGGCCTGATCGGACTTGCATCCTGAAAGACGGCGCGCCACCCTCGGGTGGCGCGTTTTTCTTTGAGGAGTTCAGATGACCAGGCTGTTTCTTGCCGCAACCCTTGCCACCTTCATCGCCGGGCCCGCGGCCGCCACGGACGTCTCGGCCCTGATCCGCGACAAGGGTCTCGCCGGCGCCGAGGCGGCGCTCGCCAATGCGTCCGATCCCTCCGACCGGTTCGCTCTGGCCGGGGTGATCTTCCTTGGCGCGGTCGAGAAGAGCTGGCAGACCCGCTGGCGCTTCGGCCTTTCGCAGCCGGGGCCCGGCATTCCGGGAATGCAGGCCGACCTGCCCGAGAATCCCGCCCCGGAACCCCTGGAAGCCGATACCGTCAACGCGGTCTTCACCGATCTCATCGCCGGCATGGACCGCGCGGACGCGGTCCTCGCCACACTGCCGGCGGAGGCCGACCCCGCCTTTTCCGTCACCGTCTCGGACATCTGGTTCGATGTGAACGGTAACGGCACCCGCGACGGGGGCGAGGATTTCGCGGATCTGGCGCTCGCCACGCTGATGAGTCCCTGGCAGGTCGAGCAGATGCGCCAGGATGCGGCCGCCAACCCTGCGCTGCCGAACCCGCTCACGGCGAGGATCCGCTTCGACGCCGCCGACGCCGACTGGCTGCGCGCCTACACCCACCTGCTGCGCGGTGCGTCCGAGACCGTGCTCGCCTTCGATCCCGCGCCCGCGATCGCCGATGTGCTGGCCCTGCGCAAGGCCCTGGCCGACCAGAATGGGGTGGCGGCGGAACCCGCCGTCGTGACTGATGAGCAGCGCCGGGGAATCGAGGCCGATATCCGTGCGGCGAACCCGGATTATTCCGACGCGGAAGTCGCCGCGGCGGTCGAAAGCGTCATTGCCGACATGCAGAGCCTCGACAACCTGGCGTGGGAAGAGCAGCAACGGCAGACCTTCGGCGGCTGGGTCGATCTTGCGGCCGTGGTCCTGCAGACCCTCGATCATCAACCCGACGCCGAGCGCATCGGCCGCGCCCGTGACCACTTTCTCGCGATGGTCGCGCTGAACCGCAGCTTCTGGACGAAGGTGGCGACGGAAACCGACAACGAGGCGGAGTGGATCCCGAACCCGCAGCAGACCGCCGCCCTGGGCTTCAGCCTGCCGCAGGACGCCGACAGGCTGTGGCTCTCGGTGCTCGCCGACGGCGAGAAGCTTCTCAAGGGCGAGCTTCTGGTGCCCTACTGGCGCTTCCGTCCCGGCCATGGCGTGAACCTCGGAAAGTGGATCGATGCACCGCAACCGGTCAATGTGATCGCCTGGATCCAGGGCAGCGCTACGCTGCCCTATGCCGAGACGGGCACTGTGATGAGCGATGTCAACTGGAGGCGCTTCGAGCAGCTTGTCGAGGGTCGCGCGACGCTGTTCGCGATTCTCCTGAACTGAAAACCGCGGGGTCGCGCATTTTTGTGATCACACATTTTCTGCTCGTGATCACAAAATTGCGAATTGATCGCCTGGCCGCGCCTTTCGACAAGATAGCGCTTCGCGGCCGGGGCCCGCCGTGCCATCAGGGCCGAAACCGAACCGACACAGCGAACCGAACCGGGGATCAGCGATGAACATCCACGAATATCAGGCGAAGGCTCTGCTGCGCAGCTACGGCGCGCCCGTCTCCGACGGCCGTCCGGTCATGCGGGCGGAAGAGGCCAAGACGGCGGCGGGCGAACTCGACGGCCCGCTCTGGGTGGTCAAGGCGCAGATCCACGCCGGCGGTCGCGGCAAGGGTCACTTCAAGGAGGCCGAGGCCGGCGAGAAGGGCGGCGTTCGGCTCGCCCGTTCGGTCGAGGAGGCCGCGACCTTCGCCAAGCAGATGCTCGGCCGAACCCTCGTGACCCACCAGACCGGCGCCGCCGGCAAGCAGGTCAATCGGATCTACATCGAGGACGGCTCGGACATCGCCAGGGAATTCTACCTGGCGCTGCTGGTCGATCGCGGTTCGTCGCGGATTTCCTTCGTCTGCTCGACCGAGGGCGGCATGGATATCGAGGAAGTGGCCGCCAGGACGCCCGAGAAGATCCTCTCCTTCTCCGTCGATCCGGCTTCGGGGCTTTCGGACTTCCACGGCCGCCGCGTGGCCTTCGCGCTCGGGCTCGAGGGCAATCAGGTCAAGCAATGCGTGGGCCTGATCAAGACGCTCTACAGGCTCTTCGTCGAGAAGGACATGGAAATGCTCGAGATCAACCCTCTCGTGGTCATGACCGACGGCAACCTCAAGTGCCTCGACGCCAAGATGGGCTTCGACGGCAACGCGATCTACCGCCACCCCGAAATCGCCGCGCTCCGCGATGAGACGGAGGAGGACCCGAAGGAACTCGCCGCCTCCAAGTTCGACCTGAACTACATCGCGCTCGACGGCGAGATCGGCTGCATGGTGAACGGCGCGGGCCTTGCCATGGCGACGATGGACATCATCAAGCTCTACGGGGCCGAGCCCGCCAACTTCCTCGACGTCGGCGGCGGCGCCACGAAGGAGAAGGTCACCGAGGCCTTCAAGATCATCACCTCGGACCCGAACGTGAAGGGCATCCTCGTCAACATCTTCGGCGGCATCATGCGCTGCGACATCATCGCCGAGGGCGTGATCGCGGCGGTGAAGGAAGTCGGCCTCAAGGTTCCGCTGGTCGTCCGGCTCGAGGGCACGAATGTCGAGAAGGGCAAGGAGATCATCCAAGGCTCGGGCCTGAACGTGATCGCGGCCGACAACCTCAGCGACGCGGCGCAGAAGATCGTGAAGGCGGTGAAGGGGTGATGCAGTTCCCGCTTTGGGATAACGCGCACAGCATTCAAGGAGACGCCCGTCGTTATGGTGTTGGGCGTCTACGTGAGAATGCGCTGAGTGTAATGTCTATATCAGGCTCACCCCATGTCGATGGTGACAGCTACATGGCATCTCTCGGGCATCTCCTGTTCGGAGCCCTCTTCGAATTGGCTTTGTATGCTCGACGCCTCTTTGAAGAAGCTCAGTTGCTTGATCGTGAATTGCTGCCAGCGATGTGTCACACGCCCGGCACTGCACATTTTGACGCTGTGGGTGGCACCTCAAATGATGTGTCACTCCAAACGGAGAAACTTCGCTTTGTGCTTAACGCAATTGTTCACAGCACAAACCTATCAATGCTGACCAAGCGGATCGCGACGGAAAGTTACTACGGAGAAAACACGCTAATCACGGCTGTAGGCGCAACAACAGATAAAGGTCGAGCAGTGGTCTTTTGCCCGAACGCGTTTGCAAGAACGTGCCTCGCATTTTCGATCGAGCCGCCTCCAGCAACGTCGAAAACTGCAAACTAAACCTTGGGGCGGGGTGCACCCCACCTATCCGAACGAACACCGGCGGGCTGAGCCCCGCCCTGCTGAAGGAGGCCCCTATGGCCGTACTTGTAGACAAGAACACCAAGGTCATCTGCCAGGGCCTCACCGGCAGCCAGGGCACCTTCCACACCGAACAGGCCGTCGCCTACGGCACGAGGATGGTCGGCGGCGTGACGCCCGGCAAAGGAGGCCAGACCCATATCGGGCTGCCGATCTTCAATTCGGTCCACGAGGCCAAGCGCGCCACCGAGGCCAATGCCAGCGTGATCTACGTCCCGCCGCCCTTCGCCGCCGACTCGATCCTCGAGGCGATCGACGCCGAGATCCCGCTCATCGTGTGCATCACCGAAGGCATCCCGGTGCTTGACATGATGCGGGTCAAGCGCGCGCTCGGCGGCTCGAAAAGCCGGCTCATCGGCCCGAACTGCCCGGGGATCATGACGCCCGACGAATGCAAGATCGGCATCATGCCGGGCAACATCTTCAAGCGCGGCTCGGTCGGCGTCGTCTCCCGCTCCGGCACGCTGACCTACGAGGCGGTGAAGCAGACCTCGGACGTGGGGCTCGGCCAGTCCTCGGCCGTCGGCATCGGCGGCGACCCGATCAAGGGGATGGAACATATCGACGTGCTGGAGATGTTCCTCGCCGATGACGAGACCAAGTCGATCATCATGATCGGGGAGATCGGCGGCTCGGCCGAGGAAGAGGCGGCGCAGTTCCTTGCCGACGAGGCCAGGCGCGGCCGCAAGAAGCCCGTCGCGGGCTTCATCGCCGGGCGCACCGCGCCGAAGGGGCGGCGCATGGGCCATGCAGGCGCCATCGTCGCCGGCGGCAAGGGCGACGCCGAGAGCAAGATCGAGGCGATGAGATCCGCGGGCATCGTCGTCGCTGACAGCCCCGCCACGCTCGGCGAGGCGGTTCTGAAGGCGATCGGCTGATGGAAAGCCGGGCATAGGAGGAGGGCCGGGAGGCCATGCCACTTTTTCGGATCGGCAATGACCTGCATTATTTCGCGCATGTGCCCAAATGTGGCGGCGCGTCGGTCGAGGCCTATCTGGCCGAGCGGTTCGGCCCGCTCGCCCTTCTCGACACCCGGCACTACGACCGCATAGTGCGCAACCGTTGGTCGCGGTCATCGCCGCAACACATCCCCGCCGCGACGCTGGCGCGCTTCTTCCCCAGGGGCTGGATCGCCTCGGCCTTTGCCGTTGTCCGCGATCCCCTGGACCGGCTCGTCAGCGCCTACAACCATTGTGTCGACCCCTCGTATCTGTTGCCGCCCGGGCTCGGGATCGAGGAGTGGTTCGACGAGTATCTGCGCCTTTCGCGCTACAACGCCGCACTTTACGACAATCACCTCAGACCGCAGGGCGAGATCGTGCCCGAGGACGCAACCTGGTTCCGGCTGGAAGAGGGGTTTGCCCCGGTCGTGGCCCATATCGACCGTCTCGCCGGCGACAGCGCCGGCCCGCGCGAGATCGGCCACGAGCGCCACAGCGCCGGCGCCGCGGGTCTCGCGCGGATCCGCCGCCGCCTGCCCGCCGCCTTCGTCGCGCGGGTGGCCGAGTTCTATGCCGCCGACTACGCCCGCTTCGGCTATGCCGAGAAGGTCAATGCCGAATACGAGCTGTTGCTTCCCGCAGCCGCCCCGACCGAGGCGATCCGCCTCAGCAGCCGGCGCGAGAACCGCTCGCTGGTCTTCAGGCGGCTCTGGCGCAGCTACCTGCGCCTGACTCACCGGATGATCACATGACGGCGCAGTCGCAAAGAGAGCGTCCCGCCGCCCCCGCGGCCCGGGCCATGACCCGCCCGCGTACGGCGCCGCCGGCCGCCAGAACCCCGACGTTCCCCCAAACGATGACCTTCCCCCGCGAGGTGCTCAGATGACCGACCAGTCTTCCAACGATCAGTTCCATGCCTCGTCCTTCCTGCAAGGGCACAATGCCGAATATGTCGAACAGCTCTACGCGCGGTTCGCCGATGATCCGGCCTCTGTCGATGCCTCCTGGGCGGCCTTCTTCCACTCGCTTGGTGACATCGAGACCGATGTGCGCAAGGAAGCGGCCGGGGCCTCGTGGGGTCGGGCCGACTGGCCGCCGGTGCCGGGCGACGAGCTGACCGCGGCACTGACCGGCGAATGGCCTGCCGCCGCCGGGGATGCAAAGGCCGCCGGCGACAAGATCCGCGCCAGGGCATCCGAGGCCGGCGTGCCGATCACCGACGAACAGATCGAGCGCGCCGTGCTCGATTCCATCCGCGCGCTGATGATCATCCGCGCCTTCAGGATCCGCGGCCATCTGGCCGCCGATCTCGACCCGCTCGGAATGCGCTCGGAATCCGCCCATCCCGAGCTCGATCCGAAAAGCTACGGCTTCGCCGAGGCCGACATGGACCGGCCGATCTTCATCGACAACGTGCTCGGCCTCACCCATGCCTCGATGCGCCAGATCCTCGACATCGTGAAGCGCACCTATTGCGGCACCTTCGCGCTCCAGTACATGCATATCTCCGATCCCGAACAGGCCGGCTGGCTGAAGGAGCGGATCGAGGGCTACGGAAAGGAGATCGCCTTCACCCGCGAGGGCCGCAAGGCGATCCTGAACAAGCTCGTCGAGGCCGAGGGCTTCGAGAAGTTCCTGCATGTCAAGTACATGGGCACCAAGCGTTTCGGCCTTGACGGCGGCGAGGCGCTGATCCCGGCGATGGAGCAGATCATCAAGCGCGGCGGCAGCCTCGGCGTCAAGGAAATCATCATCGGCATGCCCCATCGCGGCCGGCTCTCGGTGCTGGCCAACGTCATGGCCAAGCCCTACCGCGCCATCTTCAACGAATTCCAGGGCGGCAGCTTCAAGCCAGAGGACGTGGACGGCTCGGGCGACGTGAAATACCACCTCGGCGCCTCGTCCGACCGCACCTTCGACGGCAACACGGTGCACCTGTCGCTGACCGCCAACCCCAGCCATCTCGAGGCGGTCAATCCGGTCGTCCTCGGCAAGGTCCGCGCCAAGCAGGACCAGCGCGGCGATCAGTCCGAACGCCAGGCGGTGCTGCCGATCCTCCTGCACGGCGATGCGGCCTTTGCCGGCCAGGGCGTCGTGGCCGAGTGCTTTGGCCTTTCAGGCCTGCGCGGGCACCGCACCGGCGGCACGATGCATATCGTCGTCAACAACCAGATCGGCTTTACCACCGCGCCGCATTTCTCGCGCTCCTCGCCCTATCCGACCGACATCGCGCTGATGGTCGAGGCGCCCATCTTCCACGTCAACGGCGACGATCCCGAGGCCGTCGTCCATGCCGCCAAGGTCGCGACCGAATTCCGGCAGAAGTTCCACAAGGACGTCGTCATCGACATCTTCTGCTATCGCCGCTTCGGTCACAACGAGGGCGATGAGCCGATGTTCACCAATCCGGCAATGTACAAGACGATCAAGACCCACAAGACCACGCTGCAGCTCTACACCGAGCGGTTGGTGAAGGACGGGCTCATCCCCGAGGGCGAGATCGAGGACATGAAGGCGGCCTTCCAGGCCCATCTGAACGAGGAATTCGAGGTCGGCAAGAACTACAAGCCCAACAAGGCCGACTGGCTCGACGGGCGCTGGTCGCACATGAGCCGAGAAAACGAGGAATACAGCCCCGGCAAGACCGCGATCACCAAGAAGTCGATGGCCGAGATCGGCGCCGCGCTGACCCGCGTGCCCGAGGGGTTCGACATCCACAAGACCGTCGCCCGCCTGCTCGAGACCAAGGCGCAGATGTTCAAGTCGGGGCGCGGCTTCGACTGGGCCACGGCCGAGGCGCTGGCATTCGGATCGCTCCTGACCGAGAGCTATCCGGTGCGCCTGTCGGGCCAGGACTGCAGCCGCGGCACCTTCTCGCAGCGCCATTCGGCCTTCGTCGACCAGACGACCGAGGAACGGCACTATCCGCTGAACCACATCAAGGCCGGCCAGGCACGCTATGAGGTCATCGACTCGATGCTCTCGGAATATGCGGTGCTCGGCTTCGAATACGGCTATTCGCTCGCCGAGCCCAATGCGCTGACGATGTGGGAAGCCCAGTTCGGCGATTTCGCCAACGGCGCCCAGATCATGTTCGACCAGTTCATCTCCTCGGGCGAAAGCAAGTGGCTGCGCATGTCGGGCCTCGTCTGCCTGCTGCCGCACGGCTTCGAAGGCCAGGGGCCCGAGCATTCCTCCTCTCGCCTCGAGCGCTGGCTCCAACTCTGCGCCCAGGACAACTGGATCGTCGCCAACTGCTCGACCCCGGCGAACTACTTCCATATCCTTCGCCGGCAGATCCACCGCTCGTTCCGCAAGCCGCTGATGCTGATGACGCCGAAATCGCTTCTGCGTCATCCGCTGTGCCTCTCGGATGCGGAGGACTTCACCACCGGATCCACATTCCACCGCGTTCTCTGGGACGATGCGCAAAAGGGCCATTCCGAACTGAAGCTCGCCGCTGACAAGAAGGTCAGGCGGGTCGTCATATGCTCGGGCAAGGTCTATTTCGACCTGCTCGCCGAGCGCGATGCGCGCGGGCTTGAAGACGTCTATCTGCTCCGGCTCGAACAGTTCTACCCCTTCCCGGCGCAATCTCTGGTCAAGGAGCTCGGGCGCTTCAAGCAGGCCGAGATCGTGTGGTGCCAGGAAGAGCCCAAGAACCAGGGCGCCTGGTTCTTTGTCGAGCCCAACATCGAATGGGTGCTCGGGCGGATCGGCGCGAAAGCGTCCCGCGCCCGTTATGCCGGCCGCGCCGCCTCGGCCTCGCCCGCCACGGGTCTGGCCAGCCGCCACAAGGCCGAGCAGGACGCACTCGTGCTCGATGCCCTGACGGGAGGAGATGTCGCCAGATGACCACCGAGATCCGCGTCCCGACGCTCGGCGAAAGCGTGAGCGAGGCCACGGTGGCCACCTGGTTCAAGAAGCCGGGCGACACCGTTGCGATCGACGAGATGGTCTGCGAACTGGAGACCGACAAGGTCACGGTCGAGGTGCCGTCGCCCGCTGCGGGCAAGCTGGCCGAAATCGTTGCGGCCGAGGGCACGACAGTGGGTCCCGGCGCGCTGCTGGCACAGATCGCCGAGGTCGGCAAGGCCGGCCCCGAACCTATCACTCCGAAGAAAGGCGCCGAAGCGCCGCAAGCCAAAGAGGGCAAGATGGCTGGCAAGAATATCGACGTTATGGTGCCGACACTCGGCGAAAGCGTGACCGAGGCGACGGTCTCGACCTGGTTCAAGAAGCCAGGCGATGCGGTGGCCGTCGACGAGATGCTCTGCGAACTGGAAACCGACAAGGTCTCGGTCGAGGTCCCCTCGCCGGTGGCCGGCGTGCTGGCCGAGATCATCGCCCCCGAAGGCGCGACGGTCGATGCCAAGGCCCGCCTCGCCGTTGTGAGCGAAGGCGCCTCCGCCGGCGCCGCCCCGGTCGCGGAAAAGGCCGAAAAGGCCGAGGCCGTGGGATCCCCCGGTGCCGGACCCGAGAAGGTGACGGAACGCAAGGACGTCGAGGATGCACCCGCGGCGAAGAAGGCGATGGCCGAGAAGGGCCTCAGTGCCGATCAGGTCACGGGATCTGGCCGCGACGGGCGGATCATGAAGGACGACGTGGCCAAGGCCGCCGCCGGGGCCGCGGGCAAGGCAGGCACGCCCGCCGCCGTCGCCTCGGAGGCGCCGGCCCCTGCCGCGGCGCCGCGCGCACCGGTCCCGGCCGAGGATGCCGCGCGCGAGGAGCGCGTGAAGATGACGCGCCTGCGCGCCACCATCGCCCGCCGCCTCAAGGACGCGCAGAACACCGCCGCCATGCTCACGACCTTCAACGAGGCCGACATGTCGGGCATCATGGCATTGCGCAACGAATACAAGGACGCCTTCGAGAAGAAGCACGGCGTCAAGCTCGGCTTCATGTCCTTCTTCGTGAAGGCCTGCTGCCACGCGCTGAAGGAAGTGCCCGAGGTCAACGCCGAGATCGACGGCGGCGACGTGGTCTACAAGAACTACGTCCACATGGGCGTCGCCGTCGGCACGCCCTCGGGTCTCGTCGTGCCGGTCGTGCGCGACGCCGACCGGATGGGCTTCGCCGCGATCGAGAAGAAGATCGGTGAACTCGGCCTTCGCGCCCGCGACGGCAAGCTCTCCATGGCCGAGATGCAGGGCGGCTCTTTCACCATCTCGAACGGCGGCGTCTACGGCAGCCTGATGTCCGCGCCGATCCTCAACCCCCCGCAATCGGGCATCCTCGGCATGCACAAGATCCAGGACCGCCCCGTGGTCGTCGGGGGCGAGATCGTCATCCGCCCGATGATGTATCTCGCCTTGAGCTACGACCACCGGATCGTGGACGGCAAGGGCGCGGTGACGTTCCTCGTCCGGGTGAAGGAGGCGCTGGAGGACCCGAGACGGCTGTTGATGGATTTGTGAGGGCTTGAAGAGGAAAGGGAGGATGGCCGACGTCTTGAGGTCGCTATTGCTTGTTTCGGCTTACCTGCCTTTGTCCGGGTGCCGCGAGGATAAGGAAGAGCGTTTTGACGTAGGTTATGGCGATGGTTACGCGACTGGCTACAACACGACCTGCGAGATACGCGCCACATTGATTGAGGGTGATTGGAACAGCGACGGCTATTCGCACGGTTATTCTGTCGGGTATGCGGAGGGCGCCGCTGCGTGCTTGAAAGATCGACAGAAATAGCGAGCCAGAGGACAGCAATCTGCCCATCCTACCGAAAGGACACCCCATGCAACTGATCGTCCAGTTCGACACCACCGGCTTCGACGCCTGGAAGGCCGACTACGACGCCCACGCCGAAACCCGCGACAATGCCGGTCTGACCATGCTCCAGATGTGGCGCGACGCCGATGACGGCAACCGCGTCGCGGTCCTTTACGAGGTGCATGACCGCGCCCGCGCCGATCAGTGGTTCAGGCAACAGGCCGCCCTCAAGGGCGCCACCTCCGCGCAGTTCCTGAAAACCGCCTGAACGACGAAAAGGTCACAACTTGACCCATTGCCCCCGCCATTGCACCCTCGCCGCATCCCCGGATGGAAAGGCAATCCCAAATGTCCAGTGAACTGAACATCCTCGCGCTCGTCGGGCTTTACACAGCCCTCATCCTCCTCGCGCAGGTGACAGGCGCCATGGGGCAGGTGGGGATGGGCTATCTCCTGTCGTCGCGCGACGAACACCGGACGCTCACGGGCATTACCGGGCGGCTCGACCGGGCGCTGACGAACGCCATCACCGCGATGGCGCTTTTCGCGCCCCCGATCCTGATCCTCGCCCTCAAGGACGGGTTCAGCCACGGCACGCTCACGGCCGCGCGGATCTTTCTGATCGCGCGCATCTGCTACGTCCCGGCCTACGGCCTCGGGCTGGTCGGGGTCAGGACCCTGCTCTGGCTCACGGGCTTCGCCGCGACCGTCCTTCTCTACCTCATGGCGCTGATGGCGTGACCTCCGCCCTGACCGTTCGCGCAACAATGACGACCGATGCACGACAGAAGAACCACTGCCGCACGACGCGGACCCGACACGCAGTTACGAAGGAGTAGGACATGGCGGACTTTGATGTGATCGTGATCGGCGGTGGCCCTGGCGGCTATGTCTGCGCAATCCGCTGCGCGCAACTTGGCCTCAGGACCGCCTGCGTCGAGGGGCGCGAGACGCTGGGCGGCACCTGCCTCAATGTCGGCTGCATCCCCTCCAAGGCGCTCCTGCACGCCACGCATTCGCTGCACGAGGCAGAGCACAACTTCGGCGCCATGGGTCTCAAGGGCAAGTCACCCTCGGTCGACTGGAAGCAGATGCTGGCCTACAAGGACGAGGTCATCGCCCAGAACACCAAGGGCATCGAGTTCCTCTTCAAGAAGAACAAGGTCACCTGGCTCAGAGGCTGGGCATCAATCCCCGCCGCGGGGCAAGTGAAGGTCGGGGACGAGGTGCACGATGCCAGGTCCATCGTCATCGCCTCGGGCTCCGAACCCTCCTCGCTTCCGGGGATCGAGATCGACGAGAAGACCGTCGTCACCTCCACCGGCGCACTCGCCCTGCCCAAGGTGCCGAAGTCGATGGTGGTGATCGGCGCCGGCGTCATCGGGCTCGAGATGGGATCGGTCTATGCGCGTCTCGGCACCGAGGTGACGGTCGTCGAGTTCCTCGATGCCATCACGCCGGGCATGGATGGCGAGGTCCAGAAGACCTTTCAGCGCATCCTGTCCAGGCAGGGGCTCAAGTTCGTCATGGGCGCCGCGGTCCAGGGCGTCACAAGGGCCAAGGGCAAGAACACCGTCAGCTACAAACTCCGCAAGGACGAAAGCGAAGCCACGATCGACGCAGAGGTGGTGCTGGTCGCGACCGGTCGCAGGCCCTATACGGCCGGGCTGGGGCTTGAGGCCCTGGGTTTGGAACTGGAGAAGCGCGGCCAGGTCAAGACCGACGAGCACTGGCAGACCAGCGTCAAGGGCATCTACGCCATCGGCGACGCCATCGTGGGCCCCATGCTCGCCCACAAGGCCGAGGATGAGGGCATGGCGGTGGCAGAGGTGATCGCCGGCAAGCATGGCCATGTGAACTACGGCGTGATCCCCGGCGTCATCTACACCACGCCCGAGGTTGCCAGCGTCGGCGCGACGGAGGACCAGCTGAAGGCCGAGGGCCGCGCCTACAAGGTCGGCAAGTTCTCGTTCATGGGGAACGCTCGGGCCAAGGCGGTGTTCCAGGGCGAAGGCTTCGTGAAGCTTCTCGCCGACAAGGAAACCGACCGCATTCTCGGCTGCCATATCATCGGTCCGTCGGCCGGGGAACTGATCCACGAGATCTGCGTGGGCATGGAATTCGGTGCTTCCGCCGAAGATATCGCGCTGACCTGCCACGCCCATCCGACCTTCTCCGAGGCGGTTCGCGAGGCGGCACTGGCCTGCGGCGACGGCGCCATCCACGCCTGAGGCCCGCGCGCCCCGGCAGCGCCTGGCCCCCGAAGGGCAGGAAGCGCCACGGCAGGCCCGCCCCGGCCCTGCCCGACCGCTTGGCGATGCCGCGGAGCGAGGCGGTCGACTCTGCCACGGCAGACACGGCGGCGCATCTCCGCCAGCCGGTCAGGTCGCGAGATGTCGCAACCCCTGCGTCACATCGGTGCGCACCGCAAGCCGCAGCGCGGGCTCGTCGCCCGCCTTGAGCGCGGTGATGATCATCCGGTGATGCTGCGGCGGCTCCGCGCGCGTCAGCCGTGCATAGAGAGCCCGCATCGTCGGTCCCAGTTGCAGCCACACCGTCTCGGCGATCGCCAGCATCGCCGGCGCCTGCGCGCGCAGGTAGAGCGTTCGGTGAAACTCGAGATTGGTGCGGATGTAGGCCACCGCATCATGCTTCACCGCCGCCTCGGCATTGGCCATGTTGATCGCGGTCAGCCGTTCGATCAGCGCCAGATGGGCGCGCGGCATCGCACGCGAGGCAAGCTCGGTCTCGATGAGCGCCCGCAGGGTCGCAAGCTCCTCGATCCGCTCGAACGAAAGCTCCGGCGTCGTCACCCGTCCCGAGGCCGACAGCGTGAGCGCTCCCTCCGCCGCCAGCCGCCGCAGCGCCTCGCGCGCCGGCGTCATCGACACGCCGTAGCTTCGCGCCAGACCGCGCAGGGTCAGCGCCTGTCCCGGCGGCAGTTCGCCATGCATGATCTGTTGTCGCAGCGACCGGTAGATGCGGTCGTGCGCCGAGGTGCCGGGATCGGGCGGGCGGCTTGTGGCGAGCATGGCGGATGTGATCACGAAATCCGGCGCGGCGTCAATCGCCGGTCAGCTCCCGAAATCGACGCGGTGCAGCGCCGCGCCGTGACTGCGCAGCCAGCGGCGGTGGCGTTCGTAGTCGGGCACAAGCCGGGCGACCACCGCCCAGAAGGCCGGCGAGTGGTTCATCTCCGCCAGATGGGCGACCTCATGCGCCGCCACGTAGTCGAGCACCTCTGCCGGCGCCATCACCAGCCGCCAGGAGAACATCAGGTCCCCCTGCGCGGTGCAGGACCCCCAGCGCGACCGCGTGTCGCGCAGCGTGATCCGCCGGAACCGCCGCCCGAGCTGGCCCGCGTGACGCTCGCAGGCCGCCTGCAGCCGCTGGCGGGCGACGAGCTTGAGATAGGCCTGGAGGCGTGCGCCGACTCGCGCCGGATCCTGCGGAAGGTGGATCGCATCCGCGCTCAGCACCGGCGCCCGCACCTGCGCC
Organism: Albidovulum sp.; assembly: GCA_020637635.1. Lineage (GTDB taxonomy): Bacteria > Pseudomonadota > Alphaproteobacteria > Rhodobacterales > Rhodobacteraceae > Albidovulum. Next base: position 16,580 of record JACKKB010000003.1, read on the forward strand.
GGCCGCACCACCAGACGGCGCCCCTCGAAGAGCAGCTCCGACCCGAAGCCCAGCGCTTCGCGCGGACCATGCGCGCCAAGCACGCGCCGCAGCCACGCGGCCTTTTCCTCGGCAAAGGCAAGTGCTGCGGCCTCCTCGGCGCGCGCCGGCATCGAGAGCGTCACCCGCCCGTCAAGCTGTGAGACGCGCAGCGAAAAGCGCCGCGCCCGCGCGCTCTTGCGCAGCGTGATCTCGACCGGCGGATCTCCTTGCAATGTGCGGCGTGTCATCCCGTCCCTGCCTGCCCGATGCTACTGCGTCCCGTGCGCGACCGGAAGCTTTGTCCGCCCGACAAAAGCCTTTGACAGGCCCGCGTGCATGTGGCAGTTGGCTGCGACTCTCGAACATCGAGCACGGAAGGAGTGTTCCATGCCCAAGGACGATTGGGGCGTCAAGCGCCTCTGCCCGCATTGCAGCAGCCGGTTCTACGACCTCGGCCGCGACCCGATGACCTGCCCCGAGTGTGGCCACGGCTTCACCGCGGAAAGCCTGATCGCCGGACGCGCCCGGACGCTCATCAGCGAGAAGACCGCCGCCAAGGAACAGGATCTCGACGTCGACGACATCTCCGAGGAGGAGGATATCGACGACAGCGACGACAACGAAATCGACGACGATCTGCTGGAAGAAGACGATGACGGCGACGTCTCTCTCGATGAGATCGCCGACGTTGCTTCGGACGACGACGACTGAGACGACCGCTGCGACAAGCCGCCGGGCGGGATCGACGGGCGCGGACCTCCGCGCCCGTTTTCATGCCGGGGCCAAAAGCCGGCCCCGGGGCCGGTTCGGCACACTTTTCACTTGCGCCGCCCCGTGCCCTTGCCTATATCGCGCCGCACGGGTTACGGCCCGGACCTCCGGTGGGGCCATAGCTCAGTTGGGAGAGCGCTTGAATGGCATTCAAGAGGTCAGGGGTTCGACCCCCCTTGGCTCCACCAAAATCTCTCCTTCGCATCGACCGGGAAGGTAATCGGCTCCGGCGACGGGCTTGTGCGGATACTTAGGTATTGACATAAGTATTCTGCGGAATTACTTAGGCGAATGCCTAATGATATTCGCACCATCGACCGTACATTCGGCGCTCTCGCAGACCCGACCCGCCGTGCCGTCGTGCAGGCGCTGTGCAAGGGGCCGGCGACGGTTTCCGAGCTCGCCGTTCCCTTCGCCATGGCGCTGCCCTCCTTCACCCAACATCTCGGCGTCCTCGAAGGCGCGGGCCTCATCGTCTCGCGGCGCGAAGGCCGGACGCGGATCTGTTCGCTGAACCCCGAAAGCCTTCACTCCGCCGAAGCCTGGCTCGCCCGCCACCGCTGCGCATGGGAAGCCCGCATGGACCGGTTCGAAGCCCATCTGGAACGCAGCGACGAGGAGCCTCGCAATGAATGAGCCTGATACGCAACTCGGCTCGGCCTGGTCTGCATGGCCCCTGGAACGCGAGGTCGTCATCGCCCGCGTCGTCGGCGCCGACCGGGAGACCGCCTTCCGCGCCTGGACCGATCCGGCGCAGATCGTCGCATGGTTCGGGCCAGAAGGATTCACGATCGAGACGCACGAGATCGACATCCGCCCCGGTGGACTCTGGCGGTTCGACATGGTCGCGCCCGACGGCACCCGCTATGGAAGCCGCATGGCGTTCCTGCGCGTCGTCTCCCCTTCCCTGATCGAGGTGAGCCACGGCAAGGACAACGACGACGATCCCGACCGTTTTCGCATGCTCGTCACCTTCGACGCCCAGGACAACGGCAAGACCGTCGTAACGCTCCGCCAGATGCACCCGACGGCAGCACGCCGCGCGGCCGTCATCGCCTTCGGGGCGGTCGAATACGGCGCCCAGACCCTTGACAAGCTGGCCCGCCACGTCGCTGCGTGAACGGGGTGCGCCGCCGCGCGGCTCAGGCGCCGTGACTGCCGTCGTAGGGATTGCGGGCGGGCGGTTGCCAGGCCGCGGCAAGCTCCGGCTCGGGGGCCAGGATCTCGACCCGGAGGGGATGGCAGGCGGCGGCATCCGAGGAGTGCTCGGCCGAACAGTCGCCACCCGGGCAGGCCGAAAGTGCGCCGAGCAGGTCGATCTCGGCGAAGAACTCCAGATAGTCGCCGGGCCGCACCGGCGAGGCCTTCATGAAGTATTGGCCCGTGTCGCGGGTGAAGCCGGTGCACATGAAGACGTTCAGCACATCGTGGACAAGAAGCTCGGCCTCCCTGCGCGCGAGTCCGGTCTCGTCCGCGAGCGCCCGCGTCAGGTTCGAATGGCAACAGTGATGATACTGGTCGCCATGGCTCAGAAGCGCATGGGTATAGGGATCGCAGCGCGTCCCGATCACGTCGTGGACCGAGCCGCCATCGGCGTCGAACCCGTACCAGTCGAGCGTATCATGCGTGATGGTCGCCATCGGCCGCAGGTAGGGCAGTACGGACCAGAGCCGGTCGCCCGTCGACAGATGCGTGCCGTGAAGCGCTCGCGTCTTGCCGGAAAAGAAGCGTTCGAAGAGGTCGCCGGCATGCCAGAGGTTGAGATCGCCTACCTGCGGCCCCTCGACGGAATGGATCCGGAAGAACTGCCCCGCGCCCACCCGGAAGCAGGCCGCATCGCGCGGCGCGACCGTCACGTCGGCCACCGTCCGCAGGTTCGCCCGCAGCCGGCGATAGAGCGCCATGTCTGGACCGGGCAGGGTTTCCGGCGGATAGGCGATGACCGGGCGCCGGGCCCGACGGGCCGCGGCATCCTCTGGCGCAGCGGTTTCGGGCCGTTCGGGCTTCATCGGCGCAGCGTCGCCCCGGCGCGCCGACCCGTCACAGCGAGAAATCCCACGCGTTCACGGCGCTCACGTTCCTGACGAGAATCTCGCCATCGGCCTTGGCGTCGCCGTCGACATCGAAATAGACCAGAACGTCGCTGCCCGAGATGCCGTACCAGACCGCGCCCGCGGCCGCGGTCGTGCCGGAAAAGACGAAGGCGTCATCGGTTGGCGTCGCCGCATGGGCGTCGATCCCGCTCAGGTCGATGATGTCGCTGCCCGAGGTGAAATCGCGGATCTCGTCGTGCCGGTTTCCCGGCCGCGAATCGCCCGCATCGTGGAACAGGAACGTGTCAGCGCCGAGACCGCCTGTCAGCGTGTCCGGGCCCCGGCCCCCGTCGAGCGTGTCGTTGCCGTCACCGCCGAAGAGGGCGTCGCGACCGCCGTTGCCGGTCAGGAGATTGTCCTGCGTGTCTCCGACAAGCCGGTCCGAACCGTTGCCGCCGCGAACGTTCTCGATGCCGGTGAGCGTCACGGTGCCGATGCCGGTCGCCTGGGCACCGCCGACATTTAGGTCGATGCGGATGCCGGTCCGCCCGCCGTAGCTGACCGTATCGCTTCCGCCGCCGCCGTCGAGCGTGTCGTTCCCGCCCGAGAGATTCAGCTGGTCGTCGCCGAGACCCCCGAAGAGCCGGTCGGAACTGCCGCCGCCGGCAAGCGTGTCGTGCCCGTCGAGCCCGAAGATCACGTCGCTGCCGCCCCGACCCCTCAACACGTTGTCGGCACCGTTGCCGGTGATCTGGTCGGCGCCGTTCCCGCCGATCCCCTTCTCGATGACCACGCCATTGGCAATCGTCAGACCTCCGACAATGCCGGCGGCATAGGACACATAGCCGCCCGCGTTGGCCCCCGTCAGCGGCGCATCCCTGAGATCGATCGTGCAGGCCCCCTGGCCTTCGAAACGGATCTGGTCGGCACCGCCGGCATCCCAGATGCAGCGCCAGCCGACCCCGGTCGCGTTCGCCGTGGGCAGGCGGTAGATGTTGTCGCCCGTCGCTCGCGTCATGTTGGCGCCGTAGATGCCTTGGATCGCGGCGATATCGAGTGCCATCGGCGACAGTTGCCAGCCGTAGCCGTAGTTGTTGTGCCCCGGATAGTGCGCCGGCCAGCCGTCGTTGTAGCTCATGACGGTGAAGATGCCCTGGTTCAGCTCGTAGGTGCCGTAGGAGCCGAACGGACCCGTGACGCCCGGGAATGTCGTGGCGTCGCCGGCCAGTCCGCCATCATGGGGATGCGCGAGGCCGAGCAGGTGGCCGATCTCGTGCACCAGCGTCACGAAACCATAGCCACCGTTGCCGAGATAGTTCCAGGACGCATGCGCTGCGTTCACGGCGAGGTTGATCTTTGTGCCCGAGCCATAGCCGGGCACCTCCGAATAGCCGAGCGACCCGCCCATCTGCGCATTGTTGAGCTTCCAGAGCTGCACGTCCGCGTTCTGGCGGGACGAGGCGGCGAAGTCGATGTCCGCAACCGCTTCCCAGCGCGCGAACGCCCGCTTGACCGCCGCCAGATCGCTCTGGGTCCAGCCGAGCGACACGCCCGAGAAGAGCGTAGCCGCCCCGCCCTGCGCCGCCGCATAGGAAATGGTGACGGTCCCGCCCGAGGGAGCCGCCCAGGCGCCACCCCAGACGAGCGAGTCGATCCAGGGGTTTGCGCCGCCGGTCGGCGTGCCGTTGATCAGGGTCTGTAGCGCCGTGCCCATGGTGACTCTTTGGTGCTTGCAACAACTCTGCGGCACCCTGTGGGCAGACGCGCCCAAAATCAAGATCAATCACCTGTCCGGCCACCTGCCCGTCCATGTGCCCGGCCACGTATCCGGCAGGCGCGCCCCCCCCCGGAAACGTCCGATCCGGCAACAGCCGGTCGCTTCGGCAGGCATTCCGGCGGCGACAGCGGACGACCGCCCTGCGCGACGCCGGATCAGACGGTGCGCTCGATCATCATCCGCTTGATCTCGGCGATCGCCTTGGCCGGGTTCAGGCCCTTGGGGCAGGTCTTGGTGCAGTTCATGATCGTGTGGCAGCGGTAGAGCTTGAAGGGATCCTCAAGCGCGTCGAGCCTTTCGCCCGTCGCCTCGTCGCGCGAATCGATGATCCAGCGATAGGCATGCAGAAGCGCTGCCGGGCCGAGGTAGCGGTCGCTGTTCCACCAATAGGACGGACAGGAGGTGGAGCAGGACGCGCACATCACGCATTCGTAGAGCCCGTCGAGCTTCTTGCGGTCCTCGATCGACTGGCGCCACTCCTTGGCGGGCGTGTTCGTCTTTGTCTCCAGCCAGGGCATGATGCTGGCATGCTGGGCGTAGAAATGCGTCAGATCCGGGATCAGGTCCTTCACCACCGGCATGTGCGGCAGCGGATAGATCTTCACGGTCTCGCCCTTCACTTCGTCGAGCCCGTAGATGCAGGCGAGCGTGTTGATCCCGTCGATGTTCATCGCGCAGGACCCGCAGATCCCCTCGCGGCAGGACCGGCGGAACGTGAGCGTCGGGTCGATCTCGTTCTTGATCTTGATCAGCGCGTCCAGAACCATCGGCCCGCACTTGTCCATGTCGATGAAATAGCTGTCGACTCGCGGGTTCTCGCCCGTGTCCGGATCCCAGCGGTAGATCTGGAACTTGCGGACGTTCCTGCCCTCGGGCTTCGGCCAGGTCTTCCCGACCCGGATCTTGGAGTTCTTCGGAAGCGTGAACTGGACCATGACTTATCCCTTCCAATCGGGGCGGGTATAGAGAGGCTGCCGCGGGGGCTGGCCGGATTTGCGATAGACGCAGGCATCGTAAAGCGCGGCAGGGTCCTTGCCCTGCAGCCAGTCGGTCGACACCGCGACCTTGACCCTGGTCGTGGCGCCGCCCGAGCCGACGCCCACACCGACAAGTCCGCGCGGGCCGGCGGCAAGGCGCGCCTGGTCGAAGCACTCTGTCTCGGCGCGCGCCACCGGGATCGGCCCGCAGGCCGCCAGCGACGCCGTCGAAACCAGGGCCGCGAGCGCTGCGCGCATCAGTAGACCCGCGCCTTGGGCGCGATCTTCTTCGGGTCGATACCGCCCTCGGCCTCGGTCGTCAGCGGATCGAGATGCACCGGCCGATAGGCAAGCTTCACCTTGTTGCCCGTGACATAGGCAAGCGAATGCTTGCGCCACCCCTTGTCGTCGCGGTTCGGGTAATCCTCGTGCGCATGGGCGCCCCGGCTTTCCTTGCGCGCCTCGGCGCCGACGATCGTCGCCAGCGCGTTGGGCATGAGGTTGGTGAGCTCCAGCGTCTCCATCAGGTCGGAGTTCCAGATGAGCGAGCGGTCGGTGACCCTGATGTCGTCCATCTTGGCGGCGACCTTCGTCATCTTCTCGACACCCTCGGCGAGGGTCTTGTCGGTGCGGAAGACCGCGGCATCGGCCTGCATGGTCTTCTGCATCTCGAGCCTGAGTTCGGCCGTGGGCACGGATCCGCTGGCGTTGCGCAGCGCGTCGAAGCGCGACAGCGCCCTCTCCACCTCGGCCTTGTTGGTCGCGGGCACCGCCGCGGCGCGGTCGACCTCCTGCCCGGCGCGGATCGCCGCGGCGCGACCGAAGACCACGAGGTCGATAAGCGAGTTCGAGCCGAGCCGGTTCGCCCCGTGGACCGAGGCGCAGCCCGCCTCGCCCACCGCCATCAGGCCGGGGAAGACGGCATCGGGGCTGCCCTTGGTCGGGTTCAGCACCTCGCCCCAGTAGTTGGTGGGGATGCCACCCATGTTGTAGTGCACCGTGGGCAGGATCGGGATCGGTTCCTTGGTGATGTCGACGCCGGCAAAGATCCTGGCCGATTCCGAAATCCCCGGCAGACGTTCATGCAGCGTCGCCGGCGGAATGTGCGACAGGTTCAGGTGCATGTGATCTTTGTGCTCACCCACGCCGCGGCCCTCGCGGATCTCGATCGTGATGCAGCGGCTGACCACATCGCGTGACGCGAGGTCCTTGTAGGTCGGCGCATAGCGCTCCATGAAGCGCTCGCCTTCGGAGTTGGTCAGATATCCCCCCTCGCCGCGCGCGCCCTCGGTGATGAGACAACCCGAACCGTAGATGCCGGTCGGGTGGAACTGCACGAACTCCATGTCCTGAAGCGGCAGCCCGGCTCGTGCGGCCATGCCGCCGCCGTCGCCGGTGCAGGTATGCGCCGAGGTGGCCGAGAAATAGGCGCGGCCGTAGCCGCCGGTCGCCAGGACCACCATCTTCGCATTGAAGACGTGGATCGTGCCGTCATCCAGTTTCCAGGCCACGACGCCGGTGCAGGCGCCATCGGTGATGATGAGGTCGAGCGCGAAGTACTCGATGTAGAACTCGGCATTGTGCTTGAGGCTCTGGCCGTAGAGCGTGTGCAGGATCGCGTGGCCGGTCCGGTCGGCGGCGGCGCAGGTGCGCTGCACCGGCGGGCCTTCGCCGAACTCGGTCGTGTGGCCGCCGAAGGGGCGCTGGTAGATCTTGCCCTCTTCGGTGCGGCTGAAGGGCACGCCGTAGTGCTCCAGCTCGTAGACCGCCTTCGGCGCCTCGCGGGCGAGGTATTCCATCGCGTCGGTGTCGCCCAGCCAGTCCGACCCCTTCACGGTGTCGTACATGTGCCACTGCCAGTGGTCGGGACCCATGTTGGAGAGCGAGGCGGCGATGCCCCCCTGCGCCGCCACGGTGTGCGATCGCGTCGGGAAGACCTTGGTGACGCAGGCCGTCTTCAGACCCTGTTCGGCCATGCCGAGCGTCGCGCGCAGGCCCGAGCCGCCGGCGCCCACCACGACCACGTCGTATTCGTGAACTTCATAGGGATATGCGGTCATGTTGCTGGTCCTTCAGAGCGCGAGCCGGATGAGCGCGAAGAGCCCCGAGGCCATCGTCGCATAGCAAAGACAGATGACGCTCACGATCAGCGCCTTGCGGGCGAAGCCATGGGCGTAGTCCTCGATCATCATCTGGGCACCGTTCTTGAAATGCATCATGCCCACGACCAGTGTCAGCCCCGCGACGATCGCGGGGAAGGGCCGGCTGTAGTAGGCCACCACCTCGTCATGGGTAGCGCCGAGGATGCTGCCGAAGGAGAAGATGAAGAACGGGACCAGCACGGCAAGACCAACGGCGCTCACCTGCATGTGCCAGTGGTGTTCGGTGCCGGATTTCGCCGAGCCGAGCCCTTCGGCGCGCTTGCGGTCGGTCAGATAGCGCATCGGGGACCTCCTTCAGAGAACGGCGACGGTGAGAAGCGTGAGAAGCGCCGAGCCGATGATGCAGACCCAGCCGAGCATCGTCGCCGTCGGGATGTCGAGCCCGCGCCCGCTGTCGTAGTAGAGATGCCTGAGCCCGGCGAGGAAATGATACCAGACCGCCCAGATGGAGCCGAAGAACACGAGCTTGCCGAACCAGCTCCGCAAGACCGCGTCGGCGACGGCGAAGTACTCCGCGCTGGTGGACGCGGCGAGCAGCCACCAGACGATCAGAACCGCCGCCACGATGAGCGCATTGCCCGTGATCCGCGTCAGGATCGACGACACGCTCGTCATCTGCGGCCGGTAGATCTGAAGATGCGGTGACAGCGGGCGGACGATCTTCTTGGTTTCGGCCATGTCGGCGTTCCTTGTCTGCTCGGGGGGACAGTCTCCGATCCGGTTCATCAATAAACGAATTTCGGGACAAGTCACGGGTCCGTTCGGCGAAAATCGCGGTTTCAGGGGGCGGAATCGGCGAAAGCGGCCTTTCGTGATCACAAAATTATTTCTTGTGATCACGAATATCGCATTCCTGCCAGCGGCCGGGAACGCCAGGCGGCTTCGTACGCGGGCCGGAGAGTCGCGGCTCGATTTCGTGATCACAATCGGCCGGTCGTCAAATTGCTGCAGTTGCGAAAGAGACTTGCGCGGCAGCGCGCAATATTCTATCCGAACGCCAGCACTTCACGAAACTTCATTGCCGAAGGACCCGCCAATGAGCTTCCGACTTCAGCCCTCGGCCCCTGCCCGCCCGAACCGCTGCCAGCTCTTCGGCCCGGGCTCCCGGCCGGCGATCTTCGAGAAGATGGCCGCCTCGGCCGCCGATGTCATCAACCTCGATCTCGAGGACAGCGTCGCGCCGGACGACAAGCCTGCCGCCCGCAAGACCATCATCGAGGCCATCGGCGACGTCGACTGGGGCGACAAGTATCTCGCGGTCCGCATCAACGGGCTCGACACACCCTGGTGGTATCGCGACGTCGTGGACCTGCTCGAACAGGCCGGCGAGCGGCTCGACCAGATCATGATCCCCAAGGTCGGCTGCGCCGCCGATGTCTATGCCGTCGACGCGCTGGTGACGGCCGTCGAGGCCGCCAGCGGCCGTGGCAAGCGCATCTCGCTCGAGGTCATCATCGAAAGCGCCGCCGGCATCGCCCATGTCGAGGAGATCGCCGCCGCCTCGCCGCGACTGCAGGCGATGAGCCTCGGCGCGGCCGATTTCGCGGCCTCGATGGGCATGCAGACGACCGGGATCGGCGGCACCCAGGAAGACTACTACATGGTCCGCGAGGGCAGCAGATACTGGTCAGACCCCTGGCACTGGGCGCAGGCCGCGATCGTCGCTGCCTGCCGCACCCATGGCATCCTGCCCGTCGACGGCCCCTTCGGCGACTTTTCCGACGACGAGGGTTTCCTCGCTCAGGCCAAGCGCTCCGCGACGCTCGGCATGGTCGGCAAATGGGCGATCCACCCCAAGCAGGTCGCGCTCGCCAACGGGGTCTTCACCCCCTCCGAGGCCAAGGTCAGCGAGGCGCGCGAGATCCTTGCCGCGATGGCGGCCGCCAGGGCCCGCGGCGAGGGCGCCACCGTCTACAAGGGTCGTCTCGTGGACATCGCATCGATCAGGCAGGCCGAGGTGATCGTGCGCCAGGCAGAGATGATCGCCGGCTAGGCCGGGGCATCTCTTTCGCACATCGCAATGCCACGTGCCGCGCTACGACCGGCTGCGCGATCGCCTCGCGCCCCGGGGTGCCCCCTCCGGTGCATCACCTCCGCGAGGACCGGGCGAAGGTCTCTCGCCCTGCCTCTCCCCTCCGCTCCCGAACCGGCCTTTCGCGCCGCTCTCACCGGGGCCTGGGTGCCGCCGCAGGACCCGCCCCGCCCCGGTCTGCCACCCGGTTTGTCGCGTTGCATTCGCCTCCCGCGCGCGTCATATAGGCGGGGTCCAAAGCGGAGCGCATCATGAATTACCTCGAGTTCGAGAAGCCCCTCGCCGAAATCGAAGGAAAGGCCGAAGAACTGAGGGCCCTGGCCCGCAAGAGCGAGGGGATGAACGTCGACAAGGAGGCAGGCGGTCTCGACAAGAAGGCCGCCGACATGCTGAAGGACCTCTACAAGAACCTCGACCCCTGGCAGAAGTGCCAGGTCGCGCGCCACCCCGACCGTCCCCATTGCAAGGCCTATGTCGAGGCGCTCTTCACCGAATTCACCCCGCTCGCCGGCGACCGGAACTTTGCCGAGGATCACGCGATCATGGCCGGGCTCGCGCGGTTCGAGGACGAGCCGGTCGTCGTCATCGGCCAGGAAAAGGGCTCCGACACCAAGACCCGGATCGAGCGCAATTTCGGCATGGCCCGGCCCGAGGGCTACCGCAAGGCAATTCGCCTGATGGATCTGGCCGACCGTTTCCGGCTGCCGGTGGTGACGCTGGTCGACACACCCGGAGCCTATCCCGGCAAGGGCGCAGAGGAACGCGGCCAGTCCGAGGCCATCGCCCGCTGCACGCAGAAAAGCCTCGAGATCGGCGTGCCGCTGGTGTCGGTCGTGATCGGCGAGGGCGGCTCCGGTGGCGCGGTGGCGCTGGCCGCGGCCAACCGCGTCGCGATGCTCGAACATTCGATCTATTCCGTCATCACGCCCGAAGGCTGCGCCTCGATCCTGTGGAAGGACGCCGAGCGGATGCGGGAAGCAGCCGTGGCTCTGCGGCTGACCGCTCAGGATCTGCTGAAGCTCGGCATCGTCGATCGCGTCATCGCCGAACCGGTCGGCGGCGCCCAGCGCCAGCCCGCCATCGCGATCAGGAGCGTCGGCAAGGCGATCGGCGAGATGCTGAAGGAACTTTCGGGCAAGAAGCCGGCCGAGCTCGTGAAGGACCGGCGCGAGAAATACCTCGGCATGGGCGCCAAGGGGCTCGCGGCCTGAACCCGCCATGCCCCCCGAGCGCGCTGGCCCCCCGCTCCATGACCGTCTGACCGCAATCGTCGGCGCCGCGAACCTGCTGACCGGTGCCGACATGGCCCCCTATTGCCGTGACTGGATCGGCACCTACCGGTGGCAGCCCCTTGCAGTCCTGCGGCCCGGAACGACGGCCGAGGTTGCCGCCCTCCTGCGGCTCGCCGGGGATGCCGGAACCGCGGTCGTGCCCTGCGGCGGCCGCACCGGCCTTACCGGCGCGATCCATGCCGAAGGCGCGCTCATGCTCTCGCTCGAACGGATGAACCGCATCCGCGAGATCCGGCCCGAGGCCCGGCTCGCCGTGGTCGAGGCCGGTGTCGTGCTCGCCAACCTGCATGACGCCGCCGAGGCCGAGGGACTCTGTTTCCCGCTCTGGTTCGGCGCCCGCGGCTCGGCGCAGATCGGCGGGGCGCTCTCGACCAATGCCGGCGGATCGAACGTGCTGCGCTACGGCTCGACCCGGGCGCTCTGCCTCGGGCTCGAGGTGGTGCTGGCGGACGGTCGGGTCATGAACCTCATGTCCGAACTGCACAAGGACAACTCCGGCTACGACCTGAAGGATCTCTTCATCGGCGCCGAAGGCACGCTCGGCATCATCACCGCGGCGGTGATGAAGCTCGTCCCGCGTGCCGGCGCCCACGCCACGGCGATGCTCGCGGCACCCTCGCTGCCGGCGGCGCTGACGCTCCTGAACCGGCTGCAGGCGGCCTCCGGCGGGCTTGCCGAAGCCTTCGAGTTCATGCCGCGAACCTATCTCGAGCTGCTCCGCGCCCGACGCCCCGATCTTGGCCTGCCCTTCGCCGAGATCCACGATGTGACAATCCTCGTCGAGCTCGGCGCCACCGCGCCGCGCGACATCGCCACGCGAACCGACGGCAGCGTTCCGCTCGTGAGTCTTCTCGAAGGCACGCTCGCGGAAATGATGAACGAGGGTCTCGTCATCGACGCCGTGCTGGCCCGGAGCGAGGCACAGCGCCGCGCGATCTGGGCCCGGCGCGAGGCGGCGGCCGAGATCACCGTCGGCCATGGCCACTCGGTCGATACCGACGTGGCCGTCCCGCTCGATCGGGTCGAGACATTTCTGGAGCGCGCGCTGGCCGAGGTCGCGCTTCTTGACCCCGGCGCCCGCACCGCGACCGTCGCACATCTTGGCGACGGCAACCTGCATTTCTCGGTCCTGCCCACGCGCGGCGACACGGCGCTCGCCACAGCGATCACCGAAGCGGTCGAGCGGATCGTCGCTTCCCTCGGCGGGTCGTTTTCTGCCGAGCACGGCATCGGGCTCTCGAAGCTTGCCTCGATGCGCCGCCGCAAGGACCAGGTGGCGCTCGACATGATGCGGGCCGTGAAGCGGACCTTCGACCCGCAGAACATCCTCAATCCGGGCAAGACCCTACCGCCGGCCTGAAGGTCCGGGCACGGGGCACACGCCTTCTGCCCCCGCGTCGCGCTTGACCGGCGCGGGCTGCCGAGCGACCCTGCCCCGTCAAGGGAGGCACAATGGCACGGCTCTGGCTCATGGCCCGGCACCACACCATCCTCGGCATCGCCCTCGCGGCGATCGCCGGCGCCATCGTCGTGGCCCGCGCGGGCCAGCCTTGGCTCTGGGTCCTCGTGCCCGCCGGCATTCCGGCCCAGATGCTGAACGAATACAACCTCCACCGGTTCATCTTCCACCTGCCGCCTCCGCGCCGCCAGTGGCAGTTCGACCTGCTCTACCGCGCGCATTACGGGCACCACGATTTCCCCACCAATCCGGCGCTCTTCTTCGCCCCCGATTTCGTCGTCTTCCCGGTTCTCGTGCTGAATTTCACGCTGCTTTGGGGGCTCCTGACGCTCGCCGGCGTCGGATGGGCCTTCGAAGGCGCCGCGGCCGTCGTCGCGGTTGGCGGCGGCCTCACCTTCCTCGCCTACGAATGGTTCCACGCCACCGCGCACCTGCCGGTGACGAAGACCGCCGTCGAGCGGCACGTGACCACGTTGCACAACCAGCACCATTTCCGCGACTTCTCGAAATGGTTCCACGTCACGGCGGGCGGCGAGATCATCGACCGGGTGATGGGCACCGCGATCGACCGCGAGGCGCTGAAATCGCAGCAGCGGATCGCGTTCATCCGGACGCTGGGAATGCGCCCCGACGATCCGCGCCTGATCGCGGCACGCCGCCGCTTCGCGCGCCGCTACGGGCTGGGCGCCGAGGAGATCGCGCGCGCCGCGCGGGCCTGATGCTCAGCTTCGGCCGCGCCAGTCGAAGAACCCCGGGCCGCCACGGGCCAGAAGCGCGCGCGCAAGGTCCGCCCCGGCCTCGGCGCCATCGGCCACGGCCGAGCGCCTTTCGCCCCTGATCACCTCTGAGCCGTCCGGCCGCAGGATCTCGCCCCGCAGCCAGATCGTGTCGCCATCCAGTTCCGCGAGCCCGGCGATGGGTGTCTCGCAGGATCCGTCGAGCGTGGCGAGGAAGGCCCGCTCCGCCGCGAGGCGCGCGCCGGTCGCCACGTCGTGGATCGCCGCCAGCAGCGCCTCGGCGCGGCCGTCGTCGGCACGCCGTTCGATCCCGATCGCGCCCTGCGCCACCGCGGGCAGCATCACTTCGGGCGCGATGGCACTTTGGGCCACTGCTGCCATTCCAAGGCGGTTGAGCCCGGCCATGGCGAGAAAGGTCGCCGCCGCGAGGCCGTCATCGAGCTTGCGCAGGCGCGTCTGCACGTTGCCGCGGAACTCGACCAGCCTCAGGTCCGGCCGGAGGTTGGCCACCTGCGCCCGCCGCCGCAGCGACGACGAACCGACCACCGCGCCCTCGGGCAGATCCGCAATCCGCGCCACGCTGCGCGACACGAAAGCATCCCGCACATCCTCGCGCGGCAGGTAGCAGTCAAGCACCAGCGGCGCCGGTTGGTCGACCGGCATGTCCTTCATCGAATGCACGGCGATGTCGATGGCGCCGGCCAGCAGCGCCTCTTCGATCTCCTTGGTGAAGAGCCCCTTGTTGCCGATCTCCTTCAGCGGCCGGTCCGCCGCGATGAGCGCGCGGTCGTCGCCCGAGGTCTTGATGACGACGATCTCGCACGCGTCTTCGTCCAGTCCGTGCGCGGCAATCAACCGGCTGCGTGCCTCACGCGCCTGCGCAAGCGCCAGCGGCGAACCGCGGGTGCCGATCTTCAGCGGGGTCTTGGCATCTGGCATCTGCATGGCCCGGGGAATAGCCGCGACAGATTGCCCGCGCAATGGGCAGCGCTCCTCCGCGCCTTGACATACCGTCGCGGGGCGGGGTCAAAGGGGCGCCTAGGAGGCCCCATGACCAAGACGATCCTGCGCGCCCTGAAGGGCGAGACCCTGCCGGTGCCGCCGGTCTGGATGATGCGCCAGGCCGGACGCTACCTGCCGGAATATCGCGCCACCCGGGCCGTGGCGGGCGATTTCCTCTCGCTCTGCTACACACCGGATCTTGCGGCCGAGGTGACCCTTCAGCCGATCCGCCGCTACGGCTTCGATGCCGCAATCCTGTTCGCCGACATCCTGCTCCTGCCACAGGCGCTGGGCGCGGACCTCTGGTTCGCGGCCGGCGAGGGACCGCGGCTCTCGACGGTCACCACCGCCGGCGAACTGGCGGCGCTGAAACCGAAGGACGCGATCCACGAGACGCTCTCCCCGGTCTACGAGACTGTCCGGATCCTCGCGCGCGAACTGCCGAACGAGACCACGCTCATCGGTTTCGCCGGCGCGCCCTGGACCGTCGCCACCTACATGATCGCCGGCCGCGGAACGCCCGATCAGGGCCCGGCCCACGCGTTGAAGGCCACCGACCGCGCCACCTTCGCCGGCCTCATCGAGGTTCTGACGGAGGCGACCATCGACTACCTCTCGGCGCAGGTCGAAGCGGGCGCCGAGGTCGTGAAGCTCTTCGACAGCTGGGCCGGATCGCTGCGGGGTGCCGACTTCGACGCCTTCGCGGTGGCCCCGGCCAAGAGGATCATCGCCGCGCTGAAGGCGCGCCACCCCGGCCTGCCCGTCATCGCCTTCCCGCGCGAGGCCGGCGAGCGCTACATAGGCTTCGCCGGGGCCACCGGCGCCGATTGCGTTGCGATCGACAATTCCGTCGGCGCCGAATGGGCGGCGGCCAATGTGCAGAAGGACGGCTGCGTGCAGGGCAACCTCGACCCGGCGCTTCTCGTCACCGGTGGTGCGGCGCTTGACCGGGAAACCCGACGCGTCCGCGATGCCTTTGCGAAAGGGCCGCATATCTTCAACCTCGGCCACGGCATCACCCCCGATGCCGACCCCGAGAACGTGGCCCGGATGCTCGCCGCCCTGCGCGGCTGAGCCGGCGACAGCGAAACGCCCGCGCTCGTTACGAAACGGGCCACCGCATCGGATCGACCCCCTACCGGTCAGCGTAGCCGAAATAGGCCAGGTACTTGTCGAAATCCGCGTCGACGCCGCCTTCGGTCTCGAACCTGCGGGCGTCGAGATCCCGTTCCTCGCCGGCCAGGTGCGACCCCCAGGGGGTCGCCATCCCGGCGCAGAAGTCGAAGCCGCCGTAGGTGGCCGACAGATCGACCGGCTTCAGCCCGGTGACGACCAGCGTGCCCGAGACGGCATCGCCGGCGAGACTGGCGACATACATCGTGCCCAGCTCCTCTTCGAACTGGGTGATCAGGTAGAGTTCGCCCGCCCCGGTGCGATGCAGCGTGGTATGGTCTGGCGAGGTCGAGATGCCGCCGGGCAGGTCGCTGCCGGCGTAATCGGGCAGCGGGGTGCCGTCCCTGGCGACCGCGCGCCCGAAGACCGCATTGCCGTAGCTGTCGCCCGAACGCAGGAGCGTCTGGTATCCGGCGAGTGCCACCTCGGTCCCGTTCAGCTCCATCCTGTCGGTGAAGCGCACCATGCGCTTCTCGGCATCACTGGCCGGAACCGGGACCGGCGTGAAGCTCACCCTGTCGCCGCCCTGCACCTTGGCCGGGATCGCGACATAGCCGACATAGGCGCGCGCGTCGTCCGGCGAGAGCGCCCTGTCCCGGTCGCTCTCGCCGTAGGGGTGCTGCACGACGGTCACGAGATAGTCGAACGAATCGTCGAAGGTCTTGTAGTAGTAGGGCGAGGTCACCTCGGACCCGTAGGGCGTGGTGAGGAGCCGCGTGAGCCCGCCCGCGTCAAGGTCATAGGCCCAGAGCGCATCGTTCTGGTGATAGTTGGTATCCTCGGAGATCAGGAGCGTGTCGTCGTTGAAGCCCATCGCGATGTTGTCGGGCCAGGAGATGTTGTCGACGGCGCAGGCATTTTCCGTGGCACCCTCGCTGAACGGCCCGCCGGCAACGAGGAACGCCATGTCGGTCGTGACCATGTCGGCTCCGACCGAAAGCTGCATCACCGCGCCGCATTTGTTGGCCTCGAGGTTGATGTCGTCGGCCGCGCCGGCCAGCGTCGAGGCGCCCGCCATGCCCTTGCCGAGATCGGAGATCGCGACATAGAGCTTCGACCGCTTGGCATCGAAGGTGATCCCTTCCATCTTGCGCAGCTCCGAGGTCGCGCCCATCAACGCGGCGTAGCGCGCGGTTTCAAGCCGCGAGGCCGCCTTGGCGATCTCGCCGGCCGCCATGCCGAGCCTGTTCCCGGTCCTGAGCTTCAGGCATTCCGGCCCGTAGACGGTGTCGATCGCGGCATAGCCCCCGGCGCAGGCATCGTTCGCGGGATCGACGGCGTCGAACATGTCGGAGAACGTCAGGCCCCTGGCGATGAACCCGTCGACCTCGTCATCCGTGGCGTGACCGAGCGAGATCCATTCGATCTTGAAGGTCGACGTCGCGGCGCCCTTCTCGGCCGCCTGGGTCAGCTTGGCGACGAAGAGCTCGCCGGCGCCGAGATCGCCCCCGGCATCGGCCACGAAGCGGAACATGGCGCCATTGGTCTCGTCGATGCCGCTGTAGACCGTGCGCCTGTCCGGCATCACATAGGCCAGTTCGTACGAAAGCCGGCCGAGCGCATAGTGCTTGGCAGCCGTCGCGTTGGCGGCGAAGGGATCCTCTGCGCCGCCGAGCCCCCTGCCGGCCGCGATCGAGACCTCGACCGGGTAGCCGATGCGGTAGACCGAGGTTTCGGCCAGCGCGGCCTCGCGGGTCAGCGCGCCGGCGGTGCCGGCAGCGCCCGGCGCGATGAGCGCGCAGGTGCAGAGGGCAAGGACGTTCGTCGGACGGGTCATGCGATGCTCCTGGTTGATCTGTCGAAAGGCGCCGCGCCGGGGACGGTCCGGTCGCGGCTGCGGCACCTTCCTGCCTTCCGCTTCTCGTGCAATCCTGCCGGTAGTGTTGCGGGTCGCTGAGTCCGCCCCTGCGGCACTCCACCGCACCCTGGTGCAGACGGCGCAAACGCACATGATTGGTGTCGGTTTCCGGCCGCCTCCTCTGCCCCGGGCCGTCTAACCTCCCTGCCAAGAACTCGACGGATGGATCCGCAATGGCTTCGAACGACCCGCTTCTGCAACCTTATACGCTGAAACACCTGATCTTGAAGAACCGGATCATGACCACGAGTCACGAACCGGCCTATCCCGAGGACGGCATGCCCAAGGACCGCTACCGGGCCTATCATGTCGAGCGCGCCAAGGCCGGTGTGGCGATGACCATGACGGCCGGATCGGCCTCGGTCAGCCGCGACAGCCCGCCGGTCTTCAACAACGTCCTCGTCTGGAAGGACGAGGTCGTGGGTTGGATGAAGAAACTTGCCGACGAATGCCATGACCATGGCTGTGCGGTGATGATCCAGCTGACCCATCTCGGGCGACGCACGGGCTGGGACAAGGGCGCCTGGCTGCCGTCGGTGAGTTCGACCCGCGACCGCGAGCCGGCGCACAGGCGCTTTCCCAAGCTCGCCGAGGACTGGGACATCGCGCGCATCATCGGCGATTTCGCCGATGCCGCCGAACGGATGCAGGCGGCCGGTCTCGACGGGGTCGAGATCATGACCCATGGCCACCTGCTCGACCAGTTCATCTCGCCCCTGACCAACGATCTCGATGGTCCCTATGGCCGCGAGAGCCTCGCCACCCGCATGCGGCTCACGCTCGACATCATCGACGCGGTGCGCCGCCGGGTCGGCGACGCGTTCATCGTCGGCACCCGCTTTGCACCCGACGAGGCCGAAACCGGCGGCATCACCGAGGACATGGGCGTCGAGATCGCGCAGATGTTCAAGGACAGCGGGCAGGTCGATTACCTGAACATCAACCGCGGCCGCATCCACACCGACCCGGCGATGACCGACATGATCCCGATCCAGGGCATGCGGTCCTCGCCGCATCTCGACCTTGCGGGCAGGATCCGCGCCGAGGTGGGCATGCCCACCTTCCACGCCGCCCGCATTGCCGATGTGGCGACGGCCCGCCACGCGGTGACGACCGGCCAGCTCGACATGGTCGGCATGACTCGCGCCCACATGGCCGATCCCTACATCGTCCGCAAGATCATCGAGGGCCGCGAACACGACATCCGCCCCTGCGTCGGCGCCACCTACTGCCTCGACCGGATCTATGGCGCCGGCGAGGCGCTTTGCATCCACAACCCGGCGACGGGCCGCGAGCTGTCGATGCCGCACGTGATCGCGCCGGCCGTCGAGAGCAGGCGCGTGGTCATCGTCGGAGCGGGCCCGGGCGGGCTCGAGGCCGCCCGCGTCGCCGCCGAACGCGGCCACCGTGTCACCGTCTTCGAGGCCGCAGACGCACCCGGCGGACAGGTCCGGCTGACCGCCCGCACGAAGCGCCGCGCCGAGATGATCGGCATCATCGACTGGCGCATGGCGCAATGCGCCGCGCGCGACGTGGAATTCCGCTTCAACAGCTGGGCCGAGGCCGACGACGTGCTCGCGCTCGACCCCGATGTGGTGATCGTCGCGACCGGCGGGCTGCCGCACAAGGACATCCTGCCCCACGGCAACGACCTGACCGTTTCTTCCTGGGATATCCTGTCGGGTGACGTGAAGCCGGGCCGCGATGTCCTGATCCATGACGAGGCCGGCGATCATGCCGCCCTGCAGGCCGCCGAGGTGCTGGCCGCGAGCGGCGCCAAGGTCGAGATCGTGACCCGCGACCGCAGCTTCGCGCCCGACGTGATGGCGATGAACCTCGTGCCCTACATGCGCAGCCTGCAGGACAAGGACGTGACCTTCACCGTCACCTGGCGCCTGGCCGGCGCCGCGCGCTCGGGCAACCGGCTGATGGCGACGCTCGCCACCGACTACTCGAGCTTCACCCGGCAGAAGGACTACGACCAGATCGTCGTGAACTACGGCACGTTGCCCAACGCCGACCTCTACTTCGAGCTCAAGGAGCGCTCGCAGAACCGCGGCGAGGTCGATCACCAGGCGCTGATCGACGGGCGGCCCCAGACGATCCGCACCAATCCCGATGCCCGCTTCCAGCTCTTCCGCATCGGCGACGCGGTATCGGCGCGCAACACCCATGCGGCGATCTACGACGCATTGCGCTTCGCGAAGGACATCTGAGCGCCACCCGGTCTTTCCCTTTGCGGCCGGATCGGTAATGCTCGTGCGCAAATCAGAATCCGCGTTGAACACGCGCGGCTTGCAGGGATGCCGGAAGACCGGCCCGGAGGTTCGAACATGAGATATCTTGCCGCGCGTTCAGCCCGCGAGGCGGCCGAGGCGCTTTCCGCCGAGACCGGGGTCACCCGGATTCTCGCCGGCGGCACCGACGTGCTCGTTCAGCTCAAGTCCGGCATCGTGGAGCCGGATCTGATCGTCGACATCAAGCGGATCCCCGGCATCGCCGAGATCGTGCCCGAGGCCGGCGGCTTTCGCATCGGCGCCGCGGTCCCGAACGCGGTTCTCGGCGAACATGCGGGCGTCGTGGCGCTCTGGCCCGGCGTGGTCGAGGGTGCAAACCTGATCGGCTCGACCCAGGTCCAGGGCCGCTGCACCATGGCGGGCAACCTCTGCAACGGCTCGCCCGCCGGCGATGCGGTGCCGGGTCTCGTCGCCGCCAACGCCATCGCAAGGCTCGAAGGGCCGACGGGCACGCGCGAGTGCCCGGTGGCCGAGATCCCGGCCGGCCCCGGCCGCACCACGCTGAAGAAGGGCGAGGTCATCACCTCGATCCTGCTGCCCGCCCGACCCGAGCGTGCCGGCGACGCCTATCTGCGGTTCATCCCGCGCACCGAGATGGATATCGCCGTGGCCTCGGCCGCGGTCTCGCTGGAACTTGGCACCGACGGCACGGTCGCGGCCGCCCGGGTCGTGCTCGGCGCGGTGGCGCCAACCGTCGTCGTCGTCGAGTCCGCGGGCGCGGCGCTCATCGGCTCCCGGCTTGACGACGCGGTGCTGGCCAGACTGGCAGCCGCCTGCGAGGCCGCCTGCAACCCGATCGACGACAAGCGCGGAACGGTCGCCTTCCGCACCAGGACCGCGGGCGTTCTTGCCAGACGCGCCGCGCTCATCGCCTATGCCCGCGCCGGAGGTTCGAAATGAAGTCCATCCCCGTCTCCACCACGATCAACGGCGATCCGTGCGAGTTTCTCTGCGCGCCGGACGAGACGCTGCTCGACGCATTGCGCGGCCGGCTCGGCCTCACCGGCGCCAAGGAAGGCTGCGGCACCGGCGATTGCGGCGCCTGTTCGGTGACGCTGAACGGTCGTCTCGTCTGTTCCTGCCTGGTGCTCGGCGCCGAGGCCGAGGGCGCAGAGATCGCCACGATCGAGGGCATGGCCGATGGCGACGAGCTGCACCCGCTGCAGCGCCATTTCATCGACCACGCGGCGCTTCAGTGCGGGATCTGCACGCCGGGCATTCTCGTCGCCGCCAAGGCGCTGCTCGAGAAGGACCCGAACCCGACCGACGAGGACGTGCGCTACTGGCTGGCCGGCAATCTCTGCCGCTGCACCGGTTACGACAAGATCATCCGCGCCGTTCAGGCGGCCGCAGCCGAGATGAGGGGGGCCTGAGATGTCGCTCGACGAATACACACGCCGCGAGTTCAAGCAGGTCGGGACCCGTGTGCGCCGCCCCGATGGCGTCGACAAGGTCACCGGCCGGGCGCTCTATGGCGCCGACGCCACCGCGCCCGGCATGCTCGTGGGCCGCATCCTGCGCTCGCCCCATCCCCATGCCAGGATCGTCGCGATCGACACCTCCGCGGCCGGGGCGCTGAAGGGCGTCAAGGCGGTCATCACCGGCGCCGACCTTCCGGTGCAGGAGGACAACTTCATCCGCGACGTTCAGGACAACTGCATGGCCCGCGACAAGGCGCTCTATGACGGTCACGCCGTCGCCGCCGTGGCCGCGGTGGATGCGGCGACGGCGAAGGCCGCGCTGAAGCTCATCAAGGTCACCTACGAGATCCTGCCCCACGTCACCGATGTCGACATCGCGGTCAAGCCGGGCGCACCGGTCGTGCTGGCTGGCAGGACACTGGAGAACGTGCCTGCCGGCATGTCCGAAAACGTCACCAGCCACTGCGAATTCGGCCATGGCGATCCCGAGGCCGGCTTCGCCAGGGCCGATCACATCGTCGAGCGCAGCTTCCGCACGGCCGCCACCCATCAGGGCTACATCGAGCCGCACGCGGCGCTCGCCTCGGTCACCTCCGACGGTAAGGCCGAGCTCTGGTGCTGCACGCAGGGCCAGTTTTTCGTCCGCACGCTTTGCGCCGCGATCATGGAGATGGAAGCGAGCCAGCTGCGCGTCACCGCCTCCGAGATCGGCGGCGGCTTCGGCGGCAAGACCACCGTCTTCATCGAACCCGTGGCGCTGGCCCTGAGCCGCAAGGCCGGGCGGCCGGTGAAGATCGTGATGACCCGCGACGAGGTCTTCCGCGCGACGGGCCCGACCGTCCACACCTCGATGGACATCCGGATCGGCATGACGAAGGACGGCACGATCACGGCTGCGGACGCGCATCTGCGCTATTCCGGCGGTGCCTTCCCCTGCGGCACGGTCGACATGGGCGCCCAGGCGGCCTTCGCGGCCTACGATCTGGAGCACGTCCGCACCTATGGCTGGAACGTTCTCACCAACCGCCCGAAGGAAGCGGCCTACCGCGCCCCGGGGGCGCCGCAGGCGATCTATGCCGTCGAAAGCGTGATCGACGAGCTGTGCCAGCACTTCGGCCTCGACCCGATCGAGGTGCGGTTGAAGAACGCCGCCCGGAAGGGCACGAAGTCCTCCTACGGGCCGACCTTCTCCGATATCGGCCTTGTCGCGACACTTGAGGCGGCGAAGCAGCATCCGCACTATTGCGCGCCGCTTGCGCCCGGTCAGGGCCGCGGCATTTCCTGCGGCTTCTGGTTCAACTTCGGCGGCAACACCTGCGTCTCGCTGAACGTGAACACCGATGGCACCGTGGGCATCACCGAGGGCAACCCCGACATCGGCGGTTCGCGCGCCTCGATCAGCCTCATGGCGGCCGAGGAACTGGGCATCCCCTATGACCGCGTCCGCACCATCGTCGCCGACACCTCGGCGCTCGGCTACAACGATGTGACCGACGGCAGCCGCGTGACCTTCGCGGTGGGCCTTGCCACAATCAAGGCCGCCCGCGATGCGGTGAAGAAGATGTGCGCCCGCGCCGCGAAGATCTGGGGCATCGACGAGGAGGCCGTGGAATGGAAGGACGGCGCCGCCGTCCCCGCCGGGCCGAACGCCGGAAAGTTCCCGCCGATGGCGCTTGCCGAGATCGCGGCGGTATCGTTCGAGACCGGTGGCCCGATCGCCGGCCACCACGAGGTGAATGTCGACGGCGCCGGTGTCAGCTTCGGCGTCCACATCGTCGACGTCGAGGTGGACCGCGAAACCGGCGCGACCAAGGTGCTGCGCTATACCGTCTTCCAGGATGCCGGCAAGGCGGTGCATCCCTCCTATGTCGAGGGCCAGATGCAGGGCGGCGCGGTTCAGGGGATCGGCTGGGCGCTGAACGAGGAATACATCTATGGCGCCGACGGGCGCCTGCAGAACCCGGGCTTTCTCGACTACCGGGTGCCGGTCGCCTCGGATCTGCCGGCGATCGACACGGTCATTCTCGAGATCCCGAACCCCGGCCACCCCTACGGTGTGCGCGGTGTCGGCGAGACGGGAATCGTCCCGCCGCTCGCCGCGCTCTCGAACGCCGTCTCGCGGTCGGCCGGTATCCGGCTAGCCGAGCTGCCGATGTCGCCGCCGCGGGTGCTCGCGGCGCTCGACGGCTGAGCCGGGAGGGCCGAGATGGTCAAGGTCCGGCTCTGGGGCTCGCTCCGGCAGGCGGCCGAGGGCCAGACGGAAATCGAGGTCGAGGCGCGCACCTTCAAGGAGCTCCTCGACCGTCTCGTCGAGACCCATCCCGGCCTCGAGCCGCAGATCCGGCGCGGCGTGTCCCTCTCGCTCGACGGGGTGATCTACCGCGAGGCGTGGTTCACCGAGATCCGACCCGAGAGCGAGGTCGTTCTGATGCCCTACATGACCGGCGGCTAGGGCCCTCGATGCCGCGCGGCCGTCGCAAACGGCTCTATTGAGTCGTATTCTGGCATCGCACAAGCGCGACTTTGCCCGATTTTTCACCAACGCCGACACCAAACGAGGTTGCAATCGAGCCACACTTTGTCTTTAGTGCGGTGACGGGTAACAACGACAAAAAATAGCAACGGGGAGCCCGATTTGTTGGATTCACGCACCGGCGGTGACGCCGCCTTTGTCGCGTTTGAGCATGTCCAGAAGAGCTATGACGGAGAGACTCTGGTCGTAAAGGACCTGAATCTCGCGATCTCCAAGGGCGAATTCCTGACAATGCTGGGGCCGTCGGGGTCGGGAAAGACCACCTGCCTGATGATGCTGGCGGGCTTCGAGACGGCAACCCACGGCGAGATCAAGCTGAACGGCCGCCCGATCAACAACATCCCGCCGCACAAGCGCGGCATCGGCATGGTGTTCCAGAACTACGCGCTTTTTCCGCACATGACAGTCGCCGAGAATCTCGCCTTCCCCTTGGAAGTGCGCGATATCGGCAAGTCCGACCGGGAGGCCAAGGTCAAACGCGCGCTCGACATGGTCCAGATGGGCAATCTCGGCGGCCGTCGTCCGGCACAGCTTTCGGGCGGCCAGCAGCAGCGTGTGGCGCTTGCCCGCGCGCTGGTGTTCGAGCCCGAGCTGGTGCTGATGGACGAACCGCTCGGCGCGCTCGACAAGCAGTTGCGCGAACACATGCAGTTCGAGATCACCCGCCTTGCCCACGATCTGGGTATCACCACGGTCTATGTCACCCATGACCAGACCGAGGCGCTGACCATGTCGGACAACATCGCCGTCTTCGACGATGGCCGCATCCAGCAGCTCGCCCCGCCCACCGTCCTCTATGAACAGCCGATGAACAGTTTCGTCGCCCAGTTCATCGGCGAGAACAACACGCTTCTCGGGACCGTCAAGGAGATCCGTGGCGATCTCGCGGTGGTGGAACTCGACGATGGCGAACTGATCGACTGCAAGCCTGTCAACGTCTCCAAGGCCGGCGAGCGCACCAAGGTCTCGATCCGTCCCGAGCGCGTCGAATTCAACAAGGCGCGGCTGAAGCCAGGTGCGCATACGCTCAAGGCAGAAGTGCTCGAGTTCATCTACATGGGCGACATCTTCCGCACCCGCCTTCGCGTTGCCGGCAACGACGATTTCGTCGTCAAGACCCGCAACGCGCCGGACCAGGTCCGGCTTCAACCCGGCCAGCAAATCGAAATCGGCTGGCTGCCGCAGGATTGCCGAGCGCTCGACGCCTGAACGCCGCGCGATATTGGTCTTGCCGCTTACCCGTGGCGGCGGCCTGTCTCTTGTTACGGGAACCGATAGGGAGTCTTGAAATGAAAACAACAACCTTCTTGCTCGCGACCAGCGCGCTGACGCTTGCCGCCGGCAGCGCCTCGGCGATCGATCTGACCTTCGTCTCCTGGGGCGGCGCCTACCAGGATTCGCAGCTCAAGGCCTATGCCGAACCCTACATGGCCTTGCATCCCGACGTGAAAATCGTCTGGGACGAAAGCTCGGCCGAAGCCGTGGCCAAGCTGCGCGCCATGCACGAGGCGGGCAACCTCACCTGGGATCTGGTCGATGTGACGGTCTCCGATTCGATCCGCCTGTGCGACGAGGGCCTTGCCAAGGAGATCGATTTCGACGCCGATCTCGCCCCGGCGCCCGACGGCACCCCGGCCACCGAGGACTTCGGCGCCACGCTGCAGAACGACTGCTTCATCCCTCAGATCGTCTACTCGACCACCTGGGGCTACCGCACCGACAAGGTCGGTGACACGCCGCCCTCGACCATCTGCGACGTCTTCGATCTCGCGAAATATCCGGGCAAGCGCGCCATGCAGAAGCGCCCGATCGACAACGTCGAATGGGCACTCTACTGCGACGGCGTTGCCAAGGAAGACCTCTACAGCGTGCTCGGCACCGATGAAGGCGTGGCGCGAGCCTTCGCCAAGCTCGACACGATCAAGGATCAGGTCGTCTGGTGGACCGCCGGTGCAGAGACCCCGCAACTTCTCGCCGATGGCGAGGTCGTGATGGGTTCGACCTTCAACGGCCGCCTCTTCTCGGCCATCGTCGAGCAGAAGCAGCCGATCGCGATGCTCTGGGACATGCAGTCGTATGACCTCGACGGCTGGATCGTGCCGACGGGTCTGGCCCCCGAGCGCGAGGCCGTCGTGATGGACTTCCTGAAGTTCGCCACCGACACCCAGCGTCTTGCCGACCAGGCCAAGTACATCTCCTACGGCCCGGCCCGCGCCTCTTCGGCGCCGCTCGTCGGCAAGCTTGAGGGGACCGATATCGAGATGGCGCCCTTCATGCCGACCGATCCGGCCAACGCGACGAACGTGCTCCACTACGACTACACCTGGTGGGCCGATCACCGCGACGATCTGGACGCGAAGTTCCAGGCCTGGCTTGCCCAGTGATCCGATCCGGGAAGGGGCCAACGGCCCCTTCCCACCCATTCGTTTGTCACTTTTCGATCCGACCACAGCAAGCGCGGGGAAGCGATGACCGACACTGTCGACACTGGGCCGATGAGGGCCGCCGACGGAACGCCGCTCAAGGTCTCGCTGGCGCGTGCGTTGCGGCGCCAGAAGATACGGGCGCTGGCCCTGGTGGCGCCGCTGCTGATCTTCGTCCTTGTGACCTTCATCGCGCCGATCGCCGATATGCTCTTCCGTTCGGTCGAGAACCAGATCGTCCACGATACCCTGCCCAACACCGTCCGCGCGCTGGCTGACTGGGACCCCTCGAGTGCCGAAACGCCGGGCGAGCCGGTCTATGCCGGGCTTGCCATCGACCTGCAGACTGCGGCCGAGATGAAGGCGCATACAAGGCTCGGTTCGCGGCTGAACTACGAAGACCCCGGCATCTCCTCGCTGTTCCGCCAGTCCGGCCGGAACGTGGATGACTTCGGCAAGGCGGCGATGAAGGAACTGGTGGCCGCCGACCCTGCCTGGAAGGACGGAGCCACCTGGGGAAATCTTCTGGGGACCGACAAGTGGGTCGAGGCCCAGACCGCCTGGGGCGCGGACAAGACCGGCCTGCAACCAGCCTTCAAGGCCCGCTCCGGTGTTGCCGGGACGCTGCCGAGGACGCTTGGAGCCTATGCGCTCTTTGCCGCCGACGCCCGTGAAAGCGGCCGCAAGAGCGCCCTCGAGAGCAAACCCTGGCCGGCGCTCGCGACCGCGCTCGAACAGGACCTGCGCGCCGCCGCGCCCGAATCCCTGAGCGCCCTGGAAGGCATCGACACGGCACTTCTGGCCAGGACCCGCGATGCCGTGGACGCCGCCGCCCCCGTAGATTACCGCGCCGACTTCCTGGCCATGGACAAGGACTGGGCCAGCCCCGATGTCTGGCGGACGATCCGGGTCTTCAGCCCGCAATACACTGCGGGCTACTTCCTGAACTCGATCGACCTCGAAAAGACCTACGAGGGCATCACGAAGCGACCGCCGGAAGAACGCATCTACGTCACCCTCTTCGTCCGCACGCTGTGGATGTCGATGCTGATCACCTTCTGCTGCCTGCTCCTCGGTTATCCCGTGGCCTGGCTGCTCGCCAACCTGCGCGCCTCGACGGCCAACGTGCTCATGATCCTCGTGCTGCTGCCGTTCTGGACCTCGCTTCTGGTCCGGACCTCGGCCTGGAAGGTCCTTCTGCAGCAGCAGGGCGTCATCAACGATCTTCTCGTCTGGCTCGGCCTGGTCGACGACGGCCACCGGCTGGCGATGATCAACAACCAGTTCGGCACGATCATCGCCATGACGCACATCCTGCTGCCCTTCATGATCCTGCCGCTCTATTCGGTGATGAAGACCATCCCGCCGTCGTTCCTGCGTGCCGCGCGATCGCTCGGCGCGACGCCCTGGACCGCTTTCTGGCGGGTCTACTTCCCGCAATCGGTGCCGGGCATCGGGGCCGGCTCGATTCTCTGCTTCATCCTCGCGATCGGCTACTACATCACCCCGGAACTCGTCGGCGGGACGCAGGGCGTGTTCATCTCGAACCGGATCGCCTTCCACATCTCGTCCTCGCTGAACTGGGGGCTCGCCGCAGCGCTCGGCACGATCCTTCTCGCCGCCGTGCTGCTGCTCTACTACGTCTACGACAAGATCGTGGGCATCGATAACGTGAAGCTGGGGTAGACCATGGCCGCGATCACCGTCGATATGCCGAGACCGAGCCTCACGGGGTTCACGCTGCCACTGAACGCGCTCGCCGGGGCCCTGCTCGGTTACGTCGTCGGCACGGCCAATCATTCCCCGCTGACGGGTGTCCTGGCCGGCGCCGTCTTTGCCGCCCTTCTCGCTTTCGTGGTGGTCTCGTTCCGCCAGCGCCGGCTCGGACGGCTGGCGGGCGCCCTCATCACCGGCGCCGTCGGCGCCTTGATCGCCGGCATCTCGGGCGCCCTCGCCGGGGCGATCCTCGGGCTCGTTCTCAGCTGGTTCGCCTACTGGCTCTCGAGCGGCGACTACCGCGCCTCGGTCCCGATCTATGCAACCCCGCGCGAAGTGCTCTGGCACAACAGCTTCCGGCTCATTTGCGGGCTCATCTTCTTCTTCCTGATCGCCCCCGTCGTGGTCGTCATCCCGCTCAGCTTCAACGCCGAGAACTTCTTCACCTTCACGCCGAAGATGCTGGCGCTCGATCCCGAGGGCTATTCGCTCAAGCACTACCAGGACTTCTTCACCAACCCCGACTGGACGCGGCCGCTGAAGAATTCCTTCACCATCGCGCCGCTCGCAACGATCCTCTCGGTCTCGCTCGGCACGCTCGCGGCAATCGGCCTCAGCCAGAGCCATGTGCCCGGCCGCCGCGCGATCATGGCGATCCTGATCTCGCCGATGATCGTGCCGCTGATCATCTCGGCCACCGGCATGTTCTTCTTCTATGCCAAGCTCGGCAACTGGATGGAGGCTCACCTCGGCCTCTCGAAGGACTTCCTCGGCTATGTGAAGGTCGTGCTGGCCCACGCCGTTCTCGGCATCCCCTTCGTCATCATCACCGTGACCGCGACGTTGGTCGGCTTCGACCGCTCGCTCACCCGCGCGGCCGCCAACATGGGCGCGGGCCCGGTCCGGACCTTCTTCAAGGTGCAGATGCCGCTGATCCTGCCCGGGGTCATTTCCGGTGCGCTTTTCGCCTTCATCACCTCGTTCGACGAGGTGGTCGTGGTGCTCTTCGTCGGCTCCGCCAGCCAGAAGACCCTGCCCTGGCAGATGTTCACCGGACTGCGCGAACAGATATCGCCGACGATCCTTGCCGTCGCGACGGTGTTGGTGGCCTTCTCGATCGCCCTTCTGACCACGGTCGAGCTTCTGCGCCGCCGGTCGGAGCGGCTGCGCGGCATGTCGCCGAGCTGAGCGCTCAGCCGAGGATCGTCAGCCAGAGCGACACTGTCAGCACCGAGAGCGCGGTGGCGACTAGAACGGCCGTTGCCGCGACCCGTTTCGCGACCCCGTACATGTTCGCGAAGATATAGGTGTTCACCCCCGGCGCCATGGAGGCCGTCAGTACCGCCGAGCGGAAGTCTGACTGAGCCAGCCCGAGGCTGCGCCCCATCGCCCAGGTCACCGCCGGGTGCAGGACGAGCGAGATCGCGCAGACAAGGAGAACCGTGACGAGATCGCCCTCGGGCCGGTAGCGCACGAGCACGCCGCCAAGCCCGAAAAGCGCCGCCGGCAGCGCCGCCCGCACCATGAGATCGACCGCATCCGAGACGACCTGCGGCGGGGTCGCGCCTGAGAGGTTCACGGCGAAGCCGAGCGCGATGCCGATCACGAGCGCGTTGCGGAACATCGCCGTCAGGATCGCGCGCAGCATGCTGAACGCGCCCTGGCCGCCATGCCGGACGATCTCCATCGCGGTGATCCCGAGCGCGTAGCAGAAGGGCGAATGCACCGCGATGATCGCGTAGTTCGCCGTGAGCGCCCCGGCCCCATAGGCGCGCTCGGTGATCGGCAGGCCGAGAAGAACGGAGTTCGAGAAGAGCCCGCAGAACCCGATCGCGACGGCATCCGGCCAAGGCCGCGAAAAGAGGAACCGGGCGCCGAGGAGCCCGGCCAGAAACCCCGTCGTCGCCCCGGCATAGAACGAAAGCAGGAGCGGCCACTGGAACGCCTGCGCCAGATCGAGCGTCGAGATCGCCCGGAACAGCAGGCAGGGGATCGCGAAGTTCTGCGTGAACGTCACAAGCCCGTCCACCGCCGCGGCACCGAGAAGCCCGAACCGCGCCGCCACATAGCCGAAACCGATGACGAGGAAGACCGGCAGCGTGACCTCGAGCAGCGCCTGAACCGGCAGCGTCATCGCCTCAGTCCCCGAGCTCCAGCACCATCCCGTCATAGGCGGCACTGACATGATCGGGTGTTTCGGCCTGTAACGTCGCATGGTCGAGATCGACATGCATGTTGGTCAGCACCGCCCGCTTGGGTGTCGCGCGTGCGATCCACTCGAGCGTCAGCGCCAGATGCGTATGCGTCGGGTGCGGCCGCCGCCTGAGCGCATCGACGACAAGCCAGTCGAGCCCCGCAAGATGGCTCTGCCAGACCGGTTCCGGAATCGACAGGACGTCGGGAATGTAGGCGAGCCCGCCAATGCGAAAACCGAGCGCCTCGATGTCGCCGTGGTCGACATCGAAGGGATCGAGGGTGATCGCGCCGCCCGCGCCGGTGATCGTGACCGGCCCCTTGATCGTGTGCAGATCGCAGATCGGCGGATAGGACGACCCCTCGGGCTGCACGAAGGCGTAGCCGAAACGCGACATGAGTTCGTATTGGGTGCGTCCGTCGGCCCAGACCGGCACCCGGCGATGGCTGATGAAGACCAGCTGGCGCAGATCGTCGAGACCGTTCACGTGATCGGAATGCGAATGCGTGAAGAGCACTGCGTCGAGCGTCGAGATGCCGGTGCGCAGCAGTTGCTCGCGCATGTCGGGCGAGGTGTCGATCAGCACCCGCGTCACCCCCTCGGGGCCAAGCCGCTCCACCAGCATCGAACAGCGGGTGCGGCGGTTCTTGGGGTTTTCCGGGTCGCAGGCGCCCCAATCGTTGCCGATCCGCGGCACCCCGCCCGAAGACCCGCAGCCGAGAATCGTGAACCGCAACCTGGACATCTCAGCCCTCCCCGCCCGGTCGAGCGGCCCGGGTGAACAGCCTTTCGAAATTGGCCTCGGTGAGCGCGGCGAAGGCCTCGTAGCTCATTTCGAGAAGCTCGGCCCCGACTCGGGCCGTGTTCACCACATAGGCCGGTTCGTTCCGCCGCCCGCGATGCGGCGGCGGTGCCAGATAGGGCGCATCGGTTTCGACCAGGATCCGGTCACTCGGCGCGGCCGCGAAGATCGACCTGAGCTCGGTGCTTTTCGGGAAGGCGGCGATGCCCGACATCGACAGGTAGAAACCGAGGTCGAGCGCCGCGCGCGCCAGCCCGGCACCTGAGGAGAAGCAGTGCATGACGCAGCCGTAGGCGCCATTGCGATATTCCTCGGCCAGTATCCGGGCCATGTCCTCGTCGGCCGCACGCGCGTGAATGATGAGCGGCAGCCCGGTTTCCCGCGCCGCCGCGATATGGACGCGCAGGCTCTCCTGCTGCTGCGGAGCACTTTCGGCACTGTAGTGATAGTCGAGCCCCGTCTCGCCGATGCCGACGAGTTTCGGATGCCGTGCAAGCGCGACGAGGTCGTCGACCGTCACCGGCGCGGCCTCGGCCACGCTCATCGGATGGATCCCCGCCGCGAAGAAGACGCCCGCATGCGCCTCGGCGATGGCCCGGACCCTGTCGAGACTGGCGAACCGGGTGCAGATCGTCACCATGCGGCCAACGCCCGCCGCCGCGGCGCGCGCGACGATCGCCTCGGTCTCGCCCTCGAAATCGGGGAAATCGAGATGGCAGTGGCTGTCTGTGATCTGCGGCGTGCTGCTCATCGCTTGCCTTCACCGGGCGGCAAGCGCTGCTGCCGTCTCGTCAATCCTGAGGACCATATCAAGGAGAAGCGCGGCAGGGTCAAGGTTGACACCGCGCGCGTGCCGGGCGCGGGCAACAAGCACCTGCTGCACCTCGGCCCATCGGCGCCCTGCGGCGGGTCCCGGGGCAAGTCGGGCGAGAAGCGCGGCTTCGCCGGGCGCCGCCTCCGGCCCGGCCGCACCAAGGGCACCCGCCCGCGCCAGCCGCGCGAGAAACAGTTCCAGAAGCGAGATGAGAAGATCGAGCCGTGCCTCGGCGCCCCGCTGGGCGGCGCTCTCGGCAAGCTTCAGCGCGCGCGGCCGGTCGAGCCCCGGCACCGTCCCGGCAAGCTGAACGATCGCGCGATAGGTCTCAAGCCCTTCGAGATTGAGAAGACGGACCGCCTCGCCCACCGATCCGTCGGCAAGGACGGCAAGCGCGGCCGCATGCGCCTCTTCGCCGGTCGGCGCCGCGTCGGCGTCCGAAACGGCACCCGTTGCCGCGATTGCCGCCGTCAGGTCGGCCGGCGAAAGCGGCATCAGCCGCAGCGCACGACAGCGCGACCGGATCGTCGGCAGCAGGGCCGAGGGCTGATGGCTGACGAGAAGGAAGACGACATCGTCGGGCGGCTCCTCGAGCATCTTCAGGAGCGCATTGGCGGCGGCGAGATTCATCTCGTCGGCGGCATCGACGATGACCACGCGCCGCCCGCCATCCGCGGCGCTGAGATGCAGGAAGGACCTGAGCCGCCGCACCTCATCGACCGAGATCACCGACATCAGCCGCTTCTTGTCATCGTCCCAGGCCCGGCGGAGCAGAAAGAGCCGCGGCTCGGCCCCGGCCAGAAGCCGCCGCACCGCCGGCGCCTCCCAGGGCACGTCCAGCGTGGTCGGCGCCGGCCCGGCACCGAAGAGCCCGCCCCCCGCCGGCTCCGCGGCGTTGACGATGAGGAACCGCGCGATCCGCCAGGCCAGCGTCGCCTTCCCGACGCCGAGCGGCCCGGTCAGCAGCCAGGCGTGATGCAGGCGGCCCGCGCCAAAGGCGTCGAGAAATGCGGCCTCGGCCGCCTCCTGCCCGATGAGCCGCCGCGTTTCACGCGGATGTGGCGCGCCCTCGACGCGATCGGCTTCGGGAAACTCGGTCGCGCTCATCCGAAAGCCCGGGCGGCGATGGCGCGCACCTCGGCCGCAACCTCATCTGGCGCCCGGTCCCCGTCGACGAGCCTGCAACGCGCCGGAAACTCCTCGGCGAGGGCGCGGAATCCCGCCTGCATCCGGCGTTGCAACCCGGCGCCGAAATCCTCGAACCGCTCCTCGTGCCCGTTGCGCCCGCGCGCACGGGACAGCCCGAGATCGGGATCGAGGTCGATCACGAAGGTCAGATCGGGTTCCCGCTTGATCAGCATCTCGTGCAGCCGGTCGACAAGCGCCCTCAGATCCCCGCGCGAGAGGCCCTGATACATCCGCGTCGAATCCGCGAAACGGTCCGAGATGACGACGCGCCCGGCGGCCAGCGCCGGCTCGATCAGCCGCTCCAGATGGTCGCGCCGCGCCGCGGTGAAGAGCAGGATCTCGGTCTCTGCCGACCATCGGTCCGGATCGCCCTCGAGCACGAGCCGGCGGATCTCCTCGGCCCCGGCGCTTCCGCCCGGCTCCCGCGTCAGCACCACGTCGTGTCCCGCCGCCCGCAGATGTTCGGCCAGAAGCCGCGCCTGCGTTGACTTGCCAGAGCCGTCGATGCCTTCGAAGGTGATGAACATCGGCCGCGTCAGCTTCCGATCTCGGCCATGAGCCTCTTCGTGAGGATGCCGAGCGCGGCGCGCAGCCGGATCGCGAAGCCACCCTTGGCGACCGCGGCCTCGGTCACGACCGGGACCGTCATGGCGGGCATGCCCGGCACGTCGACGACCATCTCGCCAACCTCCTGCCCCTCGGCCAGCGGCGCGAGAAGCGGCGCCGAGAATCGGACCTCGGCCCGCAGCTTGTCATGCACCGAGGAGGGAACGAGGAGCGAAAGGTCGTCCTTGACCACCAGCCCCACGCGCGACACCGAGCCCAGCCATACATCGGCCTCGGCCACGCGGGTTCCCTTCACGGCGACCGTCTTCTGCGCGAACTCGCGAAAGGCCCAGTTGGCCACGCGCTCGGCCTCCTGCGAGCGTTCCTGCGCGCTTGCGAGACCGGTCAGCACGAAGACGATCCGCCGCCCGTTCTGGACCGCCGAGCCCACGAGGCCGAAGCCGCTTTCCTCGGTATGGCCGGTCTTCAGCCCGTCAGCGCCGATCCCGAGCGCCAGGACCGGATTGCGATTGAAGCGGTTGTCGGGCGCACGCCCGTCGTAGGGAAACTCCCTGATCGAGAAATAGCCGTAATACTCGGGGAATTCGCGGATCAGGCGCACGGCGAGAATGCCGAGATCATGCATGCTCATCCGCTGGTTCGGATGCGGCCAACCCGAGGCATTGGCGAAGGTGCTGTCGTTCATGCCGATCGCGCGGGCGCGCTCGTTCATCTTCTTGGCGAACTCCTCCTCGGTCCCGGCCAGACCTTCGGCGACAACGACGCAGGCATCGTTGCCGGAAAGCACGATGATCCCCTTGATCAGCTCCTCGACCGTCGGCCGGTCGTTCTCGTTGAGAAACATCGTCGAGCCCTGCATCGACTTCGCATGGGCCGAAACCGGAAACCGGTCGTCGAGCCGCACCCGCCCGGCGCGCAGTGCCTCGAAGAGCATGTTGACGGTCATGAGCTTCGACATCGAGGCCGGCGGCAGCTTTTCGTTGGCGTTCTTTTCCAGAAGCACCGTATCGGTCGTCAGGTCATAGACCCAGGCAGCGCCGGCTCGGGTATCGAAGGCCCGCGCCGGCAGGGCCGCCGCGAGGCAGAGAAGAATGAACGCCGCCAGCCGGATCATCTCGCGCCGGGTCCTTTCCTATTTCGAGACGGGATAGGCGTCGGGGTAGCCGGCGTTCCGGATCTGTGCCTGCAGGGCCGCAAGGGCGTCACCGTTCTCCGCCGGCCCGACGATCACCCGCCAGAAGCTCTTGCCCTGGCTCTCGTCGGCCACGACGCTGGCGCGAAGCCCCTTGGCCTCCATCTGCCCGGCGGCGCGCTTGGCGTTCGCCTCGACGCTGAAGATGCCGATCTGGACATAGGGGCGCTTCAGCGCCGTTGCCGGGGCTGCCGGCGCTTTCCCGGCCTCGGCCGCGGCGATGCCGGCGGCTGCGGTCGACTGCACCTGATCGAGCGAGGTCTGCTCGATCGGGGCCGCGGCGATACCATCGGCGGCAACCGGCTCATCGGTCGTCACACTCATGGCCGGGTCCGGTTTCTTCTTGCCGAAGAGCCTGGCAAGAAAGCCCTTCTTCGGAGCCGGCGCGGCAGTCTCGTCGGGCATCGCCTCGACAACGGTGGCATCGGCGGCGCCGCTCGGGATCGCGCCATCGCCCGCCGTTTCACCCGCCATGGGCTCGACCTGGGCGGTCGCCCCCGCGGCCATGGCCGCGTCGGCAGCGGTCGTCTCCGCGGGCGCCGGGGCTTCGACCTTGCGCAGAGCCACGACGCTGAGCTCGGTCGGCGCACCGGCGAGCAGGCCAAGGTCCTCGGCCGCATCGGAAGAGACCTGCAGTGCGGGTCCGGGATTGTTCCGTTCCCGCCGGAAAAGCGCCCCGACGACGGATTTGCCGTTCTTGGTGTTGCGGATCATGACGCGCTCGGGATCCTTCACCGAGGCATGCGCGACCCAAACGCCGCCGAGCGAGGGACGCCCATCCCAGAGCCCCTCTCCCTCATACTTGAAGACGCCCGGCGCTTCCTGTTCGGCCTCGCCGTTCAGGGCGAGCTGTTCGTTGGGCGCAAGAACGTTGCCGCCGCCTGTCGCCGACTTTGCCGCGAACGGGTTCTTTCCGTCCTCGCAGCCCGACAGCGCCAGGACCGCCGCAGCGGTCATCAGAACCAACCTGCCCTGCCTCACCATCTATGCCCCCGATTTCCCGCGCGGACTGTCACGCCGCGCTTTTGCCTGAATACGATTGGGGCCGCGCGCCGCCCTCAGCGCCCCGGCCCGGTGCCCGATCTGCGCGCCATGCTGCGCTTGCGCGGCATTGTAGCGATTTGCCCCAGTCAAGGAAAGGCCGGCGCGCCGCGCCAGCGGAAATCGGCATGCCACCTTTGCGTGATCACCGGGGGCGGGGGCGAACGGCAGGCTGCGGCCTTGCCCGAACGCGCCCGGCGCGCTAGGGAGATGCCGGTCGCGCGATCCCGTCCAGAACCGGCACCGGCAGCACCGCAGCGCAGGGCACGCCGGCCACCGAGAGACGCGAGACAACGGATGAGTGGCCGAGCGGTTTAAGGCACTGGTCTTGAAAACCAGCGAACCGAAAGGTTCCGTGGGTTCGAATCCCACCTCATCCGCCAATATTTTCAATTGGTTAGAGAAGTTCAGTTCCGTCAGCAAACGCTTGCCGCAAAGCTGCCGCTAGCTGACCGATCGCCCGGTCTCCTTTGATAGTGTTCCGCGCGCGTTGCGGATGGTTGGCATGACGTGCCAGCCCCGCCGCGAAAGCTGCCACGCGGCGTAATTCAACCCGGCGTTGCCGGTGATCTGGGGCCGTTGGCGATGTATGTCGGTTTCGTCCATGGGCGCAGCCTCCGTCTTGGTGAGAGGCTGTCCCGGGTCAAGGCCGGGTGTCGGAATCCCCAAGCGTAGCCCGGGGCACCGCCACCCTTAGCATGCGCCTGGACATGCTCAGCGGTCACCTGGCCGATAAATCGACCGAGCTGCGCAACGAGGGGATTCCACGCCCCACGGGCAGAAGTGGCTGCACCGCAATTCATCAATGGCACGGCGAGGGCATTGATTCAACGAGGATAACGGCGCTCACGAAAGCGCCCCCGCAACCCATGCTGTGAGGGCGCTTGCCGTTGCGAGCAGCGAGGAGACACCGCTGACGGCTGGTCCCCATCGTTTGAGACCGTCGGTTTCCTCAAGGACGCGCGGCTGGCGAGACCGCGTGCCGCCGCTTGTGCCATCTCCCGGCGCAGCGACCGGGGTTTCGACGTGCCCCCTCGTGCGGGGCCCTGGAGCCGCTGCACATCCTCACCCTGACCACTTCGTCAGGGAAGACCGGCGTCGCGCGGTTCATGCCATTGCGCGGGCCGAACATGCGGACGACGCGAGGCTCTGGGGGTGCCGTGACGCATCTCACCCCGCAAAGTCCAGCGTCGCCGCGACGGCCCGCTTCCAGGCCGCATGGCGTCGATCGCGTTCTCCTGCCGACATCGACGGGTCGAACCGCGCATCGGCCCGCCAGCGCGCGGCGAAGTCCTGCATCCCCGGCAGCACCCCCGCCTTCTGACCGGCGAGCCAGGCCGCACCCATGGCGGTGGTTTCGAGAATCCGCGGGCGTTCGACCGGGGCATCGATGATGTCGGCCAGGAACTGCATCGTGTAGGCAGAGGCACTCATGCCGCCGTCGACGCGCAGCGCCGTCCTGCCGCCACCAAGCGTCCAGTCGGCGCGCATCGCATCAAGAAGGTCCCGCGTCTGATGGCCGACGCTTTCAAGCGCCGCCCGCGCCAGTTCCGCGGGCCCGGAGTTGCGCGTGAGGCCGAAGATCGCCCCCCGGCTTTCGCTGTTCCAGTAAGGCGCGCCGAGTCCGGTGAAGGCGGGCACCAGCATCACCTGTTGTCCGGCGTCGGCGCGCTCCGCGAGGCCCTGCGTCTCGCTGGCGTGGCGGATGAGCTTCAGCCCGTCGCGCAGCCACTGCACGACCGCACCGGCGACGAAGATCGAGCCTTCGAGCGCATAGGTCGGCTTGCCGTCAAGCTGATAGGCGATCGTCGTGAGAAGCCGGTTGGCCGAGCGCACCGGTGTCTCGCCGGTGTTGAGCAGCGCAAAGCAGCCGGTCCCGTAGGTCGACTTCATCATTCCCGGCTGGAAACAGGCCTGGCCGAGCGTGGCCGCATGCTGGTCGCCGGCCATGCCGAGGATCGGGATCGGCCGGCCGAAGAGATCGGGGTGCGTTTCCCCGAACGCCGCCGCACAGTCCTGGACCTCGGGCAGCATCGCCATCGGGATGCCGAGCCGGTCGCAGATGGTTTTCGACCAGCGCCCCTTGCGGATATCGTAGAGCAATGTGCGCGCGGCATTGGTGGCATCGGTGACATGCGCCCGGCCGCCGGTCAGGTTCCAGACCAGCCAGCTGTCGACGGTCCCGAAGAGAAGCTCGCCCGCCTCGGCACGCGCGCGCGCGCCATCGATACGGTCGAGCAGCCAGACGAGCTTGGTGCCCGAGAAATAGGGATCGAGCAGCAGGCCCGTCCGGTCGGTCACGGTCTCCTCGAAGCCTTCCGCCTTCAGTGTCCTGCACAGATCCGCGGTGCGCCGGTCCTGCCAGACGATCGCGTTGTGCAACGCCCGGCCCGTCTTGCGGTCCCAGACGATGGTGGTTTCGCGCTGGTTGGTGATGCCGATCGCGGCGATCGCGCCCGCCGCGGTTCCCGCCGAACGGATCGCTTCGCGGCAGGTGGCGACGGCCGTCTTCCAGAGATCGTCGGGATCGTGCTCGACCCAGCCGCTTGCGGGATAGTGCTGGGGGAATTCTTCCTGCGCCGAGGCGAGGACGGAAAGATCGCCGTCAAAGAGGAGCGCCCGCGTCGAGGTGGTGCCCTGGTCGATGGCAAGTATCTGGGTCATCGGCGTTCTTCCTGAAGTCGGTCCTGTCCCCTGCTCCGGCGGCCGGGTCACGCCCGCCGGATCCGCGGTGGCGGAGGGGCCCCATTCCCGGGCCCCGACCCTTGTCACCCTGCTGCCCGGGCTTGATCAGCGTATCATAGCAGACGGTTTCGGGCGTGGGCGTCTCGTTCTCGAGCTTTTCGCGCAGAGCGAGCGTGCCGCACTCCCTGGCCGGGCTGGCAGGGCGTTCATCCTGCCGTTCGTGTGCGTCAGGTCGGTTTCAAGGCCATGCGCCCGCGCGTGCGCCGCCTGCGATACGCCTGTCAGTTCCGGCGTCACCTGATCTGCCCTTTCATTCCGCCGTGGCTGTGGCGGAAAGCGTCCGCGCCGCCATCCACTTGCCGAGATCCTCCGCCTGGGCCGCGTCGAGCCTGAGCCCGAGCTTGCTGCGCCGCCACAGCACATCCTCCGCCGTCCGGGCGAATTCCTTGTCCATGAGCCAGGCCACCTCGGTTTCGGTAAGCCCGGCGCCGAAATCGCGGCCGAGGTCGCCGGCTGTCCCGGCCCCGCCCAGAACCTGCGCCGCCTCGGTTCCGTAGGATCGCGCAAGGCGACGGGTGGTGAACGGGTCGAGAAAGCCGAAACGCGCGCCGAGATCGGCCACGAGCGCTTCGAACCCGTCGACCGCGAAATCGCCGCCCGGCAGCGGTGCTCCGGCCGTCCAGGGTCCGCCCGGCACCTCCAGATGCACGCCGATCCTCTCGAGCGCGCCCTCGGCGAGCCGGCGATAGGTGGTGATCTTGCCGCCGAAGACGCTCAGGATCGGCGCCCCGCCACCGGCATCGACCTTGAGCGTATAGTCGCGCGTGGCGGCGGTCGCGCTGCTCGCGCCATCGTCGTGGAGCGGGCGCACACCCGAATAGCTCCAGACGATATCCTCGTCGCCGATGGCCTTGGCGAAGTAGCGGTTCGCGAAATCGATCAGATAGCGGCGCTCTTCCGGTGTGCAGACCGGCTTCGTGAACGGGTCCTCGTGTTCCGCATCCGTGGTGCCGATCAGGGTGAAATCCGTCTCGTAGGGGATGGCAAAGATGATCCGCCCGTCGGAGCCCTGAAAGAAGTAGCACTTGTCGTGATCGTAGAGCCGCCGCGTCACGATATGCGAACCGCGCACCAGCCTGATGCCGTCGCGCGATGCGACATGCACCCTCGACCGGATGATCTCGCCCACCCAGGGTCCGCCGGCGTTGACCAGCATCCGCGCCAGGGTGACCGATGTCTCGCCGGTTGCCGTGTCGCGGGTCTCGACGCGCCAGAGCTTTTCCGCGCGCGTGGCCGAGATTACCTCGGTCCGGGTCCGGATCCGGGCGCCACGGGCTTCGGCATCGCGGGCATTGAGAACCACAAGCCTGGAATCGTTGACCCAGCAATCCGAATATTCATAGGCCTTCCGGAAG
Organism: Albidovulum sp.; assembly: GCA_020637635.1. Lineage (GTDB taxonomy): Bacteria > Pseudomonadota > Alphaproteobacteria > Rhodobacterales > Rhodobacteraceae > Albidovulum. Next base: position 56,162 of record JACKKB010000003.1, read on the forward strand.
CGCGGGTTCAGCGGCCGACCCTCGGGCGTGCCGGCGAGCGACAGCGTCGCGGTGCCGGGAAGGACCTCCCGCCCGCCGAGATGATCATAGAGGAAAAGGCCAAGGCGGATCAGCCAGGCAGGCCGGCGCCCGCGCATCCAGGGAACGAACATGCTCAGCAGCTTCGATGTCGGCGTTTCGGTATCGAAGCGCATGTCCTCGTGATAGGGCAGCACGAAGCGCATCGGCCAACTGATATGCGGCATCGCCCGCAACAGCACTTCCCGCTCGATCAGTGCCTCGCGCACGAGCCGGAACTCGAAATACTCCAGATAGCGCAGGCCGCCGTGGAAAAGCTTGGTCGAGGCCGAGGACGTCGCCGAGGCGAGGTCGTTCCTCTCGGCCAGCACGACCGACAGGCCGCGCCCGGCCGCATCCCGGGCGATGCCGCATCCGTTGATGCCGCCGCCGATGATGAAGAGATCGACCGTTGCGGTGTCAGAAGACTGCGTCAATGCCTCTCCCTCGCCCCCTCGAAAGGGACACCCTGCGCCTGATATGCGCCAGAACGAACATGATCGCAATAAGTTTGCGTTCGTTATGGTTCGCTTTCGTGCAGGTTTCCGATCTTGAGCGACGAATCTCGCACAAGCTGACTGTCTGCGTTCGGATCGACCGCGACGTGATCGACGCTACGCCCAGAGATTTGCGCACTTGCCCGGATCGCGCGCACGAAGCTACCCTTGCCGCCACGGTTGATGACGGTCCCAAAGAAAGTGAGCCGCTTGTCGCAGACATTTCGCCACCCCGAGATTCTCGAGATCGCCCGCCGCGACGGCAAGGTCACGGTCGAAGGGCTGGCCAGTCATTTCGGCGTGACGCTGCAGACCATCCGCCGCGACCTCACCGACCTTGCCGGGACCGGGCGTCTCGAACGCGTGCACGGCGGCGCGATCCTGCCGTCGAACACGACAAACATCCGCTACGAGGAGCGGCGCTGGCTCAACCCGGCCGCCAAGGCCGCGATCGCCAGGGCCTGCGCCGAGCGCATCCCGAACGGTGTGTCGCTGTTTCTCAACATCGGCACCTCGACCGAGGCGGTCGCGCGCGAACTGCTCGAACACAGCGGGCTCATGATCGTGACGAACAACATGAACGTCGCGAACATCCTTGCCGGCAATCCGGACTGCGAGATCGTCGTGACCGGCGGTCACCTGCGCCGCTCCGACGGTGGCCTGATCGGCAATCTTGCCGAAACCACGATCCGCCAGTTCAAGTTCGACCTCGCCGTCATCGGCTGTTCGGCCCTCGACCGCGACGGCGACATGCTCGACTTCGACATTCAGGAAGTGAGCGTAAGCAAGGCAATCCTCGAATGCGCGCGCCGGACCTTTCTGGTCGCCGATCACACCAAGTTCTCGCGCAGCGCCCCGGCACGGATCGCCTCGCTCGCCGAGATCGATGCCTTCTTCACCGATGGCCCGCTGCCCGCCGGAATCGAGGCCGCCTGCGCGGAATGGGGCACCGAGATCCTGCTCGCCGGGCCCGGCACCCCCTGAGCTGCCGGGCGTCCCCCGCGCCTCTCATGCGCCATCGTCGTCCTGATCATGCGGCGGGCCGAAGCGGCGGATGAGCTGGGCCTTGATCTGGTCGCGTGCCTGCCGATAGGCGGCAAGCCGCGCCTCGCGCGTCTCGCCGATGCCCGAGGGGTCCATGACCGGCCAGTATTCGACATCGAGGTGGAAGAACCGCGTCAGTTCCAGCGCCTGACGCTGGCTTGCCGGCGAGAGCGCGATCACCAGGTCGAACTGGCCCAGATCGTCGCCCCACTGCTGCATTTCCTCGAAGCTGCGCGACCGGTGCCGCGACAGTTCGATCCCGAGTTCCTTGCACACCGCAACCGAAAAGCCGTCGATCTCGATGTCGTTCTTGACCCCGGCCGACTGCACATAGCAGGCGTGCCCATAGAACTTCTTCATCATGCCTTCCGCCATCGGCGAACGGACCGCATTGTGATCGCAGCAGAACAGAACAGAGTTCGGCATCCCCTCCCCTGCCACGATCACCCTCCGAAATGCAGGACGCAGATGAGGGTGAAGAGGCGCCGCGCAGTGTCGATATCGAGCTCGGCCTTGCCCTCGAGTCGCTCCTGCAATACCCGCGCGCCCTCGTTGTGAATGCCGCGCCGTGCCATGTCGATCGCCTCGATCTGCGCCGTGGGCAGCCGCTTCACGGCATCGAAGTAGCTTTCGCAGATCTGGAAGTAGTCCTTGACCACCTGTCGGAACGGGCCGAGCGACAGATGGATCTCGCCGACCCGTTCCCCGTTCTCGCGCGAGAGATCGAACACCAGCCGCTTTTCGCGAATGGCGAGGTCAAGCCGGAACGGGCCCTCGGGCTGCGGAGCGCCATTGTGCGCGGGCAGGGCAAAGCTGTTGTCCTCGAGAAGATCGAAGATCGCGACCCGGCGCTCCTGCTCGATTTCCCGCGTCGGTGTCGGCAACCCGGTGTCGTCGATCTCGATCTGGCAGATCCGGCTCATGCGCTCTCTCCATGGTTCAACCGGGCGAGCCGCGCCCGCACCGACAGCCCGTGCGCCTCGAGACCTTCCGAGAAGGCAAGGCACTCGGCCGCTGGCCCGATCGCCGCGAGAGCTGCCGGCGTCATGCGCGCCAGGGTCGTCCGCTTCAGAAAGTCCATGACACTCAACCCGCTTGAAAACCGCGCCGAACGCGCGGTCGGCAACACATGGTTCGGCCCGCCAGCGTAGTCCCCGATCGCCTCCGGCGTCCAGCGTCCGAGGAAGATCGCACCGGCATGGGTGATCGCTGGCAGGAGCGCCTCCGGGTCTGCAACGCAAAGCTCCAGATGCTCGGGCGCGACCCGGTTCGAAAGCGCCGCCGCCTCGGCCAGATCCCGCGCCACGATCACCGCGCCAAAGTCGCGCCAGCTTGCGCCGGCGATCGCGCGCCGGTCCAGAGTCTCGAGGCGCCGCGCCACGGCATCGGCCACCGCCCGGGCAAGGCCCGCATCGGTCGCAACGAGGATCGCCTGGGCGCTGTCGTCATGTTCCGCCTGACTGAGCAGGTCGAGCGCGATCCAGTCGGGATCGTTGTCGCCGTCGGCAATGACGAGAATTTCCGAGGGCCCCGCGATCATGTCGATGCCGACGCGCCCGAAGACCTGGCGCTTGGCCGCCGCCACATAGGCATTGCCGGGGCCGGTGATCTTGTCTACCGCCTCGATCGTCTCGGTCCCGTAGGCCAGCGCGGCGATCGCCTGGGCCCCGCCGATCCGGTAGACCGTATCGACTCCGGCGAGCTGCGCCGCGAGCAAGACCAGCGGGTTCACTGCGCCATCCGGCGTCGGGCAACAGATCACCAGCCGTTCGACACCCGCCACCCGCGCCGGGATCGCGTTCATCAGGACCGAGGACGGATAGGAGGCAAGCCCGCCCGGCACATAGAGCCCCGCCGCCGCGACCGGCGTCCAGCGCCAGCCAAGCTCGGCGCCCGCGCCGTCCGTCCACCGCGCATCCTCGGGCATCTGGCGCTCGTGGTAGGCGCGGATCCGCTCGGCCGCGAGTTCGAGGGCCGCGCGTTCCGCATCCGGAACCCGCGCGATCTCCGCCGCGATCTCGGCCGCCGAAAAGGCGAACGCGCCGGGCTCGAGCGCGAGCCTGTCGAAGCGCCGCGTCAGATCGGACAGGGCCGCGTCGCCGCGCGCCCGGACATCGGCGATGATGCCGGACACGGCCGCATTCACATCGGGCGCATCCTCGCGCTTGGCACCGAGGAGCGCCTGGAACGCCGGTTCGAAGCCAGCCTCTTCTGTCGACAGGAACACAGGCATCGCGCTCTCCTTTGGCCCCGCTTACAGCGCCCCGAGGCGTCACTCAACCCGCCGGGGAACGCAGTGGCCAGGGTGCGAGAGAAGCGATGCCCGGAGGCTGGAGCGGGTAGCGGGAATCGAACCCGCACCTGGAGCTTGGAAGGCTCTCATGATACCATTTCACCATACCCGCCCGGGCCGTCCGTTGCTTACGGGATCGGGCGGCGCTCGGTCAAGCCCGCAAACGGAGGGCGCCGCCGGCAGGCTTGTAGTGCGAAGGGCCGCCCGAAGGCGGCCCTTGCAGAAATCCGTTCAGGACCGGATTACTCGATGATTTTCGCGACGACGCCTGCGCCGACGGTGCGGCCGCCTTCGCGGATGGCGAAGCGGAGCTTTTCCTCCATCGCGATCGGCGCGATGAGTTCGACCTCGAACTTCAGGTTGTCGCCCGGCATCACCATCTCGGTGCCGGCCGGAAGCTTCACCGTCCCGGTCACGTCCGTCGTGCGGAAGTAGAACTGCGGGCGGTAGTTGGCGAAGAACGGCGTGTGCCGCCCGCCCTCCTCCTTGGTCAGGATATAGGCCTCGGCCTCGAACTTCGTGTGCGGCTTCACCGAACCCGGCTTGCACAGCACCTGGCCACGCTCGACGCCGTCACGGTCGATCCCGCGCAGAAGCGCGCCGATGTTGTCGCCCGCCTCGCCGCGGTCGAGAAGCTTGCGGAACATCTCCACGCCCGTGCAGGTCGTCTTCTGCGTCGCACGGATGCCCACGATCTCGATCTCGTCGCCGACGTTGATCACCCCGCGCTCGACACGGCCCGTCACCACCGTGCCGCGACCCGAGATCGAGAACACGTCCTCGATCGGCATCAGGAACGGCTGGTCAACCGCCCGCTCCGGCGTCGGGAAGTAGCTGTCCACCGCCTCCATCAGCGCCCGGATCGAGTTCTCGCCGATCTCCGCGTCGCGCCCTTCCAGTGCCGCCAGGGCCGAGCCCTTCACGATCGGAATGTCGTCGCCCGGATAGTCGTAGGACGACAGAAGCTCGCGCACCTCCATCTCCACCAGTTCCAGAAGCTCCTCGTCATCCACCTGGTCGACCTTGTTCAGATAGACCACCATGTAGGGAATGCCGACCTGGCGGCCGAGCAGGATATGCTCGCGCGTCTGCGGCATCGGACCGTCCGCCGCGTTCACCACGAGGATCGCACCGTCCATCTGCGCCGCACCCGTGATCATGTTCTTCACGTAGTCGGCGTGGCCGGGGCAGTCCACATGCGCGTAGTGCCGCGCAGGCGTCTCGTATTCCACATGCGCCGTCGAGATCGTGATCCCCCGCGCCTTCTCCTCCGGCGCCGCGTCGATCTGGTCATAGGCCTTGAAATCGCCGAAATACTTCGTGATCGCCGCCGTCAGCGTCGTCTTGCCATGGTCAACGTGACCAATCGTCCCGATGTTCACATGCGGTTTCGTACGTTCAAACTTTGCCTTTGCCATCTCGCGGCCGCCTCGTCGCTGGGGGGGCATACCGCCCCGATCACTATCGCGCGCTACCTATTGGCTGGAGGGCGAAAAATCAAGCGTCAGTTGGCCGGGGCGACAGGGGCCGTGGCAGGGGCAGTCGCGGGGGCTGCGGCAGGGGCTGTCTGCGGTGCCACCCGCGCCCCCGCACCCGCGCCGCCGGCGGCGGCGAGGGCGGCGCGCGCCGCCACCGCCTCGGGCGTGAACCAGGCCTTGTTCTCGACCAGCCAGTCGTTGATGATCCTTGCCGCATTCGTCGCCAGATTTTCCATCTGCTGCTCGCGTGACTGGGTGAGACCCGAGCCGACGACCGTCTCGCCCGAGAGCCGCTCGAAGACGTTGAACTGCTTGGGCTCTGCGTTGACGGTGCGCTGCGCCGTGTCGTCCCAGACGTTGACGGTGATCGCCAGAACCGATTTCGGCGACAGCACCACCGGGATTCCCGGAATCGCCAGCGCATAGGCATCGACGCCGATGCCGATGTGATAGAGCTTGTCGCCCTGATAGCGGCCCATGCGGTCGCCGACCGCCTTCTTCAGAACCGCCTCCCACTCTTCGGCACTGGCCTGACGCGAGGGGCCGACGGGCTTGGCGTTCTTGGCCACCACGATGTTGTAGCCGAGCCGGAAGTCGCCGAAATCCTTCGGCGGCTGGCTGAGATCGTTGCCGCCGCAGCCGGCAAGAAGCGCCACCGACACCAAGAGACCGAACACGCTGCGCAGCATCGCCATACCCCCATTCGCCACCCCAGCCATAGCCGAGCACGGCGGCCGGAGCAATGTGCCGCCGCTCTGCCGCGCTGGCGAAGCGGGCAAGAGGCGCTATAGTCCTCTGCGAAGGATCGACCAGATGGACCAGCCGGCGACGCCCCGCGACCCGACCGCCCTGCCCGTGCGCGTGCCGCTCGCCTCCCGGCCGCTCGGCGTGATGGAGACGCTCGGCACCGCGCGGCGCAACCTTCTGGAGCTCATCCCCGAGATCGCGACCCGTCAGCCGATGGTCTCGGGCCGCACGGTGAAGCGCTGGCACATGGTGATGGACCCGGGCGCGAACCGCCGCATCCTCAAGGACGCGCTCGGGACCTACCCGAAATCCGACGTGACGAAGCTGATCCTGCGGCCCGCAATCGGCGAAAGCCTGTTCGTCGCCGAGGGCGCTCACTGGCTTTGGCAGCGCCGCGCCGCCGCCCCGGCCTTTTCCCCGCGCCACGTCGAGGCGCTGGCCCCGGTCATGACCGCCGCCGCCGAACGCGCGGCCCGCCGGATCGGACAGACCGCCGGGCGCCAGGCCAACCTCTTCGACGAGATGGTGACCGCCACCTTCGAGGTCATCGCCGATGTGACGCTTTCAGGCACACCGGCCTTCGACCGCGCCGAGGTCCATCGCGCGATCAACGCCTATATCGACACGACCGCCAAGGTCTCGCTTCTCGACATCATCGGCGCGCCCACCTGGGTGCCGCGGCTGTCGCGGCTTCGCGCCGGGCCTGTGCTGCGCACCATGCGCAGCATGGCGGACCGCGCCATCGCCGAGCGCCGCGGCACCGGCCCGTCGCTTCCGCCGGACCTGCTCGATCTGCTCCTGGAGGGCGCCGACCCAGAGACCGGGCGCCGCATGAGCACGGCGGAACTGCGCGACAATCTCCTGACCTTCATCGTGGCCGGCCACGAGACGACGGCGCTGACGCTGGCCTGGGCGCTCTACCTCTGCGCCTTCGATCCGTCGATCCAGATTCGCGCCCGTGCCGAGGCGAGCGCCGTGCTCGGCAACCGCGCGGCGCAGGTGACAGACCTTCCCGCCCTGTCGCTCTGCCGCCGCATCATCGACGAAACGCTGCGCCTCTATCCGCCCGCGGCCTTCCTGTCGCGCACCGCACGCGGGCCCGACAGGCTCTGCGGGCGCGAGATCCGGCGCGGCGATACGGTGATGCTGCCGATCTACGCGCTCCACCGCAACCACCTGCTCTGGCCCGATCCCGACCGCTTCGATCCCGACCGCTTCCTCGATCCCGACCGCATCGACCGTTTCGCCTACCTGCCCTTTGGCGGCGGACCGCGCATCTGCATCGGCGCCTCCTTCGCCCTGCAGGAGGCGACGATCATCCTCGCCACGCTTCTCGCGCGCTTCCGCTTCGAGCCCGTGGCGGGCCGCGACCCGGAGCCCGCGCTGATCCTGACCCTGCGCCCCGAGGGCGGTGTCTGGCTTTGCGCGACGCCGGCGTGAGGCGACGGGCGGGATTTTCCCCTTTCCATCGAAGGTCGCCACGCTAGGCTTGCCCGACCTAACCAAGGGGGGTGTCAGATGAGTCTCATGGGTACTTTGGCGAAAGTCGCGATCGGCGTCGTGGTTGCCAAGGGCGTGACCAGCATGGTGCAGAAGGCCGGCGGCAGGGGCACGACCTCGGCCGGCGGTGGCGGCGTCTTCGGCGGCGCGCATTCGCCCGGCAACTCGACGGCGGGCGGCGCCGGAGGCGGGCTCGACAATATTCTCGGCGATCTTCTCGGTGGCCGCACCGACCGCGCCGCGCAAACCGGCCAGGCCGGTGGCGGCAGCATGCCCGGCGGCACGGGCGGCGGCCTCGGCGATCTCATGAACGAGCTTGGCCGCTACGCCCCCGGCCAGTCCGGCGGCAACGTGGCCACGAGCCGCCCGTCGACTTCGGGCGGCGGGCTCGACGACCTCATCAAGGGGCTCGGCCAGGGTTCGGGCGGCGGCGGTCTCGGCGATCTCCTCGGTGGCCTGCTTGGCGGGCTTGCCGGCGGCGCATCGGGCGGCGCATCGGGGGGCGGCGGCTTCGGCGATCTTCTCAACCAGTCGCTCGGCAACCGCGGCGAACCCGATCTCGCGCCCAGCCGCGACCAGGAGGCGGTCGCCGGGCTCATGCTCAGGGCGATGATCCAGGCCGCCAAATCCGATGGCAAGATCGACGCCAGCGAACAACGCAAGCTGATCGACAACCTCGGCGAGGTCTCGGCCGAGGAGAAGAACTTTGTCGATGCCGAGATGCGGGCGCCGATCGATGTCCAGGGCCTTGCGCGGCAGGTCCCGCGCGGGCTTGAACCGCAGATCTATTCGATGTCGGTCATGGCGATCGACCTCGACAACCGGAACGAGGCGCAATACCTGCACCAGCTGGCCACCGCGCTCGGGTTCGACAAGGACACGGTGAACCGGATGCATGCCCGTCTCGGGGTCCCGGCTCTCTACGCCTGAGACGCCTGTATCGCCGGTGACGAATGTAGGGCCGGTCCCCGCCGGGCCGGCCCTTTCCCTCAGCCGATATCGAAGGCGAGCGGCTTCACCTGCCGGAAGAGCCCGGTCTTCATCAGCCTGTCGATCACCGGCTGCGGGATCGGATCGTCGACATAGAGAAGCGCGATTGCATCCTTGCCGCGCGATGACCGGCCAAGCGTGAAGTTCGCGATGTTGACACCGCTCTCGCCCATCGTCTGGCCGAGCGCGCCGATGATCCCCGGCACATCCTCGTTCGTCGTATAGAGCATATGCGCCCCGATCTCGGCGTCGATGTTGATGCCCTTGATCTGGATGAAGCGCGGCTTGCCGTCGGAAAAGACGGTGCCCGCGATGGACCGTTCGCGCCTGTCCGTCACCACGGTAAGCTTCATGTAGCCGTCGAAGACACCCGCCTTTTCCTGCTGCGTGGTCGAGATCTGGATCCCGCGTTCCTTGGCGATGATCGGCGCCGAGACCAAGTTCACGTCGGGGTTGGTCGCCTTCATGATCCCGGCAATGGCGGCACAGTTCAGCGCCTGCAGGTTCATCTTCGCGACCGAGCCGTCATAGAGGATGTTGATCGCCGTCACCGGCTCGTCGGTCATCTGGCCGGCAAAGGCGCCGAGATGCTGGGCGAGCTTCAGCCAGGGCCCCATGATGGCCGCTTCCTCGGCGGTGACCGACGGCATGTTGAGTGCGTTCTGCACCGCGCCGGTCAGAAGATAGTCCGCCATCTGCTCGGCGACCTGCAGCGCCACGTTTTCCTGCGCCTCGGTCGTGGAGGCGCCGAGATGCGGCGTGACGACGACATTCGGCAGATGGAAGAGCGGCGATGCGGTTGCGGGCTCGACCTCGAAGACATCGAAGGCCGCGCCGGCAACATGGCCCGACTTCAGCGCCTCGGCCAGCGCCGCTTCGTCGACCAGGCCGCCGCGCGCGCAGTTGATGATCCGCACGCCCTTCTTCGTCCTGGAGATGCTCTCCTTCGACAGGATGTTGCGGGTCTTGTCGGTCAGCGGCACATGCAGCGTGATGAAATCGGCCCGCGCCAGAAGTTCGTCGAGCTCGACCTTGCTCACGCCCATCTGCCTGGCACGCTCCTCGCTCAGGAACGGGTCGTAGGCCACGACCTTCATGTGCAGCCCGAGAGCCCGGTCGCAGACGATGCCGCCGATATTGCCCGCGCCGATGACGCCGAGCGTCTTGTTGAAGAGCTCGACCCCCATGAAGCGGTTCTTCTCCCACTTGCCGGCATGGGTGCTGTCCGATGCCTCGGGCAGTTGCCGGGCAACCGCGAACATCATTGCGATGGCATGTTCGGCCGTGGTGACCGAGTTGCCGAAGGGTGTGTTCATGACGATCACGCCCTTCTTCGAGGCCGCGGGAACATCGACATTGTCGACCCCGATGCCGGCGCGGCCGATGACCTTGAGCCTGGTCGCACGATCGAGCAGCTTTTCGGTGACTTTCGTGGCCGAGCGGATGGCAAGGCCGTCATACTGACCGATCACCTCCAGGAGCTTGTCCTTGTCCTTGCCAAGGTCGGGCAGGTAATCCACGTCCACGCCGCGGTCGCGAAAGATCTGCACGGCGGTTTCCGAAAGCTTGTCGGATACGAGAACTTTTGGTGCCATTTCAACAGGCTCCTTGATTTCCGGAAATTCGGGGAATTCTTGGGGCGGCCGTTCAGGCCGCCACCGTCTGCGCGTCGATCTCGGCCTCGAATGCCCATTCGATCCAGGGCATGAGGGCCCTGAGATCGGCAGCCTCGACCGTCGAGCCGCACCAGATGCGAAGCCCCGGGGGCGCATCGCGATAGGCACCGGCATCGAGCGCGACGCCCTCCTTCTCGAGCCGCCTGGCCACCGCCTTGGCAAAGGCGGCGCCGTCGCGGATCCGCGCGTCGGTGAATCTGAGGCAGACCGAAGTGGTCGAGGCGGTCGCGGGATCGACCGCCAGATTGGTGATCCAGTCATGCGAGGCGACGAAATCGGCGACAATCTTGGCGTTTGCTTCGGCCCGCTCGATGAGCACCTTGCGACCGCCAAGTGCCCTGGCCCATTTCAGCGCCACGAGATAGTCCTCGACGCAGAGCATCGACGGCGTGTTGATCGTCTCGCCGGCAAAGATGCCCTCGATCAGCTTGCCGCCCTTGGTCATGCGGAAGATCTTCGGCATCGGCCAGGCGGGGGTATGGCTTTCCAGACGCTCCACCGCGCGCGGCGAGAGGATGAGCACGCCATGCCCGCCCTCGCCGCCCAGCACCTTCTGCCAGGAGAAGGTGACGACATCGAGCTTGTCGAAAGGCAGCTCCATCGCGAAGGCGGCGCTGGTCGCATCGCAGATCGTGAGGCCCGAACGGTTCGCCGGGATCGCGTCGCCGTTCGCCACCCGCACGCCCGAGGTCGTGCCGTTCCAGGCAAAGACCACGTCACGGTCGAAATCGACCTTGGCGAAATCGACGATCTCGCCATAAGGCGCCTTCTGCACCCTGGCATCGAGCTTCAGCTGCTTGACCACGTCGGTCACCCAACCTTCGCCGAAGCTCTCCCAGGCCAGCATCTCGACCGGGCGCGCGCCGAGCAGCGACCAGAGCGCCATCTCGACGGCGCCGGTATCCGACGCCGGCACGATGCCGATGCGATACGCCGCCGGCACGCCCAGAATCTCGCGGGTAAGGTCGATGGCCTCCTTCAGCTTCGTCTTGCCGACGGCGGCGCGATGCGACCGGCCCAGGGGCGCGTCGGCGAGCATGTCGACGGAGAAGCCGGGGATCTTCGAGCACGGGCCCGAGGAGAAGCGCGGATTTGCCGGCCGCGCGGCCGGGGTCGTCGTCACCATCGCTGGTATCCTTCCAGATATGCGCCCCTCGTTGGGGAGGGGTGTCCCGCCGCCGCAGATAGAGGGTCGCGCGCACTGGCACAAGCAGGAAAAGTGCTCTAGAGCGCCGCTTGGGCAACGGAAACCGACGCCCGACTCCACTATCGGAAACTTTGCCATGCAGATCGCGACACTTCTTGCCAACCCGGCCCGCGCCAATCTCGACCGCACCGCCGTCGAGTCGCTGCGCGATGCCTGGGGCGGCGGCGTGGCACGCTGGCTCGACCCCGGCATCGCGGCCGAGTTCGAGCTTGCCACGGTGCCGGAGAACCGCTGGGATGTCTGGGAAGGGTTGCAGACGCTCGGGCTCGACCTCGTGATCCAGCCGGCCGGGGGGCGGCGCAGGAAGATGCTGATCGCCGACATGGATTCCACCATGATCGGACAGGAATGCATCGACGAACTGGCCGACATGGCCGGGGTCGGCCCCCGCGTCGCCGCGATCACTGCCCGGGCGATGAACGGCGAACTGGATTTCGAAGGCGCGCTCATCGAACGGGTCGGCCTGCTGCGCGACCTGCCTGTAGAGGTGATCGGTCAGGTTCTTCGCGACCGCATCACCTATGCGCCCGGGGGCGCCACGCTCGTCGCCACGATGAAGGCAAGCGGCGGCCACACGGCGCTTGTTTCGGGCGGGTTCACCGCCTTTACCGCCGCCGTCGCGGCGCATCTGGGCTTTGATGAACACCGTGCCAACACGCTGGTTGCCGCAGAGGGCCGGCTTACCGGCGAGGTTGCCCGCCCGATCCTCGGGCGCGAGGCCAAGATCGCGGCGCTGACGCAGATCAGTGCCCGCCTCGGCCTTGCGAATTCCGACGTGATCGCGGTCGGCGACGGGGCCAACGACCTTGGCATGTTGCACCTTGCCGGCGCCGGTGTCGCCCTGCACGCCAAGCCCTCGGTCGCCGCCCAGTGCGACATCCGCGTTAACCACGGCGACCTTACCGCACTGCTCTTCATCCAGGGATACGCGGCAGACGAGTTCGTCGCCGCCTAGGCGCCGGCGAAGCCCGGGGAAAGCCGCAACTCGCCCACCGAAAGGCCGCGACGGTTGCGGATCGGGTCGCTCAGATAGCGCCCCACCACAGGATGTCCTGCATCGAGCGCGCCCATCCGCACCAGAAGCGCCGTAATCGCAGCCTCGGAGGCCCGGGTGCCGCCATCGAGGATCTTGAGCGCGATGCCGCGCTTCGCATCCGGCAGGATCGCGACGAAAACCGCCTCGGCCCCGGTCTTGACCGCGACCTTCCCGCCCATCGCGCGCATGAGGTTGGTGCAGGCCCGCCCCTCGCCGGCGACGAGCTCGGGATGAGCCACCATTGCCTCGCGCAGGCGGACCATTGCGTCGTCGCGCGCACCGCCTTCCGCCCCGGCCGCCGCGAACCGCGCCATCGCCCGCGCGAGCCCATGCAGCGAGGTGGCGAAATTGGGCGCCGAACAGCCGTCGATCCCGAAACCGGGCGAGGCTTCGCCGGTCACCTCCTCGAAGGCCGCGCGCACGGCACGCTGCACCGGGTGGTCGGGCTCGACATATTCCGGTCCCGCCCCGAGATGCTGCCCGAGCGTGAGAAACCCCGCGTGTTTGCCCGAGCAGTTGTTGTGCACCTGACAGGGCGTGTCCTCGGAACACATCAGCTCCTTGCGTGCCTCGGGATCGTCCGGCATCTGCGGACCGCAGCGCAGATCGTCTTCGCCGAGCCCGAGCGAGCCCAGCCAGCGCGTCACGCCGCGTGTATGGATGTGGGCGCCGTTGTGACTGGCGCAGGCCAGCGCAAGCTCGCGCGTGCCGAGCCCGGCGGCATCGGCGGCACCGCTTTCCAGAAGCGGCAACGCCTGCAGCATCTTGCAGGACGACCGCGGGAAGATCACGGCCTCCGGATCGCCCCAGGCCTCGACCACCGCGCCCTGCGCATCGACGACCACGGCATGACCGGCATGGACGCTCTCGAGCATCCCGCCACGCCAGAGTTCGATCATCGGCACTGCAGTCATGGTCCTCACCTTTGCGCGAAAAATGGCCTCCGGGGCTTTTCGGCCCTGTCGGATTTGCGTTAAGAGGTGCATATCGAGTTTACGGACTTCCCGCACGAGAAAACTGCCGCGCAAAGCGGCGCTGCGCGGGACGGTCGAGGCAGTGACGGCTGGAGGCTGCAACAGATGACTTTTCCGATCTTGCGTGCAACGGGCGCTGCCCTTCTCGTGGCCGGCATGACGACAGGCGCTCTGGCGCAGGTGTCGACCAACCGGGTCGCCGCAAACACCGACTGGAGCGTCTTCGTCGAGGACAGCCCCAAGGAATGCTGGGGCGTCTCGGCGCCCAAGGAGACGGTCAACACAAAGGACGGCAAGGCGGTTTCGGTCCGGCGCGGCGACATCCTGCTTTTCGTGAGCTTCCGCGGCGGCAAGACCACCGGCGAGGTGTCCTTCACCGGCGGCTATCCCTTTGCCGGCGGCTCGACCGTCGCGATGGAAGTCGGCAGCACCAAGTTCGACCTCTTCACCGACGGCGAATGGGCCTGGTCGGGCTCGCCCGAGGATGACGCCAAGATCGTCGCGGCGCTGCGCGGCGGCAGCGCCGCGACGCTGACGGCCCGTTCGGCGCGCGGCACCCAGACCAAGGACACGTTCTCGCTTCTTGGCATCACCGCCGCGCTCGACGAGGCGGCCAAGCGCTGCGCGAACTGACCCCTCGCGCGATCCCCCCACACCTCACGCGGCCCTGAGCGGATTGTGATCCCGAAGAGGGATGGCAAGACCTGCCGCCTCCTCTAGATTGAACGCATGAAACCGACACGCCTTCTCCTGGCCTCGATCCTGATGCTGGCTTGTGCCGGCCCGGCCCTGGCCGCGAAGCTGCCGCTTTCGGCCATCTCGGACTATTTCAACGCCATGACCACGGCCGAGGCGGATTTCCAGCAGATCAATGCCGACGGCTCGACCTCGAGCGGCCATATCTACATCCGCCGCCCCGGCCGGATGAGGTTCGAATACGCGCCGCCCGACCGCACGCTGGTTCTGGCATCGGGTGGTCAGGTCGCCGTCTTCGATGGCAAGTCGAACCAGCCGCCGGAACAATATCCGCTGAAGAGGACGCCGCTGAACCTCATCCTCGCCGACCGGGTCGACCTGACGCGCGCGAAGATGGTCGTGGGCCATGACGAAGAGGGCGACCTGACCATGGTGACGGCGCAAGATCCCGAACACCCGGAACTCGGCACCATCAGGCTTGGCTTCTCGGCGGCGCCGGTCACGCTCCGCCAGTGGACCGTGACCGACGACGCGGGCGGCCAGACAACCGTCATCCTCGGCCCTCTCGTGGTGGGCCAAAGCTACGCAACGTCGCTTTTCTCGATCCAGGACGAGATCCGGTCCGGTCAGAGGCCGGGCAAGTAGCTCTCAGATCTTGCCGCAGGAGATCAGCTGCAGCTGATACATGTCGGCGCGGTGCGCCACCTCGTTTGCCACCCGCATCAGCCAGGCCTTCTCGTTGTGGCTGCCGCGCGCATAGCCTGCATGGCCTTCATGATAGGCGAGATACTGCTTCTCGGCGTCCCATTTCGAGATGCCGAGCTTGCGTTCGGTCTGGTCCATGTACCAGCCGAGGAAATCCGCGGCATCGTCCATCTTGTTGCGCCGCGCGGCAAAGCGGCCGGTGGAGGCGACATAGTCGTCCCAGGTGCCATCGAGCGCTTGCGAATAGCCGTAGGCAGAACTTTGCCGCCCCGTCGGAATGAACCCGAACGCGTAGCGCCGCGGCGTGCGCGCATTGCCGATGAATTTCGATTCCTGGTAGATCGTCGCCATCTGCACCGGCACCGGAACGCCCCATTTGCGTTCCGTCTCCTGCATCGCCGCCAGATAGCGCGGACGCTGGTCGACAATCGCGCAGGCATTGTCGAGGTTTTCGGGCGCCGAGCCGGTGCCGCCGCAGGACACCAGAAGCAAAAGGATACCCAGCCTGAGAAGCCTGCTCATACCGCCTCACTCGCTCGTTCGTGTTTTTCCTGTCATTCTACGCAAAAACGCCCGGGGGTGAAATCACAAACCTGACGGGGCGGGGGCTGCGGGCCACGGGGAGGCGCTGCGGACTGTGGTGCAGGGTTCTACACACTGTTTCTGTCAAACCCGCGCTGCGCGATAGACATCTGTCATCGCAACGGGATACACAGGCACAGGGGTGCTGGGTTGATGTTCAAGACGAACGCTAAATATGCCTTGGGGCAGGTGGTGCGGCATCGCAAGCACCCGTTCCGTGGCGTCGTGTTCGATGTCGACGCGATGTTCTCGAACACCGAGGAATGGTACGCGGCCATCCCCGAAGACAGCCGGCCGGCCAAGGAGCAGCCCTATTACCACCTGCTCGCCGAGAACGATGAAAGCTACTATGTCGCCTATGTCTCGGAGCAGAACCTCGTCGCGGACAGTTCCGGCGAGCCGGTCGATCACCCCGACCTGCCCGATCTTTTCGGCGATTTCGAGAACGGGCGCTACCCGCTCCATTTCAACCTGAACTGACGCGCAACTGCTCAGTAGCCAAGCGCGCAGCCGTCCTTGCGCGGGTCCGACGCACCCCAGAGCACGCCGCGCGCATGGTCGATGAGGATGGCCTGACCGCCGCCGAGCGGCGCGTCGGCAAGGCTCACCCGGTGTCCGAGCGCCGCAAGCTCGCCCCGAACCGCGTCGCTGTAGCCGCGCTCGATCTCGAGCACTCCGTCATCGACGAAACTGCGCGGCGCGTCCAGCGCCGCCTGCGGCGAAAGCCCGTAGTCGAGCAGATTGCTGACGAGGCGCGCGTGGCCGGCCGGCTGGTAGGCGCCCCCCATGACGCCGAAGGGCATCACCACCCGTCCGCCCTTCTCGAGCATCGCGGGAATGATCGTGTGCATCGGTCGCTTGCCGGGCCCGAATTCGTTCGCATGGCCGGGCACGAGCGTGAAGCCGGTGCCGCGGTTCTGAAAGAGGATCCCGAATTTCGACGAGGCAAGGCCGGCCCCGAAGCTCCAGTAGGTCGAGTAGATCATCGACACCGCCATCCCGTCGCGGTCGACGACGCAGAGATAGACCGTGTCGCGGTGCACCGCCTCGGCCGGCGCCGGCGGCACCGGCAGGACCCTGTCGGGGGCAACAAGCCCCGCAAGCCTCCGCGCCGTCTCCGGGGCCAGCATGTGATCAAGCCGCGTGGTATGATCGGGGTCCGCGATGAAGCGGTTGCGCGCGTCGTAGGCAAGCTTGGCCGCCTCCGCCTCGAGATGCGCGCGGGCGGCGCCGAACGGATCGAGCGCGCCGAGATCGAACTCGGCGAGGATGTTCAGCATCAGGATCGCGGTCGCGCCCTGCCCATTGGGCGGGTGTTCGAGAACCCGGTGGCCCTTGTAGTCGCCAGCGACCGGCACGCCCCAGCTTGCCTCCGTCGCGGCCAGATCGTCGGCCGTATGACAGCCGCCGAGCGCGTTCAGCGAGGCGATGAGATCCTCGGCAACCTCGCCTTCGTAGAACCCCTTGCGGCCCTCGCGCGCGATCCGACGCAAGACCTCGGCCTGTTCGGGCGACCGAAAGACATCGCCCGTGGCAAGCGGCGCTCCGCCGCGCAGGTAGAACCGGCGCGCCTGGCCGGAAAGCCGCTCCGGTTCGCGCGCCCAGTCGAAGGCGACGCGCGGAGCGACCGGAATGCCCTCGTCCGCATAACGGATCGCCGGCGCGAGACAGTCGCCGATGCCAAGCCTGCCATGGCGCTCCGACAACCTGCAGAAGGCGTCGATGGCGCCCGGCAGGGTCACGGATTCGACGCTCTCGGTGCCGATCTCCGCAAGTCCGCGCGCGCGCAGATCTTCGGCCGAGAGCCCCGCCGGCGCCCGGCCCGACCCGTTGAGCGCGATGACCCTTTCTTCGCCGGCCGGCTTGATCAGAACGAAGCAGTCGCCGCCGATGCCGCAGGACTGCGGCTCGGCAAAGCCGAGCAGAACCGCCCCCGCGATCGCCGCATCGGCGGCATTTCCGCCTGCCTTCAGGATATCGAGAGCGACCTTCGCGGCCAGCGGATGGGAGGTCGCGCAGATGGCGTTCTGCGCCAGCGTCTCGGAACGCCCCGGCAATTGAAAATCGCGCATGATCCGTCACGCCCCATCTTGTTCCGGGGGAAGGCTAGTGGCGCTTTTCAGGAAAGGAAAGACCTCGACGCCGCGCAATGGGTGGGGGCTGTTAAACGCGGCGCCGAGGGAAGCCTTAAGCAGCTACCGGATCAGAATCACCCTGCAATCAGGCCGAGTTAGGGAGGTATTGCGGCATCTTTGCGGCAGCGCAGAACGCCCCGCCACCAGCCTATCCAGCCAGCGGAACGCGGAACGAGAGCGTGTTGCGCCCGCCGTCCTTGCGGTAGGCGAGGTCGGTCGTGAGCGCCTCGATCAGCGCCCAGCCCCACCCGCCTTCGGGCAGGTCCGAAGGGACCGGGCAGGGTTTCGTTGCTCGCGTGCCGTCGGCGAGGCCGGCAATCTCGCGGCCATGGTCGGAGATCGCGCAATGGATCGCCTCGCCATCGACCTGAAGCTCCATCTCGATCAGGCCGCGCGACTGGCCGGCATAGCCATGCTCGACGAGGTTGTTCAGAACCTCGGCCAGCACCAGTTCGAGCGTTCCGGCGCTATCGCGCGGGATCCGGCGCGCGAATCGCGCCACGGCTCGCCGCAGCGCCGTGCGGACCGCGAAGGCCTCCGCCGGGAAACACAGGCGAAACTCCCCGCCCCTCGGAGGCGCGTCCCCGACCGCCGCAACCGGAGCGACCGCCCGCTCAGCCATGCCGTGCCCTCGCTGCCGCCGCCGGCGCCTCGGCCATGATCTGGAACACGCTGTCCATCCGGGTGAGGCTGAGAAGGCTGCGGACATTCGGCATCGGCGCCGCGAGTGCTAGGCGCCGGTCCGGCAGCAGCGCCTTCAGGACCGCGACGAGCGCACCAAGCCCCGAACTGTCCACGAAGCGCACGCGCGAGACATCGAGCACAACGTCGCCGGTGCCCTCGCCCGTCAGGGCGCGCATCTCGTCCTTGAACTCGATCGCCACCGCCGCGTCGATCCTGTCGTCATCGACACGGACGATCATGAGATCATCCACCCATTCCGTTCGCAGTTGCATCTGGATCCCCTTCATCCTTCGAAAGCGAGGCTAGACGGCAATCCTTACTTTTCGGTATGCCACGAGAGGGTCGGAGGAGGCTGCGATGCAAGAGGTTGTCATTCTCGGTGCTGCACGGACGGCGATGGGTGGCTTTCAGGGCACCCTCGCCACGATGGATGCCGCGACCCTTGGCGGCGCCGCCATCGCCGCCGCGCTGCACGATGCCGCGGTCGGCGCCGAACGTGTCGAAGAGCTTCTCATGGGCTGCGTCCTTCCCGCGGGACAGGGCCAGGCCCCGGCGCGCCAGGCCGGGTTCCGCGCCGGTCTTGATGAGACTGTCCCCGCGACGACTCTGAACAAGATGTGCGGCTCGGGCATGAAGGCGGCGATGGTGGCCTTCGACCAGATCGCGCTCGGCGCGGCCGGCATCGTCGTCGCGGGCGGCATGGAGAGCATGACGAACGCCCCCTATCTCTTGCCGAAGATGCGCGGAGGCGCCCGGCTCGGCCATGCCCAGGCGCTCGATCACATGTTCCTCGACGGGCTTGAGGATGCCTATGACAGGGGCCGTCTCATGGGCACCTTTGCCGAGGACTGTGCCGCTGCTTTCGGTTTTTCCCGGGACGATCAGGATGCCTATGCGCTCGCCTCGCTTCATCGCGCGCTTGCGGCCGAGGCGGGCGGCGCCTTTGCGGGCGAGATCGCGCCCGTCACCGTCACCACCCGCAAGGGCGAACTGACTGTGGCCGCCGACGAACAGCCCGCAAGCGCCCGGCCCGAGAAGATCCCGACGCTGAAACCGGCCTTCCGCAAGGACGGCACGGTGACCGCGGCCAACTCCTCGTCGATCTCCGACGGCGCGGCGGCGCTGGTTCTGGCAAGCGCGGGGGCGGCGGCGGGGCTGATGCCGCGTGCCCGCATCCTCGGCCACGCGAGCCACGCCCAGGCGCCGGCCGAGTTCCCGACCGCCCCGATCCCGGCCGCGCGGAAACTCCTCGACCGGCTCGGCTGGAGCGCCGGCGACGTCGACCTCTGGGAGGTGAACGAAGCCTTTGCAGTGGTGCCCATGGCCTTCATGAAGGAAATGGGCGTCGACCACGCCAAGATGAACGTGAACGGCGGCGCCTGTGCGCTCGGCCACCCGATCGGCGCCTCGGGCGCGCGGATCGTCGTGACGCTTCTGAACGCGCTAGAAAGGCGCGGGCTGAAGCGTGGTCTTGCCGCGATCTGCATCGGTGGCGGCGAAGGCACTGCGATCGCCATCGAACGCCCATGACAGACCTTCCCGCACCGGCGATCGACTATACCGGCCTCGCCGCCCGGATCGCCAGCCTGACCGCGGGCGAGACCGACGAGGTGGCGCTCATGGCCACGCTCGCCTGCGAGATCCATCATGCCGACGACCGCTTCGACTGGACCGGCTTCTACCGCGTGACCGGGCCGGAGACGCTGAAGATCGGCCCCTACCAGGGCGGCCACGGCTGCCTCGTGATCCCCTTCTCGCGCGGCGTTTGCGGTGCCGCCGCGCGGACCCGGCAGGCACAGATCGTGCCCGATGTCGACGCCTTCCCCGGTCATATCGCATGTGCGAGCTCCACCCGCTCGGAGCTCGTGCTGCCGGTCCTCGACGCCGGCGGTCGCCTCCTCGGTGTGCTCGATATCGACAGCGACCTGCCCGACGCCTTCACCGCGGCCGATGCCACGGCACTCGCGGCGATCCTCGCCGCGGTCTTCGCGGGGGCCTGATCATGGCCGACCGCGTGCACCGCGGAGGCTGCCTCTGCGGCAGCGTCAGCTTCGAGGCCGAAGAGCCGCTGCGCCACGTCATCGCCTGCCACTGCAGCCAGTGCCGCAGGACCTCGGGTCACTTCTGGGCGGCAACCTCGGTGCCGCTCGGCCGCTTCAGGCTGACCCGCGAATCCGCGGCGCTGCGCTGGTTCCGCTCCTCGCCCGCCGCGACGCGCGGCTTCTGCAGCACCTGCGGCGCCAGCCTATTCTGGAAACCCGAAGGCGAACCCCGCATCGCCATCGCCGCTGGCGCGCTCGACGGGCCGACCGGGCTCGCGCTCTCGACCCATATCCACACCGAAGGTGCGGGTGACTACTACGCGCCCGAGGGGCCGCCGCCGGCACCCGGCGGCCCGGCGCCAGCGCGGCTTGCCTGCGCCTGTCTTTGCGGCGGCTCGGCCTTCGATCTGCCCGGCCCGGCCGGCCCGATCACTGCCTGCCACTGCCTGCAGTGCCGCAAGCTCTCGGGCCATTACAGCGCCTCCTTCGATGCCGACGAGACCACGCTCGTCTGGCAGAGGCGATCGACGCTCGCCGAGTACGAGACCCCCGGCAAGGGCCGCCGCGGTTTCTGCCAGCACTGCGGTTCGAGCCTCTGGTTCCGTTCTGCCGCGGGCGAGTTCTCGGTCGAGGCCGGCTGCATCACCGGGCCAAGCGGCGGCCTGCTTGCGGCGCACATCTTCGCGGCCTGCAAGGGCGACTATTACAGGCTCGACGACGGCCTCCCGCAGAGCGATTTCGGCTAGGTACTGATCCGCCGGCTCGGCACCCAGGCATAGCCGTTCTCGCAGAGGATCACGCATTCGCGCAGCCCGTGCGGCTTGTCGGCCGGAGCCTGCAGAAGCACGGCGTCGGGATAGTCCGAAAGCCGCGCCACCGCCGCGTCGGGATCGCTTTCGTAGAGACGGATCTCGATTCCCGCCCCGCGGGCCCCGGCCTCCGACAGGAGGCCCGGCAGCGGATGCGCGGCAAACGTATGATCGGCGTGGAGCTGAAAGACCTGCCCGTAATAGCGCAGGATCGCGAAATCACCCGAGAGCCGGTACACCTCGACCCCGAAGACGCCCTGCAGGAAGGCCGCGAGCCGGCGCACGTCGCGCGCCAGGAGGTTGATCCCGAGCCCGCCCAGCGATTGCCCGAACGTCGCCGCCGAAACCGTCTCGTAATCCATGCCGCCTCCGGCGTTCTGCCGCGCGCGTCAGGCTGGCAACTTCTCACGCCGCGGTCAACGCCCGGCTTGACCCCGCCTTCCCATGGGCTATTTCGAAGCGGCAGCGGAGGAGGACCGGATGACACGCGTGACTTTGCTCGACGGCGGCATGGGCCAGGAACTCGTGGCCCGCTCCGGCGATGCGCCGACGCCGCTCTGGTCGACCCGGGTGATGATCGATCACCCCGGGCTCGTTCACGCCGTGCACAGTGACTACTTCCGCGCCGGTGCCACCGTGGCGACCACGAACACCTATGCGATTCACCATGACCGGCTTCTGACATTCGGGCTCGACGACCGCTTTGCCGCGCTCCATACCCAGGCGCTGGCCGAGGCCGCCGCGGCGCGTGCCGAGCATGGCAGGGGCCGCATCGCCGGATCGCTCGGCCCCCTTGTCGCCTCCTATCGGCCCGAGACCCATCCGCCCCATGCCGAAGCGGTTGCGAAATACGCCGAGATCGCTTGCCTGCTTGCCCCCGCCATCGATGTCCTGCTGGCCGAGACCGTGGCCTCGCTCGCCCATGCCCGCGCCGTGCTCGAAGGCGCCGGTGCGGCCGGCCTTCCGGTCTGGCTTTCGGTCACCGTCGACGATGAGGACGGATCGCGCCTGCGCTCGGGCGAGCCGTTGGCCGATCTCGCCGGCATCGTCGCGTCGGGCGCCTCGGCCGTGCTCGCCAATTGCTCGGCCCCCGAGGCGATGGCGGCCGCCCTTGCCGTTTTCGCCGATATGGGCCTGCCCTATGGCGCCTATGCCAACGGTTTCCAGCAGATCACCAAGGAGTTCCTCAAGGACAGCCCGACCGTCGACAGCCTGAGCACGCGCCCCGAGATGACGCCCGCTCTCTACGCCGGCTTCGCGCTTCGTTGGGTCGAGATGGGCGCCACGATCGTCGGCGGTTGCTGCGAGACGACCCCGGCGCATATCGCCGAGGTGGCGCGGCGCCTCGTGGCGGCCGGCCACGAGATCGTCTGAGCCGTCTGGCCCCCTGCCCGGCACCCGTGATAGGCCCGGCCAATGACGGACGCCGCCTATGCCCCACCCGACACGCCGCTTGCCATCCTGCATGCCGACCACGCCATCGTCGTGCTCGACAAGCCGGCGGGGCTCCTGACCGTGCCCGGCCGGACCGAGGATCTGGCCGACTGCCTGATCGCCCGGCTGCACGCAGCCTACCCCGACGCGCTGCTCGTTCACCGGCTCGATCGCGACACTTCGGGCGTCATCGTCTTCGCGCTGACCCGTCACGCCCAGCGCGAACTCTCCGCCGGATTCGAGCATCGGCGCACCCGCAAGGCCTATCGCGCCCGGCTCTGGGGCCATCTCGAACCCAAGGAGGGGCAGGTCGACCTGCCGCTGATCGTCGACTGGCCGAACCGTCCGCGCCAGCGCGTCGATCATGCCGAGGGGCGGCCCGCCCAGACAAACTGGAAGGTGCTTGGCCACGACCCCGACGGAACCACCCGCGTGCGGCTCTTCCCTTTGACGGGACGCAGCCACCAGCTGCGCGTCCACATGCGCGAACTCGGCCACCCGATTCTCGGCGACCCGCTCTATGCCGAGGGACCGGCGCGCGACTTTCCGCGCCTCATGCTGCACGCCGAGAGCCTGCGCTTCAATCACCCCGAGACCGGCCGCGGCATGACCTTTACCGCGCCGGTCCCGTTCCCGTGATCGAGCGCCGGCACAAGCACGGCGGGGTCGCGTCTATGGCGCTCTATTCGCGCTGCGGCGCTTATCGCTATCTCCTGTCGCGACGATGGGGTCCGGGCGGGATGCTGCTCTATGTGCTTCTCAACCCCTCGACCGCGACCGAGGCAGCGAACGATCCGACGATCGAACGCTGCCAGAGGCGGGCGCGGGCGCTCGGCCATGGCGGCTTCGCGGTCGGCAATCTCTTCGCCTACCGCGCCACCCGGCCGAGGGACCTGCGTCTCGCCGAAGCGCCCGTCGGATCCGGCAACGACGCGGTCCTGCTGCAGGCCGCGTCGGGCGCCGCGCGCATCCTCTGCGGCTGGGGCACGCACGGGACCCACATGGAGCGCGGCGCGGCGGTCGAGCGGCTCCTGCGCGGCGCTGGCCACGCGCTCTGGCATCTCGGCCTGACCGCCGCCGGCCAACCGCGCCACCCCCTCTACATCGGCTATGCGGTGTCGCCCGCCCGCTGGCATGGCGACGAAAATACCGAAAATTGAACCGACCCCGGCGAAGTTGGCGCCGCCTTAAATCCTTTCTGGCCTGATGGCATCCGGGTGCGCCGATCGGGTGTCGGCGAGAAAGGTGGAAACGATGCTGTTCATGGCAGGTCTCTTCGGGCTCTTCGCCGTCGGGCTCGCGCTCGACTTCGAGGATCTCACGCAGGACGAGACGCAGGACGACCAGACCGACGACATGTCGCCTCCCGATACCGGCGATGACACGATCGAGGGTACCCCGCTCGACGACATCATGAGCGGCGGCGGCGAAAGCGACCGCATCGCCTCGGGCGATGGCGACGACCAGATCGGCGGCTACGGCGGCGAGGACACGCTCGACGGCGGCGGTGGAAACGATGCGGTCTACGGTCAGGGCGGCAACGATCTGCTCTTCGGCGGCAGCGGCGATGACACGCTGCATGGCGGCGACGACGACGACACGCTTCTGGGCGGGACCGGCACCGACGCGCTCTGGGGCGACGAAGGCAATGACGCGCTCTTCGGTGGCGCCGGCAATGACTCGCTGGTGGGCGGCGGCGGCGACGACCGGCTTGACGGGCAGGAGGGAGACGATGCGCTGCTCGGCACGCTCGGCAACGACACGCTGATCGGCGGCGCCGGCGCCGATACGCTCATGGGCGGCGACGGCAACGACCTTCTCGACGGGCGCAGCGGCGAAGATCCGGGGGGCGATCCCGACTTTCTCAATGGCGGTGACGGCGACGACACGATCCTGATGGGTGCGGGCGACCGCGCCGATGGCGGTGCCGGCGCCGACAGCTTCCTCGCCGACGCCGACGGCGGCAGCGCCGGGGCCTCCACGATCGGCGATTTCGACGCCGCCGAGGACCGGCTTGTGGTGAGCTACGACAGCGAAGCCCATCCCGATCCCGAATTGACCGTGACGCGACCGGACGATGGCGGCGACGATCGGCTCGAGGTGCGGCTCGATGGCGATCTCGTGGTGACGCTGAACGGTGACGCGAACCTGCAGGCCGAGGATATCCTACTTGTGCCGCAGACCGAACCGGGCTGAACGGACACGGCGGTTTGGGCTTCCCTTCGCGACCGATTCCCCCTATAGGCACGCATCCGTCCCGCGGCTTTCCCCGGGGCGGAGCCTCCACGGGCCCTGCTGGACGACATCCCGGCTTGCGCCATTACCCTTGTTCGAAAGGAGACCCCGATGTCGATCACGGCCGAAGAAAAAGCCCGCGTGATGAAGGAATTCGCGACCAAGGAGGGCGACACCGGTTCGCCCGAGGTCCAGGTCGCCATCCTCTCCTCGCGCATCGCCACGCTGACCGAGCATTTCAAGACCCACGCCAAGGACAACCATTCGCGCCGCGGTCTCCTGAAACTCGTCGCCCAGCGCCGCAAGCTTCTCGACTACCTCAAGAAAGTCGAAGAGAACCGCTATCAGACTCTGATCCAGCGCCTCGGCATCCGCCGCTAGGCGGGAGCGGACCGGCGAATTGGAACGCCCGTGGCGAAAGCCGCGGGCGTTTTTCCGTTCGCACGCCAATGGCGCGTCGCCCGGGACGGCGATGGTGACTGTCACATCCGCCCGGTGTGAACTTTCACTCTGTTCGCAGACCGGACTGGCGGACAACCGTCCAGATTTCTGTTAGGCTCGGGACGATTGGTATCGGGGACGAAGACGATGGAAGACGAATCGGCCATCCTTGCCGCGCTTGACGGTCTGGCGGCCGGGTTCAATGCCCACGACATTGACGCCATCATGAAATTCTTCGCCGAGGATTGCACCTTCGACATGCCGCGCGGTCCCGAACCGCATGGCAGCCGTTTTGTCGGCAGGGACGAAGTCCGGCGCGGGCTCATGATGCGGTTCGAAGGGATCCCGGATGTCCACTATGGCGAAGTGGAGAACCATGCCAGCGGCAACCTGGGCATCTCGAAATGGCTCTTGACCGGGACGACCTCCGACGGGCGAAAGGTCTGCGTTCGCGGCTGCGACTTCTATTCCTTCCGCGACGGACTGGTGACACGCAAGGACTCCTACTGGAAGATTGTCACCTGACGCGCCAAGTGGAGCGATGCCTGTCGTGTCGCCGATCCGGTCCAACTCCCCGCTTCCCAAGTCGCCCCTTTTGCTGTATCGCCCCGCCATCTGTGACGTGAGCCCATGCCCCCGGGCGCATGCGATAGGATTGGGGGCGGCGGCAATGGGGCCGCCATGCAAACGGGAGACACGGGATTGGGCTCGTGGGTGCTCCCTTGAGGAAACGATATATGTTCAATGTGACAAAGAAATCCATCCAGTGGGGCCAGGAAGAGCTCACGCTGGAAACGGGGAAGGTTGCCCGTCAGGCCGACGGCTCGGTCATCGCCACGCTCGGCGAGACCTCGGTCATGGCCAACGTGACCTTCGCGAAATCCGCGAAGCCGGGCCAGGACTTCTTCCCGCTGACCGTGCACTACCAGGAAAAGACCTATTCCGCGGGCAAGATCCCCGGCGGCTTCTTCAAGCGCGAAGGCCGTCCTTCCGAAAAGGAAACGCTGACCTCGCGCCTGATCGACCGTCCGATCCGCCCGCTCTTCGTGCCGGGCTTCAAGAACGAAGTGCTGGTGATCTGCACCGTTCTCAGCCACGATCTCGTCAACGATCCCGACATCGTCGCGATGATCGCCGCCTCGGCCGCGCTCACCATCTCGGGCGTGCCCTTCATGGGTCCGATCGGCGCAGCCCGCGTGGGCTTCGCCAACGGCGAATACATCCTGAACCCCGAAGTGGCCGACATGGACCAGCTTCGCATGAACCCCGAGCAGCGGCTCGATCTCGTCGTCGCGGGCACCAAGGACGCCGTGATGATGGTGGAATCGGAGGCCTACGAGTTGTCCGAGGCCGAGATGCTGGGTGCGGTGAAGTTCGGTCATGACGCCATGCAGCCGGTGATCGACCTCATCATCGACTTCGCCGAGGAAGCCGCGAAGGAGCCGTTCGAATACCAGCCGGCCGACTATTCCGCGCTTTACGAAAAGGTCAGGAAGGCCGGCGAGGCGCAGATGCGCGCTGCCTTCGCGATCCGCGACAAGCAGGAGCGCACGAACGCCATCTCGGCCGCGGTAGATGCGATCAAGGCGGCGCTGTCCGAAGAGGACCTCGCCGACGAAAACCTCGGCGCCGCGATCAAGAAGCTCGAATCCGGCATCCTGCGCGGTGACGTCGTCGCCAACGGCATCCGCATCGACGGCCGCGACACCCGCACGGTGCGCCCGATCGACTGTGAAGTGGGCCTTCTGCCCCGCACCCATGGCTCGGCGCTCTTTACCCGCGGCGAGACGCAGGGCCTTGTCGTCACCACGCTCGGCACCGGCGAGGATGAGCAGATCATCGACGCCCTGCACGGCAACTTCCGCTCCAACTTCCTCTTGCACTACAACTTCCCGCCCTATTCGGTCGGCGAGGTGGGGCGCTTCGGGCCTCCGGGCCGGCGCGAGATCGGTCACGGCAAGCTTGCCTGGCGCGCGCTTCAGGCGGTTCTGCCGGCGCCCACGGACTTCCCCTACACGATCCGCATCGTCTCCGAGATCACGGAATCGAACGGCTCCTCCTCGATGGCCACGGTCTGCGGATCCTCGCTCTCGATGATGGATGCGGGCGTTCCGCTGAAGGCCGCGGTTGCCGGTGTCGCCATGGGTCTCATCCTTGAAGAGGATGGCAAGTGGGCCGTTCTGACCGACATCCTCGGCGATGAGGATCACCTCGGCGACATGGACTTCAAGGTCGCGGGCACCGAAGCCGGCATCACCTCGCTGCAGATGGACATCAAGGTCGCAGGCATCACGCCGGCGATCATGGAGCAGGCGCTGGCGCAGGCCAAGGACGGGCGGATGCACATCCTCGGCGAGATGGCCAAGGCGCTCACCGCGGGCCGGTCGGAGTTTTCCGCCCACGCGCCGCGGATCGAGACGATGACGATCCCGACAGACAAGATCCGCGAAGTCATCGGCTCGGGCGGCAAGGTCATCCGCGAGATCGTGGAAACCTCGGGCGCCAAGGTCGACATCAACGACGACGGCGTCATCAAGATCGCCTCGGCCAATGCCGACGCCATCAAGAAGGCCCACGACATGATCTATTCGATCGTGGCCGAGCCCGAAGAGGGCAAGGTCTATACCGGCAAGGTCGTGAAGCTCGTCGACTTCGGCGCCTTCGTGAACTTCTTCGGCAAGCGCGACGGTCTCGTGCACGTGTCCCAGATCGCCAACAAGCGCCTGAACCACCCCAATGAGCTTCTGAAGGAAGGTCAGGAGGTGAAGGTGAAGCTTCTCGGCTTCGACGATCGCGGCAAGGTCCGGCTCGGAATGAAGATGGTCGACCAGGAAACCGGCGCCGAAATCGTTCCCGAAAAGCGCGAAAAGGAAGAGCCGGCCGAAGGCTGACCGACCCGACGCTCCCGAAAGGCCCCGGTTCTCCGGGGCCTTTTGCTTTGCCGGGCAAGGTCGCGCGCCCCGGGTGCGCGCGCGGACCGCGCGCCACACGGCGGTTTGACCCGCCGCGGCCGCATCGCTAGGCATGGAACAACCACCGCAAGGAGACCGCTCGTGACCGATTCCCCCGCACCGCGCCGCGTGACGCCGCGGCTCTGGGCCGCCCTCACGCTGGCCGGAGCCGCCGGCAGCGCCGCCGCTTCCCCCGCTCTTGTCCCTCTCCCCATCACCGGGGGGCCCGAACGGCTCTGGCAGGTACAGACCCAGGCCGGCGAGGGGGGTGAAGGTGGCGAATCCGGGGCGGCCACTGCCGACGACGCTGCGGCGACGCTCGATTACCTCACCGAACTGGGGCAGATCGAGGCGCAACTGCGCGCTGCGGCGGCTCTGGCCGATGCTGGCCAGAGTGCCGGGGCCGAGGCGCATCTGGACATCGCGGACGAGATCTATTCCGAAATCGAACCCGAACTCGAGAGCTTCGGCGGCACCGGCCTGACAGAGCCTCTGGCCGAGGCGGGCGCCTCGATCAAGGACGGCACCGGCGTGGCCGAAGCGCTCGCGGCCGCCCTTGCCGAGTTCGACACCGCGCGCGACCATGCGCGCGCCCCGGACGCGGTTCAGGGCGCCGCCATTGTCGCCCTTCTGCGCGCGGCGGCGGACAGCTACGCGACCGGCGTCGCCGGGGGTGCCCTCGGCGATCCGGCCGCCTATCGGCAAGCCTGGGGGCTTGCGGAAACCGCCCGCCACTTGGTCGGGCGCATGGCCGAGGCCGATGACGAAAAGGAACGGACTTTCGCCGGAAAGGCGCTCGAGGCAATGGCAGACCTCTCGGCGGTCCTGCCTGCCATCGACCCCAAGGGCCAGGCGCTCGGCGACCCCTCGATCCCCGCGGCGGTGGCGGCCCGCGTGGAGCTTGCGGCCTATCAGCTGCGCTAGAGATGTTCGTCGCGATCGACCAGCTCCTGTCCGCGGCCGAGGCCGAGGCGATGCGCCAGAGCGCCGAGCGGCTCGATTTCGCGGACGGCGGCGAAACCGCGGGGTCGATCGCTCGGCAGGTGAAGGCCAACGATCAGGCCCGCCCCTCGGCCGCGCTCGACGCGATCCGCTCCAAGGCCGAGGCCGCGCTGCGGTCGAACCCGATCTTCACCTCGGCCGCCCGCCCGAGGGCCGTCTCGCCCATGCTTGTCTCGCGTTACCGCGCCGGCCAGTCCTACGGCCTGCATACCGACGACGCGCTGATGGGCGGACTGCGCAGCGATCTGTCGTTCACACTCTTTCTGAGCCCGCCGGAAAGCTACGAGGGCGGCGCGCTCATCGTCGCCGACGCGCTGGAAGAACGCGCGTTCAAGCTTCCCGCCGGTGCACTTCTGCTCTATCCCTCGACCACGCTGCATCGGGTCGAACCGGTCAGCGCCGGCATGAGGCTCTGCCTTGTCGGCTGGGTTCAAAGCTGGCTGCGCGATCCGGGCCAGCGCGAGATCCTCTTCGATCTCGACGGCGCGATCGCCGAGTTGCAGGCCATGCGCGCGGCGCAGTCTCTGGTCGGGCGGCTGGCGCGGACCCGCTCGAACCTGCTGCGGCTCTGGGCCGGATAGCCGCTCCTAGCCGAAGGAGTTGTCTCGCGGAAAGCCGTGCGGCGGTGCCTTGCCCACGCCCGCCCGCTTGCCGATCCAGTCGGCGATGGCGGTCTCGGTCCTTGTATTGCCGTTCGGCATCGGCCACGAAAGACCGCGCGCCAGCTCGAAGGTCGTGACATCGGAAAGCCCGCCGTCAAGCTCCAGCACCCCCTGGCGACCCCGCGCCATGTTGTACTTCTGCAGCCGGACCCCCTTGCCGCGCGCCATTTCCGGCAGTTCGTCGAGCGCGAAGACCAGAAGCTTGCGGTTCTTCGACACGATTGCGACATGATCGCCCGCGACCGGCTTGCAGATCGCAAGGCGCACCTTCTCGGCGAGGTTCATCACCTGCTTGCCCGCACGCGTTTGCGCCAACACCTCGTCGGCGGGCACGAGGAACCCTTCGCCCGCGGTCGAGGCAACGATCAGCCTTTCGCCCGGCCGATGCACGAAAAGCGCCACGATGTCCGATTCGTTCGGCAGATCGACCATGAGCCGCACCGGCTCGCCCATTCCGCGCCCGCCGGGCAGGTTGGCGCCGAGCAGCGTGTAGAACCGCCCGTTGGCGCCAACGAGAAGCATCCGGTCGGTGGTCTCGGCATGAAGCACGAAACGTCCCTCGTCGCCGTCCTTGAACTTCACCTCGGCATCGAGCGCCTGATGCCCCTTCATCGCGCGAATCCAGCCCATACGCGAACAGATGACGGTGATCGGCTCGCGCTCGATCATCGCCTCGAAGGGCACCTCTTCGACCTCGGCGGCTTCGGCGAAACCGGTCCGCCGCGCGCCGCCCGGCACATCCTTGCCGAACTGCTTCTGCACCTCACGCAGCTCCGCCGCGATCTTCTTCCACTGCAGCGCATCAGACCCCAGAAGATCGTCGAGCTCGGCTCGTTCGCGCATCAGCGCGTCCTGTTCGCGCAGAAGTTCCATCTCTTCGAGCTTGCGCAGACTGCGCAGCCGCATGTTCAGGATCGCCTCGACCTGAACCTCGCTCAGCCCGTCATCGGTATGGGGCAGCGAAAGTGGCGAGACATAGTCCTTTTCGGAACGCGCACGCGCCTGCTTGCGGCCCCAGTCCTCGGCCATCAGCGCCGCCTTGGGATCGGCGTCGTAGCGGATGATGTCGATCACCCGGTCGAGGTTCAGGAAGGCGGTAACGAAGCCTTCCAGCACCTCGAGCCGATGGTCGATCTTCTCCATCCGGTGCCGGCTGCGGCGGATCAGCACCTCGCGACGATGGCCGAGAAAGGCGCGAAGCACTTCCTTGAGCGAACAGACCTTCGGCGTGCGCCCGTCGATCAGCACGTTCATGTTGAGGCTGAACCGGCTCTCCAGATCGGAATTGCGGTAGAGCATCCCCATCAGCATCTCGGGGTCCACGTTCTTCGACCGCGGCTCCAGCACGATGCGGATATCGTCGGCGCTTTCGTCGCGCACATCGGCCAGAAGCGGCACCTTCTTCGACTGGATGATCTCGGCCAGCCGCTCGATCAGTTTCGATTTCTGCACCTGGAACGGGATTTCGGTAACGACGATCTGCCAGGTCCCGCGACCCTGATCCTCGACCGACCACCGGGCGCGGGCGCGGAAACTGCCGCGCCCGGTGAGATAGGCCTCGCGGATTGCCTCCTTCGGCTCGACGATCACGCCGCCGGTCGGGAAGTCCGGTCCCCTGACCATCTCGATCAGCGTGTCGTCGCGCACCAGTTCGGAGTTCTCGGCCTTCGCCAGATGCAGACAGGCGTCGACGACCTCGTGCAGGTTGTGCGGCGGGATGTTCGTGGCCATGCCGACCGCGATCCCCGATGCGCCATTGGCCAGCAGGTTCGGGAAGGCCGCCGGCAGCACGATCGGCTCTTCCAGCGTGCCGTCGTAGTTCGGCCGGAAGTCGACGGCATTCTCGGCGAGCCCCTCCATCAACGCCTCGGAGGCCGCCGTAAGCCGCGCCTCGGTGTAGCGGCTGGCAGCCGGGTTGTCGCCGTCGATGTTGCCGAAGTTGCCCTGCCCGTCGACCAGCGGGTAGCGCATGTTGAAGTCCTGCGCGAGCCGGGCCATCGCGTCGTAGATCGCCGCATCGCCATGGGGGTGATAGTTGCCCATGACGTCCCCGGAAATCTTGGCCGACTTGCGGAAGCCGCCGCTGGGCGAGAGCTTCAGCTCCCGCATCGCGTAGAGAATCCGCCGGTGCACCGGCTTCAACCCGTCGCGCGCATCCGGCAAGGCGCGATGCATGATCGTCGACAGCGCATAGGTCAGGTAGCGCTCGCCGATCGCACGCGACAGGGGCTCGGCGCTGGTGGCAGGCAGAATGTTGCGGTCGGGGGTCTTCTCGCTCATGGATGTGGTGTAGTTCGCACCGCCAGACCGGTCCAGACCGAATCTGGGCGGAGGGAAACGACGGCCTCAAATTCCCCGCATTATTTCCACATTGATGAACTATCGTGCACCCACGCGAAGCGATGTGGATGCCCGTGTGATCAGGATCAGCCTTCTGCTGTGCTTTATAATGCTCGTCTATGTGGCCCTCGCGAAGAAGGACGAGCCGGTCGCGCAGAAGGCGACGCCGCAGCAGATCGCCGCGTCGATCCGCGCCGTTCTCAACGCGTCACACATCGGTGCCCCCGACATGCTCCCGGCCTCCGAGGTGACATTCGCGCCGCCGGCCGAAAGCAGCCCGCCGCCGCCCTTCGACCTGTCCCAGACCACCGGCGCCGAACCGGCGCGCCTGCGGGCAGCGGCAAGCGCCGACCGGACCCTGCCCGTCACCGAAGGCAGCCACTGGCGCGTGACCTCCGAGATCGCGCCGGTTCACGCCGGGCCGGGCGATGCCTATACGGTCCTGACCGCACTCAATCGCGGCGACATCGTCGTCGGCCAGCCGACAGGCAATGCCAAGTGGCTCTGGGTCCGCACCGCCGACACATCGCTTGCAGGCTACGTCGCGACCGATACGATGCAGCCGGTCGAAGATCAGTAGAACGTTGAAAATCCGCAGACCGGCCCGAGCCGGCGTCAGGGGGCAGCCATTATCCGATCCATCCTCATCACCGGCTGCTCGTCCGGTATCGGCTACGACGCCGCACTCGGTCTGCGCGAGTCCGGCTGGCGTGTCTTCGCAACCTGCCGACAGGAGGAAGACTGCGCGCGCCTGCGCAGCGCGGGGCTTGAAAGCTTCCGGCTCGACTACGCCGATACCGACAGCATCGGCGCGGCGCTTGACGAGGCCCTCTCGCGCACCGGCGGCACGCTCGGCGCGGTCTTCAACAATGGCGCCTTCGCCTGCCCCGGCGCCGTCGAGGATCTGCCGACCGATGCGCTGCGCGCGATCTTCGAGACCAACCTCTTCGGCTATCACGATCTCACCCGCCGGGCGATCCCGGTGATGCGTGCGCAGGGCTTTGGACGCATCGTCAACTGCTCCTCGGTTCTCGGCCTCGTGCCCATGCGCTGGCGCGGCGCCTATGTCGCGACCAAGTTCGCGATGGAGGGGCTGACCGACGTGCTGCGCCTGGAAATGGCCGACACGCCGGTGCGCGTGGTGCTGATCGAGCCGGGCCCGGTCACCTCGAAGATCCGCGCGAACTCGATCCCGCATTTCGAACGCTGGATCGACTGGAAGGCCTCGGCGCGGGCCGAAGAGTATCGCGGCCTCCTGCACAGGCTCTATGATGCCAAGGGGCCCGACCGCTTCGAACTGCCGGCCTCGGCGGTCACGGCCAAACTCCTGCGTGCCCTCGAAAGCGCCAACCCCGCGCCGCGCTATTTCGTGACCACGCCCACCTATCTGATGAACGCGGCCCGCCGGCTCCTGCCCGGGCGCGCACTCGACCGGCTGCTGCGGATGGGCTGAGGCGACAGGTCCCGACACGATGGCTGGCACGCGCGCCCGCACCGCGCTACAACCGCTCCAACCAAGGAGCCGCCATGAACCGGGACCCGCTGTTCTACATCGTGATGCTCGCCTGCTTCGCCGTCGTGGTGATCCTGATGATCGGCATCGGCGGCTTTGCCAAGGGTGGCGAGTTCAACCGCAAGCATGCAAACCGGATCATGCGTTACCGGATCATCGCCCAGGCGATCGCGGTGGCGCTTATCCTGCTCTTCGTGCTCCTGCGCAGCCGTGGAGGTGCATGATGGTCGTCCTGAACCGCATCTACACCCGCACCGGCGACAAGGGCGAAACCGCGCTTGGCGACGGCAGCCGGGTGGCCAAGGATGCCGCCCGCGTCGCCGCCTACGGGACTGTCGATGAAACCAACGCTGTCATCGGCCTCGCCCGACTGCACGCCACCGGCGAACTGGATGCGGCACTGGCCCGGATCCAGAATGACCTCTTCGATCTCGGCGCCGATCTCTGCCGCCCCGATGCCGGCCGCGATGCCGAGGCCGGCCACCCGGTCTTGCGCATCATCGCCTCCCAGGTCGACCGCCTGGAGGCGGAGATCGATGCGATGAATGCGCGCCTTGCGCCACTGCGCAGCTTCGTGCTGCCCGGCGGCACTCCGCTCGCCGCGCATCTCCACCACGCCCGCACCGTCGCGCGCCGTGCGGAACGGCTCGCGGTCACGCTCGCCGCGCGTGAAGAGGTGACCGCCGATGCGATCCGCTATCTCAACCGGCTGAGCGACTGGGCCTTCGTTGCGGCACGCATCGCCAACGATGAGGGCCGCGGCGACGTGCTCTGGGTGCCGGGGGCGAACCGCTGACAGGCGCTAACATCCCATGACGTGCCGTCGCCGCGACAGGCCGCGTCGATTTTGCTCTGTTTTCATCGCCTCAGAACCGCTAACAGGACAGGCGAAAGCGTGACACGCCGCCCCGGGCGGCCATAACAGGGGAGACCTCCGCATGAAGATCCTCGTGCCTGTGAAGCGGGTGATTGACTACAACGTCAAGGTTCGCGTGAAGGCGGACGGGAGCGGGGTTGACCTCGCCAACGTGAAGATGTCGATGAACCCCTTTGACGAGATTGCGGTGGAAGAGGCGATCCGGCTCAAGGAAGCGGGCAAGGCCGAAGAGATCGTGGTCGTGTCGATCGGCGTGAAGCAGGCGCAGGAGACGCTGCGGACGGCACTGGCGATGGGCGCGGATCGCGCCATCCTGATCGAAGCGGCGTCGGACGTGCATACCGATATCGAGCCGTTGGCCGTCGCGAAGCTTCTGAAGGCCGTGGTCGACGCCGAACAGCCCGGGCTCGTGCTGTGCGGCAAGCAGGCGATCGACAACGACATGAACGCGACGGGGCAGATGCTGGCGGCGCTGCTCGGCTGGAGCCAGGCGACATTCATCTCCGAACTTGCGATCGATGGCGACAGCGCCACGGTCACGCGCGAGGTCGACGGCGGCTTGCAGACGATCAAGGTTAAGATGCCGGCCATCGTGACGGTCGACCTGCGGCTGAACGAGCCGCGCTATGCCTCGCTGCCGAACATCATGAAGGCCAAGAAAAAGCCGCTGGAGGAAAAGACCGCCGCCGATTACGGCGTCGATGTCACGCCGCGGCTGACGATCGTGAAGACCGCCGAGCCCCAGGGCCGCAAGGCGGGCATCAAGGTCGGCTCGGTCGATGAGCTGATCGCGAAACTGAAAGACGAAGCGGGGGTGATCTGATGGCTGTTCTTCTTCTTGGTGAAGTGACCGACGGCCAGCTTTCGGTCGATGCGACGGCAAAGGCGCTGACGGCGGCGAAGAAGCTGGGCGAGGTGACGGTGCTCTGCGCCGGGGCCCGCGCTGCCGATGCGGGCGCCGAGGCCGCGAAACTCGACGGCGTGAAGAAGGTTCTGGTCGCCGAGGATGCCTCGCTCGGCCATCGCCTGGCCGAGCCGACGGCGGCGCTGATCGTCTCGCTCGCGGGCGGTTACAGCCACATCGTCGCGCCGGCGACGACGGATGCCAAGAACGTGCTGCCGCGCGTGGCCGCCCTTCTCGACGTGATGGTGATCTCGGACGTCTCGGGCGTCGTCGACGGCGACACGTTCGAGCGCCCGATCTATGCCGGCAACGCGATCCAGACGGTAAAGTCGGGCGACAAGGTCAAGGTCGTTTCGATCCGCACGTCGACGTTCGACCCGGCGGCGTCCGGCGGCTCGGCCCCGGTCGAGACCGTCCCGGCGGCGACGAACCCCGGACTTTCGAGCTGGGTCGAGGACAAGGTCGCGGCCTCGGACCGGCCGGAACTGACCTCGGCCAAGATCGTCGTGTCGGGCGGCCGTGGCGTCGGTTCGGAGGAGAACTTCGCGCTGATCGAGAAGCTCGCCGACAAGCTCGGCGCCGCCGTCGGCGCCTCGCGCGCGGCGGTGGACTCGGGCTATGCGCCGAACGACTGGCAGGTTGGTCAGACCGGCAAGGTCGTGGCGCCGGATCTTTATGTCGCGGTCGGAATCTCGGGTGCGATCCAGCACCTTGCCGGCATGAAGGACAGCAAGGTCATCGTCGCCATCAACAAGGACGAAGAGGCACCGATCTTCCAGGTCGCCGACTACGGCCTCGTCGGCGACCTCTTTACCGTGGTGCCGGAACTGACCGCGAAGCTCTGAGCGAGCGCCCGCGGGGCGCGACGCCAGGCGCCAAGGGGACGCCCCGGGGCAGCGGCCCCGCTTGCAGACTTCGACCGAAGGAAGGCCCGCCGCCAGGCGGGCCTTGCAACGCCGGCCCCGCCACTTCAGGCCCGTCACTTCAGGCCCGTCACTTCAGACCCGCCACTTCAGGCCCGTCACTTCGGCCTGCCGCATCGGCCCCGCCGCTTCGGCCGCGTCACGTCAGCCGGTCCAGCGCCGCGGCAAGCGCTTCGGCGACCGTTTCATGCGCGCGCGGTCCCATCATCCGCTCGGCGATCGGCGCCTCGAGCGGCGCGTATGACATGCCGGTGGTGTGCTCCGCCCCGTCTTCCGCGCTCGGGGCGACAGTCACCACTTCGGCGACAAGCGGACGAACCTCGGCGATCATCGCATCGGAGACGAAGAGCGGTTCGGGCCCGAGACCGTCGCCGTCGATTTCGGGGCGCACGACCTGCAGAAGCACCGTTCGCCGGCCGGTGCGCTGCAGAAGCAACCGCATCCGCGCCACCCAGGCCTCCCGCAGCTCGTCCTCGACCATGCGATACTTCTCGGGCGACCGCGCCCGGATCGCCGACAACATGTGGCGCGTGAAGTGGAACTCGGTGAAGTCCACATCGCGGAAGATCGTCTTCATGAGAGCGGATGCGCGCAGGAAACGGTCGTTGCGGCGCGGATGCACCGCATAGAACCGGTTGGTCAGGTTCTGCGCACCCATCGCCTGCACCACCACGGTCCCGGCATGCGCGCAGGCATCGAGCACCGCCGCTTCGTTCAGGAAAACGTCGGGCCCGGCGTTCATATAGCCAAAATTGACGATCTTGCGCCCCAGCGCCGCTTCAACGAGCGCCGGGAACGGCCGATCCACGAAGCGCCCGTAGGTCTCCGAACCGCCGATCACGGCGACATAGTCGCCCTCGAGCGTGCGGCGCGGACCGCGGAACAGAAGTTTCGACTGACCGTAGCGGCACGGTGCGTAATCGAGCGCGCCTGCGCCCGGATGTTCATAAGCCATGGGATCCCACCTTCGTTTCGACTCACCCGCGCTCAACTTGCGCCGCAAGGCTTACGAAACCGCTAACCCTGTCGCGGAGGTGCCATACTCCCTTGCGTGGACGCCCGCGCGAAGCCTATGGTTCCGAGCGATTATTCGGAGGGTTCGGGCATGGAAATCAGATCGGTCGGCGTGGTCGGTGCGGGCCAGATGGGCAACGGGATCGCCCATGTCTTCGCGCTCGCCGGCTTCGAGGTTCTCATGACCGACATCTCTCAGGAGGCACTCGACAACGCGGTGGCGCTGATCGAGAAGAACATCGACCGCCAGGTGAGCCGCGGCAAGGTCAGCGCCGAGGACAAGGCCGCCGCGATGGCCCGCATCTCGACCACCCTGAAGCTTGCCGATCTCGGCAAGACCGATCTGGTGATCGAGGCCGCGACCGAACGCGAGACCGTGAAGCAGGCGATCTTCGAGGACCTCCTGCCACATCTCAAGCCGACGACGATCCTGACCTCGAACACTTCCTCGATCTCGATCACGCGGCTTGCCAGCCGGACCGACCGGCCCGAGAAGTTCATGGGCTTCCATTTCATGAACCCCGTGCCCGTGATGCAACTCGTCGAGCTGATCCGCGGCATCGCGACCGATGAGCCGACCTATCGCACCATGCTCGGGGTCGTCGAAAGGCTCGGCAAGACCGCCGCCAGCGCCGAGGACTTCCCCGCCTTCATCGTCAACCGCATCCTGATGCCGATGATCAACGAGGCGGTCTACACGCTCTACGAAGGCGTGGGCAGCGTGAAGTCGATCGATGAATCGCTGAAGCTTGGCGCCAACCATCCGATGGGGCCGCTCGAACTTGCCGATTTCATCGGTCTCGACACCTGTCTCGCGATCATGAACGTGCTGCACGACGGACTTGCGGACACCAAGTATCGCCCCTGCCCGCTCCTGACCAAATATGTCGAGGCCGGCTGGCTCGGCCGCAAGACCCGGCGCGGCTTCTACGACTATCGCGGCGACGTGCCGGTCCCGACCCGCTAGACTGCTACCGCCCGAGTGCCAGCGTCGTCTCGCGCAGCCAGGCCAGGAGGCCCCGCGGATCGGCGCCCCGCCCCTTGAGCGCCTCGGGCGGGATGGGCGTGCCGATGACGGGCGCCTGCGGCTTGTTCAGCGCCCGGTAGATCTCGTGCAGCAACAGCCCCTGCCGGAACGTGGCGGAGATCTTGTCGGCCATGTGGTAGAGCCGCGTGTTGCGGCCCGGAAAGAAGATCGGCAGCACGCTCGCGCCCGAGCGGAGCACCATCTTGGCGGTGAAAGGGTTCCACTCGGGCTCGATCACCGGGCCGAACATGGTCTTCGAGGTTGCCACCCTGCCAGCCGGGAACAGGATCACGACCCCGCCCGCCTGCAGGTGCCGCATGCAGATGTCGCGCATCTCGAGACCAAGCTGGCGCGCATTCTCCTCGTGCGGGAAAGGCACCGGGACCATGAATTCCTCGATCTCGGGGATCCCGGTCAGAAGCGAGCGAGTGAGGATGCGATAGTCGGTCCGCACGCGGCCGATGAGTTCGCCCATCACCAGACCGTCGACGAGACCGTGGGGATGGTTCGCGACCACGACCACCGGCCCCTCCTTCGGGATCCGCGCGATCTGATCGGCCGGCGTGGTGATGTCGATGCCCATCGTCTTCACCGCCTTGGTGAAGAAAGGATGCCCCGTGGGCACGCCGGTCCGCTCGAACTTGCGGATGAGCCGCAGCAGCGTCAGCTTGCCGGTGAGCCACTCGATGGTGCGGATCGTCCCTGCCTTCACCGGGTTCCGGAACGTCCCCGCATAGGACAGCCGCCGCATGCGATAGGGTCTTGCGGGCGTCGGCGACGGCGTTGGATCTGAAATCGGCAAGATGTTTCGGCGGCTGCGGGGACTGAGGCTGGTCAGTAGTCCTCGCCGAACCGGTTGGCAACAAGGGCCTCCAGCGCATCGGCAAGTTTCACCGCGTCGTTGCCCGAAGTCGCCACCTCGATCGAGGTCCCGCGCGAGGCGCCGAGCATCA
Organism: Albidovulum sp.; assembly: GCA_020637635.1. GTDB lineage: Bacteria > Pseudomonadota > Alphaproteobacteria > Rhodobacterales > Rhodobacteraceae > Albidovulum. Next base: position 95,590 of record JACKKB010000003.1, read on the forward strand.
GGAGACCCATGATGGAATCGCCCGAGACATCCATCCCGTCCTTGCGCACCTCTGCGCGGGCGTCATGCGCCTCCACGACCTCGACGAACTTCGCCGAGGCACGGGCATGAAGACCCTTTTCGTTGACGATCCTGAAGGTCCGCAGCACCGGATCCGTCATGCGCCCCGCCCTCCCGTGCCGACATAGAGGTCGATATACCTGCGCCCGGCGTCAAGCGCCGCGGCCGTCGCCTGCTGCACGGTGAGATTGCGCGACTTGGCAAGCTTGATCAGCATCGGCAGGTTTGCACCGTAAAGGATCTGGCGGTCGCCCTTGGAACAGGCGCCCAGGCTGAGGTTCGAGGGCGAGCCGCCGAACATGTCGGTCACCACCACCACGCCGCCGCCGCTGTCGACCTCGTCGGCCGCGGCGCTGATTTCGGCCTGCTTGGCGGCGCGATCATGGTCTTCCTCGATCGCGACGGTGCGAATCCCGCGCTGCTTGCCGACGACATGTTCGACCGCGGCGAGATATTCGCGCGCCAACCCACCATGTGCGACGATCACGATGCCGATCACGCCCGGTCACCCTGCCAGTTGTCGGGCGCCCCTGCTGCCCGTCGTTCCAGTTCCCGGTGCCTCTTAGACACATGCCAACCGCTTTCCGCAAGCGCCTTGGCCATATTTTCCGCAACGGCAACAGAGCGGTGCTGACCGCCCGTGCAGCCGAAACCGATTGCCAGGTGGCTCTTTCCCTCCTCGACATGCGCCGGCAGGAGCAGGAGCAGGAGGTCCAGAACCTTGGACATGAAGGGGGCAAAGCGCGCGTCTGCCGCGACGAAGGCCGCGACCTTCGGATCGCGCCCGTCGAGAGGACGCAGCGCCTCGTCCCAGTGCGGATTGGCGAGGAACCGGCAGTCGAACATCATGTCGATGCCGCGCGGCGTGCCCCTCTTGTAGGAAAAGGAATGCAGCGAGACCATCAGCCGACCGCCGCCGCCAGGCGCGAAGCTGCGCCCGATCTCGGCCTTCAGGTCATGCGGCGAAAGATCGGAGGTGTCGATCAGGAACTCGGCCCGCACGCGGATCGGCGCCAGGAGGTCGATCTCGCTCGCGACACCCTCGGCCGGTGTGGCGGCTGCGCTCAGGGGGTGGCGGCGCCGGGTCTCGCCATAGCGGCGGATGAGCTCTTCGGGGCGGCAGTCGAGATAGAGGATCTCGAGCGCCACCTCCGGCAGCCGCGTCAGCCTGTCGATAAGCTCGATGAGCGCCGTGGCCGAGAAATCGCGGTTGCGCACGTCGAGACCGAGCGCCACCGGCCGGCCGAGCGGCGGCCCGTCGAGGAGCCGCGGGATCAGGCTGAACGGCAGGTTGTCGATGACCTCGTAGCCCAGATCCTCGAAGGCGTGGATCGCGGTCGAGCGACCGGCGCCCGAAGGGCCGGTCACGAGAACAAGCCTCTGGCCCCCGTCCAATCCTCTGGTTGCAGCCTTGTTCACAGCGCCACCGTCACGCCACACGCCCCCCCTTGAGATATTGCAGGACGGCGGCAGGAAAATGGCGGCTCTCGACACCGTGTAGACAGGGAAGGTCGACCCCGAGCACGTTGTGCAGGTGTTCATGGGGCAGCCGATCGGGTTCGACCCGCGCCAGATCGACACAAAGGGCGAGCCGCGCCATGCGCGCCACATCCGCCGCGAGGATGCCAACCCCGCGCGCCTCGATCTTGCCGCGCAGGCTCTCGGGCGCCGTCGCCAGCACCACGCCGTCACGCGCCGCGAGCGCCGTGCGGTCGTCGCTGACGAGATCGCAGCCAAGCGCCATGAGTTCGAGCGCGAGCCCCGACTTGCCGCTGCCCGAAGGCCCCATGATGAGAAGACCGTGTCCGTTCCAGGCCACGCAGCTCGCGTGCATCACCATGCCGACGGCACGCGCGGCGCTCACACCGGCAGACCCACGACAAAGCGCGCGCCGAGCGGCTCGGAGGTGAGGTCGGCATCGGTCGGGCGGATGTTCTCGGCCCAGATGACGCCGCCATGCGCCTCGACGATCTGCTTCGAGATCGCCAGGCCAAGCCCCGAATGCTCGCCGAACTGGCCGGGCGGACGTTCGGAGTAGAAGCGCTTGAAGATCTTGGTGAGCGCCTGATCCGGGATGCCCGGCCCGGTATCCTCGACCACGATCAAGACCCGGTTCTCGCGCCGTCGGGTCCAGACCCTCACCGCATCGCCGTCCTGGCAGAACGAGATCGCGTTGGTGATGAGGTTCACGAAGACCTGCGCCAGCCGACCCTCAAGGCCCTGGATCATGATCGCTTCCGGCGGAAGGTCGGTGATGAAATCGACGCCCCTGCCGCGTGCCTCCTGGCCGAGATACTCGGTGATGTTCGAGAGCATCTTGACGAGATTGAAACTCTCTTCCTCTTCCTTCACCAGCTCGCTGTCGAGCCGCGAGGCATTGGAGATATCGCTCACCAGACGGTCGAGCCGGCGAACGTCGTGTTCGATGACATCGAGAAGCTTGTCGCGCTGGTCCTCGCGCTTGGCGACGCGCAGCGTGCCCACGGCCGAGCGCAGGCTGGCCAGCGGGTTCTTGATCTCGTGGCTCACGTCGGCCGCGAACTGTTCGTTTCCCTCGATGCGTTCGTAAAGCGCCGAGACCATGCCGCGCATCGCCCCCGAAAGCCGCCCGATCTCGTCCGGGCGCGCCGTCAGGTCGGGGATGCGGACGCGGTTGGGACTCATCTTGCGGGCGTTCTTGTCGCGGCCAAGCTCGGCCGCCGCCGCCAGATCGGAAAGCGGGTTCGCGATCGTCGACGCCAGCACGAGGCTGAGCCCGATCGAGACGACGATGGCGATGACGAACATCTGCAGCACCTGCTCACGCTCGACCCGCACCAGATGGTCGATCTCGCCGGCAACCGAGGTCACCGCGACGGCGCCGACGACGGAGCGGTTGTGATGCACGGGCGTGACCACGGTAAAGACCGCCTCGCCGCTCGGGATCCGGTCGGTCCGCACCTGCGTCTCGCCCCCGAGCGCACCCGGCAGCAGGTCGCGCGCCGCATCGATGGTGTCCGCGGGTTCGGCCCGGTTCGAGGGCGCACCGAGCACGGCGGCAAGCCCGCCCCAGACGCGGCTGAGAAGATCGGTGATCACGGTCGAACGACGGTCCTGCTGCAACCCGACAACGGCCTCGGGCGCGGGTTGTTCCTGCCCGACCGAGGTCGCGACAAGCCGTTCGGTAGTGTCGAAGACGAAAAGCTTTGCACCTTCGGGCAGGACGATCTGCTGCACGGTGCCGCGCGCGTCGATCCCGTCGCCGGTCGCGAAATTCACCGGCGCGCCACGCGGCATCTGCGCCTCGAAGACGTTTGCGATGATCCGCGCCTCGGAGACCAGCCCCGCCTCGCGCTGCAGCACGAGACTGTCGCGGAACGGGTTGAGATAGAGCACACCCGCCACCAGCACCACCATCGCCATCAGGTTGAAGGTGATGATCTTGCGCGCGAGCGGCGAGCGGTTGAGCGAGATGAAGCCACGCCGTTCCCGGCCGGCCTTCAGCTCGGATTCGACCAGCCCCTCGGGCGCGGTCCAATCCTCGCCGAGCACGACGTCGGCGCGGCGGCGATCACCCTGGCCGCGCAAATCGATCCTCGACGCGAGTGTCATTCTTCGTTGTAGCGATATCCGATGCCATAGAGTGTCTCGATGGCGGAGAAGTCGTCATCGACCGTCCGCATCTTCTTTCTCAGGCGCTTGATGTGGCTGTCAATGGTGCGGTCGTCGACATAGACCTGATCGTCATAGGCGACATCCATGAGCTGGTCGCGGCTCTTGACGAAGCCCGGACGCTGCGCCAGCGCCTGCAGAAGCAGGAATTCGGTGACGGTCAACGCCACGTCCTTGCCCTTCCAGCTGACCGAGTGGCGGAGCGGATCCATCGTCAGCGCGCCGCGGGTCATGATCTTCGTCTCTTCGGTGGTCGCGACCTCGCCGCTTTCGATCGCCTCCTGCCGGCGCAGAAGCGCCCGGATCCGCTCGACCAGAAGCCGCTGCGAAAACGGCTTCTTCACATAGTCGTCGGCGCCCATCCTGAGACCCAGGACCTCGTCGATCTCATCGTCCTTCGAGGTCAGGAAGATCACCGGCATCGCGGTCTTCTGGCGCAGCCGCTGCAGAAGCTCCATCCCGTCCATTCGCGGCATCTTGATGTCCAGCACCGCCATGTCCGGCAGCCGTTTGTTGAAGGCGTCCAGCGCGGCCTGTCCGTCGTTGTAGGTCTCGACCTCGTAGCCTTCGGCTTCGAGCGTCATTGACACCGAGGTGAGAATGTTCCGGTCATCGTCGACGAGCGCGATCCTCGACATGTTCATTTTCCTTGTTCTGCCCGAGATTTGCTTGTTTTTTCGGACATAATTCCTCTTCGCGCAGCGGGAAGCAACTGCTAAGTGCGAATCGCCCCGGCTGGGCGAATCAGCGCCGCAGATTTATTCCCGACATGACCAATTTGCCGCAGTCCCCGGCATAGTTGCCGGATCGGCGGCTGATCTCCGCCGTTTGGTTGCGCTAACGGCGAAATGATGGCGCTAAACTCAACCAATCGCTTCTGTTCGCTACTCGAAACGTCGTGTTATAGCACCCGCGTCGGCCTTTGGCGGCCGCCGGCGTGTGTCTGCCCATTTCGGGGCGTGTGGCGTGATTGCGCCGCCAAGCATTGGCTTCGGGAGAGCTTTCAGATGACCAACGGACGGGTGAACCCCTCGCATCGATTGGAAGATCAAGGCATCGCGGGACTGGGGAACGTCTACTACAACTATCTCGAACCGGCACTCGTGGAGGCGGCGGTGAAGCGCGGCGAGGGCACGCTTGGCAAGGGCGGGGCCTTCTACTGCACCACCGGAGCCCACACCGGTCGCTCTCCCAAGGACAAGTTCGTCGTCCGCACGGCCTCGGTCGAAGACACGATCTGGTGGGAAAACAACAAGCCGATGGCGCCCGATGCCTTTGACCGCCTCCACGCCGACATGCTGGCCCACATGAAGGGCCGCGACTATTTCGTGCAGGATCTCTATGCCGGCGCCGATCCAGAGCACCGGCTCGACGTGCGCGTGATCACCGAGCTTGCCTGGCACGGCCTATTCACCCGCCACATGCTGCGCCGCCCGGCACGCGAGGAACTGAACGACTTCGTGCCCGAGTTCACGATCATCAACTGCCCGAGCTTCAGGGCCGATCCCGCGCGGCACGGCTGCCGCACAGAGACGGTGATCGCGCTCAACTTCGAAAGGAAGCTGATCCTGATCGGGAACACCGCCTATGCCGGCGAGAACAAGAAGGGCGTTTTCACGCTCCTGAACTACATCCTGCCCGGCAAGGGCGTGATGGCGATGCATTGCTCGGCGAACCATGCGATCGGCAACCCTGACGACACCGCCGTCTTTTTCGGCCTCTCCGGCACCGGCAAGACGACGCTCTCGGCCGACCCCTCGCGCACGCTGATCGGCGACGACGAACACGGCTGGTCCGACACGGGCACATTCAACTTCGAGGGCGGCTGCTACGCCAAGACCATCAACCTGTCGAAGGAAGCCGAGCCCGAGATCTATGCCACCTGCTCGATGTTCGGCACCGTGATCGAGAACATGACCTTCGATGCCGAGACGCTGGAGCTCGACTTCGAGGACAACTCGATCACCGACAACATGCGCTGCGCCTATCCGCTGCCCTATATCTCCAACGCCTCGGAAAGCTCGCTTGGCGGGCTGCCGAAGAACGTCATCATGCTGACCTGCGACGCCTATGGCGTTCTGCCGCCGATCGCGCGGCTGACGCCGGCGCAGGCGATGTATCACTTCCTCTCGGGCTTCACCTCGAAGACCCCGGGCACCGAAGTGGGCGTCACGGAGCCGACACCGACCTTCTCGACCTGCTTCGGCGCCCCCTTCATGCCGCGCCGGCCCGAGGTCTACGGCAAGCTCCTCCAGGCCAGGATCCGCGAGGCCGGCGCCTCCTGCTGGCTCGTCAACACCGGCTGGACGGGCGGTGCCTACGGCGCCGGCAAGCGGATGCCGATCCGGGCAACGCGCGCGCTGCTGACGGCCGCGCTCGACGGCTCGCTCAACAAGGCGACGTTCCGCAGGGATCCGAACTTCGGCTTTGAGGTGCCGGTCACGGCAAATGACGTCGATACCAAGCTCCTGGATCCGCGCCAGACCTGGGCCGACAAGGCCGCCTACGACGCGCAGGCCAAGAAGCTCGTGAACATGTTCGCGGACAACTTCGCGCAATACGTGCCTTTCATCGACGACGACGTGCGCGCCGCGGCGATCGGCTGACCCCGCCGCCAGCCCTCGGTCAGCGATCGGACGGGCCGCCTTCGGGCGGTCCTTTCGCCTCAGAGCGTCAGGGCGCGGCGCACGAGATTGAGGCCCGAGAGCGCCAGGAGGACCAGTGTCCAGCGGCGGAACCGCGCGGGATCGAGCCGGTCCTGCATGCGAAAGCCCGCCCAGAGCCCGAGAACAGCGGGCACCACCATGACCGCCGAGGCCGGCAACGTCTCTGCGTTCAGGACACCCGACTGCAGATGCGCGCCACTCAGAACCACGGCACCGATCAGGAAGACGACACCCTGCACCCGCACGGTCTCTTTCTTTTCGGCACCGATCGAGATCAGGTAGACGATGAGCGGCGGGCCCCAGATCCCCGAAACCCCGCCGTAGAGCCCGCCGATGATGCCGAGAACCGCCTCGACGCGGGCGCGATGCTCGATCCTGATCGCCATGCTGCGGCCCGCCAGCTGCCAGAGTGCGAAGCCGAGGATCGGCGCCCCGAGGATGAAATACATCACGCCCTGCGGAATCACGGTGACGAACTGTGCCGAGACGATGAGGAAGAGAACCACCATCGAGATGTGCAGCCGGTAGCGCCTGGTGCTGTCCCAGGCCGCCCGCCAACCCTGCCGGAAGGCCTGCGCGAGGTTCGTGACCAGCGTCGGCAGGATAAGAAGCGCCAGCGCCGTCTCCTTGGGCAGGAAGGACCCGAAGGCCGAGATCATGATCATCGGCATCGCGAAGCCCACCGCCCCCTTCACGAAACCCGCGAAGAGCGTAACGCCGGCTGCAAGCGCCAGTTCCCAGAGTTCGAGACCGAACATGCCCACCTCCTCCGGCGGACTTACAGCGGCGCGACGGGAAAGGGCAGCACCAATTTCATCGCGACATTTTCAGTCGGACCCGCCACTGGAAACGAATGAATATTGCGCTGCGAGTGCAAAGAGCCTAAGACGATGCGGCTGCAGAAAGGACCGATTCATGGCGCATGACGGAGCTGACATCACGACTTCACCGCATCTCCCCGATCTGACGACCCTGACCGCGGCCGCGGCGGGCGTCGTGGCCGGACTGGTGGCCGAGGCGCGCGAGGCCCTGCGCGAGCGCGTCACCCGGGAAGGCCGCGTCTCGGCCGCCCTCGTCGAGAGCCATCAGCACGCCGCCCATGCCCTTTCCTGGCTCACCACCTATGGCGAGGCGCTGACCCAGATGCACGCCTGGGCCGGGCGCCTCACGGAAGCCGGCTCGTTTGGCGAGATGGAGGGCCTGCTGCTGCAGATCGGCTTTGGCGAATACCTGGCCCAGATTGCGGGCGGCATCCCGATGAGCCAGGGAGAGATGGCGCGGCTTTCCGACCTCGGCCTCGGCTGGGTTCCCGAAGGCGCCGCCGCGACGCTGATCGCGAACGGCAACTCGCCCTTGGCAAGGGCGCGGCTCGTCGCGCTCATGCGCGAGAACCATGGCCGCGCCACGTTCGGCGCGACCGGGCTCGACGACGACCTCGAGATGATCCGCGACCAGTTCCGCCGCTATGCCGAGGACCGCGTCGTGCCGAACGCCCACGACTGGCACCTGAAGGACGAGCTTATCCCGATGGAGATCATCGCGGAACTGGCCGAGCTCGGCGTCTTCGGCCTGACCATCCCCGAGGAATTCGGCGGCCTCGGCCTCTCCAAGGCCTCCATGGTCGTTGTCAGCGAGGAACTGTCGCGCGGCTATATCGGCGTCGGCAGCCTCGGCACCCGTTCCGAGATCGCGGCGGAGCTGATCCTCTGCGGCGGCACGCCCGAGCAGAAGGCGCAGTGGCTGCCAAGGCTTGCGAGCGGCGAGATCCTGCCCACCGCCGTCTTCACCGAACCGAATACCGGTTCCGACCTCGGCTCCCTCCGCACCCGCGCGGCGAGGGTGGGCGACGACTGGGAGATCACCGGCAACAAGACCTGGATCACCCATGCCGCCCGCACCCATGTGATGACGCTTCTCGCGCGCACCGATCCCGCGACGACCGACTATCGCGGCCTCTCGATGTTCCTCGCCGAAAAGACCCCCGGCACCGATGCGGCGCCCTTCCCCACCCCCGGCATGACCGGCGGCGAGATCGAGGTTCTGGGTTACCGCGGCATGAAGGAATACGAGCTCGGCTTCGACGGCTTCAAGGTGAAGGGCGCGAACCTTCTAGGCGGCGTGCCCGGACAGGGCTTCAAGCAGCTCATGCAGACTTTCGAAAGCGCCCGCATCCAGACGGCCGCCCGCGCCATCGGAGTGGCCCAGTCGGCGCTGGAAACCGGCATGAAATACGCCGAGGACCGCAAGCAGTTCGGGCGCAGCCTCATCGACTTCCCGCGCGTTGCCGACAAGCTCGCGATGATGGCGGTCGAGATCATGATCGCCCGCCAGCTGACCTACCATTCCGCCTGGCAGAAGGACCACGACAAGCGCTGCGATCTGGAAGCCGGAATGGCCAAGCTGCTTGGCGCGCGCGTCGCCTGGGCGGCGGCCGACAACGCGCTGCAGATCCACGGCGGCAACGGTTTCGCGCTGGAGTACCAGATCAGCCGCATCCTCTGCGATGCCCGCATCCTCAACATCTTCGAGGGCGCGGCCGAGATTCAGGCCCAGGTCATCGCGCGCCGCCTTCTCGACGGCGCGACCTAGCGCGAGACGGCACGCCTCCGCGACAGAGGCTCGGCGGCGGTTTGCATCCGCGACGGGGGCTCGTCCGATGGCGCGGCGGCCCCTTCGGGCCGCGCTCGCCGTTCACCCGTCCTCGGATGCATGCGCCCCGCGACAACGGCCATCGCGGCAAGCCCGCTCGCACAGGCGACGAAGACGCCTGCGACAGGGCTGACCAGAAGCACCAGCCACGAGACGCCGGGCGTCAGGATCCCCGAGACATCGCGGAAACTCGAATAGACCGCCGACATCTCCGTTCGTTCGGCCGGCCTGACCGCCATCAGGAAGGGCAGCCCGCCGAATGTATCGAGCATGACCAGAAAGACCGACCCGAGTAAGAGCGCGATAACCGCGACCGGCGGCCAGATCTCGCCGAACCCGGCCATCGCGAAGCAGAAGGCGGCACAGGCAAAGGCCGCCCGGATCGCCCGGCGGAGCCCCCGGACCCGCATCCAGCGCATGATGAAGGGGGCCGTAAGAAGCAGCGCGTTCGAGACCGAGAACGCCACGCTCGCGACCCGGTCGCCGAGCCCGGCCTGGATGCAGAAGATCGGCAGGTAGACGACATAGACCCACCAGCCCGACGATCGGAGGACGGCAAAGAGCCAGCCCGAGATGAGCCGCGGCTGCCGGAAGAAGCGGCCGAGATAGGCCAGCGGATTGGGCGCCGGCGCGCGGGCCCGCACGATCAGCTTGCCGTTGCCCAGACGCAGGAACCAGAAGGTTCCCAGAAGCAGCGCCGCAATGCCGATCGCGATGATGAATGGAAGCTCGGGCCACCACTTCCACAAGAACACCCCGGCCATCGGACCGACCGCCCAGCTGACACCGCTGTAGAGCAGCTTCTGCGTCTCGACCTGCCCGAGATCGTGCCTCGCGATGTAGTCCATCACATAGGCGTTGGTGCAGATGAAGACCGTGACGGTCGCGAAATTGGTCAGCAAAAGCGCCACCGGCGCGAGCGCGCCGCCCTGCATGGCCAGCGTGGCGCCCACGACATAGAGCGCCGCGCCGAGCGTATAGGCCCAGCGGCGCGGCAGGCGGCGGTTCAGCCAGGGCACCATCAGCCCCCAGCTGAGCGACGCGATTCCCAGCAGGAAGTAGACCAGGCTCACCTTCGCGGCGCTTTCACCCATCGCCTGATAGATGACGAGCGGCCAGACCGAGACGAGCATCCCGCGCAGGGATGCCTCGATCCCGGCGAGGACTGCGAACCCCCTGACCCCGGGCGTCGGGGCATGGCGCAGGAACTCGGGAATGTTTCGGCTGAGCATCGGATCCTCCTGCCTCAAATGGGCCACTTGACGGGCCCCGGTCGCGACGGTTTCCGACCGGCGATGTCGCTTTGCCGCCCAATCCGTGATCGACCGGCCCCGCGCCCGCCTCACGATCCCGCCATGCGCCGATCCGCTACCCGCGTCTTGCCCCTCGCCGCGCTGCCGGCATGGCCTGCCCCGGGATGGACGCCGAAGCCGCCTTGCCCGTAGCTCCCGGCGCGGTCCGGCAAGCCACGCTCGAAGACGGGGCACCGGTGCCGGGTGGCGGCGGGCAGCGGCTCGTCATCGTGCCTCAGCCCCGACGCGACAACAGATCGACAAGCCGCCGCCGCGCCTCGGGCAACGGGCGACCGCGCAGGTCATGGGCAAGCCGGGTTTCGAGGAAGTACCCCGTGGTCGCCAGCCCTGCCGCCAGCTCGCCCGGCGCGGCGGGCCCCCGACCAAGCAGGCAGGCCGGCAAGGGCAGGAGCCGGTCGACCCACGCGCCCGCCGCCCCGCGCGCCACCGCACGGCCTGTTCTGGGACTGACATAGGCGAGATCGTCGCGCGCACCGCTGACGGCACAACTGTCGAGATCGAGCCCGTAGCCAAGCTCCTCGAGCAGCAGCAGTTCCCAGCGCAGATAGGCAAGCGGCCAGTCCACCCCCGCCCCGAGCCCGTCGAGAAGCGCCACGGACGCCTCGTAGAGCGCAGCATGCGGCTCGCGTTCGGGCAGACAGAAATGCAGAAGCGCGGTGACGGCGTTCAGCGCCGCGAGTGCGCCGCGCTCGCCCATCAGCCCCGCGCGCGACCTGAGGGGCTCGACCGAAAAGGTGCCGATATGCTCTTCGAGCCGGCCGCGCCAGGTGACGTCGAGCTGGGCGCCGGGCTGCAGGAGCGGCGCGAGACGGCGCGATGCGCCGCCCCGGACGACCCCGGCATGGCGACCATGGTCGCGGGTTAAGACCTCGATGATCGCGGCGCTCTCGCCATGCGTCCTGAAGGCGATCAGCGCTCCCTCGTCCCGCCACTCCATGCCCGCTCCGGCCCAGCCCGCCCCGATGCCGGACTATCCGGGGGCGGCGGCGGAAAGTCCAGCCGCGCGCGCTGCGGAGGCTAGTCGGCCAACCCCTCTTCGTCGAGCAGCGTGCGCCCCTCGCGGCTCTCGATCTCGATCACCCAGAGGTCGGGGTCCATGCGCCGTTGCCTTGACACGGCAGCGTCGACCTCACTCTCGCTGCCTTCTGCCAGAACCACCCAGCGCCGGGCGCCGGACATCAGATCGAAACTGCGCTGGAAGATCCGCGCCCGCCCATCGAGCGTGGCGAGCTTCACGAGCACCGCGCCTGCGGTCGCGTCGCCATGCGCGACCACATATGCCGGAATATGCACGGCCTCCAGCCGTGCCAGATAGGCCCGGACCCAGAAATCCGTAGTCACGCGGGCGCTCATCGCCGCACCCTTTCAATGTGGCGGCAAATACTCCCGCCGGAGGCCCCGCTGCGGCACACGGGGCGCCGGTCCGCGAAACCCTCAGTCGCCATCCCGGAACTCGAGCCCCATCTCGGTATAGCGTTCCCGTTCCTCCAGCCAGTTCGGGCGCACGCTGACCTGCAGGAAAAGGTGGACCGGCCGGCCGAGGAACGCGGCAATCTCGGCACGCGCCGCCTGGCCCACCGCCTTGATCGTCTCGCCCTTGCGGCCAAGCACGATCCCCTTGTGGCCGTCGCGCGCCACATAGACCACCTGGTCGATCCGTGCCGAGCCGTCCTCGCGCTCTTCCCAGCGCTCGGTCTCGACCGTCATCTGATAGGGCAGTTCCTCGTGCAGGCTGAGCGTCAGCTTCTCGCGCGTGATCTCGGCCGCGATCATCCGCATCGGCAGATCGGCGATCTGGTCTTCGGGGTAGAACCATGGCCCCGCGGGCAATTCTCCGCCAAGCCAGCTCTTGAGATCCTCGACACCGTGGCCACGCTCGGCCGAGATCATGAAGGTCTTCGCAAAGGGGAAGGCCGCGTTCATCTCTTCCGCAAGGCCGAGAAGTGCCTCGGCCTTCACCCTGTCGATCTTGTTGATTGCGAGCGCCACCGGCCTTTCCTTCGGCAGGTCCGAGGCGATACGTTCCAGGATCGCGCGCACACCCTCGGTCAGCCCGCGATGCGCCTCGATCAGAAGCACCACGATGTCGGCATCCGCGGCCCCGCCCCAGGCCGCCTTCACCATCGCCCGGTCGAGCCGCCGCCGCGGCCGGAAAAGACCCGGCGTGTCGACAAAGACGATCTGGGCGTCTCCTGCCATGGCGATGCCCCGGATCCGCGCCCGTGTCGTCTGGACCTTGTGGGTGACGATCGAGACCTTGGCGCCGACCATGCGGTTCAGAAGAGTCGACTTGCCGGCGTTCGGCTCTCCGATCAGGGCGACGAATCCGGCGCGGGTGTTCATGCGACTTCCTATCCTCGGGGGTCTGCGCCACATAGAGGATTTGCGCCCCGGGCGCCAGAGCGGGACGCCAGGCCCCAAAATGGCCCGAAAGCCCCTGTAGACGTCTGACCGGGGGGCATCGAAGCGGGAACTTCGGTTGCGCATGGGTCTGCTGCGAAACCTCCTCAACCTCCTCTTCCCGAGACCGCGGGCAGTGTTCCGGCCTGCCCGACGGCCCCGCGCCGACATCTCCGCATTCCCGCGCCGGTCGATGCGGCGGGGCATGGCGATCGAGATCGTCGAGGTCACCGAGCTTCGCGGCCGCGCCTGGGTCATCGACGGCGACACGATCGACATAGCCGGAACGCGCATCCGACTTGCCGGCATCGACGCACCGGAAATGGATCATCCCCATGGCAGAAAGGCGAAATGGGCCCTGGTCAACCTCTGCAGGGGCCACGAGATCCGGGCCGTCCTCGATGGTGACTTCTCCTACGAGCGGTCGGTCGCGACCTGCTACCTGCCGGACGGGCGCGATCTCTCGGCCGAGATGGTCCGGGCCGGAATGGCCGTCGACCGGCCTCGCTTCTCGCGCGGGAAATATGCCGGCCTCGAACCTGAAGGCATCCGCCGGAAGCTCTGGCGTTGCGACGCAAGGCAGAAGGGACGGATGCCGCCGCGTCTGCCGGACTGAGCCCCTAACGCTCCACCCGTGCCAGAAGCGCGCGCGCCGCGGCCTGTTCGGCCTGCCGTTTCGCACCGGCGCGGGCACGCTCCGTCTCGCCCGTAGAAAGCCGGACCTCGACGGTGAACATCGGCTGGTGATCCGGACCGTCGCGGCCGGTTTCCGCATAGATCGGCGGCGGCAGCCCGCGCCCCTGTGCCCATTCCTGCAAGGCCGTCTTGGCATCCCGCGCGTCGACCTCGACCTGACCGATGCGGTCGCCCCAGAGGCCGAGGATCACCGCCTTCGCAACCTCGAAGCCGGCGTCGAGATAGACCGCGGCGATCACCGCCTCCATCGCGTCGCCGAGGAGCGCCTCCTTGCGCCGACCGCCCGACATCATCTCGGACCGGCCGAGTTTCAGCACCTCGCCCAGCGCCACCTGCCGCGCCACCGAGGCGCAGGTCTCCTTGCGGACAAGCGCGTTGAACCGCGGCGCTAGCTGACCCTCGGTGGCGTCCGGGTCGGCCGCCAGCAGCGCCTCGGCCATCACCAGGCCGAGCACCCGGTCGCCGAGAAACTCGAGCCGCTGGTTGTCGGGCCGCGTGGACGAAGAGAGCGAGGCATGGGTCAGCGCCCGCACCAGAAGATCGGGCCGCGCGAACGCATGGCCGATACGCCGGGAAAACGCATGAAGATCCGCCGCCAGCTTCACCTCGCCTCCAGGAATGTCCGCTCGGAACGCATCGCCGCCAGATCCTACATCCGCAGATTGCCGCTTGAACAGCCGGCCAGCACCACGCCCGCGACACTCCGCGCCGCGGAACTCATCTGCGGGCCGCCGGCAGCGCGACGGATGCGTCCGTCGAATCCGGTCTCGCCTTCAAGCAGGCCATGGCCCGCCGGCACTGCGCATCCGGCCGATGACCGGCATCGCGCCAGGTGCCATCCGGGGGTGTCTGGTGAAGGATGGTCAGGTCCGGCCAGCATCGCAGCGCCGCTCCGGCCGGGTCGCCGCGCGCCCCGGTCCGTCATTCGATCGCTTTGAAGAACCTGTCGCCCCGCCAGGTCCAGAAGTAGAAGAGCGAACTCCCGGCCGAGGAGAACATGATCCGGTCGGCTCGGCCGATCAGGTATTCGGCCGGCAACATCCCGACGCCGCGCGGTTCGGCGAACCGGCTGTCTTCGCTGTTGTCGCGGTTGTCGCCCATGAAGAAGTAGTGGCCTTCCGGCACGGTGAAGACATCCGTGTTGTCCTGCGGCGTCGGGCCGATATCGAGGATGTCGTGGGCGACCCCGTTCGGCAGCGTCTCGATCTTGCGTTCCTTGATGCAGGTGCCGCCGAAACCGACGGGGTCGTTGGAGCAACGCGGGGTGTTGGACTGCGACCCCTGCGGTTCCTTGATCTCATCGAAGGTGCCGGCGTCCTCTTGCGGCGCCGCCGTGCCGTTGATGTAGAGCACCCCGTCCTTGACCTGCACCGTGTCCCCCGGCAGCCCGATCAGGCGCTTGATGAAATCCGAACCCGTCCCGGGATGGCGGAAGACGACCACGTCGCCGCGCTCCGGGTCGTGGCCGAGGATGCGCCCCGAGATCGGGCAGAGCGCAAAGGGGCAGGAGTATCTCGAATAGCCGTAGACCATCTTGTTGACGAACAGGAAATCGCCGATCAGCAGCGTATCCTTCATCGAGCCCGAGGGGATCCAGAACGGCTGGAAGAAGAGCGTCCGGAACACGCCTGCGATCAGAAGCGCGTAGACGACCGTCTTGATCGTCTCGGCGATCCCTTCCTGTGCCTTCGAGGCCATGATCCGTCCTGCCTTGCCTGCATTCGGGCGCTACATGCGCGCGCGGGCATCGGGTGTCAAGTTTTCACCTCCCGCCGGGCGCGCCTCGATCACCACGAAGGCCTGCGCCCAGGGAGGATCGTCGGTCAGCGTGACATGGACGATGGCCTCATGGCCTTCGGGCGTCATCTGCGCCAACCGCTCGGCCGCCCAGCCGGTCAGATGCATGACCGGCTGGCCGGAGCGCAGGTTCGATACCGCCATGTCCTTCCACGCGATTCCCATGCGAAGCCCGGTGCCGAGCGCCTTGGAACAGGCCTCCTTCGCCGCCCAGCGCTTGGCGTAGGTGCCCGCCACGTCGCGGCGGCGTTCGGCCTTTCGCTGCTCGGTCGGGGTGAAGACGCGGTTGCGGAAACGGTCGCCGAAACGGTCGAGCGTGCCCGCGATGCGGTCGATGTTGCACAGATCGGTGCCGATGCCGAGGATCATTCCGGCCCCGAAACCCGCTGTGCGGCCGGCGTCGGTTTCACGTCGGTCTCGCGCCGAGCGTCCGTGGTGGCACCCAAGCCCCCGGCGATCGCCGTCCTGTCGAGCTTCATGCGCGTTCCCCCCTCGGGCCAGCGGCGTGGCCGGTCAGGCGGCCGCCGCACGTTCGTGACATATCAGATCGGCTTCTTCGGGCCGAAGCGCAAGCCTCAAGAGCGCGTATCGCGAACGCACCGTTTATGCGCACCGGCCGAGGCAGTGTCGGCGAGCCTCGACATTCCTGCCGCCCTTGTCCGCCGCGCTTGCGGGCGACCTGGCCGGGGCGGGCCATGACGGCGTGACCTTGGCCCCGGGGGTCAATGCGAACCTGCACGCGCCGCTTCTCTGCGTGACCGACCTGATCGACGCCGCCACGGGCGGCTTGAGCCTGCCGGGCAAGATCGACTAGGCATGGAGATGGCCCGGGCGGGATCGCCCGCACCCTGGACCCAATCGAGGAGAGTTCCCATGGCCGAGTCCTGGCTACCCACGCTGATCACCCCCGACCCCGAAAGCGGCTATGCGCTGGCGGTCAAGCTGTCGCGCATGGCGGTCAAGCTGACCCAGCCGAGCG
Source organism: Albidovulum sp. (assembly GCA_020637635.1). Taxonomy (GTDB): domain Bacteria; phylum Pseudomonadota; class Alphaproteobacteria; order Rhodobacterales; family Rhodobacteraceae; genus Albidovulum. The sequence continues at coordinate 111,800 of JACKKB010000003.1, forward strand.
CCGAGGTGCGCACCAGGCTGCGCCCCGCATACGAGAGCGACGCCGACGCGCTGATCGCGGTATCCTCGGTCGTCGCGATCAACTTCCAGACGGTCGCGCAGGCCAACAACTTCTGGAAATGACGGTGCCGCCCGATCCTGCCCCGCACCCGGATGGTCGGCAGGCCAGCGGGTCAACACCGAGGGCGATCCGAAGCTTGCCGGCTTTCGCGGCCGCGTGGTGCTGATCGAGGCGTTCCAGATGCTCTGCCCCGGCCCTGTGTCGCTGGCCTGCCGCGGGCGCAGGCGGTGCACCCCATGTTTCCGAAGGACCAGGTGGCGGTGACAATGGGGCGCGATGCAATGCGCAACACGCCGAGCCTGTTATCGGTCGGCCGCAACGGCGACCTGCGCACCCTTCACTTCGGGCAGGTCCCCGGGCCGCAGATCGGGGCCGAGATCGCGGCGCCGACAGGTGAAGGCGCCGGGTAGGGCGAAGCGGAGCCGGATCAGGTCCGGGGCGCGTGGTCAGCCCTTGCCGGCGCGGGCGGCGTCCATCCGCCGGCGCATCTCGGCGATGGTGGAAGCCAGCCCGGCAAAGATCGCCTCGCCGATGAGGAAGTGGCCGATGTTGAGCTCGCGCAGCTCTGGCAACGCCGCGATCGGCGCCACGGTATCGAAGGTCAGCCCGTGGCCCGCATGGACCTCGAGCCCGAGACCATGAGCCAGCCGCGCGCCCTCGGCGAGTGCTGCAAGTTCGGCATCGCGCTCCGCGAACCGCCCGTCGGCGTGGAGATCGCAGTAGTGCCCGGTATGCAGCTCGACCACCGCCGCACCGGCCCTGGCAGCCGCCTCGATCTGGCGCGGATCGTGGCCGATGAAAAGCGAGACCCGGCAGCCCGCCTCGGCGAGAGGCGCGATGAAACCCGACAGGCGGTTCAGGTCCGAGGCGACCTCGAGCCCGCCCTCGGTCGTGCGCTCCTCGCGTTTTTCGGGCACGAGGCAGACGGCGTGCGGGCGGTGCCTGAGGGCGATCTCCTGCATCTCGGCCGTCGCAGCCATCTCGAAGTTGAGCGGCCGCGTCAGCGCTGCCATGAGCCGTTCGATATCGTCATCGACGATGTGACGACGATCCTCGCGCAGATGCGCGGTGATGCCGTCGGCCCCCGCCTCCTCGGCCAGGAGCGCCGCGCGCACCGGATCGGGATAGGCGGATCCGCGCGCGTTGCGCACCGTTGCCACATGGTCGATGTTCACGCCGAGTCTGAGCCTTGTCATCCGAGCCTTCCGTTCAGAAGCTGTGCCATTCCTTGCCTTGACCCTAGGCGCCCGCCCGGCCGCGGAAAACGGCGGAATCGTTCCGGATACAATGTCGCGCGACAGGGCCTGGTGGCAAGCGGGGGCTCACCCACCCCCGGTCTGGCCCTCGACCCGGCTTTGCAGCTTGGCGCGCAGCTTTTCCAGCCGCGCGCGCAGCTTCTTGCGCCGGTGCTTCTGATAGGCCGCGATCACCGGTTCGGAGAGATAGTAGGCAACCACCGCAGCGATCAGCCCGGGACCCAGCCCGCCAACGAGATAGGGCAGAAAGACCTCGTTCCAGAAGTTGTAGAGATTGCCCCAGTGCGTGGTCGCATCGGTGAAGATGGCGAAGAGGTTGTGCTTCAGATCCGCGCCGGCGCCGAGGAACTTGCCGAAAAGCGAGGCGTGCTCGGTCTCGTCGAAGCGGGTGCCAAGGATCATGTGCCCGAGTTTCATGGAGGCAAGCGCGATGACCGGAAATGTGATCGGATTGCCGAAGAACGTGCCGAGAAGTGCCGCAAGGATGTTGCCCCGCACTACCCAGGCCGAGAAGACCGCGGTGACGAAATGCAGCCCGAAGAACGGCGTGAAGCTGACGAAGACACCGGCGCCCACGCCGCGCGCGATTCGCCTGGGATCATCCGGCAGTCGGCGGATGCGGTGCTTGACGTAGTGGAAGGCACGGGTCCAGCCGCCGCGCGGCCAGAACGCCTCGGTCACCACCTGCGAATAGGACCGCGGCTTGCGCCGTTTGAAAACCACGTGCCCGTTCCTTCCCGAACGTCAGGGCTTGCGCCCCAGATCACGATACCGCTCCACCTGCGCCACGTCGCTCTCCGCATCGAGCGCCGTGAGGAGTGCGTGCAGGTGTTCGGCATCCCTTAGATCAACTTCCACAATAAGTCGGTAAAAATCGGGCTTCCGGTCGACGAAAGTGAGATCGGAGATATTCGCCTTCTGTTCGCCGATCAGCGTGCAGATGCGGCCGAGGACCCCGGCATCGTTGGCGATCGTCAGGTTGAGGCTGATCGAGTAGACGGGCGCATGACGCCCGGCATGCCAGCGCAGGTCGATCCAGCGCGCCGGCTGCTCCTCGAATTCGCTGAGCGCCGGGCAGTCGATCGCATGCACGACCACCCCCTGGCCGCGATAGGTGATGCCGACGATTCGCTCGCCCGGCACCGGCTGGCAACAGTTCGCGCGGCGGAAGGATTGGTCGGCCGTCAGCCCCACCACCGGGCGGCGGGCATCGACCTCGTCGACCGATTGCTGCGTGGCAAGATCGGGATAGATCGCCTCGATTACCTCGCGCGCCGTCAGCTCCGCGCTTCCGAGCCGCGCCAGAACCTCGGTCTCGTTGGCAAGTCCGAGCGTCTTGGCCGCCGTCCTGAGGGCCTTGTCGCTGACCTTGCGCCCGACATGTTCGAAGGCCACCCGGGCCAGTTCCTGCCCGAGCTTGACGAAGCGCTGGCGATCCTCCTCGCGCAGGCTGCGCCGGATCGCGGACTTGGCGCGCCCGGTGACGACGATGTCGATCCAGGTCGCCTGCGGCCTCTGCCCCGCCGCGGTGATGACCTCGACCGACTGCCCGTTCTTCAACCGCGTCCAGAGCGGCACCCGGATCCCGTCGACCTTGGCGCCGACGCAGGAATTGCCGATCCGCGTGTGAATCGAATAGGCGAAGTCGATCGGCGTCGCCCCCTTCGGCAACTGCACGACATCGCCCTTGGGCGTGAAGCAGAACACCTGGTCGGAATACATCTCGAGCTTCACGTTCTCGAGAAACTCGTCGGTGTCCTCGCCGCCCTCGAACCGCTCCGTGAGCGTGGCGATCCAGTTCGCGGGATCGACGGCAAAGGGGTTCTCCGCCCGCACGCCATCGCGATAGGACCAGTGGGCGGCAACACCGGACTCGGCCACCTCATGCATCTGCCGGGTGCGGATCTGCACCTCGACCCGCTTGCCGTCCCGGCCCGAGACCGTGGTGTGGATCGAACGGTAGCCGTTCGACTTCGGCTGGCTGATGTAGTCCTTGAACCGCCCCGGCACGGCCCGCCAGCGACGGTGGATCGCGCCGAGGATGCGATAGCAGTCGCTTTCCGTCCGGCAGATCACGCGGAACCCGTAGATGTCGGACAGCCGCGAGAAGGCAAGCTGCTTTTCCTGCATCTTGCGCCAGATCGAATAGGGCTTCTTGGCGCGGCCGAAGACATCGGCCTCGACCCCTTCCTTCTCCATCTCGGCGCGGATGTCGGCGGTGATCTTGTGGATCACGTCGCCGGTCTCCTTCTGCAGCGTGATGAAGCGCCGGATGATCGAGGCGCGCGCCTCGGGGTTTATCACCTTGAACGAGAGGTCCTCGAGTTCCTCGCGCATCCACTGCATGCCCATGCGGCCCGCGAGCGGCGCGAAGATATCCATCGTTTCGCGCGCCTTGCGGACCTGCTTCTCGGCCGGCAGGGATTTGATCGTCCGCATGTTGTGGAGCCGGTCCGCCAGCTTCACGAGGATCACCCGGAGATCCTTCGACATCGCCATGAAGAGCTTGCGGAAATTCTCCGACTGCTGCGAGGCGGTCGAGGAAAGCTGCAGATTGGTAAGCTTCGTGACCCCGTCCACCAGTTCCGCGATCTCGGCGCCGAACAGCTCGGCGATCTCGCCATAGGTGGACTTGGTGTCCTCGATCGCGTCGTGCAGGAGCGCGGTGACGATCGAGGCATCGTCGAGCCTCTGCTCGGTCAGGATCGCGGCGACCGCGACCGGATGGGTGAAGTATTCCTCGCCCGACCGGCGCATCTGGCCGGCATGCATGGCGCGCCCGTAGTCATAGGCGCGCCGGATCAGGTCGGTATTGGTTTTCGGGTTGTAGTTGTGGACCAGTGCGATCAGGTCTTCGACGTCGATCATTCCGGTCCGCGGCCTCGGTTCCTGGCGGTCAGCCCTGGCCCTGCGCTTCCATGAGCTGGCGCAGCATCCTCTCTTCGTCCATGTCGTCCTGCGCCGGACGGTCGATCTCGCTGCTCATCAGGAGCGACATGCTGTCGTCCTCGGGCTCGTCGACCTCGATCTGGGTCTGGTGGCTTTCGATCATGCGCTCGCGAAGTTCGCCGGCCTGTTGCGTCTCTTCCGCGATCTCGCGAAGCGCCACCACCGGGTTCTTGTCGTTGTCGCGGCTGATCGTGATCTGCCCGCCCGAGGTGATCTCGCGCGCCCGATGCGAGGCGAGCATCACGAGTTCGAACCGGTTCGGAACCTTGTCAACGCAATCTTCGACCGTCACGCGGGCCATGAGCTTCTCCAAACAGAATGGGAGGTATGGAACCCGCTATTTAGGCGCTCCGCCCCCCCTTGACAAGCGATGATTGCCCTTCAAACCGGGCAAATCTCCGCTTTCGCCTCATCGGGCAGGGCCGCAAGCATCTCCGATACGCTCTGCCCGGCAAGCGGATGGCGCCAGCCCGGCGCAATCTCGGCCAGGGGAATCAGCACGAAGCCGCGGTCGGCAAGGCGCGGATGCGGCAGGATCAGCGCATCGGGCGCCTCCTGCCCCTGGCGCTCCGGCGCGAGACTGCGCCAGTGGCTCTGGACGCCGGCATCGGGCAGCACCCGGTCGCCGACAAAGAGAAGATCGAGGTCGAGCGTGCGCGCGCCCCAGCGCTCGGCCCGTTCGCGGCCAAACCCGGCCTCGATGCGATGCAGAGCGGTCAGGACCTCGCCGGGCGCGAGGGCGGTCCGCACGAGCACTGCGGCGTTGACGAAGGGCGGACTCTCCCTCGACGGGAATGCGGGCGTGGAAAAAAACCGCGAAACAGCATGGATTGTGCCAAGCTCGGAACCAATCTCGCCCAGCGCCGCCAGAAGCGTCGTTTGCGGCCCGCCGTGCCGAGATGCCAAGTTGCCGCCCAGCGCGATCGCTGTTAGTTCTTTCATCAGTGACGCTACCCGTGTTTCCGGCAATTCGTACGCCGCGCCCTACCCTCTAACGCCGGCCTATCGCTTGTCTGTCCACCCAGACCGTTTTGGCCATCGCCGGCGCGATTTTGAAAGGAACAATTATGTTCTACAAGGACGAACGGCTTGCGCTGTTCATTGATGGTTCGAATCTCTACGCCGCAGCCAAGGCGTTGGGATTCGATATCGACTACAAGCTCCTTCGGCAGGAGTTCGAGCGGCGCGGAAAGCTCCTGCGCGCCTTCTACTATACGGCGCTTCTCGAAAACGACGACTATTCGCCGATCCGCCCCCTGGTCGACTGGCTGCACTACAACGGCTTCAGCATGGTGACCAAGCCGGCCAAGGAATACACCGACAGCCAGGGACGCCGGAAGGTCAAGGGCAACATGGACATCGAGCTGACGGTCGATGCGATGGAACTCGCCCCGCGGCTCGATCATATCGTGCTCTTCTCGGGCGACGGCGACTTCCGCCCGCTCGTCGAGAGCCTTCAACGCCAGGGTGTAAGGGTATCGGTCGTCTCAACCATCCGCTCGCAGCCGCCGATGATCGCCGATGAACTGCGTCGCCAGGCCGACAACTTCATCGAACTGGACGCGCTGCGCGACGTGATCGGGCGGCCGCCGCGCGAACCGCGTGACCGCGAAGGCGACGGCGGCGACCGCTGACGCCCCGGGCCCGAAGGCAACGCACGAGGCCCATATCCGGGGGGCGGGGTCTGGACCTCGGCCACCGGCAAGGTTAGGTCTGCCTGCGCAGCCTTTGCGGGAACGCCATGACCCTGTCGCCCCTCACGCTCTACCTCGCCGCCCCGCGCGGCTTCTGCGCCGGCGTCGACCGTGCCGTGAAGATCGTCGAAATGGCGCTGGAGAAATGGGGGGCGCCCGTCTACGTCCGCCACGAGATCGTGCACAACCGTTTCGTGGTCGACGGGTTGCGCGCCAAGGGTGCCGTCTTCGTCGAGGACCTTGACGAATGCCCCGGCGACCGTCCGGTGATCTTCTCGGCCCATGGCGTGCCGAAATCCGTTCCCGCCGAGGCGGCCCGGCGCGAGATGGTCTTTGTCGATGCGACCTGCCCGCTCGTCTCCAAGGTTCATATCGAGGCGGAACGCCACCATCTGGACGGGCTGCAGATGGTAATGATCGGCCATGCCGGGCACCCCGAGACGCTCGGCACCATGGGGCAGCTGCCCGCGGGCGAGGTTCTCCTGGTCGAAACCGTCGCGGACGTGGCCGCGATCGCCCCGCGCGATCCGGACAAGCTTGCCTTCATCACCCAGACGACGCTCTCGATCGACGACACCGCCGAGATCGTCGCCGCGCTCAGGGCGCGCTTTCCGACGATCATCGGTCCGCACAAGGAAGACATCTGCTACGCGACGACCAACCGCCAGGCAGCGGTGAAGGCGATCGCCCCCCGGATCGATGCGCTTCTTGTCATCGGCGCCCCGAACTCCTCGAACTCCAAGCGGCTTGTCGAGGTCGGCCGCGCCGCCGGCTGCGCCTATTCCCAGCTCGTCCAGCGCGCCGACGAGATCGACTGGCGCGCCCTTTCCAGCAGCAGGGCGGTCGGCGTCACGGCGGGCGCCTCGGCCCCCGAGGTGCTGGTGAACGAGGTGCTCGACGCTTTCCGCGCCCGCTATGACGTGACGGTCGAACTGGTCGAGACAGCGCGCGAAAGGGTCGAGTTCAAGGTTCCGCGCGTCCTGCGCGAACCGGCATGAGCGCCGATCCCCGCACCATCGCCGTCTATGACGCGCGGGCGGGCGACTATGCCGAGCGCTTCGAGGCGACCAGGCCCGATCGCCATCTGCAAGCCTTCATCGACGCGCTGCCCGCAGGCGCGAGGGTTCTCGACCTCGGCTGCGGGCCCGCCAATGCCTCGGCCTTCCTGCGCGCGGCGGGGCATGACCCCGATCCGGTCGATGCCTCTCCCGCGATGGTCGCGCTGGCCAACGACCGCCACGCCATCGGTGCCCGCCTCGCGAGCTTCGACGACATCGACGCGGTGGCGGCCTATGACGGGGTCTGGGCCAACTTCTCGCTGCTGCACGCCGCGCGCGCCGACCTGCCGCGCCACCTTGCCGCGCTCCACCTTGCGCTGAAGGCAGGTGGCCTTCTGCACCTGGGCATGAAGACCGGCACCGGCGAAGGCCCCGACGCGCTTGGCCGCTTCTACTGCTATCATGCCGTCGGCGATTTGCGCGACCTGCTGACCGATGCGGGATTTGCCGTGCTGGCCGAGACGCAGGGCGCGGAAACGGGCCTTGCCGGAACGCGCGACGCTTTCGTGATCCTGCTGGCCCGGCGCGCTTGACCGGCCCCCGCAACGCAGGCACCCTCGCCGCACCCAGGCCCGTAGCAATGCCATGTCGCCCGAATACCTGCTGACCACGCTTGTCGTCTGCCTCGCGCCGGGCATCGGCGTCGTCTACACGCTGTCGGTCGCGCTGGCGCAGGGGCTGCGGGGCGGCTTCTGGGCCTCGGTCGGCTGCACGCTGGCGACGATCCTCCACATGGCCGTCGCCGTGGCGGGCCTTGCCGCGATCCTGCATTCCTCCGCCCTCCTCTTCCAGACGGTGAAATTCGCCGGTGTCGCCTACCTCATGTGGATGGCCTGGGGAACGATGAGGGGCGCGGGCGGGCTGTCGCTGCAGGCCGCCGCCCCGCAGCCGGCGGGCCGGATCGTCTGGCGCGGGATCGCGCTGAACCTTCTCAACCCCAAGATCCCGATGTTCTTCCTGGCCTTCCTGCCACAGTTCCTGTCCCCCGGCGACGGAACCAGCGCCATCGTCGAACTGGGCCTCGGCTTCGCCGCCATGACCTTCGCGGTCTTCATCGGCTACGCCGCACTTGCCGCCTCGGGGCGCGAGGCGGTGCTGTCGCGCCCCGCCGTCACGGCCTGGCTCCGCCGCGCCTTCGCGGCCTCCTTCGCGGCCCTTGGCCTGCGCCTTGCGATGGAGCGCGCCTGAGCGCCGGTTGACCGCCGTCGCACCGCCGCCTAGACCGGGCGAAACCGCGTGGAACAACCGATGCCCGACCTGATCGCCTACACCGACGGAGCCTGCTCCGGCAATCCCGGCCCCGGCGGCTGGGGTGTTCTCCTGATCGCGCGCGACGGCGACACGGTGGTGAAGACACGCGAACTTAAGGGCGGCGAGGCGGACACGACCAACAACCGGATGGAGCTTCTGGCCGCCATCACCGCGCTCGAGACCCTTTCGCGCGGGTCGGCACTGACCATTGTCACCGACAGCGCCTATGTGAAGAACGGCGTTTCCCAGTGGATCCATGGCTGGAAACGCAACGGCTGGCGGACAGCGGACCGCAAACCGGTGAAGAATGTCGATCTCTGGCAGCGTCTCGACGAGGCGCAAGCCCGCCACCGGGTCACCTGGGAATGGATCAAGGGCCATGCCGGCCACCCCGAAAACGAACGCGCCGACGAACTGGCCCGTGCCGGAATGAAGCCCTTCAAGCCGAAGAAGCCGAAACCCGATGACGCTGCTTGAAGGGCTCGATTACGCCTCGGTCTTCGTCTTCGCGCTGACCGGCGCGCTGGTGGCAAGCCGCGCCCAGCTCGATATCGTCGGCTTCGCCTTCATCGCCTCGCTCACGGCGGTCGGTGGCGGCACGTTGCGCGACGTGCTTTTGGACCGCACGCCGCTCTGGATCGCCGAGCCAGCCTACATCGGCGTCGCCGTTGCCGCCGCCGTCCTCGTCTTCTTCTCCGCCCATCTTCTCGAAAGCCGCCTGAAGGTGCTCACCTGGCTCGACGCCCTGGCCCTCTCCGTCGCCGTCCCCGCCGGGGTCGGCGTGGCCATGGCCGGGGGCCATCACTGGGCGGTCACGCTGCTGATGGGGATCGCCACCGGCTGCTTCGGCGGCCTCATGCGCGATGTCGTCTGCAACGAGGTTCCGCTGGTCCTGAAACAGGGCGAGCTTTACGTCACAGCGGCGTTCGCCGGCGCACTCGCGGCGGTTCTTGCGCTGGCCGTCCTGCCGCTCGGGGTCGCCCTCGTCCTCTGCGCGACCGTCACCTTTGCGCTGCGGGCCGGAAGCCTTTCCTTCGGCTGGCGCCTGCCGGTCTACCGCCCCCGCCCGCCACGTCGCCGCTAGCGCTTCGGCCCATAGGTTTCCCAGACCCAGATGAGCGCCATGGCACCAAGAATGGCGCCGACGAACCCCGCGGCCATGCCGGTCAGCACCATGAGGAACCGCAACACGAGCCCGCCGATCAAGGCGCCGAAGACGCCGATCGCGACCGTGGTGACCACGTTCGTCTCGAGGTTCATGAGCCGCGTCGCGATAAAGCCCGCCGCGGCGCCGATGATGATCAGTCCGATGACTCCCATGCCGCCCTCCGGCCTTCCCGCCCCAATATGGGATCGCGGGGCGGGAAAGGAAACCGTCAGCCGAGCCGCCCGGGCAAGACGAGCCCGCGCAATGCCTCGGCGGCCGGCATGGGCCGCCTGCCCTCGCGCTGCACTTCCATCACCTCGACGGCGCCGTCGCCGCAGGCGATGGTGAAGCCGCCGAGAACCTGCCCGGGCGCGCCCTCCCCCGCCGCCAGCCGCGCACGCAGAAGCTTCACGCGTTCGCCACCGATCTCGACCCATGCCCCCGGAAAGGGCGAGAGCGCCCGGATCTGCCGGTCGACCTCGGCGGCCGGGCGCGTCCAGATCACCCGCGCCTCGGCCTTGTCGATTTTCGCGGCATAGCTCAGGCCCGCCTCGGATTGCGGTCGGGGCACAAGCGAATCGAGCCGCGAAAGCGCCTCCAGGATCGCCGCCGCCCCCATCTCCGCAAGCCGGTCTTGCAGATCCGCGGTCGTTTCCTCCGCCCCGATCGCGGTCCGCTTGGCAAGCAGCACCGGCCCGGTATCGAGCCCCGCCTCCATCCGCATGATCGAGACCCCGGTCTCGCGATCCCCGGCCATCACCGCCCGGTGGATCGGCGCCGCCCCCCGCCAGCGCGGCAGCAGCGAGGCATGAATGTTCAGACAGCCCCGTGCCGGCGCATCCAGCACCGCCTGCGGCAGAATGAGCCCATATGCCACGACCACCGCGACATCGGCGCCGAAGGCGGCGAACTCGGCCTGTGCCTCCGCGCCCTTCAGGCTTTCGGGATGCCGCACAGGCAGGCCCAGCCCCTCCGCCCGCGCCTGCACCGGCGACACCCGGTCCTTCTTGCCCCTCCCCGCCGGGCGCGGCGGCTGGGTGTAGACGCAGAGAACCTCGTGCGCCGCCGCCACGGCCTCCAGCGCCGGAACCGAGAACCCGGGCGTCCCCATGAAGATCACGCGCATCAGGAATCCCTTCTTCGTTGCCAAATACCCCGCGGGGGTCCGGGGGCGCGAAGCCCCCGCTTGCGCGCGCTATCCGCGCTTCCTCAGCTTCTCGGCCCGCGCCACCAGCATCTTGCGGCGCATGGGCGACAGATGGTCGATGAACATCCTGCCATTCAGATGGTCGATCTGATGCTGCACAGATGTCGCCCAGAGCCCGACGAAGTCGCGCTCCTCGACCTCGCCCTCCTCGTTCAGGAACCGGACGGTCACCGCGCGCGGCCGTTCGACCACCGCCGAGACGCCGGGCAGGTTCGGGCTCGCCTCCTCGTGCCTGCGCATCTGGACCGAGGCATGCAGCACTTCGGGGTTCGCCATCCTTACTGCCTGCCCGCGCCGGTCGGAGCAATCCACGACCGCCAGCCGCAGCATCATGCCGATCTGCGGCGCCGCCAGCCCGTAACCGGGCATCGCATCCATGGTCTCGACCATGTCGTCCCAGATCATCCGGACGGTCTCGCTCACCTCCGCCACGGAGGCGGCCGCGCTCCGCAGCCGCCGGTCGGGCCAGGGCAGGATGGGCCTGACGGTCACAGCCGCGCCCGGTCGCGCTTCAGCTTGACCATCTTGCGGGTGATGAGCTGGCGCTTGAGCGGCGTCAGGTAGTCGATGAAGAGCCTGCCGTCGAGATGGTCGATCTCGTGCTGGGCGCAGGTCGCCCAGAGTCCGGAGAAATGCTCTTCGTGAACCGCTCCGTCGAGATCGCTCCAGCGCACCCTCACCTCCGCCGGGCGCGTCACCTCGGCATATTGATCGGGGATCGAGAGGCATCCCTCTTCATAGGTGTTCTGCGCCTCCGATGCCCAGATCACCTCGGGGTTGATGAGCACCATCGGCCGCGGCGGCGCCTCGGGGTCCTTGACGCAATCCATCACGAAGAACCGCTTCAGAAGTCCGACCTGCGGCGCGGCAAGGCCCACTCCAGGCGCGTCATACATGGTCTCGAGCATGTCGGACGCGGTCGCGCGCAACTCTTCCGTGATCTCGGTCACGGGGTCGCAGGGCTTCTTCAGCCGCGGGTCGGGATGGATAAGGATCTGGCGCAGGCTCATGGCGGTGATTTAGGGCAAGCCCGGCGCGCTGGCAATGCTGCCCCTTGCGCCGGACGGCAGCCTCGCTAACCTCGCCCCAAAACGGAGAGGGCCATGAACTTCGACGAGATCATCGACCGGGTGGGATCCCACAGCGCCAAGTGGGACAAGATGGAAGAGCTCTACGGCGTGAGCCCCGCAGAGGGGCTTTCGATGTGGGTGGCCGACATGGATTTCCGCCCGCCGCAGGTCGTCCAGAACGCGCTCGAGGCGATGACGGCGCATGGCGTCTACGGCTATTTCGGCGACGACCGGGCCTATCTCGACGCCATCACCTGGTGGATGCGAACCCGTCATGGCTGGGAGGTCGATCCGGCCTGGATCTTCACCACCCACGGGCTTGTCAACGGCACCGGGCTCTGCGTCGATGCCTACACCGCCCCGGGCGAGGGGGTGATCCTGATGACCCCGGTCTATCACGCCTTCGCCCGCGTCATCAAAGCGGCGGGCCGCCGTGTCGTCGAATGCCCGCTCGCAGACGAGGGCGGGCGCTACGTTCCCGATTTCGCCGCCTGGGACGCGATGATGACCGGCGACGAGCGGATGCTGATCCTCTGCTCGCCGCACAACCCCGGCGGCCGCGTCTGGACGGCGGATGAATTGCAGGGCATCGCCGATTTCGTCCGCCGTCACGACCTCGTGCTTGTCTCCGACGAGATCCACCACGATCTCGTCTTCCCCGGCGCCCGCCACCTGCCGACGGCGATCGCGGCGCCAGGGATCGCCGACCGTCTGGTGACCATGACGGCGACCACCAAGACCTTCAACATCGCCGGCTCCCACACCGGCAACGTCATCATTGCCAACGACGCCCTGCGCGCGCGATTCGCGGCCCGGATGGGGGCGCTCGGCATCTCGCCGAACAGCTTCGGCATCCACATGGCGACCGCCGCCTATTCGCCCGAGGGCGCGGACTGGGTCGACGCGCTCGTGAGCTATCTCGACGGCAACCGCCGGCTCTTCGATGCCGGCGTCGCCGCCATCCCCGGCCTCGCCTCGATGCCGCTCGAAGCCACCTACCTGGCCTGGGTCGATTTCGCCGGGACCGGGATGGAGCCGCAGGAATTCACCGCCCGCGTCGAGAAGGGCGCGAAGATCGCGGTGAACCATGGGCCGAGCTTCGGCAGGGGCGGCGAGAGCTTCCTGCGTTTCAATCTCGCGACCCCGCGCGCCCGTGTGCAGGAAGCGGTCGAACGGCTCGGCGCGGCGTTTTCAGACCTGCAATGACCGCGCCCTCGCAGATCGCGCTGCTCGCGCGGCTGGTCCTCCCGACGCCGGCGCTCGCGGTCGCGGTCCTGGCGCTCTGCCGGCCGGAACCGCCGCGCCGGTTCTGTCGCAGGGCCCTCCTGATGCGGATCGGTCGGCCTCTGTTTCCCGCCACGCCTCGCACCTGCCTTCGGTCGGGTTTGGCGCTTGTATGCGCGTTGCCCTGTACGCGAGAGAGGTAGATCCGGGCTTCAGCGAGCAGACCGAGCAGAAAATCGGTTGTGAGCGCGGTGCAGATTTCGCCGTGCATGATCGCCACGCAGAGATCGTGGACCAGTTCGGGGTCAATCAACCCGGATACACCTCGGATCAGCCGCCGAGCTGTCCGAAAAATGGGTCCACTTCACAGCGCGTTCCTCTCCGCACCCGGCAACCTTGCGGACAACCACCGGGCCGCAAGTGCCTCCGGCAGCGGCGCGGCACGGGGAGGGTCGGGGCGTGGGCCACTGGCTGACGTGAAGCTCCCGCGGGTTCGGCAGGTCGCATCGAACCCGACCTCGCCCTGAAGCGCATCAACCGCGAGGCTGAAGATCAGCCCGTGGTAGGCATCTCAAATGTGGCCGTTGTCGTCGATCCGATCCGGTATGACAGTTGCTTCATGAGTGACGAGCGTCGAATTCATCCTCCCCTCTCCGCACGGGATCAGGTGCGCGCCTTTTCAAACGCCTTCCACGCGATCTCGAACGCGGCGAAGTCGAAGCCGGGCGCGCGGGCGGCGTCGAGGACGATCTTCTCGGTCTCAAGCAGTTTGGTAACCGCGGCGGCAAGCATGGGCACCACACCCGCCGGGATCACCACCGCACCGTGCCTGTCGGCATGGATGAGGTCTCCGTCCGCGACGGTCAGGCCGAAGATGCGGACCGGCGTGCCGATCTCGCGCACATGGACGAAGCCGTGACTTGGCGCGATGCGGCCTGCGACGATCGGGAAACCGTCAGGCAAGTCCCCGAGGTCGCGCATCACGCCGTTCGTCACCACGCCGGCGATGCCGAAGCCCTTGTGAACGGTGGCGTTGATCTCGCCCCAGAAGGCGCTGATCGCGCCCTCGCCATCGAGATCCTCGACGACGGTGACGGCGGGGCGGGGGCCCGAAGCCATGTGGCGGTAGTACTCCATGCGCCGGGCGCGGATCACGTCGGGCGCTTCGGTCGGCGGGGCGATGCCGGCGATCTTGGCGGTGCGGGCATAGCCGACGATGGCGCCGGCGGCCGGGTCCGAAGACAGCATCGTCTGACGTGTGAAGCGGTCGAAGCCGCGCTTGCCCTCGGCCACCTCGATGGCATTGCAGACAGTCGGGGTATCGACCCTGCGCAGAAGATCAAGAAGGGTGTCGTCCATCAGTCCTCCAGCCAGCGGATCAGCGCCGCCGTTGTCTTGTCAGGTTGTTCCAGTGTCGGCATGTGGGCCGCGTCCTCGACGATCTCCAGCCGCGATCCGGGAATGAGGGAATGCATCAGGTCGTGCCGGTCGCGCGGGCAAAGCCGGTCCTCCGCGCCCATCAGGATCAGCGTCGGGACCCGGACGGCACGAAGCGTGTCCTGCTGGTCCGGACGGTCCCTGAGCGCGATCGACTGGCGCAGAAAGACTTCGGGCCCGAGGTCCGTCGCCATCGCCATGCAGGTGTCCAGGATCGCGGGCTTTCGCGGGCCGTCGATCAGGTAGTTGGGCTTCAATTCGTCGCGCATGACCTGTCGCAGCCCGCCGGCCTTCACCTTCTCCATCTGCGGGCCGCGCCGCGCCTGCGCTTCCGGCAGTTCGGCCCGCGGATTGGTGTCGAGAAGGGCGAGCCGTTCGACCCGCTCGGGCGCCTGCCGGATCACCTCCATCGCCACGATGCCGCCCATCGAGAGGCCGGCGAGCGCGAAGCGGGGCGGTGCGTTGGCCAGCACCTCGGCCGCCAGCGCCTCCACCGTCTCATGGCCCGAGATCGGCGCGAGATGCACGGCGCGGTTCAGGCCGATGGCGGCGATCTGCGGCCCGAAGAGCCGTCCGTCGCACATCATGCCGGGCAGAAGGACGAGCGGTGTCACGAAACCAGAGCCGCCCCCTCGGCGAGCGTCTTCAGCTTGGCATAGGCGATGTCGGGATCGACCGCGCCGAAGCCGGCGAAGGTGCCGAAGCCGCAATCCGACCCGGCGATGACACGGTCCGTTCCGACGATATCGGTGAAACGTTCGATGCGCTGGCGGACAAGCTCGGGATGTTCGACGAAGTTCGTCGTCGTGTCGACGACGCCGGGGACGAGGATCTTGTCTTCGGGAATGTCGGCCCTGCGGTCGCGGAAGACGGTCCATTCGTGGCCATGCCGGGGATTCGACGTCTCAAAGAGGACATAGCGCGCCTTGGCCGACATCAGCGTGTCGAACATCTTCGCCATCGGGATGTCGCAGACATGCGGGCCTTCGTAGTTGCCCCAGCAGATGTGGATGCGGATCTTCTCGGCCGGAATGTCGCGGAGCGCATGGTTCAGCGCCTCGACATGGGAATTGGCGACCTTGACGAACTCCGCATCGCTAAGATCGGTGAACAGCATGTGGCGCGACAGCGCGAGATCGGGACAGTCGAGTTGCAGGTCGAGGCCCGCCGCCACGATGGTTTCGTATTCCGCCTTCATCGCGTCCGCCAGGGCGGCCAGATACGCCTCGCGCGTCTTGTAGAAATCGTTCTGCAAGAAGAGCGAGATGACGCCGGGCGATGCCGCGTTCATGAAGCCGCGCTTCGCCCCGTGCGCCTTCATCGCGGCCTTGAGGTTGGCGATATCCTTCTCAAGCTCCCCCTGCCCTTTCGACCTCACCTCGCCCACGCACATCGGGCGGGCGTATTTCGGGGTTCCGCCCTCGTTTGCCAGTCTTTCCAGAAACTTGGGGAAGAGCTTCAGGTCGGCGGGGGCGTTGCGCGGGCTGTCGCCGCCAAAGCCGGTGTAGCGGTCCTTGACGTAGGTCGCGTAGCTGATCTTCGATGTCTCGCCGTCCGAGACGATGTCGATGCCGGCATCGACCTGTCTGCGCACGGTGTCCGAAACCGCGCGTGTCATGCAGGCGTCGAATTCGGCGGGATCGTATTTTTCCTCCCGCTCCCGCGCGAAGATGAAATCCACCACCTCCTGCGTGCGGGGCAGGCTGCCCACATGGGTCGTCAGAACTCGGCTCATAGGGCACTCCCCCTTGGTCTTCGCATGGTTCCTCCGTGGCTGCGGCATGGTCACGCCGCAGCCACGGATCGATGTCAGCCCTTCCAGGTCGCTCCCGCCTTGTCGCCGGTCGCGGCGACATGGTAGAGCGCCGCCTCGCCGGTCATCGAGGGCACCGCGGAATGGGCGAGGTTCTCGGGCACGCTCATCGTGTCGCCGGGCGCGAGCGTGGCCGACCCGCCGTCCCATTCGACCCGCCAGTGGCCCTTGACCGGCATCAGGACCGAGGGCCGGTCGTGCTTGTGCTTCTTCTCGGTGGCAGAGCCCCGCGTGATCAGATCGACCTCGAAGCCCGGCTTGTCGCGGAGCTTGCCGTTCTCTCCGATCACCTTCGCCGGTTTCCGGTCGCCAAGCGCGACGAGATCCAGATAGCGCGCGACATAGTTCGGCACCACGTCGGCGGTCGTGGGTTCGGGGAACTTCTTCAGTTCCTCGTCGGTCAGAAGCGGCATCGGCTTCACGCCCTCGGGCAGCGTCTCGCCCTTCTTGGTGTCGTAAAGCTTGCCCTTCTCGGACAGCACCAGCCCGTGAGCCTTCGCATCCTCGATCACCTGCGGCGCCCAGATCACGCCGCCGCCGGCATCGTCGCCGCCAAGGATGGCCATGATCATCCCGTAGTCCGTGCCGATGTTCTCGAAGCCCCGGAAGATGCCGGTGGGGATGTTGAAGATGTCGCCCTCCTCCAGCACCACTTCGCCCGCGTTGCCCCAGCGGCCCCAGAAGAAGCGCCAGCGGCCCTTGAGGACGAAGAACACCTCGGCCGTGCGGTGGGAATGCAGGCTGTTGCGGCATTTCGGCGGCTGGCCGGCGGCGCCGATGTTGAAGCCGTGCGGGATGCTGATGTGGACGTGCTGGTCCTTCGATTCGGAAACCCCGCCACCGATGATGGTGAAATTCTCCTTCTGGTCGGAACCCGGTGTATGGGCGTCGATGAAGGCGGTCTTGCAGGGTTTCAACTCGCCGTAGCGGACGATGCGGGATTCCATGTCGGCGGGGGTCATCAGAGGTCTCCTGTATGCAGATGGATCTGTTTCCAGATCGACACTTCGTCGATCAGCGTGAATTCGCGGCGCAGGCCCCATTGGCCCCATTCGGCATGGGTGATGCCCATGACATGCACCTCGGCCCCGCTCGGCGCTCCGAACAGCCCGGGGCCGTCATGCTTGCCGGTCAGCGACCAGCGCACGGCGGCCCGGTAGGGTGTGCCGGGGTCCGACCGGCCTATGCGGTGGTGGACCGCGAAGGAAGCCGAGGGGAAGGACGAGCGCAGACGCATCCACTGCGTCTCGGGGAAGTCGCGGCCCCAGCCGCCAGTCGCCCCCCAATGCTCGGTCCGGACGGCGCGGTCGTATTCGGCGCGGACGACGGCGAAGTCCTTCTCCATCATCCGGGTCAGGATGTCGGCAAGACGCCCGCCCCATTCACTGTCGTTGCCGCTGCCGCGATAGGGGCCCTTGACGTCGTCGCGGGGATGGAAGGGCCTGACGCAGGCTTCCGGCCCGCCTTCGCGGGCGATCTGCGCGCGGGCATGGTCGGCCGGGGCGATCCCCAGCTGCCGGGCGATGCCGCCGACGTCGCGCACGAGCCATTCGTCGTCGATGACGCCATTCTTCGCGGCGCAGTCGGCGATGGCGCGGATGGTGAAGCCGCGCCCGGTCGGCGGGCCGAAAGCGCCGTGACCGGTATGGGTGCCGGTGGTCACAAGCCGGTGGGATGAGAGGAACCCCGCCTCCTCGTCGCCCGACCAGATCACGTCCTCGCCAAGAAGCTGGCGGTCGGGAAACTCGGCGAGCGTGGCGAGCGTGCCGTCGATCACGGCCTGGTTTCCGCGCACGAGGCCGGAGGGGAAGCGCATCGGGATGTCGGGCGCGTAGTAGCGGTGCAGCGTGGCCAGACCGCGATCCTCCCAGATCTCCTTCGTGATCTTCAGGATGTAGTCCGGCAGGTCGATGAAATCCGGATCGAAGCCCTTCACGTCTTGAACCCTTTCGGTTTGCGCGCCGAGCCGCGCTGGATCAGCGGCCCGGGGATGAGGATGTGGCGCGGCTCGGTGTCGCCCTCGATCCGGGAGAGGAGGGCGTCGACCGTCGCGTCGACCATGCGGTTCACCGGCTGGCGGATCGTCGTCAGGTCATAGGCAGCCCAGCTCGCGATCGGCACGTCGTCGTAGCCGACGACCGAGACGTCGTCGGGAACCGAGAGGCCGAGTTCGAACCGGAGCGTGTCCATCACGGCGAGCGCCATGTGGTCGTTGCCGACAAAGACCGCGTCGGGGCGGTCGGCGGCGCCGAAGAGTTCCCGCGTGAGCGCCGAGGCGATGTCGCGGTCGTATCGGCCGTCGACGACCGCAACCGGCGTCCGACCATGATCTGCCAGCGCCTCGACGAAGCCCCTGGCACGGTCGCGCCCTGTCGAGGCTTCCTGCAAGCCGGCGATATGGGCGATGCGCTCGTGGCCGCCGGCGACGAGGTAATTCGCGACCGTCCGCCCTCCGGCGACGTTATCCGAGGTGACTTCCGAGAGGCGCGGATCGTCCTGGCCGCGGTTGAACATCACGACCGGGATGCCGGCCGCCTCGCACAGGTTGGTCAGGTCGTTGGTCATCGTGACCGAAGCGGTGACGATGCCGTCGACCTGGTAGGCGATGAGCTCCTCCATCACCGGCGCGACCTCGGCGGTGGCGTTCTCGGCGAGGAAGATCAGGACATGGTAGCCCCTTGCCTGCAACGACCGGCTGAGCCGTTCGAGCGCGATGGGGTAGAACTGGTTGTCGAGATAGGCGACGACGAGGCCGATGATCCGGCTCTTGCCGGTGATCATCGCGCGGGCGATGGGGTTCGGACGGTAGCCCAGTTCCTCGGCCGCCTTGCGGACCTTCTCGATGGTCTTGGGCGAGGCGCTGGCGCCGGGCGTGAAGACCCGGCTGACCGCCGACTGGCTGACCCCGGCGCGACGGGCGACGTCGATTGATGTGACCTTGTCCTTCATCAGTCCGCCGTCCAGCCTCCGTCTACGAGGAGCGAAGTTCCCGTCACCAGCGCCGAAGCGTCGGAGGCAAGGTAGATGACAGCCCCCATGATGTCCTCGACCTCGCCGACACGGCCGAGCTTGATCTTCTCCTCGATCCACCTGCGCCGCTCGGGATTGGCGAAGGTTGCAGTGGTGAAAGCGGTGCGGATGAAGGTCGGACAGATCGTGTTGACGCGGACGCGGTGCGGCCCCCATTCGATCGCCATCGCCTTCACCATGCCTTCCAGACCGTGTTTCGAGGCGCAATAGAGTGCGCGGTCGACGCCGCCGACATGGGCCATCTGGGACGAGATGTGGATGATCGAGCCCGGCTTGCTCTCGCCGATCAGGCCGCGCGCCACCCCGACCGACAGGAAATAGGCGGCACGCAGGTTGACCGCCATCACCGCATCGTAGTCCTCCGGCCGGGTGTCGAGCGCGGGGCCGTGGCGGGCGAGGCCGGCGGAGTTCACGGCGACGTCGAAGGGCGGTTGCGCCTTCAGCTTCGCGGTCAGGTCATCGAGATCGGCCATGTCGAGCGGCAACGCCTCGGCGCTGCCGCCGGCCGCCGCGATCTCGGCCACCGCCGCTTCAAGCTTCTCCGCCCCCCGTGCCGCGCAGACGACATGGGCCCCCGCCTCGGCAAGCGCGGCGGCGCAGGCGAGCCCGATGCCCGACGACGCCCCGGTGACGAGCGCCCGGCGCCCGTCGAGCCGGAAGGAGGGGGTGCGTGGCAAGGTCATGCGAGTGCCCTGCCCGTCTCGGGATCGAAACCGCGCCGCGCCTTGTTGAACTCGCGCATCCGGGCGAAGACATCGACGCCGATCTGGTCGTACATGTCGAGAAGATCGACCAGCACCCAGTTCTCGCGGATCAGGCCCCCTTCCAGCCGCCAGAAGTCGAGGCTGCGCATGGTGATCTTCCTGTTCACCGGCGGGATGCCGAGCCAGCCGCCCTGGCTCAGCGTCTGGATCATGTCCGGCCAGCCGGTGACGGCGGCATAGTCGTGGTCGCCGAAGAAGTGGTAGCTGATCTCGTCCACATACTGGCCGCGATCCGGCATGCCGTTCAGGAAGGGGATCTGGTGCCAGTTGCGGAAGCCCTTGACGCCGCGTCCGGTGCCGATGCCGGACGGCCCGTACCAGTTCATGCGGGGATGCCAGAAGCGCGCCATCTCCATGACCTCGGGGCCGCCCTGCGATGGATGGCGTTTCATCGCGGTCAGCATGTCGATGATGTGCTGGCACGTGGCCATGCCCTTCGCCTTGTCCCACGGGCCGGGCACGATCCCGTCCTGCGTCGCCGGGCCGGGCACATGCCATTCGCGGCCCAACGACGGGGCCATCGGCCAGGTGCCGGCCTGCATCATCACCTCGGGAATGTCCCAGAGCGCCTGAAACTCGCTGACGCGGCCGTTCTCGAAGCGGAAGAATTCGTGGAACCGCATGTGGACCTGGTGGCCGGTCGGCGGGATGTCCAGCCAGGGCGCGGTGAAGGTGCCGGTGTAGTAGCCGCCGCAGCCGACCCAGTCGGCGCCTTCGGGCGTCGGGCCGGCCATGACGATATGGTCCCGCCGTTCGAGGTCGGGGACGGCCCGGAACAGCGGCCCACAGGCGTTATCAAAGAACGCCTCCGGCCCGGCCATGTCGCCGAAGGGAAAGGCGAGACGGAAAACCGCATCGGGGGCGCAGACCGCCGCCAGCGCCGCGCGCACGCCCGCCTCGCTAAAATCGTACATGGCGGCGCGCAGCGGCGAGAGCGCTGACTTGTGTTCCGTGTGCCTGTCCATGGCCCCCAGGTTCATTCCGCGGCTTCGCGATAGGGCGCGCCCTCGCCATAGGGGACGTTGATCCCGCCATAGCGACGCACGCGGATATTGCACTGTTCGGCGTGGCCGACAAACCCTTCGAGCAGGCAGAGCCGCGAGCCGTATTCGCCGATCAGGGCGGCGGCGGCGTCGGTCGTGACTTTCTGATAGCTGTGGGTCTTGAGGAACTTGCCGACCCAGAGCCCGCCGGTATAGCGGCCCGCCTTCTTCGTCGGCAGCGTATGGTTGGTGCCGATCACCTTGTCGCCGTTGGCGACATTGGTGCGCGGGCCGAGGAAGAGCGCGCCGTAGCTGTGCATGTTATCGTGGAACCAGTCGTCGCGGTCGGTCATCACCTGCACATGCTCCGAGGCGATGTCGTTGGCGACTGCCAGCATCTCGTCATAGCTGTCGCAGAGGATCACCTCGCCGTAGTCGCGCCAACTCACGCTCGCGGTCTCGGCCGTGGGCAGGATCTTCAGGAGCCGGTCGATCTCCTTCAGCGTTCCCTCGGCGAGCTTTCGTGAGTTTGTGACCAGAACGGCGGGCGAGTTGTAGCCGTGCTCGGCCTGACCGAGAAGGTCGGTCGCGCACATCTCGGCGTCCACGGTGTCGTCGGCGATCACCATGGTCTCCGTCGGACCGGCGAAAAGGTCTATGCCGACGCGGCCATAGAGCTGGCGCTTGGCCTCGGCGACGAAGGCGTTGCCGGGGCCGACAAGCATGTCGACGGGCCTGATCGTCTGCGTGCCAAGCGCCATCGCGCCGACCGCCTGCATACCGCCGAGGACGTAGATTTCATGCGCGCCGCCAAGATGCATCGCGGCGACGATCGCCGGATGCGGGGCGCCCTGCACCGGCGGCGCGGAGGCGACGATGCGCGGCACGCCGGCCACGCTCGCGGTCAGGACCGACATATGCGCCGAGGCAACCATCGGGAACTTGCCGCCGGGCACGTAGCAGCCGACCGACTGCACCGGGATGTTGCGGTGGCCGAGGATCACGCCCGGCATCGTCTCGACCTCGATATCGGTCATCGAGGCGCGCTGTGCCTCCGCGAAGCGGCGGATCTGGGTCTGGGCGAAGCGGATGTCCTCCATGTCGCGGGCCGGGACCTTCTGCATCGCCGCCTCGATCTCGGACGCACTCAGCAGGAACGACGTCGGCTCGTACTTGTCGAACTTTGCCGACAACTCGCGGATGGCTGCGTCGCCCCGCGTCTCGATGTCCTTCAGCGTCGTTTCGACGATGCCGCGGACTTTTGCGTCGTCCTCGGCCCGTTCAGATTCCGGCTTGCCGCGCTTGAGATGGGTGATCGTCATGAAGCTGTCCTTTCGTGTCGCACCGTGGCGGGCATCCCGTCCCGCCACGGAAAATCCTGTCCCGACGTCAGTTGGGGCTGGGCGGGGTCTTCTCGCCGCGGTCGTAGGCCTCCCAGCCGTGGCCGCCGAACGCATCGACGCCGAGCTGCGCCATGACATGCGGGAAATCGACCATCACCCAGTTGTCGGTGATCTTGCCGCCCTCGACCTTCCAGAAGTCCATGTAGCGGATCTCCACCCGCTTGCCGGTCGGCGCGATGCCCATGAACTCGCCGGAATGGGTCGCCTCCTGACGACCGAAGGCTGCGGCCCACTCGCCCATGAAGAGCCGCGCCTCGTCGATGCAGACCTTGTCGGAAAAGGCCGCCTGGAAGGGTTTCTGCCAGTTGTCCTGGAACTCGCGCAGGCCGGTCTTGGTGCCGCAGCCCTGATTGCCCATCCAGCGGAAGTTCTGAGAGAAGAACTCGCCGATATCGGCGATGCGGTGATCGTTGAGACCGTCCACCATGCCTTCGATCACGGCACGGGTTTCGGCTGTCTTGCTCATGTCCGTGTCGCGGCTGAGCACGGCTTGTTCGGGGCGGGCGCCTTTCATGGCGTGTATCCTTTCAATCTGCGGTTTCCTTGGGTTCGTGCGGCGCGAAGCCGAACCCGAATGAAATCGCGTGGCAGGCGGTTGCGGGCCGGATGCCTTGCCCGGCCCTCCGCTTGCGCTTCGGGCGTTCGGCAGGGAAAACGTCCCCCGGATATTTTCCTCATCCGCCTCACCCTTTCACCGCCCCCGCGGTCAGGCCCGAGACGATCTGGCGCTGGAACACCATGACCAGCAGGAAGAGCGGCGCGGTGATCGACACGGCGGCGGCCACGGCCTGGACCTGATCGGTCGTCGTCGTCTCGCGGTTGAAATAGCCGGCGATCGCCGGGACCATGGTCTGGTTGGAGGCGTCGAGCAGGAGCGACGTCACGAGGAAGTCGTTGTAGCCCAGAAGGAAGCTGAACAGGCCCGTGGTGATGACGCCCGGCCACATGACCGGCATGATGACCCGCCGGAACGCCTGGAAATGCGTGCAGCCGTCGACCCGTGCCGCCTCGTCAAGCTCCGCCGGGATAGACTGGAAGAACGACCGCAGCATCCAGATCGTGAAGGGCTGGTTGATCGCCACGAGGACCGCGATCACGGCGAAGGGCTTGCCGTAGAGCGTGGGCGCGGCATCGCCGAGGATCGGGCGGAGATATTCGGCCGAGTTGATGAAGACCGGCAGGTAGCCCGCGACCAGCACCGAATGCGGCAATGCACGGAAGACAAGCGCCACGATCAGGATCCAGAAGGCGAGGTTGGAGCCCGAGCGCGCAAGACCGTAGCCGGCGAGCGTGCCGACGGTCAGCGACACGGTGACGACCCCGCCGGTGACGATCAGCGAATTCACGAAGTTGCGCCAGAAGGCATTTTCCACCCAGACGGCCTGGTAATGTTGCGTCGTCAGCCCGATAAGCGGCTCGAGCCCGAGCGCCGCATCGATCGCGCCGATGAGCGGCGTCAGGACGCCAAAGCCCACGGCGACGAAGAGTATGCCCGCAGCGAGCGCCGCGATGAGCCAGCCGAGAGCCGTGATGCCGAAGGGTGAAAACCGCGCGACGAGTTGTGGCAGGCCACGTGTGCAGGCGCGGAAGGTCAGCCACAGATACCCGGCCCAGGCGGCAATTCCGATCAGCGATAGGCCTCTCCCCTGCGCCTTCGTCAGCGGGCCGAGGATCACGTCGAGCGGATTGGCCGCAAAGGCGTCGATCGGCACCTTGACGCTCATCACCGTGATCCAGAGGATCGGGAAGGCGGCGATGAGACACCACAAGGTGAGGAAAGCCCCCGAGACGAGCCGCAGAGAGGCGGGCTGGCGAAGGGCCTTCGGCGTGGACATCAATGCGCTCCCTTGTGATCGCGCCAGGTCTTGCGCAACAGCGGCACGAGAAGAATGACGATGCCGATCATGGTCAGCATGGCGGACGCGGAGGCCCGGCTGATCGCGCGGTTTCCGGTGCTGTCGGGTTCGAGGAAATGATAGGTCAGCCATTGCAACGAGATGACATGCGCCTCTGAGCGGAAGCCGACGACCTCGTCGAACACGCGGTAGGCGTCCATCAGATGGATGAGCGCGATGAAAACGATGAGCGGCATCAGATGCGGCACGATCACGTAGCGCAGCCGTTCAAAGCGCGTGGCGCCGTCGATGATCGCTGCCTCGAGTGAGTCGGTGTTCACCGTCTGAAGGCCGGCATAGAAGATCACGAAGGCAAATGGCGCGACGTGCCAGACCCGGTAGAAGAGCATCAGAAGTTCGATCGTCCAGCCCTGGGCGAACATGTAGACCTGATGACCGGTCCACCATTCGATGGCCTGCGTCAGGATGCCGTCGCCGACGAAAAGCCAGCGGATCGAAAGCGCGCCGATCACCGGCGTGATGATGAAGGGCAGCAGCGACACGAAGATCACCGGTCCCCGGATCGTCCGCGAAGCGTTGTTCACCGCGAGCGCGATCGCGAGCCCGACCCCGATGACGAGCGGCAGGGTGATCAGCGTGAAGGTCAGCGTGAAGCGCAGCGCCTTCCAGAAGTCGATCGCCATCAGCCCCGACCAGTCGCCGGCGCGGATCGCCGCCATGGCGCGGGCGGGTTCAAGAACGTTGCGATAGGACTCCAGCCCGGTGAACACGGTCTGGGTGACGACGCGGCCGCTCTCGTCCAGAACCGGCTGGGTGCGGATCTCGGTCGTGCAGTTCTGGGTCACGAAACCCGGCGTGCAGCTTTCGACCTCGATGCGTTCGACGACCGGCTGGGTCTGTTCGAAACTCTGCAGGAACACGCTGACGAGCGGCACCGCGATGAAGACGAACATCATCAGCAGCGACGGTGCAACGAAGGCCGCGAACGTCCGGAATTTCATCTGCCTTCTCCGCCAGAGGGCTGAAATCGACCGGGGCGGCGCCGCCGCCCCGGAGGTTGTGCGCAGGCGCTACTTGAGAAGCCCGGCTTCCTTCGCGGCGGTCGTGTAGTCGGCCTCCACGGCGGCAAGCGTCTCCTCGGCCGATTTCTCGCCGGTGAAGTAGGCGGCAAGCTGGTTGCCAAGCGCGGCCTGCATCAGGCCCTGGCTTGTCGTCGAGGGATAGGACGGCGGCGGCGGGACATGCGTCGCCGTCGCGATTGCGCCTTCGGCGAGGCGCCCGGGCGTGTAGCCCTTGATCAGCCAGATCGCATCATTGTTGTGGGCGGTCACCATTTCGGTATCCAACCCTTCCATCGCGACCCGGAAGGCGGCATCTGCCTCTTCATCGCTGATGTTCTGCGCGATGACGATACCGTCCCACCAGAGCGTCGTCGCCGGCGTGCCACCTTCCATCGCCAGGGGTGCGACTGCGCCATTCACCTTGTCGACGACCTGGCTTTCGGCCGGATCGTCCATCGCGCCGCCGCGGCTTGCCCAGAAATTGGCCATCGCGATCTTGCCCTGCTGGAACTGCTGCTGGACAAAGGTCGAATCCGAGGTGAGATACTCGGGATCCATGTAGGCCGTGAGCGCCTTCATCGTCTCAAGCGCCTTGACCCCCTTCTCGTTGTTCACCGTCGGATTGCCGTCGGCGTCGGTGAAGCTGGCGCCCATGCCTCCGAGATACATGTTCACGAATTCCTCGGCGAGGTTCCAGCCCGCCTTGTAGGTACCGCCGAGCGGATAGGCGACGACCCCGGCCGCCTTGATCTTCTCTGCCGCCGCCAGAACCTCGTCATAGGTGGTCGGCACCTCGATCCCCAGATCCTTGAGGATGTCCGCGCGGTACATGAGATGCTGCGTGTTCACCATCATGGCGATCGCCATCGTCTTGCCGTCGAACTTGATGAGCTGGTTCGGCTGCAGGTTCTGGCCGTACTTCGCCACAAGATCGTCGAGCGGCCGGATCGTGCCGGCATTCAGGAGCGGCACGATGGTTTCGTTCGCGACGCCGCC
The DNA here is from genome assembly GCA_020637635.1 of Albidovulum sp. Taxonomy (GTDB): domain Bacteria; phylum Pseudomonadota; class Alphaproteobacteria; order Rhodobacterales; family Rhodobacteraceae; genus Albidovulum. The sequence goes on from JACKKB010000003.1 coordinate 138,059, forward strand.
GATCTGGTAGAGCGAGGGGTTGGCGGCGAAGGCGGCCGCCTGCTTGGTGCGGAACTCCTGATCAAGCTCGGCCTGGAAGTTGCCGCATTCTGCCATCGCCGAGGTGGCGGATTTCCATGCCTCGAACCCGGCGGTCAGCGACTTGAGCGGCACCGTGTTCTCGAAGGCGCATCCGGCCCAGGCGGCGCTGGACATCAGGGCGAAGACCCCCGACATCATCATTCTTTTCATCATCACTTTGCAGTCTCCCTGGTTGTGGGGCAATCCCCCCGTGGTTTGGCGGCTCACGCGGTTTCGAGCCGCTTTCCCGTTCTTGCATCGAAGAGCTGGCATATCGCCGCCGGCACCGAGATGTGGACCGGATCGCCGATCTCGACGCGGTAGTCCTTCGGGGCCTTCACCGCGACCAGCGCGCCGCCCGCCCGGACAGCGACCATCGTGGCATCGCCCAGAAGCTCGATCGTGTAGGCCTTGGCCTCGATCGCGCCGCCGCCTTCCACCACTTCGGCATCCTCGGCGCGGAAACCGAGCGTCACCGGGCCGTCCGGCCCCTTCAGGCCGGGAATGCGGACATTGCGGCCCTCGAAGACGCCGCCCTTCAACTCTCCCTCCATGAGGTTCATCGCCGGGGTGCCGATGAAACCCGCGACGAAGACGTTCGCCGGGCGGTCATAGATCTCGGTCGGCGTGCCGACCTGCTGGACGACGCCGCGCTCCATCACCACGACCCGGTCGGCGAGCGTCATCGCCTCGATCTGGTCATGGGTGACGTAGATCGTCGTGACCTTCAGTTCGTGGCTGAGGTTCTTGATCTGCGCCCGGGTCGACACCCTGAGCTTGGCGTCGAGATTCGACAGCGGCTCGTCCATGAGAAAGACATTGGGCTGGCGCACGACCGCACGCGCCAGCGCCACGCGCTGCCTCTGGCCGCCCGACAACTCGGACGGCTTGCGATGCAGGAAGTCGCCAAGCTCGACCAGATCCGCGGCGCGGCGGACGCGCTCGTCGTGTTCCTCCTGCGGGATCCGGCGCACCTTGAGCGGAAAGCGGATGTTCTCGTAGACGTTCATGTTCGGGTAGAGCGCATAGCTCTGGAACACCATCGCGATGTCGCGATCCTTGGGGTCGAGGTCATTGACGCGGCGGCCACCGATCTCGATGTCGCCTTCGGTCGCCTCCTCAAGCCCCGCGATCATCCGCATGGTCGTGGTCTTGCCGCAGCCCGAGGGACCGAGCAGGACGAGAAATTCGCGATCCGCTATGGTGAGATCGAAGTTGTCGACCCCGACGAACGTGCCCCAGCGCTTGGAGACATTCTTGAGCTGGATTTCAGCCATACGCGCGCTTCCCCCCGGATTCCAGTCTGTGCAATCGTATTCAACATAAAACTAGACAGGCTGGTATGAATTTGGCAAGAGATTTTTGCAAACGTCTGCAAGACTCGTGGAGAAGCGGAATCGTGAGGGATGGCAGGAGCAGGATACGGGATTTCCTGAGCGGCATCTTGCATGCGCCGGCATCGGACCTGAAAACGCAGGCAAGAGAGTGCGTCGCGGATAGCTGCACCTGGCATGTCAGCGCGCCGATCGACCGGCTCGACGGCGCCGACACCGTCGCGGAGAGCTACTTTGCGCCCCTGCGCGCCGCCTTCTCGAACCTGCACCGCCGCGACCTGCTGTTCATCGGCGGCGCGAATCGGCGCGACTACGGCGGCACCTGGTGCGCCAGCGTCACGCATTATGTCGGCAACTTCACCGCTCCGTTCCTCGGCATCGAGCCGTCCGGCCACCTCGCTTTCCTGCGCGCGGGCGAGTTCTACCGCATCGAGGACGGGCGCATCGCCGAGGCGCGGATCATCCTCGACCTGCCCGACCTGATGCGGCAATGCGGGCGGCATCCGTTCGCCCTGTCCTACGGGGCGGAGATCACCTTCCCCGCGCCGGCGACTCAGGACGGCATCCTGCCCGACCCGGCGGGCGGGGAGCGCAGCCTCGACATTGTCGAGGGCATGCTGGGCGACCTGCATGTGTTCGACCCGACGACCTTCGGATCAAAGGACCAGACCGGCGCCACGGGCTACTGGCATGAGGACATGATGTGGTACGGCCCGGCGGGAATCGGATCGAACTTCCGCTGGGAGGGCTTCGTGAAGGACCACCGCGAGCCGTTCCTGCGCGCCTTTCCCGACCGCAAGGGCGGCAACCACTACTGCCGGATCGGTGACGGCGACTATGCCGCCGTTTCGGGCTGGCCGTCGATGACGATGACCTGGAGAGGCGACTATCTCGACCACAGGGCCGACGGGCGGGCGCTGACCTTGCGGGTCATGGATTTCTACCGCTGTGCAGACGGCAAGATCATGGAGAACTGGGTGATGCTCGACTACATCGACCTCTTTCGCCAGATGGGCGTCGATCTGATCGCGAAACACGGAAAGGAAATGCGGCAATGAAGGGCTTCGATCCGAAATGGCGGGATGTGCCGCATTTCATCATCGGCATCACCAAGGAGATCTGGGAGGACCGGGAGATAGGCAGCCTGCGCCATCGCTATGCGCCCGGCCTGATCGTGCGGTCGCCGGCGAGCGTGGTGGTGGACAACACCAATGTCATCGCGGCCACCATGGCGACGCTCGCCGAGTTTCCCGACCGCGAGCTGCCCGGCGAGGACGTGATCTGGTGCGAGGATCCGGCGCGCTCGACCGGGGAAACCGACGCCTTCCTCTCCTCGCACCGGCTGGTCTGCTGGGCGACGCATAGCCGGCCCGGCGTCTACGGCGCGCCGACCGGCAAGCGGCTGACTTACCGCATCCTTGCGGACTGCGCGATCCGGTCCGACGCCGTCTATGACGAATGGCTGGTGCGCGACCAGGCCGCGATCGTGCTTCAGCTCGGCCATGACGTGAAGGACTGGACCCGCGACCTGATCGCCCGCGAGGGCGGGCCGGAGGCCTGCGTCAAACCGATGACGCCGGAGAACGATGTCGCCGGCCCATACGACGGGCGCGGCAATGACAACGAATGGGGCCAGCGCGCCGCGGAGATCCTGACGCGGATCATGGCGGCGGAGATGGACGTGATCCCGAAAAGCTACGACCGCGCCTGCAACCTGCACTATCCCGGCGGCCAGGACGTCTTCGGACGATCGGAGGCTGACCAGTTCTGGATGGGTCTGCGCGCCGCCTTCCCCGGCGCCGAGTTCCGCATCGACCATGTCATCGGCCGCGAGGACCCGATGATGCCGCCCCGCGCCGCCCTGCGCTGGTCGCTCTGGGGCAAGCATGCGGGATGGGGCCGGTTCGGCACGCCGTCGCAAGCCATGGTCTACGTCATGGGCATGAGTCACGTCGAGTTCGGCCCCTACGGGTCCGGGGGAGCGCCGGCGATCCGAAACGAGTTCACCCTGATCGACGAAACCGCGATCTGGAAGCAGATCCTGCTGCAATCCGGTTAGGAGTGGCGGCGCAGAACTGCTCGCGGCCTCACGGTAACAAGCCAATAATATCAATATCTAAGGGCCGACTTGACCGTCAGATCGCGGGCGCGAACCAAAGGCAGCCAAAGCGAAGGTGACATCCGCTCTCCTTCGATCGTCCGATGGGCCCTTCTGGGAGAACGCCACGTTCATCGAGCCGATCAGCCGAACCTGCCTTCGCCACCCGATGCCACAGATCTCCGAAACCGCCTGCGGTTCGGCCATATTCGCAACTCGCACGAAGTCGAACTGGAAACGGACGACGCCCGGGGCGGCCTTGAGGCCCCGTCCCGGGCCTTCGGCCGCGCCGCCTTCGCACCGCTGGCGCTGCGCCTGACGCGCAGCGGCACCATCCGTTGCAGGCTTGCCCATAGATCTGCGGACCTGCCGGTGCCGGACGATGCGCTGTCCGGCACAACCGGCATGCAGCTGCTCGGCTGGCGGAGCGAGGTCAGGCCGATTTCCGGCCGCGCGGCCATCGGGATATCATCGAAACGATGACCGACGGTCCTGAGGGATGCGCAGCCGTGATTCGTGGCGGATCATGCTCATCGCCTCGATCGCCATGTCGTCATTGGCAGCGAAGACCGCATCGGACCGCGCAGGCTACAGGCGATCCATCATCTGGGCCACAGCCTCGCGCGTGCCGGCAGGAACGAAATGCCCGGTCTGGTGTTCGGAGAGTTCCACCACGCTGTCGTGACGCTCGGCTACGAACCCGAATTGATGGTCCCGGCTGATCGAGAATCGCCTCCAGCCGGACAGGAGTGCGAGGCGCCGGCTACCCGCCTCGACCGGACGCCGTGCGGCCAGTCGCCCTCCGGCGAGCTTGTCGGTCGTGATGCTGGCCAAGCCTTCCGCGTCCCGGCCGTGGCTGAACATGACGACCGGGAAATTCTGTCCCCTGAAAAACCTGCAGAGTGTCGAGGAAGGCTCAAGCGGGGCCGTGATGGTGCCTTTGACGCGGCACGGGTGGAACGATGTTCCGGGCCTTGCGCCGTTGAAGGTTGCTGCATGCGATCCGTGTCAACGCAGCCACGAAGCCCGGAACGACGCCAGCCAGGACGAGTGCGGTCACCGGGACGCCCGCCGCCAACGCGTAATCGATCATCACCGCCAAGGGCGGAATCATCGCGCCGATCCCGCCGGCACTTGCCACCATCGCGGCGCACCAACCCTGGTCGGATCCGCGCAGGACCAGAGCCGGGAACAACACGAGACCGATGGAAGCGACAGTGGCCGAGATCGCGGCGAGGAGCGGGCAGGCCATGATCGTCACCCTGCCGAGATCGCCGCGCGGCGTCCCAGGTGGTAGTCGACAACCGCGACCGGGCGCCGCGAAATCCCATCTTGCCTCATGTTGTTCCGGACAAGCGTGAACAGCACGACGGCATTCGGCATGAAGGAGTGGACCCAGCTGACCAGTCCCGATGCGCGAGGATCGAAATGCAGGAACGGAACTTGGGCGATCGCCGGCGGCCAGGCCTCGCCAAGCGCGATGCCGACCGGCACCCCGATCACGAGCAGACGGCAAAAGCTCCCACGGCGTATCGCTGAGGGCATCATCATACGTCCTGTTGTCCGAAGAGATCTGTCTGCTCATGGATGAGCTGCGCCGGGTTTGCCCGAGGCTAAAACTCCTGAGCAAGGTGGAGCATCATGAGCAAGGCAACGAACAGGTTTTCTCCTGAAGTTCGTGGGCACGCGGTGCGGTTGGTCCCGGGCAACGAGGGTCATCATGGATCGCGGTTGTGGCGGCGATTTTCTCGGCCGGCGTGCCATCGAAGCGCGCGATGCAGACCGTAGTTCCGCCTGGCAGAAACGCGCGGAAACCGGCGATCTTTTCGGCCGAGCGAAGCATCACCTCGATCGAACAGCATTCGAGCGGGGAGGTAATCACCGGACCTTCCGCGCGGCAGGCGACTGGGGCCGGCGGCCTGCCGAGGGGCAACAAAGCCGCGAGCGCTTCCTTCGCAGCGAGCTTTGCCCGGGGCCGCCGGCGCCGGCCATGCAACGCCAGAGTGCGCGCGTGCCGACAGACATGATTGCGCATTCACCAGGCCGGGTGAGAGTTGCGGCATTTTGCCGCCACGTGAGCATCGCTTGCAGTCTCAACTGGATCAGAAATCGCACCTCGAGTATGCATGGAGAAGCGAATGCGCAGTCATATCTTGTAGAGATGGACAAGCGGCGAGAGCACCCACCGCGGCAAGGGGACACCGGAATGGCGATGACACCGAGGGAGAACTTCAAGGCCGCCATGGACCGCAGCGGGCCGGAATGGGTGCCGCTCGACATGGGCAAACACATCGGCTCGATCCACAAGAAGCACTATGCTGCCCTGCGGCCCCTGCTGCCCGATCTCGACCTGAGGAACGAAAGCGTCATCCTCGACCGCATGGCCCAGACAGTGGTGCCGGACGAGGCGCTCCTGCAGCACTTCAATGTCGATTTCCGCTGGCTGGTCCCGCACTGGGTTCAGGTGAAGGAGCGCCACGACGTCGACGGTTACATCGACATGTGGGGCGTGCCCTACAAGGGGGCCGACGGCGATCACTACGCGGTCGATGGCGCCCCGCTGAAGGCGGCCGACAGTATTGCCGACATCGACGCGCACGATTGGCCCGATCCCGAGGACCCGGCGCAGTTCGCCGGCCTCGGCGACCGCGCCCGCGAGCTTTACGAGACGACCGGCTACGTGATCGGCGCAGATGCGATCAAGGCCGGTCCGCTGATGAGCTGTCTGCAAATTCGCGGCTACGAGCAGTTCTTCGTCGACATGGTGGTCAATCCCGAATTCAGCGACGCCCTGATGCAGAAGGTCACCGACCTCATCTGCCGCATGTGGACCCGGTTCATGGACGAAGTCGGCCCCTATGTGCAGATCGCCTATGTCACCGACGATCTCGGCACCCAGACCTCTCTGCTCCTCTCGCCCAAGCTCTACCGAAAGCGCGTCAAGCCGTTCCACACGCAGTTGCACGAGCACATCAAGGGCTGCGCGGATGTGAAGCTGATGATGCATACCGACGGCGCGGTGCTGCCCCTGATCGACGATCTGATCGAGACCGGCGCCGACATACTCAACCCTGTGCAGACCTCGACCGCCGGCATGGGCGACACCGCCGCGCTGAAGGAAAGGTTCGGCGGCCGGATCGCCTTTCACGGCGCGATGGACGTGCAGCAGATGATGCCCAACGCGACCCGCGCCGAACTGAAGTGGGAAATTGCCCGGCGGATGAAGGATCTTGGCCCGGACGGCGGCTACATCATCGCGCCCTGCCACAATATCGGCCACGACATCCCGCCGGAAAACACCCTGGCCTTCTTCGGGATGGTGCGCGAGATGGGCCGCTATCCGCTTGACCTCGACGCCGTTCTGGCCAGCGACGCTTCCTATTTCGAACGCCTGAACCGCGAGGGCGAGGCATGACCCCGAACGCCCGCTTCAAGGCGCGCCTGACCGCCCGCGAGCCGCTGGTCGGGTGCTTCGTCAAGACCCCGCATCCGACCGTCATCGAGGTGCTCGGCGCCACGCCGCTCGATTTCCTCATTCTCGATGGCGAACACACGCCGTTCGACCGCGCCTCGATCGACCTGTGCATGCTGGCGGCGCGGGCCGTGGGCTGCGCGGTTCTGGTGCGGGTGCCGGACGGCGCGCCCTCGACCATTCTCGGGGTGCTCGACTGCGGCGCGGCCGGGGTCGTGGTGCCGCATGTCACGTCGGTCGAGCAGGCCGAGGCACTGGCGAAGTCGATGCGCTACGTCCCCGGAGGGCGCGGCATCGCCGGCACCACCCGCGCCGGCCTCTATGGCGCGCGTCCACTGGCCGAGCACCGCAAAGCCGCGAGTGACGGGGTTTCCCTGATCTGCCAGATCGAGGACCGCGAGGGTGTGGACTGCTTTGCCGGAATCGCCGCGGTCGAGGGCGTGGACGCGCTCTTTGTCGGCCGCGCCGACCTCACCGTCTCTTACGGGCTCGACGATTTCTCCGCGCCCGAGATCGCTGCGATCTGCGGCGACGTCCTTGCTGCCGCGGGCGCGGCGACGGGGCTTTACTGCGCCCCCGGCGAGGATACCCGGCCGTGGCGGCAGAGGGGCGCGAGCTTCATCGTCGTCGGCTCGGACCATTCCTTCCTTGCCGAGGGCGCGAAATCGCTCGCCGCGTCGGCCCGGCGCGATCCAGACCATTGAGGAGACACCGATGACGTCCGATCTTCTGACCCCGGACTACGCCCGCAACATGCGCATCCTCGGTCACTCTGACCAGGGTGGAAAGATGGACGGATGCCAGATCATGGTCTCGGGCGGCCATGCCTATGTGGGCCATGTGTTCCACAACGGCTTTTCCATCATGGACGTGCGCGACCCGAAGCATCCGAGATTCGTGCGCCATATGCCGCAACCCGGCAGAACCTGGAGCCAGCATGTCCAGACGCATGGCGATCTCATGATCGTCAACAACATGCGCAACATGCTTGACGCGCACGAATACTACAAAGGCTCGATCGGCAACAAGATCGATGTAGCCACGATCGAGCAGGATTATTCCGCGGGCATCCGTCTCTACGACATTTCCGACCGCGCCAATCCGCGCGAGATCGCGTTCCTTGAGATCCCCGGCCTCGGCGTGCACCGGGTCTACTGGGACGGCGGCGACTGGGCCTATCTTTCCGCGCTGCCGCCGGGATTTACCGACGACATCTTCATGATCGTCGACCTCCGCAATCCCGAAAAGCCCGAGGTGGTCAGCAAGCTTTGGCTGCCGGGCATGAACAAGGCCGCGGGCGAGACCCAGGACTGGAATCCCGACCTGCGCTATGCCCTGCATCACGCCATCGTCAAAGGTGATCTGGCCTGCGGCGCATGGCGAGACGGCGGCCTGACGCTGATGGATGTCTCCGACCGCCACAACCCCAGGATTCTGTCGCATGACAATCTCTGCCCGCCCTTCGCCGGACACACGCACAACACACTGCCGCTGCCGGGCCGCGGATTGATGTTCGTGGTCGAAGAGGCGCTGTTCGACCATTGCGGCGACGGGATCAAGCGAAACTGGGTCTATGACATCCGCGTGCCGGCCAAACCGATCTCCATCGCCTCGACACCGCTGCCCGACGACGCCGACTACAGGGCCAAGGGCGGCCAGTTCGGCCCGCACAACTGCCACGAAAACCGCTCGGAAGCCTATCAGAGCGAGGAGCTGGTATTCGTGAGCTACCAGAACGCCGGGGTTCGCGTCTACGACATCTCGGACCCGTTCCGTCCCGAAGAGGTCGCCGCCTGCGTGCCGCCTGCGCCGAAGACGATGCTGGACCCGACCCCGCGCGAACGGCCGGTCATCGACACGGTCGACGTCTTCGTCGACAAGCAGGGGCTGGCCTATGCCACCGACATGAATGCCGGGCTCTACATCATGGAACTGGAGGGGCTTTGATGGCGCAGGTGGTGATAGCGGGCCGGATCCACCCGGCCGGCATGGCGATCCTGGAGGCCGAACCGGGGCTTGGCATCGACGCGATCACCGATCCCGGCGCGGCACTGCCGCCGGAGAAACTCGCGGCGGCCGACGCGCTCCTGATCCGCTACGGCGCGCTCACCGAGGAGCAGGCCGCCGCGATGCCGAATCTCAAGGTTGTGTCCCGTCACGGCGTGGGATGCGACAATCTGCCGGTCGCCGCCCTGGCTGCGAGAGGTGTGCCAGTCACCATCGTCGGCCCGGTTAACGCGGTTTCCGTCGCAGAACAGGTCATGGCGATGCTGATGGCGCTCATCAAGCGGATCGTGCCTTACGACGCAGCGGTCCGAAAGGGCAACTGGGCCATCCGCGACAGCCTCGCGGTGGGCGAACTCAGCGGGCGGCGGCTGATGCTTCTCGGTTTCGGCCGGATCGGGCGCGAGGTCGCACGCCGGGCCGCGGCCTTCGACATGCAGGTGCTGGTGCATGATCCCTTCGTGGGAGAGGACGCCATCCGCGCCGCAGGCTATGCGCCGGTCGGGGACTGGCGCGCGGCGCTGCCCGATGTGGATGCGATCAGCCTGCACCTGCCCGCCACAGCCGAGACCCGCGGCCTTATCGGCGCGGCCGAGCTTGAACGGATGAAGCCGACGGCGATCCTGCTCAATGCCGCGCGTGGCGGGCTTGTGGACGAAGAGGCGCTCCACCGGGCGCTCGCCGGACGGATGGCGCAGGGCGGCGCCGGGATCGACTGTTTCGGAACCGAACCGCCGGACCCTGGCCTACCCCTTCTCGGCATGCAGAATGTCGTCCTCAGCCCGCATTCGGCCGCACTCAGCCACGAGGCCGCGCGGCGCATGGCCGAGGTCGCGGCGCGCAACGTCATCGCCGGGCTGAACGGCACGCTCGATCCGGCGCTGGTCTTCAATCTCGACGCGCTGAGAAAGGCCGGCCATGTCCTATGACATCCCCACCCAGGGCCGGATCCCGGTGCTCGACATCACGATACCCATCCATTGGAACAACCACGCCATGCTGATGTTCGGCATCTGGTTCGTGCTGGTTCCGGCCGCCGTGATGTTCCTGCGGTTCGGCAAGATCAGACCATCCACCTACGGCATACCGCGCGGCACGCCGAAATGGGCCTGGCCCGAACTGTGCTGGTCCGTACACAAATACACGCTATATGCGGCGCTCTTCCTCGCGCTCGGCGGCGCCGCCTTCGCGATGATCCTAAGCGGTGGCTTTTCCGGCACGCTGCACGCCTGCTTTGGCCTCGGCACGCTCCTGCTCGGTTCGATGCAGATCCTGTCCGCGTGGTTTCGCGGCAGCCATGGCGGGCGCAAGGACCCCGCCGCCGATCCCGAAGACCGCGCGACCTGGGGGGGCGACCATTTCGACATGACACCGCGGCGGTGGTGGTTCGAGGCCTATCACAAGACCGCCGGGTATTTCGCCCTGCTTCTCGCGTTCGGCGCCGTCGCCACCGGGCTGTCGCAATTCTGGATGCCGGGGATTGCCATCGCGCTGGCAACCGTCGTGGCGACAGGTCTGGTTCTAGCCGTCGTCCTTCAGGGCCGCGGCCATAACCACGACACCTACCAGTCGGTCTATGGCACGCATCCAGACCATCCCTTCAACAGGCGCCGCTTCGGCCAGATGCTCGCAGATCAGGGTCGCAAGCCATAGCCGGCTCGCCCTCTCCCCGCGGCGATCGGCCTAGTAGCTGACAGCCAAGCCGAGCAGCGAATTCAGTGGCTGGAAGCAGCCGGAATCGGTGACGCTGACACCCGGATTCGCGGCGCCGAAAACACTCAGAAGCGCCTGCACCCGGCTCGGGTCCCAGTGGCGTCTCTGGCCGCATTGCCCGCTCGCCTGCACCGGGATGCGGCGCAGTCGCCCGGCTGCGCCCTGGTCCTTCATCGCCCGATGCGCGTGCCGGCCGAGCGCGAACAGCACCTCGCTGGCAAGATCGGACTGCACATGGTGGGCGCCGTAGTCCCGCGCCAGCCACTCGAACGCCGTCCAAATCCGGCTGGTCGTAGTTCAGCGTCAGAATGAAGCCGTGGCGGCACCGCCCCCAGCGATCATCTCGCGCACGACATCCGCCCAAACTCACTGCGGAAGCCACAATGCGCAGCCCCTCGGGCCAGGTTCGGCAAGCTACTGGCATGGAATACCGCCTCAGGCCGCGCATTGGCAGCGATAATCAGCTGCGCGCGTCAGCCAGTGCATCCCGCCGCTCCGCGCCGCCTGCAAGCAGGCGGGCGCCGTGCGTACCGTTGAAGGCGCGCCAGCGCCGGGTTTCCAGGCTTCAGGGGAAGCGGCACCTCGATAGGGGAGACAGGCAGAGGATGTCATTGAAGATCATCGCAGTGTGACCCGCCTCTGGAGATCGAGCGGCATTTTTGTCGCGCCACCGCCTTGACGGCACCGGGGCGTCCTCTGACATCGGCCCCGATCTTGTCTGACATAGTCCTGGTGATGACAGCGGCGCCGCCGATAATACCTTCGCACCGTGCACGCCTTTCGGAGATGATTCACGACAGGTGAGCATCTGTGGTTTCGTCGTGGTCAAGCGCGCTCAGGCAGACCACCTGGATTTTGCCGCGCCTGACGGCTTGCTCGAATTCCTCGACCAAAACGTCGACTCCCCAGTCCTCACGACCTCGAACCCCGGCACCCTTCAGCATCATGATGACCAGGTTCTTTGCGATGTCGTGCAGATCGCCCTTGACGCTTTTGCCGATACAGACCCGTGCCAGCGGCTCATTGGTCAGTCACGGCCAACACAGGTTCGATGATATCGATTCCGCCCACACCATCAGCGCGGGCGGCCACCAGCATTTGGGCACGAAGATCTCACCGGCCGAAAACTCGTCGTCGCCGATAGCCCGCGCCATTGCCGGGATCATCATCTTTCAAGAGCTTGCCCAGATCTTCGCCCGCGTCCCGCGCCTTGTCACAAGCTCGACGACCACATCGCAGTCACTTTCTGGGTGGCATCGAAGGCCGGTATCCTTTTCGTCCTCAGTCAGCATTGCATCCGTCTTTTCATTTGACTATGAATGCGCATTCATTATCATAGGTGGAAACAACTGAGTCGCTTGCCACCTATCGATGCAGGAGCCGGCCCGGTAATCTTGCCGGGCCACGGTTCAACGCGGGTTTCCAAGCGGCATAACCAGCCGATGTGGAATATCCGTTCAGTTTCAACGAGCGCGCGCGAAGGACCAGAGAAGTGATACCAAGATCAGTCATCCTGCGATGTAGCCAGGGCTGCCGGGGTGTCTGCAATCAGCAGTTTCGCGCCGCCTTCTCGCCCAGCGCGCCGATCGCCGAAAAAGACGCGGCGGCTGGTATTGAATGCGGCGCGCGAACTTGGCTACCAACCGAATACGATTGCCAGAAACGCTGTCGACGGCGCGCAAAGGAGGTGCAGCAGAAACCGGCATGGTCAGGGTGATCGTGACCCAGCTCGAGCCGTTCTTCGCCCATACGATCGCGCATTTCGGCCGCAGCGTGCAAATGGCGGCTGGCACATGCTGCTTGCCTCTTCACCGTGGACAGTCAGGCCGAGGTCGACGCCCTGAACGCGCTCATGCGGTACAAGATTGACAGCGTCATCATCCTGTCCGCGATCCTCAGCGACCACATGGCCAGGGTTTGCCGCGCTCAGGGCACGCCGGTCATGCTCTACAACCGGAGCGCCGGCGATCTCGGCGTCAGCTCCGTCGTGATCGAGAACCATGAAGGCGGCCGCCTTGCCGCCGACATCCTGCGTGAGGCCGGCCATGAGCGGATCGCGTTCGTCGGCGGCGACACGGCCGACCAGACATCGCTTGCGCGCGAGGCGGGATTTGTCGAACGGCTGAAAGAGGACGGGTTGACCCTGTTCCAGCGCGAAAGCGGCGACTATACGTTCGTCAGCGGCCGAGAGGCCGGCTTGCGACTCCTCGCCCGAAGCGAACGTCCGGATGCGGTGTTCTGCGCCAGCGATGTCATGGCACTCGGCGTACTGCACGCGGCGCGCTTCGAACTCGGCCTGAGGGCGCCACAGGATTTCTCGCTGATCGGCTTCGACGACATTCCCTCCGCCGCGTGGCCAGGGCACAAGCTGACGACGATCCGCCAGCCGATCCGCCGCATGATCCGCGAAGCCGTGGACATTCTGGTCGAACAGATGGAAAGCCCCGACCTCTCGCCCCGGACAAGCCGGTTTGTCGGCACGCTGATCCTGCGGGAAACCGTGCGCGGAATCGGGCCGACGAGTAATCTGGCAGAAGCACATTCGGCTTAAGGCCGCGCTTCCCCCGAATATGACGCAAGACGTCTTGAGCGGGGGGCTGATGACGGGATTATCCCCGCGGCGTCATGGTTTCCAGGATACGCGCCACTTCCCCCAAGAACTGACGCACCTGACGTTCGGCCCGAAGGCGTCGCAGGTCCGCGACCGACCGATCCGGAAAGGACTGAGCGAGAGGTGAAAGCGGTCTGCCCGGGAAGACATCGGATTTGCATTGCAGGCGCAGCGGCCATTGCGCGGTGCCTTGACCCGGAACCTGCCGAAGAGCGTGTCGAGCACTGGCGACCGAAGATCATGCATGGCGCGGACCCCGTCGCAGTCCGGACCGATCCTGCTGGCCTCGCGAACCGCCTCGAACTGGTCGAGCAGGGTCGCAGTCTGCAGCTGCCCCATGAGCATGTCTTCATCTTCGAGCAACAGCCCGAGCCCCTCAGTCTGCGTGCGCCGAAACGGGCGGGACAAGCGGCCGAGACGATGCCTCTTAGTTGTCCCGTTCCCATGGGTCGTCTCGACATCAATCCGGCCGTCCAGGGCAGCTCCCCTCTCAATGAACCACCAGCGGACAGCCCCAGGTCTTGCCCTCCCCCGGGAATTTCCCAGCAACGCCGCCCGGACCCCGAGCTAGGGCCGCGGCCTGCGCTCCTGGCGGAACGCCCGCATCCAGCCCAGCCCGGCTTCGGTTCCGGCCCCGGTCTGGGCATGCGGGCGGTATTCGCAACCGAAGGCGCCAGCATAGCCCGCCGCGCGCATCGCGGGCAGCAGCGTGGCATAGTCCAGCGTGCCTCGGTCGGGCTCCTCCCGGGTGGGGATTGAGGCGATCTGCACATGGCCCACCTGCCCTGCCGCGGCACGGAACCGCGCCAGGCAATCGCCGTGCTGGGTTTCGATGTGATAGCAGTCGAACAGGATCTTCAGCCGCGGATGCGCCACCTCGGCCAGGATCGCCAGCGCCTGGTCGAGGTCGTGGAGGAAATAGGCCGGGTTGGCGGCGCGGCAGATCGGTTCGATCAGCACCACGCGACCGGTGGCCGCCAGCGCATGGCGCAGGTTTTCCGCCAGCACCCCCGCCGCTTCCGGCGCATCGGTGTTGCCCGACAACACATGGATCGCCGCCGCATCGCAAAGATCGGCCATGGCGATGGCCTCGTCGATGTCCCGGCGTGCCTGCGCCTGCTGCCCCGGGATCGCCGCGCAGCCGGCAGTTGTGCCCATCCGGACGTTCAGACCGATGACCGGCAGCCCGGTCTCGGCCAGGGCCGCACGCAGGTCCGCCGGATCGGTGCGCTGCGCCTCGTCATGGAACTCCACCGCGTCGAACCCGGCGGCAGCGGCGCGGCGGATGCGATCGAGGAACGGTAGCCCGGGCCATAGAAAGCCGGTATTGGCTGAAAAACGCATCAGTCCCACTCCACCCCGAACTTCGTTACCACCGCGCGGATTTCGGCCTCGCTGAGCAGCCTTGGCGAGGAGCCCCGGGTCAAGAGCGCGAGTTTCGCGGTTTCCTCCAGCTCTTCCACTGCGTTGATGGCAGCCTCCGGGTCGCGCCCGGCCACCACCGGCCCATGATTGGCAAGCAGCACCGCCGAACGCTTGCCCGCCAATCCGCGCACAGCCTCGCCCATAGCCGGATCTCCCGGCAGGAAAACCGGCAGAAGCCGTACCTTGCCCAGCCGCATGATGCCGTAGGCGGTCAGCGGCGGAAGCGCGTTCTCGGGGTCCACGTCGGGCAGCATCGACCAGGCGACGGAATGGGTCGAATGCAGATGCACCACCGCGCCTGCCGTGCTGCGGGTGTCGTAGAAGGCCGCGTGCAGCGCCATCTCCTTCGTCGGCGCGTCGCCCGAGAGGTGCCGCCCGCCCTCGATCAGCGCCAGCCGGGCGGGGTCGAGCGCGCCCAGGCTGACCTCTGTCGGGCTGACCAGAAGCCTGCCGTCCGGCAGCCGCGCCGAGATGTTGCCAGAGGCACCGTTGGTCAGCCCCCGCGCGTACAGCGAGGCCGCGAGCCGGCACAGGGTTTCACGCAGCCGCGTCTCGTCGCTCATGTCCCCTCCAGCACCCGCGCCGCCTTGGCGAAGAAATCCTCGGCGCCGAAGTTGCCTGACTTCAGCGCCAGAGTCACCGGCCGGCCGGCCAGCCTCAGCGCCGGCACGCCGGGGTCGATCTCGGGTCCGATCTCCAGCGCCCTCGCACCCAGAGCCTGCGTCACCGCGCCCGAGGTCTCGCCACCGGCCGAGATCAGCCGGCCGACCCCGCGGCGGACCGCCTCCGCCGCAATCCGCGCGAAAATCCCCTCGATTGCCTCCGCCGAGGCCGCGCCGCCATATCTGGCCTGGGTGCGGCGCACCTCGTCGGGATCGGCGGAAGTATAGAGCAGCGGCAGGCCATCGGCGGCCAGCGCCCAGTCGAGCAATTCGCCCACTGCGAGCTGACCCGACATCACCGCGTCGATCTCGATCCTCCGCGCCGCGCCGCCGTCCGCGACATGCCTCGCCACTTGCCCCCGCGTGGCCTGCGAGCAAGAGCCGGAAAGCGCCAGCGCCGGCCCGGCCTCGCCGCGCCAATCGGCCGGTCCACCGGAGGCGCCATGCACCTCGGGCAGCGCCAACGCCAGCCCAGAGCCGCCGGTCAACAGCGCGAAGTCCTTCGCGGCACGGCCCAGACGCCGCAGATCTCCGTCCTCGACCGTGTCGGCCACCACGATCTGCCGGCCCGCGTCACGCTCGGCAAGAAGCCCCGTGCGCGCGCTGGAACGAACCTTGGCCAGCGGCAGATGGCCCACCGGCACCCTGACCTGGTGGCCCAGCCAGCGGCGGATGTCGGGGTCGGTCATCGGAGTCAGCGGGTGGTCGCGCATGCCCGATTCGGACAGCAGCCGATCGCCGACGAAGAGATGTCCCTGATAGATCGTTCGTCCCGTGGCCGGGAAGGCCGGGCATACGATCACCGGGTCGCGGGTTTCCAGCGCGGCGATCAGCGCCTCTATCACCGGGCCGATGTTGCCTGCGCGCGTGGAATCGAAGGTCGAGCAATATTTCAGGTAGATCTGCCGGCATCCCTGCGCCCGCAGCCAGTCGAGCGCGGCCAGCGAGCGCGCCACCGCCTCGGCCACCGGTACCGACCGCGTCTTGAGTGCGACGATGCCCGCCTCGACGTCTTGCCCGGCAGGACTGTCTGGCACGCCGACATACTGGACGGTGCGCATCCCCCCCTTGGCGAGGATCAGCCCGAGGTCGGACGAACCCGTGAAGTCGTCGCCGATGGCACCTAGAAGCATCGCGTCCTTCTCCGTTTGCGGCACGGGGTCAGTGCCCCTCGCGCCTTGTTCCATGCATGGTCGGGGTGGTTTCCGTAAACCGCGCGAATGATATCATGGCGCCGCCCGAGCGCCTCGAACAGCACCACCAGCGCAAGGCCCGTGGCGAGCATCAGCACGAAGGCAAGTGCGATCCCCGGCAGCCAGTATTGCGCCTGTCCGCTGGTGACTGGCACGACGGCCAGGAACAGCGGAAAATGGCCGCCGGTCTTGTGATATGCCTCGGACCAGCGCCGGCCCGGCGCCACGTCGTGGTGGTCGCCGTGCCAGACGGCGGGAGTCACTGTGTCGGCTTGCCTGCCCCATCTGCCGCAAGGCATACCGCGGCGCCAGGGGGCGACGATCTGCGGCGCAACGGACAGCACCGTGCCGAGGCCGAACCAGACATGCAGCGCGCCGCTGAACCCACCACTCAACATCAGCGCGAGACTAGCGCCCTCCAGCGAGGTCGTCATCGCGGCAGAGAACCCCCAGTCATGGAACGGCGCCCGGATCGGTTCAAAAGGCTCTCCGCTGGCCGGGCTGCGCCCGAGCCCGAACGACCGTGGCCCCAGCTTGAAGAACCGCGTGATCCGCCGCGCGAAGGGGACATGGCCGAACCAGATGCCGAACATCAGCGCGGTGTGATAGCTCCAGCGCACCGCATTGGCGTGGCTGAACAGGCCCACCTCGTGGCGGATCGCCGCGTCCATCTCAGAGATTGTCCAGTTCGAGAGTGCAGACCCGGCATTCATGTCCGTAATGCAGATAGGCCCGTCCTTCGCGACGAAGATGTCGGTCGTGTCGACCACATGCGGCCAGTTCGGGCGCAAGCCCGTCACCCGGGCCGGCTTCGGCAGCACCGGGGCGGCGATCTCCTCGGGGCGGAAGGAGTTTCGGTTGTTACAGATCCGGATGTGTTTCGCGAGAGCCGCCCGGGTGTCGAAGACCGCTTCCTCGACCGCAAGACCGAGGCTGCGGCCCGACAGCGGCAGCGTGCTGCGGCCACCAGCAAAGGGCCGCGCGGTGTCGACCTGCGCCAGAAGCTTCGGGGCGCGCCGGTTCGGCACGTCGATTGGGGTCATTCCGCCGTCACGCCGGGCGTCGCAGCATTCGACGCCCTTCAAGATCACATGGTGCAGCGCGTATGGGTGTCTCGGATCCCGGGTACGCATCTCTCCGGCCACCGTGTTCATCCCCGGCAGCCAGAGCGGACCGGGCCCGGATGCGTCTTTTCGGAGCTCCCGAAGTCGGCGATGGTGACGATGTCGTCGCTGATGCCCGGCGGCAGCGACGACATGTAGGCCCAGTCGTCGGATGTCTTCATGCCGGCATCGCCCGGCGTGTCCTTCATGTCGTTGACAATCTGGGTATCGCCGCAAGCTTTCAGGTGCTGCGCCCGGGTGCCGTTCGACTGCTCGGGATGGCGCACGAGTTTGGGAGGCCGTGGGTCGCGCACCTCCGGCACGCTGAAGCCGCCGGAAGAGCCGCGGCCGACAAAGGCAGAGCCATCGGACACCACCTGGATGCCGCCGGCCGGCTCACCCTGGTCGGAATGGGTGAAGTTGCGCCTGCTGCGAGCATGGTCGGGTCTTGCAAGGTCAGTCATCTGGATGTTCCTGACCGGGGGGCGCGCTTGATTTCCGCCGAGGGCCCGGACCCGCCGACATGCCGTGCGACAGGATATCCGGAGATGCGGATGGACTTCGCATGCAGGTAACCGTCAGACTTTCGACATTTCGAAACGATTACCCACACCCGCACGCCTCTGGACAACAAACCGACTTCACGACGTTCTTGTTCGATCCTGAGCAAGACCCGGAACCCTGCCCCCTATGCGTCACCGGCCATCGGCCTGATCTTTGTAGCTTCGAATTCAATCTGTGCCTCTCCGCCGTGAGGGCCGCGTCAGCCTGCGGTCGCCAAGCCCAGGTCTGCCAGAAAAGGCGCAACTTCCTCGGCGGCCAGCGCCAGGTCAACACCGCGGACGCTGGCGGCGACCTGCGCGGCGGTGCGGCAGCCGACCACCGGCACCACCGGGAACCCGGCCCGCCGGAACAGCGCCAGCATCGCCTGCGTCGGATCCACCCCGTGCCGCGCGGCAAGCGCCGAAAGCCGCGCGCCCCGGGCCCGGTTGCCGGCACTGTCATAGTGCCGCGCCGCAGGCCCGGTCAGCTGGCCCGCGGCCAGCTTGTCGAAGTATCCCTGCGCCTGCGCGGAATAGGGGATGGCGGCAATGCCGGTCTCGCGGTGCCAGCCGATCATGGCTGCATCCATTACGCACAGATCCGCTGCGGCGGTGCCAGGATTGCGCGCGGCCAGGCTCCATTCGACCTGGTTGGCTCGGAACCCTTCCCACCCCATCGCCTGCGCCGCTTCGTCCGCCAGCCGCAGCCGCGCCGCGGACCAGTTCGAGGCGCCGTAGTGCAGGATGCTGCCCTCTGCCCGCATTTCCTCCAGCGCGCCGAGGATCGCGGACGGGTCGCTGGCGGGATCGTCGCGGTGCAGATAGACAATCGGCAGGCAGCCGAGTCCCAGGTTCTCGCGCGCTTCCTCCACGTCCTGGCGCAGGCTGGCCCGGTCGAGCCGCGTCTTGCCGGGCTGGCCCAGCACCGGATGACCGATCTTGGTCGCCACCAGCACCTCGTCGGCCAGCCCACGTGCCGCGCGCCAGCGGCCGATGGTCTTTTCGCTGCACGACCGCTCTACCTCCGGCAGCCAGTCGGCATAGACATGCGCGGTATCGACGAAATTGCCCCCCAGGGCGACGAAGGCATCCAGCAAAGCGAACGACCGGTCGCGGTCCAGTTCCCCGCCCAGACGGTTGCCGCCAAGGCACAGGCGCGAGACCGAAAGCGCCGTTCCCGGCAGGGTCACGCGCGTCACCGCAGCCCCCCGAACAGTTCGGACGCCTCGAGGATCGCATAGATGTCGCGCTTGCCGGCACCCGAAGCCTGCGCCGCCGCCATCAGCTGGCGCACCGCCGACAGGACCGGCAGCGGCATCGCGTCCTTGCGCGCGGTCTCGAGGATCATGTCCACGTCCTTGGCCGCGGTGTCGATGTCGGAGGGCGGGGTATCGAACTGCCGGCCCTTCAGGATCGGCGCCTTCAGCGTCAGCTGCTTCGAGCCCAAGGGCCCGGCTTCCAGCACGTCCACCATCATCCCGAGATCGAGCCCCCCCTTCTCGCCGAAGGCCAGCGCCTCGCCCAGCATGGCGGAATAGACGCCGATGATAAATGAATGCACCAACTTCAGATACGCAGCCGCGTCGCCGGAACCGACATGCAGCGCACGGGCCGAGATTGCTGCAAAAGCCGAGCGGCAGGTCTCGAAATCCGCCGCCTCGCCCGAGGCGAAAAGCGTCAGTGTGCCCTCGGTGGCCGGCCCGATGCTGCCCGCCACCGCGCCGCAGAGATAGCCCCTGCCTCGCGCCGCCGCCGCCCGGCCCACGACCGCCGAGGCCGCCGGCGTCACGGTGGAAAGGTCGGCATAGACCGCGCCTTGCGCCAGGTTCTCGATCACTCCCCCGGGACCTAGTGCTACCTGATGCAGGATGGCGTCGTTCATGATCATCGAGATCACGATATCGCTGGCCTGCGCCACTGCGCCCGCGCCCGCGGCGGGCTCGGCGCCCGGCACGATGCGCGATGGATCGGGGTCGTAGGCGATGACACGGAAGCCCGCCTTCAGCAGGTTCGTCGCCATTGGCCCGCCCATCCGGCCGAGCCCGATGAAGCCGACCGCCGTCATACGCCGGCCTCGCCATGCGCAACGATCTGCGCCATCACGGCGATCTCGTCGAAGACCCGGTATTCGCGGGCCAGCTTGCCATGCTCGATCTCGAAATGTGACGCGCCCAGAATGCGCACCGGCGCCCCGTTGGCCGGCCCGTAGAAAGGCGCCCCCGAATAGCTGCCGCGCAACAGCCAGATCACCGCCGCGCGCGTGCCGATCTCGTCATTTTCGTGAATCGCGATGTCGCGGATCTCGACTTCGCAGTCCGGGAAGCGGGCCAGGAGGTCGATCAGCTCGTTCTCGTAGGGCCAGCGGCCCTGCACGCGTTTCATCCGCACTGTCTGGCAGAAGATCCGTTCGGATACATAGTTGCGCGTCTTGTGGAACAGGCGCCGATTCCAGACCTGGTCGAAATAGTCCTTGATCAGCGCGCACTCGGCCATGTGCCGGTCGGGGCGCGCTCCCGAGACGCCGAGCCGCGCCGGATCGGCAATGCGGCCGCCGAACGCCTCGCTGTCATCCCCGGCCGCGAGTTTTTGGCCGGTGACGGGCGACGACATCGCCAGCTTGCGCGCCACCATCCAGGGGTCGATGCCGAGCCCGCTCAGCACCGCATATTCGTCGCGCGCCAGCCATTCCTCGACGATGAGCCCGTCCTTCACCAGACAATGGGCTACCGTGCGCGAGATGTAGTCGCGCCCCGTCGGCGGGCCGTAGATGAACGGCCCCAGATGCGTCCCGGTCTTGAGCACCCGGTGCGAGGAGATGAAGCCGTTGCGACCACGTGGCTCCCAAACCACGTCCTCAGCCATGCCGCCGCCGCCGTTAGGGAAGGCCGCCATCTTCTGCAGCGAGTTCTGGATCACCAGTTCCAGGTCATAGGTCTCGGCATAGGCCGTGTGAACCTTGACCGTGGGCCCGTAGTGATCGCGGATCAGCCCTGGCGACTGATCGACCCAGATCGCGTCGGTCCAGGACAGGATGTAGTCGCGCGGGTTGCGATAGGGCGCGTAGGCCGAAGGGTCGAGCTGGCTCAGCGTGTCGGTCATGTGTCAGTATCCTGTCTTGGATGTCGGGGCCGCCGCGCCTTCGCCCCGCACGGCCGCGACCGCCGCCTTGCTCGCGCGCGACAGCAGCGCCACGTCATTGCCGGGCGTGACCATGTGGAACCCGTCGCCGACCCGGCCCTTGGCAGCCTCGCCGCCCGAGCAGAAGATGCCCGCCATCTTGCCCGCCCGGCCCGCGGCCGCCGCCAGATCGCGGATCAGCCCGGCCATCGCCGCATCGGCCGGTTCGGGTGCGGGCGCGCAGTCATGCGACAGGCACAGATCGTTGGGCCCGATATAGATGCCGTCGATCCCGGGCGTGGCCAGGATCGCATCAACATTGGCGACCGCCTCGCGCGTCTCGATCATCGGCAGGGCGAGGATTTCGGCATCGGCATGGGCGAAATAGTCCGCGCCGCCATAGAGAAGCCCGCGCGCCGGCCCGAAGGACCGCTGCCCGCCCCCCGGCGGATAGCGGCAGAACGAGGCGAATTCCCGCGCCTGGGCTGGCGTTGAGATCATCGGGCAGATGATCCCGTAGGCGCCGGCATCCAGAAGCTGCATCACCAGCGCATAATCGCATTTCGACACGCGCGCCAGCGGCACCGCCGGCGTGGAAGACAGGGCTTGCAGCATCGGCACGGCGGCATCGAAGCCGATCATGCCGTGCTGCAGGTCCACGGTCACGCTGTCGAAACCCTGGTGGCCGATCACCTCGGCGGAATAGGCCGAGGGGATGGCAAGCCAGGCGTTGACGATCGGCCGACCCTCGGCAAACCGCTGGCGCAGGAGGTTGCGGCGCATCTCAGTCCTTTCCGAAGGCGTATGTCGGGACCAGATGCATCGGTGCGACATAGCCGCTGGCGTCGATGGTGCGGCCAGCCTTCGCCGCCGCATCGACCACCTCGGGCGCCCATTCCGGCCGCTTGCGCCCGTCGCCGGCCGTGACCACCATGATCTCGGTGTCTTCGTCGGCGGTGTTGCGGATCTGCCGCCAGACACCGCCGGGCACCGAGACCGTGTCCTTGGCCGCCACCGGCAGGCTGACCTCCTGTCCCGGTCCGTTCAGCACCAGCTCGGCGCTACCGACGAAGGGAATCAGCACCTGCTTTTCCGCAAGCCGGAAGCGCGACACCGACTGCTCCTTCGGCAACTTGAGCCATTCGATGGAGAAGCCACGCGGGATGCTGATCTTCGGCAGACTGTCGCGGTCCATGGTCATGCCATAACCCAGCGCGGGGGCGATCTCGCTGGCGTGGCCAGGCAGGCAGCTGTCAAGCAACGCGTCCCTCGACCAGACGCGCTCGGCCCGGGTCACGACGTGCCGAGACATTTCCTCGACCGTGTATCGGCGCAGCCGGGCGATCTCCTCTGCGCTGAGGGGCGTGATCAGCTCGTCCTGCGGTGGCGGCGCCTCGCCGCCGGAGGTGTCGATCAGGCGGTTCAGCTTGTCTAGATAGAGCCCGTATTGCGCCGCCCCGTTGATGATCGACGGATGCCAGATGATGCCGCCGGTATCGTCGCCGCCCAGTACGGTGAAGATCCATCCGTCGTCCGGCCCGACATTGGTGAAGCCGCGGAAGATCCACGTTGGTACCGAGACCAGGTCGCCCTCGTGGCCGATGATCTCGCCATCGTCGCCGTTCGGGCCCCAGCGGAATTTCCAGTCGCCCTTGTAGACGATGAACACCTCGGCGGTGAAATGGATGTGCAGGTTGTTGGTAATGCCCGTCGGCATCGCCGCCGCGCCGACGTTGAAGCCGTGCTTCTCGCGCAGGTTGATGACCTGTTCCTTGCTCGAGGTCACCCCCGGGCCGATCATCGAATAGTTTTCTTTCAGATGCGAACCGGGCGTCTTGCAGTCGATGAATGCGACGTTGCAGGACACATAGTCCGAGTTCGGGATCAGCCGCGCACGGGCCTGGGCTTCAGTGAGGCTCTTGTCGGTCATCTCTCTGGATTCCTTGTCAAAGTCGGATGCGTTCTTCGCTTTTGGCGTCGAACAGGTAGGTGCGCGCGACATCGAAGCTCATGCCCACCCGCTCGCCGATTTCGCAGCGGAAATGGCGGTCGGCATGGGCCGTCAGCTGCGTCTTGCCTGCCCGGGCGGTGACGAGGATGGATTCACCGGTCAGCTCGACCGTGTAGACCTCCATGTCGAACTGGCCGCTGCCGGGGGCTCCGACGGTGACATCCTCGGGCCGGATGCCCAGCACGATGTTCTCGCGGTTGCCGCCGCCCACGCCGGGCACCGCGATCAGACCTGCGTGAAAGCCGCCGTTCTCCAGCCGGCCCTCGACCAGGTTCATGCTGGGCGAGCCGATGAATCCGGCCACGAACAGGTTGGCCGGATCGTTGTAGATCACCTCGGGGGCGTCGAGCTGCTGGATGATGCCCTTGTTCATCACCGCCACCCGGGTCGCCAGCGTCATCGCTTCCATCTGGTCGTGGGTGACGTAGATCGTCGTGACCCTGAGTTCGTGATGAAGGTGCTTCAGTTCGGCGCGCATCGTCACCCGCAGCTTGGCGTCGAGGTTTGACAGCGGCTCGTCCATCAGGAACACGCGCGGTGTCCGCACCAGGCTGCGCGCAAGCGCCACGCGCTGCCGCTGGCCACCCGACAGCGCCGCGGGCTTGCGGTCGAGGAACGGCACCAGCTCCACCTTCTCGGCGGCGGCCTGGATCATCGCCTTCGCCTCGGCCTTGGGCGTGCCCCTGACCTTCAGCGGATAGCCGATATTGTCGCGCACCGTCATGTGCGGATAGAGCCCGTAGTTCTGGAACACCATCGCCACGTCTCGCTCGCGCGGGGACATGTCGTTGACCACGTCCTCGCCGATCCAGATCTCGCCCTCGCTGGGGTCTTCCAGCCCGGCCACCATCCGCATGGTCGTCGTCTTGCCGCAGCCGGAGGGGCCAAGCAGCACCAGGAATTCCTGATCTGCGACCTCGAGGTGCAGCTCGTGAACCCCTACGAACGCACCCCACCTCTTGGTCACGCCCCGGAAAGAAATGTTTGCCATCTGTGCGTTCCTTGCTTCAGCGCACGGCGCCGAGGTTCATGCCCTTGGTGAAGTGCCGCTGGATGATCATCGCGAAGAAGAACATCGGGATGGTGATGATGATGCCGGTGGCCGCGACAAGCTCCCACACGGTGCCGCGCTCCAGCACGAAGCTGATCAGCCCGACCGGCAACGGCACGGCATGCTGCCGCGTCAGCAGATAGCCGAACAGGAATTCGTTCCAGGTCAGGATCAGGCAGAAGATGGCCGCCGTCATGATGCCGGGCCAGGCCATCGGCACCACGATGTCCCAGATCACCCGGAACCGTCCGGCGCCGTCGATGCGCGCCGCCTCTTCGGCCTCGATCGGTATCGCGTCGATGAAGCCCTTGATGGTCCAGATCGCGTAGGGCAGCACGCCCGACAGGTTCACGATGATCAGCGCGAAATAGGTGTCCAGCAGGTTCAGCGTGCGGAACATCACATAGAACGGCAGCACGATCGCCACCGCCGGTATGAACTGCGTGAGCAAGATCCACTGGAACATTGTGCGCTTCAGGGGGAACATCAGCCGCGAAAAGGCATAGGCCGCCCCGACCGCCAGCGGCGTGGCGATGATCACGACCGAGATCGCGACAATGCTACTGTTCAGGATGTTCTTGCCGATGTTCCAGCGCTCGCTGAAGATGTTACGGAAGTTCTCCAGCGTCGGTTCGAACCACATCGTGTACTGGTAGACGACGGCCGGGCTCTTGAATGCCGTGGCCACCATCCAGCCGATCGGAAACAGCACCAGGACGATGATGACGATCATTACCGCGGCCTCGAACGTGTTCATCGCGCGCTGCCGGCGCAGCCGCCGGATCCGGCGCTGCTCGGGGGTGGAGCTGTCTTGCGTGTTCGGCCTGGTGCCGGGAAGGGGTGTGTCAGTCATGGCGCATTCCGGAAGGCGACTCGCATGTAAGACAGCGAGAGAACGAACATGATCGCGGTCAGGATGTAGGCCAGCGCCGCGGCATAGCCGAACTGATAGTCCCTGAAACCGATCTGATAGGCGAAGTAGCCCAGCGTCGTGGTCTCGCGCCCGGGCCCGCCCGAGGTCATCGTCACGATCGCATCGAACACCTTCAGAGCGAACACGGATTTCAGGATGATCGCCACCACGAGCACGGGTTTCAGTTGCGGCAGCGTCACGTCGCGGAAGACCCGCCAGGCAGAGGCGCCGTCGATCCGCGCCGCTTCCTGCGTCTCGGGTGGGATCGAGGCAAGCCCGCCCATCAGCATGAAGCAGAAGTATGGCGACCAGTGCCAGACGTCAGACGAAACCAGCGCCCCCATCGCCAGGTAGGGATTGGCGAAATAGTCGACATCCCGCATGAATGGCAGGATCGCGCCGATCGTGCGGGCGAAGCCGCCGAAGTCGGGGTTCAGCATGAACCGCCAGGAAATGCCGATCAGCGCGGGGCTCATCGCGAAGGGAAGGATCAGGATCGTCCTGAGGAAGGTCTTGCCGAAGCCCTGCCGCAGCAACAGGACGGCAAGACCGAGCGCGACCAGCATCGTCAACCCGACATCGAGGATCACGAAGGTAGCGGTGACCAGCATCACCTTCCAGAAGTCCGGATCGTACTTGAAGGCCTCGGTGTAGTTCTCCACCCCGATCCACGGCCCCATGTTGAGGCTGCGTGTCAGGTTGTAGTCATGAAAACTGGTCCAGAGCGAGACGATCAGCGGATAGATCGTGGTGAAGGCGACCAGCAGCAGGGCCGGCGCCAGCAGGAAGAAGGCAAGTCTGCGTTGACTCATGGGCGGCAGGCTTTCTTGTCGGGGCCGCGGAAACCGGCACGATGCGGCCAAGGGACGTCGCCGAGCTTCATTGCCCGGCGAACGCCCTGGACCAGACTGTTACGACGTCGTGGTGGCGCCGTTGCACGGGCGTCAGCCGCGCCGCATGATCCTCTCGGCCTGTTGCTGGGCTTCATCCAGCGCCGGCTTGATCTCCTTGGCGCCTGTGGCGACCTCCGAAACCGCCGCCGACAACACGTCAACGATGCCGAGGAACTGGGGGATGTTGGGGATCGAGTTGGTGGTGGTCTCCAACGCCTTGGCGGCAATCGCGTGCATGCCGTCGAACCGTGCGTTCACTTCCGGGTCACGCAGGTTCTGCCAGTGCACGCACACGACGTCGTGCTCGTTGGGATTCAGCAGGATCTCGCGTTCGACGTCGGCGCCGCAGATGTACTGCATGAATTCCATCGCGGCGTCGCGGTTCTTCGTCGCCTTGTTGATGCCGTAGATCCAGGCGTTTGTGTAGGTCGTCGCGCCCTTGCCTTCGTAATGCGGCAGCACCTTGAAGCCGACCTGCTCGCGCTTCACCTGCGTATCGGGCAGCGCCAGGCGGTTGTAAACGTGCCACCAGACCGGCAGCATCGCCGCCTTGCCCTGGAAGAAGTTGGTGGTCGAATCGGCCTCGTTGAACGACGCGGCGCCGGCCGGGACGATCCGGTCCTTGAGGATGTAGGAGGTGAAGTCGTCGGTCGCGCGATAGCCCGCTTCGCTGGCAAAGACCGGCTTGAGATCCTTGTCCAGCAGGTCGCCGCCAGCCCCCCACAGGAAGTTGTACCAGACCATGAGATTCTGGCCGTCCTTCTGGCCGTAGGGAATGGTGATGCCGGCCACATCCGAGTTCTGGTCCTGGATGGCCTTGCCGCTGGTGCCGACTTCCTCCCAGGTTTCCGGCGGCTGCAGGCCCGCCTTCTCGAACAGATCCTTGCGATACCACAGCAACTGCACATGGCAGCGCACCGGCAGGCCATAGATGCCACCGGGGAATCGGGCCGCGTTCATGAACGGTTCGGGATAGTCCGCCATGTCGATGCCGCGCGCACTGACCAGATCGTCGATCGGCTGCAGATAGCTGTCGGTCAGTGGCGGAATCCAGACGTCCATCGCGGTCACGATATCGAAGTCAGCCGATCCGCCGACCATCTCGGCCGTCAGGCGTTCGCGCAGGGCCACGAAGGGAACATAGATGTAGTTCACCTTGATGCCCGTCAGTTCGGTGAAGGTCTTCGAATGCCTCTCATGCGCCGCGAACTGGGACGCCTGCACCGAGAGCACGTTGATTTCCTGGCCGTCGAATGGCTTGCCCGGCGTCACGGCGAATGCCGGCCGCAGGTTCACCCCCAGAATGCTGGCCGCCGAGACCGTCGCCGCTCCGCCCAGCAGACGCCTTCTTGTCACAGACATTTGGTTCCCTCCTTGATCTGTCACTCGGGCGCAAACTGGCATATTGTGCATTCGAAGTCAATCGAGCTCCACGGTGTAGGAGAACCCGCGAAAACCTTCACAAATCCTTGCATGGATAGAGATTTGATGCGACGAATCCGTGACTGCGGATTTGCGCAGTCGGCAGCGCGGATGGATTTTCGATGGCGACGCAGTCTGACGTTCCCCGATCGCCTGACCGACGGAGCAAGACGACCGACTCCGCCAGGCGGCCAGTTAGGCCGACGTCCTATGATGTCGCGATGTTGTCGGGGGTTTCTCAATCCACTGTCTCGCGGGTATTCCGCGAAGGCGCACCGGTCTCCAAGACCACCCGCAAGAAGGTCGAGGCCGCGGCCGCCGCGCTCAACTACTCACCCAACCAGATCGCGCGTTCACTGATCACCCAGCGCACGGGGCTGATCGGCGTGGTCATCACCGATCCCAGCAACCGCGCCTATCCGGACGTGTTGTTCTACCTGGGCCAGGAGATCCAGGAAAGCGGAGGACGCATGCTGGTGGTCGCCCTGCCACGCGACGGCGAGACCGCCGGCGCGACCCGCGAGATCCTTGCCTATCATGTAGATGGCATTATCTCGAGCGCGATCCTGGACGATGCCTCGATCGAGATGTGCGTCCCGGCGCATGTTCCGGTGGTCCTGTTCAACCGCTCCACGTCCAACGCGAACACCTCGACAGTCGGCTGCGACCAGCATGCCGGAATGGAGCTGCTCGTCCAGCACATGGCGGCTGCGCCGACAGGCCGGGTGTCGCTGCTGGCCGGCCCGGAGTGGGCGCCAGTCAGCAAGGACCGGATGCAGGGCGCGGTCTACGCGCTGACGCGCTGCGGCATCGAATTCGCGCCTGTCATGCACAGTGACTATACCTTCGAGGGCGGTCGGCAGAGCACGCGCGCACTGCTGTCGGGCGCCGACGGGCCGCAGACGGTGATCTGCGCCAATGACGCGATGGCGCTGGGGGTGATGGATGCCTGTCGGTTCGAGCTGGGTCTGCGCGTGCCCGAGGACGTGGCAGTAACCGGCTTCGACGACATTCCGCAAGCCGACTGGCCCAGCTACCGGCTGACCACCATCCGCCAGCCGGTTCGGCGGATGGCCAAGGCGACGGTGCGGATGCTGATGGAGCTGATCGAGGGCACGGCTAGCAGCGGCGAGCGCCGGCTGCTGATGCCCGAACTTCGGGTCCGCGCCAGCTCGCGCGAGGGTCCCGCCGGTTGACCCCGCCCGCTCGCGGACTGCGGCCGTCAGGTCCGCTGCCTTTCGAACGTCTCCAGGGCGCGTTCGAAGCGGGCGAGGTCGAAACCTTCCTGTCGCACCGAGCCCGGCACGACCTGCTTCGAGGCCAGCCGCCCCGCGATCTTCGCCACCCGCCGCACCACGACATCGGGCAGGATCATCACCGCGCCGTGGCGGCGGGCCTGGATCGGGTCGCCCAGCGCGATCGCCAGCCCGAACAGCGCCGCCGGGATGCCGATCTCGGCCAAATGCACGAAGAAGCCGTGGCTGGATCCCACCGATCCGGCGCGCCCCGAAAAGCCGCTGGCAGGTCGCCGAGATGGCCATCGCCCCGTTGCTCAACGCGGCCGACATGCCGAAACCATGGTGGGTCGTGGTGTTGACCTCGCCTCGGAAAGCGCCGACCCAGCCGGGGAAATCCGTCCCGACCACCGCAACCGACGGCCTCGTCGTCTCGGCCATGGAACGCTAAAAGTGCATCCGCGGGGCACGGATGGCGGTAGCCTGTCAGACCTTTCGGCCGTTCATCGAACGCGGCGACGCTGCAAGCCGGCTTGGGCAAGACGCGTGCGCCGACCGGCAGGATGGTGATTGATTTCAAATGGATGCACCACCAGAAGCCGGATTCCCGCACGCGGTGTTCTTCTATGTCCGCCATGCCGCCTCTTACCGTGAGCTCGAAGGGATCCCGGCCGAGCGGGTCGTCATCGAGATGAGTGGCGCCAATCTCGCGGGCAACGAGGCGGTCAACGTGATCCTGAAATTCTCCGGTGGCCGGGACATGATCGAAATCCGTCTGGACATGTGTCTCAACGAGATCCTCGAGCCGGATCGCCGTTTCAGCAAGCGGATCACCGGTCCGATGACGGGCTTCGAGGCCTCTCATTCGGCGACCGCAGCCTTGGCCGACATCGAGGCGGCCCGCATGACTCGCAAGGGCCAGTATGCAAAGAACCCTCTCTTCGCCGTCAGGCAATTCCGTCCAACGGCGCGTCTCGGCAACGCGAGACATGTGCGGCGGAACCCTTGACCGAGGCGACTGGAGATCTCTTCGGGACAGCATCGACGGAGATTCTCCGGGGAAGGGAGAGCTCTGAACTTCTGCCGAACTGCACTGCTGAGTCGGGCGCAGATGTTCCGCACCTCACAACGCTATTGCAAACGTATGCACAGCGCGTATGTTGACCCCATCGCCAGAACGAAGGACGCTGCCATGGCCAAGGAACGCGAGCCGTCTGACACCAAAGGGTTTCAGATTGAACGGCGGGACTATACGCAAATCGTCAGTACCGACCGCGCCCGTGCGCAGCCGCTGCGCGGATTTGACGCCTGCTACACCGATATCGTCGACTACATCGTCCGCTGCACCCACAAGATCTGGGACGAACGGGATGTGGGCCTGATCTATTCCCACTATACCCACAACTGCGTGGTCTATGGCACGATGGGAACGGTCTACAACCGGGAAGACATGGTCCGAGACACGATCCAGAGACTGGTCACCTTCCCCGAGCGTCGTGGCATGGCGACCCAGGTGATCTGGCGCGGGAACGAGGACGAGGGGTTCTACACCTCGCATCTGGTCACCGGTTCGGGGCGGCACACGCAGGATGGCCACATTGGCCCGGCCACCGGCAAACCCTTCGTCTCGCGCACGATAGCGGATTGCATGGTGCTGGAGAACAAGATCTACCGCGAGTGGATTGTCGCCGACACGCTGGCGATCCTGTTGCAGTTGGGCATCGACCACCACGCCTATGCCGACGAGATTGCCCAGTCTCTTCATGCCAAGGGTCAGCGATCAATCGACATGGGAGAGAACCGGCGCATGGTCGGGCAGTATCCGCCGGAGGCCGAGGCGGATGTTTCCATCGCGCACAACGAGATCGAAACATGGACACTGCGCTGGATGCATGAGGTGTTCAATCGCCGGATGTTTGGCGGGCTGGCCCAGGTTCTCGCGCCCAATTGTCAGTTTCACGGCCCGCTGATGACCGAGCTTTATGGCCAGGCGGCAGTGATTCACCAGACGCTGGGACTGATCGGCTCGATCCCGGATGCCGGTTTCACGCCGCAGCATATCTGTTCGGTCGAATCCGAGGAGGGCGGCCACAAGGTCGCGGTCCGCTGGATCCTCGAAGGGCATCATCTGGGTCACGGCATCCTGCGCCACATCGGCAAGCCCGACGGAGCCCGGTTGCAGATCATGGGAATCAGTCATTTCCACATCAAGGACGGCAAGGTTCACGACGAATGGCGCGTCTATGACGAGCTTGCGCTGATGGTGCAGTCGCGGCTGGCAAAGCTTCAGGCCGAGGAATGAGCCAAGCGCTGGAAGCAGAGGCCCTCCGCAAGGCCCTGGCCGCCCTTGGCCTGTACCTGCGGCCCGAAGACGAGGCGGCGACGCTTTCGACCGCGCGCTTCCTGCTGCAATCGGCCCGCCTGGTGCGGGCGGCACAGCCGTGATGCCGGTGCCTTCCGTCGAGGAGGCAGGCCGCGCACTGCGCGACGGGCGTCTGACGGCTGTCGAGCTTCTGGCCCGGCACCGGGCGCGGATCGCGGCTGTGGATGGCAAGGTGCGCGCCTTCTGGGCGATGGATCCGCGTGCCGATGCACAGGCCGCGCAGGCGGACGCGGAACTCGCGTCCGGCCATGACCGGGGACCGCTGCATGGCATCCCCTTCGCGACCAAGGACATGATTGATGTCGCCGGCCTGCCGACGACAAATGGCTCACGGGCGATGGACCGGGCGCCCGCCGTCCGGGATGCCACGGCGGTTGCCCGGCTTGTGGCGGCAGGCGCCGTCTCGCTCGGCAAGGTCGCGACCTATGAATGGGGCTTTGTGGGGCCGGAGGCGGGGCTGGAACGGCCGCCGGCCGCAAACCCCTGGAATCCGGCGCATATCACCGGGGGGTCATCCTCGGGTTCCGCCGCTGCGGTTGCGGCGGGGATGGTGCGGCTGGCCCTGGGCAGCGATACCGGCGGCTCTATCCGTTCGCCATCGGCCTATTGCGGCGTGGTGGGGATCAAGCCGACCCGAGGCACGGTCCCGGCAGAGGGATTCTTCGACCTGTCACCGATGCTGGACAATCCCGGCCCGATCGCCGCGACGGTGGCCGAAACGGCGCTGATGCTGGAGGTGATTGCCCCGGCATGCACGGCGCAAGCCCGTCTGACCGAAGGGGCCGCCGGTCTGCGGCTCGGCTATGCCCGCGACTGGTTTGCGCATGATCCGGCGCTTGATCCGCGTGTGCTGAAGGCGGTGGACGATGCGGTCTCGGGCCTGTCGCTGGCCGGGGCGGCAATCACCGAGGTGCAGATGCCGGATTACGCGCTGATGGAAGCGGTCGGCGCGGTGATGATCCATGTCGAGGGCCTGAAGCTCCACCTTCCGTCCCTCAAGGCGAAGGGCGATCTCTGGGGGCGGATGGCGACGCAGACGGTGCAGGCCGGGGCGGTGCTGACCGACGACGACCTGAGGCGCGCCGAAGCTCTGGTGCCCGCGCTGACCACGAGCATCGATGCGGTGCTGGAGACCTGCGATGCCATCCTGACGGCGACCGTCCTTACCCCGGCCCCCGCCTTTGCCGCTTTCGACAAGGGCGCGGTGTGGACGCCGATGCGGACACTGCCGTTCAACGTGACCGGCCATCCGGCGCTGTCACTGCCCTGCGGCCTTGTCGATGGCCTGCCGGTCGGGTTGCAGATCGTCGGGCGCAAGGGCGACGAGGCCGGCGTCTTCCGCATCGCCGCCGCATTCGAGGCCGCGACCGATCACTCGGTCCTGCGGCCGCGCCTCTAGCCGTCGCTACCCCTTTCCCCTGCCAGGCGACCCGGCGGGGAAAGGGCCACGGCGCTATCCCTGCATGCGGTCAAGCCGCAACTGGGCGGCGCGGCGATGGCCGTCCAGCCCTTCGGACGCGCTTTGCCGCACGGCAGCGGGGGCGACGGCGCGGACGCCCCGGTCATCCAGCCACTGATGCGTGGCCACCTTGACATAGGATCCGACCCAAAGCCCGCCGGTGTAGCGGGCCGAGGCCATGGTCGGCAGGGTATGATTGGTTCCGACGCATTTGTCGGAATAGACCACCGAGGCGTTCTGCCCGACAAACAGCGAACCATAATTCCGCAGCCTCAAGGCGAAGGCGCGGGGGTCGGCGGTGTGGACCTGCAGATGCTCCGCCGCGATATGGTCGGAATAGGCGATCATTGCCGCTTCGTCCGCGGCCACCGCAATCTCGCCCTTGGCCACCCAGGCGACACCCGCGACGGCAGCGGTGGCAAGCGTCTTCAGCTGCTTCTCCACCTCGACGACCACGGCCTCGGCCAGCTTTGCGTCGGTGGTAATCAGGCCCACGCGCGTGCGCACGTCATGTTCGGCCTGTGCGAGAAGATCGGTGGCCAGCATTTCGGCATCGCCGGTCTGGTCGGCGACGACATAGATCTCGGACGGGCCGGCCAGCTGGTCGATGCCAACAGGGCCAAAGACCTGACGCTTGGCTTCGTTCACGAAGGCATTGCCGGGGCCGACGATCTTGTCGACGGCGGGGACGGTCTCGGTTCCATAGGCCATGGCGGCCACCGCCTGCGCGCCGCCGATGCGGAAGATGCGGTCAGCGCCCGAGAGGTGGCAGCCTGCGACCATCGCCGGATGCGCATTCGGCGGAAGGCAGGCGATGACCTCGTCCACGCCCGCGACCCTGGCCGGGACGATCGTCATGACAGGGGCCGAGAGCAGCGGGAATCGCCCGCCGGGGACGTAACAGCCGACCCGCTCGACCGGGATGATCCTGTGGCCAAGGAAGGCGCCGGGCAGAACCTCGATCTCCAGCGGTTGCAGGCAGGCGAGCTGTGCCTCGGCAAAGCGGCGGACGTTGGCGATCGCGAATTCGGTGTCGGCACGGGTCTGGTGGTCGAGCGCGTTGACAAGGCTTTCACGCTCGGACCGGGTGACTTCGAAGGCCGAAAGATCGGCCTTGTCGAAACGGTGGGAAAAATCGGCGACCGCGGCATCCCCCTCGCTGCGGACACGGGCCAGAACCTCGGCCACGGTGCGTTGCAGGTCGGCCGTGTCCGTCTCGGCCTCGGGTGCGGGCGCCTTGACCCAGGTTATGCCGGGAAAGCTCATGACGACCGCCCCTGGTGAAGGAGGATCTGTTTCCAGACCGCAATCTCGTCGAACAGGACATAGTCGCGGCGGATGCCCCACGGCCCCCATTCCGCATGACTTGCACCGCGCACCTGCACCTCGGCACCCGACGGGGCGCCGAACATCCCGCGGCCCTCATGCTTGCCGACGAGCGACCAGCGAAGGGCAGAGCGCGGCGACAACATCGGATCCTCGCGACCGATCCGGTGTTCCACCACAAGCTTCGCAGTCGGGAACGACGCCCGCACGGCCAGCCAGAATTCGTCGGCCGCCATGGCGCCGTGCGCCTCACGGCCGCCCGGAAGCTGAAGATGCGCCGCACGGTCATAGGTCTTGCCGACGGCGGTAAAATCCGCAGCCATGATGCTGTTCAAGAGCTCTTCGTAACGCTGGCCCCATTCATTGTCGTTGCCCTTGCCCTGGTAGGGGCCGGGCACGTTGTCGGCAAATGTGAAGGGTGGTTTCGCGCTGGCCGGTCCGCCCTCGGCCTCGATCTCGGCGGCGGCGGCGTCTTTCGGGGTCATCCCTCGCTGCCGGGCCGAGGCGCCGCGGTCGTAGACCAGCCATTCGTCGGTTATCTGGTCGCCGATGCAGTAGCAGTCTGCGATCACGCGCTCCACGATCTGCCGGCCGGTCGGTTGCCCGTCGGCGTCGCGGTCGGCAAAGATCTCGAGCACCCGGTGCGAGGACAGGAAGCCGTCATCCTCATTCCCGGACCAGATCACATCCTCGCCCAGCAGCTGGATATCGGGAGCGCCTGCGATCGACTGGTTCGTCTCGTCGATCACCGCCTGCGCGCCGATGACGACACCGCCCGAACCCCGCTTGATCATGTCGCGGCCATAGTAGTGGTGCAACGTCGCGACGCCGCGATCCTCCCATATCTCCTTGGTGATACCGAGGATGTAGTCGGGCAGGTCCTTCCACTTCGGATTGAAGCCCTTCATCGCCATCGTCGTCCTCCATGCCTGTGCGGTGGCGTGAGTCGCCATCCGGATATGCATACGAGTGCACCAATCCGCCCGGCAATGACAAGCTATCTCTTGCGACGAATCGCTCTGTATGCTTCCCTCCTTGCATTCGATTGCAAGCCGAACGCGACATCCAGCCGCGACATGCCCAATGGGAAAGGAAAACGGATGAGGAACTTCAGCTTCGGGCTTGTCTCTGCCCTGGCTCTTACGGCGACACCAGTGTTTGCGGATTGCGGCATAGCCTCTGGCTCGGTGCGCATCCTGTCGAATGACTTCGCCGCCCTGCGCATTGTGAACGAGACGGCAGCGGAGTGTGCGAGCGGCACCGTGACGGTCACGTCCAACAACACCACCGAACACAAGAACATCCAGGTGGCCGCGCTGACGGCGAACCCGGCGGAATATACCGTGGCCATGGTCGCCAACAACTCCATCGTTCCGCTGCTGGGGGGTGATCTCATTCGTCCCCTGGATGATCTGGTGGCGAAGTACGGCCAACAGCTGCAGCCGAACCAGTTGATCAAGATCGACGGCAAGATCATGGGCATCGCCTTCATGGCGAACGGCCAGCATCTGGTCATGCGCAAGGATCTGCTCGAAGCTGCGGGCGTGGCTGCTCCGACCTCCTGGGAGGAAGTGCTGACAGCCGCCGCCGCGATCAAGGAAAAGGGCCTGCTGGACTATCCGATTGCGGCTCCGTACGCAGCCGGCTGGGACCTAGCGGCGGAATTCGTCAACATGTATCTGGGAACCGGTGCCGACTTTTTCGAGCCCGGCTCGGCCAAACTTGCCATCGACAACGAACAGGGTCGGCTGGTTCTGAAGACGATGCGGGAAATGACCGCCTTCATGCCGCCCGACTATGTGACCCAGGACACCGACGCAACTGCCCAGCTCTACCGCGATGGGCAGGTCGGCATCATGCAGAACTGGGGCTCGCTGGCGGCAACGCTGATCGACCCGACGAAAGCCAAGCCCGAGGTGGCGGCCGCGACCGTCTTTGCCGCCGCGCCGACGGTGGGCGGCGGGACCATCCCATCGGCGGCACTGTGGTGGGATGGGTTCACCATCGCCAAGAACATCTCGGATGAAGATGCCGAGGCCAGCTTTCAGGCCATGATGCATGCCATCGCACCGGAAACGGCAGCCAAACACCCCGACGCGGCGGTCTGGCTGATCTCGGGTTACACTCCCGGCCCGGCGGCGGTTGGTGTGATCGCCAACGCGAATTCCGGCGCGCGGGCCTATCCGATGGTGCCGTGGATGGGCCTCCTGCACGAGACACTCGGCAATGAGCTTGCCGACTATGTCAAGGGCGCGGAAGATGCGGAAAGGGCGCTTGCCGACATCACCGCTGCCTATAATGCGGCGGCCACTCAGGCGGGTTACCTGAACTGACCCTCCGGCGGGGCCGGATGCTCCCCCGGCCCCGCACCTTCCTGATCGGCCTTGCGCCGCAAGCACAGGACCGCCCATGCCGCATTCGTCCTTTTTCCGCTTCATGGCGCCGTCGTTGATCGCGATGCTGCTGTTCATAGCGCTGCCGACCGTATCCATCTTCGTGCAGTCGCTCTATGTCGAGCATCCGCAAGTCCTGATCGAGACCGAGACCTGCCAGCCCCTGGGCGGCTGTGTCAAGGAAACCACCGTTGACGTTGCGGCCACAGCCAAACTGAGGAGCGAGGCACCGCTCGGCCAGTTCAACGGCCTCGGCACCTATGTTGACCGCAACCATCTGGCGATAAACTCCGTTGGCCTCCTGTGGTCCCGCTCGGGCAGCCTGGGCGAGTTCGTCTCGGGCATGATGAACCTTCGATTCTACCGGGCGCTCGCCTTCACTCTCTTCTACTGCTTTCTGGTCACGCCTCTGGCCATGGCGCTTGGCTTCGGCATCGCGCTGGCGGTCAATGTGGTGCCGCGCCTGATGAAGGGGCCGGTGATCTTCTTCAGCCTGGTTCCGATGCTGATCACCCCGCTGGTCGGCGCGCTGATCCTGTTCTGGATGCTGAATTCCGACGGCATCCTCGGCGTGGCGCTACAGGTGCTGTTCAATGACCCCGGTCTGTCCACCCAGTCCTCTGCCCCGCTGACCTGGATCATGCTGATCGTCTACGGAACCTGGACCAATGCGCCCTTCAGCTTCATCGTGTTCTATGCGGGCCTCCAGGCGGTTTCGCGCGATACGCTCGAGGCAGCGATGATCGACGGAGCCTCGCGATGGGAGAGGGTGCGCTATGTCGTCCTGCCATCGCTGAAACCGCTGGTTCTGTTCGTTCTTCTTGTGCAGCTCATGGACAATTTCCGCGTGTTCGAACCGATCATCAGCTTCAACGCATCGGCCAATGCGACCTCGCTGGCCTTCGACATCTATGCGAGCCTCAACACCCAGACCTCACAGCTGTTCGGCTCGGCCGCAGCGACGAGTGTCATCACGATTGCCTTCATCGCCGTTCTGATCGTGCCCATCCTGGCCCGCGTCGCCCGCGAGCTGCAAGCGGGGAGAGTCTGATGTCGATGCCCCTGCCCGCCGTCCTGCGCCGTCCGGCCTGGCTGACAACGCTTGCGATGGGTTTTGTCATCCTGTGGCTGATCATCGCCGCCTTCCCCTTCGCCTGGACGGTCTGGGGGTCGTTCAAGGTGCAGACCGATTTCTTTTCGCGTGACAGTTGGTGGAACGCGATCACCGGCCCGATGACCACCCGCACGACAGGCGGGCCGTTCACGACAGACGGCTATTACGGCGCCTGGGTCACCACCGAATTCTGGCGCGCGGCGCTGAACACGCTGATCGTGACCGTCTGCGTCACCTCAATCTCGCTGAGCTTCGGCACTCTGGGCGGCTATGCGCTGGCGCGTTCTACCCATCGCTACCGGTTCTGGATACTGGTCGCGGCGCTGTTCTTCCGTGCCATGCCCGAAGTGACGCTGGTCTCGGGCTATCTGTTCCCCTTCTTCGCCCTCAATATCTGGGGGCATCTGCCCACCGCGATCATCGTTCTTGTCGCCCTTAACCAGCCCTTCACGCTGTGGATGATGTACTCGTTCTTCCAGGGCATCCCGCGCGATCTGGACGAAAGCGCGCTGGTGGACGGCTGCAATCGGTTCCAGGCGTTCCGGTTGGCGATCATGCCGGTCATGTGGCCGGGGGTGATCACCACGGGGCTGTTTTCGTTCCTTCTGGCCTACAACGACTTTACGGTCACCGGGCTTGTGCTGAGCAAGGATAACCAGACAATGGTTCCAAAGATTGCGAGCTATCTGGGCACGATCCAGGACGAAGGCGCGATCATGTTCGCCGTGGCGGCGGTGGTCAGCATCACCATCCCGATCTTCCTGCTGGTCATGTTCTTCCAGCGCTACCTGGTTTCGGGGCTGACGGCAGGCGCGGTGAAGGGTTGAGCCTTGCCGGGATGAATGTGCTCCGGCTTCCCAAGGCCATTGATCCGCTCGGTCGGAGATTGTCGCAATCTTTCTCGAATGACGGCTGAGCCTCGCTGGTCAGACGATTCCAGCGGTGTCCGGCTGGATAACGGAGGGCGTGCGATGAGACCGTTCTAAGGCGCTCGGTTCCCGAAGGACGCGATCCTGTTCGCAGTTGTCTTCCATGTCCGCTACGCGGTATCGGATCGTGATCTGGAAGAGATCATGGCCGATCGCGGCGTCAGGGTTGATCATGCGACGCCAGACCGCCGGGTCGAGAGATAAGCACCGCCGGTTGCGGCAAATGCACGCCGCAGGAATGCAGCCGCTGCTCTGATTCCCAACCTTCTACCGCTTTCAGCCTTCTACCGCTCTCAGCCAGGGTTTTCCGCCTTCGCTCAGGGTGACGGGCTGGCGACGCCTGGCCATGATCGCACGGAAGGTCGCATCGCGCTCTCTGACGCCGAGAACCGGGATCTGTGGCGTATCTTGCCGACTGGCACGGTCGAGCGAGATCCGTCCCTGAACCACGTCACCCTCGCGGCAGATAGCCCGCCGGCGCATCCTCGTCGCGCGCGTAGTCGAGCGGCGCCTGGTCATGGGCCGGGGTCGAGCGCTTCATCTCGCAGACAAGCTCGCCGTTGTCGATGTCGGAGGCGACGATAAGGGACTGATAGAGATGGCGCGCACCGTCATAGATATCGACAAGCCCACGCAGGCTCTGCACCTGATCGGCGTCGAGCGTGAACCCGGTTTCCCAGAAGCGCAGGATGGGATAGACATCCTCGCCCGCGAGAACCCTGAGCCGTGACCGCCGACGGAGATCACGCTTGCGTGCCTCGTCAAGTCCGGCCTGAATGTCCTTTGGCAAATAATCTATCATGCACGCATCCCCCCAGTCTCCAGCTTGGGGAAGTTGTCGCCAAAAGCAAGTTAAGCTTGCGCGACGGGCAGTGACGCGATCAATTCCCGCGCCCGGGCCTACGAGATGCCGCGGCGGCAACAATCGGGCTCAGTCGGCCTTGCCATAGTGCTGCACCACCGCCGCCAGATCCTCGGGCGGCGTCGCCGCCGGAAGGAAGGCGCGTGCATTGGCGATATGCTGAAAGATCGACCCGTCCGAAAAGAAGGTCGAATTGGTGACGAAGACCACCTGCGCCTCGGGGCGCCGATAGGCCGCGTAATCCGCGACCGCGATCGCGCTGCCGTCCTTGAGCACCAGATCCAGCACGATGACACCGAACGCGGTGCGTTCGAGTGCGGCCACGGCCTCGTGCTGGTCACCCACGACGGTTGCGCCTTCGCACATCCGGTCGATATGCCGCTTCCACAGCCACCCCAGATCAGGGTTGCTTTCCACGATCAGTACCTGCATTTGCCCCCACCAAGTAACGCTTCACCACACACCGCGCATCACGCGGTGCGTTAGAGTCTCGTCAACAGGTATTAACCAAAGGTTAACACCGCCCGGCCGAACGCGGGATTTGCGGGTTGTCGCCGGCATAGGGTGCGCTAGGCTGCGGCGACACCGGAAGGAGCCTGAAATGACGCACTCGTTCGCCAGCCTGCGCCTTGCCGCGGCCCTGGTCATCGCCACCGCCCTGCCGCTCGGGGCCGCGGAATGCGGCGGGTCGTTTTCGGGCTTCGTCGAGGCGATGCAGAAGGAAGCCGTCGCGCGCGGCCATGACGGCGCCAGCGTCGCGCGCTTCTTCGCCGGTGTGCGCCAGGACGGCGCCGTGCTGAAGGCCGACCGCGCGCAGGGGGTCTTCCGCAAGGACTTCATCGAGTTCTCGCGCGCCGTCATCAGCGCCGGGCGCATCTCGAACGGCGCGAAACAGGCCAGAGCCAAGGCCGCGACCTTTCGTGCCATCGAGGACCGCTATGGCATCGCGCCCGGGGTGCTTCTGGCCTTCTGGGCGCTCGAGACCGACTACGGCGCCGTGCAGGGCAATTTCCGCACCCGCGACGCTCTCGTCACGCTCGCCCATGATTGTCGCCGGCCCGATCTCTTCCGGCCGCAGGTCTTTGCCGCGCTGGAGCTCTACGGACGCGGCGATTTCGACCCTTCGGGCACGACCGGCGCCTGGGCCGGCGAGATCGGCCAGGTGCAGATGCTGCCCGAGGATATCCTGCGCAACGGCGTCGACGGCGACGGAGACGGCCACGTGAACCTCAAGGGTTCGGCCGCCGATGCGCTCATGTCCGGCGCCAAGATGCTTGCCGGCATGGGCTGGCGCAAGGACGAGCCCTGGCTGCAGGAGATAACCCTGCCTGCCGATCTCGACTGGTCGAAGACCGGGCTCGAACAGAGCTATGCGATCTCCGACTGGCAGGCGATGGGTGTGCGCGCGCGGCAGGGCAAGCTGGCCGGCGGGCTCAAGGGCTCGGTCCTGCTGCCGATGGGACGCAAGGGGCCGGCCTTCATGGCCTATCCGAACTTCAGCGTCTACTTCAACTGGAACAAGAGCTTCGTCTATGTCACCACGGCCGCCTATTTCGCGACCCGGCTCGAAGGCGCGCCGCCCTACGATCCGGGCCGGCCCGAACCCGGCCTTTCGCCCAATGAAATGGTCGCGCTGCAGAAGAAGCTGGCCCAGCACGGCCACGATGTGGGCGCCATCGACGGCATCCTCGGCGAACGCACCCGCGCCGCAGTTCAGGCCGAGCAGGAACGGCTCGGCCTGCCGGCCGATGCCTGGCCGACCCGTGCCCTTCTCGACCGCCTCTGAGGCCGACTTGCAATCCCGTCCCCGGGGGGCCAAGAATGGCGCCGACCGCCCGGAGGGACCCAGATGACCGACCAGACCCGGCGTGCCGAAGTCGTGCTGCCGTCGAAGAAGCTCTCCGACGACATGGGGTTCTTCGGTCGCACGCTCGGATTCCGGCTGGAGACGATCTATCCGGCCGACGACCCTGCGGTGGCCGAGATGTCGGGCCACGGGCTGCGGATCCGACTCGACCGCACCGCCGATCTGCCGCCCGGGCGGCTCAGGATCCTTGGCGATGAACCCCGGTGGCGCGGCGCCGCACCGGTCACCGCGCCGAACGGAACCGTGATCGAGTTCGCGCCCCTGACGCCAGAGGTTCCGGCTGTCGATCCGGTGCCGGAATTCGGCGTGCGCCGGCTGCGCGACAATGCCCCCTGGGTGATCGGCCGCGCCGGCATGCAGTACCGCGATCTCATTCCCTCGCGGCTCGGCGGCTCGATCATCGCGAGTCACATCCGCATCCCCGACGGCGGCCCGGTGCCGGACATGGTCCATTACCACACGGTCGGCTTCCAGCTCATCTTCTGCTATCGCGGCTGGGTCGATGTGCTCTACGAGGATCAGGGCGACGGCATGCTGCGTCTGACGGCCGGCGACTGCGTGATCCAGCCGCCCGAGATCCGACACAGGGTCTGCCACGCCTCGCCCGATATCGAGGTGATCGAGATCGGCGTTCCGGCCGAACACGTGACCACGATCGATCACGAGATGGTGCTGCCGAACGGACAGGGCGACCCCGCGCGCGAATGGCAGGGGCAGCGCTTCGTCCACCACATCCGCGACAGGGCACCGTGGCAGCCGTTCCGCATCCCGGGTTTCACCTGCCAGGATACCGGCATCGCGGCAGGCACCGGCGGCGTCGCCAACATCCAGGTCGCGCGCTTCGATACCGGCACCTCCCCGGCGACACGGCATGACAGCGCCATCCACTTCACCTTTTTGATGGACGGCACCATGGTCCTGCAGGCCGAGGGTCAGCCAGATCACGCGCTCGGTCCCGGCGACGCCTTCGTGATCCCGCCCGGACTTGCCGCGCGCTACGCCGACTGCACGCCCGATCTGCAGCTTCTTGAGGCGGCCCTGCCCGGTCGTTTCCGCACCGATATCCTCTGATCGCCCGCCTGGCGATCGCACCAACCCGCCGAACAAGGGAAGACAGCATGGCCACCGGCACGAACATCCGCACCTATTTCGAGGGCCGTTGGCACGAAGGCGATGTCGCCGTGATGCGCGCGGCCGATCAGGGCAGCTGGCTCGGCGGCACGGTCTTCGACGGCGCCCGGTTCTTCGAGGGGCTCACCCCCGACCTTGACCGGCACTGCGCCCGCGCCAACCGCTCGGCCGCGGCCCTGATGATAACGCCCACGGTTTCGGACCA
The DNA here is from genome assembly GCA_020637635.1 of Albidovulum sp. Classification (GTDB taxonomy): domain Bacteria; phylum Pseudomonadota; class Alphaproteobacteria; order Rhodobacterales; family Rhodobacteraceae; genus Albidovulum. The sequence continues at coordinate 180,587 of JACKKB010000003.1, forward strand.
GGACATGGTCGAGATCGCCCGCGAGGGCCTCAGGGCCTACGGGCCCGATCAGGCCGTCTATATCCGGCCGATGTACTGGGCACTCGACGGCGACGATAGCGCCATCGTGCCGCAACCGGACGCCACCGGCTTCGCGCTCTGCCTCGAAGAGATCCCGATGCCGACCGCCGAGGCGACGACGCGGCTCACCACCACTCGATTCCGTCGCCCGGTTCTCGAAAGCGCGGTCACCAACGCCAAGGCCGGCTGCCTCTATCCCAACAACGCCCGCATGATCGCCGAGGCAAGGACCAGGGGTTATCCGAACGCGCTGGTCGCCGACGCGCTTGGCAATGTCGCCGAAAGCGCCACCGCCAACGTCTTCATCGTGAAGGACGGCGAGGTCTTCACCCCCGTCGCCAACGGCACCTTCCTGTCTGGCATCACCCGGGCGCGCCACATCGCGAACCTGCGCGCCGACGGCGTCGCCGTCCACGAGACCGTGCTGAGCTTCGACGACGTGCGCGCCGCCGACGAGGTCTTCCTCTCGGGCAACTACGCCAAGGTCACCCCGGTCGTGGAGTTCGATGGCACGAACTACCAGCACGGCCCCGTCACGCGCCGGGCGCGTGCGCTCTACTGGGATTGGGCCCATTCCGGGCGATGACGCTCTGCGATTGCCTTGCCGGCACCGACAGGCCATGATCGCGCCGCACTCTGGGGGAGCTCATGCGCAAGTTTCTGGTCGTTCTCGATGACAGCCGCGAATGCCTGAACGCGATGCGGTTTGCGGCGCTGCGGGCGGCCCATACCGGCGCCGGCGTGACGATTCTCTCGGTCATTCCGCCCGAGGAGTTCCAGCACTGGATCGGGGTCGCGGACATCATGCGCGCCGAAGCGCGCGAGCGGATCGAAGCTCATTTCGAGGTCTTCGCCAAGTGGATGCGCGACCGCCACGGCATCCAGCCCGAGCTTGAGATCCGCGAGGGCGAGCCTGTCGCCGAGATCCTGGACGTGATCCGCACCACGCCTGAAATCGGCGTTCTGGTGCTGGGCGCGGGCACGGACAAGGCCGGCCCGGGCCCGCTTGTGACGCAGCTGTCGCGAAACTCCGGCAATCTGCCGATCCCGATCACCATCGTGCCGGGCGAGATGTCGAAGGAACGGCTCGAGGCGATCACCTGAGCCACGCGGCTCAGTAACCGCCCGAGACCCCGGCCTTCGCCTGGCCGGTGACGCTGACACCGGCCCCGGCCGGAGGCTTCGGCTTGCCGTCGACGCCGCAGGCGGCAAGGACGACAAGGACGGACAGAAGGACGAATGCGCGCATCATTGGCTCACCGTGACACCGACACCGGCAATGGAAGTCGAGAGAGACGGCACCACCCTAACGCCCGAAGGCGTCAGATGCACGCCCGCATGTGCCCGGGGCTGCGCACAGGCGGCAAGCCCGAGGATCAGCGCGAGCGCGCCCGCCACCCTCATCCGAGCCGCGTCCGCCATGCCGCGATCTGCGCCCGCACCTGATCCGGCGCGGTGCCGCCGTAGCTCTGGCGGCTGGCGACGGAGTTGTGGACACCCAGCACCGAATAGACTTCCGCTGTGATCGCCGGATGGGCCGCGGCCATCTCGGCGATCGACAGGTCCGCAAGGTCGCAGCCCTTCTTCTCGGCCAGCGCCACCAGCGCGCCCGTCACGTGATGCGCCTCGCGGAACGGCAGCCCGGCCTCGCGCACCAGCCAGTCCGCCAGGTCGGTCGCTGTCGAGAACCCCGAGGAGGCGGCGGCTTCGAGCGCGGTGCGGTTTGCGACCAGGTCGCGCACCATTCCCTCCATCGCGGCAAGCGCCAGCATCAGGTTGTCGGCCGCGTCGAAGACCTGTTCCTTGTCCTCCTGCATGTCCTTGGAATAGGCGAGCGGTAGCCCCTTCATCACCATCATCAGTGCCACGTTGGCCCCCATGATGCGCCCGACCTTGGCGCGAATGAGCTCGGCCGCGTCGGGGTTCTTCTTCTGCGGCATGATCGACGAGCCGGTCGAGAACCGGTCCGAAAGCGCCACGAAGCGGAACTGCGCCGAGGACCAGATCACCAGTTCCTCGGCAAGGCGCGACAGATGCATGGCCGTGATCGACGCGGCCGCAAGGAACTCCAGCGCGAAATCGCGGTCGGAGACGGCATCGAGCGAATTGGCCATCGCCCGGTCGAACCCGAGCGCGGCCGCCGTCGCAGCGCGATCGATCGGAAACGATGTGCCAGCCAGCGCGGCGGCGCCGAGCGGGCATTCGTTCATCCGCGCCCGGGCATCGGCAAAGCGGCCCCGGTCGCGCGCGAACATCTCGACATAGGCCATCATGTGGTGGCCCCATGTCACCGGCTGCGCGGTCTGCAGATGCGTGAAGCCCGGCATGACCCAGTCTGCACCCGCCTCGGCCTGCCCGAGAAGCGCCCTTTGCAGCGCCGTCAGCCCGGCCACCGCGGCATCCGCCTGATCGCGCACCCAGAGCCGGAAATCGGTCGCCACCTGGTCGTTTCGGCTCCGCGCCGTGTGCAGCCGCCCGGCCGGCTCGCCGATCAGCTCCTTCAGCCGCGCTTCGATATTCATGTGAATGTCCTCGAGCGCGCTAGAAAAGGTGAAGTTCCCGGCCTCGATCTCTGACAAGACCGTGAGAAGCCCTTCCCCGATCGCTTCGGCGTCTTTATCCGTGAGGATGCCCTGGGCGGCCAGCATCGCCGCATGGGCACGGGATCCGGCGATGTCCTGGGCATGAAGCCGCTGGTCGAAACCGATCGAGGCGTTGATCGCCTCCATGATCGCGTCCGGCCCGGCGGCGAACCGCCCGCCCCACATCGCGTTCTGGGTTCTGTTGGTCATGAGCGGCCCCCGGGAGGCATTGATGAAGAGCATACTTTCCGCCGTCCTCTACACGGCCCTCGCCTTCGGCGCAAATCCGACGCTTGCCGGAACGGCCGGTCTGGAAGCGCTGCGCGACGGTTCCATGAAGAAACTGGTGTTCGCCACCGCGCCCGCCGCGGTTCCGGATATCCCCTTCCTCGACGAGAGCGGCAACGAACACCGGCTCTCTGATTGGCAGGGCAGATACGTCGCGGTGAACTTCTGGGCCACCTGGTGCGCCCCCTGCCGCAAGGAACTTCCCGCGCTCGACACGCTGAACCGCGAGATGGGCGGCGACCGCTTCGCTGTCCTCACCATCGCCGTCGGCCGCAACACGATCCCGGCGATGACCCGCCTCTTCGACGAAACCGGCGTCGAATCCCTGCCCTATTTCCGTGACCCCACGCTCGCGCTGTCGCATGAAATGGGCGTGCTCGGCCTGCCGGTGACCGTCCTCCTCGATCCCGAGGGCCGCGAGATCGCGCGCATGACCGGCGATGCCGACTGGGCGGGCGAGAGTGCCCGCGCCATCGTCGCGGCGCTGCTCGCGGGCGGCTGACCTAGCCGAGCCGGGCCACCCGTTCATGCGCCGGGCAGGTCACGAGGTGGTCATTGACCATGCCCACCGCCTGCATGAAGGCATAGACGATGGTCGGCCCGGCGAAACGGAACCCCTCGCGCTTCAGCTCCTTCGAGATCCGTTCGGAAAGCGGTGTTGCGGCGGGCACCTCGGCCAGCGTCTCGAACCGGTTCTGCAGCGGCTTGCCATCGACATGGCGCCAGAGGAAACGGTCGAACCCCTCGCGCTCGGCGATCCGCAGATAGGCCTTCGCATTGCCGATCGTCGCCACGATCTTGGCGCGCGACCGGACGATGCCGGGGTTGTCGAGAAGCCGCGCCACGTCGGCCTCGCCCCACCGGGCGATGCGCTCGGGATCGAACCCCTCGAAGGCGGCACGGAAGTTGTCGCGCTTCTTCAGGATGGTGATCCACGAGAGACCGGCCTGAAACCCGTCGAGCACGAGCTTCTCCCAAAGCGCCCGGCCATCGCGCTCGGGCACGCCCCATTCGGTATCGTGGTAGTCGACATAGATCGGTTCGGTCCCGCACCAGCCGCAGCGTTCCGTCATCGTCCCTCCCGCAACGCCGCGATCCCCGATTTCCCGCGCCCGTTTACCCGATCTTATCGCCTTGCGCCCAGTCTGTCGCCACCGTCAAGGAGATTGCTATGGCCGGCAAGCAAAGAAGCTATCACGACGCCCCCGATCCCTCTGATGAAAGCCCCCTCTCGGTTGCCGTCACGGCGCGCGACCGCGATGTCATGACGATGGTCAGGCGGGCGATCGAGCGCAACGATGTCATGCTCGCCTATCAGCCCGTGATGCAGATGGCGGCACAGGACCGGCCGGCCTTCTACGAGGGCTTTGTGCGACTTGTGGATGAAACCGGCCGCGTGATTCCGGCCGGCCAGTTCATGCCGACCGTCGAAACCCAGGAAATCGGCCGCGTCATCGACTGCCTCGCGCTCGACATGGGGTTCAACGCGCTCCGCCACGATCCCGCCCTGCGGCTCTCGCTCAACATGTCGGCCCGCTCGATCGCCTATCCGCGCTGGACGCGCCTGATGCGGCGCGGTCTTGCCGCTGATCCGACCGCCGGCGAACGGCTGATCCTCGAGATCTCCGAAGCCTCGGCGATGGTCATGCCCGATGTGGTCTCCGTCTTCATGCGCCAGCTTCAGCCCGCGGGCGTCGCCTTCGCGCTTGACGATTTCGGCTCGGGCCTGACCTCGTTTCGCCACCTGCGCGATTTTTACTTCGATCTCGTCAAGATCGACGGTTCCTTCATCCGCGGCATCGCCGATACCGCCGACAATCAGTGCCTCGTCGCCGCCCTGATCGGCATCGCGCGACAGTTCGACATGCTGGTCGTCGCGGAATCGGTCGAAACGGCAGCGGATGCCGACTGGCTCGCGCGGGCCGGCGTCGACTGCCTGCAGGGTTATTTCTACGGCGCGCCCACCGCGACGCCGCCCTGGGCGGTGCCCGAGACCCGTATCGCGGTCTGACGCGCGCCGAATTCGACCCTCCGGCACGCACCCCGCGCGCCTCACCTCGCACCACGCAGGCCGCACCTCGCGCGCCGCGCGCGCTCGCCCCGCGCGAAAGTGCCGCGCCTAGGTGCCGGGGCGGTTACTCTTGACGCGACTTCCGCTTCAGTCATTCTAGGCGTGACCGGGCGTCGGGCCATCTGGAGCCGGCGCGCCCCGCATCAGCCAGAGGATTGCCGCATGACCAACGTCGTTATCGTCTCCGCCGCACGCACCGCGGTGGGAAGCTTCAACGGAGCCTTCGCGAACACCCCCGCCCACGAGCTGGGCGCCGCGGTGCTCGAGGCGGTCGTCGCCCGCGCCGGCATCGACAAGGCCGAGGTGAGCGAGACGATTCTCGGCCAGGTCCTGACGGCCGGCCAGGGCCAGAACCCGGCCCGTCAGGCGCATATCAATGCCGGCCTGCCGCAGGAAAGTGCCGCCTGGTCGATCAACCAGGTCTGCGGCTCGGGCCTGCGCACCGTCGCACTCGCCGCCCAGCACATCCAGCTCGGCGACGCCGCCATCGTCTGCGCCGGCGGCCAGGAGAGCATGTCGCTCTCTCCCCATGTCGCGCATCTGCGCGCCGGCCAGAAGATGGGCGACATGAAGCTCATCGATTCGATGATCAAGGACGGCCTCTGGGATGCCTTCAACGGCTACCACATGGGCACCACCGCCGAGAACGTCGCTGAGAAATGGCAGATCAGTCGCGAGAAGCAGGACGAATTCGCGGTGGCCAGCCAGAACAAGGCCGAGGCGGCGCAGAAGGCCGGCAAGTTCAAGGACGAGGTGATCCCCTTCACCATCAAGACCCGCAAGGGCGAGGTCGTCGTGGACGCCGACGAATACATCCGGCATGGCGCGACGCTCGAAAGCATGCAGAAGCTGCGCCCGGCCTTCTCGAAGGACGGCACGGTCACCGCCGGCAACGCCTCGGGCATCAACGATGGCGCCGCCGCAGTCCTCCTGATGACCGAGGAAGAGGCGGCGCGGCGCGGCCTGAAACCGCTCGCCCGCATCGCCTCCTATGCGACTGCCGGCCTCGATCCCGCGATCATGGGCGTCGGCCCGATCTTCGCCAGCCGAAAGGCGCTGGAAAAGGCCGGCTGGAAGGCCGCCGACCTCGACCTGGTGGAGGCGAACGAGGCTTTTGCTGCCCAGGCCTGCGCGGTCAACAAGGATATGGGTTGGGACCCGGCGAAGGTGAACGTCAACGGCGGCGCCATCGCGATCGGCCACCCGATCGGTGCCTCCGGCGCGCGCATCCTCAACACGCTTCTCTTCGAGATGGGCCGTTCGGGCGCCAAGAAGGGCCTCGCCACGCTCTGCATCGGCGGCGGCATGGGCGTCGCGATGTGCCTCGAACGGGCCTGAGCGCCAGCCGGCACGAAGAATTCGTCACCAGGCACGGGCGCAATAATGTTGCGCCCGTGCTTTCATTTGGGTAACAGGATTTCAAGGCAAATCCAACGAGGAGGAATCATGTCGAGAGTTGCTCTGGTCACCGGAGGGTCGCGTGGTATCGGCGCGGCGATCTCTGTCGCGCTCAAGGCGGCAGGCTACAAGGTCGCGGCGAACTACGCCGGCAACGATGAAGCCGCAAATGCCTTTACCAAGGAGACCGGCATCCCGACCTACAAGTGGTCCGTCGCCGATTACGACGCCTGCGCGGCCGGCATTGCCAAGGTCGAGGCCGATCTCGGCCCGGTAGACGTGCTCGTGAACAATGCCGGCATCACCCGGGACGCGATGTTCCACCGCATGACCCCCGCGCAGTGGAAAGAGGTGATCGACACCAACCTCTCGGGCCTCTTCAACATGACCCACCCGCTCTGGTCGGGCATGCGCGACCGCAAGTTCGGCCGCGTCATCTCGATCTCCTCGATCAATGGCCAGAAGGGCCAGGCCGGCCAGGCGAACTATTCTGCCGCCAAATCGGGCGATCTCGGCTTTACCAAGGCGCTGGCGCAGGAAGGCGCACGCGCCGGCATCACCGTGAACGCGATCTGCCCGGGCTACATCGGGACCGAGATGGTCAGGGCCATCGACGAGAAGGTGCTGAACGAACGGATCATTCCCCTGATTCCGGTCGGCCGGCTGGGCGAGCCGGAGGAGATCGCCCGGTGCGTGGTGTTCCTTGCTTCCGACGAGGCGGGATTCATCACCGGTTCGACCATTTCCGCCAACGGCGGTCAGTACTTCGTCTGACCCTGACCTGGCGGACGGGGGCCGGTCTTCGCGGGCCGGCCCTTTCGCATGTCTGTCGTGCGGACCGGCCGGGGGCGGCCGGGCCGTCGCGGAAGCACCGAGGCACGAAAGGAAGCCGCATGACGCGGAAGGCAGCCACCGCGACCGGTTTTCTGGCGGTTCTTCTCTGGGCGCTGCTCGCGGCGCTCACGGTCGCGACGGCGCCGATGCCGGCCCTGCTTCTGAACGCCCTGACCTTTGCCATCGGCGGTGCCGCGGGCCTCGTCTGGATCGCAAGGAACGGCAGCTGGACGACGCTTGGCCGGGTGCCGCTCTGGGTCTACGGCTTCGGCATTGCCGGGCTTTTCCTCTACCATCTGTGCTACTTCACCGCGCTGCGGCTCGCGCCGCCAGCAGAGGCGAGCCTGATTGCCTACCTCTGGCCGCTCCTGATCGTGGTCTTTTCCGGATTCCTGCCCGGAGAGCGGCTGCGCCCCGGCCATCTCGCCGGCACGCTTCTGGCCTTTGCGGGCGCGGCGCTGATCGTGCTTGCGGGAGCCGACGACGCGCCGCCAGGCCCCATGCGCCCGACCGGACAGGCGCTGGCCTTCCTCGCTGCGCTCATCTGGGCGAGCTACTCGGTGCTCTCGCGCCGCCTCGGCGCCATGCCAACGGCCACGGTAGCAATCTACTGCCTCGGCACCGCGATCCTGTCGGCAGCCGCGCATCTCGCCTGGGAGACCGCGGCCGCGCCGGCGGGTCCATGGGGCTGGCTTGCCTGCGCCGCGCTCGGCCTCGGGCCGGTCGGCCTCGCGTTCTACTTCTGGGACACCGGCGTCAAGCACGGCGACATCCAGCTTCTCGGCGTTCTCGCCTACGCGGCCCCGCTTCTGTCGACGCTGGTCCTCATCGTCGCGGGCATCGCCCCGGCGACGCCGCAGCTTGCCCTTTCCGCACTGATGATCGCGGGTGGCGCGGCCCTCGCGGCGAGGGCCGGCCGCATGCGATAGGTCTCAGCTCTGGCTGAGCCGGGCAATCTCTTCCTTGATCCGCAATTTCTGCTTCTTCATCTCGGCGATCGCGAGATCGTCGGATCCGGGTTGCCGCTGTGCCTCCTCAACGGCCTCTGACAGGGATTGGTGTTTCTTGCGCAGCTCCTGCAGGTGCGAACCCAAGGACATCGGCGTTTCTCCCTTTCTGTGAAACCTGTCACGATCCCATCACATTCCTTGAGTCGTGTCACCACCTGCCTGCGGCGCCCGCCGCACTGCGTCGAAATGAACGCCCGATTGCGCGACTTCAGCGCGATTGCAGCACCAGCGCGCCCGCCTCGCGCAGCACCGCTCGGGCCGCTTCGGTCTGATCGTCGCCATCGCCCAGATGCGCCGGCCCCGCATGCAGGATGAAGGGCGCGAGCAGTCGGAAGGCCCCGCGCCCGCCCTTGCGGCAGAAAACGATCACGCGGCCCGCCGGACGCCCGTCCCGCGGGGAGATCGGCAACACCACGAGACTGCCCGCGCGCCCCTCGAGCGCGGCGACGAGTTCCGGCAGCCGCTCCGCCGCCTGGATCATCGTGAGACCGCCGCCGGGCCGCAGCCGCCGCAACGCGACCGACACCCACTCTGACAGCGGCAGCGCCTCGCGCAGCGCGCGTTCGCGCCCGGCATCGCGCGCCGCGGTGCCGCCATCCTTCGGATAGTAGGGCGGGTTTGCAAGAACATGGTCGAAGCTCCGCCCCCGAAGCTCCTCGGGCAAGGCGGCGATATCGGCCACGCTCACGGCAAGATCGATCCCGTTGGCCGCCGCGTTGGCCCGTGCAAGCGCGCCGTAGCCCGGTTGCAGCTCGACCCCGTGAAGCGCGAGCCCCGGCACCCGGGAAGCGAGACAGAGACTGGCCACCCCCGCCCCGCAGCCAAGCTCCAGCACGCTGTCGCCTGCCCGCGCCGGCACCGCGGCCGCCAGCAGAACCGGATCCATTGCCGCACGGTAGCCGTCGCGCGGCTGCGCCACGACGAGCCTTCCGCCCAGAAACCCGTCCCGCGTGAGCTCGGCCTCGGAAAACGGCTCAGACCGCAATGCCCGCATCCTTGACGATGGCGCGGGCCATGAAGAGATCGGCGTCGCGCACCATGAGGCGGCGCGGCAATATGCCAATGCCGCCTTCGAGCACGCTCATGTGGACGTCCATCTCAAACGTGGCTATATCCTCGGCGTCTAGAAGAGCGGTCACGTAAGCGATGATGGTCGGGTCAGTGGTGCGCAGTAGCTCTTTCATGGGAGTCAGATAAGGACAGAGCCACGGCTTTGTCGAGGCAGACGGGCGACGCATGAGCTTGGACGAAACGGCGCGCAAACCACACGACCTTATGGCCGCCTATCTGGCGACCGACATGGAACGTGTGAATGCACTGATCCGTGATCGCATGGTCTCCGAACACGCGCCGCGGATTCCGGAGGTCACGCGCCATCTGGTCGAAGCCGGCGGCAAGCGCCTGCGCCCGATGCTGACGCTCGCCGCGGCGCGGCTCTGCGGCTATGAGGGCGACCACCACATCCGGCTGGCGGCGACCGTCGAGTTCATCCACACCGCGACTCTCCTGCATGACGACGTGGTCGACGAGAGCGCCCAGCGCCGCGGCCGCCCGACCGCCAACCTTCTGTGGGACAACAAGTCTTCGGTTCTGGTGGGCGACTATCTCTTCTCGCGGTCCTTCCAGCTCATGGTCGAGACGGAATCCCTGCGCGTGCTCGACATCCTGTCGAACGCCTCCGCGACGATCGCCGAGGGCGAGGTTCTGCAGCTGACCGCCTCGCAGGATCTGAGCACCGACGAGGCGCTCTATCTGAAGGTGATCCGCGGCAAGACGGCGGCACTCTTTTCGGCCGCGACCGAGGTCGGCGGCATCATCGCCGGGGCCTCCGAAGAGCGTATCGAGGCGCTGCGCATCTATGGTGACGCGCTCGGCATCGCCTTCCAGATCGTCGACGACCTCCTCGACTATGGCGGCAAGAGCGCCGTGATCGGCAAGAACACGGGCGACGATTTCCGCGAACGCAAGCTCACGTTGCCGGTGATCAAGGCGGTGGCCCGCGCCAGCGAGGAAGAACGTGCCTTCTGGCGCCGTGCGATCGAGAAAGGCGACCAGCGCGCAGGGGATCTCGACCGTGCCATGGCGCTACTGGCCCGCCACGGCGCCATGGAGATGGCGCGCTCCGAGGCTCTCGACTGGGCGGATCGCGCCAAGCGCGCGCTTTCGATCCTTCCCGATCACGAACTGAAGGGCATGCTGGCCGCTCTCGCCGACTACGTCGTGGCGCGGGTCAGCTGACCGCGCCGAGAATCTCGGCCGCCACCACCCACCAGCCCCTCTCCGCCGCTGCGATCCGCGCCTGGGCCGCCTCTGCCGCCGCCAGGTCCGCGAAGAGACCGAAACAGGTTGCGCCCGAGCCCGACATTCGCGCCAGCGGCGCCCCGGCCGCGCCGAGTGAATCGAGCACGCCGCCGATCGCAGGCACCAGCCCCCGGGCTGGCGCCTCAAGATCGTTGCGGCCCTGCGCGAGCCAGCCGGAGAGCTCCGCAAACGTGGCGAAGCGGGTCGGAAGAGACGGCAGCGGCGGGTTCTCGCGCGTCGCGAGTGCGGCAAAGACCGAAGGCGTCGATAACGGGATGCGCGGGTTGACGAGCACCAGTGCCGCACCCTTCGGCAACGCGGCGCAAGGCTCGATCCGTTCGCCGATGCCTCCAATCCGCGCGGGACGCCCCGCAAGACAGACCGGCACATCGGCCCCGAGCGTCAGCACCGCCTCGGCCGCGGGCATGGCCTGCCCCGTCATCGCCGCGACAAGCCTCAGCGCCGCCGCCGCATCGGCCGAGCCGCCGCCAATGCCGGAGGCGACCGGCAGATGCTTGTCGAGGGTAAGCCGCAGCCCGGGCGGCCGGTCGAAAAGCCGCGCCGCGCGCAGCACCAGATTGTCGGTTCGCGTGACCCCGTCGGCCAGCCCTGCCGCCTCGGGGCCCGTCACGCTGAGCGCGAGATGCGCTGCCGGTGTCGCGCGCAACCGGTCGCCAACCCCGGCAAAGACGACGAGACTGTCGAGCAGGTGATAGCCGTCCGCCCGCCGCCCCGTCACATGCAACGCCAGATTGACCTTGGCCGGCGCGAAGACCTCAACCGCCATTCTTGCTGACGGCAAGCGGCTCCGCGCCTTCTTCCTTCAGAACCGCGTCGAGACCGACCTCCAGCTTGCGCCGGATCCGCGCCGCCTCGGCATCGGTATCGGGCTCGAACGAAAGCGCGCGCTTCCACTGGAACTCTGCCTCGCGCTTGCGGCCAACCGCCCAGAAGACATCGCCAAGGTGATCGTTCACCACCGGGTCGACCGGCGTGAGCTGCACGGCGCGCTCCATCTGCGTCACCGACTCGTCGTAGCGGCCAAGCCGGTAGAGCGCCCAGCCGAGGCTGTCGACGATGGCGCCGTCGTCGGGGCGCGCGGATACCGCGCGCTCGATGAGCGAGAGGGCCTCGTCGTAGTTCTCCTTCCGCTCGAGGTAGGAATAGCCAAGGTAGTTCAGAACCTGCGGCTGATCCGGGCTGAGCGCCAGCGCACGGCGGAAATCGGCCTCGGCCTCGGCCCATTTGCCGAGCCGCTCTTCGCAGATGCCGCGCGTGTAATAGACCGGCCATTGCCCGCGTTGATCCGCGCCGAGGTTGGCGATCGCATTGTCGTAGGCCACGACGGCATCGGCGAACTTCTCCTTGCGCCGGTAGGCATCGCCAAGCGTCGACCAGACATCGGCGCGGTCCGGGTTCGACCGGCTCAGCTGCTGAAGCGCCTCGATCGCGGCGTCGTAGCGGTCGGACGCGGACAGCGCATCGACCCGGCCGAGCGCCGCCACCACGTAGGACGGGCTTGTCGGCGGCACCTTGTCGAAGCTCGCGATGGCGAGGTCATACTGCTTCTGCTGCGTCAGGATCGACGCCGAGAGAAGGGCGAAATCGTCGTTCGCGGGCGCCAGATACTCCGCGACCCGCGCATAGGCCAGTGCGCTGATGTCGCTCGTCTCGCCGGTCAGGGCATTCGCGACCGTGTAGAACACCTCCGCCTCGCCGTCGCGCGCACCGCTGACCACGTCGAAGGGCAGTGTCTCTCCCGCCTTCAGCCGCGCGCGCAGCTTCTCGAGCTCTGACCCGCCGCCGGCGCCGAAGGTCTTGTCGATGAGTTCCAGCGCGGACGGGTTGCGTTCCAGCTGGCTGAGGATCTCGGCATGGGCGATGACCCCGCGGCGTGTCGCCTTGAGCGGGCCGCCGGCATCGCCGGAAAAGATCTTGTCGGCACCCTCGAAATCGCCTGCCGAGGCGAGCGCCAGCGCCTTGTGGTAGAGTCCGAAGGATCTGAGCCCGCTGCCTGAGGCGACCTCGTCGAAGGCTGCCGTCGCATCCGACATCCGCCCCAGCCCCACCAGCGCCCAGGCGCGGAACAGTCCGTCGACGAGCTGACCGCCCGTGCGACCGCTCTCGAGCGCGGCAATCGCGCCCTCGTAATCCTCACGCTCGACCAGATCGGCCAGGACAACCATGTCGGCGATCTGACTGCGCGCGCTTGCGCTCGTGGGCATGGTCCGTGCCACCGGGATTGCCTTGGCGACGTCGCCACGGCCGACGAGGGCAATGATCAGGTTGCCCATCAGGTCGGCATTCCCCGGATCGACCGCCAGCGCGCGGGCGAAGAAGTCGGCGGCATCCGAATAGTCGGATTCGAGACTGGCGAGCCGGGCCGCCAGATAGGGGCCGGCAACACCGTCGGCGCCACGCGCCGGTCCGGCCAATCCGAAGGCAAGGGCCAGAACCGGAGCCAGCGCCGGGGCCAGCGCCGAGGCCAGCCGGCGCGGGTGCAACATCGGGCGTCTTTTGCTCGTCACGGCGGCACGCTCCTCGAAAAACTGCGAAGGACCCTAGTGCGCCCCACCGCGCAAGGCAATGCGGACCACCCCGGGCGACCCTCCGCTGGGGGCCCTTTTGCCGACAATGTGAGCGAACCGGCCTCACATGTTGGGGTAGTTCGGCCCGTCGCCCCCCTGCGGGGTGGTCCAGTTGATGTTCTGGCTCGGGTCCTTGATGTCGCAGGTCTTGCAGTGGACACAGTTCTGGAAGTTGATCTGGAACCGTGCCTCGGCACCTTCGCCGATCACCTCGTAGACGCCGGCCGGGCAATAGCGCTGCGCCGGTTCGTCGTATTTCGGCAGGTTCACCGCGATCGGCACCGATGCGTCCTTGAGCCTGAGGTGGCAGGGCTGGTTTTCCTCGTGGTTGGTGAAGCTGAACGACACGTTCGTCAGCCGGTCGAACGAAAGGACGCCGTCGGGCTTCGGATAGTCGATCTTCGGGAACTTCGACGCCTCGCCGGTCGCGGCCGCGTCGGTCTTTCCGTGCTTCAGCGTCCCGAGGAGGGAGAGGCCAAAGAGGTTGTTCGTCCACATGTCGAACCCGCCGAGCACCAGGCTGGCGGCCATGCCCCATTTCGACCAGATCGGCTTGACGTTGCGAACCTTCTTGAGGTCCTTCGCGACCGGACCCGACCGCAGGTCGGTCTCGTAGGCCGAAAGCTCGTCGCCGGCGCGGCCCTGAGCGATGGCCGCCGCCGCCGCTTCCGCAGCCGCGATGCCGGACAACATCGCATTGTGGTTCCCCTTGATCCGCGGCACGTTCACGAGACCCGCCGAACAGCCCAGAAGCGCCACCCCCGGCGCCACCACTTTCGGGATCGACTGCCAGCCGCCCTCGCTGATCGCCCGCGCGCCATAGGCCACCCGCTTGCCGCCCTTCAGAAGCTCGGCCACCAGCGGGTGATGCTTGAAGCGCTGGAATTCCATATAGGGGTAGAGATGCGGGTTCCGGTAATTCAGATGCACGACGAAGCCGACGTAAACCTGATTGTTCTCGAGGTGATAGATGAACGACCCGCCCCCGGCGGTCTTGCCCAGCGGCCAGCCGGCGGTATGCGTGACCGTGCCCTCGCGGTGCTTGGCGGGGTCGATCTCCCAGATCTCCTTCATGCCGATGCCGAACTTCTGCGGGCAGTGCCCATTCGAGAGGTCGTATCTCGCGATCACCTCCTTGGCGAGCGACCCGCGCACCCCCTCGGAGAGGAACACATACTTGCCGTGCAGCTCCAGCCCCGGCTCGTAGTTCGGCCCCGGCGTGCCATCGGAGTTCAGCCCCATGACCCCGGCGACAACGCCCTTCACGCCGCCCTTGTCGTCGTAGACGAGCTCGGAACCCGCAAAGCCCGGGAAGATCTCGACGCCGAGCGCCTCGGCCTGTTCGGCCATCCAGCGGCAGACATTGCCCATCGAGACGATGTACTTGCCATGGTTCGACATCAGCGGCGGCATCGGCCAGTTGGGAATCCGCATCTGCCCCGAAGGCCCGAGGATGTAGAAATTGTCGCGCTTCACCTCGACCTTGATCGGCGCGCCCTTCGCCTTCCAGTCCGGGATCAGCGCATCGAGCCCGGAGGTGTCGAGAACCGCCCCGGAGAGGATATGCGCGCCGACCTCCGACCCTTTCTCGAGAACGACCACGCCCAGATCGGGATCGAGCTGCTTGAGGCGGATCGCGGCCGAAAGACCGGCCGGCCCAGCCCCGACGATGACGACGTCATACTCCATCGATTCACGGATCATCTCGGTCATTCTGTCCCCTTGGATCAAGGCCTGCCATTCCGGTCGCGCAAGATCGTTAGCCCAGCAGGATGCGCGACGCAACAATGACGCCGGATGTTTCGACCGGCCGGGTCCGGGATGCGGCGAATTCCGGCTCCGATTTCGCCGCCGCGGGAGCCCGCTATTGACGCCAGGACGCTTCCCGGCTTTACAGCCACGTGTTTGCGCGGGAAACTGGCATTCTGGACCGACGGCAGCCGACAGAGCGATATGGAAAAGATCCCGATGACCCGCGCCGGCAACGCCGCGCTGGATAGCGAGTTGAAGACACTGAAGTCGGTGGAGCGCCCCGCCGTCATAAAGGCCATTGCGGAAGCCCGCGAACACGGCGATCTCTCGGAGAATGCCGAGTATCACGCCGCGCGCGAGCGCCAGAGCTTCGTCGAGGGCCGCATCAAGGAGCTTGAGGCTACCCTGTCGCGCGCCGAGGTCATCGATACCGCCGCGCTGTCGGGCACGATCAAGTTCGGCGCCACGGTCACGCTTGTCGACGAGGACACCGACGAGGAGCGGACCTACCAGATCGTCGGCGAGGCCGAGGCCGATATCGAGCGTGGTCTTCTCAACATCCGCTCGCCCCTCGCGCGCGCCCTGATCGGCAAAGACGAAGGCGACAGCGTCGAGGTGCGCACCCCCGGCGGCGAGAAAAGCTACGAAGTCCTGAGTATCCGCTACCTGTAAGCTGCCCGGAAGGAACCCTGAATGCCCGACGAGAAAGGCGCTGTCTCCAAGGCCGGAGCCAAAGCCGATTTCGGCGCGTTCCCCCGCGGCGCGGGCGGCGCCGCCATCGACGGGCTCGACATCGCGGCGGCGGCGGCGACGCTGGTCTGGCTCGCGCTCGTCGGCGGCTTCTCGCTCTCGGCGACGCCGGAGGGCGGCGGGCCCGGCACCATCTCGACACTCGTCGCGCTCATCGTGCCGATCGCCCTCGTCTGGATCGCCGTCATCACGCTGAAGACCTCGCGCGCCATGCGGGCCGAGGCCGAGCGCCTTCAGGCGACCGTCGATGCGATGCGCCAGGCCTATGTGGCGCAGTCGCAGACCGGCATCGGGATGCCCACGGTCGAAAAGCGCCTGGAAGAGATCGCGGCCGCCGCACGGCAAGCCGAGACGGTGATCGCGAGCTTCGCCTCCCAGCGCGACATGGCGCACCCGGCCCAGGCCGAAAGCAAGGCAGCCCTGCCCGCGCCGCGCACGGAAAGCATGGCCGAAAGCCAACCGGCGCTGGCGCTCGGCACGCCCGACGAAACCACGGTGCC
This sequence comes from Albidovulum sp., assembly GCA_020637635.1. Lineage (GTDB taxonomy): Bacteria > Pseudomonadota > Alphaproteobacteria > Rhodobacterales > Rhodobacteraceae > Albidovulum. The sequence goes on from JACKKB010000003.1 coordinate 196,721, forward strand.
GATCTCGGTCGCCGATTTCATTCGGGCGATGAACTTCCCCGACAACGCCAACGACCGCGAAGGCTTCCGGGCGCTCCGCCGGGCGCTCGACGACCGGTCGCTGGCGCGGCTGATCCGCGCCGCGCAGGACGTCCTGACCCTGCTCAGCCAGGATGGCATCTACATGGACGACCTGCGCCCCGACCGCGCCCGGCCGGAAGTCTGGCGCCGCTTCGCCCGGGGCGAGCGCGGCCGCACCATCGCCGGGCTCGGCGGCATCCGCGACCGCTCGAGCCTCGCGCTCGCGGCGGGGCGGATGCGCCAGGACACGATCTTCCGCGACGCCGCGCACCATTTCCTGCGCCAGTTCGACCGCACCTTCGTGGATTTCGAGACGAACGCCACCGATCAGGAGATCGTGCAGCTTTCCGAAACGCGCACGGCGCGCGCCTTCATGCTGCTCGGTCGCGTGACAGGGATCTTCGACTGAGCCGCGTCCGGGGGCCTCAGGGCTCCTCGCCCGGCTTGTGCTCGATGAGCCGGATCCCCGACTGAATGTCGGGATCGCCATCGTGATAGAGATGCGTGCTCACGCCCGGAAGCTCGCTGAAGGCGCGGCTGATGCGGTTCGGGAAGAACGTGGCCGGCACGTTCTCGAACCCCGGCAACCCGCGCACGACATCGCTCACGGAATTGCCGCAGAAGGCTTTGTTGACGGCGCCGTAGGACTCGGCCCGCGCCATTGCCTGCGCGGCGACCGCGGGGCTGACGCGGACGGTCTGTTCCAGCACGTCGTAGGTCTCGCGCGCATGGTAGTCGATGTAGAACTTGCGCATCTGCTCGGTGATGCCGAAATGCACGTCGTTGCGCTCGGGAACCAGCGGATACTGCCAGGTGCCCGCCGGATCGAAGAGGATCCTCTCGCTCCCGTCGATCATGAGCGCCGAATGCGCGCCCTCGCCGCTGCGCTTGTTCACGACGGTATAGAGCGTGATCGAGGGTTGATTGCCACTCACGTAGCGCGCCTTCTGCACGGCCTCGTCGGGCGCCCAGACAGGCTCCGCGCCACAGGCGGCAAGGGTAAGGGTCATCAGAAGCGGGGCGGCAAGCCGGCGCATGTCGAGAAGGCTCCGGGCCGGATCAGGCGTTGACGAGTGCCATGAAGACGAGGATGAGGAGGATCACCGCCATCGCCCAGGCGACGAAACGGACGAAACCGTCAAAGGTCTTTTCCTGTTCCCTGATATTCATGCTGCCCGGCTTGAAATCGCCCATGCTCGCTCTCCCGATCCTGTCGTGTTGCCCCGCATAGCCGATTCAGCAGGCGCTGTCACGACCTTGCAGAGCCCTGCGCCGCCGTCTTCGCAGGCTTGCGATCGAGATCGGCGGCCAGCAGAAAGCCGATCCGCCGCGGACTGCCCTCTTCCTGCGCCCTGGGCAGGGCGCGCAACATCACCGAGAGCTGGCTCACGTGCTGGATGAGCTGGGTGCGCGCCTCGGTTTCGTCGCGGCCGTAGAAGGTGACGATATCGGGATCGAAATAGCCGATCCCCTCGATCCGGAGCACGCCGGTATCGCCGCCGGCAAAGCCCATCGCAACCTCGTGTTCGTTGTCGAGCTGCTTCTCGAAATTCTGGATGTAGAGGATCAGCCGCTCATAGGCCCATTGCGCAGGGCTCTTCTGCCCGACCAACTCCGCCGCCATGCCCTCCGGGAGCGGTTCGAGCTCGGCCGTCTGCGGCGGGTTGGGAGTCGCGTGCACGACCCGCGCACAGGGCAGGGCCGAGGCCTCGTGCACCTCGGCCGAGGTGTGGATCTCGTCGCTCACCTTCCGGTCTTCCACAGCCATGCGCCATCCTCCCGCAGCGTGCGGGCCGCGCGGCCCGCAATAAAGAGATGGTTCAGATGCGCGACGGCTTCAACCAGTGCAAGCCCGAATTCCGCCTCGCCGATCGGACGCTTGAAGAGCGGCGCGAAGCATTCCGCCGCGGTCCGCGGCGTGGCGAGATGCGATTCGAGCCGCGCAAGCGCGCCCTCGTGGTTCTCGATCATCTGCGCCAGACGCAGCGGCAGTCCGGTAAAGGGCAGCTTGTGCCCGGGCAGGACCAGCTGATCGGCACGTGCATGCGCCGCAAGGGCGCGGCAACTGGCGATCCACTCGGAGACGGGGTCGGCCATGGGTTCGCTCGCATAGATGCCGAGATTGGCCGAGATCGAAGGCAGGAGCTGGTCGCCGCCGATGACCAGCGTGCCGCCCACCTCCCAGAAGGTCGCATGTTCGGGCGCATGGCCATTCCCCATCCGCACCACCCAGTCGCGGCCGCCGATGCCGATCCGCTGCCCTTCGACGATGCGGGTATAGCCAAGCGGCAGCGGCGCCACGACATCGGCGAAGTTGAAGGGCCGCTCGCGCGCCCGCCGCGCGAGGAGCTCGCTCTCCATCCCGGCCGCGCGCCAGAAGGCGAGCGTCTCGGCAGCCGGCACCGGGTGTTCGTCGAGCACCAGCATGCGTGCGAAAAGCCACGTGGTGCGCGTCGTGACAAGTTCGGCGCCCCGCGCCTGCAACCAGCCGGCCAGCCCGATATGGTCGGGGTGATAGTGGGTCACGATCACCCGCCGCACCGGCCGCCCGCCAAGCGGCCCCGCCAGGGCCGCCTCCAGCGCCGCCTGCGTGCGCCGCGTCTTCATGCCGGCGTCGACAAGCGTCCAGCCGTCACCCTCGTCAAGGGCGAAGACGTTGACATGGTCGAGCGCCATCGGCAGCGGCAGCCGGATCCAGAGCACGCCCTCCGCCACCTCCACGGCCTCGCCCTCGGCGGGCGGCTCCGGGATGGGATAGCGGATCTGTCCGGCCTCTGGCGCCACCCTGTCGGCCATCATCCTGCAAGCGCCTCGGGACTGAGCGCGAAGACCCCCTCGGCGCCCTCGCGCGCCTCGGCAAGATGCGCGGCATGCATAGGCAGGAGCCGGCGGATGTAGAACCGCGCGAGACCCGCGCGCGGGCTGCCGGCGCCCTCGGCGATTGCCGCCCGCAGGTGGAAATGGCCACCGAGCACGCGGGCGAAGGCACGCAGATAGGCAACGCATCCGGCAAAACGGTCGGGCGCCTCCTGTGCCAGCATCCATTCGGTGGTTTCGCGCAGCGTCTCGGCCGCGTCCCAGACCGCGCCAGCAAGGTCGGGCTCGGCCGTTCGCGCCGCCTCCGCCGCTGCCTGCACCTCGTCCAGCAGCCGGAACGCGGCCTCGCCGCCATCGGCGAGCTTGCGCCCGACAAGGTCCATCGCCTGGATGCCGTTGGTGCCTTCGTAGATCGCGGTGACGCGGACGTCGCGGCAGTACTGGGCGGCACCGGTCTCCTCGATGAAGCCCATGCCGCCGTGCACCTGCACGCCCATCTCGCTCACCGCCATGCCCATGTCGGTGCCATAGGCCTTGGCGATCGGCGTCAGCAAGGCCGCCCGCGCCTCCGCCTCGGCGCCGGCGCCCGCCGCGGCCATGTCGATCGCGGCGGCGCAGGCGAGCCCGATGGTGCGCGCGGCGAAGATCTCGGCCCGCATCGTCACAAGCATCCGGCGCACGTCGGCATGGTCGATGATCGGTCCCATCTGCCGCCGTTCGCCGGCATAGGCGAGGGCCGCCTGAAAGGCCGCCTCGGCGACGCCCACACCCTGCATCGCGACGCCGAGCCGGGCGTTGTTCATCATCGTGAACATGGCCGCCATGCCCTTCGATTCCGCGCCGACGAGCCAGCCCGTCGCACCCTCGTAGGCCATCACGCATGTCGGCGAACCGTGCAGGCCGAGCTTGTGTTCGAGGCTGACCACGTTCACGCCGTTGCGCTTGCCGGGATTTCCCGCGGCATCGGGCAGGAACTTCGGCACCAGAAAGAGCGAGATGCCCTTGGTGCCGGGCGCCGCCCCCGGCAGCCGCGCCAGCACGAGATGGCAGACATTCGCCATGAAATCGGCATCGCCCCAGGTGATGAAGATCTTCTGGCCGGTGATCGCATAGGTCCCGTCGCCATTGGGCTCGGCCCTTGTGCGCACCGCGCCCACGTCGCTGCCGGCCTGCGGCTCGGTCAGGTTCATCGTCCCTGACCATTCGCCCGAGATGAGCTTCGGCAGGTAGAGCTCCTTGATCTCGTCGCTCGCATGATGCGCGAGCGCCTCGATCTGGCCCTGGGTCAGAAGCGGGTTGAGCTGCAGCGCGAGACAGGCCCCCGCCATCATGTCGCCGATAGCCATGCCGACGATCTGCGGCAGTCCCATGCCGCCATGCTCTGCCGGCGCCGAAACCCCGATCCAGCCACCCTCGGCGATCGCCCGAAAGCCATCGGCAAAACCGGGCGGGGTGCGCACGATGCCGTTCTCCAGCCGCGCCGGCGTCAGATCGCCCGGCCTCTGCAATGGCGCAAGCACGCTGTCGCAGAGCTTTCCGGCCTCCAGGAGAATCGCCCCGGCAAGATCGGCCGTGGCCTCGGAAAACCGCTTCGTCGCGGCGACAGGCGCGAGGGGAACGATCTTGTCGAGAATGAACTGGAACTCGGCAACCGGCGCCCGGTAAGGCATCTCTCTCTCCCTGTCCTGACACCTTGGCAAGCCCCGCCACGGCGCGTATTGCACTTGGAATACAGGGATGATTGCCGCAACGTCATGACCCTTCAACCCGAACGCTGCGTCACGCGAGGCCGGATGAGTGACTGAAACGCTGACCCCCGATCCCCAGGGCCTTGCGCGGGCAGCCCGGTTGCTCTCGGCCGGCGGGCTGGTCGCCTTTCCGACCGAAACCGTCTACGGGCTCGGCGGAGATGCCCGCTCGGACAGCGCCGTGGCCTGCATCTTCGCGGCCAAGGGGCGGCCGCGGTTCAACCCGCTCATCGTCCATGTCGGCGACCTGGAGATGGCGCGGACCATCGCCGTCTTCGACGACTGCGCCGAACGGCTCGCGGCTGCCTTCTGGCCGGGCCCCCTCACCCTGGTGCTGCCTCTCGCCGCCTCGGCGTCGCTCTCGCCACTCGTCACCGCCGATCTGCCCTCGGTCGCTGTGCGGGTCCCGGCCCATCCCGTCGCACGCTCGCTCCTGGCGGTCTTCGGCCACCCGATCGCCGCGCCGTCCGCCAACCGGTCGGGCCGCGTCAGCCCGACCCGCGCCGAGCACGTTCGCGAAGAGCTGCGGTGCCGCATCGCCGCGATCGTGGAGGGCGGCGCCTGCGGCGTGGGCCTCGAAAGCACGATCATCGGCCTGACCGGCGAGCCGGCTCTCCTGCGCCCCGGCGGCCTGCCGGCCGAGGCGGTCGAGGCCTGCATCGGGCGGGCGCTCGTTCGCTCTCTGCCCGGCGAGGTTCCGACAGCGCCGGGGCAGCTCGCCTCGCATTACGCGCCCGCGGCCGCGGTGCGGCTGGACGCCACCGCGCCCGAGGCGGGCGAGTTCTGGATCGGCTTCGGCGCCGCGGCCGCCAGCGCGGATCTCAACCTCTCGCCAGGCGGCGATCTGATCGAGGCGGCCGCCAATCTCTTCCACTTCCTGCGCGAAGCCGACCGCCGCGCGCGCAGCGGCATCGCGGTCTCGCCGATCCCGGATACCGGGCTCGGACGCGCGATCAACGACCGCCTGCGTCGCGCCGCCGCGCCGCGACCGCCGGGCTGACCATGCCCGAGTCGCCCGCACGCACCCTGCACGACCGCATCGACCCGGCCCGGGCAGAGGCTCTGGCCGCGACGCTCGGACGGACGCCTGTGCATGCAGGCCGAGGCCCGCTGATCCCCAACCCCGGGGCCTGCGCCCGCAAGTGTCGACCCCCGCGGGAACCAGTCGAAGTGAACGGCCTCAGTCGAAGTGAGCTGCCTCAGTCGAAGTGAACGGCCCGGCTGCCCGCCGCTGCCGCGAAGGCCGCCGCGATATCCTCGGCGATGACCCTGCCGGTCGAAAGCTCCGGCAGCGCGTCGGGCGCGAAGAACGCGGCATCCGTCGCTTCCGACCCGGCGCGGGGCGGAATATCGGCCGCCACCTCGCTGCAAAGGAAGAAGAGCTTGTAGAAATCGCGCAGATCGGGGTCGTAGCCGTGCCGTGCCTTGTGCTTCACCGCAAACAGCCGCTCGGCCCGGACGGCGAGCCCGGCCTCTTCGGCGATCTCCTTTTCGACGTTCTCGGCCGGCGAGAGGCCGACATCCGCGTAGCCGCCCGGCAGCGCCCAGCGCCCGTCCGTCGCCTCGCGGACCAAGAGCACGCGACCATCGCGGACCAACGCCCCGCGCACGTCGACCTGCGGCGTCACGTAACCGCGGCCGAAATCGGGGCTGAGGCCGCGGACCCGCTCGGGCCGCGTTCGGGCCAGCGCCGAAAGAAGCGCCTCGGCGATGGCCGCGATTTCCTCGTAGCGCTCGCGGTCATGGGGGCCGGCGGCGAAATGCACCCCGGTCGCGGCGATCGCATGCAGCCGCCGCGCATGCGCGAGCCAGTCAGTCGCCATCGCCCGCTGTCCTTCTGCCTTCGAGATTGTCCTCGACGCCGAACCCCTCCGGGATCGTGTCGCGCCCCTCGAGCACGAGATCGGCCATCGCGCGGGCCACGCCGGGGGCGATGCCGAAACCGATCTTGAAGCCGCCATTGGCGATGAACACCCCCGGTCGCCCCGGCCAGGGCCCGAGCATCGGCGACCGGCTTCGCGCCCGCGGCCGCACCCCGGCCCAGCGCCCGATGACCGGCGCCTCGGCCAGCGCCGGGCAGACCTTTCGTGCCCGCGCGACGATCGCGTCGAGCCGTTCGTCGGTCGTCTCGCCATCGTCATAGCTGCGCTCCGACGTCGACCCGACCGCCACCGTCCCGTCCTCATGCGGCACCACGTGCAGGCCCGCGTCGAACAACTGTGGCCGGCCCGCCGCGGCACAGGCAAAGAGCGCGGCCTGTCCCTTGACCCCGGTCCCGACACTGTCGCCGAGATCTCGCGACAGCGCCGCCAGTCCCTCGACCCCTGTGGCCCAGATCACCGGCCCGCTTGCCCCGGGCGCGTCCGTGCCAAGCGCGATCTCGCCGCCGCAGGCGCGGATCGCCGCGGCAAGGGCGGCAAGGGCGCCGCGGGGACAGAGGCGCGCCGAAAGCGTATCCTCGACGATCCAGCCCGAACCGCTCTCGCCCTGCCAGCCGTCGCGGAGCGCGGGCACCACGCGCCACTCGGCCGCGTCGCCCCAGAACTGCCGGGCACCGGCGCTGCGCGCCCGAGCGATCTCGACGGCGCGAGGATCGGCGAGCGGCTGCACCCGCCCGCTGCGGGCGTAGCCCGGCGACCCTCCGCCGGCCTGCGCCACCCCGTCCCAGAACGCCTCCGCCGCCAGCAGGCTTGCAAGCTGAAAGGCCTTCTTGGGGTTCCAGTTCTCCGGCACATGCGGCGCCAGCGCCCCGACCACCCCGCCCGAAGACCCGGCCCCGATCCGGCTGCGTTCGCAGACCCGAACCCTGGCCCCGCGGCCGAGACACTCCCAGGCGATGGCGAGCCCGAAGATGCCGCCGCCCATCACCGTCACATCGGCCGTTGCCATCCGTTGCGGGCCTCCGCATAACTCCGCTCCAACGGTTAGGACAGATGATGGACGAGGACCAGAGCGCACGCGTGACCTGGCGGGATGGCCGCCTTCCGGTCTGCGCGCGCTTCGACGACCCCTATTTCTCTCTTGCGGACGGACTGGCCGAGACCCGACATGTCTTTCTGGCCGGGAACCGGCTGCCGGCGCGCTTTCGCGATGGCTTCGCGATCGCGGAACTGGGATTCGGCACCGGGCTCAACCTGCTTGCAACGCTCATCGCCTGGCAGCGCGCCGGGATCGGCGGGCGTCTGTCCTACACGAGCTTCGAGGCCTTCCCGATGGCCGCCGACGACATTGCCCGCGCTCTGGCCGCCTTTCCCGAGGCGCAGGCCGTCTCGGCGCCCTTCCTTGCCGCCTGGTCCCGCGGCGAGGAGAGGTTCGCACTCGGTCCGGTCATGGTCGAGATCCGGCGCGGTGACGCCCGCGCTTCGCTGCCGCGCTGGCCCGGCCGCGCCGATGCCTGGTTCCTCGACGGCTTCTCACCGGCCAAGAACCCCGAGCTCTGGGGCGATGGCCTCATGGCCGAAGTTGCCCGCCATACCGCGCCCGGCGGCAGCTTCGCGACCTATTCCGCAGCGGGCCATGTCAGGCGGGCCTTGCAGTCCGCCGGCTTTCAGGTAGAGCGCGTCGCAGGTTACGGCGCCAAACGGCACATGAGCCGCGGCGATCTGGGCGGAACATGATGGGCGAACAGAACAACCGGCTCGGTGCCTGGCTGATGATTGCGACAAGCTTCGTCTTCGCCATGCAGGACGGCATCTCGCGCCACCTCGCCGGCAGCTACAACGTCTACATGGTGGTGATGATCCGCTACTGGTTCTTCGCCGCCTTCGTGATCCTCGTTGCAGCGCGCAAGCAGGGCGGGCTTCGCGCCGCGACACGCACGCGCTTCCCGGTGCTGCAGATCCTGCGCGGCGTGCTCCTTGCCGCCGAGGTCTGCGTGATGGTCACGGCTTTCACCATCCTCGGCCTCGTCGAGAGCCACGCCGTCTTCACCTGCTATCCGCTTCTTGTCACCGCGCTCTCGGGTCCGGTTCTCGGAGAGAGTGTCGGCTGGCGCCGCTGGGCGGCGATCGGCATCGGCTTTCTCGGCGTGCTCGTCATTCTCGAGCCGGGCGTCCGGGTCTTTGCGCCCGCGGCCCTCATCCCGCTCGTCTCGGCCTTCATGTTCGCGCTCTACGGGCTTCTGACCCGCTACGTGGCACGCGGCGATACCGCGGCGGTCAGCTTCTTCTGGACCGGTATCAGCGGCATGGTCGTGATGACCGCCGTCGGTGTCTTCCACTGGCAGCCGATGAGCGGCCCCGACTGGGGCTGGATGGCGCTTCTGTGCTGCACCGCCGCCACCGGCCACTGGCTGATGATCCGCGCGCTGGAAGTGGCCGAAGCCAGCGCGGTGCAGCCCTTCGCCTACTTCCAGCTGGTCTTCGCCGCGGTCGTCGGCATGACGGTCTTCGGCGACCGTCTCGAAGCCAACGTCGCCCTCGGCGCCGTCATCGTCGTTGGCGCGGGCGTCTTCACGCTCTGGCGTACGCGCCAGGCGGCGCGGCGAAGCTGAGCCCGGCTACTGCCCCTTCAACTCCTCGAGAAAGCGCAAGGGTCCCGCCTGCCCGCTGAGCCGGGCGCGGTAGATGGGCAGGCTTTCGGCCACCCGCATCACGTAGGTCTGGGTTTCCGGGAACGGAATCGCCTCGATCCAGTCCACCGGGTCGACCCCGGGCGCGCGCGGGTCGCCAAACTCCTCGATCCAGCGGCGCGGCCGCCCCGGCCCGGCGTTGTAGCCCGCGGCCACCAGAAGCGGCGAGCGGCCGAACTCGGAGACGAGCCCCTGCAGATAGGCCGAGCCGAGCCGCGCGTTGTATTGCCAGTCGGTGGTGAGCCGCGCCGGCTCGTAGGAGAGCCCGATCTGCCCGGCCATCATCTTGGCCGTGCCCGGCATCAGCTGCATGAGCCCGCGCGCCCCGGCATGCGAGACAACCTCGGGGTTGAACTCGCTTTCCCGCCGCGCGATGGCCAGCGCCAGTTCCCGGTCGACCGGCAATTGCAGCCCCTCGAACCCGAAGAGCGGGAAATAGGCCGCGGGCAGGATCACGCCCCTGTCGGCGGCGGCCTTGGCGAGCTTCAGCGCCACATAGTGCTCGTCCTCGGCAAGGGCCATGCCGGCCAGCGCACCGAGATCCTCGACGGAAAGCCCCTCGCCGAGATGCAGGAGGAACCGCGCCGCAAGGGTCTGGTCGCGCGCCGCCATGAGTTCGCGCGCGGCCGCGAAGACGCCGGACCGGGTGAAAGGCCGACCGCGCCAGTCCGGGTAGCTCTCGCCGCCCACAAGCGCGGACGAGAGCGGCAGCCCGACCTTCTCGGCCGACAGGAGCCCGTAGAAGGCGGTCGGATAGCGCGCGCCCTCGGCATAGGCCCGGGCCGCGCCGCTCTTGTCGCCCAGCGCCTCGTGCGCGCGGCCCTGCCAGTACGCGGCGCGCGAGAGGCTGATCGGCCCACCGACCGCCCTGGCGAAGCGATCGAAATGTTCGAGCGCGGCTTTCGGCTGCCGCAGCTTGGAGAGCGCGATATAGCCCGAGAGCCACTCCAGATCGGCATAGGCGTCGCCGGACTTCAGGTGGTGCTCTGACGCCATTCGGTAGGCCCGGCGCGGATCGCCCTCGCGCATCTCCTTGCGGGCAAGGCGCGCGCGCCAGTAGGCCCATTGCTCTGGATCGCCGAGCGCGGCGGCGCTGGCCGAGCGCTCGATCAGCAACTCGTCCGCACTGTCATAGAGATCGCGGCGTATCCGCCAGCGGAACCGGTCATAGGCCAGCCCGCCCGATTGCTGCGCCGTCTCGGGCAGCTTCGCGATGAGATCGTCGACGCCCTGCGCATCGGTCTGCAGTGCCAGCCGCGCCTCGCCGATCGCGCGCGTATAGGGGCTTGCGAGCGGCAGCATCCGGCGCACATCGGCGACGTTGCCCTCGCGCAGCATCGCCGCCACGCGGCCGTCGTGATGCGGCGCAAGCCATGCCCCGTAGCGGGCCAGGAACAGCGCCTGCTCGGCATCGTCGAGCGGCAGCGTCCGCCAGGCGCGCACCGCCTCCTCCTCGGCCGCGCGCTCGTTCCCAAGCGCCCGGTAGGACGCGATGAGCGCGAGGCTCCCCGCCCCCGTCTGCGGCTTCTGGGGCTCGAAATAGGCGGCGATCGCAGAGGCCGGCACGTCCTCGGCAATGGCGCCTTCGCCCTTCTCGCGCAGATAGGGCAGGCCCGGCCAATCCGGAAAGCGCGCCAGAAAGCGGGTGTAGTCGTCGAAGCTGCCCTGGCCGTCGCGCAGCCTTTCCCACTCGATGACCGAAGCCGAGATCGGTCCGGCCGCCTGCCCCTTGGCGCTGGCCGTGGCCCAGTCGCGGGCATCGGCCGCCGCAAGGGCGGCGCGAAAGAGCCCCGCATCGTCCGCCCGCAACGGCGTCGCGAGACAGAGAGCGGCCGCCAGCGCCAGAGGCGCGGCACAGGGGTGTTTTCTCGTCATGGGTCGCTCTGCCTCGGTCTTTTCCGCTGAAAATAGCGCCCTCGCCCGGGGCTGCAACACACAAACTTGGCAAGAGCCCTGCGCGCCTATAGGGTCCGCGCGATTTCAACCGGCCGAGTCTCGGCTGCCCATCAAGGAGCGTGCCATGTTCAAAGGGTCCTTCGTTGCCCTCGTCACGCCGTTCAAGGACGGCGCTGTCGATTGGAACGCCCTGAAGAAACTCGTCGACTGGCATGTCGGCGAGGGCACGCATGGTCTCGTCCCCGTCGGCACCACCGGCGAGAGCCCGACTCTGTCCCACGAGGAACATGGCCAGGTGATCGAGGCGGTGGTGCAGGCGGCGGCCGGCCGCGTGCCGGTCATCGCCGGTGCGGGGTCGAACAACACCGCCGAGGGAATCGCTCTCATCCAGCACGCCGAACGGGTCGGCGCCGATGCCGCGCTGGTCGTGACGCCCTACTACAACAAACCCACGCAGCGCGGGCTCTACGCGCATTTCAAGGCGATGCACGACGCCTCGACCCTGCCGATCATCATCTACAACATCCCGCCGCGTTCGGTCATCGACATGACGCCCGAGACGATGGGCGAACTGGCGAAGCTGCCCCGCATCGTCGGCGTGAAGGACGCGACCGGCAAGATCGAGCGTGTCAGCCAGCAGCGCGCCCATTGCGGCAAGGATTTCATCCAGCTTTCCGGCGAGGACGCGACGGCGCTCGGCTTCAACGCCCATGGCGGCACGGGTTGCATCTCTGTCACCGCGAACGTGGCCCCGAAGCTCTGCGCCGAGTTCCAGGAGGCGACGCTGGCCGGCGACTTCGCCACGGCGCTTTCCTACCAGGACCGCCTGATGCCCCTGCACGAGGCGATCTTCATCGAACCCGGCCTTGCCGGCGCCAAATACGGCCTGTCGAAGCTCGGCCTCTGCTCGGAAGAGGTGCGCTCGCCGCTGACGACGCTCCTGCCCGAGACCAGGGCCCGGATCGACGCCGCGATGCGCCATGCCGGCATCGTGAACTGAGACCGCATCGATCGCTGTCGCCTGACTGCGGTCGACCCCGCTGCGCCCGCCTCGCACAGGACGCCTCGCACAGGACGCCTCGCACAGGACGCCTCGCACAGGACGCCTTGGCCCATGCCGGCAAGGCGAGGCAGGCGCCGGTGTGCAAGAGCGACCCCGCCATCGGCGCAACCCGCCATGTTCGGGCTGGTCAAGGCATTCCTGCCGGGTTAGCAATTTGATCATATCCCGGATATGATCCCGCCCGACGGAGTGCGCCATGACCCCCGACCTCATCCTCACCAACGCCCGCATCCTGACGATGGACCCGGCGCGGCCGCGCGCCGAGGCGATTGCCATCGCGGCCGACCGTATCGCGGCGCTGGGAACGCGGGCCGAGATCGAGCCGCTGGCCGGCACCGCCACCGAGGTCATCGATTGCCACGGCGCGACGCTCCTCCCCGGCTTCGTCGAAAGCCACCTGCATCTTGTTCTCGGCGGGGTCGAACTTGCGCATCTGCAACTCCAGGGCGCCGACGGCGAAGAGGCGCTGGCACGCGCGTTCCGCGACTTTGCCGCCGCCCATCCCGACCGCCCCCTGCTTATGGCGCAGGGCGGGCACTACGCGATGCTCGACCACCCGATGACGCGCCACGATCTCGACCGGATCATCGCCGACCGTCCGGTCGCCATCACCGCCCACGATCACCACACCGTCTGGGCCAACACGGCAGCCCTGGCCGCCGCCGGACTGCTCAACGGCGCGAAGATGCCCCATGGCCACGAGGTGGTCATGGGCGCCGACGGCACCGCCACCGGCGAGCTGCGCGAATTCGAGGCCTTCGCCCCGGTCATCGCGCTTGGCGGCGAGGCGCGGCTGAACCTCGGTATCGCGACGGGGGCGGAGCCCGCACCCTGGCCGGACGAGGCCCAGCAGGCCATGGACCGCGCCAAGGTCGCGGCCGGTCTCGCCCATGCCGCGCGACATGGCATCACCTCCATGGTGAACATGGACGGAAATCTCTACACGCTCGAACTTCTTGCCGGTCTGCGCAAGGAGGGACGGCTCACCGCGCGGGTGAAGGTGCCCTTCCATTTCAAGCCGCACATGGGGCTTGCCGAGCTTGACCGCGCCGACGAGATGAGCCGGCGCTTCGACGACGAATGGCTGTCGTGCCGCTTCGTGAAGATGTTCATGGACGGCGTCATCGACAGCCGCACCGCCTACATGCTGAACGACTACCCCGGTCAACCCGGCCACCGCTCCGAACCGCTCTTCCCCGGCCCCCGATTCGACGAGATCGCGACCGAGGTCGACCGCCGTGGCCACCAGATCGCGGTCCATGCGATCGGCGACGGCGCCGTGCGCACCACGATCGACGGTTACGAGGCCGCGCAGAGGGCCAATGGCAGACGCGACAGCCGTCACCGGATCGAACATATCGAACTGATCGACCGCGCCGATGTGCCGCGCCTCGGCGCGTTGGGCATCACCGCCTCGGTGCAGCCGCCGCATGCGCCCGGAGCGATGGATTTCGCGATGTTCCCGACGCTCGACGTGATCGGCAAGGCCCGCTGGAACGATGCATATCTCTGCCGCGACCTCGCCGAGGCGGGCGCGCCGCTCGCCTTTGCCTCCGACTGGCCGGTGACGGATATCTCGATCCTGCGCGGCATCGGCGCCGCCCTGACCCGACCGACCTACGAGGGCGGGAAGGATCAGCGCGTGCCCCTGATGGAAGTCCTGCGCGCCTACACCGCGGGCGGCGCCTGGGCCGCGCATCTCGACCACATCACCGGCACGCTCAAGCCGGGCATGGCGGCCGACATCGCCGTCCTTTCGGCCGATATCGAGGCGACGGCGCCCGGCGATGTCGCGGCGCTCGAGGTCGCACTCACCATCGCCGGCGGGCGCATCACCTACCGCGCCTGAGGCTGCTCGATCACCTCCACCGCCAGAACCGTGGGCAGGTGCCGCGCGATCTCGGCCCAGCTCTCGCCCTCGTCGAGGCTGGCGAAGACCGAGCCGCTGTTGGTGCCGAAATAGACCCCGGCCGGATCGCGCGCATCGCCCGCCATCGCCTGGCGGAGCACGGTGAAGTAGCAGGCCTCCTGCGGCAGCCCGGCGCGCTGTGCCTGCCAACTTTTTCCGCCGTCGCGCGACCGCCAGACCGCCGCCGCGGCATCGGGCGGGAACCGCCCCGCCATGTCGCCGTTGAGCGGCAATGTCCAGATCGTCTCGGGGTCGCGCGGGTGCACGCGGATCGGAAAGCCGAAGGTCGAGGGAAGTCCAGCGGTGATGTCCTCCCAGCTGCGCCCGCCATCGGCGGATTTCCAGACGCCGTGATGGTTCTGCTGGTAAAGCAGATCGCCGCCGCCGGGTGCGCGCACCATGTTGTGCACGCAATGCCCGACCTCGCCGTCGCGCGGCGCCGCGGGATGATGATGGTGGCCGCAGGCCTCGGCATTGGACAGCCGGTTGCGCCGCTCCCAGCTCTTGCCGCCGTCCTCGCTGGCAAAGACGCCAGCCGCCGAAATCCCCACCCAGAGCTTGGCCGGATCCACGGGATCGGTGACGATCGTGTGCAGCACTAGCCCCGCCGCGCCGCCGTCCCAGTTCGGGGCCGATGGATGATCGGTCAGCCCCTCGATCCGTTCCCAGCTGCGCCCGCCGTCGCGGCTGCGCAGGAGACTTGCGGGCTTGGTGCCGGCCCAGAGCGCTCCCCGGTCGAAGGTGAGCGACCAGATCTGCGTGAAGTCGCGCCCGAAGGGCAGCGCCGCTTCGCTCCAGCCGACCATCTTTGCGAAATCGGCATCCTGCGCGGCCCAGTCGTCGATCGTCCCGCCGGTCAGCCGGGTGACTTCCCAGCTCTCGCCACCGTCGTCCGAGCGCCAGACGCCTGCGCCGTTCCAGTCGCCGCCGCCGCCCGCCCAGAGCGTTCCCACGCCCGGGTCCGCGGCCAGATGATTGATCGCCCAGCCGTCGCAGAACGGTCCTCGGACGCGCCAGCCGCTCCGCCCGCTGTCGCCGTCGATGACGAAGGCCCCCTTGGTCGTTCCGACCAGAACCTGCAACTGTCCCGCGGCCATCCCGCCACCTCCCTGTTCGCGCGCGCCCAGCCTAGCACGACCGGCGCGGCTTCGCGCCGATTCGTCGATCCGGGCGAACCCGGTCACCAAGAGCGCGGGCTTCGGGCACTGCGGCCCCTGCACCGGCCGGAGGAACGACCGCGTGAGCAGCTTCTCGGGCAGCCAGAAGGAAAGGCCGGAGACCAGGATCGGTCCGAGCATCGGCCCGGCGCCGATGGCGATCCGGATGACCATGCCGCCTCAGCCTTCTTCCGGGGCGACGATGCGAACGGGCCTGTTCGTGGAAAAGCCGAAGCGCCGCCCGCCACTGGACACCCGACCGCGCCTCCCCTATCCCGGGGCGATCATGGCCGAAGAGCAGAATCCCAACTACAAGGTGATCGCCGAGAACCGTCGCGCGCGGTTCGACTATTTCATCGAGAGCGATCTCGAGGTCGGCATCGTGCTCGCCGGCTCCGAGGTGAAATCGCTGCGCACCGGCCAGTCCAACATCGCCGAGAGCTACGCCTCGGTCGAGGATGGCGAGCTTTGGCTCATCAACGGCTATATCGCGCCCTACACCCAGGCCGGCGTCTTCGGCCACGAGGAACGCCGGCGGCGCAAGCTCCTGGTCTCCAAGCGGGAGTTGTCGCGGCTCTGGCAGGCGGTCGGGCGCGAAGGCATGACGCTCGTGCCCCTGGTGATGTATTTCAACCACCGCGGCCGGGTGAAGCTGAAGCTCGGCATCGCCAAGGGCAAGAAGGTCGCCGACAAGCGCGCCACCGAGGCCAAGCGCGACTGGGACCGGCAGAAGCAGCGGCTCCTGAAGCAGGGCTGACACCTCGCGCAACGCCGCAATTTGCAGCATTGCCGGCCACAAGGCGCCGTGCGACACTTCGGCGCGCCCGGAGGCGGACAGGCCACCCCTCGCGGGTGGGTGGGTTTGGCCTGCATGGAAGGACTAGCGTAGTGGAACAGCTGATCATCAGCCTGCTCTCCGGGGCGGCGGGCGGCAACATCGTCGGCGGGGTTCTGAAGAACCTCAATCTCGGCGTTCTCGGCAACTCGATCGCGGGCATCGTCGGCGGCGGGCTCGGCGGCCAGATCCTCGGCGGTCTTCTCGGCGGCGGCGCCGTCGACGCCGCGGCAGGCCTCGACATCGGTTCGATCATTCAGTCGGTGGCCTCGGGCGGGGTCGGCGGCGGTGTCGTGATGGCGATCGTCGGTGTGATCCGCAACATGATGGCCAAGTAGGACGCGCGGGCCGGCGGCACAAGGTGGCCGCCGGCCTCAACAGGCTTGCCCAGCCCCGCTTCGCTGGCTAATCCGGAACTGGCAACAAGGGGGAACGGACATGGCCAGAGACGACCCGAAGACCCTGGTTTCGACCGGCTGGCTCGAGACCCATCTGAAGGACCCGGACCTGCGGATCCTCGATGCGTCCTGGCACCTGCCCGCCAGCGCCCGCGACGCGCGCGCCGAATACGAACAGGCGCATATCCCCGGCGCCCGTTTCTTCGACCTCGACGAGATCAGCGATCATCGCTCGTCGCTGCCGCACATGGCGCCGCCGCCGGAGAAGTTCGTCTCGCGGATGCGCGCGATGGGCATCGGCGACGGCCATCAGGTGGTCGTCTACGACGGCGCCGGCATCTATTCGGCCGCCCGCGTCTGGTGGACCTTCCGGCTGATGGGCAAGACCGATGTCGCGGTGCTCGACGGCGGCCTGCCCAAGTGGCAGGCCGAGCGCCGCCCGACCGAGGACATGCCGCCGGTGCTGCGCGACCGGCATATCACCGTCCAGCGTCAGGCCCAGATGGTGAAGGACGTGACCCAGGTCGCCGCCGCCGCCAAGCTTGGCGATCACGAGATCATCGACGCCCGCAGCCGCCCGCGCTTTCGGGGCGAGGCCGAGGAGCCGCGTCCGGGCCTCAAGTCCGGCCACATCCCGGGCTCGAAGAACCTGCCTTTCACCGAGCTCCTGAACGACGACGGCACGATGCTGCCGCCCGAGGCGCTGAGCCGGGCCTTCGCCGCCGCCGGCGTGGACCTGTCGAAACCCGCCATCACCACCTGCGGATCGGGCGTGACGGCGGCGATCGTGAACCTCGCGCTCGAGCGGATGGGCAAGCGGGATCACGCGCTCTATGACGGCTCCTGGTGCGAATGGGGCATGTATGACGATCTCAGGATCGCGCGCGGCTAGAAAGGACGGCAGATGTTCGACCGCCTGAAGACGCAACCCGCGGACAAGATCCTGGCGCTGATGGCAGAGTTCAGGGCCGACCCGCGCGCCGACAAGATCGACCTCGGCGTCGGCGTCTACAAGGATGCAACCGGCCTCACGCCGGTGATGCGTGCCGTGAAAGCCGCCGAGAAGCGGCTCTGGGAAGAGGAAACCTCCAAGACCTATACCGGGCTTGCGGGCGATCCGGCCTTTTCGGCGGCGCTCGGCGCGCTCGTCCTCGGTGACAGCGTTGAAGCCGAGCGGATCGCCGCCGTCGCGACGCCCGGCGGCACCGGCGCCGTGCGGCAGGGCTTCGAGCTGGTGCGGCTCGCCTCGCCCGGGGCGACGGTCTGGGTCTCCGATCCGACCTGGCCCAATCATCTGTCGATCCTCGCCTATCTCGGCGTCCGGATGCGCCCCTACCGCTATTTCGATGCAGAAAGCCGCGGCGTCGACGCCAGTGCGATGCTTTCAGATCTTGCGCAGACGCAACCGGGCGACGTCGTGCTGCTGCACGGCTGCTGCCACAACCCGACCGGCGCCAACCTGACGCTGCCCGAGTGGCAGGCGGTGGCCGACCTGCTGGCGCGCACCGGCGCCCTGCCGATGATCGACATCGCCTATCAGGGTTTCGGCGACGGGCTCGACGCCGACGCGGCGGGCGTCCGGCTCCTGGCCGCGCGCCTGCCCGAGGTGCTGGTGGCCGCATCCTGTTCGAAGAACTTCGGCATCTATCGCGAAAGGACCGGCGCGCTCTTCGCGCTCGGCGATCCCGGCCGGCGCGGGCTGACGCAGGGCACGCTCGCCTTCCTCAACCGGCAGAACTACTCGTTTCCGCCCGATCACGGCGCCCGCCTCGTCACGATGATCCTGACCGACCCGGATCTGCGCGCCGACTGGGAGGCGGAGCTCGACGAGGTGCGGCGCGGCATGCTGACCCTGCGCGAGGCGCTGGCGGCCGAATTGCAGCGCCGGACCGGGTCCGACCGCTTCGGCTTCCTCGCCCAGCACCGCGGCATGTTCTCGCGCCTCGGCGCCACGCCCGACCAGGTCGAACGGCTGAAGACCGAGCACGGCATCTACATGGTGGGCGATTCGCGGCTGAACATCGCCGGGCTGAACGCGGCCACGGTGCCCGTCCTTGCCCGCGCCATCGTCGCGACCGGCATCTGAAGCGGCCTTAGCGCAAGTGAAATGGCGGGGCCGGCGCCCCGCCTTTCCAGTGCTCCGGCCTTCGGCTCAGCTGTGATAGGCGCTCTCGCCGTGGGCGATGAGATCGAGACCCTGACGCTCGTCGTCACTCGAGACCCGGATCCCGGTGATCGCCCTGGTGATATGGATCAGGATCAGAGACCCGATCCCCGACCAGGCGATGGTGATCAGCACCGCCTTGATCTGCGTCATCACCTGGGCGCCCATCGCGAAGCCCTCGCCGCCGGTGCCGCCGAGGCCCGGCGCCATCAGGATGCCGGTGGCGACGGCGCCGATGATCCCGCCGACCCCGTGCACGCCGAACACGTCGAGGCTGTCGTCGTAGCCGAACTTCGACTTGATCGTGGTGACGAAGAAGAAGCAGACCGGCGAGACCGCGAGGCCGAGCAGGATCGCCCCGACCGGGCCGGTCGTGCCGCAGGCCGGGGTGATCGCGACGAGACCCGCGACCATTCCCGACGCCGCGCCGAGACCGGAGGCCTTGCCGCGTGCCAGGCCCTCGACCAGCGACCAGCTGACGATCGCGGCGGCGGTGGCGACGAAGGTGTTCAGCATCGCGAGCGTCGCACCGGCGGTCGCCTCGAGGTTGGAACCGGCATTGAAACCGAACCAGCCGACCCAGAGCATCGCCGCGCCGACCATGGTCAGCGTCATCGAATGCGGCGCCATGTTGTCCTTGCCGAAACCGACCCGCGGCCCGAGCACCACGGCCCAGACGAGCCCCGCGATGCCGGCATTGATGTGAACGACCGTGCCGCCGGCGAAGTCGATCGCGCCCATCTTGTAGATCAGGCCGGCGCTATCCCAGACCATATGGGCGATCGGGAAATAGATGAACGTCACCCAGAGGATCACGAAGGTCATGATCCCCGAGAACTTCGCCCGCTCGGCAAAGGCGCCGACGATCAGCGCCGGAGTGATGGCCGCGAAGGTCATCTGGAAGGCGATGAACACGTATTCCGGCAGCACGATCCCGTCCGAGAAGGTCGCCGCGGTGCTGTCGAGCGTGATACCCTTGAGGAAGACCTTGGCAAGCCCGCCCCAATAGGGCGAGGTGCCGCCGCCGAAGGCCATCGAATAGCCGTAGAGCACCCAGATGATCATCACCACGGCGGCGATCATGGTGCACTGCATGAGCACCGACAGCATGTTCTTCGACCGCACGAGGCCGCCGTAGAACAGCGCCAGCCCCGGGACGATCATGAAGAGCACCAGAAGCGAGGAGGTCATCATCCACGCCACGTCACCCTTGTCGATCACATCCGCGGCCACTTCGGTCGCCGCGGCCGTCGTGTCCTGCGCGAAGGCCGGCACGGCGGCCAGCGCCGCGAGGGCGCCGCCCCAAGCCGCTGTCTTCTTCATCGTGTTCCCCTGAATGACAGTCATCTTCACGGCGCGTTCTCCCCGCTGCCACCCGTGCGCACGCGGAGCGCGTCCTTCAGATCGCGCATGAAGACCTTGCCCTCGCCGATCCTGCCGGCCTTTGCCACCCGCGCGACGGTCTCGATCACGTCGTCGGCAATGGAATCGGACACCGCGCTCTCGATCTTCGCCTTCGGCACGAAACTCACCGCATACTCGGCCCCGCGATAGATCTCCGTATGCCGCGACTGAGTGCCGAAACCCTTGATTTCACTGACCACACAGCCGCGAACGCCAGCCGCAGTCAGGGCTTCGCGGACCTCTTCCAGCGTGTTGGGCTTGATTGCTGCCATGATATGTCTCATGTCCCGTTCTCCGGATAGCGGCCCTGTCACCGGGCCTCGCCGTCAGCGGAAGCGCCGCGGCGCAGAAACACAAGATTGCGGCCTTCCTGCGCAGCGGTGAAACGGGAGATTCTGCCTAAATGATCAGCAATCACGCGAACCGCCCAAAGAACAGGCGAACGGCAAATGGATTCGTGAACGGCTTTCGCTCCACATTTCGGGAACGAGCCTGTATGGTCCCGGAAAAAGCGAGCAGAGACCGGGTTTACATCGCATGAAGGGTTCTGGCGGCACCAAGGGCCGGCTGGTCGCGGACAGGCGCTATGCCTCCGCCAAGGCCGCGACACCGTCAAGGAAGCGCCCCGCACGATCCGGCGGCGGCAAGCGCGGCCGCCGGCCCGCGTCGCGGCGCAGCTTGCCCCTGCGCCTGTTCGGCGGCCTTTTCGGCCTTGTCTGGCGGGTTCTCTGGGGAATCGGCTGGCGACTGGCGGCCATGGCCGCGATCGTCCTGGCGCTTGGCACGATCTATTTCTACGTTCAGCTGCCACCGCTCGCGACCCTGATCGACGCCCGCACCAAGGGCTCGGTCACGCTGCTCGATCGCGACGGGAAGGTCTTTGCCTGGCGCGGCGAGACCTTCGGCGGCAAGGTCGATGCCGATACGGTCTCGCCAAACCTGAAGAACGCCATCATCGCCACCGAGGACAAGCGCTTCTACAGCCATTTCGGCATCAGCCCGCGCGGCATCGCCAGCGCCATCCGCATCAACCTGAGCGAAGGCCGCGGCCCGCTTGACGGCAACGGCGGCTCGACCATCACCCAGCAGGTGGCCAAGCTCCTCTGCCTCGGCGTGCCCTACGACCCGGCCACCTGGAAGTCCGAAGCCGCCTATGAAGCCGATTGCCGGGTCTCGTCGAAATGGCGCAAGATCAAGGAAGTTCCCTTTTCCTTCGCGCTCGAGGCCCGCTACGGCAAGGACAACGTCCTCACGATCTATCTCAACCGCGCCTATCTCGGTGCCGGCACCCGCGGCTTCGAGGCCGCCGCCCAGCGCTACTTCGGCAAGTCGGCCAACGACCTGACGCCGGCCGAGGCGGCGATGCTGGCCGGGCTCCTGAAGGCGCCGACCCGCTATGCGCCGACTTCGAACCTCGAACGTTCGCGCGACCGCGCCGCGGTGGTGCTCGGCCTGATGCACGATCAGGGCTACCTGAGCGACGCGGCCTACCAGGACGCGATCGCCCATCCCGCGCAGCTTTCCAAGGCGGCCGAAGCCCGCGCCGGCGGCTATTTCGCCGACTGGGTGATGGACAGCGGCCCCGGGTTCCTTACCCAGGACACGACCGAGGACGTGATCATCCGCACCACGCTCGACCAGTCCATTCAGCGCAAGGCCGAGGCGGCGCTTTCCGAAGTGTTCGCGACGAAGGTCAAGGAAGGCTCCAAGGCCGAGGCGGCAATCGTCGTGATGTCGGCCGACGGCGCCGTCCGCGCCATGATCGGTGGCCGCGACAACCAGGTGAGCGGCGCCTTCAATCGCGCGACGCAGGCGCTGCGCCAGACCGGCTCGACCTTCAAGCCCTTCGTCTATGCCGCCGCACTCGACATGGGCTACACGATGAATGACATCGTCGAGGATGCGCCGATCACCATCGACGTTCCGGGCTCCGGCCCCTGGTCGCCCAAGAACTACGAACCGACCTACCGCGGCTACATTACGCTGACCGATGCGCTTGCGCATTCGGTCAACACCGCGACCGTGCGCGTGGCCGAGGCGGTCGGACTTGACGCCGTGCGCCAGGTCGCCTCGCAGTTCGGCCTCCAGTCCGAGCTGGCCCAGGGCCCGGCGATCTCGCTCGGCGCCTCGGGGGCGACCCTGCTCGACATGACCGGCGCCTATGCCGGGATCCTGAACGGCGGCTCGTCGGTGCGCCCCTACGGGCTGATCGAGCTGCGCCTGCGCGGCGACGACACGGCTCTCATGGGCCAGGAAGGCGGCATGGGCGAACGCGTGATCTCGGAGGAAGCGGACCGTCAGCTGACCTACATGATGACCCAGGTGATCGAGCGCGGAACCGGCGGTCGCGCCCGGCTTCAGGGGCACGAGGTCGCGGGCAAGACCGGCACCACCTCAGACTACCGCGACGCCTGGTTCATCGGCTTCTCGACGGATTACGTGGTCGGCGTCTGGATGGGCAACGATGACAACAAGCCGCTCACCGGCGTGACCGGCGGCGGCCTGCCGGCAGAGATCTGGCACGCGGTCATGGCCAGCATCGAGGCCGACATCGTTCCGCGACCGCTGCCGATGATCCGCCCCGAGGACCTGCCGCCACCCGCCTGGCAGGGCCAGACCTACAGTGCCGGCGGTCCTGCACCGGACGGTTCGCTGCAGCCCGGGGGCAACTGGCAACCCATGCCGGAGCCGGCACGGCAGCCGAAGAACGACAGCGTTCTGAGCGAGATACTCGGCGCGATCCTCGGCCGCCGGAACTGACCTGGGGCCGCCCCCGGGGCCGGATCCGGGACCTGGCCGGGACCCCGGGCGTCAGATTCGGGTCAGATCGGCGGCGAGCG
Source organism: Albidovulum sp. (assembly GCA_020637635.1). Lineage (GTDB taxonomy): Bacteria > Pseudomonadota > Alphaproteobacteria > Rhodobacterales > Rhodobacteraceae > Albidovulum. The sequence continues at coordinate 219,582 of JACKKB010000003.1, forward strand.
CGCCGACGTCGCCCTTGCGCTTGTCCAGCATCGCGCCGATCTCGGTCCGCTCGGCGGCCAGCATGTTCACCCCCTCGATGATGAGGTTGAAGAACTGCTTCTTGCCGTTCTTGTCGAAGACATGCCAGCGCAGGTCGAAGGGTGCCTGGCCCTTCAGCTTCGCGGTCGAGACGACCTCGAAGAAACTCTTCAGCGGCCGGGCTCCGGTCACCTCGATCTGACCGCCGATGAACTCGCGGAACCGCCGGCCGTACTTGCGCGAGATATAGCCCTGGAAGGCCTTCAAATAGGCGCTGCGGTCGGCGGCGCTGGCACTGCGTCCGGCAGGGCCGAGCACGCTGAGGCCGATGTAGGTCACATCCGCATATTTCGCGAAGATCCTCTCGAAATCGCCGATCATGGCGGATTCCGACTTGCCGGAATTGATCACCCGGTTCACGTCGCCCACCACCTGATCGACGAGCGCACGCGCCTCCTCGACGGTCAGGGCGACCGCATTCGAAGGCAGGTTCGCCACGACAAGGGCGGCGGGCACGGCAACGATCAGGCTTCGCCGCGAGAGCTTACTGTCCATAGGGATCCTCATAGGGGTCGAAGACATCTTCCTCGATTCCGAGCTGATGATGGCGGTATTGCAGATACATCAGCCTCAACTGGGCATAGCTGTCCGCGCTCTCATATAGGATCGAATCCACCGTATCGCTATAGAGCGAGCGATTTCCCGCCCCACCGGCGAGCTTTGCGGCGCCGAGGTAATAGGCCTCGCGCCCGCCGATCGCGTTCAGCGGGTTGATGACGATGTCGACGACCGAGCCCGCGAGATCGCGTTCGGTCGTCGGCCCGGCGAAGGGCAACACCAGATAGGCGCCTTCCGGCGCCCCCCAGACATGCAGCGTCTCGCCGAAATCGGCATCGTCGGCATAGATCCCGATCGCGCCGGCCGGGTCGAAGACGCCGCCGAGACCGACGGTCGTGTTCAGCGCGAACCGCAGGGTGTTCTGCAGCGCCGGACCGGGCTTGCCCTGCAGGAGCGAGTTCAGAACCGCGCTCGGCATCCCGAGGTTCGAGGAGAAGTTCGAGAACCCCTTGGCGACCGGCTTCGGCAGGATCGGCTTGGCGCGCGGATATGTGCCGAATACGAGGGTGTCGAGCTTCACGTTCTCGTCGTGGACCGCCCGGTTCTGCGCCTCGAACGGATCGTTGTATTCCGCCCCGGGCTCTTGCCGCGCGCATCCGGCGGCGAGCGCAAGGCAGGCAAGCATGGACAGCACAGATCGGATCTTCCGGTTCACGGACAATGGATTTCCAAACACTTTGTTTCTAGTTTCGCCGCAGAATGCAAAAGCCGCCCCCGGTCGGCCGCCATAAGGCATAAGTGCGCGGAGCGCCACTGACAAGGGATAGGGTCCAAAAAGCGCAAGCGCGGCCGCCCCGCCGCGCGGAAGGAAAGCGAATGGCGAAACCTACGGCCGAGGCGGCGCAAGTGGTGCCCGCCGCGGGCCAAGTGACCTCCGCACGGCCGGGCCCCGAAGCGACGGGCCCCGAAGCGACGGGCCCGCAACGGCGGGCGTTCGGGCCGACCCCGGCGGGCCAGGCCGAGCTCGACGCCGCCCGCGCAAGTGACCGCGCCCTTGTCTGGACGGCCGCGGTCTTTTCGGCCTTCATGAACCTGCTCATGCTGACCGGCCCGCTCTTCATGCTGCAGGTCTATGACCGTGTGCTCGGCAGCCGCTCCGAAGAGACGCTGCTGTCGCTCTTCGTCCTCGTCAGCTTTCTCTTCACCATGATGGGGCTGCTCGACCTCGCGCGGACCCGCGTCATGGCCCGCATCGCCGCGCGCTATCAGGGCGCACTCGAGACGCGGGTCTTCGCGGCGATGATCGCCGCCAACGCCCGCCCCGCCGGCCGCGTCGCAGAGCAAGGCGGGCCCCGCGATCTCGAGATCCTGCGCCAGTATCTTGCATCGCCGGTGCGCATGGCGCTCTTCGACATGCCCTGGGTGCCCCTCTTCCTCGCCGCGGTCTTCGTCTTTCATCCGCTGATGGGGGTGCTCGCGCTCGCCGGTGGCGTGGTTCTGGTGGCAACCACGCTGCTCAATCAGCGCAGCACCCGGCAGGCGGTACTCGGTGCCGCGGGCACAACCCGCGCCGCCGATCTGCTGGCCGAACAGTTCCGCGAGGAAGCCGATCTGGTCCAGAGCCTCGGCATGGCCGGCGCAAGCCATGCGCGCTGGCAGCGGTTGCGCGACCAGGCAACGCGGCTTTCGCTTCTGGCCGGCGACCGGGCGGGGGCCTTCACGGTCTTTTCCAAGACCTTCCGGCTTTTCCTGCAGTCGGCCATGCTTGCGCTCGGTGCCTGGCTGGTGCTGAAGGGCGCCATCACCCCCGGCGCGATGATCGCAAGCTCGGTGATGATGGGCCGGGCACTGGCGCCGGTCGAACTGGCGGTCGGTGGCTGGGCGCTGATCCAGCAGGCCGGGGAATCGCGCCGAAGGCTCGCCGCGCTGCTCGCCTCCACGCCGGCGGCGCCGGTCCGGACCGCGCTGCCCCGCCCCGCGGCGCATCTTGCGGCACAGAACCTCACCGTGGTGCCGCCCGGTCAGCAGCAGGCCGCACTGAGGATGGTGAATTTCACCCTCGAACCCGGCAAGGCGCTCGGCGTCATCGGCCCTTCCGGCGCCGGCAAGACCACGCTCGCGCGGGCGATCACCGGCCAATGGCCGCCGGCGGGCGGCTCGATCCGTCTCGATGGCGCCACGCTCGACCAATACGACGACCAGAATCTCGGCCGCCACATCGGCTATCTGCCGCAGCGCGTCACGCTCTTCGACGGCACCATCGCCGAGAACATCGCCCGCCTCGCCGCCGCGCCCGACGACGGCGCCGTGGTCGCCGCCGCGCAGTCGGCCGCCGCGCATCGCATGATCGTGGAGCTGCCCGACGGTTACGACACCCGCGTCAGCCGCACCGGCGGCCGCCTTTCGGGCGGCCAGCTGCAGCGCATCGGTCTCGCCCGCGCGCTTTACGGCGATCCGGTGATCCTCGTGCTCGACGAACCGAACTCCAATCTCGACAACGACGGTTCGCTCGCGCTGAACGGCGCCATCCGCGCCTTGAAGGAGCGTGGCGGCGCCGTGGTGATCATGGCGCACCGCCCCTCCGCGATCCAGGAATGCGATCTGCTCATGATGCTCGACGGCGGCATCGCCCGCGCCTTCGGCCCGCGCGACGAGGTCTTGCGCACCGTTGTCCGGAACGCCGGCGAAATCGCCCGCGCCGGCGGATCGGGAGGTGTGCTGTGACCTCGCCCGGAAAGCCCGTTTCCGCCCGCGCGCCGGTCATTCTCGGCCTGTTCGCGCTCATCCTGCTCGTCGGCGGCTTCGGGCTCTGGTCGGTGACCACGACGATCGCCGGCGCGATCGTCGCCAATGGCCAGGTCGAGGTCGCGGAAAACCGCCAGGTCGTTCAGCATCCCGATGGCGGCGTCGTTGCGGAAATCCTCGTCAGGGAAGGCCAGAGCGTCACCGCGGGCGAGCCGCTCCTGCGGCTCGACGGAACGCTGCTGCGCTCGGAACTTGCCATCGTCGAGGGCCAGTTCTTCGAGATCCTCGCCCGCCGTGGCCGGCTCGAGGCAGAGCGCGACGGCATGGTCAGCATCACCTTCCCCGAGGAGCTGGTCGCCGCCGCCGCAAGCCGCCCCGACATCGCGGCCATGATGACGGGGCAGGAACGGCTCTTTGCCGCCCGCGCCGACACCACCGCCAACGAACGCGATCAGCTTGAGCGCCGGCGCGGACAGATCCTGAGCCAGATCGACGGCCTCGCCGCCCAGCGCGCCGCGACCGATACCCAGCTTGGCCTCATCGCCGCGGAACTTGCCGATCTGAAGGGGCTTCTCGCCCGCGGCCTCGCCCAGGCGAGCCGGGTGCTTGCCCTCGAACGCGAAGAGGCGCGGCTGCGCGGAGTTGCGGGCGAGCTGGACGCCAACCGGGCCGAGGCCGAGGGCCGAACGACCGAGATCGACATCGAGATCCTCAAGCTCGGCGCCGTCAAGCGCGAGGAGGCCAACAGCGAGCTGCGCGATCTCGGGTACCGCGAGCTTGAACTGGCCGAACGGCGCCGCGCGCTCAGCGAGCAGATCGAGCGGCTGGACATCCGCGCCCCGGTGGCGGGTATCGTCTATGCGCTTCAGGTCACGACCCCGCGCGCAGTCCTGCGCCCGGCGGAACCGATCCTCTACATCGTGCCGCAGGACCGCCCGCTGGTGATCGCGAGCCGCGTCTCGCCGATCCATGTCGACGAGGTGCGTCTGGGTCAGCCGGTGACGCTGCGCTTCGCCGCCTTCGACAGCCGCACGACGCCGGAGCTTTTCGGCCAGGTCACGCGGCTCTCGCCCGACGCCTTCACCGACGAGGCGACGCGGTCGAGCTTTTACCGTGCCGAGATCCGTCTCGATGCCGGCGAACTGGCCAAGCTCGGCACGCGGACGATCGTGCCGGGGATGCCGGTCGAGGTCTTCATCCGCACCGGCGACCGCACGCCGCTTGCCTATCTGCTGAAACCCCTTGCCGAATACTTCAACCGCGCATTCCGCGAAAGCTGACCCCGTGGACCCCCGGGACGCCGCCGGTCGGGGCTTTCCCCCCGGACGCCCGGCAGCTAACCTCGCCCGGAAGAAAGAATCGGAGGACGCGGCATGGCGGGCAGGATCGAGGCACGGCTGAAGGATCTCGGGCTGGTATTGCCCGACGCACCCGCGCCTGCGGCCAACTACGTTCCCTTCGTCCAGGCAGGCGATCTTCTCTTCGTCTCGGGCCAGATCAGCCAGGGGCCGGAGGGGCTGATCCGGGGCCGGCTTGGAGACACCATGGACGTGGCAGAGGGCGCCAAAGCCGCCCGGCGCTGCGGGATGAGCCTGCTGGCGCAGGCCCGTGCCGCGCTTGGCGGCGATCTCGACCGCATCCGCCGGGTCGTCAAGCTGACCGGCTTCGTCAACTCCACCGCGGATTTCACCGACCAGCCGAAAGTGATCAACGGCTGCTCCGACCTCATGGTCGAACTGCTCGGCGACGCCGGGCGCCATGCGCGTGCCGCGGTCTCTGCGCCGGCGCTGCCGCTCGGCGTCGCGGTGGAGATCGAGGCAGTCTTCCAGGTCGCTTGATGACCGCCGGACGGGTGCCGCTGCCCCCGGTCTTCCTGACGACGCCGCTGGCACACCGCGGCTACCACGACCGCGCCTCGAACCGCCCCGAGAACTCGCGCGCCGCCTTTGCCGCCGCGACCGCCGCCGGCTATGGCATCGAATGCGACATCCAGCCCTCGGCCGACGGCGTGCCGATGGTCTTTCACGACTACGACCTGCGCCGTCTGACCGGCACCGCCGGCCGCACCGCCGGGCGCACCGCGGCAGAGCTTGGCCGGTTGCCTCTTGCCGGCAGCGCCGAAACCATCCCCACCCTCGCCGAAACGCTCGACCTTGTCGCCGGCCGCGTGCCGCTCCTGATCGAGATCAAGGACCAGGACGGCACCATGGGACCGAACGTGGGCGCCCTCGAGGCCGCCGTCGCCTCCGTCTTGCGGGGCTACCCCGGGCCGGTGGCGCTCATGTCGTTCAACCCCAACTCGGTCGCTGCACTGGCCGGGGCGGCGCCCGACCTGCCGCGCGGCATCACCACCTCGGCCTACCGGGCCGAGGACTGGCCGCTCCTGCCCGCCGCCGCCCGCGACCGGCTCCGCGCCATCCCCGATATCGCACGCACCGGGGCAAGCTTCATCGCGCACGAAGCCGCCGATCTGGCCTCGCCGCGCGTGGCCGAGCTGAAGGCCGCGGGCATCGCCGTCCTGACCTGGACGATCCGCTCGCCGGAGGCGGAACGCATCGCCCGCGCGGTGGCCGAAAACGTGACCTTCGAAGACTACCCCGCAGCCTTGCCGGCCTGAACCGCACGTCGCCGGAAGAGGACCCCGCCCCGTGAACGCAGATGCCATCGAGGTGACGATGCTGGATCGCATCGAAGCCCTGCCCGCTGCCGACTGGGATGCCTGCGCCTGCCCGGAAACCGCCTCGGGCGGCCGCCCGGTGGACCCGTTCACGACCCACCGGTTCCTCGCCGCGCTCGAACGCTCCGGCTCGGTCGGCCCCGCCACCGGCTGGGAGCCGCATCACCTCGTTGCCCGGCACGACGGCGAACTCGTCGCGGTGATGCCGCTCTACGCCAAGGCCCACAGCCAGGGCGAGTATATCTTCGACCATGGCTGGGCCGAGGCCTACGAGCGCGCGGGCGGGCGCTATTATCCGAAGCTTCAGGCAGCGGTCCCCTTCACCCCGGCAACCGGACGGCGGTTTCTGACCCGCCCCGGACTGGAGACCACCGGCCGCGCGGCACTCTGCGAGGCGCTGGTGCGCGTGACCTCCGGCAACGGCCTCTCGTCCGCCCATGTGACCTTCTGCACCGAAGCCGAGGCTGTGGCCGGCGCCGCGATGGGATTCCTGCGCCGCACGACCCAGCAGTTCCATTGGCTGAACGACGGCTATGCCGGGTTCGACCAGTTCCTCGCCGCACTCTCTTCGCGCAAGCGCAAGGCGATCCGCAGGGAACGCGCCGGTGCCGGCGGCTTCGGCGGCACCATCCGTCACCTCACCGGAGGGGCGATCGAACAGCGGCACTGGGAAGCCTTCTGGGCCTTCTACCAGGACACCGGCAGCCGCAAATGGGGCCGTCCCTACCTGACACGCGCCTTCTTCGGCGCGCTCCACGAGACGATGCGCGACGACGTGCTCCTGATCCTCGCCGAGCGCGACGGACGCCCGATTGCCGGTGCGCTCAACTTCATCGGCCGCGACACGCTCTTCGGTCGCTACTGGGGCGCCATCGAAGAACACCCGTTCCTGCATTTCGAATGCTGCTATTACCAGGCGATCGATTTCGCCATCGACGCCGGCCTCGCCCGGGTCGAGGCCGGCGCGCAGGGCGAACACAAGCTCGCCCGCGGCTACCTGCCCCGCCCCACCCATTCGCTGCACTGGATCGCTGACCCCTCCTTCCGCGAGGCGGTCGCACGCTATCTCGACGCCGAGACCCGCGCCGTCGGCGAGGATATCGAGATCATGACAGGCTACGGCCCCTTTCGTCGCGGAACCGGCGGCGGCTAGCCCGCATGGCCATTGCAGAACCGGCGCGTCTCGCCGAGAATGGCGGCCTCAGTCGGTCCGCAGGAGTCGCCGGTGTCCGAGCCCCTTACGCTCTATTCCAACCCGATGTCGCGCGGCCGGATCGCGCGCTGGATGCTGGAGGAGATCGCCGAACCCTTCACGGTCCGCTATCTCGACTACGACACGACGATGAAGGCGCCCGAGTTTCTCGCGCTGAACCCGATGGGCAAGGTGCCGACACTTGTCCACGGCACGCGCATCGTCACCGAATATGCCGCGATCTGTGCCTATCTCGCCGACAGCTTCCCCGCCGCTGGGCTCGCACCGGCGGACCGAAGCGCCTACTACCGCTGGCTCTTCTTTGGCTCGGGTCCTCTCGAGGCCGGGATCATCAACAAGGCTCTGGGCTTCGAGGTTCCGCCGGAGCGGGCACGAACCGTTGGCTTCCGCCCGCTGCCGGTGATGCTCGACGCGCTCGAGGCGGCGCTGGAAGCGAGGCCCTATCTGGCCGGCGAAGCCTTCTCGGCCGCCGATGTCGCGACCGGCTCGCAGATCGGCTGGGGCATGCAGTTCGGCACGATCGAGCCGCGGCCGGCCTTCTCGAGCTACTGGACCCGGCTGAGCGCGCGGCCCGCCTATCTGCGTGCGAACGCGGCCGACAACGCCGCCATGCCGAAGCAGGAGGCGTGATGGCGACCCTGTTGACGACCTCCGAACGCGAAGCGGGCCTGCCGTCGCTCGGCGCGACCGGCTGGCAAGCCGTCGAGGATCGTGACGCGATCCGCAAGATCTGGCGATTCCGCACTTTCTCCGAGGCCTGGGGCTTCATGGCGCGCGCGGCACTTGCGGCCGAAAAGCTGAACCACCACCCGGAATGGACCAATATCTACAACGTTGTGGACGTGACCCTGACCACGCACGACTGCGCCGGTCTTTCGGCCCTCGATCTTGCGCTCGCGACCCGGATGGACCGGCTGGCCGGCGACACCGAGGTTCAGACCGATCACGGCGCGCCGGTGCAGTGCCTGTGCGAACTCCACGCCGGGCGCGCCGGATAGGCCAGGCGCTCAGATCTCCGCCAGAAGTGCCTCGCCGCTCGAACGCTCGCAGACGCCGGGGCTGGCCTCGAGGTGCAGCACCTTCACGACCCCGTCCTCGGCAAGAAGCGCGTAGCGCTTTGAACGCCCGGCAAATCCCACGTCGGGATTGGAGAAGTCCAGCCCGATCGCCGCGGTGAACGCCCCGCCCGCATCGCCGAGCATGGTGATCCCGGCCGCCGTGGCGCCGGTCGCCTCGCCCCAGGCCTTCATCACGAAGGGATCGTTGACCGAAACGCAGATGACCTCGTCCACGCCCTTGGCGTCGAACTGTGGCCTGGTGCGGATGAAACTTGGCACATGCGCCGTCGAACAGGTCCCGGTATAGGCGCCCGGCAGGCCGAAGATCGCCACCCGGCGCCCCTTCAGCCGTGCGCCCAGATCGACCTTTTCGACCCCGCCGGCACCCATGGCCAGCAGCGTCGCCTCCGGCAGCCTGTCACCTACTGCAATCGTCATGTCTCTTTCCTTCGCGTTGCGTTTTCCCAAGTTGAAGATATAGGTTTCGTCCGGCACGAGACCAGAAAGAAACGCATGACAGGGATCGTCATCATCGGCGCCGGCCAGGCCGGCGCATCGCTCGCGGCAAGGCTGCGCACGCTCGGCTACGGCGGGCCGCTGACGCTCATCGGAGACGAACCCGCGCCCCCCTACCAGCGCCCGCCGCTCTCCAAGGCCTACCTCCTCGGCGAGATGGATCTGGACCGGCTCTACCTGCGCGCGCCGAGTTTCTGGGAAGAACACGAGATCACCCTCAGGCTCGGCACCCCGGTCAGCGCGATCGACACCGCGGGCCACACCATCCGGCTCGGCGACGAGGTGATCGGCTACGACCAGCTCGTTCTTGCCACCGGCTCGGTGCCGCGCCGCCTGCCTGCCGCGATCGGAGGTGGTCTCGAGGGCGTCCACACCGTTCGCACGCTCTGCGATGCCGACCGCATGGCGCCCGACTTCCGCGCCGGGCGCCGGCTGGTGATCATCGGTGGCGGCTACATCGGGCTCGAGGCCGCTTCCGTCGGCGCCAAGCTCGGCCTCGATGTGACCGTGCTGGAAGCCGCGCCGCGGATCCTGCAACGGGTCGCTTCCGAGCAGACGGCAGAGTATTTCCGCTCCCTCCACCGTGCCCATGGAGTGTCGATCCTCGAAGGCACCGCCCTTGCGCGGCTGTCGGGCGCAGATCGGGTGACAGGCGCCGTGCTGGCCGACGGAACCGAACTGCCAGCCGATTTCATCATCTGCGGAATCGGCATCCTGCCCTCCACCGCGCTTGCCGAGGCCGCCGGCATCGCCACCGAGAACGGCATCCGGACCGATGCGGCCGGACGCACCTCGGCACCCGATGTCTGGGCAGCTGGCGACTGCGCGTCGTTCCCCCACGGGGCGGGCCGCCTCAGACTCGAGAGCGTCGGCCATGCGATCGACCACGCGGAACTTGTCGCCGGCAACATGCTCGGTGGCAATGATCCCTATGTCGCGCGACCCTGGTTCTGGTCCGACCAGTATGACGTGAAGCTGCAGATTGCCGGGCTCAACACCGGATATGATCGCACCGTCATCCGCGATGGCGGCGCCGGGATCCGCAGCATCTGGTATTACCGAGGCGGCGAGCTTCTTGCGCTCGACGCGATGAACGACGCCCGCGCCTACATGATCGGCAAGCGCCTTATCGAGGCCGGCCGGTCGCCCGACCCCGCCGTCATCGCCGACCCCGGCGTCGACCTGAAGCCGCTCCTGAAGGCATGAGGATCATCGGCGGCACGCGGCGCGGCCTGAAGCTCGCCGAGGTCGGTGCGGGCGATGCCGCCGCACATCTGCGCCCGACATCGGACCGCGTGCGCGAGGCGATCTTCAACCTCCTGATGAACGGCCCCTATGGCAATCCGGTCGCGGGCGCGCGCGTCCTCGACCTGTTCGCCGGCACGGGCGCGCTCGGGCTCGAGGCGCTGAGCCGCGGCGCCGCGCGCGCAGCCTTCGTCGACGACGGCACCGCCGCACGCGCGCTCCTGCGACAGAATGTCGAGAAGATGCAGGCCATGGGCGTCAGCGATGTCTGGCGCCGCGACGCGACCCGCATGGGCCCGAACCGGGGCCCGGGCTACGGGCTCGTCTTCCTCGACCCGCCCTATGGCCAAGGGCTTGGCGAGGCCGCGCTCGCCTCGCTCATCGAGGGCGGCTGGCTCGCGCCCGGTGCGCTTGTCGTCTGGGAGGAGGGCAGCGCACCTGCGATCCCGCCCGGCTACGCGGAACGCGACCGGCGCCGCTATGGCGAGACGCATGTGACGATCCTTGAGCGGGCGGTGTGACAGGCACGCCTGATCGACCCTTGAAGGGCGCTACCGCGTCGGGTGGAAACGGCCGGCGGGCGAGGGCGTGAAGATCTCGACCCCCGTCGCCGTGACGCCGACCGAATGCTCGAATTGCGCCGAGAGCGACTTGTCGCGCGTCACCGCGGTCCAGTCGTCGGCCAGCACCTTGGTCTCTGGCCGGCCGAGGTTCACCATCGGCTCGATGGTGAAGAACATTCCCTCTTCCAGCCGCGGCCCGGAGCCGGGGCGGCCGTAGTGCAGCACGTTCGGCGGCGCGTGGAACACCCGGCCAAGCCCGTGGCCGCAGAAATCGCGCACCACGCTCATCCGTTGCGCCTCGACATAGGACTGGATCGCATGGCCGATGTCGCCGAAGGTCGCGCCGGGACGCACCGCCTCGATGCCGAGCATCAGCGCGTCATGGGTAACCTGCACCAGCCGCTCCGCCTTGCGCGGCATCGCGCCCGCGGCATACATGCGGCTCGTGTCGCCAAACCAGCCGTCGACGATCACGGTGACGTCGATGTTGAGGATGTCGCCGTCCTTCAGGACCTTCGCACCCGGGATGCCGTGGCAGACCACGTGATTGACGGAGATGCAGGAGGCATGCTGATAGCCGCGATAGCCGATCGTTGCCGACACGGCACCGGCGGCGGTGACCCTTTCGCGGATGAAATCGTCCAGCATCGCCGTCGTCGCGCCCGGCTCGACGAGGGCGGCGACGTCGTCGAGGATCTCCGCCGCAAGCCGGCCGGCCACGCGCATGCCGGCGAAGTCGCCCGCTTCGTGAATCCGTATCCCGTCTTTTGTCAGGCGTCCGCGCGGATCGTCCAACGGCCTCTCCTTTCGTCTCTTGCCCGATTAGATAGTGAACGAATCCCGCTTTGGCCAGTGCGGGGCTTCCGCCTCCGGCGCGACCGGCCTATATCCGTTCAGACGGCGGAGGACCCCGAAATGACCAACCCGACGGCGGCGATTCTGATCATCGGCGACGAGATCCTCTCGGGCCGCACCCGCGATGCCAACATGCATCACCTCGCCGGCGAGCTTTGTCGCATGGGGATCGACCTCCGCGAGGCGCGCTTTGTCGCCGACGACCACGGCGCCATCGTTGCGGCACTGAACGCGCTGCGCGGGACGCATGACCATGTCTTTACCTCGGGCGGCATCGGCCCGACCCATGACGACATCACCGCCGACGCGGTCGCGGCCGCCTTCGGCCTGCCGCTTGACGTCCGCGACGATGCTCGCGCGCTTCTGGCCGCGCACTACGACCGCCAGGGGCTAGAGTTCAACGCCGCGCGGCAACGCATGGCGCGCATCCCCGAAGGCGCCGCGCTCATCGACAATCCGGTCTCGATCGCGCCGGGGTTCAGCCTTGGCAACGTCCATGTGATGGCCGGCGTGCCGAGCATCTTTCAGGCCATGGTCGCCTCGCTCCTGCCCCGTCTCACCGGCGGCCGGCCGCTCCTGTCGCAGACGCTCCGGATCAACCGCGGCGAGGGCGTCATCGCCGCGCCGCTCGGCGCGCTTGCCGCCGAGTTCGCCGACCTCAGCTTCGGCTCCTATCCGTTCATCCAGAACGGCGCCTACGGTGCGAATGTCGTCATCCGCGGCACCGAAGCGGCACGGCTCGACCTTGCGGTGGCGCGCCTCGCCGCGCTCTTTCCCGAGAGCGGAACATGAGCGACTGGTTCACGCTCGGCGACGCGACCTGGCCGGCGGCGCGCCTGCACCCCGCCGGCGCCTTTCTGGTGCGCGAGGGCGCCGGCGGCGGCAACCGGGTCTCCGCGGCCACGCTTGCCGATCCTGGCTGGAGCAAGAAGGATCTCGAGGCGGCCGAGGCCGCGCAGGCAGGGCTCGGCCAGCCTGCGCTCTTCATGATCCGCCCGGGTGACGAGGCGCTCGATGCCGAACTGGCCGCCCGCGGCTACGTGGTGAAGGACCCGGTGCGCATCTATGCCGGCAGCACCGCCAGTGTGGCCGAACCGCCGCCGCCCTTCCTTGCAACCTTCGCACTCTGGCCGCCGCTCGCGATCATGGACGAACTCTGGGAGGAAGGCGGCATCGGCCCCGCCCGTCGCGCCGTCATGGCGCGCGTGGCAGGTCCCAGAACGGCGCTCCTCGGCCGCATCGAAGACCGCGCCGCAGGGGTTGCCTTCGCGGCGATCCATGACGGTTCGGCGATGATCCACGCGCTCTGGACCGCGCCGCGGCTGCGCCGCAAGGGCGTGGCCGCCCATCTCGCGCGCGCCGCGGCCGCCTGGGCCCACGCGGCGGGCGCGCACCGGCTTGCGCTCCTCGTGACCGAAGCGAATACCGCCGCGAACGCGCTCTATGCTTCCCTCGGCATGGAGGCCGTGGGACGCTATCACTATCGCATCAAGCCCCCGGGGGAGACAGGCAGCTCATGACCGGAACATCAGACCGCGCGACCGCACTCGACCTGCCGATGGTCGATCCGCTACCCGAGAGGACGCAAAAATTCTTCGACCTGTGCAGCGAGAAGCTCGGCCTGGTGCCGAACGTCCTGCGCGCCTATGCGTTCGACATCGACAAGCTCAACGCCTTTTCTGCGATGTACAACGACCTCATGCTCGCCGACAGCGGCCTGACCAAGCTCGACCGCGAGATGATCGCGGTCGCGGTCTCGTCGATCAATCGCTGCTGGTACTGCCAGGTCGCCCACGGCGCCGCGGTGCGCGAACTGTCCGGCGATCCGGTTCTGGGCGAGGCGCTGGTGATGAACTGGCGCGTCGCGCTGCTCTCGCCCCGCCAGCGCGCCATGCTCGAGTTTGCGGAAAAGCTCACCACCGCGTCGAGCAAGGTCGAGGAGCAAGACCGCGCGGCGCTGCGCGATGCCGGCTTCGGCGAACGGGACATCTGGGACATTGCGTCCGTGACCGGCTTTTTCAACATGACCAACCGGATTGCCTCGGCCACCGGAATGGAACCGAACCCGGAATATCACGGAGCCCATCGGTGAGGCCGGCTGCCGCTGCGTTTGCATTCGCCGCGGCCTTGCCCGTCGCCGCAGCCGCGCTGACGCTGCCATACCCGGCGGACCATGCCGCCGAACTGACGCAATCCCCCGACAGCTATTCCCTGCCGGTCGGCCCCTGGAAGGCCGGCACGCTCGACACGATCACGACCGAGGGTCGCGTCACGCGCACCGCCTGGCGCGTCGACGATGCCACGTTGACCACGCTCGCGCTTCTGGCACCCCTGCGCGACCAGCTCGGCGCCGAGGGCTATCGCCTGCTCTACGAATGTGCGACCGCCGACTGCGGCGGTTTCGATTTCCGCTTTGCAGTCGACGTGCTGCCGGAACCCGAGATGCATGTCGATCTCGGCGATTTCCGGTTCCTCTCGGCCGAACGCCGGCGCGAGGGCGGAAGCGATTATCTCGCGATTCTCGTCAGCCGCTCGTCCGACAGCGGTTTCGTCGAGATCGTCCAGATCGGCAGCGCCGGCACGGCGGCGCCCGGCGTCGTCTCCACAGGCGCGGCGCATCCCGCGACCGGCGATCCGGCGCCGAAAGACGAGAGCGACCTCGCCCGCGCGCTGACCGGCACCGGCAAGGTTGTGCTCGGCGATCTGGGCTTTGCCACCGGATCTAGCGCGCTCGAGGCCGGCGACTATGCCTCGCTGGAGGCGCTCGCGGCCTTCCTGAAGGCGAACCCGGAGGCGGCCGTCGTGCTTGTCGGCCATACCGACGCGGTAGGGTCGCTCGACGCCAACATCGCAGTCTCCAGGGCCCGCGCGCAGTCGGTGATGGACCGGCTCGTCAGCGCTTATGGCGCCGACCCGCGGCAGCTGTCGGCCGAGGGCGTCGGCTACCTGAGCCCCGTGGCCTCGAATCTGACGGCGGAGGGACGCACCCGAAACAGACGGGTCGAAGCCACCCTGGCTTCGACCCGCTGACCCGTTTCCGGGAACCACACTACCCAACGCCGAAAGAGACTTACCAGTTCGTCGGACCCTTTTCCGCGAAGGACTGGGCCAGGAAATCGATGAAGGAACGCACCTTTGGCTGGGTGAAGCGTCCCGGCGGATAGACCGCGTAGATGCCGAGCGTCTCGAAGGGCAGATCGGGGATCGCCTCTTCGACAAGACCCTTCTTCATCGCGTCGGAATAGAGGAAGGAGGGCAGATAGGCGATGCCGAGCCCGGAGACCGCCGCATTCAGAAGCGACTGGCCGTCGTTGACGGTAAGCCAGCCGGCGGTGCGGACCTGGCGCTTTTCCCCCGAAGGTGCCGTGATCTTCCAGACGTTGCCGGCGGCCTGATTGGAATAGTGCAGCAGCTTGTGTTCGTTCAGATCGTCGATCTTCTGCGGGCGGCCGTATTTGGCGAAGTAGCTCGGGGCGCCGACCATGCGACGGGCAGTCTCGGTCAGCTTGCGGGCCCGCAATGTGCTGTCTTCTAGCTCTCCGACACGGATCGCCATGTCGAACCCCTCAGAGATCAGCTCCACATAGCGGTTGTTCAGAACCATGTTGACGGTGATCTCGGGATATTCGAGCAGGAAATCCCCCAGGATCGGCGACAGGAGGTTCACCCCGAAATCGGTCGCGACCGATATCCGAAGGAGCCCCGAGGGCGCCGACTGCATCGAGGTCACGAGTGCATCGGCCTCGCCGGCATCATTGAGCACGCGGCGGGCGCGATCATAATAGGCAAGGCCGATTTCGGTCGGCGAAACACGGCGGGTCGTCCGGTTCAGGAGCCGCGCGCCAAGACGCGCCTCGAGCGACGATACGTGTTTCGACACCGCAGATTTCGAAATCCCCATCTTTTTCGCCGCATCCGTAAACCCCCCCTGGTCTACGACGGTGGCGAAAGCCTCCATTTCCGTAAGTCGGTCCATTGTGCACCCGTCATCTACATTGCCCGCCGTGGATGGGTATCGCGGCCAAATCGGGCAATATTGCGGAGGTCGCCGGACAACACTGCGGTATTGTCGGGAACCAGTATGGCAAGATTCCGCCGACCGGTTCCAAACCCGCTCGGGGAACTGCCCTAGATCGTCGAGGCCAGACGCATTCCCTGGTCGATGGCACGCTTGGCATCGAGCTCGGCTGCCACATCTGCGCCACCGATCACATGGACGCGGGCCCCGGTCGAGGCGAGCGCATCTGCAAGCGCGCGCTCGCTGACCTGCCCGGCGCAGAGAACGACGGTATCGGCGGCGATGAGTCGTGGCCCGGCCCGCTCCGGCCCGGTCGAGACGACGATGCCGCCGGCTTCGATCCGCTCGTAGTTGACGCCCCCCGTCATCGTCACGCCACGCGCCTGCAACGCGGCACGGTGGATCCAGCCGGTCGTCTTGCCGAGCCGGCGCCCCGGCTTTTCGGGCTTGCGCTGCAGAAGCGTGACCTGCCGCGCGGCCGGCTCCGGCACCGGATCGGCGAGCCCGCCGCGCCGCACCTCGGGGTCGGCGACACCCCATTCGGCACGCCAGTCCGCCGGCCGCAGCGTGGCGCTCGTGCCGGTCTGGGTGAGGAACTCGGCCACATCGAAGCCGATCCCCCCCGCGCCGACGATGACGACGGTTTCACCCACGGCTGCGCCGGCAAGCACCTCGCGGTACCCCAGCACCCGCGCCCCGGGTTCCGTCGGGATCCCCGGATCGCGCGGCTGCACGCCCGTCGCGACGACGATCTCGTCAAAGCCGCCAAGCGAACCGGCCCGGGCCTCCTCGCCAAGCCGCAGCGTGACCCCGCTCTTGGCGAGCATGGTCTCGAACCAGGCGACGAGCCCGTCGAACTCTTCCTTGCCCGGCACCCTGCGCGCCAGGTTGAGCTGACCGCCTACCGCGTCCGCGCGCTCGAAGAGCACCACTTCGTGGCCGCGCTCGTCGAGCCTAAGCGCGGCGGCCAGCCCGGCCGGCCCGGCGCCCACGACGGCCACGCGCTTGCGCCGCCCGGCGGCACGGTGCGCGAAGTCGCTTTCGTGACAGGCGCGCGGATTGACGAGACAGCTCGCGACCTTGCCCTCGAAGATATGGTCGAGACAGGCCTGGTTGCAGGCGATGCAGGGCGCGATCTCGTCGGCCCGGCCTGCCGCTGCCTTGGCCACGAAATCCGGGTCGGCCAGGAACGGCCGCGCCATCGAGATCATGTCGGCCGCGCCCTCGGCCAGGACGGCCTCGCCCACGTCGGGCGTGTTGATCCGGTTCGAGGTGATCAGCGGAATCGAGACCTTGCCCATGAGCTTCTTCGTGACCCAGGCAAAGGCGCCGCGCGGCACGCTCGTGGCAATCGTCGGGATCCGCGCCTCGTGCCAGCCGATGCCGGTGTTCAGGACCGAGGCGCCGGCCGCCTCGATGGCCCGCGCCAGCCGCACCACCTCGTCCCAGGACTGACCGTCCGGCACAAGATCGAGGAGCGAAATACGGTAGACGATCACGAAATCCGCGCCCACCGTGGCGCGCACCCGGCGAACCACCTCGACCGGCAGCCGCATCCGGTTCTCGACGCTGCCACCCCAGTCGTCGTCGCGCCGGTTGGTATGGGCAACGAGGAACTGGTTCAGGAAATACCCCTCGGAGCCCATCACCTCGACCCCGTCATAGCCCGCTTCGCGTGCCCGCGCGGCCGCGGTCGCGATATCGGCGATCTGCTTCTCGATCCCGGCGGCGTCGAGCGCCCGCGGCGCGAAGGGGGTGATCGGCGACTTGATCGACGACGGCGCCACGCATTCGGGGCTATAGGCGTAGCGGCCCGCGTGCAGGATCTGCATGGCGATCCGTCCGCCCGCATCGTGCACGCGGTCGGTCACGGTCCTATGGTTGGCGATGTCCTCGGCCGAAAAGAGCCCCGCGGCGCCCGGCGCGATGGCGCCCTCGCGGTTGGGTGCCATGCCGCCAGTGACGATCAGCCCGACGCCACCGCGGGCGCGCGCGCCATAGAACTCGGCCACCCGGTTCCAGTCGCCGCGCTCCTCCAGGTTGGTGTGCATCGACCCCATGAGCACCCGGTTGGGCAGCGTCAGATGGCCGAGCGTGATCGGCGACAGAAGATGCGGGTAGGCTGTCATGGCGGCTCTCCTTGCGGTCGGCAGACTGTGCGACGGCCCCGCGCGCCGGTCACGCACGACGCTGCGTCATGCGGGCAGCCCTCAGCCACCGGTCTCGATGCAGTGGCGCCGGAACGCCTTCTTCAGCATGTCGAGCTCGGCCCGGAGCAGGTCGATCTCCGCACGGATATCATCTTCGAGCGGCGCGCCGGTGACGATCGTGAAGGCGCCGATCCGGTCGCCCGTCGCGGCATCGCGAACCAGGAACGTCTGCACGCCGTCGCCGAGAAGATCGGCCGGAATCGGCACCGAGACCGGCCAGGTTCCGTCACCGCGCCGGGCGCCGACGGCAACGCCGCCGAGCTGGCTCTCGAGATGCCAGACCTCGATCCGGGGTGCCGTCTCGGCGTCGCTGGCGATTTCTGCCTCCCAGCGACCAGCGCGAATGCGCGCCGAGGCAATGACCGGGTCGCTCATCCTTGTCCCCTCACACTTCGGCCCGCGGACGACGGCTGAGCGTCACGTCCCGCAGCACGATCTGGTTCATCTCGGGCCCCTCGAAGATGAGATCGACCCAGGCACGCTCGATCCGCCGCTCGTTCATCCGCGAATAGGCGAGGTCGAATTCGACGAAGGCTTCGCTCGATTGCAACGGCATCTCGCGCACCAACTGCTCGGTGTTCGGCCCGTGCTTGATGTTGAGCCGGACGAAGATCTCGAGCGGCTTCTCAAGCTCGACCACGGCGTCGAGCCGGATCACATGGCGCAGCGTGAGCCCGCGCACCGACTCTTCCGGCAGATCGAGCACGACCGACAGGAAGGACCCGTCGAAACGGAACACGTCCATGCGCAATCCGTAGGGGGCAAGGTCGCTTTCGCGCGTGTTGCGCAGTTGCCGCACGGTCAGTTCGCTTTGCGTGCAGTCGTGGAAGATCTTCGTCTCGGCCCCGAAGAGCGACCGGTTCTCGACCGCGGCAAGCCCCGGCGGGCTGATCGGTCCGCGCCAGAGCTCCGGCCGCCAGGCCCAGTCCGCCAGGAGCGGCTTGCGGATCGCGTTCGATCCGATCGCCGGCAGCGCCAGCCGTCCCTCGGCCACATGCAGGAAGCTGTCGACCTCGCGCCGGAACTGGCGCGCCTGTCCGCGCAGACCTCGCAGGGTCGAGAGCGGCGCAGTTTCCGCACGACAAGCCGCCTGCCGCCAGCGCGCCAGGGCACGCCGCAGCAGAATCTGGTCCAGCAGCTGGTCAAATCGGATTGCCATCACAGCCTGAGGTGTAGCGACTCCGGCGGACAGTGGAAACAATTTGCCCGTCCCGAGCCGGCTTTTTCCGCGTCACCGGCAAGACGGCACATTCAGAAGAGCCCCGCCCCGTTCGCCGACTTCATCCGCGCAACGAAGGATTGCAGGAGCCTGCGCTTCTCGCTTTCGCCGAGCGGGTCGTCTGCGAGACTCATGACGCTCAGCGAGACCGTTCGCCCGTTCAGCGCCAGAACCGCGCGCCAGTAGCCGGGCGCCACGCGCTGAGCCGAGGCGGCGCGGTCGACGATATCGAGATAGAGCGTGGTGCCCTCGATGTAACTGCCGCGCAGTTCGACCGTTTCCGGATTGCCACTGCGGCTCAGCGCGCGCTTGCCGGCCGGCGTGGCGAAGAACGCGGCCATCTCGGGCAGGAGCGAGGCGATCCCCTCTGCCGGCGCGCCGTCGATCACCGAAGCGGTCAGAACCCCGGGCCGCGACGGCCGGCCGAACCCCGACTTGCCCGACAGTGCCGCGCAGGTTCCGAAGAGGACGAAGGCACCGGCCGTCCCGTCGCGCGAGGCATGCATGTCGACGCAGTAGCCGCTCGGCCCGGTCACGACGAGCCCGCCCTGCGACACCGAGACCGCCCGCGGCGCGCTGTCCTCGGCGACGGCCGGGCCGGCGACCGCCAGCGCCAGCGCCAGCGCCCGGCAGAGGCGCCTGGCCGGCTTACTGGTCCATGTAGACATGCCGCTCCGACTTCGCACCCGGATGGGTGACCGCCCCCTGACGCGCCCCGCCGACAAGCCGGGCGTATTTCCACAGCGCCCCGGTGGCATACTGAGTTTCGCGCGGGCCCTTCCATTCGGCCTTGCGCCTTGCCAGTTCTTCCTCCGAAAGCGCCACCGACAATTCGCCCTTGATCGCGTCAAGCGTGATCATGTCGCCGTTCTGCAACAGCGCGATCGGTCCGCCGTGCGCCGCCTCCGGCCCCACGTGGCCGACACAGAAGCCCCGCGTCGCGCCCGAGAAGCGGCCATCGGTGATGAGCGCGACCTTCTTGCCCATGCCCTGACCCGAAAGCGCCGCCGTGGTGGCGAGCATCTCGCGCATGCCCGGCCCGCCCGCCGGACCTTCGTTGCGGATGACGATGACCTCGCCCTCCCTGTAGCCGCGCGCCTTGACCGCCTCGAACGCATCTTCCTCGCATTCGAAGACCCGCGCCGGGCCGGAAAACACCTGTTCCGCCGCCGACATGCCGGCAACCTTCACGATCGCGCCGTCGGGCGCGAGGTTGCCCTTCAGCCCGACCACCCCGCCGGTGGGCGTGATCGGCGCCTCGATCGGATAGATGACCCTGCCGTCGACCGCGCGGTCCACAAGGTCGAGCTCTTCGCCGATCGTGCGGCCCGTTGCGGTGATGCAATCCTCGTGGACAAGCCCCGCCTTGCGCAGCTCGCGCATCACGACAGGCACGCCACCGGCCTCGTAGAGGTCCTTGGCGACATATTCGCCGCCCGGCCGCAGGTTCACGAAATAGGGCGTGTCGCGGAAGATGTCGCAGACATCGAAGAGGTCGAAGTCGATCCCCGCCTCATGCGCGATCGCGGGCAGGTGAAGCCCGCCGTTGGTCGACCCGCCGGTGCAGGCAACCACCCTGGCCGCGTTTTCAAGCGCCTTGCGCGTGACGATATCGCGGGCGCGGATGTTCTTCTCGATGAGGGTCATGACGGCCGCTCCGGAAGCCTCGCCATACTGGTCGCGGCTCTCATAGGGCGCCGGCGCGCCCGAGGAATTCGGCAGCGCCAGACCGATCGCCTCGGAAACGCAGGCCATCGTGTTGGCGGTATACTGGCCGCCGCAGGCGCCCGCGCTCGGGCAGGCGACCCGCTCGAGGATATCGAGCTCGGCGTCGCTCATCTGGCCCGCCTGGTGCTTTCCGACCGCCTCGAAGACATCCTGCACCACCACGTCCTTGCCGTTCAGCTTGCCCGGCAGGATCGAGCCGCCGTAGATGAAGACCGAAGGCACGTTGAGCCGCACCATCGCCATCATCATCCCCGGTAGCGACTTGTCGCACCCGGCAAGCCCGACGAGCGCGTCATAGCAGTGCCCGCGCATCGTCAGCTCGACGGTATCGGCGATGGCATCGCGCGAGGCGAGCGAGGAGCGCATGCCCTCATGGCCCATGGCGATGCCGTCGGTCACGGTGATGGTGGTGAACTCGCGCGGCGTGCCGCCGCCGGCCTTGACCCCCATCTTCACCGCTTGCGCCTGACGGTTCAGCGCGATGTTGCAGGGCGCTGCCTCGTTCCAGCAGGTGGCCACGCCGACCCAGGGCTGGTGGATCTCCGCCTCGGAAATGCCCATCGCGTAGAAATACGACCGGTGCGGAGCCCGCGCGGGGCCCTCCGTCACATGGCGGCTGGGCAGGACGGATTTGTCGAAACGGCGGTTCTTCATCGGCTCTCTCCCGGGTGTCGGCTTGCCCTGGAATAGGCGAGCGCCGGCGCCGACACAAGCGCCCGACCGCCCGAATCCCGCTTCCCGGGGGGCCTGCGCCACGGGAAGCGCGCCTCAGGAACCGCGCCCCACCGGCCGCCCGTTTCCCGCGACCGGGCGATTGCGGCCCTGACGCCGCCGGGCTAGCGTCGCGACGATCATGCCGGCCCTGCCCCGCCCCTACCTTCCCCACGAAGCCTTCGTCGCCGCCGCGCGGACCGACTGGGCCTGGTGGCGCCTCGTCCTGTGCGCGATCACCATCGTCGTCGTCTATGTCGGCGCGCTCATGCTGTTCTCGGCCTATCTGACTGCACGTTACGGCGGCTGGATCGCCGCCGCCATCGCCCGCCAGATGGCCGAGGGCAACACGCCGGGCATGGCGCTCCTGCTCTTCTACAGCTTCCTCGCCCTTGCCATCGGCGCACTTTTCGCGGTGCGCGCGATCCACCGCCGCTCGGCAGCGATGCTCTTCGGTCCGAGACCGCGTGAAGGGCTGCGCGAATTCTGGCAGGTGAGCCTGCCGGTCATTGGGCTCTCGGTGGTCCTGCTGCCGCTCGGCACCGCCTCCGAGGAGGTGACGCGGGGGCTCGAAACCGGCGACTTCCTCTTCTATCTGCCCTTTGCGCTCGTCGGGCTTCTCGTCCAGACCACCGCCGAGGAACTGGTCTTCCGCGGCTATCTGCAACAGCAGATCGCGGCCCGGTTTCCCGCCCGCGTCCTCTGGATGGGGATCCCTTCGGCGCTTTTCGGGCTTGCCCACTACGCGCCCGCGGAATTCGGCGAGAGCAGCCTCGTCGTGGTTCTCTGGGCCTTTCTGTTCGGCCTCTGCGCGGCCGATCTGACCGCCCGCACCGGCCGGCTCGGCGCCGCGATCGGACTGCACTTCGCCAACAATGTCTCGGCCGTCCTGCTTGTCTGCCTGGCCGGCAATCTCGACGGTCTCGCTCTCTGGCGGATCGCCCCGGGCGTCGCCGGCGGCTCGCTCGCGCCCTACATCGCCACCGACTTCGTCGCCCTCTTCGCCTCTTGGCTCCTTGCGCGCCTGGCGCTCAGGGTCTGATTGCATTTCCCGGCATCGCGGCTTATCTCAGACCGAACCCGCCCCGGCCAAGGCTCGCGACGATGAACTGGATCACCAACTACGTCCGCCCGACCATCAACTCGCTCTTCTCCCGCCGTGAAGTTCCCGAGAACCTCTGGAGCAAGTGCCCCGAATGCGGGACCATGCTCTTCCACCGCGAGCTGAGCGACAATCTCAACGTCTGCTCGAACTGCGATCACCACCTCGCCCTGACACCGCGCGAACGCTTTGCCGCGCTGTTCGACGGGGGGGTCTTCTCCGAGGTGAAGGTGCCCGAGCCGATCGCCGATCCGCTCCACTTCCGCGACCAGAAGAAATACCCCGATCGCATGAAGGCCGCGCAGAAGGCCACCGGCGAGAAGGAGGCGATGCTGGTCGCAGAGGGCGAGATGAACCGCACTCCGATCGTCGCGGCGGCGCAGGATTTCGCCTTCATGGGCGGGTCGATGTCGATGTATGTCGGCAATGCCGTCATCGCCGCCGCCGAGCGCGCCGTGAAGCTGAAGCGCCCGCTTCTCCTCTTCTCGGCCGCGGGCGGCGCGCGCATGCAGGAAGGCATCCTCGGCCTCATGCAGATGCCGCGCACCACGATCGCGGTCGAATTGCTGAAGGATGCGGGCCTGCCCTATATAGTGATCCTGACCCATCCGACGACCGGCGGCGTCACCGCCTCCTATGCGATGCTGGGCGACGTGCAGATCGCCGAGCCGAATGCGCTCATCGGCTTTGCCGGCGCCCGCGTCATCGAACAGACGATCCGCGAGAAGCTGCCCGAGGGCTTTCAGCGGTCGGAATACCTGCTCGATCACGGCATGCTCGACCGGGTGACGCACCGCAAGGCCATGAAGGACGAGCTGACCACCATCGTCCGCATGCTGATGCGCCAGCCGATGGCGGTGAAGGGCGAACTGCCCAAACCCGCCGCGCCGGACGCATCGAAGGAAGCGTCGAAATCCGCCACCCCTTGACGGCAGTCCCGCCTATCCGGACAACCGGGAACGCCGCCGGCGGCGCAGGTGATGTGAGGCAAGCGATGTCCCAGGGTTCCGATGCGATCCTCGCCAGAATGATGGCGTTGCATCCCAAGATCATTGACCTCACGCTTGACCGCGTCTGGCGGCTGCTGGACGCACTTGGCCATCCCGAGCACGCCCTGCCACCGGTGATCCATGTCGCCGGCACCAACGGCAAGGGCTCCACCCAGGCGATGATCCGCGCCGGTCTCGAGGCGCGGGGAGAGAGCGTCCACGCCTATACATCGCCCCATCTCGCGCGGTTCCATGAACGTATCCGCCTGGCGGGAGAGCTCATTTCCGAAGCCTATCTGGCCGAGGTTCTGGACGAATGCGAGCGCGCCAACGGCGGCATCCCGATCACTTATTTCGAGATCACGACCTGCGCCGCGCTGCTGGCCTTCGCGCGAACGCCGGCGGACTGGACGCTCCTCGAGGTCGGGCTCGGCGGCAGGCTCGATGCCACCAACGTGGTCGACCGGCCGCGGCTCACGATCATCACCCCCGTCTCGATCGACCACCAGCAATACCTGGGCGAGACGCTGGCCGAGATCGCCGGCGAAAAAGCCGGCATCCTGAAACGCGGCGTGCCCTGCGTGGTCGGCCCGCAAGCTCCCGAGGGGCTGGCGGTGATCGAGGACCGCGCCGCGCGGCTCGGCGCGCCGCTCCTGGCTCATGGCCAGCACTGGCACGTCTTCGAGGAACGCGGTCGGCTGATCTTCCAGGACGAAAACGGCCTTCTCGACCTGCCGCTGCCGAACCTGCCCGGCCCGCACCAGATCGACAACGCCGGCGCCGCGCTGGCGGCGATGCGCCACCTCGGCGCCGACGAAGCCGCCTGCGAGGCTGCCGTGACCGGCGCCGACTGGCCGGCCCGCATGCAGCGCCTCACCCGCGGCCCGCTTGTCGAGGCCGCGGGCACTTCCGAGCTCTGGCTCGACGGGGGTCACAACCCCGCCGGTGGCGCCGCGGTGGCAGCGACGCTGGCCCGGATGCCGGACAAGCCCACGCACCTCGTCCTCGGCATGCTGAACACCAAGGACATTGCCGGCTACCTGCGCCCGGTCGCGGCCGAGGCGGCCAGCCTGACCGCGGTGTCGATCCCGGGAGAGGCCAACACGCTTTCGGCCGGGGAAACCCAGGCCGCCGCCGCCCGCGCCGGCATCCGCGCCGACACCGCGACCAGCCTCCACGATGCCGTCGCGCGCATCGCCGCCGGGGATCCGGGCGCCCGCATACTGATCTGCGGCTCGCTCTATCTCGCCGGGCATGTGCTGCGCGAGAACGGCTGACCCGCGCCCTGACGCACAGATCTGGTGCGCGGACGGGGATTGCCGCCGCCCCGCCCGCCCGCCATTTTCAGGCCAGCCGCACCGCAAACCCGGAGTGTCCCCATGCCCGCCGTCGAACTTGCCCTTGATACCTTCGGCGATGTCACCCACGACGATGCCGGCCGCGCGAAGCCACAGGATGCGGTGATCCGCGACGTCGTCGAACAGGGCGTCCTCGCCGACGAGACCGGTGTCGATTTCCTTGGTCTCGGCGAGCATCACCGCGACGATTTCGCGATCGCGGCGCCCGAGCCGATCCTGGCCGCGATCGCCGCGCGCACGCGCCGTATCCGTCTCGGCACCGCCGTCACCGTGCTCTCATCGGACGATCCGATCCGCATCTTCCAGCGCTTTTCGACGCTGAACGCGCTGTCGAACGGCCGCGCCGAGGTGATCCTCGGCCGCGGCTCCTTCACGGAGAGCTTCCCGCTTTTCGGCTACGAGCTGCGCGACTACGAAACGCTCTTCAACGAAAAGCTCGAGCTGTTCACCCGGCTCCTGCGCGAGCCTCGGGTCAGCTGGTCCGGAACGATCCGCCCGCCCCTGCGGGCACAACCGGTCTACCCTGCGCTCGCCACGCCGCTGAAGACCTGGATCGGCGTCGGCGGCACGCCCGAATCGGTGATGCGCGCGGTGCACTACGACTTGCCGATGATGCTTGCCATCATCGGCGGGGCGGCCGCGCGGTTCCGCCCCTTCGCCGATCTCTACCGCCGCGCCTTCGACGAGGCCGGGCGGCCGGCGCAACCGATCGGCATTCATTCGCCGGGCCATGTCGGTGACACCGACGAGGCCGCGCGCGAAGCGCTCTGGCCCCATTACAAGGCGCTGCATGACCGCATCGGCCGCGAACGCGGCTGGTCGCCGATGACGCGCGCGCAGTTCGATCACGAGGCCGATCAGGGAGCGCTCTATGTCGGCAGCCCCGAGACGGTCGCGACCAGGATCGCCGCGACCCTGCGCGCCCTCGGCGCACAGAGGTTCGAGCTGAAATACGCCTCCGGCCCGATGCCGCACAGCGCGCTCATGCGCTCGATCGAACTCTATGGCACCCGCGTTGCGCCGATGGTGCGCGACATGCTCGCCTGAACCGCCTCAGTTGCCCGCCGTCGCGGCCCAGTCCGCGCTCTGCATCTCGCGCAGACGGCTGGCCGTGCGGTCGAACTCAAAGGCGCCTTCGCCCTCGACATAGAGCTTCTCGGGATCGTCCGCCGCCGAGGCGATGAGCCGCACCCTGGCCTCGTAGAGCGCGTCTATCAGCGTCACGAAGCGTTTCGCCTGGTTGTAGTTCTCGGCCGAGAGATTCGGGATGTCCTCCAGGACCAGCACCCGCACCGCCGCAGCGAGCGCGAGATAGTCCGCAGGGCCGAGCGGCTTGCCGCAGAGTTCCCAGAAGCTCGCCCGTGCGACGCCGCCGTGAAAGGCTGGGATCACGACCTCGCGGCCCTTCACGCTGAGCGTGAGCGGCGCGCTTTCGCCACCTGTCAGGTCGTCCCAGATCGCCGATATCGCCGCGCTTGCCCTGGCCCCGGCCGGCACGAAATAGACCTGCTCTCCCTGCAGCCGGTGCTGGCGGTAGTCCGTCTCGCTTGCAAGTTCCCGCACCTCCATCCGCTCCTTCAGGAGCTCGATGAACGGCAGGAAGAGCGCACGGTTGAGCCCGTCCTTGTAGAGATCGTCCGGCGGCCTGTTGGAGGTCGTCACCACGGTCACGCCGCGGTCGAAGAGCATCTGGAAAAGCCGGCCCACGATCATCGCATCGGCGATGTCGGTGATCTGCATCTCGTCGAAGCACAGAAGCCGGATCTTCCCCGCAATCGCCTCGGCCACCGGGCGGATCGCATCGTCCACCCCGGTCTTGCGCGCCGCGTGCAGCGCCGCCTGAACCTCTTGCATGAAGGCGTGGAAATGCACCCGGCGCTTGTCGGCGATGGCGGTCTGCGCATGGAAGAGATCCATCAGCATGGACTTGCCGCGACCGACCCCGCCCCAGAGATAGAGGCCACGCACCGCAACCTTGGGCCGGCGCCCGAGAAGCCCGCCGAAGCGGGACTTGCCGGCGCCCGCGTCTTCCAGTTCGGTCCGGATCCGCTCCAGCTCGGGCAGGATCAGGCGCTGCACGGGATCCCCGTGCAGCGTGCCCTCGCCGACCCGGCGGTCGTAGATCTGCAGCAGCGTCTCGGTCATGCCTTCCCGATAGCCTGCCCGACGGCGAAGGAAAAGCGACCGATCGCCTGCCGGCCGCCACGCCGCGGAATTGTCTCCGTCACAAAACTCGATTTGACGCCGCCGGGCGCATTCGTCAGGCTCCGCGGGCTCGACCAGGAGTCACCATGCATTCGCGCGCGCCCGTCTTCACGCCGGTCCTCATTGCCGGCTGCATCATCATCATGCTCGGTTTCTCGATCCGCGCCAGTTTCGGCGTGTTCCAGATCCCGATCGCCGAGGAGTTCCACTGGCCGCGGTCGGAGTTCTCGCTCGCGATCGCGATCCAGAACCTTGCCTGGGGCTTCGGCCAGCCGATCTTCGGAGCCTTCGCCGAACGCTTCGGCGACCGCCGCGCCATCATCGCGGGCGCGCTCTGCTATGCGGCGGGTCTCCTCCTGTCCTCCTATGCGGTGACGCCCGGCCAGCACCAGCTTCTCGAGATCCTCGTCGGCTTCGGCATCGCCGGCACCGGTTTCGGCGTCATCCTTGCCGTCGTCGGGCGCGCCGCGCATCCCGAACACCGCTCGCTCGCGCTTGGCATTGCCACCGCGGCCGGTTCGGCCGGGCAGGTGATCGGCGCGCCGATGGCCGAGATTCTGCTGTCGTACTATCCCTGGCAGACGGTGTTCGTGATCTTCGCCGGCGTCATCCTCGCCGCCCTTCTCGTTCTGCCGATGATCCGCGCCCCCGAACCGGCGAGCCGGGCCGAGCTCGAGGCCTCGATGGGCGATGTACTGAAGCAGGCGCTGCGCGACCCGTCCTATACGCTCATCTTTCTCGGCTTCTTCTCCTGCGGCTATCAGCTCGCTTTCATCACCGCCCATTTCCCGGCCTTCGTCACCGAGATGTGCGGCGCGATCGACCCCTCGGGCACACTCGCCTCTCTTGGCGTGGCCACGACCTCGGCCCTCGGCGCGATGTCGATTTCTCTCATCGGCCTGGCCAATATCGTCGGATCGGTCACCGCGGGCTGGCTCGGCAAGCGCTACTCCAAGAAATACCTTCTCTCGGCGATCTACACCGGCCGCACCATCGCCGCCGCGGCCTTCATCCTGGTGCCGATGACACCCACGACGGTGGTCCTCTTCTCGGTCGTCATGGGCGCGCTCTGGCTTGCCACCGTGCCGCTCACCTCCGGCCTCGTCGCGCATATCTACGGTCTGCGCTACATGGGCACGCTCTACGGGATCGTCTTCTTCAGCCACCAGCTCGGCAGCTTCTTCGGCGTCTGGCTCGGCGGCCGCATGTATGACGCCTATGGCAGCTACACCGCCGTATGGTGGATCGGTGTCGCCATCGGTGCCTTCTCGGCCATCGTCCACCTGCCGGTGAACGAGACCAGCCGCAAGCTGGTTGTGGCCTGATCACCAGGCGACTGGCCGGCCGTCCCAGGTCCGGAACGTGCCGCTGTCGGCAGAAGTGGCGAGAGCGATCCGCTCGAGGATGCCGCGCGCCGAGACCTCGACCGGAACTTCGGCATCCGGCCCGCCCATCTCGGTCTGCACCCAGCCGGGATGAAGGAGCAGGAAGGTCAGCGCCGGATCGTCATAGGCAAGCTTGCGCGTCGCCATGTTGAGCGCCGCCTTCGAGCAGCGGTAGGCATAGTCGCCATCGGGGTCGAGGCCCTCGGCCATCGACCCCGCGCGGCTCGAGATCATCGCCACGGTCCGGCCGCACCCCGCCATCAGGTTCGGCCGGAGCACGCGCGTGAGCAGAAGCGGCCCGAGCACGTTCACGGCCATGACTGCCGCCAGATCGGCGCCCGACACCTCGGCCAGCCCGCCCGTCGCGCCCCGGATCGCTGCATTCTGAACGAGAAGGTCGATCGGCGTACCGCCAAGCCTGTCGGCAAGCCCGAGGATCGCTGTCTCGTCGGCCAGATCGAGCCAGACCGCCTCGACCATCCCCGGCTCGCCGGCCAGCGCCTCGGGCCGGCGGCAAAGCGCGATCACCCGGTCGCCGCGCGCCGCGCACTGGCGCAGAAGCGCCCGCCCGAGCCCGCGCGCGGCACCCGAGATGACGACGGTCTGCCGGCCTTCAGTGCCCCTTGACGTCATAGCGCCGCTCGATCTGCGCGATCAGGCTCGCCGCGGCCAGCGTGACGAAGACATAGAGGATGGCCGCCGAGTTGAATGGCGCGAACGGCAGGAAGCTCGCCGACTGGAACTCGCGCATCCGCTGCGTCACGTCGCGCACCGAGAGGATCGAGAGCAGCGAGGTGTCCTTGAGGATCGCGATGAATTCGTTGCCGAGCGCCGGCACCACGATCTTCAGCGCCTGCGGCAGCACGACAAGCCGCGCCACCTTCCAGTTGTTGAGCCCGAGCGAGCGTGCCGCCTCGACCTGACCGCGCGGCACCGCCTCGATCCCCGCGCGGAAGATCTCGGCCAGATAGGCGGAATAGCCGATGGCGATGGCGATCACGCCGCGCAGCACGTTCGGCATGTCGATCGTCCCGCCCGACACGTCCTTGAGCGCCCCGGCGAAGGGCAGGCCGACGAAGAGTATGATCACCAGCATCGGAATGCCGCGCACGGTGTCGATGAAGAACTCGGCACAGACCGAGAGCGGATGGCGGCCGTGATGGTGGGCCGAGAAGGTCAGGAGCGACAGGAGGATGCCGCCGACGAAGAGGAAGGTCGCGGGCAGCCGGAACCTGTCGGGCAGAAAACTCGTCTGCCAAAGGACCGGCTGGTCGGCCGGGGCGATCGCCGCGGGCACGAGCGCGCCCGAGACCTGATCGCCGGCGGCGACGAGCGCCAGCGCCTGTTCGTTGCTGGCGCTGCTGCGCAGGCCGATCTCGGTTTCCGAGCCACCTTCGAACTGGCCGAAGCGGACGGTATCGACAAGCGCCTTGGGCGTGCCCTTGACGATCGCCACCCGCTTGTCGAGCGAACCGATGAGCACATAGGTCGTATGCGCCTGCAGGCTGAGCACGGTGCCGCCGGCAAAGGCCAGCGCGCAGACGATCGCCCAGCGCCGGATCGTCTTGGCATGCAGCGGCACATGCAGGAGCCCCGCCCAGATCAACCCCAGCACCGCCGCCAGCATATAGGCGAAGATACCCGCCCTGAGCGTGGTGAAGAGACCGGCGGCGAAACCGAGATGCGCGGCAAGAAGCAGATAGGCCAGAAGTGCCCCGTTCAGCAGCGTCAGCCCCCAGGCCGCCACCCGGCCGATCGCGCTCTGGCGTGCCGCGGTGAGATCGAAGAGCGCGCCAAGCGCCAGCACCGCGCTGAGCGCGGCATAGAGCCAGAGCGCCCGTGCGATCTGGGCCGAAACCCAGACCATTCCCTCCGGCGTCAGTTGCCGCGGCGAGACCGCTGCCGCGACGAGGTCCGACGTCGAGGGATCGAGCACATTGGCCACGATCGATGCCGCGAGCGCCGAAACGTCGCCCCGGGCCGCGAGCGCGAAGGCCAGCGCGACGTTGCCGATCACCGCGAGAAACGCCAGCCAGCGCCATCGGCCTTCGCCCGCCAGGCCGCGCCGCCGCAGGAACGGCCAGAAACTGCCGAGCAGGAGGATCGCGACGCAGATCGCACAGTCGAGCAGAAGCGTGGCCGCCCCGGTCTCGATCCCGACGATCGCCGAGATCGATCGGCGGTAGTTGGGGACCATGGTGAAGAGGTAGACGATGAAGGGCAGGATCGACAGGATCACAAGATTGCTGGGGCGGATGGTGGCCAATCGCTTCATCCTGAAGACCTCGCGCTCAAAAGGGGAACCGGCGCCCGATGGGGCGCCGGCCGTCGTTGGTTACTTCGCGTCCCAGTATTTCGCGACGAGCGTGTCCATCGTGCCGTCCGCCTTGATCGCGGCAAGACCCTCGTTGAAGGCCGCGACGTTCTCGTCGCCCTTGCGGAAGACGAAGCCGAGCGGATCGGCCTTCAAACCGGTGATGCCGATGATGAGCTCGCCGGCGAACTCCTTCTCGTAGGCCGCGGCCGAAGTGCCGTCGATGATCACGCCGGCGACATCGCCGTTCTTGAGCGCCACGACGGCCCCGGCGAAGGTGTCATAGAGCGCCACGTTGTCGCGGCCGACCAGTTCCTCGGCGAGCGCTGCGTTGGTCGTCGCGGTCTGCGCGGCAAGCTTCAGCCCCTTGGACTTGATGTCGTCGATCGTCATGCCCTCGTCTTCGACCCGCAGCATGACCGACTGGCTCACCACCATGTAAGGGTCGGTGAAATCCATCGTCTGCTTGCGCTCGTCAGTGATCGAGACGCCCGAGGCGACGAGGTCGAACTCGCCCTGCTGCAGCGCGCCGAAGATGCCGTCCCAGGCCGTCGTCACGAACTCGGCCTTGCAGTTGATCTTCTCGCAGATCGCATTGACGACATCGACGTCGAAACCGACGATCTGGCCGCTGTTCGGATCGACCATCTCCATCGGCGGATAGGTCGTGTCGGACCCGACCTTGAGCAAGGCGCCACCGAGATCGGCCGCACCCGCGGCTCCGAAGCTGAAGGCCGCGACCACGGCGGCGATGAGTGTTCTTTTCATGTCTGTCTCCTTTGCTGAATTGGAACATCGTCCATCTCGCGGCGCGCCAGCCGGTCTGGCTGCCGTGGGATCAGGCTTGGCCGGAACACCTTGATCAGATGTTCCGGCGGCTCGCCGGCCATGCGCCGCAACAGGAACGCCCCGAGCGTCCTGCCGAGCTCCTCGACCGGCTGGAAATAGGTTGTCACCGGCGGGCTGAAATAGGCCGAGACATTGAGATCGTCGTAGGCGATCACAGAAACCGCGCCGTCGGGCGACAGGCCGAGGCTGTTCAGCCCTGCCAGAAGTCCGAGCGTTGCCGCCTCGTTGGCGCAGACGAATCCGGTGGGCGGGTCTTCGAGACCGCGCAGGTGAAGCACGCTCTGCCGTCCGAACCTTGCCGTCAGATCGCCCTCGGCGATCAGATCGCCGGCAAGCGGCAGCCCGGCCTCGGCAAGTGCGGCGCGATAGCCCGCGATGCGCTCCTGCGCATAGGCAAAGCGCGGTTCGGGGTTGAGCAGCGCGATCCGCCGGTGCCCGCCGGCGATGAGCCGCCGCGTCGCCTCGCGCGCCACCCAGCCACTGTCGATGTCGACATGGGCGTATCCCGAAGGCCGCAGCCCGCGCCCGAGCGCCACGAAGGGAAAGTCGGCCCGCAACAGATAGTCGATCCTCGGATCCTCGGTGAGGATGCCGGAGAAGAAGATGCCGTCCGCGAGCCTCTGCGTGACGATCCGTTCGGCGGCCATGCGCCCCTCGGCCGCGTCGCGCACCACGAAGATCGAGAGTTGATAGGGCGTTCCCTGGATCGCCTGGCTGACCCCGCTCAGAACCTCGGCATGGCCGACGCCGTTCCATTCGTTTCCGGCGCTGACATCCACCGGCAGAAGCGCCGCGACCAGCCCCGTCCGCCCGGTCCTGAGCGAGGCGGCCCGCGGATTGGCGGCATAGGAGATACGCTCGGCGGCGCTGCGGATGAGATCCTTGGTCCGTGCCGCGACAACGGGGGAATCGTTCATCGCATTTGAAACCGTCGCGATGGAAAAGCCCGTCATCTCCGCCAGAGTCCTGAGTGTCGGGCGGCGCGTGGCAGTGGCCCCGGGTGGAGTCCGGTCGGTCATACGATCCCTGTTGCACCGTCCGGTCTGTGCGGACTTGAAACGTTTTTATCCTGCCGGCGGGACGAGTCAACAGGACTCTGTCCGCTGACCCGGGGTCAGCGTGTGTGGTTTCGAGGGTAGGGGAAACGCCTGCGCAACCGTCTGTTGCGCGCGCCGTTGCGCAACTTCTGCAGCAGATCGCGCATGGCGTGATAGCCGCGCCGGGCGAAGGGCACATGCCGCAGCGCGCCGCAGGTCCGCGCCGCGCGCCCCAGCGCGACGATCAGCGGCGTATCGGCATAGCGGTAATCCTCGGCGCCCACGGTCTGGCCGTGGTTGTGGATCGGTTCCGAGCGAATTGCGCAAAGTGCGCGATCAACCTCGAATACGACGAAGGATTCGAGGAACCGGATCGACCAGACCTGCGTTTCGTGCGGCGCATCGGCAAGTTCGGAGTAGCGGTAGTTGATCCCGTCGACGATGTTGCGCGCATAGTTGACGAACGAGGCGCGGCTCGGCGCCCCGAACTCGCGCAGGTAGGAGCTGTGCGTATCCTCGAAGACCGCAAGCCCGCCGTCGCGGATCTGCGGCAGCAGGCACTCGAAGGTCACGATCTGCTGTTCGTAGGTATGACCGCCGTCGTCAAGGAGAAGGTCGATCGGCCCGACTTCGGCGCAGAAACGCCGCCAGAACTCCGGGTCGCTCTGGCTTCCGATATGGATCTCGAACCCGTGCTCTTCCCAGCGCTTGGCCCCGGGGTCCAGCTCGACGCCGATGATCCGCGCCCGCTTGCCGAAGAACTCGCGCCACATGAACAGCGATCCGCCATTGAGAACCCCGATCTCGACGAAGGTGATCGGCCGGTCTCGGTAGGGCCCGAAGAGCTGATCGTAGACCGGGAAGTAGGTCGTATGCTTGTGACTGCGGTAGGGACTGCCCTGAAAGAGCCGGAAAGAGGTGAAGCGTGAGAGATCCATCGTCCGCTGGAACCGTGTCTGCCCTGCACGTGGAAATCAATAGCATGACAGCGAGGTTTCACCAACCTTGCGGGGACCTGGTGCCTCAGCGCTCGGCAAGCAGCACCACCGGACCGCCCGCAGCAGAGGCGTCCTCGCGGTCATGGCTGACCAGAAGCACCGGGATCGCGCGCGCCCGGACATGGTCGAAGACGAATTCGCGCAGCTCGCTGCGCAGCGCCGGATCGAGCTTCGAGAAGGGCTCGTCGAGCAACAGCGCGGCGGGATCGGCCATGAGTGTCCGCATCAGCGCCGCGCGCGCCCGCTGCCCGCCCGAAAGCGTTGCCGGATCGCGGTCGTGAAAGCCGCCGAGCCCGGCCTGGTCG
Source organism: Albidovulum sp. (assembly GCA_020637635.1). GTDB lineage: Bacteria > Pseudomonadota > Alphaproteobacteria > Rhodobacterales > Rhodobacteraceae > Albidovulum. The sequence continues at coordinate 253,459 of JACKKB010000003.1, forward strand.
AGCGCCGCCTCGACGGCGATGCGCCGCGCCCGGCGCCCGCCGATCCGCTGCGCGAGCCCGAAGGAGAGGTTGTCGCCGACGGACAGATGCGGGAAGAGCAGCGCATCCTGGAACAGGATGCCGATCCGCCGGGCTTCGGCCGGAAGGCGGGTCACGTCGCGTCCGCCAAGCAGGACCCGCCCCGTCGCCTCGAACCCGGCAGCAAGATGACCGCCGACGAAATCGACGAGCGTGGACTTGCCGATCCCGGACGCGCCCATGAGCGTGGTGATGCTGCCCGCCGCGACCGTGAGGTCGAGCGGCGCGAAGAGCGGCTGCGCGGCTGCGCCCGGGCGGATGCTCACCACTTCCAGCACGAGCCCGCTCATGACGCGGCCAGACCGCGCCGGCGACGCATCGCCGCGGGCAGCAGTAGCGCCAGCAGATAGGCGGCGAAGGGCAGGGCCGCCTGCAGGACCGCATAGACGCCGGTGATGCGCCGGTCCGAGCCCGAGGCAAGCGTGACCGCTTCGGTCGTGAGCGTCGCGACCCGCCCGGCGCCGAGGAAGAGCGTGGGCAGGTACTGCGCCACCGAGACCGCGAAGCCGATCGCCGCCGCCGTCAGAATCGGGCGGCTCAGAACCGGCAGTTTCACCGCGACAAGACGCCGCCACGGTCCGGCCCCGAGCGCGGCCGCCGACCTCACGAGCCGCGGGTCGAGCGCCCGCCAGGACTCCGAAAGCGCGATCATGACATAGGGAAAGACAAAGAGCGCATGCCCCCAGATGACCGCCGGCGCGCCCGCTGGCAACCCGACCCCCAGAAGCGCGATCGAGAGCCCGAAGAGAAAGGCGATCTGCGGCACGATGAGCGGCAGGTAGATGAGCGCCTCGGCCCAGCGCGCGCGGCCGAGCCCGGCGCGATCTTCGCTTTCGAGCCAGGCGATGGCGAGCGCGAGCGAGAGGAGCGTCGCGACGACGCCGGTGCGCGCGGTCTCGACGACGGCGGGGCCCCAGCCTGCCGCCGGCCGCATCCATGCCCCGAGGCTCCAGCTTTCGGGCCAGGCATCGGGGAAGCTCCAGCGCCAGGCGACCGACCAGACGAGAAGGCTGGCAAGCGCGGCCGCCGCCAGCGCGGCAAGCACCGCGCCGACGGCCCCGGCAAGCACAAGACCGCGCTCCGCGACCCGGCCGCGACGGCCACGCCTGAGCCAGACACGCCCCAGCGCCGCCACCGCGCGTTCTCCCGCCAGCCAGAGCGCGATCGCCGCCGCGACGAGCCCTGACAGAAGAAACGCCGCCGCCGATGCCGGCAGGATGAGCCGCGTCTCTGCCGCGAGAAACCAGCGCGTCATCGCGACGGCCAGCGTCGGCGGGTTGGAGGGGCCAAGCAGCATCGCCATGTCCACGACCGAAAGCGCGAAGGACAGGACCACGAAGACCGGCAGCCGGATCAGCGGATAGAGCTGAGGCACGACAAGCTTCCACCAGGCGGTCCCGGCCCCGTAGCCGAGCGCCCGCCCGGCAGCGAGACTTGCCCTGACCGCGATCTGCCCCTGCGCCGAAAGGAGCACGAGCAGGAAAAACGGAACCTCCTTCACCATGAGCCCCAGGATGAGCGAGAGGCCCGCAGTGTCATGTACGATCGCCACGTCGGGCGGCACCTGCCAGCCGGTCGCCCAGGGGCTGAGCAGCCGCGCGATCCAGCCCGACGGCGCGATCACGTAGGCCAGCCCGATCGCGACCGCCGCGTGCGGCGCGGCGAGGGCCGGCGCCAGAAGCCGTGCCGTCCGGCCGGCCGAGAGCCGCCCGTTGAGGACACCGGCCAGCGCCAGCGCCAGCAGCAGCGAGAGAGCGGTCGACCCGACCCCTGTCCAGAGCGACAGAGCCACGCTCCGCCAGAGCCCGGGCAGCGCCGCGAGCGCCCTCCAGGGATCGAGCGAGATCGAGACCGCGCCCACCGCCGGCAGATGGCCGAAGGCCGCGCGACCCGTCTGCCAGAGCCCGGTGACGATCGGCAAGACCAGCCCCGCCAGGACGATGCCGAGCACGCAGAGCCTCATCCAGCGTCCGTCGGCGGCGGTCATTCCGTGCTGCGCCGCGTCCAGTCCTCGACGATCCGCGTCATCCAGCTCGGATGCGGTTCGGCGAGCGTGCGCCCGAGATCGGCGTTCGACGGCAGCGCCGGCGAGCTTGGCAGCGCGGCGAAGGCCGCCTGCTGCGCGGCGTCGAGCTTTGTGGGATCGAGCACCGAATAGCTGCCGAGAACGGTGATATCCTGCGCATGGGCCTGCACCGCCGGATCGAGGAGAAAGTTCGCGACGACCATCGCGCCCTCGCGGTGGGCGGCGTTGAAAGGGATCGCGACGAAGCTGATGTTGCCGATCGACCCGGCATCGGGCGCATAGCTGCGCACCGTGTCGGGCAGGAGCCCGCGTTCGACCGCCGCCGCCGCCGCCGCGGGGTCGAAGGCCATCGCGAAATCGACCTCGCCGTCGTTCAGCATCTGTTGCAGCACGCTCTCGTTCTCGGGAAAGCCTTCGCCACCGTGCCAGAGGTTCGGCCGGAGCGCGTCATACCAGGCCCATAGCGGCGCCACCGCCGCCTCATAGCCGGCATCGCTTGCCGGGGACTGCAGAACCGAGGGATCGGGCGCAAGCTCGATCAGCGCCTGCTTGAGGAAGGTGGCCCCCATGAAGTTCGCCGCCGTCGGATGTGTGAAGCGCCCCGGATGCGCCGCCGCCCAGTCGCCAAGCGCCGCCATCGACCGCGGCGGCGTCTCGACCCGCGCGCCGTCATAGGTCAGCACGAAGCGGGCAAGCCGCCAGGGCGATTCGTAGCCCTCGGTCGGGATCGTGAAATCGACCGTCGCCGCAGAGCCTTCGGACAGGTCGAGATAGCGCGCGTTCGGCAGCTCCTGCAGGAACGGCCCGTAGAGCAGCCCCGCTTCCTTCATCGACTGGAAGTTGGCGCCATTGATCCAGATGAGATCGACCGCGCCGCCCTCTGTCTGCCCGGCCGCCTTTTCCGCGACCACCCGGGTGACCGCCTCGGCGGTATCGGAGAGCTTGACCTGCCTGATCGCCACCCCGTATTGCGCCTCGAGCGCGCCGCTGGCCCAGGCGATGAAGTCATTGGTCCGTTTGTCGCCGCCCCAGGCGTTCCAGTAGACGGTCTGGCCCCGTGCCGCGGCCAGCGTCTCCTCCCAGGTCTCACCGAGCGCGGGCGAGGCAAGTCCGAGGGCAATGAGGGCAACAAGGGACAGTCGCATGGGATCTCCTGAGGTTCATTCGTCCGGTTTAAGTCGCGTCCAGCCGTCATGCCAGCGGGCAAGCGTGGTCAGCAGGCAAAGCCCGGCAAAACTCCAGGCGAGCACCGGAAATGCCGTGGGCCAGAGACACATTGCGGCGAAGACCAGGATCGTCTCGCCGCCCTCCGTCAGTCCACCAAGGTAATAGATCCCCTTGCCCGGATAGTCGGCCGCCCTGAGGCCCCGCCGGTTCGCGACGCTTGCAAAGGCCAGAAAGCTCGATCCCGTGCCGACGAAACTTGCGATGAGCGCCGCGGCGGCGAGCGCGTTGCGCCCTGGATCGGCCAGCGCGAACCCGAGCGGCACGAGCGCGTAGAAGAGGAAATCGAGCGCGATGTCGAGAAATGCCCCCCGATCGGTCGGCCCGGCAAGCCGCGCCACCGCGCCATCGAGGCCATCGGCAAGGCGGTTGGCGAGAATGAGGACGAGGCCGAGCCCGAACCAGTCCGCCGCCACCGCGACACCCCCGAGAACCCCCAGCGCAAAGCCCGCGACCGTGATCTGGTCGGCGCCGACGCCAGCCCCCGCAAGCGCCCGCGCCGGTGGCGCGAGAAGCCGGTTCAGGACGGGCAGGGCATGGCGGTCGATCATCCGCGCCTCCAGGCGTGGAACCGCTCGAGAAGGCCGAGAGCACGGGCGTTCACATGTGCCTTGCGCCATTCGCCTGCGGCGAACTTGTTGGCCTCGGCGAGCGTCGGGTAGATATGGATCGTCGAGAGGATCTTGCCGAGCCCGAGCCCCTGCTTCATCGCCAGCACGAATTCGGCCATGAGATCGCCCGCATGTTCGCCGACGATCGTCACGCCGAGGATCCGGTCCTTGCCGGGCGGCGTCAGCACCTTGACGAAACCCTGAGCCGAGCCGTCGGCGATGGCGCGGTCGAGATCGTCGATCCCGTAGCGCGTCACCTCGACCGCGATCCCCTTCTCGCGTGCCTCTGCTTCCGACAGCCCGACCCGCGCGACCTCGGGATCGGTGAACGTGGCCCAGGGCATGACGCGGTAGTCCGCGCGAAACCGCCGGAAGGTGCCGAAGAGCGCGTTGACCGTGGCGAACCAGGCCTGATGCGCGGCCGAATGGGTGAACTGGTAGGGGCCGGCCACGTCGCCGGCCGCGAAGATGTTGGGGAAGAGCGTTTCGAGATACTCGTTGGTTTCGATCACCCGGCCGGTCGGAATCCCGAGCTCCTCGAGCCCGTAGCCGGTGAGCCGCGCGGCACGGCCGACCGCCACGAGCAGGTCGTCGAACACGATCCGGCGGGTCGCGCCGTCTGCCTCGACCTCGATCCATTTCTCGCCGTCGCTCACCCCGCAGGCCAGGGCGCGGTGCCCGGTCATGACCCTGACCCCGTCGGCCTCGAGCGCCGCGCGGACCAGATCGGAAACCTCCTCGTCCTCGCGGATCAGAAGCCGCGGCAGCATCTCGATCTGGCTCACCTCGGACCCGAGCCGGGCGAAGCTCTGCGCCAGTTCCGTGCCGATCGGCCCGCCGCCGAGGACGACAAGCCGGCGTGGGGCCGCGCTGCGCCCGGCCATCGCCTCCCAGAGCGTGTCGGAGGTGAGATGCCCGACCTCGTCGAGCCCGGGCAGCGGCGGCACGAAGGGGGCGGCGCCGGTGGCAAGCACGATGGCGCGCGCCGTGAGCCGATGCGCGCTGCCGTCGGCAAGGGTCGTCTCGACCGTCCAGGGATCGACGAGCCGCGCCTGCCCCTGCAGGACCTCGACCCCGAGCCCTTCGTAGCGCGCGACGCTGTCGTGCGGCTCGATCTCGGCAATCACCCGGTCTATCCGTTCGAAAACCGCCTTGAAGGAGATCCCGGGCTCGGCCGGGGCGAGACCGTAGCGGTCGGCGTGGCGCATCTGATGCGCGAGCTTGGCCGACCGGATCAGCGCTTTCGACGGCACGCATCCGAAATTCAGGCAGTCGCCGCCCATCCGGTGACCCTCGATGAGCGTCACCCTGGCCTTGACCGCCGCCGCGATATAGGCCGAGACGAGCCCCGCAGCGCCGGCGCCGACGACGATCAGGTTGCGGTCGAACCGCGCCGGGCGCCGATGCCCGCGATAGGCACGCCGCCGCTTCACGAGACCGATGCCAAATCGCGCGACCCATGGAAAGACACCAAGGAGCGCGAACGAGGCAAGAAGCGGCAGCGAGACCACGTCGCCGAGGCTGCGGAGCTGCCCGAGCTGCGTGCCGGCGTTGACATATGCCGCGGTGCCGGCGAGCATCCCGGCCTGACTGACAAGGTAGAAGACCGCGGTGCGGATCGGCGTCAGGCCCATGAGCAGGTTGACGGCGAAGAACGGGATGAGCGGGATGAGCCGCAGCGTGAAAAGGTAGAAGGGGCCATCGCGCTGCATGCCCGTGTCGATCGCCGCAAGGCGCGCCCCGAACCGCGCCCGCACCCAGTCGCGCAGGAAATAGCGTGACGCCAGAAAGGCAAGCGTGGCGCCGAGCGAGGACGCGAAGGAGACAAGCAGAAGCCCGCCCCAGAAACCGAAGAGCGCCCCGGCGGCCAGGGTCATCCAGACCGCGAGCGGCAGCGACAGCGCCGTCACCGCGATATAGCCCGCGAAGAAGGCAACCGGCAGAAGATCCGGATGGGCCGCCCGCCAGACATCGACCGAGGCAAGCCAGGCGCGCAGCCCGTCGAGATCGGGCGGATCGCGCCGGATGACAAGCGCCAGCACGACGACGAGCGCAAGCAGGAGGCCAAGCAGGATGGGCTTCTTCATCGGTCGGTTCCGGTTTCGGCCGCCGCCCGGAGCGATGCTCTTCGGCCGGCGGATCTCATGGGTAATTCTCCCTTTGGTTCCTCAGTGCACTGCATCTGGTCCGAGGCCAAGTTTGTTTCACCGATGTCCGGAACTCGTGATCGGGCGTGACGGGGTCCCGCACCCCGGCCCGGCGCGAGCGAAAGCGATCGTCCCGCCAGCCTCGGGGGGCAACGGCACGCCTCAGGCGGGCTTTTGCGCTTTCAGATGGGTCGGGCAATGTTCGCCGGTGTCGAGCACCGGGATCATCCGGCTCCAGATGCCGATGTTCTCGTCGACGAAGGCGCGCCCGACCACCGCGGCCGCCGCATCGCCCACCGCACCCTCGAGGCGCGCCAGTTCCTCGCGCGCGGCGGCGCGGTACCAGGCATTGCGGCTCTGCACCGCGATCTTCTCGAAGCCCGCCCGTTCCATCGCGTCACGGTAGCGCGCCGGCGAGGCCATGCCGAAATCGAGCCCCTCGGCCAGCACATAGGCGGCCATCTCGGGCGATGGCTTGCCGTCGTGGCCGATGAGCCAGTCCGAGGCGACGAACCAGCCGCCGGGCTTCAGCACCCGGTAGGCCTCGGCCATGAGCGCGCGCTTGTCGGGAATGTGGATGATCGAATCCTTCGAGAAGACGATATCGAAGGTCGCGGGCGGAAAGGGCAGCGGCCCCGGCGCAACCTTGAGACATCCGATCCGCTCGGTGAGCCCCGCCTGCGCGATCAATCCGCGCGCATGGCAAAGCACCGTATCCTCGACGTCGATGCCGCAGACATAGCCCGCCCCGTGGTTGCGCACGAGAGCGATGTCGATCCCGCCCGCTCCGCAGCCGATATCGAGCACCGAATGCCCGGCGAAATCCGACCCGGCAACAAGGCGCGCCACTTCGTCCGGCCCGCCGGGCGAGAGGAACCCCTCGCCCCAGATCGCCTCCAGCATGCCGATGAGCCTCTTGTGGTAGTGCTCGCCACCTTCCGGTTCCATGGGCCCTCCTCAGGTCTCGATGCGCAGCGCCTCGAGCTCCGCCCAATCCTGCGCCGGAAAGACCTGCGCGGGAAGGGTCACGTCTTGCGTCCAGGCGAAAAGCGACAGGAACGGGCTTGGCCCGACCTTGGTCAGATGCACGGTCCCGGGATCGTTCCAGACCGGCACATGCGCCGCCTTGATGGTCAAGGGACCGGCACCCCCGAATCGCCATCCGTGCGGCCCGGTGAGCGGCGCGTAAAGCTCGGGCGCGGGATGGTGGTGATCGCGGTAAAGGACATCGGGCGCGACGATGAAGATGCCGAGGTCGAACTCCTCGGCCGGAAAGGGCGCACCCTCGCCGACGAGCGTCGCGAAGGCATGGCCGCGGGCGAACGCCGGGCCGATCTCGTCTGGCGGATAGAGATCGTAGGTGATCCAGTCGAGATGCGGAACCGCCGCCCCGATCGCCGCGGCCAGCGACGGCATCGCCGGCGCAAGCTCTGCCAGCGCCGCCTCCATCCACGCATCAACGACCGGGTTGGTCCGGCCGGGCGGCAACGACCCTGCCATCTCGCGCCACGCGGCGATGAGCGCGCGCGTCTCGGCGATGCCGGGCCCGAAGTGCGTGCCGAGATAGCGGTCGATCTCGTCACGCAGGTGCGCGAGCACGACGGGCGGCGCATCGGGGCACGGCAGGTCGACGGAGAGCCCGCGCGCGGCCAGGAGCGGCGCCGGATCCTCGCTGTCGTCGGCCGAGCAGACGCGATAGACCTCGAGTACCTCGGGCGAAAGCTGGCCACGGCGCTGGAAATGCATCGCCGCCGCATAGCGCAGCCGCCCCGACCCCGGCTCTCCGAGCGTCGCGTGCAGATGCGCGCGGGCCCGCAGGTCCTCCGGCCTCTGGCTCACTTCGCACCCGCCGCGGCGATCGCCCGCGCCGCCACCGCCAGATCGGCGCTGAGTGCCGCGATGCGATCTTCCTGCGGCGCCTCGGCCAGTTGCATCACCGGCAGAAGCGCCCGCAGCTGGTCATGATGCGCCCGCACCCCGTACTCGAGATCGGAGAGGTGGAAATCCTCGAACGCCTCGGACTTCATCGACTCGTTCGACCAGATCGACAGCTGCTGGTCCTCCTCGGAGGTCGCGCGGTCGATCCTGAGCGCCAGATAGCGCGCCGCGCGGTCCCCGCGGGTCTCGTGCGCATGCCGGTACAGTCGTCCGCCAAGCCGCGTATTGCCGAGATCGAGAGGGATGTCGTGGTAGTACTGCGCCCCCTCGGGGGTGAACGCGATGACCGTGTTCGGAAAGAGACCGTAGTAGGTCCAGCTCCGCCGCAGCCGCTCGGGCAGCCATTCGTGTTCGGGGCTGAACTTCAGATACTGCCGCACCGACCAGAGCCGGCCCGGAGCATCGCCGAAGCGGCCGACCGATTGCGAGAGACCCTGCGGATAGACAATGTCGCGGTAATCCCGGCCGTAGAGATCCTGCAGCGCCGGATGGGCCAGTGCGACGTGATAGCCCTCGTTGTCGACGTCGCGCACCGACTTCCAGTTCACCGGCAGCACGGTATCGGCCCAGCCGGGCGCAGAGATGGCAAGGAGTTCCTCTGCCCTGTAGGCCGCGAAATCCTCGGCGAAGGGCGCCATGAGTTCCGCGACGGAGGGCTGCGGGCCCTCCCGGAAGCGCAGGAAGACGAAGCCCTGCCAGATCTCCATGTCGATCGGCTTCAGCCCGAACTCCGTCCGGTCCATCTCGCCGAAGGTCTCCGGCCGCGCCGCGCCCCGAAGCGTGCCGTCGAGATTGTAGACCCAGCCATGGAACGGGCAGACCATGGCGCCCCGGCAATGCCCGGACTCGCCATCGGCAAGGCGTGCGCCGCGATGGCGGCAGAGGTTGTGAAACGCGCGCACCTTGCCGTCGCGACCGCGCATGACAAGCGCGCGCTCGCCCAGAAGGTCGAAGGTCAGCCAGTCGCCCGGTGCGGGCAGATCCGAGACATGGCCCGCGATCTGCCAGTGGGTCAGGAACACTTCCGTCTTTTCCAGTTCGAAGAGCGCCGGCGAATGATAGGTCCAGCCGGGCAATCCGCGGCGGTCCCAGTCGTTCGGGACCCGGATCGGTTTTAGCTGCGTGTTCATGCGCCCTCTCCTTCTTCCGCCGCCAGCTGCCGACGCACCCAGTCGTGGAACGCCAGTATGTCGAATTCCTGCGGCATGAGCCGACCCTGCGCGAAGCGCTCGGACCTGAGGCCGCGCTGGTTCATCTCGCAGGCCGCGCCGTCTTCCATCAGGACCCGGGCCGCAAAGGCCGCGACCGCGGCAGCGTCGAAGCCCGGCTGGTCGAGCGTCTCGCGCGGGAAAAGCCATTCTGCCGTCAGCCGCGTCCTTTCGGGCCCGAGCGGCGCAAGCGAGACCGCGCGGACATAATCGACATGCGCGACAACGAACATCGCGGGATAGAGCGTGACGAAGGTAAACCCCGCCGCCCGTTCCGCATCCGTGAGCCCGGCAAAGACCGGCCCGCAGGGCGCACCGCTCTTCGTCCAGGTCTCGGCACCGGGCTTCAGGACCGGACCGGCGGGCGCCGAGCCGTCCCAGCCCGGCAGTTCCCGCGCCGACATCACGCCCCGGCTGTAGACCGGCACCATGTCGCAAAGGCCGGGATGGATCCCCGGGCAGTGCAGACATTCATTGTAGTTTTCCCAGAAGATCTTCCAGTTGCAGGCAAGTTCGCTCACCAGTCGGTGCCCGGTGACGAGCTCCGCCATCGGCCAGTTGTCGAGCGCGTGCAGACCGAGATCGGGTGCGAACGCGGGCGCCGTCTCGGCGAGGCAGAGATAGAGAAAGCCGTTCCATTGCTGCACGTGGACCGCGAAAAGCCCATGGTCCTCGAACCGGAAATCCTCGGTGGGCGTCGCATGCGCGACAGACACGAGCCGCCCGTCGGTGGCGTAGGACCAGGCGTGATAGGGACAGGTGATGAGCTTGCCGAGCTTGCGATCCTCGGCCCCGCAAAGCTCGGATCCGCGATGCCTGCAGGTGTTGTGAAACGCGGTGACGGCCCCGGCCTGGTCGCGGCAGAGCAGAAGGTTCTGCCCGCCGATCGAAATGCGCCGCATCGTCCCCGGGGCGAGGTCAGCAAGCCGGCCGGCATAGACCCAGTTGCGCCGCCAGATCGCGCGCTCCTCCCGGCCGAACCAGTCGGCATCGTAATAGGCGCGGGCCGGCAGCGTCTCGGGGCAATGCGTCAGAAGCGGCGACGCGGGCGGATCGTGGCGGGTCATGCGCGGTCCCTCATCCGGAGGCTTTCGAGCGTCACCTCGACTGCCCGTTCCACTGCCCCGAGCGTGTCTTGAAGACAGCCCGCATCCGTCGCATGGGCTTCGCAGACGAACCAAGGTTCGCGCGAGTCAGGTTCGCAGATCACGCCGAGGTCATGCAGATGATAGGCCAACTCGTCGTAGAACGTGTAGTCCGAAACCTTCCAGTCCCGGTAGTTGTCAGGCGCCGTCTCGGCGAAGAAGAGCCCGAACATCGAGGGATGGCCGGTGAAGCTGTGCACGATGCCGCGGGCGTCGAGGATCTGCGAGATCCCTGTCATGAGCCGCTCGCCATAGGCGCGGATCGTGTCGAGCGCCGGGGTCTCGTCGAGAATGCGCAGGCATTCCTCCGCGGCGGCAAGGCTGACCGAATGTGCGGTATAGGTGCCGCCATGCGCCGCACCCCCGGGCCCGAAGGTGCGCATCACCTCTTCGCGCCCCGCAATGGCCGCGATCGGGTAGCCGTTGGCGAGCGCCTTGGCGAAGGTCGAGATGTCGGGCACGACGCCGAGCAGCGACTGGACGCCGCCGCGCGCCACGCGAAAGCCGGTCTTCACCTCGTCGATGATCAGCAGGACCCCGTACTGGTCGCAGAGCCGCCGGGCGAGTTCCACATAGTCCTGCCGAGCCGAGATGCCGCAGCAATTGCCCTGGATCGGCTCGATCAGCATGGCGGCAAGCGTGTCGCCATGGCGCCGGAACGTGTCCTCGAGCCGCTCCGGATCGTTCATCGGCACGAGATGCGCGAGCGATCTCAGCTCCATCGGAATGCCGAGAGAATAGGACACGACCTCGGGGTCGCGGCCCTGGCCCCGGTCCCATTCCTCGACATTCGCCATCCACATGGCGGCATCGAAGAGCCCGTGATAGCCGCCCTCGACCAGCAGATAGCTGTCGCGCCCGGTGTAGGCGCGGGCAAGCCGGAGCGCGGCCATCACGGCCTCGGTGCCCGAGTTCGAGAACCGCACCAGATCGGCGCCGGGAACCATCTTCGCGATCCGCTCGGCGACGGTATATTCCCGCTCGGTCGACAGCGCGAAGACCCCGCCGACCTCCATCCCGCGCCGTGCGGCCGCATCCACCCTGTCGTCGGCATAGCCGAGGATCGCAGGCCCGTAGCCGAGCCGGTAGTCGACATAGGCGTTGCCGTCGATGTCCCAGATCCGGCCGCCCTTGCCATGATCGACATAGATCGTGCGCTCTTCGCCCCAGAAGCGGAAGCTCGACGAGACGCCGAGCGGCAATCGGGTCAGAGCCTTGCGATACTGTGCATTCGAGCGGGAGAGAGTCCGTCCCAGAGGCGCGCGCATGATCGGTCCATGAGTCTGGCTGTCGTCCCCGAGCGATCGCGGCGGAGATCGCGTCGGAGCCGGATGCAACGGGTAACGATGTACGATCATTCATAATGATTTTGACTGGATTGTCAATCAGCCGACGCGGCGGCGTCCGCGCGGCGCCCTTGAATGCCCGCGGGGATGGTCTATGGTGCGATCCTCTGGCGCCGCCGCGCGCGCCTCGCGAGGCCTCATGCAGCACGCAGCAGACACCGCCAATCCGCGCAAGCTCAGCCGCGAGACGCGCCGCCAGCAACTGATCGAGGCGACGATCCGGGTTATCGCGGAACGCGGCTACTCTCGCACCACGTTGACGAGCGTCGCCCAGCTTGCGGGCCTCTCGCACGGGCTGGTGAACTTCCATTTCGAGACCAAGGACAGGCTCCTGGCCGAAACGCTGATGTTCCTGGCCGAGGAGTATCGCGACAACTGGGTGGCCGCGCTCGAGGCTGCGGGCCCGCATCCCGCCGAGCGGCTCGCGGCGCTGCTCGAGGCCGACTTCAGCCCCGCGATCTGCACCGACGCGCGGCTATCGGCCTGGTGCGCCTTCTGGGGTGAGGCGCAGTGCCGGCCGCTCTATCAGGAGCATTGCGGCTCGAACGACGCCGAATACAACCAGACCGTCGAGGACATCTGCCGCGACCTGCTCGCCGTCACCGGGAAGCCGGGCAATGCAGAGCGCATTGCCCGCGTCCTGCGCGTCACCTCCGAGGGCGTCTGGCTCGACCTCATGACGATGACCGCGCCCTATGATCGCCAGGAGGCGCGCAGCACGGTCTTCTCCTGCGCCGCCGCCTTCTTCCCGGAGTGGTTCGACGAGACCGGGCCGAAACCTCGCGCCTGAACCCGGTCAGTCCCGGCGGCCGCGATGCCCGGTTTCGTAATACTGACCGGTGCGGGTGGCCAGATAGGGCGCAAGCGAGATGTCCTCCTGCTTGAGGAAACCCTTCGCCGGCAGCGCACCGTCGCGCACCATCTCGATCACCGCCACGACCGAAGCCGACGTCGTCCAGGCGATCGCGGTGCGACGCTTGCCGGCGATTTCGATCGGGTAATAGGCGCGCACGAACTCGCGGCGCTTCAACTGTCCGTCCAACCAGCCTTCTGCGGCGACATGGACATAGACCACATCCTCGTCCACCGGCGGCTTGGCATGGGTCAGGATGCGGCCCGCCTCGGCCCGGTTCTCGCGCATCAAAAGCTCGTGGAAGAAGAAGTTCATGAGCGTGACATGGCCGGGATAGCGCATGGTCTTGTAATCGAGGTTCTCGATCCGGTCGGCATAGGTCTCGCACATCGTGCCGAGCCCGCCCGAGGTGGTGAACGCCTCGAGTTTCACGCCGTCGATATAGATCGTCTCCAGCCATTCCATGGCCGAGACCGTCTTCAGCGCCCCCTCCTCGATCACCTCGCAATCGTTCAGGTATTCGTTGACGACGCCTTCGGGCGACCAGTTGAACGCATAGCCCAGAAGCCCCGTCGGGTTCTGCGGCAGGGCCCCGACCCGCAGGCGGATCGAGCGGACACGTTCGAACATGCCTGCCAGATGTGCGCCGACGATGCCCACGAAACCGGGGGCCAGGCCGCATTGCGGGGCCATGATCCCCTTCGATGACTTGGCGAGATCGCGAATGTGCTTCGTCGTCGGCACATCTTCGGTCAGGTCGAAATAGTGAAGGCCAAGACCATGCGCGACGCTCGAGACGCCGATATTCAGGTGGTAGGGCAGGCAGGAAAGCACCGCCTCCTGATCCTTCAGGATCGCGGCCAGCGCATCCTTGTCAGTCAGGTCGGCGGCCTTCGTGGGGAAGGGACAGCCGGAGACCGCACGCGCGTCGACACCAGTGACGGCAAAGCCCGCCTCGGACAGAAGTTCCGCGGCCAGATGACCGACCTTTCCAAGACCGAGCACGGCAACCTTCTCGAACGACATCGACATTCTCCTGCGCTTGTTTTGCAGGCGCAGGGTCGCGCTAGCGCCTGCCGATTGCGCATGCGATTTCGCCGATACGGCGCGGTCTGATGCGAAAAGTGCCGGCCACACCGGTCAGAATGCCGGACCGGGCCGCCCTGAGGCGCCGGCCCTCGTGGAACCGGCCCCCGAGGCACCGGCCCTCGCGGAACCGGCCCCCGCGCTCAGAAGTCGAACTTCACGCCCTGCGCCAAGGGCAGCTCGGCCGAATAGTTGACCGTGTTGGTCTGGCGCCGCATGTAGCCCTTCCAGGCGTCCGAGCCCGACTCGCGGCCGCCGCCGGTCTCCTTCTCGCCGCCGAAGGCGCCGCCGATCTCGGCGCCCGAGGGGCCGATGTTGACGTTGGCGATGCCGCAATCGGACCCGGCAGCGGAAAGGAACGCCTCCGCCTCGCGCATGTTCAGCGTGAAGATGCACGACGACAGCCCCTGCGGCACGTCGTTCTGGATCGCGATGGCCTCATCGAGACTGTCGTAGCCCATCACGTAGAGGATGGGCGCGAAGGTCTCGGTCCGCACGGTGTCGGTCTGCGCGGGCATCTCGGCGATCGCCGGTTCCACGTAGGCGCCTCCCTGCGGCACGCCCTCCGCCACGGTCCTGCCACCGTGGATCTTGCCACCCTCCGCGCGCGCCTTCTCGAGCGCCGCCTGCATCCGGTCGCGCGCGCCATGATCCACGAGCGGCCCGATCAGGGTGGTCGCCTTGCGCGGATCGCCGATCGGCAGGCTGGCATAGGCCCTGGTCAGACGCGCCACCAGATCGTCGCGCACCGAATTGTGCGCGATCAGGCGCCTCAGTGTCGTGCAGCGCTGACCGGCGGTGCCGACGGCAGAAAAGACGATGGCGCGCACGGCCATGTCGAGATCGGCCGAGGGGGCCACGATCATCGCATTGTTGCCGCCAAGCTCCAGGATCGGGCGCCCCCACCGGGCCGAAACCTTCGGCCCGACGATGCCGCCCATCCGGGTCGAGCCGGTGGCCGAGACGATCGGCACATCCCTGGAACTCACCAGCGCCTCGCCGATCGCCGGCCCGCCGATCACCAGCTGCACGAGCCCCTCCGGCGCGTCGCCGAACCGCTTTAGGGCGCGCTCCATGATCTTCATCGAGGCGACGGCGGTGAGCGGGGTCTTCTCCGACGGCTTCCAGATCACCGGATCGCCGCAGACGAGCGCGAGCGCGGTGTTCCAGGACCAGACGGCAACCGGAAAGTTGAACGCAGTGATGACCGCGCAGGGGCCGAGCGGGTGCCATGTCTCCATCATCCGGTGGCCGGGCCGTTCGGAGGCGATGGTGAGCCCGTAGATCTGGCGCGAAAGACCGACCGCAAAATCGCAGATGTCGATCATTTCCTGCACCTCGCCGAGACCTTCCGAGGTGATCTTGCCCGCCTCCAGCGTCACGACGGCGCCGAGCTCGGCCTTGGCCGCCCGCAGTTCCTCGCCGAGCAGCCGCACCAGTTCGCCCCGCCGCGGTGCGGGCACCTGCCGCCACGCCCGGAATGCCGCCTGCGACTTGGCGATGATGCCCGGCATCTCTGCGGGGTCGGTTTCCCTCAGCCGGGCGATCTCGGCGCCATCGATCGGCGAATGCACGGCAAGGCTGCCCCCCGCAAGCTCGTCCTGCGTCAGCCCGGCAGCTTTCAATACCTGGTCGTGGCTCATCTCATTCTCCTCTGGTGACGCTGCGCCGCTGATCGTCCAGTCCCATGGAGATCAGAAGCGGCGCCGTTTGCTGGCGTGTCTGGAAATCGGATTTCGAACTCATTCCGCGCCAGTTGGCAAGGATGAGGCTCTGCGCCACCGCACCGCCGAGCGTCGTGCCGGGGCCGGTGACGATGAAGAGATCGGGCGCGAATTCGCGCGCGGCGATCTGCACGGCACGGGTGAAATCGTAGCTTCCGATCACCTGCGCGCCAAGCGTGTAGTCCCAGAGCGCGCCCGTCTCAGTGGCACCGGGCCACCAGATCGCGCCCCGCCCGTCGATGAGCGGAAGGTCCGGCTGGCTGAAAAGCTCGGGCGAAAGCCGTTCGCGCCCGCGCGCTGAAACCGGCGCCTGCAGCGCGGTGTGAAACGCGGCGTGATTCGAAAGCCGCATCGGAAATCGACCCTGTTCCGGCGGAACCTCGGCCTCGAACGCCCTGAGTCCGGCATCGTTTCCGGCCAGGACAAGCATCCCGCCGAGGTCGATCGAGAGCGCCAGCACATGGTCCGCCCTACCGTCGATTTCGGCGACCCGCTTCAGAAGCTCGGCCTTGCGCACCGGGTCGGGAAGCCAGTCCTCGCCCATGTGCGGATGCACGAGCTGCCCGCCGATCAGCGCCTCCTGCATCAGCGTGCCCATGGTCCCGGCGACCTTGAAACCGGCTTCGGACGTGAGCGCGCCGGCACAGGCGAGCGCGGAATACCAGCCCATCGAATTGCCCGTGACCGCGACGACGCGCACACCCTCGATGGCGCGAAAGTCGCCAAGCGTCGCGGCGTAGATCAGCGCCGAGGCGTTGTCGCCCCGTGTATGCCGCGCGACCGAATAGCTCGCGGCGCCGTCGAGCGCGGTGAGCGTCTCCTGTCCCTGCGCCGCGCGCGCGCTGTCGAAGGCGCCAAGCAGCGCCCGGTCGGCGAAATGGCGCTTGAGATAGCCGAGCTCGGTCTTGGTGTAGGTGCCGCGCCCCGGGCAGATGACGACAGCGGTCTTCATGACGCCCCCCGAACCAGCGCCAGCGCGGCGGCATGGATGCTGTCGGCCGACGGCATCGTGGCGGCATAGGCCGGACCGGTCGCGATGAAACTGTCCGTCGCCGTGATCCGTGCCCGCGGCATATCGCTGCGCTCGCCGAGCAACGTCATGATGGCCTCTGCCACACCGCCGCTGCGGCGCGTTTCGTCGACGACGAGGATCCGCTTCGCCCCGCTCAGGGCGGCCAGCAGGGCCTCCTCGGGCAAGGGCGAAAGCCAACGCAGATCGATGACACGCGCGTTCACGCGCTGACCCCGAAGCCGTTGCGCCGCCTGCCGCGAAAGATAGTATCCGTTGCCGAAACTCACGATCGCAAGATCATTGCCGTCGCCCTCGACACCGACCTCGCCCAGCGCAATCGTCTCGTCCGGGGCAGGATAGAGACGCATCCAGCCGCCATCCTTGTCGGCGTGGAGGTCGCGCATCGGATAGAGCGCGATCGGTTCGAGGAAGACCACCAGCCGCTGCTCCTCGCGTGCCAGCCGTACGCATTCGCGCAGCATCTTCGCCGCATCCGCGCCGTTCGACGGGCAGGCAAGGATCAGCCCCGGAATGTCGCGCAGCACCGCAACAGAATTGTCGTTGTGGAAATGCCCGCCGAAGCCCTTCTGATAGCCAAGTCCCGCGATCCGCACGACCATCGGGTTGGTGTATTGCCCGTTCGAGAAGAACGGCAGTGTTGCCGCCTCGCCGCGCAACTGGTCCTCGGCATTGTGCAGATAGGCGAGGAACTGGATCTCGGGCATCGGCACGAACCCGTTCTGCGCCATGCCGATGGCAAGGCCGAGGATCGACTGTTCATCAAGCAGCGTGTCGATCATCCGGTCGGGCCCGAACCGCCCGATCAGCTTCTGCGTGACACCGTAGACGCCGCCCTTGCGGCCGACATCCTCGCCCATCATGACGATCTCGGGATGCTCCAGCATCAGATCGGTCAAGGCCCAGTTGATGAGCCGAGACATGATCTGCGGCTCTGCCATCGCCTTCAGATCGGCCCCGAAAGCCTCGGCCCGGCGTTCCGGCGTTGGCCCGTTGCTTGGCCGGCAGTCGCGCCGGGGCGGCACCAGACTGGCCATCACGTCGTCCGCGCTCGCAAGGTGTGGCCGCGTGACGGCCTCATCCGCGATCCGTGCGACCCGGTCGCAGGTCTCATCGTAGATCGCAAGTGCGGCCGCTGGTGTCAGGGCCCCCGCCTCGGCAAGCAGACGCACGGAATGCAGCAGCGGATCGTTTGCCTCCTCGGCCTCGACCTCCTCGCGGGGAAGATAGGTGGTCGGGACATCCGCCCCGGCGTGACCATAGAGCCGGACGGTCGACACATGCAGGAACGCGGGCTTCTTGCGGCGTCGCACAAACTCGGCGGCTTCGCGGGCAACGCGATAGGTCTCGTAGATATCGAGCCCGTTGCACGCGAAGTAGCCCAGCCCCGGACGCTGCGAGAACGTCGCCGCGATCCAGCCCCGCGGCGTCTTGGTCGAGATCCCGATACCATTGTCCTCGCAGACGAAAAGCAAGGGCAGCGGGATCGACTGGTAGGCCGTCCATTGCGCGGTATTGAAAGCTCCCTGCGCCGTCGAATGGTTGGCCGAGGCGTCCCCGAAGGAACAGCAGACGAGCCCGTCATCCGCCATCACCCGGTGTTCCGGCGGGTGGCGCCGCGCGGCGCCGATCGCGTAGGCCGCCCCGACGGCCTTTGGCAGATGCGAGGCGATCGTCGAGGTTTGCGGCGGAATAGACAGTGTCTTCGAGCCGAGAACCTTGTGCCGCCCACCCGAGATCGGGTCCTCGGAGGAGCAGGCGAAGCTCAGCAGCATGTCCCAGGCGATCGATTGGCCGGGCACCTGGCCGGCCCGCGCGATCTGGAACGCCGCATCGCGGTAGTGCAGGAACGCCATGTCCGTCGGGCGGAGCGCGGCGGCGACGGCGGCCATGCCCTCGTGCCCCGATGATCCGATCGTGTAGAACCCGCGCCCCGCCTTCTGCATCGCCCGGCTCTGACGGTCGAGCGCGCGCGACAGGCAGCCCGACCGGTAGATCGCCACCGCCTCGGTCGCGGAAAGCGGCCCGGCAGGCGGCGCGCCCGCGGGCAGGTCGCCGGCGGACACCCGTTTCAGGAAGTTCTCGTGAACAATGTCGGCGCGGTCCATTTCAGTCTCTGATCAGGCGTTTGCGGCGAAGATCTTGCCGGAAGACCGGCTCGGTGCGGCTGGCGGTGCGGGGCGTCAGAAGAACGCCTGCAACCCGGTGATCGCGCGTCCGAGGATCAGCGCGTGAACGTCATGCGTGCCCTCGTAGGTGTTCACCGTCTCCAGATTGACCATGTGGCGCATGATCTGGAAATCCTCCTGGATGCCGTTGCCGCCATGCATGTCGCGGGCCATGCGGGCGATGTCCAGCGCCTTGCCGCAGTTGTTGCGCTTGACGAGGCTGATCATCTCGGGCGCGGCACTGGCCTCGTCCATCAGCCGGCCGACACGCAAGGACGCCTGCAGGCCGAGCGATATCTCGGTCATCATGTTCGCGAGCTTCAGCTGATAGAGCTGGGTCTGCGCCAAGGGCCGGTTGAACTGCTTGCGGTCGAGCCCGTATTGCCGCGCCGCGTGCCAGCAGAACTCGGCAGCGCCGAGGACGCCCCAGGAAATTCCGTAGCGCGCGCGGTTCAGGCAGCCGAAGGGCCCTTTCAGCCCCTCGACATTCGGCAGAAGCGCCTCCTCGCCGACCTCGACATCCTTCATCACGATCTCGCCGGTGATCGAGGCGCGCAAGGAGAGCTTGCCGCCGATCTTCGGTGCCGAGAGCCCCTTCATCCCCTTGTCGAGCACGAAGCCCCGGATCTTGCCGCCATGCGCCTCGGACTTGGCCCAGACGACGAAGACATCGGCGATGGGCGCGTTCGAGATCCACATCTTGGAGCCGTTCAGGACATAACCGCTTGCGGTCTTCGTTGCCCGTGTCTTCATGCCGGCGGGGTCCGAGCCGGCATCGGGCTCGGTCAGGCCAAAGCAGCCGATGTATTCACCCGACGCAAGTTTCGGCAGGTATTTCTTGCGCTGCTCTTCCGAGCCATAGGCGTAGATCGGATACATCACCAGCGAGGACTGCACCGACATCATCGAGCGATAGCCCGAATCGACCCGCTCGACCTCACGCGCGACAAGGCCATAGGCGACATAGGAAGACCCTAACCCGCCATATTCCTCGGGGATGGTGACACCGAGCAGGCCCATCTCTCCCATCTCGCGAAAGATCTCGGGGTCGGTCCTTTCCTCGCGGTAGGCCGCGATCACGCGCGACTGCAGCCGTTCCTGCGCATAGGCGCGCGCTCCGTCGCGCAGCATGCGTTCTTCGTCGGAAAGCTGGTCCTCCAGACGGAAGGCATCTTCCCAGTCGAACCGCGAGAGGTCGGGGGCGTCTTTCGGTTTCAGGGCCATCTGCCAGTCCTTTTCGAGGGTAGCTTTCATGCATCATGCGCCATTGTCCTGCGCGAATACAGCGCTATTATCGCCCTTGATTATGCATGGAGTGCATATATGGCCACGCCAAGGCGGCTTCTGCCCTCGATCTCGCTGCTCACCGCCTTCGAGGCCGTGATCCGCACCGGCTCGACGCTCGCGGCGGCGCGGGATCTCGATCTGACGCAGGGCACCGTCAGCCGGCTCGTGCAGACGCTCGAAGCCCAGCTCGGTGTGACGCTCTTTCTGCGCGACCGACGCAGGCTGGTGCCGACCGACCACGCCCTTGCCTATGCGCGCGATATCGGCCGGGCGCTCGATCTGGTCTCGCGCGGGTCGATGCGGGTCCGCACCACCACCGGCGGCGGGACGCTCTCGCTCGCGATCCTGCCGACGCTCGGAACCCGCTGGCTTGCTCCGCGCCTGCCGCGCTTTCTGGCCGCCCATCCGGGGATCACGATCAATCTCGGGACCCGCCTCAAACCCTTCGACTTCGCCGAGGAGGGCTTTGACGCGGCGATCCATTTCGGGCGCGACGACTGGGCCGGGGCGGCGGCGGCCAAGCTCTTCGATGAACGCCTGCATGCCGTCTGCGCCCCGGGCTTTCTCGCCCGCCACCCGGTCGCGACGGCGCGCGACCTCATCGGAAGACCGCTCCTGCAGCTCGAAACCCGCCCCAATGCCTGGTCGGCCTGGTTCCGCCATCACGATGTCCACGAGACGGTGCCGCTCGGGATGCTCTTCGACCAGTTCGCACCCATGGTTCAGGCGGTGATCCACGGTCTCGGGATCGCGCTTCTGCCCGAGTTTCTGGCACGACCCGAACTTGCCGACCGCAGGCTTGTCCCGGCCTTCGGTGGCCCCGTGCGGGGCGAAGGCAGCTACTACCTCGTCTGGCCCTCGACTGGCGCGGCCTTTCCGCCGCTGAACGCCTTTCGAGACTGGCTTCTGGCCGAAGCTGCCGATCCCGACGGCGAGGCGATGCTGCCCCGTTGACCTTTTTCCGGCGAGGCCTCAGGGTTTCGCGATGAACGCCCGATCCGACATTCACGACCGCCTGGCGCAATCGCTGCGCGGCGCACGCAAGGCCAAGGGGCTCAGCCTTGACGCGGTGGCCAAGCTCTCGGGCGTGAGCCGCTCGATGGTCAGCCAGATCGAACGCGGCGAATCAAGCCCGACCGTGGCGACGCTCTGGAACCTCACACAGGCGCTCCAGGTCGATTTCGCAGGGCTCTTGGAAAGCCGCACCACGCCCGGGATCGAGGTCATTCGCGCCGAGACCGCGCCGGTCATTGCCGGTCGCGGGCAGGGCGTGCGCATCCGCATCCTCTCGCCCGCCGAGGCGGCAGGCGAGCATGAGGTCTACGAACTGCACTTTGCCGACGGCGGCAAGCTCGTCAGCGACCCGCACGGACCCGGCTGTCGAGAACATCTGACGGTCCTCGAAGGCTCGGTAAGTGTCGTCTCCGGCGAGGACCGGCAAGACCTTCGCCCCGGCGATACGGCACGCTACTTCGCCGACCGTCCGCACCGGATCGAGGCTGCGGGCGGCGCGGCACGGGCGATCCTGATCGTCCAGAACAGCTGATCGCCGGGGCAGTCGCTTTCCGCGACGCCGGAGCGATCTCCGTGATGTTGACATGCGAGCCGAAGCGTCTATTCTGTCCGCGATATCGGAGGAACATCTGTCATGACGGATAGCACCGCCTTTCTCGACCACCTGCGCGGCGAGCTCGCCCAGATCGAGGCCGAGGGACTGCTGAAGCGCGAGCGCCTCATCACCTCTGCCCAGGGCGCCCATGTCCGTGTCGCCGGCCGCGACGTGCTGAACCTCTGCGCCAACAACTATCTCGGGCTTGCCGATCATCCGGCACTGATCGCTGCCGCGCGGGGCGCCATGGAGGACCACGGCTACGGCATGGCCTCGGTCCGCTTCATCTGCGGCACGCAGGATCTGCATCGGGCGTTGGAATCCCGCATCGCGACCTTCCTCGGAAAGGACGATTCCATACTCTTCGCCGCCTGTTTCGACGCCAATGGCGGCCTCTTCGAACCGCTTCTCGGGCCCGAGGACGCGATCGTCTCGGATGCCCTCAACCACGCCTCGATCATCGACGGCATCCGGCTCTGCAAGGCGAAGCGCTACCGCTATGCCAATTCCGACATGGCCGACCTCGAGGCGCAGCTGCGCGCCGCACGGGCAGACGGCGCCCGCTTTGTCCTGATCGCGACCGATGGCGTCTTCTCGATGGACGGTTACCTCGCGAATCTGCCCCAGATCGTCGCGCTGTCGCAGAAATACGGGGCGCTGACCATGGTCGATGACTGCCACGCCACCGGCTTCATGGGCCCCGGGGGGCGCGGCACGCCGGCACACGCCGGCGTCAGCGTCGACATTCTGACCGGAACGCTCGGCAAGGCGCTGGGCGGCGCCTTGGGAGGCTACATCGCCGGGCCACAGCCGGTCATCGACCTTCTGCGTCAGCGCGCCCGTCCCTATCTCTTCTCGAACGCCCTGCCGCCCGCCGTGGTCGCCGCCGGCATCGCCGCGATCGACCTCGTCGAGACGGCAGACGATCTGCGCGCGCAGCTTTTCGACAACGCCCGCTACTGGCGTGCCGGGCTGAGCGATGCGGGTTTCACGCTTCTGAACGGGGAACATCCGATCGTCCCGGTCATGCTCGGCGAGGCACGGCTGGCGCAGTCCATGGCCGCGGCGCTCTTCGAGCGTGGCGTCTACGTTTCGGGCTTCTTCTTCCCGGTTGTGCCGAAAGGTCAGGCCCGGATCCGGACGCAGATGAACGCGAGACTTTCGCGCGAAGATCTGGACAGAGCGCTCGACGCCTTCCGGGCGGCGGGCAAGGCAACGGGGGCGATCTGATGCGCAACGACATGAAGGCACTTGCCAAGACGAAGCCGGAAACCGGGCTCTGGCTCGATCACCGCCCGGTGCCCGGGATCGGGCCCGACGACGTGCTGATCCGGATCCGCAAGACCGGCATCTGCGGCACCGATATCCACATCTGGAACTGGGACGAATGGGCAGCGCGGACAGTGCCGCTCGGGCTTGTGACGGGTCACGAATTCGCGGGTGAAATCGTCGAGCTCGGCCGCAATGTGGAAGGGCTCACAATCGGCCAGCGATGCTCGGGCGAGGGGCATCTGATCGGCAAGCAGTCGCGCCAGAGCCGCGCCGGCAGGTTCCACCTCGACCCGGCCACGCGCGGCATCGGCGTGAACGAACAGGGCGCCTTCGCCGAATACCTCCGCCTGCCCGCCTTCAACGTCGTGCCCCTGCCCGACGAGATCGACGACGAAATCGGCGCGATCCTCGACCCGCTCGGCAATGCCGTTCACACCGCGCTGAGCTTCGATCTGGTGGGCGAGGACGTGCTGATCACCGGCGCAGGCCCGATCGGCGTTATGGCCGCCGCCGTCGCCCGCCACGTGGGCGCGCGCCACGTCGTGATCACCGACGTGAACCAGGACAGGCTCGACCTTGCCGGGAAGGTTGCCGACGTCATGCCGGTGAACGTTGCGCGGCAGGAGCTGAAAGAGGTCGAGGGCGCGCTGAAGATGAAGGAAGGCTTCGATGTCGGCATGGAAATGTCGGGAAACCAGGCCGCTCTCGACCAGATGATCGAGAACCTCGTCATGGGCGGCCGCATCGCCATGCTCGGCATTCCGCCCGGCAAGTCGCCCGTCGACTGGTCGCGCATCGTCTTCAAGGCGATCACGATCAAGGGTGTCTACGGCCGCGAGATCTTCGAGACCTGGTACAAGATGATCGCCATGCTCGAGAACGGGCTCGATATCCGTGGCGTCATCACGCACCGCTTCAAGCTCGCCGATTTCCGCGACGGCTTCGAGGTGATGCGGTCTGGCAAGAGCGGCAAGGTCGTCCTCGACTGGGACTGACCGGCCCTATTTCGTGACCTTGACCGGCGCCGCCACCGCGGCCGGATCGCGCCGCACCTTGGCGAAGACCGGATAGTCCGCCTCCGCGAACTCTGCGGGGTCGGTCAGCTCGAACGCCTCGTAGAACCGCGCGACGCCGTAGTCGACAAGGTTCACATCCCTCCAGTTGGCGATGATCTCGTCATAGGCCTCGTTCAGGACCGTGTTGCCGGGCGAAAGGTTCGAGACGAGCACGAGCCCGGTCGGGCGGCATGAGAGCACCGTGAGCTTCACCTCGGGCCGGTACTTCCGCAGGATCGGGATCAGCTTCCAGACATCCCCGGTCCAGGGTCCGCGCGGCAGGTTGTCGAGATCGCGCGTCAGCATCCGTTCGTTGAAGGGCACGCAGTCGTGCATCGCGATCACGCCGCCGGCCTCGCTGTTGGCCTCGGTGTTCATGAAGTCGCGCAACAGGAACTCGAAAAGATGCATCCCGTCGAGAAACGAGAAGCCGAGCCTGATCTGCATCTGGTCGAGAAAGCCCGAGGCGAAGAAATCGTCGCTCGTTTCCTGAAAGACGAAGAGCCGGCGCTTGTCACCGATGATATTGTGCTCGGCCTTGAAGAACGGATCGACTGCGATCGTGTTGGCCCGCACCGGCGCGAAGGTGCGCCCTGCCCGGCAGCCGATTTCCATGTACCAGTCGAACCCGACCTTTTCGTGCAGGCCGTCGAGAAAGCTCGCGTAGCGCTGGCCGGTGTTGCGGCGGAACCCCGTATCGCCGGAACCGGTCGCCTCGTCCCGGTCGTCTTCTGCAATGTCGATCACGGCTTCGGTGTCTTTCTGGGCCAAGGGGTCGCCTCCTGCCTTTTGTCTGCTGCTCGCGATCTCGGTAGCAACGCCGCGTCGCCGCGTCAACGAAACGCTGACGATCAGCGGACGCTGCGCCGCATTGTCGTCAGAAATAGGATGACATGCCGGCTTCCATTTCGCATATCTACGGGCAAGCCCGCTGCCCCGCAGCGGATCCCACGGCAATCGGGAGCCGCGTTTGTCCACCTTCTGCGTTGCCGCCGTTGTCAATGAACCCGCCCCGATCCTGCGCCGCTTCGTGGCCTGGTATCGCGCGCTCGGTGCGGCACGGATCGTTCTCTACTTCGACGATCCCTCCGATCCGGAACTGCCGGAGGCGGAAGCGGATCCGATCGTCCAGCCGGTTCGCTGCACTGCGGGCTTCTGGCAATCGCTCGGCCTCACCCCCGAGACCCGCTTTACACTGCGCCAGAACGCGGCCCTGAGTGCGGCCTACAGGAACCTGCGGGAAGACTGGCTTCTCGCGGTCGACGCCGACGAGCTTCTGTTTCTGCGCGCGGGCAGCGTCGCTGCGCTTCTGGACGGGCAGCCGCAGGACGTCCGCAGCCTGATGATCGAACCCGCGGAATTCGTTCAGGGCCCGGACGATGCGGCGACGTTCCGGCTCCCGATCGGGCGCGCTGTCGTCAACCGGCTCTATGGGTCGGATGCCGAGATCTTCCGCAAGCGTCACGGCATGATAGGCCACTCGGTCGGCAAGGCCTTTCACCGCCGCGGCCAGGACGGCATTCGGCTGCGTCAGCACTGGGCGGTGGCGCCGGACGGGCAGCCCGTGCCCTACCGGACCCTCGGCCGCAACGAGGGCGCGCATCTCCTGCACTATCTTGCCCCCGACTACGGGGTCTGGCGCCGCAAGATGGAATGGCGCCTTGCCTCGAACGGATTTCCCGAGCGTGTGAAGGCGGTTTTCGACGAGATCCGCGCCGTCGAGGCCGATCCCGAAGCGGCCTATGCGGGTCTTTACGCGCGGCTCCACCGGATCGGCCCCGAATTGCGCGACGCGCTGCGGCGTGAGGATGCGCTGCTCGAACTCGCGGCCGACAGGGCACCGGAGGCGGTTTGACCATGGCGCGAAACACCTCGGGCAGGCGTGAGAGACCCCGCAAGAAGACCAAGGCCCGCAAGGAGGGCGAACCCTTCATCGCGGTGCCGCCCGATCCCGGCATGCGCCGCTGTGCAGTGATGCAGATCGAGGCCCGGCACGAAGAGACGCTGCCCTCGGTCATCGATGCGGCGAACCGCGCCGGCTACTATCCGCACGTCTTCCTCAACAACCGCTGCAAGCGGCTGCGCGGCGACATTTTCGCCGAGGTGCCGGGCCTGAAGGCCGAGATCAGCTATTGCAACTTCGGCAGCGACGAAGGGACCGGCGAGATCGGCGCGGCAGGTCAGGCGGCCCTTCTGCGCACCCAGGAGGATGACATCGATTTCGTGGTGATGAATTCCTTCAACCGCGAAACCGCAGTGAACTGGGCGCGCACGATCGAAAAGCCGGTGCTCGCGATCGTGCACAACCTCGATCAGTTCCTGACCGACGACTTCTCGGCCCCGGCAGTTGCCGATCCGCGGTTCCAGTTCATCGCACTCGGCTGGCATGTGGCCGCCGAACTCATCGCCCGGATCGGCAAGGCCGAGATGGACCGTGTCGACGTGATCGAACCCTGTCACTGGAGCATGGGCGATCCGGCGCCACGCGGCGGCCTGCCCCGACGCATCGCGATCCCGGGGTCGATTTCCACCCGGACCAGAGACTATCCCGGCCTGATCGGGGCCGTTGCCGCCGATCCCGCCCGCTTCGCCGACATCCGCTTCGTGCTCGGTTCCGGCGGCAAGGACCGCGACGCCGTCGAGGCGGAGGTGCGCGCGCGCGGCCTTGAAGGCGCCTTCGAATTCCTGCCGATCCGCGGCGAACAGGTGCCCCACCCGGCCTATTTCGCCTCGCTTCGCGACGCCCAGGCGATCCTGCCGCTCATGCCCGACGACTTCGACCAGTATCAGCGGATCAAGATCACCTCGTCGGTCTCCGCCTCGGCGGGCTTCGCGGTGCCGATCCTCATGGATCGCTGGTCGCGGGCCTGCTACCGGCTGCCGATGATCGTCACCGACCACGGCCTTGACGCCACGCTCGATCGGCTGCTGTCGCTCACCGAGGCCGAGCTTGATGCCTGCCGGACCGATCTCATCGCCTATCGCCGCGCCGCGCTGGAGGAAAACGGCCACGCCTTTGCCCGGCTGGCGGGCCGCGCGCGCCGCTAGGCGTTCTTGCGGCGGCCGCGCTTCCTGCGCCCGCCGCCCCTCTCGCCGTCCTTCCAGAAGACCGGACGATTGCCGCGATACTTGTCAGGGTCGACTTCGGCCGTGTCGCCTTCGTGGCGGAAATCCTCGGCCCGCGTCAGGAAATCCGGCGCGAGGAAATCGACAAGCCTCTGCGGTGCGTCATGCTTGATGTCGAAGACCAGAAGCCGCCCCGGCTTGTCGGCGAAGAACGCCGGCACCTCGGCATGATGCCGGTCCCAGTCCTCTGACCAATGCGCGATTACGGCATCGACATCATCAACCTTCAGCGCCTTGCCATAGCGCCGCGCATAGGCGCCGGCACCGTGGTTCAGCCGGCTGCGAATCCAGCCCTCCTTGTCGCGCGTGTTCAGGATGAAATAGGAATTCGGGTAATAGGCATGAAGCTCGCGGAAGTAATGTGCCCCCTCGATCGCATGATCGCGCGTCACCTGCTGTATGTCCGTGAAGGCCACATTCTCGTCGATCCGGCCCAGGAGCGGCTTCTTGCCGGCCGCGAGGTTGTCTCGGATCGAACAGGCGAGGAGCCCGCGGTTAAAATGCGCCGAGGCGATGCCGGCGCGCTGCAGGAACCGGTAGAGGCTGCGCGTCCCGCATTTGTTGTAGCCGATCTGGAAGATCCGCGTCGTCCGCGCCCGGTGACTGTCGAACCGCGCAGGCGGCACGCGCCCGTTCAGTTCGCTCGCCTCGACCTCGCCGAGGCCGGCCTCGAACCCTTCGAGGTTCAGTGGCACGCGCGCTCCCGTCGCGTCGGGCGACAGCAATAGATGCGTCGCGGCACTCATGCGCCAGCCTCCGGCCCGGTTTCACGCGGAATTGCGATGTAGTCCATGCCGAACTCGCTGCGCAGCTTGTCGATCTCGGCATCGCGCCAGACCGGGTCGAGGTTCGGCCAGGCCGGCCCGTCCGGCGCAACGAAACCGCCCCGCGCAAGAAGCCGCTGCAGCCCGGGCATGTCGAGCTCGCCGAGCGAGAAGCGGTCGGCCCGGGCGCGGTCCCGCAGCACCCAGTCGGCGCGGATCGCATCGATCACATCCGGCGCGCGGTGCATGAAGGCCTTCAGATGGATCACGATCGCGTTGCTCATCGACGAACTGCGCCGCCGGATCATCGCCACCCGCTGGGCGTTCGAGCCGACGAAAGCCGCCAGATGCAGCGCCGAGCCATCGAGCGCGATGATCCTCTGCGCCGCGCGATACCGCGCGATCTGGGTTTCGAGCCTGTTCTGTTGCGGGTGAAAGATCTCGTAGCCCTCGCGCGCCAGATGCTCTTCAAGAAGGCTCTCGCCCAGCGCCCCGCCGCGTTTGGGTCCGAGCGCGGAGCGCGAGATATAGAGCCGCTCCGGCCCTTCGGGCGCGATGTCGCGCGCGAAGCGTTCGGTGAAGAGCTGGCGGAACTTCGGCGTGCCGATGGTGATCCGGCCGAGCCCGAACCCCTGCCCGGGAACATGGAGCCGCTCGACCCGTGTCGGCGCAAGCGCGACCTCGATCGGAAGATCGCACTGGAGAAGCTTCAGGAAGGTGCGGTGAAACTCGGTCGGCTCGCCGTTGCGCTTGTGCAGGAAGACGATGCCGTCAATCTGGCCCTCGAGCTCCGGCAAGGCCCAGAGCCTTGGCGTGCTCTCGGTCAGGAAATGGCCGAAATGGTTCAGCAGCACCCCGCCCCAGAGCCAGCTCCCCCGAAGCGTTGCCTGTGCAGCGGGAACCGTTGCCGGCGGCAGCAGCAGCGGCCGGCCGCGGCGCCAGTGGACGGCGGCATCGACAAAGCGGTCGCGATCGTCGATGACGCCGCCCTGCTGCACCATCCCGGCGCCAGAGGTAGGCACGACGAGCGCGTCGTCGAGTGTCACGATGTTTTCCGACCAGCCGCCCTGCGCCGAGGGCACGCCGCGGGGATCGTCGCGGTCGGTGATCGGCACGATCGCGGCCGGCGGCCGTTCCGGCGCCTGCCCGTCGTGCCGTTGCTTCCTTCCTGCCATCGCTGCCCTCAGTTCTCCATGTCGGCGGCCACCGCATAGGCCACCCGTTCGGCATCCGTCAGATCGATGGCGCGCGTCTGGTCCCAGAGTTCGCGAAAAGACTCCGCATCCTTCAGTTCTGCCACCTTCGCGCGGTGCCAGTCTAACGCGCTCGCGTGCAGCCTGCCGAGGGTGGGATCGGCAAGAAGCGCCGCCATCGCCGCCGTCATCCGCGGCATTTGGCGCAGGATCGTGCGGTCGGTATTGCGATTCCAGTCGTGACGGACCCAGTAGTTGAGCCCGATCGAGCGATCGACATGCAGCGCCCGTCCGCGGTGCCGCTTGACGAGAAAGTTCTCGCGCGACCGCAGCGCATAATGATTGAGCTGCACCGCATCGAACCCGATCGAGCCGAGCGAGTTGCGCCAACCCTTCGTCGCCAGTTCGTGGGTGACGTCCTTGAGCGAGCCGTTCAGCCAGCGCACCGCATCGGCCCGCTCCGGCGCGAGCTTGTTGGGGCGGTGGCACGAAAGCTTGGCATAGGCTCCGACATTGCGGGTGATGGTCTTGAACCCCCACATCGTGTGGGGCTTCGGACAATAGGCCGGCGAACAGCCGGTGAACCGGTCGAGCACCGCGCCGTCGCCGATCTCGTCGACCCCGGCATTGCCGAAGAGCCGCCATGTCATGGCGAGGTTCGTGGCGTCTCCCATCGCCTGATAGAGCTCGGCCATGGTGCCGTCGCCGAGACGGATGTTGATGAATTCGTCGACGTCGATGTGGATGAGCCATTCTGCCTGACGGACGAGAGGCATCTTCATGGCCCGATTGAGCGCCGCCTGTTGCGGCGACTTGCCTTTCCAGGTGTCGTTGCGCTCGTGCGTGGCGATGCCGAGTGCCTGCAGCCGCTCGAGGATCGCATCGGTGCCGTCGGTGCAATCGTTGGTGAAGATGAGGAAATGATCGATGCCGATGGCCCGGTGATAGGCGACCCATTCAAGGATATAGGGTCCCTCGTTCTTCATGCAGCCAACGATGAGCGACCGGGTGAAAGGCGCGGGATCGGCACCCGCGTCCGCTGGCCTGATCGCCTCGTCGAAACCGACGATGCCATCGTTGTGCGGCCAGAAGCGGCCACCCGCGAAACCGCGGTAGATCTCCTTGGCCTGCGTGTTCAGCACGGTCTCGGCGGCAGCCGACAGGGGCTCCGGCGCCCTGGCCGCCCGCGCCGACCGGGCGCTCGATGCCTGTCCGGTCAGGGCCGCCTCGCGCGCCGCGCGCTGTGCCGCGACCCTGGTCTTCAGCGCCTCGAGCGCGACCGGCAGGCCTACCAGGGCCGGCGCGGGATCGAATGCCGGATCGCCTTCGATGGTCACCGGCCTGTCGGCCGCGCCCTTCAGCCCCCGCAACCCGGCCGTGAGGGCAGCCAGGTCGCGCGCCCGCAACGGCGGGGCGTCGTCGCCCAGCCCGGCCAGCGCGCGGTCGCGCAGCACCCAAGGGACCGCGCCGAGCCGGCTTTCGATCTCGGCCAGCGCCCGGTTCATCGTCAGCATCCGCCTGAGCGTCGGGACCGAGGGCAGCGGCACGGCGGGGCCCTGTCCGGGCACGAATGGCAGCGCCAGATCGCGGCCGACCGTCTTCAGCGTCGCCGCCGTCGCCAGGCCCGGCGGCAGTTCGCGCGCCAGAACCGCATCATCTCCGAAGACGCGCGACCAGAGCGCGGCGAGACCCGCCGCATCGACGGCGGGCGTCGGCGTCTGGACCAGCGGATGTCGCGACGGCTGCGGCGGCACCCGGCAGGCAGCGCGCAGTTCGCCCGCTGCCTGCCACCAGCCTGCGGGATCGCCGCCCACCCGCTGTTCGTCGGCGAGCCCCGTCGTCCGCCCCGCCGCCACCTGCGCGACGAACGCATCGGCCAGCGCCTCGGCCGGGTGCGCCATGTGCAGCACCGCCGTCAGGTCGTCCGAGAAGTCGAGCAGCCAGCGGTGCAGATCGCCGAGCCGCTGTTCGGTGTCGCACCAGAGAGCGGCATCTGGCAGGGGCACAACCAGGACCCGTGGCCGTTCGCTGACCACCAGCCGCGCGATCCGGAACCGCATCGCCATGGCCAGGTCCTGACGGTCGATCGGCTCGAAATAGCCGCGCGCGACGCCAAGCGGGTGGACTTCGGCCGGCGGCAGCGAGGCAACAAGGAGATCGGCCGGCGCCACGCCTTCGACCTCTGCCAGCGATCGTATCCCGACAGCGGCGCCCTTGCCGGCCGTCAGACCCGCCCCGACCGCGGCGAGGGCTGCGCGCGCCGTTCCGGAATGGACAACGATCTTCATGTCACTCCTGGCCCTGCGTTTTCTGCTTTTTCGGGGCACTGCTGCTCGGCGCCAGTTTGGCGGCTCGGCGCGTGGAGTGCAAGCCGGCTCTCCCGCCGGCTCAGCCCCGGGCGATGCGCGGCCGACCCTGTGCGGTGACGCGGAGCCGCGCCTCGATGAACATCGGTTGACCCTCGATCTCGATCTCCGAGAGCTGCCGCTCGGTGCTCACGCGCATCTCTTCCACCCCCGCCCGGCGCGCCCGCTCCTCGGCTTCGCCCCGCAACGCGGCCTCGAGCGCCCCGAGCGCCGCATCGCGGTGGCGGAACCGCTCCGGCCCGGCCGGCAGATGTGCGACGAAGACGCCGGCGGCCGGGCTCGTGACGATGCCTTCCACATGCATCGCGATCTGCCCCACGACTGCCCCGATGGCATTGGCGACGCCGGCGTGATGCGGCAGGATCATGCGGACATGCAGCCGCTCGCCGACCGCTCGGTAGTAGTTGGGCGCCGAGGCGCCGAGCCCGACCACCGGCACCGTCAGCCGCGCATCGAATGCAAGAAGCCCACGGTTGCCGTCGAACCCCGCGCGGGTAAGCGGATGACGGGCCAGCACCGCGGGCGCCTCCGACCAGCTGCCGTCTTCGGCAAAGGCCGTCTCGAGCAGGCAGTCGACCGTCTGCCGCGTCAACTGCGCGACGATCGCTTCGGCGATCTCCTCGGCTCCCTGGGCGATCCGCTCTCCCTTGCCGTTGCGCCGCCGCGCCATCAGCAAGAGCGCCTTGCGCGCCGCGCCGGTGTCCCAGCTGTCGAGCGTGCCGAGCACATGCGAGGCGTCCGATGGCGTGGCGCCGGCGATCATCACCTGTCCCCGCGCCACGAGCCGCATCAGCGCCGGCTGTTCGAGCCGCGTGCGGACTGCATCCGCAAACCGGGCCGGTCCCGCGGCAAGACGCCCGGCGACGACCGCCTCGCGTCCCTCGAGCCCGGCAGGCAGGCTCGCCCACATCGGCAAGACAAAGCGCCCGTCATGTTCGCCGACGCTGTCGCCGGCAAGCCAGGCATCAAGCGCACCATGCACGAGAGCGGGCCACTCGCGCGCCGCGAGCGATACCGGCACCAGCCGCCGCGGTCCGAGCACGAGCCCCGCGATGAGGCCGTCGGTCACGTGAACCTCGCTGTCGCCGCCAAGGCCGGTCGTCCGCATCGAGACGGCCTCGACCATGGTGCGGAAGGCGCCGACCCGGGCGCCGAGAGGGTCGATTGTGGGCCTGCCCTCGCGCAGAAGGCAGACATCCGTGGTCGTGCCGCCGATGTCGGAAACAAGCGCATCGCGCTCGCCTGTCAGCCAGCTTGCCCCGGCGATGGAGGCCGCGGGGCCGGAAAGGATCGTCTCGATCGGGCGCTCACGCGCCAAAGCCGCCGAGACGAGCGCGCCATCGCCGCGCACCACCATCAGGGGGGCCGCGATGCCGATCACGCGCATGTGCATCTCGCAAGCGTGGATCAGACGGTCGATCATGCTGATGAGCCGCGCGTTCAGCACCGCGGTCAATGCGCGCCTCGGACCGTTCAGCCCGGCCGAAAGCTCATGCGAACATGTGACGGGGAGCCCGGTCCGCGCCCGGATGATCTCGCGCGCGGCCTTCTCATGCGCGGGGTTGCGGGTCGCGAAGCTTGCCGCCACCGCAAAGCCGGTTATCCCGGGCCTGAGCTCGTCGAGCGCAGCCACAAGCGCATCGGTATCGAGCGGCGCGCTTTCGCCACCCGCATGGTTGTGGCCACCCGCAATACAGATCGCCGGATCGCCTTTCAGCGCGTCCAGAAGCCCCTCGCGGCCAAGTTCCGCCTCATCGAAACCGATGAAGACAAGCGCGACCCGCCCGCCCTGCCCCTCGACGAGCGCGTTGGTCGCGAGCGTCGTCGACAGCGAGACGAGCGCGATCTCGCCCGCCGTCGCCCCCGAGGCGGCAAGCGCGGCATCGATCGCACCCGCGACCCCGATCGCCAGGTCCGGCCGCGAGGTCAGCGCCTTGGCCGAGGCGACGACACGGTCCGCGGCCTCGTCGAGGAGGACCGCGTCGGTGTAGGTGCCGCCAGTATCGACGCCAAGAAGATAGGCCATTGCTTTCGTCCCTCAGCGCCTTGCCCGCGCGATCTGCCCGGCTCCGATCCAGCCGACGAGAATGCTCGGCGCATTCGTATTGCCTCCGATCAGCGTAGGAAAGACCGATGCGTCGCACACCCGAAGCCCCTCCGTTCCGCGGACCTTCAGTTCCGGGTCGACCGCACTCCTCGACGGATCGCGCCCCATCCGCACCGTGCAGGAAGGGTGATAGACCGTCCCCGACCGCGCCCGGAAGTCGGCGATGAGCTCGACGTCGGTCTGAACCTCCGGGCCCGGCCGCAACTCCTCGGCAATGAGCCCGGCGAGCGGCTCGGAAGCGGCGATCCGGCGCAGATATCTGACCGCGGCCAGCATCTCGGCCACGTCGTGGTCGGTCGAATAGGCATTCGCGATGATCTTTGGATGCGTGAAGGGATCGGCGCTGCGAAGCACGATTTCGCCGCGGCTGGTCGGCCGGCAGTTGGACAGCCCGATCGACATCCCCGGGAAGGGATCCGGCGACAGGATCGGCCGCTCGCCCTCGCGCGGCAGCAGCGTCGAGAACGCCTGGAAATAAAGCTGCATGTTCGGCCGCGCGAGGTCCGGCGAGGTCCGGAAGAAGCCGCCCGCATGGTTGATCGACTTGGCCAGGGGCCCGCCGCCGGCCAGGAGATAGCGCAGGCCGACAAGCGCCTTGCCCCACCAGGGTCGCAGGATATCGTTGTAGGTCGGCACTTTCATCCGCCAGGTGTAGTTCAGCCCCTGGTGGTCGTTGAGGTTCTGCCCGACCATCGGCGCATCGGCGACGACCGCGATGCCTTGCGCCGCGAGCGCCGCACCAGGCCCCACCCCCGAGAGCATCAGAAGCTGCGGCGAACCAATCGCGCCGGCGGCAATTATCACCTCGGATTCGGCTCTGATCTTGCCGAAAACACCTTTCCGGCAATAGGCGACACCGACGGCTCGGCGCCCCTCGAAGAGGATCTGCGTGACCTGCGTTCCGGTCATCACCGCGACATTCGCGCGCCGCATCGCCGGGTGCAGGAAGGCCCGCGCCGCCGAGTTGCGCCGCGCCCCTCGAATTGTCATCTGGTAGATGCCGACGCCTTCCTGCTCGGCGCCGTTGAAATCGTCGTTGCGGCGCAGCCCCGTCGCCTCGGTCGCTGCGACGAAAGGCTCGACGAGCGGATGCATGTCGCGCCGGTTCGCCGAGATGAAGAGCGGCCCACCCTTGCCGCGGAACGCGTTGCCGCCCGCCTCGGTATCCTCGATCTCGCGATAGGCCCGAAGCGCCGCCGCACGGCCCCAGGCCGGTCCGGCCTCGCTCTCCCAGTCGTCATAGTCGCTCTGATGGCCGCGGATCCAGACCATCGCGTTGATCGAGCTCGACCCGCCAAGGAGCTTGCCGCGCGGCCAGTGATCGCGGTTCCCCGCCAGCCCCGGGTCGGCTTCCGCCCGGTAGAGCCAGTTCACCGCCGGATCGTAGAAGAGCTTGCCGTAGCCCAGCGGCATCTGAACGTAGAACCGCCGGTCGCTGCCGCCCGCCTCGATGACGAGAACCCGAGCGCGCCCGTCCGCCGACAACCGTTCGGCCAGAACGCAGCCTGCCGAGCCCGCGCCCACGATGATGTAGTCGAATTTCGCGCTGTCCACGTCATGTCCCTTTTCGACCTTCCTCCCACGCGGAAAGCACCGGTTCCGTCCGTTCCGCGACGCCGCGCGTCGCGTCCGGACCATCCGTCGGTTCTATTCGAGCCGGGCCGGAAAGCCCTCGGCGCGCAGATCGGTGTCAAGCAGGTCCTCGAGCAACTTTGCGATCATCGGCGATTGCGCCGCACCGCCAAAGGCTGCCCGCGCCGCGACATAGGTCTGTTCGGTGGCGGCGGCGAGGTCGAGCGGGACGCCGAATTCTCGTCCGAATGCGAGCGCGAAACCGAGATCCTTCAGCGCCAGATCGACCGAAAACGCGATATCGTAGGAGCCGTTGAGAATGAGCGCCCCTTCGGTCTCGTGCACGAAGGAATTGCCCGACGAGGCCCGGATCGCCTCCCACGCCTGCCTCAGGTCGAGCCCGCCGCGCCGGGCCAGCATGAGCGCCTCGGACGTGGCCTTGAGATGGATGAAGGCCAGCATGTTGGTGATCACCTTGATGATTGCCGACGCGCCGAGCGGCCCCATGTGGAAGATCCGCGCCCCCATCGCTTCCATCGCCGGCCGGTGCAGCTCCACAAGGTCGGTATCGCCACCCGGCAGCATGGTGATCTCGCCGCGCGCGGCCAGATGGACGCCCCCTGTCACCGGAAGTTCGAGCATGCGCACCCCGGCGTCACGGGCAACCCCGGCCAGGCGCAACACGTCGTCGCGGCCGAGCGTCGACATCTCGATCCAGGTCGCCCCGGGCTTCATGGCGGGCAGGATCTGCCCCAGAACCAGCTCCGACACCGCCGGCGAAGGCAGACAGGTAATGACGTGATCGACCGAGGCCGCGACCTCGGCCGCGCCGCCGGCCCAGCGCGCACCCGCCGCCTCGAGCGTCGCGGCCGCTGCCCGGTTCACGTCGTGAACCGTCACCTCGTGGCCACCACGCATCAGACAGGCGGCACAGCTCGCCCCGAGATTGCCGAGACCGATATAGCCGTAATGCATCAGACCCCCCGAACAGTCTCTGTTTCAGCGGAAATAGATGTTGTAGTCGCGCCGGATTGCGGCATCGAGCTGCGGATCGATCTGCGTCCCCGCCTTCGAGAGGATCTCGTTCTTGCGCGCGATCGCACGCTCGAGCAGCTGCGGCCGGTCGGCCTCGACCCATTCCTTCGGGCTCATCCGGTTGCCGAGCGTCGGGTAGACATACTCGGTCTGCATGAACCTCAGCGTCTGCTCGGAACCGAGATAATGCCCCGGCCCGCCAAGACAGACCGCCTTCATCGCCTCGATCGAGGTCGTTTCGTCGGTCACATCGATGCCGCGCACGCAGCGCAGCACCTGTCCGAGGATATCGTCGCCCAGCACCAGACTCTCGAGGCAGAAGCCAAGCAGCGAGGCATGCATGCCGACCGCCTCGTAGACCATGTTGAGCCCGGAGAGCCCGGCAAGCGTGTTGGTGATCGCCTGCTCCCATCCCGCCTGCATGTCGGGCAGCTTCGAATCCGAGATCCCGGCGGCGGCGCCGCCCGGCAGACCGTAGAACCTGTGCATCTGGGCGCAGCCCGCCGTCAGGAGCGCCTGCTCCGCCGACCCGCCCGACATCGCCCCCGTGCGCAGATCCGAGACGAAGGGCCAGGTGCCGAAGATCGCCGGATGGCCGGGCGCCATCGCGTTCACGTAGACGACCCCGGCAAGGCACTCCGCCATCGCCTGCACGATGGCGAGCGCAATCGGCGCCGGGGCCGTTGCCCCGGCCTGCCCCGCACTGAGCAAAAGAACCGGCATGCCGCCACGAATGCAGGCCTCCATCGTGATGCAGCTTTCCTCGGCGAACTTCATTGGCGGCACGACGAAACAGTTGGAGTTCGAGATGAAAGGGCGCGCGCGCCAGGCAGCCTCGCCCCCGGCGATGCGATGGATCATCTCGAACGAGGGCGCGACATGGGCCGGATCGCTGAACGAGGTGCCGACATGCTTGGTCGTTCCCGCGCAACAGGCATAGAGCGTGTTCAGGTCCATCTCGAGATTGTCGGTCACGTCGCGCGCCACCATCGCGCGCTGAAAGAAATGAACGTTGTCGAGATGTTGCGTGAGACGCGCCGCGTCATAGAGATCCTGCGCGGTCGAATCGCGATAGCTGTCGGTCTCGAGGTCGACCACATGCACGGCCGCCCCGGCGGTGCCGAAATGCACGTTGCTGCCCGTCAGATGCAGGTCGTGCTTCGGATCGCGCCCGAAAAGCGTGATATCCCGTGCCGCCAGCGCCAGCATGTCCTCGACCAGCGCGCGCGGAAACCGTATCCGCCCGTCATCGCCCTGCACCGCACCTGCACCGGTCAGGATCTCCACCCCCGATTCCGGCGCCTGCGAAAGCCCGATCACCTCGAGCGCCTCCAGTGCCGAAGCATGGATCCGCGCGACATCGCCATCGCCAAGCGGCCGGTACTGCCCGCCGGTCAGCCCGGCCCGGATCGGCCGCAGGTTCTCCGCCAGCGGCGCGGCACGTAGGGCGCGGCGCGCCTCGCGCCCGCCCGCCCGCGCCGTCCGCCGCGGTGCACAGTTCACGCCTTCGTCCGACATGGCCCCTACTCCTCAAAGCCGCTGGCTTCGCCTGTTTCCAAATATCCTCGGGGGTCCGGGGGCAGACGGCCCCCGGGCACCTCACATCCGCACGCGCGCCCCGTCGGGGTCGTAGAGCGGCCGCAAGGACGGCTCGGCCACCACCCGCCGCCCGGCGATCTCGATCTCGTAGGACGCAGAGAGTACTGCCTCGACACCCTCGCCCCGGCAGGGCACATAGCCCATGCCGATCGCCGCCCCGATGTGGTGCCCATAGGCACCCGAAGTCAGATGGCTCACGATCCTTCCGTCTCTCAGCACCGGCTCGTTGTGATAGACCATCACGTCCGGATCCGAGAGCCGGAACTGCACCAGCCGCCGTTCGAGCCCCTCCTCCTTCTTCCGCAAGACCGCCTCGCGCCCGACGAAGGCGGGTTTGGCAGTCTTCACCGCGAACCCGAGCCCCGCCTCTAGCACATGGTCCTCGCTGGTGATGTCGTGGCCGAAATGACGGAATGCCTTCTCGATCCGGCACCCATCCATCATGTGCATGCCGCAGAGCGTCAGGCCGAGATCGCGCCCCGCCTCCCGCAACACCTCGAAAACGTGACCGGCCATGTCCGACGACACGTAGACCTCCCAGCCGAGCTCGCCCACGTAGGAAACCCGGTGCACCCGCGCCAGCCCCATGCCGATCTCGATCTCCTGCGCCGTCCCGAACGGATTGGCCGCGTTCGAGAAATCGTCGGGGCTGACCTTCTGCATCAGCGCGCGCGCCTGCGGCCCCATGACCGCCAGAACGCCCTCGGCGGCGGTCACGTCGGTCAGGACGACCTGGAACTCGCCGACATGCCGGCGCATCCAGGCCTGATCCTTCGGTCGCGTCACCGCCGGAGTGACGACCAGATAGGCCGTCTCCTCCAGCCGCGTGACGGTGACATCGGCCTCGATCCCGCCCCGCTCGTTCAGGAACTGGGTATAGACGATCCGCCCGGCGGGCACCGCCATCTCCGCGCCGCAGAGCCTGTTCAGATAGGCCTCCGCATCGCGTCCCTCGACCCGGATCTTGCCGAAGGAGGACATGTCGTACATGCCCACCCCGGTGCGGATCGCCCGATGCTCCTCGGCGGCATTGTCGAACCAGTTCTGACGCCCCCAGGAATAGGCATAGTCCCGCTCCTGCCCCGGGCGCGCGAACCAGTTGGCCCGCTCCCACCCGCCGATCTCGCCAAAGACCGCACCCTCGGCCGCGAGCTGGGCGTGGAAGGGCGTCCGCCGCACGCCCCGGGCCGTCGCCTTCTGCCGGTAGGGAAAGTGATCGGCATAAAGAAGCCCCAGCGTTTCCTTCGAGCGCTCGAAAAGATAATGCCGATTGCGCTGGAACGGCTGGTTGCGGCCGACGTCGACATCCCCGAGGTCGAACGGCTTCTCGCCGCTCTCCATCCACTCCGCGAGAGCCATGCCCGCGCCTCCCGCCGACTGGATGCCGATCGAGTTGAAACCGGCCGCGACCCAGAAGTTGTCGACCTCGAGCGAGAGGCCGAGGTTGTAGGCATCGTCCGGGGTGAAACTCTCCGGCCCGTTGAAGAAGGTGTGAATGCCGGCCTCGGCCAACATCGGCAACCGGTGCACCGCACGTTCGAGGATCGGCTCGAAATGGTCGAAGTCCTCGGGCAGCTGGTCAAAGCAGAAGTCCTCGGGAATGCCCGCCATGCCCCAGGGTTTGGCATCGGGCTCGAACGCACCGAGCAGATACTTGCCCGCGTCCTCCTTGTAATAGGCGCATTCGTCGGGAACCCTCAGCACCGGCATCTGGCCGAGCCCGGGGATCGGCTCGGTCACGATGTAGAAATGCTCGCAGGCGTGCAGCGGCACCGTCACGCCGGCCAGCCGGCCCACCTCCCGGCCCCAAATCCCGGCGCAATTGACCACGTGTTCCGCCTCAATGGAGCCGGTTTCCTCGCCCATCTTCCAGGAGACCGACGTGGCTCGGCGCCCGGCAACGCTTACACCCGTGACCGTCACGCCCTCGACGATGCGCGCCGCGCGCTGCCGGGCGCCCTTGGCCAGGGCGAGTGCGATGTTCGCCGGATCGCCCTGGCCGTCGGTCGGCAGCCAGACGCCCGCCTTCACGCCCTCGATGTTGAGATGCGCATAGCGCTCCTTCACCTCTCCGGGCGACAGTTCCTCGACCGGCACCCCGAAACCGCGCGCCATCGAGGCCGAGCGGAACAGCTCCTCCTTCCGCGCCTCGGTCAGCGCAACCGAGACCGAGCCGACCGTCTTCATCCCCGTCGCCAGACCCGTCTCCGCCTCGAGCCCGCGGTAGAGGTCGGCGGAGTACTTCGCGAGCCGCGTCATGTTGGCCGAGGCGCGCAGCTGCCCGATGAGCCCCGCCGCATGCCATGTGGTGCCGCAGGTCAGCTGCCTGCGCTCCAGAAGCACCACGTCCGTCCACCCGAGCTTGGTCAGATGATAGGCCACCGAACAGCCGACGACACCGCCGCCTATGATCACACAGCGCGCCTTCTTGGGCAGTTCAGACACGTCTCGTTCCTTTCATTGTGGCACAAATACTCCGGGGGTCCGGGGGTGGAACCCCGCGCCCCTCACGCACGCAGCCTGACGTTCTCGGGATCCCAGAGCGGCCGGTCCTCCTGCACCACGGCGCGCCGCCGCTCGCCATAGATCTCGACCTCGATCTCGGTCCCCGGCCGGGTCAGATCCGCCCGCAGCATGGCGAGCGCGATCGAGGCGCCGACACGGTAGCCCCAGCCGCCGGATGTCGTCTCGCCGACGATCTTTCCCTCATGCCAGAGCGTTGACATGTAGGGCGCATCGCAGTCGCGCGCCTCGACCTTCAGCGTCGCGAAGCGCTTCGTCACGCCCCGCTGCTTTTCGGCCAGAAGGGCGGCCTTGCCGGGAAAGTCCTGCGACTTGTCGAACCTGACGAACCGCTCCAGCCCGCCTTCCAGAAGCGAGTAGTCGGTCGACAGGTCGCCTTTCCACGCCCGGTAGCCCTTCTCGATGCGAAGCGAGTTCAAGGCCCACATGCCGAAGGGCTTTGCCCCCGCCGCGGTGACCGCATCCCAGATCTCCGGCGCATCGGCCATCGCGCAGTGGATTTCCCAGCCAAGCTCGCCGGCAAAGGACACCCGGACCAGCGCGCAGTCCCGGCCCGCCACCTTGCCCTTGAAGCTGACGCTCAGCCACGGCGCCTCAAGGTCGTGATCGGTCAGCGGCGCGAGGATCTCGCGCGCCCTGGGGCCGGTGACCAGCAGGCATTCAACTTCGTCGGAATGATCGCTGACCGTGATCCCCTCGGGCGCCTGCCGCGACAGCAACTCGGCATCATGCCACTGCGCCACGCCGGCGGTGATCAGCCCGACCTCATCCGGCCCGTGCACCATCACCGACATCTCGGTCAGGATGCGGCCCCGGTCGTCGGGGAAATAGGCCAGCCCGATCCGGCCCGGTTTCGGCAGGCGCGACGCGGTCAACCCGTCGACGAAATCCCGCGCGCCCGGACCCTCGACCTTCAGACGGGTAAAGCCGGTGATGGCGAGGATGCCGCAATTATCGCGCACCGCCTCGCATTCCTCGCGGATGCGCTTTTCCCACGGCCCGGCGCGGTTCCAGGTCTGGGTCGCTTCCTCGGACGTGTCGTCGCCGGGCCTGGCGAACCAGTTGGCGCGCTCCCAGCCGTTATAGGCGCCAAAGACCGCGCCCGCGGCCTTGAGCCTTTCGTGCAGGCTGGAATGCCTCTTGTCGCCCCCCGCAGGCCAGCGGTGCCAGGGGAAATGCATCGCATATTCGTGGCCGTAGACCTCCTTGCCCTTGGCGATGCAATAGTCGCGATCGGTGTAGTCGGTGAAGCGGCGCGGGTCGCAGGACCACATGTCCCATTCCGTCGCACCCTCGGTGACCCATTCGGCGAGAACCTTGCCGGCGCCGCCGGCCTGGGCGATGCCGAAGGTGAAGACGCAGGCCTCGAAGGCATTCGGCACCCCCGGCATCGGCCCGAGAAGCGGGTTGCCGTCGGGCGCGTAAGGGATGGGTCCGTTGATGACTTTCGACACCCCGGCAGTGCCCAGAAGCGGCACGCGCGCCATGGCGTCCTCGATGTAGGTCTCCAGCCGGTCGAGATCGTCCGGAAAGAGCTGGAAGGAGAAGTCCTCGGGGAAGGGATCCTCGGGCGTGACCCAGTGTGCCCGGCAGTTCCGTTCATAGGGCCCGAGGTTGAAGCCGGTCTTCTCCTGCCGCAGATAGTAGGATGTATCGACGTCGCGCAGAAGCGGCAGCTTGTGCCCCGCGGCTTTCGACCATGCCTCGATCTCGGGGATCGGCTCCGAAAGCAGATACTGGTGGCTCATCACCATCATCGGCACGGTGCGGCCGCCGAAGGGCCTGAACCACTCGCCCACCTTCTGGGCGTAGTAGCCGGCCGCGTTCACAACGAATTCCGCCCGGATAGAGCCTTTTTCGGTGTGAACGACCCATTCCCCGTTCTCCCGACTCACACCCGTGGCCGGCGTGAACCGCAGGATCGTCGCGCCCAGGTCGCGCGCGCCCTTGGCCAGCGCCTGCGTCAGCTGCGCCGGGTCGATATCGCCATCGGCCGGATCATAGAGGGCGCCCTTCAGGTCATGCAGTTCGATGAACGGATACTTGTCACGGATCTCGGACGGGGCGAGCACGTCGATCTCCATCCCCTGATACCGCCCCATGCTTCGGGCGCGGGCGAATTCCTGCATCCGCTCCTGCGTATGCGCGAGCCGGATCGATCCCGTCACATGGTAGTTCATCGGATAGTCCACCGCCGCCCCGAGGCCGCGGTAAAGCTCGGTCGAGTAGCGCTGCATGTTCATCAGCGACCAAGAGGTGGAGAAGGTCGGAACATTGCCGGCCGCGTGCCAGGTCGAACCGGCGGTCAGCTCGTTCTTTTCCAGAAGCACGCAGTCCGTCCAGCCCGCCTTCGCGAGATGATAGAGCGCCGACACACCGACGGCGCCGCCGCCGAT
Organism: Albidovulum sp.; assembly: GCA_020637635.1. Taxonomy (GTDB): domain Bacteria; phylum Pseudomonadota; class Alphaproteobacteria; order Rhodobacterales; family Rhodobacteraceae; genus Albidovulum. Next base: position 295,947 of record JACKKB010000003.1, read on the forward strand.
GATCACGACCCGCGCCGTCGTCGGAAACCCTGCCATGCCAGCCCCCCTTCGTGGTTCGCGCGAAGTATCTCCGCCCGCTCCCTTGCTTTCAATTCGCAGATCGTTGCGATATTGATCGACAATTCCGATTAGGAGTTCCGCCGATGCCCACTCCGACCCCACCCGCCGATCCGCTGTTCGCCGCCGGGCAGAGCTTTCTCGCCGTGATCGATGTTCAGGCCGCCTTTCTCGACAAGCTCGCGGCGAACGAGGCACCGGCGCTTCTCGCGCGGATCGTCTGGTTGATCGCGGTGGCGCGAGCGCAGGGCATTCCCGTCATTGCCATGGCCGAGGACGTCGCCCGGCACGGCGGGCCGGTCGCCGCGGTTCGCGAGGCTCTTCCCGAGGGCAGCGACATTCACGACAAGCACGTCTTCGGCTTCGCCGGCCAGCCCGCGATCCTCGCCGCCGCAGAGGCCCTCGGGCGCCGCCAGGCGGTTCTCGTCGGCCTCGAGACCGATGTCTGCGTCGCGCAGTCGGCGCTCGGCCTGCAGGCCGCGGGCTTCCGGGTGGCCGCGATCACCGACGCCACCGGGTCGCCGGGCCAGGCCCATGCTGCCGGCCTGCAGCGGATGGGGGCCGCCGGCATCGTTCTGACCACGGCCAAGGGCATCTTCTACGAATGGATGCGCGATCTGCCGACGCTGGCGCGGCATCTCGCCTTGAAGGCCGCCGCGCGCGACGCAGGTGTGGCGCTCTGATGCAGATCGAGCTGATCGAGACCTTCCTCGATCTCTGCGAAACCCGCAGTTTCAATCGCACGGCCGATCGCCTCGGCGTGACGCAATCGACCGTCTCCGGGCGCATCAGGGCACTCGAGTCCACGCTCGGCCATCGGCTCTTCATCCGCTCGCGCGCCGGCACCGAACTGTCGACCGAAGGGCTTCGCTTCGCACCCCATGCCCGCGGCCTCCTGCTCAGCTGGACCGAGGCACGCCACGCGGTGCGCGATACCGGCGGCGCGATGATGATGCGCATCGGGCTTCAGCACGATCTGGTCAATCGCCATTTCACCGATCTGATCGGCACCTTCCGCCGCGCGATGCCGGATACGGCCTTCTTCTTCGAGGCCGACTACAGCGCCCAGATGAGCACCGACCTGACCACCGGATCGGAGGATTTCGCGATCCTCTTCTCGCCCCGTTTCCACCCCGATCTCTATTTCGAGACCCTGGGCGAGCTTGCCTACGCGATGGTCTCGACCGAGACCGACCGCCTCGCCGAGGTCCGCAAGGAGCGCTATATCCTGCCGCATTTCTCCGACGCGCTGCCGCAGGTGCATGCTCAGCTGCATCCCGCGCTGACCACCGCCAGCCTCTCGATCGGCCAGAACGCGGCCATGGTGGCGCTCCTGCGGTCGCTCGGCGGCACCGCCTATGTTCAGGCCGAATCCGCCGCCGAACTGGCCGCCGAGGGCACGGCCCGCGCGGTGACCGATGCGCCAATGATCCCGCTCCCGGTCTATGCCGGCGTCCATGTCCGCAACCGCCATCGCTCGGCGCACCGCCGGCTCCTGCAGATGGTCCGCGCCCATTTCGCCGAAACCTACCCGCCCCGCAGAAGCCACGCGCGAGGCTGAGTCCCGCTTGCGCCGGCGCGCGTTCTCGCGCAGGGTCGCACGTCAGCGGGGCCGGGGGGGAGAGACGGGCAATGCGAGAGGGTCTTGCCTTTCTCGTGGCAAGCTACGTGCTCAGCCAGTTCTACCGGGCTTTCCTCGCGGTTCTCTCCCCGGTCCTGCGGGCCGATATCGGTGTCCTGCCCTCCGACCTCGCGCTGTCGTCGGGGATCTGGTTCCTGATCTTCGCGCTGATGCAGATACCGGTCGGCATCGCGCTCGACCGGATCGGGCCGAGACTGACGGTATCGTTGCTCCTCGGCCTCGGCGGCGGCGGCGGCGCGCTCGTCTTTTCGCTGGCGGCGGGGCCGGGCGCGATCCATGTCGCCATGGCGCTCATCGGCATCGGTTGCGCGCCGGTGCTGATGGCCTCCTACTACATCTTCGCGCGGGTCTATTCTCCCGCCGTCTTCGGGACCCTCGCCGGCATGGTGATCGGCATCGGATCGCTCGGCAACATCCTCGGCGCCAAGCCGCTGGCGTCTCTCGTGGCGGTCGCCGGCTGGCGCGAAACGCTTCTCACCCTCTCGATCGTCACAGTCCTTGTCGCCGTCGCGCTTCTGGCCTTCGTCCGCAACCCGCCGAAGCCCGATCTGCCCGATGCCGGCAAGGGATCGCTTCTCGACCTCCTGCGCCGACCGGAGCTCTGGGCGATCCTGCCGCTGATGGCGGTGGCCTACGCCCCGGCCGCCGCGATCAGGGGGCTCTGGGCCGGCCCCTATCTCGAACAGGTGTTCGGCGCAGGCCCGGACCGCATCGGCACGGCGACGCTTGTCATGGCGCTGGCCATGGTCGCCGGCAATTTCGCCTATGGGCCGCTCGACCGGCTCTTCGGCACGCAGAAATGGGTCGTCTTCGGCGGCAACCTTCTCTGCGCCCTCGCGCTTGGCCTTCTCGCGACCTTTCCTTCGAGCGGTTTCTGGACCTCGGCAGCGCTTCTCGCCGCCCTCGGCTTCTTCGGCGCCTCTTTCCCCGCCATCATGGCACATGGGCGCAGCTTCTTCCCGGCTCATCTCGTGGGCCGCGGCGTCACTTTCCTCAACATGTTCGGGATCGGTGGCGCCGGGCTCCTGCAGTTCACCTCGGGTGCCTTCGAACGCCGCGCGCAGGCGGTGGCGAGCTCCGCCGCCGAAGGCTTCTCGGCGCTCTTCCTCTTCTTCCTCGTCCCGCTCGCCATCGGGCTCGGTCTCTATCTCTTCAGCCGCGACGCCCCGCGCGCCGGCTGAGCCCCGACAGCGCCACCAAAACAGCGCTTTCCACCCGCAGGACAATGCGATAAGGGGCCTCGTCCCTAACGAGAGGAGACCCCGAGATGGGCTACAGGGTCGTTGTCGCCGGCGCCACGGGGAACGTGGGCCGCGAAATGCTGAACATCCTTGCCGAGCGGGAATTCCCCGTTGACGAGATCGCAGCACTTGCCAGCCGCAAGTCGCTCGGCACCGAGGTTTCGTTCGGCGACAGGACCCTGAAGACACAGGACCTCGACACGTTCGACTTCACCGGCTGGGATATCGCGCTCTTTGCCGTCGGATCTGAGGCAACCAGGGACTACGCACCCAAGGCCGCGCGGTCCGGCTGCGTCGTGATCGACAATTCCTCGCTCTATCGCTACGACCCCGACGTGCCGCTCGTCGTGCCCGAGGTGAACGCCGCCGCCGTCGATGGCTATGCGAAGAAGAACATCATCGCCAACCCCAACTGCTCGACCGCGCAGATGGTCGTGGCGCTGAAACCGCTGCATGACCGCGCCCGGATCAGGCGCGTGGTGGTCTCGACCTACCAGTCGGTCTCCGGCGCCGGCAAGGAAGGCATTGACGAGCTCTGGGACCAGACCAAGTCGATCTACAATCCGGTCCAGGACGTGCCGGCCAGGAAGTTCACCAAGCAGATCGCCTTCAACGTGATCCCGCATATCGATGTCTTCATGGACAGCGGCGAGACCAAGGAAGAATGGAAGATGGTCGCCGAGACCAAGAAGATCCTCGACAAGGCGATCAAGGTCACCGCGACCTGCGTCCGGGTCCCGGTCTTCGTCGGTCACTCGGAAGCCGTGAACATCGAGTTCGAGGAGTTCCTCGACGAGGACGAGGCGCGTGACATCCTGCGCGAGGCGCCCGGCGTCATGGTCGTCGACAAGCGCGAGAACGGCGGCTACATCACCCCCGTCGAATGCGTCGGCGACTACGCCACCTTCGTCAGCCGCATCCGTCAGGATCCGACGATCGAGAACGGACTGAACCTCTGGTGCGTGTCAGACAACCTGCGCAAGGGTGCGGCGCTGAATGCGGTGCAGATCGCCGAGACGCTCGGGAACCGCTGCCTGAAGAAGGGCTGAGCAGCCGGCATCCGCCCGGCAGGGTTTCGGAATGAATGGGCCCGGCGAACCCGCCGGGCCCTTTTCATGGCTCTGCCGCGCCCCTCAGCTTTGGCCCGCGGCATTCAGTTCGCGCTGCAGGTCGCCGACCTGCTCGCAGGTGCCGCAGATCGCGCGCAACATCTTGAGGTTCTGTCGGGCCTTGTCGTACTGTTTGAGCTTGACGAACATCTCGCCCTGGTATTCGAGCGCACCGAGATGGCGCGGATCGATCCTGAGCGCGATATCGTAGTAGCGCGCCGCCTCGGTATAGTTCTTCAGGTTGCGGCTCGCGAACCCCATGAGCGTCCAGGCGTCCGTGTTCTTCGGGTCCTGCTTGACGACCGGCGCAAGGATCTTCAGCGCCTGTGCATATTGCCCCGCATCCGACGCCGCCTTGGCCTGCGCATAGCCGGGCGCGGACTGGGCCGTGGCTTCGGTCCCGGCCGACAGCGCCGGCTGCGATAGCGCCGCTGCGATCAGCACGGCGCACGAGAGTGCTTTGAGAGCCATGGTTCACCCCGTCATCTGTTGCCACGCCAGACTAGCACGCCGCAACGGCGGCGCGCATCACGATTTTGGGCTTTCGGGCAGACCTGGCGATCAGGCGGCGCGCACGGACAAGCCGTTCTTCATCGACACCCCCGTTGCCACCGACGCGCCGCTGGCAGGCGCCACGTCGGTCGGAAACGGCGCCCCGAAGGCCAGAACCAGCGAGGCGAGGCTGTGCCCGAGCCCGGCGAGCGGCAGGATCGGCCGGTTCCGTGGCCAGTCGTGCAGCATGAGCTGCCCGTCACCGGCCAGACGCAGCACCACCCCGGCCCGGCGCAACCGCCGTTGCAGCTCCAGCCAGCTGCCGGCCTGCCTGATCGCGAGATCGACTGTCTCGGCCCGTGTCGCCGGCGCGCCGGCACGGCCCTCCAGCATCGCCTCGACCGAGGCATGGACATAGCTGCTGGCGGTCAGGCCGACCGCGTCGGCCGCACGCCCCAGGCGCAACAGCATCTCTTCGGGAAAATCGAGCGTGACGGTGATCGCGTTCTGCATGGATGCAGTCTGGCAGAGAAGGGGTAAAGAACCCGTTCACCATGCTGGAGCCGAACACGCCGGACGGCGTTCATGAAGCATCTGCCCGATTCTGCCGGGGCTCAGATCGGAACGAAACGCCCCGTCGCGGAATCGTAGTTTTCCAGCGTGCCCTCACCGATGTCGTTCCAGAGTCCGTGAATCGACATCTCGTCGCGCTCGACGGCGTCCTTCACGAAGGGAAAGGTCATCAGGTTCTCGAGGCTCACGAGAATCGCCTCGTTCTCGAGCGCCCGCAGCTGCATGGCCTCGGGCAGATCCTTCACCCGCTCGTAGCCCGGCCTGAGGAGATCCATCCAGCGGCCGACGAAACTCGTCTTCTCCTCGAGCGCCGGCGCCGCGCCCGAACACATGTCGTGGCAGCCCTTCACGCCGCCGCACAGCGAATGCCCGACCACGATCATGTGCGCGACCCTGAGCGTCGTCACCGCGAACTCCACCGCCGCCGAGGTGCCGTGATACTCGCCATCGGGATTGTAGGGCGGAACCAGGTTGGCAACGTTGCGGTGAATGAAGAACTCGCCCTGGTCGGCACCGAAGATCGAGGTCACGTGAACGCGGCTGTCGCAGCAGGAAATCACCATGCCGCGCGGCCGCTGGCCATCCTCGGCAAGCCGACGGTACCAGGAACGGTTCTCGGCCCAGGTGGTGGCCTTCCATCCTTGATACCGATGAACGAGATAGGACGGGAGAGGTTTTGCGTGTTTCATCGGTCCGTGCCTTTCGCTGTCAGAGACGGGATAACGTCACGTCCGGTAGAATTCGAGGCTTTTTTCGCCGTCGCATCAAACAAGCGTTGACCTCGGCCGTGTAGAGGGGCGCTGTGGTATCGGAGGGTGGCAATGGCAAAGATCGTGAAGCTGCGTCTTGTTGAAGGGGTTCGCCTGAACCCGGACCGCATCGTGACGCTTTACGCGGAACTGGGTGAACCGGGCGCGGACCGCGCGATCCGGCGCACCATGCGACAGATGTCGCGCGCGCTTGACGGGCTGCGCCGCGACCATGCCGCAGGGCAGGCTCTGAACGAAACCGTGCTGCGGGCTTTCGCCGACAATGCCGCGACAATCGGCATGGCCAGCGCGGCCCGCGTCGCCGAAGACGTGATCGTTGCGCTTCTGGCCGGAGACGGGCCGGCGCGCGAAGCGACCTTCGCGCGGCTCGGCCGGATCGGCGACCGGTCCTTCTCGGCCGTGATCGACCTGCAGGACATGTCGCTCTGAGGCTTGCGGCGCGGCGCGAGGAAGCTAGTCTGGCGCCGCCAGACAGGAGTCGTCATGTCCCCCAGCTTCGCCGATCCCGATGCGCCGTCGCGCCCGCTTCATCTCGTCGCCGCAGCGGAGGCCCCCGCCTTTGTCGCCGCGCGCCCCGCGCCGGAGCGCGCCTGGCTGGAGGCGGCGGGCTTCACCGGCGCGCTCGGCCAGACCGTCATCCTGCCCGGCAGCGACGGCGCGCCATCGGCCGCCGTCTTCGGCTGGGGCACTGACAGCGACCGGCGCCGTGGCCGGTTCCACCTCGCCCGCGCGGCCGAGACCCTGCCCGAAGGCGCCTGGCATCTCGACGCACCGCTAGACACCGAAGCATCGCAAGAGGCGGCGCTTGGCTGGCTGCTCGCCGGCTATCGCTTCACCCGCTACCATGCGTCCAAGCGCCCGGTCGCCGCCCTGCGCCCACCGGCCGGGGTCGATGCGGCGCGGCTGATCGCGATCGCCGAGGCAGAGTATCTCGCCCGCGATCTGATCAACACGCCGGCCTCCGATCTCGGCCCGAGCGAACTCGAGGCCGCCTTCGTCGCCCTCGGCCAGCAGCACCGCGCCGCGACCGAGGTCGTGCGGGGTGACGATCTCCTGGGCGCCGGGTTTCCCATGGTCCACGCGGTCGGGCGCGCCTCGTCCCGCGCCCCGCGACTGATGCAGCTGAACTGGGGCACCTCCGGCCCCAGGCTCACGCTGGTCGGCAAGGGCGTCTGCTTCGATACCGGCGGACTTGACCTGAAGCCGGCGGCCGGCATGGGTCTGATGAAGAAGGACATGGGTGGCGCCGCGAGCGTCATGGCCCTCGCCCATGCGATCATGGCCCTTCAGCTGCCCCTTCGGCTGCGGGTCATCGTTCCGGCCGTCGAGAACGCGGTCTCGGCCAACGCCATGCGTCCGCAGGACATCCTGACCAGCCGCAAGGGGCTGACGGTCGAGATCAACAATACCGACGCGGAAGGGCGCCTCATCCTTGCCGACGCGCTGGCGCTTGCCGATGAGGTGCCGCCCGATCTCGTGGTTTCGATGGCGACGCTGACGGGTGCCGCGCGGGTCGCGCTCGGCCCCGATATCGTGCCCTTCTACACAGACGACGGTGCGCTCGCCGCGACACTCGCCAAGGCTGGCGAGCGGGTTGCGGACCCGGTCTGGCGGATGCCCTTCTGGGACCCCTATGAGCCGCTGATCGAGCCCGGCATCGCCGATCTCGACAATGCGCCTTCCGGCGGGATGGCGGGCTCGGTCACGGCCGCGCTGTTCCTGCGCCGCTTCGTCACCGCTTCGCCTCGCTACCTGCATTTCGACATCTACGGCTGGCAGCCGAAGGCAGAACCGGGGCGCCCCAAGGGTGGTGTCGCCCAGGGCGCTCGTGCCCTGCTCGAGGCCCTGCCGGAGGTGTTGGGCCTGTGATCGACCGCCGCCTCACCCCCGCCAATGACCGTGTCGCGCTGAGCCGGCTGCGCGGGCAGGTCAGCGCCGAGCGGTTCGTCGACGGCAGTCCCGCCCGCATCGTGAACCCCGTCGCGGACCTCCTCGTGGCGCCGGGCGGCGCGCGCGACCGTCAGGTTCTCTTCGGCGAACGCGTCTGCGTTCTGGAGCGCCACGAGGGCTTTGCTTTCGTCCAGGCCGAAAAGGACGGCTACTGCGGCTATCTTGCCGAAACCGACCTCGGCGACGACCGGGCTGCCACCCATTGGGTCGCGGCCCCCGCCACGCTCCTCTTCAGCGAACCAAGCCTGAAGCGGCCCGAAATCGCCGCCCTAAGCCTCGGCGCGCGGCTCACCATCGTGGCGGAGCATGCGCGCTTTCTCGAAACCGACGGCGGCGCCTTCGTGCCGCGGCCGCACGTCCGCGGGATCGGCGACTGGGCCACCGACCCCGCGGCAGTGGCCGAGAGCCTCCTTGGCACCCCCTATCTCTGGGGCGGCAACTCGCGGCAGGGCATCGACTGCTCGGGGCTCGTCCAGGCGGCTCTCACCGCCTGCGGCCGGAGTTGCCCCGGCGACAGCGATCTGCAGGAACAGGACCTCGGCTCGCCGGTGGACCACGGTGGCCCGTTCCGGCGCGGCGATCTCTTCTTCTGGAAGGGCCATGTCGCGATGGCGGTCGATCCCGGGCGCATCATCCATGCCAACGGCTTCCACATGGCTGTGGGTTACGAAGGCATCGACGATGCGTGCCGACGCATCGAGGCACAGGGCGAAGGGCCCGTGACCGCCGTCCGGCGTCTTTGAGCTCACTCGATCGGGCGGATCAGCTTGCGGTCGAACACCCTGAGCACGGCTTCCAGATCATGCCCGCGCTTCAGGATCTGGCCATCCATCGCATGAACTGCATACATCCCCTGCCGATGCCTGAGCCCCGGCAGCTTCTCGATCCGGTAGATCGGATGCTCTGCCGAGCGGCGGAAGACCGAGAAGATCGCCCGGTCGGCGAGAAAGGACATCGCATAGTCGCGCCATTCGCCCGCTGCCACCATCCGGCCGTAGACGCCGAGAATGCGCGACAACTCGGCGCGGTCGAAGGCAACCTGCTCGGTCGCGGCCGTTTTGCGGGGAAAGGGCGTCGGCGAAAGCACCGTCATGCCGTCATCGTAGCGCGCACCGACGGCAAATCAAGTCTGCCCGGTTTCTGCCGCAAAATGACCCCGCAAGCGGCACCGCGCGACCGCACGGCCGCCAATATTCCCGTCAAGATTGCATCTTGGCGACAACGCTAGGTTCCGGAGGCCCGGTCAACAGCCCCCACTCAGCCGGATCTTCGGAACCGTCGCCTTTCTGCCCCGCTTCGGCGCGGCTCTTTCCTCTTCCCTCGACGCAACCCTTGCCTTGCAGCGCCCGATCACCGAAGGTCCGGGAAAGTCCTGCATCAGGGAGGAAGTGATGCGCACTCGTGCCGCGGTTGCAGTTGCCGCCGGAAAGCCGCTCGAAATCATGGACGTGAACCTTGCGGGGCCGAAGCCGGGCGAGGTCCTGATAGAGATCAAGGCGACCGGTATCTGCCACACCGACGAATTCACCCTTTCGGGTGCCGATCCCGAGGGGCTCTTTCCCGCGATTCTCGGCCATGAGGGCGCTGGCGTCGTCGTCGATGTGGGCGCCGGTGTCACGAGCGTGAAGAAGGGCGATCACGTGATCCCCCTCTATACGCCGGAATGCCGCACCTGCCCGTCCTGCCTCAGCCGCAAGACCAACCTCTGCACCGCGATTCGCGCCACTCAGGGCCAGGGGCTGATGCCGGATGGGACCAGCCGCTTCTCGACCCTCGATGGCGATCCCATCCTGCACTACATGGGCTGCTCGACCTTCTCGAACTACACCGTCCTGCCGGAGATCGCGGTGGCGAAGGTGCGCGAGGACGCGCCCTTCGACAAGATCTGCTACATCGGCTGCGGGGTGACGACCGGGATCGGCGCGGTGATCAACACCGCCAAGGTGGAAATCGGTGCGAAGGCCGTCGTCTTCGGCCTCGGCGGCATCGGGCTCAACGTCCTCCAGGGGCTCAGGCTCGCCGGCGCCGACATGATCATCGGCGTCGATCTGAACGACGACAAGAAGAAGATGGCCGAGCATTTCGGGATGACCCACTTCATCAACCCGAAGAACTGCGAGAACGTCGTCCAGGAGATCGTCAACCTGACCAAGACGCCCTTCGACCAGATCGGCGGCGCGGATTACAGCTTCGACTGCACCGGCAACGTCAAGGTGATGCGCGACGCGCTGGAATGCACCCATCGCGGCTGGGGCCAGTCGATCATCATCGGCGTGGCGCCCGCCGGCGCAGTGATCGAGACGCGGCCGTTCCAGCTCGTCACCGGGCGGGTCTGGAAAGGCACCGCCTTCGGTGGTGCGCGCGGCCGGACCGACGTGCCGAAGATCGTCGACTGGTACATGGACGGCAAGATCGAGATCGACCCGATGATCACCCACACGCTGAAGCTCGACGAGATCAACAAGGGCTTCGACCTGATGCACGCGGGCGAGTCGATCCGCTCCGTCGTCGTCTACTGAGACGGCGTGCGGCGGCCGCGCGGCCAGTCAGCGCGGCCAGTCAGCGCGCCTTGTATCGTGCCAGAAACATCTCGACCGCGCCTTTTGCGACGCGGTCGCGCTCCGCCTCGCTGAAGGTCTCGTGCACGCCGAGACAAAAGCGCGGGAAGACATCCGCCTTGCAGAGCTCGGCGAACTGGTCTGCCGCCAGCAGGACGTCGTCGATGACAAGCTCGCCGCGCGCCACTGCCCCGTTGAGATAGGCCGCGAGCCGTTGGCGCACGAGCGCCGGGCCGGAGTTGTAGAACTGCCGGCCGAGATCTGGGAAGCGGTCGGATTCCGCCACGCAGATGCGGAACACCGAGCGGCCAAAATCGGACAGCGCGAAGTCGATGATGCGCCGGGCGGCCTCGGGCAAGACACATTCCGGCGGCGCGGCGATCGATATCAGGATCTCGGCTTCGTCGGCCTGGCGCTCGCATTCCGCCTTGGCGACTTCCAGGAACAGGATCCGCTTGTCGGGGAAGTAGGCGTAGAGCGTTGCCTTGGACACTCCGGCCTCTGCGGCAATGTCGTCGACGCTCGCGCCTTCGAATCCGTCGCGCATGAACACCGTCCGGGCGCCTTCGAGCACCTGGTCGAACTTGCGTCCCTGCTTGATCCTCAGCGCTTCGGCCGTCACGGTCTGTTCTTCCCCTGCTTTGGCGATGATAGACCCCGCCGTTGCCCTGCGGCAAGCAGATCCGCCGGTTCCGGCGCGGCGCCTACTTTTGCCGGTCTGCGCAAGTTTCGGGGCCGGCCGGCGCGGATTTCCCGGTTGCGGGCTTCGCGGGCGCCGCGATGCAGCCGCGCGTCACCTCGGGCGCGGGCTTCGGCCAGGTCAGCGTCGGAAAATCGAAGACGATGCCGCCGGCCATTGCAGGCGCTGTGCCCAGACTGATGACGGCGGCGACAAGGGTTGATTTCAGAAGGTTCATGGCGTGCTCCACGCGGTTCGGGTTTCGCAACCAGACCTAAACCGATCAGTTCAGTTTTTCAAGTCATATCCGAACCGATCGGTTCAGTTTCGCCCGGATGCGCGTATTCGCACCCTTGCCGTCCCGCACTGGCCCGCCTAGGTTGGCTGCCACTGCAAGGAGCCTCCGATGATCCCCGGGATTGCCAACCGCCGACGTTTCCGCGACCTGTCGGAACAGGAGATCCTCGCGCTCGCCATCTCGTCGGAAGAAGACGACGCTCGGATCTACCGCACCTACGCCGAACGGCTGCGCGAACATTTTCCCGCCTCTGCCGAGCTTTTCGAAACCATGGCGGCCGAGGAGGACCAGCACCGCAACGCCCTGATCGAGCGGCACATGGCCCGTTTCGGCGACTTGATCCCGCTCATCCGCCGCGAACATGTGGCCGGCTTCTACGCCCGCCGCCCGGTCTGGCTGGTGCAGAACCTCGGGCTCGACCGGATCCGCGGCGAGGCCGAGGCGATGGAACGCGAAGCCGAGAGCTTCTATCGCCGCGCCGCGCAGAGCACGACCGACGCGGAAACCCGCAAGCTGCTCGCCGACCTCGCCGCAGCCGAAGCCGGCCACGGCAAGCGCGCAGGCAACCTCTCCGAGAAGCTTCTCGATCCGGAATCGAAGGCCGAGGAGGACCGCGCCGCGCATCGCCAGTTCATTCTCACCTGGGTCCAGCCCGGTCTTGCCGGTCTGATGGACGGATCGGTTTCCACCCTGGCCCCGATCTTCGCCACCGCCTTCGCCACCCACGATCCCTGGACCACGCTCCAGGTCGGCCTCGCCGCCTCGATCGGCGCCGGCATCTCGATGGGCTTCACGGAGGCCGCCCATGACGACGGCGTCCTCTCGGGCCGCGGATCGCCCGTCAAGCGCGGCATCGCCTCGGGGGTGATGACCGCGCTCGGCGGGCTTGGCCATGCGCTGCCCTATCTGATCTCCGATTTCTGGACCGCGACCACCATCGCCATCTCGATCGTCTTCGTCGAACTCTGGGCCATCGTCTGGATCCAGAACCGCTTCATGGAGACGCCGTTCCTGCGCGCCACCTTCCAGGTCGTCCTCGGCGGCGCCCTGGTCTTCGCCGCCGGCGTCCTCATTGGCGGCGGCTAGCGCCGTGACCGGGTCCGAAGGTGCGCCCTACCGGCCGATGCCGCTGCCCGACCGCGTCGCACTTCCAGACGACCGGGCCCTGGCCGCCGCGCGCGCCTTTCGCGACCACATGCGCAAGCGGCACAGCATCCGCGACTTCCGGCCGGACAGGGTGCCGCGCGAGGTGATCGAAGCCTGCATCGAGACCGCGGGCAGCGCCCCATCCGGCGCCAACCGCCAGCCCTGGCACTTCGTCGCGATCGCCGATCAGGCGGCCAAGGTCCGGATCCGCGCCGCGGCGGAGGCCGAAGAGCGGGCCTTCTACGCCGGCGGCGGCGGCGACGAATGGCTGCGCGCGCTCGAACCTATCGGCACCGGCGCGGCGAAACCGCATCTGGAGATCGCCCCCTGGCTTATCGTCGTCTTCGCCGAGCGCCATGGTGTGGCGCCCGACGGCACGAGGATCAAGAACTACTACGTTCCCGAAAGTGTCGGCATCGCCACGGGGTTCCTCATCGCGGCCCTGCACCATGCGGGCCTCAGCACGCTGACCCATACGCCCAATCCAATGAAGTTCCTGAACGCGCTCTGCGATCGGCCCGACAACGAAAAGCCGGTGATGATCCTGGCCGCGGGCCGCGCTGCCGAAAACGCGACCGTCCCCGCCGCCGCCAAGGTCAAGAAACCGCTCGGCGAGATTCTGACCCTGCGCGACGGCTGAGCGTCTGGCCAAGGCCCGGGGCTCATGGTAGGCGCCACGCAAATGCTGCCGATATTCGTCAAGACGCTTCCCTTCTTCGCGCTGATCGGCCTTGGCTGGTTTGCCGGCCGCATCCGTTTCTTCCCTGAAATCGCGACCGAGTATCTGACCCGCTTCGTCTTCTACTTCGCGCTTTCGGCGATGCTCTTTCGCTTCGCGGCCGAGCTCTCGCTGGCACGGATCTTCGATCCCGCCTTTGCCGCCGCCTACCTGATCGCCTGCACCTCGGTCTACGCGCTTGTCTTCGCGGTCGCGAAGGCGCGCCGCGTCACGACGGCCGAAGCGGCGATCGAAGCCCAGTGCGGGGTCATCGGCAACACCGGCTTTCTCGGTGTCCCGCTCATGATCGCGCTTCTCGGCCCCATGGCGGCGGGCCCGATGCTGATGGTGCTGACGATCGACCTCATCGTCTTTTCCAGCCTCATCACGCTCATCATCACCGCCTCGAAGGAAGGCGCGCTCGACCGGGGGAGCCTGCGCCGGCTCGGCCTCGGGTTGGCGAGGAATCCGATGATCGTATCGATGGCGGCCGGCATCGCATGGTCGGCCACCGGCTGGCCTCTGGCCGACCCGGCGCTCGAATTCCTGATGCTGCTCGGCGCCGCCGCCACCCCGGCGGCCCTCTTCGCGATCGGCGCCTCGCTGGCCTCGCGCTCGGCCGAACGCCTCTCTGTCGCGCTCTGGCTGTCCTTCGCGAAGCTGGTGCTGCATCCGGCCGCGGTCGCGCTCGCAGCCTTTGTCGTCATTCCGGTCGAACGTCCGGCCGCCGGCGTCATGGTTGCCGCCGCGGCCCTTCCGGTTGCGGGCAATGTCTACATGCTCGCCCGGCACTACGGCGTCGCGCCCCAGCGCGTGTCGGCCTCGATCCTCATTTCAACCACTTTCAGCATCCTGACCGTGACCCTCGTCATCGGCTGGATCGGCACAGCATAGGAGACACGAATGCAGACGATTTCCGAGAACAAGTGTTTTGGCGGCATCCAGGGCGTCTACACCCACGCCTCCGAGGCCTGCGGCTGCAACATGACCTTCGGCCTGTTCCTGCCAGAGGCCGCGAACGAGGGCGCGGTGCCGGTGCTCTGGTATCTCTCCGGCCTCACCTGCACGCACGAGAACGCGATGGTGAAGGCCGGCGCCCAGACCTGGGCCGCCGAACACGGGATCGCGCTCGTCTTCCCCGACACCTCGCCGCGCGGCAAGGGCGTGGCCGATGACGAGGCCTACGATCTCGGGCAGGGCGCGGGCTTCTATGTGAACGCGACCGAGGCGCCCTGGGCCCGACACTTCCGCATGTGGGACTATCTCGCCGACGAACTGCCGAACATCGTCGGCGCGACCTTCGCCATCGACGAGGACCGCCAGGCGATCACCGGCCATTCGATGGGCGGCCACGGCGCGCTCACCCTGGCGATGCGGTTGCCGGGCCGCTTCCGGTCAGTCTCGGCCTTCGCGCCGATCTGCCACCCGACCCAATCCGACTGGGGCCGCAAGCAGCTTGCCGCCTACCTCGGCGCCGACGAGAGCCTCTGGGCGGGGCATGACGCCACGCTCCTGATGCGGCGGCTCGGCTTCGACGGGCCGGTGCTCATCGACCAGGGTTCCAAGGACCAGTTCCTCGACCTGCTGAAACCCGAAGCTCTGGCAGCGGCCATGGCCGAGAGGCGCCAGAACGGCCAGTTCCGCATTCAGCCGGGTTACGACCACAGCTACTTCTTCGTTGCAAGCTTCATGGAAGATCACCTGCGCTTCCATGCCGACGCGCTCTACCGATGACGCTCTACGTCGACGCCGACGCCTGTCCGGTGAAGGACGAGGCGCTTCGGGCGGCGGTGCGCCACAACCGTCGGCTGGTCCTTGTCTGCAACGGCGGCATCCGCCCCGTGGACCATCCGCTGGTCGAGATGGTCTATGTAGGCGACGGGCTCGACGAAGCCGACCGCTGGATCGCCGAGCACGCGGGCAAGGGCGATATCGTGGTGACATCCGATATCCCGCTCGCCGCCGCCTGTGTCCGCGGCAACGCCATCGCGCTGAAACCGGACGGCACCGTGATCACCGAGCGCAACGTCGGCGAGACGCTGGCCCTGCGCGACCTCATGACCGACCTGCGCTCGGCCAATCCTCTCGGCGCCCAGGGCGGCAGGGGCTTCGGCCCGCGCGACCGCTCGCGCTTTCTCGAGGCGCTCGACCGCCTGCTGCGCGGGGGCGCCGGCTGATGTCGCGAACGGGACAGACAGGGCGCCGCCAACTGCCTCAGGTCGGCCCATGAGCAGCATCGTCGCCCCCGAGATCGGACCCGGCCGCGCCCGGTTGATCGGCATTCTCTGCATCGTCGGCGCGATGGTCCTCTTCACCGTCACCGACGTGTCGATCAAGCTCCTGAGCGGCGGCTACGCGCTGCACCAGATCGTGCTCATCCGTTCGCTCATCGGCCTCGTCATGCTGCTCGGGCTGATCCTCCCGCTCAGAGGCGGATATGCCGTGCTGCGGACCCGGCGCCTGCAGCTTCATGCCCTGCGCGGGATGCTGGTCGTCGCCGCCAACATGCTGTTCTTCGCGGCCCTTGCCGTGATGCCTCTCGCCGATGCGGTGGCGATTTCCTTCGTGAGCCCGCTCGCCATCACCGTCCTGTCGGTGCTGCTGCTGAAGGAAAGCGTCGGCCCGCGGCGCTGGGCCGCGATCGCGATCGGCCTGCTGGGCGTGATCGTCGTCCTTCGCCCCGGCACCGAAGCCTTTCAGCCGGCGGCACTCTTGCCCTTCTTCGGCGCGATTGCCTATGCGTTTCTGAACATCCTCACCCGCAAGATGGGCGGCACCGAACAGGCCACGACACTGACATTCTACATCCAGCTGAGCTTCATCGCCGTCTCGCTCGCCATGGGGCTTGCCGTCGGCGACGGCCGCTTTGCCGGCGCCGCCGGGCCCGCTGCCGAGTTCCTCCTGCGGGCCTGGGTCTGGCCGGCGGCGTCGGACTGGCCGCTTCTCCTTGTCCTCGGCATCACCAGCGGCATCGGCTCGCTCCTCCTCTCGGAGGCCTACCGGACCTGCGAGGCCGGAATGGTCGCCCCCTTCGAATACACCGCGATGCCGATCGCGGTCGTCTTCGGCGTTCTGGTCTTCAAGGAGTGGCCCGACCCGATCACCTGGCTCGGGATCGTCTTGATCATCGGCGGCGGGCTCTACATGCTCTGGCGTGAAACCCGGGCGCGGCCGCTGCCGCAGACGCCACAGGCGCGCCGCTGAGCCGAAGGAGACATCCATGCCCGCAGCCGAAGCCGTGGTCTTCGACATCGGCAACGTTCTCGTCGAATGGCATCCGGAGCGGTTCTACGACAGCGTGATGCCGGCCGAGCGGCGGGCACGTCTCTTCGCCGAGGTCGATCTGCACGCGATGAACGAAGCGATCGACGCCGGCGCGCCGTTCCGCGATACCGTGGACGACTGGGCCGCGCGCCATGCGCCCTGGGCCCAGGACATCCGGCGCTGGTACCGCAACTGGGCCGATATCGCCGCCCCGGCGATCGCGCCCTCGGCGCGGCTGCTCGCGGCGCTCAAACGGCGCGGCGTGACGGTTGCCGCGCTCTCGAACATCGGTGCCGAGCCTTTCGCGCTCGCCTGCCGCCACTATCCGTTCCTGTCTCTCTTCGACAGGGCGTTCCTCTCCGGCCCGCTAGGGGTGACGAAGCCCCACCCGCGCATCTACGAGATCGTCGAGACCGAGACGGGGATCGCCCCCGCGCGCCTTCTCTTCGCCGACGACCGCGCCGAGAACATCGCCGCCGCCGCCGCCCGAGGCTGGCAGGTGCATCACTTCACCGGACCCGGCGGCCTCGCCGAGCGCCTGGTCCTGGACGGGCTTCTGAGCAAGGAGGATATCGCATGAGCATCGAGATCGTCGGACCGGAGATCGAGGCCAGGCTCAACTGGATCGCGCTCACCAGGGCGCTGGAGGCCGGACACCGCCTGCCCATGGCCGAGATCGGCGATACCCTCCTGCGCCGTGGCCCCGACACCCTCCTGACCCGGTCGGCCTGGATCGACGGCATGGGCATCGCGGTGAAGGCCGCGACCATCTACCCCGGCAACCCCGCCCGCGACATCGCCGCCATCAATGGCGCGGTCAACCTCTTCTCCGACGCGACCGGCATCCTCGAGGCACTCGTGGACTTCACCGTGGTCACCAAGTGGAAGACTGCGGGCGACAGCCTGCTCGCCGCCCGGCGACTGGCCCGCAGCGACGCAAGAGAGGTGCTTGTCGTCGGAGCCGGGGCCGTCGCCCGGTCGATGATCGAGGCCTACCGCGCCGGCATCCCCGGGGCCCGCTTCACCGTCTGGGCGCGCAACGCCGAAGCCGCACGGGCGCTTGCCGACGCGACCGGCGCGACGGTGGCGGCCGACCTTGAAACGGCGGTTCGCCGGGCCGAGATCATCGCCACGGCAACCATGGCGACGGCACCCTTGATCCGGGGCGGCTGGCTCAGCCCGGGCACCCATCTAGATCTCATCGGCGCCTATCGGCCCGACATGCGCGAGGTCGACGACGAGACCATGCGCCGCGCCCGCGTCTTCGTCGATGCCCGTGCCACGACGCTCCACCACATCGGCGAACTCATGGACCCGCTCGCCAACGGCACGCTGCGCGAGGACGATGTGATCGCGGATTTCTACGACCTCGCCTCGGGCCGCTTCGCCCGCCAGAGCGACGACGAGATCACACTCAGCAAGAATGGCGGCGGCGCGCATCTCGATCTGATGACGGCCCGCTATGTTCTCGAGGTCGCGCGGACCTAGGCGGGCGGCTCAGAGCCGCCGCAAGATCTCCCGCGCGATCAGTGCGGCCAGCGCAAGATAGCCGAGCCCGAAGACGGAAAGCCCGCGCAGATAGGCGAGACTCGCGGCGACAGGACCGGTCCGCGCGCCCGGCGCGCGGCTTCGGGCGACATAGACACGCGCGCCCATGAACAGCAGGACGAGCGAAGACAGTCCGAAGACGCCCCACAGCAGGATCGAGGCGAAACCGCCCCATTCGCCGAAATGCAGGGCGTAGACCAAGGCGTCGATCCTGGCGAGGAAATTGCCCCGGGCGGCCGAACTTACCCCGAGCAGACGTCCCCCGCTCGGGTCGATACGGGCGCCGATCTCGCTGAAGGCGGAACCCGAGCGGGCATCATAGCCGCTGAGATCGAAAACACCCTCCGCGTCGCCCGGAAAACCCGCGACCTTCAGCCGAAAGCCCGGCACCTGCTGGCGCAGTTCGGCCATCGCCCGGTCGAGAACGGCGCCCGTGAACCCCGCCGGCACCACCGCGTCGCGGGCCGCCACAGGCTCGAACCCGCCGCCGGACCGCGCCTGAAATCCGGCCGCGTGCAGCAGGAAGACCCCGCCGGTGAGGCCCATGACAAGCAGGAAAGGCGCCACCCAGACGGCAACAAGGCGGTGCCAGACCCCCGCCCGCATCCGCGGGTTCATCTCGGCCGAGGGGCGCCGCAGGAACCCCTTCCAGAACCGGCGATAGGACATGAGACCCGATATCACCGAGAAGAGCAGCACCAGCGACATCGCCGTGACCAGAAGCCTGCCCCAGCCTCGCGGCAGCATCAGGTCGGTGTGCAGCGCGGCGAGAGCCTCGAGCAGACGGATCGTCCCGTCCCCGGAGATGCCGATAACGGCGCCGGTATCGGGCCGCGTCCAGACCGTCACCCGGCCACGGTCCGGCAGCCAGCCCAGCGTCTTGTCGCCGAGCCACGGCCGCACCGAGGGCGCGATCACCTCGATATGCAGGTCGGGATAGGCGCTCATCACCGCGTCGTAGGTCTGGCCGAGCGTCGCGTGGCGCTCGGGGTCGAGCCCCGACACCCAGAAATCGGGCCGGTCGATCTGCTCGATCTCGGGCGCGAAAAGCAGCAGCACCCCGGTGCAAAAGCTCAGCGCGAAAAGCAGGATCGCCATGCGGCCGACGAACCTGTGCAGCCGGAAGACGAGGGTCCTTAACGCCTTGGCCATACCGAAACGCTTCTCCCATCGCTTGAATGCAGCCGGGATACGCCCGAAGAACCCGCCGCCGCAACCCGCGAGAAACACCCTGGAGACGCTCGCGGCGGTTCGGAAACCATCCTGCGGCTACCGGGTCACAGTTTCCGCTCCGGCAACGACTGGCCGGAATGGATCCGCGCCGCCGGCAGCATCGCGCGGATCTCCTCGGGCGCGCAATTGGCGATCAGGTCGAGAATGCTGAGCCCGGGTTCGAACCCGCCCCCCGGCTGCCGATAGGGCGGCAGCACCGCCTCGAGGAACTCAAGCTCGATCCCGGCCTCCGCAAAGTCGCTGGCCTCGTAGAGATCGCGCCCGCCGATCATGTTGAGATAGCCGCCGGCGCGGCGTGCCCGACAGGCAGCGATCAGCCGCGCCTGCGCCTTCAGATCGGGATCGAGCCCGAGCTCCGAGATCCGGCGCACCGGCGTCGCAACCCCGATCCGTTCGAGCGTCAGCCGCAGAGCGCGTTCGGTCAGATCGACAAAGGGAACCGGCGCCTCGGCCGCGGCGAGCGGCATCCGAACCGCCTCGAGCAGATCGCAGAGCGCACTGACATGCGGCGCCCTGGCATAGCCGAACCGCACGGACTTCACGAGCTTGTCGAGCGCGCGCAACGCCTTCGGCGAATAGGCCCGGCCCGTCAGCGGCGCCTCATGGGGCCCTGCCTCGACAGGCAGGGTGAAGAGAGTCCGCACGCCGTTGAGGCACAGGCTGTTGCGGTTCATCCAGCCGCTCTGGATGAAGCTCACCGTGTCGAGCAGCCAGAATTCGTCGGCCGCCGAGACGAGCTGGAAATACCCCAGATAGGGAAAGAGATAGGGCTGCATGATCGCGATCCGGCGGGGCGCCGCCGGGGCTTCGGATGCAACCGTCATCCCGCCGTCCCGATCAGGGCCTCCGGCCCGAGGCTCGGACGCGCCGTCATCCTGGCATAAAGCGCCGACCAGGCCTCGAACCGCTGCCGCTCGGTGGCATCGAGCGCCTGATAGGCCGGCTTGTCATGGGGCTCGCGCGGGGCCAGCAGGACGCGCAGCTCCGCCAGCGTCTCGCAGCCCCCGAAGGGTGGCTTGCCGGCGCGCACCGAGGCGTAGCCGAAACTTTCAAGCATCGTCCCGGCGCGCGCCTCGACATAGGCGATCTCGTCGTCGTCGAGCTCCTTCAGGAACTTGCGCGCGTTGTCGCTCAGCACCGGCTTGTCGAGATTGGACCACATCGAGGACCGTTTCGCATCGCCCTTCGCGCCCTCGCTGTGGGCGTGAAACGCCGCCATCCTCGGATCGTAGGCAAGACCAAGCGCCGTGCAGACGCGCTCGATCTCGGCCTCGGGCGCGGCGATGAGATCCTCGTAGCGCAGGAAGGCGACGCGGGCATCGGCCGGCATCTGGGCGACGGCATCGAGATAGCCGCCCTGATCGGAGGCCCAGCGATCTGAGGCACGCAGGACGCCACCGCGCATCACCGGCCCGTTGCGCCAGGAAAGCGCCATGTCGCGGGGATCGCGCACCATGAAGAGATAGCGCGGCGCGTGCGACTGGCCCTGCAGGAAATGCAGGTAGCGGTAGGCCGAGTTCTCCTTCAGGAAGAGATGCGGCTTGCCCGCCTCGGCGGCCTCGGCGGCATAAAGTGCCGCCGCCATTTCCCCCGCGCGCGCCAGCGGCTCCAGAACCGCGGCGCGGCGCGCCCGCGGCCAGGCATCGATCCGCCAGCCGCTGACTTTCGCCTCGAAGAGATCGAGAACCGCGGCCCGCAGCTCATCGCTGCCCGCGCCGTAGCGGCAGGCGCATTCGCTCATCACCTTGAACAGGTGGCTGGCACCCGGTGCGCAGACCTCGGGATGGGCGTCGAATATCCGCGTCACGAGATTGCTGCCGGAGCGCTCGGAACACATCAGGATGATCGGTTGGGTCAGCATTCCGGCTACCAGGCTCCGAGCGTGAGAAGTTGTGCCACGATCTCCTCGTTGGCCACCAGCCGCATTTCAGGCGCATTCGAGAGGCTGAAACAGCGGGCGAAGAGATCCTCGGCATGGGGCGTCGGCGCGCCGCGCCCGTCGCTCTGACGCACCGGCATGTAGTATTTCCGCAGCGTGACCGGCCCCGGCACGCCCAGCGCCGCGACCGGGCGGGGGCAGAGAAACGGTGCATGGGCGCGCGGCGAGAGCGGCTGCGTGGTGCCCGGAAAGGGTTCGATCGGCTGCCCGGTGTCGATCACGACCGACCGCATGCGTCGCTCCTGGCGTGCGTAGAAGGGCGCCCAGTAGGGCATCCGCTCCAGCCGGTCGATGATCGCCGCCGCCGCGAGATCGCTCATCTTGTAGTTCGAGGCGAAATGGTTGGCGAAGGGATCGTTGCGCACGCCGAAATTCATCATCTGGCGGATCATGCGTTCCTGTTCTGCGTCGCAAAGGACGAAGCCGCCCTCGCCCACGCCCCAGGGCTTGGTGTGGTGTGCCGATATCGTCTCCATGGGCGCGCCGGGCGCCAGCGCCGAGGCCGGCCGGTCGAGAAGCCCGGTGGCGTTGTCGACGACCAGGGCCTTGCCGGCCTCGGCGCAGAAGAGCCGCACATCGTCCCAGTCGCTCTGCTGGG
This sequence comes from Albidovulum sp., assembly GCA_020637635.1. Lineage (GTDB taxonomy): Bacteria > Pseudomonadota > Alphaproteobacteria > Rhodobacterales > Rhodobacteraceae > Albidovulum. The sequence goes on from JACKKB010000003.1 coordinate 317,762, forward strand.
CGAAGACATTGGTGTAGATCACGCCGTCGTAGCTCTCGGCGGGAAGCGCCTTCAGCGCTTCGAGATCGAACCGGCCACGGGCATCGCAGTCGATCACCATCGCGGAGCCGAGCGGGCCGACGTTGCAGGAAAAGAAGCCGAAGGCGCTTGTCACCCAGCGGAAATCGGCCTTGCGGGCGGCATAGGCATGCAGCCCGGCGGCGAGATGGATCGCCGAGGTGCCGTTGTCGATCGCCACCACGCGGCGGCTCTCGGGAAGCTTCAGCCGCGCCGCCACCATCCGTTCGAGAAGCGCGGCCACCGGGCCGCCGTTGGCGTGGTGGTTCTGCGCCAGCGAAAGCGACAGCAGATCGGCGAGCCGCTGGTGGTCGTAGGGCTTGTTCTCGATGAACGGTATGGGGCGCCCGGGGCTCGGGACCGGCAACTCGTCGCAGGACCCGGGCTCGGGCACGCCGGCGGCCACGGCCAGCTCGACGAGCATCGGGTCGCGCAGGCCGTAGCGGGGTGCATAGAGCGCCGTGACCGCGTCGAGCGCGAGCCCGAGCCGAGGCACCGCGGCGGCCAGCTGGCGCTGATAGGTGCTGGTCCAGTTCACCTTCATCGCCGTCTCCGGCGCAAAGGCCGCCAGCGTGCCGCCGAGGTCGACGAACTGGAATCGCGGCTGCGCGTCCCAGAGCCGAAGCGCCAGCAGCGACGAGAGCGCGCCCCCGGCCGCGGCCAACACGACCGGCGGTCGCGCACCTGCCTGACGGTCGGCGACCGCCTTGAAAAGTTGCCGTTCGGTGCGGTCGCGCGTCAGCCGCGCCTCTTTCGCATCGACCTTGATCACCGTGAGATCGGCGATCCCCATCGCGTCGATCAGGGCCCGGTTGCTCGGATTGCCGAGGAAGATCACGCTGCGGCCCCTCAGCGCCTCGATGAGCCGGGAAAGCCCGCCGGTCATCGCCGCGAGCTTCATCTCGTGGCCGGTGAACCCGACGCGCGCAACGTTCTGCCGGTGCGCTTCGGGCACGAAATGGTCGATGAGCGCCTTGCAGCGCGCGGTGTTGCAAAGCGGCGTCCCCTCGATCCGGTCGGCCTCGGGAAAGGGCGAGAGCGAGGCGACGAAATGCATCCCCTCCTCTGGCGGCGGGAGCCGGCCGATGCGGTCGAGCAATTCGGCAAGCAGGCCGCCTTCCGCGAACTTCGAGCCGGCTATGCCGAGCAGGCGGTCGATCTCGCGGCCCGGGCGCGTGGCGATTTCGGCGCGTGGAACGCCAAGCTCTTCGAGCGTGGCGAGGCGTTCCCAGAATCCGTGATTGAGCTTGGCGAAGACGAACCTCTCGTCACGCGACAGAAGCGCGAGGACGAAGTCGAACCCCGGCTCGTCCGCCTCGATCACCGGCGCGGCGTGAAAGACGCCCGCACGGCCGCGCGGATCGATCGCGTCCGCCGGCCTCGGGGCGGGCGCCTGCATCGGCTTGCCACCGCCGAGCAACTGCCTCAGTGGCGCCGTCCAACCTGTTCCTGTGCCCAAGGGCTCGTTCCCGTCGCATGGCCGGCACCGGGGAATGCGGCGCCATCGCCTGTCGGTGATACATGCTCACCCGATGGTTGGAAAGCGCCGGGCACGCGCCGCAGACCGGGGTTTTCGCGCCGACGCGCGCATGCCCCATGGACCGCCGCACGGCCATGCACTAGGAACCCCGGTGCCGGCCAGGCCGGCGGCAACGGACGGATCCACATGGCTTCTGGATTGCGCGACAGGGGACAGGCGATCCGCTTCACGGCGGTCAGCGTGGTCGGCATGCTGGCCGACTATGCCGCCGCGCTCGTCTTCGCGAACCTTCTCGGCCTGCCCTATCTCGTGGCCTCGACTTGCGGTTTCGTCATCGGCTCGATCATCAACTACATCGGCCACAATCTCGTCAGCTACGAACACACCGGCGCCGCCACCATCTCGGTTCTCGGCTGGGTGAAGTACTTCTTCGCCGTCATCCTTTCGCTTCTCGTCCGGCTGGCGGCCGTGGCGCTGCTGGAACAGCTGACGGCGCTCCCCTTCTGGATCGTTCTCGTCATCGCCATCGGCGCGTCCTTCGTGACCAGCTACGTGATCTCGACCCTCTGGGTGTTCCGCAAGCCCGGCTGAGGCCGCCAGGTTCAGGCGGCCATGTCGGCGCGTTCGGCGGGCTGGATGTAGAGCTCGTGCCACATCATGTAGTTCAGCATGCCCCAGAGCGCGCGGCCGTTGTCGCGCCGCCCCTGAAGATGCGCGTCGATGAGCTCGGCCACCGCCTCGGCCCGGAACAGCCCGGTGCGGGCGATGTTCTCCGGCCCGAGATAACACATCATGAGATCCTTGAGCTCGGACTTCAGCCAGCGCGAATAGGGCATCTCGAGCCCGACCTTCTTCTTGTCCAGGATCTCGTCCGGCAGCCGACCCTTCATCGCGCGCCGCATCAGGTGCTTCTTGCGCCCGTCCTTCATCTTCAGCTTCGGCGAGACCCGGGCGAGATAGGCGGTAAGCTCGGGATCCGTGAAGGGCACCCGCGCCTCGAGCGAATGTGCCATCGTCATGCGGTCGTTCTTGATCATCAGGTCGTCGGGCAGGAAGACGGTTGAATCGATATACATGAGCCCCGAAAGCGTCTGGTCGGCCGCCGCATGACGGAACGCGGCACGGAAATGGCGGACCGAAGGTTCAAGCCCGCCGGCCGCCACGCCCTCGGCATAGAGCGCCCGCTTCTCATCTTCATTGAGCACGATGCGCCACCACAGATGTGCCTCTTCGGGCGGCAGGTCCAGCCCGCCGAGGAACCGCTTGGCCTTGAACTCGAAGCTCAGCTTCTTGTCGGAGACCGGCAGCAGATTGACGAGCGGGCGGATCACGCCGTTGCGGATGAAGCCCGGAATCCGGCGGGCCTTTTCATAGGCGCCGTAGGCGGCGTGGGTGTCATAGCCCGCAAAGGCCTCGTCCCCGCCCTCGCCCGACAGCACCACGACGACCTCGTCCTTGGCCAGCTCGCTGACATAGTAGGTCGGGATCGCCGAGCCGTCGCCATAGGGCTCGTCGATATAGGAAAGGTACTCGGGCAGGAGCGCGCGCACCTTGTCGGCGGTGATGAGCACCTCGCGGTGTTCGGTATTGAAGGCCTCCGCCACGATCCGCGCATAGGGCAGCTCGTTGAAGCTCTGATCCTCGAAGCCGACCGAATAGGTGTGGATCCTCTCTGTCGTCTCTTCGGCCATGAGCGCCACAAGCGTGCTGGAATCGAGCCCTCCCGAGAGGAAGACGCCGATCGGCACATCGGCGATGAGACGCCGCTTCAGCGCCCGCTTCATGAGATCGAGCGCGCTTTCGACCGCAGCGTCCTCGGTGATCGTCGGATCCACCTTGAAGGTCAGGTCCCAGTAGCGCACCGGCGCGGCGGCGCCTTCGCGCGTGACCGACATGCGATGCCCCGGCGGAACCTCGAAGATGCCCTCGAAGGCAGTCTGTTCGCCCGGCACGTAGTTGAAGGTCAGGAAATCGTGCAGCGCCTGAAGCGAGGCTTTGCGCTCTACCCGCCGGTCGGCGATGATCGCCTTGATCTCGGAACCGAAGCGGAAATGGCCGGCGTCCTGCTGATAGAAAAGCGGCTTGATCCCGTAGCGGTCGCGCATCAGGTGCAACGTGCCGTCCCGACGGTCCCAGATCGCGATGGCGAACATGCCGATCAACTCGGACACCATGTCGACGCCGAGTTCCTCGTAGAGATGGATCAGCACCTCGGTATCGGTGCGCGACCGAAAGACATGGCCGCGCTCATCCAGCTGGAACTTCTCGCGCAGTTCCGCGAAGTTGTAGACCTCGCCGTTGTAGACGATGACGACACTGCCATCCTCGTTGGTCATCGGCTGGTGGCCGGCGCTCGACAGGTCGATGACCGACAGCCGGCGATGGCCGAGCGCGATCCCGTCATCCACCCAGAGCCCGCTGTCGTTCGGGCCGCGATGGGCTAGCGTGTCGGTCATGGTCCGGATCACCGTCTCGCCGATCGGCTCCGGCGCCGCGCCCAGTCCGATGATGCCGCAGATCCCGCACATGTCCCGTCGTCTCCTTCTGCGCCTGCTGCGCCTGTTACCCGTTGCCGCCGCCCGCCGCGACGCCGACGACGATCTCGCCGCCGTTCAGCGTGCCGGCGAAGCGGCCGACCAGCCGGTAGTCTCTGTCGAACTCGGCCAGAATCTCCGGATAGGTCGTCTGCGCGTGAACCGGCATCGTGTAGACGAGCCAGGTGCGCGGCGCCGTTGCCCGGATCGCGTCGAGCTCGGCGAGCGTCGTCACGTTCGCCCAGCCCTTGTGAAAATACGCGTTGAAGGGAAAGCCGGCGATACCGACCGTGACGACAACGTCGCCCGGCTGCTCCTCGGCTTCGATGGCCGCGATGGCGGCGTCATAGGCCTGCTTGGGCGCATGCACGTGGCGCAGCGAAAGGGCCGAGAGAAGGACGATCGCCGCGCAGGCCGCAGCCCCGAGCCAGTCGGCGCGCGCACCGAGCCCGATGAGCCGCCCGAGAAGCGTGCCGGTCTGCATCGCGCCATGGATCAGGATGATGACGCCGAAACCCATCGCGAAGAAGAAGAAGCGCGGAAAGAGCGTGTAGCCGATGCTCGTCATCAGCGTGACGCCAAGCACCGTCGGCACGAGGAAGAGCGCGACAATGGCCGGGCTGCGGCGCCCGAGGTCCCAAAGCCCGACGGCAAAGACGCCAACCGCCGCGAGCCCCACACCGAGGCTGGAGAATCCGACCTGCAACCCGTTGGCAAGCTCCATGAGCGCCCAGAGCGGATTGCTCCAGGCGATCGCGCGCCCCTGCAGGCCGGAATTCAGGAGCCCGCCGCCGAACATCGCCGGAAGGATGAGGGCATGGAGCTGAAAGGTCAGAAGCCCGAGCGGCACGAAGCCGTAGAAGAAACCCCGCCACGGCGCCGCGGCAACACCCGGGCGGCGAAGCGCGACCGCGCCGAGATAGACGGCGAACTGCGCGATCGCGGCAAAGCCCATGGTCAGATGGGTGAAGGCACCGAGCGCGCCCGCAAGCGCGTAGAAAAGCCAGGTCCGCCGCCGGTTGCCGCGCAGGGCATCGATCAGAAGCACGCTGGAGAGAAGCGTGAAGAACAGGAGCGCCGTATAGCCGCGGGCATTCTGGCTGAACCAGATGTGGTGGAACGAGACCGTTGTGAGCGCGACGGCAAAGAGGCTCTCGCGCACCGACAGGAAACGCCGCGACAGTGCGTAGAGCACCGCGATGCTGCCGATCCCGAAGAGTGCAGCCGGCAGCCGGAATGCCCAGGTGCTGTCGCCGAAGGTCTCGATCGAAAGCCGCGCCAGAACCGAGAACAGCAGATGGTTGTTCGCATCGTCAAAGGTGCTGACGATCTGGCCGACGCCAAGCGGCATGTAGCGCACATGGGTCAGCATCTCGTCATACCAGATGCCGGTATCGAGCGCGTAGAGCCTGAGCACCGCCGCAAGCGCGAGAAGGCCCGCGAAGACCAGCGTCTCGGCCCTTCGCGCCGGCGCCGGCTCGTCGAAGTCGGCCGGCCGGGAGGAGGCCCCCGGGCCCCGCGCCGCGATCACCAGCGCCGATCCGTAAAGCCCGATCGCCACCAGCCCGGCCTTGAACAATTGCGCACCGAGGCGAAGACTGTCTCCCGAACCGACGGTCTCGCCGCGCAGGAACCGGATGAGGCTCTCGGCAGGGAGCCCGAGCCCGACCAGTGCGACCAGCACCGACAGCACGAGCAAAATCAGCTTATCCATCTGGCGTTCAACAAAAATACTTTGGCGGCAATGCTGCGCTACCCTGTTCGATCCCCAGATTACGAAAGCGCGGGCAAAATTGCACGCCCGAACTCTCGCATCTGCAGCACCGGCATGCCGGAACGGAAAGGGCCGCTCCGGGTTGGAGCGGCCCTCCGAGATCTACGGAGATGGGCCAGTTAGGGTGTCGAAGATCGACTAGGCCCAGTCAGGGTTCTATACCCTTGGGTTTGCCCTCAGGCCACGGCCCCCCTGACTGTCCCGACACCTCTCTCCAATATCACTCTAGACACTGGATCACCTCCTTTCTCTGCGTTGCCGTTATCCACAGGCTGCCACAGATTTCGGGACTGTCAAATCATTTTACGCAACGCGTTCGGTGAGACGCGCCACGATCACCCGGAACGGCACCAAAGCCACAGCCGCAAGCGCGAGTTTCACGAACCAGTCTGCGAGCGCGAGCGACATCCAGAGCGGCGCGCCGGGCCCGAACCCGAGCAGCGGCAGCACCGCGTTGGCCCAGGAGACGTCGTTCGACGGTTCCACAAAGGCAAGCCAGCCCGAGAACGCGACGGTGAAGAAAAGCAGCGTGTCGAGCGACGAACCGAACAGCGTCGAGACGAGCGGCGCGCGCCACCAGCTTGCCCGGCGCAGCCGGTTGAAGACATGGACATCGGTCAGCTGCGCCACGAGGAAGGCGAGCCCCGACCCCATCGCGATGCGCAAGGTGACGGCCGGATAACTGAAGCCGTCGCCCTCGAGCATGATCTGCGTGCCGACGAGCGAACAGGCCACGCCCACGAGGAAACCCGCGATCACCACCCTGCGCGCGGCGGCCGCGCCCTGCAGACGGTTGGTGAGATCGGTGACGAGGAAGGCGAAGGGATAGGTGAAGGCGCCCCAGGTCAGCCATTGACCGAACAGGAACTGCACGAGGATGTTGGAGGCCACCACCACGGCGGCCATCGCAAGGATGCCGGGAATGAGATTGCGGGTCATCGAACGTTCCGTTTTGACAAGGTCGCGGAGACTTGGTTCCGACGGGAGGAACGCGCGGGCTCTACGCGCCCGCGGCCCGCGCGTCAAGCGCTCCGAAGCTCACTCTGTCACGCGGAAATCGACGAGTTCGGTCTTCTGGAGCGGACTGAAATTGTCGTCCGAGACGAGCGTGAGGCGGATGGCGCCGCGGGCATCGCGCCAGACCGCCATGCCTTCGAGGTTGTCGAAGTCGCCCGCCTGCGTCTCGAGGATCACCTCGTCGGCCACGACCCGGTCCCCGGCCAGCGTCACCCGTCGTATCCGGTTCATGAAGCCGAGAAGCGGCCAGTAGCCGCGTTCGAGCAGGTAGAGCCGGCCGTCAGGCCCGAAATCGGCGCCCGAGACCGCCCAGCCGCCGATCCGCGGCAGCGTGAAAGGCTGATCGACCACCGCGCCGCGCACACGGAAGACCGGAAACGGCAAGCCCAGCCCTGGCGGCCGTTCCGGTATCGTGAAGAGCGTGCCGTCCTGCGCGATCGCCAGCGCCTCGAACGCGAAGTTGTTGTCGTAGGCGGCGAAGACTTGCGGCCGGATCTCGCGGTCCGCCGCCGCACCCGGAGCGGCATAGTGCAGGATCCGCGCCCGCTGCTCGAACGAGACGAAGAAGCCGCCCTTCGGATCGAGCGCCACGCCCTCGGCGTCGATGTTCTTGTGGCCCGTGAGCGCCTCGCCCGGGCCGCGCAGCCGCGCCCGCTTCGTGATCGTCACCGACGTTACCGCACCATCGTCGCCCCGCGCGAGGCGTCCGGCGAAGACCGCACCGCGGTCGGAGACGACGACGAAGCGGGCGCCGTCGTCGGCGAGATCGAAGCCGGAGAGCCCGCCGAAACCGGCGCCGGCATCCTGCCACAGATAGGTCCCTATATGCTCGGCCCGCGGCGCCGCCAGGACCGGCACGGCAGCAACCGCGGCGAAGATCAGTCCGACGAGAGCACCGAGCCGCATTGCCGGGGCAGATCGGCCAGCGTGTAGTCGCGCGGCCCGCGTTTCTTCGGTCCGGCGGGCTTGGTGGGCTTCGGCGGGTTCCTGAGTTCGTCGAGATAGGTCGTCACCCACCATTGCAGTGTCTCGTCGCATCCGTTCCCGCCCTTCGACAGCTCTGCCACGGTCGGGCGCTGCGTCTCGCAGCGCCGCGACCCCGCCGGGCATCTGAGCCGCACGTGGAAATGTGTGTTGTGCCCGTAAAGCGGGCGGATCCTCTGCAGCCAGGCCGTGTCGGCCAGCCGCGCCGTGCGGCATAACGCGATCTTCACCGCCGCGGCAACGAAGATCCGGTCGACCCGCGGGTCGGAGGCAGCCGCCCTGAGCAGCGCGGCATGGGCCGGCGTCCAGTTGCCGTTGATCCGCGTCTGGTCCTCGGTCCGCACCGAGATCGAGCTGATCGACTCACGCTCCTTGCGCGACAGGTCCACGCGCTGCGGCGGCAGCATCCAGACGTCGGCGTCGAGGCCGATCTGGTGGCTCGCGTGGCCCGATGACATCGGCCCGCCGCGCGGCTGGCTCATGTCGCCGACATAGAGCCCGGCCCAGCCGAGCTGACGCGCCTTCTGCGACAGATCGACGAGATACTGCACAAGCTCGGGCTGTCCCCAGTTGCGGTTGCGGCTGAGCCGCATCGCCTGCCAGGTGGGCCCGGACTCGGGCAGCGCCACCAGCCCCGCGCCACAGCCCTTGGCGTAGCTGCCGATCGCCTCGGACCGCTGATGCGAAGGCGCCTTGATCGCGCCGAAAAGCACCCGCGCCTTGGTCTCGGCCGTCGCCGGGAGGCCGGACAGCAGCGCCGCCGCGAGGAGAGCCAGAGCCCGGATCACGCGCCGCCCCGCTCGCCTTGCGGATTGACCCTGAGCAGCAGCACGAGCCCGATGAGGAAGAGCACGATGAGCGGCGCGATGCCGAGCCGCGCACTGCCCAGAGCCGTCGTCGCCACGGTGATCATCGCCGGGGCGAGGAAGGCGGTCGCCTTTCCCGAGAGCCCGTAAAAGCCGAAGTCGCCGGCCGCATCATGCTCGGTCGTATGGTAGACCATGAGCGTGCGGCTCGCCGCCTGGGCGACGCCGCCGGCCGCACCGATAACCACGCCACATCCGTAGAAGACGGTATCGGGCAGCGACGAGCCCTCGGCAAGCGCGGTGCCGAAGAAGCTCGTCGGTGTCAGGTTCATCATCACCACGATCGTCGCCGCCAGTACCGCCACCGCAAGGACGATCACCGGCTTCGGCCCGATCGAGCTGTCGAGCTTGCCGCCGGCCCAGGAGGCGATCGTCGCGGCGATCGCGGCGATGATGCCGAATGTGCCGCTCTGGATCACGCTCCAGCCCATGACGTTCGAGGCGAAGGCGCCGCCGAGCGCATAGGTCGCGTTCAGCGCGTCGCGGTAGAACATCGAGGCGATGAGGAAGTAGAGCAGGCTCGGCCGCGCCTTCAGCGCCCTGAGCGCCGTGCCGAGCTTGGCAAAGCTCTGGCCGAGCTTCTCTCCGCCCCGTATCGCCGGTTCGCGGACCCAGAGGAAGAAGGGCACCATGAAGACGACATACCAGATCGCCGTGAAGGGCCCGACCGAGCGCGTGCCCTCGCGGGTGGCCGGGTCGAGTCCGAAGGCGGGCGAGAGGCCGATCAGCGTCTTGCCGGTCTTCGCATCCTCGGCGAAGAAGAGCAGGAAGATGAAAAGCGCGATCACGCCGCCCAGATAACCGAAGGCGAAGCCGGTCCCCGATACCTTGCCCATCTCGTCATGCCCGGCGAGCGAGGGCATGAGCGCGTTGGTGAAGTTGGTCGCCAACTCCATGCCGATGAAGCCAAAGGAAAACCAGAAGGCCGACCAGAAGAGCGTCGGCATCTCGGGCCGCGTCCACCAGAGCACATAGGCGCCGACCACATACATGGCCGAGAAGGCCCAGATCCACGGCATCTTGCGCCCGCGCCCGTCCGCCACGACCCCGAGCACCGGCGCCAGGATGGCGATGATGAGCCCGGTAACGGTCTGTGCGCCGGTCCAGTAGGCCTGGGCGCTGGCCTGGGAAAGCTCGGTCGACTGGCCGAGTGCGACGAAATGGGCACGTGCCACCTCGGCGAAATAGGGCCCGAAGGAGAAGGTCAGCAGAAGCGTGTTGTAGGGCTGGCTCGCCCAGTCGAAGAACCACCAGCCCCAGATGCGCTTCCTCGCCGATACGGTCATGATCCTGCCCCTCGCGTTGCGGCGATGAAGCCCGAAATCCCCTCGCGGCGCAAGCACCCGTTCGAAACGGGCCGGCGCCTCAGCGCTCGGGTGGCCAGGGGCGGGTCGCGTCAGCCGCGATCCAGGCCGTGACCCAACCGGGCAGGGGCGGGCTTTCCGCCGCCAGGCCAAGCGCCGCCAGAACCTCGGCGGGCGCAACCATTCCCGCCTTCGACGTGACCGCCGACCGCAGGAGCATCTGGCTCGTGCATTCGCCCGCGCGCCACATGCTCTGCTCCATGTAGATGAAGCGGTCGTCCCAGCCGATGCAGCGGCTGACCATCTCGACCCGGTCGAACATCCTGACCCGGCGCCGGTAACGCAGGGAATTGCCGGCAACCGTGATGCCCCAGCGCCGCGCCTTCATCACCCGCCAGAGTCCGGTGCGCATGACCATCGGGACCCGCCCGAGATCGTAGAGGGTGAGCGTGCGGCCATTGTTCAGCTCGAACCAGAAATCGAGATCCCAGGGCCAGCAGATGTGATGCGAGACGTGGCGCTCGGTGATGCCCAGCGCCGGCGCGCGGCGGTTGGCCCATATTTCCTTGGCCATGCGGATGAAGGGATACATGCAGCGTCCTTGGTTGCCCGCCCCAGCGGTGGGCGAGCCGCGCGCCGAGGTCAATGGCGACGCTGCGTTCCGGGGCCGGTCGTAGACGGTTGCGCTCCCACGCCTCTGCCCTTACCTCTGGGCGGACCGACAAGGCCGGAGCAACCGATGAAATCGCTTTTCGACGCGCTGATGATCATGCTGAACGTCGTCTGGTTCGTGATGATCGCCCATATCATCATGTCCTGGCTCATCAGCTTTCAGGTGCTGAACACCCGCCAGCCGCTGGTTGCCCAGCTCTGGTACGGCTTGAACCGGCTCCTCGAACCGATCTACGCCCCGATCCGCCGTTTCCTGCCTCAGACCCCGGGGCTCGATCTTGCGCCGCTGGTGGCCTTCGTCATCCTGCTCATCCTTCAGCGCGTGCTGATCAACAACGCGGGCTTCTTCTACAGCTACTGACCCTGGATCCGCAGCGCAGCCTGCGAGAAAACCGCGAGCCATGACCCGCGCCGAGGAACTCCTCTCCTCCGTCTTCGGATTCTCCGCCTTCCGCCCCGGACAGGCCGAGATCGTCGATGCCGTGTCGACGGGGCGCAACACGCTCGCGATCATGCCGACGGGCGGCGGCAAGTCGCTTTGTTTCCAGCTTCCCGCCCTTCTGCGCGACGGCGTGACCATCGTGATATCGCCGCTGATCGCGCTCATGCGCGACCAGGTGCGCGGCCTGCGCGAGGCGGGCGTGGAGGCCGGGGCGCTCACCTCCGGCAATACCGAGGAAGAGACCGAGGAGGTCTTCGCCGCCCTCGACGAAGGCCGGCTGAAGCTTCTCTACATGGCGCCCGAGCGGCTCGCCTCGGGCGGCACGCTGACCCTGCTCCGCCGGATCCGCGCCAGCCTCATCGCCGTCGACGAGGCACATTGCGTCAGCCAGTGGGGCCATGACTTCCGCCCCGACTACCTGCGCATCGGCGAGTTGCGCCGGGCGCTGGACGTGCCCCTTGCCGCCTTCACCGCGACGGCGGACGAAGAGACCCGCGCCGAGATCGTGACGCGCCTCTTCGACGGCAGGGCGCCGGCGACCTTCCTGCGCGGCTTCGACCGGCCGAACATCAACCTCGCCTTCGAGGCCAAGGACCAGCCGCGCCGCCAGATCCTGACCTTCGCCGCCGCGCGGACGGGCCAGTCGGGCATCGTCTACTGCGGCACCCGGGCCAAGACCGAGACGCTGGCCACGGCGCTGAGCGAGGCCGGCCACACCGCCTGTCACTATCACGGCGGCATGGAGGCCGACGACCGGCGCACCGTCGAAACCCGCTTCCAGCGCGAAGACGGGCTCATCGTCTGCGCCACTGTGGCTTTCGGCATGGGCATCGACAAGCCCGACATCCGCTGGGTCGCCCACGCCGACCTGCCGAAGTCGATCGAGTCCTATTATCAGGAGATCGGCCGCGCCGGGCGCGACGGTGCGCCGGCCGAGACGCTCGCGCTCTACGGGCCCGAGGATATCCGCTATCGCCGCAGCCAGATCGACGAGGGGCTGGCGCCGGCCGACCGCAAGGCAGCCGACCACGCGCGGCTGAATGCCCTTCTCGGGCTGGCCGAGGCCACCGGCTGTCGACGCCAGCGGCTGCTCGCCTATTTCGGCGAGACCTCGGAGCCCTGCGGAAATTGCGACCTCTGCCTGAGCCCGCCCGAGCTTTTCGACGGGACCGAAGCGGTCAGGAAGGCGCTTTCGGCGATCCTGCGCACGGGTGAGAGCTTCGGCGCCGGGCATCTGATCGACATCCTCACCGGCACCGCCACCGACAAGGTGCGCCAGCGCGGCCACGACGCGTTGCCGACCTTCGGTGTCGGCCGCGACATGCCGAAACACGAATGGCATGCCGTCTTCCGACAGATGATGGGCCACGACCTGATCCGCCCCGATCCCGAACGCCACGGCGGCTTCCGGATGACCGAGGCGGCGCGCCCGATCCTGCGCGGCGAGACCGGCATAACGCTGCGCCGCGACACGATCCGCAAGGCCGCGGGCAGGCCCGCCGTCCGAACCCTCGTGGCCGACGAGGACGCCCCGCTCCTGGCGGCGCTGAAGGCGCAGCGCCGGGCACTGGCCGAGGCCCAGCGCGTCCCGGCCTATGTCATCTTCACCGACCGGACCCTGATCGAGATGGCCGAGACGCGGCCGGCGACGCTTGACCAGATGGCGCATGTCTCCGGCGTAGGCGCAAAGAAACTGGAGCGCTACGGCACGACCTTTCTCACCGTCATCAACGGCCCGGCCGAGACCCTGCATCCGGCCAGGCGCAAGCTTGCCGGCCGCCCCGCCGCCGACCTCTTCGACCGGCTGGAAGCCGCGCAGGCCGATCTCGCCCGGGGCGCCGACGGCACCGGCAAGTATCTCAGCTGCAGCCACGCGACGCTGCGCAAGCTGGCCGAGACACGGCCGCGCACCCTCGACGATCTGGAACGGATCGCCGGCGTCGGCGCGCAGAAGGCCGAACGGTTCGGCGAGATCTTCCTCGACATCCTCGCTGCGGAAGCTTCTCAGTAGGCGATCCGCTCGATGACGAAGCCCTCTTGCGCGAGAAGCGCCAGAACGCCCTTGTCACCGGAGAGATGCAGGGCGCCGAAGGCCGCGAAGACCGGGCCCGCCTTGGCGGCCCCTGCGATCACCGGAATCCAGGAGCGGTTGCGGCGCACCATCAGCACCTCTTCGATTTCGGCATAATCGGCGTCGATCGCGGCACGGTCGCGCGGATCGGTCCGATACGACATGAGCCGCGAAAACTCCCAGATCAGCCGCGGCTCTTCGTCGAAATAGGCCGCGAGAAGCGTCGCGCTCATGTTCTCGGCGTCCTCCTCCAGCACCAGCGACTGACGCAGCATGCGGATCTCTTGCGCGGCACCCATCTCCCGGAAGATCCGGATCGCCGTGTCATAGGGCTCGAGCGCGCGCACGGGCACGCCGGCGCCAAGCGCGGCGTCGATCACCCGCGCGTCGAGCCCGTCGGCGCCCTTGGTCAGCCCGGGCACCGCGCAGGGCGCCACGGCAAGCAGGACCGAGACATACCAGGGTTTCATCTTGGAGCCGAGAAAGGGCGGAATGCCGCGCGCAGCGAGCGCCGTCGACAGCTGCTGCCACTCCTCCTCGGACAGCCGCTCCGGCAGGGTCGGCCCCTGCAGGGTGAAGAGAAGCGAGGGATCCTTCTCGGTCGCCGACCTGAGCGCCTCTGTCTCCTCGCGCCCCGCCTCGACCAGCACGGTGCGCGCCGCCCTGATCTCGGGCAGGTGGCGCTCCATGACGGCATCGAAGCGCGGATCGTCGAAATGATAGGTGCCGACCAGCGTGACCACCTCGTCGCCCCGTGTCGCGCGCCAGGCATTGCCTTTCGCGAAGGGCACCCGGGCGATGATGGCATCGAGCGACCCGCGCTCGGCCGGATCGAGATCGGGCAGCAGGTTGCGCCCCTGGCAGGTGGCGCCGAACGCGCCGGTTGCCATCACCAGGAAAACGAAGACAAGGGCGATTGCCTGTCGCACGGGACCTCCTGCCGGGTGCATTGGTGGCGACATCCTTGCCGCCATCGGTGGCAGTCTCAAGCCCACGAGGCGGCAATTTTTCGGCCGCGGGCAGTTGACTCGGATTTTTGGGCAACCTATCTACCCGCCGTTAGCACTCGTCCCGGATGAGTGCTAATAGAAATCAAACCTGGATACCCATGGGAGTGTTACCAGATGGCATTCAAACCGCTTCATGACCGCGTGCTCGTCAAGCGCGTGGAAGGCGATGAGAAGACCAAGGGCGGGCTGATCATCCCCGACAGCGCCAAGGAAAAGCCGGCCGAGGGCGAGGTTGTCGCCGTTGGCGAGGGCGCGCGCAAGGACTCGGGCGAACTGATCGCGCCCTCCGTCAAGAAGGGCGATCGCATCCTCTTCGGCAAGTGGTCGGGCACCGAAGTGACCGTCGAAGGCACCGAAATGCTGATCATGAAGGAAAGCGACATTCTCGGCATCATCGCCTGAGAGTCCTTTCCCTAACAGAAACCAAGACATTCAGGAGAAGCCGACATGGCTGCTAAGGACGTCAAGTTCAATTCCGATGCCCGCGACCGCATGCTCAAGGGCGTCAACATCCTCGCCGATGCGGTGAAGGTAACGCTCGGCCCCAAGGGCCGCAACGTGGTGATCGACAAGTCGTTCGGTGCGCCCCGCATCACCAAGGACGGCGTGACCGTCGCCAAGGAGATCGAGCTTGCCGACAAGTTCGAGAACATGGGCGCGCAGATGGTGAAGGAAGTCGCCTCCCGCACCAATGACGAGGCCGGTGACGGCACCACGACCGCCACGGTCCTGGCTCAGGCGATCGTGCGCGAGGGCCTGAAGTCGGTCGCGGCCGGCATGAACCCGATGGATCTGAAGCGCGGCATCGACATGGCGACCTCCAAGGTCGTCGAGGCGATCAAGGCCGCCGCCCGTCCGGTCAACGACAGCGCCGAAGTGGCCCAGGTCGGCACCATCTCGGCCAACGGCGAGGTCGAGATCGGCCGCCAGATCGCCGACGCGATGCAGAAGGTCGGCAACGAGGGCGTGATCACCGTCGAGGAGAACAAGGGCCTCGAGACCGAGACCGAAGTGGTCGAGGGCATGCAGTTCGACCGCGGCTACCTGTCGCCCTACTTCGTCACCAACCCCGACAAGATGATCGCCGATCTCGAGGATGCCTACATCCTGCTGCACGAGAAGAAGCTCTCGTCGCTGCAGCCGATGGTTCCGCTCCTGGAGTCGGTCATCCAGTCGCAGAAGCCGCTTCTGATCATCGCCGAGGATGTCGAGGGCGAGGCGCTTGCCACGCTCGTCGTCAACAAGCTGCGCGGCGGCCTGAAGATCGCCGCCGTCAAGGCGCCGGGCTTCGGCGACCGTCGCAAGGCCATGCTGCAGGATATCGCGATCCTGACGGGCGGCCAGGTGATCTCGGAAGACCTCGGCATGAAGCTCGAGAATGTCGGCATCGACATGCTCGGCCGCGCCAAGAAGATCTCGATCAACAAGGACAATACCACCATCGTCGATGGCGCCGGTGAAAAGGCCGAGATCGAGGCCCGCGTCGCCCAGATCCGCACCCAGATCGAGGAAACCACCTCGGATTACGACCGCGAGAAGCTGCAGGAGCGGGTCGCCAAGCTCGCCGGCGGCGTGGCCGTCATCAAGGTTGGCGGCATGACCGAGGTCGAGGTGAAGGAACGCAAGGACCGTGTCGACGACGCGCTGAACGCGACCCGTGCCGCGGTTCAGGAAGGCGTGATCGTCGGTGGCGGCGTGGCGCTGGTTCAGGCGGCTAAGAAGCTCGACGCGCTGAAGGGTGTCAACTCCGACCAGGATGCCGGCATCGCGATCATCCGCCGCGCGCTCGAAGCGCCGCTGCGCCAGATCGCCGAAAACGCGGGCGTCGACGGCGCCGTCGTGGCCGGCAAGATCCGCGAAGCGACCGACGCCAAGTTCGGCTTCAACGCCCAGACCGAGGAATATGGCGACATGTTCAAGTTCGGCGTCATCGACCCCGCGAAGGTCGTGCGCACCGCGCTTGAGGATGCGGCCTCGGTCGCCGGCCTGCTCATCACCACCGAAGCGATGATCGCCGACAAGCCCGAGCCCAAGGCTCCGGCCGGTGGCGGCATGCCGGGCGGCATGGGCGGCATGGACGGCATGATGTAAGAACCGCCGAAAGGCAGGTTTGCGAAGGGGCCCCTCGGGGCCCCTTCTGCATTTCCGCGGATTGCCGGCGCCCCCGCCGCTCTACCCGTGACAACCCCTCCGGCAGCGCCTATAAGGCCCGCGGTTTCATCTACCGAGCGGAATGAGGACATGATCAAGGTATTCGGCCACAAATCCCCCGACACCGATTCCACGGGTTCGCCCATCATCTGGGCCTGGTACCTGAGCGAGGTGAAGGGCATGCCCGCCGAGCCGGTGCTGCTGGACGAGCCCAACACCGAGGCCGCCTTCGTCCTGAAGCACTGGGACCTGCCGAAGCCCGCCATCATCGCCGATGTTGCGGCCGGTGACACCTGCGTCGTGGTCGACACCAACAACCCCGCGGAACTGCCGCCCTCGATCAACGAAGCGAACGTGACCCAGATCATCGACCACCACATGCTTGCGGGTGGCCTGAAGACCCGGGGCCCGATCGACATCACCATTCGTCCGCTCGCCTGCACCGCGACGATCATGTACGACCTGATGGGTGCCGACGCCGCGAAGATGCCGAAGGCGATCCGGGGCGCCATGCTCTCCTGCATCCTCTCCGACACGCTCGAATTCCGCTCGCCGACCACGACCGCGCATGACCGGGCAGTCGCCGAGAAACTGGCGGCCGAGCTCGGTCTGGCGATCCCCGATTTCGCCGCCGCGCTTTTCGCCGCCAAGTCGGACGTCTCGGCCTTTTCGGATGCCGAGCTTCTGCGCATGGATTCCAAGGAATACAACGTCGCCGGCAAGGAGCTGCGCGTCTCGGTCCTCGAGACCACGGCGCCGAAGATGATCCTCGACCGCAAGGCGAGCCTCATGGCCTCGATGGAGGGCGTCGCGCAGGAGGATGGTGCCGACCAGGTGCTTCTCTTCGTGGTCGACATCCTCAACGAAGAGGCGACGCTGCTGGTGCCGAACGAACTGGTGAAACAGATGGCCGAGGCATCGTTCGGGGCCGTTGTCACCGGCGATACCGTCGTCCTGCCGGGCATCATGAGCCGCAAGAAGCAGATCATCCCGGCGCTGACGCTCTGACCAGATCACACCCCGGGGGGGCCGCACCGGCCCCGCCCGCCGGAGCCACCGATGACCTTCGCCCGCCTCGCCAGCCTCACCGCACTTCTTTGCGCAGCGCTCTGCATCGGGCTTCTCGCCGCGCCGGACGCCTTCGCCCGGCTCTTCGGGCTCGAGCCCTCGCTGACAGGAGAGGTGATGGCACGCCGCGCCGGCATTCTCTTCGCGCCGCTCTTCCTCATCCTGCGGACCGTGCGCGGCATGCCCGACGAACCGCTGCGGCGCGACTTCGCCCGCGCCGTCCTGCTGATGATGGCAGGGCTCGCCTTGCTCGGCGTGATCGAGTGGCAGGCGGGCCGTGTCGGGCCCGGCATCTTCATTGCGGTTGCCATCGAGGCCGGTCTGGCGGCGCTCTTCGCCGGGTTCGCCTTCGGCCGGAGCCGACCCTGAGATCCGCTACCCGAGCCGCCCGGAGGCGCCCGCATTGACCCGCATCATCCAGTCGCTTGCCGAGCTCTCGACCAGCTACGACACGCTTCTCTGCGATCTCTGGGGATGCCTGCACAACGGCAGGCAACCCTATCCTGAAGCGGTCGCCGCGCTGCAGGGCTTTCGCGCCCGCGGCGGGGCCGTCGCCCTTCTGACCAACGCGCCGCGCCCCGGCCGCTTCGTTGTCGAGCAACTCCACCGAATGGGGGTGCCGCGCGATGCCTGGGATCTCGTGGTCTCGTCAGGGGACGCGGCGCAGATCGCCATGCTTCGGGGCGCCGTCGGCCGCCATGTCCATCACATCGGCCCCGCCAAGGACGATGGCTTCTTCACCGCGCTTCCCGATGAACCGGACGACTTGCCGACGATCGTCCGCGTCCCGCTCGAGGAGGCGGAGGGCATCGTCTGCACCGGCCCGTTCGACGAACTGACCGAAACGCCCGAGGACTATCGCGACCGCTTCCTTCTTGCCCGGACGCGGGGGCTTTCGCTTCTCTGCGCCAATCCCGATCTCGTGGTCGACATGGGCGAGCGGCGGATCTACTGCGCCGGCGCGCTTGCCGTCGCCTATGAAAGCATGGGCGGCGAGGTGCTTTATTTCGGCAAGCCGCATCCGCCGATCTACGATCTCGTGCGCCGGCGCCTCGTTTCCATCGGACGCAGTGCCGAGACCGCCACGATGCTGGCGGTGGGCGATGGCATCCTCACCGACATCCGTGGCGGCCGCGGCGAGGGGATCGACACGCTCTTCGTGACCGGCGGCCTCGAAGCCGCGCGCTTTGGCGACGATCCCGCAGAGCCGGACCCCGCGCGGCTCGCCGGCTGGCTTGCGCAACAGACCGAGGCGCCGACGATGGCCATCGGTCGCCTGCGATAGAATATGACCGCAAGGCAATATTATTGCCGGTTTGGCGCGGTTTCGGCAAAATAGTTGCGCGAACGCATTGCGCCCGCCCGCAAGCGTCGCTATGCTGCAGCGCAACAATTGCCCCGGGATTCGCGATGATGCTCGACAACATGCCACGCGGAACGATCTGCATCGAGGATCTGGAGATCGGCATGACCCGCTATCTCCGGAAGACCATTTCCGACCGCGACATCGAGATGTTCGCGGAGATCTCCACCGACCGCAATCCGGTGCATCTCGATGACGACTATGCCCGCGACACGATCTTCGAGGGCCGCATCGCGCATGGCATGCTGACCGCGGGCCTGATTTCGGCGGTCATCGGCGAACAGCTTCCCGGGCATGGCACCGTCTACCTGGGTCAGAGCCTGAAGTTCATGGCCCCTGTCCGCCCGGGCGATACCGTCTATGCCGAGGTCAAGGTTTCTGCCATCGACCACGCGCGCCGCCGCGTGACCCTTGAAACCCACTGCGCCGTGGGCGATACGGTCGTCCTGAAGGGTGAGGCGCTGGTGCTGGCACCGAGCCGCAAGTTCGACTGATCATCGGCGGATGCTTCCGCCAGCGGGGGCAGATGCGCATCTATCGCGATTGGGCGGGCCTCGAACCCGGCGACCGGGGTGCCTCGGTCGCGATGGGCAATTTCGACGGCCTCCATCTTGGCCACCAGGCGGTCATCGACCAGGCCCGGCGGCAGGGCGCGCCGCTCGGCGTCATCACCTTCGAGCCGCATCCGCGCGAATTCTTCGCCCCCGGCGCGCCACCCTTCCGGCTGATGAACGCCGAGGCGCGCACCCACCGGCTGGAGAAGCTGGGCGTCGCGCGGCTCTACGAACTTCCCTTCACCGCCGCGCTTGCGGGGATGGAGGCCGAGACCTTCGTGACCGACGTTCTCGCAACCGGCCTCGGCATCGCCCATGTGACTGTCGGCGCCGACTTCTGCTTCGGCAAGGGCCGCAAGGGCACGACCGACACGCTGCGCAGCATGGGCGCGGCCCTCGGCTTCGGCGTCACCATCGCCGATCTCGTCGCACTGGACGGCGTCGAGATCTCGTCGACCGCAATCCGCGCCGCGCTTGGCGAGGGCCGCCCGCGCGATGCCGCCCGCATGCTCGGCCACTGGCACCGGATCGAAGGCGAAGTGCTGCACGGCGAGAAGCGCGGCCGCACGCTCGGCTTTCCCACGGCCAACATGGCGCTCGGCGGGCTCCACCTGCCAAGGCTGGGAGTCTACGCGGTGAAGGTCGACGTGCTGACCGGTCCCCGCGCGGGCAGCTACGGCGGCGCCGCAAGCCTTGGCGTGCGGCCGATGTTCGGCGGGAACACCCCGAACCTCGAAACCTTCATTTTCGGCTTTTCCGGCGATCTCTACGGCGAACACCTGTCTGTCGCGCTGGTCGATTACCTCAGGCCCGAGATGAAGTTCGACGGCCTCGATGCGCTCATCGCGCAGATGAACGCCGATTGCGACCGGGCGCGGGCGACCCTCGAGGCGTTGTAAACACGCGCCCTTTCATCGAACGCACAGTCTGCCGGCCCTTCAGGGCCTCAGTCAGCGCCCGGCCCCGGCATCGGACCTGTCAACGGGGCCCATCACCCACAGCAGGAAGATCGCCAGGAAGGGTGAACCCACCAGGCTGACGACGATCCAGGCGATTTCTTCCCTGCCGCGGCTCCGCGCCATATCCCTTGGCACGCTGATGACCAAGCAGAAGAGGATGAGGTTCGCGCCAGCTGCAAGTGCCAGCGCGAGAATTGCTTCAATCAAAGGCCATTTCCTTCCGGGAGCGTGGAGACAGGAAAGAGGCCCCCACGCTGATTGCCGGTCAATCTTTTCCGGATGCCGACCGGCGCCCTTCCCTTTCCGCCGCAACAGGGGCAATGTCGCCGCCGATGAAAGACCCGATCCCGCGCGACGGCCTCAGGCCCGGCTTCTGGAAGCGGCCGCTGAACACGCTGACCCCGCGCGAGTGGGAGGCGCTCTGCGACGGCTGCGGCAAGTGCTGCCTGAACAAGCTCGAGGATGCCGATACCGGAGAGGTCTTCTTCACCCGCATCGCCTGCCGGCTGCTTGACGACCAGACCTGCCGCTGCGGACAATACGAAGAGCGCAAGCGCTTCGTGCCGGAATGCGTGGTGCTTACCCCGAAGACCATCTCGAAGGTCGCCTACTGGATGCCCTCGACCTGTGCCTACAGGCTCCTGCACCAGGGCCAGCCGCTGCCCGACTGGCATCCGCTCCTGACTGGCGATGCCGACAGCGTGCATCAGGCCGGCGCCTCGGTGCGCGGCTGGACCCTGCCGGAATTCGAGGTCCCGGAAGACGACTGGGAAGATCATATCATCGAGGATCAGTGATGGAATTCGCCTCTGACAACGCTTCCGGCGCCGCGCCGGAAATCATGGCCGCGCTCCTTGCCGCGAACGACGGCTACGCGCCGTCCTACGGAGCAGAAGCGGCCATGGGCCATGTCCGCGCGCTGGTCCGCGCGATCTTCGAGGCCCCGGAGGCCGAGGTCTATCTGGTCAACAACGGCACCACGGCGAACGCGCTTTCGATCGCCACCTGCTGCCCGCCCTGGGGGGCGGTCTATTGCCACGAGACCGCGCATGTCGCCGTCGACGAATGCGGTGCGCCGGAATTCTTCATCGGCGGCGGAAAGCTCGTGTCCGTCGCTGGCGCCGATGGCAAGATGACACCCGCCGCGCTTGCCCGGTCGATCGAGGCCACGCCTCAGGGCTTCGTCCATTCGGTCCAGCGCGCCGCCGTCACGCTGACGAACACCACCGAGACCGGCACCGTCTATTCTGCCGCCGAGCTTGCCGCGCTCTGCGCCGTGGCCCGCAACTTCGGCCTGCCCGTCCATCTCGACGGCGCCCGCTTTGCCAATGCGCTTGTCGCCTCCAACGCCACGCCGGCCGAGATGAGCTGGCGCGCCGGCGTCGACATCCTCTCGCTCGGCGGCACCAAGAACGGCTGCATGGGTGTCGAGGCGGTGGTGCTCTTCGATCCGGCAAAGGCCTGGGAATTCGAATTGCGGCGCAAGCGCGGTGGCCATCTCTTTTCCAAGCACCGGTTCCTCTCGGCGCAGATGGAGGCCTATCTGACCGACGGGCTCTGGCTGCGGCTCGCCCGGCAGGCCAACGACGCGGCCGCCGCGCTCGAGGCGGGGCTGCTGGCCTTGCCCGGCGCGCGCGCGCTCTACCGGCGCCAGGCCAACATGCTCTTCGCGGCGCTGCCCCGCGCCCTGCACCGCAGCGCGATCGCCGCCGGCGGGCACTACTATTTCTGGCCCCACGATGCCGCGCTCGAGGGGCCCGACGATGAACCGCTGAGCGCGAGGTTCGTCTGTTCCTGGTCGACCACCGCGACCGAAATCGAGGCGCTGCTCGCCGCGGTCCGGGGCTGAACCGGCCTCAGAGCTTGCCGGCGAGAAAGAGATCGAGATCGTCGAGCCGGTCCTGGCCCCAGAACCGCTCGTCGCTGTCGGTAATGTAGAAGGGCGCGCCAAAGACCCCGCGGGTATGCGCCTCTTCGAGGTTGGCGGCATAGGCCTCCGCCCCCGACAGCAGGCCGGTAAAGCTCAGCGCCGGATCGAACCCCGCCGCCTTCAGACAGTCATTGATGACCGCGTCCTCGGCGATATCCTTCTCTTCGGCCCAGCAGGCGCGCAGAAGCCCGTGCACGAGTGCACCGAGATCACCGCCGCCGGCCTTCTGCGCGGCGATCACGGCATAGGATGCGGGTGCCGGATTCGTCGGCCAGAAAGCCGGCTGAAGGTTGATCGTCATCCCGGTCTTCTTGCCGATGCGCCTGAGTTCCTGAAGCCGGTAATCCTTGCGGCCCTGCGGCCGGTCGGCGGGACGCGGCGCACCCAGCCGGTCATACATCGCTAGGATATCGAAGGGCTTGTAGCGGATCGATGCGCCATGACGCGCCGCGATCTCCTCGAGCCGCGTGCCCGCCAGATAGGTGAAGGGCGACAGCAGCGAGAAAAAGTAATCGATTCCGGCCATGGCCTTGTTCACCCTGCGGCTTCGGTTTGCCGGGAGGCTAGCCCGGTGCTAAGCGGGGTGCAACGTCACGAATCCGTCAACCGACGCCGCTGCCCAGGAACCCACCCATGCCCTCCATGTCCGAGCCGAAGCTCATCGCCGGCAATGCCAACCGGCCGCTCGCCACATCCATCGCCCGCCGCATGTCGATGCACCGGGGCATGAGCGTCGGGCTCTGCGACGCCCGCGTCGAACGGTTCAACGATCAGGAGATCTTCGTCGAGGTCTTCGAGAACGTCCGCGGCGAGGACATGTACATCATCCAGCCGACATCGAACCCGGCCAACGACAACCTGATGGAACTGCTGATCATGACCGACGCGCTGAAACGCTCGTCGGCCAGCCGCATCACCGCCGTCATCCCCTATTTCGGCTATGCCCGGCAGGACCGTCGCGCCAAGGCGCGCACGCCGATCTCGGCCAAGCTGGTGGCGAACCTCATCACCAAGGCCGGCGTCGACCGGGTTCTCACGATGGATCTGCACGCGGCCCAGATCCAGGGTTTCTTCGACATCCCGGTCGACAACCTCTACGCCTCGCCGATCTTCGCGCTCGATATAGAATACCATTTCAAGGGCAAGCTCGACAAGGTGACGGTCGTCTCGCCCGACGTCGGCGGCGTCGCCCGGGCGCGTGAACTGGCCCAGCGCATCGGTTGCGGACTGGCCATCGTCGACAAGCGCCGGGTGAAGGCCGGCGAGGTGGCCGAGATGACGGTCATCGGCGATGTCTCCGGCCAGACCTGCATCATCGTCGACGACATCTGCGACACCGCCGGAACGCTCTGCAAGGCCGCCGAGGTGCTGGTTCAGGCCGGCGCGAGCGAGGTGCATTCCTACATCTCGCACGGCGTCCTCTCGGGCCCGGCGGTCGAGCGGATCACCAACTCGGTGATGAAGAGCCTCGTCATCACCGATTCCATTGATCCCACGGAGGCGGTGAGGAAGGCCAAGAACATCCGCATCGTGCCGACCGCGCCGCTCTTCGCCCAGGCGATCATGAACATCTGGTCGGGCACTTCGGTGTCGAGCCTCTTCGATGCCGAGATGCTGAGCCCGATCTACGAAGGCATGTTTTCACGGGTCTGACCCCCGAAGTGGAGCCCACGTCATGAGAACCGGCTTTGACAGCGAGCTTGAGCAACGGCTCCTCCGCTACACCGCGATCGACACCCAGAGCGACGAGAACTCGCCCGGAGCCCCCAGCACCTCCTGCCAGCTCGATCTCCTGCGATTGCTGAAGACCGAGCTCGAGGAGATCGGCGCCGAAGAGGTTGTGCTGACCGACTACGGAGCCGTCCTCGCGACCCTGCCCGCCACGGTCCCCACCGATGCCCCGGTGATGGCGTGGCTCGCCCATGTCGATACCGCGCCGCAGTTCAACGCCTCCGGCGTGCGCCCCGTGGTGCATCGCAACTACAACGGCGGCGCCATCAGCTTTGCCGATGCGCCGGGACTGGTCCTGTCCCCCGAGGAGTTTCCCGAGCTCGCCCGCTGCGCCGGTCACGACATCGTCACGGCAAGCGGCACCACGCTTCTGGGTGCCGACGACAAGGCAGGCGTGGCGGTGATCATGACGGCGGCGCGTCACCTGCTGGCCGATCGCGGCATTCCGCACGGCCCGATCCGCATCGCCTTCACCCCGGACGAAGAGATCGGTCGCGGCGTCGATGAACGCCTTGCCCGCGATCTGCGTGCCGATTTCGCCTATACGCTGGATGGCGGCGGCATCGGCGAGATCGAATACGAAAGTTTCTCCGCCGACGCCGCGACGGTCAGCATCACCGGCGTGTCGATCCACCCGGGACTGGCGAAGGACAAGCTCGTCAACGCCCTGCATCTCGCCGCCCGGATCGTCGCCACGCTGCCGCAGGCGACCATGACTCCCGAGACCACCGAGGGGCGTCAGGGCTTCATCCATGTCTACGAGATGACCGGCACCGCCGCCGAGGCGCGGCTGAAGTTCATCCTGCGCGACTTCGAACGTGACGGGCTGGAGGCCAAGGGTGCGCTCCTGCGGCAGGTCTGCGAAACGGTCCGGGCGACCGAACCGCGGGCCGCCATCGCCTGCGAGATCCGCAAGCAGTACCGCAACATGCGCTACTGGCTCGAAGACGACATGACCCCGGTGGACCTTGCCCGCGCGGCGTGCCGCGAGCTCGGGATCGAACCGGTCTCGGTGCCGATCCGCGGTGGCACCGACGGCTCGCGCCTGACCGAGTTCGGCGTGCCGACGCCCAATCTCTTCACCGGCATGCACAATATCCACGGGCCGCTGGAGTGGATCAGCGTCCAGGACATGGCGCTCGCCACCCGTCTCTGCCTCGGCATCGCCCGAAGCGCCGCCCGTTCCTGACGCCGGCCGACGGGCGCCCGATACGCTGCGGGCCGCCTCGCCCCCTCCTAGGCCTCGGCGAGGGGCAGCGCGGGACGCGCCGCGGGCGGGCAATGCAGCCCGATCGTCTCCATCAGCGCCGCCTTGCGCAGCGGCTTCGTCAGATGCCTGTCGAGACCGGCGGCGAGAATGGCTGCGCCGTCGTCCTCCATCGCATGCGCGGTGAGCGCCACGATCGGCAGATGCACCCCCTCGGGTTCGCCGGCGCGGATTGCGCGCGTCGCCTGATAGCCGTCCATCTCGGGCATCGAGATGTCCATGAAGACCAGATCGGGCCGGAACTCCGCGCAAAGCGCGACGGCTTCGCGGCCATTCTCCGCGAAGCGCAGGTCGATATCGAATCCATCGACCATCTTGCTGAAGACCATGCGGTTGGTCCGGTTGTCCTCCGCGACCAGAACCCGCATCTGGCGTGGCAGGGCAGGCATCGCGGGCGCTGTCGGCACCGTGCCCGCCGGTTCCGTCGCCCCGTCAGCGTTCGTCGCCCCGTCCGCGTTCGCGGCCGCGGACCGGTCGGGGAGCATGCCGAGCAGTTCGACAAGGGCAGACCGCAGGACCGGCAGCGCCAGGACGGGGCCAGACACGGCATCCGCCGCGACCGCACCGTCATCGGCCGCGCCGCCCAACTGGGCCACGACCGTGCGCATGGGCCGCGCAGCTTGCCGCTGCGCGATCGCGGCACGCGCCGCCTTGGCCAGCGGCGCAGCTGCCAGCAGGAGGTCCACGCCCCCCCCGGCAAGGACCGCCTCGGCCTCGGCCGGGTCCGCACAGACCCTCAGTTCCTGCCCGAGCCCGAGAAGCAGGCGCTCCACGCCGCGCCGGCGCACGCCATCGGGCGCGATCAGAAGCAGCCGGCGCCGCGCGGGCGGCGCCACCGCCGGCGCGACCTCGCCCTCGTCAACCGGAAGCGTGACGGCAAAGGAGAAACACGACCCCTCGCCGGGCACGCTGTCGACGCTGATGCGCCCGCCCATCATGATGACCAGCTGCCGGCTGATCGAAAGACCGAGCCCGGTCCCCTCGAACCGGCGGTTGGTCTGGTCCTCGACCTGATTGAATTCGCCGAAGACATGGTCGATCTGGTCGGCGGCGATGCCGATTCCGGTATCCTCAACGGCGATGTCGATCCCGAATGCGGCCTCTCCGCTCGGCCCGCCACCGACCCGCGCCACGACATAGCCTTGCGAGGTGAACTTGACGGCATTGCCAAGGAGATTTGTCAGCACCTGCCGGATCCGCCCGCGATCGCCCACGAACCGGCGCGGCAACGCCGGGTCGTAGTCGACGGCCAGCACCACGCCCTTTTCGCGCGCCGCCGGAGACAGTAGCTGGATCACCTCGGTCACGCAGGTTTCAAGGTCGAACGGCTCGGGAACCAGACGCAGCTTCGCCGCCTCGATCTTGGAATAGTCGAGCACGTCGTTGATGATCGTCAGCAGCGCCTCGCCCGAAGACCGGATCGTCTCGGCGAAGATCCGCTGTTCCTCGTCAAGCTCGGAGCCGCAGAGAAGCTCGGCCATGCCGACAACCCCGTTCATCGGCGTGCGGATCTCGTGGCTCATGTTGGCGAGAAAAGCGGATTTGGCGCGGCTGGCGGCCTCGGCCTTCTCGCGCGCTTCCTCAAGCTCCTTCTCGCGGCGGATCGTCTCGCTGATGTCGGAGGCAAGCGACACGACGTCGCCATCGGCGACGAACCGGTTGGAAAGCTGCACGTGCCGCCCGTCCGGAAGCTGCACGACGACGGCTTCGGGATCGCGCGTGGCCAGTCGCTCCATCATCCTGTGATGCCAGTCGAGCGCGACCTCCGGGCTCTCCTCCTGCAACGCACGCGTGGCAAACTGCCGAAGGATCGTCGAATAGTCCGACCGCGCGATTTCCGCCGACCGCCCGGCAAAGAGGTCGAGCCAGGCCCCGTTGGCGGCGACAAGATGCAGCTCCGCATCGAAGAGCGCGAAGCCGTCCCCGATCGCCTCGAGCGCCTCCCAGAGCCGTCGCCGCGCCTGTTCCGCCTCGGAGCGCGCGAAATCGAGATCGCGCTGCGTGCGGCTCTGCTGGCCGCGCAGCGCCTCGGCCTCCTCGCAGGCGTGCTGGAGACCCGCGCGCTGCCGCACGATCTGATCGGAGAGCGCGCGCGCATGGCGCGAGAGCTCCGCATTGGCCGCGAAGAGTTCGCGCTGTTTCTGTTCGAGAAGGTGCTCGGCCGCTAGCCGCGCGCGCCTTTCGCGCGCCAGCGTTGCGCTTATCCCTGCCTGCGCGCTTTCCAAAGGGTCATGCCTCCTGCCGCACGCGGCAAGATTGCATGTCACCGATGAATGGAGATTTAACCGCCGCGCGCTTGCGAATCCGAGAAGCGTCATGCGAGCCTGTGGCCAGGAAGCATCGGAGGATCTCATGCGCAGGCTCGTCATCGCGGTTCTTGCCAGCCTCATCCTCCTGCCGCCGCTGACCGCTTCCGCACAGGACCGCGGCTACCTGCCCGAACGCCGCTCCGCGCTGGCGCAGGACGTGGATTTCTACGGCTCCGACCTCACCCCGGCCTACGATGTGACGTTCGAGAGCTGCCGCCGGACCTGCCTTGCCGACGCTACCTGCAAGGCCTTTACCTACAACTCCCGCGCCTCCTCCTGCTTCCCGAAATCGGCGGTAAGCGACCGCAAGCCCTACCAGGGCGCGATATCGGGCGTGATCCTCGAAACCCGTGAGGGCGCGGTCGGGCGCGCGAAGCTGCGCGCGGGCGATCTCGGCTTCCTGAAGCCCGAGGATTTCGACGCCGCGCTGGATCAGGCCCGCAGGCTGGCGGACGACTACATCACCGGCGACACGCCCGTGGCCGACCTGCTTGCCGCCGCCATGAGCGCGCGCGGTGCCGGAGACTGGGCTTCGGTGGCGCTCTACACCGGCGCCGCCGCCAACCTCAACGATGGTGCCGACCAGTGGGCCGACTATGCCGACGCGCTGCTCAGGATCCCTGCCAGCGATACCAACCCGCCGCAAGAGAGCGCCGCCCGCGCAACCGCCGCCGCGGTGAACGCCTACCTGCGCGCCCGCGATCCGGCGCAGCAGGCGACCGCGCTCGCCACGCTGGCGCAGGCGCTGCAACGCACCGACCGCGGGCGCGACAGCATCCCCGCGCTGCGGCTTGCCGAGACCCTGCAGCCGCGTGACGACACCGCCGCGGCACTGGCCGGGGCGATCGCGAAATACGGGTTCAACCTGACCGACACCAGCGTCGAGGCCGACAGCGCAAGCCCGCGCATCTGCGCCATCTTCAACGAGGATCTCCTGCGCGGCGGCACCGACTACGCAACCTTCGTGAAGCTCCCCGGCTCCGGCCTGTCGGTCGAGGCGACCGACCGGCAGATCTGCGTTGCGGGCGTCGAGCATGGCAAGCGCTATCAGATCGGCTTCCGGCAGGGGCTGCCCGGCGCCTCGGGCGAGACATTGCAGAAGGACGTGACCGTCACGCTCTACGTCCGCGACCGTTCGCCCGCCGTGCGCTTCCCCGGCCGTGCCTATGTCCTGCCGCGTTCCGGCTCGGTCGGCGTCCCGGTCGAGACGGTGAACACCGGCACGCTCGACCTGCGGCTTCTGCGCCTTTCGGATCGCAACCTCGTGCGCACCTTCCGCGAAGACCTGTTTGCGCGCCCGCTCGACTACTGGTCGGGCGAGGTTCTGCAGGATCAGCTGACGGAAACGGTCTGGAGCGGCACCGCCGAGGTGGCGATGGAAATCAACCGCGACATGACCACCCATCTCCCGCTCGATGCCGTGCTGCCGGATCTCGGGCCCGGGATCTACGCCCTCCAGGCGTCGTTGCCCGGTCGCGATCCGGCCGATTTTCCGCCCGCGACGCAATGGATCGTGGTCTCGGATCTGGGCCTGACGACACTCTCGGGCACCGACGGCGTCCATGTCTTCGTTCGTGCGCTGGGCGATGCCGGTGCCGTCGAGGGCGCAACCGTCACCCTGGTTTCGCGCGCCAACGCGGTGATCGCCACGGCCACGACCGATGCCGAGGGTCACGCGCTCTTCGCGGCCAATTACGCCGCCGGCAGCGGCGGCGCGGCGCCTGCCCTCGTCACGGTGGCGAAGGACGACGATCTCGCGTTCCTGTCGCTGAGCGAGGCGGAGTTCGATCTTTCCGACCGTGGTGTCGCCGGGCGCGAGGCTGCGCCGCCGATCGACGTCTTTCTCGCGACCGACCGCGGCGCCTACCGGGCCGGCGAAACGGTGAACGCGACGATCCTGGCGCGAGATCCCAAGATCGACGCGCTCGACGGGTTGCCGATGTCGGTCCGGCTGCTGCGCCCCGACGGCGTCGAATACACCCGCATGCTGACCGAGCCTGCCGGGGCCGGCGGCTCCGTCGCCACGCTGCGCCTCGCCGGGAATGCACCGCGCGGCACCTGGCGCATCGAGAGCTTCGTCGAGGACGGCAGGATCCTGGCGTCGAGCAGCTTCCTCGTCGAGGATTTCCTGCCCGAACGGATCGACTTCACCCTGACCCTGCCCGAGGGGCCGCTGCCGGTTGGCGGGGCCCAGAGGCTTGCGGTGGACGCACGCTATCTCTTCGGCGCCCCGGGCGCCGGGCTCGATGCCGAGGGTGAGCTGCGCCTGGCTGCGGCAAGCAGGCTCGACGGTTTCCCCGGCTACCAATTCGGGCGGCAGGACGAGACCCCGCCCCCGGTCCGCGAACCCCTGGCCTTCGCCGCCGCGACCGACGCCGCAGGCCATGTCGAGACGACGCTGCCTGCCCCCGACCTCGGCGAGACGGTCACCGGGCCGCTCGCCGCCGAGGTGGTCGTGCGGCTGAAGGAAGGGTCCGGCCGGCCGGTCGAGCGCCGCATTGAGCGCACGCTTCTGCCGGACGCGCCGGTGCTCGGCATCAAGGCGAGATTCGCCGACGGCACCGTGCCCCAGGGCGCCGAGGCGGGCTTCGACCTGATCGCGGTCGGACCCGACGGCAAACCCGCAGCGCGGCAAGTCACCTGGACGCTGAACCGGCTCGAAACCAGTTATCAGTGGTATTCGCTCTACGGCCAGTGGAACTGGGAGCCGACCACGACGCGCAGCCGCGTCGCCACCGGCAGCGCCGATCTGACCCCTGCGGCGCCGGTCGCGATCTCCGCGCCCGTCGACTGGGGCAGATACGAACTGGTCGTCGAATCCGCCGACGGGCCCTATTCCGCCGCCTCCGTCTCCTTCTACGCCGGCTGGTATGTGCCCGCCGACGCCGCCGAGACGCCCGACACGCTGACCGTCGCGCTCGACAAGGAAGCCTATCGCCCCGGCGACACGGCGCGGCTGAAGATCGACCCCCGCGCCGCCGGCATCGCGCTCGTGACCGTGCTCTCGAACCACCTGATCGCCATGAAGGCGGTCCCCGTGACCCTCGGCGAGAACGTGATCGAACTGCCGGTGACAGACGAATGGGGCGCCGGCGCCTATGTCACCGCCTCGGTGATCCGCCCGCTCGACACCGAGGCCGGCCGCGCCCCGGGCCGCGCGCTCGGTCTTTCCTACGCACCGGTCGATCCCGGGCCGCGCCGCCTCGCCGCAAGCTTCGAGACGGCCGACGCGGTGGACCCGCGCGGCCCGCTGCCCGTGGCGCTGAAGGTCGAGGGCGCATCGGAGGGCGAAGAGGTTCATGCCACCATCGCCGCCGTCGATCTCGGTATCCTCAACCTGACCGGGTTCACCGCGCCCGATCCCGAGGGGCACTATTTCGGCCAGCAGAAGCTCGGCGTCGCCATCCGCGATCTCTACGGCCGGCTGATCGACGGTCAGGCCGGGGTCGCCGGCGCCGTCCGATCCGGCGGCGATGCCGCGGCCGGGCTCAAGATGCAGGCGCCGCCGCCGACCGAAGAACTGGTTGCCTATTTCTCCGGCCCGCTCACCGTCGGCGCCGACGGCTATGCCCGCACCGACTTCGACCTGCCGAGCTTCAACGGAACGGTGCGGCTGATGGCGATCGTCTGGTCGAAGACGGCGATCGGCCAGGCCGAAAAGGACGTGCTCGTGCGCGATCCGGTGGTTGTCACCGCGTCGGTGCCGCGCTTCCTCGCGCCCGGCGACCAGAGCCGCCTCCTGCTCGAGATCGTCCACGCCACCGGCCCGGCCGGTCGCGCCGGGCTCGACGTGACCGGCGACGGCGTCATGCTTGGCGCGCGCCCGGGCGGCGTCGACCTGACCGAGGGCGGCAAGGCCAGCGTCTCGATCCCGCTTGCCGCCGGCGCCACCGCCGGCACGGCCACGATCCGCGTCGCGCTGACCACGCCCGGGGGAAAGCAACTGCTGAAGACGCTGACGATCCCGGTTGCGGCGAACGATCCGGTGATCATGCGCCAGTCGCGGTTCGACCTCGCCGCCGGTGCGGCCTTCACGCTCGACGCCAACGTCTTTGCCGGGCTCGTCCCCGGCACGGGCCGCGCGACGCTTGCGGCCGGGCCCGTCGCACGTTTTGACGCGCCCGGGCTGCTCGCCACGCTCGACGCCTATCCCTATGGCTGCACCGAACAGCTTGCCTCCAAAGCCCTGCCGCTTCTCTATTTCGAGGACCTCGCAGAGACCGTCGGCCAGACCCCGGCCGCCGATCTGCGCAAGCGCGTCGAGGGCAGCATCGCCGAGATCCTGCTCAACCAGTCCTCGAACGGCGCCTTCGGTCTCTGGTATCCCGAAAGCGGCGATCTCTGGCTGGATGCCTACGTGACCGATTTCCTGAGCCGCGCCCGCGCCCAGGGCTTCGCCGTCCCGGACGCCGCCTTCCGCAGCGCGCTCGACAACCTGCGCAACCAGATCAACTACGCGCCGGACTTCGACGAGGGCGGCGGGCCCTATGCCTATGCGCTCATGGTTCTGGCGCGCGAAGGTGCCGCGGCCGTCGGCGACCTGCGCTACTATGCCGACGTCAAGCAAGACGCCTTCGACACGCCGATCGCCGCCGCCCAGCTTGGCGCCGCGCTCGCCTCCTATGGCGACCAGACGCGCGCCGATGCGATGTTTGCCGCGGCCGCCCGGCTGATCGCCGGCGAGGCGCCGGAGGAACCGAGGCTCTGGCGCGCCGACTACGGCACCAGGCTTCGCGACGCGACCGCGGTTCTCGCGCTTGCCGCCGAGTCAGGATCGCAGGCGGTCGATTCCGAAAGGCTCGGCACCTCGGTCGCCGCGAGCCTGGCCGGGCGCCGGCTGTCGACCCAGGAGGCCACCTGGGCGCTGCTCGCCACCCATGCCCTGATCGACCGCGCCGGCGTCGCGGGACTGACCGTGAACGGCGCCCCCGTCAGCGGCCCGCTGGTGCGGGTCCTCGACGCCGAGGCAGCCGCGCCGCAGATCATCGCCAACGGCTCCGACCGGATCGCGACCGTCACGCTGACCACCTTCGGCGTGCCCTCCGAGCCCGAACCCGCCGGCGGCAAGGGCTACAGGATCGCGCGCAGCTACTACACGCTCGACGGCGCTCCGGCGGATATCTCGGATCTGCGCCAGGGCACGCGCCTCGTCGCCGTGATCGAGGTCACGCCGCTCGACGGCGGCGAGGCGCGGCTGATGGTGAACGACCCGCTGCCGGCGGGCTTCGAGATCGACAACCCGTCGCTGCTGCGCGCCGGCGACATCGCCGCACTCGACTGGCTCGAAACCGCCGAGACGCGGATGACGGAGTTCCGCCAGGATCGCTTTCTCGCCGCCGTCGATCTCACCTCGCCGGATCCGTTCCGGCTCGCCTACATCGTCCGCGCCATCTCTCCGGGCACCTTCCGCCAGCCCGCCGCGAGCGTCGAGGACATGTATCGCCCCGAAGAGCGCGCCCGAACTGCCGCGGGCATGGTGACGGTGACGGAATGACCCCGGGCGCCGGCCGGACGGAGCGCTGAGCATGGCGCGGCGGTGCTTCCTCCTGGCGGCGCTCCTCTTCGCCGCGGCCCTTGCCCGGGACGAGACCGACCTCTGGATCGACCGCACCGCCCTTCCGTCGCTGCAGATCGCGACCGGAGCCGAGGTGGTGGCCCGCGACGGAACGCTCCTGCGCGCCTTCACGGTCGCCGACGGGCGCTGGCGGCTCGATCCCGGTCCGGTCGACGCCGGTTTTCTCGCCATGCTGGTCGCCTACGAGGACCGCCGATTCTACGATCATCATGGCGTCGACCCGGCCGCGCTCCTGCGCGCCGCCTGGCAGGCCGCGACAAGCGGCCATGTGGTTTCGGGCGGCTCGACGCTCACCATGCAGGTGGCGCGGCTCCTCGAAGACAGCGGCACCGGGCGCCTGGCCGGCAAGCTGCGGCAGATCCGCGTCGCGCTCGCGCTGGAACGACGCCTGACCAAGGCCGAGATCCTGGCGCTCTACCTGCGGCTCGCTCCCTACGGCGGCAATCTCGAAGGCATCCGCGCCGCGACGCTGG
The DNA here is from genome assembly GCA_020637635.1 of Albidovulum sp. GTDB lineage: Bacteria > Pseudomonadota > Alphaproteobacteria > Rhodobacterales > Rhodobacteraceae > Albidovulum. Next base: position 351,353 of record JACKKB010000003.1, read on the forward strand.
CCTGGTTCGGGAAGGAGCCGCGCCGGCTGACCACAGCCGAGGCCGCGCTTCTCGTGGCGCTGCCGCAATCGCCCGAGACGCGTCGCCCCGACCGGTTCCCGGCATCCGCGGCCGCGGCGCGGGCCCGGGTGCTCGAACGGCTCGTCGGCGCCGGTCTCGTGAGCGCGGAACGGCGGACGGCCGCGCTGGGCGAGCCGCTGCCCACCGCCCGGCGCGACTTCCCCGCGCTCGCACCGCTGCTGGCCGGGCGCCTGCACGGCGACGATCCGCGCAAGGGTCTGATCGAGACCACGATCGACGCCCGGCTGCAGCGCAGGCTCGAAACGCTCGCCTCCCGTGCGGCGGCGGCCTCGGGCGCGCGGCTCGGCCTTGCCATCGTCGTCGCCGACCACCGCACCGGCGAGATCGTCGCCAGTGTCGGCGCCCCGGACTGGACCGACGAGCGCCGCGCCGGCTTTCTCGACATGACGCGCGCGCTGCGCTCGCCCGGCTCGACGCTGAAGCCGTTCGTCTATGCCCTGGCATTCGACGACGGGCTGGCGACGCCGGAGACGCTGATCGACGACCGCCCCGTCGCCTTCGGCACCTATGCGCCGCAGAATTTCGACCTGCGTTTTCGTGGCACCGTGACGATGCGCGAGGCGCTTCAACTGTCGCTCAACATCCCGGCCGTGAGCCTGACCGAGGCGCTCGGTCCGGCGCGGCTGATGGCGACCCTGCGCCGCGCCGGCGCCGATCCGGTCCTGCCGGGCGGCGCTCCGGGCCTCGCCGTCGCGCTCGGCGGTGTCGGCATGACGCTCCAGGATCTGGTGCAGTCCTATGCCGCGCTGGCCCGGCTCGGCACGCCGGTCCGGCTCTCGGCGGTACGGGGGGCCGCCGGGCCGCTTCCAGACCGTCTCGTGAGCCCCGAAGCCGCCTGGCTCGTCACCGACACGCTGGCAGGGCTGCCCCCGCCCGCAGGCGCGCCGGCCCACCGGATCGCCTACAAGACGGGCACCAGCTACGGCCACCGCGACGCCTGGGCAGTGGGCTTCGACGGTGGCCACGTCGCCGGGGTCTGGATCGGGCGTGCCGACGGCGCGTCGGTGCCCGGCGCCTTCGGCGGCGACCTGGCTGCGCCGGTTCTCTTCGAGGTCTTCCAGCGGCTGAAACACGCGCCCGACCCGCTGCCCCCGCCGCCGCCGGCGACGCTCATCCAGCCGAATGCGCGCCTGCCGATGCCGATGCAACGGTTCCGGCCGCGCGGCACCCGGACTTCCGCCCCCGACGCGCCCGAGATCGCCTTTCCGCCCGATAGCGCCGAGGTCGCGGCATCGGGTCTGCTTGCACTCAAGGTCCGCGGCGGCACGCCGCCCTTCACCTGGCTTGCAAACGGTGCGCCGGTGGTTCTGGCCGACCGCGCCCGCGAAAGCGCGCTGGTGCAGCCCGAACCCGGGTTCCTGACCATTTCGGTGATCGATGCGAAGGGGCGCAGCGCAAGCGCCCGGGTCACGCTGCGCCCCTGAGGGCGGCCCGGCTCAGAGCCGCTCGATGGCGATCGCGATGCCCTGGCCGCCGCCGATGCACATGGTGACGAGACCATAGCGCCCGCCCGTGCGCTCAAGCTCGTGAAGCGCCTTGACGGTGATGATCGCTCCGGTTGCACCAACCGGATGACCAAGCGCGATGGCCCCGCCGTTCGGGTTGACCCTGGCCGGATCGAAGCCAAGCGCGCGTCCGACGGCAAGCGCCTGGGCGGCAAAGGCCTCGTTCGATTCGATCACGTCGAAATCCGCGACGCCGAGGCCGGTGCGCTTGCAAAGTGCCTGAACCGCCGGCACCGGGCCGATGCCCATCACCTCCGGCCGCACCCCGGCATGGGCATAGCCGACGATCCGCGCCCGCGCCCTTAGCCCGGCCTTCTCGGCCGCCGAGGCGCGCGCCAGGACCAGCGCCGCGGCGCCGTCGTTGATCCCCGAGGCGTTGCCCGCGGTCACGGTGCCGTCCTTGCGGAACACGGTCTTGAGCCCCGCGAGCGCCTCGGGGCTCGTGCCCTTGGGATGCTCGTCGGTGTCGAAGATCACGCTGCCCTTGCGGCCTTGCGACTCGACCGGGACGATCTGGTCCTTGAACCGGCCTTCTGCGATCGCTCGCGCGGCGCGCACCTGACTTTCCATGGCGAAGGCATCCTGATCGAGGCGCGAGATGCCGTTCTCGGCCGCCACGTTCTCGGCCGTGACCCCCATGTGGCCTGTCCCGAACGGGCAGGTCAGCGCGCCGGTCATCATGTCCACCGCCTTGGTGTCACCCATCTTCTGCCCGAAGCGGGCGGCACTGAGTGCATAGGGGGCGCGGCTCATGCTCTCGGCGCCACCGGCGAGGCCGAAATCGCAATCGCCGAGCATGAGGTTCTGCGCCACCGAGACGATGGCCTGCGCGCCCGAGCCGCAGAGACGGTTCACGTTCATCGCCGGGGTGCCGTCCGGAATTCCGGCCTGCATCGCGGCGACGCGGCTGAGATACATGTCGCGCGGCTCGGTATTGATCACGTGCCCGAAGACCACATGCCCGATCCGGGCGGCATCGACGCCGGCACGCTCGATGGCCGCCTTGGCCGCGACCGTAGCGGTGTCGATCGGCGCGATGCCGGAGAGACTGCCGCCGAACGTGCCGATTGCGGTGCGCGCGCCGGAAAGAATGACGATTTCGTCGCTCATGATGCCCTCCCAAGCTGTCGCCCGCACCTTATCTACCGCACTGCAGCGTGACCAGCGTGATCTCGGGCGGTTGCAGCACCCTGAGCGGTATGCCGGAATAGCCGATACCGCCCGAAACGACGAGATGCCGGCCGCCCTCCTGCACATGGCCCCAGGCATAGCGCGCGCCGTAGCGCGAAGGCACGATCGGCCTCCAGCCGAGCAGGTTGACCTGGCCGCCGTGGGTATGGCCGCTGACCTGGAGGAACGCCCGCGGGTCGCCGCGGCCGAAATAGTCGGGCTCGTGCGCCATCAGGATCACGGGCGCACCGGCGGGAACCTCCGCGAACGCGGCTTCGGGGTCCTCGAAACCATGCTTGCCCAGATGCTTGCGCGACTGCTGGCTGTCGAGCCCGGCAAGCCAGAAGACCCCATCTCCGTGGCGCAGGCAGGCAGCGGCATTGGCGAGATGCCGGATCGGGCTCGCGTCGAGCGCGTCGCGGACCGAATTGCGGGCGAAATCGCTCTGCCGCGAAAGCCTGCAGTCCCGCCAGTCGTGATTGCCGAGCACCGCCGCGACGCCGAGCGGCGCCCTGAGGTCGGACAGCACGCCGATCACCTCGGCGGCCGAGGCGACACGGCCGGGGAGCTTCCGTTCGGCGATGAAGTCGCCAGGCAGCAGGATGAGACCGGCGCCGAGGCGGTTGACCTGGCCGACGAGCCGGCGAAGTGTCGCAAGGCTCACCCACGGGGCGCAGACATGAAAGTCGGAGAGGACCGCAATGGTGAGATCGGGCAGCAACCAGCGCGGATCTGCGATTCGGTGGCGCACCACGCGCGCGCGCCCGAAGGCCGAAAACGGCGGCGAAAGTCCGTTGCGGATCACGCCTGCACCCGTGCCGGGCGGCATCGAACAGTCAGCGTCGCATTGCCTGCCATGGCGCGATCAAGCAACGAACCGGAGGCAGGCGCAAGCCCGCTTCCGCGGGCCTCGCGCCCCGCGGCCCGGGCAGTCCCACGATCGACATGGACAGTGCCGGAGTGCCGCCCTAGGATCCCGCCGCGAAACGAATTGGCCGCACCGGCCCGCCCCCGACCGGCCCGCCCGCGACTGGCCCGACCGCGACTGGCCCGCCCGCGACTGGCCCGCCCGCGACTGGCCCGCCCGCGACTGGCCCGCCCGCGACCAGGCGGATCGGCCGACCAGATGAGGAGACCCCATGCGACTGTTCCACTCCCCGACGACGCCCTTCGGGCGCAAGGTCATGATCCTGCTGATGGAAACCGGTCAGGTCGGCGATGCCGAGATCGTCGCCGCCTCCGGCAGCCCCGTCGACACCGGCACCATGCCGCTCGACCTGAACCCGCTCGGAAAGATCCCCGCGCTCGTGTCCGATGACGGCACGACGATCTACGACAGCCGCGTGATCTGCCGCTACCTTGATGCCCGCGCCGGCGGCCGCCTTTACCCCGAGCCGCCGCTCCTGTGGCGCACGCTGACGCTCGAGGCGACCGCCGACGGGATCCTCGACGCCGCCATCCTGATGGTCTACGAGGGTCGCCTGCGCCCGCAGGACAAGCGCTTCGACCCCTGGGTCGAGGGCCAGTGGGCCAAGATCGCACGCAGCCTCGATGCGTTGGAGACGGCCTGGGCCGCTCATCTCGGCGGGCCGCTCGACATGGGCCAGATCGCCGTCGCCTGTGCGCTGTCCTATCTCGATTTCCGCCACGACGCGCGAAACTGGCGGCACGGTCGCCCGGCGCTCGCCGCCTGGTACGTCGGCATGGCCGCGCGCGACAGCCTGAAGGCAACCGAGCCTCCCGCCGCGTGACCCTGCCGCTTGCGCCCTTTCTGACGGTCTGGACGGTGCTGGCGCTCAACGTCGCCTCGCCGGGACCAAACATCGTCAACACGATCACCACCGCGATGGGGTCGGGTCGCGGCCCGGGCCTGGCCTCGGCGGTGGCGGTCGGGTTCGGTATCGGCGGCTGGTGCCTCGGCATGACGCTCGGCATGGCGGCGGCGTTCCAGGCGGCGCCGCAGATCCGCATCGCGATGACGCTCCTCGGCGCCGCGCTGCTGTTCTGGTTCGCATGGCGCTACGCGCGCGCTGCCTGGGCCGGCCGGCGCGGCACGATGCGGACCCTGGCGGGCCGCTCGGGGCTCTCCGCGCGCGAGGCCTTTCTGCGGTCGCTCTCGATCAACGCGACCAACCCCAAGGCGCTCACGACCTGGATCGTGATCCTCTCGCTCTTCCCGGTGGCGCGGGCCTCGGCCGGCGACATAGCTCTTCTCGCCACCGGCGCGGCGACGCTCGCGGTCGCGATCCACGCCGTCTATGCGCTGGCCTTCTCCACCCCGCCGGCGGCGCGGTTCTATCAGCGCGCCGCGCCCCTGATCAATGCCACCGTCGCCCTCTTCTTCTCCGCCATCGCCTGCAAGCTCGCGCTCGGCCTGCTGCCCTGAGCACCCGGGGCACCTCCACCGCCTGTCGCACCGACGCGTCACCGGCCAGGGCGATGGCCTCTGCACCCGATTGTCCGCTGGACGGGCCGGTTTTTGGCCGCTAATAACCGCCGGTGAAGGTAGCGGGAACCCGCCGCCAGGGCTCGCACGGCCGGACGCCGGTCAGAAGAAGGGAGTGATGCTCGTGTCCCAAGCAGATGATCACGCAGGCACCCGGAGGGATTTCCTCTACTACGCGACCGCCGGGGCCGGCGCCGTCGCGACCGGCGCCGCCGGCTGGACTCTTGTGAACCAGATGAACCCCTCTGCCGATGTCCAGGCGCTGTCGTCGATCTTCGTCGATGTCTCCGGCGTCGAGGTTGGCACCCAGCTTACCGTAAAATGGCGCGGCAAGCCGGTCTTCATCCGTCGCCGCACCGACAAGGAGATCGAGGAAGGCCGCGCCGTGCAGCTCTCCGATCTCGTCGACCCCAAGGCCGAGAACGAGAACCTGCCCCCCGATTCCGATGCGAGAGACGAGAACCGCACGCTCGACAAGGACGGCAACTGGCTGGTGATGATGGGTGTCTGCACCCATCTCGGCTGTGTGCCGCTTGGCAACAACGCGGGTGATTTCGACGGTTGGTTCTGCCCCTGCCACGGTTCGCACTACGATACTGCCGGCCGCATCCGCAAGGGCCCGGCGCCGCGCAATCTCGGAATCCCGGTCGCGGCCTTCACCGACGACACCACCATCAAACTGGGCTGAGGGGGCTGACCATGTCCGGAATTCCGCACGATCACTACGAGCCCAAGTCCGCTTTCGAGCAGTGGCTGCACCGTCGCCTGCCGATCGTCGGGCTCATGTACGACACGCTCATGATCCCGACACCGAAAAACCTTAACTGGTGGTGGATCTGGGGGATTGTCCTGGCCTTCTGCCTGGTCCTGCAGATCGCGACCGGCATCGTGCTGGCGATGCACTTCACGCCGCAAGTCGACATGGCCTTCGCCTCGGTCGAACACATCATGCGCGACGTGAACGGCGGCTACATGCTGCGCTACATCCACGCCAACGGCGCCTCGCTCTTCTTCCTGGCGGTCTACATCCACATCTTCCGCGGCCTCTTCTACGGCTCCTACAAGACCCCGCGCGAGATTACCTGGATCATCGGCATCGTGATCTTCGTCGCCATGATGGGCACCGCCTTCATGGGCTACGTGCTTCCCTGGGGCCAGATGTCCTTCTGGGGCGCCACGGTGATCACCGGCCTCTTCGGGGCCATCCCGGGCATCGGCCCGGCGATCCAGACCTGGCTTCTGGGCGGACCGGCCGTCGACAATGCGACGCTGAACCGCTTCTTCTCGCTGCACTACCTTCTGCCCTTCGTGATCGTGGCCCTCGTTGCCATCCACATCTGGGCCTTCCACACCACGGGCAACAACAACCCGACCGGTGTCGACGTGCGCCGCGGCTCGAAGGCCGAGGCCGAAAAGGACACGCTGCCCTTCTGGCCCTACTTCGTGATGAAGGACCTCTTTGCGCTCGGCATCGTGCTTGTGGTCTTCTTCGCGATCGTGGGCTTCATGCCGAACTATCTCGGCCACCCCGACAACTACATCGAGGCCAACCCGCTGGCGACGCCCGCGCATATCGTGCCGGAGTGGTACTTCCTGCCCTTCTACGCGATCCTGCGCGCCTTCACCTCCGACGTCTGGGTCGTCATGCTGGCGAACTGGATCACCTTCGGCATCGTCGATGCCAAGTTCTTCGGTGTCATCGCGATGTTCGGCGCCATCGTCGTCATGGCCCTGGTGCCCTGGCTCGACACGTCGAACGTCCGCTCGGGCAAGTACCGGCCGATGTTCCGCTGGTGGTTCTACCTGCTCATCGTCGACTTCGTCGTGCTGATGTGGGTCGGCGGTCAGACGCCCACCGAGATCACCTCGTGGATTTCGCTCATCGCCGCGGCCTACTGGTTCGCCTACTTCCTGATCATCCTGCCGGTGCTCGGCCTGATCGAGAAGCCGCTGCCGACCCCGGCGACGATCGAAGACGACTTCAAGGCGCATTACGGCGCCGACACCCATCCGGCGGAATAAGCGGAAAGGACCGATTGAGATGCTGAGGAAAATCGCAATCACGGCCGTTTCCGCCCTGGCCCTGGCCGGCGGTGCGGCACGCGCGAGCGAGGGCGGCCATGTCGAGGACATCGCCTTCTCGTTCGAAGGCCCGTTCGGGACCTTCGACGAACACCAGCTGCAGCGCGGCCTGCAGGTCTTCACCGAGGTCTGTTCCGCCTGCCACGGGCTGAAGTTCGTGCCGATCCGCTCGCTCGCCGACGAAGGCGGCCCGCACCTGCCCGAAGACCAGGTGCGCGCCTATGCCAAGCAGTTCACGGTGGTCGACAAGGAAACCGGCGAAGAGCGCGAAGCCAAGCCGAGCGACAACTTCCCGCGGAACACCGGCGCCGGCGCCCCCGACCTCAGCCTGATGGCCAAGGCGCGCGCGGGCTTCCACGGCCCCTATGGCCTCGGGATCAACCAGTTCTTCAAGGGGATCGGCGGGCCGGAATACATCCACGCGATCCTGACCGGCTACAGCGGTGAGGAAAAGGACGAGGCGGGAACCACGTTCTACGAAAACCACGCCTTCTCGACCGGCTGGATCGCCATGCCGCCGCCGCTTTCCGACGACCTCGTCACCTATCAGGACGGCACCCCGGCGACCACCGACCAGATGGCCAGGGACGTGAGCGCGTTCCTGATGTGGACCGCCGAGCCGAAGATGATGGACCGCAAGCAGGTGGGTTTCGTCGCGGTCCTGTTCCTCGGCCTCCTGACGGTGCTGCTCTACCTGACCAACAAGCGGATCTGGGCGCCCCACAAGGGCAGGAAGACCAGCTGAGCCCGAAGCCGACCCGGACCCATGGAAACGCGCCCCCCGGGGCGCGTTTTCAGTTTTTCGGGGCCACGAGATAGCCGCGCAGGGCGGCCGGTGGGTCGGCCAGCAGCGCGGCCACCGGCTGCGGGGCCAGGACCCGCCCCTCCGCCACCACCACGCAGAGCCCGGCGAGCCTGAGCGCATCGGCCGGATCGTGGCTGACCATGAGCACTGTGGCCCCGGTCTCTGCCGCGATCTCCATCACGAGATCCAGCATTTCGGCGCGCAATGCCGGCCCGAGCGCCGCGAAGGGTTCATCGAAAAGCATGAGCGGCCGCGCCCGCAGGAGCGCCCGGGCAAGCGCGGCGCGGCTTTGCTGGCCACCCGAGAGCGTCGCAGGACGCCGCCGCTCCATCCCGCCAAGCCCGACCCTTTCGAGCGCGGCGGAGACCGCCATGCGGTCGTGCCCGGTCAGCCGCAGGTCGGCGCGAAGCCCGAGCCCAAGATTGGTCGCGAGATCGAGATGTGGAAAGAGGTTCTGCTCCTGAAACAGGATCGACAGCGGCCGCGCCCCCGGGGCCAGCCCGGCAAGATCGCGCCCCTCCCAGAGAATTCGGCCGGACACGGGCGCGACAAAGCCGGCAATCGCGGCAAGAAGCGTGGACTTGCCCGCCCCGGAGGGCCCGATCACGGCCGTAAGGGCACCGGACTCGATCTGAAGATCCGCGCTCAGACGGAACGCGCCCTGCGCGATCTCCAGATGGTCAAGAACCAGCATCGATCCGCCCTCCCCGATCGAAGACCCAGAAAAGCGCCAGGCTCAGCGCAAGCAGCAGCATCGCGGCCCCTGCCGCATCGGCCGTCCGGTAGGCCCCCATGAGCCGGTAGAGCGCCAGCGGCAGCGTCGCGTTGTCTGCCCCGGCGAAGAGCGCGATGACACCGAGATCGCCCATCGACATCGCGGTGGCGAGCCCCGCCGCGAAGCCGAGAGCCGGGCGCATCCGCGGCAGGATCAGGATCCGCAACCGCGCGGCACCGGCAAGGCCGAGACTGTCGGCCAGACGGCCATAGTCCGCCTCGATCGTCCGTGCGGCCGGGCTCATCACCCTCAGGCAGAAGGGCAGCACCATCACCGCATTCACCGCGGCCGTGACCGGCAGGGCAAGTGCCGTGACGTTCGTCAGCGGGCGCAGGAGCAGCATCAGCCCGGTCCCGACGACCAGGGCCGAGGTGGCGAGCGGCAGCATCCCCGCCGCCTCGACCCAGCCCCTGCGGCGCGACCGTGCGGCCCCGAGCGACAGGGGCAGCGCCATGGCGAGGGCAAGCGCGCCCGACCCGAGGGCAACGCCGAGCGACCTGAGCGCGGCCTGCCAGACCGAGGCTGGCAATCCGGCGACGTGGCCGGAACCTTCCACCACGACGGCTGCAAGCGGGGCGGCCAGAAAAAGCGTGGCACCGACCAGTGCCACGGCGTCTGCCGCCCGCGGAACCGCCCCATCCGCGTCCCAGCGCTGCACCGGACGGTCGAGCCCCGCGCCGAAGGCCGCCGGCACCGCCAGTTTCAGCGCGAGGAGCATGGCGAGTGCCGAGAGCGCGAGTTGCAACACCGCCAGCGTGGCCGCGCGACCCGGGTCGAAATCGAATCGCAACGCCTGGTAGATGGCGAGTTCAAGCGTGGTTGCCCTCGGGCCGCCACCGAGCGTCAGCGCCACCGTGAAGCTGGTCAGGCAGATCAGCAGAATGGCGACGAAGGCGCTCGGCACCACCGCCCGCAGCATCGGCCATTCGAGATGGCGCAGCATCGCGCCCGTCCCGAACCCCAAGGATGCGGCAAGCCGGAACCTCTCGGCCGGGATCGCCAGCCAGCCGTGCAGCAAGAGCCGCACCGCAAGCGGCAGGTTCAGGAACACATGGGCGAGAACCACACCGCCGAATCCGTAGATCGAGATCGGCTGCACCCCCGCAAGCCCGAGCATCCCGTTCAGCGTGCCGGCGCGCCCGAAGATCGTCAGAAGCCCCATCACCGCGACGATCACCGGCAGCAGGAACGGCGCGCCGAGCGCCGTGACGAGCAGCCCCCGGCCGACAAAGCGCCGCCGCGCCAGGGCGCGCGCAACCGGCACCGCGAACGCTATGCTGAGCGCCGCGGAAATGGCGGCCTGGTTGACCGTGAACCGCACCGCAGCCCAGTCGGCCGGCCCGAGCGCACCAAACCCCTTGGCCCGGGCAAGGACGGCCGCGAGCGTCCCGAGCACCAGAGCCAGCACTGCCGCGAGCGCGAGGCCGACCCCGATGCGCAGCGCGGGGCTTAGCGGCTGAGTGCTGTCTGCCATTCCGCCAGCGCTTCGTCGCGCACTTTCCGGGCCTCGCCGGCCGGGAACAGGAGAACCTTCTGCGGCACGACAAGCGTCTCGAATCCGGCCGGAAGGCCGCCTGGCGGCGTTACCGCGGGATACATCCAGTTCGTCTCGGGGATCTCCTTCTGGAACTCGGGCGACACCACGAAGGCGAGGAAGCGGTCGGCAAGATCGCGCTGTGCGCTCGAAGCCACCTTGGCCGCCACCTCGACCTGCAGGTAGTGGCCCTCGGAAAAGGGCGCCGCCGCCTTGCTGTCATCGCCCTCCGCGATCAGGTGGTAGGCCGGTGAGGTCGTGTAGGACAGCACCATGTCCGCCTCGCCCTTGAGGAAGAGCCCATAGGCCTCGGACCAGCCGGGCGTCACGGTGACGATGTTGTCGGCCAGCTCCGACCAGATCTCGGATGCCCGCGCGCCATAGGCTGCCTTGACCCAGAGAAGCAGTCCGAGCCCCGGCGTCGACGACCGCGGGTCCTCGATGACGATCTTCAGGTCGGAGGCCGCGAGTTCCTCGAAACTGGCCGGAACAGAGACTGTTTTCGTCTTGTCATAGACAAAGGCGAAGTAGCCCCAGTCGTAGGGAACAAAGATCGGATCGTCCCAAAGGACGGGCAGGTCATAGGCGACCTCGCGCAATCCGCTCTCGGCGAAAAGGCCGCTCTCGGCCGCCGCCGCGGTCAGGTTGGTGTCGAGGCCGAGGACCACATCGGCATCGGTGCTCTCGCCCTCGAGCAGCAGACGCGACAGAAGCGCCGCGCCGTCGCCCGAGGAAACGAACCGCAGTTCGCAACCGCAGAAGCCCTCGAAACCCGCCTTGATCCTCGGGCCGGGCCCCCACTCGGAAACGAAGCTGTCGTAGGTATAGACGGTCAGCACGGGCCTGTCGGCGGCGGCAGCGGCCGTCGCGCACAGGAGGCCCGCGATCATCAGGGAATGTCTCATCTCTCATCCTCCAATGGTCAGTCGGGCGGAGATGGTGGGCGTGATGCCTGACCTTCCCTCCGCCGGTCTTAACCGGTTCAGGTTCGACGGGTTCGCTTGCGCATCTCAGCCCTGATCCCAGAGCACCCCGAGGTAGCGCCGACCCTACAGGCCCGGCCATTGCCCCGCAACCCGCTTTGCCGCGACGGGAGAGACGGCTCGTGGCGGCCCGGTTCGCCAGGCCGCGGACCCCGCGACCGGCGGCGCTCGGGCGCACCGGCGCCAGGCCCGCGGACGCAGCGAAAGCTTGAGCGTCTGCGCGCCCTTCGCTATGCCGCTTGGCAAAGGAGACGCGCATGAGCCTCAACACTTTCGGACACCTCTTCCGGGTCACGACCTGGGGCGAAAGCCACGGACCGGCACTCGGCGCCACCGTCGACGGCTGTCCGCCGGGGGTCGCGCTTGCCGAACCGATGCTTCAGCACTGGCTCGACCGGCGCAAACCCGGACAGAGCAGATACACGACCCAGCGTCGCGAGGACGATCTGGTGCGCATCCTCTCGGGCACCTTCGAGGGCCGCACGACCGGGACGCCGATCCAGCTAATGATCGAGAACACCGACCAGCGCTCGAAGGACTACGGCGAGATCGCCGCCAGCTTTCGCCCCGGCCACGCCGATATCACCTACTGGCAGAAGTACGGCATCCGCGATCCGCGCGGCGGCGGCCGCTCCTCGGCGCGCGAAACGGCGGCGCGGGTCGCGGCCGGCGGTGTTGCGCGCGCGGTGCTGGCCGATCTGGTCCCCGGCCTACGGATCACCGGCTACATGGTGCAGATGGGCCGTCTGCGCGCCGACCGCGACCGCTTCGACCCTGCCGAAATCGACCGCAACCCCTTCTGGTGCCCCGATGCCAGCGCCGCGGCGATCTGGGCCGAACATCTCGACGATCTGCGCAAGGCCGGCAATTCGATCGGCGCGGTCATCGAGGTGGTGGCCTCGGGCCTGCCGGCTGGCCTCGGCGCGCCGATCTATGGCAAGCTCGACGCCGGGCTGGCTGCGGCAATGATGTCGATAAACGCCGTCAAGGCCGTTGAGATCGGCGCCGGCATGGGTGCGGCGGAGCTGAGCGGCACCGGGAATGCCGACGAGATCTTCATGGGCGAGGACGGGCGCCCGCGCTTTTCCTCCAACCATGCCGGCGGCATCCTTGGCGGCATCTCGACCGGTCAGGATGTTGTGGTGCGCTTCGCGGTCAAGCCGACCTCCTCGATCCTGCAACCGCGCAGGACCATCACGCTCGGCGGAGCGGAGACCGAGATTGTCACCAAGGGCCGCCATGACCCCTGTGTCGGCATCCGGGCGGTTCCCGTGGGCGAGGCGATGATGGCGCTGGTGCTGCTCGACCAGTTCCTGCTCGACCGGGCCCAGACCGGCGGCGCGCGGGGGCCCATCGGGTGACGCTCGGCGCGCTGCGCAGGGAGCTGCGCCAGATCCTCCGCCTTGCCAGCGACGAGACCGACAGCGCCCACGATCTCGGCCATGCCGACCGCGTCTGGCAGAACGCCCGCGACATCGCAGCCGGCGAACGACTGCCACCGACCGAGGTGCTGCTGGCGGCGGCCTATCTGCACGATCTCGTGACGCTGCCCAAGGACCACCCTGAACGCAGCCGGTCCGCGACACTTTCGGCCGAGGCTGCCGGACCGCTGCTCGAATCGCTCGGCTTCGAACCTTCAGAGATCGCTGCCACCCGCCATGCCATCGAGGCCCACAGCCATTCCGCGGGAATAGAGCCACTTTCGCCCGAGGCGCGGATCCTGCGCGACGCCGACAGGCTTGAGGCTCTGGGCGCGATCGGCATCGCGCGCTGCTTTGCGGTCTCGGGTGCGCTCGGCCGACCGCTCTTCGATCCCGATGACCCGTTTGCCAGCGCCCGCGCACCGGACGACGGGCGCTCCGCGCTCGATCACTTCGCGACGAAACTGATGCGCCTGCCCGAGGGATTTCTGACGTCGACGGGCCGCGGCCTGGCCGAGCGACGCGTCGCCACGATGCGCCTCTATCTGAATTCGCTTGCCGGGGAGCTCGGCGTCGCCGAGCCGGACTGGTAGGTTCTAGCGGCTGACGTCGGCCGTGCGATAGACCATCTTGGCGAAATACTTTTGCGTCACGCCGTACTTGTTCCAGCCAAGCGGCCAGTCGTAGGTCGGATAGAAGAGGAACATGACCTTGGGCGGCAGCCCGTGACGCTTCCAGAAGGCGACGACATTGCGCATGTGGCGCAGACGGTCGTGCACCTCGACCAGTCGCGCCTTGTTGGCCACCGGCCCGTGGCCCGGAACGATGATCGTATCGTCGTCGCACATTGCGATCAGCGTCTCCATCCCGGCGAGATAACCGTCGATGGTCATGCCCCTGTCCTCGGACACAAAGGGCAGCCCCTCGTTCACGAGGAGATCCCCGGCAGCGATGACGTTGGCGTTGACGAATTGCACGACGGTGTCGCCATGGCTGTGCGCGTTCGTGATCTCGGTCAGCCGGACCGTCTCGTTGCCGAAAGTGAATTCGTAACTGCCCGAGAATGTCGTCGTCGGCAGCGTGGCGCGGATGTAGTCTGGATCAGCGCCATCTTCTTTCAGATCCGCCAGAAGCTGGTCGGCCGAGGCCCGTGAGGCGATGATGCGGGCGCCATCGCGGCCGAAATGGAGATTCCCGCCGACATGGTCGCCGTGCGGATGCGTGTTGATGATGACGCGCACCGGCAGGCCCGTGACCTCGCGCAGACCGGCCTCCAGCGTTTCGAGATAGGGCGGCTCCGCGGTATCGACCATCAGCGACCCGTCGGCGCTGACTGCGACGAGGTTGGTGGTGTCGCGCGTGTAGACCACGCTGACCTCTTTGCGGACATGCTGCACCACCGCGTCGGCTTCGGGATCCGCGACCCAGTCCGCCGGCCGCGGATTGGCGAGTACGTCTTCGGGGTCGTAGAGCCTGAGGACAAAGGCGAGATAGCCCGCAAGGAGGATCAGCCCGAGCCCGGGGAGCAGCCGCGACCAGCGGAGCCTGCTTCTCTTGCCGGCGGCGGAGGCTGCAATGATTTGTGCCAACTGCCTGGTAACCCCTGCGCGCGACGCGGGAGCGATCGCAGCCGCGTCCTAATGAATACCGACAGGCGCGCAAACCCGCACCCGAGACCCCTCAACGTTCGCTAATTGAAAGTCAAATGCGGCAAAAATGTGGCAGTGCGCCCCTAGGCTGACGTCGGAAGCCTGGATCGTTGCACCAGAAAGATGCCTGTTGCGACGATCGAGACCCCTATGATGTCGGTCAGTGCAAGCCTCTCCCCAAGAAGTAGTGCCGCGATGGCGACCCCGAAGAAAGGGTTGAGAAAGTGATAGGTGGCCGCGCGTACCGCACCAATTCGCGCGACCAGCCGGAACCATACCCAGGTCGCTATCAATCCGGGCACGATCGTCGTGTAGGCAAAGGCGAGAATCAGCCGCGATGTCCAATGCACGTGCCAGGGTTCCGTCACGATGGCCATCGAGGCGAGGATCGCCGAGCCGACGAACATCTGCAGCCCGACGATCATCAGCACGTTGCCGCCCGCCGATGCCGACCGCACGGTCAGCGTCGCCACCGCAAGCGCCAGCGCACCAAGGCCGCAGAGCGCCAGCCCCGAAAGGCTGACCCCGCCCGAAAACCGCGACCCCATGATGACGATGACGCCCGAAACACCCGCGACAAGTCCCGCGATGCCGAGCGGCCGCACCCTCTGGCCAAGGAAGAGCCAGCCGAGAAGCGCCACCAGGAGCGGCATGGTCGAGGCGATGATCGCGGCAAGCGAAGCCTCGACCCTCTGCATCGCCACGAAATTGAGCCCGAGATAGAGCGCGTTCTGGCAAAGGCCGAAGATCAGCACCGATTTCCATTGCGCGGCCGTAAGCCGCCAGCTCTGGCCGAGAGCCCGCGCCAGAACGACCCCGATTGTTCCGGAGATCAGGAACCGCAGCGCCAGCGCCGTGAGCGGCGGCGCATCGGCGACGATCATGCGTGCCGAGGTGAAGGCCGAGGACCACATGAAAGCAAACGCGAGGCCCATCAGAACGGCGCGCGTATCCATCGATCCTCCGAAACGAACAAGGGGCCGCCCTGCGGCGACCCCAGAGATCACAGGCGCCTGACCGGCGCAAGTCCCGGCTCAGCCGTTCACGCTGTCCTTGAGCGCCTTCGCGATCGAGACTTTGACCACCTTGTCTGCCGGCTTCGACATCGTCTCGCCGGTGGCCGGGTTGCGCACGGTCCGCTCGGGGCGCGCGCGGCACTGGACCTTGCCGATCCCCGGCAGCGTCACGGCACCGCCGCCGGCAACTTCACGGGTCACAACGGACGTGATCGCGTCGAGCGCCGAAGAGGCGGTCTTCTTGTCGGAGCCCATGGCATCGGCAAGTGCCGCGACAAGCTGGGTTTTGGTCATCGGTTTCGACATGTATGTCTCCTCACTGATCCCCGTTCTTTGGGGTATTATGCCAGTTTTTTAACGTCATGTAGTGCTGCTACACAATCTTTTGTGGCCCAAGGCAAGCAAAATAAGCCAGTTTGTAGCGGAAATCCGCTTCTTTTCGACGGAAAAAGCCAGATCAAAGGAAGGCGGTCTCTTCAAAGCTGCGCAGCTTGCGGCTGTGTATGCGCTCCAGCGGCATTTCCCGCAGGCGCTCCATCGCCCGCACGCCGATCAGCAGATGGCGGCTCACCTGGGTGCGGTAGAAGTCGGTCGCCATGCCGGGCAGCTTCAGTTCGCCATGAAGCGGCTTGTCGGAAACGCAAAGCAACGTGCCGTAGGGAACCCGGAATCGGAAGCCGTTCGCCGCGATGGTCGCGGATTCCATGTCGAGCGCCACCGCACGCGAAAGCGAGAGCCGGTGCACGGGGCCGGTCTGGTCGCGCAACTCCCAATTGCGGTTGTCGACGGTCGCCACGGTGCCGGTCCGCATGATCGTCTTCAGCTCGAATCCCTCGATGCTGGAGACATCGGCCACCGCCTCCTCGAGCGCGATCTGGATCTCGGCCAGCGCCGGGATCGGCACCCAGACCGGCAGATCGTCGTCGAGGACACGGTCCTCGCGCAGATAGGCATGGGCGAGCACGAAATCGCCAAGGCTCTGGCTGTTGCGCAGCCCGGCACAATGCCCGACCATGAGCCATGCGTGCGGCCTCAGCACTGCGATATGGTCGGTCGCGGTCTTGGCATTCGACGGCCCCACGCCGATGTTGACGAGCGTGATGCCCTGCCCGCCGCGGCGCTTGAGATGATAGGTCGGCATCTGCGGCATCTTCGCAAGCGCCGGCAGCCCCTCGTCCGGGTTGGTGATCTCGCGGTTTCCGGGCGCCACGAACGCCGTATAGCCGGAGGTCGGATCGGCAAGCATCTGGCGGGCGAAAGCCTCGAACTCGTCGACATAGAACTGGTAGTTGGTGAAGAGAACGAAATTCTGGAAATGCACCGGGTCGGTCGCGGTGTAATGCGCCAGTCTGGCCAGAGAATAGTCGATCCGCTGGGCCGTGAAGGGTGCCAGATGGCCCGAACCATCGGCCAGTGGCCGTGCCGTGCCGTTGACGATGTCGTCGTTCGTGGTCGAGAGATCGGGCACGTCGAAGACATCGCGAAGCGGAAAGTCGAGCACGCCTTCCTGCGGCACGGTGACCGCGGGGTTTGCCGCAACGGCGAAATGGACGGGAATCGCGGTGGTGCTGGGCCCGACAAAGACCGGCACGCCATGGCTGCGGATCAGCAGCTCTATCTGCTGGATCAGATAGTTGCGGAACAGATCCGGCCGTGTGATCGTCGCGACATAGGTCCCGGGCACCGCAACATGGCCGAAGCTGAGCCGGCTGTCCGCTTTCGCATGGGTCGTGGTGGTGATGCGCACCTCCGGGTAGAAGGCCCGGATCCGCCGCTCGGGCCGGTCGCCGCGGAGCACGGCACCGAACCGATCAAGCAGGAAATTCGTGGCCTGCGCATAGAGCGCCTCCAGCCGCGAAACAGCGGCCTCGGCGTCAGTGAAGGCCTCGGGGGCGCTGCTGAGCGGCGTTTGCACCGCCACCTGGTCCTGTTTCGTCATGGAAGGATATCCTCTTGCCCCCGGATCCGCCGCGCGGCGCCCGGCCGGGTCGGCCGCGGCGCGGATCCATGATTGTCGGGGCCTCGCACTGTCATGCCGAAGCCTGCCAGATCGGCCATGCCGCCGCAAGAGGAGCACCAAACCGAGATCGGGCCTTTGCAGGGCGCCGTGCGCCATGCTCTAAGGTGCAGGACCGAACCGGACCACGCCCCCACCGAGATGCCGAAACCGATCGTGACCATCACCTACTGCACCCGGTGCAACTGGCTCTTGCGGTCGGCCTGGCTGGCGCAGGAACTGCTGTCGAGCTTCGCCGACGACCTCGGCGGCGTGACGCTCGTCCCGGGTACAGGCGGCATCTTCGAGATCCGCTGCGCGGGAAGCCTGCTCTGGGAGCGCACGCGCGATGGCGGCTTTCCCGAGGCGAAGGTTCTGAAACAGCGCCTGCGCGATCTCATCGATCCCGGTCGCGATCTCGGTCATGCCGACCGGCCTCTGCCCTAGACGGCCTTGCGAAAGCTCACGATCCAACCCCTGTCGTCGCGATGCGCGCCGTCCGCACCCGGACCATAGATGGCATAGCTCTCGGTGCGAAACCCGGTGATGCCCGCGTCGAGCGCCGCGAAGGCAGCGGCGAAACCGCGGTCCTGATAGACCGCGCTGTGCACGCTGATCGCGAAGAGCGCGCCGGGCGCGGACACCCTCAGAAGCTCGCCGAAGGCCTCCGGCCCGACATGGCCGGTGGTGAAGGTGCCGGCGCTCACGATGCCGCGATAGGCGCCATCGGCGATCGGCAGGGGTTGCGTCAGATCCGCCACCACCGTTGCCCGGCAGACGCCCTTGGCAAGCGCTTTCGCCAGCATCTCGGCGGAAATGTCGACGCCGTCGACCGGCCCGATGCCGATCCGACCGAGCGCCTCGGCAACCAGACCGGTCCCCGCACCGACGTCGAGCACCGGCCCGT
Organism: Albidovulum sp.; assembly: GCA_020637635.1. Taxonomy (GTDB): domain Bacteria; phylum Pseudomonadota; class Alphaproteobacteria; order Rhodobacterales; family Rhodobacteraceae; genus Albidovulum. The sequence goes on from JACKKB010000003.1 coordinate 369,723, forward strand.
CGCCGCCGAGCGCAGCGTAGGCCGCGGCGATGATCGCCGGCGCCCGATAGTCCATCGCGCCCGCGAACGCGCTGTCATAGCGCTCCGCCCAGCCGGCATAGTACCGCAGCGAATCCTGCGGCGTGCGCAGCGCATAGGCCGCATCCAGTCCATGTTCGTCATCGTCCATGCCGCATGGGGCCATGGTGAAGCGGTCAAGGTCAACAGGCTTGCGGGGCAGGGGGCGCCGGGGAATAGTGGCACCATGACAGGCACGCTGCTTTCCCTGGGGCACGGCTATACCGCGGCGGCGCTGGCACGGCGCCTGCCCGGCTGGCGCATCATCGGAACAACACGTCGGGAGGAAAAGGCCGCGCGGCTCGCGCGGGCGGGGGTCGAGGCCCTTGTCTGGCCCGGCGCCGACCTCGGCCCGGCGATTGCCGGCGCGAGCCATGTTCTTGTGTCGATTGCACCAGGCGCCGATGGCGATCCGGTGCTTGTCGACTGGCGCGAGGCACTTGCCCGGCGTGCGCGTGCGCTGGCCTGGGTCGGATATCTGTCGACAACCGGGGTCTATGGCGATCGCCGCGGCGGCTGGGTCGACGAGACGGCTCCGCTTGCGCCGACGACCGAACGCGGCAAGCAGCGGCTCGGGGCAGAGCAGGCGTGGCGCGGGCTGGCCACGGAATCGGGTCTGCCCCTGCACATTTTTCGCCTCGCCGGGATCTACGGGCCGGGCCGTGGCCCGTTCGAGAAGGTGCGCAACGGCTCCGCCCGCCGGATCATCGCCGAGAACCAGTATTTCAGCCGCATCCATGTCGAGGATATCGCCACCGTGCTCGCGGCCTCGATCGCGCGGCCGGACCCCGGCGCGATCTACAATGTTGCCGACGACGATCCCTGCCCGCCGGAGGATGTCCTGGCAGAGGCCGCGCGGCTTCTCGGCCTGCCCCTGCCGCCGGAGGTCCGCCTTGAAGACGCCGAGATGAGCCCGCTTGCCCGCAGTTTCTACGCCGAATCGAAGCGCGTCCGGAACGACCGCATCAAGACCGAGCTCGGCGTGACGCTCGCCTATCCGGACTACCGCGCCGGCCTCGGCGCGCTCCTGCGCGATTTGCCGGGCGGCTGAGCGCATTGTCGGCCGATTTGCCGCGCGCTAGGCTCCGGGCGGGCCGGAGTGGTTCGGGACGGGAGGACAGCGATGGGCGGCAAGATCGTCATTCTGGGCGTGTTCATGGCCGATACGGCCTATCGCGCCGACCGGATGCCGCGGATCGGCGAGACCATCCATGGCAAGGGCTTCGCACTCGGCCCCGGTGGCAAGGGCTCCAATCAGGCGGTCGCGGCGGCGATGGCGGGCGGCGAGGTGCATTTCCTCACCCGGCTCGGCCGTGATGCCTTTGCCGAGATGGCGCATTCGACCTGGGCCCGGGCCGGCGTCCGGTCCGAAGCGATCGAGGATGGCGAAAGCCATACCGGCGCCGCCTTCATCTTCATCGACGACGCGAGCGGCGACAACGCGATCATCATCAGCCCGGGCGCCGCGGGGCGCATCTCACCCGCCGATATCGACACCCGCGCCAGCCTGATCGCGGGCGCCGCGGTCTTTGTCACCCAGCTCGAACAGCCGATGCCGGCGGCCGAACATGCCCTGCGCATCGCGCGCAGGGGCGGTGCGCGCACCGTGCTCAACCCTGCGCCGGCGGCGCCTCTGGAAGAGGGGCTCCTGCGGCTTTGCGATTTCATCACCCCGAACGAGAGCGAAGCCGAGAGCATCACCGGCATCGCGGTCACGGGGCCCGATGACGCAAGGCGTGCGGCCCGGCACCTTTGTGCGCTGGGCGTCGGGGCGGCGGTGATCACGCTCGGCGCACAGGGCGTTCTCTATCACGACGCCGCGCAGACGGTGCACATCCCGGCCTATCGCGCGGGCCCGGTCGTCGAGACGACCGGTGCCGGCGACGCCTTCAACGGCGGTTTCGCCGCAGCGCTCGCGCGCGGCGACGATCCGGTTGCCGCGGTGCGCTTCGGCTCGGCCACGGCGGGCATTTCGGTGACCCGCCCCGGCACCGCGCCGTCGATGCCTTCGCTGGCGGAAATCGAGACGCTTCTCGCCCGGCAGCCAGTCTAGCTCAGGCGCGCACCAGCCGTTCGTAATCTGCCGCGACCCGGCGCGTGATCTCGCCCACCTCGAAACTGAAGTCGCCGATCTGCCCGACCGGCGTGACCTCTGCCGCGGTGCCGGTCAGCCAGCATTGCTCGAACCCTTCCAGTTCCTCGGGCATGATATGGCGCTCGTGAACCTTGATCTGCATGTCCCGCAGCATGCCGATCACGGTCTGCCGCGTCAGCCCGTTCAGGAAGCAGTCGGCCTTCGGCGTATGCACCTCGCCGTCCTTGACGAAGAAGATGTTGGCGCCGGTCGCCTCGGCCACATAGCCGCGATAGTCGAACATCATCGCGTCCGAACAGCCCTTGGCCTCGGCGGCGTGCTTGGACATGGTGCAGATCATGTAAAGACCCGCCGCCTTGGCCTCCGAGGGGATCGTCTCGGGGCTCGGACGTTTCCACTTCGAGATATCGAGCTTGGCGCCCTTCATCTTGGCGTCGCCGTAGTAGTTGCCCCATTCCCAGCCGGCGACGGCAAGCCGCACCGGATTGCGCCGCGCCGAGACGCCCATGTCCTCGCCCGCGCCGCGCCAGGCCACCGCGCGCACATAGGCGTTGGTCCAGCCGTTGGCCTTCAGCATCGCCTCCTTGGCGGCGTCGATCTCTTCGGCCGTAAAGGGGATCTGCATGTCGAGAAGCTCGCCCGACCGCAGCAGCCGCCTGGAATGCTCGTGGCCCTTGAAGATCTTGCCGTCATAGCAGCGCTCGCCCTCGAATACCGACGACGCGTAGTGAAGCGCGTGGGTCAGGACATGCACCTTCGCGTCACGCCATTCCACAAGCTTGCCGTCCATCCAGATCTTGCCATCGCGATCATCATAGGCACCAGCCATCATACCCTCCTCAGGCCCTGGCATTTTCGAATGTTGCGCGAATTAGGTCCGGATCGGACATGATATTGCGCGAAATCTGTGGATCGCTAGCAATTGATTCTTGGAAAGTCAACATCGCTGACATAAAATCACGTCAGGATGTCTCAACGAAAAGGACTGCAGCCATGGCGAGCGGAGCTGCGGCGGTTCCGGGCGGTGAAAGTCTTCTCTTCCTGACGGACGAACAGCTTCGGAAGGGAATCGAGGCGATGTTCTTCGCCTATCGCGCCTTCACGGCCGATCCCGACCGGATCCTCGAAAACCACCAGTACGGCCGTGCCCACCACCGCGCGATCCATTTCATCAACCGCCAGCCCGGGCTGACGGTCAACGCGCTTCTGGCGATGCTCGGGGTAACCAAGCAGTCGCTGAACCGCGTCCTGCGCACGCTGGTCGAAGACGGGCTTGTCGAGGCGCGCGTGGGGCGCACCGACAAGCGCGAGCGCAACCTGTTTCTGACCGCGAAGGGCGCGACGCTGGAACGCGAACTTTCCGATGCCCAGCGCGCCCGCATGCGGGCAGCCTATCGTGCCGCCGGGCCCGCGGCCGTCGCCGGTTTCCGGCAGGTGCTCGAGGCCATGATGGAGCCGGAGATGCGCCGCTTCTACCGCAACGGCCGGGACGGTGGCGCATGACCCAGGGACCAGACGCCCATCTCCTGATCGTCGACGATGACGAACGGATTCGCACGCTTTTGCAGAAGTTCCTGATCAAGAACGGCTTTCTCGTATCCGCCGCGCGTGATGCCGGCCACGCCCGCCGGCTGCTGGGCGGGCTCGAGTTCGATCTCATCGTCATGGACGTGATGATGCCCGGCGAAGACGGGATCAGCCTGACGCGCGCGCTTCGACCCCGCCTGTCGACACCGATCCTGCTTCTGACCGCGCGCGGCGAAACCGCCGACCGCATTGCCGGGCTAGAGGCCGGGGCCGACGACTATCTCGCCAAGCCGTTCGAACCGAAGGAGCTTCTGCTCAGGATCAACGCGATCCTGCGCCGCACGCCGGTGAAGGTGCAGCCGAAGCTGCCGCGCACGCTCAATTTCGGCACCGTGCGCTACGATGCGGATCGTGGCGAGCTCTGGCGGTCCGACGAACTTGTGCGCCTGACCGCGACCGAGGCCGCGCTCATGCGCATCTTTGCCGCCCGGCCGGGCGAACCGATCACCCGGACGCAGCTGGTCGAGGACATCGGCCGTGCCTCTGGCCGCGGCGAATCGGGTCAGGCGCAGGACCGCGCCGTCGATGTCCAGATCACCCGCCTGCGCCGCAAGGTCGAAACCGACCCCAAGCAGCCGCGTTACCTTCAGACCGTCCGGGGCTCTGGCTACATGCTGGTTCCGGACTGAAAGACCCGCGACAGGCTGCCGGAAAGGGCTGCACGTGACCACCTTGTTCCTGACCCACGACGATGGGCTGCGCCATGAGACGCCCGGCGGACATCCCGAGCGCGCCGAACGGCTGGCCGCCATCAAGAGGGCGCTGAGCGGTTCGGCCTTCGACGCCCTTCGGCGGCAGGAGGCTCCCCGCGCCGATCCCGCCGAGGTGCTGAGGTGCCATCCGGCCTCCTATCTCGAACGGATCCGCGCCGCCGTTCCCGCCGAGGGCTGGGGCCAGCTCGACGCCGACACCTTCGTCTCTCCGCGCTCGCTCGACGCGGCGCTGCGATCCGTCGGTGGCGCCGAGGCGGCAGTCGACGCGGTTCTCGCCGGCCGGGCGCAGAACGCCTTCGTCGCCATGCGCCCGCCCGGCCATCATGCCGAGCGCGATATCGCCATGGGGTTCTGCCTCTTCGGAACAGTGTCTATCGCGGCCAAATACGCGCTCGATCACCACGGGATCGCCCGTGTCGCCGTTCTTGACTTCGACGTCCACCACGGCAACGGCACCCAGGACCTCCTCTGGGACGAGCAGCGCGCGATCTTCGTCTCGTCGCATCAGATGCCGCTGTACCCCGGAACCGGTGCAGCGCACGAGCGCGGCATTTTCGGCCAGATCGTGAACCTGCCGCTGCGCCCCGGATCCGACGGCGCCCAGATGCGCCACGCCTGGGAGCCGGCGCTCGACCGGGTCGCCGCCTTTGCGCCCGAACTCGTCCTGATATCGGCAGGTTTCGATGCCCACGACGCCGATCCGCTTGGCGGTCTCGCCTGGCGGGAGGACGATTTCATCTGGCTCACGGCGGCCATCTGTCGCCTCGCGCGGGACTGCTGCGCCGGCCGGGTGGTATCGGTCTTGGAGGGCGGCTATGATCTCGACGCACTGGCCGCTTCGGTGGCCGCGCATGTTGGGGTCCTGATGGAGCAGGGTGAATGACCGAGATTGCCGGCATGTCCTTCGAGACGGCCATGAAGGCGCTGGAGGAGGTCGTGCGCGATCTCGAATCCGGCAATGTCGAGCTTGAGAAGTCGATCGCGCTTTACGAGCGCGGCGCGGCGCTCAAGGCGCATTGCGAGAAAAAGCTCAAGGAAGCCGAGGAGAAGGTCGCCAAGATCACGCTCGGACCGGATGGACAACCGACCGGAACGACCCCTGTCGAAGGGCTCTGAGACGTGTTCGAAATGCGCCTCGCCCGGGTGCAGCGACTGGTGCAGGAAACCATCGAGGGCGCTCTCGCCTTCCATCCCGACGTGCCGGTCGTCCACGCCATGCGCTATGCGCTGCAGGGCGGCAAGAGGTTGCGCGCCCTTCTGGTGATCGAGAGCGCGCGCGTCCACGGGATCGCCGAGGACGAGGCGCTGTCGGCCGCCGCCGCCGTCGAGGCGCTCCACGCCTATTCGCTCGTCCATGACGACTTGCCGGCCATGGACGACGACGACCTGCGCCGCGGCCAGCCTACGGTGCACCGCAAATGGGACGAGGCAACCGCGATCCTGGCCGGCGACGCGCTTCAGTCGCTGGCTTTCGAGCTCTGCTGCGATCCGGCGCTCGGCGCGCGTCGGACCGAACTCGTCGCCGCGCTCGCCAAGGCCGCCGGCGCCGAGGGCATGGTGCTTGGCCAGGCACTCGACATCGCCGCAGAAACCGCGCCCGCGCCGCTCTCGCTCGACGAGATCTCGCGCCTGCAGGACGCCAAGACCGGCGCACTGATCGGTTTCGCGGCCACCGCGGGCGCGATCCTGGCCGGCGCCGACCGGGCGCCTCTGGCAGCCTATGCCCGGGCGCTGGGCCTTGCCTTCCAGATCGCCGACGACATCCTCGATGTCGAGGGCGATCCCGCCAAGGCCGGCAAGAAGCTTGGCAAGGATGCCGCCGCCGGCAAGGCGACATTCGTCTCGCTCCTCGGGCTCGCGAAGGCGAAGCGCCGCGCCCGCGAGCTGGCCGACGAGGCACAAAAGGCGCTCGTTCCCTACGGAATGCGGGCCGATGTCTTGAGGGAGATCGCCGAATTCGCTATTTCGCGAGAGATGTGAGCGGCGAGTGCGACGATGAGCGAGCGACCCCTGACCCCCGTGCTGGACCGCGTCACGGTCCCCGCCGATCTCAAGGCGCTCTCGGACCGCGAACTGCGGCAGCTCGCCGATGAGCTGCGCGCCGAGACGATCAGTGCCGTTTCCGTCACCGGCGGCCATCTGGGCGCGGGCCTCGGCGTCGTCGAGCTGACCGTCGCGCTGCACGCGGTCTTCTCGGCGCCCCGCGACAAGATCATCTGGGATGTCGGTCACCAGTGCTATCCGCACAAGATCCTGACCGGACGGCGCGACCGGATTCGCACGCTGCGCCAGAGGGACGGGCTTTCCGGCTTCACCAAGCGCTCCGAGAGCCCCTATGACCCGTTCGGCGCGGCGCATTCCTCGACCTCGATCTCGGCCGCTCTCGGGTTCGCCGTCGCGCGCGACCTTGGCGGTGAAGCGGGCGATGCGGTGGCCGTGATCGGCGACGGTGCCATGAGTGCGGGCATGGCCTATGAGGCGCTGAACAACGCCGGCCACCTGAAGAAGCGGCTCTTTGTCGTGCTGAACGACAACGAGATGTCGATCGCCCCACCGGTCGGCGCGATGTCCTCCTATCTTTCACGGCTCTATGCCGGCGCCCCGTTTCAGGAGTTCAAGGCCGCCGCCAAGGGCGCCGTGAGCCTCTTGCCGCCGCCCTTCCAGGAGGGCGCACGCCGTGCCAAGGAATTGCTGAAGGGCATGACCATCGGCGGCACCCTGTTCGAGGAGCTGGGCTTTTCCTACGTCGGGCCGATCGACGGCCACGACATGGAGCAGTTGCTCTCGGTCCTTCGCACCGCCCATGACCGCGCGACCGGACCGGTCCTGATCCATGCGCTGACCCGGAAGGGCAAGGGCTTCGCGCCTGCCGAACGCGCCGCCGACCGCGGCCATGCGACGGGGAAGTTCGACCCTGTTACGGGTGAACAGAAGAAGCCCGTCTCGAACGCACCGAGCTACACCAAGGTTTTTGCAGAAAGCCTCCTGAAGGAGGCCGAGCGCGACGACAGGATCGTCGCCGTCACCGCGGCGATGCCTGACGGCACCGGGCTCAACCTTTTCGCCGAGCGCTTTCCGAAACGCTGTTTCGATGTCGGCATCGCCGAACAGCACGCCGTCACCTTTTCCGCCGCTCTTGCCGCCGGCGGGATGAAGCCCTTCTGCGCGCTTTACTCGACCTTCCTGCAGCGCGGCTATGATCAGGTCGTGCATGATGTGGCGATCCAGCGCCTGCCGGTCCGCTTCGCGATCGACCGCGCCGGCCTCGTCGGGGCCGACGGTGCGACCCATGCCGGCGCCTTCGACATCGCCTTCCTCGCCAATCTTCCCGGCATGGTCGTCATGGCTGCCGCGGACGAGGCCGAGCTTGTCCACATGGTCGCCACGGCCGTCGCGATCGACGATCGCCCTTCGGCCTTCCGCTACCCGCGCGGCGAGGGCGTGGGCGTCGAGATGCCCGAGCGTGGCACCCCGATCGAGATCGGCCGCGGCCGCATCGTCGCCGAGGGCGGGCGCGTCGCGATCCTGTCGTTCGGCACCCGGCTGGCCGAGGTCTTGAAGGCCCGCGAATCGCTCAGCCAGCGCGGCCTCGCGCCAACCGTCGCCGACGCGCGCTTCGCCAAGCCGCTCGACCGCGACCTGATCCTGCGGCTCGCCCGCGAACACGAGGCGCTGATCACGATCGAGGAGGGTGCCGTGGGCGGCTTCGGATCCCAGGTGGCGCAGCTTCTCGCCGACGCGGGCGTTTTCGACAGCGGCCTGAAGTTCCGCTCGATGGTCCTGCCCGACATCTTCATCGACCAGGCCAGTCCCGCAGACATGTATGCCGTGGCCGGCATGAACGCCCCCGAGATCGAGGCAAAGGTGCTCGATACCCTGGGTGTTGCCCGGATCGCCGAAAAGCGGGCCTGATCAGGCTTCGACGCCGCGCTCGATCCGCGTGAATGCCTTCAGGCGTGCGGCGTCGCTGCGGGTTTGCGGCCTCTCATGCACGGCCCGCGCGGCCGGATGGCTGCCGACCTCGGCATGCGCGCGCTCCACCTTGGCGAAGTTCCGGACACGCCCGCCATCGGAGCGTGAGCGTTTGTCGGCGACATGACGGTTCATGATCACTCCTTCCTGTCGCACCCGGCTCTGAAACATCCGGGCGCAACTTCAGGATGAGCCGATTCCGCCGCCGTGGCTACCCCTCAGTTCTGTCCTGATCGCCGCCACGCCCAGAAAGTCGGGCGAGAGCCCAGTGCGCGGCGTCCGAAACGGCCGCGTCAGGATCGCAAACCAGTCTCTGAACATGGGGAACAAGCGTGGGATCACCCGAGTTCCCGATGGCATAGGCGACATTCCGCACGAACCTGTCGCGCCCGATCCGCTTGATCGGGCTGCCGGCGAACCGCGCCCGGAACGCCGCATCGTCAAGCGCTGCAAGTTCGGCCAGCGGCGGCGCCCCCACCTTCACTGCATAGCCGATCTCGCCGGCGGCGGCGGCAAACTTGTTCCACGGGCAGACCGCCAGGCAATCGTCGCAGCCGTAGATGCGGTTGCCGAGTGCGGGCCGCAGAGACGGGTCGACCGGCCCCCTGTGCTCGATCGTGAGGTAGGAAATGCACCGCCTCGCATCGATCTGATAGGGGGCAGGAAAGGCGCCGGTCGGACAGATGTCGAGACAGGCGCGGCAAGATCCGCAGCGATCTTCCTCGGCAAGATCCTTCGGCAGGTCCAGCGTCGTGAAGATCGCCCCCAGAAAGAACCAGCTGCCAAGTTCGCGGCCGACGAGATTGGTGTGCTTGCCCTGCCAGCCAAGCCCGGCGGCCTGCCCAAGGGGCTTTTCCATCACCGGCGCTGTATCGACAAAAACCTTTATTTCTGCCGGAACAGAGACTTTTTCCGCCGCGGCGATCAGCCAGCGCCCGACGGCCTTCAGGCGCTTCTTGACCAGATCGTGATAGTCGCGCCCCTGCGCGTAGCACGAGACCGCCGCCCTGTCCCGATGCGCGAGCACCGCCATCGGGTCATATTCGGGCGAATAGGCTTCGGCCAACATGACGACCGACCGCGCCTCCGGCCAGAGCGCTGTCGGATCGCCCCGCCATGCCGTCCTCTCGGCCATCCATCCCATCTGCCCGTGCCGCCCCCCGGCGACAAAGGCCGCAAGTCGCCCGGCAGCCCCGGGGATCGCATCCGGCGCGCAGATGCCGATGGCCGAGAACCCCGCCTCCCGCGCCGTCTCGAAGAGCCGAACCCTCAGGTCAGCCATCTGCCCCGCAGGCGCAGTCATCTGGCGCCGGACCCCGTGCAGGATTCAGAAGTCGAGATCGGCATAATGGGGCGGCGGCGGGAAACCCGGCACCTGATCGGCCAGGAGCGACCGGAACGCCGGCCGGGACTTGATCTTGGCATACCAGTCCTTGACGTTCTGGCTCCGGTTCCAGTCGACATCGGAGATGTAGTCGAGCGACGACAGATGCGCGGCGGCGGTGAAGTCGGCAAGCGTCATCTCGTTGCCGGCCAGCCAGCGGCGCTGGTCGAGAAGCCAGTTCAGGTAGTCGAGGTGATACTTGATCTGTGTCGCCCCGTATTTGACGTTCTTGGAATCCGGGTAGCCGAGTTTCATGATCTTCTTGTTCACCCGCTCGTAAAGGAGCTTCGACGTCACTTCGGCATGGAACTTGTCGTCGAACCAGGCGCAGAGCCGGCGCACCTCGAAACGCGCCTTGGGTTCCTTCGGGATCAACCGCGGTTCGGGGATTGTCTCGTCGAGATATTCGCAGATTGCCTGGCTCTCTGACATGACCATGCCGTCATGGCGCAGCACCGGCACCTTGCCGGCGGGATTGCGCCTCATGAACTCCTGCCCCTGTTCCCAGTAGCGCTCCTCGATCAGCTCCACCTCGAGCCGCTTTTCGGCAAGCGTCAGCCGCACCTTGCGACAGAAGGGCGACAGCGGAACGTGATAAAGTCGCGTCATGGTCACAGGATCCGGGACAATCGCGTCCCGTGATAGCGGCCGCGCCTCTCGGGTTCAATCCTCGAAACAGGCGGCGCGTCCATCGGCGCGGATCGTATCGGCGCCATCGGCGATCTCGCCGGCCCGCCGGGTGAGGTAACCGGACGGCCGGGCCGGATTGCGCCCCTTGGGGTCTGGAAGCGCCGCCGCAATGAGACCCGCCTGCGCCTCGGTCAGTTTCGCGGCCGGCCGCTTGAAGTAGACCTCGGCCGCCGACTGCACGCCGAAGACCCCCGGCCCGGTCTCGGCGACATTGAGATAGACCTCGAGAATCCGTCGCTTGGTCCAGACCAGCTCCACGACGGGGGTCAACAACGCCTCGAGCGCCTTGCGTGGCCAGCTTCTTCCCTGCCAGAGAAAGACGTTCTTCACCACCTGCTGGGTAATCGTCGAGGCGCCACGCCCCGCGCCTTCCTCGATGGCGGCACGGATCTGGTGCATGTCGAAGCCCCAATGAAGACAGAAGTTCGCATCCTCCGCGGCGACGACCGAACGGGCCATCTGCGGCGCGATGTCCTCGAGCCGGACCCAGTCACGGGTCACCCCACCCCGCCGCCAGCTTTCGGCCATCATGTAAGGTGTCATGACTGGATTGACGATCGCGAAAAGCAGCACAAAAGCCAAGAACAGAGCCGCAATTGCCGCACCCCCACGCCCAGCCCAGCGCAGGACGTCGCGCAGGGTGAACCCCTCGCGTTGCTCCGCCGCACGCTTGCGGGGCGCCGCCGTCCGGCCCTTGCGGGCGGGTTTCTTCTTTGATGCTGCCCGTGCCATCACGCCGCTCGATCCCTCGCGGCACCTTTCCCCTGCGAGCCGCCGAAGGTCAACCTTTTCCGGGCCTCACGGCCCCGCGCCGGTCGCGGGCACCGTCGCGCAGCACGGCCGCCTCGTGTCTGCTGACAACGTGTCGTGCGGTCTGGCGCTGATCCTTGCCGTGTCCCCCGGCAAAGATCCGGTGCAATTCCGCCTCGACCTCGGCCATCGCCACTGCCGCATCGCCGCCGGCAAAGAAGCTTTCGGTCGCGGCGCCCTCGGCAAAGATCACCTCGTGCCGGTCGAACATGACGTGGTAATAGGTGACCTCGCCGCCCGGAAGCCGCGTCACGCGGGCGCCGTCCAGCAGGTGCTTGGCGGCGACGAGAACCTCGGCCCGCCCGTAGTGCAGCTCGGCCTCCCACCCCGCGACCACGATCCGGTGCTGCGGCGAGACGATCAGATCGCGCCGGTTACCGTGGACCCCTGCCGCGATCCTGATGGGCGCCAGATCGCCCTCGGCCGGCACCGTTCGGCTGCCCAGCCAAAGCACCGGCTGCGGACCGTGATCGCGCGTCACGACGAGGTCGCCCACCGCCAGGTCCTCCACCGCGCGCTCGCCTTGCGGCGTAAGGATTCGTGTGCCGCCGGAAAAGCAGGGCACGCCGTGGATGGTGATCGTGACGACCTGCGTGTCGCTGCCGCCGCTGTCGGAAAGCCGCACGGTGAACGTGTCGGTCAGGGTATCGCCGAGATTGAGGGCGACGACTGCGGGATGGGTGTCGTTCAGATCATAGCTCCAGACCCCCGTCGTCGGATTGATCGTCGCAGTGCCATAGCTGGCGGCGACCGAGATCGACCAGTTGTCGTTCGCGAAGAAGGGGTTGGAATCGTCGAGATCGCCGCTCACGATGGCGCCCGAGCCCTCGGTCACGTCGCCCGTGCTGGTCCCGACAATGTTTGGCGCTCCCATGTTCAGCCTCGCTCCAGATGGCGGGCAAAGGCCGCGGGCGAGAAACTGCGCTGCCGCACCACGCCGCCGGGTAGCTGACGGGTCCATTCTATGACCCGGTAGCCCTCTCCCTTGCGATCGTGCCAGAGCGCCCGCAGGCGCGTCAGCTCCTGGTTCTTCGGCAGCTCCGCCACGATCTCGTCCATATGACCGAATGGCGCGACGAAATCGACGAGCCAGACCGAGGGTCCGCTGTTCCAGTCCTCGGGCAGGAGCGCCGCGTGATCGATGGCGAACCGTCGCTCGCGCACGGGGTCGAGACCGGCCCAGCTGATGAAGGCACGTGGAAAGCCCTGTGACCGGAATATCCGATACTGGCCGAGCCTGAGCGCGGGCTCGATCGAAGCGACTGCGGCGGCAAGGCTGCGCGGACGATGATAGGGGGTCATCGAGGCAAGATAGAACATCGCCCCCATGTCGGCATAGTGCTCAGACCCGAGATCGAACCAGTCGTCCGGAAAGGCCGAGGTTGCCGCCGGGTCCGATTCAGCACGATGCCGCAGGGCGGAAAAAACCCGCGCCGCACGCTCGTGAAGCTCGGCGGTTGCCTGCATTGCGCCTCCACGCAGACGACGATCGTATATGGCGCACCTCAGGTGCATGCTTCCGGTCGTCGCCACCCTGGGAAAGGATAGGACAGCGTCGTTACCGGGTCAAACCCGCAGCGGTGAGGCGGGCTCACGCGCCTCGGCGCAGGTCCTGGCGCGGGGCGAGCAGCCGCCCGTCGCGCAATCTGGGCGCATGACGGGCGGTCGGCCAGCTTGCGCCATGTTCCGCGAGTTCGGGGAACAGCTCGGCAAGTTCTTCGCGCATCTCTGGATCGCTGTCCAGAACCGCAGCACCCGGGTGGAAGCTCTCGGTCGAAACGCCCTCGGAAAAGACGATCTCGTGCTCGTCGAAGAGCAGATGGAAGTAGTGCACCTTGTTGCACGGGCAGGGCCTTATGTCGGTGTCGTTCACCAGCGCCTTGGCCGGAACAAGCACTTCGCCACAACCGAAGAGCAATTCGGCGCGCCAGCCCGAGACCAGAATGCGATGCTGCGGCGAGACGGAGAGGACGGACTCGTTTCCGATCGCATCGCGCTCGAACCTGATCGGCGCGAACCGTCCCCGGCCAATGACGGTCCGGTTGCCGATCCACCTGATCGGCACATCCCCGTGATCGGACGTAGTCACGAGATCGCCCACCGCGAGGTCCTCGACCGGCCGCGGGCCCTGCGGCGTGCGGATGCGCGTTCCCTTGACGAAACAGGCAGGTGTGAGCGTTCCTACCGGCACCTGGGTCGAGTTCGAAACCCAGGTTGATGACCGGAAGACCGCGTCTTGCAGGATCGTCCCGTCCGTCGGCGTGAAGACCGAGTAGAAACCGCCCGCGCCGTCGTCGACGTAAAAGGTGACACCGCTGACCGTGACGGTGCTGCCGCCCATCGTTACGGTGATCGTGTCGCCACGCCAGACGTTGATCACCGTGGCGCCGTTGAACGTGTCGCCCGAGCCGGTGCCGATATTGCCGTCATCGTCCTGATCGACGAACCCGTAGTTCCCGGGCGTCAGCGCTGTTCCCGCTGCGGGCGGATTGCCAGGGTCCATCAGAAAGAACTGGTCTGTATATGACGTGGGCATCGGAAATCCGGGACAGGTGCAAACGGCAGGTATCCCGTCAGCCTTGGCCCGGAAAGCGTCCGATTATGAGGCGAAACTTCGGCAATATCCAATCACCCCGCCCCACCGGCGGGGTGAGCCTGGTTCCTCACTCGGCAGGCACTGCCCGCGCCGCCTCCGACAACGGATGCGCAAGATGCGCCAGCATTTCCTTCGGACAGATCTGCAGAAAATGATGCCGCTCCGCGGCCCAGCCCTGCAGGATGGCCGCCGCCCGGACGCTGTCGGTCTCGGCCAGATGCCGCTCGATGAGAGCCTTCAACTCTGCTTCCCAATGCGGATGCTCGACCGCTCCGACGACAAGGGTCTCGGCATTGATCAACCCGCGCGCCACGCCCTCGGGGTCATGGATATAGGCCATGCCGCCCGTCATCCCGGCGCCGAAGTTGGCCCCGATCCGCCCCAGAATGACCGCGACGCCGCCCGTCATGTATTCGCAGCCGTTCGACCCGCAGCCCTCGACGACCACCCTGGCACCCGAGTTGCGCACCGCAAAGCGCTCGCCCGCACGACCGGCAGCAAAAAGATGGCCGTCGGTCGCCCCGTAAAGCACGGTGTTGCCGATGATCGTGTTGTCGCCGGCCACAAGCGGAGAGATCATCGGCGGCCGCACTACGATCGTTCCGCCCGAGAGCCCCTTGCCGACATAGTCGTTGGCATCGCCCGACACCTCGAGCTTCAGCCCCGGCGCCGCGAAGGCGCCGAGCGACTGGCCGCACGACCCGGTCAGCTTCACCGTCAGATGGTCGGGCTGAAGGGTGTTGCGCATCCCGAAGTTCTTGACGATCAGGCTCGACGCGCGGGTGCCGATGGTGCGGTGGGTGTTCCGGACCGCATAGGAAAGCTGCATCTTCTCGCCGTCCTCGAAGAACCTTTGCGCATCGCGGATGATCTCGGCATCGAGCGTGTCGGGCACCGCGTTGCGCGGCTTCGACCGGTCGTAGACGATCCGGTCGGCACCATCGACATTGATCAGCAGCGGGTTGAGGTCGAGATCGTCGAGATGGGCCGACCCGCGGCTGACCTGGCTCAGCAGGTCGACGCGGCCGATGATCTCGTCAATCGACCGCGCCCCGATCTCGGCGAGAAGCTCGCGCACCTCCTGGGCGTAGAAGGTGATGAGGTTCACCACCTTGTCCGCGCTGCCTGTGAACTTCTTGCGCAAGGTCTCGTCCTGCGTGCAGACTCCCACCGGACAGGTGTTCGACTGGCACTGACGCACCATGATGCAGCCCATCGCGATGAGCGCGGCGGTGCCGATGCCGAATTCCTCGGCCCCCATCATCGCCGCCACCACGATATCGCGGCCGGTTCGCAGCCCGCCGTCTGTCCTGAGCGTGATCCGGTCGCGCAGCTTGTTCATCGCGAGGACCTGATGCGCCTCGGTCAGGCCCATTTCCCAAGGCAGGCCGGCATATTTGATCGATGTGCCGGGCGATGCGCCGGTGCCGCCGTTGTGACCCGAGATCAGGATCACGTCGGCCCTGGCCTTGGCGACGCCGGCGGCAATCGTGCCGACGCCGGAGGACGCCACCAGCTTCACCGTCACCTTGGCGCGCGGGTTGATCTGCTTGAGGTCATAGATCAGCTGCGCCAGATCCTCGATACTGTAGATGTCGTGATGCGGCGGTGGCGAAATCAGCGTCACCCCGGGCGTCGAGTGCCTGAGCCGGGCGATCAGCTTCGTCACCTTCATGCCGGGCAGTTGCCCGCCCTCGCCGGGCTTGGCGCCCTGCGCGACCTTGATCTCGAGCTCCTCGCAGGCGTTGAGATACTCCGCCGTGACGCCGAACCGCCCCGACGCCACCTGCTTGATCTTGGCGCTGGGGTTGTCGCCATTGGGCTCCGGCAGGAAATGCGCCGGATCCTCGCCGCCCTCGCCCGAGTCCGACTTGGCGCCGATCCGGTTCATCGCGACGTTCAGCGTCTTGTGCGCCTCGGGGCTCAGCGCGCCGAGTGACATGCCGGGCGTCACGAACCGCTTGCGGATCGAGGTGATGCTCTCCACCTCCTCGATCGGCACCGGCCGGCCGAGCGGCTTGATGTCCAGCAGGTCGCGCAGATGGATCGGCGGGTTGGCGCGCATCGCCTGGCTGTACCGTTTCCACAGGTCGTAGGACGCCCGGTCGCAGGCCGATTGCAGCAGGTGCATCGTCTGCGCCTCCCAGGCGTGCTTCTCGCCCGACCGGCGCGCCTTGTAGAAGCCGCCGATGGGCAGCACGTCCGTGCCGCCCTTCCAGCCGCGGGCATGGATGTCCTCGAGCTTGTGCTGAATTCCGCTCGTGCCAATGCCCGAGATCCGGCTGTGCATGCCGGGGAAATACTCCGCCACCAGCGCGCGCGACAGACCCACCGCCTCGAAGTTCAGCCCGCCCCGATAGGACGAGATGACCGAGATCCCCATCTTCGACATGATCTTCAGGAGCCCCGCGTCGATCGCGTCGCGATAGCGCCGCATCGCATCGACGAGGCTGCCTTCGATCAGTCCGCGCCGGACCCTGTCGGCGATCGTGTCCTGCGCGAGATAGGCGTTCACCGTCGTCGCGCCGCAACCGATCAGGACCGCGAAGTAATGCGCATCGATGCATTCGGCCGAGCGCACGTTGATGCTGGTGAAGGTCCTGAGCCCCTTGCGCGTCAGCCAGGAATGCACCGCCGAGGTCGCGAGGATCATCGGCATGGCGATCTTGTCTGTGCCCTGATGTCTGTCGGTCAGCACGATATGGCCGGCACCCGAACGCACCGCGTCCTCGGCCTCGCCCCGGATCCGCTCCAGACCCATCCGCATCGCATCGTGGACGCCTCCGGCCGCGAAGGTGCAGTCGATCACCGCGACGTTGGCGCCGAACTTGGTCACCATCTCGTCGAACTCGGCATTGGCAAGGAACGGGCTCTCCAGCACCAGGATCTCGGTCTGCGAGGAATCCTCGTCCAGCACGTTCTTGAGGTTGCCGAACCGGGTCTTGAGGCTCATCACCCGGCTTTCCCGCAGGCTGTCGATCGGCGGGTTCGTCACCTGGCTGAAGTTCTGCCGGAAGAAGTGGCTGAGCGGGCGGTACTGTTTGGAAAGGACTGCCGCCGGCGTGTCGTCCCCCATCGAGGCGACCATCTCCTTGCCGTCCTCGGCCATCGGGGCGAGAACCTGCTCGACCTCCTCGAGCGAGTACCCGGCGGCGATCTGCCGCTGGCGCAGCTCGGCGCCCTCGAACAGAGCCGTCTCCGGCACATCGCGCATCAGTGCGTTCAGATCGACGACCTTCTCGATCCACTCGCCGAAGGGCTGCGAGGCGGCCAATTGGTCCTTGATCTCGCGATCATGGAAGAGCTTGCCCGCGCGCATGTCGACGGCGATCATCTGCCCTGGGCCGAGCGCGCCCTTCTCGCGCACCGTCATTTCGTCGACCGGGACCATGCCGGCCTCGGACCCCGCGATCAGTAGCCCGTCTCCGGTCAGCACGTAGCGCATCGGGCGCAAGCCGTTGCGGTCGAGTCCGCCGCAGACCCAGCGCCCGTCGGTCATGGCGAGCGCGGCGGGCCCGTCCCAGGGCTCCATCACCGCGTTGCAATAGGAATACATGTCGATCCAGGGCTTCGGCAGCTCGACGGTCGATTTCGACCACGCCTCGGGCACCAGCATCGTCTTGGCCATCGGCGCCGACCGCCCGGCCCGAACCAGCGCCTCGAACACCGCGTCGAGCGCGCCAGAGTCCGACGTGCCGGCGGGAATGATCGGCTTGATGTCCTCCGCCATCTCGCCGAAGGCGCTCGATGCCATCCGGATCTCGTGGCTCCGCATCCAGTTGACGTTGCCCTTCAGCGTGTTGATCTCGCCGTTATGGGCAAGCATCCGGAAGGGTTGGGCGAGCGACCACTGCGGAAAGGTGTTGGTCGAGTAGCGCTGGTGATAGATCGCAAAGGCGCTCTCGAAGCGTTCGTCCATCAGGTCGGGGTAGAAGACCGCGACCTCCTCGGCCAGCATCATCCCCTTGTAAATGAGCGACCGACAGGACAGAGAACAGACATACATCCCCGCGATGTGCGCGGCCAGCGCCGCCTTCTCGATCCGGCGACGGATGATGTAGAGCTCGCGCTCGAACTGCTCCTGGTCGATGTCCTTCTCGCAGCGGATCAGGATCTGTTCGATCTCGGGCCGCGTGGCATTGGCCTTTTCGCCCAGAACCTGGGTATTCACCGGCACGTGGCGCCAGCCGTAGATATAGTGTCCCATCTTCAGGACTTCCGTCTCGACGATGGTACGGCAACGCTCCTGGGCGCCGAAATCCGTGCGCGGCAGGAAGATCTGTCCGACGGCGATCAGCTTCTCCAGGTCAGGCTCGTGCCCGGTCCGGCGCACCTGGTCGTAGAAGAAGCGGACCGGGATCTGCACATGGATGCCGGCACCGTCGCCGGTCTTGCCGTCGGCATCGACCGCGCCGCGGTGCCAGACGGCGCGCAGGGCCTCGATCCCGTTCTGAACCACCTTGCGCGATGGCTTGCCATTGAGCGCCACGACAAGCCCGACACCACAGGAAGAATGCTCGTCTTCGCTGCGATAGAGACTGTTTTCCGACATCCAGAGACGCCGGGCTTCTTCGGCCGCAGCCCAATCGGGATCAAAGCTGGTCATCTTGCGCCTCCTTGCGTGACGTGCCGGACGGGCGCAACCTGGCGCGACTCCGGTTCGACTTTCTCGGTCTCTTCTGCCGCCCTGTCGCGGCGGCTCTCATGCACACCGACCCGACCAAGCGCCTGTTTCAGGCGGCGCGGCCGGTTTGCCACCGCGAAGGCCACCACCTCCGCAAGCGCCTTCCTGCGACGCAGTTTCCAGGCAGTGTTGTGGATTGTCCGCGGCATCACGAAGTGCCGCACCCCGGTCAGCCCGACATAGGGCAGGGACTGCGTCCGTTCGCGCCCATGGTCGCCGTGGATGACGTAGTATGCCGTCCGGGGCACGAGATAGTCCGAGGCCTGGCGGATCCGGATCTCCGAGATACGCTCTCGCCACCGCTGCCAGCGCCGCGTCTCGCGGGCGATCTCCGGGTCGATCGAGAATTGCGGCGAAAACCCGATGGACGCGACGGTCGGGACATGGGCGGGCATGACCATCGCCATGAACCCGCCCATCGAGTTGCCGAGCATGGAGACCTGCGCGGCTCCCGAGCGCTCGGTCCAGCGGCGGATCGTGGCGGCAATCTCCTCGACGATGCCCGGCGCGTTCAGCCAGCTGCGCGCCTTGTCGGCGATGAAGAGCACCGGATTGCCTGCTTCGCCACGCGCCGAACCGAGGAACTCCGGCGACTGCACCTCCTCGCCGTCAAGCCCGATGCCGCAGAAGCTCACGACAAGCCGGTCGCTGTCGCCCGGCAGGAACCAGACACGCAGGAGTTCGTCGTCGCGGACGACCTCGGGCTCATGCCGTTCCGATGCGGGAGCGCTACTCACTGTCCAGCACTCCGAACTTCTCGACGCAGTCCTGCCGCGTAAGCAAGCGCCGCCCCTCGCCCGCGAAGGCGTAGCTGTCGGGTTTGTGGTCGATGTAGATCTCGCTGTCGAAGCGAAATCCGTTCGGGTCGTCAAAGAGCCCGATCGGAAGCTCCAGATCGCCCGCATAGGGCCCTTCCTGCGTGACCCTGAAGTAAAGGCCGCTGCCGCAGTCGCCGCACCAGGCACGCTCCGCCCAGGACGAGGTCTGGCGGCGGACGATCTTCTGGGCGCCCTGCCAGGTGATGCTGCGCTCGGGAACGGTGACGCCGAGAAGCGACGAGCCAGTCCAGCGCCTGCACATCTCGCAATGGCAGGCGCCGAACGCCTCCGGCACCTCCCGCGCCTCGAACCGCACCGCGCCGCAAAGACATCCACCCGACCGAACGCTCACGGTGCCCTCCCGAATGAGACAGGCTCTGTTTCGCCCGGAATCGCCGACATGATCGCATCGCAGCCATAGATTGGCGTCGTCGACAGATAGCCCTTCTCGCCCGGCAGCGCGAAGTCCGCGGGCGTGTCCGTCGTCGTGATCCGGTCGCCAAGGGCATTCTCGAACTGCTCCTGCTCGGCCCAGAAGACACGCCACGCGCGCGATATGAGCTGCGTGCCCCTGCGTCGCCACAGGAACTCGCCCTTCTCGCTGCGGGCGGTCAGTTCGAAACTTGTCCGCTCCAGCTTCTGCCCGTCGATGAGGATGGTCCTGCCGGTCAACCGGTCGAACCCCGAGTAGCGCGTCACCGTTCCCTCGCTGTCGCGCGTCGCGAAGTCATAATCGTCCCGCCCGTCCTTCAGGAGCGTGCTGAACGAGGCGGGGTCCCGCTCCGATGCCAGCCGGTCCGCGATCCCCGTCGTCATGTCATAGCTTTCGAGCCAGCGGGTCTCTCGGTCGATGCGGCTCAGGTAGAACGTCCCCTCGCCATCCTGGTAGGCTGCCCACTGGTCGCCCGGGGCGTCTCGGTTGCAGGCGTAGTGCTGCACCACGCTGCAACTGCGCAGCTGCACTGTCGCGAAGACCTTGCAGCCCGCAGGCGCGCTGAACCGGCCCGCGGCATGGCCCGCGGGTGCGGCAGAAAGCGTCAGGAGAATTGCCGTGATGACCCGTCGCATCGCTCCGCTCACTTCTCGTGTGCCGTCACTCGGCGGCCACCGCGCCGGCCTCCGCCAGATAGCCCAGCACGCTTTCCGCCGCCTCGCGCCCGTCACGGATCGCCCATACGACGAGGCTTGCGCCACGCACGATGTCGCCCACTGCGAAGACGCCGGGAAGGCTGGTCTGGTGGGTGTGAAAGTCGGTCCTGAGCGTTCCCCAGCGCGTCACCTCGAGCCCGGTGACGCCCCAGAGCTTCGGCAGGTCCTCGGGCTCGAACCCGAGCGCCTTGATGACCAGGTCGGCGCCCTCGACATAGTCGGCGCCCTCGATCAGTTCGGGGCTCCGCCGTCCGGTCGCGTCGGGCGCGCCGAGCTGCATCCGCTGCACCAGCACGCCCTCGACAGCCTCGCCCGCGGCAAAACCCTTGGGTGCGGTCAGCCAGACGAACTCGACGCCCTCCTCTTCGGCGTTCTGAACCTCGCGCTGCGAGCCCGGCATGTTCGCGCGGTCGCGCCGGTAGAGACATTTCACCGTCTTCGCACCCTGCCGGACTGCGGTGCGAACGCAGTCCATCGCCGTGTCGCCGCCACCGATGACGACAACCCGCTTGCCGGCCGCATCCAGCTTGCCGTCGTCGAACGCGGCCACGGCGTCGCCAAAGCTCTTGCGGTTGGATGCCGTCAGATAGTCGATCGCGCGCACGATCCCGGTGGCCCCGGCGTTCGGCCCGCCGAGGTCGCGGCTCTTGTAGACACCGGTCGCGATCACCACCGCGTCGTGCTTGCCGCGAATCTCCTCGAAGCCGATCGTTTCGCCTACCGAGGCATTGAGCACGAACCTCACGCCGGACGCCTCGAGCTGCGCGATACGGCGCATCACCACGTCCTTCTCGAGCTTGAAGCCGGGGATGCCGTAGGTCATGAGCCCGCCCGCGCGGTCGTAGCGGTCATAGACCGTCACCTGCACCCCGGCGCGGCGAAGCGCATCCGCGGCGGCAAGCCCGCCCGGCCCCGCACCGATGATCGCGACGCTCTCGCCGCGCTCTTGCAACGGTCGCGCCGGCAGGATCCAGCCGTTATCCCAGGCGCTGTCGGTGATGTACTTCTCGATCGCTCCGATCGTCACCGTGCCATGCCCCGATTGCTCGATCACGCAATTGCCTTCGCAGAGCCTGTCCTGCGGGCATATCCGACCGCAGATCTCCGGGAAGGTGTTGGTTGACTGGCTGAGCTCGTAAGCTTCCCGGAGCCGGCCCTCGGCGGTCATGCGCAGCCAGTCGGGGATGTTGTTGTGAAGCGGGCAATGCGACTGGCAGAAGGGCACGCCGCATTGGCTGCAGCGCCCTGCCTGTTCGGCCGCCTTGGCGGCAGCAAACTCGCGATAGATCTCGTCGAAGTCTTGTGCCCGCGCCGTGGCGTCGCGCTTTTGCGGCATCTCTTTCGAGAGCGTCACGAACTTGAGCATTCGGTTCTGCGCCACGGCAAGGTCTCCCGACGGAAAGTGAGTGCGCATTGCTACCTCCAACCGGCCAGAAATAAAAGTCAGTTGTATTGACCTTGTTTGAATATTTCTGCGCTTGGGAGATCGCCATTGGCCCGCTTCGGCAAAATTCGGGTCAGCAATTGCTACCTAAATGCCCTGGACGGCGGCGCGCAACCACCCGGCTGCGCGCGGCCGGCCGCGATTCGACTGCCCTTTCAGGCAACAAGCCCCGCCTGCGCGAGGAGCAGCAGAGCGCCGCCGAAGAGGATGCGGTAGATGGCAAAGGCGGTGAACCGATGGCTGCGAATGAAGCCGAGCAGCCACTTCACCGCGACAAAGGCGGTCACCGTCGACACGACGAAGGCTATGCCGAGCCCCGTCCAGTCCTCGGTCGCGCCGCCGCCCTTCAACTCCTTGAGAAGCTCGTAGCCGCTTGCCGCATACATGGTCGGGATGCCGACGAGAAACGCGAACTCCGTCGCCGCGCCACGGTTCGAGGTTCCAAGCAGCATCGCCGCGAAGATCGTCGCGGCCGAACGGGAGGTGCCGGGAAAGATCCCGGCCACGATCTGCGCCAGACCGACGGCAACCGCAACACGCATGGGAATCGCACTGCTGGCCGGCAGCCGCGCCGCAAATGTCTCGGCGACGATCATCCAGAGGCCACCAAGCACAAGCGCCCAGGCAACGGGCGTGACCGTCGACGGCAGTTCGAACCCGAGCTTCTTGACGACAAGGCCAAGCACCGCCGTGATCAGGAACGCAACCGCAAGTTTGAAAAGATAGTCTCGGTTCCCCGGCTCGCGCCAGCCAATCGCGAGGTCCATGAGCCGTCGCCAGTAGATCAGCGTCACGGCAAGGATAGCCCCCGCCTGGATGACGATGTTGTACATGTCCGACCGTGCGCCGAGCCAATGCTCGGCCACGAGAAGGTGCCCGGTGCTGGAGATCGGAAGAAATTCCGTGATCCCCTCGATGATCCCGAGCAGGACGTCATTCAGGTAAGACAACTGCGGGTCCCCTTCGCGCGATCAGGACGGGTTCTTGAGATTCCTTGCGGAGGCCTTGATCGCGTCATACTGACCAGAGGGACGGAAGCGCCAGAGGTAATCGGGCAGGACGGCAGGCATCGGCGTCGCCGCGACGCCGAGGTCGGCAAGGCCGCGCGCACCCTCGGCCACGACGTTGTCGTGGCGCAGCATCTTCACCTGATCGACGGTCAGCAGACGGTTCGCGATCAGCCGGCCGGTCAGCGCCGAGCCGAAATCGAGCAGCCAAGCCTTGATGCGCGCTGCCCAGAACGGAATGTTGAGCACCAGCCGGCGCCGGCCCACAACCTTCAGCATCTCGCCCATGAGCTCGCGGAACGTCGCGACATCCGGCCCGCCAAGCTCGTAGACGCCGCGCGCCCCACCGAGGAGCGCGGACACCGCGGCCGCGGCAACGTCATCGACATAGACCGGCTGGAAACGCGTCTTGTCGCCGACGATGGGCAGGACCGGCCCGAACCGCGCAAGCGCCGCGAACTTGTTGAAGAACCCGTCCTGCGGCCCGAACATCACCGAGGGACGCAGGATCGCGGCGCCCGGAAAGGCCGCCGTGACCGCCGCCTCGCCCGCGGCCTTGGTGCGGGCGTAGAGACTGTCGCTTGCCGCATCGGCACCGATCGCGGAGACATGGACGAGAGCCCCCACGCCGCCCGACGCCGCGAGCCGCGCGATCCGGCCAGCGCCTTCGGCCTGGACGGCCTCGAAATTGTTGCGCCCCGCCTTGTCGAAGGTGCCGACGCAGTTCACCACGGCGTCGGCGCCAGCCATCGCCGCAGCGACGGAAGCGTCGTCACGGATGTTGCAGAAGACCGGCTCGACCTGCCCGACTGCACCATAGGGCCTCACGAAGAGCGCCTCGTTCGGGCGCCGGCAGGCGACGCGCACGCGCCAGCCCTCTTTCGCCATCCGCCGCGCGATGTAGCGCCCGAGGAATCCCGATCCGCCGAAGATGGTGACAAGCTTCGCCATGCGACTGCCTCCCGGCAAAGTTCTGGTTCGGCACCTGATTAACGCCCCAGGGCGCGCCAAACAAGGCGCGAATGCGCCCCGTTGACAGGGCATGGCGTCCCCTATACATGGCGCTCCACGACACCTGCCCAGGTGGCGGAATTGGTAGACGCGCACGGTTCAGGTCCGTGTGCCGCAAGGCGTGGAGGTTCGAGTCCTCTCCTGGGCACCATCCCTTCGGCGGCGATAGCGCTTGCAGACTCTCCGGTCTTGGCCTATATCCTCCTCAACAGCGGCGCTGCGGGGTCCAAACTCGCAGCCCACCGGAGAAGTTCGACGGGCCGCAGGGCCCGTTTTTTATTGCCTGGAGACGATGACCGACCTCATCGCCAAGACCGCCATCGACCGGCGCCTGGCCGAGATCCTGACCCCGACCATCGAGGGGCTGGGATTCGAGCTGGTGCGAGTCCGGCTGATGGGCGGCATGACCAAGACACTGCAGATCATGGCCGACCGCCCCGAAGGCGGGATCGACGTTGACGACTGCGGGCGCATCTCGGTTGCCGTCTCCGCGGTGCTCGACGTCGAGGACCCGATCGACGAGACCTATACGCTCGAGGTCTCCTCGCCCGGCATCGACCGGCCGCTTACCCGGCTGAAGGATTTCGAGGCCTGGAAGGGCTACGAGGCCCGCATCGAGACCACCGATCTCATCGACGGCCGCAAGCGCTTCAAGGGCCTGCTCGCCGGCACCGAGGGCGAGGATGTGCTCGTCGAGATCGAGGAAGGCACCATCGGACTGAAGTTCGATTGGCTTGCCGACGCCAAGCTCGTCCTGACGGACGAACTCATCGCCGAGATGCTGCGGCAGAAGAAGGCCACCGAACAGGTGGACGCCGCCGCCTATGACCAGATCGAAGAACATACGTCCGAGGAGGATTGAATGGCCATTACCTCTGCCAACCAGCTCGAGCTTCTGCAGACGGCCGAAGCCGTCGCGCGCGAGAAGATGATCGACCCCGGCCTCGTGATCGAGGCCATGGAAGAGAGCCTCGCTCGCGCCGCGAAGTCGCGCTACGGCTCCGAGATGGATATTCGCGTCTCGATCGACCGCAAGACCGGCAGGGCGACCTTCACCCGCGTCCGCACCGTCGTCGAGGACGAGCTTCTGGAGAACTATCAGGCGGAACTGACCGTCGCCCAGGCCAAGCCCTATCTCGACGACCCCAAGGTCGGCGACACGATCGTCGACGAGGTGCCGCCGGTGGATCTCGGCCGGATCGCCGCGCAGTCGGCCAAGCAGGTTATCCTCCAGAAGGTCCGCGAGGCCGAGCGCGACCGCCAGTTCGAGGAGTTCAAGGACCGCAAGGGCACGATCATCAACGGCGTCGTCAAGCGCGAGGAATACGGCAACATCATCGTCGACATCGGCCGCGGCGAGGCGATCTTGCGCCGTAACGAGAAGATCGGCCGCGAAAGCTACCGCCCGAACGACCGTATCCGTTGCTACATCAAGGACGTGCGCCGCGAAGCCCGCGGTCCGCAAGTGTTCCTCAGCCGC
This sequence comes from Albidovulum sp., assembly GCA_020637635.1. Taxonomy (GTDB): domain Bacteria; phylum Pseudomonadota; class Alphaproteobacteria; order Rhodobacterales; family Rhodobacteraceae; genus Albidovulum. The sequence goes on from JACKKB010000003.1 coordinate 395,220, forward strand.
ACCGATCCGCAGTTCATGGCCGAGCTCTTCAAGATGGAAGTGCCCGAGATCTATGACGGCATCATCGAGATCAAGGCCGTGGCCCGCGATCCCGGTTCGCGCGCCAAGATCGGCGTCATCTCCTACGACAACGCGATCGACCCGGTAGGTGCCTGCGTCGGCATGCGCGGCAGCCGCGTGCAGGCGGTCGTGAACGAGCTTCAGGGCGAGAAGATCGACATCATCCCCTGGAACGAGGATCAGGCCACCTTCCTTGTGAACGCGTTGCAGCCCGCCGAGGTCGCCAAGGTGGTGATCGACGAGGAGGCCGGCAAGATCGAGGTCGTGGTCCCAGACGAACAGCTCTCGCTCGCCATCGGCCGGCGGGGCCAGAACGTCCGGCTCGCCAGCCAGCTGACCGGTCTCGACATCGACATCCTGACCGAAGAGGAAGAGAGCCGGCGCCGTCAGGCCGAGTTTGCCGAACGCACCCGGCTCTTCATGGATACGCTGGACCTCGACGAGTTCTTCGCCCAGCTTCTGGTCGCCGAAGGCTTCACCAACCTCGAGGAAGTCGCCTATGTCGAGCTCGACGAGCTCCTGACGATCGAGGGCGTCGACGATGCCACCGCGCAGGAACTTCAGGCCCGTGCCCGCGACGTGATCGAGGAGCAGAACCGCAAGGCGCTGGAACATGCGCGCGAACTCGGCGTCGAGGACAGCCTCGTCGGCTTCGAGGGGCTGACCCCGCAGATGATCGAGGCGCTGGCGCTCGACGGCGTGAAGACGCTCGAGGATTTCGCGACCTGCGCCGATTGGGAACTGGCCGGCGGCTGGACCACGGTGAACGGCGAACGGGTGAAGGACGACGGTCTGCTCGAGAAGTTCGACATGAGCCTCGAAGAGGCGCAGCACCTGGTCATGACCGCGCGCATCCAGCTCGGCTGGGTCGACCCGGCCGAGCTTGAGGCCGAGGCCGAAGAGGGCGCCGAAGACGAGGAGGTCGAGGCCTGAAATGGGCCTCGGGGAGCACTCATATGACCCGCGGGGGACGCGAAAAGGATAGGGAAGAGCCGGACAGGCGCTGCATCGTCACGGGTGACGCGCAGCCGAAGGCTGGCCTGATCCGCTTCGTCGTGTCGCCCGAAGGCGTCGTGGTGCCCGATCTGGCCGGCAAGCTGCCCGGCCGCGGAATCTGGGTGACCGCCGATCGCGGCGCGATCGAGACTGCCTCGCGCAAAGGTCTTTTCGCCCGCGCCGCGAAGGCGCCGGCGTCGGCGCCCGAGAACCTGGCCGGAATGGTCGAGATCGGCCTCGCGCGCCGTGTCGTCGATCTCGTCTCGCTGGCCCGCAAGGCGGGTCTGGCGGTCGCCGGCTTCGAGAAGGTGAAGGGTTGGCTCGCCGACGGCAAGGCCAGGGTGCTCCTGCAGGCGTCCGACGGCTCCGAGCGCGGCAAGGGCAAGCTCTGGACCCCGGAGGGCGGGCGCTGGTTCGGTTGCCTGACGGCTGCCGAGCTCGGGCTGGCATTCGGGCGCGATAGTGTGATACATGGCGCCCTCGGCGCTGGCGGACTCTCCCGACGTGTTGTAGAGGAAGCGGCAAAGCTTTCGGGTTTGCGAAAGAATGACGGCGGTTCTGCCGCCGGGAAGGATACGAAGTCGGCATGAGCGATACAGACGGTAAGAAACCCCTCGGCCTCGGTGGCGGCCGCTCCGGCCAGGTGAAGCAGAGCTTCAGCCATGGGCGGACGAAGAACGTCGTCGTCGAGACGAAGCGCAAGCGCGTCGTCGTGCCGAAACCGGGTGCCGGCGCCGGTGCCGGCGGCAGCGGCTCGCCGAACCTCGGCGATCCGTCGCGCCGTCCCGCCGGCATTTCCGATGCCGAGATGGAGCGGCGGCTGAAGGCACTCCAGGCCGCCAAGTCGCGCGAGGCCGAAGAGGCCGCGCAGCGCGCCGAGGAAGAGCGCGTGCGCGAGGAAGAGCGCGAGCGCCGGCGCGCCGACGCCGAGGCCAAGGAGCGCGACGACCGCGAACGCGAGGAAGCGCTGCGCCTCAAGGCCGAGGAGGATGCCCGCCGCGCCGAAGAGGCCGAGGCGCGCGCCGCCCGCAAGGAAGATTTCAAGAAGCCCGCCGCGTCCAAGGCGGGACCGGTCGATCAGGCCGCGGCGCAGGCCGCCGCCGCCCGGGCCGAGACCAAGGGCGTGCCGGTTGGCGGCCCCCGCAAGACCGACCGCGAGCGCGACGATCGTGGCGGCGACCGCGACAACCGCGGCAAGACCGCGCGCGACGACGGCCGCCGGTCGGGCAAGCTTACGCTGTCCGAGGCGCTTTCGGGCGAAGGCGGCCGCCAGCGGTCGCTCGCCGCGATGAAGCGCAAGCAGGAACGCGCGCGCCAGAAGGCGCTCGGTCTCGGCCAGAAGGCCGAGAAGCAGGTGCGCGACGTGCAGCTGCCCGAGACGATCGTGGTTCAGGAACTTGCCAACCGGATGGCCGAGCGCGCCGCCGATGTCGTCAAGGCACTCATGAAGATGGGCCTGATGGTCAGCATGAACCAGCCCATCGACGCGGATACGGCCGAACTCATCATCGACGAATTCGGGCACCGTGCCGTGCGTGTCTCCGACGCCGACGTCGAACAGGTGATCGACACCGTCGTCGACAAGGCCGAAGACCAGCAGTCGCGCCCGCCGATCATCACCATCATGGGCCATGTCGACCACGGCAAGACGTCGCTTCTGGACGCGATCCGGCATGCCAACGTCGTCTCGGGCGAGGCTGGCGGCATCACCCAGCATATCGGCGCCTACCAGGTAACGACTGACAGCGGCTCGATGCTGACCTTCCTCGATACGCCGGGCCACGCGGCCTTCACCTCGATGCGCGCGCGTGGCGCCCAGGTGACCGATATCGTGGTTCTGGTGGTCGCCGCAGACGATGCGGTCATGCCGCAGACGGTCGAGGCGATCAACCACGCCAAGGCCGCCGGCGTGCCGATGATCGTCGCGATCAACAAGTGCGACAAGCCGGATGCCAATCCCCAGAAGGTGCGCACCGATCTCCTGCAGCACGAAGTCGTCGTCGAGGCGATGTCCGGCGAAGTGCAGGACGTGGAGGTTTCGGCCAAGACCGGCAAGGGACTCAATACCCTGCTCGAGGCGATCGCGCTTCAGGCCGAGATCCTCGAGCTCAAGGCCAACCCGGATCGTGCCGCCGCCGGCGCCGTCATCGAGGCCAAGCTAGACGTCGGCCGCGGCCCGGTCGCGACGGTGCTCGTCCAGAACGGCACCCTGCGCCAGGGTGACATCTTCGTGGTCGGCGAACAGTGGGGCAAGGTCCGCGCACTCGTCAACGACAAGGGCGAAAGGGTCAACGAGGCCGGCCCCTCGGTTCCGGTCGAGGTTCTCGGCCTGAACGGCACGCCCGAAGCGGGCGATGTCCTCAACGTCGTCGAGACCGAGGCGCAGGCCCGCGAGATCGCGCACTACCGCGAGCAGGCCGCCAAGGACAAGCGCGCCGCGGCCGGTGCCGCGACCACGCTCGAACAGCTGATGGCCAAGGCCAAGGAAGACAGGAACGTGGCCGAACTTCCGATCGTGGTGAAGGCCGACGTGCAGGGCTCGGCCGAGGCCATCGTCCAGGCGATGGAGAAGATCGGCAACGACGAGGTGCGCGTCCGCGTGCTGCACTACGGCGTCGGCGCCATCACCGAATCCGACATCGGGCTGGCCGAGGCGAGCCAGGCACCCGTTATCGGCTTCAACGTCCGCGCCAATGCCCCGGCGCGCGCCGCGGCCAACCAGAAGGGCGTCGAGATCCGTTATTACTCGGTGATCTACGACCTCGTCGACGATGTGAAGGCGGCTGCATCTGGCCTCCTGTCGGCCGAGATCCGCGAGAGCTTCATCGGCTATGCCGAGATCAAGGAGGTCTTCAAGGTCTCTGGCGTCGGCAAGGTCGCGGGCTGCCTTGTTACCGAAGGCGTGGCGCGGCGTTCGGCCGGCGTGCGGCTCCTGCGCGACAACGTGGTCATCCACGAAGGCACGCTGAAGACGCTCAAGCGCTTCAAGGACGAGGTGAAGGAAGTTCAGTCCGGCCAGGAATGCGGCATGGCCTTCGAGAATTACGAGGATATCCGCCCCGGCGACATCATCGAGATATTCGAGCGCGAAGAGGTCGAGCGCAAACTCTCCTGACGAAACCTCTCCCCGGAGGTTCCGCGGGACGGAAGAAAGGCCGCCTTCTCAGGCGGCCTTCTTTGTCACCGGGAACCCCTCGAAAAGGAGCTTCCCGACACGAACGAGTATCTTGCCGTTTTCAAGCTGGCGCTCGAAGGTCCCCTGGACCGAAACGCAGCTTCCAAGAGTGATGGTTCGCAGCATCGCACATATCCCCCCAAGCAAAGGCGGCTGCCAGACTGTTCTCGATACTGGTTAATCTACGACTTATGGAACGCGCCAAGGCTCGCATATTTGTTTCAATTTGGAAACAATTAATCGCCACACTCCCCTTTGTAGCGATTTTTCGCCTTTCCTGCGCTCGCCCACCATATTTAGTGATCCCGCTCAAATCCAGTCTCTGAGAATCGGAATCAGCGGCCGATCGGCGGCTGGCATCTCGAAATCGGCAAGATCCCTGGCGCGGACCCAGGCAAGTTCCTGATTTTCGCGCGGGACCGGGGTTCCCTGCCAGCGCCGGCAGGCAAAGAGCGGCATCAGAAGGTGGAAGTCCGCGTAGCCGTGGCTCGCGAAGGTGAGCGGTGCAAGGCAGCTCGACCAGGTCTCGATCCCGAGCTCTTCGTGCAGTTCGCGGATGAGCGCCGCCTCCGGCGTCTCGCCGGGCTCCACCTTGCCGCCCGGAAACTCCCAGAGCCCGGCCATCGCCTTGCCTGGCGGGCGGCGGGCAAGAAGCACCCGCCCGTCGACATCGATGAGCGCGACCGCCGCGACCAGGACCGTCTTCACGACCGGTAGTCGGCGTTGATGTCGATGTAGCGATGCGTCAGGTCGCAGGTCCAGACCGACCGCGCCGCTTCGCCGAGCCCGAGGTCGACCGAAATGACAAGCGTGTCGCGCTTCATGTAGGCCGCCGTCTCCTCCTCGGAATAGCCCGGACTGCGCCAGCCCTTCTCGGCCACAAGGATGTCGCCGAAGCGGATCGAGATCCGGTCGCGCTCGGCAACGCCGCCCGATTTGCCGATGGCCATGACGATGCGGCCCCAGTTGGCATCCTCGCCGGCGATGGCGGTCTTCACGAGAGGCGAATTGGCGATCGCCATGGCGATGCGGTGGGCATTCGCGGCATCCGTCGCGCCGGTCACGCGGATCTCGACGAACTTCGTGGCCCCCTCACCGTCACGCACGACCTGCTGCGCGAGATCGAGCATCACCGAATGCAGCGCCGCCTCGAAGGCACGACCGACCTGACCCTGCGCATCCTCGACCGGCGCCGCCGCCGACGCGCCGGTGGCGGCAACGACAAGCGCATCCGAAGTCGAGGTATCGCTGTCCACCGTGATCGCGTTGAAGGTCGCGTCGACCTGGCGCGCCACCATGGTCTGCAAGAGTTCGGGCGAGATCGCCGCATCGGTGAAGATGTAGACGAGCATCGTCGCCATGTCGGGCGCAATCATCCCCGACCCCTTGGCGATACCGGCGATCCGGATCGCCCCGCCTTCGCCCGCGATCTCGGCCGAGGCACCCTTGGGGAAGGTGTCGGTGGTCATGATCGCGCGCGCCGCCGCCTCGATCGCGCCCTCGTCGAGCGCGGCAATCAGTTCAGGCAGTTTCGCGGTGATCCGTTCGTGTCGCAGGGGCTCGCCGATGACGCCGGTCGACGAGGAGAAGACGCGCGAGACGGGCAGGCCCAGCGCCGCGGCCGCGGAGCCCGTGACGGCGTCGACCGCCTCTTGCCCGGCGGCGCCGGTAAAGGCATTGGCATTGCCCGAGTTGACGATGATCGCGGCGCCCGAGGACCTGCCGGACCGGTCGGTGAGCTTCGTCTCGCAGTCAAGGATGCAGGCGGCGCGCGTCGACGACCGGGTGAAGGCACCCGCGATCGCGGTGCCCGGCGCGAGCCGCGCCAGCATCACGTCGGTCCGCCCGGAATAGCGCACCCCTGCCGCCCCGGCCGCGAAGGAGACGCCGCCGATGCGCGGCAGGGCAGGGAACCCCTCCTTCGGCGCAAGCGGGGACACGGGGTTGGCCTTCTTCCCCTTTGTCCCGCCGGTTGCGGCAGCGAGATCCGCGGCCAGCGCACTGACCTGTGCGGCGAGCCTTTCGGCCTCGGCCTTCCAGTCCTTCGCGTCACTCGGCATCTTCGGGGCCCCTTCCGCTCAGTTGGCGATCAGATCGGCATTCTTGAGGATCGCGGGATCAATCCCGTCAACGCTCTTTTCCACGCTCGCGCCGTCAGTCAGCTCCTTCACCTTTTCCTCGACCGCCTTCTGACGCAGATCGCCGGCCAGCTCTTCCTTGACGTCGTCGAAGGCCGGCGCGGTCGCGTCGCGGATCTCTTCGAGCTTGATGATGTGCCAGCCGAACTGCGTCTCTATCGGGTCGGAGACCGTGCCGGGCTCCATTGCGACGACCGCGTCCTCGAAGGGCTTGACCATCCGGCCGACCCCGAACCAGCCGAGATCGCCGCCCGCGGTGGCCGAACCCTTGTCCGTCGACTTCTCCTTGGCGAGCGCCGCGAAGTCGGCGCCAGCATCGATCTGCTTCTTCAGCTCGAGCGCCTCGTCCTCGCTCGCGACGAGGATATGCGCGGCATGATATTCCTTGCCGAGCTCGGCGCTGGTGTATTTCTCGTCATAGAGCTTCTTCAGCGCCTCGTCGGTGGCCGCCGCATTGGCCGCCGCATCGAGCGTGACACCCGCGAGATAGCCGCGCGTCTGGTTCTCCATGATCAGCTTGTCGCGCCGCTTCACGAGCCCGTCGGACGCCTTGGCCAGAACCACCTGCTGCACGATCTGGTCCAGGATCCCGTTGAAAAGCACGTCATCGGGCAGTTGCAGATACTGTTGCGGCAGCGTCTCGCGCATCGCGATCATCTCGCCGAGCGTGACTTCGACGCCGTCCACCCTGGCGACGACGGTATCCGCAGTCGGGTCCTCGGCCCGACCAGGCGCCGCGAGTGAAAGGACAAGCGCGCCTGCGAGAGCGGCGGATTTCAGCATTGTGACAACTCCCAATGGGCCGCGAGAGCCCGCGGCGTTGACTAACAGACATGAGCCGCTTACATCGCGGATGGTCCCCGTACGGGCCCTGTCTGTCTTCGTTCGCAGCCGTTCTAGGCACAGCAGAAGGTGGCGGCAAGGCCACGTGTTCACACGAGGGCGTCAACAGAACCCGAGCGGAGACAAAATGCTGGGCCTCGGAACGATCGCGAAGAAGGTCTTCGGAACACCGAACGACCGAAAGGTGAAATCTGCGCGTCCGCTGATCGCGAAGATCAATGCAGTCGAGCCGGATTTCCAGGCATTGAGCGATCAGGGCATCAAGGACAAGACCGCGGAACTGGCGACCAGGGTGCAGGAGGGGGGCGAAAGCCTCGATGCCGTGCTTGTCGAGGCCTTCGCCAACTGTCGCGAGGCCGCGCGCCGCGCGCTTGGCCTGCGCGCCTTCGACGTGCAGCTCATGGGCGGCCTCTTCCTGCATCAGGGCAACATCGCCGAGATGAAGACCGGCGAGGGCAAGACACTCGTCGCCACCTTCCCGGCCTATCTGAACGCGCTGGCCGGCAAGGGTGTCCATGTCGTCACCGTGAACGACTACCTGGCCAAACGCGACGCGGAATGGATGGGCAAGGTCTATGCTCAGCTCGGGATGACGACCGGCGTCGTCTATCCCTACCAGCCCGAGGAAGAGAAGCGTCAGGCCTACGCCGCCGACATCACCTATGCCACCAACAACGAGCTCGGCTTCGACTATCTGCGCGACAACATGAAGGCCACGATCGCCGACATGATGCAGCGCGGCCATTTCTTCGCCATCGTCGACGAGGTCGACTCGATCCTCATCGACGAGGCGCGCACCCCGCTCATCATCTCCGGTCCAAGCCAGGACCGGTCCGAACTGTACCGAACGCTCGACGCCTTCATCCCCGAACTGAACGAGACGCATTACAAGCTCGACGAGAAGGCCCGCAACGCGACCTTCACCGAGGCCGGCAACGAGTTCATCGAACAGCGGCTCTCGGAAGCAGGCATCCTGCCCGACGGGCAGACTCTCTACGATCCGGAATCGACGACCATCGTCCACCACGTGACGCAGGCGTTGCGCGCCCACACGCTGTTCCTCAAGGACCAGCACTACATCGTCCGCAACGGCGAGATCATGCTGATCGACGAATTCACCGGCCGCATGATGCGCGGCCGGCGGTTGTCGGACGGTCTCCACCAGGCGATCGAGGCCAAGGAGCGCGTCGAGATCCAGCCCGAGAACGTGACCCTCGCCTCGGTGACCTTCCAGAACTACTTCCGGCTTTACGAAAAGCTCGCCGGCATGACCGGCACCGCCTCGACCGAGGCGGAGGAGTTCATGGATATCTACAGGCTCGGCGTGGTCGAGGTGCCGACCAACCGCCCGGTCGCCCGCAAGGACGATCACGATGCGGTCTACCGCACCGCGCGCGAGAAATACGACGCCATCGTCGAACGTATCCGCAAGACCAATGCCAAGGGGCAGCCGATCCTGGTCGGCACCACGTCGATCGAGAAGTCCGAGATGCTGAGCGAGCTGCTCACCAAGGCCGGCATCCCGCACAACGTCCTGAACGCCCGTCAGCACGAGCAGGAAGCCAAGATCGTGGCCGATGCCGGCAAGCGCGGCGCCGTGACGATCGCGACCAACATGGCTGGCCGCGGCACCGACATCCAGCTTGGCGGCAATGTCGAGATGAAGGTGATGGAGGCGCTGGCGGAAAACCCCGACGCCCATCCCGACGAGATCCGGACCCGCATCGAGGCCGAACACGCCGACGAGAAGGCGCAGGTCCTCGAGGCCGGCGGCCTCTACGTTCTGGCCACCGAACGCCACGAAAGCCGCCGCATCGACAACCAGCTCCGCGGCCGCTCGGGCCGCCAGGGGGACCCCGGCCGGTCCTCCTTCTACCTGTCGCTCGAAGACGACCTGATGCGCATCTTCGGCTCCGAACGGCTCGACAAGGTGCTCTCCTCGCTCGGCATGAAGGAGGGAGAGGCGATCATCCACCCTTGGGTGAACAAGTCGCTCGAACGCGCCCAGGCCAAGGTCGAGGGCCGCAACTTCGACATCCGCAAGCAACTCCTGAAGTTCGACGACGTGATGAACGACCAGCGCAAGGCGATCTTCGGCCAGCGGCTCGAGATCATGAGCGCCGAAGACGTCGACGAGATCGCGCAGGACATGCGTCACCAGGTTATCGACGACATGGTCGATGCGCATCTGCCGCCCAAGACCTATGCCGACCAGTGGGACCTCGACGGGCTGCGCGCCGATCTCGCCGACAAGCTCGCACTCGACGCGCCGGTCGCCGAATGGGCCGCAGAGGAAGGCGTCGACCAGGATCTGGTGCGCGAACGTCTCTACGAAGCCTCCGACGCGATGATGGCCGCAAAGGCGGCGCAGTTCGGCGAAGACACGATGCGCCAGATCGAAAAGCAGTTCCTGCTGCAGGCGATCGACACCCGCTGGCGCGAACATATCGTCACGCTCGATCACCTGCGCTCGGTGATCGGCTTCCGCGGCTACGCCCAGCGCGATCCGCTCTCGGAATACAAGACCGAGGCCTTCGCGCTGTTCGAGAACCTTCTTGAGGGCCTGCGCGAGGACGTGACCCAGAAACTCGCCCAGGTCCGACCGATCAGCGAAGCCGAACGCGACGCGATGCTGCGTCAGATGGCCGAAGAGCAGGCCCCGCGTGCGCCGCAGCCGGCAACGCCCGTGGCACCGGCAGCCCCGTCGGCGGAGCCCGGCTTCGATCCCGAGGACCGCACGACCTGGGGAAATCCCAGCCGTAACGATCCCTGCCCCTGCGGCTCCGGCGAAAAGTTCAAGCACTGCCACGGAAAACTGTCCTGACGGTCCGCAACGCGACGCTCCGGCCTGTCGGTCTGATCGGAGAAGAGTGCCATGACTGCCTACAGAGATGTTCTGCTTCATGTCGGCCACGGCAAGACCGGCTCGACCTATATCCAGCTCTTCCTGGCGCTCAATGCCCCCCGACTTCTCGAGCTCGGCATCCTCTACCCTGACTCGGATGCCACCAGGGCGGCGCTTGCCGGCGAGATCACGGGCGGCAACTACAAGGCCCGGCCGATCCTCGACAACATCGGGCGCTTCGCACGCCAACCGCCCGAGACCGCGCGGCTCTTGTTTTCGAGCGAGGCGCTGATGCGCGAGATTCCGAAGACCGAGGCGTTCTTCCCGACCCTGCGCAGCCACGGCCTTCGCGCCTCGGTGCTCATGTTCACCCGCGATCCGATCGAGTTTCTGCGCGCGCAGTATATCCAGCAGGTGAAGCGGGGCGGGTTCACCGGCAGTTTCGACGACTACGTCAAAGACGCCTCTCCGGTCGAGCGCCACATTCAGGCTCTCGAAAGGTTCCTGCGACTTTGCCGCGATGAAGAGGTTCCGGTTAGGGCACGCAGCTATGACCGCCACAGCCATGATCTGATAGGCGCTCTGCTATCCTTTCTGGATATTCCTCGCGACGGTTTCGAGGAACCCGCGATCACGTCGAACCGCAGCCTCAGCTATTCCGAGATCGTTCTCCAGCGGAAATTCAATTACCATCTCGGGGTGGCGAGCAGCCACTTCGTCTCCGACGCCCTGTGTAGCGAATTGCCCGACGTTGCGCCGAGCCGCCTTCTGCCGTCTGCGGACAATCTCGCCCGCTGTATCGAGGTCTACAACCGGCACGTGGAGAAGCTGAACGCGCTTCTTCCCGCCGGGAGCGACCGATACCGGGCGATCGCGCCAGATCATGCGATGCAGGAACGCCGTGAGAAGCCGATCACGTTCAGCGAGGAACAGCTTGATGTTCTCGCGCGCGCGCTTTCGTCTCAGATCGACAGCGCAGAGGCAGAGCCCTCCCGTGGCTTGCGCGCACGTCTCGGCGCGTTTCTGGCCAGAAAGCGCGGGCGAGGCTAGGCGCGCCCCGCGTGCGCGAAGGTTTTCGATCTGCCGCCGTCATGCTAGGGTGTCACCGAAATCAGAGGAGACGCCATCCATACGCACCCGGCCAGGCGACACGAAGCGGACATGACCGGCAAGCGCGCCATTTTCCATATCGGCATGCACAAGACCGGCACGACGGTCTTGCAGAGCGCGCTGCAGGGCTATGATGACGGCCGCGTGAGATACGCCGACCTCGGTGAGCAAAACCACTCGGTGCCTTTTGCCACGATGTTCTGGGCCGCGCCCGAACAGCACCGCGAACATCGCGACCGCCGCCATTCGGACCGACAAGTGCGTCGGTTTCGCAAACACTATCTGGAGCGCCTCGAACGCGAGGTCGAAAAAACCAAAGACACGCTTCTCTTCAGCGGCGAGTCGCTCTGGTACACGAATGTTGAGGCTCTCTCTCGGCTGAAGGCGCATTTCGATCGCTACTTCGACCGCTACAAGGTCGTGTGCTACGTGCGCGACCCGCTCAGCTTCGCCAATTCTTCCTTCTCCGAGCGCCTTAAGGGCCGGCGACGGGACTTTCTCATCCGCATACCGAAGTATCGCGACCATCTGCTCCGCCACAGCGAGGTCTTCGGCCCCGAGGCCCTTTCGGTATTCGAATATGCGCGCGAACGCTTCGAGGGCGGCAGCGTGGTGAACGATTTCGCCCGAAAGCTTGGCCTCGACGCCCCGCTTAACGCGGCCACGGAGAAGAATGCCTCGCTCTCGCTCGAGGCGATGCAGATCCTTTTCGCGCTGAACAATTCGCGCCTCGCCGATCTGCCCGATGACGTTCAGCGCTACGTGAGCGACCGGTTCCGCGCCGCACTTGGCGGCTTCGGCAAGGGCCGCTTTTCCTTTGATCCCGCGCAGGTGGCCGCAGCGACCGATGCCGAACAGACGCAATGGCTTCTCGATCGGTTCGGGATCGACTTCACCCGGCCTGGCCGCACATCGACGCCGGCCTGTTCCGAGGCGGAGTTCCGCAGCATCGCACCCGAAACGATATTCGCCCTGCAGTCGCGGTTGACCGAGGCCGGCCTGGTCGCGGGCGACGAAAGCGGGCTCGCCCAGATCCTCGACCGGGCAACGGCCCGCCTGACCAGCCATTTCCGCGCGCCGCGCCGGCGGTTTCGGCGCTGGCTTCGTCGCCGCCAGGCCGTGTTGACCTAGGCGCGGCGCCCGATCCGAAATGGAAATGCGGCATCTTCGTGGCGTGTGACCTCGGTCGCTACACGATCTGCCCCCAGGCCGTCGCGTGAACTCCAGATCTGGTTACAGCCCGCACCGGCAATTGTTTCCGATTGCCACACAGCAGCCATTTCCATGCCCCCGACTCGCACTACCCCTGATGCATTCGACGTCGAGCGGAGGCGAAAATGCGGAACAGACGGCGGGCGGTCGCGATCGCGGCAGTGTTCCTCGTGGCGGCGGCGACCGCACATGTCATGCAACGTGGCGACACGATGAGTGCGCGCCTGCGCGGCGCCATCACCGAAACCAGACCGGGTGGGACCGCCGTGGTCGGCGTCACCGAGCTTGCTTCGGCCAGCTCTGCGATCGACGTTTCCGCAGCTTCGGTCTCGGCCGGCATCTCCGCCACACCGCTTGCGAGCGCGCCCGCGGCAAGCCCGGCGCCTGCCCCAATCGTGGCCACGACCCCCGCGGTCGAACCGGTGATCCCGGTTTCCATCGCTTCTGCCGGTCTCGGCTTTCCGCTTGCGCCCCTGCCTCCCGTACATGCCGAGAGGTCAGGCCGGACCGTTCTCGGCATCGCCTGCGGTCCCGCGACACTGTCGCTTGGAACGACCTCGGGAGCGCTTCTGCGCGTCACCCTCGACGCGCCCTGCCACCCAAAGGAAAGGGTGACGATCCGCCATGCGGGTCTGACCTTCGCCGATACGACCGATCTCGCCGGTCATCTGGAGGTGACCGTACCCGCCTTCGCGACGCCCGCCTCCGTCGTGGTCGGCTTCGACAACGGCGATCGGCTCTCCGAGATGCGCCAGGTGCCCGACCTTCACGCCGTGACCCGCACCGCTGTCGCATGGTCAGGCGTCGAGGGATTTGGCCTGGCCGCTATCGCGGCCATGCCCGCCGCCGGCCTGTCGGGCGAGACCGGGGCTGTGTCCGCTGTGGCGAAAACCCCTCAATCCGATGTCAACCTGATCCGGCTCGGCGACCCCGGGGCCGAGGATCCGAAGCTCGCCCTCGTCTCCACCGCGCCTGCGGACCTGCCGCCTGCGGAAATCGAGATCTCGGCGGAGATCACCGCGGCAACCTGCGGCAAGGAGCTTTCCGGCCAGATCCTGCGCCTCGCCCCGGGGGGCGCCCGCAGCTACGATCAGATCGGCATCGCGATGGCCGGCTGCGACACCATCGGCGGCGCGGCTCTCCTGCGGCTCGTTCCCGTTGCGGAGGATGACGTGAAGCTCGCCCTGCTCGGCGGCTGAGGCGCTAGAGATAACCGGCCGAGCGGAAACTGAGCTCGCGCGACTTGCCGACGATCAGGTGATCGTGGACCGTGATCCCCATCACCTCGGCCGCATCGCAGATCTGTGCCGTCACGCTGATGTCGGCCTCCGAAGGGGTAGGATCACCCGACGGATGATTGTGCACGAGGATGAGCGCGCTCGCGTTCAGTTCCAGCGCCCGCTTGACGACCTCGCGCGGATAGACCGGAACATGGTCGACCGTCCCCTTGGCCTGTTCCTCGTCGGCGACGAGCATGTTCTTGCGGTCGAGATAGAGCACCCGGAACTGCTCGATCTCGCGGTGCGACATCGCGGTGCGGCAATAGTCCAGCAACTGGTCCCAGGACGACAGCACATGTCGATGCATCACCCGCGCCCGCGCCAGCCGGTGCGCCGCCGCCTCGACGAGCTTCAGCTGCACGATCACCGTATCGCCCACACCCGCGACCTGCCGGAGCTGCTCCGACGGCGCCGAGATCACCCGCGCGAAGTCGCCGAAGCGGTCGATGAGGGCGCGGGCGAGCGGCTTCATGTCCTGCCGCGGCACCGCGAAAAGCACCATCTCCAGAAGCTCGTAGTCCGGCATCGCCGCCGCCCCGCCCTCCATGAAGCGCGCCCGAAGCCGCTGCCGGTGGTCGCGGATATACGAGGGCAGCCTGCCGGCAACGAGAGCCTGTTCAGGGGCTTCGTCGCCGGAAAAGAGCGGCATGGGGGCATCGGAGAAGGCATGAGTCCTGGTCATGCCCAAGGCTCGCCTGTCAAGATGAACGAAGGCTTAACGCCGCCCGCAGGTCAGCCTTTCATTCCATCCCAGAAATGCTTCACCTTGGAGAAGAAGGACGACCCTTCGGGGTTGTTGTCGGCGGCGATGCCCTCGAACTCGCGCAGGATCTCCCGCTGGCGCGACGTCAGGTTCACCGGCGTTTCGACGGCGATCTCGATCAGCATGTCGCCGGTCCCGGCACCGCGCAGCGCCGGCATCCCCTTGCCGCGGAGCCGCATCTGCTTGCCGGTCTGGGTGCCCGAGGGCACCTTCACCCGGCTCCGGCCGCCGTCGATGGTCGGAACTTCGACCTCGCCGCCGAGCGCCGCCGCAGTCATCGAAACAGGAACCCGGCAATACAGGTTCACGCCGTCGCGCTGGAAAAGGGCATGTTCGCGAACCTCGATGAAGATGTAGAGATCGCCCGTCGGCCCGCCCCGCATTCCGGCCTCGCCCTCGCCGGCCAGACGGATCCGCGTGCCCGTCTCGACCCCGGCGGGAATATTGACCGAGAGCTGGCGCTCCTTCTCCATCCGCCCCTGACCGTGGCAGGTCTTGCACGGGTTCTTGATCCGCTGGCCAAGCCCACCACAGGTCGGGCAGGTGCGCTCGACCGTGAAGAAGCCCTGCTGGGCGCGCACCTTGCCCATGCCTGAACAGGTCGGACAGGTCTCGGGCTCTGCGCCGCCCTCTGCGCCGGTGCCGTTGCAGGAAGAACAGGCGACGGAGGCAGGAACGGTGATCGCCTTCTGAACGCCGCGATAGGCCTCTTCAAGCGTGACGCGCAGATTGTAGCGCAGATCCGAGCCGCGCTGCGCGCGTTGCCGCGCGCCGCCGCCGGGGCCGCGGCCACCCATGAAGTCGCCGAAAAGATCCTCGAACACATCCGAAAAGGCCGAAGCGAAATCGCCCTGACCCTGTGGCCCGCGCCCGCCCTGGGCCCCCGGTCCCATGCCACCCTCGAAGGCGGCATGACCAAATCGGTCATAGGCGGCCTTGCGGTTGGCATCCTTCAGCACATCGTAGGCCTCGTTCACTTCCTTGAACTGCGCCTCGGACTCGGGATTGTCCTTGTTGCGGTCGGGGTGAAGTTCCTTCGCCTTGGCGCGATAGGCCTTCTTGATCTGTTCGGCCGAAGCGCCGCGCGCCACGCCGAGCACGTCATAGTAATCGCGTTTCGCCATTCTTCGCCCTTTCAGGGGCCCATTCGGGGGACACGTGGGCCGGACCGACGGAAATCGGTCCGGCCCATGGAGTTCCGGTTCGCGTTACTTGCGCTTCTTCTCTTCGCCGAGATCCTCGAAATCGGCATCGACGATGTCGTCATCGACGCCGCGCGGCGCTTCCTCATCTTCGCCGCCGCCGGCCGCCTCGGCCTGCTGCGCCTTGTAGATCGCCTCGCCGAGCCGCATCGACGCGTCCGTCAGGTTCTGGATCCCGCCCTTGATCTTGCCCGCGTCCTCGGACTTGAGCGCCTCTTCGAGCGCGCCGATGGCAAGCTCGATCGCCTCGACCGTGGAGCCGTCGACCTTGTCGCCATGCTCTTCGAGCGCCTTCTTCGTCGAATGCACAAGGCTTTCGGCCTGGTTGCGCGCCTCGACGAGCTCCTTGCGCTTCTTGTCGCCCTCGGCATTGGCCTCGGCGTCGCGCACCATCTTCTCGATCTCGTCGTCCGAGAGCCCGCCGGATGCCTGGATGGTGATCCGCTGCTCCTTCCCGGTGCCCTTGTCCTTGGCCGAGACAGAGACGATGCCGTTGGCGTCGATATCGAACGTGACCTCGATCTGCGGCACGCCACGCGGCGCCGGCGGTATCTGCTCGAGATTGAACTGCCCGAGCATCTTGTTGTCGGCAGCCATTTCGCGTTCGCCCTGGAACACCCGGATCGTCACCGCGTTCTGGTTGTCCTCGGCGGTCGAGAAGACCTGACCCTTCTTCGTCGGGATCGTGGTGTTGCGGTCGATGAGCCGGGTGAAGACCCCGCCCAGCGTCTCGATCCCGAGCGAGAGCGGCGTCACGTCGAGCAGCACCACGTCCTTCACGTCGCCCTGCAGGACGCCGGCCTGGATCGCCGCACCAAGGGCCACGACCTCGTCGGGGTTCACGCCCTTGTGGGGTTCCTTGCCGAAGAAGTTCGTCACTTCCTCGATCACCTTGGGCATCCGCGTCATGCCGCCGACCAGAACGACCTCGTCGATGTCGCCCTTGGAGAGCCCGGCATCCTTCAGCGCCGATTCGCAGGGCTTCATCGACTTCTTGATGAGGTCCGCGACCAGGCTTTCGAGCTTGGCCCGCGAGAGCTTCATCACCAGGTGGAGCGGCGTGCCCGAGTTCTTGTCCATCGAGATGAACGGCTGGTTGATCTCGGTCTGCTGGCTGGAGCTGAGCTCGATCTTCGCCTTCTCGGCCGCTTCCTTCAGGCGCTGGAGCGCCATCTTGTCGCCGGTCAGGTCGACGCCATGCTCCTTTTTGAACTCCTCGGCGAGGTAGTTCACGATGCGCATGTCGAAGTCCTCGCCACCGAGGAACGTGTCGCCGTTGGTCGATTTAACCTCGAACAGGCCGTCGTCGATCTCGAGGATGGTGATGTCGAAGGTGCCGCCGCCGAGGTCGTAGACCGCGATCGTCTTCGATTCCTTCTTGTCGAGCCCGTAGGCGAGCGCCGCCGCCGTCGGTTCGTTGATGATCCGCAGCACTTCGAGGCCGGCGATCTTGCCCGCGTCCTTCGTCGCCTGGCGCTGGGCGTCGTTGAAATAGGCCGGAACCGTGATGACGGCCTGTTCGACCTTCTCGCCAAGGTAGGACTCGGCGGTTTCCTTCATCTTCTGCAGGATCACGGCGGAGATTTGCGCCGGCGAATATTTCTCGCCCTTGACTTCGACCCAGGCGTCGCCGTTGCCGCCGTCGACGATCGCATAGGGGACAAGCTTCTTGTCCTTCTCGACCTCGGCGTCGCCCATCCGGCGCCCGATCAGGCGCTTGACGGCAAAGACGGTATTGGTGGGGTTGGTGACGGCCTGGCGCTTGGCCGGCTGTCCGACGAGACGTTCGCCGTCGGTGAACCCGACGACCGAGGGCGTCGTCCGCGCCCCCTCGGAGTTCTCGATGACCCGCGGCTGCGCCCCGTCCATGATGGCAACGCAGGAGTTCGTGGTACCGAGGTCGATCCCGATAACTTTAGCCATGTGCTAGACCTTTCTTTCGGCGATATAGCGGCGCCAGACCCGATTGCGGCCTCTGGCCCCGATCCCAGGACTTGGCCCGGGCATGGCGCCCGAACCGGCTTCGTGGGGTATATAAGGAGCGGCCCGGCAGGCTGCAAGCGGCCGAAGAGACGGAAAATCGGGTAAAAAGCCATGGAAAACACACCTCCGCCCGGGCCGACGACAGGCACGGCCCTGCATATCGGCGGGGCAACGCTGCACCCGGGGTTCCTCGACGCGGAGAGCCAGGCCGCGATGGTCGGCGACATCGCGCGCATCATGCATCTCGCGCCGCCCTTCTCGCCGATCACGTCCTGGGGCAAGCCGATGTCGGTCGCCATGACCTCGGCCGGAAAATACGGCTGGTTCTCGGATCGACGGGGCTATCGCTACGTGACCGCTCACCCGGCAGGGGGCGCCTGGCCGCCGATCCCGACCTCGGTGCTGGCCGTCTGGCGGCGGCTGGTCGGCCGGACGCGCGATCCCGACTGCTGTCTCGTCAATCACTATCGGCCCGGCGCCCGCATGGGTCTTCACCAGGATCGGGACGAGGCGGATTTCAGCTGGCCGGTTCTGTCCATCAGCCTGGGCGACGAGGCACGCTTTGCCATCGGCGGCACCAGGCGCAGCGACCCGGTCGAACGCTTCTGGCTGCGGTCGGGCGATGTGCTTCTGCTCGGCGGTGCGGCAAGGCTGGCCTATCACGGCGTCGACCGCATCGCGCCCGAAAGCTCGGCGCTGATCCCGCAGGGTGGCCGCATCAACCTGACGCTCAGGGTGGTGGACTGACCGGCTACTTGCCCGCGAACCAGCTGGCCGAGACACGATGCCGGGTAAAATACTCGGCCATGAGCCCGATCACGACGAGAACGATCGTCACATAGACCGGGTAGGTGATCGAGGTATAGCGCGGGAAATAGTTCACGAACGCAAAGCCGCGCGCCTGGTCGATGATGTGGAAGAGCGGGTTCCAGTCGAACATGGCAAGCATCGTCGCGGTAAGGGAATTCGCCGTGAACATCTTGCCCGACGCCACCATGTTGGCGCGCCGGTAAAGTGTCTGAACGATCCGGAAGAAGGCGGGCCACCAGGGCTTGAATGCCAGCAGCACCAGACCGACGCTGATCCCGTTCAGCCACGACAGGACGATCATGCAGGCAAATCCGACCGGATCGAGGATCTGGACCGCGCCCGTCGCCAGATCGTAGGCGATCAGGATCGTCAGGATCGACAGCGCCTGGGTGTAGAGCGCCCCGAGCGCCGCCGAGCAGATCGAGATCACCATGTTCATCGGCGCGTGCAACATCATCGACGAGGTCGGGCCCTCGGCGCTCGCGACGGCACCGACCGAGCGGATGTTGGTCTGGTAGATGAAGATTCCGCTGAGGAGATAGACGATGAAGTCGCCGCGGATCGCCGTCCTGCGCATCCCCATGAGAGTGACCATCAGGTAGAAGACCGCCAGCATGACCAGCACCTGGACGATGTTCATCAGCAGCCCGATGATCGCGTTGCTGTGTTCCTTCCGAATCGACCGGACGGTGTTCTCATGAATGAGAAGCAACATCGAGAAGGCGGTCTGCGGAACCGTCCGGGATCGGTTGACGTTGAACATCTCTGTGCTAGCTGCCTGCCACGATCCCGTTTTTCCGGGGAAATTCTTGCCGTTCGGTTAGCAGCTCATCATAAGATGAGGCAAAACGCCAATCAACTTGGCGCAGAAAGGAAGTTTGCCGTGGATTTCGACCATCTCGCCACAGTGATGCGCCGGCTCGCGCTTGGGGCCGGCGACCGCATCTTGGACGTCTACAACGCCGAGGATTTCGAGGTTCGGTCGAAATCCGACGCGAGCCCGGTAACCGAGGCGGACGAACTGGCGGATGCACTCATCTCCGAAGGGCTTGCCGAGGCCTTTCCGTCGCTGCCGATCGTCACCGAGGAACAGGCGGCAAGCCATCGCCAGACGGTCGCGACATTCCTTATTGTCGACCCGCTCGACGGCACCAAGGAATTCGTCCAGCGCCGCGGCGATTTCACCGTCAACATCGCCTATGTCGAAGACGGCGTGCCGTTGCGCGGTGTTGTCTACGCACCGGCCAAGGGTCGGCTCTTCTACACTCTTGGCGACGGCCGCTCGGTCGAGGAGAGCGGTCCCTTCGCTAAGGATGCGCCGGGCGAGACCCATCCGATCAGCGTCTCGATGCCCGACAATCGCGCGCTCATGGTGGTGGCCTCGAAATCGCACCGCGACCAGGCCACCGACGACTACATCGCCCGCTATGCCGTGCGCGACATGACGAGCGCGGGGTCCAGCCTTAAGTTCTGCCTGGTGGCAACCGGCGAGGCCGATCTCTACCCCCGGCTCGGCCGCACGATGGAATGGGACACGGCCGCGGGCGATGCCGTCCTGCGCGGCGCCGGCGGCGCCGTGGTGCGGTTCGACGATCACGGCGCCCTCGCCTATGGCAAGCCCGGGTTCGAGAACCCCTTCTTCATCGCCTACGCGCCGGGTGTCCTGCTGGTGAAGGAATGACCACCCTCATCGTCATTCCGGCCCGCTTTGCATCCAGCCGCTACCCGGGCAAGCCGCTCGTCGCCCTGCGTGGCGCCGGCGGAACCTCGCGGACCCTCATCGAACGCAGCTTCATGGCCGCGAGCGCCGTGTCTGGCGTTGACCGGGTCGTCGTCGCGACGGATGACACGCGCATTGCCGATGCCGCCCGGGGCTTCGGCGCCGAGGTGGTGATGACCTCGGAGAGCTGCCGCAACGGCACCGAACGCTGCGCCGAGGCCCATGCGGTGCTGGGTGGCGGCTATGACATCGTCGTCAACCTGCAGGGTGACGCCCCGCTGACCCCGCACTGGTTCGTCGAGGCGCTGATCGACGGCCTTCGCGCCGATACCGGCGCCGATATCGCCACCCCGGTCCTTCGCTGCGACGGACGGGCGCTGAGCGGCTTTCTCGATGATCGCCGCGCCGGCCGCGTCGGCGGCACGACCGCGGTCCTCGGCAAGGACAGGCGCGCGCTCTACTTCTCCAAGGAAGTCGTCCCCCATGTCGGACCCGAGCGCAGCTACGGCCCCGACGACGCGACCCCGGTCTTTCACCATGTCGGCGTCTACGCCTATCGTCCGGCGGCGCTCGCGGCCTACCCGAACTGGCCGATCGGCACACTCGAACAGATGGAGGGGCTGGAGCAGCTCCGGTTTCTCGAACAGGGCCGCGCCGTCGCCTGCGTCGAGGTTGCCGCCCGAGGCCGTCAATTCTGGGAGCTGAACAACCCTGAGGATGTCGCCCGCATCGAATCCATGCTCGATTCCATGGGGATGCCCTGACGTCTCCCGTCCGCAGGCCCCACAGCCTCCGGACGTAAGGATTTCCCGACTACAATCGCAGCGTCTTATCGGTTACCGTTGCCAAACAAATGCCTCCTTTATGTGCTCAATCCCGGTTTGTAGCGGTTTTTTGCTGGGGGATTGCGTCAGTGCGTCATCAAAACGCTGTAGTGCATTGATGGTTGACTAGGCTCCCGAATACAATGAAACCCGGTCGCGGTCTGACCAGAACGATCAATGGTGGTTCGATGAAGCGCAAAGTTACGAAGGCGATATTCCCCGTCGCGGGGCTCGGGACACGGTTCCTGCCGGCGACGAAGTCGATCCCGAAAGAGATCATGACCCTGGTGGATCGCCCGCTCATCCAATACGCCATCGACGAGGCCCGCGCCGCCGGTATCAAGGAATTCATCTTCGTGACCTCGCGCGGAAAGGGCGCGCTCGAGGACTATTTCGACCACGCCCACGAGCTTGAGGCGACGCTGAAGAAGTCCGGCAAGGACGATCTGCTCGAGACGCTGCGCACGACGAACATGGAAAGCGGCGCCATTGCCTATATCCGTCAGCACAGGGCCCTCGGCCTCGGCCATGCGGTCTGGTGCGCGCGACGGCTGATCGGCAACGAACCCTTCGCCGTGATCCTGCCCGACGACGTCATCGCCGCCGACAAACCCTGCCTGCAGCAGATGGTCGAGGCCCATGCCGAAGTCGGCGGCAACATGGTCGCCGCGATGGAGGTCGCGCCCGACAAGGCTTCGTCCTACGGCGTGCTCGACATTCGCGAGGACATGGGCGCGATGGTTTCGGTGAAGGGCATGGTCGAAAAGCCCAAGGCTGCCGAGGCACCCTCCAATCTCGCCGTGATCGGCCGCTACATCCTCACGCCGAAGGTCCTGCAGAACCTCAACCGCATGAAGTCGGGCGCCGGCGGCGAGATCCAGCTGACCGACGCGATCGCCGAAGAGATCGCGAAGTCGGGCAATGTCTACGGCTATCGCTTCCGCGGCCAGCGCTTTGATTGTGGCTCCAAGGCGGGCTTCCTTCAGGCGACCGTGGCCTTCGGTCTCGCCCGCGACGAACTGCGCGATGAATTCCAGCGCTTTCTCTTCAGCATGACTGCGGTCCAGAAGGCGGCCGAGTAGGCTTCATGACAGTTGTCCTTGTCACGGGCGGCGCAGGCTATGTCGGCGCGCATGCCTGCAAGGCTCTGCGGGCTGCCGGTTACACGCCGGTCACGTTCGACAACCTGGAGACCGGCTGGCGCGAGGCCGTGAAATACGGCCCCCTGGAAGAAGGCGACCTTGCCGACCGGGACAGGCTCGACGAGGTGTTCGCCCGCTGGAACCCCGTCGCCGTGATGCATTTCGCCGCCATCAGCCTCGTCGGCGAGGCGATGCGCGATCCCGGCCGCTACTGGCGCGTGAACCTCCTCGGCGCGCTCAATCTCGTCGAGGCAGCCCTCGCCGCCGACTGTCGGAACTTCGTCTTCTCCTCGACATGCGCCACCTACGGCGATCAGGACGGCGTCGTGCTTGACGAGACCTCGGCCCAGATGCCGCTGAATGCCTACGGAAAGTCCAAGCTCGCGATCGAACAGATGCTCGGCGATTTCGCGGCAAGTCACGGCCTGCGCCCCGTGATCTTCCGTTACTTCAATGTCGCCGGCGCCGATCCCGACGGCGACGTGGGCGAGTTCCACCAGCCCGAGACCCATCTCATTCCACTCATGCTCGACGCCATCGAGGGCAAGCGGCCGGCATTGACCGTGCATGGCACCGACTATCCGACGCCTGACGGCACCTGCATCCGCGACTATGTGCATGTCATGGATCTCGTCGAGGCCCATGTCGCGGGCCTGCGCCGGCTTCTGGCCGGGCAGGGGGCCGAAGTCTATTGCCTCGGCACCGGCAAGGGCTTTTCGGTTCGCGAGGTGATCGAACATTCCCGTGCCGTCACCAACCGCGAGGTGCCGGTCACGTTCGGCCCGAGGCGCGACGGCGATGCGGTGTCGCTCGTCTGCGGCAGCGACAAGGCAAGACGGCTGCTCGGCTGGAGCCCGGACCGTTCGTCACTCGCGACGATGATCGCCGACGCCTGGCGCTGGCACCAGTTGGGCGGCTTCTCCAACTAGCGCAACGAACGCGGCAGAGGCTGCCTTTCAGGATTTACCTCCTCCAAGGCCGCTTGTATCATTTTTCGAACAATGACACGGGCGGTGCGGCGTCTCCCCGGCCTCGCCGGCTTCGCCCGGGACGGGGTTTGGAAATCTGGCGCACCATAAGCGCCAGCGCCAGCCAGAGGGGCGGATTTGAGCGTTTGGGACAGATATCGGCTACGTTGGCGGCGCAAGAAGCTCCGCTACCGCGCCTATCGCCGGCGGCGCCAGCTCGATCCGGTCCGCCTCCGCACCGCCTCGATTGCCAGGAACGCGATCCTTGTCGCCGCCGTCCTGCGCAACGAACGCTCACTGCTGCCCTATTTCCTTCGCTACTACCGCCAGCTCGGCGTCGATCACTTTCTGATCGTCGACAACGGCTCCGACGACGGCTCGCGGGAATATCTCGAAGCCCAAAGCGATGTCTCGCTCTGGCACACCACCGCCAGCTACAAGTCGGCGCGCTTCGGCGTTGACTGGCTGAACTGGATCCTGATGCGCAACGGGGTCGGCCACTGGGTCCTGACAGTCGATATCGACGAGTTCTTCATCTACCCTTTCTGCGACACGCGCCCGATCCGGGCCCTCACCGACTGGCTCGATACCTATCGTCTGCGCTCTTTCCCGGCGCTGGTCGTCGACATGTATCCCAAGGGGCACGTCGATCAGACGCCCTATCGCGAGGGCCAGAACCCTTTCGAGATTGCCGATCACTTCGACAGCGGCAACTACATGATCTCGCGCAATCCGCTCTACCAGAACCTCTGGATCCAGGGCGGTCCGCGCGCGCGCACGATGTTTGCCGACGCGCCGCACAACGCGCCCTCGCTGAACAAGATCCCGCTGGTCAAGTGGCGCTGGCCGGACTGCTATGCGAGTTCGACCCACATGCTTCTGCCTCGGTCGCTCAACCAGGTCTATGACGAGTGGGGCGGCGAGAAGGCTTCCGGCTGCCTGCTCCACGCAAAGTTCATCTCGACGCTCGGCGCCAAGGTGGCCGAAGAGCTTGCCCGGCGCGAACATTTCGCGGAAAGCCGCGAGTATCTGGCCTATTCAGAGACGCTTCGGTCGGGCGAAAGCCTCTGGTGCAAGTGGTCGGAGAAATACGTCAACTGGCGGCAGCTCGAAATTCTCGGCCTCATGTCCAAGGGCAACTGGGCATGAGCCTCGGCTTCATCATGATGTGCCACACGGCGCTCGACCGGGCGGCGCAGGTCGCGCGCTACTGGGCCGAAGATGCCTGCCCGGTAGTCATCCATGTCGACCGACGCACCCCGCCCGCCGACTACGAGCGGCTGGTCCGTTCCCTGGCCGATCTTGAAAACGTCAGCTTCTCGCGACGCAGAGCCTGCGAATGGGGCACCTGGTCGCTGGTCGCCGCGACACAGGATGCAGCGATGCAACTGCTGCAGCGCCACCACGATGTGCGCCACTTCTATCTGGCATCGGGTGCCTGCCTGCCGCTGCGCCCCATAGGGGAGCTGAAGGCCTATCTCGATGCCCGGCCCCAGACCGATTTCATCGAGAGCGTGACGACCAGCGACGTGGTCTGGACCATCGGCGGGCTGCACGAGGAGCGATTCAGCCTGCGCTTCCCGTTTTCCTGGCGCAAGCAGCGGCGGCTCTTCGACGCCTATGTCGCGCTGCAGAGGCGCCTCGGGGTCAACCGCAAGGTGCCGCTTGGGCTGGAGCCCCATCTCGGCTCGCAATGGTGGTGTCTGACGCGGCAGACGCTGTCGGCCATTCTCGAAGATCCGAACAGGCCGCGGTTCGATGCCTATTTCCGGCGCGTCTGGATCCCCGACGAAAGCTATTTCCAGACCCTCGCGCGCCAGTATTCGATCAGCGTCGAGAGCCGCTCGCTGACGCTTTCCAAGTTCGACTACCTAGGCAAACCGCATATCTTCTACGACGATCACCTTCAGCTTCTGCGCCGATCGGATTGCTTCGTCGCGCGCAAGATCTGGCCCCATGCAGACAGGCTCTATTCCGCCTTTCTGACGCGCCAGATCGATCAGGGCGCGCGGGCCGAGCCGAACCCCGGCAAGATCGACCGGCTGTTCGCCATGGCGGTCGAACGGCGCACGCGGGGTCGCGCCGGCCTCTACATGCAAAGCCGCTTTCCACGTCGCGACCACGAGAACGGCAAGACCAGCGCCCCCTATTCGGTGTTCCACGGTTTTTCCGATCTCTTCGAGAACTTCGACCTCTGGCTTACCAAGGTCATCGGCTGCCGGGCGCACGGACATATCTTCGGCCCGGACGGGGTCGAATTTGCCGGCGGCGAGACGGTGTTCAACGGGGCGCTCAGCGACAGCGCGAAGTTGCGCGACTACAATCCGCAATCCTTCCTGACCAATCTCGTGTGGAACACCCGCGGCGAGCGCCAGTGCTTCCAGTTCTCCCCGCGCGACAACCAGGCCTGCAACTGGTTCATGGCGACGGATCCGAACGCGCAGATTTCGGTCATCTCGGGCGCCTGGGCGGTTCCGCTCTTCCGGTCGAACCTCAACTTCTCCGAGATCCGCAAGGAAGCCGCCCGGTTGCAGAAGATCGAGACCGAGCACCTGCACATCCTGCGCACGATGTATGTCAAGGCACGCACGCGGATCTGGACCATGGCGGAGTTCATCGAGAGCCCGATGGAAGCGCTGCAGCCGATCGTCGACGAGATCCGGCCGCGGGCGCACCGCCAGCTGACCGAGGCGCCGCGGCTCGTCGAACTGGCCGGCTTCGGACAGTTCCTGCAGAATCTCAAGAACCAGGGCATGCAGCCGACCCTCATGGGCGATTTCCCTGTTTCGGTCGAATCCCGCCCCGCGCCGGAGCGCGGCCGCCCGTTCATCGTGCGCTAGGGTGGTCCGGTGACCGCAAAGTTCGACTGCTTCGTGATCTTCGCCGAGATGCGCACCGGCTCGAACCTGCTGGAGGCGACGCTGGCACAGGTGCCGGGGCTTTTCCCGCATGGCGAGATCTTCAATCCCGATCATCTGGGTGGCCCCAAGGTGAATGACGTCTTCGCCATGTCCATGGCCGACCGTCTCGCCCGGCCGATGGATCTTCTGGAACGGCTGCGCGCGGCCGACGGTCTGAACGGCTTCCGTTTCTTCTTCGATCACGAGCCGCGCGTGCTCGACGCGATCCTTGCCGATCCGCGCTGCGCCAAGATCGTGCTGACACGCAACCCGGTCGATTGCTACATCAGCCTGAAGATCGCCTACAACACCGATCGCTGGCAGCTGACCGATGTGAAGGACCGGATCGTCTGGAAGCCGCCCTTCAAGCCCGCCGAGTTCGAGGCCTTCCTCGAGGAACGGCAGCAGTTCCAGATCCGCCTCCTGAACGCCCTGCAAGTCAGCGGCCAGACGGCCTTCTATCTCGACTACGAGGATTCGACGCAGCCCGACGTGATCAACGGGCTCTTGCAGTTTCTCGGCCTCGATCACCGGATCGACCGCATTTCCGACGATCTCGTGCGGCAAAACCCCGAGGAGATGGCCGACAAGGTCCGGAACTTCCCCGAGATGGAGGCGGCACTTGCACGGATCGACTGGGCGAACCTCGCGCGCACTCCGAACTTCGAGCCGCGCCGAGGTCCCGGCGTGCCGCGCGCCATCGCCGCGGCCGGGGCACCGCTGCTCTATTTGCCGCTCCTGCCCTTCTCCGACGCGCATCTGCGCGACTGGCTCGCCCGCGCCGGCACCGGCGGCACTGTCGAGAACTTCACCCAGAAGACCCTGCGCGCCTGGAAGCGCAAGACGCCGGGGCATCGCAGCTTCACCGTGCTCCGCCACCCGCTGATGCGCGCCAACGACAGTTTCGGCGCGCTGCTGACGGCGCCGGGGCTTGCCGATATCCGCGCGACGCTGCGCGCGAACTACGCCCTGCCGCTGCCGCCCGAGGACGAAATCGCCGCGATGGATGCCGAAAGCTACCGCGCGGCGCTGCTCGCGTTTCTCGGCTTCGTGAAGCTCAACCTCAACGGCCAGACAGGCCTTCGCCAGGACGCGCTCTGGGGCACGCAGTGGGCGCTCGTCAGCGGGCTCGCGACGTTCGTCGCGCCGGATTTCCTGCTGCGCGAGGAGACACTGGCAGAGGAGCTCGAACACATCGCGCGATGCACCGGCTCGAACGCGGCCCCGCTGGGTCTTCCCGGTGCCGGCACGGGGCTGCACCGCATCGAGGCGATCTACGGCCGCGATCTCGAGGACGCCTGCCGTGATACCTACCGGCGCGACTACATGTCTTTCGGATTCGGTGCCCTCGGGCGCGCGGGACCCGGCTAACCGCTTCAGGCCGCCTGGGTGTTGCCGCGCGCCTCGGTGAGCACCGCGTGCAGCGCGGCAGGGTCGTCGTTGGCGCGCAACTTCGCGCAGGTCGCCGCATCGCGCATCGTGCGAGAGACGAGCGCCAGCGCCTTCAGATGTTCCACTCCTGCGTCCTTGGGCGCGAAGAGCGCGAAGACCAGATCGACCGGCTGTCGGTCGACGGCATCGAAATCGAGCGGTTTCTCCAGCTTGAGAAACACCCCGACAACCCGGTCGAGCGTTTCGAGCCTTGCATGCGGCAGCGCCACGCCGTGGCCGACGCCGGTCGGCCCGAGGCTCTCGCGTTCCTGCAGGGCGTCAACGGTTTCGGCCGCGGTGAGACCGTAGACCGCCTGCGCGAGTTCGCCCAGATCGTGGAACAACCGCTTCTTGCTGGTCGCATTGGCGGCCACCCGGATCGCCGCCGGTTTCAGGAGACTGGAAAGGTCCATCTGATATTTGTCTCGCGCCTAAGGTCCGGCGCGCCCTATCTGCTGGCCGAAGGGTCGATCCAGCCCACGTTGCCATCATCCCGGCGGTGCACCACGTTCACGCCACCGCTCTTCTCGTTGCGGAAGACCAGAACCGACAGACCCGAAAGCTCCATCTGCATGACCGCCTCTCCGACCGAAAGCGAAGGAATCTTCGTCTCCATCTCGGCGATGATCATGGGTTGCAGCGTTTCGGGCTCCGAATCTCCGGTCTCACCGTTCGCGGCGAGCACATACATGGGCGCTTCGGCGAATTCAACCGGCTCCGCTCGTTCCTTGTGGTGATCCTTGAGCCGGCGCTTGTAGCGACGCAGCTGCTTGTCCATCTTTTCGCGGCAGGCGTCGAAGGCCGCATAGATCTCGTTGGCACTGCCACGCGCGGCGGCAGTCAGCCCGGTCGACAGATGCACAGTCGTCTCGCAGACGAACTCATGCGCATTTCGGGAAAAGGCGACCGTGGCATCCGTCGGGCGCTGAGAATACTTCTCCACCGTCTCGCCCAGCTCGGATTTGACATGGGCCTGCAACGCATCGCCGATGTCGATCTGCTTGCCACTGATCTGATACCGCATGGCTTCTCCTTACGCCGTGGATGAAGCTGTGCCGACAACGCCGGCGCAGCACTCGATAGACTGGGGGATATTGGGGTTTTTCCGTTGCATGTCTTATGGTTGGTCGGTCGCGGAAGCCCGGGGCGTGCAGCGGCCGTTGGATGAGGGGTTGCGCATGCATTTGCCATATTTGGCGCCATTTCGACGCGATCTGTCAACGCCCTCCTTCGTCTGCGGGGCATGAATCTCCGATCTGCATGGGGCACGCTCGCCGCTCCGCTGGCATGAGGGACGCCGTGACTGCTTGCGACCGGATCCGCCGCGACTTCGGGCGCGGCATTGATGGCCACATCGCTGAAACGCGCCCCGAGCGGGAACACGCGGTCGTCTCAAACCAGCGGCTTGCCGGCGATTGCAGGGCTCGGGTTAGATGCATTCAACCATGGCTCGGCTGCCGCTGCGGCCCGCTACGGCGGCTGTGCGGCAGCCCCGGGGGTCACACAGGAATGTGCACTGATGAGCAACTATCAGTTTTCCGACGCGCAACAATGTCTCATGGCGCGCTGCTGGGCAGCGCCGGCGTCTGGCGCCGCGCGAACGGTCAGGCGGCGAGGCGCCATCTCCGGGCCGTCAGTAGATGCGGAAGCTCTGCCCGAGGTAGACCCGACGGACGTTCTCGTCGCGCACCACCTCGTCCGCAGTGCCGCTCATGAGAACCGCGCCGTCGTGCAGGATATAGGCGCGGTCGACGATCTCGAGCGTCTCGCGCACGTTGTGATCGGTGATGAGCACGCCGATCCCGCGTTCCTTCAGATCGTGCACGAGATTGCGGATATCGCCGACCGAGATCGGGTCGACGCCGGCGAAGGGCTCGTCGAGCAGAAGATATTTCGGATCGGCGGCAAGACAGCGGGCAATCTCGACCCGCCGCCGTTCACCGCCGGATAGCGCGATCGCCGGGGCGTGGCGCAGATGCGTCATGGAGAATTCCGACAGCAGCTCCTCGAGCCGTTCGCGGCGCTTGTGGGTGTCCGAGACCGCGATCTCGAGAACGGCGAGGATGTTGTCCTCGACCGAGAGCCCGCGAAATATCGAGACTTCCTGCGGCAGATAGCCGATGCCGAGCCGGGCACGGCGATACATCGGCAGCCCGGTGACATCGCGGCCGTCGATCACGACCTGGCCGGAATCGGGGGCGATCAGGCCGGCGATGTTGTAAAAGCAGGTGGTCTTGCCCGACCCGTTCGGCCCGAGCAGCGCCACGACCTCGCCGCGCGACAGCTCCAGAGACACGTCGCGGATCACCGGCCGCCGGCGATAGCTCTTGCGCAGGTGAAGCACCTGCAGGCCCGGCCGTCCTTCGGTCACGCGCAACTCGGGCTGCGGCGCCATCAGTTGCCCCCCGGATTGAGAATCGTCTTCACCCGGCCCTCCATCTGGCCCAACCCGGTCTTCAGGTCGACGACCAGCTTCTGGCCGGCCAGCGTGTTCGTCCCCTGCGTGAGCAGAACGTCGCCGGTCATGACAACTTCGCCCGCTTCGACGGTATAGACCGCTTCCTGCGCCTCGGCGGCCTCGGTCGGGCTGACAAGCGTCACCCCCCCGGTTGCGTGCAGCTTCTCGATCCGGCGCTGATCGCCCTTCACGTAGACGACTTCCAGTTCCGCCGCCGTGAGCCGCATGTCGCCCTGAATCACGATGACATTGCCCTTGAAGGTCGCAAGACCGTCCGGCTGGCTCACATCGAGACTGTCCGAGGTGACCTCGACCGGAAGCGTCGTGTCCGTCTTGATCCCGCCGAACGCGACACTCGCCCCCTGGGCACGAACCCCACCCGCCCCCAGAACGAGGCAGATCGCAACGATCAGCGCTGTTGCCTGTCTGCTCATGGTTGGTCCTTCTCAGGCGGCTGATAGATGAGCCGCACCTTGTTGCTCAGGTTCAGAAGATAGCCGGGAACTCCGGCGTCAGTGTGACTGATTTTCATCCGTCCCGCATCGATCTTGCCGAACGGCGCATCGACGCTCACGGGCCCTTCGGACAACAGCTCGGTCCGGTCGAGCGCCGCGTCGAGCGCGTCGGAGACGAGCCTGTAGCCCGAGGAGAGAAGGACAACCACGCCATCGGTAAGGTGCAGCCGGCCCGTGGCGCGGTCGACAAGTCCGCCCTTTGCCGTCACGTCGATGCCAAGCCCGTTCGGCGTATCTATGCGCACGGTCATCTCTTCGGCGGTGGCAGGCGCATCGGGCGTCGGACCGGGCCGCGCCGAGCTGGCATCGAGCCTCAGCGCCGCACCGTCGTCGGTAAGACCGGAGTATTCGGGCATCGTCATCCGCGGATCGCGCACCAGATCGCCGATCTGCGCATCCGTTGCCGCCAGATTGTCCGCGGTATGCGGCTGGCGCGACAGCAGGAACAAAGTCGAAAGGATCGCCAGCGCCAGGAGCGGCAGCAGGATCTTGAGCCGCCGTACAAGCTCGGAATGGATGTCGCGGACCACTGCCATCGCCTAGATCACGCCCGCGCGCAGGCAGTCGTGGATGTTCAGGATCCCGGCCGCGCGGCCGTCGCCCTCGGGGTCGACGACGAAGAGGCAGGTGATCTTGCGATCCTTCATGATCGCGACCGCCGTCTCGGCAATCGCACCGGGGGCCACCACGCGCGGCGCGCGGGTCATGACCGCGCCGGCCGTCCGGTCGAGCAACCCGGCCATGTTGCGCCTGAGGTCGCCGTCGGTGATGATTCCGGCGAGCCGGGACTGGGCATCGGTCACGCCGACGACCCCGAAACCCTTGCGGCTCATCTCCAGGAGCGCCTCGCCCATCGGAGTCTCGGCGACAACGAGCGGCACGGCATCGCCGCCGTGCATGAGGTCAGCCACCTTCAGGAGCCGCGCGCCAAGCCGCCCGCCGGGGTGGAATGCGCGGAAGTGATCGGCGGTGAAGCGGCGGTGCTCCATGAGCACGACCGCCAGCGCATCTCCAAGCGCGAGCGTCATCGTCGTCGAGGTCGTGGGCACCACGCCGGTGCCGCAGGCCTCGTCCGCATCCGGCAGGACGATCGCCACGTCGGACTGCCTGAGAAGCGTGGACCCTTCACGGCTCGCCACCCCGACGAGCGGGATCGAATAGCGGCGGGTATGGGCGATGATGTCGGACAGTTCGGGCGTCTCGCCCGAGTTCGACAGGATGAGAACGAGGTCGCCCTCGGCGATCATGCCGAGATCGCCGTGGCTCGCCTCGGCCGGATGGACATATTGCGCCGGCGTCCCGGTCGAGGCCAGCGTCGCGGCGATCTTGCGCGCCACATGTCCCGACTTGCCCATGCCCGAAACGATCACCCGGCCGCGCACCGCGAGGATGCGCTCGACCGCCTCGGCAAAGCTGTCGCCGATGGAGTTCGCCAGCATGTCGAGCCCGCGCGCCTCGATCCCGATGACTCGCCGGGCGGTGGCCAGGAACACCTCGGTCGGGCGTTCAGTGGGTGAAGATGTCGGCGCCATCGTCCCAACCCAGAAGATCGAGCTCGGCCCGCGTCGGCAGGAAGGCGAAACAGCGCCGGGCAAGCTCGGTGCGCCCCTCGCGCTCGAGTCGCCGGTCAAGCTCGGCCTTCAAACGGTGCAGGTAAAGCACATCGGATGCGGCATATTCCATCTGCGCCGGGCTGAGCGTCGGAGCCCCCCAGTCCGAGGTTTGCTGCTGCTTGGAGATGTCGATATCGAGCAGATCCTGCAAGAGCACCTTCAAGCCGTGCCGGTCGGTGAAGGTCCGCACCAGTTTCGAGGCGATCTTGGTGCAGTAGACCGGCGCCGTCCGCGCCCCGAATCGTGCCTGCAGCATTGCGATGTCGAAGCGCCCGAAGTGAAAGAGCTTGAGCGTCTCGGGGTCGGCCAGCATCCGCTGCAGGTTCGGCGCGGCGTCCTGCCCGGCCGCGATCCGCACGAGATGCGCATCTCCGTCACCGGCCGAGAGCTGCACGAGACAGAGCCGGTCGCGGCGCGGGTCGAGCCCCATCGTCTCGGTGTCGATCGCCACGACCGGTCCGAGATCGAGCCCCTCGGGCAGATCGCCTTGGTGAACGTGAATTGTCATGCGCGGCCTCGTCTTGGTGTAAGCGAGGCTCTTGCGGCCTCTGCACCCGTCGAGGGCTAGTTACGCGAAATGCCCCGCGCGCTCAATGCCCGTCGCTGTCCGGGGCCATCAAGCGAGCGAGAACAGTCCGAGCGCCAGGATGAGCATCAATGCCATGAACTCGAAAGGCGGCAATCGCAGAAGCGGCATGAGAAACACGCTGACGGCGTGCCGCAGCAAGGTCATTCCGACTCTGGAGGCGAGAAAGGCGGTCCGGCGCAGTGCCGACCGGAGCCCGAAGGAGCCGCCCCCAGCCAAGCCACCTGACGAGGCTGAGGGCAACTCCGGAAACAAAGCACTTGGTCTTGAATTACTATCCGTTGAATTCATTTCAATCGCTACCACCAACACGTGTTGTTTGCCACGGCCGGAACCGATTCTAAAACCTGCCTTTTTAGACATGTCCTTGTCCTCTAGGCCTTTGGTTTATGAGTAAGCCATTGATATAAATACATAACATGATTTCGATTTTGGTGAATCCAGGCCCTGCCTGACGGCTTGTCGCAGCAGAACCGCAAACAATATGTTGAGCCAGTCTTGGATTGCTCACGCCATGGCGCCAGTCGGCGGTGACAACTGCCGGGAGTTTGCGTTGAAGACACTCGCCTGAAGCTTCACGGACGCGAGAGTTCGGCCCCCAGAGCGTCCATGATTCGAACCAGCTCCGCCGAAATCCCCGGCTCCGAGAGCGCGTGACCGGCAAGGGGAATCATCCTGATCTCGGCATCCGGAATCGCCTGGCAGAGCTTCCACGCCGAAACCGGCGGGCAGATCATGTCGTATCGCCCCTGCACGATCTTCGTCGGGATGCCTCGTAGCCGGTGCGCATCGCGCAGGATCTGTCCGTTCTGCTCCAGAAAGCCGTCGTGATGGAAATAGTGGTTCTCGATCCGCGCGAAGGCGCGCGCGTAGTCGCCCGGCGCATCGCCGAGCACGCCCTCGTTGGAAATCGAGGCCAGCGCGTTTTCCCAGTTGGCCCAGCTGCGGGCAAAACGCGCCTCGACCGAGGCATCGCCGCAGAAGAGCCGCCTGTGATAGGCCGCGATCAGATCGCCGCGCTCGGCCTCGGGCACCGGTTCGGTGAAGTGGCGCCAGAGATCCGGCCAGAATGCACCCGCACCGCCGCCGTAGAACCAGTCAAGCTCGGCCCGGGTCATCAGGAACACGCCGCGCAGGATCAGCGCCGACACCCGCTCTGGATGGGTCTCGGCATAGACGAGGGCGAGTGTCGCCCCCCAGCTGCCACCGAAGGCGGCCCAGCGCTCGATGCCGAAGAGGCATCGGATGCGCTCGATATCGGCGACCAGGTCCCAGGTCGTGTTCGCCGTCACCGATGCATAGGGACGCGACCGACCGCAGCCGCGCTGATCGAAGAGCACGACGCGATAGACCGCCGGGTCGAAATAGCGCCGCATCGCCGGCGAACATCCGCCACCCGGGCCGCCATGCAGCACAACCACCGGGATCCCGTCCGGCCTGCCGCATTGTTCGACGTAGATGCTGTGCCCGTCGCCAACGTCAAGCATTCGCTGATCGAAGGGTGCGATCGACGGGTAGAGAAGTGCGCCTGCGCGCTTTTGACCTGCGGCCCGGTCCATGATCTGTCTATACATGTCTGCCGGGGAAACCGCCACGGGCCAGTCAGATGGGGCAGGAATGAGCACAGAAATCAACACCGTCGATCCCGCCGAGATCGCGAAGTTCGAGGCGATGGCGGCAGAGTGGTGGAACCCGCAGGGCAAGTTCAAGCCGTTGCACATGATGAATCCGGTCCGGCTCGACTATATCATCCGCCAGATCGCGACCGAGTTTGGTCGCGACGCGCGTGCGCCGGACCCCTTCGCGGGCCTGAGGATCCTCGATATCGGCTGCGGCGGCGGATTGCTGTCGGAACCGATGGCGCGGCTCGGCGCGTCGGTCGTCGGCGCCGATGCTGCCGGACGCAATATCCCGGTGGCGCGGCTTCACTCCGAAGAACAGGGGCTCGTGATAGACTACCGCCACACGACCGCCGAGGCGCTCGCCGCCGCGGGCGAGAGCTTCGATGTCGTCCTTGCCATGGAAATCGTCGAACATGTCGCGTCGCCGGGGGGGTTCCTGCAGACCTGCCAGGCACTTCTGAAACCCGGCGGCCTGATCATCGCCTCGACCATCAATCGCACCGCCCGAAGCTTCGCCGCCGCGATCGTCGGCGCCGAATGGATCATGCGCTGGCTGCCGCGGGGCACCCACGACTGGGGCAAGTTCATAACCCCGGACGAGCTCTTCGAGGCGCTGAGGGGGGCCGGACTCGAACCGGTGGACCGCAAGGGTTTCGTCTTCAATCCGCTTTCCTGGACATGGTCGATCTCGGATCGCGACCTTTCGGTGAACTACGTGTCCGCCGCCTTGCGCCCGAACTAGCCGCGCGTCGGGTTTGCACCCGAGCATGGCGGGCGCTACACCTGAACGGCCCGGATGGCGGGCGGCGCGCTCCTGTGGCCCGGAATGGCACCTGTTGATCTGGTCATCTTCGATTGCGACGGCGTTCTTGTCGACAGCGAGGTGCTGAGCGCCGACGTGATGATCGCCGAGCTCGGCGCGCTTGGCATCGTGATCGACCGGGCCTATGTGCGCCAGCATTTCCTGGGCCGCAGCTTTCCGACCGTTGCGCGGATGATCCGCGAAACCCATGCGACGCCCCTGCCCGACCATTTCGAAGCGCTCTACCGGCGCTCGCTCCTGCAGCGGTTCGAGACCGAGCTGCAGCCGACGCAGGGGATCGAGGCGATCCTGGCCGATCTGCGTCCGCGCAAATGCGTGGCGACCAGCAGCAGTCGCGAACGGGTGAACCGGTCGCTCTCCATTTCGGGGCTGGCCCGGTTCTTCGGCGGCGATGTCTTCACCGCCTCGCAGGTCCGAAATGGCAAACCTGCACCGGATCTCTTCCTCTTCGCGGCCGATTCCATGGCCAGCACACCCGACCGGACGCTGGTGATCGAGGACAGCCTTCCCGGAATCGCTGCCGCCCGCGCCGCCGGAATGCGGGTCCTTGCCTATGCCGGCGGAAAACACTGCGCCGGGAGCCCGCCCGCAACCTTCGACGGGGCGCAGGTCTTTGACAACTGGCGCGGCTTTCCCGCACTGTTGCGGGCGATGTCCGACGGAGAAAGCCTGTGAACCTGAAGCCGACGACCTCCGAGACTGCGCGCCTGGACGACGCCGCCCGCGCCGGCTGGCTCTACTACGTCGCAGGGAACACCCAGGATGAGATCGCGCGCAAGCTCGGGGTTTCGCGCCAGAGCGCCCAGCGCCTGGTGGCAATGGCAGTGAGCGAACGTCTGGTGAAGGTGAGGATCGACCATCCGATCGGGCGCTGCATGGATCTCGCGGGTGAGGTGAAGGACCGGTTCGCGCTCCGGTTCTGCGAGATCGTGCCCTCCGATCCGGACGCGCCCGGGCTTCTGACCGGCGCCGCGATGGCAGCGGCGGCCGAAGTGGAACGGGTGCTGAAGTCGGACACCCCGCAGATCGTCGCGCTGGGCACGGGGCGCGCGCTGAAGGCGACGGTGGAGCAGCTGCCCCGCATGTCCTGCCCGCAGCACAAGATCGTCTCGCTGCTCGGCAACATGATGGCCGATGGCTCGGCGACCCCCTACAATGCCACGATCGCGATGGCCGGACGCGTCGGCGCGACGCACTATCCCTACCCGCTGCCGGTGCTTGCCCGCGACAAGGCCGAGCTTGGCGTCCTTCTGGCCCAGGAGGCCGTACGCAGCACGATCAGCCTTGCCGAACGCGCCGACGTGACCCTTGTCGGGATCGGCCAGATGGGGCGCAGCGCGCCGCTCTTCGTCGACGGCTTCCTTCCGGGGCCGGAGATGGAAGCGCTCATGGCCGGCGGGGCCGTGGGCGAGATCACCAGCTGGATCTACGACCGCGATGGGCGGATCGTCGATTGCGACTTCAACCGCCGCGTCGCCTCGGTGCCGCTGCCGCAGCCTGCCGAACGCCTGCGGATCGCGGTCGCCATCGGCGAGGCGAAGCGCCCGGCGCTTGCGGCGGCGCTGCGCGGCAGGCTCGTCAACGGCCTCGTGACCAACGAACTGATGGCCGAGGGCCTGCTCGCGGCGCCCTGAACCAAGGTCCGATCCGCCTTTCCCTGAACGCGCGCCCCTGCGGCATTGCAGTCGCGGCGGAGGTTCCCATTGACTCGACTCGCCACTTCGTTGAGTATTTGCCCATTGCGTTAGCAATTGCCCTGACGGGCGTGAGGGAGGAAACAATGCAACTGACAATACGCACCCTTCTGGGTGCTACGGCGCTTTGCGCGGCGGCCGGCTTCGCGCAGGCCGAGACCCTGACCATTGCCACCGTGAACAACGGCGACATGATCCGGATGCAGGGCCTGACCGAGGACTTCACCGCAAAGACCGGCATCAGCGTCGAATGGGTCACGCTCGAGGAAAACGTGCTCCGCCAGCGCGTGACGACCGACATCACGACCAAGGGCGGCCAGTTCGATATCATGACCATCGGCATGTACGAGACGCCGATCTGGGGCAAGAACGGCTGGCTCGTCCCGCTGAACGATCTCTCGGCGGACTACGATGTGGCCGATCTGCTGCCGGCGATGGCGGGCGGCCTTTCCTATGACGGAACGCTCTATGCGGCCCCGTTCTACGGCGAAAGCTCCATGGTCATGTATCGCACGGACCTGATGGAGAAAGCCGGGCTGACGATGCCGGACGCGCCGACCTGGGATTTCATCCGCGAGGCGGCGGCCAAGATGACCGACCGCGCCAACGACGTCAACGGCATCTGCCTGCGCGGCAAGGCCGGCTGGGGTGAGGGCGGCGCCTTCATCACGGCAATGTCGAATTCCTTTGGCGCGCGCTGGTTCGACGAGAACTGGAAGCCGACGTTCGACAGTGCCGCGTGGCACGACACGCTGACCTTCTTCAAGGGCATGATGGACGAAAGCGGCCCGGCCGGCTACGCCACGAACGGCTTCAACGAAAACCTGTCGCTGTTCCAGCAAGGCAAATGCGGGATGTGGATCGACGCCACCGTCGCGGCGTCCTTCGTGACCAACCCGAAGGACTCGACCGTGGCCGACCACGTCGGCTTCGCGCTGGCGCCGGACAAGGGCCTCGGCAAGCGGTCGAACTGGCTCTGGGCCTGGGCGCTCGCGATCCCGGCCGGCAGCTCGAAGGTGGACGCCGCCAAGCAGTTCATCGAATGGGCGACCTCGAAGAGCTACATCGAACTCGTCGCATCCAAGGAGGGCTGGGCCAACGTTCCTCCGGGCGCGCGCACCTCGCTCTACGAGAACCCCGAATACCAGAAGGTGCCCTTCGCCAAGATGACGCTTGACTCGATCCTCTCGGCCGATCCGCTGCATCCGACTGTCGATCCGGTGCCCTATGTCGGCGTCCAGTTCGCCGCCATCCCGGAATTCGCGGGCATCGCGACGGACGTAAGTCAGGAGTTCGCGGCCGCCTATGCCGGCCAGCAGACCGTCGACGAGGCTCTGGCGAAAGCCCAGAAGCTGACTGCCGACGCCATGGAAGCCGCGGGCTACTGATCCGCGCAGCGCGGAGGGCGGCCCGCCGCCCTCCGTCCCCATCGGGCCAAGGGCCCACCCGACAGCGATCGCCGCTTCGACGATTGTGCCGATGGCACGAACAAGGGAGTATTCCCCGATGGCCACCAAAGCTTCCCGTTCCGCCGCCCGGCTGATGATGGCTCCCGCCGTCATCCTCCTGCTCGGCTGGATGCTGGTGCCGCTCATCATGACGCTCTGGTTCTCGTTCAGGAACTACCTGCCGCTGCGCGGAGGCGATCTGGGTTTCGCCGGTTTCGACAATTACGTCCGCTTCGTCACCTCATCGTCCTTCTGGCCCGCGATCGGCGCCACGCTGATCATCGTCGTCGGTGCGCTTCTGATCACTGTCCTGCTCGGCATATTGCTCGCGATTCTCCTCGATCAGCCGATGTGGGGCCAGGGCATCGTCCGCATCCTGGTCATCGCGCCCTTCTTCGTGATGCCCACGGTCTCCGGCCTCGTCTGGAAGAACATGTTTCTCGACTCGGTGAACGGCCTTTTCGCCCATGTCGCGAAGTTCTTCGGCGCCACGCCCGTGGAATGGATGATCGACAAGCCCTTCATGAGCATCATCCTGATTGTCAGCTGGCAATGGCTGCCTTTCGCCACGCTTATCCTGCTCACCGCGATCCAGTCGCTCGACAGCGAGCAGCTTGAAGCGGCGGAAATGGACGGCGCGCCGGCGCTGAAGCGCTTCTGGTTCATCACCATCCCGCATCTGAGCCGCGCCATCACCGTCGTGCTGCTGATCGAGACGATCTTCCTTCTCTCCATCTTCGCCGAGATCTTCGTCACCACCGCCGGCGCCTTCGGCACCAAGACGCTCACCTACCTGATCTTCCAGCGCGTACTGGAAAGCCAGAACGTGGGGCTCGGGTCTGCGGGCGGTGTCTATGCAATCATCCTCGCCAATATCGTTGCCATCTTCCTGATGCGCATCGTCGGCAAGAACCTGGACGCGTGAGGTAGACCATGGCCCGTGCCGTCACACCCCGCCGCAAGACGATCAACACCGCCCTCGCCTGGGCCGTCGGACTGATCATCTTCTTCCCGATCCTCTGGACCATCCTCACGAGCTTCAAGACCGAGGGTGACGCCATCGCCTATCCGCCGAAATTCCTGTTCTTCGACTGGACGCTCGAAAACTACGCCATCGTCCAGGAACGGTCGGACTACATGCGCTATCTCTGGAACTCGGTCGTCATCGCCGGCGGATCGACACTTCTCGGCGTCGTCATCGCGGTCCCGGCCGCCTGGTCGATGGCCTTCGTCCCCTCCAAGCGGACCAAGGACATCCTGATGTGGATGCTCTCGACCAAGATGCTCCCGGCGGTCGGCGTGCTCTACCCGATCTACCTGATGTTCATCAAGCTGGGGCTCCTCGACACGCGCATCGGTCTCGTCATCGTGCTGATGCTCATCAACCTGCCGATCATCGTCTGGATGCTCTACACCTACTTCAAGGAAATCCCCGGCGAGATCCTCGAGGCGGCGCGAATGGACGGCGCCACGCTGAAATCCGAGATCCTCTATGTCCTGACGCCGATGGCGGTCCCCGGCATCGCCTCGACCATCCTTCTCAACGTCATCCTGGCCTGGAACGAAGCCTTCTGGACGCTGAACCTCACGGCCGCCAAGGCCGGTCCTCTGACCGCCTTCATCGCCAGCTATTCGAGCCCAGAGGGTCTCTTCTACGCAAAACTCTCCGCCGCATCGACCATGGCGATCGCACCGATCCTGATCATGGGCTGGTTCAGCCAGAAACAACTCGTGCGCGGTCTCACTTTCGGCGCCGTCAAGTAGGGAACAAGGCAATGGGACGCATCACGCTCGACAAGGTGACCAAACGGTTCGGCGACGTCGAAGTCATCCCGCCGCTGGATCTGACGATCGACGACGGTGAGTTCGTCGTCTTCGTAGGCCCCTCCGGCTGCGGCAAGTCAACGCTCCTGCGGCTGATCGCCGGGCTCGAGGATGTCTCCGACGGCCAGATCCGCATCGACGGCCAGGATGCGACCGACGTGCCGCCCGCCAAGCGCGGCCTCGCCATGGTGTTCCAGAGCTACGCGCTCTATCCGCATATGTCGGTCCGCAAGAACATATCCTTCCCGCTTCGCATGGCCGGGTTGAGCCAAGAGGAACAGAACAGGAAGGTAGAGGCCGCGGCCTCCGTTCTCAACCTGTCGAGCTACCTCGATCGCCGCCCGGGCCAGCTCTCGGGCGGGCAGCGCCAGCGCGTCGCCATCGGCCGCGCCATCGTGCGGGAACCGTCGGCCTTCCTCTTCGACGAACCGCTCTCGAACCTCGATGCTGCGCTGCGCGTCGGCATGCGGCTCGAGATCTCCGAACTGCACAACCGGCTTGCCACGACGATGATCTATGTCACCCATGACCAGGTCGAGGCGATGACAATGGCCGACAAGATCGTCGTGCTGCAGGCCGGGCGCATCGAACAGGTCGGCAGTCCGCTCGACCTCTATCACACGCCGCGCAACAGCTTCGTCGCCGGCTTCATCGGCAGCCCGAAGATGAATCTCATCGTCGGTGCCGAAGCCGAAAGGCGCGACGCCGCGACGATCGGCATCCGGCCCGAACATATCGCGGTCTCGGCAGAAAGCGGGCAATGGAAGGGCCGGATCGGCGTCTCGGAGCATCTGGGGTCGGACACCTTCTTTCATGTCCATGAAACCGGTCTTGCGGAGGCCATCACGATACGCGCCGGCGGCGAAGTCGCGCTGCGCCACGGCGACACTGTCTGGCTTACCCCGGACGAGAGCAAGATCCACCGGTTCGACCGGGATGGACTGCGGATCGCATGAAGGATCGCCGGCGCAAATCGTCCCGAGCCGCCCCGCGCTGCGCCTGTGTCGCCGACGGCAGATGAGTGAGCAACCATGATCAGACTGTCCGCCGCCACGCTCGATGCGCTCCCGCCAGAGGTCATGCGCCCCGGCTATGACCGAGCCGCGCTGCGCCCCGGCATCCTGCATGTCGGTGTCGGCAACTTCCACCGCGCCCACATGGCGCATTACCTCGACAGTCTCTTCGCGATGGGCGAGGGACAGGACTGGGCCCTGCGCGGCGCCGGCGTGCGGCCGGGCGACGCGGCCATGCGCGACGCGCTCGCCGCCCAGGACTGGCTGACCACGGTGGTCGAGCTTGACCCCGGGGCGCTGTCTGCCCGCGTCATCGGTTCGATGATCGACTTTGTCCCCGTGATGCCCGAGCCGACCGTGGCCGCCATGGCCGATCCGGTAACGCGGATCGTCTCGCTGACGATCACCGAGGGCGGATACTACGTCAGCGCACTCACCGACGGCTTTGACCCTGCGCATCCCGACATGCAGGCCGATGCGGCCAACCCCGAGGCGCCACGTTCGGTCTTCGGCATGCTGATCCTGGCCCTTCGCCGCCGCCGCGACGCGGGCCTCGCACCGTTCACGGTCTTGTCCTGCGACAATCTGCCCGATAACGGGACGGTCGCCCGGGCCACGGTCACCGGCCTCGCGCGCCTCTCGGATCCGGCCTTCGCCGACTGGATCGCGGCCAATGTCGCGTTTCCGAACTCCATGGTCGACTGCATCACCCCGGCCATTTCCGACCGCGAACGCCGGATGGTATCGCAGACCTTTGGCATCGAGGATGCCGCACCCGTCGTTTGCGAGCCGTTTCGTCAATGGGTGCTCGAGGACCACTTTCCCGAGGGCCGGCCGGCGCTGGAATTGGTCGGTGCCGAGTTTGTCGCCGATGTGGCGCCCTACGAACTCATGAAGCTCAGGATCCTGAACGGCGGCCATGCCGCCATCGCCTATCCGTCGGCGCTGGTCGGCCACCATTTCGTTCACGAAGCGATGGCGGAGCCGCTGATCCGCAACTGGCTCGACGCACTCGAACGGCGCGAGATCATCCCCACACTGGCTCCGATCGCCGGCGTAGACTATCAGGCCTACCGCGAAAAGATCCTCGAACGGTTCTCGAATCCGCGTGTCGGAGACACGATTCCGCGCCTGTGTCTCGACGGTTCGAACCGGCAGCCGAAGTTCATCCTGCCGACGCTCCGAGACGCGCTTGCGGCGGGCGGGCCGGTCGAGGGGTTGGCGCTCGAGGTCGCGCTCTGGTGCCGCTACTGCGCTGGCACCGACGAGGCGGGCAATGCCATCCCGCCGAACGATGGGCAGCACGCCGATCTGCGCGACCGCGCGCAGGCCGCGCGTGCCACGCCGGAAGCCTTCCTCGCGAACGAGACGGTCTTCGGAGCGTTGGGCGCCGAACCGCGCTTCGCCGCCGCCTTCGCGGCGGCCCTGAAGGCGCTCTGGGAACGGGGCGTGCGCGCGGTTCTCTCCGACTACTCTGCCCGAGGCGCTCAGCCCTCGTCGAGCTGAGTGCGGATATCGCGCAGCGTCGGCAGGATCGCGCGAACCTGCTCCGACCCGATCGCCTCGAGCACCTCGGCGATCACCGGGGCGAGCGCCGCCAGGGCCGCATCGCGCGCCACGCGCCCGGCCGGGCTGATCGAGACGAACTTGCGCCGGGCGTCGTCCCAGTCGGGCCGGATATGCACGTGACCGGCCCATTCGAGCTTGCCGAGCGTGTTGGTCATTGCCCCCCGGGTCACGTGGAACGTCTGCGCGAGCTGCGCCGGCGACCGTTCGGCATTGCCATGCGCGAGATGGTTCAGGACCGAGAAATGGCTGAGCTCCATGCCCTTGGGCAGGACGCGGCCGATTCGGCTCCGCGCCATCTGGTCGACCATGAAGATCTCGGCCAGCAAGGCGATCGCGAGGGCATTGTCAGGCTCCGACATGGCTCATGGTCCCGAAAAGCTGCGGTCGTGGCGCAGCGAAGGCACCCGCCGACGCGCCGCGGTGATCGCTTCGGGGTCAAGGGTGACGTAGCTGATCCCGATTCCGGTTCCGCCATCGGCCAGAACTTCGCCCCAGGGTGCCACGGCCATCGAATGACCCCAGGTGCGGCGCGGCCTGCCGTTATGTGTCCCATGGACGCCAGTCTGTGCAGGGGCAAGCACATAGGCGCCGTTCTCGATCGCGCGCGCCCGAAGCAGGCTTTCCCAATGTGCCGCCCCGGTGGTGTCGTTGAAGGCCGCCGGCACCGTCAGTATGCCTGCCCCCGCCTGCGCAAGCCGCCGGTAGAGTGCAGGAAAGCGCAGATCGTAGCAGATGCTGAGCCCGATCCGCCCGAACGGCGTATCGACGACAACGGCACGGTCGCCGGGCCTGTAGCCCTGTGACTCGCGATAGGACTCGGTCGCGGACACGTCGACATCGAACATGTGGATCTTGTCGTATCGCGCCGCAACGCTGCCGTCCGGCGCTATCAGGAACGACCGGTTCGCGAAACGCCCGTCGGCATCACCGGTCTTGAGCGCGAGCGAGCCGACGAGGATCCAGAGGCGCCGCCGGCCGGCCAGTTCGCGCAGGGCGGCCAGCGTCTCGTCCCGGTCTTCGGGGCGCAGAACCTCGCTCTGATGCGCGCGGTCCGACGAAAGGCAGTTCGTGACCTCGGGCGTCAGAACGAACCCCGCGCCGGCATCGGCCGCCTGATGCAACAGATCCCGCGTCACCTTGAG
This sequence comes from Albidovulum sp., assembly GCA_020637635.1. Classification (GTDB taxonomy): domain Bacteria; phylum Pseudomonadota; class Alphaproteobacteria; order Rhodobacterales; family Rhodobacteraceae; genus Albidovulum. Next base: position 438,929 of record JACKKB010000003.1, read on the forward strand.
ATTGGCAGCTGGGTCGTCAGAAACCGAGAGCTGCAGGAGAGCCGCCTTCATTCCGTTTCCGCCAGCATAGGGTCGAGTTTTCCGGCCTTCTCGAGCGCCTGGAGTTCGTCGGACCCGCCGACATGGCGACCGTTTATGAAGATCTGCGGGACCGTGCGGCGCCCGTTCGCGCGCTGCGTCATGTCCTGCCGCAGCGCCGCATTTGCCGATACATCGATTTCCTCGAACGCCGCTCCCTTCTCCTGCAGCAACCGTTTTGCCGCCAAGCAGTAGGGGCACCACGGCGTCGTGTAGATTTCGACCCGCGCCATATCAATCCCTCTATGAAGTCGCCGTGACTATAGGGATTTAGGCGTCCTTCGCAACGCGCGCCAGCGCCAGCACCGAAACGCTTCCTGCGCCCGCGGCCCTGCCGGCCTCCGCCGCGGCGGAAAAGGTGGCCCCCGAGGTCATCACGTCGTCGACGATGAGAAGATCTCGCCCCGCAACCCGGTCCGCGCGGCGCGGGTTGGTGCGGACCGCTCCGGCGAGGTTGACGAACCGCGCATCGCGATCGCGCCCTTCCTGGCTGGGAGTTGCGCGGCTGCGCAGCAGGAGGTCCGGGCACCATTCGGCGCCCGCGGCGCGCGCAAGCGCCCCGGCAAGGATGGCCGACTGGTTGTAGGTGCGGCGGAAGTAGCGCTGCCGATGCAGCGGCACCGGCGCGATCAGGACGCCCGGCACCAGAATCGGACGCGCCGCGGCAAAGAGCCACGGACCCGCCGCCCGGCCTATTTCCAGCCGGTCGGCATGTTTCAGGGCAAGCACAAGGTCGCGCGCATTGTCCCGGTAGATCATCGCGGCGCGGCCCCTGTCCCACGGCCGTTCGGTCGCGAGGCAGTCGTCGCACAGTTCGGGCCTGCCATCGTCCTCGCCGGGCAGCGGAGTGCCACACTTGTCGCAGGCAAGGCCGACGATGAACGGCGTCTTGGACCAGCAGCCAGCACAGAGCGCGAAGGGCCGCTCGGTCATCGTCTCGCAGGAGATGCACTGCGGGGGATAGGCGAGCGAGAGGATGCTTTGCAATCCCGCCTGAAGCATCCTAGTTTGCCCCATCATGTCCGTTCCGCCCTTGCTGACCGACCGCGACGCTCTCGCCAGAAACCGCGCCCGCGCCCGTCGTCAGGGCGCAGCGCTTTTCCTGCACGAGGATGCCGCGGCCGAGATCGATGAAAGGCTCGCCGAGGTTAACAGGAGGTTTACGGTCCCGGCCGTGGTCACCGGATTCCCCGAGCCATGGCTGAAAATCCTGCCCGGGGCGCGGATCGTCGGAGACGACGAGACCCTCGTGCTCGAGGAGGGTGCCCATGATCTGGTGATCCACGCGCTTGCGCTCCACTGGGCCAACGATCCTGTGGGCCAGTTGATCCAGTGCCGGCGGGCGCTGCGGCCCGACGGGCTCTTCCTCGGAGTTCTCTTCGGCGGCCGAACCCTGTCGGAGCTGCGCGCCGCACTGGCCGAAGCCGAAAGCAGGCTCACGGGCGGACTGTCGGCCCGTGTCCTGCCGATGGCCGATATCCGCGACCTTGGCGCGCTTCTTCAGCGCGCGGGCTTTGCCCTGCCGGTGGCGGACGGGCTGCGGCGCCGACTCACCTACCGCGACGCCTTTCATCTCGCCGCCGATCTGCGTGCGATGGGCGAAGGCAATGCGCTTGCCGCCCGTGCCCGCGGGATGCCGCCGCGCACCCTTTTCCGCACGGCAGCAGCGATCTATGCCGAGAATTTCCCGGCCGAAAACCATCGCATCGCCGCAACCTTCGAAACCGTCGTCCTGACGGGTTGGGCGCCGGACCCGACCCAGCCGCAGCCGCTCCGCCCGGGTGCGGCCACACGGCGCCTTGCCGATGCGCTCGGCACCACGGAAACCCCGCTGGGTCGCGAAAACTGAAACAATTGACGCCGGCCGGTGAACCGCTATCCCGAAGACCTGACCGAGGGGGATCCATGACAGAGCAGCAAGACAGGGCCGGCATCGGGCGCCTTGCCCACGCACCCGCCGACCACCCGCCAGTTCGTACGGCCAGGATCGGCGTTCTTCTCGCCAATCTCGGCACCCCCGACGGCTATTCCTACTGGCCGATGCGCCGCTACCTGAACGAGTTTCTCTCCGACAGGCGCGTGATCGACTATCCGCGCTGGAAGTGGCAACCGCTCCTGCAGCTCATCATCCTGTCGAAACGGCCCTTCACCTCGGGCGCGAACTATCGCTCGATCTGGAACAACGAGGCGGACGAAAGCCCGCTCATGACCATCACCAGAGCGCAGACCGACAAACTGCGCGGCCAACTCGAATCCGAATACGGCAGCGCCGTCCAGGTCGAGTTCTGCATGCGCTACGGCAATCCCTCGACCGAGAGCGTCCTGCGCCGGATGGTCGCCGACGGCTGCGAGAAGGTGCTCTTCTTCCCGCTCTATCCGCAGTACGCCGGCGCAACCGCCGCAACCGCCAACGATCAGTTCTTCCGGGCGCTGATGAAGGAGAGGCGTCAGCCGGCGGTGCGCACGGTGCCCGAATATTTCGACGACAGCCTCTATATCGGTGCGCTTGCGGCCTCCGTCGAGCGGGTCTACGGCACGCTCGAGACACGGCCCGACGTCCTCGTCGCCTCGTATCACGGCATGCCGCAGCGCTATCTGCGCGAAGGCGACCCCTATCACTGCCAGTGCCAGAAGACGACGCGGCTCCTGCGCGAGAGGCTCGGCTGGGCCGCCGGCACGATCGACACGACCTTCCAGTCGGTCTTCGGACCCGAGGAATGGCTGCGCCCCTACACCGTCCAGCACGTCGCCGAACTTGCGCGGCAGGGAAAGAGACGGATTGCCGTCATCTCGCCGGCCTTTTCCGCCGATTGCATCGAGACGCTCGAGGAGATTCAGGGGGAGATTCGCGAGGCCTTCGAACATGCCGGGGGCGAGAGCTTCACCTACATCCCCTGCCTCAATGACGATGCCGCGCATATCGCGGCGCTGGGCGCCATTGTCCGGCGAAATCTGGCCGGCTGGATCGACTGACCGGAAACGAAAAAGGCGGTGGGAACCCACCGCCTTTTCGCACAGAAGATCTGTAAGCTCAGTTGCTGGCAGCAGCCGCAACGAGGAGCAGAAGGAGCAGCGGAACGACGATACCGCCGGCCGAGGACGACGCCTTTTCGACCACGGGAGCCGGTTCCATGATCGGTTCAGCCATACCACCAGCGAAAGCCGAGGTAGCGGCGACCGAGATAGCGGCAGCAAGCGCGAGCTTTTTCATTGCATAATTCTCCATTTTCACCCCGACTGAGACTAGCTGAGGATCACCGGGGCATACGTTCTTCACCTCGTATAACCCAGTAGCGCACAAGAAATGTATTTGGCAACGCCCGGTTTTCACCAAAACCAAAGGTTTCCGGCATGTCGTCAAATAAGCAACACTTGCGTGCCAATCTGGCAAAGACCGAACAGTTCCGCGATGTGCTCGTTGTAGAGCCCGATGCAACCGTTCGACGATCTCCGCCCGATCTTGCGCGTGTCATGGGTGCCGTGGATGCGGTAGTACTGCCATGAGAGATACATCGCATGCGTGCCAAGCGGGTTGTCGGGCCCGGCGGGGACGAAGTCCGGCCATTCCGGGTTGCGCTTCTTCATCTCCGGTGTCGGCCGCCACTCGGGCCCGACCACCTTCTTGACGATCTCGGTGCGGCCGCGCCGGGTCAGATCGTCCGTCAGCGGCACGCTCGTCGGATAAAGCTTGTAGGTCGTCTGGTCTTCCGACCAGAAATGCAGCGCCCGCGAGGTGATGTCGACGAGGATCGCCCCCTTGCGCGTATCGCTGAAATAGGGCTGCCAGTCGAGCGCGCGAAAGCTCGAGATGTTGCGCCGGATGTTGTGGCTGAGATCGTTCTCGACCTCGGTCGTCTCGGGCCCGTTCTGCCCCCGTGCCGGAAACGCCGCGATCGCCCCCGCGGCCGCTGCCGACGCCAGGATCCCGCGCCTGCTGATCCGATTGCCAGTGCCGTTGCTCATGCTCGAATGTCCTCATGTCCCGCGGGCCTCTCACGGGCCGCATACGCGCGCGAGGATATGCCTTCGCGACCGGAAGCTCAATTCACGCTGCAGTCAATTCTCCGCGCATGGGCCCGATTGCCGTTTGAACCCGCTACGGGGAGCGGATAAAGGACGGAACACCGCAAAACAGGGTCACAGATATGAAACACGCGCCCCGCTATGTCCTGCTGTCCGCTCTCGTTCTCGCGCTTGCGGGCTGCGGTGGCGTGCCGGCCCAGCTCGGCCCGGACGGCAAGCCGCTGCCGAAGGTCTACATGATCGAGCCGGCGGACAGCGCCCGGGTGACATATTCCATGGTCGATTCGCTGAACGAGCTGCGCCGGGCCGCCGGCGCCCAGCCCCTGACGCTGAACGCCGAACTGACCGCCGCCGCAGCGACGCATTCGCGCGACATGTCGGTGCAGAACCGCCCCTGGCACTTCGGCTCCGACGGCTCCTCGCCGCTCGAGAGGGTGAAACGCACCGGATATCCCGGCAAGATGCTTGGCGAGAACATCTCCGAGACCTACGAGACCGAGCTTGAGACCCTGTCGGCCTGGATGCAGGTGCCCGATACGCGCGCCGTCGTGCTCGACCCGGCTGCACGCAACGTCGGTTTCGCCTGGTTCCAGGAGCCGAGCGGCAAGATCTGGTGGACCCTCGTCACCGGCCAGTAGGCCGCGCGCGACGCCTCAGGGGTAGATGTAGATCGGCGTGCCGAGCCGCACCATCGCGTAGATGTCCTCGATCTCGCGATTGCTGACCGCGATGCATCCGGCGGTCCAATCCGCGGGGCCACCGCGCCCCTTGCGCATCTGCCCGTGGATGAAGATGTCGCCACCGGGCTTCTTGCCCTGCGCCTCGGCCTCGGCGATGTCCTGCGCGTCCGGATAGGAAATGCCGAGCGACAGATGATACTGGCTGTTGGGGTTCCTGCGGTCGATCCGGTAGGCGCCCTCGGGCGTCTTCATGTCGCCCTCGAACTGCTTGTCGCCGACGGGATTGCCGCCGAGCCCGATGTGATAGCTCTTGAGCGCCCGGGTGTCGTGCAGGAGATGCATCTCGCGCCGCCCCTTGAAGACGACGATTCGCGTCACCTCCGGCCCGTTGTAGCTGCGGAACTTGGAGGCGCAGCCCGCAAGCATACTTGCGCCCGTCACCGCCAGCGCCATCCTGCGCGTTATCATTGTCCTGCCCTTCACATCGCCTCGGTGCGTTCCTACACCGATCCGCGGCGCACCGGAAGCACCGGGCCGGCCGGACCGCCGGGGGCGATGAACCGGGCAACGAGTTCGATATGCGGCGACCACCGGAACTGGTCGACGACATGGATCCAGTCGAGCCTGTAGCCAGCCGCGACCAGCACCTGCGCATCGCGCGCAAAACTCACCGGGTTGCAGGAGACCGAGGCGATGACCGGCACGCCGGCGGCGGCAAGCGCCGCGGTCTGTGCTTGCGCCCCTGCGCGCGGCGGGTCGATCACCACCGCGTCGTAGCCGCGCAGTTCGTCGGCAAGAAGCGGCCGCCGGAAGAGATCGCGCGCCTCGGTCGTCAGGCGGTGCAGCCCCGGGGCCCGACGCCAGCCACGATCGAGCGCGGCAAGCATCGCGGGGTCGCCCTCCACCGCATGGACCTCGGCGCGCCGCGCAAGCGGCAGGGCAAAGGTCCCCGACCCGGCAAAGAGGTCGAGAAGCCGGCGTGGCTCACCGACCGCCTCGGTGACAAGCGCGCGCAGCGCCCTCTCCCCGGCCGCCGTCGCCTGGAGAAACCCGCCCGACGGCGGCTCGATCGCCAAGTCATCGAACCGCTGCAGCGCCGGATGCAGCGAAAGCGCCAGCTCGCCATCCCAGGAGATCCGCGCCAGCCCATGCCGCTCGGCCACATCGGACAGTGCCGAAAAGAGACCCTGATCCAGCGGTTTCCCGCCGGAAACGGACAGATCGACCCCGCCTTCGGCCACCGTCGCCGCCAGCGTCATCTCGGCTTTGCGCGAGGCGCCCAGAAGCACGATCTCCTGCAGGGCCGGCATGACGGACATCAGCGCGGGATCGAGAAGCAGGCAATCCGGGATCGGCACGAGCACCCCCGAAGCGCGGCCGTGAAACCCCACGATGGCGCCCTTCTTGGTCCGGCGCCCTGCGAAGTTCGCCCGTCGCCTGGAACGGGGCGGCGAGGTTTCGACCCCGCGCACCGTCGCGTCAAGACCTTGCGCGCGCACCGCCCCCGCGACCGCCCCCGCCTTCCAGTCGGCGACGAACGGGTCCGACGCATGCATGAGCAGGCAGCCGCCGCAGGACCGGTAGTGCGGGCAGGGCGCGGTGACCCGATCGGGCGAGGGCGTCACGATCCGCGCCGCTGCCATCCGGCCATCGACCACCTCGCCCTCGACCACCTCGCCGGGCAGCGCCATCGGCACGAAGACAGGCCCCGGAGCCACGCCGAGCCCGTGGTGTCCGAGCCGCTCGATCTCAAGCTTCAAGGGCAACCTCGTCGGTGCCGATGAAGCCGCCTGACTGCCGGTTCCAGTAGCGTGCGTAAAGCCCGCCGCGCTCCAGAAGCTCGGCATGCGTGCCCACTTCGACAAGCCGCCCCTCGTCCAGCACCACGATCCGGTCCATTTCGGCGATGGTCGAGAGCCGGTGCGCGATGGCCAGCACGGTCTTGCCGCGCATCACCCGGTGCAGCGCCTCCTGCACCTGCGCCTCGACCTCGCTGTCGAGCGCCGAGGTCGCCTCGTCGAGCACGAGGATCGGCGCGTCCTTGATGAAGGCGCGCGCCAGCGCGATCCGCTGACGCTGGCCGCCCGAAAGCTTGACGCCCCGCTCGCCAAGATAGGCATCGTAGCCGCTGCGCCCCTTGTGGTCCCTCAGGTCGCGGATGAACCGGTCGGCCTCGGCGGCCTCGGCGGCGGCGATCATCTCTGCCTCACTCGCATCGGGGCGGCCATAGAGAATGTTGTCGCGCGCCGACCGATTGAACATGGCCGTTTCCTGCGTGACCATCGAGATCTGCCGGCGCAGGCTTTCTTGCGTCACCTCGCGCACGTCATGACCATCCACCAGCACCCGCCCGCTTTCGACATCGTAAAGCCGCAGCAGGAGCGCAACGAGGGTCGACTTGCCGGCACCGGACGCACCGACAATGCCCACCTTCTCGCCCGCAGCGATGGTCAGCGTTATCCCCTCGATGCCGCCCCGCTCGCGGCCATAGGCAAAGCCGAGGTTCTCGAACCGCACCGTCCCGGCGACCCGCCCAAGCTCCCCCGCGCCGGGATGGTCCTTCAGCGTATAGGGCGGCGTCAGCGTCCGCATGCCATCCTCGACTTCGCCGACCGAGGCATAGATCGACATGAGCGTGAAACTGACCCAACCCGTCATCTGCGCGATCCGGATCGAGATCGACCCCGCAGCGGCTATATCGCCCGCCGACGCCCGGCCAAGCGTCCAGAGCCACAGCGTCCCGCCGATCAGCACCAGCGGCAGCGCCCCGGCCACCAGCATGAGCGAGACCCGGAACCAGGCGGAAAGCACCCCGAAGTCGAGCGCCGTCTCGCGGAAGCCCGACATCGCGCGCAGCGCCGCCCGATCCTCGTGCGCGGCATGGGCAAAGAGCTTCACCGTCTTGATGTTCGTGATCGTGTCGACGACCTGTCCGGTAACCATCGCGCGGGCTCCCGCACGGGCCGCCGACTTGCCCCGCACCCGGGGCAGGAACGCCCGGATGAGCGCCAGGTAGGCCACGATCCACACCGCGAGAAGTGCGGCCATCCAGCCATCGATCGTCAACAGAAAGAGCGCCGAGCCGATGAGCGAGGCCAGCGCGAAGGCCACCGTGTTGATCGTCTCGCTTGCCACGTCGGTAACCGCCCGGGCGGCCTGCATCTGCTTCTGCGCAATCCGCCCGGCGAAGTCGTTGTCGAAGAACGTCACCGCCTGACCGAGTGTCCAGCGATGCAGCCGCGAAAGCACGAGCGGCAGCACGTTCGGCTGCACGACGACCGAGTTCGACGCGGCCGACAGCCCGAAGACGCCCGGGCGAATGACCAGAAGGAAAAGCGCGAACCCCGCCAGCAGCGGCCAGTGCGACACGAGCGCGCCGTCGCGATAGCTCGCCTGCGCAAGATCGACGATCCGGCCGAGGAACCAAGCCGTCACCACTTCCAGCGTGCCGGCCACGGCCGAGATGACGGCAGCGACCCAGAGCGGCGCCCAGGCGCCCGAAAGGCACCAGAGAAAGAACCGCGCGAGTGTCTGCGGCGGCGGGCCCTCGGCGGGGCGGAAGGCGTCGATCATGTCGCCGAACTTCACTCCGCAGCCTCCTCGGTTCCGATGAAGCCGCCCGACTGTCGTTCCCAGAAGCGCGCGTAAAGGCCGCCCCGCTCGAGAAGCTCGGCGTGGCTGCCGCTCTCGGCAATCTTGCCGTCATCGAGGACGACGATCCGGTCCATCCGCGCAATGGTCGAAAGACGGTGGGCAATGGCGATCACGGTCTTGCCCTCCATCACGCCATAGAGCGTCTCCTGGATGGCCGCCTCGACCTCGCTGTCGAGAGCTGAGGTTGCCTCGTCGAGCACGAGGATCGGCGCGTTCTTCAGGATCACGCGTGCAATGGCCACCCGCTGCCGCTGCCCGCCTGAAAGCTTCACGCCACGCTCGCCGACCTGAGCGTCATAGCCGCGACGGCCCCGTGCGTCGGCGAGATCGACGATGAAGTCATGCGCCTCGGCGCGTCGTGCGGCGTCGATCACCTCGGCCTCGCTCGCATCCGGTCGGCCGTAGAGAATGTTCTCGCGCACCGTCCTGTGCAGGAGCGAGGAATCCTGCTGCACCATGCCGATGGCCCGGCGCAGGCTGTCCTGCGTGACCCGGCCGATGTCCTGCCCGTCGATCTCGATCGTCCCTGCCTCGGGGTCATAGAACCGCAGCAGGAGCTTCACCAGCGTCGACTTGCCCGAGCCGGACCGGCCCACGAGCCCGATCTTCTCGCCAGGCCGGACGTTCAGGTCGATATGGTCGAGCCCGCCCGATCCGCGCCCGTAGTGGTGGCTGACGCCCTTGATCGCGATCGCGCCCTCGCGGAGCTCCAGCGGCGCGGCGGCGGGCAGATCGACAAGCCCGACCGGCTGCGCGATCGTCTCCATGCCCTCGGCAACGACGCCCAGCGCCTGCACCAGGTTCGAGGTCGCCCACATGATCCAGTAGGTCATGTTGTTGAGCCGGAGCACCAGGGCGGTGGCGGCGGCGACCAGCCCGACCGTCGCATCGCCCTGCGTCCAGAGCCAGAGCGAAAGCCCTGTGACCGAGACGATCAGCGCGCCGTTCAGAAGCGTCAGCGCGATGTCCATGAGCGTGATGAGCCGCATCTCGGTCTGGAATGTCTGCCGCGCGGTCTCGATCGCCTCGCGGGCATAGGCGACCTCGAGATCGTGATGCGCGAACATCTTCACCGAGTGGATGTTGGTATAGCTGTCGACCACCCGGCCGGTGACCGCCGAGCGCGCATCCGAGGCCGCGGTCGAGGCCGGTCCGACGCGCCGGACCGTCCAGCGCAGGAGCACCAGATAGAGCGCGATCCAGATCAGCAGCGGCACGGTCAGTCGCGGGTCGGCATCAAACAGGATCGCGGCCGATCCGATCAGGGTCGAGATCGCGAAGGCCACCGCATCGAAGGTCTGGAACACCGCGTCGCCCGCGGCCGGTGGCGTCTGCATGATCCGGTTGGCAATGCGGCCGGCAAAGTCGTTCTCGAACCAGCCGACGGGCTGGCGCAAGACATGGCGGTGCGACCGCCAGCGGATCAGGGTGCCGAAGTTCGGCAGGATCGTATTGTGCAGAAGCGCCACGTCCAGCCCGCCCACGATCGGGCGCAGGATCAAAACCGCGAGAGCTGCCAGCAGAAGTTCTCCCACATGGTTCCGCATCACCTCCTGCGGGGCACCTTCGGCCAGGAAGTCGACCAGCCGACCGACATACCAGACAAGGCCGACCTCGAACGTGGCGACCACCATCTTGAGCAGCACGGCCAGAACGAAGACGGCGCGGAACGGGCGCGCATAGTCCATCAGGAAAGGAAACAGCCGCCGCGGCGGTGCATCCTTTTCCTCATAGGCGACATAGGGGTCGACGAGGTTCTCGAAGAACCGGAACATCGGGGGACCTTTCGGCTTGCCGGCCGGATATAGCGCAGGGCGCGGAAAGAGTGAACTCAGTGTCGGACGAGTTCCACCACGGACAGCGCAATCAGCAGCGCCATGGCGACATTGAACACCCTGAGGCGCCGCTCCGTCGTCAGCCAGCGCGCGATTGCCTGGCCGCCATAGGTCCAGGTGGCGGCCGACACCATCCCGAGCGTCAGGAACGTGAGGCTGACGAATGCTGCCGTGCGCAGCGGCGCTTCCGGCAGGATGAATTGCGATGTCGCGGCGATCGCCATCGACCAGGCCTTGGGGTTGACCCACTGGAATCCGACCGCCTGCAGGAAGCGCATCGGGTGAACGCCGCCGGATTTCGACCCGATTCCACCGGAACTTGCCACTTTCCAGGCGATCCAGAGCAAGAGCGCGGCCCCGCCCCACCGCAACCCCTCGCGAAGCAGGACACTTGCCTGAAAGAGCCCGCCCAGAAGCAGCCCCACCCCCAGCATCATCAGCGGAAAGCCCGTCGCGACACCGAGAAGATGCGGCAGCGTCGGCCGAAAGCCGAAACGCGCGCCCGAAGCGGCCAACATCGCATTGTTGGGCCCCGGCGTGAACAGCGTGGCGATGGCGAGCGCGACGAGCGCGGGGGCCGATTCGAGAACCATTTAAGCCCACCTCCCGGGCGCCGGGCATCCTGCGGCAGCCTCGCCGGATGGTTCAAGACAGCAATTGTTCCCGGGACAATTCAAAGCCCGAGGCGATCCAGCGGGCCTCGATGTCACGAAGCCGGGCGCCAAGCTCCGGCCCCGAGAGCGCCGGTGTCAGATCCCGCGCGCTGACCGGGAACCGCGCCGCGGCGCCATGCTGCACGGTCTGCTCCCAGCCCGCCGGCAACCGGCCGCCGCCCGTCGCCGCGCGCAACAGGAGAATGTCGCGCGCCACGTCCGCGCCGTACCGATAGCCGAGTTCCCCCGCCGCCATCGCGCTCGACAGACCGTCGCGGAGCGCCGCCAGATCGCGGCTCTCGCTGCGCGAGAGGCGCAGCCCCTCGGTCGGGTCGGGTCCGCCGAGCACCGCGAGCCTGCGCCGCCAGTCCGGCATCAGCTCGGCCTCCAGATCCACCAGCGGCGCGAGAAAGCGTGGGTCGGCGCCGGGAAGCACGCGTGCCAGCACGCCGCTTTTCGCCATGGCCGCAACCGCGGGCGCGGGATCCGGCGCCCCCAGCAGCCGGCGCAGCTCGTGCCCGACCCTTTCGCGTGACAGCGCCCGAAGTCCGTCCAGATGTGCGGCACAGGCGGCAAGCGCTTCGGCGTCTAGACCCTGTTCGGGGTCGCCGTAATGCGCGTGAAATCGGAAGAAGCGCAGGATCCGCAGATAGTCCTCGCGAACCCGCGCGCCGGGATCGCCGACGAACCTGACCCGACGCGCCCGCAGGTCCGGCAATCCGCCGATCGGGTCGAGGATCTGCCCCGAAGCGTCGGCATAGAGCGCGTTCATGGTGAAGTCCCGCCGCGCGGCATCCTCCGCGAGCCCCGCGGCATAGCTCACCCTGGCGCGGCGCCCGTCGGTTGCGACATCGCGCCGGAACGTTGTGACCTCATGCGGGATGCCGCCGATCACCAGCGTCAGCGTTCCATGTTCGATGCCGGTCGGTACCGCGGTAATCCCGGCCTCGGCCGCAAGCGCCGCAACCCTGTCCGGCGTCGCATCGGTCGCGATGTCGATATCGGCGACCGGGCGACCGAGCAGGTCGTTGCGCACACAGCCGCCGACCAGATAGGCCCTGTGCCCGCCGGTTTCGAGAAGGCCCAGAATCGTCTGAACTCCCGCCGCCCTGATCCACCTTCCCGCGATCTTCATCCGCCCATCCGATCCGCCAGCGCCCGCAGGATACGCGCCGTCGCGCCCCAGATGTAGTAGGGGCCGTAGGGAACGGTGTAGTATTGCCGGCGCTGACCCAGCCAGATACGCCCCTCGACCCGGTAATTCGCCGGCGCCATCAGATGCGCGAGCGGGACCGCAAAGACCTCGTCGACCTCGCCGATCTCGGGTCGCGGCACGAAACTCTCCTCGACCGCAGCAACGACCGGCGTGACCGAAAAGCCGGTCACCGTCCGGTGCGGCGCCATCACGCCGAGAAGGTGGACGCGCCCCCGGTCCAGCGCGATTTCTTCCTCTGCCTCGCGCAGCGCCGCGGCCACGGGACCATCGTCGCCAGCATCGATCTTGCCGCCCGGAAAGGCGATCTGGCCGGGATGGTGGCGCAGCCGCGAGGACCGCTTTGTCAGGATCACGCGGACTCCCTCGGCGCAGCGCCAGAGCGGCACCAGAACCGCAGCAGGCCGCGGCGGGTTCCCGACCCCGGGCGAAGCCTCGGGGTTCAGGTCGAAATCGGACGTGTCGCGGCCGGGGCGGTCCAGGGCCGCGCGGACCGCCTCAATCGGATCGGCTGTCATCCCCGGCCCCCTCGCCGGCCTCGAACCCCAGTGTCGCCGGGTCGAATTCGTAATGCGCCCCGCAGAATTGGCAATCGGCGGTGACGATTCCCTCCTCCGTCGTCATGTGGCCGATATCGCGGGCAGAGTAGATCGACAGGCTCTGGCGGACCTTGTCGGGCGAACAGGAACAGCCGAACCGGATGGCCTGAGGCTCGAAGACGCGCGGGCGCTCCTCGTGAAAGAGCCGCGCGATCAGATCGATCGGCGCCACCTGCGGGCCGACGAGCTCCAGCTCTTCCACGGTATCCAGAAGCAGGTTCGCACGATTCCAGTTCTCGCCCGCCACGCCGCCGACGATGTCCTCGGCGCGCAGGAGACCTCCCTCGCCGCTGCCCCCCTCGGAGGCGACCCCGGTCGAAGCCGCCCCGGGCGAGGCGGCGGGCATGTGCTGTAGGATGACGCCACCACCCCGCCAACCCTCCTGGCCGCCCTGCAGCCGGGACCGGCCGAACGCCAGCGCAAAGCGGGTCGGCAGTTGTTCGGACTGGGCGAAATACGTTTCTGCACAGGCCGAGAGCGAGCCGCCGGCGATGGGTGTTATCCCCTGGTAGGGGACCGTGCCTGGCCCCTGATCGATGAGGATCGCGAAATAGCCCTGGCCGATCTGCGCGAAAGAAGGGGCCTGCGCATCAAGTGCTGCGGAATCGAACGACGCCCAGGCCCGGATCCGGGCTGGTGCGCCTTCCTCTTCGGGGGCGAAATAGTCGGTCGCGATGATCCGGACCGGGCCATCGCCGCGGACCTGCAACGACAGTTTCCAGCGCAGCTTGATCGTCTGGCCGATGAGCGCGGTGAGAAGCGCCGCCTCGGCCACCAGCGCTTCGATCGCGTGCGGATAGGCGTGCTGCCTCAGGATGCCGTCGAGCACCCCGTCGAGCCGGGCGACACGGCCGCGGATGTCGGACAGGTCAAGCTGGAACGGCAGGATGATGTCGTCCCAGGCGATTTCGGACAGGCTCGTCATGGGCTTTCCTTGTGGCTTGGCGACTGCCATACCGCGTCAATATAGGCGCCACAATCTCAGGACAAAGGGCAAGGCGATGATCAGACGCGTCGGAGAACCGGTTGAGCGCGGCCGGCGCTATGGCCTGCGGCCCGGCGTCTATGCGATCCTCCTGCGGGGCCATGAGGTCCTTCTGACCCATCAGGCAGAGCCCGAGCCCGAGGTGCAGCTACCCGGCGGGGGCATCGATCCGGGCGAGCAGCCCGTCCGCGCCCTGCACCGCGAGGTTTTCGAGGAAACCGGCTGGGCGATCTCCGCACCAAGACGCCTCGGGGCGTTTCGGCGCTTTGTCTACATGCCGGAATACGACAAATGGGCCGAGAAGCTCTGCACCGTCTACCTCGCCCGCCCGACGCTCCGGCTCGGCCCGCCAAGCGAGCCTGGCCATACCGCGATCTGGGCCTCGGCAACGGTAGCCGCCGGGATCCTCGGCAACGAGGGAGACAGGGCGTTCATGCGCGCCCTCCTCGGACGGCTCTAGCCGCCGCCGCTGAAATCGACGAGCGCGCAGGAGAGGTCGTCGGCGATCTGGCCGTCGGTATAGGCGTCGATATGCCAGACCATTGCGTCCAGTGCCGCCGGACCGCGCATCGGCGCGATGCGCTCTGCGAGATCACGGACACCGTCCCGACCCAGCTGCGCCCCACCCGGATTCTCGGCCTCGGAGATGCCGTCGGACATCAGGAGCAGCCTGTCGCCCGCGTTCAGCCGCACCTCGACCCCTTCGTAGCTGGCCTCGGCGAAAAGTCCGACCGGGAACCCGCCGGTGCCGATGAACTCCGCTCTTCCGTCGGCGCGCCGGATGAACGGGTGCGGATGGCCCGCCTGGACCAGACGCACTTGCCCCGAACGCAGGTCCAGCTCGGCATAGACAAGCGTCAGATAGGCATCCGTCTGCAGATCGGCGAGCAGGATCCGGTTCAGCTTGGCGGCGACGGATTCAGGCGCGACCCCGACGATTGCACCGGCAGACCGCTGCAACGCGATATTCTGTTCGACCGACTGACCCGACAGAAGCCCCGCGATGCGGGCCGTCATCAGCGCCGAGGTCACGCCATGGCCCGAGACGTCGATCGAATAGAGACCGACATGCGTGCTGCCGATCGGGAAATATCCGACGAGATCGCCGCCGACATGGCCCGAGGGCCTCAGCATCAGGCTGACCTCGGCGAGGCCGAAATCCCTGTGCCGGTCGCGCACCAGGCTTTCCTGCAACTTCCGCGCCTCGGCCAGATCGCGGTCGAGCGAATCGTAGAGCGCGCGCAATTCCCCGAGCGTCGAGGTCAAGAGCGCGTTCTTGCGCGTCAGTTCGCGCTCCATGCCGAGGATCCGCTCTCCGGCGGCAAGCCGGCCACGAAGCTCGGCGCCGTCGACCGGCTTGGTGACGAAATCGTCGGCCCCGTTCTCGAGCCCTTCTGCCACCTCCAGCGCATCGGATTTCGACGTCAGCAGGATGAAATAGACATAGCGGTCGGTCACGCGGCGGCGCAGTTCGCCACAGAAGGCCGGTCCCGACATGCCGGGCATCATCCAGTCGGAGATGACAATGTCCGGCAGCTCTGATTCGCAAAGCCGCAAGGCCTCTTCGGCCGACGACGCCTCGATCACGCGAAACCGTGATTGCGCCAGCTGCGTGACGAGGATCTTGCGTTGCAGCCGGCTGTCGTCGACGACGAGAACCACCCGCGGCTTGTCCGCGGGCGCGCGCTCCTCTTCCCCTTCGGCGTTCGGCGATACTGTCACTGCTGGCCCGGCAATCGTCATTACATCAACCTCTCGTTCTAGACGCGCCGGGTTAAGGCGGGCTGAACGACCCTCTTAACCGGACCGAAATGCCCGACCGTTACGGTGCGCTCGAACGGAGCGCGAGGACCACGATGATCAGCTGGGAAAGGGTCGCCGATCTGAAGGCCGACTTCGGCGAGGACGGCTTTGCCGAAGTCGTCGCTGTATTTCTGGAGGAGTTCGATGCCGCAGTGGCCGAGCTCGGTGCAGCGAAGGACGGCGAGGCGCTGGCCCGGGCGCTGCACTTTCTCAAGGGCGGCGCGCTCAATCTCGGCTTCACCGATGTCGGCGCCCTTTGCGGCGACGGGGAAAAGCACGTGCGCGCAGGCACGGCGGGTGACGGGCTTGTCGATAGGATCGCCGAACTCTACGCGCTGTCGCGGGCCGAGTTCCTTTCCGGTATCGAGCGAACGCGCGCCTGATCAGATCATGAATTCCGCCAGTGCCTCGTCATCGGTTATGTCGCGATAGCTGAAGCCCGCCTCGTCGAGCGTCCCGGTCAGACGTGTGAAGTTCTCGGCATGGCGGGTTTCGATGCCGATCAGGACCGAGCCGAAGTTCCGCGCCGACTTCTTCAGGTATTCGAACCGCGCGATATCATCTTCTGGCCCGAGCATCGTCAGAAATTCCCGCAGCGCCCCGGGTCGCTGCGGCATCCGCAGGATGAAGTACTTCTTGAGCCCGGCAAAACGCTGGGCACGCTCCTTGACTTCGGGCAGGCGCTCGAAATCGAAATTGCCGCCCGAAGTGACGCAGACAACCGTGCGGCCCCGGATTTCCTCGGCGATCTGTGGCAGGACGTCTACCGAAAGCGCGCCCGCGGGCTCCAGCACGATACCCTCGACGTTCAGCATTTCGAGCATCGTGATGCAGATCCTGTCCTCCGGGGCGAGAAGCACGTTCGAAGGATCGGTCCGGCGCAGCCTCCCGAATGTCAGTTCGCCGATCCGCGCGACCGCGGCCCCGTCGACAAAACTGTTGACGCGCTTCAGTGTCACCGGTTCTCCCGCCTTCAGCGCAGCCGAGAAGCTCGCGCCCCCAGCCGGCTCGACAAAGCGGAACTCGGTCTTGGGTGCCGCACTGCCGAGATAGCCCGTAACCCCGGCGGCAAGCCCGCCGCCACCGACCGGCAGAACCACGACGTCTGGCGCCGCCCCGAGCTGCTCGAGGATCTCGACGGCGACACTCGCCTGCCCCTCAATGACCTGGGGATCGTCGAAGGGCGCCAGAAATCTGGCGTCCTTTTTCGCGCAGAAGGCCCGCGCCGACTCAAGCGTCTGGTCGAAGTAGTCTCCGGTCAGGAAGATCTCGACGAAATCCCCGCCGAACGTCCGCGTCTTGTCGATCTTTTGCTGCGGCGTCGTGACCGGCATGAAGATCGCGCCCCTCA
Organism: Albidovulum sp.; assembly: GCA_020637635.1. GTDB lineage: Bacteria > Pseudomonadota > Alphaproteobacteria > Rhodobacterales > Rhodobacteraceae > Albidovulum. Next base: position 455,803 of record JACKKB010000003.1, read on the forward strand.
CCCCGAAGTGCTGGCAGGCGAAGGCGACGCCCTGCGCGTGGTTGCCCGCGCTCGCGCAGACAAAGAGCGGCTGGGCGCTGCCGTCGGCAAGTGCGTGGCGCATGGCGGTCACCGCGCCGCGAAGCTTGTAGCTTCGGACCGGGGTCAAATCCTCGCGCTTCAGCCAGATCTCCGCACCATAGCGTGTGGAAAGATGCGCATTCCTTTGCAGCGGGGTCTCGGGAAACAGGTCGCGTAGCGCCACCGTTGCGGCACGCGCACGCGCGGCGAAGTCATCCATGATTGGCCCTTTCCTTGCTCGCAGACTTCCGCCACGCCCCGGCCGTGCTGTCAAGCGATGCAAGACATTCGGCTTCGCCCCGAGCTTTGCGCTTTGCCGCGAAGATTCGCCTCAATTTCGCCACCCGGCCGGGGTCTTGATGACCTCAAGACAGCACTTCGGTGCAGGGCGGAGACAACGACGATGGCGATGCAGAGAACCCTGGTTGCGGCAGCGGGCGTGGCCGTGCTTGCGTTCAGCCCGCTCGCGGCGAGCATGCCGGCGTTCGGCGCGTCTGCGGCCTACGCCAGGAACGACAAGGACCACGGCAACGGTGGCGACGAAGGCACTTCTCGTCAAGGTGGCGAGTTCGGCGGCGTCGGCAACCGCGCCGCCCGAGCCGCGCAATCCTCGACCGGGCAGGGCAAGAACAGGGACGCGATCGCATCGGAACTCAAGGACGCGAATGCCGCGAGCGTGAACCCAGGCGCCATGGCCGGCGCCGCGCCCAACAGCCAGGTCGGGCGCATCGCGGAATTCCGCGATGCCGCGCTGGCGACGATCGCCGCGGGTGAATCGCTTGACGCGGCCGAGGCTGGTCTTGCGTCCGCCCAGACCGCGCTTGCCGACGCGACCGCTGCGCTCGAGGCACTCGACGGGACCTATGACGGCCGCACGGCCGATGCGATCGCGACCGACATTGCCGCTCTCGATCCTGCTGCTGCCGACCACCAGACGGCTCTCGATGCGTTCAACGCCGAGATGGCGGCGCTGGATGCCCACACGGCCGGGCGCACCGCCGCCGAAGACCGCGTCTCCGAAGCGGAATCTGCTCTGCGCGATGCCGCAACTGCGGCCAGCATGGCCGAGACCAGCCTGTCGGACGCGGAGGCGGCCGAGTTGGAGGCGCTGCGGGCCGCTGCGAACGGGCGCACGCTTTCGGCGCCGGCGGTCGATTTCATCCGCGAACAGCTCGGCCTCTGAGCGTCGCGAAAGCCTGAATGACCCGGCCGCCCGCGCTGCCGGGTTCTTCGCTGCCATTGCCTTGCTTGCCCTTCTGGCCGAAGTTCGCTAATCGCGGCGCGATCCGTCGCCACCAGAGGTGCCCCATGTCCGCTCCCAAGAAAGTCGTGCTCGCCTATTCCGGGGGACTCGACACCTCGATCATCCTGAAGTGGCTGCAGACCGAATATGGCTGCGAGGTCGTGACATTCACCGCCGACCTCGGCCAGGGAGAAGAGCTGGAGCCGGCGCGCAAGAAGGCGCTGCTTCTGGGGATCAAGCAGGAGAACATCCACATCGTCGACGTGCGCGAAGAGTTCGTGCGCGATTTCGTGTTTCCGATGTTCCGTGCCAACGCGCTTTATGAAGGTCTCTACCTGCTCGGCACCTCGATCGCGCGCCCGCTGATCTCCAAGCATCTGGTGGAGCTCGCGCACCGGCACGGCGCCGATGCCGTGGCCCATGGCGCGACGGGCAAGGGCAACGACCAGGTCCGGTTCGAGCTTTCAGCGGCGGCGCTCGATCCATCGATCCGGGTGATCGCGCCCTGGCGCCTGTGGGATCTGACGAGCCGCACACGGCTTCTGGAATTCGCCAAGCAGAACCAGATCCCGATTGCCAAGGACAAGCGCGGCGAGGCCCCCTTTTCGGTCGATGCCAACCTGCTGCACACTTCCTCCGAGGGCCGGGTGCTGGAGGATCCGGCCGTCGAGTTCCCGGAATACGTGCTGCAGCGCGTCGTCCCGGTGGAACAGGCGCCCGACACGGCCGACATCGTCGAGATCACCTTCGACAGGGGCGACGCCGTGGCGATCGACGGAGAGAAGTTGTCTCCCGCGACGATCCTGACGCGGCTGAACGAGCTCGGTGGCAAGCATGGAATCGGCGTCCTCGATCTGGTCGAAAACCGCTTCGTCGGGATGAAATCGCGCGGCGTCTACGAGACGCCCGGCGGCACGATCCTTCTGGAGGCCCACCGCGGGATCGAGCAGATCACGCTCGACGCCGGCTCCGGGCACCTGAAGGATTCGATCATGCCGCGCTACGCGGAACTCATCTACAACGGCTTCTGGTTCAGCCCCGAGCGCGAGATGTTGCAGGCGCTGATCGACAAGAGCCAGGAACATGTCTCGGGCACCGTGCGGGTGAAACTGTTCAAGGGAACCGCCCGCACCATTGCCCGCTGGTCCGACGAATCGCTCTACAGCGAGAAGCATGTCACCTTCGAGGACGACGCCGGCGCCTACGACCAGAAGGATGCCGAGGGCTTCATCCGCCTGAACGCGCTCCGTCTCAGGCTGATCGCCACCCGCAAGGCGCGCCGGAAGGGCTGACATACGCCGCCGGGCGGCGGCTCTGACGGCCACGTTTGCGTGATTGGCGCTTTGCGCGCTTGCTCAGCGGGCCTCCGCAGGGGAAGTTTCCCACCGGAGGACCACATGATGATCAGATTCCTTCTGGCACTTTTCCTGCTCGCCACTCCGGCGGCTGCCGCAACCGAGACCGCCTATCTTGCTGGCGGCTGCTTCTGGTGTGTCGAATCCGATTTCGAAAGCGTTCCGGGCGTGAGGAGCGTCGTATCCGGCTTCACGGGCGGAACTGTCGCCAACCCGACCTACAAGCAGGTCAGCCATGGCGGGACCGGCCATTACGAAGCGGTGCAGATCCGCTTTGATCCCGCGCGGGTCAGCTATGCGGAGCTGCTGCGGCTCTTTTTCCGCTCGGTCGACCCGACCGATGCCGGCGGCCAGTTCTGCGACCGTGGTGACAGCTATCGCACCGCCATCTTCGTGGCCGACGCCGCCCAGCGCGCGACGGCCGAGGCCGCAAGGGCCGAGGCCGAGACCGCCCTCGGACGCCGGATAGTGACCAAGATCCTTCCCGCCAGCGCCTTCTATCCGGCGGGCGCAGAACATCAGGACTACTACAAGGGCCAGGGGCTCGTCCTGACACGCGCCGGCGTCAAGCGGCAGTCGGATGCCTACCACTTCTACCGCAAGGCCTGCGGACGCGACGCCCGCGTGAAGGCGCTCTGGGGTGCCCAGGCGGTCTTCGCCAAATAGGGCTCAATGCCCGATGCGGCAGGCGGCGATGACCGCCATGTTGAGAATGTCGTTCACGGTCGAACCCATCGAACAGATCTGCACCGGCTTGTCGACGCCGGTGAGGATCGGCCCGATCACCGTCGCGCCCGCCATCTCCTGCATCAGCTTCACCGAGATCGAGGCCGAATGGCGCGCGGGAACGACCAGCACGTTTGCAGGCCCGGTGAGCCGGCAGAACGGATAGTGGGCCATCTGGTCCATGTTGAGCGCCACGTCGACGGTCATCTCGCCATCATATTCGAAATCGACCCCGCGCCGGTCGAGCACGTCTGCCGCGATATGCATCTTGATCGCTCGCTCCGACACCGGGTAGCCGAAGGTCGAGAACGACAGGAAGGCGACCCTCGGCTCTATCCCGAGGCCGCGCGCCACCGCGGCCCCCCGCATCGCGATGTCGGCCAGATCCTCTTCGTCCGGCCATTCGTGCACGAGCGTGTCGCCGATGAAGACGATCCGCCCCCGATGCAGGACGGCGGTGATGCCCACCGCGCCGTCCTCGGCCCGTGCGTCGAAGACGTGATTGATGAGCCCGAGGACATGTGCCGACTTCCGCGTCGCGCCCGTGACCATCCCGTCGCCATGCCCATGGGCCAGCATGAGCGCCGAAAACACATGACGGTCGCGCGCGGCAAGGCGGTGAATGTCGTGCCGGTCGAACCCCTGACGCTGCAGCCGGCTATAGAGCAAATCCTTGTAGGCATCGAGATGCGAGGTGCTCGCGGCGTTCACCACCTCGATTTCCTTCACTGCGTCGCCGAGCCCCTCGGCGGCGAGCTTCTTCCTTACGTCGTCGCCCCGCCCGACCACCAGCGCCTTGCCGAGCCCGGCCCGCTGATAGGCGACCGCCGCCTTGAGCACCCGCGGATCGTCGCCCTCGGCGAAGATCATCCGCGCCTGCGCGACCCGCGCGCGGGCATGGATGCCCTGCAGGACCGAGGCGGTCGGATCCATCCGCGACTTCAGGTTGAGCGCATAGGCCTCCATGTCGATGATCGGCCGGCGCGCCACGCCGGTGTCCATACCCGCCTTCGCCACGGCCGGTGGAATCACGTAGATGAGACGCGGGTCGAACGGGGTCGGAATGATGTAGTCGCGCCCGAACGCGAGCTTGCGGCCATAGGCCATCGCGACTTCGTCCGGCACATCCTCACGTGCAAGCCTTGCCAGCGCCTCGGCACAGGCGATCTTCATCTCGTCGTTGATCGCGCGCGCATGGATGTCGAGCGCGCCGCGGAAGAGATAGGGAAAGCCGAGCACGTTGTTGACCTGGTTCGGATAGTCGGATCGCCCGGTGGCGACGATCGCGTCCTCACGCACCGCATGTGCCTCTTCCGGGGTGATCTCCGGGTCAGGATTCGCCATCGCGAAGATCACCGGGTTCGGCGCCATGGAGGCGACCATGGCGGCCGTGACCGCCCCCTTTGCAGAAACCCCGAGAAAGACATCGGCGCCCTTCATCGCATCTGCGAGCGTGCGCGCCTCGGTCTTGGCCGCATGTGCCGATTTCCACTGGTTCATCCCCTCGGTCCGGCCCTGCCAGATCACGCCCTTGGTGTCGCACATGATGCAATTGTCATGCCGTGCGCCCATCGATTTCAGGAGCTCCAGACAGGCGATCCCCGCCGCACCGGCACCGTTGAGAACGATCCGCACCTCGCCGATCTTCTTGCCCGAGATCTCCAGCGCATTGATGAGACCTGCGGCGCAGATCACCGCCGTGCCGTGCTGGTCGTCATGGAACACCGGAATGTCCATGATCTCCTTCAGGCGCTGTTCGATGATGAAACACTCCGGCGCCTTGATGTCTTCCAGGTTGATCCCGCCGAAGGTCGGCCCCATGAGCCTGACAGCCTGGATGATCTCGTCGGGATCCTCGGTGTCGAGTTCGATGTCGATGGCATTCACGTCGGCAAACCGCTTGAAGAGCACCGCCTTGCCCTCCATCACCGGCTTCGAGGCGAGCGCGCCCAGATTGCCAAGCCCGAGGATCGCGGTCCCGTTCGAAACCACCGCCACCATGTTACCCTTGGTCGTGTAGTCATAGGCGGTCTCGGGCGCCTCGGCGATGGCCTGAACGGGCACGGCGACACCCGGCGAATAGGCAAGGCTCAGATCGCGCTGCGTCACCATCGGCTTCGATGCGACGACCTCGTATTTTCCCGGCACCGGATTGAGGTGATAGGCAAGCGCCTCGTCAGGCGTAACGCGGTTCTTCGGCGACATCGGGTTCCTCCCCTCGGGCGGACCTGTCTTAGCGTGGCGACCTGGGCGGCTCAACTGCGAAGGCACGGGCAAGAAACCGCCAGGAACAGACGCAGCCCGCCACGAGAAGGGCCAGTGCCATGAGGTAGGGCGCCAGAAGCGCGGCTTCGCGCGGCATTGCATTGCTGCTGAAGCGGATCAGAAGGCCGGCCGCCAACATCCCGAGGGGGGCCATTCCGATCGCGAAAAGCCGGTAGGCAGAGTTTACCCGGCCGAGCAGACGCCGCGGGATTGTCCGCTGCCGGTAGCTGACGGATACGGTGTTCCAGATGACGCTGCCGAACTCCGTGACGAGGAATGCCATCGCGATGATCGCGAGGCCGGTTTGGCCACCCCCGGCGAAAAGAACGGCGGACGGAAAGACGAGCGACACGGCAAGCCAGAGCTGCATGGAGCGTGCCCTCCCCAGGAGGCGCAGCAGGCGCTCGTTCGCCATTCCGGCCAGAACACCGCCGACGCCGCCAGCCGCCATGATCCCCGACAGCGCGAGCGGACCCAGCTGAAGCCGTTCCCGAACGATGAGGACAAGCGTGATCAGCATCGCCTCGAACGCGAAGTTGAAGAGCCCGGTCAGGAGTGCGAGGTTTCTCAGGATTTCATCGGAAACGAGAAAGGCGAAGCCTTCGCGCAGCTCCTCGTGCCAGCGGCGCCTGTCCGCAGTCTCGCCCGGATCTGCGCGGAAATCGCCTCCAACCCGCAGCACCAGGGTTGCCGACAGAGCCAAGACCGCGGCATTCACGCCGAACGGCAGTGCGAGCGATATACCGAGGAGCACCCCCGCCGCCGCCGTCCCGATGAAATTGTTCATCACGTATTCGACCGACCAGAGGCGCCCGTTGGCACGTTCGAGGCCGTCCTGCGGGACCAGCGCCGGCAACATCGTCTGCGCCGCATTGTCGCGCAGAACCTCGGCAAGGCCGACCGAGATCGCGGCGGCAGCGACAAGGACGAAGACGCCCGGATGATCAGTCCCCCGCAGGGCCGGCTCGCCGAAGGGCAACGCCCACCAGAGAGCAAGGGCCGCAGACGCGTAGGTCACCGCCCTGAGCGTATCGGCGGCTAGGATGAGCCTGCGCCGGTCGTGCCGGTCCACCACAATGCCGGCGGGCAGGGAAAAGACGAACCATGGCGTCTTGAGCGCCACCGGCACGAGCGCGATCAGCAGGGGATCTCTGGTCAGCGCGGTCGCGATCCAGCCCCAGGAAACAAGCGCGATCCCGTCGCCGAGATTGGCAAGACCGGAGGCGGCGAGAAAACGGCGGAACACGGTGAATCGCATGGGCGGGACGCTACATTCGCACCGGAAGATTGCACAGGGGAGTGTTTGCGCATTCTGCGATCCTTCAATACGGTCGCGGCGGGATCTGAGGGGGTGCCGTGTCTGCCGACGCCAACGTGACGCCGATGATGGCGCAGTATCTGGAGATCAAGGGGCGCTATCCCGATGCGCTTCTCTTCTACCGGATGGGCGACTTCTACGAGATGTTCTTCGCCGACGCCGAAGCGGCGGCTGCCGCGCTCGATATCGCGCTCACCAAGCGCGGCAAGCACCTTGGCGAGGACATCGACATGTGCGGCGTGCCGGTCCACGCCGCCGAAGGCTACCTGCTCACGCTGATCCGCAAGGGCTTCCGCGTCGCCATCGCCGAGCAGATGGAAGATCCTGCCGAGGCAAGGAAGCGCGGCTCGAAATCCGTCGTCGCGCGTGACGTCGTGCGACTGCTGACGCCGGGCACGCTCACTGAGGATTCGCTGCTCGAGGCGCGCCGCAACAACTTTCTCGCGGCCTGGTCCGAGGTCCGGGACGACGCGGCGCTGGCCTGGGTCGACATCTCGACCGGAGAGCTGCGTGTCGTTGCCTGTCCCGAGGTCCGACTCGCCCCCGAGCTTGCCCGCATTGCCCCGCGCGAACTTCTCGTGAACGAGGCAAGAGAGGCCGATCTGGCCGGAATCGTCTCGGATTCCGATATCGCCCTGACGGCGATGGCACGCAGCTTCTTCGACAGCGCGTCGGCCGAGCGGCGGCTGCGCGATCTCTATGGGGTCGCCTCGCTCGATGCCTACGGAAACTTCGGGCGGGCGGAGCTTTCGGCGCTCGGAGCCATCGTCGACTATCTCGATCTGACTCAGCGCGGAAATCTGCCGCTCCTGCGCCCGCCCGTCTGCGAACTGCCCGGCGGCGCGATGCAGATCGACGCGGCCACGCGCCGCAATCTGGAAATCGCCCGCAGCCTGTCCGGCAGCCGCGAGGGAAGCCTCATTGCCGCCATCGACCGGACCGTCACGGCCGCGGGTGCGCGGCTCCTCGAAAGGCGCCTCTCGGCGCCGTCGCGCGATCTGGCCGAGATCCGCTCCCGCCTTGCCGGACTTCGCCATCTCGCCGAGGACGCGCGGCTCACCGCGGCTCTCAGACAGAGCCTGCGCCGCGCCCCCGACATCGACCGGGCCCTCTCGCGCCTGGCGCTCGACCGCGGCGGCCCCCGCGACCTCTCCGCGATCCGGGCCGGCCTGACCGAGGCCGCCTCGCTCGCGCAGATGCTGAAGGGCGATGTGCCGGAGCGTCTGGCCGAAGCGGCGCGACGGCTCAGCGGCCACGATGCCGTCGTGTCCCCGCTCGCCGCGGCCCTCGTGGCCGATCCGCCGCTTCTGACCCGCGACGGCGGCTTCATCGCCTCGGGTCACGACGCCGATCTCGACGAGGCCCGGCGCCTGCGCGACGAAGGCCGCGCCGTCATCGCCGGGATGCAGGCAGACTACATCGCCCGCACGGGCATCCAAAGCCTCAAGATCCGTCACAACAACGTGCTCGGCTACTTCATCGAGACGACCGCGACGCATGCCGAAAAGATGCTCTCCCCGCCGCTGAGCGAGACCTTCATTCACCGCCAGACCACTGCCAGCCAGATGCGCTTCACCACCGTGGAGCTCTCGGAGATGGAGACCAGGATCCTGAACGCCGGCAGCCAGGCTCTCGAAGTCGAAAAGCGGCTCTTTGACAACCTGAAGGGCCTGGTTGTCGCCGCTGCCGGCCCGATTTCGCAGGCCGCCGCGGCGCTCGCCGAAGTGGATCTGGCCGCCGCCCTCGCCGATCTTGCCCGGTCGGAAGACTGGGTCGAGCCGCAGGTCGATGACAGCCACGCCTTCGAGGTCGAGGCGGGCCGCCATCCGGTGGTCGAGGCCGCGCTCAGGCGCAGCGGCCAGGCCTTCATCGCGAACGACTGCCGTCTGACCGCCGACGCCACACCGGCCATCTGGCTGCTGACCGGACCCAACATGGCCGGCAAGTCGACCTTTCTGCGGCAAAACGCGCTCATTGCGCTGCTCGCGCAGGCGGGCAGCTTCGTTCCCGCCCGCCGCGCCCATATCGGGCTCGTCAGCCAGCTTTTCAGCCGCGTCGGTGCCGCCGACGATCTCGCCCGCGGGCGCTCCACGTTCATGGTCGAGATGGTCGAAACGGCCGCGATCCTCAACCAGGCCGATGATCGCGCGATTGTCATCCTCGACGAGATCGGCCGCGGCACCGCCACCTACGACGGACTTTCGATCGCCTGGGCGACGCTCGAACATCTGCACGACGTCAACCGCACCCGAGCGCTCTTCGCGACCCATTACCACGAGATGACCGCACTCGCGCAGAAGCTCGACGGGGTCGAGAACGCGACCGTCGCCGTGAAGGAATGGGAAGGCGAGGTGATCTTCCTGCATGAGGTGCGCAACGGCGCCGCCGACCGCAGCTATGGCGTGCAGGTCGCGCGCCTGGCGGGGCTGCCCCCGTCCGTGGTCGACCGCGCGAAAGTCGTCCTCGAGGCACTGGAACAGGGTGAACGCGAGGGCGCCACCCGAAAACACGCCCTGATCGACGATCTGCCGCTCTTCAGCGCCGCGCCCCCCGCTGCCCGGAGGCCGGTCGAGAAACGCACCGACCTCGAGACGGAGATCGCCTCCCTCCACCCCGACGAAATGACGCCGATCGAGGCGCTGAATGCGCTCTATGCGCTCAAGGAAAAGCTCAAGCGCTGAACTTCGGCTTCTTTGCTGCGAAATACCCTGGGGGGTGCGGGGGGAAACCCCCCGTCCGCCACCTCCGCGATCACGACCCCGGTGTCGAGCTCACGCCGACCTGCGCCGGGCGCAGGAGCCGGTCGTGAAGAAGGAACCCCTCGGTCATCACCTGGATGATGGCGCCGGCCTTCGTGCCCGGCACCGGCGCCTCGAACATCGCCTGGTGCAGCTGCGGATCGAAGGTCTCGCCGACCTCGGGAGCAACTGCCTGGACGCCGTGCTTGCCGAGAATCGAGATGAGCTCCTTCATCGTCAGCTCGACGCCTTCGATCAGGGCCTTCGCCGCTTCGCGCTGTTCCTCGGTGGCAGCATCGAGCGCGCGCTTGAGGTTGTCGTAGACCGGCAGCATGTCGCGGGCGAGCTTCGATCCGCCGTATTGCTCGGCCTCGCGCCGGTCACGTTCTCCGCGTTTGCGAATGTTCTCGGCATCGGCAAGCGCCCGCATGAACCGGTCGCGCATTTCGTCGCGCTCTGCCCTCAGCGCCTCCATCTCCGCCACCGCCGCGCCCTCGTCGAGCGTGTCGTCGCCGATGAGCTCCTGATCCTCGGCGATCTCGTCCTTCTTCATCTCGCTCATGCTCTACCCCTTCCGCTCTCCCGACAGGAGACGTCCGACTAGCTGGGCCGTGTAGTCGACGACCGGAATGACGCGCCCATAGTTCAAACGCGTCGGCCCGATCACGCCCACGGCACCAATGATCTTACGGTCAGCGTTCATATAGGGAGAGACCACCAGAGAGGAACCCGAAAGTGAGAATAACTTGTTCTCCGAACCGATAAAAATGCGCACGCCCTCGCCTTCCTCGGCCAGTTCGAGAAACTCGGCGATGTCGCGCTTGCGCTCGAGATCGTCGAAGAGGGTGCGGGTCCGGTCGAGATCCGCTTCGTCGGCCTGGTCGATGAGATTCGCTCTCCCCCGAACGATCAGCCGCTCCGACGAGCCGCCGGGGTTCTCCCAGACGGCAAGGCCGCTTTCGACAAGTGCCTGCGCGGCGCAGTCGAGCGCCTGGCGGTTCCTCGCGATCTCGGCCGCCATGTGAGCGCGCAGCTCCGAAAGGGTCCGGCCCTCGGCCATCGCGTTGAGAAAGTTCGACGCCTCGCGCAGCGACGAGGCCGTATGCCCGGGCGGCGGGGCGAAGACCCGGTTCTCGACATGACCGTCGGAATGCACGAGCACCACCAGCGCCCGGTCGGCGCCGAGCCCGACGAAGTCGATATGCCGGATGGCCGCCTCGTGCTTGGGCGCCAGGACCAGGCTTGCCCCGTGGGTAAGCCCCGAGAGCACATCGCCCACGCGGTCCAGCATCGTCGTGACGCCGGACTCGTTCGTCCCGGCCGTCGCGTCGATCGCCCCGCGTTCGGACTGCGACAGTGCGGTGACTTCCATCAGCCCGTCGACGAACATCCTCAGACCAAGTTGCGTCGGCAGCCGCCCTGCGGACGTATGCGGGCTGTCGAGCAGGCCGAGCAGCTCGAGGTCCTGCATCACGTTCCTTATCGTCGCCGCCGAGACCTGTTCGTTCATCGAACGCGTGAGCGTGCGCGAGCCGACCGGATCGCCGGTTTCGAGATAGAACTCGACGACGCGCCGGAAAACCTCGCGCGCCCGATCGTTCATCTCGGCTAGAATGCCCGTTCTTTCGCTCATTGTTCGGCCCTCGTACGGTCAGAACAGATAAGAAGCCCGGACGCGGCACGTCAATGCGGGGTTGCACCCCTTTGCGGCCGCCCTGTAATGGACGGGCGGAAAGACGAAAGGACATGCCATGCGCCCCTCCGGCCGGAACCTGGACCAATTGCGCGCGATCGAGATCGAGACGGGCATCACCAAACATGCCGAGGGATCCTGCCTGATAAAGTGCGGCGGCACCCATGTGATCTGCACCGCGACGATCGAGGACAAGCCGCCCTCGTTCCTGAAGGGCACCGGCCTTGGCTGGGTCACCGCCGAATACGGAATGCTTCCGCGCGCCACCAACTCGCGCAACCGCCGCGAGGCAGCCGCAGGCAAGCAGTCCGGAAGAACGCAAGAAATTCAACGACTTATCGGCCGTGCACTACGGGCCGGGGTTGATCGTGTCGCCCTCGGCGAACGTCAGATCGTCATCGATTGCGACGTGATCCAGGCCGACGGCGGCACCCGCTGCGCCTCGATCACCGGGGGTTGGGTTGCCCTGCGTCTGGCCATGAACAAGCTTCTCAAGGCGGGCGTGGTCACCTCCGACCCGCTCGTGGATCACGTGGCGGCGGTATCCTGCGGCCTCTACGCCGGCCAGCCCGTTCTCGACCTCGACTATGCCGAAGACAGCGAGGCGGGAACCGACGGAAATTTCATCCTGACCGGGCGCGGACGCCTGATCGAGGTGCAGCTTTCCGCCGAGGGCGCGACCTTCAGCCGCGACGAGATGACGGCGCTGCTCGATCTTGCCGAAGCCGGGGTGGCGGAGCTCGTGGCGGCGCAGAAGGCGGCGATCTGATGCGCACCTTCGAGGGCGGCCGGCTGCTGGTGGCGACGCACAACGCCGGCAAGCTCGAGGAAATCGCGGCCCTTCTCGCACCTTTCGGCATCGCCTGCATCGGCGCGGCGGCGCTGGACCTTCCGGAGCCTGACGAGACCGAGGACAGTTTCGTCGGCAACGCCCGGATCAAGGCCCATGCCGCCGCCCGGGCGACCGGGCTGCCCGCGCTTGCGGACGACAGCGGCATCGAGGTTGACGGGCTCGGCGGCGCCCCGGGCGTCCATACGGCCGACTGGGCAGCGACGCCCGAAGGCCGCGATTTCGGCCTCGCGATGCGGCGCACATGGGAGGCGCTCGAGGCGGCAGCGGCCCCCTATCCGCGCACCGCGCGGTTCCGCGCGACGCTGGTGCTGGCCTGGCCCGGCGGACAGGACGAAGTCTTCGAGGGCAAGGTCGAAGGCGAGGTGATCTGGCCACCACGCGGCGAACACGGACACGGCTACGATCCGATGTTCCGGCCCGCCGGGCACGAGATCACCTTCGCCGAGATGGCCCCGGCCGAGAAGAACCGCATCAGCCACCGGGCCGACGCTTTCCGGAAGTTCGTCACCCGTTTCGCGGGGGCCTGAGGTGGAGCACTGGCGCGCCGGCGGCTTCGGTCTCTACCTGCACTGGCCGTTCTGCGCATCGAAATGTCCGTACTGCGACTTCAACTCGCATGTCGCGGCCACCATCGATCAGGACCGCTGGCGCAGGGCCTATCTTGCCGAGATCTCCCGCGCCGGCGCGGAAACCGGAGGCAGGGTCCTCAACAGCGTCTTCTTCGGGGGCGGCACGCCCTCGCTCATGGACCCGGAACTGGTCGCGGCGATCCTCGGCGCCGTACGGGCGACCTGGCCCATGGCCAATGACGCCGAGATTACCCTCGAGGCCAATCCAACCAGTGTCGATTCCGGCCGATTCCGCGCCTATGAGGATGCCGGGGTGAACCGGCTCTCGATGGGGATCCAGGCCCTGAACGACCCCGACCTGCAGCGTCTCGGCCGACGCCACACGGTTGCGGAGGCACGCGCGGCGTTCGAGATTGCGCGCTCCTGCTTTCCGCGCGTGAGCTTCGATCTCATCTATGCCCGCCAGAACCAGTCCCTGGCAGGATGGACGGCCGAACTGCGCGAGGCCCTGCGGATGGCCGTCGATCATCTCTCGCTCTATCAACTGACGATCGAGGACGGAACGGCCTTCGGACGCCGCCATGCCGCGGGCGGTCTTCGCGGGCTCCCGGACGAGGATCTCGCCACGGACATGTTCCTTGTCACCCAGGATCTCCTGGCCGACCACGGGATGCCAGCCTACGAGATCTCGAATCACGCCCGCGCGGGCGACGAAAGCCGACATAACCTGATCTACTGGCGGGGCGGCGACTATCTCGGCATCGGCCCCGGGGCCCACGGCAGGCTCTCGCTCGGGCAGGATCGCTATGCCACCGATACCCCGACCGCGCCGCAGGTCTGGCTCCGGCAGGTGGAGCGCACCGGCTCCGGCGAGGCGTCACGCGAACGCCTGTCGCGTGAGGACCGGGCCAGCGAGTTCCTGATGATGGGGATGCGCCTGGCCGAAGGTGTCGACCTGAACCGCTTCGCCGACATCGCCGGCGCACCCCTTGCGGCCGAACGGCTGCGCCCGGTCGAGGACCTCGGTCTCGTTGCCCGCGAGGGCGACCGACTGATTGCGACGGCCGCCGGACGACCGCTGCTGAATGCGGTCCTGCGCGCGCTCCTGGCCTGAGCGCTAGCGCGTGGTCGACAGCACCTGGCAGAGCTGATCGAGCTGATCGAGCGTCTTGTAGCCGATCGACAACTGGCCGCTGCCATCGCTGCGATGGTCGATCGCCACCCTGAGTCCGAGATTGGCGCTCAGGTCCTGTTCGAGCGCGCGGGTGTCGGCATCCTTTTCGGTCGCCGATCGGCGACGCGTCATGTTGTCGGTCTTTCCGGCCGCGACCCGCGCCAGCTGTTCGGTCTCGCGCACCGACAGCCCCTTGGACATCACCTTTCTGGCCAGCGCGACCGGATCCTCGGCCGTCACCAGCGCGCGCGCATGCCCGGCAGTCAACTTGCCCCCGCGGAGCCAGTCCTGCACCTCGACGGGCAAGGTCAGGAGGCGCAGCAGGTTCGCAATGTGGCTTCGGCTCTTCGAAAGCCCCTCTGCCAGCTTTTCCTGCGTGTGCCCGAACCGCTCCATGAGCTGCCGGTAGCCCATCGCCTCTTCGACCGGATTGAGGTCCGCGCGCTGGATGTTTTCGATGATCGCGATCTCGAGCACTTCGCCGTCGTCGAAGTCGCGGATCAGGACCGGGACTTCGTGGAGCTGGGCGATCTGCGCGGCGCGCCATCGCCTTTCACCGGCAACTATCTCGTAACCATCTGATTTTCTTGGATTTTGCCTTACGATAAGAGGTTGGATAACGCCCTTTTCCCGGATTGACGCGGCAAGTTCGTTCAGCGCTTCGGCATCGAAGTCCCGGCGTGGCTGGTCCGGATTGGGTTCCAGCCGCTCGACCGGCACCCGCAGGTCCGGCCGGCGCGCGGGCCCCTGATCCGCCCCCTCGCGCGGCGACAGATTGACATCGGCCATCAGCGCCGACAGCCCCCGGCCGAGGCCTCGCTTCTCGCGTTTCTCCGACATCCGTCCCCCCTACCTGTTCGGGTTGTGCCGCGCCAGCAGCTCTTGTGCCAGCGCGCGATACGCCATGCTGCCCCGCGACATCGTATCATAGCTCAGAACCGGCACCGCGAAAGACGGCGCCTCGGACAGGCGGACATTTCTCGGGATCAGCGTCTGGAAGACCAGCGTCCCGAGATTCTCGCGCGCGTCCGCCTCAACCTGGCCCGAGAGGTTGTTCCGGGTGTCGTACATCGTCAGAACCACACCCTCGATCCTCAGTTGCGGGTTGGCGGAGTTGCGAACCTCGCGGATCGTCAGCATGAGTTGCGAAAGCCCTTCGAGCGCGTAGAATTCCGACTGCAGCGGAACGAGCACCGAATGTGCGGCAACCATGGCATTGACCGTGAGCAGGCTGAGCGACGGTGGGCAATCGATGAACACATAATCGAACCCGTAGGCGTCGATCGCGGGCTGACGCAACGCATCGTGCAGCAGGAAGCTCCGCTTTTCGTTGGCGAACAGCTCGATATCGGCGGATGAAAGATCGGTCGTCGAAGGGCAGAGCCACAACCCCTCGACGCCGGTCTCGCGGATCACGTCGGCAAGCGGTGCATCGTCGATCAGGAGATCGTAGGTGGTCTTTTCCCGATCGGTCGCCAGAACACCGAGACCGGTCGAGGCATTCCCCTGCGGGTCCAGGTCGACGAGCAGAATGTTGAGCCCCTCTTCGGCAAGGGCGGCCGAAAGGTTGATTGCGGTCGTCGTCTTGCCGACGCCGCCCTTCTGGTTCGCAATCGCGATTATCCTGGGCCCCTGCGGCCGGGTCGGGTCAGACACGCGAAAGTCCCTTGATTTCAAGAATTACGGCCGAAGGGTCGGTGAGGCTGGGCCACTTCTGGATCGAAAAGCGCCAGAGTTCAAGCGCCTCGGCAATCTCCTGCTGATGTGCCGCTCCCTTGGCGAGGAGCGCCGTTCCCTCCGGGGCAAGGTGGCGTTCAGCGAGACCCAGCAGGCGCGGAAGCGGTGCCAGCGCACGCGCCGAGACGACATCGGCGCCCTGCGCCGGCGCCCCTTCGATCCGCTCGGCGAGGATCCTGCTCGCAATGCCGCACTCTCGGACAACGGCCTCAAGAAAGGCCGCCTTGCGCCCGTCGCTTTCGATCATCGTGACGGACAGATCCGGACGCTCCGACGCCGCGACGATCGCGACGACGAGCCCCGGGAGGCCGCCGCCGCTGCCGAGATCGACCCAGCGCCTCGCCTGCGCCGGCGCCCGGTCGAGCAGTTGAACCGAGTCGAGCGCATGGCGGCGCCAGAAATGGTCGAGGCTTGCTGGCGCAACAAGGTTGATCGCGCCGTTCCACTTTCGGAGTAGCCGCTCGAACACCATGAGCCGCTCCAATGTTTCACGTGAAACCTTGCGCGTGGCAAGAAGGTCATCTGCGGTCATGATGACGCGGCCTTCCGGCGCCGGTCCTTTCTGAGCCGGGCCAGGATGAGGGCAAGTGCCGCTGGCGTCATGCCGTCAATCCGCGCCGCATGCGCGAGCGAGCCCGGTCGCGTGCGCTCGAGCTTTCCGCGCAGTTCGGTCGACAGGCCACCGAGCGCGGCATAATCGAATTCGTCCGGAATGGCCTCGGCCTCATCGCGGCGCATCTGCTCGACATCGTGCTTCTGACGCTCGACATAGGTCGCATACAGGGCATCGCGGCCCAACTGGGCACGGATCTCGTCGTCCAGCGCGTCCAGTCCGGAAACCGCGGGGGCGATCTGGTCGAAGGACACATCTGGCAGGCCAAGCAGGTCATAGGCGGACCGCTTGCGCCCGTCCCGATTCACATGAATGCCGAGAGTGGCAGCGGACTGCGGCGAGAATACCGCCGCCTGCAGGGCTTCGCGTCCCCGCGCCAGCTTCTCGGTCTTCGCCTCGAACGCCCGCCGCCGCGCGTCGCCGACGCAACCGAGCCGGATGCCGTGACCCGTCAGTCTCTGGTCGGCGTTGTCCGCGCGAAGCGACAGCCGGAACTCTGCCCGGGATGTAAACATCCGGTAGGGTTCGCTCACGCCACGCACCACAAGATCGTCGATCATGACGCCGATGTAGCTTTCGGCGCGACCCAGGACGAACGCGTCCTTCTCCCGCATCGCAAGCACGGCGTTGATACCGGCGACAAGCCCCTGTGCACCGGCCTCCTCGTAGCCTGTCGTCCCGTTGATCTGACCGGCGAGATAGAGCCCCTTGACCGCGCGCAGTTCAAGCGTCGGCCGAAGCGACCGCGGATCGACATAGTCGTATTCGATTGCATAGCCCGGCTGCAGGATCCTTGCCCGCTCCAATCCGGCAATGGAGCGCACATAGGCCTCCTGAACGCTCTCTGGCAAAGACGTCGAGATCCCGTTCGGGTAGATCGTCCTGTCGTCAAGCCCCTCCGGCTCCAGGAAGATCTGATGCGAATCCTTCTCGGAAAACCGGACGACCTTGTCCTCGATCGACGGGCAGTAGCGCGGTCCCACGCCCTGGATGTGGCCCCCATACATCGCCGACCGCGCCAGGTTCTCCCGGATGATCTCATGGGTGCGTTCGTTGGTGTGGGTGATGTGGCATGGAACCTGTTGCGCCGTCGGCACCTTGTTCAGGAACGAAAGCATCACCGGATCATCATCACCCGGCTGGGTCTCGAGCCGATCCCAGTCGATGCTGGTCCGGTCAAGACGCGGCGGCGTCCCCGTCTTCAGCCTTCCGAGCGGCAGATCCAGCGCCGCCAGTCGCTCCGCAAGCCGCACCGATGCCTTGTCGCCGATGCGCCCTCCGGTTTCCGTCCGGTCGCCGATATGCATCACCCCGCGCAGGAAGGTCCCGGAGGTCAGGACGACCGCTCCACAGCCGATCTCGCTCCCATCGGCCAGCACCGCACCCCTGATCCGGCCTTCCAATATGGAAAGGTCGGTGATCTCGCCCTCGATGACACTCAGTCCCGGCTGCCGCCCGACGACCTCCTGCACTGCCGTTCTGTAGATCTTGCGATCGGCCTGGGCGCGCGGGCCCTGGACCGCGGGACCCTTGCGCCGGTTCAACAGCCGGAACTGGATACCGGCGCGGTCGGCGGCCCGACCCATCAGACCATCGAGTGCATCGATCTCGCGCACAAGGTGCCCCTTTCCGAGACCCCCGATCGCCGGATTGCAGGACATCACGCCAATCGCTTCGCGCCGCAGCGTCACCAGCGCGACGGTCGCACCCATCCGCGCGGCCGCAAGGGCTGCTTCGCTTCCGGCGTGTCCGCCCCCGACGACGACGATGTCGAAATGTTCCACGTGAAACATCCTTCACTTGCCGATGCAGAACCGGGCGAAGATCTCGTCCAGCAGATCCTCCACATCTACACGCCCGATCAGAGAGTCAAGCGCCCGCACCGCGCGACGGAGATGATCCGCCGCAAGCTCGCTCTGCCCAGCTCCGTCGGAGAGCGACCGAAGCGCCAGGTCGAGTTCCTCCGTAGCCCGGAGCGCCGCGGTCAGATGTCGTTCCCGGGTCAGGAGCCCGGCAGGCGCACTCATAACGCCCAGTCGCCGACCGATCTCGGCGACAAGCTGGTCAAGCCCCGCGCCGGTCCTGCCGGAAACAGCGATCCCGTCTCCGGGCACCGGACCGGTGGCCAGGTCAGCCTTCGCGCGCACCAGAATCGCTTCGCCCTCGCCAAATCCATCAGGCTGCTCGGAGCCTTCCACAAGCGCGACCCGGAGATCGGCGCCTTGCGACCGCGCGCGCGCGCGTTCAACCCCTATCCGCTCCACCATGTCATCGGTTTCTCGCAACCCCGCTGTATCGAGCAACGTCACCGGCAGCCCGGCGATCTCCATCCGCACCTCGATCACGTCCCGCGTCGTTCCGGCCACTTCCGAGGTGATCGCCGCCTCACGCCCCGCGAGCGCATTCAGAAGCGTCGACTTCCCGACATTCGGCCGCCCGATGATCGCGACCTCGAATCCTTCCCGCACGCGCTCGGCCGCTCCTGTCCCTGCCAGGTGCCGTCCCAGCGTGGCCCGCACCCCGTCGAGAAGCGCCATCACCTCCGGTCCCACGTCGATGGGGACATCCTCGTCAGCGAAGTCGATCGTGGCCTCCAGCAACGCCATCGCCCGGACGATGTCGGCGCGCCAAAGGTCGCACTGCGCGCGCATCGCGCCTGTAAGCACCCGAAGCGCCTGTTTCCGTTGCGCCTCGGTCTCTGCCTCGATCAGATCGGCGAGTCCCTCGACCTCGGCAAGATCCATGCGCCCGTTCTCGAGCGACCGGCGCGTGAACTCGCCCGGCTCGGCCAGACGCAACTCCGTCATCCCGCCCAGCGCCCGCAACACGGCCGCCGTCGTCGCCAGAGATCCATGAATCTGCAGTTCAGCGGCGGCCTCGCCGGTGAAGCTTCGGGTTTCCTCGAAGAGCAACACGAGCGCCTCGTCGAGGACCTCGCCCGCCAGCGCGAGTCGCCGGAGGCTCGCCACTCTCGGCGTCGGAAGCGCTCCCACCAGCCGACCGACGGCAGTCCAGGACGCCGGGCCCGAAATACGGATCACTGCCACGCCCGACTTTCCCCGTGCGGACGCCAGCGCGTAGATCGTTTCCATCTATTTAACCTATTGTTTTATAACAACAAGTTAGGCGTTCATCGAATCGAAGAACTCGGCGTTGCTCTTGGTCTGCTTCAGCTTCGAGATCAGGAACTCGATCGCATCCGTGGTCCCCATCGGATTCAGGATCCGCCGCAGCACATAGGTCTTCTGCAGATCGTTCTTGTCGACGAGAAGCTCTTCCTTCCGCGTGCCGGACTTCAGGATATCCATCGCCGGGAAGACGCGCTTGTCGGCGACCTTCCTGTCGAGAACGATCTCCGAGTTGCCGGTGCCCTTGAATTCCTCGAAGATGACCTCGTCCATCCGGCTGCCCGTATCGATAAGCGCCGTCGCGATGATCGTCAGGCTCCCGCCCTCCTCGATGTTGCGCGCCGCTCCGAAAAACCGCTTCGGGCGCTGAAGGGCATTCGCATCGACACCACCGGTAAGCACTTTACCTGAACTCGGAACCACGGTGTTGAAGGCGCGTCCAAGTCTGGTGATCGAGTCCAGCAAAATCACCACATCTCGTTTGTGCTCGACCAGACGTTTGGCTTTCTCGATGACCATCTCCGAGACCGCCACGTGCCGCGTCGCCGGTTCGTCGAAGGTCGACGAAATGACCTCGCCCTTCACCGACCGCTGCATGTCCGTCACCTCTTCCGGCCGCTCGTCGATCAGAAGCACGATCAGATAGCACTCGGGATGATTCTTCTCGATCGAATGCGCGATATTCTGCAAGAGCACCGTCTTGCCGGTCCGCGGAGGCGCCACAATGAGCGACCGCTGGCCCTTGCCGATGGGCGCCACCAGATCGATGATCCGCGCGGAACGGTCGCGGATCGTCGGATCCTCGATCTCCATCTTCAGCCGGTCGTTGGGATAGAGGGGGGTCAGGTTGTCGAAGGCGACCTTGTGCCGCGCGCGATCCGGGTCCTCGAAATTGATCCGCGTCACCTTGGTCAGCGCGAAGTAGCGTTCGTTCTCGCCCGGCGCACGGATCACGCCCTCCACCGTATCGCCCGTCCGCAGTGAATACTGCCGCAGCATGTCGGGGCTCACATAGATGTCGTCGGGGCCGGGCAGGTAGTTCGCCTCGGGCGAGCGCAGGAATCCGAACCCGTCCTGCAGCACTTCGAGAACGCCGTCGCCGCCGATCTCCCAGCCTTCCTCGGCATGCTCCTTCAGGATCGAGAACATCATCTCGCCCTTGCGCATCGTCGATGCGTTGTCGATCTCGAGTTCCTCGGCCATTGCCAGAAGATCGGCCGGGCTCTTCGCCTTGAGATCGGACAGGTTGAGACGTTCCTGTGTCATAGCAGAACCAGTTTTCGGGGAGCGCACGCGCTCTCGCAGTCATTTCGGGGAAGATACCGTGCCGGACGGACGGTCCAGCCGAGCCAATACCGTCGAACACGGTCGGGAGTCAATCCGGGCTCAGAACTTCAGCACCACCGAGAAGACGATGATGACCAGGAAGAGCGTCGGCAATTCGTTCATCATCCGGTAGGTGCGGCCACTTCGCGTATTCGTTCCGTTTGCGAAATCCTTGCGGCGAAGCGCCAGCCAGTGGTGAAACCACGTCATCCCCAGCACGGCCGCAGCCTTGCTCCAGGGCCATATCTCGGTCCAGTAGACCCCGGCCTGCGGTGTGAAGACAAGCGCCAGGCCGAAGCACCAGGTCGCAATACTGGCGGGGTTGATGATCGCCCTGAGCAAACGGCGTTCCATCGTCTGGAACATCGCGTCCGTGGCACTTCCCGGCTCGACCTGTTCGACATGGTAGACGAACAGCCGCGGCAGATAGAACATCCCGGCCATCCAGGCAATGACGGAGATGATGTGAAGGGCCTTGGTCCACGGATAGACCGTCGCGAGAAAATCCGTAATCACGTCGTCTCCGCCATCCGTTCCGCTCTTCTCCTCTACTTAACTTTATATAGAAAGAAGAGAAAGTTGTTGTTGTAGGCCCGGTGGATGATGTGGATCGTCGGCTTTTCCAGAAAGATATCCCTTGGCACGCCAGCCCGCCGGTTGCGGTCGACCTGTCCACAGTCGCCTGTGAAAGACAATAATATGTCAACTATAACAATATGTTGCGACAAGACCCAAGGATCCGACCTGTGGATGGATCGCGCCCGTTTCACCGCGACAGAAGGTTCTCCCGGCAGGGCCTCGTCACGCATCCCCAGCTGCATATCGCGCCGTGTCCGCCTTGATACATCTGGATCGATTGCCCTTGCCGGCGCGAAACCGGCCTTGCTCCCAAAGTGCCCCAAGGATCATACGGGAATTGTCCACACTGTCCGGGCATCACCGGGAACGGCGAGGTCTGCGGTCGGGGACAGACGATGCGCCTGATCCTTGCCTCGTCCTCGCCCATCCGGGCAGAGCTTCTGCGCGCAGCCGGCCTGGCGCCGGAAGTCGTTCCCGCGCGCATCGACGAAGAGGCGATCCGCGCCGCGCTCCTGGCCGAGAAGGCTCCGGCGCGCGACATCGCCGATATTCTGGCGGAGACCAAATCGAGCAAGATCTCGGCCCGCCACCGCGACGCCCTCGTGCTCGGCTGCGACCAGATCCTCGAATGCGACGGCCGGATCTTCGCAAAGCCCGCCAGCAGGCAAGAGGCCCGGGCCCAGCTCGAGGCGCTCCGTGGCCGCAGCCACCGGCTCTTTTCGGCGGCCGTCGTCTGTCAGGCCGTCCGTCCGCTCTGGCGCCATGTCGGCAAGGTGACGATGACCATGCGCCCGATCTCCGACGCCTATCTGGACGACTACCTCGACCGAAACTGGGAAAGCGTCCGCCACAGCGTGGGCTGCTACAAGCTCGAGGAAGAAGGCGTCAGGCTCTTTGAGCGGATCGAGGGCACAAGCTTCGATGTTCTCGGCCTGCCGCTACTTGAGCTATTGACGTGGCTGGGAAATCGGGGCGACATCGCCACATGATCGACCACCCCAGAATTCCCCTCGCCGGCGTCATCGGATCGCCGGTCGCGCATTCCAAGTCTCCCCGGCTTCATACCCATTGGCTGCGCAGTCTGGGAATCCGCGGGCACTACATCCCGATGGATGTCTCGCAGGCCAACCTGCGCGAGGTGATCAACGCCCTTCCGAAGGCGGGTTTCGTCGGCGTGAACGTCACCATCCCGCACAAGGAATCCGCGCTGGCGCTTGCCGATGTCGTCACCGACCGAGCGGCGCTGATCGGGGCTGCGAACACGCTCATCTTCCGCAAGGACGGGCGCATCCACGCGGACAATACCGATGGCTACGGCTTCATCGCCAACCTGCGCCAGAACGCGCCCGGCTGGGTGCCGGATTCCGGTCCGGCGGCGGTCTTCGGAGCAGGCGGCGCGGCGCGCGCCGTGGTCGCTTCGCTGATCGAGGTCGGTGTGCCGGAAATCCGCGTCGCCAACCGAACCCGTGCGCGTACCGAGGCATTGCGCCAGGAGTTCGGCACCAAGATCGTCACCTATGACTGGGTGCAGGCCGGCAACATGCTCGATGGCGCGATGACCGTGGTCAACACCACCTCGCTCGGAATGGAGGGCAAGCCGGACTTCCGCGTGCCGCTCGACGCGCTGTCGCCCAAGGCAACCGTGAGCGATCTCGTCTATGCGCCGCTCAGGACTAATTTCCTAGAAGAGGCGGCGGCAAACGGCTGCACCTGCGTGGACGGGCTCGGCATGCTGATCCATCAGGCCGCACCTGCATTCGAGCGCTGGTTCGGCCAGCGGCCGGAGGTCGACGAGGCGACGCGCGCCGCGGTCCTTGGGGCATGAGGCGGCCCTTTCTTCTCGGGCTGACGGGGTGCATCGGCATGGGCAAGTCGACGACGGCGGCGATGTTCGCAGCCGAAGGCGTTCCGGTCTGGGATGCCGATGCCACGGTCCATCGTCTCTATGACCGGGGGGGTGCTGGTGCCGCGGCCATCGCCTCGCTCTGCCCCGAGGCGGTGCCGGACGGCGCCGTCGACCGTGACCGACTGAAGGCCTGGATCGCCGCGACGCCCGGCGCGCTTGCCCGGATCGAGGCCGCCGTGCATCCTCTCGTCGCCGAAGACCGGGCGCAGTTCATCCGCGCGGCGACAGAGGATGGCGCCCCGATCGTGCTGCTCGACATTCCGCTGCTCTTCGAGACCGACGCCGAGAGCGCTCTCGACGCGACCGTGGTCGTCACGGCGCCAGCCGCCGTCCAGCGCGCGCGGGTTCTGGCCCGACCCGGCATGACCGAGGCCCAGTTCGAGGCGATCCGGGCGCGCCAGATGCCCGACGCGGAAAAGCGCCGCCGGGCGACCTGGGTGATCAGGACGCCAAGCCTTGAACACGCGCGCGCCGCCGTGCGAGACATTCTGGCGAAGATCGGAAAAGCCAATGCGTGAGATCGTCCTGGATACCGAAACCACCGGCTTCGAGCCCGCCGAGGGCCATCGGATCGTCGAGATCGGGGCCATCGAGCTCGTCAACCACATTCCGACCGGTCGTACCTATCACCAATACATCAACCCCGAGCGCGCCATGCCGGCCGAGGCCTTCGCGGTGCACGGGCTCGGCGATGACTTCCTGCGCGACAAGCCACGCTTTCTCGACATTGCCGACGCCTTCCTCGAGTTCATCGGAGCCGATGCCCGCCTTGTGATCCACAATGCCAGTTTCGACATGAAGTTCCTGAATGCCGAGCTTGGCTGGGTTGAGCGGCCGCCAATCCCTGGCGACCGGGCGCTCGATACCGTGGCGCTCGCCCGGCGCAAGTTTCCGGGATCGCCGGCCTCGCTCGACGCACTCTGCCGGCGCTTCGGTATCGACAACTCCGCGCGCGAGAAACATGGAGCGCTGCTCGACAGCGAGTTGCTCGCCGAGGTCTATCTGGAACTGATCGGCGGTCGCCAACCCGATCTCGTGCTCGCGCCCGCCATGGAACGGACCGCTGTCAGCGACAGCGTCACCGCCTGGCGCACGGCGCCGCGCCCGACCAAGCTGCCCCCGCGCCTGACCGATGCCGAGCGCGCCGCCCATGCCCGGTTTGTCGAAACGCTGGGAGAAGGCGCCATCTGGAGACGGTATTCCTGACCGCGATCGACGAGGCGACATCATGAAGGCGCGCCCTCGCTACTCACAACTCGCGCTCCTCAGGGCGGTCTGGGACCGCGCCGGCGAGCGCAACATCGGCCTCGTCGCGGCCGGAGTAGCCTACTATGCGCTTTTCGCGCTCTTTCCCGGGATGGCCGCGCTGTTCGCAATCTGGGGCTTCTTCGCCGATCCGGTCGTCATGCGCGACTATCTCGTCAGCCTACATGGCGCGATTCCGGACATGATCTACACCCTCGTCGAGAGCCAGCTCGACGCGCTCCTCGGCGCAACGGCGGCGACGCTCGGCTGGGCCACCGCCGTCTCGCTCGGCCTTGCGCTCTATGCTGTCCACAACGGCGTTGCGGCACTTGTTTCCGGCCTGAACGCAGTGCACGGGCCCACGTCGGCACCGGTTCTGGCACGGCTCCTGCGCACCATCCTGATCACGCTCGCGCTGATCGTGGTCGCGCTCATGGCGCTGGCGACGGTGGTCGCTGTCCCGATCGCGCTCAACTTCTTTCCGCACGGCATGAACTACGCCTTTGTCCTGCGCTATCTGCCCTGGACGATCCTGCTCACCGTGGTCTTCAGTGCGCTCGGGCTCTTCTATCGCTGGGGCGTCGATCCCCTGCACCGACCAAGCGGCTGGTTTACCCCCGGGACCCTGCTCGCGACCCTTCTTTGGGCCGCAGCATCGCTCGCGTTCTCGGCCTATCTGTCGAACTTCAACACCTACAACCGGATCTACGGATCCATCGGTGCCGTCGCCGCGCTGCTGGTCTGGTTCTACATCTCGGCCTATATCGTGCTTCTCGGAGCGCTTCTCGATTCCGAACGGCGCCGGCTGAGGGATCAGTAGTCGCGCTCGAAATAGATCCCGATGCCGGTCTGCCCGTCCGAACCGACAGATCCCTTCACCGTCAGGTCCGGCGTTACATCGAGGTTGAGGTTCACCTCGCTCGTTCCGCCGGCCCCGATCGCAACATCGGTGTAGACCTTTTCGCTGAGATACTTGCCCACCCGCAGCGAGGCCTCGCCGGTGTCGCTGGTCGTCACGTCGAGATCGTCGACCCCGAAGGAGCTTCGCAGCCTCGCAAGCACCCCCTCGCCGCCCTTGCCCGCCAGCGTCGCGACGGCCGAGGCGAGCTGCGCGGCCTGCAAGGGCGACAGGCTGGAAAGATCCTTGCCGAAGAGAAGATGGGAAATGACCTCTTCCTGCGGCAGGTCGGGCGAAGAGCTGAAGGTGA
Source organism: Albidovulum sp. (assembly GCA_020637635.1). Classification (GTDB taxonomy): domain Bacteria; phylum Pseudomonadota; class Alphaproteobacteria; order Rhodobacterales; family Rhodobacteraceae; genus Albidovulum. The sequence goes on from JACKKB010000003.1 coordinate 481,539, forward strand.
TCCTGGGTTCGGTCGCCACGCCCTCGATCAGGACCCTCGCGGTAACGCCATTGTTTTCGGACGAGGCCGAAAACCGGACATAGGGCGCCAGCGCACCCTGCAACTGCAGCAATCCCTCGTCGATCGTGAGTCGCTTGCCGAGAATGTCGAGCCGGCCGCGTATCAGCGTGAACTGACCCGCCGGGGCGACATTCGCCGTCGTGCCGCCAAGATGGACCGCGCCGCCCATCTCGACATCGAGCCCGCGACCGCGGACGAAGATCCGGTTGCTCGCGTCCACCGTGACGTCGAGCCCGTAGACCGCGCCGTCGCGTCCCTTCGCCTGGTCGTCGACAAGGCCGGCGCGCTGGAGCGTGCGGCTGACCCTCTCGGAGGCGCCCCGGTGTTTGACGAGCGCAAGATCGACGCCCGAGGAAAAGCCCGTCGACGGCACGCGCAGTTCGGTCGGCCCGAGTGCCACGGTGCTGGTGATCGTGGCGCCACCGGCAAGCGGCCCGTCGATCGCCACCGTGCCGGTGACATCGGTGTCGTAGAGCTCGGCGTCGCGGAGCCGCACATGGTCGAGCCCGATCTGCAGCGCGGCGTCGAAGGGCCGGGCGAGCGCGACCGGCCCCGAAAGTGTCAGCCGCCCGCCCGCCCGCATCCGGCCGCTGGCCGCGAGCGTGGCCCGCCCGCCCGCGAGGTCCGCGGAAACGCCGTCACCGACGAAATCGACCCCGTAGAGCGGCGCCACGACCCGCAGCCGGTCGGCCGAAACCCGGCCGGAAAGTGATGCAAGCCCCAGAGGCCCCTTGAGACCAAGGTCGAACGCGACTGGTCCCTTGACGGTGCGCGGTGCGATCAGCGGATTGATCAGAGCCGCCTCGGCGGATCCCCTGACTGTCAGGTCCGCACGTGCGAAATCGGTCCCGACCGTGCCGGTGACCGCGGCCTCGGTGCGCCCGGGACCGCGGGCGGCGAGATCGAGCGTGTAGCCCGAGAGGTCTTCGTTGACGGTTCCCGTTATGCTGAGCGGCCCGGGAAATTCCGGCGCGATCAGCGCCATGTTGTTCAGCCGCGCGTCGACCGTCAGCCGCCGCGTCGTATCCTCGACGGTGCCCGCGATCTCGGCGCTGAGCTGCGGATTCCTGAGTGTCAGCGCCTCGATCGTCACATGGCGATCGGCGCTTTGCGCGGCGAGCGACAGCTGCGAGCCGCCGGCAAGGATCCGGTCGAGCTCTGCCTGGCCGACCCGGAGGTCCTGCGCCTTGGCCTCGACGCTGATGTCATAGGCGTTGTCCCCGGCGCCCCGCACCCGCCCGTCGGCCGAGATCGCGCCGCCGTAACGCTGGCCGAGTGCTGCCAGTTCGGGCATGTCCACATGTGCCGTGACATCGGTGAGGCCGCCGCCGATATGGCCCTGTGCATCGGCGCTGAGCGTCGCGGCCCGGACCGACAGCGCCTGAAGGATGATGCCGGACTCATCGCGCTTGAGAGCCACATCGACGGTCGAGCGGTCCTTGAGCAGCGTATCGAGTTCGGCAATGCCGGCACTGAGGCCGGTGCCCGCGACATGGGCTGTGGCATCGATGTAACCCGAAAGCACACCCGCCGACCCGGAGAGATCCAGAGTTGCGGCCCCGCCGAGCGGGCGCCCGGCAACGCCCGAAAACCGGCCCAGATCGGCGACAGTGCCGCGAACCGTGCCATCCGCCGTCGCACCGCCATCGCCGAAGTCGATCGACAGGGCGGCCTCGGCCCCGTAGTCGGCACCCGTCACCGACACTTCGGGCAGCGCCAGCGGCTCGCCCGCGCTCCAGTCAAAGCGGACCTTGCCCTGCACCGCATCGCCGATCGCCTGCTTCATTGCCTCCGAGCCGGGCGCGATGCCCTGCGCGGCGAGTTTCACGGAGCCATCGGCATGCAGCGGCGAACCGGGGCTGATGACAGGGCCGGTGATGACGCCCGAGCCATCGAGCGCGAGCGTGTCAAGCGCAAGGCCTGCACGCCGGAACCCGCCGACAGACCCTTCGAGCGCCCAGGCGGAACTTTGCGCGGCATCATAGCGAAAGTTGAGCTTGCCGGATCTGACCCATGTCTTCTCGCCGCTGAGCGGGAGAAGCACCTCGCCCTTTCCGTCGAGTCCGAGCGTCACTGTCAGTGCCGCCGCGAGCGGTTGACCGCCCGCCGCCAGGTCGAGGCGCCCGTTGATATCAAGCCCGCGCGACCGCAATTCGAGCCGGCTGAGCGAAAGCGCCCCGGCCGCGTCGCTGCGCCCCTCGGCCTGCAGCGTCACGTCGTCGCCGAAGAACTCGCGGTAGTCCGGCAGGAAGAGCGGCGCAACGTCGCCGCGGAAATCGGCGCTGAAACTGCGTTCGGTCGCACCGGTCGCGGTGCTCTTGGCAAGCAGATCGACGCTGCCCTTCAGCCGCGAAACCCCGTCCGTCTTGAGCGCGACTTCGGTGTGAAAGGCATCGATCGGCCCGGCGCCATGCACCGCAAGCTCGATCGACGGTTCGCCCGGCAGTCCGATGAGCGAGGCGGCGATGCCGCGCTGCCCTTCGGAGACGAGCAGATCGAGCGTGCCTTCGCGCGTCGCGTTGGCGTAGCGGCCGGTGAAGGAAAGCGTGCCGCGCTGGCCGTCCGTCCGTGTGATCGCGACCTCGGCCGACCCCTCACCACCCTCAAGCTGCATCTGGCCGGCGAGCGAGACGATCGCCGCGGCACCGAAGAGCGGTTCGCCCAGCTCGACCCTGTCGGCGCGCAGATTGCCGATGGAAACAGCCACCGGAAGGTCCGGCAGAGAAAAGCCAGAGGCCGTCGTCGCGCCACCCTCGCTCTGCGGCCGGCGCGGAAGAAGAATCTCGGCGGCGCTCATCTCGGCGATCTCGATCCGGCCACCGAGCAGCGCCGAACGGTTCCAGGAGATCGCCCCGTTGCGGATGGTGAGCCACACGCCCTCGGCATCGGCGATCGTCAACTGGTCGAACGTGGCGCGCGACGACAGAGCGCCGGCGAACCCGTCAATCCGCACTGTCCGGCCGATGCCTGAAAGATTGTCCTCGATGAGACCGGTCAGGAACCCGCGATCCCGCTCGGTCTCGCTCTGGTCCTGCGCCAGGGCCGAAAGCGGCCAGAAGAGCACGACGAGCAGGAAGAGAAGCGGGCGCATCAGAATGCCTGCCCGATACCGATGTAGAACTGTGGCCCGGAGCCGGTCTTGCCCGAAACCGGAAGGCCGATGTCGAACCGGATCGGACCCACCCCGGTGTCATAGCGCAGCCCGACGCCCGCTCCGGAATGCCACTTGCCATTGCCGCTCATCAGTTCGCCCGCGCTGATGAAGCCGGCATCGTAAAAGGCGACGGCGCCGATCGTGTCGGTGACGTCCGCGCGCAGCTCGCCCGAGACGCCGATGAAGCTCTGGCCGCCCGATATGGCGTTCCCCGCGCTGGTGCTCAGCCGCACGCCAAGCGACTGATAGGGTTGTCCCCGCACGGTGCCGCCACCTCCGGAGAAGAAGACCAGATCCGGCGGCGTCTCGAAAAGCGTCGGTCCGACGACGGTGCCGATCTGGAACCGGCCGGCAAGAACCAGCCGGTCGTCCCGCCCGAAGCCGCGATAGATCCGCGCGTCGGCCTTGAACTGACCGCCCGATCCGGCGGTCGCGATCCCGTAGAAGGGCGTCACCCCGGCCTTGAGGTAGAACCCGCCGCGTGGGTCGAGAAGATTGTCGCGGCGATCCCAGGTCAGCGATATCGGCAAAGAAAGGGTCTGGTAGTTGTAGGCGCCGAACGGATAGTCGGCGCGCAGGAGCGAATAGGAAAGCCCGGCCTCGGCGCTCAGCGTATCGCTCAGCATCCGGCTGAGCCCGACCGTGGCGTCGAGCGAATCGAACCGGTAGTTGAAAAGCTCGCCCCGCTCGGCCCGGACCTCGGCAAAGGCCGAGGCATCGGTGACCGGAGTGCCCGGCCGCTCTATCCGCGCGCCGAGCGAATAGCCGATGACGCCGCTCCGGTTGCCGATCTGGTTGATCTCGCCATCGACCTTGAGCCGCTCTCCGCCACCGAAGAGGTTGCGGTGCAGCCAGTAGCCCGAGACCGTCAGCCCCTGATCGGACGCAACTTCGCCGCCGAAGCCAAACCGGTGCAGCTTTTCTTCGCTGAGCGCCAGCGTGTAGTCGAGCGTGCCGTCGGGGTTCGCCGTTTCCGCCTCGGTCAGGGCGACGGAGCGGAACACCCCCGTCTGCCGGAGTCGCTGGGCGACCTTTTCGGCCTTTGCCGGATCAAACACCTCGCCGGTCGGAAAGCCGGCGATCTTGCGGAGCGGCTTGGCCCGCATCCTCTCGGCCCCGGTGATCGTCAGGGCGCCGAACCTCAGGCGCGGCCCGGGGGCGAGGATGATCTGCGAGCTGAGCGTCGAAGTGGTGTGGTCGGCGACGATGGACTGGTCGGCGACCGCAGCCTTTGCATATCCGTTGTCGCGCCAGCCCTCGACCCCGGCGGTGGCCGCCGCGACGATCGCCGTCGATTTCGCGACTTTGGTATCGCCGTAGTCCGGCGGCAGCCTGGTGCCCGGGGCATAGGGCTTCATCCGCGCCTTGGAAAACCGGAATTGCGGCCCGGGATTGACCCGGATGCGAATGGTACCGATCTTTCGCGGCGCATCGAGCGCGGCGATCCCGGCGGCCTCGGTCCCGTCGATGCGGATCGAGATCGTGCCGCCATAATAGCCCTCGGCATAGAGCGCGCCCAGAAGCTTGGCGTAGTCGGCCCGCGCGGCCGCATAGAGGGACTGGGCGCTGGTTTCCTTGTCGGCTTCCGCCTGCACCGTCAGCGAAGCGCCGCGCAAGACCTTGAGAAGCACCTCGTCGGCGGCGGGTGCCTCGAACACGAGCCGATCGAGCGCATCGACATCGCCGCCAATCGCGGCGGAGAGGACCGCTGCGGCAACACCCGCCCGCGCCAGGCTTCTCCATCTCGGTCGCGTTCGCAAATCCAGCCCCTGCCCGCTGCTTCACCGCGAGTCTCGCAGCATTCGCGCGCGACTTCCAGCACCCTTGGCCAAGCTCCGCCGACTGTGAACCGAACCGTTGCGCCGCAACACTGACATCGGGGTCAAAGCCGCGCTCCGAATGACCGGCGAGACGGGCCACGACCGCGACCGGGCAGCCCCGGTCAGGAAACCCTGACGGCGCTCTGTTCGGCGGTGCGGCGGGCGATTTCCTGACGATAGAGCGCGAGGAAGTCGACCGTGTCGATATTGAGCGGCGGAAACCCGCCGTCGCGCGTGACATCCGAGATGATCCTGCGCACGAACGGGAACACCATCCGCGGGCACTCGATCAGAAGGAACGGATGCAGTTGCTCATCGGGGACGCCCTCGACATGGAAGATCGCGCCATAGTCCAGCTCCAGGAGGAAGAGCGGCGCCTGGTCCGCCTTGTTGTTCGAGGTGACCTTGAACTTCGAAACCACCTCGTACTGGTGGTCCGCGGCGCGCTTGCGGGCATCGAGGCTGACCTGAACCTGGATGTCGGGCTGCACCTCGCCGTTCGTCAGCCCCTTCTGGGCGACGATGTTCTCGAAGGAGAGATCGCGGACGAACTGCCCGAGAACGCTCATCTTCACCTGAGGGGTCGCCTGCGGCTCCGCGCCGTTGTCACTCTCGGCCATGCCGTGATCTCCGCCTGAACTGTGGTCGCTGGCGGTTTAGCACCCGCGACCGGAAGTCTCAATGGCGTGTCCAGCCGGACCCGCCTCCGGGCCGGCCCGCGGCTGCATCCTTCGACCTGTCCGCGGACCCTCGGCGGCGCGGAACCTCGTCAGGGTCGATCTCGATGAACTCGCCGTCGATGACATCGGGGCGATGAGGCGCGGTGGTGCCGCCCGCCCCCGGCTGCGGGCCGACGCTGAACCGCGCCACCGTGACACGCTGCGCGAGATAGCGCAGGACTGCCAGCCGCACCGCGGGGATCAGAAGCAAGAGCCCGAGCGTATCGGTGAAGAAACCCGGCGTGATCAGAAGCGCGCCGGCCAGAAGGATCATGGCCCCGTGGGCAATCGGCTCGGTCGGGTCGCGCATCTCGCTCAGCGCGACGCGCAGGTCGGCCATCGCTGCGGCCCCCTGCGCGCGCATCAGCATCGTGCCGGCGACGGCCGTCCCGAGAACGATCGCAAGCGTCGGCAGCAGGCCGATAAGACCGCCAACCTTGATGAAAAGGGCGATCTCGATGATCGGAATGAACACAAACGCCGCGAACAGCCACATGGAATCCTCGTCCGTCCCCAAGATGGACTTGACCCACCTCGTACCTTACATAAGTGAGGACCGGGGAATTTACCAATCTTAGCGGGCAGGGGCCTGCGGCAAGGGTAGAAAGCATGTCGAACGCCATTATTCAGCTGCTCGTGCTCGCGGGGATCGCGATCTTTCTCATCCTGCGGCTGAAAAGTGTGCTCGGCACGCGAGAAGGATTCGAGAAGCCCTCCGTGACTCCGCCGGTGCCGGACACGCGCAAGGCGCGTTTCGAAGTGATCGAGGGCGGCCCCGACAGCGACATCTCGGATCACGCGGCGCCGGGCAGCGACGCGGCCAAGGCACTTGCCGCGATGAAGCAGCTTGAGCCCGGCTTTTCGGTGGCCGAATTCCTGCATGGCGCCCGAAGCGCCTACGAGCTGATCCTGACCGCCTTCGAGAAGGGCGATCTCGACAGTGTGACACCCTTCCTGTCCGCCGACGTCAACGAGGCATTCTCGGAGGCCGTCGCGGCGCGCAAGGCACGCGGCCTGACGGTGACGGCCGAGTTTCTCGGCCTGCGCGAGGTGAGCCTCCAGAACGCCGAGCTCGACCCGCGGACCCACGAGGCCGAGATCACCGTCCGCTTCGCGAGCGAACTCATCTCCGCTGCGCGCGATGCTTCCGGCGAGGTGGTCGAGGGCAATCCGAAAGAGGTCCGGCGCCAGCGTGACGTCTGGACCTTCGGGCGCACCATGGGTGCCGCCGACCCCAACTGGCAGCTCGTCGCAACCGGCGAGTGATGGCCCGGCCATCCGCCAACGGCCTGGCGGCATTCGCCGGCTGGTCCGAGGATGACCACGCCGCGGCTCTGGCTGCCTATCTCCTTACCGCCGACAGGCTCGGCCCCGAATGGCCGCTCCCCTCCGCCGAGCCGGCGTCTGCGCGCGACTTCTTCGAGGGCAGGTTCGAAGCGCTGGGGCCGGCGCGCGCCGCGCTGCTGACGGGCTATTACGAGCCCGAGCTCGCGGGTAGCCGCCGGCGCCATGCGGAATTCCGCCATCCGCTTTACGCGCCTCCCGCCGCACTCGAAGGCGCAATGCCCTGGTCGCCCCGCAGCGAGATCGAGGAACACGGGCTGCTCGACGGGCTGGAACTCGTCTGGCTCGCATCGCCGCTCGAGGCGTTTCTGGCGCAGGTTCAGGGCTCGGTCCGCGTGAGGCTCGCCGAAGGTGGCACGCTGAGGCTCGGTTATGCGGCCAAGAACGGCCACCCCTACAGGTCGATCGGGGCGGAGCTTGTCCGCCGTGGCGCCGTCCCGGCGGAAAGCATTTCGGCGGCGGCAATCCGGGCCTGGGCGGCCGCCCACCCAGACGAGGTGCCGGCTCTGCTGCGGCACAACCCGTCGTTCGTCTTCTTCCGCACCCTCGATCTCGCCGAAGGTCTCGGGCCGCCCGGCGCGCTTGGCCGCTCGCTGACGGCGCTGCGCAGTCTCGCCGTCGACCCCGCGCACATCGCGCTCGGCTCGCCGGTCTGGGTCGTCTGGAGCGGCGGCGCCCGTCTCATGATCGCGCAGGACATTGGCGGCGCCATCACCGGGCCCGACCGCGCAGATCTCTTCTTCGGCACCGGCGCCGCCGCCGGCGAGAGCGCCGGTTCCCTGCACGAGACCGGCCGGATCCTGCCGCTTGGCCCGCGGGCCGGGAGGTTCGGATGAAGCGCCGCCCACCGCGTGGCCTCAGCCCCGACGAACGCGCACTCTGGAATCGGGTTGCAGCCTCGGCGAACCCGATGGGGCCGCCCGCGCGCCTCAAGGAAGCGGCCGAGACGACACCCGGGCCCAAGCGCGCCTTCGCGGCGCCCCGCGCCGCGATCGGCGCCTTTGCTATCGGCCAGAACGCCCCCCGCCTTCCGGCTGGCCACGATCTGCGGCGCCCTCTCGAGGAAGAGGTCGCTCGCCGGCCGTTGCGCATGGACCACGGCACGCACCGAAAGCTGCAACGCGGTCGCCTTGCCCCCGAGGCAAGGATCGACTTGCACGGCATGACACTTGCCGAGGCGCATCCGGCGCTGATCCGCTTCCTCTTCGCGCAGCAGGCCGACGCGCGCCGGCTCGTCCTTGTGATCACCGGAAAGGGTAGGCCTGATGGCGGCGACGGGCCGATGCCGCAGCGCATCGGGGCGTTGCGGCACCAGGTGCCCCACTGGCTGGCACAGCCGCCGCTGGGGCAAGTCGTCCAGCAGGTGCTGCAGGCCCATCCTCGTCACGGCGGCACCGGGGCGTTCTACGTCTATCTCAGGCGCTAGGGGCTCAGACCGCTGAGCGCGGTAACCGGCGACAGCACGATCTCGGTTGCGCTGCGAACGGTCAGCACCGCGCCCGGCAGAAGCCCGACGCGCGTCTGGGCATCTGCGGCGATGGCCGAATCGACCTCGGAAATGCGCCCGAGCAGTGCCAGAAGCGCCGGCGAGTTCGCCGAATCGAAATGCCCGAGCCCCTGAGAGAACGCGGTCGTGTCGAATACCGTGACCTTGAGGTTGGCAAGCCGTGACACGTCGCGCAGGTTTCCGAGCCGCTGGGCCTCTCCGGTGAGGCGCGCCGACAACGCCAGAGCCCGGTCCTTCTTGGAGGTGAAGATCAGGAACGGCTCGGGAAGCTTTCCGATCCGTTCCGCCTGCGCCAGAAACACATCGACATCGATATCCGGCGACAGGAGGACAACGCCGGAGATGCGCGCCATCGCACGGCGATCGCCCCCGATCGCCATCTGCCGCAGCGCCTCCATCGTCAGGGCCGATCCGAGCGAATGGGCGACCAGAAGCACGTGTTCCGCGCCGGACGCCACGACCTCGTCAAGCAAGGCCTGCAACCCGTCGCGCGCAAAGAGCGCGCTGTCGCGATCATAGGCGTAGCCGAGCGGATGCGCGCGCGAGGGCCAGGAGTAGTGCACGAGCACGCCCGTCAGATCGAGATCGTCGCCGATCTGTGCCAGTCGGTAGGCGCCCTCGGCGAAGTTGCTGTTGAACCCGTGCACGAAGACGACCGCCTCGCGCGCGCCGGGACGACGTGCCATGAGCGCCGCGCGGAGGTCGGCACGAAAGGCCTTCGCCGTGCCATAGGACCGTTCATCCACGGTCAGGAACTCAGTCGCCGGATCCGGCGCGCGCCGCGGTCGCGGCCAGGCGATCGCGCCGGGGCGCCGGTCGGGAGGCACGGAGATGTCGAGCCGCGCGAAACGCGTCTCGGTGCTGCGTTCGGCGCTGAACGCCTCGCCGGTTGTCGGATCGGGGGCGCGGGTGGTGCCGACGAAGATCGTCTCGACATGACCAACGCGCGCGGCGGCCGGATCAAGCGTAATCGCGCCGCGCGGCGCACAGCCCGCCGCAAGCATCATCGCCAGAACGGTCACCAGAATACGCGCCATCACTCACCTGCAGTTGATGCGCGAACCCTAGCCCGGCGCCTGCGCCTTCGCTACCGGAAACGCTGCGGGAGAAGCCGCCAGATCACAGGACGTAGCGGCTGAGATCGGCCGAACGGGCGAGCTCGCCGACATTGGCCTCGACGAAACCGGCATCGATCGTGATTGCCTCGCCGCCGCGATCGGGGGCGGTAAACGCAAGGTCTTCGAAAACCCGCTCCATGATCGTGTAAAGCCGTCGGGCGCCGATGTTCTCGACGCTGCGGTTGACCTCGGCCGCCAGCCGCGCCAGCGCCGCGATGCCGTCACCGGTAAACTCCACGCTCACCTCTTCGGTCGCCATGAGTGCAGCGTATTGCCGCGTCAGCGCATTGTCCGTCTCGGTCAGGATGCGGACGAAGTCTTCCTCGGTAAGCGCGGAAAGCTCGACCCGGATCGGCAGCCGGCCCTGCAGTTCGGGCAGCAGATCGGAGGGTTTGGCGATGTGGAAGGCGCCCGAGGCGATGAAGAGGATGTGGTCGGTTTTCACCGGCCCGTACTTCGTCGAAACCGTCGTGCCCTCGATCAGCGGCAGCAGGTCGCGCTGCACGCCCTCGCGACTTACATCGGCGCCGCGCGTCTCGGCCCGGGCGCAGACCTTGTCGATTTCATCGATGAAGACGATGCCGTTCTCCTGCACCGCATCGAGCGCGGCCGCCTTGACGGTATCGTCATCGAGAAGCTTGTCGGCCTCCTGCGAAATCAGGATCTCGTAGCTGTCGGCGACGGTCAGCTTCTTGCGTATCCGGCGCCCGCCGAAGGCCTTTCCGAAGATGTCGCCGAGATTCATCATCCCCATTCCGGGTTGCCCGGGCAGCTCCATCATCGGCATCGACGGCGGTGCATCGGTGACCTCAATCTCGATCATCGTCGTGTCGAGCTCGCCTTTCTTCAGCCGCGTGCGGAACATCTCGCGGGTCTGCTCGCGCGCATCAGTGCCGGCCAGCGCCTCGATCACGCGGTCTTCCGCGGCGCGGTGGGCGCGGGCCTTCACCTCCTCGCGCATCCGCTCGCGGGTTTCCACCATCGCTGCGTCGGCAAGATCGCGCACGATCTGCTCGACATCGCGCCCGACATAGCCGACCTCGGTGAACTTGGTCGCCTCGACCTTGATGAAGGGCGCCCGCGCGAGCTTGGCGAGCCGTCGGGAAATCTCGGTCTTGCCGACGCCGGTCGGGCCGATCATGAGGATGTTCTTCGGATAGACCTCGTCCCGCAGATCGTCGCCGAGCTGTTTGCGACGCCAGCGATTTCGCAGCGCCACGGCGACGGCGCGCTTGGCGGCCGCCTGGCCGATGATGAAACGGTCGAGCTCCGAAACGATCTCGCGCGGTGTGAGGCTGGTCATGAACGCTCCGAATAGGGTGGCAGGCGCGACTTGCCCGGAAAATCGGGCAACAGGCGCATGAGCGCACCGCGCAGCGGATGCCACCAGGTGCCGAGAACGGTGAAGAAGAGCCCGATCAGGATCAGGATCGTGGCCCATTCGGCCATCGTCGCACTGCGGTCGCCGGCCACCGCCCAATAGACCACCGCGCCGATGTAGACGATGCCGGCCGAAAGAAACGACCGCCGGTCGATGACCAGTGCGACGACAGCAAAGACGGCGAGAACCAGGATCGTCGGCACCATGTTCGCCGAACCGCCGCCGAGGAACCCGCCCCCGGAATAGACGCGCCCGACGGTGGCATTCACGAGCGCGCCGGCGGCCAGAAGGTGCAGCCAGAAGGCCGTCGCGGCATCTCGGCCGACGCGGTGCGGATCGCGCAGGTCGAACCGCATCGCCGCGACAAAGGCGGCCATGCCGAAGACGAGCGAAGCGAACGTCAGGTTGCCGCGAGGCGTGAAGCCCTGAATCCACGAACTGACGGAATCGAGATCGTTCGCAGCCGGGCTGAGCTGGATGAAGGCCGCATAGGTCGCCAGAAGCGCAAAGCTCCCGGTGACGAACATCGAGAACGGCAGGCGGAAGCGCCGGAACCAGAGATAGCTGGCGCAGGCCGCAACTGCGGCAGCCACGAACCCGGTTGCCCGCATGCCGGCACCGGACTGGAAGAGCGCCGTCAGCGCCGAGACATAGATGCCCGTGCCGAAGGCGCTGACCAGCACCATCGACGGCAGGTTCATGCGCCAGCGCAGGGTGAAATAGCGCGCCATCCACCAGGCGGCGGCGGCCAGGATCGCGGGAATCGCCACGAGGATACCCGGCCCCCCGACCGTGGTCAGCATCAAGGTGATGCCGCCGAGCAGGATGACAAGCCCGATCGCGACGAAGACCTCGGCGAAGCCTCGGAAGAATTCGAACGGCTCGTCTTCGGAGGTATGCGCGGCCCGCGTCCCCGCGCGTTCCTCCGACAATACCTTGAGCTCGGCCGCCTGTGCTTCGGTCAGGATCCCCGCGCGCACGGCGGCGCGGACATCCTCGGCGCTCATGCCGGCTTTCGGGTCAGCCACGAATCGTCTCCACTGTCAGGTTTCCGTTGGTGTAGACACAGATATCGGCGGCGATCGCCATCGCCTTGCGGGCGATCGCCTCGGCCGGAAGATCGGTCTCCATGAGCCCGCGCGCGGCAGCGAGCGCGAAGTTGCCGCCCGATCCGATCGCCGCGACATCGTGCTCTGGTTCCAGAACGTCGCCGGCTCCGGTTACCACGAGCAGCGTCGTGCCGTCGGTGACGATCAGCATCGCTTCGAGCTTCTGAAGGTACTTGTCGGTGCGCCAGTCCTTGGCGAGTTCGACGCAGGCACGGGTAAGTTGCCCCGGCGCCGCCTCGAGCTTCTTCTCGAGCCGCTCGAGAAGCGTGAACGCATCCGCCGTCGAACCGGCGAAGCCGACGACGACGTCGCGCCCGCCGGGCGCGAGCCGGCGCACCTTGCGCGCCGTGCCCTTGATCACCGTCTGGCCGAGACTGACCTGGCCGTCACCGGCAACCACGACTTCTCCTCCCCGGCGCACGCCGAGGATCGTGGTGCCGTGCCAGCCGGGGAATGCGGTATCGGCCATGTCTGGTCTCCGTTGGTTCGGTCCTATATGGCGCCGGCGGACCCGTCCCGCAACCGCCGAAGCAAAAGGGCGCCCGAGGGCGCCCATAGCCAGGAATTGCGCGGCGAATTCAGATCGCGGTTTCGATCCAGCTCTGCAACGCGGCCTTCGGCGCGGCGCCGACCTTGTTCGAAATCACTTCGCCGCCCTTGAACATGAAAAGCGCGGGAATGCCGCGAACGCCCAGCTGCGCCGGCAGATCCGGGTTGTCGTCGACATTGACTTTGACGATCTTCACCTTGCCGGCATAATGCTCTGACAGCTCTTCGAGAGCCGGCCCGATCTGCCGGCACGGCCCGCACCATTCCGCCCAGAAATCAACGACGACCGGGATATCGGACTTGCGCACCTCGGCGTCAAACGTCGCATCGGTCACGGCATGAGTAGCCATTGGTCTTCTCCAATCGGGAATTTGCTGATGAAACCTAGGATCGGCACCCCGGAAGGTCAAGGGATGGTAGTGCGGCCAAGAGCTGCCCGCACGATCTCGGGAGGAAGCGCCATGAGCGCGCCAGTGCGGGTCCAGAGTATCGCGGTCTCGATCCGCCGGTCGGGGTAGATCGCCGCAAGCATTTCGCGATAGGCGCCCATCTGCCGGAGAATACCCTCGGGCACCGCCTCCGGACGGTCCGGCACGATGGCGTTCGACTTGTAGTCGATGGCCAGGACGCGCTCGGGCCCGATGACCAGCCGGTCGATGGCGCCGCCGAACCGCCGCCCGCCGAGCGCCGCCACGGGCGCCACGATCTCGACCTCGCTGAGCGTGCCGGGCGCAAAGAGCGGCCGCAGCTCCGGCGCGCGCAAGACGGTGCGGGCCTCTGCGAAAAGTGTCTCTGTCTCGGCGGAATCCGGCGCCGGTGTGCCCGGCGGCGCAGCCCGCGCAAGCACCTGGTCCGCGAGTGCCCGCCAGCTGGTTTCGGGCCAGTCCGGCAGCTCTTCGAGAAGCGCGTGCAACAGCGTCCCGCGGCGCATGGCAGCCGCATCGTCGAGACCTGCGTCGCCGGCAAGCGCCTTGGCGCCGCCGAGGGCGCTGGGCGAAAGCATTGCCTCGGATGCGGGCGGGGCGCCTGCGCGGGTCTCGGCCCAGTCCGGCAGAACCACACGGCGCGCCGGCGTCTCGCTGGCTGGTGCCGGTTCGTTGGGCGGCCAGTCACCGTGCTCGACCCGCAATCCCGGGCCGAAGGCCTCGTCCTCGGCGGGCAGCAGAACGGCACCGGCCCGCTCGGCACCGTCCTTGACGAGCCGATACCAGCTGTCCGGATCGCCGGCATCGGCCGCACCGCAGACGATGAGCCAGCATTTGGCGCGGGTCATCGCGACATAGAGAAGCCGCATCCGCTCTTCCCGACGCCGCGCGGCCTCGGCCGCTGCCGCCTCGGCGATCTCTGCGGGGCTTTCGATGGCGGGTGTCCGCCAGACGGCCTGGTCGCCCACGGTAAGGATCGGCACCTGTCGGGGGTTCCGGGGCGTGGCGGTATCAGGCAGGATCACGATCGGCGATTCCAGCCCCTTGGCGCCGTGCACGGTCATCACGCGCAGCGCTCCGGGCGCGGAATCGGCGCGCCGCCTGACCGTAACCTCCTCGCTCTGGAGCCAGACCAGAAAGCCGGTCAGGCTCGGGGCCTCGCCCGCCTCATAGGCAAGTGCCTGATCCAGGAGCGCGTCTATCCCGTCCTCGGCCTCGATCCCGAGCCTGCCGATCAGCCGGCGACGACCGTTATGGCGGATCAACATGCGTTCGAGCAGCTCGTAAGGCCGCAGGAAGTCGGCCTGCCGACGCAGGTCGTCGAGGACAGCCAGCGTTTCGCCATGCGCCTCTGCCCCTTCCCTGAGCGCGCTCCAGAGAAAACCGCCCTCGGGCCGCGGCTGGGCAAGGTCGAAGAGCTCGGCCTCGCTCACACCGAAGAGCGGAGAGCGCAGCGCCGAGGCCAGCGACAGGTCGTCCTCGGGCAGCGCGAGGAAACTCAGGAGCGCGACGAGATCCTTCACCGCGACCTCGCCGCCGAGACGAAGCCGGTCCGCCCCGGCGATCTCGAGCCCCTCCTTCTTGCAGGCGCGAATGATCTCGTGGAAATGGTCGGAGCGCCGCTGGACGAGAACCAAGAAGTCTCCCGCGTCGACCGCCTTGCTGCCGGAGTCTTTCGGGATTCGCACGCCCGCATCGATCATCCGGCGGATCTGCCGCGCAAGGCGCTTGGCCAGCACGACGGCATGGTGATCGTCGGCAAGGATGTCGACCGGTTCGAACCACTCCCGTTGATCCGGCTTCTCGGTCTTGGGCACCTGGGCCCAGACGTCGACGCGACCGGGCAGTGTCTCGTGAAACGCCCGGTGCTTTGGCGCCCCGCCGAGCCCGGTTCCGGCGCGATCGTCGAAGGTGAGATCCACGACATCGAGAATGGCCGAGGACGAGCGAAAGGAATGAACTAGCTCAAGTGGCTGGAATGGCAGCTGCGCGGCGTGGTGGCGCGTCCGGAAATCCTCGCGCATGCGGTCGAACACGCCCAGATCGGCGCCCTGGAACGAATAGATCGACTGCTTCTTGTCTCCGACAACGAAGAGCGTTCGCGCCACTTCCCGCGCACTCTCGCCCGCGGTGAATTCGCGCGCCAGATGCGCGATCACCTCCCATTGTGCCGGGCTCGTGTCCTGCGCCTCGTCGACCAGCATATGGTCGATCCCTCCGTCTAGCCGGTAGAGCACCCAGGAGGCCACCGACTGCGACGACAGGAGCGCCGCGGTGCGCCGGATCAGGTCGTCGAAGTCGAGGAACCCGCGAGCAGCCTTGTGCGCGTCGTAGCGAGCCAGAAACGCGACAGCGAAGCGGTGCAGGGCCGCGGCGCGCTCGGCCGCGGCGAGAGCGAGCCGGCGGGGCCGCGCCGCCTCGACCCGAAGCATCAGCGCCTCCAGATCCGGCATTAGCTCGGCCGCCGCGTTTGCGCGGGTGGTCTTGGTCGGGAAATCGCCGATCCTGGCGGTAAAGGGGCCGTGCTTCTCGGCGTCCTTACCCCGCAGAAGGACCCGTTCAAGCAGGGCCAGATCCTCGGGCGACCGCAACTCGGCCGTAAGCCCTACGAGCGTTTCGGCGGACTTGCGCTCACTCGGCGACCCGTTGCCGAGGATGTCGCGGAGCCGCGACATGAGCGCTGCCTCGCCGCCGGAAAACACTTCACGCAGCAACGCGTCACCGTCGAAACCGGAGGGCAAGCCGAAGAGCACGACCGCATCCGCGCGAGAAAGTGGCGCCTGAAAACCGTCTCTGTTCTGGCCGATCCTGTCCAGAAAGTGATCGAGATCCTCGCCGCCGAGCAGGCTGGCCAGAGCGTCGACGGCGCCCGGATCTGACCCGGGCCGGGTTTCGTCGGCCATCTCGTCGAGGATCTGGGCATAGAGCTGCCGCCGGGCCTGATCGTCGAGCTCGGTGAAGTCGGGCGACACCAGCGCCTCGAGCGGGAAGCGCCGCAGGACCGCGGCACAGAAGGAATGGATGGTCTGGATCTTGAGCCCGCCCGGCGTCTCGATCGCCCGCGCAAAGAGCCGCCGCGCCGCCGCAAGCGTTTCCGGCGTGACCGCGACATCGGCGCCAAGCGCCCGGAGCGCCTCGCGGAGCTTCGCCTCAGGCAGCATCGCCCACGTGCCGAGCCGCTCGAAGAGACGGTTCTGCATCTCGCCGGCCGCCGCCTTGGTGTAGGTCAGGCAGAGGATCTTCTGCGGTGCGGTGCCCGCCAGCAGCAACCGGGCCACGCGGTCGATCAGCACCCTTGTCTTGCCCGATCCCGCATTCGCCGAAAGCCAGGTCGATTGCCCGGGTTCGGCCGCATGGATCTGCCGTCGGCTCGCTTCGTTCACCGTCATCCGACATCCTCCGGCACCGGCGCATCGCTCATCTGCCATTCGCCGAAGCGGGCGAGATGATCGTAGTCCCCCGGAAAGCGTGTCTCGAAAACCGCACGGCGGGCGATATAGCCGGTCTGCCGCTGCCCGTAGGCCGATACCAGCCTGAGAAGTCCCTGCGCGGTTTCGGCCATCAGCTCGGCCGTGATCTCGGTTGTCATGTCGCTCCCGCTCGCTCCGAGTGCGATGTAGCTGACCGCGGCCACGTCGCGCCGCCCCAGCCGTTCGAAGCCGCCGCCCTCGGCCATCAGCGCCTCGAGCAGCAGCTGTTTGTCGAAATGGCGCATCTTGGCCGCCGTCGGCACCTCGCCGGTCTTGTAGTCGTAGATATGCACGCGCCCGTCGGTCAGCAGGTCGATCCGGTCCGGCTTGGCGATCAGCCGGAAGCCGACGCCGGAGAGGTCGAGAGCGCCCGGTCTTTCGAGGATCTCCGGCCTGCCTTGCCGCGCGCGTTCGGTCTCGGCCCGGGCAAACCGATCGGCGATGCGCCCGACGGTCGCCATCCAGAACCGCCGTGCCGCGGGCCAGGGCACGCGGTCGTCGAGCAGGCTCTCGGTCAGCGCCATGAGCCGCCCGGCAGCCTCGGGCGCGCTTTCACTTTCCGGGCGTTCGCGGACGAACCGTTCCAGGATCCGGTGCAGTTCGTCGCCCCTGATCCTTGCATCCGGCATCGGACGCAGGGGGTTCAGCGGCTTCAGCCGCAGGATCCGGGCGGCATAGATCGCGTAAGGATCGCGGATAAGCCGCTGGATCCCGGTCACCGGAAGCTCTGCGGGCCGGACAGCGACCGGAGGCCGCGGCGCGGGCCGTGCGGCAAGCGGACTGCGGTCGCCCTGCCGGGGCGCGTCGAGCGCCCGCGCGCGAAGGATCCAGCGCTCGCCTCGCCTGCGCATGTCGTCAAGTGCCGCGCCACCGGCCTGCGTCGGCAGGCCGCCCAGAAGGTTGGTGATGCGCGCGAGCCAGCGCGAGGCCACCGTCTCGGCTTCGCCATCGTTGAGCGACCGCGAAAGCACGACCTCCGGCGCCGCGACGCCCTGCTGGAAGTCATGAGCGGCAAGACCGATCTGCCGCTCCGGCGAGGGCAGGCCGACAGCGCGCCGCATTTGCCGCGAGAGCCAGGGATCCGGGTCCGGAGCTTCCGGCCAGACCGCCTCGTTCAACCCCGCGAGGATCACGACCTCGGCGCCCTGAGCGCGGGCCTCGAGCGTTCCCCAGATCGCGACCCTCGGATCCGCCCCGGCGGTCGGACGCACGATCTCCTGACCGAGAAGCGTCGTGACGAGATCCTGATAGTCGCCTGGCATGTAGGGGCCGGCGTGACCCGCGTCGGCGCGCAGTTGCGCCATCGTGGCCGCCGCTGCGATCCCCGCCTCCTTCTGCCAGAGCTCGCTTTGCCCGACGGTTCCGTCGGGGCCGGCCGCGACGGCCTCGGCAAGGGCGAGATGCGTCTCGGTCAGGGCCGAAAGTGGCGCCTCCTGCGCCGCCGCGAACCGCTCGACGAGCACCGCCAGCCAACCCGTCCAGGCCGCGAGCGCCGGATCCGGACGGCTGCCGCCCCAGGTGCGCAGATCGCCGCCCGAAGGGAAGGGCAGGACGCGACGCCGCAGATGAAGCTCGAGATCGCGCGTGAAGCGCAGATGGTCGCCCCGGCCCCCGCAGCCGGTCGCGGTCAAAGGGTGTTTCAGAAGGACAAGCAGATCCTCGGACCCGGCCTGCCGGCCGAGGAGCGCCGCGGTATGGCGCAGCAATCGCCCCGGCGCCGACAGCATCAGAGGCTGGCCGGCGCTGTCATCGGCCTGGATCCCCCAGCGGTCGAGAACCGCTGAAACACGGCGCGCCAGTGTCCGGTCGGGCGTGATGAGCGCCGCGCCGCGCCCCTCCGCCACCGACGCGCGCAGACAAAGCGCGATGGCCTGCGCCTCGATCCTCGGCGAAGGCGCCTCGATCAGCGTGAGACCCCTCGTGGCATCGCCGAGGTCGCCAAGCCTCGCGCCTTCACTCATCCAGCGATCCGTGACCGGCGCCGGCCTGAGCGCGAGCGACACCAGGCGGTTGCGGGCGGGATCGGGTGCCGCGATCCCGGTCCAGGGGCGGATGTCCGAGGGCGCAAGACCAAGCAGTCGGCTCAGATGCCAGAAGCGGTACTGCGGGTGGTCCTCGGCCTCATTCGTGCCGGCGGAGAGACTGTTCCACGCCTCTTCGGGCATGTCGAAGTCGAAACCGGGAAACACGATTGCGCCCTGCGCGAGCCGCGCGACCCCCTGCATCAGAAGCTGGGTCGCCCCCCGCGATCCGGTCGATCCGGCGACGATGACCGGTGCCTCGGGCGGTGCGCTGGCCCAGCGCGCCAGCGCCGCCTCGACCCCGAGCCTCTGGCGCGCGTCGGGGTCGAGCGGCGCATCGGGCTCGAAAAAGCGGGCAACGATCCGGGTGAAGGCCAGGCTGCGTTCCCAGTGCCGGGCATGGGACGCATCCATCTCGACCGTCTCCAGCGCCTCGGGCGCGACGCCTTCGCTTTGCATCTCGTTCAGAAGGCGCGCGAGGCTGTCGGCCAGATCGAACCGCGCCCGTCCGGGGGCGAAATCGGGAATCCGGCGCATGAGGTCGCCGACGCGCTCGGCCAGTTCCAGCCGCCGGCGCAGTGCAGAAACGGCGGGCGGGATACCGGGAATCGGCGCCGCACCGAAATCCGTGACCACCCGCAGGCGCGGCACGAGCACCGCGCCCAGGTCGTCGAAGGCGGCCCGGACCCGGCGCAGCATGCGGCCGGAATTCAGATAGACGGTCGCACGCGCAAGCTCCTCCGGCGCCAGGCCAGACCCGCGCGCCAGAAGCCCCGCCACGAAGGCACGAGGAAAATCCACCCCGGGCGGCAGAGCGAAGAGCCGGGGGCCATCGTCAGGCGCGAACATTGCCATGCCTCCGGATCATGTCTTCTGCCGCCTCGATGCATTCGGGACGGCCGACATCGCACCAGCCGCCGCTGTGGACGCATCCGAAAAGGCGTCCCTCGGCGGCGATCCGGTCCCAGACCGGATTGAGCGAGAACTTCTCCTCCTCGAAACCCTGCACGGCCGTGGTCTGGATGATCTGCGCGCCAGTGTAGACATAGTCGCGTCCGCGCGCGAGCCGCCCCGCGGCGTCAAGCGTGAAGTCCCCGGGGCCGGCATGGCCCGTCGCCCGATCCCTCGGAACCAGAAGCGCAAGCGCATCCATCCTCTCGGCGTCCCAGGCGGCGGCAAGCGCGGTAAGCGGATTTGATCCGGTCCAGACGGCGTCGGTGTTGAGCGTGAAGACCGGCCCGCCGCCGAGCAGGCCCGTCGCCCGCCGAAGGCCGCCCCCGGTCTCCAGAATCGACCCTGTTTCGTCGGAAAACAGAATCGCCTGTCCCGCGAGATGCGCCCGGATCTGGTCGCCGAGATAACCCAGGTTGACGACGCGGCGCCGAATGCCTGCCGCCTGCGCGATCTCGAGCGCATGGTCGAGAAGCGCCTTGCCCGCAACCTCGATGAGCGGCTTCGGCCGCGTCGCGGTCAACTCGCCCATCCGGGTCCCGAACCCGGCCGCGAACAACATCAGGGCATCGGGTTGCGACCGCATTGGGCGGAGATCCTTTCCAGTCTTGCCGGCGTCGGATGGGGAAGCGTCCGACGGACGAAGGCGGCGATGTCCTTGAGCGCGGGATGCGCCAGATTGGCCTCGAGATGACCCCAGACGCGGGGCAGGTAGCCCAGATACTGCACACTGCCAGCGTGCAGCACGAGCCGCGTGAAGACGCCGATGATCCGCAGCGCGCGCTGGGCGCCAAGCAGGGCATAGAGGGCCGCGAACCGCTCCGGCGCCTGACCGCTGCGCCGCAGGTATCCGGCGAGCGCTGCCTCGGCAAGACCGGGGGACAGATCGCGGCGCGCATCCTGCAGCAGCGACACGATGTCATAGGCCGGATGGGTGATCGTCGCGTCCTGGAAATCAAGCAGGCCGAGCTGGGCAAGGCCGCTGCGTTCCGGCAGCCAGATCGCGTTCTCGGCGTGAAAATCCCTGAGCGAGACAGCGCGCGCGCCATCGTCGAGGCGCACGAACGCGCTTTCGATCAGCGACGCGAGTTCGGCGCCGGCATCGCCGGCGGACTCGCCGATCCCGGCGCGATACCAGCGTGGCGTGATCTCGGTGAGCGCCCCGAGTGCGGCGCCTTCCAGCCTTGGCAGGAACGCCGGTGGCTGGCGTGTGCCGAGATCGGCGAGGAACCGTGCGCAGAGACGGGTGAGCGTCGCGTCTCGCCCCGGCTCGGCTGCGATGACCCGCGCGAGCAGACGGTCGCCCAGGTCTTCCAGCAGGAGAAGCCCCTGCGGCGAGCCGTCCGCCAGAACGGCGGGCGCAGAATACCCCTGATGGCGGAGCCAGAGCGCGATCCGGACGAACCGCGCGCAGCCCTCCCCGCGACCCTCCTCATGATCCATCAGGATCGCACTCTGCCCGGCCTGCGAAAGCCGGGCGTAGCGCCGGCTCGACGCATCGCCCGCGAGAGCCGTGCGGGTCGCCGCCGCCCATCCGGCCTCGGCCAGGAATGCGGCGATCTGGCCGGAACGCTCAGTCATCGACAGCCATTCCGGCAAGACCGGCAAGCAGGGCGGCCCAGCGCTGATCGGCAGCGGCGATCGCGACCGCGCGTTCGTCGTCCGCGGCGCCGGGTGCGAACGAGATCGTCAAGGCGCGGTCCGGGCGGTCCGCACCGAGCCGGTCGGGCCATTCGACAAGGCAGATCGCCGTATCGAAGGCCTCGTTCAGGCCCGTCTCGAAGACCTGGGCGGCGCCCTGCAGCCGATAGAGATCGGCATGCCAGATCTCGCAGTCGCGGAGCTCATAGACCTGCACCAGTGTGAAGCTCGGCGAAGGCACGTCCTCGTGCCGACCCTCGGCCGCCAGCCAGAACTGGATGAGCGCCCGCGCGAAATGCGACTTGCCCGCGCCGATCGGACCCTCGAGCAGAAGGATATCGCCGCGCCCGAGGCGGGGCGCGATGCGCCGCGCGAGATCCGCGGTCTCATCCGCCGAGCGGAGCCGAAGGATCAGGGGCGAGGCGGCAACTGGGGTCGGGACCGTCGACATGGGGGGACTTTATCCGCCCCACGCGGCACCGCAAGGCGATGGCTAACCCGACTTCGCCGACTCCGGTTCCCGCATGGGCGTCGCCTCGCGGCATTCGCGTGGCGGCGGTGCCGCCAACAGCGTTTCGGAAAACCCCGCCAGCGTGGCGCCGCCCGTTAGCGGCGCGAACCTGCAGGAAAGCGCCCGACCGTCCGCATGGGTCACGTCGGCGAACCACTCGGCCCTTTCGCCAAGCTCGGTCACGAAGTCGCGGAAATCGCCCCACACGGGCGACGGCAGCGTCTTCTTGCGCCATTCGGCGATGACGTCGAGGATCGACATTTGCGAAAGCGCGCGGTCGGGGGCAATGCCCCAGAGCTCGCTGAAGGCGGCGTTGTGCAAGAGCACCTCGCCGGTCGGCGAACAGGCGCAGATCGCCTCGTCGAGCGAATCGAGGATCGACTGGCCGAGCCCGAGCTCGGAGCGGAACCTGCGGGTGAGCGTCACCTCGGCGCTGATGTCCTCGAAGAAGAACGCGACGGCGCCATCGGCATGGGGGCTGCCGCTGACCTTGTAGGTCTGGCCGCCGGGCAGCGTCCAGATCTCTTCGTAGCGCCCCGATGCAGCGGCGCTTTCAAGCTCGGCCATCTGCCGACGCCAGGTCTGGTAGTCCTTGGGCTCGGGCACGATCTGGGTTTCGCGCAGCCGGTCGAGAAAGGAAAACAGCGTCGGCCGGGCCGAGAGGAAATCGACCGAAAGCCGGGTGAGATCCACGAGTGCGGGGTTGAACAGCTGCAGGAGGCGCTGCCGGTCGAAGATCGCCAGCCCGATCGGCAGTTGCGCGAATGTCTTGGTCAGCGTTTGCACGAATTCGCGCAACGCCGCCTCGGCCTGGATCAGCGAATCGACCGATGTGGCACTGTGCAGCAGCCCGCCCGCCGTCGGTTTCGAGCTGACCTCGAACCAGAGCCAGCCCTTGGCGCGCGTATCCGCGCGCCGCATGCGCCGCGGCTTGCCGTCGTTGACCTGCGAGGCGTTCGGAAAGAGGCACGGCAGCGGCCAGGAGAGATCGCCGTCTTCCTTCTCGGAGGTGCAGAGATCGAGATAGGCGCGATTGGCCCAGACGACCTCGCCTTTCGCATCAGTGCGCCAGACGAGCGTCGGCGACGCAGCGACGGTTTCGCGAAGCAGCGCCAGTTCCTGCTCCTGCGCTCGCTGGCTCAGACCGTCGACGAGAACCGCCTGCCCTTCGGTGTCGAGATCGACGAGAGTAAGCCGGGTGAGGCCGCCGAGCGACTCGGCCTGCAATTGCAGATGACCGTCTTTCGCACTCATCTCGAACTGGCCGGTCTCGCTCAGCGCGGCAAGTTTCTGGCGAACCTGGCCGAAACGTTCGTCGAGATAGTGGACTATCCGGGCCCATTCGGCTCCGGGCTCGGGCAGGCGCGACAGGAGCTTCTTCGCCGGACCGGTCGCGTCGACGAGCTCCTTGTCGTCAAAGAGGAAGATCGCGGGCTCGAGCTCGGGAATGAGCGCCGGAACCTCCCGGCGGCCACGCCTCATGGGTATTGCCGAAACCGCCAACAGCGCAGCAAGCGCCGCAATGACGGAGGTCACGGCGGCAAGTGCCGCGACCGCGATCTGTCCAAACATCGGTTGCACATCCCAACACGAGGCCCCAAGCCTCGATCAGGGAAGGTTAAGAAGGAGCGTTAACAGATCGTTAATTTCTGCGCTCGGGACCCAGGAAATTTAAAGATTTAAGGGATTTGTTGCGCCTTCGCTGCGTTCAACCGTCTCGATGGCCGCCCGCGGCCAGCGCACCTCGGCGATTGCGCCGCAGCGTTCGGGCCGCTCCTCCTCCGCAAGGAACGGATCCGCCCCGTTGGAGAAATTCAGCCGCGCCCCCGTGCGTTCCAGAAGCGTTCGCGCGATGAAGAGCCCGAGCCCGAGCCCCTCGCGCCCACGCGACGGACCGCTCTCGTCGCGCCGCGGCTGAAAGAAGGGGTCGCCGATCCGCCCCAGCAGATGCGGCGGATATCCCGGACCGTCGTCGGCGACGCGCAACCGGATCGAGGTCTGGTCCCACTCGGCATCGACCCAGACCGTCGAGCGTGCGAAATCGACGCCGTTCTGGATCAGGTTGCGCAACCCGTGCAGAAGCTCCGGCTGGCGCCGCACCATCGGCTGGCGCGACGGCGACCCGGGCACGTCACCCAGCGCGAAAACCAGATGCTTGCCGCGCTCCAGATGTGGTTCGGCGGCGTCGCGGATCAGCGCCGAGAGCGGCAGCCTGCGCAGGTGCAGGTCGTCGCGCCCGGTCCGGCCCATCGAATGCAGAATGGTGCGACAGCGATCCGCCTCCTGCCGGATCAGCTCCGCATCGGCCCTGATCTCCCGGCAGGCCTCTCCGGCCTCGGCCAGATCGTCGATCATCTCCGTGCTGACGAGCTTGATGGTGGCAAGCGGCGTGCCGAGTTCATGCGCGGCGGCGGCCACCACGCCGCCGAGGTCGGTCAGCTTCTGTTCGCGCGCGAGTGCCATCTGCGTGGCCAGAAGCGCGTTGCCCATGGTGCGAAACTCCGACGCCACGCGGCGCGTGTAGAGCCCGAGGAAGACGACACCGATCACGATCGCAAGCCAGAAGCCGAACTCGAAGAGGCGCGGCACCTCGATCATGGTCCCGTCGCGCCGCACGAGCGGCAAGTGGTAGGTGTCGACCAGAGTGACGATCGCGATCGTCACGATCCCCATCACGACCGTCGCGCGCGCCCTGAGCGCCGCCCCGGCGATCGTCACCGGCGCGACGATCAGGAAGGCGAAGGGATTGTTCAGCCCCCCGGTCAGGTAGAGCAGAAAGCCGAGCTGGACGGTGTCGAGCAGGAGCGTGAGCAGCGCCTCGGTCTCGGTCAGCCGGCGGGTCTCGGGCATGGCAAAGACAAGCGCCAGGTTGACCGCCACGGCTGCCCCGACCGTAAGCAGGCATGCCGTAAGATCGAGGGCGATCCCGTAGGACTGATGCGCCACGAGGATGGCGATCGTCTGCCCGGCAACGGCGAGCCACCGCAAGAGGACCAGCGTCTTCAACCGCATCCAGCCGCTACCCTCGGGCCCGAGGGCAACCGCCGATGGCTCGGCTGTCGGGTCGCGGCCGGGCGGCGGATCGATCATCAAGGGTCCCGTTGTCGCAGTCTTGCGTATCAGATTGATAATCCGGTCCCGATGGGCGATCAATGCGCCGATCCGAAGAGGGAGACCGACATGGCCGTTTCGACGCGCAGCTATGCCATTGCAGCCGTATCCGTCGCCGCGCTCGCATTGCTCGCGACCTATGCCGTGACCCGCGGCGGCGACGAGGGCCGCTTCGCCAACTGCACCGGGACGCGTGTGGCGGGCGGCGGCGCGATCGGAGGGCCTTTCACGCTTACCGACGAGAACGGCCAGCGGGTGACCGACAAGGACGTTCTGAAGGACCCGAGCTTCGTCTATTTCGGATATACGTTCTGTCCGGATATCTGCCCCGCCGATACCGCCCGCAATGCCGAAGCCGTCGATGCGCTGGAAGAGATGGGATATGATGTCACGCCCGTATTCATTTCCGTGGATCCGAACCGGGACAAGCCGGAAGTCCTGAAGGAATGGACTGAGTATATCCACCCCAAGATGATTGGCCTTACGGGCACTCCCGAGGAAATTGCAAGCGTCGCGAAGGAATACAAGACCTATTACAAGGTCCCCGACGATACCTCGGATCCTTATTATGTCGTTGACCACATGACCCAGACCTATCTGATGCTGCCCGGCTATGGGTTTGTCACGATGTTTTCGCGCGAAGATCCGCCAGAGGACATGGCCAAGACCACAGCCTGTTTTCTCGACGCCGCGAAGGGCTGACTTTGACCTCCGCCGGCAACTGGCCTAGAACCGTTTCAGCTGCGCTGACGGGATGACTGACATGACGGAGAACGCTGAAGCCGATCTCGGTTCCGACCGCAGCCTGCTTCTTGTCGATGACGATCCGGTGTTTCTGAACCGGCTGGCGCGGGCCATGGAGAAACGTGGATTCGAGACTACCGCGGTCGAAAGCGTCGCCGCCGGGCGCAGCGCCGCGGTTGCACGGCGTCCGGCCTATGCGATTGTGGATCTTCGCCTTGGCGATGGCAACGGGCTCGATGTCGTGGAAGTGTTGCGCGAACAGCGGCCCGATTGCCGCGTCGTCGTGCTGACCGGCTATGGTGCCATCGCCACCGCCGTTGCGGCGGTCAAGATCGGAGCCGTCGATTACCTCGCCAAACCCGCCGACGCCGAAGATGTGGTGAACGCACTGATGGCCCGTGACGGCGCCCTGCCGCCGCCGCCGGACAATCCGATGTCGGCCGATCGCGTGCGCTGGGAACATATCCAGCGCGTCTACGAACAATGCGACCGCAATATCTCCGAAACCGCGCGCCGGCTCAGCATGCACCGCAGGACACTGCAGAGAATTCTCGCAAAAAGAAGCCCCAAATAGATCATTGTCTTTTCAATTCCCGAGCGATTGTTTTAATAGGCATCAATAGCAATCGAACCGGACTGAAAAAAGGAAACCAATTTTGAAAATGGATCTCGATAGCCTGTCCTTGAAGGATCTGAAGGATCTCGCGAAGAAGGTTGAAGCTCGGATCAGCGATTTCGAGGATCGCAAGAAGGCCGAGGCGCTGGCGGCTGTCGAAGCCAAGGCCAAGTCGCTTGGCTTCACGCTCTCATCGCTCGTCGGCGCGCCCGTCGCGAAGAAGCGCAAGTCCGCCAAGGCGAAATATGCCAACCCTGCCAACAGGTCCGAAACCTGGACGGGACGCGGCCGCAAGCCGCGCTGGTTCGTCGCCGCGCTCGAAAGCGGCAAGTCGATCGACGATCTGGCGATCTGACCGGCCTCGGCGGCGCTCAGTCGCTGTCGGTCGGCTCCTGACGACGGCGGACCAGCCGTTCGATCGCGTCGGCGAGATGCACCTCGCCGATCGCGGCATCGCCGGCGGCGAGGCGAAGCAGATGGGCCTCTCTCAGAACATCGGCATGGCCATGGCCGGCGGGCGGCTCGAACTTGTAGCAGGCCAGCTCGATCAGCAGACCGAGCGGGTCTCGGAAGTAGATCGAGTCCATGAAGCCGCGGTCGCGGACCCCGGAATGCTCGATGCCGCGCTCGCCCAGCCGCTCGACCACCTGCGAGAACGTCGCGCGCGAGACGGCAAAGGCCAGATGATGCACGTCGCCGATCTTGGGCCGCTTGGGCGTCCGGTTCGGCGTGCGACCCTCATCAGTGAAAACGGTAATCAGCCGCCCGTCGCCCGGGTCGAAATAGAGATGCCCCTCGCTGCCATCGTCGAGGTTCGGCTGTTCGAAGACGAAGGGCATGCCAAGCAGCCCTTCCCAGAAGTCGATCGAAGTCTGACGGTCTGCGCCCGTCAGCGTGATGTGGTGAACGGCCTGAACCTGAAGTTTGCGCATCTCTCTGCCTCCGTTGCGGGAATGTTAGCGCAACGGTGGCGACAAATCTTTCCCTGGGAACGCAGGGCGGCCGTGCGCCAGGGAACAGTCCCGGTCAGCGCGCGATGCTGTCGAGCAATCGGTCCAGCATCGTGCCGCAGGCCGCAAGCTCGCTCATGTCGATGAATTCGTCGGGCTTGTGGCCCTGTTCCATGGATCCCGGCCCGCAGACCAGCGCCGGCATGCCGGCGGCAGAGAAATGGCCCGCCTCGGTCCCGTAGCTCACCTTGATCCGGCGGGCGCCGGGCAGAAGATCGGCAAGCAGCGCCACCGCCTCGCCGTCGGGCGGCGTATCGAGCCCGGGATAGGCGAAGAGCCGGTCGAGAGCGATGGCCTCGGTTCCCAGGTGACCGTAACGGAGCGAGACACGCTCGGCGGCCGCACGTAGCTCGACCTCCAGCGCGGTCAGTGGCTCGCCCTCCAGATAGCGGATCTCGAAGTCGATTTCCGCATGATCAGGGACGATGTTCATTGCCCGGCCCCCAGCGATGCGACCCACGTGGACGGTGGAGAAAGGCACGTCATAGTCGCTGTCGCGACACCCCTCGGCAGCGAGCCGGGCCTGCAACCCGCGCAGCTCCGCAATGTAGTCCGCAGCGACATGGATGGCGTTGACGAAATCGGGTGCCATCGCCGAATGACCGGCAACGCCCGTGCAGCGCGCCCGGAACGCGGACTTCCCCTTGTGACCGGTCGCGATCTGCATCGAGCTCGGCTCTCCGACGATCACCAGGCGCGGCGCGCCGACGGTTTGCCGTAGCGCCCCGAGCATCGGGCCTATGCCGAGGCAGCCGAGTTCCTCGTCATAGGAGAAGGCAAGCTTCAGCGGCTCGGCCAGGTCGCGATCCCGGGCGCGATCGGCGAGTGCCAGCATCGCGGCGAGAAAACCCTTCATGTCGGTCGTGCCGCGGCCGAAGAGCCGCTCACCTTCCCGAGTGAGACGGAGCGGGTCACGCGTCCAGGCCTGACCGGCCACGGGAACCACGTCGGTATGGCCAGAGAGCATCACGCCCGGCCTGTCGCCGGGTCCGATCCGCGCGAAGAGGCCGGCCTTGGCGCCTCCTGCATCCGCAAGACGATGGACCTCGAAGCCACGGGTGGCGAGGAAATCCTCGATATAGGCGATGATCGGCAGGTTGCTGTCGGCGCTGAAGGTCGGGAAGGCCACCAGCCGTTCGAGGATCTCGACCACCCCGTCAGTCATCGAGAAGCTCCGCGATCTCGCGCCGGAAAGGCAAGGCATCGCCGGTCTCGGGCATGTCGAGATGGCGCGCATAGCGATGTCCGGCATAGGTCGCCCAGGCGATCGGCCCCGGCGCTTCGGCATCGCCGATCAGGCGGACAGAGCGAATGCCGGCATCGGCCCAGTGATCCGTGCGCGCCACCAGATCGTGGAAAAGCCCGTCCCGCCCCTGCCGCGATGCGACCATCACCACCGCGTCGCAATCGAGGTGCTCGCGTGCGTCGGTATAGGTGCAGTTCGTCTCTACGCCGCCAGAAAAGAGCCTGGTGACACCCCGATTGAGCACGATCCTGACGCCTGCCTGTGCCAGTCGCAGATGGATCGCCCCCTGTTCGAGCGTGTTGCGCGACCAGTCCGAGACATAGGCTGCGGGCGTGACGAGCGTGACCTTGCAGCCCGCCCCGGCAAGAAGCTCGGCCAGCACCCCGCCCATGTAGTAGTGATCATCGTCGAACACCACGACCCGGCCGGTCGGGAGGTTTCCCTCCATGATGTCGTCGGGCGTGAATACCGGCATATCGGGGTCGGCAGGCATCGGCACCACATGCTGTCGCGCAACGCCGTCGCGCCGCCAGGTCGCGCCGGTGGCGATGCAGACATTCTCGAAACCGAACTCGAGGATCTGGCCGGCATCGAGCTCCGAGCCCCGGTAGATCTCGACATTTGGCCTCTGCGAGAGCTGGTAGGCGCGGTAATCCGCCACGCGCCCCCAGGCGGAGAGACCGGGCAGTTTGCGTTCGCGCGCCACGCGCCCGCCGATCTCGTCGCGGGCCTCGGCAACGGCGACGTCATAGCCCCTGAGCGACAGCGCCCGCGCGGCCTCAAGCCCCGCCGGACCGGCGCCGACAACAAGCACGTTGCGGCTTTCTCCCCTGGCGTTCATCCGTTCGGGGTGCCAGCCCTTGCGCCACTCCTCCATGAAGGTCGGGTTCTGTGTGCAGCGGCTGATCGACATCGTCATGTCGCCGGTGATGCAGATATTGCAGCCTATGCACTCGCGGATATCCTCGATCCGCCCCTCCTCGACCTTTTTCGGCAAAAAGGGATCGGCGATCGAAGGCCGTGCACAGCCGATGAGGTCAAGCGTTCCTGACCGCACCATCCGCACCATGACATCGGGCGAGGTGAAGCGCCCGACGCCGACGACGGGCCTGTCGGTCAGCTCGCGAATACCCCTTGCCAGCGCCTCCTGCGCGGCCTCTTCCTTGAAGCGCGACGGGCCGGAACACGCATCCCAGCTGCCCTGCGCCAGATCCCAGAGATCCGGCAGATCGCGGTTCATCGCGATGAAGTCGCGAACCTCGCTGTTGGAAAACCCCAGATCGCCGATGCTCTCGTCCAGCGACACCCTGAGCGTGATCGCCATCGTGTCGCCCACCGCATCGCGCATGTCCGCAATCACCTCGCGCGAGAAACGCGACCGGTTCTCGAGGCTGCCGCCGTACTCGTCGCCGCGCTGGTTCGTGGCACGGCTGAGAAAGTGCTGAAAGATGCCGAACCCATGGGCGCCATAGAGGCAAATGAGATCGAACCCGGCCGCCTTCGACCGGCGTGCTGCGTTGACGAACCAGCGCCTCAGGTTGCGGATGTCGGTGCGGTCCATCGCGCGGGCCTGGACCGGATCGTTGGTGAACGTCCGGATCGGCAGCGCCGAAGGCGCGAGCGGCACTTCCTTGGTGTAGAAATTCGGCCCATTGATGCCGGAATAGGCAAGCTGGATCCCGGCAAGGGCGCCATGGCTCTTCATTGCCTCTGACATCTTGCGCAGCATCGGCACATCGCGGTCGTCCCAGAGCCTGAGCTCGATGAAGGGCGTGATCTCCGAAGTGTGGTGCATCTCGGTCTGTTCGGTGTAGATCACCCCCCAGCCGCCTTCCGCCTTGACCGCGCGCATCGCCGCCACGGCCGAGGGGTCCCGGTAGCCGCCGCCGTTGCAGTGCGGCACCTGATAGAAGCGGTTCTTGGCGGTCAGCGGACCGATCTTCACCGGTTCGAAGAGGATATCGTAGCGAGGGTCGCGCACATCGTCTCCTGCAGCTTGGTCCGCCAAGTCTTCGCGGGGCCGCCTTCGCGATCAAAGACGGCGTTGCGGAAGCCACGGTTCGAAATTGCCGAAGCGCCCGCCGCGGCGGAGTGAGATGGCGGCCCCGACAGGATTCGAACCTGTGACCTACCGCTTAGGAGGCGGTCGCTCTATCCCCTGAGCTACGGGGCCGTCGGACGGAATGTACCGCCCGGCTCCCTGGGTCTTAGTGTGGTGGAGGCCGCTCTTCAAGAAAACTCATCGCGCGCTCCCTCAGACAGGCAAGGGCGCGCAACCGCCCGACGGGCGAGCCGCCGATCCACATGATGCGCGTCGGCTATGCCGGGCGCGGCCGGAAGCACGCCTCGACCATCGGCTGAGTCTCGGGCCGGGCGCTGTCCTGGCCGGTCCGTCGGGGGGCTTTGCGCCCCCCGGACCCCCCGCAGAGTATTTCATCCACACTGAAAAGGGGAAGTGACGAGCCTCGAAACGGGGTCCGCCCGGCCGGCGACGGTCGATCTGGCGGAATGCGTGGCCCCCGGCGTCGCCCTGGTCCTGCGCGAGGCTCGAAGCCGAGCTGATCGGTCTCGCCCCGGCGAAGCAGCGCATCCGCGAGACGGCGGCGCGTCTCTTGGTCGATCGCGTGCGGGGCGACAGGGGTCCGGGCCGGGGGAGAGCGACGCAGCGCATGGCCTTCACGGGCATGACCGGAACGGGCAAGACCATGGGTGCGCCGAAGAGGGCCGGGCTCCTGCCTCGGCTGGGCTGAGCCCGAAAAGGTCATCCGGCAAGTGTCACCCGCGACAAGTTCGCGGTCATCCCGGGGGGCCACGCCGACCGGTTGGACCGGTTCCATTCCGCCAAGCCCGGCGTTCACTCGCGCATCGCCGACGGCATCGTGCTGCGGCGCGAGGAGCGGCATCCGCCAATGTGCGCCCGTTCCGCAGCCCGGCGGAAAACGCCTGAGGCAGAAGCGCCGGCGACGGGCCCGGTCTCACGCCGCGCCGGGAGACCCTGACAGGGCTGCCCATCCCCGGTCGGCAGCACTTCTTGCGACGCCATGGATGACCCGCTCGAAATCGAGCGCGGCGGCGAAGCCCGGCTGCGCCGGCCGTCCCTCGGCGATGGCCGAAAGAAGCTCGCGTGCCTCGATCGTCTTCAGATCGAGAAAGCCGAGCTGATGTCCCGGAGCGGGAACGAACTGGCCGTAGGGTGCGTGCTCGGGCCCGGAGAGGATCGTCCGGAAGCCCTGTTCCGATCGCGGCCCCTCGTTCACGTAGAGCTGCAACTCGTTCATCCTCTCCTGCGCGAAGGCGATCGTGCCGCGGGTGCCGTGCACTTCCCAGTCGAGCCGGTTCTTGCGCCCCCAGGCGGAGCGGGACGCCGCGAGCGAGCCCTGAGCACCGGAGACGAACCGCAGGAGCGCCGTCGCCGCGTCCTCGTTCTCGACAGTGCCGCGCCCCGACCCATCGGGCAGGGGCCGCGTCCGGTGGATGATCTGGCTATCGGCCACGAGGCTCTCGACCGGTCCCATGAGGCCCATGGCCATCGACACGAGGTGGCAGCCGAGATCGCCAAGCGCGCCGAGCCCCGCTTCGCCGATCCGCGCCCGCCAGGTCCAGGGCAGGTCAGGGTC
Organism: Albidovulum sp.; assembly: GCA_020637635.1. Classification (GTDB taxonomy): domain Bacteria; phylum Pseudomonadota; class Alphaproteobacteria; order Rhodobacterales; family Rhodobacteraceae; genus Albidovulum. The sequence continues at coordinate 513,663 of JACKKB010000003.1, forward strand.
TGCCTGGTAGTCCTCGTCGACCCAGCCGCGGAAATGAACGGGTGTACCGATCCTGCCCGCCGCGATCAGCCGCTGTGCGTGGCGGAAGGCGGGGTTGTGGATGTAGTTGTAGCCGACGAGTGTCACGGTGCCCGCCCGCCCGGCCGCGTGCGCCATCTCCTCGGCCTCGACAAGCGTCAAGGCCATCGGCTTTTCGCACCAGACATGCTTGCCCGCCTCGAGTGCGGCAATCGCCATTTCCTTGTGCAGGTTGTTCGGGGCGGTGATCGAGACGAGGTCAACCGCGGGATCGGCGACCAGTTCGCGCCAGTCGGAAGTGGCGCGCGCAAAGCCGAATTGCGCGGCCATGGCCGTGGCCCGGCCGGCGGGCGCATCGCAGAGAAACTCCAGCCGCACTTCGGGCACGTCGCCGAAGATCGCGCGGACGGAGCGCATCGCCATCGCATGTGTCTTGCCCATGAAGCCGGTGCCGATCAGGCCGTAGCCAAGGGTCTTCATCCTGTCACCCGTTCATTGAGAGCCATTCGCGGAAGGCCGCAGACCGCCACGCCGTGTTCGGCAAGAAGCCTCACCGTGCTGATGGCGCCCGAGCAATAGACTGCGTCCGCGCCGTGCCTGAGAAGCGGGAAGGCCCATTTCAGGAAATCGTCCGGGCCGCCGATCTCGTAGAAATTGTCGCCGGGGAAGGTGAAGGCATTCGGTGCGACGGCGCGAAACCGGGGATCACGGATCATCGCAGGCGGTACCGACAGAAGCTCGACCCCGGCCGCCTCGGCTGCGGCCGTCTCATCCAGCGTCTCGACCCGGAGCATCGCGAAGGAATATCTCCCGCGTGCCGCACGCAGGCTCGCGACGGTGTGGCGGGAGGAGGGCGCGAAAGCCATCATCACACCTGCACGAGAACGCGGCCGGCATCGACCTTGACCGGATACGTCGCAAGGTTGACGCACGCGGGCGCGCGCTTGGCTTCGCCGGTGCGGTAGTCGAACTGGCCGTTGTGCTTGGGGCATTCGATCAGATGGTCGATGACCAGCCCGCCCGCGAGATGCACCTGTTCGTGGCTGCAAAGCCCGTCGGTGCAGAAGAACTCCCCGTCCGGGCTGTGATAGAGGGCGAACGTGCGCCCGCCGTGGTCCCAGCGCATCACATCCTCTTCGTCGATGTCGCTCGTGTCGCAGGCGTGAATCCAGTCCGTCATCTCTTTTCTCCCTGTGGCGTTTATTGGGTAGTGCCGAGGGCAGCGGCATGAAAGTCTTCGCGGTAGGGACGCGCGGTCGCAGGCAGATCGCGCTTCAGGAACACCTCCTCGCCCCTCAGTTGCCGCATCCAGACCGGCCACATTTCCGCATAGCCCGCGCGGATCGAACGCGTGGGCGCTGGCAGGTCGTGCCGGATCGCGGCGTGCAGCTTCGGCAGCGCGTGGTAGGGGACCATCGGGAACATGTGGTGCTCCACGTGGTAGTTCATGTTCCAGTAGATGAAGCGGCTGACCGGGTTCATCAGCACGGTGCGGCTGTTGAGCCGGTGATCGGTGACGTTGTCCGCGAGACCGCCGTGCTGCAGGAGACCCGTCATCACATGGTGCCAGGCGCCATAGAGGCGCGGCAAGCCGATCACCATCAACGGCACGATCGAGTGCATCGCGAGAGCAAGGGCAAGCACCGCGGCGTAGATGCTCAGATGCACCCGCGCCGCGCGCACGACCTTCGGCCATTCACTTTCCGGAACAAAGGTCTTTTCCTCCGGATGCACGCCAAGGACGGCGTTGTAGAGCATCCTGCCAAGCGCGGCCCGGACGTCGAAAAGGCCGAAGAGATTGCCGATGAGCCTTGCCATCTCCGGGGGCCGCATGACCGCGATCTCGGGGTCGCGGCCCACGACATAGGTGTCGGTATGGTGGCGCGCGTGGCTCCAGCGCCAGGTCGCGGGATTGCGCATCATCATGAAGCTCGCGATGTCATAGACGACGGTGTTCATCCAGGCCGTGCGGAAGGCGGTGCCATGCCCGCATTCGTGCCAGCGTGAATCCATGGCCGATCCGTAAAGCACGCCATAGGCCATCCAGAAGGGCGCGGACCACCACGACGGCCAGAGCGCGATGCCGGCCGCGGCCAGCAGAACCATCGCGCCGTAGAGCATCAGCGTGTCGCGTATGGCCGGCGCGTCGCTGCGCTGCATCAGCGCCTTCATCTCCTTGCGCGGCACGTCGGTATGATACCATTGCGCCGCGGCGAGCCCGGACTCTACTGCGCGCCGGCCGTCCTCTCCCAGCAGGCTGTAGTCGCGCATAGCTGGCCTCCAACCCGATACCTTCCGCCTGCGACGATAACGGGAAACCGTGCCGCGGACATAGATGAGGGGGTTGGAAAGCTCTCAGAAATCGTCAAAATCTGTCGCAGGCATGATGCAATAACATCAGGAGCGAAAACACGATGGCCCGCCGCGCAACCATTGCCGACGTTGCCGTCGCGGCCGGGGTCAGTGTCGCGACGGTCGATCGGGTGCTCAATGGCCGCGAAAAGGTCCGCGAGGCGACTGCGCAGCGGGTCTTCGAGGCGGCGCAGCGGATCGGCTACCATGCCGCCGGCCTGATCGGGCAGCGGCTCAGGACCGAACTGCCGGCGATGCGCTTCGGTTTCGTCCTGCTCAAGGAACGGCAGGCCTTCTACCAGAACTTCGCCGCCGAGGCGGAGCGCGCAGTGCGAGAAGCGCCCGGCGTGCGCGGTCAGGCCGTCATCGTCTTTTCCACCTCGCAGGCGCCGTCGGATTTCGCGCGGCTCATGCGCGCCATGAAGGGCAAGGTCGACGCCCTGGCGGCGACCGCGATCACGCATCACGAAGTGACCGAGGCGGTGGAAGAGCTGAAGGCAGAGGGCATCCCCTGCTTTTCGCTCCTGAACGATTTCGCGCCGGGAATCCGGCAGAACTATGTCGGCTTGAACAACATCAAGGTCGGCCGGATCGCCGCCTCGATGATCGCCACCGCGGTGCACCGTCCCGGCAAGGTCGCCGTCTTCGTGGGCGGCTACCGCTGGCATGGGCACGAACTCCGGGAGACCGGGTTCCGCAGCTACTTTCGCGAGTTTGCGCCCCGGTTCACCATCCTCGACACGCTCGTCAACCTCGAGACGCGACAGCTTACCTACGAGGCGACGCTCGACCTTCTGGTGCGTCACCCGGACCTGCGCGGCATCTACTGCGCCGGCGGTGGCATGGAGGGCGCGATCGCCGCCCTGCGTGAAGTCCGTGCGCCGGGTGACATTGCCCTGGTGGTGAACGAACTGACGCCGGAATCGCGCGCCGCGCTTCTCGACCGCTACCTTGCCCTGGTGATCGCTACCCCGCTTGCCGAGCTTTGCCGCGATGTCGTCTCGCTCATGACCACCGCGGTCGCGGAGGGGCCCTCGAGCATCGCCGGCCAGCACTTCCTGATGCCGCATCTCTATCTGCCGGAGAGCGTCTGATCTGACGAAATGGCATCATCGATGATGATGGCAAGTTCGTCAGAAATGAGGGAAACGACCTCTGCCGCGTTGACGACTCGGCCCGCGCCTTCCCAGAGTGGCGCGGCCGGGCCGAAGCCGGCACTGCCGACATCCCGGGGAGTGTACGGGTGCTGCAACTTGCGCTGAATCATATGACCGTGGCCCGGGCGAGCTATGCCGATCTGCTTGCGCTGGCCGCTGAGCTGGGCTGCGTCGGCGTCGAGGTCAGGAACGATCTGCCGCAGCCTCTCTTTGACGGGCGCGACCCCGCCGAGGCCGGCCGGATGGCGCGTGACCGGGGGCTGCGTCTTCTGGCCGTCGCCGAGGTGAAGCGGTTCGATGACTGGTCCGACGCGAAGGCCGCCGAGGCGCTTGCGCTGATGAAGATCGCCCGGGCCGCCGGTGCGGAAGCGGTCAGCCTGATCCCGCGCAACGACGGCTTCGGCCTGGGCGAGGGCGAGCGTCAGGCGCATTTGCGCTGCGCCCTGAAGGCGCTGCGGCCCATGCTGGAGGATCACGGTCTTCTGGGTCTTGTCGAACCGCTCGGCTTCGAGACCTGCGCGCTGCGCCACAAGCGCGAGGCCGTTTCGGCAATCGAGGCGCTGGATGGCGCGGGCACCTTCCGGCTCGTGCACGACACGTTCCACCATACGCTGGCCGGGGGCGGGAGGTCGTTCCCCGAACACACCGGCATCATCCATGTCTCCGGCGTCGCCGATCCGGCCGTGTCCACCCCCGAGATGCGCGACCCGCACAGGGCGCTGGTCGACGGGCAGGACCGGCTGGGCAATGTCCAGCAGATCGCGGCCCTGGCCGGTGCGGGATTCACCGGCCCGGTCTCGATGGAAAGCTTCGCGCCCGAGGTGCATGCGCTCGCCGACCCCGGTGCGGCGCTCGCCCGGTCCTTCGACTACCTCCGGTCCCGACTGGAGGAGATGGCTGCCTGAGGAGACAGCCTGCACTGCCCATGATGGGCTCCGGCCACATTTGAGTGACAACGGGTGTGCCGGACACCCGACAAGGAGGAGACACATGAAGACGATCATTCTTGCGGCCGGGCTCGCCTCGCTGCTCGGCACGACCGCGATGGCCGAGACTGTGGGCGTCTCGATGGCGCTCTTTGACGACAACTTCCTGACCGTCCTGCGCAACGGCATCCAGAAATACGCCGACGAGCAGGGCCATACAGTCCAGATCGAGGACGCCCAGAACGACGTCGCCAAACAGCTCGACCAGATCAACAACTTCATCGCATCGGGCGTGGACGCGATCATCGTCAACCCGGTCGACACCTCTGCCACGCAGGCGATGACCGACGCCGCGGCCGCCGCGAACGTGCCGCTCGTGTTCGTGAATCGCCAGCCGGTCAACCTCGACACGCTGCCCGACAATCAGGCCTTCGTCGCGTCGAACGAGGTCGATTCCGGCACGCTCGAGACCATCCAGCTCTGCGACAACTGGGCGGCCGAGGGCAAGTCCGAGGTAAACGCCTATGTCATGATGGGCGAGCTTTCCAACCAGGCCGCCGTCCAGCGCACCGCCGACATCCACGACGTGATGGGCGACGGTCGTTGCAAGGTGAAGATCAACATCATCGACGAGCAGACGGCGAACTGGTCCCGTGACCAGGCGCAGAGCCTGATGACCAACTGGCTTTCCACCGGCGCGGCCTTCGACGGCGTTATCGCCAACAACGACGAGATGGCAATCGGCGCGATCCAGGCGATGAAGGCCGCCGGCATCGACATGGCCTCGGTCCAGGTCGGCGGGGTCGATGCGACCCAGGATGCGCTTGTCGCGATGCAGGCCGGCGATCTCGACGTGACGGTGTTCCAGAATGCCGCCGCTCAGGGCTCGGGCGCCCTCGACGCCGCCGTGAAGCTCGCCAAGGGCGAGGCGGTCGATCAGAAGGTCTGGGTGCCCTTCGAACTGGTGACGCCCGAGAACGTCGGCGACTACGTGTCGAAGAACTGACCGCACGGGTTCCCTTGCAGGAACGGCGGGCGGCGCCTTCGGGCGCCGTCCGTCCCCGGGACACGACCTCGGAAGGAGCGCAGAGATGAGTGACCGCGCACATGGCATCGGCGGTCTGAAATACGACCCCAGGCAGAAGGCGAAACCGCAGGAGCTGAACGTCCTGATCGCGCTCGTCCTGATCGTCGCCGCCTTCGAACTGCTCGGCCGCCTTCTCTACGGCGACAGCTTCCTCTTCAACACCCGTCCGAACGTGGATGCGATCTTCAACTGGGCGCGGCTCAACATCATCATCCTGCAGGTCTCGATCGTCGGCATCATCGCGATTGGCGTCACGCAGGTCATCATCTCGGGCGGGATCGACCTGTCCTCGGGCTCTGTCGTCGGCGCCACCGCGATGATCGTGATGAGCTTCGCGCAGACAGCGCTCGTGAACGGCAATCCGAACCCGAAGGCGATCTTCGGCGACTGGGCGATGGACCTTCCGGTGCTTGTCCCGATCCTTGTCGGGCTTGGCTGCGGCCTTCTTGCCGGCGCGGTCAACGGCGTGCTGATCGCCTATACGCGCATTCCGCCCTTCATCGCCACGCTCGGGATGATGGTCTCTGCCCGTGGCCTTGCGCGCTGGTGGTCGAACGGCCAGCCGGTATCGTTCCCGACCGACAGCTTCGCGGCGCTCGGCAAGGGCATGATGCCCGTCGTCTACTTCATCCTCCTGGCGATCCTCTTCCACCTGATCCTGCGCCACACCGTCTACGGCAAGCACACCTATGCCATCGGCTCGAACGAGGACGCGGCGCGCATGTCGGGGATCAACGTCGCGCGTCACAAGGTCATCGTCTATGCGCTGGCCGGGATGCTGGCCGCGCTTGCCGCGATAGTGCTCTGCTCCAAGAACCTCACCGCTCAGGCGGGCATGGGGGTGATGTATGAACTTGACGCCATCGCGATGTCGGTGATCGGCGGGGTCAGCCTTGCCGGCGGCCGCGGATCGATCATCGGAACCGTTCTCGGCGCGCTGATCTTCGGCGTCATCATTTCGGGCTTCACGTTTCTCAAGCTCGACGCATACTACCAGGAGATGGTGAAGGGCGCGATCATCGTCGGGGCCGTCGTTCTCGACCAATGGCGCCAACGCCGTGGCGCGGCCAGTCCGTGAGGGAGGAAGTGATGGACGACATCATTCTGGAAACCCGCAACCTGACCAAGCACTACGGCGGCGTCCATGCGCTTCAGGGTGCGAACTTCGTGCTGCGCAAGGGCGAACATGTGGCGATCATGGGCGACAACGGGGCCGGCAAATCCACCTTCGTGCGCCAGATCACCGGGGTCGAGCAACGAACGCGCGGCGAGATCATCTTCAACGGCAGTCCGGTGAATTTCGCTGGCCCACTCGATGCGCGCGAGGCCGGGATCGAGACGGTCTTCCAGACGCTGGCGCTCGCCGACCATCTCGACGTTTCCGACAATCTCTTCCTTGGCCGCGAAAGGATCCGCTTTCGTCTCGGCCCCTTCTCGATCCTCGACTACCGGGCCATGCGCGAGGCGACGCTGGAGGCGCTGCAGAGGACCGGGGTGAAGATCCCGAACATCCACAACACGATCGAACGCATGTCGGGCGGACAGCGCCAGTGCGTCGCCATCGCGCGCACCGCGACCTTCCATTCCAAGCTGACGATCATGGACGAACCGACCGCCGCACTCGGCGTGCAGGAAACGGCTCAGGTCGAGGCGATCATCCGCACGCTGAAGGAACAGGGCGAACCCCTCATCCTCATCAGCCACAACATGCGGCAGGTCTTCGACCTCGTGGACCGTATCGTGGTCTTCCGGCGCGGGCGCATCTGCGCCAACCTCAGGAAGGAGGAGACCGACGGGCAGGATGTCGTCGCCTATATCACCGGCGCGAAGACACAGCCGGAATACGAGGATGCGGCATGATGATCCACGCCGATACCTCCGCGCTCGTCATCGGCGGCACGCAGGGTCTTGGCCTCGCCATTGCCGAGCGACTGAGGGCCGAGGGCTGCACGCGTCTCGTGATCACCGGGCGCGACCGTGCAAAGGGCGAGACCGCCGCAGCGGGGCTTGGGGCCCACTTCCTTCCGGTCGACCTCGCGGACACGCAGGCGACGATCCGTCTGGTCGACGAGGCGGCCGAGCGGCTTGGCGGACTGAACGCGCTGGCGACCTCCGCGGCGGCCACCGACCGCGGCTCGATCCTCGACACCGATCCCGCGCTCTGGGACCGGCTGATGGCGATCAACGTCCGGTCGCCCTTCTTCGCGCTTCAACGGTTCGTGCAGCGCGCGATCGCGACCGGGCATCCGGCGGCAGCGGTCAACATCCTCTCGATGGTCGTCCACTGCGGCCAGACGTTCCTGGCGCCCTATTCGGCCTCGAAGGCCGCGCTCGCAAACGTCACGAGGAACGCCGCGTCGACACTGCGCCATCACCGCATCCGCGTGAATGGCATCAACTGCGGCTGGATGGACACGCCTGGTGAGGATGCCGTCCAGCGCCGCTTCCACGGTGCCGGCGACGATTGGCTGGAGAAGGCCGAGGCGCGCCAGCCGTTCGGGACGCTCGTGAAGCCGGCCCATGTCGCCGGGCTTGCCGCCTACATGCTTGGGTCCGGGTCCGGGGTGATGACCGGCTCGATCGTCGATTTCGATCAGAATGTAGCCGGGGCCTACCCGGAATGAGAGGAAGACCATGACGGCACGTTTCGCAGTTCTGGGCGCCGGGCGCATCGGACAGGTCCATGCCCGCGCCATCAGCTCCACCGCCGGGGCCAGCCTTGTCGCCGTTGCGGACGCGCTTCCGGCAGCCGCCGAGGCCATGGCCGGCACCTACGGCTGCGATATCCGCAGCATCGATGCGATCGAGAAGGCCACGGATGTCGACGCGGTGGTGATCTGCACCCCGACCGACACCCATGCCGATCTCATCGAGCGTTTCGCCCGCGCCGGCAAGGCGATCTTCTGCGAAAAGCCCGTGGACCTGAGCATCGACCGGGTCAGGCGCTGCCTCGATGTCGTGGACCAGACGGGCGCCACGCTGATGGTCGGCTTCAACCGCCGCTTCGACCCCGATTTCATTGCCTCGAAAGCCGCCATCGACCGCGGCGCCATCGGCAAGGTCGAGATGGTGACGATCACCTCGCGCGATCCCGGCGCGCCGCCACTGGACTACATCCCGCGCTCGGGCGGGATCTTCCGCGACATGACGATCCACGACTTCGACATGGCGCGCTGGCTTCTGGGCGAGGAACCGACGACGGTCCTGGCCGCCGCCTCGGTCCTGACCGATCCCCGGATCGGCGAGCTGGGCGACTTCGACAGCGTCAACGTGATCCTGCGGACAGGGAGCGGGCGTCAGGCGGTTATCACCAACTCGCGCCGCGCGAGCTATGGCTACGACCAGCGGATCGAGGTGCACGGCGAGAAGGGAAGCGTCGCCGCCGCCAACACGCACGAGTCCAAGGTCCAGATCGCGACGTCGGACGGATTCCGGAAGCCGCCGCTGCTGAATTTCTTCATGACCCGCTACACTGCGGCCTATGCCAACGAGATCGCCGCCTTCATCGAGGCAATCAACGCCGGGACGGCGCCACCCACCTCGGGCGAGGATGGGCTGAAGGCTCTGGCGCTGGCCGAGGCGGCGCTGCTCTCGGTGAAAGAACGCCGCGCGGTCGAGGTTTCGGAAGTGCTGGGCAGATGAGCGGCACTGGCAAGACGCTCGACGTCATCACCATCGGTCGCGCCTCTGTCGACCTCTACGGCGGGCAGGTCGGGGGGCGGCTGGAGGATATGGCGTCGTTCCAGAAATACATCGGCGGCTCACCTGCCAATATCGCCGCCGGGTCCGCGCGGCTGGGGTTGCGCGCCGCACTGATCACCCGTGTCGGGGACGAACACATGGGCCGCTTCGTCCGTGAGGAACTGACGCGCGAGAAGGTCGATGTGCGGGGCGTGGTGACGGACCCGGAGCGGCTGACGGCGCTGGTCCTTCTCGGCATCCGCGACCAGCATCGGTTCCCGCTGATCTTCTACCGCGAGAACTGCGCCGACATGGCGCTCTGCGAGGACGACATCGACCCCGCGCTGATCGGCGCGGCGCGGGCGGTGGTGGCGACCGGCACGCACCTGTCGCATCGCCGCACCAAGGCCGCGGTCCTGAAGGCACTGCGGTTGGCGCGCGACGCGGGCGCGCAATGCGCGCTCGACATCGACTACCGGCCGAACCTCTGGGGCCTGGCGGGGCATGGCGCCGGTGAAAGCCGCTATGTCGAAAGTGCCGCCGTCACCGAACGCCTGCAGGAGACGCTCGCGCTCTTCGACCTCATCGTCGGCACCGAGGAAGAGTTCCATATCGCCGGCGGTACGACCGACACGGTCGCGGCGCTTCGCACGGTGCGCGCGCTGACGCCGGCGACACTGGTCTGCAAGCGTGGGCCGATGGGCGCCGTAGCCTTCACCGGGGCGATCCCGGACAGCCTCGACGATGGCGAAAGCGGCCCCGGCTTCCCGATCGAGGTCTTCAATGTCCTCGGCGCCGGTGACGGATTCTTCGCCGGACTTCTGAAGGGTTGGCTCACCGGGCAGGATTGGCCGACCGCGCTGACATATGCCAATGCCTGCGGCGCCTTCGCCGTCAGCCGCCACGGCTGCACGCCGGCCTATCCGAGCTGGGAGGAGTTGCAGGTCTTCCTCAAGCGCGGCGTCAGGGAGAAGGCCTTGCGCCATGACGCGGAACTCGAGCAGATCCACTGGTCGACGACCCGCAGGGGCACCTGGCCCGAGATGCGGGTCTTCGCCTTCGACCATCGGATGCAGTTCGAGGCCATGGAGGGCGCGACGCCCGAAAGGATCGCTGCCTTCAAGAAGCTCTGCCTGACTGCCGCCTGCGAGGTTCAGGCGGGCCGGCCGGGCTACGGCATCCTGTGCGATGAGCGCCTCGGACGCGACGCGCTTCATGCCGCCGCCGACTCCGGCCTCTGGATCGGGCGGCCCACGGAATGGCCCGGTTCGCGCCCCTTGCAGATCGAACCCGCACTCGGCCCCGATTTCGGTGGCCTGGCCGAATGGCCGCTCGCCCACGTCGTCAAATGCCTCTGCTTCTGCCACCCGGAAGACGACGCCGCCACCTGGGCCGCGCAGGAAGACACCCTGCGCCGCCTCTTCGCCGCGGCCCGCCGCAACCGGCTGGAGTTCCTGCTGGAGGTGATCCCTTCCAGGGTCGGCCGTGTCGACGACGCGACGACCGCGCTGGTGATCCAGCACTTCTACGATATCGGCGTCTTTCCCGACTGGTGGAAGCTCGAGCCCTTTCGCAGCGAGACCGCTTGGCAGGCGGCCGTCAGCGCCATCGAACGCAACGATCCGCACACGCGCGGCATCGTCGTCCTTGGCCTCGATGCCCCCGCGGACGAACTTGCCGCGAGCTTCGCGCTCGCCGCGCGGCAACCCCTGGTCAAAGGTTTCGCCGTCGGACGGACGATCTTCGGTCAGCCCGCGCGCGACTGGATGGCCGGGCGGATCGACGACGCAACCGCCGTGGCGCGCATGGCCGAGAGTTACGGCGCGCTCTGCGCTGTCTGGGACAAGGCACGCGCCAGCGCGCGAAAGGAGGCCGCATGACCGGCACGATCAGGCTGACCGCTGCGCAGGCGATGATTGCCTATCTTGCCGCGCAGAAGACCGCGAGCGGCGAGCGCTTCCTCGCCGGTTGCTGGGCGATCTTCGGCCACGGCAATGTCGCCGGCATCGGCGAGGCTCTCCATCAAGCCGGCGACGCCTTTCCGACCTGGCGGGGACACAACGAACAGACCATGGCGCATGCTGCCATCGCCTATGCCAAGCAGCTGGCGCGAGACCGGGCGATGATGGTCACCTCTTCCATCGGACCCGGCGCCACCAACATGGTGACGGCGGCGGCGCTGGCGCATGTGAACCGGCTGCCGGTGCTCTTCGTGCCGGGCGACGTCTTCGCCGGCCGCGGGCCGGACCCGGTTCTGCAGCAGATCGAGGATTTCGGCGACGGCACTCTCAGCGCCAATGACTGCTTCCGCCCCGTCAGCCGCTATTTCGACCGCATCACGCGGCCCGAGCAGCTCCTGACCGCGCTGCCCCGTGCGATGCGGGTGATGACCGATCCTGCCGACTGCGGGCCGGTAACGCTCGCCTTCTGCCAGGACGTGCAGGCCGAGGCCTTCGACTGGCCTGCGGCGTTCTTCACCGAAACTGTCTGGCGCCGCCGGATACCCCAACCAGATCCGGCCGAGGTGGCCGCCGTCGCCGCGCTACTCAAGGCGGCGAGGACACCCGTCATCGTCGCCGGCGGCGGGGTCCATTACGGCCACGCGACGGAAGCGTTGCGGGACTTCGCCGAGCGCCATCTCATCCCCGTGGTGGAAAGCCAGGCGGGCAAGTCGGCGCTGCCATGGGACCATCCGCTCAACCTCGGCCCCGTGGGTGTCACCGGTGCCGCGAGCGCGAACGATCTCTGTGCGCGTGCCGACCTCGTCCTCGGCGTCGGCACACGGTTTCAGGATTTCACGACCGGCTCCCGGGCGCTTTTCCGCGCCCCGGAGAGGCAGCTTGTCAGTCTCAACGTTGCCGCCTATGACGCGATGAAGCACGGCGCCGAGCCATTGTGCTGCGATGCCGCGGCGGGCCTCGCGGCATTGTCGGCAGCGCTTGGCGACAACCGCTTCGCGGCACCCGCGCCCTCCCTGAAGGCGAACTGGTTCGCGAGCGTCGATCCCCTGACCGATGCACCCGGCGAGGGCAACACGCTGCCGACTGACCAACAGGTCATCGGCGCGGTCCAGCGAGCCGCGGGTCCCGACACCGTCGTCATGTGTGCCGCCGGCACCATGCCGGGCGAGCTGCACAAGCTCTGGAAGGCGGGGCGGCCAGGCAGCTACCATATGGAATACGGCTATTCCTGCATGGGCTACGAACTCGCCGGGGCCATGGGCATCAAGATGGCCGAGCCCGCCCGCGATGTCATCTGCATGCTTGGCGATGGCAGCTACATGATGGCCAACTCGGAGCTTGCCACGGCGGCGATGATGGGCATCGGCTTTACCGTCGTCGTCACCGACAACCGCGGTTTCGGCTGCATCAACCGGCTGCAGATGGGCACCGGCGGAGCCGAGTTCAACAATCTTCTCGATACGGCCCGCCATGTGACGCCCTCGGCGATCGACTTCGCGGCCCACGCGGGCGCGATGGGCGCCGTCGCTGTCAAGGCGGCGAGCATTGCCGAACTCGAGGCGCATCTGGCTGCCGCCAGGGGCGCCTCTCGGCCCCATGTCATCGTCATCGACACCGACCCCTATCCTTCCACGCCCCACGGCGGCTCCTGGTGGGACGTGGCAGTGCCCGAGGTCAGCCGAAGGCGCGAGGTAGCCGCCGCCCGCGCCACCTACGAACAGCAACGCAAGGCGCAGGTGAAAACATGATCCAGTTCGGCACCAACCCCATCGCCTGGGCCAATGACGACGACCATTCGATCGGCGCCGATATACCGACCGAACGGATCCTGCGCGAGGCAGGCGAGGAGATCGGCTTCGACGGGATCGAGAACGGCCACCGCTGGCCCGAGGACCCCGAGGCGCTGCGTGCGCTTCTGGCCAGCCACGGTCTCAAGTTCATCTCCGGCTGGTATTCGACCGAGCTGCTGACCCGCTCGGTCGAGGACGAGATCAATGCCGCCCGCCGCCACATCGCCAGGCTGAAGCACAACGGCTGCAAGGTGATGATCGTCTGCGAAACCTCGAATGCGATCCACTGCGATGCCACCCGGCCGGTGAACGACCGCCCCCGGCTGAGCGCGGAGGAAATGGCCGCCTTCGGCAGGAAGCTCGAAACCTTCGCGAAATATCTTGCCGGCGAAGGGCTCACGCTCGTCTACCATCACCACATGGGAACCATCGTCGAAAGCCCCGAGGAGATCGACGCGCTGATGGCAGCGACGGGGCCGAAGGTGCATCTGCTGTTCGATGCCGGGCACTGCTACTTCGGCGGCGGCGATCCGGTCGCTGTGCTGACGAAACACATCGGGCGTGTGCGCCATTTCCACGCCAAGAACGTGCGCCCCGACGTCATGGCCCGGGTGCGGAGCGAGGGGCTCTCGTTCCTGCAGGGCGTCGTCGCCGGCGTCTTCACCGTGCCGGGCGATCAGGAGGGTGCGGTGGATTTCGCGCCGCTGATGAGGATCCTGGCGGCGAATGCCTATTCCGGCTGGATCGTGATCGAGGCGGAACAGGATCCCGGGCTGCGCAATCCGCTTCTCTACCAGACCCTCGGCCTCGCGACGCTGAAACGGCTCGCCGCCGAGGCAGGGATGACGCGGGCGGTATGAGCGGAGTCCTCGGCATCCGGCATCCGTTCTTCCTGCCGCTCTGGCGGCGGGTCCTGACGGTTGCGGTCTGCCTCGGCTGGGCGACGTTCGAACTCATGGGCGGCGCCGTCTTCTGGGCGATCATCTTCGGCGCGCTCGGGCTTGCTGCCGGCTACGAGTTCTTCGTGGCCTTCGACCCGGCGAACTACAAGGACAGGGAGATCGGCGGATGAGCCACCTGCTTCGCAAGCCCCTCGGAACGCATGGCAAGGTCCACGAGATCACGCCCGCTTCGGCCGGCTGGCGCTACGTGGGCTTTTCGCTTTACCGGCTCCGCACGGGCGAGACGGCGACCGAAGCGACCGGGGACCGCGAGGCGATCCTCGTTCTGGTCGAGGGCAAGGCCAGGGTCAATGCGGCCGGAAAGGACTGGGGCACGATCGGCGACCGGATGGACATCTTCGAGAAGACGCCGCCGCATTGCCTCTACGTGCCGAACGGGCAGGACTGGCGTGCGACCGCAGCGACGGACTGCGTGATTGCCGTCTGCACGGCGCCCGCGAGCGGCGGACATGAGGCGCGGCGCATCGGCCCCGAGGGCATCGCGCTTGCCGAGCGCGGCAAGGGCACCAACACCCGCTACATCAACAATATCGCGATGGAGGCCGAGGACTACTGCGACAGCCTTCTCGTGACCGAGGTCTTCACCCCCGCGGGCCACTGGTCATCCTACCCGAGCCATCGCCACGACGAGGACGACTTTCCGCGGATCACCTATCTCGAGGAAACCTACTACCACCGCCTGAAACCGGCACAGGGTTTCGGCTTCCAGCGCGTCTATGCCGAGGACGGCACGCTCGATGAGACGATGGCGGTCGCGGACGGCGACGTTGTCCTCGTCCCGCGCGGCCACCATCCCTGCGGTGCGCCCTACGGGTTCGAGATGTATTACCTGAACGTCATGGCGGGTCCCCTGCGCAAATGGCGCTTCCAGCCCGATCCCGCGGTCGCCCACCTGATGACCTAACCCCCGATGGCGCAAGCCGGCGAGCGTCCGTGCCGCCGGAGCGGTTCACCCCGGTCGGGGCCTCCCGATCCTCGGAATTTAATGCAGGGCTGTCGGAGGCGTGGTGCCGGTGAAGGGACTCGAACCCCCGACCCCATCATTACGAATGACGTGCTCTACCAGCTGAGCTACACCGGCACGCTTCCTTCTTGCGGGCCCTGAAATGGCCCCACTCGTTACCCTGCGCCGGATGCAGGTGGCGCCGGCGCCCGTGCCGTATAGCCCTGCGCGTATGGCTTTTCAAGCACTCATGCCACGGCGGATCGGCAGCGGCTGCGGGCCGGCAACAGGCTGAATGGAAACCGGTTTCGCGGCGCGCGGGCGGCCCGGCCGCGCCGCGCGGCCTGTTCTCAGGAGGCGTCGTCCTGCGCCTTCCGTCCGATGTTCTCGTCGAGAATCATGCCGGTCTCGGCGGTCGCATCCGCCGGCGCCGGGTCTGACACCTCCATCCCGGTGTCCGATGCGTCATGCACTTCGGGCGCCGGGTCGCTGCCGACGATCATCGGCAACATTTCGGCTCCGTTCGGAAGCGACATCGCCGGGCGCGGCGGCTCCTTCCAGCTCAGCGTATCGAAACCGCCGCAATTGTCGCAGACAGGGCCCCAGTCCGCATGGACATGGTGGCAGTTGTCGCAGACCCACTGCGGCCCGCGGCTTGCCGTGAGTGCGCGTGTCAGCCAGCCTCGGACGATGCTGTCGCTTTCGCCTTCGCCGCGCGAAATCGCAGCCATGATGGCAAGCGTGCGCGCTGTCGGGTGCGTCGTGTGCAGATCGCCGATCGCTCGCCGCGCCGAGGGAAAATCCTCGGCGGCGATATTCAGCTCGGCGCGCAGGAGCCGGGTTTCCTCGTCGTCCGGTGCCGCGGCCATGAGCGGCGCGAAGCGCTTCAGCCGCGCCACCGGCGTCTCGTCGGGATCGATCGCCGCAAAGGCCGCGGCAAGATCGGGATGTGGCCGCATCTGCCAGGCCTTGCGCAGCACTCGCGCGGCATATTTCGGCTTGCCGTTGCGGACGTAGCCATCGGCGGCAAGGACGGCGGCCGGAATGAGATCGGGCGACATCTTGTTGGCCGCGATCGCCGCCTCGCGCGCCTCGATCGTGGCGGTTTCGTCCGTGATCGCCTTGGCCTCCTGCAGCGCCAGCACCGCATCGCGTCGCTTGTAGACGTCGCGTGGCAGCAGCCCCTGCTTCAGCTTGGCCCCGAGAACCTTGCGTGCGCCCTGCCAGTCGCCGGTCTCGGCCTGCAGTTTCAGAAGCGTGTCCTGAACTTCCTCGTGGCGCGGCTTGAGCGCGAAGGCGGTCTGCGCGAGCTTGAGTGCGGTCTCGGTCTCGCCCTCGGCGACCTTCTGCTTCATGAGCCCGCGAACGCCGACGAACCGCGTGCGTTCATCGCCGAGCAACCGCTTGTAGGCCTCGGTCGCGCGACGGGTGTCCCCGCCCGCCTCGGCGGCCTGCGCCGTTAGCAGGTTGGTCAGTTCCGGCTTGTTCAGATACTTTTCCGCCCTGGTCGCCTGAGACATCGCGAGCTTGGCCTCGCCCGAGGCGAGCGACATCATCGCATCGGCAAGCGCCCGATAGCCCTTCTGTTCCCGGTTGCGGTCGAAATGGCGGCTGAGTGCAGTCTCGTCGCCGTTCAGGAAGCGCACGAGTGCGCCAAGCAGGCCGAGGATTCTCAGCAGGAGCCAGAAGGCGAGAAGCCCGACCAGCAGCGCGACCACCGCCTGCACCGGCCCGAGGGTGAATTCGGTATTCGCGATCGCGACCCGGATCCCGGGTCCACTCGCCGCGAGGTGATCGGCCAGCAGGGCGACCGCAGCGACGAAAACCACGAAGATAGCGATCTTGAGAAAGGACCAGATCATTGTTGGCTACTCCAGCTCGGCCGCGAGGGCTGTGATCGCCTTGGTAGCGTCGAGGCGCCGCTGGGCAAGGGCGGTCCATTCCGCCATCCGACTCTGCCCGGCCTCGGGCAATTTGCCGATCTCGGCAATCGCGGTTGCGAGATCGCCGCCGCGCAAGGCCCCCTCGGCGCGCGACAGAATTGCGTCGGCATCATCGCCGGCGCGGGGCGTCAGCGACCGGGCGCCGCTCTGCGTGCGCAGGAAGGCGGCGAACCGGTCCCAGCCGTTACCCTGCGATGTCGTCGCCTTGAGCGAGGCGGCCAGCGCGCCGCGCGCCGCGGTGGGAAAGCCGAGCTGCAACGCCGCGAGGGTCGGCACCCCCTGCGCCTGATCCGCAAGCCCCCCGGGGATATCGAACCCGGCGGCGCGGATCTCGTCGAGTGCGGTTCCAAAGGCACTGCCGGTATCCACCGCGGCGCGGACCCGGGTGAGCCCGGCACGCGCCGCGCTCACGGCGGCATCCTCTGCGGCCTTGGTGCGCTCGGCGTTGAGCTCGGCCCTGGCGGCCTCGATCTCCTGCGTGATTGTCTCGGACGATGCCTGGATCTGCGCCTTGGCGGCCTTGGCCTCGTCGCGCTGTTGCTGAATCTCGTTGCGCAGGGCCGCCATCTCGCGCCCATAGGCCTCAAGCGCGCTCGCCGATGCCTCGCCACTTGCGGCGGGGCGCTTCTCAAGCGCGGCAAGGCGCCCGTCGAGCGCGGTCAACGCATCGCCGAGGCGCGACATCTGGCTCTCGATCCCGTCGATCCGCTGACCGAGCGCATCTAGGCTGCGCGTGGTCTCTTCGGCCGCCGCCGCCTGGGCAGCCGCGACACTTTCGGTCGAGGGCGCCGCGCCGATCTTCTTCAACTCGCCGCTGAGCCCCGCGATCAACCCCTTCTGCGCGTCGAGCGCTTCCGAAAGCACGCCGAGACGGGGATCGGCGGGCGGGGTCCAGACCCTGGGCAGAACATAGAAGGCGGCCGCGGCACCGAGCCCGGCAGCAACGACGCCGCCAAGGAGCGGTCCGACAAGCCCGCCGCGGCGCGGCGGCGCGGCCGGGGCCACGGCGGTCGGCGGGTGCCGGATTGTCTCGGGCAGCGGCTCCGGTTTCGGCTCGGCGGCAGCGCCAGTCTCGTCCGCCGGCGGCTCGAGCGCGCTTTCCTCTGAGGACGCATCGCCGCGCGTGTCGCTGCTCGTTGCTTCGGTCGTGACGGTGGCGGCCTCCACGACCTCCTCGGCAGGGCCGACCTCCGTTGCGGTGTCATCCGGCGCGGTGTCGTCCGGCGCGGATGTCACGCCGGCCTCGCCGACTGTCTCGGCAGGTTCCTCTCGGGCCCGGTCCGCAGCTGCCTTGGCTCTGGATGCCGCCGTGCCGGTCTTGCGCACTCTCGCCACAGATCGCTCCTCTTTGACCATTCGCGCACCGGTGGGGATTCCCTTGACCCCAAGCCCACTCTAGTGACCACACCCGATCCCCTCAACCCGTGTTGCCTGCGTCAATGAGCGCCACGAGCGCCGCGAGCATGCCATCCGCATCCGGCGACGGCGCAATCGCGCGGCGCCGAACGGGCAGCCCGAAGGCCGCGCCGGCCGCGGTGCTGATCGCGGCCAGCAGAAGCGGCGCCTGCGCTCCGGCGAGTGCCGCGGCGGCGCGCAGAGAGGAGCGTGGCGAGAAAAGCGGCAGCAGCACCGGGTCTGCCCCCCGCAAGAGCACCTGCGCCGCCTCATCGGGAGCCCGCGCAAGCTGCTCGTAGACGACGACGGAAACCGTGTCTCTTCCGGCCGAAACGAGCGCTCCGGCGATATCGAAGGCGATCTCGGCTCCGCGCGGATGAAGGAATCGTGTCTCGGGTGCCTCTCGCAGGATGCGGTCTGCGAGCGCGCGCCCGGTGCCGGCACCCTCCAGGGCATCGAACCCTGCACGCCGCGCGGCGGCGGCCGTCGCAGGTCCGACGCACCAGGCGCGGCGCCCCGTGGCACCGTCCTGCCGGGCGAAGGCCCTGACGGCGTTGACCGAGGTGAAGATCAGATCGCGCCCGTCGCGCTCCGCCGCCCGCAAATCGAAGGGCAGGAAGCGAATTTCGGTCAAGGGCGCGATCAGGACCGGCCAGTCCGCGCCAAACCGCTCGCGAAACTTCGCCTCGAACCGGGCTGACGGCTCGGCCGGGCGGGTCAGGAGCAGCGTTGGGCGAGCGGCACGCACGGCGACCCCGGGATTGTCTGGCTGTGCCCACGGTGTTACCTGCCATGGCAGGTATCTGCAACCGGCGGCCATGGGCGACACGATCACGATCCTCGGACTGGAATCGAGCTGCGACGACACCGCCGCCGCCGTCGTCCGGCTGTCCGCCGGGAA
The DNA here is from genome assembly GCA_020637635.1 of Albidovulum sp. GTDB lineage: Bacteria > Pseudomonadota > Alphaproteobacteria > Rhodobacterales > Rhodobacteraceae > Albidovulum. Next base: position 532,779 of record JACKKB010000003.1, read on the forward strand.
GGCTCGGATCCTCTCCTCGGTCATCATCGGCCAGACCGCGTTGCATGCTCCCTTTGGCGGCGTCGTTCCGGAGATCGCCGCCCGCGCCCATGCCGAGAAGATCGATCTCTGCGTCGAGCGTGCGCTGTCCGAGGCAGCCTGCGATCTGGCCGGTCTCGACGCAATCGCGGTAACATCCGGGCCCGGGCTCATTGGCGGCGTTCTTGCCGGTGTCATGTGCGCCCGCGGAATCGCTGCCGCGACCGGTCTTCCGCTCATCGGCATCAACCATCTCGCGGGTCACGCGCTCACGCCCCGGATGACCGACGGGCTTGGCTTTCCCTATCTGATGCTTCTTGTCTCGGGCGGGCACTGCCAGTTTCTGATCGTCGAGGCGCCCGACCGCTTCTCCCGGCTTGGCGGCACGATCGACGATGCCCCCGGCGAAGCCTTCGACAAGATCGCCAAGATCCTGGGCCTGCCGCAGCCCGGGGGGCCCGCCGTCGAAGCCGAGGCCAGGCGCGGCACTGCGGATCGTTTCGGATTTCCGCGGCCCCTTCTTGATCGCGCCGGCTGCGATCTGTCCTTCTCCGGCCTCAAGACGGCGGTGCTGAGGGCACGCGACGCGGTCGTCGCCGAAAAGGGCGGCATCACCGAAACCGACCGCGCCGACCTTTGCGCCGGCTTTCAGGCCGCCGTTGCCGATGTGCTGGTCGAGAAGTCGCGCCGCGCACTGGAGAGCTATCTGTCGTCGAGCCCGGCCGAACCGGCGCTGGCCGTGGCCGGTGGCGTGGCGGCGAACCGGACGATCCGGGACCGGCTGTCCGAGCTCTGCCACGAGCGCGGGGTGCGGTTCGTCGCGCCGCCGCTCGCGCTTTGCACCGACAATGCGGCGATGATCGCCTGGGCGGGGATCGAGCGGCTGCGGATCGGCTCTGTCGAGCCGGGCGACCTCGTGGCGCGGCCGCGCTGGCCGCTCGACGAGCGGCGCCCGGCAATTCTGGGCAGTGGCAAGAAGGGAGCGAAGGCATGAGGATCGCGGTTCTGGGCGCCGGCGCTTTTGGCACCGCACTCGCCATCGCGCTGGCCGCCGAGGGCGCACCGGTCGGGCTTTGGTGCCGGAGCCCCGAGGCCGCGCGCGCAATCGCCGCCGGGCGTGAGAACCGCGCCCGGCTGCCTGGCGCAATCCTGCCCGAAAGCGTCTCTGTTTCAGCCGAAGATGATCTTTTCGCGGAAGCCGGGATCCTGCTTCTGGCCGTGCCGATGCAACAACTCGCGGGCTTTCTGGAAACCCGGTCCGGCGCGCTCGGCCGGCGAAAGCTGGTCGCCTGCGCCAAGGGGATCGACCTCGCGACCGGGCAGGGACCAACTTCGCTCATCGCCGCCGCCTGCCCCGATGCGACGGCGGCGGTCCTGACCGGGCCGAGCTTTGCGCAGGACATCGCCACCGGCCTGCCCACGGCGCTGACGCTCGCCTGCCGCGATGATGGCGACGGCGCCCGCCTGCAGGCAGCGCTCGCGACCGCCGTGCTCCGGCTCTACCGCACCGACGACGTGACCGGCGCCGAGCTTGGTGGTGCCCTCAAGAACGTCATTGCCATCGCCGCGGGCGTGGTGACCGGCGCCCGGCTTGGCGACAGCGCCCGCGCCGCGCTCATGACGCGCGGCTTCGCCGAGATGAACCGGATCGCGCTCGCGCTCGGCGCGCGCGCCGAAACGCTTGCCGGCCTCTCCGGGCTCGGCGATCTGGTGCTCACCTGCACCTCGCCGAAATCGCGCAACTTCGCCTTCGGCCACGCGCTTGGTTCCGGCACGGCCTTCGACCCGGAGATCACCGTCGAGGGTGTCGCGACGGCCCGCGCGGCGATCGCTCTTGCGCGGCACCACGGGCTTGACCTGCCGGTTGCCACGATGGTTGCGGCGCTCGCCGAGCGCAGGATCGCCGTTGAAGAGGCTATGACAACCCTCCTTTCCCGCCCCTTGAAGAAGGAATGACCATGCTTTGTGCCGTGATCTGCCGCGACAAGCCCGGCCATCTGCCGATACGCCTTGAGAACCGCGCCGCCCATCTGGCCTATATCGAGGCGACCGGCATCGTGGCGATGGCCGGCCCGCTCATCGAGCGGGGCGACATGTGCGGCTCGCTCGTCATTCTCGATGCCGAGAGCCTCGGCGCCGGCGAGGCCTGGGCGGCGGGCGACCCCTATGCCAAGGCGGGCCTTTTCGAAAGCGTCACGGTGACCGAATGGAAGAAGGTGATCGGCTGATGGCTTTCTGGCTTTTCAAATCCGAACCCGATGCCTGGAGCTGGGACCAGCAGGTCGCCAAGGGTGCGGCCGGCGAGGAATGGAACGGGGTGCGCAACTATCAGGCCCGCAACAACATGCGCGCCATGCAGATCGGCGATCTCGGCTTCTTCTATCATTCCAATGTCGGCAAGGAGGTCGTCGGCATCGTCGAGGTCTGCGCGCTCAGCCATCCCGACAGCACCACCGACGACCCGCGCTGGGACTGCGTCGATATCCGGGCGGTGCGCCCGCTTCCCCGGCCGGTGACGCTGGAAGCGGCCAAGGCCGAGCCACGACTCGCCGGGATGGCGCTGGTGACCAACACCCGGCTATCGGTCCAGCCGGTGAGCCCGGAGGAATGGAGCGTCGTCTGCGAACTTGGCGGGCTGTAGACCCGGGCCCCTTGGAAGGACATAGTCTTGATGGTCGCGCCGGGCGACTCGGGACGAAGAAAGGATCGAGCATGGGTATTCTCGCGGTTCTCGTCGCTGCGGCGGCATCGTGGATTCTCGGGGCGGCCTACTACATGGGGCTGGCCCGGCCGTGGATGGAGGCGGCTGGAATCGCGATGGACGAAAACGGCCGGCCCAAGGGAGGCGGCAGCCCGTTGCCCTTCGCCCTCTCCGCGCTCTGCATGATCCTCGTCGCCGGGATGATGCGTCACATCTTTCACGGCGCGGGGGTGTCGACAGTCGGTGCGGGACTGATCGGCGGCGCCGGTATCGGTCTCTTCTTCATCGCTCCCTGGATCATGATCAACAACGCCTATGCCATGCGCCCCTTCCGTCTCACGCTGATTGATGGCGGATATGCTGTGGCGGGCTGTGCCACGATCGGCGCGGTGCTGACACTCTTCTAGTGCAGCCAAAGGCCTCGGCCTCGCCCGGCATGAAACGAGGCGGCGTCGGAGATGCATGTGCCCGTTGTCCTCGATCATCCCGATCCGACATCTTTCAGCGCCGCCGTTGCCCGGCACGTCATCGACGGTGCCGGCGCTGCGGGGCATTCCGTCGAACCGGCGGACCCGCAGGCCGAAGGCTTCGACCCCCGCTGGAGCCGCGCCGATATCGCAGCCGACAGGGGCGCCGCGGCCTCCGCCGATGTGAGGAAAGGGCAGGCCCGCATCGCCCGCGCCGACGCGATCTGCCTGGCATTCCCGCTCTTCTGGTGGGGAATGCCGGCGATGATCAAGGGCCGGGTGGACCGCGTCTGGAACTGGGGCTGGACCGATGATCAGCAGGATGAGCCCGAGCTTTCGCTGTAGCGCCAGCGATCGGGCCTTCTGTTGGCTCCGGCTGGTGCGCGCTCAGACGAGCAGGCCGCAAAGGGTCAACCGACCGCGCTCGAGGCGGCGTGGATCGACGGAACCCTCGGATAATTCGGGGTTTCACGCAAGCTGGAAGTATTCTGCGGCGCAAGCGGTTCACCCGCTCTCCTCGCGGCGTCGCGCCGCGTTGCGGGAGCGAAGCCATCGTTCGGGATTTGGTCTCAGCCCGCCGAAGGCAGCAGTCGCCAGGGGTTGAGAGTGGCGCCCCTTTCAAGCTCGGCATCGGCCGTGCGGCGTACGCGTGAGGTCAGAATTCGAGAGTGCGAAGTGTCGAAGGCGGTGCAGATCTTTTCACCCCAGCCTCATGACGACGATTGCGCCCAGATGCCTTCCGATGCCGCGGCCGGCGCGTCGGGTCCGTTCCGGACAAACTCGGATTGCGGATCAATAAAACAAAGGGTCCCGGACACCCGACCGGGACCCTTTGCCACCCCACGTGCTCCCTTCGCACCACACGTGACTTTCAAAAGGTCTCGGCCGTACTGGCCTGTTGAATGGACCATAGATGATGACGGCCGGGGAAATCAAGCACGAGGATCATAAGATTTTCAACAAAGTCAACAAGTTAACGGATCATGAAACAAGAAGGCCGCCCGAAACGGACGGCCCGCTTCGCGACAGGAGTCCTGCCTTACCTGTAGACGGCTTCCTTGCCGAAATGCTTGGTCAGCATGTAATAGACCACGGCGCGATACTTGTTGCGCTCCGAGCGGCCGTAGGTCTCGATCGCCGAATTGATCGCCGCCATGAGTTCAGGGCCGTCCTTCAGGCCGAGCTTCTTGATGAGAAAGTTGTTCTTCACGGTCTCGAGTTCGCTCACCTGCCCGGCGGCGACGGTCGAGGCGTCGGCATCGTAGATCGAGGGGCCGCAGCCAATGGTCACCTTCGTGAGCAGCGCCATATCGGGCGTCATCTTGCACTTTGTCTTCAGATCGTCCGCGTATTTGGCGATCAGTTCATCGCGTTTGCCCATCTCGTTCCTCACCTTGTCTGTTACTGCCGTTTTGGCGCGCGAAGGTTAGGCCGAAACGCCGCGCATCTCCAAGGGGAAACTGGCCGCATTTTGCCCATGTCGGCGCCGGCAGGCCGATGCAGACCCCTTGAACGGGATCCTGTCGCGAAGCGCTGCGCGCTGCCTTGCGCCAAAGTGCCCTAGTCGGGACCCGGTCAGATCGAACCGGGCTGCCCGCCCTAGTAGCGATAGTGATCGGACTTGAACGGTCCGGCCACGGTGACCCCGATGTACTCGGCCTGATCGGCGCGCAGCTCCGTCAGTTTCACGCCGATCTTCGCCAGATGCAGCCGCGCCACCTTCTCGTCGAGGTGCTTGGGCAGGATGTAGACGCCGGGCTTGTACTCGGCACCCTTGGTCCAGAGCTCGATCTGCGCCAGAACCTGGTTCGTGAACGAGGCCGACATCACGAAGCTCGGATGCCCGGTGGCGTTGCCGAGGTTCAAGAGCCTGCCCTCGGACAGAAGGATGATCCGGCTGCCCGAAGGCATCTCGATCATGTCCACCTGGTCCTTGATGTTGGTCCACTTGTGGTTCCTGAGCGCGGCCACCTGGATCTCGTTGTCGAAATGACCGATGTTGCCGACGATCGCCATGTCCTTCATCGCCCGCATGTGATCGATGCGGATGACGTCCTTGTTTCCGGTGGTGGTGATGAAGATGTCGGCGCTGTCCACGACATCTTCGAGCACGACGACCTCGAAGCCGTCCATCGCCGCCTGAAGCGCGCAGATCGGGTCGATCTCGGTCACTTTCACCCGTGCACCGGCGCCGCGAAGCGATGCGGCGGACCCCTTGCCGACATCGCCATAGCCGCAGACCACCGCGACCTTGCCCGCCATCATCACGTCGGTCGCCCGGCGGATACCGTCGACGAGGCTTTCCTTGCAGCCGTACTTGTTGTCGAACTTCGACTTGGTGACGCTGTCGTTCACGTTGATCGCGGGGAAGGGCAGGAGCCCCTTCTTGTGCAGGTCATAAAGACGGTGAACGCCCGTCGTCGTCTCTTCCGAGACGCCCTTGATCGCCTCGCGCTGCCTGGTGAACCAGCCCGGGCTTTCCTTCAGGCGCTTCTTGATCTGCGCGAAGAGGCAGACCTCCTCCTCCGACGTGGGCGTCTCGATGAGTTCGGTCTCGCCTGCCTCGACCCGCGCGCCCATGAGGATATAGAGCGTCGCGTCCCCGCCGTCGTCGAGGATCATGTTGCAGGTGCCCTCGGGGAACCCGAAGATCTTGTCGGTGTAGGCCCAGTAGTCCTCGAGCGTCTCGCCCTTGGTCGCGAAGACCGGGATGCCGGCCGCCGCGATGGCTGCGGCGGCGTGATCCTGGGTCGAGAAGATGTTGCAGGACGCCCAGCGCACATCGGCGCCAAGCGCCTTCAGGGTCTCGATCAGCACCGCCGTCTGCACGGTCATGTGCAAACTGCCGGCGATGCGGGCACCCTTCAGCGGCTGCTTTGCGCCGAACTCCTCGCGCAGCGCCATCAGGCCCGGCATCTCGGTTTCGGCGATATCGAGTTCCTTGCGACCATAGGCCGCCTGGCTGATGTCCTTGACGATATACTGGGCGGTCACATCACTTCTCCGTTTGAACGGCCTGCGCCTATCATTTCCGGCCCCCGTGAACAACATGAAACACCACGGCCCACACGGCAAAGCGCGGCCCGCCGGAGGGGCCGCAGCGCGATTTTCGCCGCGATGATACCCCGCCATGGCGCAATGCAGACCAACTCGACTAGTGACAGTCGGGGGGGCAGACCTTACCTCTGAAGAAAAGGAGGGCACCATGCTGCATACACTCGCCGTAAAGTCGATCGAGCCCGTCACCCATAACGTCTACCGGCTGCGTTTCGACAAGCCGGAAGGCTTCTCCTTCAAACCGGCGCAGGCAACCCTGCTGCGGCTCGACCGTGACGGCTGGCGCGACAACAAGCATCCCTTCACCATGACCAGCCTGCCTGACGATCCCTGTCTGGAATTCACCATCAAGAGCTATCCCGAACGTCATGGCCTGACCGAACAGATCGCCAGGCTGGCACCGGGCGACCGGGTGATCATCGGCAACGCCTGGGGCGCGATCACCGACAGCGGGCCCGGCGTCTTCATCGCTGGCGGTGCCGGCGTCACGCCGTTCATCGCCATCCTGCGCGACCGCGAGCGGCGGGGCGCGCTTGCCGGTTGCCGGCTGATCTTTTCCAACCCGCGCGAGGAAGACATCATCCTGCGCGATGAATGGGAAGCGATGAAGGGGCTCGACACCGTGTTCACGCTGACCGCGGAAGACAACGGAAAGCTGCCCAACCGCATGATCGACGCGGCCTTTCTGGAAGAGACGCTGGAGAATTTCGACGACCGCTTCTATGTCTGCGGCCCGCCGAAGATGGTCGAGGCGATCTCGAATATCCTGATGGAGCACGGGGTGCCCGAAGACCGGATCACGGTCGAAGCGGCGTGAAGCGGAGAGCGGCACCTGCAAGCGGACGAAGCGACATGAAGACGCCGCGCGCGTGGCAAAGGATGCTCTCGGGTCGCAGGCTCGACCTCCTCGATCCGACACCCGTGGATGTCGAGATCGCCGACATTGCCCACGGTCTCGCGTTCGTGGCGCGCTGGAACGGCCAGACGGCCGGCGAATGGCCCTATTCGGTGGCCGAACATTCCTTGCTGGTCGAGACGATCTTCGCGCGCTGGAATCCGCGGGCTGACGCAAGATGGCGTCTCGCGGCGCTTCTGCACGACGCCCCCGAATACGTGATCGGCGACATGATCAGCCCGGTCAAGGCGGCGGTGGGTCCTGGGTATGCGGCACTCGACGAGCGGCTGACGGCAGCGATCCATATCCGTTTCGGGCTTCCTGCGGTGCTTCCGGCGACGATCAAGCGGGAGATCAAGCGCGCCGACCGGCTCTCGGCCTGGCTCGAGGCGGTGCAGATCGCGGGCTTCACGCGGAGCGAGGCCGACCGGCTCTTCGGTGCCGCGGGGAACCATGACATGCGCGGTCTGACCATCGCGCTTCGCCCGCCGGTCGAGGTGCGTCGCGACTACGTCGCGCGTCACGACGAACTTTCCGCAAGGATGGTCGCCGAACTTTAGCTCAGCCCCGGCTCCAGTCGCTTTTCGGCACCCCGGCGATCATCGTGCGCAGCATCATGTAACTGCGATAGCCGCGGATGAGGGTGAGGCAGGCAAGGGCCTTCAGGCGCTGACCGGGACCGTCAAGACGCGGCGAGGTGGCGATGGTCCGCAGCTCCGCCACCGGCGATCCGAGCATGGCGACGGCACGCAGCACCCATTTCGCCTTGCCCGCGATCCCGTTCGCCTTTTCGGAATAGTCGTGGGCGATGTGCCGGTCCCACTTGCCCGTCAGCTCCGAAAACGCGTTGCGCGCCGGGTGGTAGACGATCATCGCCGGCACGTAGGTCGTGACATAGCCGAGCTTGCGCGCCCGCATTCCCCAGTCGCGGTCCTCGGCAACGCCGATGCCTGCGAAGGGGCCCACATCGCGCTGCACCTCGGCCCGGACGGCAAGGTTGCCGGTGCCGGAATACCCTTCGGCGATATGCATCTCGTTGCGGAACGAATAGATCGCCTCATAGGGTTCGTGAAACCGCGGATGCGCCGGGTCGAGATAGCCGAGCCGGACGTCGCCGCCGATGATCGGCCGGTCCTTGGCGCCGAACGCCGCCTCGATCGCCGCGAGCCAACCGGAATCGGCATGACAGTCGGCGTCGATGAAGGCGAGGATATCGCCCTGCGCGGCCTCGATCCCGCGGTTGCGCGCGGGGCCGGGCCCCGGTGTCTTCTCGGACAGAAGCATCACGCCCGGAAAGTCGCGGACGACCTCTTCCGGCAGCCGGCGCGACCCGTTGTCGACGACGATGATCTCGCACCGGCCGGTCCGGCCCGTCTGGGCGGTCAGCCGCTCGAGGCAGGTGCGCAGGTGCGCCTCCTGGTTGAAATGCGGAACGATCACGGAAATCAGCATGATGCGCCTCAGAAGAACTCGCGAAGGAACATTTCCATGGCATAGAGCGCCCAGAGCGTCTTTGCATGGTCCTTCTGACCGGACGCATGTTCGTCACTGATCCGCCGGATCTCGCCCGCGTCGAGGTAATCACGCGAGACCGCCCCCGACCCGAGCAGCAGTTCGTTGAAGGGCTGGCGCAGGTCGCCCTTGAACCAGGCACCGACGGGCAGACGGAAGCCGTTCTTGGGCCTGCGGATCACCTCGTCGGGGATCCGCGGCCGAAGTGCTTCGCGCACGATGCGCTTGGTCGTCCTGCCTCTGATCCGCCACTCATCCGGCAGTCGCGACGCGAATTCGGCGAGCCGCACATCCATGAAGGGCGCGCGGCCCTCGATCGAGGCGGCCATCGTCATCACATCCATCCGCTCGAGCAGGTTGTCCGGCAGCCAGGAGGTCTGGTCGAACTGCAGCACGCGCCGCAGCGGAGAGGCGCTGCGCGGTGCGTTGAACGGGATCGGCGACGGCATCCGCTCCGGCACGGCGGCCGACCAGAGCCGGGCGCGCTCGGCAGGCGTGATGGCACCGAACCAGCGCACCATCCGGTCCTCGAACCGGCGTTCGCGCATGGCGCGGGCCGAAATCGTCAGCCGGCGCGTCGTCCCGGGCAGAACCGATGTCGCGGCAAGCAGCCCCCGCGCCGCGACCGACAAGAGCCCGGAGGGCGCGAAGCGGCCGAGATGCGCCTCGGCCAAGTGCTTCGGATAGCCCGCGAAAAGCTCGTCGGAGCCTTCGCCGGACAGAACTACCTTCACATGCCGCGCGGCCTCCTTCGACATCATGTAGATCGGCAGGTCGGCGGGCTCCGCCATCGGGGCGCCGCGGTGCTGCGAGAGCATCGGCATGAGCTCGAGCAGCGTCGAAGTGTCGAGCACGACCGGCGTATGGATCGTGCCGACGATCCGTGCGGTCTCGGCGGCGGCGTCAAGCTCGGTCGCGGCATCGTTGCGGAACCCGACCGAGAAAGTTCGGATCTCCGGCGCGCCGAGATGGGCGAGCGTGGCCACGATCGAGGTGGAATCGAGCCCGCTCGACAGAAATGCGCCGAGCGGCACGTCGGCGCGCAGCCGCAGCCGCACCGATTCGTCGAAGACCTCGAGGAATTCGCCGATCGGGTCGCTCGGTGCCGGACCGCGCCGCGCACCGTCCTCCTCCGGCGGCAGCCAGTAGCGGCTTTCCGTCCAGTTGCCGTCCCTCCAATGGATGAACCCGCCCGGCACGAGCTTGCGAATGCCGCGAAAGAACGTGTTGGGGCCCGGCACGTAGCGCCAGCAGAGATAGTCGTGAAGCGAAGCGATATCGAGTTCGGCTCGCACCGCCGGATGGACAAGAAGCGCGCCGATCTCCGATCCGAAGACCAGACCGCGCCCCGTAGGCGAGGGCGTCTCGGCATAATAGATCGGCTTCTTGCCGAACGGGTCGCGTGCCAGCACGACCGAACGGTCCGCACTGTCGTAAAGCGCGAAGGCGAACATGCCGCGAAACCGGTTGAGGCTCTCCTTGCCCCAGATGCGCCAGGCCTCGAGGATCACCTCGGTATCGGAATGGGTGCGGAAGACCGCCCCCTTCGCCCGCAGTTCCTCCTGCAGTTCGATGTAATTGTAGATCTCGCCGTTGAAGACGATGGTGAAGCGGCCGTCATGGCTTGCCATCGGCTGCCCGCCGCCGCCAAGGTCGATGATCGAGAGCCGACGGTGCCCGAGCGCCGCGACCGCGCCTCCGCTCAGCGGCAGCACGATCTGACCCTCGCCGTCGGGACCGCGATGGCTGATCCGGTCGGTCATCGCGGCCAGAACGGGCTGATTCAGAGCCTCACCGATCCATCCCGCAATGCCACACACCGTCCGAACTCCCGCTTCGCGATTGTGCCGATGTATCGCGAAGGCAGGCCTCAGCCAACACTCAACTGGCTATCGCGCGGCTGCAACATGACCTGTCCCTCGGACCGGCCACAATGAACGGAACGGTGCAGGGATTGTCGGACCGGGGGCGCCAATGCGCCCTGCGGTCGGACGAGACCGACCATCCGGTCGCCGGCGGCATCGCGCACCCCTTTCGGCAGCCCGACCCGGTTCAGATGCGCGATGAAGGCCCGCGGGTCGAGCTCCTCGACATCCGCCAACCGCGTCACGTCCCGGCTGCCGTTCGCAACGGGGATCGCGGCAACGACCGCAGGCACGCCGGCGGTGCGGGAAATGCCCTGGCCGCCGTCCTCACCGCAGGCTCGCATGTGGTCGGCGACCTTGCAGATGAAGATCTCGGCCGGCGTGCCGCCCTTCGTCCCATTCTTGGCATAGCCGATGCGGGTCTTGCTGGTGTAGCCCGGGGCGAGCGGGGCCGGATCCGGCAGCACTGCCTTTGCCACCCTGGGCGGAACCGTCTGCTGCCCCCCGGCGGCAATGACGGGCTACTCGGACCGAAGTCGAAGGGTCCTCAGAGCGGTGAAGGGATTGATCTCGTGATCGCCGAAGCCCATCCGGAACCGCCCGTCGGCAACCGCGCCGCGAGTTCGTCGACCGGATAGCCCTCGCCGGTGAAACGGATGCCGTCTCCGGGACCAGCCCATTGCACCTGTCCAAGAAGCCGCGCGGATTCTGCCTCGATCCGGCCTCGCTGCCGGTCGAAGGGGGCGAAATCCCGGTTCTCGCGCCGCGGCGCAGTCCGAACAGCGAGGACGAGGTCGTGCCGTCCATCTGGCCCCGCATCAGGTCGGATGCCGACGAGGTCGCGATGCATCTGAGCGCCCGGAAAGCCCTGGCCCCCGAGCCGGCGCGGAGGCGGTCGATCACCTCCATGGCGCGGGGCAGCTTCGCCCGGTCGGTCAGGTGGAAGGGTGTCTGAACAATCCAGGCCCCCACCGGCCGAAGGAGGGGCCGCAACAGGGGCACCGTCCCCGCGCAGGCAGACCTGCTCAGATCATCCGGATGGCATCCTTGTCGACCGACAGCATGTAGCCGCGCCGGGCGATGTTCTTGACCAGAAGCTCGGCCACCATCTGATTGCCGAGCGCGTCGCGCAGACGCTTGATCCGCATCGCGCCCGCGGCCTCGTCGCAATCGGCGGCGTTCTTGCCCGAGATGACCGATTCGATCTCGGCGCCCGACATCACGTCGTCGTCCATCCGCGCCTCGGCCAGAACCGACAGCGTCTCGATCGCGGCGGGCGTCAGCGTGAACGCCATGTCGTTCAGCACCACGGCATTCTCGGCGCGGCTGATGAGCAGCGAAGAAACCTGGATCCCCTGCTTGCGGATCTCGTTCATGCGCCGGTTCAGCGCCACGATCATCACCAGGAAGACAAGTGCCGCGACAAGCAGCGCGGTCGCAAAAACGATGAGCACGAAGATGATCGCGCGGTAGCTGACGAGGACCTCGGAAAAGGCGGTGCCAGACTGCGCGAGGATCTCCAGCAGCTTGATCTGGTCGCCGGTCGTCAGCGCGTCGTTCTCGGCAAAGATCCTCTCGACCCGCGTGTTGAACGCGTTGGCGTCCGGCAGCGAGATGAACAGCAACAGCGCCGCGAGCGCAAGAATCACGACGATCGCCGCAATTCCCCAGACCACGACCCTGTTGCCGGACCGCAAGGCCGCGGACGCGGAAGCGCTGGTTTCTGCCACCTTGGTCCCCGGTTACCCTAGTTGGACGGTGCCTCATTGCCCGCGCCGAGGATGGACACAATCCGCAGAAGCGTCCAGCCCCGTTCGGCGAGGATCGGCTGAAGTGCGCGCGCCGCCGCCTCCTTGGACTGGCAGGCCTTCGCCGGTAACTCTGCCGAGGCGAATTCGAGCTTGAGCGGATCCCCGTGCTTTGCCTTGTATTGCACGACGCAGGATGCGGCCTGGACCGGCGCAGCGGCAAGCATGGCCAGGACAAGTGCGGCGAGGAAGGTGTGGGACATGCGTTTCATCATGGCGCGACCCTGAGCGCTCGCCCGCCGTGATGCAATAACATAGACGCCACCGAGGGCGGTTATCGGCTATCGGCGCGCCGTTATTGCGTGGCCGAAAGGTTCGGTCGCAAGTTGGGTGCATCGAACGACTGCAGGGCCGTTCTGCCGCCCTGCAAATCAGACCTTGAGGAGACCGTCATGAAACATCGGATCGTCACCATCATCGCTGCTGCCGCGCTCGCGATCACCTCGATGACCGCAACGACCACGCCGGCCTTTGCCCGCAGCAACGAAGATCAGACCCTGCAATGGGTCCTCGGCCTGTTGGCGCTGGGCGTTATCCTGAACGACATCGGCGACAAGGATAAGGCGAAAGGTCACCGTGACTGGCGCGACCGCGGCTGGAACCGGATGCGCGCCGTTCCCGAGGCCTGCGTCTATCCGCTGCGCAGCAATGACGGATCGCGCAACGTCGTCTCGTCGCGCTGCCTGCGCGACTTCGGCGTCACCGCGGCGCTGCCGCAGACCTGTGCATTCAACGTGAGCACCCGCTGGGGCAACCAGAAGGTCTACGGCGCACGGTGCCTGAGGAACCGGGGTTACCGCTTCGTCTCGCTCCGGCGCTGAACGGGCGGTCGAGCAGCGGCGCGGGCACTCCTTGTCCTCCTGCGCCGGAACTGGGTGGATGCAACCGCATCCACCCTTTTTCATTGCGCCGAGAGCCGAAAACAGCATGCTCCCGCCCATGACGGACAGACCGAACGACAGCTTCGAGACCGCGGCGCGGGCGCGCGGATATCGCTGCGTCGCCGGCGTGGATGAGGTTGGCCGCGGTCCGCTCTGCGGCCCGGTCGTCGCCGCCGCCGTCCACGTTCCCGATCTCGGATCGCTTCCGGCCGGCGTGAACGATTCCAAGAAGCTCCGCCCCGACGCGCGCCAGGCGCTCTGCGCCCAGATCAGGCGTATCGCCGTCGTGGGCATTGGTGAGGCATCGGTCGAGGAAATCGACGGCATCAACATCCTTGCCGCCAGCCAGCTCGCCATGTCGCGCGCGGTGGCGGCGCTGCCGCTGGTGCCCGATCATCTGCTCATAGACGGCAACCGGCTGCCGGCCGATCTCGCCGACCGCGCCGAGGCCGTGGTGAAGGGCGATGAGCGATCGCTCTCGATCGCCGCCGCCTCGATCGTCGCCAAGGTGTGGCGCGATCGCATCATGGTGGATTTGGCGCAACAATATCCCGGCTACGGCTGGGAACGAAACGCCGGCTACCCGACGAAAGATCACCTTGCCGCGCTCCAAAATCTCGGCGTGACCCCACACCATAGGCGCTCGTTCCGGCCTGTCCACCATATCTTGTATCAAGCCGAAATCGTAAATCCTTGATTCAAAAAAGAATTTGACGGCGAATCGCCGCTGACTCATGTTTGGGGCAACAAGATGCGGCACCAGATGCCGTGCACGAGGCAGCGATGACGAAGACAGCGACAAACGGGGCGGCATCGCTTCCCCTCAACCGGATTCTGGCCGGCGACTGCGTGGAGATCATGCAGTCGCTACCCGCCGAGAGCGTCGACCTGATCTTTGCCGATCCGCCCTACAACCTCCAGCTTCGCGGCGATCTGCACCGGCCCGACAATTCACGCGTCGATGCCGTCGACGACCACTGGGACCAGTTCGCGAGCTTCGAGGCCTATGACCGCTTCACCCGCGACTGGCTCGCCGCCGCGCAGCGGCTCCTGAAGCCCAACGGTGCGATCTGGGTCATCGGCTCCTATCACAACGTCTTCCGCATCGGCGCGGAACTGCAGAACCAGGGCTACTGGATCCTCAACGACGTCATCTGGCGCAAGTCGAACCCGATGCCCAATTTCCGCGGCAAGCGTCTGACCAACGCACATGAGACGCTGATCTGGGCCTCGAAGTCCGAATCGGCGAAATACACCTTCAACTACGAAGCGCTGAAGGCGCTGAACGAAGGCGTGCAGATGCGGTCGGACTGGGTTCTGCCGATCTGCACCGGCGGCGAGCGGCTCAAGGACGACCAGGGCGACAAGGCCCACCCGACGCAGAAGCCAGAGTCGCTTCTCCACCGCGTCATCGTTGGCACGACCAATCCCGGCGATGTCATCCTCGATCCGTTCTTCGGCACCGGCACGACCGGGGCCGTCGCCAAGATGCTCGGCCGCGACTTCATCGGCATCGAACGCGAGGCCGCCTATCGCGAGGTCGCCGAAAGGCGGCTCTCGAAGATCCGCAAGTTCGACCGCGAAGCACTGGAAACCAGCGCGTCGAAGCGCACCGAACCGCGCGTGCCCTTTGGCCAGCTCGTTGAACGCGGCATGCTGCGCCCCGGAGAGGAACTCTATTCCGCGCGCGGCCAGAAGGCCAAGGTGCGCGCTGACGGAACGCTTGTCGGTAACGACGTGAAAGGCTCGATCCATCAGGTCGGTGCCCATCTCGAAGGCGCGCCCTCCTGCAACGGCTGGACCTACTGGCACTTCCGTCGCGATGGCCAGCTCGTTCCGATCGACCTCCTGCGGCAGCAGATCCGCGCCGAGATGGAGGAGGGTCGCCCCCACTAGGTTTCAAGGTTACCGCCGGTGCCTGTGGCTTGAACCACGGCACAACTTGCCCCGCCGGATTGCACCCCCGGCGGGGCTTTTTCTTCACAGGATCGGCGCGAAGAGCCGGGCGAAGGGCGCCGCATAGCGGATGTAGCGCCGCGGGTGGGCCGCAAGCGGGGTCTCGTAGGCGACCGACTGCGCCTGATCCGCGGTCAGCATGGCGGCAACTTCCTGCGCAAACCCGCCGTCCACCACGATGGCCGTGACCTCGAAGTTCAGCCGGCAGGAGCGGTTGTCGAGATTGATTGTTCCGACCGAGGCGAACCAGTCGTCGACCAGCACGACCTTGGAGTGCATGAAGCCGTCGGCGTAGCGAAACACCTTCACTCCCGCTGCCCGCACATCATCGAAATAGGAGAACGCGGCGAGCCAGACGAGCCAGTGATCGCGCCGCTCCGGCACCAGAAGGCGCACGTCGACACCGCGCAGCGCGGCGAGCTTCAGTGCATTGACGATGTCGACATCGGGCACGAAATAGGGCGAGGCGATCCAGACCCGCTCGCGCGCGGCGCCGATTGCGTTGCAAAAGTAGAGACTGCCCGTCTCGAGCGTATCCGCGGGGCCGGTCGGCAGAATCAGCACGTCGCGCCCGTCCGGTCGCGGCAAGGGCAGCCAGTGCAGATCGAGGGGCTCGCCCGTTGCCCAGAGCCAGTCCTCGGCGAAGGCATACTGAAGTTGCGCCACCGCCGGTCCGTCGATGCGAAGATGCGTGTCACGCCAGTGGCCGAGCCGCGGGGAGCGTCCCATGTATTCGTCGCCGACGTTCAGCCCGCCGACGAACCCGGTCTGGCCGTCGACCACGACGATCTTGCGATGGTTGCGGAAATTCACCTGGAACCGGTTGCGGCTGCGCTTCTTGGCGTGAAAGTTCGTGACCCTGACCCCCGCGGCGCGCAGATCGTCGACAAAGGCGGCGGGAAGGCCGACGCTGCCGATGCCGTCGTAGATCACATGGACGCGGACGCCGGCGCGCGCGCGATCGGACAAACGCACCGCCAGTTCGCGGCCGAGATCATCGTCGCGGATCGTGTAGAACTGCACCAGGACATAGGCTCGGGCTGCCTCGATCGCGGCGAAGATCGCGGCGAAGGCCATGGGCCCGTCCCGCAGCAGCGCAGTTCCGTTGCCGGCGAGCGTCCGCTGCCCGGCGAGCGTCTCGAAGGCCCGCATCCGCTGCATCTGCTCGACCGGCAGGTCGAACGTGGCGGGCGGATTGGCCTGCATCGTCGTGACGCGGGCGACCGTCTCGCGCATGCCGCGCCGCATTGACACATAGCCCTCGAGCCGGCTGTGACCGAGGAAGAGAAAGATCGGCACCGCCAGATGCGGCGCGGCAAAAAGGAAGACGACCCAGCCGACGGCGCCTTGCGGTGTCCGCGCGAAGCGGATCGCGCGATAGGCGAAGAGTGCCGCGGCAATCTGAACGGCGACGACGCCAAGAAGGACGACGAAGCTTGTGTCCGACATGTCAGGGCGCCCCTCGCGGCATCGGGTTTGTGGCCATGTTGTAGGCGCTCCAGTCGGTCACGTCCGGATAGTGCTGACGACGCCAGGCCCGAACCCTCGGGTTCATCCGCCTTCGCCAGAGCGGCGGGATCATCGCGAGCGCGGTCATCGCCGGATAGCCGAAGGGCAGTTGCGGCGCCGCCTCGGCGCCGTAGGTCTGCAGGAGCGGAAAGCGCCTCTGCGGACGGCAATGGTGGTCGGCGTGTCGCTGAAGGTTGATCAGAAGCCAGTTCGACCCCCGGTTGTCGGCGTTCCAGGAGTGATGCGGCGCCACCGGCTCGTAGCGGCCATCACCGAGGTGTCGCCGCGTCAACCCGTAGTGCTCGACATAGTTCACAAGTTCGAGCTGCCAGACGGCGACGCCGGCTTGCCAGAGGAAAAGCGCGAGCCCGACCCAGCCGCCAAGCGCCAGCGCCAGCAAAAGCCCGCCGGCCTGCAGCGCACCGTAGCGCCAGAACGGGTTTGATCGATGAAATGCCCTGCGCCCGGCCCGCGCCAGCTTCTGCCGTTCTGCCCGCCACGCGGACCCCGGCCCGCTGCGGAGCACCCGCCAGAAGGCCCTGTGGAACCCCTCGTTGTAATGCGCTGTCACCGCATCGCGCGGCGTGCCGACATAGCGGTGATGCACCAGCAAGTGCTCTGTGCGGAAATGGCTGTAGAGCACCATGGCAAGCAGGAGATCGCCGAGCCAGCGTTCAAGCCGCGTGCCCTGGTGCATCAACTCGTGGGCATAGGTGATGCCGATCGCCCCCGAAATGACGCCGACCCCGAAAAAGAGCACGACCGCTTCGCCGGCGCCCAGGTGGGCGGCGCGCGGCACATACCAGACAAGCGTGTAGACGGTTGCGGCCTGGATCGGAAACCAGATGAGCGTGACGAGCCGGTACCAGAAGAGGTCGCGCACGGGCAGCTCGGTATCGGGGTTGTCATGGTTCTCGCCGACGATCGCGTCGAGAATGGTCACCCCGACCCAGCCGTAGAGCGGTAGCAACCAGACCGCCCAGCCACCGTGCATCGCCCCGAAGGCGGCAAGCGGCACCAGAACGACCGAAATCCAGAACGGTGCGGCTGCACCGGGTTTGCCTGGGCGTGCCTTTTCCGTCATCGCGGTCCCTTCTTGCCTGCCGCCGAGACTAGACCCTGCATCCCGCCTTCTCAATCGCAGAGCGCCGGCGCCGCGGCCGCGTATATCTTGCGCATGAGCGTTGGCAGGGTCTCGGGGCGAAACGCCTCTGCCGGGACGAAACCGCCCCGCTCGGGCGCGCAGGCCTGCGCCAGATCGGCCACCATGACAACGACAGACAGATGGAAATGCGTGAAGGTGTGGCGCACCTCGTCCCCCGCCTGCCGCCAGTTTGCCGCGGAGGGCGGATCCGGCACGGCGGGCCCCTCGCGCCACGCCGATCCGGGCCAGCCGAGCGTTCCGCCAAGAAGCCCCTTCTCGGGCCGTCTCTCCAGCAGGTAGGCACCATCCTGCCTGCGGCCGACATAGGCTATCGCCTGGCGTCGCGGCTTCACCGGCTTCGCCGCACGGTTGGGCAGGTCGGCGGCAATCCCCTGCGAATGCGCGCGGCAGGCAGGTCGCAGCGGGCAGCGCCCGCAGGATGGCGCCCGCGGCGTGCAGACCGTGGCACCGAGATCCATCATCGCCTGTGCATGATCCCCCGGACGGGCGGGGGGCGTGAGCCGGCCGGCAAGCGCCAGCAGCCTTGGTTTCGAAGCTGGAATCGGCTCTGTCACGGCGAAAAGCCGCGCGATGACCCGTTCGACATTGCCATCGACAACGGTCGCCGGGGCATCGAAGGCGATGGCAGCGATGGCGGCGGCGGTGTAAGGGCCTATCCCCGGAAGGGCCTGCAACTCCGCCACAGTCGTCGGGAACCGGCCACCGGGCAGCGCCGCGATCTGGCGCGCGCATTTCAGGAGATTGCGGGCCCGCGCATAATAGCCGAGCCCGGCCCATTCGGCCATCACCTCGGAATCGGCCGCCGCAGCGAGTGCCGCCACCTCGGGCCATCGGGCGAGAAAGCGCTGGAAATAGCCGGCAACCGCCGCGACCGACGTCTGTTGCAGCATGATTTCCGAAAGCCACACCCGATAGGGGTCGGGCCGCACCCCTCGGGCAATGTCGCCCGGACCGACGCGCCAGGGCAGCCGCCGCGCATGCACGTCATACCAGCGCAGAAGCGCCGCGCCGATCTCGTCGTCACGCAATCTTTATGGCTCCGTCAACACTTCGGCGATGGGCAGGGGGCGCCTGCCGCTCTAGGATAGTCACCGGAACTTCCTATGACAGGGGCGACGTGAAGGAAACCGGACCCAGACGCCAGCGCGGCTTCGAGACAGCCGGCGGCCTGTTGCGAGACCGCATCCGGTCCGTGGGCGAATCGCGTGGCTTCGCCGTCTCGCGGCTTCTGACGCGCTGGTCCGAGATCGTGGGCGAGGATGTCGCCGCGGTGGCTCTGCCAGCCAGGATCGGCTACGGCCGCGACGGGCTTGGTGCAACGCTGACGCTTCTGACGACCGGATCCTCGGCGCCGCTCGTGCAGATGATGTTGCCGAAGGTCCGTGACCGCGTGAATGCGTGCTACGGCTACAATGCCATCGCCCGCGTCACGGTGACGCAGACCGCGCCGACCGGTTTTGCCGAGGGCCGCGTCGCCTTTGCCGGCGCAGCGAAACCCGCCTCAAAGGGCCCCGCCGATCCCCGGGCGAGGGCTGCGGCGCGGGAGAATGCCGCCATGATCGGCGCCGGCATCGGCGATGACCATCTGCGGGCGGCGCTTGAAGAGCTGGGCGAAAAGGTCTTATCTCGCCCCGACAACATGAAAGGCTGAGCCGGATGCGCAAATCCTATCTTCTGACCGTTGCCCTGGTCCTGGCCGTCGCGGGTGGCGCAGCGTGGCTTTCCGACCGATCCGCGGCGCTGCCCGAAGCGGTCTCGCTCAGCGCGCGCGCGCAGGAGGCGACGCCGTCTTCGACCGTGGCGCTCGTGCCCGACATGATCCTCGGGCAGAGCGATGCGCCGGTCGAGGTTGTCGAATATGCCTCCTATACCTGCCCGCATTGCGCGAACTTCCACGACGAGGTCTTTGCCCGGCTGAAGACCGACTACATCGACACCGGCAAGGTGAAGTTCGTCTTCCGCGAGGTCTATTTCGACAAGTTCGGCCTCTGGGCCTCGATGGTCGCGCGCTGCGGCGGGCCGGAGAAGTATTTCGGCATCTCGGACATGATCTTCGAGACCCAGCGCGACTGGCTCGCCCCCGGGGGCGACAATCCGAACGGCATCGTCGACAACCTGCGCAAGATCGGCCTCAAGGCCGGCATCGACGCGGGCGCGCTCGACCTCTGCCTGAAGGATTCCGACATGGCCAAGGCGATGGTCGCCGCCTATCAGGAACATGCCAAGGCCGACAAGATCGAGGGCACGCCCACCTTCATCATCAACGGCCAGAGCTACTCCGGCGAGATGCCCTATGCGGATTTCGCCAAGATCATCGACGAAAAACTCGCCAACTGACGATGACACCGCTTGCAGGGCTGAAGGTCGTCGAACTGGCGCGGATCCTCGCCGGGCCCTGGGCCGGCCAAACCCTGGGCGATCTCGGTGCCGAGGTGATCAAGGTCGAGGCACCCGAGGGGGACGACACCCGCCGTTGGGGCCCGCCCTTCATCGAGCGCGACGGCGATCGCTCGGCCGCCTATTTTCATGCCTGCAATCGCGGCAAGAAGTCCGTCACCGCCGACTTCCGCACCCCAGAGGGTCAGGCCTTCGTGCGCGACCTGGTCCGCGGGTCGGATATCCTGATCGAGAACTTCAAGGTCGGCGGGCTCGCGAAATACGGGCTGGACTACGCGGCGCTGAGGGCGGTCAACCCCCGTCTCATCTACTGTTCCATCACCGGATTCGGCCAGGATGGCCCCTATGCGCACCGGGCCGGCTACGATTATATCATCCAGGGCATGTCAGGGCTCATGAGCGTGACGGGCGAGCCGGACGGACAGCCCCAGAAGGTGGGCGTCGCGGTCACCGACATATTCACCGGGATCTATGCCGCGACGGCGATCCTTGCCGCCGTGCATCAGCGCGAGCGCACCGGTCAGGGCCAGCACCTGGATCTCGCGCTGTTCGACGTCGCGACCTCGATCATGGCCAACCAGGCAATGAACTACCTTGCCTCCGGCACCGCGCCGGTGCGGATGGGCAATGCCCATCCCAACATCGTGCCCTACTCGGTCTTCGACTGCGCCGACGGCTGGATCATCATCGCCACCGGCAACGATGGCCAGTATCGCAAGCTTTGCGCCATCCTCGAGCTCGACGAGCTTGCCGAGGCCGGGGACTACCGCACCAACGCCGACCGCATCTCCCATCGCACCGCGCTCACCGAACGGATCACGGAGAGAACGAGGCGCCGCACAAAGGCCGATCTTCTCTCCGCCTGCGAGGCTGCCGGTGTGCCGGCCGGCCCGATCAACGATCTCGAAGAGGTCTTTCGCGATCCGCAGATCATTGCCCGCGGGATGCGGATCGCGCCGCAGGATGTGCCGGGCGTCCGCTCGCCCTTCTCCTTCTCCGGCGCCGAGCTTGCGCTCGACAGGGCCTCGCCGAAACTCGGTGAGCACAACGAGAAATAGACCCTAACCCGTGGGAATGAGGGCAGCGAGTGCCCGGTCGAGCGCCGACCAGTCGGCAAGCTCCAGCCGCACCGGAACCGTCAGAACGCGCGGCCGCACCTCGGCGGGCAGGCGCACGCAGTCCTTTTCGGTGGTCACGAGCTGGGCGTCGAGCGCCGCCGCCTCGCCCTCCAGCCGATGCAGGAGCGCGGGCGTCAGCGGTTGATGATCGTCAAGGGCCACGGCGCGCAGAACCTCGGCGCCGAGCCCGCGCAACGTGGCGAAGAACTTGCCGGGCTGGCCGATCCCCGCAAACGCCAGGACGCGAAGCCCCTGCCAGTCCATTCCGGTGGCAAGCGGCATCAACGCGCCCTCAAGGCGTGGCAACCGCACCTGATCGCCCCAGACGCGCGCGAAGCCGGCCTGCGCGGTTGGATCGCCGATGCTGAGCAGGAAATCGGCCCGGTCGAGGCCGACCAGCACCGGCTCGCGCAGCGGTCCGGCGGGCAGACAGAGCCCGTTGCCGAAGCCCTGCGCCGCATCGACCACGACGATCGAGAGGTCCTTCGCGACCGCGGGGTTCTGAAAGCCGTCGTCGAGGATCGCGAAGCGCGCGCCGCCTGCCTCGGCGGCGCGCAGGCCGGCGGCACGGTCGCGCGCGATCCAGGTCGGCGTGAACCCCGCCAGCAAGAGCGGCTCGTCGCCCACATCTGCGGCGCCATGCGCGCGTTCATCGACCCTGAGCGGCCCCGCAAGTCGCCCGCCATGGCCACGGCTGATCACATGCGCGGCGATGCCGCGCGCCGCCAGTCGCTGGGCAATGGCGGCCACCGTCGGGGTCTTGCCGGTTCCCCCGGCGTTCAGGTTTCCGACGCAGAGCACGGGAATGCCGGCGCGATAGGCTTCGCCCCGGGCAAGGCGCCGTGCTGTTGCGGCGGCATAGAGCCTTCCGAGCGGTGCGAGCAGCCTTGCGGCGGCTGCGGGCCGGTCAGGCGGGGTGTTCCAGAACGCTGGCGCCCGCATCACTGGCCTCCCTCGGCCAGCGCCGCGACGATCGTCTCGACCACCCGCTCGGCGACCTCCGCCCTGCCCGAAGAGGCAGCCCAGGCATTATGGGCGAGCGTCGCCGCACGGTCGGGGGCAAGGAGCGCGCTGATCGCCGTCGGGAGTTCCGCCGCATCGGCCACTTCGCGGGTCGCCCGTGCCGCGCGCAGCGTCGCGTAGGCATCGGGATAGGGCGCCACAGCCGGCCCGTGGACGATCGCCGAGCCGAGGGCGGCCGGCTCGAACGGATTTCGCCCGCCCCCTCTCAGCAGCGTCCCGCCGAGAAAGCAGAGCGGCGCCAGCCGATACCAGAGTCCGAGTTCGCCCTCGCTGTCGGCAATGAAGATCTGGACATGCGGGTCCGGCTCTTCCTCGCGGCTGCGCAGGGCGACCGACCAGCCCTCGCGCGTCAGCCTGTCGGCGAGCGCCGGCGCCGTCGCCGGGTCCGCCGGCACGAGAATCAGCAGCAGCCGATGCGCGTGCCGCGTCGCGGCGGTGTGGGCGCCGAGCACCGCCGCCTCTTCGGAGGGCGGGCAGGTCATCGCCAGCCAGACAGGCCTTGTGTCGAGCAGTTCGGCCATGGAACTGCGCTCGGTCTCGTTGCAGGGCAAGGGGTCGGCGGTTTCCTCGATACGCCCGCTCACGCTCACCCGGGCCGCGCCGGGCGCGATCCTTTCAAGTCGCGCGGCCGTCTCCGGATCGCGCGCGAGGATGTGCCGGAAGGCGGGCAGGACGGCCGCGACGACACCGCTGCGCCAGAGCAGGGCCCGGGTTTCGGCGGCATCGACATGGATGTCCGCGAGAATCATCGCTGCGCCGCGGTCGCGAAGCCGTGTGACCAGCGCCGGGCGAACGGTTGCGCCGACGAAAACCGTCAGATCAGGCGACCAGTGACCGAGAAAATCGTCGATCATGGCCCGTTTTTCGCCCGGCGTTCGATCCCGCAGCACGCCCGCCGGGAAGTCATCGCCATCGCTGCCGGCCGCATCGTCGCAGCTGATCAGCAGCACGGTCTTCGGGCGCCGCTGCAAAACCAGACGCGCCAGATGCGCGAGGCTTCCCGGCGCAACGCCTCGGCCGCCGCAGAGCCAGAGAAGGCCGCCCGGGGGGCGTGCGGGACGACCGGGGTCGGGCGCCGCCTGACCTCTTCCGGCCGCCGCCAGATAGAGCGCGAGGGTCAGCGACCGGGTCATCGGCGCGCGCTCAGAGGCCGAGCTCTTCCGTCGGTCCGGAGGCCTCGGTCTCGTCCCTGAGCCGGTGGATATGGGCGATGAAGTAGCGCGTGTGGGCGTCGTCGACGGTCCGCTGCGCCTCGGACTTCCAGGCATTGTAGGCTGCGGCATAGTCCGGGAAGATGCCGACGATGTGGATCGCTCCGGGATCCTTGAAGACGGTCTTCGACGGGTTCACGAGCTCGCCGCCGAAGACGAGATGCAGTCGCTGGGTCATGTCTGGCTCCGAAAGCTCCGGTTCGCCGCCACCCTAGAGGAAGCCCGCAGGTGCCTCAAGGCGGCGGCGACGGGCCTCAGGTCCGCAGCACCCGGTAGACGGCCGGGATCACGAGGACTGTCAGCAGCGTCGACGAGGCGAGCCCGAAGAGGAGCGAAATCGCGAGCCCCTGGAAGATCGGGTCGGTCATGATCACCGCCGCGCCGATCATGGCGGCCAGCGCGGTGAGCAGGATCGGCTTGAAGCGGATCGCGCCGGCCTCGATCAGCACCTCGGTCAGCGGCCGGTCGGGCGACTTCGCATGGCAGATGAAATCGACGAGCAGGATCGAGTTCCGCACGATGATGCCCGCGAGCGCGATGAAGCCGATCATCGAGGTGGCAGAGAAGGGCGCCCCGAAGAGCCAGTGCCCGCCGAGGATGCCGATGAAGGTGAGCGGGATCGGCG
>JACKKB010000004.1 GCA_020637635.1 Albidovulum sp.
CTCGAGCCGTTGAAGGCGGCCTCGAAGGACCTGCAGGCGGCGGCGATGTTCTTCATGCAGAGCGGGATGAAGAACCCGAACGCCGCTCTCTCGGGCTCGTACGACTTCATGCATCTCTTCGGCCATGTCTGCCTCGGACTGATGTGGGCCCGGATGGCGAAGGCGGCCCGCGTGGCGCTCGCTGCCGGCAAGGGCGATGCCGCCTTCTACGAGGCGAAGCTCGCCACCGGGCGCTACTACATGGCCCGCCAGCTGCCGATGACCGCCACCCACCTTGCCCGCATCACTTCTGGCGCCGATCCGGTGATGGCGCTGCCTGCCGAGGCATTCTAAGCTTGGCCCCTGACCCCAGCGGCCGGCCTCGCGCCGGCCGCGGGACCTGCACGAGGACCCGATGCCGAAACGCCTGCGCCTGACCCGCCGATTTCCCGCCGCGATGACGAACGACGCCTATCGGGCGCTGCAGCGCTTTGCGGGCGAGGCCGGCATCTCGCCGGACGAGGCGCTGAGCTTTCTGTTCGAGAACTTCGGATCGGTCACCGACCACGACAACCTCACGCACAGGCTGCGGCTCTTCAAGTCCGAGCTCGAGGACCGCAAGGCATGACAGGCGGAGAGCGCGCGATGGGTATTTGGACAACGAAGACGCGGAAGATGCGCCCCGGCGACGCCGCCGGCCCTCGAACGCGGGGTGCTTCTCGGCTGCACCGGGGCGACTTCTTCGCTGGCGGTCATCGGCTCCCCAGCCTGTACCGCGGCCCGAGCCTCGCCCGATTCCGGTTAACAGACCGTTATTCTTCGTTGTCGAAATACCCATCCACGGCAGCCACCGGCGCGCAGGTTCGGGAATGACGGCGCATCTCTACTGTTTCGGCGAATCGGGCAATGCCTACAAGGCGGCGCTGACGCTCGAACTCGCGGGCTACGACTGGGCCCCGGTCTGGGTCGATTTCTTCAACGGCGGCGTCCGCACGGCGGAGTTTCTGGCGCTGAACGAAATGGGCGAGGCGCCGGTCTTCACCGAAGGCGAGCTCACGCTCACGCAGAGCTGCGTGATCCAGCTGCACGTGGCGGAGAAGACCGGGCGCTTGCTCGACGGCGACCGCGACGAGATCCTGCGGTGGCTCTTCTGGGACGCTCAGAAGGGCTCCGGCCAGCAGGGCGCGCTGCGCTTCATGATGAACTTCTTGCCCGAGGACAGGCGACCGGCCGCCGTCATCGACTGGCTGAAGGCGCGCGCGATGACCGCGCTCGCCACGCTCGAGCGCCATCTTGCGGGGCGCGACTGGATCGTGGGCGACCGCATGACGCTCGCCGATCTCGCCTGCTGCGGCTATCTCTACTATCCCGAACCCTTCGGCTTCAGCCGAGAGGCCTTCCCCAGCATCGACCGCTGGCTCGGCAGCATCGCCGCCCTGCCCGGCTGGAAACATCCCTATGACCTCATGCCCGGCCGTCCCTCGGACCGGGCAGCGACCTGACCGGAGGATCCCATGACCGAAGCCTTCATCTACGACGCCCTGCGCAGCCCGCGCGGCAAGGGCCGCGCCGACGGCAGCCTGCACGAGGTGACCTCGGTCGCGCTCTCGGCGAAGATCCTGAACGCGGTGAAGGAGCGCAACGGGCTCGATGGCCACGCGGTCGAGGACGTGATCTGGGGCAACGTCACCCAGGTCGGCGAACAGGGCGGTTGCCTGGCCCGATCGGCGGTCCTTCTCTCCGATCTCGACGAAAGCATCCCGGGCCTCGCCATCAACCGCTTCTGCGCCTCCGGCATGGAGGCGGTGAACCTCGCCGCCAATCAGGTGCGCGGCGGCGCCGGCGCTGCCTATGTCGCCGGCGGCGTCGAGATGATGGGACGTGTCGCCATGGGTTCCGACGGCGCCGCCATCGCCGTCGATCCCGAACTGGCGATGAAGACCTATTTCGTGCCGCAGGGGATTTCGGCCGACATCATCGCCACCGAATACGGCTTTTCGCGCGACGATGCCGATGCGCTGGCGGTTCAGTCCCAGAACCGCGCCGCAGCAGCCTGGAAAGAGGGGCGTTTCGCAAGGTCGATCGTGCCGATCGTGGACCGCAACGGGGTCACGATCCTCGATCATGACGAATACATGCGTCCCGGCACCGACATGCAGACGCTCGGCGCGCTCAAGGCCAGCTTTCGCGACATGGGCGAGGTGATGCCGGGCTTCGACAAGGTCGCCCTGATGAAATACCCGCATCTGGAGCGGATCAACCATATCCACCATGCCGGCAATTCCTCCGGCATTGTCGACGGTGCCGCGGCCGTGCTGATCGGCAACCGGGACTTCGGCGAGGCCAACGGGCTGAAGCCCCGCGCCCGGATCCGCGCCACCGCCAAGATCGGCACCGACCCGACGATCATGCTGACCGGCCCGGTGCCGGTGACGCAGAAGATCCTGAAGGATGCGGGCATGGCTATCTCCGACATCGACCTCTTCGAGGTGAACGAAGCCTTCGCCTCCGTCGTCCTGCGCTTCATGCAGGCCTTCGACGTCGATGCCGGCAAGGTGAACGTGAACGGCGGCGCCATCGCCATGGGCCATCCGCTCGGTGCCACCGGCGCGATCATCATCGGCACGCTTCTCGACGAGCTCGAGCGCTCCGACAAGGGCACCGGGCTTGCGACACTCTGCATCGCCAGCGGCATGGGCGCGGCCACGATCATCGAGCGGGTGTGATGGCCATCTTCCGGAAGGGCAGCGTCCCCGAGACGCATCCGGGGTCACACTACCCCGCCCCATACACCCTCGGTCCGGGCAATCTCTCCTACCGGCACCTGTCCGAGGCCGGCGGCCTCACCCAGTTCGGCGCGGCGCTTGAAACGCTCCACCCTGGCGGACAGTCAAGCCAGATGCACTGGGAAGACAGCGAGGACGAGTTTCTCTACATGATTTCGGGCGAAATCACAGTCGTGGAGAATGGCGAGGATACCGTGATCGGGCCGGGTGACGCCTGCGTCTGGAAGGCAGGCACGCCGGTGGCTCATTGCCTTCGGAACCACACCCACAGGCCTGCCACATACCTGATCGTCGGCACCCGCGACGCGGGAAACATCACGCATTATCCCGGCCTCGACATGCTGGCGACACCGGCCGGCTATACGCGCCTGGACGGCACCCCCTACCCCGAGCGCGAGGAGTGAACACCATGCCAAAGCTCGATATCGACAACGCCCCCCTTCGCACCGGGTCGATCTACCCCGAACCCTATGCCAGCCAGATGGCGGGGCGGTCGTCGCTCCGTCTGGGTGAGCTCGCCGGGCTCACGCAATTCGGCGTCAATATCGTGATCCTCGAGCCCGGCGCCGTCGCCTCGCTGCGCCACTGGCACCTGAGGGAGGACGAGTTCGCCATCGTTCTCGAAGGCGAACTGACGCTGGTCGAGGATGCGGGCGAAACGCCGATGCGACCCGGCGATTGCGCCGCCTGGAAAGCCGGCGTGGCGAATGGCCACCGCTTCGTCAACAGATCGGACCGGGTGGCGCGGTTTCTCGTCGTCGGCACCAAGGCGCCGGACGAGGTGGCGACCTATACGGATGTGGATCTGAAGGTCCGGATCGGCGGCGGCAAGGCCCGCTTCACCTATCATGATGGCAGCGACTGGTCCGGGCATCGGGACCTGCCGAAGGGAGAGAAGAGATGACCGATTTCACCTATGCCGTGGACGCCGACGGCGTCGCCACCATCACCTGGGACGTGCCGGGCAAGTCGATGAACGTCATGAGCCGCGAGGGCTTCCTGCAACTTGACGGAATGATCGACGCCGCACTCGGCGACAGCGCGGTGAAGGGCATCATCGTGACCTCCGCCAAGGAAAGTTTCGCCGGCGGCATGGATCTCAACGTGCTGGCCACGATCCGCGACAGCGCGGGCGCCAACCCGGGTCCGGCGCTGTTCGACTTCATCATGTCGGCGCACCGGGTGCTGCGCAAGCTGGAACGTGCCGGCAGAGACCCGAAGACCGGCAAGGGCGGCAAGCCCGTGGTCTGTGCACTGCCCGGCACCGCCGCCGGCATCGGCACCGAGATCGCGCTTGCCTGCCATCGCAGGATCATGGCGGAGGCGCCGAGAGCAAGGATCGGCTTGCCCGAGATTCTCGTCGGCCTCTTCCCCGGCGCCGGCGGCACCACGCGCTATTCGCGCATGGTGGGCGCCATGGCCGCGGCGCCGGTGCTTCTGGAAGGCAAGATGCTGGAGCCGAAGGCGGCGAAGGCGGCGAGCCTCATCGACGAGGTTGTCGCCCCCGACCAGCTCATGGCGCGGGCCCGCGACTGGGTGCTGAACGCGACCGATGCCGAGATCGTCAAGCCCTGGGACCAGAAGGGCTTCAAGATGCCGGGCGGCGCCCCCTACCACCCGGCGGGATTCATGACCTTCGTCGGTGCCAACGCGATGATCCTCGGCAAGACGCAGGGCGTCTACCCGGCCGCGAAGGCGCTTCTGAGCGCGGTCTACGAGGGCGCGCTGGTCGATTTCGACACCGCGCTCAGGATCGAGGCGCGCTGGTTCGTCTCGATCCTGCTCGACCCCAGGTCCTCGGCGATGATCCGGTCGCTCTTTATCAACAAGGAGGCGCTGGAGAAGGGAGCGAACCGGCCGTCGGTGCCCGATCAGCGGGTGCGGAAGGTGGGCATCCTCGGCGCCGGCATGATGGGTGCGGGCATCGCCTATGTGAGCGCCGGTGCCGGCATCGAGGTCGTGCTGATCGACGCGAGGCAGGAGGCCGCCGACCGCGGCAAGTCGCATTCCGCGGAGCTCCTCGACAAGGGCATGAAGCGCGGCAAGGTGACGGCAGAGAAGAAGGCCGAGGTTCTCGGCCGGATCACGGCCACGACCGACTACGCAGCACTTTCCGGCTGCGATCTCGTCGTCGAGGCGGTCTTCGAGGACATGGGCGTCAAGGCCGAGGTGACGGCCAGGGCCGAGGCGGTCATCCCGCAGGACGCGATCTTCGCCACCAATACCTCGACCCTGCCGATCTCGGATCTCGCGAAGGCCTCGGCGCGGCCGGGGCAGTTCATCGGCATCCACTTCTTCAGCCCGGTCGACAAGATGAACCTCGTCGAGATCATCAGGGGCCGCGAGACCGGCGAGATTGCCGTCGCCAAGGCGCTCGACTTCGTGCGCCAGATCCGCAAGACACCGATCGTGGTCAACGATGCGCGCTTCTTCTACGCCAACCGCTGCATCATCCCCTATATCAACGAGGGGATCCGCATGCTGGCCGAGGGGGTGGAGCCGGCGCTGATCGAGAACGCCGCCAGGCTTCTCGGCTTCCCGCTCGGGCCCTTGCAACTCGTCGACGAGACCTCGATCGACCTCGGGGTGAAGATCGCCCGTGCGACGAAGGCCGCGATGGGCGATGCCTATCCCGACGGCGCCGTCGATGCGGTGCTGTTCGCGATGGCCGACAAGGGCCGGCTCGGGCGCAAGGCGGCGGCGGGCTTCTACGCCTATGACGAGAAGGGCAGCCGTCTCGGCCTCTGGGAGGGGCTTGCCGCGGACTACAGGGTGGCGGCAAGACAGCCGGAACTGGGCGAGGTGCAGCAGCGGCTGATGATGGCGCAGGTGCTGGAGGCGGTGCGCGCGCTCGAGGAGGGCGTGCTCGGGGATATCCGCGAGGGCGATGTCGGCGCGATCCTCGGCTGGGGCTTCGCGCCCTGGTCCGGGGGACCCTTCTCCTGGCTCGACATGATCGGCGCGCAGCAGGCGGTCGGGATCTGCGAGCGTCTTGCTTCGGCCCATGGCGCCCGGTTTGCGCCACCGGCCCTCCTGCGCGAGATGGCGGCGAAGGGGCAGAGCTTCTACGGCCGTTTCGGCGCCGGCGCCAGGGCGGCCTGAGCGGCGCGCGACATGACGGGGCGGGGGCTCCGCCCCCAGGGGTCCGTTGCTTCGCGAAGCAACCGACCCCTCCCCCGGGGGTATTTCCACAACGAAGAGTATCAGGCCGGATCGAAGCCGTAGCCGAAGCGGCCGATATCCTCGGCGCAGATCCCTGCCAGCGTCGCCGCATCGGCGTCCGAGTAATAGGGGCGCCAGTCGCGGCGGCGTTCGGACCGGTTCGCGACCGGCAGCGGCGCGAGCGCGAAGCCGAGATGGGCTTCGAGGGGGGCTGCATCCTCCGCGAAGCGTTCGAGCCGGATGAAGAGATCGCAGCGTTCGGCGCCGGCGGCAGTCGTCACGTAGCGCGCATAGGGATGGGCCGCGACGCTTGCACGGGTTTCGGGCGCATTGAGGAAATCGCTGAAACCGTTCCGCCGCGCCATCGTCACCGCGGGATGGGCGAAGCGCTGTTTACGCAGCCAGTGATAATAGCTGACCATCCGGTCCCAGGGGTTGCGCACCAGCGTGAAGGTGAAGAAGGAGGCGATTTCGTCGTCATCGGCGAGACCGCGGATGTCGGCGAGCGTCGCGTGCTTCCAGAGCCGGCCGGCGGCCGTCATGCCTGCAAGCCGTCGCCTGCGGGCACGCGCCTTGGGCGTGTCGCCGATCAGCACATCGTCCTTCATCGCCCGCGCCTCGAGCGCCATCGCCAGGGAGGTGCCGCCGGTCTTGGGGATATGGACGAAGATGTAGCGGCGGCCGCGCGAGAGGATCATGCCGGCAGGCTACAGCGTTTCGCCGCGCGGGTGAATCCCGATCCGGGCGGCCCCGGCATCCTGCGCTCAGCGTCCGCGGGCCGCGACGAGGACTCCGGCCGCGAAGATCAGCGCCATGCCGACAAGCGCGCGCGGCTCCAGCACCTCGCCCCAGAGCCTCCAGCTCCACAGGGCACTCGCGGGCAGGATCACGTATTCGAAGACCGCGACCCGGCTCGCCTCGGCGATCTGGTAGGCGCGCAGCATGAGCGCGATCGCGACCAGCGAGCCCACCGCCTGCAAGGCCGTGATCTCGAGGAACTCCCGAGAGGGCCAGACCCAGCCGCGCAGGATGAACCCGCCGGCGCCTTCGGGGACGACGGGCTGCCAGAGCGCCAGGAGGGCGAGCCCGGCGAGACCCAGGGCGCCGAGCGCGAGGAAGAAGCCGAGCGTCAGCGTCGCGGTCGATTCGCCCTCGCACCATTCGCGCGTGGCGATGTTGCCGAGCGCATAGAGCACCGCGGCCGCCACCGGAAGGATTGCCGCAAGGCCGATCGAGGCGCCGCCCTGCGGCCCGAGGACCAGAACCGCCCCGGCGAAACCAAGCGCCGCGGCGGCGATGCGGAAGGGGCCGATCCGTTGCCCGTAGACCAGCCGGGCGATGAGAAGGACGAAGATCGGCGAGGTGAAGAGCCCGGCCGCCACGACCGCCACCGGAAGAAAGGCCAGGCAGCCGAAATACATCAGTATCGCGAACCCGTGCAGGAGGCTTCGTGCGACGACCCCGCGCCAGCGCTTCGGCCGCAGATCGAGCCCGAGGGCGGGCGCGGCCAGCGTCACGAGCAGAACCGCCATGAGTGTCCGCGTGGCATGGAACTGCCAGACCCCGTGCGTGGCCGCGATCAGCCGCACGTGATTGTCGGTGTATCCGATGATGACCGCATAGCCGAGGATGGCCCAAGCGGCGGCCATGGTCCGGTTGCCGGTGCGCGCCGCCCCGGTGCCGCTGTCAGCGCGGGTCGCCATATCGTCTCCGTCTGTCGTTTCGACATTCCCATCAAGCCCGCGCGCGGGCAATAATCGCGCCCGTTAGCGACATTGCCGGTCGAGGAGGACCCCATGGGCTGGATGGTGGATGAGACGGGACTTGAGCGCAATGCGGCCAATTTCGTAGCGCTGACACCCTTGTCGTTTCTTGCCCGTGCGGCGCGGATCTTTCCCGACCACCCGGCCCTGGTCCACGGACCGGAACGCTTCAGCTACCGCGACCTGCATGCGCGCGTGAGCCGCCTTGCCTCGGCGCTGGCCGCGCGGGGGGTCCGGCCCGGAGACGTGGTGGCGACGCTCCTGCCCAACATCCCCGCCCAGATCGAGGCGACATTCGGCGTTCCCGCCGCCGGCGCCGTGCTGAACACGATCAACACCCGGCTCGATGTCGATACGGTGAGCTACATCTTCGGCCATGGCGGCGCCCGCGTCGTGCTCGTCGATACCGCGCTCGTCGGCCTAGCCGAAATGGCCGTCGCCGTGATGGAAGGCGACGGACCCGAGATCGTCGAGGTCGTGGACGCGGTCTCGGGCTTCGAGGCGACGGGCCGTCATCTCACCTACGACGCGCTTCTGGCCGGGGGCGATCCCGAAGCCGTCTGGATCATGCCCAGGGACGAATGGGAGAGCCTCGCGCTCAACTACACCTCGGGCACGACGGGACGGCCGAAGGGCGTCGTCTACCACCACCGCGGCGCCTATCTTCTGGCGATGGGCACCGCGGTGAGCTGGTCGATCCCCCGCCACCCGGTCTATCTTACCATCGTGCCGCTCTTTCACTGCAACGGCTGGTGCCACAGCTGGGCGATGCCGGCCGTCGGCGGCACCATCGTCTGCTGCCGCGACATCAGCGCCCGCGCCATCTACGACGCGATCGCCGATCACGGCGTGACGCATTTCGGCGGCGCGCCGATCGTGCTCAACCTGCTCATCCAGGCCAAGGAGGCCGAGCGGCGCCCCTTCGATCATGTGGTCGAGGTCTATACCGCCGGTGCCCCGCCAGCCGCCGCCACCCTCGCCGCGGTCGAGCCTCTCGGCTTCAACGTCACCCAGGTCTACGGTCTTACCGAGACCTACGGACATGTCACCGAATGCCTCTGGAAGAGCGATTGGGACGGCCTGCCGCATGAGGAACGCGCGGTGATCAAGGCGCGGACCGGCGTGCTCATGCCATTCATGGAAGACATCGCGGTGCAGGACGACCACGGCCACCCCGTTCCCTGCGACGGCCATACGACCGGCGAGATCGCGATCCGCGGCAATGCGGTGATGAAGGGCTACTACAAGAACCCCGAGGCGACCGCGCAGGCGTTCAGGGGCGGCTATTTCCGCTCCGGCGACATCGCCTTCCAGCATGCCGACGGCTACATCAAGATCACCGACCGCGCCAAGGACATCATCATCTCGGGCGGGGAAAACATCTCGTCGGTCGAGGTCGAGGGCGCGCTCATGCACCATCCGGCGGTGTCGCTCTGTGCGGTGGTGGCGAAACCGGACGAGAAATGGGGCGAGGTGCCCTGCGCCTTCGTCGAGCTGAAGGAGGGCGCCAGCGTCACCGAGGCCGATCTCGTCGCGTTTGCGCGCCAGCGCCTTGCGGGCTTCATGACGCCAAAGAAGATCGTCTTTCGCGAATTGCCCAAGACCTCGACCGGCAAGATCCAGAAATTCGAGCTGCGCCGGCTTGCAAAGGCGCTCTGAAGCCCCCCCCGGGGCGGCGGCGCGACATTGTCCCCGCCGGGGCGATGCGCTAGGGTTTTCGCCGGTGAGGGGCAGCGAACGGACCGGCCGCCGGTGACGGCACTTCAGGAATATCAGCGGCTGGAATCGACGGGCCTCTGGCGCGCCACCCCGGAGGATCAGCGCCGCGAGGTGGTGGTCTCCTTCGGGGACGCGACACTCGTCATTGCCGACCCGCGCGGCGGTCATGCGCTGACCCATTGGTCTCTGCCGGCTGTGGTCCGGCTGAACCCCGCCAGACGCCCCGCGCTCTACGCGCCCGCCGCAGATGCCGGCGAGGAGCTCGAGATCGACGACGAGGCGATGATCGCCGCGCTGTCGAAGACCCAGCGCATCATCGCCGCGCGCCGTCCGCACCCCGGGCGCCTGCGGGCCGGGCTGACAACGACGTTTCTGGCCGGTCTGGCCGGGCTCGGCTTTCTCTGGCTGCCGGGCGCGCTCATCGACCACACCGCCGACGCGCTGCCGCCCGCCAAGACCCACGAGATCGGCACCGCCGCACTTGACGATCTGGCGCGGCTGACGGGGGCGCCCTGCGATGCGCCCGAGGGCACCGCCGTTCTGGCCCGGCTGGCGACCGCGCTTCTCGGTGATGGCGGCCGGATCGCGGTCCTGCCGCAGGCGCTGGACCAGGTGACCGCCCTGCCCGGCACCCTGGTCGTCGTGCCGCGCGACCGGCTCGAGACCGCGGCGGGGCCGGAGCCGCTTCTTGCCGCGATCGCCGCCGCCGCGCCGCCCCCCGGCCGCCGCGACAGTACCCGCGAGGCGCTGCGCTATGCCGGTCTCATGGCCACGCTGAACCTGCTCACGTCAGGGGAACTGCCGGCCGGGGCGCTCAAGGGCTTTGGCGAGAGGCTGCTGCGCCGGCCCGCTGAAGACCCCGCCCCGGCCACCGACCGGACCCTGGGCGCAGTCGCGATCGGCGATGCCGACTGGGTGGCGCTGCAGTCGATCTGCGCCAACTGAACCGCGGCCCGCCGATCGTTGGGCGAGCCTTCGCGCCGGGGCCCTTCAGCGTGCGAAGGCGTCGGCGTAGCCGCCCCGCCGTGCCACCTGCAGCGCCAGGGCCACATCCGAGGCCGCCTCATAGGGCCCGACGAAGATCGTCCGGATCGCGCGCCCGTTCCTGGTCTGATCGGCGATCGCGACCGGCAGGCCAAGCGTGCGCATCCGTCCGATGGCGCGTTCGGCATTCACCGGATCGGCAAAGGCCCCGATCTGCACATAGCGCGCCCTGGCCGGAACGGGCTGGCTGGTCGCGGGGCCTGCCGATGCCGCCGCCCCGGCGGGCGAGGCAGCCGGCGCCGCGGATCCTTTCGCGGCCGGCTCATGCCGCAACGCGCCGCTTTTCCAGACGACGGCGTAGCGCCCCCCTGCCTCGATCGCGCGGGCGCGGGCCCGTTCTTCGGCGGTCGGCGGCACGGAGGAGACCTCCAGCCCGGGGATGGCAAGCGCGTTCAGCCGCGCGACCGGTTCATCCGGCGGCCTGCCGCTGCAATCGGTCACCCGGCGACCGTCGCCGAGGAGATAGCGCCGCGCATAGGGCAGCCGGCGCGGGCAGAGCGTCTCATAGCCGATCACACGATGGTCCTCGATGAACTTCGTGGCCCCCGCAGCAGCCGCCGGGGCCGGCTTGACGCCGGTCGCGGGCCGCGCCGCCGCAGCCCTGGCCGATGCCGGTTGCGCCGCTGCCGGTTGTGCCGATGCCGGTGCCGGGGCAGCCGGACGGGCTTCGGCGGCGGCCACCGGCGCCTCGACCGGCGCGGCCGAACCTGCCGTCGCACCCGCTGACGCCGGCTCTCCCAGCGCCGGCTCGGCCGGCGTCTTGCCTTGCGCCCTGGCATCGGCGATGACCGCATTCAGGTCGTCAAGCAGACCGGGCGGAAAGGTCGGGTCATAGCCGCAGACCGGCTTGCGCTCGCGATCGACCCGGGGCACCCAGACCACGCGGCCGCCCACCCCGGCGCGCAGGAAGACGCAGCCCCGGGTATCGACATACTGGTTTCCGCCATAGCCGACGGGCGGTGCCTCGGCGGGTCCACCGGCCTGCACGAGCGGTTGCGCCGATGCCGTTCCAGCCCAGAGCACGGCCGCCAAGAGCCTCCAGTCCACCCGCATGTTCAGCCCCCGTCACCTTCCGGCAAACATGCCAAATGCCGACACGCGAGTAAAGTACTCCCCGCCTATTTTGTGCCGAACATCCGGTCACCCGCATCACCTAGTCCCGGAACGATGTATCCGTGGTCGTTCAGGCACTCGTCCAGCGCTGCGGTGACGATCGGCACGTCGGGATGCGCGGCCTTCATCCGCGCCACGCCCTCGGGGGCCGCCAGAAGGCACATGAAGCGGATGTTGCGCGCCCCCGACTTCTTCAGCAGGTCGACCGCTGCGGCCGAGGAATTGCCCGTCGCCAGCATCGGATCGAGAGCGATGACGAGCCGGTTCTCAAGCTCGGAGGGCACCTTGTAGTAATACTGCACCGGCTGCAGCGTCTCGGGGTCGCGGTAGAGCCCGACGAAACCCACCCGCGCGGCTGGAATGAGCTCGAGCACCCCGTCGAGAAGGCCGTTTCCGGCCCTCAGGATCGAGATGAGCGCAAGCTTCTTGCCGTCGATCACCGGCGCCTGCATGGCGCAGAGCGGGGTTTCGATCTGCCGCGTCGTCATCTCCATCTCGCGGGTGATCTCATAGGCCAGAAGCTGGCTGATCTCGCGCAGGAGCGTGCGGAAGGAATTGGTCGAGGTCTCGCGGTCGCGCATCAGGGTTAGCTTGTGCTGCACCAGCGGGTGGCGAACGACAGTCAGATGCTCAAGCATGCGCTTTCTCCAGTCTTTTCAATATCCTCTCGCGCGTATCCGGATCGCAGAACGCGGCCCGCGCCGAGGCGGCAGCGATGGCGCCCAGATCGCTTTCGTCCCAGTCGAAGGCATCCGCGAGGCCCGCGTATTCGCGCTCCATCGTGGTGTGGAAGAAGGGCGGATCGTCGGTCGAGACCGTGACCGCCACGCCGCGCGCGCGCAGCGCCGCGATCGGATGATCCTTGAGGCTCGGATAGATGCCGAGCGCCACGTTCGATCCCGGGCAGACCTCGAGCACTACCCCCGCCTCGGCGATCTCGTCGACAAGCGAGAGATCCTCGATCGCGCGCACCCCGTGGCCGATCCTCTCGACCCCGAGATCGCGGATCGCGGCACGCACGCTCTCGGGCCCGCGCCATTCGCCGGCATGGCAGGTGAGCCGCAGCCCGGCCTCGCGCGCGGCATCAAAGGACCAGGCGAAGTCCTTGGGTTCAAGTATCTTTTCATCGCCGGCAAGGCCGAAACCGACGATCCAGTCGCCGGCGGTCTCGGCGGCGCAGAGCGCCGTCTCGCGGGCCTTCTCGGGGCCGAAATGGCGAATCGGCGTGACGATGCCGCGCAGCACGATCCCGTCGGCGCGCTCGGCCGCATCCGCAGCCTCGCGGATCGCCTGGAGAAACTCCCGCCAGGCGGAAACATCGCGCCCGCCGCAGAAATCGGGACTGAGGAAACACTCCGAATAGACAACGCCCGAAGCGGCGCTCTCGGCCAACACCGCGCGGGTCAGCCGGCCATAGTCCTCGGGGCTCTTCAGTGTTTCGGTGGCGGCCTCGTAGACCTTCAGGAAATGCCAGAAATCGGTGTAGCTGTAATCGCCGGCAGCGTTGAAGATGCCGGAGAGGTCCATCTTCTTCTCGGCTGCGAGGCCACGGATGAAGGCCGGCGGCGCGGCGCCTTCGAGATGCAGGTGAAGCTCGACCTTGGGCAGCATCTCAGAGAAAGCTCCTGCCGGCACCGCGGTCGCCAAGCCCGAGATGGGCAGCGACCGAGGCGCCGACATCGGCGAACGCCACCTGCCCCACCGCGCGCGCGCCCGCGCCCCAGGCCACGACCGGCACCCTTTCGCGGGTGTGATCGGTGCCGGTCCAGCTCGGATCGTTGCCGTGGTCGGCGGTGAAGAGCGCCAGATCCCCGGGTCGGAGCCGGGCGAGAAAGCCGGCGACAGCGGCATCGAACCATTCCAGCGCGCGCGCATAGCCAGCCGGATCGCGCCGGTGCCCGAAGAGCGTGTCGAACTCGACGAAGTTCGCAAAGGTCAAGGAACCGGGTTCGGCCGTCTCGGCCGCCTGCATCAGATGTTCGAAAAGTTCGGCATCGGGGCCCTTCCTCACATCGTCGATCCCGCGCATCGAGAAGATGTCGCCGATCTTGCCGATCGCGTGGACCCGCCTTCCCGCGGCATGGGCCCAGTCGCAGAGCGTGGGCGCGGGCGGCGCGATCGCATAGTCGTGCCGGTTGCCGGTGCGGCGGAAACTGCCGCAATCGCCGGTGAAGGGCCGCGCGATCACCCGGCCCACCTTCATCGCATGAAGGCGGGGAGCGATGTCCCGGCAGAGCTTCAGAAGCCTCTCGAGCCCGAAGGCCTCTTCATGCGCGGCGATCTGAAAGACCGAATCGGCCGAGGTGTAGCAGATCGGCCAGCCGGTCCGCAGATGCTCGGCGCAATGCGCCTCGATGATCGGAACGCCCGAGGCATGGCAGTTGCCGAGCGTCCCGCCGGCGCCGCAAAGCCGCGCCACCTCGGCCAGGAGATCGGGCGGAAAGGCCGGCTGCGCATCGGGAAAGTAGTGCCACTCCCAGGGCACCGGAACGCCGGCAAGCTCCCAGTGGCCCGAGGGCGTATCCTTGCCGCGCGAAACCTCGCTCGCCGCTCCCCAGAGCCCGGCGGGTTCGGCGGCAAGACCCGGCATCGCGGCACCCGAGGCCAGCCGCACCGCCGCGCCAAGCCCGAGCGCGTCGAGATGCGGCATCTTGAGCGGCCCGCTGCGCCCCTCGTCGGCCCCGCCCGCGGCGCAGACCTCGGCGATATGGCCAAGCGTGTTGGCGCCGGTATCGGGCCGCGTGCCGTTGTAGAAGCTGTCGGCGTCGGGCGCGCCCCCGGCGCCGACGCTGTCCATGACGATGAGAAAGGCGCGACTCATGGCCTTGCCTCACCGGGACCGATCCGTTCATGGATGAGCGCCGGCTCTTCGGGCTCTTCCGCGGCGATCCGGAAAGCTGCCAGCACCGCGGCCCCGGCGCGCTCGGCATCGCTTTGCGAGCCGGCATGGATCCGCGCCAGCGGCTCGCCCCGCTCGACCGGCTCGCCGACCGGCATCAGCCCCGAAAGCCCGACCGAGGGGTTGATCCGGTCGCCCCCCCTCAGCCGCCCGCCACCAAGCCGGACGACCGCCAGGCCGAGCGCCTCGCCGTCGACCGCGGCCACGAACCCGTCCCGCGGCGCGCCGACCTCGTGCAGGACCGGCGCCGCGGGCAACCGGTCGGGATAGCGCTCGACGAAATCCGAAGGCCCGCCCTGGGCGCGGACCATGCGCCCGAAGACCTCGGCCGCCCGGCCCGAATCGAGCGCCTCCTCGATCGCGCCCGCACCCTCCTCGGCATCGCCGGCGAGCCCCGCCAGCACCAGGGCCTCGGCGCCGAGCGCGACCGTCACGTCCCAGAGCGCCTGGCTGACGGCGAATCCGGTCAGCGTTTCCATCACTTCGATCACCTCGAGCGCGTTGCCGGCCGAAAGCGCCAGCGGCTGATCCATGTCGGTGATGAGCGCCGCCGTCCGGCAGCCGGCCCCGTTGGCCACATCGATGAGCGACCGGGCAAGCGCGCGGGCATCCTCCATCGACTTCATGAAGGCGCCCGAGCCGACCTTGACGTCAAGGACCAGCGCCTCGAGCCCGGCGGCGAGCTTCTTCGACAGGATCGAGGCGGTGATGAGGTCGATCGACTCGACCGTTCCCGTCACATCCCGGATCGCATAGAGCCGCCGGTCGGCCGGGGCGATGTCGGCCGAGGCGCCGACGATGGCGCAGCCGGTGCCGGCGACGAGCCGGTGCAAGGCCGCGCCGTCGAAATCGGTGCGAAGGCCCGGAATCGACTCGAGCTTGTCAAGCGTGCCGCCGGTATGGCCGAGCCCGCGCCCCGAGATCATCGGCACATAGGCGCCACAGGCGGCAAGCGCGGGGGCGAGAAGCAGCGAGGTGCAGTCGCCGATGCCGCCTGTCGAATGCTTGTCGATCACCGGCCCCGGCAGCGACCAGCCAAGCACCGCGCCGCTGTCGCGCATGGCACAGGTCAGCGCCACGCGCTCGGCCGCGTCGAGCCCGTTCAGGAGCACCGCCATGGCGAACGCACCCGCCTGGGCATCGGTCACCTCTCCCGAGGCGAGCCCCGCCGCGAACCAGCGCGCCGCAGCGTCGGGCAGACCCTTGCGGTCGCGCAGTTCGCCGATGATCGTGCGCGCGTCCACCTCAGGCCAGACCCATGTGGCCCGCATCAAAGCGGCCGGGCAGCAGGTCACCGACCGTCGTCTCCAGCGTCTTGCCGTCGGTCGTGGCCAGCGTGACCGGCGCGTCGTGGCGGCCGAATTCGGCCAGTTTCTGGCGGCAGCCGCCGCAGGGCGGCACCGGCGCCGGACTGTCGGCGATCACCGCGACCTCGCTCAGTTCGGTCTCGCCCGCGGCGACCATCGCCGCGATCGCGCCGGCCTCGGCGCAGGTCCCCTCGGGATAGGCGACGTTCTCGACGTTGCAGCCGAGATAGACGCGGCCCGAGCGCCCGCGCACCGCGGCACCGACCTTGAAATGCGAATAGGGCGCATAGGCGTTCTCGCGCACGGCGCGGGCTTCATCGACAAGCGACATGGGAACACTCCTTTGCCGCCAGACTGCGCGCGCCGGCGCGGTGATGCAAGGGCCGGCAGCCGCCGCGCGCGCCGGCCCGGGCAGCCGACGGCACGACCCCGGCGGCGCCGATCGCACGCCGGGCTTTCCCGAGGCGACGCCAGCGCCTATGCTCCCGATGCCGGCGCGGGATGCGGAGAGGGGGCTTTTCGCCGTCCGCAATATAGTTTAATGTTAAACAACTTTTGCGGGGAGGTCGGAATGGACGAATCCAGACATGAGAGCAGCCGCCAGGCGGCACTCGACTATCACGAGTTTCCGCGGCCCGGCAAACTCGAGATCCGCGCCACCAAGCCGCTCGCCAACGGCCGCGACCTCAGCCGCGCCTATTCGCCGGGGGTCGCCGAGGCCTGTCTCGAGATCAAGGCCGATCCGGCCACGGCAAGCCGCTACACCGCGCGCGGCAATCTCGTCGCGGTGGTGTCGAACGGCACCGCCGTTCTCGGCCTCGGCAACATCGGCGCGCTGGCCTCAAAGCCGGTGATGGAGGGCAAGGCGGTGCTCTTCAAGAAATTCGCCAATATCGACTGCTTCGACATCGAGGTGAACGAGCCCGACCCCGAGAAGCTGGCCGAGATCGTCTGTGCGCTGGAGCCGACCTTCGGGGCGATCAACCTCGAAGACATCAAGGCGCCGGACTGCTTCGTGGTCGAAAGGCTCTGCCGCGAAAGGATGAATATCCCGGTGTTCCACGACGATCAGCACGGCACCGCGATCGTCGTCGGCGCGGCGGCGACGAATGCGCTTGCGGTGACCGAGCGCAGCTTCGAGCAGATCAAGGTCGTCTCGACCGGCGGCGGCGCGGCCGGCATCGCCTGTCTCGACATGCTGCTCAAGCTTGGCGTGAAGCGCGAGAACGTCTGGCTCTGCGATATCGAGGGCCTTGTCTACAACGGCCGCGAGGCGCAGATGACGCCGCAGAAGGCCGCCTATGCGCAGGGCACCACGCCGGCGACGCTGTCCGACGTGATCGACGGTGCCGATCTCTTCCTCGGCCTCTCGGGCCCGGGCGTGCTGACTCAGGAGATGGTGCGCAGGATGGCGCCCCGCCCGATCGTCTTCGCGCTGGCGAACCCGACGCCGGAGATCCTGCCCGACGCGGTGCGGGCCGCCGCCCCCGACGCGGTCATCGCCACCGGGCGGTCGGACTTTCCCAATCAGGTGAACAACGTCCTCTGCTTCCCGTTCATCTTCCGCGGCGCCCTGGACGTCGGCGCCACCACGATCAACGACGAGATGGAACTGGCCTGCATCGCCGGCATCGCCGCGCTGGCCCGAGCCACGACAAGCGCCGAAGCCGCCGCCGCCTATCGCGGCGAAAAGCTGACCTTCGGTCCCGACTACCTGATTCCGAAACCCTTCGATCCGCGGCTGATCGGCACCGTCGCCGCCGCGGTCGCCCGGGCCGCCATGGAAACTGGCGTCGCCGCACGGCCGATTGCCGATCTCGAGGCCTACCGGCGCAAGCTTGACGGTTCGGTCTTCAAGTCGGCGCTGATCATGCGCCCGGTCTTCGAGGCCGCGCGCCAGGCGACGCGGAGGATCGTCTTCGCCGAGGGCGAGGACGAACGCGTGCTGCGCGCCGCCAACGCGATGCTGGAGGAGACCACCGACCGCCCGATCCTGATCGGCCGGCCCGAGGTGGTGGAGCGGCGCTGCGAGCGCGCCGGCCTGCCGATCCGCCCCGGGCGCGACTTCGAACTGGTGAACCCCGAGAACGATCCCCGCTACCGCGACTACTGGGAAAGCTATCACGAGATCATGGCGCGCCGTGGCGTCACCCCCGATCTCGCGCGCGCCATCCTGCGCACCAACACCACCGCCATCGCCGCCATCGCCGTCTATCGCGGCGATGCCGACTGCATGATCTGCGGCACCTTCGGCCAGTTCGGCTGGCACCTGAACTATGTCAGCCAGGTTCTCGCCCAGGGCGGACTGAGCCCTCATGGCGCGCTCAGCCTGATGATTCAGGAAGACGGCCCGCTCTTCATCGCCGACACCCATGTGAACGCGTCCCCGACGCCCGAGCAGATCGCGACCGCGGCGATCGGCGCCGCGCGCCATGCCCGCCGCTTCGGCGTCACGCCCAAGGTGGCCTTGTGCTCGCACTCGAACTTCGGCAGCCTCAACTCTGATTCCGGCAAACGCATGCGGGCGGCGATCGAGATCCTCG
Source organism: Albidovulum sp. (assembly GCA_020637635.1). GTDB lineage: Bacteria > Pseudomonadota > Alphaproteobacteria > Rhodobacterales > Rhodobacteraceae > Albidovulum. The sequence goes on from JACKKB010000004.1 coordinate 18,316, forward strand.
ATGCGCGCGGCGCCGATTTCGCCTACGAGGGCGAGATGTCGGCCGATGCGGCGCTCGATCCCGATCTGCGCGAGAGGCTCTTTCCCGGCAGCCGCATCGAGGGCGCCGCGAACATCCTCGTCTTCGGTTACACCGATGCCGCCAACACCGCGCGCAACATGCTGAAACTGAAGGCCAACGGGCTCGAGGTGGGGCCGATCCTGATGGGCATGGGCAACCGCGCCCATATCGTCACCCCCTCGATCACGGCGCGCGGGCTGCTCAACATGTCGGCGATCGCCGGCACCCCGGTCGCCAGCTACGGCTGAGGGGCGGCGGGCGGAATCACCCCCGGCGATCCGCCTCCCGCCCCGGCGACTTTGCCGCGCGGTTTTGCAAACTCTCCCGGACCGCGCGGGAATCTCTGCGAACCGGCCGGGTTTGCAAAAATTTGCGCGGCGTTCCGGCAAGTTTCTGCAAATTCCTGCGCCCCGATGCATCCTGTGACCGGTAACGGCATTGCGCGACATCACGGGTTGCGCGAAACACAGGCTGGCTTTGGAGGAGGCATGCAATGGGATACGCCGAGATCTATCGCGGCTGGAAGGCCGATCCGGAGGCTTTCTGGATGAAGGCCGCCGAGGCGATCGACTGGGACGAGCTGCCGTCGAAGGCGCTCTTCGCCGACAAGGCACCGCTCTACGAATGGTTCTCCGACGCCCGGGTGAACACATGCTGGAACGCGGTCGACCGCCATGTCGAGGCCGGGCGCGGCGATCAGCCCGCCATCATCCACGACAGCCCGATCACCCATTCCACCAAGGGCATCACCTACCGCGAGCTTCAAAGCCGCGTCGCCTCGCTCGCCGGGGCGCTGCGCGCCAAGGGCGTCGGCAAGGGCGACCGCGTGATCATCTACATGCCGATGATCCCCGAGTCGCTCGAGGCGATGCTGGCCTGCGCCCGGCTCGGCGCCATCCATTCGGTGGTCTTCGGCGGATTTGCCGCGCACGAGCTTGCCCTGCGCATCGACGACGCCAAGCCGCGCGCCATCATCGCCGCCTCCTGCGGGCTCGAACCGGGCCGCGTGGTGCACTACAAGCCGCTTCTCGACAAGGCGATCGAGAGCGCGACGCACAAGCCAGACTTCTGCGTCATCTTCCAGCGCGAACAGGAAGTCGCCAAGCTGACCGAGGGCCGAGACGTCAGCTGGCACGGCTTCCAGTATGGCGTCGAGCCTGCAGACTGCGTCCCGGTCGAGGGCAATCATCCGGCCTATATCCTCTATACCTCGGGCACCACGGGGGCGCCGAAGGGCGTGGTGCGGCCGACCGCCGGCCATCTCGTCGCGCTCAACTGGACGATGAAGAACCTCTACAACGTCGAGGCCGGAGACGTCTTCTGGGCGGCCTCGGACGTGGGCTGGGTCGTCGGCCATTCCTACATCTGCTACGGGCCGCTGATCGCCGGTTGCACGACGATCGTCTTCGAGGGCAAGCCGGTCGGCACGCCCGACGCCGGCACCTTCTGGCGCGTGATCCAGAACCACAAGGTCAAGAGCTTCTTCACCGCGCCGACGGCGCTGCGCGCGATCAAGCGCGAGGACCCGAACGGGGAACTGATCAAGGACTACAACCTGCGCAACCTGCAGGCACTCTACCTTGCCGGCGAGCGTGCCGACCCCGACACGATCAATTGGGCCCAGCGCCATCTCGGCATTCCGGTCATCGACCACTGGTGGCAGACCGAGACCGGCTGGGCCATCGCCGGCAACCCGCTCGGGATCGAGGCGCTGCCCGTCAAGATCGGCTCTCCCTCGGTGGCGATGCCGGGCTACGACGTGCAGGTCCTCGACGAAGGCGGCCATCCGGTCAAACCCGGCGATCTCGGCGCCATCGCGGTGAAGCTGCCGTTGCCGCCCGGCACCGTGCCGACGCTCTGGAACGCCGAGGCGCGTTTCCGCAAGAGCTATCTCGAACACTTCCCGGGCTACTATGAGACCGGCGACGCCGGCTATATCGACGAGGACGGCTATCTCTACATCATGGCGCGCACCGATGACGTGATCAACGTCGCCGGCCACCGGCTCTCGACCGGCGCCATGGAAGAGGTGCTCGCCTCGCATCCCGACGTGGCCGAATGTGCGGTGATCGGCGTCGCCGACGCGCTGAAGGGCCAGGTTCCGATTGGCTTTCTCTGCCTGAACCGGGGCTGCAACCGGGCGCATGGCGAGATCGCGAAAGAGGCCGTGGCGCTCGTGCGCGACCGGATCGGCCCGGTCGCGGCCTTCAAGACGGCCTGCATCGTCGATCGGCTGCCCAAGACCCGATCGGGCAAGATCCTGCGCGGCACGATGGTCAAGATCGCCGACGGCGAGGACTACAAGATGCCCGCGACGATCGACGATCCGGTGATTCTCGACGAGATTGCCGAGGCGCTGCGGACCCTTGGATATCCGTCGAAAGGGTGACCATCGCAACAATCGCATCCTCGGGCCGGTATTGGAAACCGGCCCCCGGGGGCGGTTATGCCCATTCAGACAGGTTGGCTCATATCCGCCGTTCGCCTATACGCATTTGAATACAACTGAAGCTTGCGCCCCGACCCGCCATCGAGCCGGGGTTGTGTAGGGTGCGATGACAAACGGGTTTTATGGCCGCCGCCGGATGCCGATCGACGGGCCTGATGCGGGAATGCTGACGTTGCTCGGTCATGACCTGCGGGCCGCCATGTCGGACATCGTCGGCGGGCTCAGGCTGATCGACCAGGACGGGTTCGACCCGGTGACGCGACTGCAGATGGAACGTGTCCGGGCAGCGAGCGAAACCCTCGCCCGCCTGCTCGAGGACGGTCTGTCGCTCATCATCGGCGACGACGGCCTGTCGGCCGAGGGACGGGGCGCCGAGCCCGGCGGCGACTTCGACCCGGGCACGCTCCTGCTCGACCGGTTCCTCTACGACATCGAGATGCGCTGGTCGGGCCGGGCGAGCGAACGCGGGCTCGGCTTCCGCCTCACCCGCAGCGATGCCCTGCCCGAGTGGATTGCCGTCGACCGCGTCGCGCTGGAGCGGCTGCTGTCGAACATCCTTTCGAACGCGATGAAATACACCGATACCGGCGAGGTGCGGCTGGATGTGCAGTTGCAGCCCTCGGGCGCTCTCACGCTCGCCTGCACCGACCAGGGCCCCGGGTTTTCCGACGAGGCCCTGGCGCGGCTCTTCGAGTTCAAGGGCCGGCCGCGCGGCAACGGCAAGCCGGGCGAAGGGCTCGGCATGCACATCGCCCGTGACATGACCGGGCGTCTCGGCGGCACCGTCAGCGTCGAGAACCTCGCCGGCGGCGGCGCCCGCGTGACGCTGGAACTCCCCTCCGGCAGCTGGAGTGCCGCAGCACCCGCCGCGGACCCGGCGCTGCCGTCCTTCGCGGGGATGCACCTTCTCGTGGCCGAGGACAATCCGACCAACCAGACGATCATGAGCCAGATGCTGGCCCGGCTCGGCGCCACCTGCAGGATCGTCTCGGACGGGTTGGAGGCCCTGGAGGTGCTCGCCTCCGAGCGGTTCGATATCGCGCTGATCGACATCGAGATGCCCCGGCTGGGCGGCATCGAGGTGATCCACGCCTGCCGCGAGCGTGAAACATCCGGCGCGCCGATGCCGCTTGTCGCGGTCACCGCCTATGTGCTGCGTGCCAACCGGGATGCGATCTACGCCGCCGGCGCCGATGCGATCCTGGCCAAGCCGCTTGGCAGCCTGCAGCACTTCGCGGCCGCGATCGAGAACGCGGTCAGGCGCGCCCATGGTGCAGGCAAGCAGGCAAGCATGCGGGCCGGCGCGCAGGCTGGCCCGAAGGCCGGTCAGTCGGCCGGCGCAAAGACCCCGCCCGGCGCCGGCGGCAGCCCCGGTCCGGCCAGCGCCCCCGGCAGCGCGGGGATCGAGGAATTCGACCGGGCGGCCTTCGACAGGCTCCTCGCGATCGCCGACGAAGCGACGGCCGATACGCTCCTGTCGCGGCTGAGCAGCGATCTGCGGGCCTGCGAACGCAACCTCATCTCCGGACTCGCCGGCAGCGACCTCACGCTGATCCGCGCCAACACCCATGTGCTGATGGCACTTGCCGGCGCAGTTGGGGCGGCGCGGCTGCAGGCGCTGTCGCAATCGCTGAACACGGCGGCGCATCGGCACGAAACCGCTTCGCTCGCCTCGCTGGCACAGGATGCGCTGGCCCAGCTCGACCGGCTCATCCACTTTGTCAGTCAGGAACAGGCACGACGGGGACGGGTTGCATGACCGCGCCACTGCTTCTGATCGAGGATACCGCCTCGCTGCAGCTGGTCTATGAATCCGTCCTGCGCTCGGTCGGCCACCGTGTCATCTCGGCCTCGGACGCGGCAAGCGGCATCGCGCTCTTTCGCAAGGAACGACCGCGGATCGTGATCCTCGACCTCGTGCTGCCCGACCGTGACGGGCTCGACCTCATGGGCGAGATGCTGGCGCTGCGCCCCGAAACTCCGGTGATCGTGATCACCGCGAACGGCTCGATCAACAAGGCCGTCCAGGCCATGCGCGCCGGCGCCCACGAGTTCCTTGTCAAACCCTTCGACGAACAGCGCTTCCTGAATGCCGTCGACAACGCTCTCGTCGAAAGCGGCAAGGCGCTGCCGGGCCGCGCCAGCCTGCCGGACCCGGCCGCCCCGGGCGGCTTCACCGGCACCTCGCCGGCGATGCAGAAGATCTACGCCCGCATCCGCTCGGTCGCGCGCTCGATGGCCACCGTCTTCATCACCGGCGAAAGCGGCACCGGCAAGGAGATCTGCGCCCAGGCCGTGCACGACCTGTCGAACCGGGCCGCCGGTCCCTTCGTGCCGATGAACTGCGCCGCGATCCCGGCCGAGCTTCTGGAATCGGAGGTCTTCGGCCATGTGAAGGGATCCTTCACCGGCGCCTTCGCCGACAAGCTCGGCGCCGCCGCCGCGGCCGACGGCGGCACGCTCTTTCTCGACGAGATCTGCGAGCTGGATCTCAATCTGCAGACCAAGTTTCTGCGCTTCCTGCAGACCTCGACGATCCAGCCTGTCGGTGCCACCAAGCCGCGCAAGGTCAACGTGCGGATTGTCTGCGCGACCAACCGCGACCCGCTCGAGGCGGTTCGCCGGGGCCAGTTCCGCGAGGATCTCTATTACCGGCTGCATGTGGTGCCGATCCACCTGCCGCCGCTGCGCGACCGCGGCGAGGATGTCGTGGCCATCGCCGAAGCGGCGCTTGCCGCCCGTTCCCGGGAAGAGGGCCGCAGCTTCCGCGGCATCGACGAGGACGTGAAGCATCTTTTCAAGTCCCTGAGCTGGCCCGGCAACGTCCGCCAGCTCCTGAACGCGATCCGCCACATCGTGGTCCTGAACGACGGGCCGACGATCACCCGCTCGATGCTGCCCTTCGAGCTTCACCACGAGGCCGAGCGCGTGGGCAGCGCGCGCGGCCCGGGGGCCGGCAATGCCGCGCCGCATGTCTCGCTCGACGGGCTCATCGGCCGGCCGATGGCCGAGGTCGAGCGGCTGGTGATCGAGGAGACGATCGCGCGCCACAACGGCTCGGTGACCAAGGCCGCGCGGGTGCTCGATATTTCGCCCTCGACGATCTATCGCAAGATCGAGGCCTGGCGCGCGGCTGACGACACCTGATCCGACCGGCGCCGGCAGCCGGCCGCCCTGCTCCCGTTGGCCAGCCCCAGTTGCCCAGCCCCAGTTGGCCAGCCCCCGTTGCCCAGTTCCCGCCGTTCGATCCCCGCCGTTCGATCCCCGCCGTTCGATCCCCGCCGCTCAATCCTCGTCGTGATCGCGGTCGTGAGCGGCTTGCAGGCGTCTTGCGAAGGCGCGCCGCTCCTCGGGCGTCATCGCCGTGATCCGCTCCACCAGCAGCGCCTTGCCGATGCCGAGCCCGGCGCGGAAGCGTTCCTCCTGCCGGCCGATGGCTGCCTCCAGGGCCGCCGCATCGAAGGGCTCGGCGGTGACGGCGGCAACGACCGCGGCCATGTCCTCGCCCCGTTCCCGCCTGAGCTCGCGCCAGTTCGGGGCATGGTCCAGGAAGGCCCGCCGCAGCGCCTCGCGGTCGGCGGGCGACAGCGCCTCGCCATAGGGCCCGACATTGATGCCGCGCCGCTCTTCGCCGCGGTGATGCAGCACCGCCCCGGCAACGACACCAAAGACGAGGAGGTTGACCAGCAGCGACAGCGCCAGCGCTACCTTCAGCCAGCGCGGACAGGACCGCGCTTCGGGCGCGCCAGGTCCTGCCGCGGTGGCGGGCGTCTCGGCGGATCGGGTCATCACGAACCTCCCGTGGCGAGGATGCCGAAGGGATCTGCCGCCGGCATCAGATTGACATCGGCGCCGCCCCAGATCGCGCTCGTGAGCGTGCCGACCCCGCCGGTCCCGGTATAACCGATCCAGATCCCGACGGCCGCGGCCGTGACCATGCCGCCGAGGCCGGGCCAGCCGCCGATCGCCGAAACCGCGTCGCGCAGCCAACCGGGCAACCAACCGGGTAGCCAACCGGGCAACCAACCGGGCGGCCACGGCGATGCCGCGGGCGCCGGTTTCGCGGCCGCGGCAGCTGTCGCGAAGGCGATCCCGGCGGCCGCCTGTTCGGCCTCGGCATCGTTCCGCAGGCGCATCAACAGCTCTGCGGAAGGCTGCGCCGCCGCCCGCCGCGCCGCGCTGAAGAAGCTCTCGAGTTCCGCCTCGCTCAGGGGCCGGTCACTGTCATGCATCGCCATATCCCAACTCCTCTCTGCGTCCTGCCAACGCCGCCGCAAGCGTCCGCTTGCCGCGCGCGATCAGGCTCTCGACCGCCTCGACGCCCACCTCCATGATCTCGGCGATCTCGGGGTTGCCGAGACCTTCGAGATGGCGCAACACCACCGCCTGACGCTGCCGCTCGGGCAGATCCATCAGTGCCGCCTCCAGTGCCCGCGCCCGCGCCGTCTCGGTCAACCGCTCCTCGGGCCCGGGGGCCGGGTCGCTGGGTTCGGGCGCCGCATCGAGGGGAACCGTGCGGCGCCGGCGGATGCGGTCGATAGCGAGGTTGGAGACGACCCGGTAGAGCCATGTCGAGACCCGCGCCCCCTCGTCTCGCCAGTCGCCGGCATGGCGCCAGAGCCGGATCATCGCGTCCTGCGCGACATCCTCGGCCTCGGCCGCGTCCCCCAGCATCCTCAGAGCGACGCGGTAGGCCAGCGGCGCCATCCGTCCGCTCAGATCCCGCGCCGCAAGCCGATCGCCGGACGCGAAGCGCCGCAGAAGCGCCTCGTCGTCTTCCTCGGGGTCGAGGGCGTGCTGTCGGGACCGAGCGGGCATGTCTGAGGCCTAGTCGCTTTTCGCACCGTTGGCGAGCCCCGGGGTGAGCGGCCGCCGGAAGGCGGCCGCCCGTCAGGGCGCAATGAGCGCTCAGTTGCGCCAGCCGCGCCAGAAGCCGCCATGCTCATGTCCGCCGTCGCCGTCATGGCCTTCGCCATCGCGGCCCCAGCCGCGACCCTGCCGGTCCTGCATCTTCGCCCGCGCGGCATCGACCTCGGCCTGGCTCATCGCGCCGTCGCCATCGCTGTCGAGCATGGCGAAGATCCGTGTCTGCATCGGCGGCATCAGCGCCTCGTCGACCGATACCTTGCCGTCGCCGTCGGCATCGAGCATCTCGATACGTTCGGCGGCCATCTTCTCGATCCCCGGCTTCATCGTTGCGACCATGTGATCGGCCAGTTCCTGGCCGGTGATCAGCCCGTCGCCATCGGCATCGAGCCCGGCGCTGCGCGACAGGCGAAAGGCCTTCAGTTCCTCTGCCGTGATCTTGCCGTCGCCGTCGGCATCGATGGCGGCGAAGTCGAACCCCATGGCCCCGCCCATCTGCGGGCCCATCATGCCCTCATCCATCCGCGGGCCCATACCCTGGCCCATACCCTGGCCCATACCCTGGCCCATACCCATCATCCCGCCCTTCTCGAACGCCGAAACACCAAGCGGCACGGCCAGAACGGCGGTGCCGAGAAGGAGTGCGGCGAGGGCCATCTTGCTACGCTCGGTCATCTGTCTTCCTCTCGTTTGGACAGCGCGGCCGCGGCCTGCGCCCTTGATGCCGATGAAACGCCGGAAAGGCGGATTTCCGTCGCGCCTTTGCGCGATACTGCCGCAGCCCGGCCCGACCGCCGCTCGAGGCTTTCAAAACCGCGCAACTCGCGCTATCTCTGCGCGGCGACACAGGAGCCCACATGACCGACGTTTCCCTTTCCACCGAGGCCGCCCTGCCCGATGCCGCCCCGCCCGAGGCCGCCCTGCCCAAGACCGCCCTGCCCAAGACCGAGCGCCCGACGCGCCCGGCAATGCTGCGCGGCTGGCGCCGCTGCTGCCCGGCCTGCGGCCAGGGCCGCCTGATGCAGGGTTTCCTGAAGGTGGCCGATCACTGCCCGGCCTGCGGCGAAGAGCTCTTTCACCAGCGCGCCGACGACGGGCCGGCCTATTTCACCATCCTCATCGTCGGCCACCTGATGGCCCCGCTTCTGTTGTGGAGCTACTTCTACTTCCTGCCCTCGCCGGTGACGCTGTCGACGACCTTCGCGGCCGGCTGCGTGGTGCTGTCGCTCTATCTTCTGCCGCGCATCAAGGGGGCGATGGTGGCGCTGCAGTGGGCCAGGCGGATGCATGGCTTCGGCGGCGGACCCGATGTCTGACACCGCCTCAGGCGCGCGCGCCCCGGACGCGATCCGCGACGCGATCCGTGACGCGGCAACGGTGATCCTGTTGCGCCGCGACGGCGATGAGCCGCGAGTCCTGATGGGCCAGCGCGGCGCCGGCGCGGCCTTCATGCCCAGCAAATACGTCTTCCCCGGGGGCGCGGTCGATCCCGAAGACGCGCTCGTCCCCTTCGGCTCGGAGCTCGTGCCGCTCTGCGCCCGCCGCCTCGGCGCGGCCGCGTCCGCGCTCGCGGCCAGTGCGATCCGCGAGCTTTGGGAGGAGACCGGCCTCGTGCTCGGCACGGCCGGCAGCTGGCCCGGCCCCGCACCCGCAGCCTGGCAGGGATTTGCCGACCTGAACCTCCTGCCCGCCGCGGCCCCGCTCCGCTTCGTCTTTCGGGCGATCACGCCGCAGGGGCGTCCGCGCCGCTTCGACGCGAGGTTCTTCCTTGCCGACGCCGCGGCGATCGCCGGCGATCTCGACGATTTCTCCGGCGCCTCGGACGAGCTTGGCCACCTGCACTGGGTCCCGCTTCGCGCGGCGCGCGAGCTGAACCTGCCCTTCATTACCGAGGTGGTGCTCGGCGAGGTCGCAGCCGCTCTCGCCACCCCCGCCGCTGAAGATCACGGCATCGCCTTCTTCGACAATTCCGGCCCGGTGCCCGCCTTCCGCCGCCTCGCCTAGGCGCGACCGTAGCCAAGCACGATCGCGATCACCGACAGCACGACAAGCGCGATCCCGGCGGCCTCGCGCCGCCGCAGCCTCTCGCCGAAGACAAGCGAGGCGGCCATCACCGTGAAGACGATCTCGATCTGGCCGAGCGCGCGCACATGCGCCGCGTTCTGCAGCGCGAAGGCGGCGAACCAGCCGAGCGACCCGAGCATCCCGGTGAGCCCGACAAGCGCCGTGCGCCGCCAGCGGCCGATGACGCGGCCCAGCTCTCCGGGTTCGCGCCAGACGAGCCAGAGCCCCATGGCGATCGACTGGAAGGCGGTCGCCGCCGCCAGCGCCAGAACGGCGCGCAGGAGATAGGGCAAGGGCTCGAGCGCCAGCGTCGCGCCCCGGTAGCCGATCGCCGAAATCCCGAAGAGCCCGCCCGCCAGCACACCGTAAAGCGCCGGCCGTCCAAGAAGCGGCGCCCCCGGCTCGGGGCTGCGCGACAGGAGGAGCACCCCGACAAGCCCGATGCCGATGGCCATCCAGCCGAAGGGGCTCACCGCCTCGCCGAGCATCAGCGCCGAAAAGAGCGCGACCTGAACCGTCTCGGTCTTGGTGAAGGCGACACCGACGGCGAAGTTGCGCAGCGAGAAGAGCGCAACCGTGAGGAATGTCGCGACGATCTGCCCGGTCGCGCCGAGGACGACATAGAAGAAGAAGCCGGCCCCGGGCGCGGGCAGGGCCGTTGCCGTGCCGGCCAGTCCGCCGAATGCGAGCGTGACGGCGAGCGGTGCGGCAAAGAGGAACCGCGAAAAGGTGGCCCCTCCGGTCGACAGCCCCGCACCCTTCAGCTGCTTTTGCAGCATGAAGCGCAGCGTCTGCATCGCCGCGGCGGCAAGCGTGAAGATCACCCAAAGGCTCATGCGCCCTTCTGTCACGCCGCCCCGGCCGGGGGAAGCCTAGCGTTGCGGGCGCAGGGGGTGCGGCACCGGATCCTTGGCGCGCAGGAAATAGCGCCGGAAAACCTCGCCATAGGAGGAGAAGCGGTAGCCGTCATTGCGCCGCAGATACTCCTCGCGCCGCGCCGCGTAGAGGGCGGGCAGCTTGTACCAGGCAAGGTTCGGCTTGCTGTGATGGACGATGTGCAGGTTGTTGTTGAGAAACAGGAACGGCAGCACCGCGCCTCCTTCGACGACGACCGACCGGCCGCGCGCCAGTTCATGCGCCCGATGTTCGAGGAAGGTGCGGATCTTGAGGATCGAGAAGCCGCCATAGGCAGCGGCGAGGTAGAGCCAGACCGGCATGGCCGCGATCTCGGCGATCCACCACAGGACCGGCATCAGTCCGATGACATGGAGCGCCCAGTCCCGCATGATCGCCCGATCCCCATCCCGCAGCGCGCGATAATCGCCGCGCAGAAGGGCCGCGATCGAGATCGCGGGCCCGAACAGCATCCGGCCGGCCAGCGAGTTGTTGATCCTGAGCAGCATCTGCACCGCCCACGGCAGCCGCGCCCAGACGACCGGGTCGAGGTAGTTCGACTCCGGATCGTCATAGGGGTCGGTCAGATGTTCGTCCCGGTGATGGGCAAGATGCATGTCGCGGAACCGCCCGTAGGGAAAGCACAGCCCCAGCGGCAGGAAGACCAACGCCTCGTTCAGCATGCGCGAGCGGAACGGATGGCCGTGCAGCACCTCGTGCTGGAGCGAGGAATGGAGCGTGATCGCAAGCACCGTCACGACGAAGCCCAGGGGCAGCCAGAGCGCGGCAAGCGCGGTCGTGCCGAGACCCCAGGCGAGGTAGCAGAGCGCGATCAGGATCAGCGTCGGCCACTCGATTTCCCGGCTGCGCTCAGACATGGCGCCGCCCCCAGGAAATCCGCGCCCAGACCCGTTCGTAAAGGATGTAGCTGACAAGCCCGATCCCGGTGTTGATGAACGCCATGGCGCCGCCCACCGCCGCCGATCCGGTCATCGCGAAGCCCACGAGGGCCATCATCACAAGGCCCAGCGCGTTCCACAGAACAGCTTTCAAGATCGTGCGTTTGCCGGTTTCCATTCTGCTTCCTTCCCCTCGCTTTCAGCTAACGCGAAGAGGGTCGGGTCGCGAATTCCGAATATGATTAACATTTCTAATCAAATGTCATATTTATAACCACATGCAGAGCAATATCGACAAGCGCGACCGTGCCGGCCTGTTCCGTGACCGTCTCAGCCGGGCGATGGCGGAAAAGGAGATCAGCCAGAGCGGGCTGGCCCGCCGCGTCGGGGTCGACCGCTCGACCATCTCGCAGCTTCTGACCGGACAGGGCGCGCGGCTGCCGAATGCGCAGGTGGTGGCCGAATGCGCCGCGGCGCTCGGGGTTTCGGCCGACTGGCTCCTCGGGCTGACCGAGCGGCCCGAACGGCTCGCCGATCTTCTGGCCACCTCGCTCAGCATGACCGAGGCGCCCCGCGCACTCATCGACGAGACGATATTCGCCTGGCACCAGGAGGCGGCCGGCTACAAGATCCGCCATGTCCCGGCGACGCTGCCCGACATGCTCAAGACCCGCGCCATGCTGCGCTGGGAATACGAACCGCAGCTTGGCCGCACCGCCGATCAGGCGATCGGCGCCTCGGAGGACCGGCTGGCGCTCATGTCGCGCTCGGGATCGGACTACGAGATCGCGCTGCCCGAACACGAGATCGCCGCCTTCGTCCGCGCCGAGGGCTACTATCGCGATCTGCCGGCCGAGGTCCGCTCCGACCAGATCGCCCGCTTCCACACGCTCTACCGCGAGCTCTATCCGAAGCTCCGCATCTACGTCTTCGACGCGCGTCGGGTCTTCTCCTCGCCGCTGACGATCTTCGGTCCGCTTCTCGCGGTCCTCTATCTCGGGCGCCATTACCTCGCGTTCCGCGACAGCGCCCGCGTCGCCGGGTTCACTGCCCATTTCGACTGGCTGGTGCGCGAGGCCGAGGTCGGCGCGCGCGACTTTCCGTCGCTGCTCGACGCGCTTGCCGCCGGTGCTCAGGGCGTCACGAGCGCTGCCGGATCGTAGCCGTTGAACGCCAGCACCCGGCGCGCGGCCTCCAAGAGGTCGGGCCGAACCGTCGGCGTGCGTGACAGCACCCGCGCGAAGGCGCCCGAGGGCGTGCCGATCACCGCGACCCGGTAGTCGGCATCGACCCAGAGCACCCAGAGCTCCTCGCGCCGGCCGGCGACGCTGCGGGTGATCCGGCCCGGGCCGGTCACCGTGGCGGAGGCGGCGAAGGCGCGCGCGCCCATCGGCCCGCAGTAGGTCCCGGTCACGTCGTAGCGCCCCGGCCCCGACAGAACCCAGGTTTCGGCAAGCGGGCCGCAGCGCGCCTCGTCACCAAGGCTCGCCGCCAGCTGCCAGACATCGCCGAAGCGCGCCGGCTCGAAGGCCACCGCGGACGAGATCGGCGCGGCGGCGTTTCGGTTGCCCGTTGGTGCGCCCGCCTCGCAGCCGGCAAGCGCGAGGGCCGCGCAAAGCCCGATGAGGTGTGAACGCAGCGACATGGGCACTCCGGCGACCTGAACCACCGACGCCACCCTCGCCGAGCCGGAGGGCGAGCGCAAGGCGACTTGCCGCGCGTCGCTGGACGAAATACGAAACTCTGGATGAAAAGCGAAACGCCCCTCTTCGCGCGTGACCCCGCGCCGCTCGCCGTCGCGATCCTGGTGATGGTCGAGACCAATGCACTGTCGCTCGCCGCCGCGGTCGATCCGATGCGGGCCGCCAACCGCCGCGCGGGGCGCCGGCTCTTCACCTGGCGCTACTACTCGGCGACGGGCGGTCCGGTGCCGCTCACGGCCGGCTTCGAGATCGCGACCGAAGCCCTGCCCGAGCGGTTGCCGGCCGAGGTGCTGATGATCGTCGCGGGGTTCAGGCTTGCCGAACAGGCGACGCCGCCGCTGCTGGTGCGGCTCCGCCGCAACGCACCGCAGCTCAGGGCGATGATCGGCATCGACGGCGGCGCCTGGTTCCTGGCGCTGGCCGGGCTGCTCGACGGCCATGCCGCGACGGTGCACTGGGAAGACCTCGAAAGTTTCGCCGAACGGTTTCCGGCGATCGATGTGCGGCGCGACCGCTACGTCATCTCCGGCCGGCGGGTGACGGCGGGCGGGGCCGCGCCGGCGCTCGACATGATGCTGGAACTGATCGCCAGCCGCTGGGGCAGCGAACTGGCGCTGCGCGTCTCGGGCGCGCTCGTCTACGATCCGGCACAGGATGCGGCCGCGCCGCAGACCGCGGTTCCCTCCGCCCGCATCGGCCGCAGCGATCCCGCGCTGGCGCGGGCCGTGGCGCTGATGGAGGAAAGTCTCGAGGCACCGCTCAAGGTGGCCGAGATCGCGCGCCGCATCGGGCTGTCGCAGCGCCGGCTCGAGATGCTCTTCGCGCAACGGCTCGGGACCAGCCCGGGGCGGTTCTTCCTCGACCTGCGGCTTGACGAGGCGCGCCGGCTCATCACCGACACCCGCCTGCCGCTTGGCGAGGTGGCGCTGCGCACCGGCTTCGGCGCGCAATCGGCCTTTGCACGCGCCTTCCGCGCCCGGTTCGGCAGCCGCGCCTCGGCACTGCGCCGCCGCGCTTCGGCGCCCGGCTGAGGCACGCGCCTTCGCCCAAGTCAGCGCTAAGGCTGGACAAGGAGGCCCCGCTTTGGGCAGAGAGGGGCAGGCAAGCCGGGGCGGAACGTGACGGTCGATATCGAGCAACTGGCAGAGCGGGTGGCGGCGGGCGACCGGCGGGCGCTTGCCCGCGCGATCACGCTCGTCGAAAGCGCGCGCGCCGATCACCGTGCCGAGGCCGCCCGGCTCATCGCGCGGCTCGGGACGGCCCGGCAGGCGCTCCGCATCGGTCTTTCCGGCACCCCCGGCGTCGGCAAGTCGAGCTTCATCGAGACCTTCGGCATGATGCTGACCGGGCGCGGGCTGCGCGTCGCGGTTCTCGCCGTCGATCCCTCCTCGGCGCGCTCGGGCGGATCGATCCTCGGCGACAAGACGCGGATGGAACGGCTGTCGCGCGATCCTCTCGCCTTCATCCGCCCCTCGCCCAGCCAGACCCATCTCGGCGGTGTCGCGCGGCGCACGCGCGAGGCGATCGCGCTCTGCGAGGCGGCCGGCTTCGATCTTGTCCTTGTCGAGACCGTGGGAGTCGGCCAGTCCGAGACGCTGGTGGCAGAGATGGTCGACATGTTCGTCCTGCTCCTGGCCCCCGCCGGCGGCGACGAGTTGCAGGGCGTCAAGCGCGGCATCATGGAAATGGCCGACCTCATCCTCGTCAACAAGGCCGACGGCGCGCTGAAGGAAACCGCGACGCGGACCCGTGCCGATTATGCCGGTGCGCTCCGTCTCCTGCGCAAGCGGGCCGAGGACCCCGAGGGCTTTCCCCGCGCGATGTGCGTTTCCGCGGCCGAGGGCAGCGGCATGGAGGAGACCTGGGCGGCGATGCAGTCGCTTGCAAGCTGGCGCCGCGAGAGCGGGCATTTCGCGACCCGCCGCGCCGGGCAGGCCCGCCACTGGTTCGAGGAAGAGGTGCGAGAGGGCCTCCTGGCGCGCCTGCGCACACCCGAGGCGCGGGCCCGGCTCGCCGCGGCGGGCGCGCGGGTGGTGGCAGGCGAAACCGGTGCCGCCGAGGCGGCCGCGGACTTTCTCGCCACGCTCGGGCCGGCATGAGCGGACGTGCCGAGGAATGGGTCTTTGCCGGCGCAGACCTGCGCGCGCGCCTCTTCAATCCGCCATCGGGGCGCGGCAGCGACCTGCTCGTCACCTTCCGGCCGCGGCTCGACGGGGCCGCGGGCTTTGACCGGCCCGAGCCGGTGCGCCGCTTCCTCCGCCGGGGCTGGAGCCATCTCTACCTGCAGTCGCGCGTCAACGACTGGTATCTGAACGCCGAGACCGAGGCCTTCGCCGACCGGCTCCGGTCGCTGACCGAGGGCTTTGCCTATCGGGTCGCCATCGGGTTCTCGATGGGCGGCTACGCGGCACTGCGGTTTTCCCGGGCGCTCCGGCTCGACCACCTGGTCGCCGTCTCGCCGCAGGTCTCGCTCGCCGCATCCGTCGCGCCCTTCGAGAACCGCTATCCCGAGGCGGCGGATTTCGATCGCGAGCTCGGCGATCTCGCCCGCCACGGGTGGCACGACCTCGCCGGCACCGTGCTCTACGACCCCTTTCGCCGGCTCGACCGGCTCCATGCCGAGGCGATCGGCCTGCTCTTTCCCCGGCTCGACTTCGCGCGCATGGTCTTTGGCGGCCATCCGGCGACGACGGTCCTGCGCGAGACGGTGGGTTTCGGGGCGGTGCAGGATCTGATCCTCGAGCGCCGCGCCGGGCGGAGCGAGATCCTCGCGCTGCACCGCCGGCACCGCGAACACGCCCCCTCGTACTGGAGCGAATGCGCCGCCGCCTGTGCCCGCCACGGCCGCCCCGAGGTCGAACGCGCGGCCCTCGCCTGCCAGGCGGCGCTTGCCGCCGGCTGAGCGGTCACGAACCCGGTCTCAGGGCGACAGACGCACCGGCGCGCCGTGCGGCGTGGCCAGATAGGCGGCTGCCCACCGGTCGCGCATCGCCGCCGCCTCGGCGCGGGGCGCGCTGCCGGCGCGGTCGAGAAGCCCCTCGAGCGTTTCGAGCCAGGCCGCGTAGTAATCCGCCCCGCCGTCGAGCGCACGCGCCGCGCCACGGGTCTTCAGCGTCGCGCCGAAGGCGCTGGTCCAGTCGGGCCAGCCGAAGACCCCCGCCTCGCCGAGCGCCACCGTGAGCGCGAAGAGCTCTGCCTGCCAGGGTTCCTCGAAGGGTGCGGCCGGGGATCGGGTGGCGCTCATGCCGGCTCCAGATAGCTCTGCCAGAGATCGGCGGTGACTTCGTCGCCGGTGCCCTCGGCGGCGCCCCAGAGATCGGCCGCGGCGAAGGCCACCGTGTAAAGCGGCTCCGGACACTCGCCGAGCCCGTGGGCATTGGCGTCGGGCAGCACATGCGCCCCATGGCCAAGGATGACCGTGCCGACCTGCCCGGCGGCATAGCCCGGCAAGCGCGTATGGCCGCCCGGAACGAAGGCATTGCGCGCCGGCAGCCGCGTCCGCACCCGGTCGCCCGGCGCGAAGGCGGCCGCGACCCCGGTTTCGCGCCGGTAGGGCGTTCCGCGTGCGAGCGCCGGTGCGACCTTGTCCGCGGTGAAGAGCCGCGGATGCGGCGGCGCGGGGTCCGCCGCGCCCGCGGCCAGTTCCGCGCGGCTGACAAGACCGGTGGCCACGACGAGATCGGCAAGCGCCGCAATCCACTTCTCGTAGTAGGAAAACCGCGCATAGTCCCCCGGCGCGAGACATTCGCGGGCGTGGCGCGAGCGGTCGATCGACCAGGCGCCGAGCCCGCCCGCGGCAAGGGTGAGCGCCAGCGCCGCCCGCTGCCACTCCGCGCCGACCGGCACCATGCCCTGCGGCCCGGGCACCACCGGCCCGTCGCCCCAGCGCCCGCCCATGTCATGGACCCGGCTCATGCCGGCGCCCCGGCGAGGCCGGTCCCGATCATGCTGTCGCGGGTGACAAGCGCGGCGAGCGCCGCCAGGTCGAGCCCTTCGGACCCTTCGGGGCGCATCGGCACCACCAGATAGCGGACCTCTGCCGTCGAATCCCAGACCCGGACCTTCGTCCCCTCGGGCAGGGTCACGCCGAACTCGGCCAGGACCCGGCGCGGCTCGCGCACCGCCCGTGCCCGGTAGGCATCGGATTTGTACCAGGCCGGCGGGATCCCCAGAAGCGGCCAGGGGTAGCAGGAGCAGAGCGTGCAGACGACCATGTTGTGGGTCCCGGCCGTGTTCTCGACGGCCACGACATGCTCGCCCTGGCGGCCGGCGATCCCGAGTTCGGCCATGGCCGCATTGGCATCGGCCAGAAGCCGGCCGCGAAACGCCGGATCCACCCAGGCCCGCGCCACCACCTGCGCGCCGAGATGCGGTCCGACCTTGCGTTCATAGGTTTCGAGGATCGCCTCCATCGCCTCGGGATCGACGAGTCCCTTGCCGACGAGGATCGTCTGCAGAGCCTTCACCCGCAGCGCCGGCTCGGGCGGCAGAAGCGCATGGGGATGATCGTCGTCGTGGCTGTGATCATGTGGCATGACCGGACGATGGCGCCGGCCCGGGCGTTTGTCCAGACCCGGGCGCGCAAGGTCAGTGCCGCGCCCGAAACCCGGCGGCGCGGGCGCCGGGAATCGGCTAGTCTGCAGACATGATGTTCGATCTTCCTGACGACGACACGCTCTATGCGGCCCTTCTCGCGCGCGATCCCCGCTATGACGGACGCGCCTTCGTGGCGGTGGCCTCGACCGGCATCTTCTGCCGGCTGACCTGCCCGGCGCCGAAGCCCCTGCGCCGCAACTGCCACTTTTTCGACAGCGCCGCCGCCTGCGCCGCCGAGGGCTTTCGCCCCTGCCGGCGCTGCCATCCGCTGGGCAGCACCGAACCCTTCGTCGCCGAGCTTCTGGAGGCGCTTCAGGCCGATCCCGCGCGGCGCTGGAGCGAGGCCGCGCTCGCCGCGCGCGGGCTCGACCCCTCGACGGTGCGCCGCGCCTTCCGCCGCCACTTCGCCATGACCTTCCTCGACATGGCGCGCGCCGCCCGGCTGCGCGCCGGTTTCGGCACGCTGAAGGACGGCGGCCGGGTGATCGAGGCGCAGCTCGAGGCCGGCTTCGCCTCGGGCTCTGGCTTCCGGGCCGCCTTCGCGCGGCTTCTCGGCCGCGCGCCCGGCGCCTTCACCGGGCGCGAGATGCTGAAGGCCGACTGGCTCGACACCCCTCTCGGCGGCATGATCGCGGTCAGCGATGCGCGGGCGCTGCACCTTCTGGAATTCGCCGACCGCAAGGCCCTGCCGACCGAGCTGAAACGGCTTTCTGCGCTCGTCAAGGGCGACATCGGCATCGGCCGCACGGCCCAGACCGACCGCATCGAGACCGAGCTCGGCGCCTATTTCGCCGGCCGCTCGGCGCGCTTCGAAACCCCGCTCGCCCTTCACGGCACGGCCTTCACCCGTGCGGTCTGGGATCTCTTGCGCGCGATCCCGCCCGGCGCCACGAGAAGCTATAGCGAGATCGCCCTGGCCCTCGGCCGGCCACAGGCGGTGCGCGCCGTCGCCCGCGCCAACGGCGCCAACCAGATCGCCATCGCCATTCCCTGCCACCGCGTCATCGGTGCCGACGGATCGCTCACCGGCTACGGCGGCGGGCTCTGGCGCAAGGAGCGGCTGATCGCGCTGGAGCGCAGCTGTTCGCAAGGCACTGCACGCGAATCGCGCCGCACCCCGGCCCTGCCCGCGACCCCGTAGTCACGAACGACCGGCGCGGCCCTCGGCCGGGCAGAGTTCACGTCGACCGCGATCCTCTCCACCTGCCCTTGTCGGCCTGGCGCAGGAAACCCGGCCCCTCGCCGAGGACGAGCCGCCCGCGCCGTGTGAGCGCGAAGGCCGCCCGGCCGCCCGGATTTGCGCCGGACGGGATCTGCGCCGGACGGATCTGCGCACGGACCGGATCTGCGCACGGACCGGATCCGCGCCGGACGGGTGCGATGGCCTCCCCCGGGCGGCATGGTGCGCCGGGTCGATGCGATAGCGGACGAGACGGGCGATCTGGGCGGTCCTATCGCCGGCGGCAGGGTCGCTCCGACCGTGCCGGATTGCCCGATGCCCATGCTTCGACTAGCATCGAACCATGGCCGAGAGCCCCGACATCGCCCAACCCGCCGCGCTGATCGGCGATCCGGCCCGCGCCGCCATGCTTCTCGCACTCATGCGGGGGCAGGCCCTGACGGCGTGCGAGCTTGCGCACGAGGCGGGCGTGGCCCTGTCCACCACCTCGAGCCACCTTTCCAGGCTTCGGGCCGGCGGCCTCGTCGCCGTGCGCAAATCCGGCCGGCACAAGTATTTCGCGCTGGCCGGCGAGGGGGCGGCGGGCGTGATCGAGGCCCTCATCGGGTTCGCCGGCGCCGGCCCCGGCGAACGGCTCCGGACGGGGCCGAAAGGCCTTCCCGGCCCGCGCGACCCCGCGCTGCGCGAGGCGCGGGTCTGCTACAACCATCTGGCCGGCGAGCGCGGCGTTCGGCTTTACGACAGCATCTGCGCGCGCGGTTTCGTCATCACGGGGCCAGGCGGGCCCGACCTCAGCCCCGCCGGCCGCGCCTTCGCCCGCGACTTCGGCGTCGCGCCCGAAGCGCTCGACGTCACCCGCCAGCCCGCCTGCCGCGAATGCCTCGACTGGTCGATGCGGCGCAGCCACCTCGGCGGCCGCGCCGGGCGCGGTTTTCTGGCCGCGATCGAGGCGCGGGGCTGGGCCTGTCGCGTCGCCGGATCGCGGGTAATCCGCTTCACCCCCGAGGGCGCGCGCCGTTTCGATCAGAGCTTCCCCGTGCCGCGGGGCGATGAATCACTTGACCTCGCCCGGACGAGGACGTAAAGCCCGCGGACGGAATTCGGGCCACCCGCCTCGGCGGCGCCTCGTGCTTTACCAGAACGCCGGGCCAAAGCCCAAGCCACGAAGGAAGAACACCATGTCGCGCGTTTGCGAACTGACCGGTAAGGGCCCGATGTCGGGCAACAAAGTGAGCCACGCGAACAACAAGTCGCGGCGCCGCTTCCTGCCGAACCTGAACGATGTCTCGCTGCTCTCCGACGCGCTCGGACAGTCGTTCAAGCTCAAGATCTCTTCGGCCGCGCTGCGCTCGGTCGACCATCGCGGCGGGCTCGATGCCTTCCTCGCCAAGGCCAAGGACGACGAACTGTCGGCCAAGGCGCTGAAGATCAAGAAAGAGATCGCCAAGGTCCAGGCCGCGGCCTGAGGCGCATCCTCATCCATTGCCTGAAACAGGCAGGACAAGGCCCCGCCACGGCGGGGCTTTTTCATGGCCGCACGCTCAGCCGAGCAGCGCCCGCACCCTGGCGATGAAATCCTCGCCACGTTTCTCGAAATCCGGATACTGATCGAACGACGCCGCCGCCGGCGCCAGCAGCACGACCTCGCCCGGCTCGGCCTCGGCAGCGGCGCGGGCCACGGCCTTGTCCATCGTCCCGCAGATCTCGTGCGGCACCGCGCCGAGCGCGAGCGCGAAATCGCGCGCCGAATGGCCGATGAGATAGGCCTTGGCGACCGCGCCCAGATAGGGCACGAGCCCGGCGATGCCGCCCTGCTTGCCGAGCCCGCCGGCGATCCAGCGGATCCTCGGGAAGGCCTGCAGCGCCTTGGCGGCGCTGTCGACATTCGTGGCCTTGCTGTCGTTCACGAACCGCACTCCGGCCCGTTCGCCGACCAGCTGGCTGCGGTGCGGCAGCCCCTCGAACGAGCCGAGCGCCCCCTCGATCAGCTTCGGCGCAAGGCCGAGCGTGCGCGTCGCGGCATAGGCCGCGCAGGCGTTCTGGTGGTTGTGCGCGCCGGGCAGCCCCGCCATGGCACGAAGGTCGATCGACGCCACCTGCCGCCCCTTGCGCCACTCGGCGAGAAACCCCTTGCGGGCGAAGACCGACCAGCCCTCGCCATCGAGCTTCTGCCCCGAGGAGATGCGGATCACCCGGTCGTCGGCCGGCCCCTGCGCCATCTGATTGGCGAGGAACCGCCCTTCGGCCTCGTCGACGCCGATCACCGCCCGGTCCGGCCCGCCTTCGGCGAAGAGGCGGCGCTTGGCGGCGAAATAGCCGCCGATCCCGCCGTGCCGGTCCAGATGGTCGGGGGTGAGGTTGGTGAAGACGGCGATGTCGGGGGTCAGCGCGCGGGCGAGCTCGATCTGATAGGAGCTCAGTTCCAGCACCACGACGCCGCCATCCTCAGCCGGATCGAGGTCGAGGACGCCACGGCCGATGTTGCCGGCCATCTGCACCGGCTTGCCGGCGACCTCGAGGATGTGGCGGATGAGCGCCGTCGTCGTCGACTTGCCGTTGGAGCCGGTCACCGCCACCACCTTCGGCACCTGATCCATCTCGTTCCAGGCCGGCGTCGCGAAGGAACGGAAGAAGAGCCCGATGTCGTTGTCGACGGGGACACCCGCCGCCATGGCCCGCACGATGAGCCGATTGGGTTCGGGATAGAGATGCGGGATGCCGGGCGAGACGACGAGGCTTGCGACCCCGTCCCAGGCATCGGCCCGGGAGAGATCGTCGAGCGCAAAACCCTCGGCCTCGGCCTTCGCCCGCGCCTCGGGCGCGTCGTCCCAGAGGCAGGGCAAGGCACCACCGGCCACAAGCGCGCGCGCGGTGGCAAGACCCGACCGGCCGAGCCCCAGCACCGCCACCTTCCTACCCTGATATCCCTGCACCGCAATCATGTCGCCCCCGCAGACCCTTGGACCAGTCTCCGGGCGGACAATGCCCGCTGGCCTGCCGCCCCGCAAGGCCGGCGCCTCGGCCCCGCTAGAGGTCGATGTCGATCGTCACCGGAAAATGATCCGAAGCCGTCAGGAGCGCCTCGCGCAGTTCCGGCACCCGGTAGCAGGCCGGATCGTCGAACGGGTGCCAGATCCGCCAGGAAGGATTGCGCCCGCGCAGGTCGGGCGAGACCATGATGTAGTCGAGCAGCGCGTTGAAATAGCGCCCGTGCTGATCCAGGTAGAACCGCGCGGTAAAGGGCATGGCCGAGAGCAGCTTGCCGAAGGCAAGCTTGGCGTTCAGGTCGAAAAGCCGCTCCTTGCGCGGCTCGTCCCAGCCGAGCACGATCTCGACCCCCGAGCGGCCAAAGAGCTTTTCGTATTCGTCGAGTCCGGGGCCGTCGTTGAAATCGCCCATCACCATAAGGCTCTCGCCGGCCGCGAGATGTTCGAGCACGCGGCGGCGCAGCCAGATCGACTGCGCCAGATGCTTGCGCCGGTTCTCGATCGCGATGCGCCGCGCCTGTTCTTCGTTCAGCGCCCCGTGTGGCGCCTTCGACTTCATGTGAACCCCGATCATCCGGAACGCGATGCCGGCGGCAGAGCGCGCCGCGATCTCCAGGGGGGGCTTGGAAAACTCGACCGTGTCCAGCGTGCCGTCGATGTTCAGATCGATGCGGAAACTGCCGTCGAAGCGCGGCGCGGCACCATCGCCACTGCCGGCGCCGGCCTCGCCTCGCGGGTCGTGCTCCACGCTGAGCCGGTCGGGATCGTAGAGAAGCGCGATCTCCTGCTGGGTCTCGTTGGCATGGCCGATGAGCGCCTTGCGGCAGCGGAGCGAATAGCGCGCCGCGAAGGTCTCGAGCTGGTCGACCGTGCGGTGCCGGACGCCGTCGTCCGGCGCCTCGATCACCATCACCGCATCGGCATCCATCGCCGTGAAAACGATGCCGAGCGCGGTCAGCTGGTCGGCCCGGGTGACGTTGTAGCGCGCCGACCAGCCGCCGTCTTCCAGCAGCTTGCCGTTGCGGTCGAAGAGATTGGTGAACCATTCGACATTGTAGGTCGCGATCCGCATCTCAGGCCGCCTGTCTGCCGCGGATTTCCTCCCAGGCGCGGTTCACGGCGATGAGCCGCCGCTCGGCCATCCTGAGCGCCTCGTCCGGCAGACCCTTGGCATGAAGCCGGTCGGGATGACATTCGCGCACCGCCTCGCGCCAGGCCGCGCGGATATCCGTGATCGGTGTCTCGGGCGTCACACCGAGCACCGCATAGGGGTCGGGCCAAGACTCGGCCCCCGACTCGGGCACGAAGCGGGCACGCAGCGAGAGAAAGCAGCGTTCATCGACGCCGAAGATCGCCGCCACCTGGCGCAGGAAGCTCTCTTCGTGCGGGTGATAGACGCCGTCCGCCATCGCGATGTGAAACAGACCCTCGAGCAGATCGACGAGGACCGGATCACCGGGCCCGAACATCGCCGCGATCTTCTGGGCATAGACGTCGAAACCCGCCACGTCCTCGCGCGCGAGGTTGAAGACGCGGGCCGCGTTCGCCTCCTCGCCGGGCGGCAGCACGAAGACCTCGCGGAAAGCGGTGACCTCGTCGCGGGTCACCTGCCCGTCGGCCTTGGCCATCTTCGCACCGAGCGCGATCACCGCGATGGTAAAGCCGATCGAGCGTTCGGGCGGGCTGCGCAGGCGGTCGAAGACGGCCGAAAGCCCCTCGCCCTTGGCGAGGGCGGCAAGCGCGTCGGCGATGCGGGTCCAGATCGACATGGGCGCAGTCTATCCCGGGCAGCGGGCCTTGTCAGGGCGAGAAAACGGTGACCCCGCCTCAGCGCACCTTCAGCGTCGCAAGGCCGATGAGCGCGAGGATCAGCGAGATGATCCAGAAGCGGATCACGATCTGCGGCTCAGACCAGCCCTTCTTCTCGAAATGGTGGTGAATGGGCGCCATCAGGAACACCCGACGGCCGGTGCGCTTGAAATAGGCCACCTGGATGATGACGCTCAGAGCCTCGACCACGAAGAGCCCGCCGACGATGGCAAGCACGATCTCGTGCTTGGTGACGACGGCGATGGCGCCGAGCGCGCCGCCGAGCGCGAGCGAGCCGGTATCGCCCATGAAGACCGCCGCCGGCGGCGCGTTGTACCACAGAAACCCGAGCCCGCCACCGATGAGTGCGGCCGCGAAGACGAGGATCTCGCCGGTGCCGGGCACGTAATGCAGCCCGAGATAATCGGCGAATTTCAGGTTTCCGACGAAATAGGCGATGATGCCGAAGGTCGCCGCCGCGATCATCACCGGCATCACGGCCAGCCCGTCGAGCCCGTCGGTGAGGTTCACGGCGTTGGCGGCACCCACGATCACGATCATCGCGAAGGGCACGAAGAGGACTCCCAGATCGATGAGGAGGTTCTTGAAGAGCGGCAGCGCCAGTTCGTCCGAAAGCGCCGGCGGATGGAAATGCGCGGCGAACCCGCCCGCAAGCGCGGCGATGAGAAACCCGAGCAGGAGGCGCATCCGCGACGAGACCCCCTTGGTCGTCTGCTTGGTCACCTTGGCATAGTCGTCGGCAAAGCCGATCATCCCGAAGCCGAAGGTGACCATGAGCACGATCCAGACGAAGGGGCTGTCGAGCCGCGCCCAGAGCAGCGTCGAGACGAGGAGCGCCGAGAGGATCAGGAGCCCGCCCATGGTCGGCGTCCCGGCCTTGACGAAATGCGTGTCCGGCCCGTCGTCGCGGATCGGCTGGCCGCGCTTCTGCTTGCGGCGCAGGAAGTTGATCAGCGGCTTGCCGAAGAGGAACCCGAACATGAGCGCGGTGAAGAAGGCCGCCCCCGCGCGGAAGGTGATGTAGCGGAAGAGGTTGAAGATATCCCCGCCGTCCGCCAGCCCGGAAAGCCAATACAGCATCAGTCCGCCCCCTGCCCCAATGTCGCACCCGGTTGCCCGAGCCTGCGCAGGGCGTCAACCACCAGTGACACTTTCGACCCCTTCGAGCCCTTGACCAGCACGACATCGCCGGCATCGGCGAGATGGTGCGCCCGCGCGGCCATCTCCTCGGCCGTCGCATGCCATTCGCCGCGCTGTTCCGCGGGCAGTTCGCGCCAGAGCGCGCGCATCCGTTGGCCTACGCAGTGAACCTGATGGACAGCGCTCATCGCCGGGTGCCGGGCAAGCGCGCGGTGCATGTCGATCTCGGCCCGGCCAAGCTCGAGCATGTCGCCGAGGATGGCGATGCGGCGCCCCGCGCGGACGCGGCCGATCCCGTCGACGGGAAGCGCCGCGGCCAGCACCTCGAACGCGGCCGCTATGGAGACCGGGTTGGCGTTGAAGGCATCGTCGATGAGCACGAAGCTCTGCGCCTCGTCGACGATGTCGAGACGGATGCGCTCGCTCTGGCCGCGCCCGGCGGGCGGCCGCCAGCGGCCGAGATCGCAGGTGGCGACGGCCGGATCGGCCCCCACCGCCTCGGCCGCGGCGAGGACACCGAGCGCGTTGGCGGCGAAGTGCCGCCCGGGCGCGCGCACCTTGAAAAGCAGGGGCACCCCGGCCCGCGTCGCCCGCACGACGGTCGTGTCGGCGGCGAGTGTGGCGTCGATCAGCCGGTAGTCGTCGTCGGGATCGGAGCCGAAGCGGATCACCCGCGCCGCCCGCGCCGCCGCGGCATCGGCAAGGATCGGCGTCACCGACAGCCCCGATGGCAGGATGGCGATGCCGCCGGGCTCCAGCCCCTCGAAGATCGCGGCCTTTTCGCGCGCGATGCCTTCGAGGCTCTCGAACGCCTCGAGATGCGCCGGTGCGATCGTGGTGATGAGCGCCACATGCGGCCGCGCGAGCCGCGCCAAGGGCGCGATCTCGCCGGGGTGGCTCATGCCGATCTCGACCACCGCGAACTCCGCCTCGGCCGGCATCCGCGCCAGCGTCACCGGCACGCCCCAGTGGTTGTTGAAGCTTGCCTCGGCGGCGTGGACGCGGCCCTGTCCGGCCAGCACGGCCCGCAGCATCTCCTTGGTCGAGGTCTTGCCGACCGACCCCGTCACCGCGATCACCCGCGCCGCGCTGCGCGCGCGCCCGGCCGCCCCGAGCGCGGTCAGGGCCGCCAGAACATCGGGCACGATCACCAGCGGGTCCTCGGGCGAACACCCGTCGGGCAGGCGCGAGACGAGCGCGCCCGCGGCCCCCCGGTCAAGCGCCTGGCGCACGAACGCGTGGCCGTCGCGGGCATCGCTGAGCGCCACGAAGAGATCGCCGGGCACGAGCGTGCGGGTGTCGATCGACAACCCGGTCGCAGCAAAGGCCACGGCCGCGCGCCCGCCCGTCGCGCGGGCGACGTCGTCCGAGGTCCAGAGCGCCGCCATCAGATCCGCCCCTCGAGTGCCGCCACCGCCACCGAGGCCTGTTCGGCATCGTCGAAGGGATAGACGTCCTGGCCGACGATCTGCCCGGTTTCGTGGCCCTTTCCGGCAACCAGAAGCGCGTCGCCCGGACCAAGCGCGTCGACGCCGCGCAGGATCGCCTCTGCCCGGTCGGCGATCTCGGTCGCCTCGGGGCAACCCTGCATCACCTCGGCGCGGATCGCGGCGGGATCCTCGCTGCGGGGATTGTCGTCGGTGACGAAGACCACATCGGCATGTTTCGCCGCCGCGGCCCCCATCAGCGGCCGCTTCAGCCGGTCGCGGTCGCCGCCGGCGCCGAAGACGACGACGATCCGGCCCATCACATGGGGCCTCAGCGACTGCAGCGCCGAGGCGAGCGCGCCGGGCTTGTGCGAATAGTCGACGAAGACGGTGGCACCGTTGTCGCGCGTGGCGGCAAGCTCCATCCGCCCGCGCACCGTGGCCAGCCGCGGCAGAAGCTCGATCACCGCCCCGCTCGGCTCGCCCGCGGCGATGACGAGCCCCGCGGCCGCCAGCACGTTCTCGGCCTGAAAGCCGCCGATAAGCGCAAGCCGCACCAGATGTGGCCGCCCGCGCAGCTCGAAGCGCAGGTCCTGCCCGGTGGCGTCGAACCGCTGGCCGGCGATGCGCAGATCCGCCCCGGCAGCGCGGCCCACGGTCAGAAGCGCCTGCCCCCGGCCGCGCGCGATCGCCGCCATCTCGCCGCCCCTGGCATCGTCGATATTGATCACGGCCGTCCCGTCATCGGGCAGCACGCGCCCGAAGAGCCCCGCCTTGGCGGCGAAATACTCATCGAAATCGGCGTGGTAATCGAGATGGTCCTGACTGAAGTTGGTGAAGGCGGCGGCCTTGAGCGCCACGCCGTCGAGCCGCCGCTGGTCGAGACCGTGCGACGAGGCCTCCATCGCCGCATGGGTGACGCCGGCCTCGGCCATGTCGCGCAGCACCCGGTGCAGCGTGATCGGCTCGGGTGTCGTATGGGCAAGGGGCGCGGTGTAGTCGCCGAGCACCCCCATGGTGCCGAGATTGGCCGAGACCCGGCCGAGACCCTGCCAGATCTGGCGCGCGAAGGTGGCGACCGAGGTCTTGCCCGACGTGCCGGTGACGGCGACCATCGTCGCCGGCTGGCGCCCGAACCAGAGCGCCGCGGTATAGGCCAGCACCTGGCGCGGATCCTCGACAAGGACCAGCGCGGCGGGCGATGCCGCAAGCTCTGCCGCCGCGATCTCGGCGCCCTCGCGGTCGGTCAGCACGGCTCCGGCACCCATGCGCAGCGCGAACCGGATGAATTCGCCGCCATGCGCCTTCGACCCCGGCAGCGCGGCGAAGAGATGTCCGGGCTTCACCTGCCGGCTGTCGGCCGAAAGCCCGGTGATCGCCGCCTCGCGCCCCGCCTGCGCGCGAAGCCCGAGTTCGGAAAGCGATTTCGTGGCTTCGGACATCGGCGCTCGGACCTTTCGACACTCAGTTGGAGACGCGTATTACCCCGGCCTCTGCGGCGGGTTCAAGCGCCGGACGCAGGCCGAGAAGCGGCGCCGCGCGGCGGATGATCTCGGCGCCGACCGGCACCGCGGTCCAGCCTGCCGTGCGCCGCGGTTCGGTGCCCGAGGTTTCGACCGGCTCGTCGAGCGTCACCACCAGCACGTATTTCGGGTCCGAGATCGGAAAGGCCGCCGCGAAGGTCGAGACGACCTTGTCCTTGTAGTAGCCGCCCGTGGGCTTGGGCTTGTCGGCGGTGCCGGTCTTGCCGCCCACCTCATAGCCCGGAACGTCGCCGAAGGTGGCGGTGCCATGCTGCACCACGAGCCGCATCATCTTGCGGATCTCCGCCGAGGTGCGCTCCGAGATGATCCGCGGCCCGACGCTTACCTCCGCCCGTTTCCGAAGCGTCGGGCGCACCAGCGTGCCGCCGTTCACCATCGCCGAATAGGCCGCGGCAAGATGCAGGGGGCTTGCGGCCAGCCCGTGCCCGTAGGACACCGTCATGGTGGTGATCTCGGACCATTTGGCGGGTCTGAGCGGCCTCGCGCCGGAGGCCTCGACCAGCTCGACCGGCGTCGGATCGAAGAGGCCGAGCTTGCCCAGGAAAGCCTGCTGGCGCTCGCCGCCGATCATGTTGGCGATCCGCGCGGTGCCGATGTTCGACGATTTCTCGATCACCTCGGTGACGGTCAGCTTGTCGCCGTAGTTGTGGAAATCGCGGATCCGGTACTTGCCCCAGACGAGCGGCCCCTTGGTGTCGATCACGGTCGTGGGCGCGACGATCCCGGCATCGAGCGCCTGCGCGACGGCGAAGATCTTGAAGGTGGAGCCGAGCTCATAGACCCCCTGCACCGCGCGGTTGAAGAGCGGGCTGTCGGATGCGTCGCCCGTCGTCGCCGCCGCCGGCCGCGCGTTGGGATCGAAATCGGGCAGCGACGCCAGCGCCACGATCTCGCCCGTGTGCACATCCATGAGCACCGCCGCGCCGCCCTTGGCGTTCATCAGCTTGATGCCGCCGTTCAGCACATCCTCGACCGCGGACTGGACCGTGAGATCGAGCGACAGTTCCAGCGGGGCACCGCCATTGGCCGGATCGCGAAGCGCCGCATCGAACTGCTTCTCGACGCCGGCGACGCCGACGATCTCGGCCGATTGCACGCCTTCGCGCCCGAAGCTCGCGCCGCCGAGCACCTGCGCGGCGATGGCGCCGTTGGGATAGAGCCTGAGCTCGCGCGGCCCGAAAAGCAGGCCCGGCTCACCGATCTCATGGATCATCTGCATCTGCTCGGGTGAGATCTTCTTCTTGATCCAGAGGAACTTGCGCGATCCGGTGAAGTCCTTTTGCAAACGTTGTGCATCAAGGTCCGGAAAAATCTTGGCAAGTTTCTCGGCTGCGCCCTTCGGATCGACCATCTGCTGCGGCTGCGCATAGAGCGAATGCGTGAGCAGGTTGGTAGCCAGGATACGGCCCCTGCGGTCGACGATATCGGCCCGCTGCGCCACGATCGAGACGCCCGCCGACGAGGCCGCCTCGGGCTCCTGCGGGTCGCTGGCGGCAAGCACCGCCATCCGCGCCGCCACCGTCGCGAAGGCCACGAGGAAGGCCGCATTGATCAGCACGAGCCGCACCGCCGCGGTCCTGCGGCCGGTCTCGCGCATCGCCTCGTGACGCTGGCGGATGTTCTCGCGCTCGATCGCATCGGGGTTTTCGCCGCGGGCGCGGGCCGACAGGATCCGGGCAAGGGGGCGAAGGGGCGTGCGCATCAGGGGGTCCGTCCGTTGAGGGCGGCGACATCGACCGGCTCGGAGAGGTCACGCAGCGGAGGCATCGGATAGCCCACCTGACGCACGTCGCCGAACTGCTGCGGCTCGAGCGGCAGCAGCCCGAGCCGCGGGAAGTTGATATCGGCCAGTTCGCGCAGCCGGTCGGGGCGGTTCAGATATGCCCATTCGGCCCGCAGGACGCTCAGCCCCTCGCGCAGCTCGCCGATCTCGCTTCTGAGCGCGCGCACCTCGGCCAGTTCCGCATGGGTGCGGTAGTTCTCGCGGTAGGCCCAGAAGGCGAGCGCCATGATCGCAAGCGTGGCGGCAAGAAAGGCGAGCGAGCGCATCAGCGGTTTCCTCCCCGGTCGGATTTGGCATGGACGGGTTTCGGCAGGCCGAGCGCGGACCGGTCGACCCCGGCCGCCGGCACCTCGGTGCGCCGCGCCACGCGCAGCTTGGCCGAACGCGCCCGCGGGTTGGCCGCAAGCTCTTCGGCGTCGGGCGGCACGGCGCCGCGGATGACGGGGGTGAAGGCCGCGGGAACGGTCTGGCGCGACGGGCCGTGGCGGCTGCCCTGCCCCTCGCCGCCCGAGCGCGCCTGCAAGAACCGCTTCACGATCCGGTCCTCGAGCGAATGGAAGCTCACCACGGCGAGACGGCCGCCCGGGGCAAGCGCCCGCTCTGCCGCCTCGAGCCCCAGCACGAGCTGGCCGAATTCGTCGTTCACGGCGATCCTGATCGCCTGGAAGCTGCGTGTGGCGGGATGGCTCTGGCCGGGCTTCTGTCGCGGCAGGCAACGCTCGATCACCTGGGCGAGCTCCAGCGTCCGCGCCAAGGGCCGCGCCGCCACGATCGCCCGGGCGATGCGCCGCGCCGCGCGCTCCTCGCCGTAGTGGAAGAGAATGTCGGCCAGCGCCGCCTCGGTCGCGGTGTTGACGAGATCGGCCGCCGTCGGCCCGGTCGTGCCCATGCGCATGTCGAGCGGCCCGTCCTTCTGGAAGGAAAAGCCGCGCTCTGCCTGGTCGATCTGCATCGACGAGACGCCGAGATCGAGAACCACGCCCTCGACCGGCTCGCCGGCAAGCGCGTCAAGTTCGGAGAACGTGCCTTCCTTCAGCACCAGGCGCTGGCCGAAGCGCTCCGCCCAGGCCGCCGCCATCGGAAAGACGCTCGGATCGCGGTCGATGCCGATCACCCGCCGCGCCCCCGCCTCCAGCAGTCCCCGCGCATAGCCGCCGGCGCCGAAGGTGCCGTCGACCCAGACCCCGGAAACCGGCGCCACCGCCGCGAGGAGCGGCGCGAGGAGGACCGGAACATGGGGGGTGGGGTCGGGCAACCGGGCAGCGGCGGCAGACATGCGCTAACCCCTCGGCAGGGGCGGCAGGAGGCTTCGCGGATCGAAATCCTCGTCGTATTGCGCCGCGTATTTCCGGCTCCGCCGGCTCGCGCGCTCGCCGTAGGCGCCGGGGCTCCAGATGGTGAAATAGTCGCCCGCCGAGATGAAGAAGGCCTCGCCGGCCAGGCCGAGCTTCTCGCGCAGCTTCTGCGGAATGGTGAGCCGTCCGTCGTCGTCGATCTGGCTTTCGATCGACTGGCCGTACATGCGCTCCTCGATCAGCAGCCGCTCGGGCGATCCGCGCTGCATGAGCGCGATCTGCTCGTCCATCTCGTGGATCGCCTCCATCGAGTAGACCTCGAGCCAGTTCTGCCCCTCGGGGCCGTAGACGATGACGATGTTGGGGCGAAGTCCGTCTTTCCAGTCGGGGTCCGAGGCCTCGATCACGCGGCGGAACGGCGCCGGGATGGACACGCGACCTTTCGCGTCCACCTTGAACGTATCCGAACCTCTGAACCTGCGTGCCACCGGCCCGCGCTCCCTGCACTGTCCCCGCCCCCCGTTCGTCGCTTCCGACCCGGGCCCCGGAACGGAAAACGGCGGATCGGGCTGCTGCCACTGCCCAATCCGCCGCCCTCATCCCGTTTCCGGGTCCCATTTCTGGGTCGTCCGGCTGCGCATGCCACCTGGGGGGATGTCTGCTCGCGCGCGCGCCGGATCTCTCTGGTTCGATGAAAGCGGGTGCCTGTATGAAACCTGACTCTGCCTTGTGGGTCTTAGTGCCCTTTGGCCCGTCTTCATCTTGAAATTCGTTGTAGCTGGGATTTCACGGGAAGCAAACAAAAAAGTTCCTGGCGAGCCACTAGAACTTGTGACGGAGAGGCGTCGAAAACCGGATCTGGTGGAGATACGCGTGAACAAACAGAACAGATTGGGTTATTTAGCGCCTATCACACTATATATAGTGTGAATCTGATACCCTGCAACGCTTCCCGTAAGTTCCCAGAATAATCACGCTCCAGCGAAAAAATGCGCCTGAACGGGGGCCAAACCTCCTCCGATCACGCAGAATGCCGCGAAAGTAACGCGAGTTCACGGCCAGATGATTCGCGCGGGGGGCCGAATCCGGCCTCATTCCCGCGCAATCCCAAAAGGGTCTCGCAATGGTGTGGAACGCCCGCGGCCGGGGCCCGGACTCAGGCGGCCCGGACTCAGGCGGCCCGGGCTCAGGCGGCCCGGGTTCAGGCGACTCCGCCCGCGATCAGCCGCCGGGCAAGTGCCAGGTAGGCCTCGGCGAGCACGCCCTCGCCCGCCGCGACGGGCGTGCCGGCATCGCCCGCGAGCCGGACATCGAGGCTGAGCGGCAACTCGCCCAGGAACGGCACGCCAAGCCGGGCGGCCTCTTCGGCCACGCCGCCATGGCCGAAGATATGCGCCTCGTGGCCGCAGTTCGGGCAGACATAGGAGGACATGTTCTCGATCAGCCCCAGAACCGGCGTCTTCAGCTTGGCGAACATGTCGATGGCGCGCCGCGCATCGATCAGCGCCACGTCCTGCGGCGTCGAGACGACGAGCGCGCCGGTCACGTGGCTGCGCTGGCAAAGCGTGAGCTGCACGTCGCCGGTGCCGGGCGGCAGGTCGACAATGAGTACGTCGAGCGTGCCCCAGGCCACCTGCCCCAGCATCTGCTGCAGCGCGCCCATCAGCATCGGCCCGCGCCAGACCACCGCCTCGCCTTCCTTGAGCATGAGCCCGATCGACATGAAGGTGACGCCATGAGCCGTGAGCGGCACGATCGTCTGCCCGTCCGGCGAACTCGGCCGGTCATGCGCACCCATCATCTGCGGCTGGGACGGCCCGTATATGTCCGCGTCGAGCAGCCCGACCCGCCGCCCCTCGCGCGCAAGCGCCACCGCGAGGTTGGACGAGACGGTGGACTTGCCGACCCCGCCCTTGCCCGAGCCGACCGCGATGATCCGGTCGACCCCCGCGATCCGCTTCGGCCCGGTATCGGCCGTCGGATGGCCGCCGATCTTCAGGCTCGGCGGTGCCGCCGTGGCCGGCTGCGGCCCCCGCGCCGCCGTCGGGCCATGGGCCGTCAGCACGACCGAGACCCCGGTCACGCCGGCAAGCGCGCGCACCGCCGCCTCGGCCGCCTGACGCACCGGCTCCATCCGCTGCGCCAGCGCCGGATCGGGCGCCTCGATCACGAACCGCACCGCCCCGGCCTCGGCCGAAAGCGCCCGCACCATGTCGCGGGAAATGAGGTCACCGCCATCGGGAAGCGCGATCCGCGCCAGCGTGGCGCGCACCGTGTCGAGAAGTTCGGCCATCGGGAGTTCCTTTCCGTTGATCCCACTTTGGCGGCTTTCACGCCCGGCGCAAGGGGTCAGGGCACGGAGCCGAGCGGAAAGTGCGCCCGATGCCTCTTTCTGCACCACAGCATGAACAAGTCGCCCAGCAACGCGCTATTACGTAAGGGAAATTACCCAGAAGCGCCATGCAATTGCTGCATAGCGGCATTGTCCATCCGGGTGTTGTGCCCGCCTCCCGTTAGCGCCATCTTCGATCCAAGCGAGCCGGTCCGGTTCGGACAGATACCAGAAGTGAGACTGAAATGGCCTACCTGTACATTGCCCGCGGCGTCGAACATGTGATCGGCGAACGCATCAACGCCTTCCTTGAGGGGATCCGCGAAAACCGCCTGCGCCGTCGCGTCTACCGCCAGACGCTGAACGAGCTTTCGGCCCTGTCGGACCGCGACCTCGCCGACCTCGGCATGCATCGCTCGTTGATCCCCGGCATCGCCCGCGAGGCCGCCTACGGCGCGTGATTTCCGGCGCTTTCCTCCCATTGCGCCGGACTGAGCGGCGGCATCCTCCTCCTCCCGATGCCGCCGCGGACACCGGACCGAAAGGTCCGATCAGGCGTGCACCCCCTCCTCCCTAGCGGGGTGCTCGTGAAGAGCGGTGGTGGCTTTCCTCCTCCCTGCCACCACCGCGACTTCGCATCGTTCGGCGGCCCTCCTCCTCCCTCGGGCCGCGGAAACGGAGACGGCGGTGTCCTTCCTCCTCCCTGGACACCGCCGGTCTTCGTGAAGGAGAACCGGCCCTTGCTCCCATCGGGCCGGCCTTCGGCGGCGCCTTCGGGCGCCGCTTCGCTTTTCGGGGTCGGGTTCTGGTCGGGCCCGGGGGGCGCGGTGCTATTCGGCCGCAGCGCCTTCGGTGAACTGCAGCCGCGCGAGCCGGGCATAGAGCCCGCCGCCGGACACCAGGTCGTCATGGCTGCCCGAGGCGACGATCCGCCCCTCCTCGAACACCACGATCCGGTCGGCCTTCTTCACCGTGGCCAGCCGGTGCGCGACGATGAGCGTGGTCCGGTTGCGCGCAAGCTCGTCGACCGCGGACTGCACCAGCCGCTCGCTCTCGGCGTCAAGTGCCGAGGTCGCCTCGTCAAGCAACAGCACCGGTGCGTCGCGCAGGATCGCCCGCGCGATCGCCACCCGCTGCTTCTGCCCGCCCGAGAGCATCACGCCACGTTCGCCGAGATGGCAATCGTAGCCGCCGGGCAGCGCGGCGATGAAGTCATGCGCCGCCGCCGCCCGCGCCGCCGCCTCGACCTCGGCGTCGCTCGCCTCCGGCCGGCCGTAGCGGATATTGTCGCGCGCCGAGGCCGCGAAGATGATCGGGTCCTGGGGCACGAGCGCGATCGCGCGGCGGAAGTCGGACCGCGCCATCGCGTTCAACGCCACGCCGTCCAGCGTGATGCGCCCGGCATCGGGGTCGTAGAAGCGCAGCAGAAGCTGGATCACCGTGGTCTTTCCGGCGCCCGAGGGGCCGACCAGCGCCACCGTCTCGCCCGGGCGCACGCGCAGGTCGATGCCGTCGAGCGCGGACTGGTTCGGCCGCGTCGGATAGTGGAACGTGACCCCCTCGAAGGCGATCTCGCCCCGTGTCGGGCGGGGCAACGGCTGCGGCCGGGCGGGATCGGAGACGTTGTCGACGGCCCCGAGCAGCTCGACCAGCCGTTCCGTCGCGCCGGCAGCGCGTTGCAGCTCGCCCCAGATCTCGGTCAGCGCCCCGACCGAACCGGCCGCCATCACGGCGTAGATCACGAACTGCACCAGTTCGCCCGCACTCATCGCGCCGCCGCGCACGTCGCGCGCGCCGATCCAGAGCACCCCCACCACGCCAGAAAACACAAGGAAGATGACAATCACGGTCATCGCCGCACGGGTGGCGATCCGCGCCCTGGCCGAGTTGAAGCTGGCTTCCGTCACACGGGCGAATTCGCCGCGCGCCGCGCCTTCCTGGGTGAAGGCCTGGACCGTCTGCACGGCGCCCAGCGCCTCGGAGGCCGAACCCGACGAGGCGGCGATCCAGTCCTGGTTCTCGCGGCTGAGCCGGCGCAGGCGGCGGCCCTGGGTGACGATCGGGACGATCACCGCCGGAACGATCAGGAGCACGAGCCCGGTAAGCTTGGCCGAGGTGAAGAGCATCAGGACGATGGCACCCACGAGCATCAGGCAGTTGCGCAGCGCCACCGAGACCGAAGAGCCGATGACCGAGAGGATGAGCGTCGTATCGGTGGTGATGCGGCTCACCACCTCGCCCGTCATCAGGCGTTCGAAGAAGGCCGGGCTCATCCCGATCACCCGGTCGAAAACGGCCTTGCGGATGTCGGCCACGACCCGCTCGCCAAGCCGCGTCACGAGGTAGTAGCGCGCCCCGGTGCCAAGCGCGAGCAGCGCCGCGAAGACCATCGCGGTCGCGAAATAGCTGTCCAGAAGCGCGGCTCCCTCGCGGAAGCCGTCGATGACGCGGCGGACCGCGAGCGGAAGCAGCAGCGAAATCGAGGCGGTGATGACCAGCGCGACGAGCGCGCCGAGAACGAGCAGCCGATAGGGCCTGAGGAACGGCCGGAGCGCGCCGAGCGCGCCGATATGTTTCGAGCCCTGCCGGTCCTCGGCGATCTTCACCGGATTGCGTGCCACGCGATGTCCCCGTTCTGTCCCGGCCGGAACTAGCGCCGGACGGGCCCGAGGGCAACGTTCGTTTTGACGCAGTCAGTCGGGATGACTTGGCGGATGGCCCGACGGCGCCCGGTAGGGCCGCGTCACATCGGCAAGCGCGAGGCCGAGATATTCCACATCGGCCGCAATCGCCCCGTCGCCCGCAAGCACGATCTCGATCCGCCCGGCGGCATCGGCGCGCGGCGTCCAGACAATCGCCAGGATCGACAGGATGCTGTCGCGATCGGCGCGGTCGAACCCCTGCGAGGCCACATGCAGGACGCCCTCGACGGTCAGGACGGCGCGCACCCGCTCATAGGGTCGCCCGCGCCGCTCGGCCGCGGCGCGATCCTCCCAGCGGAACCGGTTGACGAGCAGGTCGAGCCTTCGCGCCCGGCGGTCATAGCGGATCTCGGCGCCGCTCAGAACGGCGTCCTGCACGAGCGCCGAGAGGATCTCGACATCGGCCGCGTCGGCCGCGCGCAGCCTGAGCGGCGCCTCCCGCCCGTCTTCGAACCGTGCGTCGGTCATGCGATCGGCCCCCTCATTCGCCACGGATCCGCTCGATCGTCGCGCCGCAGCCCGAAAGCTTCTCCTCGACCCGCTCGTAGCCGCGGTCGAGATGGTAGACCCGGCTCACGACGGTCTCGCCCTCAGCCGCAAGGCCGGCGAGGATGAGCGAGACCGAGGCGCGCAGGTCGGTCGCCATCACCGGCGCGCCCTTCAGCCGGTCCACGCCGTGAACCGTCGCGGTGCCGCCATGGACCTCGATCCGGGCACCCATCCGCATCAGTTCCGGCGCATGCATGAAGCGGTTCTCGAAGATCGTCTCTTCGAGCACGCTGGTGCCCTCGGCGGTGCACAGGAGCGCCATCATCTGCGCCTGCAGGTCGGTCGGAAAGCCCGGGAAGACCGCGGTGCGCACATCGACCGCGCGCGCCCGTCCGTTCGCGCGCGCCACGCGGATCCCCTCGGCGGTCTCGCTGACGCTGATACCGGCGGCGTCGAGCTTTTCGCAGAAGGCGGGCAGGAGATCGATGCGCCCGCCGACAAGCTCGACCGCGCCCCCGGCGATCGCCGGCGCGATCATGTAGGTGCCAAGCTCGATCCGGTCGGCGACCACGGGATGGGTCGCGCCGTGAAGCCGGTCGACACCCTCGATGGTGACTGTTTCGGTGCCCTCGCCCTCGATCTCGGCCCCCATCGTGCGCAGGCAGCGCACCAGATCGACGATCTCGGGTTCACGCGCGGCGTTCTTCAGGACCGTCGTGCCGCGCGCGAGCGTCGCCGCCATGACGACGTTCTCGGTTGCCCCGACCGAGGCGAAGCGCTGCTCGATCACCGCGCCCCTCAACCCCTTCGGCGCCTCGGCATGAAGATAGCCGTCGCGCAGCTCGATCCGGGCGCCGAGCGCCTCGAGCCCGCTGATATGGATGTCCATCGGCCGCGCCCCGATGGCACAGCCCCCCGGCAGCGAGACCACCGCACGCCCGGCGCGCGCGAGAAGCGGCCCGAGGACGAGATTAGAGGCCCGCATCTTGCGCACGATGTCATAGTCCGCGGTCAGGTTGGACAGGTCGTGGCTCGAAAGCGCGAGGACGCGCCCGTCCTGCATGGTCGCGACCTCGGCGCCGAGCGAGCGCAGCAAAAGGCTCATGGTGCGGATATCGGAAAGGCGCGGCGCGTTGGTAAGCGTCAGCGGCTCGTCCGACAGAAGCGTCGCCGGCATCAGCGCGAGGCAGGCATTCTTGGCCCCCGCGATGGGTATCCGCCCCTGAAGTTCCTGCCCGCCCCGTACGACGATCGAATCCATGCCTGCCTCAGCTCTCTCTTGTGCCGCCACCCGGCGTGTCGCCCGCGGGTGTCTCCCCGGATGCCGCTTCGGGTGCGGCGGGGGGCGTTGCGGGGGGCGCTGCGGTGGGCGCGTCGGCTTGCGCGTCACCTTGCACGTCGGCAGCGCCGGCGCGATGGCCGGCGCCGCGGGCGCGCGCCTGCGCCTTGCGCCGCGCGAGGTTCGCCCTCAGCGCCTGCTTCAGCCGCGCCTCGCGCGTTTCGGACACCGCGCGCGACCCGGATTTCGGCGGTTCGGTCTTCATGCCGACCTCTCTACCCCGGGCGCCCGGAAGCGTCCAGATTGCGCTTGCGCGGCGGCGGAATTCTGTCTAACACGCGCCCCACGCAAAGGGCTGCGGTAGCTCAGTGGTAGAGCACTCCCTTGGTAAGGGAGAGGTCGAGAGTTCAATCCTCTCTCGCAGCACCATCTCGTTTCCCGACCCCGAAATCGCCCGTTTCAGAGTCCCTTGGAGCGATAGCTCTTGGCGACGCGGTCGATGGCGACGATATAGGCGGCCATGCGCAGGTCGGTCACGTCCTGGCGGCGGTGCCAGAGATCGGAGATCGACTGGTAGGCGCCGCGCATCGTGTCGTCGAGGCCCGAACGCACCAGCTCGAGTTCCCCCGCCCCGCGCAGATACTGTTCCTTGAAACCGGGCGAGAGCGTCCAGCCGAGCCCCTTGTCGGCCGAGAGCCGCTCCAACTCGTCGATCAGGATCTGGTGACGCGCCTCTTCCTGGCGGCGCTGCATGCGGCCGAAGCGGATGTGGCTGAGGTTCTTCACCCATTCGAAGTAGGACACGGTGACACCGCCGGCATTGGCGTAGAGGTCGGGGATGATGATCGTGCCGCGGTTGCGCAACACCTCGTCGGCGCCGGCGGTGATCGGGCCGTTGGCCGCCTCGATGATGAGCGGCGCGCGGATGCGCGCGGCATTGCCGAGGTTGATCACCCCCTCCATCGCCGCCGGCACGAGGATGTCGCATTCTTCCTCCATGAGCGCGGCGCCATCGGCGACATAGCTGCCCTCGGGGCAGCCCTTGATGCCGCCGTGCTCGACCAGCCAGTCGCGGACCGCCTGGACGTTCATCCCCTCGGGGTTGAACAGCCCGCCGTCGCGCTCGACGATCCCGGTCACACGGGCGCCGTCCTCCGTCGACAGGAAGAGGGCCGCGTGATAGCCGACGTTGCCGAGGCCCTGGACGATGAGGCGCTTGCCGTCGAGTGTGCCCGAGATGCCGGCCGTCGCCATGTCGTCGGGATGGCGGAAGAATTCGCGCAGCGCATACTGGATACCGCGGCCCGTCGCCTCGACCCGTCCGGCGATGCCGCCGGCGTTGAGCGGCTTGCCGGTCACGCAGGCCTGACCGTTGATGTCGGTCGTGTTCATGCGCTGGTACTGGTCGACGATCCAGGCCATCTCGCGCTCGCCGGTGCCCATGTCGGGCGCCGGCACGTTCTGCGCCGGATTGATGAGGTCGCGCTTGATGAGCTCGTAGGCGAAGCGCCGCGTGATCAGCTCCAACTCGTGTTCGTCATACTGGCGCGGATCGATCCGCAGCCCGCCCTTCGATCCGCCGAACGGCGTCTCGACCAGCGCGCATTTGTAGGTCATGAGCGCGGCCAGAGCTTCGACCTCGTCCTGGTTCACCGAAAGCGCGAAGCGCACGCCGCCCTTGACCGGTTCCATATGCTCCGAATGCACCGAGCGGTAACCGGTGAAGGTGTGGATCGCACCGCGAAGGCGCACCCCGAAGCGCACCGTATAGGTCGAGTTGCAGACCCGGATCTTCTCCTCGAGCCCCGGCGACAGGTCCATCGCGGCAACGGCGCGATTGAACATGATATCTACGGATTGCCGGAAACTCGGCTCGGCGGTGACGGCCATGATCGTCCTCCTTGACGGCGCGGCGGAGCTTGCGTCCGTGCGCTTCTTGTCCAGCCAAGGCTTAGCAGAGCCGTGCCGCGACGCAACCGCCGAGCGGAAACCCGCCGACAGGCCAAGCCGGCGGAACCTCGCCGAGTGCCAGGCCGAATCATACCGGTGGGACCGGCAGATGGCCCGCCGCAGCGCCGCCGCCGGTCCGGGCAGGAACCGCGCCACTTCGCCGCAGGTATTGTCGCGTCTACCCAAACGATCGACGGAACCGGGCGCCTTCGTTGGGCAAATGACCGCCAATCCCCCAAGTGGCCGGCGCGATGCCACATTTTTGCCGTATCTACAAACGTAGTTTCGCCCGGTCTGCCCACCACTTTCGCAAAAGGTTCGGATCTGGTGGCGGGGATTTTACCTGTTTGCAGGGGAAAGGTGGTTGGTGATGGAACTTGAAGGAACGGTCAAACGGGGGGCATTCGGCAGAACGGTTGCAATGCGCTCTGCGACGGCTGCCATCGAGAGGTTCCGCCGCGAGGAACGCGGTTCGCTGGTTATCTTCGGCCTCTTCATCTTCTGCTCGATGCTGGTGCTTGCCGGCGTCGCGGTGGACCTGATGCGCTTCGAGGAACGCCGCACGCTCTTGCAGAACACCGTCGATCGCGCCTCGCTCGCTGCCGCGAGCCTGCAGCAGACGCTGCCGCCGAAGCAGGTTGTCATCGACTACTTCACCAAGGCCGGCCTCACGCCGCCGTCCGAGGACGACATCACCGTGGTCGACGGCCCGAACAATACCTCGCGCAGCGTCACCGTGAATGTCTCCGAAACCATGCCGACCTGGTTCATGAAGATCGCCGGTGTCGAGACGCTCGGCGCGCCCGCCCGGTCGACCGCCGAGGAAAGCGTCGGCCAGCTCGAGATTTCCCTCGTGCTCGACGTGTCCGGCTCGATGGCAGGCTCGCGCATCAACAAGCTGAAGCCCGCCGCCAAGAACTTCGTCGACAAGATCTTCGACTCGAGCGAACCCGGCAAGGTCTCGATCTCGATCATTCCCTACGCCACGCAGGTGGCGCTGCCCGACAACATGATGAGCTACCTGAACGTGACGCAGGAGCACACGTTCTCCAACTGCATCGAGTTCAGTCAGGCCGCGGGTGACTTCGACACGCCGGCGCTTTCCTTCGGAACCGGCCCGTTCAGCCGCGTCTACAAGCGCAACGGCCATTTCGATCCCTGGGGGTACAGCCCCTACTACGACGATGCCTCGCCGCCCGAGAGTTACCGCAACTGTCCGACGGCCTCGGCACGCAAGATCATGCCGTTCTCGGAGGACCGCAACGCGCTCAAGAACTACATCGAGGGCCTCGAAGCCTACGGCAACACCTCGATCGACATCGGCGTGAAATGGGGCGCCGCGCTGCTTGATCCGTCGCTGAAGCCCATGGTCCACAGCATGGCCGGCGCCGGCCAGCTTTCCAACAACATGGACGGGCGTCCGTTCACCTACGGGAACGGCGAGACGCTGAAGATCCTCGTGGTGATGACCGACGGCGAGAACACGACCGAATACCGTCTGCAGCCTGACGTCGATCACGGCCAGAGCCTGCTCGTGCGCAACAAGTGGTATCGCGAGAACAATTCCAGCAGCGACGACACCAGCGTCTACCAGTATTCGCTCTGGGATGCGCAGCGCGGCAAGTACTGGGTCTTTGCC
This sequence comes from Albidovulum sp., assembly GCA_020637635.1. GTDB lineage: Bacteria > Pseudomonadota > Alphaproteobacteria > Rhodobacterales > Rhodobacteraceae > Albidovulum. The sequence goes on from JACKKB010000004.1 coordinate 59,424, forward strand.
AAGCGCCAGTGGCGTTCGACCCCCTGGGGCAACCAGAGCGGCGACTCCGGCTACAGCGGCTCGCCGCAGGCCGTGCCGATGAGCTGGCCCGAGGTCTGGGACACCATGTCGATCCGCTATTTCTCCGACGTTCTCGTCGCCAATGTGAGCGGCAACAACTGGCGTTCCTCGGACTGGCGGCCGGGCTCCAACTCGGAGACGACGACCTATATCAGCAGCCAGAAGGACAGCCGCACGCTTGACATCTGCGATGCCGCCAAGAGCGCGAGCAGCCGCCTGCGGATCTACACGATCGCCTTCGAGGCGCCGCGCGCCGGCGAGCGGCTTCTCAATTCCTGTCAGAACGCCGGCTTCTACGCGGTCGAGGGTCTCGACATCAACAAGGCGTTCGAGGGCATCGTGAACTCGATCAACAAGCTGCGTCTGACGCACTGAGGATCGCCGATCATGATCACCTTCATGCGACAGGCGTTCCGCAGGGCGCGCGACGACGAGAGCGGCACGGCGACGATCCCGTTCGTGATCTTCGTGCCGTTCTTCATGACGCTGATGATGGCGTCGCTTGAACTCGGCGTCCTGATGACCCGCTGGGTGATGCTCGAACGCGCGCTCGACCTCACGGTCCGCGACCTGCGCCTCGGGCACCTGCCGGACATCACGCACAACGAGTTCCGCGACAAGGTCTGCGAACGTTCGGCCCTGCTGCCCGACTGCAAGAACGTGCTGCTGATCGAACTGCGCCCGATCGACACCAACACCTGGGAGCCGCTCGCCAACGGTCCGATCTGCGTCGACCGCAGCCAGTCGATCCAGCCGGTGACGACCTTCAACCAGGGCGGCGGCGACCAGCTGATGCTGATCCGCGCCTGCGCCAAGTTCGATCCGCTCTTCGAGACCAGCGCGATCGGCCTCAACCTGCCGAAGGACGGGACCGGCGCCTATGCTCTCGTGACTTCCACTGCTTACGTCAACGAACCTGCACAGGGCGGAGGCTGACATGTCCATTCTTTCCCGTTTCCGGCTGGCCGGCAGACGCTTTGCCGACGAAACAAGGGGCTCGATGCCCATCGAAGGCGTGATCGCGTCGATCTTCGTGCTCTGGTGGTATGTCGCCTCGTTCCAGATCTTCAACGCCTTCCAGCAGAAGAACACCAACCTGAAGGGCGCCTACACGATCGCCGACATCATCTCGCGCCAACCCGAGGGCACGCCGGTCGATGCTGCCTATATCGAAGGGTTGAACACGGTCTTCCAGTACATCACGCGCGCCACTCAGCCGACCTGGTTGCGGGTCTCGAGCGTGATCTGGAACGACGCCGACGCCGAGAACAAGGTCGCCTGGTCCTATGGCACCGGCGCCATGCTCGGCTACGACGATACGACGCTTCAGACCAAGGCCAACCGGATCCCGACGATGCCGGAGGGCGACTCGATAATCCTCGTCGAGACCTTCATGGACTATCAGCCGATGTTCAACGTGGGCATCAACGCGCAGTGGTACCGGACCTTCATCGCGACGCGGCCGCGCTTTGCCTCCTGCGTGGCCTACGACAAGCACGACGGATCGACCCCGGCCTGCATCTACGATGCCTCGATCGACAGTTCGAACAACAGCCATTCCGATCAGACCAACGCCGACGCCCCGTCCGACATCGACATCCCGCCCATCAACTAGGGCGGCGGTGGCCGCTGACGGTGGCAGCCGACGCAACCGCGCAGCCCCGCCCCGGGGGGCCGTCAGCGCACCCCCTGCGTCAGGCGGAAACGGCGCGGCGCACCATCGCCCAGTAGAGATCGCCGACCCGGTCGCGGCTGAGCCGACCGCCTTCACGGAACCAGGTGGTGACGCCGGTCAGCATGGCGATGAGCGCGAAGGCGGTGATCCGCCCCTCGGGCACCGAAAAGACGCCAAGCGCCGTGCCCTCCTGCAGAATCGCCTCGAGCCGGTTCTCGTAGTCGCGCCGAAGCCCCTCGATGGTGCGGAAATTCCCGGGCCCGAGGCTGCGCAGCTCCATGTAGGACAGGAACACGGCATCGAGCCGGGCGAGGTTGTGGCGGATGTGGAAGCGCACGAACCGTTCAAGCCTTTCTTCAGGCCCGCCCCCTGCCTCGATCGCGTCCCAGGCCGAGATCAGATCGACCATGTGTTCGTGCAGAAGCTCGAACAGCAGCGTCTCCTTGTCGGGCGTGTAGAGATAGAGCGCGCCGGCCTGAACGCCGACCTCGGCCGCGATCTGGCGCATCGAGACCGCGGCGAAGCCATGGCGGGCAAAAAGCCTCAGCGCCGCCGCGCGGACCCGCGGGCCGGTAATCTCGGAATGCGAACCTGTCTTGCGCGCCATGGGCAGAGACTATCTGAACGCACGTTCAATACAATCCCCGGTTCCGGCCCCGCTTGCCCGGTCCGCCATGACGGGCTAATCTCGCGCCCGTTCCCGGACCCGGACCCGATGCGCCCGCACGCCCCCCTCGTAGTGATCCTGTCAGGCCTTCTGGCTTCGTGCGGCGCGCCGCCCCGCCTTGCGCCCGAAGCGGCGCGCCAGCCCTATCCGACGCTTCTGCCGGATGCAGAGATCGCGGCGCTCCTGCCGCAGGTGCCGGCAACGGACCCCGCCGCCGAGCTTTCCGCCCGCGCGGCGGCGCTGCGCGCCCGCGCCGGGGCGCTGCGCGCGCTCGACCCGGGCGGCTGAGAGTCCCGCCCGCCGGGTCGGTTGCAAGACGGCCTGCGGCAGAGTAACACCCGCCAGATGCTCCGCGATCGGGCGGCGCGCCACGAAGGGAGACCGACATGACCCGCCCCCTGCGTCTTGGCATCGCCGGCCTTGGCACGGTGGGCGCCGGCACGGTGCGGATCGTCCAGACCCACGCCGAGCTTCTGAAGCGGCGCAGCGGCCGCGGCATCGCGATCGCGGCGGTCTGTGCGCGCAACCGCACCAAGAACCGCGATATCGACCTCTCGGCCTATGACTGGGAGGACGATCCCGTCACCCTTGCGCGGCGCGAGGATGTCGACGTGCTGGTCGAGGTGATGGGCGGGGCCGACGGGGCGGCGCTCGACGCCACCCGAGCGGCGATCGCCGCCGGCAAGGATGTCGTGACCGCCAACAAGGCGCTGCTCGCCCATCATGGCCAGGGCCTGGCGGAGGCGGCCGAGGCCGCGGGCCGCCTGATCCGTTTCGAGGCCGCCGTGGCCGGCGGCATCCCGGTCGTGAAGGCGCTGACCGAGGGGTTGGCCGGAAACGAGATCCGCCGCGTCATGGGCGTGATGAACGGTACCTGCAACTACATCCTGACCCGCATGGAATCGGCCGGCCTGCCCTATGACGACGTCTTCGAGGAGGCCCGCCAGCTTGGCTATCTGGAAGCCGACCCGACGCTCGACGTCGGCGGCATCGATGCCGGTCACAAGCTGAGCCTCCTGGCCTCGATCGCCTTCGGCACCCGTGTCGCCTTCGAGGCGGTCGCGCTCGAGGGGATCGGACAGATCTCGATCGACGATATCCGCCGCGCCGGCGACATGGGCTACCGGATCAAGCTTCTCGGTGTCGCGCAGCTGACCGGGCGCGGGCTTGAACAGCGCATGTCGCCCTGCCTGGTGCCGGCGGAGAGCCCGCTCGGCCAGTTGCAGGGCGGCACCAACATGGTGGTTCTCGAGGGCGACAGCGTCGGTCAGATCGTGCTGCGCGGCGCCGGCGCCGGCGCCGGCCCGACGGCGTCGGCGGTGATGTCCGATGTCATCGAGATCGCCCGCGGCAGCCGCATCCCGACCTTCGGTCAGCCGGCCGCCTCGCTTGTCGCGGCACCGGTCGCGCGCTCGACCTCGCCGGCGCCCTTCTATCTGCGCATGGAGCTGTCCGACAAGCCGGGCGCGCTTGCCAAGGTGGCGACGGTGCTCGGCGACGAGGGCATCTCGATCGACCGGATGCGGCAGTATGGCCATAAGGACGCCTCGGCCCCGGTCCTGATCGTCACCCACAGGACGACCCGCGATGCGATCGACCATGCGCAGAAGCGCCTGCCCGCGACCGGCGTCGTCCAGGGCCAGATCGTCGCGATCCGGATCGAGACCGTCTGAAGCCTCCCCGGGCACAGGGGAGTCGGCCTGCCGCGCGGCCGTTAGCGCTGTCGCCCTTGTCGCAGGGTGATGCTACGGCTATTGGGAACCGACCCCAGATTGCAGGAACCCCATCATGGCCGATGCCCAGGAATTCCACGACCGCTTGCTCTCGCTCGGGCTTGCCCGCGTATCGGAGGCCGCTGCCCATGCCTCGGCCCGTCTGATCGGGCGCGGCGACGAGAAGGCGGCCGACCAGGCCGCCGTCAACGCCATGCGCGACCAGCTCAACCTGCTCGACATCAAGGGCACCGTGGTCATCGGCGAGGGCGAGCGCGACGAGGCGCCGATGCTCTATATCGGCGAGGAGGTCGGCACAGGCAACGGGCCCGAGGTCGACATCGCGCTCGACCCCCTGGAAGGCACGACGCTGACCGCCAAGGACATGCCGAACGCCCTGACGGTGATCGCGATGGCGCCGCGCGGCACGCTTCTGCACGCGCCCGATGTCTACATGGAGAAGCTCGCCGTCGGACCGAACCTGCCGCGGGGCGTGGTCAGCCTCGAGATGAGCCCGCGCGAGCGGATCGAGGCCCTGGCGCGCGCCAAGGGCTGCACCGCCGCCGATCTGACCGTCTGCATCCTTGAGCGCCCGCGCCATGAGGAGATGGTCGCCGAGGTTCGCGCCACCGGTGCCGCGATCCGGCTCATCACCGACGGCGACGTCGCCGGCGTCATCCATTGCGCGGAATCGGAGCTGACCGGGATCGACATGTACATGGGTTCGGGCGGTGCGCCCGAGGGTGTGCTGGCGGCCTCGGCCCTGAAATGCATGGGCGGGCAGATGTGGGGCCGGCTGCTCTTTCGCAACGACGACGAGCGCGGCCGTGCCGCCAAGGCCGGCATCACCGACCTGAACCGGATCTATACCCGTGACGAGATGGTCCGCTCCGAGGTCATCTTCGCGGCGACCGGCGTCACCAACGGTTCGATCGTCAGGGGCGTGAAGCGCGAGCCGAAGTTCATCGAGACCGAGACGATCCTGATGCGCTCGAAGACCGGCTCGGTGCGCCGGATGCTCTACCGCAACCCGATCCGCTGAGGGCAGTGCCGGGGGGCTCCCCCCGGACCCCCCGGGATATTTGGCAACAGATGAAGCGGGCGCTTCCGGACACGGGCAGCCTCCGCTATGAGGGGGCCATGAAGGCGTTTCTCGGTGTCGACCGCTCTGCAACCGGGCGCCGCTGGCTCGGCCCGTCGGTCGAGGCCGAGCGGCAGACCGAGGCGATGGTGCAGGCGACGGGCCTCCCCCGACCCCTGGCCGCGGTTCTCGCGGCGCGTGGCGTGGCGCCGGAGGAGGCGGAGGGCTACCTCGAGCCGCAGATCCGCGCGCTCCTGCCCGATCCGCGGCGGCTGAAGGACATGGAGGTGGCGGCGGCGCGGGTCCTGAAAGCGGTGCGGGCGCGCGAGCGGATCGCGATCTTCGCCGATTACGATGTCGACGGCGGCGCCTCTGCCGCGCTGCTGTCGGGCTGGCTGCGCGCGCTCGGGGCGGCACCCACTCTCTATGTCCCCGATCGGATCGACGAGGGCTATGGCCCGAACGTGCCGGCGATGGCGGCGCTTGCCAGGACCCATTCGCTGATCGTCTGCGTCGATTGCGGCACGCTTTCGCACGCGCCGGTGGCAGCTGCCGAGGGTGCCGATATCGTGGTGCTGGACCATCACCTGGGCGGCGAGACCCTGCCGCCCGCGCTTGCCGTCGTGAACCCCAACCGGCAGGACGAAGAGGGCGACCTCGGCCATCTCTGCGCCGCCTCGGTGGTGTTCCTGATGCTGGTGGAACTGAACCGGAAGCTGCGTGAGCAGGGCACGACCGGGCCCGACCTCATGTCCGCGCTCGATCTCGTGGCGCTGGCGACCGTCGCCGATGTGGCGCCGCTTGTCGGCGTCAACCGGGCACTGGTGCGCCAGGGTCTGAAGGTGATGGCGCGGCGCGAGCGGGTCGGGCTGCGGGTGCTGGCCGACGTGGCGCGGATGGACCGCGCGCCCACGGCCTATCATCTCGGCTTTCTCATCGGGCCGCGGATCAATGCCGGGGGGCGGATCGGCGCCGCGGATCTCGGGGCGCGTCTGCTGGCGACCGACGACCCCGCCGAAGCGCAGGCGCTCGCCCTGCGGCTCGACCGGCTGAATGCCGAGCGGCGCGAGATCGAGAACCGGGTGCGCGACGCGGCGCTGGCCCAGGCCGAGGCGCGCGGGCTTGACGGGCCGCTCGTCTGGGCCGCGGGCGATGGCTGGCATCCCGGCGTCGTCGGCATCGTCGCGGCGCGTCTGAAGGAGGCCACGAACCGGCCCGCGATCGTGATCGGTTTCGACGGCGATGCCGGCAAGGGCTCGGGACGGTCCGTCGAGGGGGTCGATCTCGGCGCGGCTGTGCAGCGCATCGCCGCGGAGGGGTTGCTGGAAAAGGGAGGCGGGCACCGCATGGCGGCAGGTCTCAGCCTCTCGCGGGGTCAGCTCGAGCCTGCCATGGCGCGGCTCGCGGAGCTGCTCGGGCGGCAGGGCGCCGGCACCGTCGGGCCGAGCGATCTTGCGCTCTCGGGGCTCTTGATGCCGGCGGCGGTGACACCGGCGCTGATCGAGGCGATCGAGCGTGCCGGCCCCTTCGGTCAGGGCGCCCCCGCCCCCCGCTTCGCGTTCGCCGACATGCAGATCCGCCATGCAAGGCGGATCGGCGAGAACCACCTCAGGATCGCGTTCTCGGACGGCATCTCGGCGCCGGTGGAAGCGGTGGCGTTCGGAGCCTTCGACACCCCGCTCGGACCGCTGCTGAGCGATCACGGCGGCAGACCCATGCATCTTGCGGGACGGCTGGAGCTGAATCACTGGCAGGGCCGCACAAGACCTCAGCTCCGGCTCGAGGATGCCGCCCGCGCCTGAGGCGACAACCGCGCCCGGGCCCGGGGATTTCGCCAAAATACCCCTTGCGCCCTCTGCGCGCCTGCCCTAAACACCGCCGCACGCCCAGCGCGGCCCGTTCGTCTATCGGTTAGGACGTCAGGTTTTCAACCTGAAAAGAGGGGTTCGACTCCCCTACGGGCTGCCACTTCATTTTTTCTCCCCACAATATCAGGCACTTAGAACCCGATTTTGTCCCACCGTGTCGAACGGGGGCAAAAAGTGGGACACTTTTGTTCTATTTCCGTCCGCCTCCGATCTTCGCTGAAGCCGCTTCCGCCCTCACCCTCTGGCTGGCCGCTTTCGTGTAGCGGGTGACTTCCTTGGAGGTCTGGTGCCCGGTGATAGCCATGATCTCAAATTCGGTGCATCCGAGTTCCGCCAGCCGCGCGGCAGCGGCCTTGCGAAGCCCGTGAACGGAACAATGCGGAAGGCCCGCGTCATCGCACCACTTGCGGAAGCGGTTGCCAAATCCGGCATTCGTGAAGGGTCGCCCGTAGCCGTTCACAAGGAAGGCCAGATCGCCCGTCGTGCTTGCGTCAATGATCCGCTGAAGGTCGGGGACAATCGGGATTTCCAGCCGGACGGGGTTCCGCCCCTTGCCCTTTTGTTGCGTGAAGACCAGCCATCCCTTCTGGACGTGTTGCTTGCCGAAAAGCACCAGATCGGAACGGCGCTGGCCCGTGTAGAGGGCCAAGGCGAGCGCCAGCCGGGCCGTCGTGCCCACCGGGTGCTTGGTCTCGAATTGTTCAATCTCCGCCAGTGTCCAAGAGTGGTAGCCGTCGGGATTGGACTTCAGAAGTTCCACGTCCTTCGCCGGATTCGTTTCCGCCAGATCATAGGTCACGGCGAAGCGGAAAAGCTGCCGAAGGGTCTTCACCATGGAGTTTGCCGCCTCGGGCGTCTCCATCATTTCGTCGCGGCGCTTGCGGATATGGCGCGCGAGCATGAGCCGATACGGCTTGTCCGCATTGTCCTTGTGCTGGGCGAAGCGTTCCAGAATCCCGCGCCGGGTCTTCTGGGTTTTGCCGTCCAGTTCCGCCCACATGGCGGACTTGTAGTATTGATTGCAGAGCCATTGGAGCGAGTCGGCCTTGACCCGCCCCACCCTGTCTTTCTTGTCCTTGACCTCTTTGGGGCCAGCGGCGGCCCGGCGATAATCGGTCAGGAACTCGGGCGAGCCGACAGGCCCGCGAAGGCGGATTTTCTGGCCGCCCCGGCGGAAGTAAAGCCGGACGTTGCCGTGCCGGTCGGTATCCTCCACCACATACTTCAAACGGAAATTCATGGAATCCTCGGGCATCTAATCGTCCCATGGATTGTGGTCCGAGTCGTCGCCACCCGGCAAGGCTTCAAAAAAGCGGTCCAGCGAGCGCACATCCCAGACCCGCCGCCCGTCGATTTTCTTCGGCTTGGGCATCCGGCCATCCGTGACCATGGCGTCAAATTTCGACGCGCCCACACCGATGTATTCCGCCGCCTCCACACGCGACAGCCCTCGCCGCGTGGGCGGCGGCAGGACAGCGCGCATATGGGAGGCGGCGGCGGTCATTGTCCGGCCCTCAGAACGTGCCGTTCAGGCGGACATTGACGTTGCCGCTCGGGTTCGCGGCGGCGGTGACGGCAACGCCAATCTTGGTGTTCCCGGTGGCCGTGGTCGTCACCAGCTTGTTCGCGTCGTCCCAGTAGACGAACGCGCCCACGGCAATCGCGTCGGTCGAAACCTTCGGCAGATCGAAAACCCCGACCGTCACAAGGTCGAGGTCTTCGCCAATCGCCGCGTCACCCGCCGCGATGCCGAACAGCTTGTTGACCAGAACGCCTTCCCCGCTGGCAGCGGCGGCGGCGGCGGAAACGGTGATGTTGTCACCCTTCTGAATGTAGGACTTCATTGCTAGATTCCCTTGCTCATGTTGAAACGGATCGTGTTGGCGGGCCGGGCCGTCTGAGCGGAGATTTCCGCGTCCAGAGCGGCAAGAGCGCGGGCCATTTCGGCGTCGGACTTGTATTGAATCCGTTCGCCGTTCTGGTCCTGAAACTCCCGGACCCCGCCAGCGCGGGCCGCCAGAAGGTCGGCCCGCATCTTGGTCAGTTCAGCGACGGTCGCCATCTCACGCGCCCGCGTTGAAATAGGCCCCGCGCCAGTCGGCCCAGCCGGTGCCGAAGTCGAGGAAGGCCCGATACTGCATCCCGAGCGTGGTCCAAGCCTCCTGCCGCTGAATCTGCACCCCTTGGGCGGACGACAGATAGGCGAACTGAAGCGACGGGACCGCCGCCGGATCGGCCATCACGAACCACCCGGTTCCGGTGATGCGCGGTTCCACCACCAGCTTGAGGCGGATCGGCTGCACGTCGTCGGTCGTGGCCGCGTAGATCGCCGCAAACAGCTTTTCGGCCTTGGTTTCGAGTTCGGGGCCGATCACCAGATAACGGGGTGTCACGCCGATGATCGTCTTGCCGTCGAGGCCCGTAACGCCGCGCATCGCCAGCCGGGCGGCATGAAGGGCGGTTTCGGTGATGTCAGCACCCGCCGCCGCCATGTTGCCCCGACCCGTGGCGAAGACCGCCGTGCCGTCGCTCAGAAGCGGGTTGCCGGTGAAGGTGCTGACCAGTTCGTCAGCCTCGGTCTGGGCCGCAGCCGCGCCAATGGCCGCCGTCATGTCGCCCAGCATGTTGAGGTCGTCGTCGATAAGGAGTTTCCGGCTCACGTTGATCGCCCGCCCGTAGGTTTTGATCGCCATCTTCTCACCCTGTTCGGCGCGGCTGGTATGGGTGAACTCGCCATGCTCGGTCATTTCCTCAAGACGGCCCATCTCGCCAAGGCGGATCGAGGTCGACTCTTTGAAATTCGGCAAGGTCCGCTGGCGGGCCAAAGCCTTCAGCGGCGACTCGGCGGCGCGATACGAGTCCAGCGCGACCCGCCCCATCGCATTGGAAACGAGCAACGGGAAGTCGCTGGTCCCGTGCGCGGCGGCGCGGGTGAACAGTTCATCGGCGCTCAGGCCACGGACGCTTTCCCCGGCCCGCGTCAGGGCATCGGCGGCCATATCGCGGAGCGACATATTGACGAACTCGCGCGAGGCATCGGGCAGTTCGCCGCCCGCCATACGGAAGGCCAGAGCGTCGGCCTGACGGGTGCGCAGCGCCGCCGGATCGGCATTGGCCGGGGCCGTCGTGCGGATGCGCGCCGGGGTGCGGCGGGTCATGGTCTCGAAAGCCTCGGCACGGGCTTCGGTGATCGAAAGATCGCGGTCGATCATCGAGTCCGCGTCTTCCGCAGAGAGGCCCGCCGAACGGCAGATTTGCCGGATCGCGGCGCGGGTCTCGGTCGTGGTGTCTTCGGTGGTCTCCACCGTCAGTTCTTCTTGGGGCATGGTGTCGCTCCTAAAGGTTGCATTGGGGTCCGCAGGGGAGGCGACGACGGAGACTTCCTTGATCGCCCAAGAGACGGCGGTGCGAACCCGCATCCCGCCCTCATTCGACTCCCGCCACTTGCTGACGGCGTAGCCAATCGAAACGCCCCGGATCGTCTTGTCCGCGACCCGCTGCCAAAGCGGATCGGCGTCCGCCGCGCTGGTGCGCCTGATCGTGACAATCAGGGCGTTATCCTCCATCCGTGCGGCAACGATGCTGCCCACGGTGTCCACGGCCCGCCCGCTGCGGTGCCCGTCCAGCACGGGCAGCCCCACGAGGTCGGCGGGATTGATCGCCGCCGGGTCGAGGCGTTCGACGAAACCGGCACGGCGGACAGGGGCGAAGGTCGAGGCCACCGCTTCCACGGTGCCCGCTTCGGTGTCGAAGGTCTCGGGCGTGATCGCAGCGCGGCGCGTCAGCAGGTCGTCAATTTGCGCTTCCAAGGCTCGAACTCCTTATCTTGGGCGGTCAGCCTGCGGCCTTCCTTGGGGATGTGGATCACCGTCGCGTTCGCGGGATTCACGGTCAGTCGCGGGCCGCGAATTTCGTCGGACGCCCCGGCGCGTTCGACCAGTTTCCGGTGATACTTTTCGCGGTCGCGCTCCTGTTGACTGGTCATTTGGCGGCCTCCTGTTTGGGGGCCGTCTGGCGCGGATCGGCGGCGATTTCGGCGTCCAAGTCTTCAAGGGACCAGCCACGTTCCGCCACGGCTTTGCGACGGCTGGTCAGGCCCGCTTCCAGTTCGGAAATCGTCGCCTGCGTGTCTTTCAGCGGATCAACCTGCATCGCCTTCGGGGGCAGCCATTCCGCCGCGTATGCGCGCGGCGTGGACTCGAAATCGGGCGCGGCCAGATCGCCGGAAAGCACCGCGAAGGTGATGACCTGCCGCCAGATCGGCGCGAGGAACTGCGGCACAAGGGTGCCATACTGGATTTGCTCGACTCGCTGCCTGAACGGCAGCAGACCGGCGCGAAGGCTCGAATAGTTCGCGTTCGAGAGGTCGCCCGAAAGGAGGTGATCGGGAAGCCCGAGACCGGCAGCCAATTGCTGCAATTGCAGGCGAAGGAAGGCACCGATTTCGGTCAGTTGGCCCGGCGTGTTGAATTTGACATCGTAACCCGTGGGCAGGCGCTTCATCGTGCCGGGTTCGAGGCCCGTTTCGAGGATTCCACCTTCCCCGGTTCCGTCATACGGCTCACCGCCCGTCCCGTTCAGGTCGACAAGGAAGGCGCTGTGCATCGCCGCGACTTTCGCGCCCATAAGCAACGCATCGGTGAGTTGATCGAAGTCTGACGCGCTCAGGATGACCGGCGCGAGCCACGAAATCCCCCGGACCTGCCCAGCCGCCAAAGGCTTCATGACGTGCAAGATTTCATCGGCAGGAACGCGCACCGGGGGCGCATAGGACGCGAATTGATCGTGCGGGCGGTAGGGAAGCACCCAATAGGCAACCCGGCGGCCCTCCGCGTCGAACTCGACCCCTTGCACGATCACCGCCCCGTTGCCCAGTTCGCGGGTCATAGACTCGTCAATGAGTTCAGGCGGCAGAAGGCGAAGGCGTGGCCCGTCTTCACCGGGCAGGACGTGCAAGAACGCCTCACCATCAATCACCAGCCCGCGCACCACGTCCGTTTGCATCCCGAAGAAATCCGTCCGCCCGTCCGCGTCCGCAACGTCCGCCCACGCGCCGAAGGCGGCGGTCAGATCGGCCCGTGTCGCGGCGCCGGGGTGGCGAGGCGTCGGCATGATACCGGCCCCAACCAGAGCGCCCACCCAGTTCCCAACGGCATTGGCCGCCCACGGGTTGTTATTGGCAAGATACCGGGCGCGGCTGCGGAGCGTGGCCCCGCTGGCCGAAACCTCGGAGTTCACCCGCCCGAACGTCCCAACCCCGAAGCCACGGCGGCCACCAGCGGCCCCGTCAAAGCGGCGGACGGCTTGGACCTTGGTCGGGCGGGTGAACAGCTTGGAGAGGAACGGGACGGCCATGCTCAGTTCACCGTGTCGAGAATATCGCGGATCAGGCGCGAAGCGTGGAGGACCAGCGTCACGTTCGGCTCAGTCGTCGGGACCGACGAAAGAATGGCGTCCGCCACGGCGGCGGACTCGGCATCGTCAGCGGGCCAATCGGCCTCAAAGCCAAGACGCCCGTCAGCGTAGAGTTTCAGATTGAAGTCGAAGGTCTGGCCCTCGCGGACCCGTTCGATTGCTTCTTCCACCGGGGACATGGGGCGCTCACCGCCGTCCAGCTTGATCCGCCGGGCCATGCCGCCGCTTTCGTTCTGCATCTCGCGGGCGAGCCTTTCGAGAATCCAGCGGTCGGAAAGAAGGCCGCTGGCGGCAGAAAGGAGCCGCAGCGCGCAGATAGAGGCGAGCGTGTAAACGTCAGCCCGGCCCTGCCGGTCAGCGGGCGGCAGATAGAGCCTCTGACTGAGGTTCCTCAGCCCCTTGTCGAGCGCGGGCATATCGCCATCGGCAATGGCGTCGATTTGCCCGAAAATCCCGGCGGCATCCTTGATCGTGAACATGGTCCCCTGTCCTCCATTACGGCTTATCGACTTCATAACTTAAATCTAAGTTGTATTGCAAGAGGGAATCGCCTATGGGTGTCGTGAGGGGTTGGTGGCCCCTCGCCATGTTCGGTTCGCCCGACGGAGTGACGGGCGACATTGCGAACGGCGCGGGCGTGGATTGACACGCGCCCGCGCCAACTCAGAACCTCAAAGGATGACCCCATGAACGCCCAGACCGATCTCCACGAAATCGCCCTTGGCCTCGCCCGCGAAGCGATGCTGACGGACGCCGCCAGCGGGTGCAGTCTGGGGGCGTGGCGTGATGGTGTTCTGGAAATCTGCCGCAAGGTCGGCATCCCGGAACCCGACGACGTTGTGGCGTGGGTTTCCGGCGGCAAGGCCAGTGACGCGGACGTGGCGGACTGGTCGCGTCAGTTTAGCGTCCGCTAATGCTCAATATCTTGTGCCGTATCGCTCGATAGTCTAGTTTATTTAGACGGTTCTAGGCTTTCGAGGTTCGGCGATGAGTGGCAATCCAAAAGGCGGCAGCGGTTCCGGTGCCAACAGCAATGCCGGTGGCAATAACGGCGGTCGGTCCAATCCCCCGCCCATGCGCGACACAAACGTCAATAAGGGCGGCGCAACTAGCGGCAACACACGCGGCGGTGGGAACACCACGAAAAAGTAAAGCCTCGGCAACCTGAAGACGGCTGCCTTTGCGCTTGTTTTGCCTTTCGTTCGACAAGAGCGCGCTGAGGGTGTTTCCGACTCTCAGCGTTTCATACTGGCCCCATGTTTCATCGGACTGCGAATAGTAGAGGCACGACTCCGCTTTTTGGTCTTCAGGGAGAAGGATTCCGGCTGAAATGGAACTTGACCCGATGGTGGCCGCAAAGAAATAGACAGCCGCAAAGAGACAGATCACCACAGCGATAATCAGCGACAAAAGATAGGGGCTAAGGCTGAAGCCCTTCTGGAAAGCATACCCGCTCAGACCAATCAGAGAGGGAACACCGACAGTCAGCCAATATTTGGCCTTTTCGTCGATCTCACGAAAGCTGGAAGCGTGAAACTCAAGGCCACGGCGAAGGTCTTCGAGAATGTGTTGAGTCCGTTCCCGAACCTCGTCGCGTTCCGCCATCAACCGCCCCTTTTCCTCAGCGTGAGTTCTCGCCGCAGATCGGCCAGTTGGTTAATCACCGTCCGCCGGGCCTCGTCGTTCTCAGAATAAACGTCGACTCCAAGGGCATCGTAAAAGTGCCCAACGGTGATTTCATATTTCGCTAAGACCGCCGCCACGTCCCGAAGGAACTCGGCCCGATCAATCCACGGTGGGAACTTCCTCAAATCGTCTTCGTCTAAATCGTCCATCGCCTCACCTTTCCAGCCATGCGGACTTGACCACGTTGGGGGTGGGTTTGGGAAGGGCTTTGCTCGCTAGTTCCGCCTCGCGCCGGTCAACAGCCACCCCTACCAATGCCCGCGCCGCCATCGCGTAGACCACACAATCCAGCGCCTCGGCCCGGCGGCCCACGATCCGCTCAAATCGGGCGGCAGGCTGCCCCCGGCTATAGCGGACAACGCGGCGTTCGGCGGTCAGTTGCGAGAACCACTCATCGGACAGGGAGTCGCTGAAGCGCCAGCCCGTGCCCGCCAGAAGGGCGTTCAGAAGCCGTTGCTTCGCCACGTCCACCCCGACAAGCTGAAGGGCGATGCCGCGCGTCTTCGCCCGCTCTACCAGAGGGCGCTTGAACCCGGCCACGCCTTTCAGCGGGAAGATGCGGCGGCCCACGCGCGGGCGAGCGAACTGGTAAACTTGATCGGTCATCCCGCCATCGCCCGAGTCGACCATCGCAGCGTCATAGCGTAGCGCGCCCCCGTTCGGGTGCCGGAAATCGCGCCGCAACAGATCGTCGAACTCGGCCCAGGTATCGCCCTCCGCCGGGTCGCCCCAAATGATTTCGTGACCCAGCACTAGAGCGTCCCCGTCCCCCGTCCAGCCCAGCGAGGTCAATTCGATCCGATCCTTTTGAACGTCCGCGCCGCCGGTCAGATACAGGACTTCGGGCGGCAAGCGGTCGAGGCCGATAGCTTCCCGGCGGGATGCCAGAAGCGACTCGTCCAGTTCCTCGCCAGCGTCATCGCGCCACGTCTCGGCCAGCACTGTGTTGACGAAAACCTTCAGGCTATCGGGGCGGCCCTTGGCGGCCAGAAACTCCCGGATCAGATTCGGCCAACTCGCGTTCGGCATGAGGCTGACAAGGGCGGTCAGCTTGAAGCCTGCGTGGCCTTTAACCTCGGGCCGGGTGGCCCGCCAGTGGCCTTTGGCGACGATCTCGCCCTTGCGGCTTTCAGGGATCAGGCAACCGCATTCCGGGCAACACCAAGCCGCCGAATCCGGGTCGCCCTCGGTCCAGCGAATATCGCGCCAGAGGATTTCGGAATGCTCATGGCACTCGGGGCAAAGACACTCGAAAACCCGCCTGTCCGATTTCTCGTATTCGGCGGCAATCATGCTGGTTTCGGAATCGGTCGGGGTCGAGCCGGTCACGATTTTGCGGTCGGGATAGGAGAGGGTCCGCTTTTCGGCCAGTAGCAGGGGGTTGCCTTCCGCCGTCACTTCCATGCCGTCGACCTCATCGGCCAGCAGGACTTTCGCGGTGTGGGCGCGAAGGGCGCGGGGCGCACGGGCGGCAATGACCTTGAGCGAGCCGCCGGGGTAGCGTTTGGCGGTCAGCGTGTTGCGGCTGGCAATGTCGTCATCGGCAAAGAGGCCCGACAAGGCGGGCGTGACCTCTGCCACCGGCTCCAAATGATGCACCATAAAGTTCCGCGCGTCGTCGGTCGTCGGCACCAGCATAAGGACCGGACAAGGGTCATTCGAGGCATAGGCGGCCACCGCCGCCACCAGAAGGGTGGAATAGCCACAACGCACGGCCTTGAGGCACGTCACGCGGGGGATTGTCGGGTCGCCAATGGCATCGGCAAGGCCCCGCTGAAATTCCCAGAGGCGCACGGGGCCGGGCGTTGCAGAGACGCCAGCGGGCAGCCGAAGGTTCCGTTCGGCCCAATCGCTCAGGGCCAGCTTGGGCGGCGGGCGCAGCGCGGCGAAGGTCTGGCGGCGCAAGTCGGCAAGGCGCGGATCAACGGTCATCGGCGATAGCCTCCAAGGCAGAGCGGATTTCGGCGTCAAGCGTGGCGGCGGCGGCCCGATCAAGGCCCACCTGTCCGGCCACCCGAGACGGGATTGCAAGAATGGCGGCCCGCAGATCGGTGGCGACCTCACCCCAAGCCCGAGACACGTCGGCAGCCGGGATCAACTCGCCACGGGCCTTGGCGTTCTGTATCGACACCTTGTCGGCGTTCTCGCGGGCCAGTCGCAGCTTTTCCGCCGCCAGTTCGGCGTCGGCACGGCGGCCCACGGACCCGGCGCGGGCATGATCGCAGTATTCCCGGATCGCCCGGCGCAGCGGAAACAGCTTCGCCGGGGTCCGGGGCAGAACGCCTTCCCGCGCCAGAGCGGAGACGTGATTGGGGGTCAGCCCCAGCCACTTCGCCAGCGTCGGGGCATTCACCAGATCGTCAGCCTCGGGCGGGTCTTTCGGGTCGCCCACCAGCGCGGCGATTTCGGCTATCTCGATTTCAGTCAGATTTTCCATTGCTCTTGCCTCTTAACTGCCGTGGTCAGCCGCCCACGGCGGCAAAGGGAATTTCGATTTCAATTTTTCTCCACCGGGTGACGCCATGCGGCTCTGCGTTACCCCCGGCGCCCCCCGCCCGGAAGGACCCCAGCACGGACAGCCCGCCACCGTGGTTGCCCGTGATCCGTGAGCCGTGTGAACCCTCCATGGGTTCACGATTAAGGTGCTGATAACAAAGGGAAGACGCATATCTGTGAACCGTGTGAACCCTAAAGTGCCTATTATTCCCCCGGCGTTCCGTGCGCCCTCCCCACTGGTGGGCCACTACCGGCTTTCCGTTCTCTAGGACTATTGTTGACTTAATACGGTTCACACGGTTCACAGTAGGGATTCCCCCATAAAAAACAGTGCCTTGCGTGTGAACCCTACGGTTCACGCTACGGTTCACGCTACGGTTCACGGCACCTTCCGGCCTCTGTTGCTCCGCCATGGTCATGCTACCGCCCGCGCCCACTTGTTCCCGCCCCGCGTATGAATCTTCATCCAGCCAAGCGCGCGCATCACGTCACCCGCCCGCTTTTGAAGCGCCATCGTCTGTTGCCCGCTGGGAACTCCAAGCGCCCCGCTCAGGACTTCGGAAGTCCGAACCTCAGTCTTCACGCTGCCTTCCCCGTCAAAATCGTCGTCGGGCCTGTCCAGCCAAGCCGCCACGTCATCGGCCCAACTATCAGACTCGCGCGCGGCCTCTTGCACGGGCTTCGCGTGTTCAGCCTCAAAGTCGCGGTCGAGCCACCACGGTTCACCCGCCATGAAGGCAAGGAAGGCTTCCGCGAAAAGCTGGTCACGCTCGGCAGCGAGGTAGTCGGGATCAATCTGCCCGACATAGACGGGCCAGAAGCGCCGCCCGCCCGTCGCATCTCGAAGAAACTGGTCTTCATTGGTGGTGCCCACGAAAACACACTGGCGCGGGAACGCTTCATCGAAGCGCCCCCAAGGCCGCCGCACCCGATCCACCGTGCCCGACATGAACGCCTTCAGGTCTTCGGCATCACTCTTGCGGGAAGGGGCCATTTCGGCCATCTCCACCAGCCATTTGCCGGGCAGGTGCCGCAGGGCCTCGGTCTTGTCGCCCGTGATGCTGGGCAGCGTGTCGCTGAAGTATTCTTCGCCCGCGAGGGTCCGGCAAAGCGTCGACTTCCCTGCCCCCTGCGGCCCGGCCAAGACAAGGGTGTGGTCGGCCTTGCAGCCCGGACGCATCACGCGGGCCACCATTTGCAGAAGGAACTTGCGCCCCACCGCCCGCGTATAGGGGGAGTCTTCGGCCTCGGCATGTCGCACCAGCCACGAGTCCAGCCGTTCGCGCCCGTCGTGGTCGAGGCCGGTCAGATAGTCGCGGATCGGGTGATATTGCAGGTGCCGCGCCACCATCATCGCGGCGTCCCCCACCAGTTCCTTCCCGACGGTGCGCAGGCCGCGCCGTTCCAACCCCGTCCGCGCCAGCGCAAGGGCCGCGTCATTCAACGGCCCGTCGTGCCACTCCTCGCGCCCGGTCATCTGATTCAACCGAAGGCCGGGCAGGATCGAGTCGAGGTTCCGCCCGAGATAGACCACGGCGTTATTGAGGTTGTTCACGGGCTTGCCGCGCTCCACGATCACCTTGCCCCAATCCGGGCCTTCAGGGATTGCGGGCAAGCCGATCAGGTCTTCAATCTCCGCCAGTTCATCGGCGGGGATCACGTCATCAAAGGGGGACAGGTCAATCCAGCCCCGGCGCTCCGCCTCCGCGCGGATCGTGGCGAAGGTGCGAGGGTTCTTGCCGCCGCCCCCGAAGGAATGCCAGACGGTTTCGGTTTCGTCGGGGCCATAGCTGGGGTGCCGCTCGCTCCACTCATGGAACAGGGCCAGCCCGTCTTCGCCGCCGCCCGTCGCGTGGTGCAAAGCCATGCCCATGTGCAGCCACCAGAGGCGTTCCGCCGCGTCCGGGTTGCTCGCGTCATTGGGGATCGTCAGAAGGGCTTCCCGGACGTGCTTAAGGGCCAGCCCCTCACCTTCGCCAGAAGCGGCCCGGCGCTCGCGCTTCACGCTGCCGCCGTCCTTGTAGATCGGGGTCAAGCCTTCCACCGTGTCAATCGGCTGCCCGTCCACAAGGAAGGTTTCAACTGGAGTCCCGCCCTCCACGTTGCCCGCGTAATAGGATTGAGACAGGGTGAAGCTGGCCTTGTCCAGAGTGCCGCCCAGAAGGCCGTTCAGCCGCGCCATGAGGTCTTCGCGGGCGTCGGGCGGCAGCGGGCCGCTGAACGGCGCGAGAACGCGCCAGCGGGGCTTCTCGGGGCTATGGCTAGGTGTCGTGTAAACAAGCCCGGCCACGCCCGCCGCCTCCAAGGCATCGCGGGCGGCCTCGGGCGTCATCTGGCCCTTGTCATAGTCCGCTTCCAGCCCGGTCACGGTTTCGACGTTCTCATTCCAGCGCAAGCACCGGCCTTTGCCGTCCTTGCCGGGCCGCCGTTTCGTGCCGAAGGTCGCCATCTTGAGCCAAGGCAGAGCGTCCTTGCTGGCCGCCCGCTGGTCCATGATCCACGTCGCCAGATCGGCCAACGAAAGGGTCAGTTCCTTCTTCTGGTAAGCGCCGCGCGTCGGGAAGCGAGTCAGCTTCAGCGGGACTCCCAAGGCTTGAAAATTCGCCTGTTTCTCGTTAGTTTTCAGGGGCATCGTTATTCATCCTTTCGGTGCGCCACTTCTTTCGCCCCTCGGTCGCAGCCGGGGGGCGTTTTCGTTTCTGACTGAATGAAGTGGTGCCGGGGTCTAACGTGCCGGAATTGCGGATTTTTCGCCCGGATCGGTGGGACAATTTTCCCAAAAAACCTAATGAAACTATGGGAAAACGGAGTGTCCCACTTTTCACTAAGTCCTTGATTCAACAGAATTGTTGAAGTCCCCTACGGGCTGCCACTTCCCCTCCCAAGATATCAGAACGCACGGGGTTTTCCTGGTGGTTGCCGGCGTTTCAACGGCAGTTGGCAAGTTTCGGGCTGTCGGCCATGTCTTGGGGCATTCCGAAGGCGCTGTGAGCGCGCGGAACCTGGCCGGGTTTCGCGGCGTAGCGGGGCGGCTCTGCGCCGGTCTTGTGGCCGGTGATCGCCTTGATTTCGTGATGGGGGCATCCCGCCTCGGCCAAGCGCCGGGCAACCAGGGCGGCATGGTATGGGCTTCACGCTGCCGAAAGAAGCCGATCGCCACTGGACCGAGGAAACGGAACGGGCGCGGCCGAGGCCGAGCCCGTTGCCGTCCTGGTGACCGCCGGCGCGGTCCGCATGAGACCCGGGCGACATGACGCGCCGGATCCGTCCCCTGTGAAGCCCGCCATCCCGGCCCTTGACCGCACGAAAGTCGAACGCTTCCGCCAGAAATCCGCGGGGGGCTGATTTCTGCCCACCAGCCGCAGACGTCAATCGTTCCTTAGTCTTGCCACAATAGTAAAGCCAAATCGGCTTGTGGAATGAGGAGGAGGGATCGACATGGTGTTGGGCGCTGTCCTTTCCGGAACGATACTTGGCATCGGATGCGCCGCCGTCGCGGTTCTGGCGCTTGCCCAACCGCTCTGGGTCGGGCTCGTTCTCTGGTCGGTGATCGGTTCGGTCGCCACCGTCGGTAGCCTTCTCGCAGCCGTTCCGACCATCGCGCCCGACCCGGAAACGCGCCGCGCCACCGCCTGACCCGCCGGGCCACCGGGCATCGACCGCCCCGCGCCGCGCCTTGCGCTTTCATGCCCACATGGCGCCAGGGCGGCCTGATCACCAGGACGGTCCGATCAAGCGGATCACCCGACACCCGGACCCCGCCTCCGACGCGCCGCGGCGCCGCACGCGTGAGGGCGTATGCACGCGGGATCGGGGTCGAGGACTTCCTTTGCGGCGTGCCGGAATCCGAACCGAAGTTGCTCCGCTTGGGCATCCTGCTGGTGAAGTGCGGTCCCGATCAGCGACGTAGAAGAGGAGATGCGCTTCCTCACGCGGATCCATGGCGCCGTGTATGCCGGGAGCAACATGTCAGGGCCAGGGAAGCGAGCCTGATGCGATCCGGTATCGTCGGGGCGCCCCGGCTCGAACCCGAGGGCAACGACAGCGCGCGGGCGCGGCCGACCTGCAGCGACCACCTGCTGGCGCGGATCCCCGCGAGCCGGGCCCGCACCTAGCGCTCGCGCTGCCCGAACGTATGTTCAACCCCGATTGCGAACGCTCCGTCCGGCCTAGCGGGCCCTGCGCGCCACCGAAATCCTGGTCGTCCCGGTCAGGGACGGCGCCAGCGCTGCTCGTCGCAGAACGAGGCGGCGAAACCGGCGCTGATCGCGGCCCCCTTGCCACCGAGGAGCAGAAGCCCGGTTCGCTCGGCGGCCCCGTCGGGACGCATCGAGAAGCGCATCGCCGCACCCGCCGGCCGTGGCACCGGCGTGATCCGCCAGACCCTGGCGGTGGGGGCAGCGTGCAGCGCGCGGATAGCGTAGTCCCCCGCCGCACACCAGAAGGCCGAGGCATCGCCAGGGCCGCGCCACGGCACGGAAAAACTCCCGTCCGGCTCCGCCCGCACGACAAGCCCGTTCTCGGCGGTGAAGGCGCCGGCGGGCGCTGCCGCGAGCACCAGAAGCGCAAGGCTCAGAATCGACCGCATGCACCTACCTCCTTCATTGGGCGCGGGATCATCGCGCCTTGTGGCAGCGCTGTCTCGCCCGGGCCGATCAAACCTGCGCGAGTGCGGGCCCGCTCACCGACCTACTGGTCGAGAAAGCTCCTGAGCTTGCGCGACCGGCTCGGATGCTTGAGCTTCCGAAGCGCCTTGGCCTCGATCTGGCGGATGCGTTCGCGCGTGACCGAGAACTGCTGGCCGACCTCTTCCAGCGTGTGATCGGTGTTCATGCCGATCCCGAAGCGCATCCTGAGCACCCGCTCCTCGCGCGGCGTGAGGCTCGCCAGAACCCGCGTCGTCGTTTCCTTCAGGTTCTCCTGAATCGCGCTGTCGAGCGGCAGGATCGCGTTTTTGTCCTCGATGAAATCGCCAAGCTGGCTGTCTTCCTCGTCGCCGATCGGCGTCTCGAGCGAAATCGGCTCCTTGGCGATCTTCATCACCTTGCGGACCTTCTCGAGCGGCATCTGCAGCTTTTCGGCCAGTTCCTCGGGCGTCGGCTCGCGACCGATCTCGTGGAGCATCTGGCGGCCGGTCCGCACGAGCTTGTTGATCGTCTCGATCATGTGCACCGGAATACGGATGGTGCGGGCCTGATCGGCGATCGACCGGGTGATGGCCTGGCGGATCCACCATGTTGCATATGTGCTGAACTTGTACCCGCGCCGGTATTCGAACTTGTCCACCGCCTTCATCAGGCCGATGTTTCCTTCCTGAATGAGATCAAGGAATTGCAGGCCCCGGTTCGTGTACTTCTTGGCAATCGAGATGACGAGGCGAAGGTTCGCTTCGACCATTTCCTTCTTGGCCTGCCGCGCTTCCTTCTCGCCCTTCTGGACCTGGTTGACGATGCGGCGGAACTCCTGGATGTCGACGCCGACATACTGGCCGACCGTCGCCATCTCGGCACGCAGTTCCTCGACCTTTTCCTGGTTCTTCTCGATCAGCGCCTGCCAGCCGCGCCCGGATTTCTGCGCCATCCGGTCGAGCCAGGTCGGATCGAGCTCGTAGCCGCGGTATTCGTCGATGAACTCGCGCCGGTTGATGCGGGCCTGATCGGCGAGCTTCACCATGTTCGAATCGATCGACATGATCTTGCGGTTGATGCCGTAGAGCTGGTCGATCAGCGCCTCGATGCGGTTGTTGTGCAGGTGGAGCTCGTTCACCAGAACGACGATTTCGGACCGCAGCTTCTGATAGGCGCTCTCGTCGGCGATCGAAAAGGTGCCATCCTCGTTCAGCGTCGCCGACATGCGCTGATCCTGCATCTCGGCCAGCCGCGTATAGTCGCGCGCGATGTTTTCGAGGATCTCCAGCACGCGCGGCTTCAGCGCCGCCTCCATCGCCGCGAGCGACATGTTGGAGGCCTCGTCGTCCTCATCGTCGTCCTCGCTCTTGACGATCGGGTTGCCGTCGGCATCGAGCTCCGGTTCGGCCTCGGAGGTCTTCTGCGGCGCCTCGACGCCCTCGACGACCGGGCTTTCCATGTCGTCGTCGTCGAGCGACCGGCCGAACGTCGCCTCGAGATCAATGACGTCGCGCAAGAGGATGTCTTCGTTGAGCAATTCGTCACGCCAGATGGTAATCGCCTGGAACGTGAGCGGGCTTTCGCAAAGCCCCGCGATCATCGTGTTTCGGCCGGCCTCGATCCGCTTGGCGATGGCGATCTCGCCCTCGCGGCTCAGAAGCTCGACCGAGCCCATCTCGCGCAGATACATCCGCACCGGATCGTCGGTCCGGTCCAGCGTCTCGCCTGCCGAGGCGGCGATCACCACCTCGCGCGAGGTCGAAACCTCGACCACCTCGCCCGCGTTCTCCGGCTCGTCGTTCTCGTCTTCCTCGATGACGTTGATGCCCATCTCGGAGAGCATCGACATCACGTCCTCGATCTGTTCCGATGAGACCTGCTCGGGCGGCAGGACCTGGTTCAGCTGATCATAGGTTATGTAGCCCCGTTCCCGCGCATCGGCGATCATCTTCTTGACCGCGGCCTGGCTCATGTCGAGCGAGTGGTCGTTCTCGTCACTTTCAGGTTTGCTCGCGTCGGTATCTTTGGCGGCCATCGGAAATCCTTCGGTCATGCAGCTGCGCCGGGGCGAATCGGCTCTAGGCTTTGTAACGAATCAGGTGAACGAATCACAGATCCCGATTCTCGGCGCGCGCCGCGTTAGTGTTTCTTCTTTTCCCAGACGGCGGAATCGATCAGGCTCTGCAACCCGGCCGACAGCGCCGCGCGGTCCTCGCCCATGTCGGAATTGTCGTCGAGCTTGGAGCGTTCGGCACGGTGCCGCGCCGCGGCCGCCTGAGTGAGGCGCCAGGTCAGCCCCTCGTCGACGAGACCGCACAGATCCTCCATTGCCTCGGCAACCTCTGCCGCCGCCCCGCGCCGCGCCTCGAGCTTGGCGAGCTCCTCGGCCAGACACATCGCCGCAATTCCCGCATCCGCCCCGGGCTGAACCGGGGGCGCGATCTGGACGTGGGCAAGCGCCATCAACCTTTCAAGGTCTGCGCCGGCAGTCCGGGCGATTTCTTCGCGCGGGTCCGCGTCCGCGGGGCCATGCAAGGCCGCAAGCAGCGCCGACCGCAACCTTTCGTGCCCGGGCTCGCGCATCTCGAGCTTCTCGATCTGGCTTTCGAAACGCGCCACGGAGCCCGGATGGGTGATGCAGATCGCGAGGATCATCGCCTCGCGCAGGAAATCCTCGACCTCGTCTCCACGCGCGGCTGCCAGCATGGAGCTTCGGGTCTCCGGCAGGGGCGCGACCGGCACCGGCGCCCAGCGGCCGCCCCGGCGATCGCCCGGGGCGGATCCGGAGCGGGGCCCCGCCGCCCCGCCGCCACCCGCCGGCACCTTGCGGTAGCTCGCGAAAAGCGCCTTGCGCAGGGCGTCGACCTCGGCGCCGTAATGCGCCCGGATCGAGCCATCACGGATCGTCTTCAGCGTCTCGCGCAGGGACTTGTCCAGGGCCGCGCGTCGCTCGGGGCTGTCGAAGACGCGGCCCTCGATCTCGCGGCGCCAGAGCAGGTTCACCATCGGCTGCGCCTCGTCCAGAAGGGCCGCCATCGCGTCGCGCCCCCTGAGCCGCAACAGATCGTCGGGATCCATGCCCTCGGGCAGGATCACGAAGCGCAGCCCCTGCCCGGCGACGAGCCGCGGCAGCGCCAGGTCGATGAGCCGGGTCGCGGCCCGGATCCCCGCCGCGTCGCCATCGAGCATGATCAGCGGCTCGGGATGGATCCGCCACATGAGCGCCAGCTGGTCATCGGTGATCGCGGTCCCGAGCGGGGCGACCGCCGCCTCGAACCCCGCCGTCACCAGCGCGATCACATCCATGTAGCCTTCGGCGACGATGAGCGGCTGACCCTTGCCGGCCGCCTCGCGCGCGGGGCCATGGTTGTAGAGGCTGCGGCCCTTGTCGAAGAGATCGGTCTCTGGCGAATTCAGGTACTTGGCGCTGTCGGCGGGGTCCATCGCCCGGCCGCCGAAGGCGATGGCGCGACCGCGCGCGTCGCGGATCGGAAAGATGATCCGGTTGCGAAAGACATCATAGGGCGCCTTTCCCTTGGTCGAGCTGCGCGCAAGCCCGGCGCCGAGGATCAGATCGTCGGCAATGCCCTTGCCTGTCAGATGGTCCCGCAGACCCTGCCAGCCCTCGGGCGCAAAGCCGATCTCGAAGCGGTCGAGTGCCGCCGGGGCGAGTTTGCGTCCGGCAAGGTAGTCGCGCGCGGCCGCCCCCTGCGCGGTCTTCAGCTGCAGCCGGTAGAAGCGCACCGCCTCTTCCATCACCTCGGCAAGCTGGCCAAGACGGTCCGCACGTTCGGCGGCCTTGGGATCCTGCGCCGGCATCGGCACCCCCGCCTCGCGCGCGAGCGTCTCGACCGCCTCGACGAAGGACATGTTCTCGGCCTCCTTCAGGAAGCTGATCGCATCGCCCTTCGCATGACAGCCGAAGCAGTAGTAATATCCCTTGCGGTCATCGACATGGAACGAGGCGGTCTTTTCCTGATGGAAGGGACAGGGCGCCCAGAGATCGCCCTTGGCCTGGTTCGACTTGCGCAGGTCCCACGTCACCTTGCGCCCGACCACATGGGACAGGGTCACGCGCGTGCGCAGGTCCTCGAGAAAGCCCGGCGGGAGACTCATCTGACGAATATCGGTCGCGCCGGCGGCAACGGCAAGGGCCGGCGCCCGCTTCAGCCGTGATCGACGACCGCCCGCGCCGCGCAGGCGCGCATCGCGGTCTCCAGTTCATGCACCGCCGTGCGGGCCATCGAGCGGAAGACGAAGATCTCGAACCGCTCCGGTGCGCTGCGCCACAGAAGCGCCATCATGTGGCCGAGCCCGGTGCGTGCGGTGCTGCCCGCGGGAAACGCCGCCGCGCCGATGTCGAGCGCCACGAGCCGCGCCAGCACCGCCTCCGCGCCCGGCCCCTCGAGCGCGATGCGCGCCCAGCCGTCGCTCTGATCGGTGAGCGCGGCGATCCCCGCCATCCCCTCGGGCGCCACGCCAAGCAGAAACGCCTGACCGCGCCCGGACCAGAGGCAGGCGCCGGCCGCGCCCGTGACGGCGCGGTCGGGCGCCGGCCAGCCAAGCCCCAGGGCTTTCAGGGCCGATGCCACGGCCCGGTCCTTGCCGGAAAAGGGCGCGATGGACGTGATCGGTGCGGGCGCCGGCTCCTCGAGCCGCAGTTGGCCGATCTTCAGGGGCAAGATCCCCGCGCAAGGCGTCTTGGCAATCAGGCTAGCCACGGGCGCGGCCTCCTTCCGGATTGAAGAACACTGGACTTGTCACCTCGCAGAGCACGTCCACCTTGCGCAGGTGATCGACAAGACGCACCCGCGTGCCGTGCCTGGCGCGGCCGTTCTGCAGGAAGGCCAGGCCCAGATAGCCGCCGAGCGTCGGCGACCAGCAGACCGAGGTGACATAGCCCTGGTCGTTGGCCGAAACCGGCTCGGCGCCCTCGTCGAAGAGATGCGCGCCGGCACCGATCTCGCGCGAACTCGGCACCGGGCGCAGGCCGACCAGCTGTTCGCGCCCGGGCCCGACGAGCCCCGCCCGTGTCGATGCCGCCTTGCCGATGCAGTCCTTCTTCGCCGCGACCATGGCCTGCAGGCCGATGTCGAAGGCGGTCACCCGTCCGTGGATCTCGGCATGGGTGATGAAGCCCTTCTCGATCCTGAGAACGTTCAGCGCCTCCATCCCGTAGGCGCCGCCGCCGAGGCTCTCGGCCCGCGACACCAGATCGCGGAACAGCGCCTCGCCATAGCGCGCAGGCACCGCGATCTCGTAGCCGAGCTCCCCCGAGAACGAGATCCGGAAGAGCCGCGCCGCGACCCCGGAAACGGCCACCGTGCCGCAGGAGAGGAACGGAAACGCTGCCCCGGTGATCGGCGTTTCGAGCAGCGAGTTCAGAAGCTCGCGCGCCAGGGGGCCAGCCACGGCGAACTGCGCCCAGCTCTCGGTCACCGAGATCATGCGCACATCCCAGCCCGGACAATGCGCCTGATGGACGAATTCGAGATGCCGCATGACCTGACCGGCCGCCGCGGTGGTCGTCGTCATCAGGTAGTGGTCGGGTCCGAGCCGCGCCGTGGTGCCGTCATCCATCACCATCCCGTCCTCGCGCAGCATCAGGCCGTAGCGCACCCGGCCTTCCTTCAGCGTCGAGAAGGTGTTGGTGTAGACGAGATCGAGAAACCGCGCCGCATCACCGCCCTGGATGTCGATCTTGCCGAGCGTCGAGACGTCGCTGACGCCGACCCTGCCGCGCACCATCTCGACCTCGCGCTTGCAGCTTTCGCGCCAGCTGGGCTCGCCCGGTCGCGGGAAGTGGGAGGGCCGGTACCAGAGACCGGCCTCGATCATCGGCGCACCGCGGTCGCGGGCAGCCTGATCGGAGGTGGTGAAGCGCTGCGGCGCAAAGCCGTCCCCCTGCCCGCCGGCGCCCAGGGCCGCGATCGAAACCGGCACATAGGGCGGGCGGAAAGTCGTGGTTCCGGTCTCGGCGATGGCGCGCCCGGTCGCATCGGCGAGGATGGCGAGCGCACCGACGTTGGAGCTCTTGCCCTGGTCGGGCGCCATGCCCTGGGTCGTGTAGCGCTTCATGTGCTCGACCGAGCGATAGTTCTCCTGCGCCGCGAGCCGCACGTCCTTGGTCGTGACATCGTTGGCGAAATCGAGCCAGGCGCGGTGCCGGGGCTCGGGCACCTCCCAATAGGGGGCAAGCCGCACCATGTCGTCCTCGGCCTCGGGCAGATCGGCCTTGCCGGCCTTGCGCCCGAGCGCCCCGAGCGCTTCCGAGGCTGCCGCAGCCCCCTCGGCGAGACAGGCGCGGGTCGAGAAGGCGCCGTTCGCGGCGCCGGCCGCCACGAGCCCCGGCACCATGTCGGGCTTCGGCACGAAGGCGGCGATGTCGGCGTTCCAGACCGGGCGTCCGTTCATGTGGCAGGCAAGATGCAGGCTCGGGTTCCATCCGCCCGACACCGCAAGACAGTCGCTCGGCACCCGCGAGACCTGGCCCTTTCGGTCGGCCACGATCACCTCGCGAAGCCCCCGGCGGCCGACGGTGTCGATGACCCGCGCCCCCGCCCTGACCGGAAGACCGCCGGAGAGGTCGCCGATCTCCTCGCGCGGGTCGACGACGGCAGCGATGGTCACCCCGGCGGCGGCAAGATCGCGCGCCGTCCGGTAGCCGTCGTCGTTATTGGTGAAGACGGTGACCGACTGGCCCGCCGCCACGCCCCAGCGGTTCAGATAGGACCGCACGGCGCCGGCCATCATCACCCCCGGCCGGTCGTTGTTGGCAAAGGCGATGGGCCGCTCCAGCGCGCCCGAGGCAAGGATCGTGCGCCGCGCCACGATGCGCCAGAAACACTCGCGCGGCAGCTCCGGCGCCGGCGCCGCCAGATGCAGCGCCACCCGCTCGAGCGCCCCGAAGGTGCCGCCGTCATAGGCGCCGGTGACCGTCGTCCGCGCCATCAGCCGCACGTTCGGCAGCGCTTCCAGCTCTGCCAGCACCGCCGCCGCCCAGTCCGCGCCCGGCCTGCCGCCGATCTCGCCCGTCTCCGCCAGGCACCGGCCGCCCATGCGCGCGTCCTCCTCGGCGAGGATCACGTCGGCCCCCGCCCGGCCGGCGACGAGCGCCGCCATGAGCCCTGCCGGCCCCGAACCGATCACCAGCAGGTCACAGAAGGCCCAGGCCTTTTCATAGGCCTCGTCATTGTGCCGTCCCGAAAGCGCACCAAGGCCGGCCGCGCGCCGGATCGCGGGTTCGTAGAGCGCCTCCCAGAGCGCGCGCGGCCACATGAAGGTCTTGTAGTAGAAGCCGGCGCTGAAGAAGGGCGCCAGAAGATCGTTGACCGCCATCACGTCGAAGCCGACCGAGGGCCAGGCATTCTGCCCGCGCGCCTCGAGCCCGGCGTGGATCTCCTGCACCGTCGCCCGCACGTTGGGAACCTGTGCCGCCCCGCGCCCGACGGTCACCAGCGCGCCCGGCTCCTCCGACCCCGCCGTCATCACGCCGCGCGGGCGGTGATACTTGAATGACCGCCCGAAGACCCGCACCCCCGAGGCCAGCAGCGCCGAGGCGAGCGTATCGCCGGCAAAGCCGGAATATTCGCGCCCGTCAAAGCGAAACCCGACGGTCGTCGCGCGGTCGATCAGACCCTTGCCGGCAAGTCTCATGTCCGCGTCCCCCTGCCGCTGCCCCGGGGTTTCTTCGTTGCCGAAATACCCCCCCCGGAGGGTCGCGCTCCGCCGCGCTCGGCCAGCAGCCGGGTCGCCGCGATCTCATGCGTGACGGTATCGCGCGTGACCTCGATCCAGGCCGAACAGCCCATCTCGTGATACCACAGGTCCCGCGTCTCGCCCGCCGGGTTGTCGCGCAGATGCAGATAGGCGTCCCAGGCCCCGGGCCCGGCGCCCTCTGCCGGCCGGTCGGCGTAGACGGCATCTCCGTAACAGGTGAACTCGCGCCGGTCGCGCTGGCCGCAGAGGGGGCAGGTGATACGCATGTCGGACCCTCAGTGCAGGTTGTGCTGGCTGCCCGTGCCTTCCTCGTCGAGGAGGTGGCCGGTGGCGAAACGGTCGAGCCGGAAGCGGCGGGCGACCGCGTGGCTCTCGCCGGTCGCCATCAGATGGGCCATGCACCAGCCCGAGGCGGGGACCGCCTTGAAGCCGCCGTAGTTCCAGCCGCAGTCGATGAAGAGGCCCTCGACCGGGGTTCTGTCGATCACCGGCGAGCCGTCCGGGGTCATGTCCATGATGCCGCCCCAGCTGCGCAGGACCTTCGCCTTGCCGATCATCGGCATCAGCGTCATCCCCGCCTCCATCACATGTTCGACCATCGGCAGGTTCCCCCGCGCGGCGTAACTTGCGTAGAAATCGAGATCGCCGCCGAAGACGAGCCCGCCCTTGTCGGATTGCGAAATGTAGAAATGCCCCATGCCGAACGACACCACGTGGTCGATCACCGGCTTCAGCCCCTCGGTCACGAAGGCCTGCAGGACATGGCTCTCGACCGGCAGCCGCATCCCCGCCATCGCCGCCACCTGTCCCGAACGGCCGGCCACGATGATGCCCACCTTCCTCGCCCGGATCGCGCCCCGCGTCGTCCGGACGCCCGTCACCCGGCCATTGGAGATGTCGATCCCGGTCACCTCGCAGTTCTGGATCAGGTCGACGCCGCGGCGGTCGGCGCCGCGCGCATAGCCCCAGGCCACGGCATCGTGGCGCGCGGTGCCGCCGCGGGGATGCAGAAGCCCGCCATAGATCGGAAAGCGGGTCTGTTCGAAATCGAGATAGGGCAGATGCCGTCGCACCCCCTCGCGATCGAGAAGGATCGCATCGTCGCCCTGGTTGACCATCGCGTTGCCCCGGCGGGCAAAGGCGTCGCGCTGGCCGTCGGAGTGGAAGAGGTTGATGAGCCCGCGCTGCGAATGCATCACGTTGTAGTTCAGCTCCGTCTCGAGCCGCTCCCAGAGCTTCAGCGAATGCGAATAGAACTCCTGGTTGCCCGGCAGGAAATAGTTGGCGCGCACGATCGTGGTGTTGCGCCCGACGTTGCCGCCGCCAAGATAGCCCTTTTCCAGCACCGCGATATTGGTCAGCCCGTGGTTCTTCGCTAGGTAATAGGCGGTCGAGAGCCCGTGGCCGCCGCCGCCGATGATGACGATGTCATAGTCGGACTTCGGCTCGGGGTCGCGCCAGGCCGGTGTCCAGCCCCTGTTGCCCAAGAGACCCTCGGCAATCACCCTCAATCCGGAATAGCGCATGCGACCCTCCTGGCGAGGAACAGTGAAGCGACCCGCGGCCGAGAATTCAACGGTCATCGCGGAATTTCCGCGTCAGTTTGCGACAATTTGCGTCGCAAGCACCCGCGTCGGCGAAAAGTTCGCCCGCCGACGGGGTCAGACCCACTCCCAGGGCCGCGTGAATTCGCCGAGCTTGCGCGCCAGCGCCTGCTCGTCGACCGTCCCGGTCCGCTCCAGTCGCGCGACGAGACCGCGCTTGCGGTCGTCGACCACCTCGGCCACGCGCGCAGCGAGGCCGGCCTCGGCCAGCGCGGCATCGTAGACCCGGCGGATCGCGCGCTTGCGCAGGTCGGGCTTGAAGATCTTGCCGATCGCGGTCTTGGGCAGATCCGGCAGGATCTCGATATGCTTCGGCACCGCCGCCCTTTCGGAGATGTTCGCCCGGGCATAGGCGGCCAGTTCCTCTGTCGTCACCTTTGCGCCGGCGACCAGCTCGACATAGGCGCAGGGCAGTTCGCCCGCAAAGGCGTCGGGCTGGCCGATCGCGCCCACGAAGGCCACGTCGGGATGCGTCATCAGCGCCTCCTCGATCTCGGCCGGATCGATGTTGTGGCCGCCCCGGATGATGAGGTCCTTGGCGCGCCCGGTGATCCAGAGATAGCCCTCGGCGTCAAGCCGCCCGAGGTCGCCGGTGCGCAGGAACCGCCCTTCGGCAAAGAGATCGCGGTTCTTGTCGGCCTCGGTATAGGTCGAGCCCTCGAAAACGCCGGGATTGGCGATGCAGATCTCGCCCACCTCGTCGGTGGCGCATTCGGAAAAGCCCGACGGCGTGGCGCGCAGGATACGGACATGGGTGTAGGGCAGCACGACGCCGACCGATCCGACCTTCTTGCGCCCGTCGACCGGATTGCACGACACCAGGCATGTCGCCTCGGTCAGACCGTAGCCTTCGGCGATCTGCACCCCGGTCGCCGCCTCGAACCGCTTGAAAAGCTCGAGCGGCAGCGGCGCCGAACCCGAGATCGCCGTGCGCAGCGACGAGACATCGGCATTCACCGGGCGCTGCATGAGTGCCGCGATGGCGGTCGGCACCGCGATGAGAAAGCTCACCTGCCAGCGTTCGATCAGCTTCCAGAAGTTGTCGAAGACGCCCTCGCCGCGGTAGCCGGCCGGCGTCGGCATCACCATATGCGCGCCGCTCGCGATGCAGGACATCAGGATCGGATAGGCGGCGAAGACGTGGAAGAGCGGCAGCGGGCAGATCAGCACGTCGGTCTCGTCGAAGAGCAGCCGCCCGCCCAGCCAGCCATTGTAGATCATGCCGGAATACTTGTGCTGCGCCACCTTCGGCATTCCGGTCGTGCCGCCGGTATGGAAATAGGCCGCGATCCGGTCGCCGGCGGCATCGGCAAAGCTCAGCCGGTCGCCCGGCTCCCTGCCCGCCTCGGCCCGGAAGTCAAGCACCCGCGCCTTGTGCACCCTGGGGTTCTTCGGGCGGATCAGGGGCACGATCCAGGATTTTGGCGGCGTCAGGTAACGGTTGAGGTCGACCTCGAGCACCGTCGTCACCCCCGGCGCCAGCGCCAGAGCCTCGGCCGCCTTCTGCGGCACGTCGGTCTTCGGAAAGGCCTTCAGCGTCACCAGCACCTTGGCCTTCGTCTCGCGCAGGATCGCCGCGATCTGCTCGGGCTCGAGGAGCGGGTTGATCGGATTGACGATCCCGGCGACGGCGCCGCCCAGCAGCACCGCAGCGGTCTCGAGGCAGTTGGGCAGGAGGTAGGCGACGGTATCGCCCTCGCCGATGCCGAGCCGGCGGAAGAGGTTCGCCGCCCGCGTGACCTCGCGGTGCAGCGCGTCCCACGTCAGGCTCTCGGCCTTTGCTCCCGGCTCGGCCAGAAGCTGGAAGCTGACCGCGTTGCGCCCGCCGTGCGCGTCGCGCACCCGCGTCAGAAAGCCGTAAAGCGTGGCCGGAAGGTCGCGATCCGCATAGGGCATCTCGCGTTCCACGGCATCGCGATCGGCCGTGCCGCTGAATCTCGCCATCACTCATCCTCCCTTGCCCGCCCTGCTGGCGGACAGCCCGGGTGAAGGATGCTAAGAAACGCCGCTTCGGGCAAGTGGCCGTGCGCCCCCGCCCCCCCCGTGACGCAGCGTCGGCCCCGACCGGTCCACCCCGGGGGCAGATCCCCGGGCACGATGCGCCGCGCCCCATCCCCCTGGCCGGGTCTTCCTGGCCGCTCCAAGGGGGCGCGCGGGGCGCCCCGGGCCCGTTCTCACCCGGCCGGAATGCGCAGCACCTGGCCCGGATAGATCTTGTCGGGATGCTTCAGCATCGGCTTGTTGGCCTCGAAGATCTCCATGTAGCGGCTGGCGCTGCCGAGCGTCTTCTTGGCAATGGCCGAGAGCGTGTCGCCCTTGACGACCGTGTGGAAGACCGCGGACGCGGTGTCATCGTCATGCGAGGTCTCGACCGTGGCGACGCCCGCCACGTTGCCCACGGCAAGGATGACCTTTTCCTTCATCTCGGGCGAGATCGCGGTGCCGCCCACCTTGACCTTGTCGCCCTCGACCCTGATGTCGAGCCCGCTGGCATCGAGACCGAGATCCCTG
Source organism: Albidovulum sp. (assembly GCA_020637635.1). Classification (GTDB taxonomy): domain Bacteria; phylum Pseudomonadota; class Alphaproteobacteria; order Rhodobacterales; family Rhodobacteraceae; genus Albidovulum. Next base: position 92,546 of record JACKKB010000004.1, read on the forward strand.
ATCTCGGACTTCAGCCGATCTTCCTGCACCTCGGCAGCCTCGGCCGCCCCGCCGCCGAAAAGCTTCTTGCCGGCATCCTTGACGAAACTCCACACACCCATCTGTCCACTCCTGTCTGACATGCCCGCGGGCCGCGGCTGGCGACCTGCCCGGGGAGTATTCCGGCAGGGGCCGGCAAAAGCAACCGTCAGCCCTGCCCGGCGCCGCGAGGCAAGGTCAGGTAGGGGCGCCGGATCAGAAGGGAATGTCGTCGGCCAGATCGGCCGCCACCACATAGCCCGCGACCACATGTTTTTCGCCCGCCTTGTCGAAGGCGATGCGCAGCTTCTCGCCCTCGAGCGCGGTCACGGTGCCGTAGCCGAACTTGCGGTGAAAGACGCGGTCGCCCTCGCTGTAGGGCGCGACCGCATCGAGGTCGATCACCACATGGCGCGCCTCGCGCGGCTGGCCGAGCGGGCGCGTCTGGCTGCGGTCCTGCATCCGCTTCCAGCCCGGTGAGTTGTAGACATCGGCGCGGGTGGCGCGTTCCTCGATCCCGGAAGCGCCGAAACCCTGCGCCGCCGCCCCGTAGCCGCCGCCATAAAGGCCGGGCGGCGTCAGCACCTCGACATGCGCGCCGGGCAGTTCGTCGATGAAGCGCGACGGCATCTGGCCTTGCCACTGACCGTAGACGCGGCGGTTGCCGGCAAACGATATGGTGCAGAGCTCCTCGGCCCGGGTGATGCCGACATAGGCCAGCCGCCGCTCTTCCTCGAGCCCCTTGAGCCCGCTTTCGTCCATCGACCGCTGCGAGGGGAAGAGCCCGTCCTCCCAGCCCGGCAGGAACACCACCGGAAACTCCAGCCCCTTGGCGGCATGGAGCGTCATGATCGTGATCTTCTCCTCGGCATCGGCGCTGTCATTATCCATGATCAGCGCGACATGTTCGAGAAAGCCCTGAAGATTATCGAAGTTTTCCAGCGCCTTGACGAGTTCCTTCAGGTTTTCCAGCCGCCCCGGCGCCTCCGGCGTCTTGTCGTTCTGCCACATCCCGGTGTAGCCCGATTCGTCGAGGATCGTCTCGGCGAGCCGCACATGGTCGCAGTCGGCAACCAGCGTCGCGCGGTGCCAGCGGTCCACCGCCTCGACCAGAACCCGCAGCGCCCCGCCGCCCTTGCCGGCGATCTGGCCCGTTGCGGCGGCGTAGCGGGCGCCCTCGAGAAGGCTCACCCCGTCCTCGCGCGCCTGCTTCTGGATCGTCTGGACGGCCTTGTCGCCAAGGCCGCGCTTGGGGGTGTTGACCACCCGCTCGAAGGCCAGATCGTCTTCAGGCGAGACCGCGAGGCGGAGATAGGCCATCGCGTCGCGGATCTCCAGACGCTCGTAGAACCGCGGCCCGCCGATCACCCGGTAGGGCAGACCGATGGTCAGGAAACGGTCCTCGAAGGCACGCATCTGGTGACTGGCGCGGACGAGGATCGCCTGACCGTTCAGGTTCACCGGGTCGTGCCCGCGCGTGCCGCGCTGGATCGCCTCGGCCTCTTCCCCGATCCAGCGCGCCTCCTCCTCGCCATCCCAATGGCCGATGAGCCGAACCTTCTCGCCCCCTTCGGCCTCGGTCCAGAGCGTCTTGCCCAGACGCCCGGCATTGGCCTTGATCAGGCCCGAGGCGGCGGCGAGGATATGTTCGGTTGACCGGTAGTTCTGTTCCAGCCGGATCACCGTCGCGCCGGGAAAATCCTTTTCGAACCGCAGGATATTGCCCACTTCCGCACCACGCCAGCCATAGATCGACTGGTCGTCGTCGCCGACGCAGCAGATGTTCTTGTGGCCAGCGGCAAGAAGCCTGAGCCAGAGATACTGGGCGATGTTCGTATCCTGATATTCGTCGACGAGAATGTAGCGGAACCAGCGCTGATACTGTTCGAGAATGTCCGGGTGCTTCTGGAAGATCGTCACGACATGGAGGAGGAGATCGCCGAAGTCCGTGGCGTTGAGCGCAAGCAGCCGCTGCTGATACGCCGCATAAAGCTCCGTCCCCATGTTGTTGAAAGCGCTGGCTTCTGACGAAGGCACCTGCTCCGGCCCCCAGGCCCGGTTCTTCCAGTGGTCGATGAGCCCGGCAAGCTGACGGGCGGGCCAGCGCTTCTCGTCGATGCTCGCCGCCGCGATCACCTGTTTCAGAAGCCTGATCTGATCGTCGCCATCGAGGATGGTGAAGTTGGACTTCAGCCCGACAAGCTCCGCATGGCGGCGCAGGATCTTGACGCTGATCGAATGGAACGTGCCCATCCAGGGCAGACCCTCGACCGCTCCGCCCATGAGCCGGCCGACCCGCTCCTTCATCTCGCGCGCGGCCTTGTTGGTGAAGGTCACGGCGAGGATCTCGTTCGGCCGCGCCATGCCGCGGGCCAGCAGATGCGCGATCCGCGCCGTCAGCGCGCGGGTCTTGCCGGTCCCCGCCCCGGCCAGCATCAGCACCGGCCCCTCGACCGTCTCGACGGCCTGCCGTTGCGGCGGGTTGAGCCCGTCGAGATAGGGCGCCGGCCGCGCCGCCATGGCGCGGGCAGAAAGCGAGGCGCCCTCGAAGGCGTCGTGTTCGTCGAAGCTGCTCATGGCGGCAATCTAGACGCATCCGATGCCGAAAGGAAGGCAAGTTCACACTCTGTTCCCGCCACCGGACTGGACATTTTCCTCGCGCCCGGCCAACTGCGCACATGGACCTGCATCAGCGCTATCCGGCGATTTCCGATCTGCGCGCCCGCGCCCGGGCGCGGATGCCGTGGTTCGTCTGGGAATATCTCGAAAGCGCGACCGGCACCGAGGCCACGCAGCGGCGCAACCGCGACCGGCTCGACGCGGTGCTGATGTCGCCCTCGATCCTGCACGGCGAGTTCGCGCCGGATCCGGGCGTGACGCTCTTCGGCGCGCCCCTGCCCCTGCCCTTCGGCATCTCGCCGGTCGGCATGTCGGGGATCTTCTGGCCCGATGCGGAGCGCCTGCTTGCCGCCGCCGCGGCCGCGGCAGGTATCCCTTACGGCCTTTCCACCGTCGCGGCCCAGACGCCCGAGGCCCTGGCCCCCCATCTCGGACGTCACGCCTGGTTCCAGATGTATCCGCCGCGCGACCCGGCGATCCGCACCGACATGCTGGAACGCGCCCGGGCCGCCGGCTTCTCCGGCCTCATCCTGACCGTCGACGTTCCGGTCGCGAGCCGGCGCGAACGCCAGACCCGTTCGGGCCTGACCCAGCCGCCCCGCCTCACGCCGCGGCTTCTGGCGCAGGTGCTCCGCCGCCCGGCATGGGCCCTTGGCACGCTCCGCCACGGCATGCCGCGGATGCGGCTGATGGACAGCTACGCCGATACCGCCCGGCAGACCTCGTCCACCGCCCATGTCGGCTACCTGCTGCGCACCTCGCCTGACTGGGACTACGTGAAATGGCTGCGCGACGCCTGGGAGGGACCGTTTCTCATCAAGGGCGTTCTGCGCGCCGCGGATGCGGCGCGACTGCAGGACGAGGGCGCCGATGCGATCTGGGTCTCGAACCACGCCGGCCGCCAGTTCGACGCCGCCCCCGCCGCCATCGACGCGCTGCCCGCGATCCGGGCCGCGACCGATCTGCCGGTGATCTTCGACAGCGGCATCGAGGGCGGGCTCGACATCTTGCGCGCGATCGCGCTTGGCGCCGATTTCGTGATGCTGGGGCGCGCCTGGCACTATGCGCTCGCGGCGCTCGGCGCCGCCGGGCCGGCGCATCTGGTCGAGCTCCTGCGGCTCGACCTCATCGCCAACATGGGCCAGCTCGGCGCCCGAAAGCTCGGCGATCTGCGCGGGCGCCAGATCGGCTGACGAGGTCGTTTTTGGCTCGATCCTTTCGCATCTGCGCCACTCGGCGACAGCGCGGGATATATCACCAACGCACGGCCGCCGAATCCCGAAGCCAACGGGGCCAAGCCCATTGCGCTGCGCCGCAGCGTTGCTAATCTGCCGCCCAGCAAGGGAGATCGAGATGACCGCGTTCAGGAAGATCCTCGTGGCCAACCGCGGCGAGATCGCCATCCGCGTGATGCGCGCCGCCACCGAGCTCGGCAAGCGGACCGTCGCCGTCTACGCCGAGGAAGACAAGCTCTCGCTCCACCGTTTCAAGGCCGACGAGGCCTACCGGATCGGCGAGGGGCTGGGGCCGGTCGCGGCCTATCTCTCGATCCCCGAGATCATCCGCGTGGCACGGGAAAGCGGTGCCGATGCGATCCACCCGGGCTACGGGCTCCTGAGCGAGAACCCCGAGTTCGTCGAGGCCTGCGACGCCGCCGGCATCACCTTCATCGGCCCCAGGGCGGCAACGATGCGCGCGCTCGGCGACAAGGCCTCTGCCCGCAAGGTCGCCATCGCCGCGGGGGTGCCGGTCATTCCCGCGACCGAGGTGCTGGGCGAGGATTTCGACGCGATCAGGAAGCAGGCCGCCGAGATCGGCTATCCCTTGATGCTGAAGGCGTCCTGGGGTGGCGGCGGGCGCGGCATGCGGCCGATCACCAGACCCGAGGAACTGGTCGAGAAGGTCCGCGAGGGCCGGCGCGAGGCCGAGGCCGCCTTCGGCAACGGGGAGGGCTATCTCGAGAAGATGATCCTGCGCGCACGCCACGTCGAGGTGCAGATCCTCGGCGACCGGCACGGCAACATCTACCACCTCTACGAACGCGACTGCACCGTGCAGCGGCGCAACCAGAAGGTCGTCGAACGCGCGCCCGCCCCCTACCTGACCGAGGCCCAGCGGACCGAGATCTGCGAGCTCGGCCGGCGCATCTGCGCCCATGTGAACTACGAATGCGCGGGCACCGTCGAATTCCTGATGGATATGGACAACGGCCAGTTCTATTTCATCGAGGTCAACCCCCGCGTCCAGGTCGAACACACCGTCACCGAGGAGGTGACCGGCATCGACATCGTGCAGGCGCAGATCAGGATCGCCGAGGGCAAGACGCTGGCCGAGGCGACCGGCACCGCGCGGCAGGAGGACGTCGAGCTGCGCGGCCATGCGCTTCAATGCCGGGTGACGACCGAGGACCCGCAGAACAACTTCATCCCCGATTACGGCCGCATCACCGCCTACCGCTCGGCGACCGGGATGGGGATCCGGCTCGACGGCGGCACGGCCTATGCCGGCGGGGTCATCACGCGGTATTACGATTCGCTTCTGGTGAAGGTGACGGCCTGGGCACCGACGCCGGAACAGGCGATCGCCCGCATGGACCGGGCCCTGCGCGAATTCCGCGTCCGCGGGGTGTCGACCAACATCGCCTTCGTCGAGAACCTGCTGAAGCACCCGACATTCCTGTCCAACCGCTACACGACGAAGTTCATCGACACGACGCCCGAGCTTTTCCAGTTCCGCAAGCGCCGCGACCGGGCGACCAAGATCCTGACCTACATTGCCGACATCACCGTGAACGGGCATCCCGAAACCGCCGGCCGCCCGAAACCGCCGGCCGAGGCTCGCGCCCCGAAACCGCCCGCCCCGCGGAGCGCGCCCGCGCCGGGCACGCGCACGCTTCTGGAGGAGAAGGGCCCGCAGGCGGTGGCCGACTGGATGGCCGCGCAGACCCGGCTTTTGATCACCGACACGACGATGCGCGACGGCCACCAGTCGCTTCTCGCGACCCGGATGCGCTCGATCGACATGATCAAGGTGGCGCCGGCCTATGCCGCCAACCTGCCGGAACTGTTCAGTGTGGAATGCTGGGGCGGCGCCACGTTCGACGTGGCCTACCGCTTTCTGCAGGAATGCCCCTGGCAGCGGCTGCGCGACCTGCGCGCGGCGATGCCCAACGTGATGACGCAGATGCTGCTGCGCGGCTCGAACGGCGTCGGCTACACGAACTACCCCGACAACGTCGTGCGCGAGTTCGTGCGCCAGGCGGCCAGGACAGGGGTCGATGTCTTCCGCGTCTTCGACAGTCTGAACTGGGTCGAGAACATGCGCGTGGCGATGGATGCCGTTCGCGCCGAGAACCGGCTCTGCGAGGCGGCGATCTGCTATACCGGCGATATCCTCGACCCGGCGCGGGCGAAATACGACCTGAACTACTATGTCAGCATGGGCAAGGCGCTGCGCGATGCCGGCGCCCATGTGCTCGGCCTGAAGGACATGGCCGGGCTCTTGAAGCCCGCCGCCGCGCGGGTCCTCTTCAAGGCGCTGAAGGAAGAAGTCGGCCTGCCGATCCACTTCCACACCCATGACACGAGCGGCATCGCCGGTGCCACCGTCCTCGCCGCCGCCGATGCCGGCGTCGCCGTGGTCGACGCGGCGATGGATGCCTTCTCGGGCGGCACCTCGCAGCCCTGCCTCGGCTCGATCGTCGAGGCGCTTGCCCATACCGAGCGCGCGACCGGGCTCGACATCCGCGCCATCCGCGAGATCTCGAACTACTGGGAGGGCGTGCGCCATCTCTATGCCGCCTTCGAGAGCGGGCTTCAGGCGCCGGCCTCCGAGGTCTGGCTGCACGAGATGCCGGGCGGCCAGTTCACCAACCTCAAGGCCCAGGCGCGCTCGCTCGGGCTGGAGGAGCGCTGGCACGAGGTGGCGCAGGCCTATGCGGACGCCAACCAGATGTTCGGCGACATCGTGAAGGTCACGCCCTCGTCGAAGGTGGTGGGCGACATGGCGCTGATGATGGTGGCCCAGGGTCTCAGCCGGGCCGAGGTCGAGGACCCCGCGACCGAGGTCGCCTTCCCCGACAGCGTGGCCGACATGATGCGCGGGAACCTCGGACAGCCCCCGGGCGGCTTTCCTGCCGGCATCGTCAAGAAGGTCCTGAAGGGCGATGCCCCCAATACCGATCGTCCCGGCCGGCACATCGCCCCGATCGATCTCGAGGCCACCCGCGCCGCGGTAAGCGCCGATCTTCTGGGCTTTGTCGTCGACGACGAGGATCTGAACGGCTACCTCATGTATCCCAAGGTCTTTCTCGACTACATGGGGCGCCACCGTGTCTACGGGCCGGTGCGGTCGCTGCCCACCCGCACCTTCTTCTACGGCATGGAGCCCGGCGACGAGATCACCGCCGAGATCGACCCCGGCAAGACGCTCGAGATACGCCTGCAGGCGGTGGGCGATACCGGCGACGACGGCGAGGTCAAGGTCTTCTTCGAACTGAACGGCCAGCCTCGTGTGATCCGGGTCCCGAACCGACAGGCAAAGGCCAAGACCGCCGCCAAGCCGAAGGCGACCGAGGGCAACCCGAACCAGATCGGCGCGCCGATGCCGGGCTCCGTGGCCTCGGTCGCGGTCGGTGCCGGGCAGAAGGTGAAGGCGGGCGATCTGCTGCTGACCATCGAGGCGATGAAGATGGAGACCGGCATCCACGCCGACCGGGACGCGACCGTAAAGGCCGTGCTGGTTCAGCCCGGTGCCCAGATCGACGCCAAGGATCTCCTCGTGGAACTGCAGTAGGCAGAGCGGCCGGCAAGACACGGGCCGCGGGCACAGGCGCGATCACGGGCGCGGGCACGGGCACGGGCGGAAAAATCTGGCCCTTGCCCGCGCTTTTTCTCTTGCGGGCAACGGGTAGAGTTTATACATCGCTCGCACCCAAGGATGCGGGCGTAGCTCAGGGGTAGAGCATAACCTTGCCAAGGTTAGGGTCGTGAGTTCGAATCTCATCGCCCGCTCCAATGGGTCTTCTCATCAACGAACCACCTCCGCCGGCCGCGTCTCTCATCCGGGCCGCGAACCGACGGCTGCCGGAACGGGCCTTTCGGCGCCCCCCTTGCCATGTCCCCGACAGGAGGCCGCCACCTGCCCGGGCAGGTGATACGCCGGAAGGCGGCAGGCGGATCCGGCCCGCGCGCGACGCGGCACCCGCTGCCCCAGCGTGATGCGCCCCAGCTTCGGACAACCGCGCCGCGAGGCTGCCGGATCCTTTCTCGCCGCGCCCGATTGCCAATTGACGCGGTTCCATGGCAAGCCCGGTGGGACGCCACGGGCAAACAGGGGGGGCGCGCATGCGTATTCTCGTCATCGGCGACGGGTCCATCGGGCGGCGCCATGCGGCCAATCTCGTCGACCTCGGGGCCGAGGTCGCGCATCGGCCATGGCGCGGCTTTGCCGAGGACGAGCCCGACGGTGCCGGCTTCGACGGCGTGGTCATCGCCACGGCCACCGACGTGCGCCTCGCCCCGATCGCCTTCGCCGCCCGCCACGGCCTGCCCGTCTATGTCGAAAAGCCGCTCGCCTTCGACGCGGCGACGCTGGCCGCGATCGAGGAGATGACGCGCCCGGTCGCCGCGCGCTCCATGCTTGGCTACATGATGCGCTATCACCCGGCCTTCCGACATCTCGTCGCCATGGATCTGGGCGACATCTACCGCGCCCGGTTCGAGATCGGCCACGACGTGCGCAAGTGGCGCCAGAACTGGACCTTTGCGGACAGCTATGCCGCGCGCGCCCCGGGCGGCGGCGTGCTTCTCGATCTCTGCCACGAGCTCGACATGGCGCAGGCGCTCTTCCCGGGCCTCGTGGCGGGTGCCGTCGCCTGCCTCGGCCACGAAGATTTCCCCGGCGTCGACTTCTCGACCGAGATCACCCTCACCCCCGCCGGGGCCGGCCCCGTCGCCACCGTCGCCATGGACTACCTTTCGCCGGTGTTCCTGCGCCGACTGGCGCTGCGCGGCACCCGCCACACGGTCGAGTTCGACCTGCATTCCGAGCACTACCTCATCGCCCGTGACGGCGAATGGGAACAGCTTTCGCTGCCCTTCGAACGCAACGAGATGTTCCTCGCCGCGATGCGCGATTTCCTCGCGCTCGTCGGCGGCGCCCCGGTCTCCGATGTCGAACGCCTGCCCCGGCTCGATCTTGCCTTGCCCTCGGCGCGCGCCGTCGTAGAAGCGTGGCAGGCCCGCAGTTTCGTCGGCCGGATCGAGGGGGACTACGCATGATCATCGGTCATATCGGCGTGCGCAAGGGGTCGAAGGGCGTGCCGGGAAAGAACTTCCGCCCGCTCTGCGGCCGGCCCCTGATCGACTGGTCGCTCGACCAGCTCCTCGACCATCCCGAGGTCAATTGCGTCGTCGTCTCGACCGACAGCGCGGAGATTCTCGCCCATGCCCGCGCCCGCGGCTGCCTCGACATCGGGCTGCGCCCGGCGCATCTCGCCACCGACACCGCCGGCAAATGGGGTGTCTGGCAACACGCGCTGGCAGCGACCGAAGCCCTGGCCGGCCCGGCCGAGGCCTTTCTGGATCTCGATGCGACCTCGCCCCTGCGCCTGCCCGAGAACATCACGCAGGCGCTGGCGCTCTTCCGCGCCGAGGCGCCGGATATGGTCATGTCCTGCTGCGAGGCGCGCAAGAATCCCTACTTCAACCTCGTGGAGCCGGATGCGACCGGTGCGCTGCACGTCTCGAAACCGCTGCCGGGCGGCGTCGTCGCCCGCCAGCTGGCCCCCGTCGTCTACGAACACGCGGCCTCGACCTATGTCGTGGCCCCCGACTACCTGCGCCGCGCGGCATCGCTCTTCGAGGGCCGCGTGATCCCCTATCTCATGGCGCCCGAACGCTGTGTCGACATCGACACCGAGTTCGATTTCCGCCTTGTGGAGTTTCTCATGTCCGAAAGGCTGAAGGAGCAAGCGACCGATGCGTGACCAGCTGAAGGGCCGAACCATCTTCATCACCGGGGCGGGCGGGGTGCTCGGCTCGACCTATGTCCGCCGGATGCTCGCCCAGGGCGCGCGCATCGCCGCCTCCGACCTGCCCGGCCGGCGCGCCGAGGCGCTGCAGGAGGCTCATGCCGGCAACCCCGATTTCCGCTACTACGACCTCGACGTCGCCGACGAGGCACAGGTGAGCGAGATCTTCGCCCGCATCCTGAAGGACGGCTGGCAGCCGAACGTCGTCCTCAACAACGCCGCGATCACGGGTGAACTGCTCATGGGCGCGGGCCAGCCCTTTCCCGATTTCGCCGACCTCAAGCTCGCGGACTGGGAAAAGACACTGCGCACCAACCTCACCGGCCCCTTCATGATCGCCCGCCAGATGGATCGCGACATCGTCGGCAAATGGCCGGTGGCGCTCATCAACGTGGCCTCGATGTATGCGCTGAACGGCGCCCATCACCGCATCTACGACGGCATGCCGTTCAAGAACTTCTCCGCCTACGGCGTGACCAAGGCCGGCATCCACGGCCTCACGGTCTGGCTTGCCGGCTACTGGGCGGCGCGTGGTGCCACCGTCAACACGATTGCCCCGGGCGCCGTCTTCAACGGCCATTCCGACGAGTTCCAGCGCCGCGTGGGCGAGCTCATCATGCTGAACCGGATGGCAGAGCCGGACGAGATCGCCGATGCGATGCTGTTTCTGGCCTCCGAACAGGCGGGCTACATGACCGGCCAGCTCGTCAACGTCGACGGCGGCTTCAGCGGCTGGTAGCGAGAAGCGCCTCGACGGCGTCGAGCGTGCGCGCCGTCGCACCGCCATGCTCGGCCAGAAAGGCGCCGATCGCCGCCTCCGGCACGTCGCCGGCCCCGCCCGGGGCAAGCACGTCCCGCAACGCGACGGCGTCGGCAAGCTGCCGGCATACACCCGCCTCGATCGCCTCGACGGCCGGATATTCGATCGTCCAGATCTCCGGCCCGACGATCACCGGCCGGCCGAGCGCCAGCGGCTCGATGATGTTGTGCGCACCGGCAGGCGTGAAGCCGCCACCGACCAGCACCCGGTCGGCGAGCGCGATGTAGAAATACATTTCGCCAAGGCTGTCTCCGAGCAGCACGTCGATCTCGCCCGGATCGCGCAGGAGCGTCAGATCCGCGTCGAGGATCGCGCTGCGCGGGGCAGAGCGGAGCCCCGCCCCCGCAATCATCGCGCCCACTTCCGCGAATCGCTCAGGTGCCCGCGGCACATAGACGAAGAGCGGCCGCGGCCGCCCGGCGCGGTCATGCGCGGCAAGACTGGCGGCGATGGCGCCGAGGTAGAGCGCATCCTCGCCCGCGACAACGCTCGCGAGCGTCACGACCGGCCTTTCGCCCGCCAGTGCCACGCGCGCCGGCCGGGCGGCGGCCAGCTGCTCGGGCGGCACCGGCTGGTCGAACCGCGTCTCGCCGGTCACGACGACCGGGGCCACGCCGACGCTTTCGAACCGCTCCCGCTGCACATCGGACTTCACGAGCGCCCCGGAAAAGCCGCGCATGAGTTCGGCCCTGAGCGGCATGCGCGCCCGGTCGCGCGCGAAACTCCTGGAGGGATATTGCGCGTTGCACATGAAAAGCGGCACGCCCGCGCGGCGCGCCTCCATGATCATGCCCGGCCAGATCTCGATTTCCATCACCAGCCCGTAGCGCGGCCGGAGCTGCCGCAGGAAGCGGCGCCACGCGAAGCCGAGCTCGAACGGAACCCAGACCGGCCGCATCCGTCCGGCGGCGATCTCCGGCGCGAAGAGCGCGTGGGCCGAGCGGCGCCCGGCGGGGGTGAAATGCGTCGTCACGACCCGCTCGCCGCGATCCAGTAGCGCCCGCACCAGGGGCGCGGCCGAGCGCATCTCGCCGAGCGAGACGGCATGGATCCAGACCGCCCCGGGGGCGAAGGCCGGCAAGCGGCCGAAGCGTTCGCCAAGGGCGCGCCAGTAGTCGGCATCCCGCCGCGCCCGGCGCCAGAGATAGGCAAGAACCAGGGGCAGCCCGAGCCACCAGAGAAGCCGGTAGGCCAGAAGCGCCGCGCGAAGCTTCGGCGAGGGGAACTGCCCGCTCATGCCGCGCCACCCCTGGCCGGCACCAGCGCCACGATCCGGCGGGCAAGCGCCGCAATCTCACCTGCTCCGGCCGCGATCAGCGCCTCTGCGCGCGGCGGCATCGCCGCCGTGGCCGGATCGGCGAGCGCGGCGGCAAGGGCATCGGCATCGGCCACCATGCGCGCCGCCCCGGCGGCGTCGAGCCTGGCGTAGTCGCCCGCGAAATTCGCCGTCCGCGGCCCGTGAAGCACCGCGGCGCCGAGCCGCGCCGGCTCCCAGGGGTTGTGCCCCTCGACCGGGCCGAAACTGCCGCCCATGAGCACCGCCGGCGCGAGCCGATACCAGAGCCCCATCTCGCCGAACGTGTCGGCAACATAGACGGCGGCCCCCTCCGGCCCCGCCCCGGTCGAACGCGCGGCGACCGCGAACCCCGCCGCGCGCGCCGCTGCCGCGATCGAGGCCCCGCGGTCGACCAGGCGCGGCGCGATGATCAGGCAGCCCGCCGGATCGCGCGCAAGCCGCGCGGCATGGGCGGCAAGCGCCACCGTCTCGTCTTCCGCATGCGACGAGCCCACGCACCAGAGCGTCCGCCCGGCGAAGGCCCTGCGCAGGGCCTCCAGCACCGCGCCATCGCAGCCAAGCGCCGGCGCGCCGATCTTCAGCGAGGCGTGAAGCGGGACCGGCCCCGGCGCGCCCAGCGCCTGCAGTGCCCGCGCGCTCGTCTCGTCCTGCGCGCCGATCAGCGCAAAGCGGCGATAACTGTCACGGTAGATCCCGCGCGCCCGGCCGCGCGCCCCCCCGGCGCGGTCGTTCAGCCGCACGTTGACCAGCGCGAGCGGCACGCCGCGCAGCGCGGTTTCCCGCACGATCCCCGGCCAGAGATCCTGTTCCGACCAGACCGACAGAGCCGGCCGCCAGTGATCGAGGAACGGCCGGGTATAGCGCGGCGCGTCGATCGGCAGGAACTGGTGCTGCGTGCGCGGCGGCAGGTTGGCGCCAAAGACCCTGGCCGAGCTGCGCGCCGTCGAGGTGACGAGGAACGATAGGTCGGGCGCGACCTGCGCCATCGCCTCGATCAGCCCGCGCAGCGCCATGACCTCGCCGAGCCCGACCGCATGCAGCCAGACAAGACGCCCCGGCGGCCGGGCAAGCGTGGCCCGGCCGAGCTTCTCGCCCATTCGCTGCGGATCCTCCTTGCCCCGTGCCAGACGGCGGCGGAGCAAGAAGGGGGCAATCGGTGCTGCAAGCCGCATGGCGAGAAGATAGGCGCGCAGGGCCGGCCCGTCCTGCGCGCTCATGCGCCGCTCGCCGCCCCGCGTCCGTCATAGTCGCGGAACTTCTTCTGCAGCGTGCCTTCCCAGAAGGCCGGATCCCTGAGGACGGCGACAAACCGTTCCGCCGCCCGGCCTACGCCAAAGGCCATGTGCGGCGCATGGCGCCGGCCCCATTCGCCGGCGAGAAACGCGGCGATCGCGGCCCCGTCGGTCGCGTCGCAGACCGTGACCGAGCCCGCGTCGGAGCGGTTCGACTGCCGGCTGCCGATATCGAGCGAGGCAAGCCCCAGGAACGGCGCCTCCCGCACACCGGCCGAGGAATTCCCGATCATTGCCGCCGCGTTCTTCATCAGTTCCGAGAAATGCGCGAACCGCATCGAGGGGATGATGCGGAAACGGTCGCGCGGCAAGCCCTCGATCGCGGCGAAGATCGCTTCGGAGCCGGGGTCGTTATTGGGCGCGATGAGCACGAAACTGCGCCCCGAAGCCGCGAGCGCGCCGCAAAGCGCCTGCGCCTGCGCCGCCATCGAAGCCGCCTCGGAGGTGACCGGGTGGAAGACGACGATGCCGTAGTCGGTGAAGGGAATGTCGTAGCGTGCCCGCACCTCGTCGAGCGTCACGCCCGAGGGGCCCGCGTGGAAATCGAGCTCCGGCGAACCGATCACGTGGATCGAGCCGTCGGGCTCGCCGAGGGCCCTGACCCGTTCGGCCGCCCCCTCGGATGAGACGAAATGCTGGCTGGCGAGCTTGGTGTTGCAGTGCCGGAACACCTCGTCGATGGTGCCCGAGACCTCGCCGCCCTCGACATGCGCCGAGCGGATGTAGTTGGTGGCCGCGACAAGCGCGGTTGCCAGCGCCTCGACCCGGTCGCCATGCACGACGACGAGATCGGGGCGATGTTCGGTGACGTAGTCGGAAAAGCCGGTCACCGTCTTGGCGAGGATGATATCCTGCGCGTCGCCCGGCCGCTGGTTCAGGAACTCGTGCACGGCGACGCCCGCCATCCGGTGCACCTCGTTCTTGGTCAGCCCGTAACGGTGCAGCATGTGCATGCCGGTGACGAAGAACGAGACCGGGAAACCCGCGTCGCGAGCGGCCGTGGCGAGCGGTTCGAGCTTGCCGAAATCGGCCCGCGTGCCGGTCACGAAAAGCAGCGATCGCGTCATGCCGGACCTCCCGCGCGCGGCTCAGCTGCGCCCGCGGGCACGCGCGCCCGCGACTTGCCTGAAGCGCTCCCAGTAATCCGCACGCACCGCATCCTCGTCGAACCCGTCCACTGCCGCTTGTATCTCGGCCAGAACGACGGGATCAATGGCGTCGATCTCGCCGCGGGCGTTCAGCGACAGGACCTTCTTGCGCGCCAGGTGAAAACGCAGCTCGCCCGACTTCTTCAGATACGGCAGATGCAGAAGCGTCGCGGTGGCATAGAACAGGCTCGTCGAATGCAGGAAGGTGAAGGTGTAGAGCATCTCGTCGGTGAAGTCCCGCGCGCGCTCGATCCAGCCGGGGCTGTCGCGGTATTCCTCCAGAAGTCGCAGACGCTCGTCCTCCACCTCGGCGATATGGACGACCGCCTCCTCCACGACCTTGCGCAGCCCGGCCGCATCCAGACCCCTGAGCGCCGCCCGCAGCGCGTTTTTCGAGGCCAGCCCCTCGGTCCTGAAGCCGGCCGCGAACATCGCCGCGGTCAGCCCCTTCTCGCCCGCCTGGATGGTTCTGAAACGGGAACTGGAACTCACGTAGCCCTTCCAGAAGTCGCGGTAGGCGGCGCTTGCCATCGCCTCGCGGGTGAACATCAGGAAATGCGATTCCACATGTGGCGCACCGAGCCGGAACGAGGGTTCGAACTTGTAGGCGAGTCCGGTAAAGGGATCCGGCTTCGCCTCGAGCAGGGCAATTGCGGGGTCGTTGGCGCGCAGCGGGAACCAGGTGCTGTCATTCATCACGATCAGCCGGTCCGGCCGCAGCCCCAGGTGATCGACAAAGCGGATGCCGTCACGATAGGCGCCGAAATCGTAGCCGCGGTTCGGGCGTTCGATCACCCTCCAGGCCTTCGCGAGCAGCCGCGCCCGGTCCGTATCGGCAAGCGGCGCGTTCGAGATCAGGAGCGGCGCATAGCCGTTCGCGATCAGGTAGTCGCAGGCGAGAAACGTCGAGGCCGCGATCCCCCGTGGCTGGAACAGCACGAAGATCGCGATCTTGCCGCCCGGCGCCAGCGCCCCCTCGGCAACCGTCAGGTTGCGCGGAAAGCGCCGGTCGTGCCGACGCTGGAGCGGCGGCTCGTAGATCTCCATCAGCCGCCGCTCGATCTGCGCGCCAAGGCGCATCATCTCGCGCTTGATCTTCCAGAGTGGCGGCAGGGCCATGGCTCAGTTCCCTCCCGCGCCGACCCGCCAGAGCGGCGCGCGCCTGTCGAGATCGGTCGAATAGCCGAAGGTTGCGAAATCCTCGGCATAGTAGTGCCGCACCATCTCGGTCGTGGCTGCGTCGTAATAGTCGGGGTAGGGCCGCGCCTCCGACTTCGCCCGGGTCTTGTTGACATGGGCGAGCGTTGCGCCGGCAAGCCCGAGATCGGCCACGAGCCGGTCGAAATCGGCCGCCAGCGTCTCGAAATACATCACCCGATTCACCAGAAGCGCCCCCGACCCACCTGCCGATCCCGACCCGCCCGCCGATCCTGCCCCGCCCGCCGATCCTGCCAGAGAACGGTCGGTCACGAACCAGCTCTGGTTCGGCTGGCGGGCAAAGAACGTGTCGTTCCAGAAGGGCGCCTTCATCCGGTAGTCGAGATACTCCTCGAAGCTCATTGCGGCGATCTTCTCGGCCACCTTGCGGATCCGGAACTCCTTCATGAACTCGTAGTGCGAGACCGCATGGTCGAAGGGATTGCGCACCACGGTGAAGGAATGAAAGCCGTCGTAAACGGGGCGCGACAGCTTGGCGATGATCTTCGTGGCCGGGTCGTGCTTGCGCAGATAGGCCCGCTCGGGTGCCTCGCGGACCGGTAGCCGTCGCAGGATCGACCGCCAGATGGTCCGCGTGTCGGGGCCGACAAAGGGTTGCAAGGCCGCGGTGAGCGCCGTGCCGGCGGTCTTCGGCACATGCACGAAGATGAAGCGGTGCGAGATCGAGATGGTCATGGCGCCCCCGCCCGGCCGCCGCGGCGCGCGCTCATGGCCTCGGCCCCGCGATGTCACGCCCGATCCGCATGCGCAGTTCCGACAGGATCGGTTCCGGCGGTGCCGGCAGATCGCCCGCCTCCACGGCGCGGGCATGGGCACCGCGCCAGAGCGTGCTCGGCCGGTCGCGGCTCTTCTTCAGCAAGGGATAGCCGAGAAGGCGGACATTGGCATAGGGAAACTGGCTGTAGAACTGGCCGCGCGCCTCGGCGCGGCGGATGAAGTCGAGCGCCCGTTCGCGCCAGGCCGGGCCGTCCTCGGCAGCCAGGATACGGTCGCGCGCGGCCATGTCGGACGCCTCCTGGAACGCCGCGTAGACGAGCGTGCGGCGCAGGAACGCATCGTCCTGCCGCTCGAGCGCGGCCAGGAAATCCTCGCGCCGGTAGACCGAGGCGAGGCGGAAGCCGGCCTCTTCCAGCGCCTCGCTGTGGGCCCTTTCGCCGCGCCGGATCACCTTGAACTTGTTGGAGGTCAGCCGCATGTCTTCCCAGAATCGGCGCATCTGCCGCGACGCGAAGACCCGACCGTCGAGCATGGTGCAATAGGATTCGAGGAACCTGAGCCCGCGCCCGCCCCGGCGCGCCTCGCGGCCGCGCATGATCGAGCCGACGACATCGGCGTCGGACGCCTCCATTCGCGCGATCATTTCCTCCCCGGGATCAAGCGGGAACCACACGCTGTCGTTCAGGATCAATACCTTGTCGGGCGTCATTCCCGCGGCCCAGAGATGCCGCAGCCCGTCGCGATAGCCCCCGAAATCGTAGCCGAAATTGGGCCGCTCCATGATCTGCCAGACATGCGGCAGCAGCGCCGCCCGGCTGGCGTCGGTGAGCGCCGTGTTGCTGACCACGAGGGGCGCATAGCCCCTGGACACGAGATGGTCGCAGGTATGGACGATCGACGCCGCGACCTTGCGCGGCTGGTAGATGAGCAGAAGCGCGATCTTGGCGGACGCCGGCACGGCCCCCGTCGCGACCGGAAAGCCCGCGGCAAAGCGGCGATCGTGGGCGCGTTGCGCGACCGGTTCCCAGAACGCCTCCGGGATGGCCCTGAGCTGCCGTCCGAGCCTTACCAGTTCCCGCCGGAGCTTCCAGCCGGAGATCACCTGTCAGTCCTCAAGATCGCTCCATCTGAGCTGCGTGTTGCGCGTCACGGCGCGGGTCAGGCGCCGGCCCAGAACCTTGTCGAACTCGTAGCCGGCGATCTCGCCCGATCCCGGGCGCCGGGCCCAGATGTCGGATTCGCCGATCACATGGCCGGCCGCCAGATCGCGGTCCGCCACAACGCTTGCCCGCGCGAAACGGTAGACCGGCTCTTCGGCGGCGCTGCGCGCCTTGGGATTGTTGGCCGCAATCCAGATCTCGCGCGAGCGGTCGATGAGGAACCGCAGCTCGGCCGGGTCCATCGAATTGATGATGTCGGGCCCCTTGCGGTAGCGCGTGTCGGTATAGTGCCGCTCGAGGATCGCGGCACC
This sequence comes from Albidovulum sp., assembly GCA_020637635.1. Lineage (GTDB taxonomy): Bacteria > Pseudomonadota > Alphaproteobacteria > Rhodobacterales > Rhodobacteraceae > Albidovulum. Next base: position 110,179 of record JACKKB010000004.1, read on the forward strand.
GAGCGCGACCGAGGCCAGTGCCATCTCGGGGCCGATGGAGTGGTCCGAAAAGCCGATGACGGCCTTCGGGAAGGCGGCGCGAAGCTCGCTCACCCCGCGCAGGGAGACGATCTCCGCCGGGCTCGGATAGAGGTTGGTGCATTCCAGAAGCGCATAGTCGACCCCGGCCTCGTCGAGGATCGCGACGCTGGCGCGCAGCGTCTCTATCGTCTGCATGCCGGTCGACAGGATCACCGGCCTGCCCTTGCGCGCGATGTGTCGGATGAGCGGCAGGTTGTCGGCCTCGCCAGAGCCGATCTTGTAGGCCGGCACATCAAGCTCCTCGAGGAAATCGGCGGCGGCGCGCGAGAAGGGCGTCGAGATCCAGATCAGCCCGAGGCTTTCGGTATAGCGCTTGAGTTCGGCCTCCTCCTCCAGCGTGAGCGCACAGGAGGCCATCACGTCCCAGATCGAGACATCGGCATTGGGCGGGAAGATCGACTTCGCCTCCTCGGTCATCTCGTCTTCGAGGATGTGGGTCTGGTGCTTGATCATCTCGCAGCCCGCCCCGGCGGCAAGTCGCACCATCTCCTTTGCCACGGCCAGATCGCCGCCATGGTTGATGCCGATCTCGGCAATCACGAGCGGAGGATGGGCGGTGGAAATCTCGCGATGGGCGATCTTCATCTCGGCCTCGGCAATGGCGCTTCTACAGGCAATCGCGCCTCCTTTACACAAAGTGCGACCCGAAGAACAAGGCAAGCCGCGGGATCAGAGCGCCTTTGCGCCGGTGACTGCCGGACCGGAGCCGGGCCGCCTCGGTGGTCTGGCGGCCAACTCGGCCCGGAACGCGCCGGCATCAGGCCGGAGCCGCCGCCCGATCGGCTTCGAGCGGTTTGGCAAGATCGCCTGAAAACAGTTTGAAATCGCTTAGGTCGGCTTCCGGGGCCGCGGCAAAGGTGACGATTCCGGCACCTGGCGCCTCGCCGATGAGCGCCGGGACGAAGCACCGGAACGACCACGCTCTGGCGCATTCGCACAGGTCAGCATCGGCCCAACCCTTGCAGACCCCGGGGAGGGCGTTCAGAATGCCGGCGCAAAGCGGAAGCCGTGCCCTGGCCGCGGCACCTGCGGACCCAAGCGAGGCAATCGACGCAATGCTGACCGGTCTCATCTGCGCCTCCTGCGGTCCTGACGCAGCGCCGCCGTCAGGGCGCGCCGATGCCGGCTGACGCCCCGCCCCCGGTTCTGCCCGGCGTGATCCTCGCCGGCGGCCGCGCCCGGCGCATGGATGGCGCCGACAAGGCGTTGCAGATCCTTGCCGGGCGCCCGCTTCTCGCCCATGTCGCGGCCCGGCTCTCTGCCCAGTGCGCGCCTCTCGCGCTCAGCGCCAATGGCGATCCCGACCGGTTCGCGGGCTTCGGCCTGCCGGTGCTGCCCGACAGCGCCGCCGACCACCCCGGCCCGCTCGCCGGGATCCTGGCGGGGCTCGACTGGGCTGCCGGTCTCGGCGCGCCGGCGATCGTGACGGTCGCGGTCGACACGCCCTTCTTCCCCGAAGACCTCGCCCGGCGTCTCGCCACCGCGATGCGGCCGATGGGTGTCGCCGTGGCCGCCGGCGAAGAGCCTGGCGCCACCCCGCGCCAGCATCCGGTTTTTGCCGTCTGGTCTGTGGGGTTGCGCGACGATCTTCGCAGCTCGCTCGAGGCGGGCGAACGCCGCGTCGGCCGCTTTGCCGCACGCCACGGCGCAGCTGTCGTGACTTTCGCGGAAACGGGCGCCTTCTTCAACATCAACACCGCCGCGGATCTGGCCGCCGCCGAGGACCGTGCCCGCCACGTCTGAGGCGCCCGGTCGGGTTCAGCGATCGCCGCCCCTGCGGATCAGATAGGCCTGCGCCTTTCCGTCGGCGGCGGTGGCGAGCAGGTCGTGCCCGGCCTCGGCGCAGAAATGCGGCACGTCGACGATGGCCGCCGGATCGGTCGCAAGCAGCCGGAGCACCCTGCCCGGTTTCATCGCCTGCAGGCGTTTGCGCGCCTTCAGCACCGGCAGCGGGCAGAGCAGATCCCGCGCGTCGATCTCTTCGTCGATCTCGTCATCGTGAGCCATGCATCGGCGATAGCCTCTCGCGCCGGATCTGTCTATCGTCGCATCACCGGGCCCGGACAGCCGCGCCCCGTGCCACGCCGCGGCCGATCCGGCCCGTTCCCCGGGAGAAGACCATGCCTCTGGCCCGCCATGCAATCCTCATCGACGACGACCGCGTCATCGTGAACCGCTTCGACTTCGCACCCGGCGACGAAACCGGCCCCCACCGCCACGCCCTGCCCTATGTGATCGTTCCCTTGACCGACGGCCTGCTGCGCATCACCGCCCCGGACGGCAGCGAATCAACGGCCTCCCTGACGCAGGGCCTGCCCTATTCGCGCGCGGCCGGCGTCGAGCACAACGTCTTCAACGGCGGCAGCGCGCCGCTCAGCTTTCTCGAAATCGAGCTGAAGGACCGCTGACGGCGGACCACTTCGGCCACGGTTGGCGCGCATGCGGAAAGGGGCGGCACCTTCCGGTACCGCCCCCCTAATTTCGTCGACAAGGGCCGATCATTCCTCGGCGGTCTCCGACTCGCCCTCACCTTCGCCGGCTTCGGCCGAGCGCAGGCCCGACGGCGCCGCGATGTTGGCGATGACGAAGTTCCGCTTGATCGTCGGCACGGCGCCCTTCGGCAGGTCGATGTCGCCGATATGGATGACGTCGCCGATCTCGCGCCCGGTCAGGTCGACCGTGATGTGGTCGGGAATGTCGCCCGCCGTCACCTCGAGCTCCACCTCGGGACGCACGATGACAAGCGTGCCGCCCTTGCGGAAGCCCGGCGCCTTGTCCTGGTTCTCGAAGGTGACGTGGATGAAGAGGTTGATCCGCGAGGATTGCTTCAGCCGCATCAGGTCGAGATGGGTCGGCAGATCCTTCACGACGTCGCGCTGGACGTTGCGGCAGATCACGCGCACGTCCTGATGGCCCTCGACCTTCAGGTTGAAGAGCGTCGACAGGAACCGCCCCGCCTTCAGCCGCTTCAGAAGCGCATAGTAATCGACGTTGATCGGCAGGGGATCCGCTCCGCCGCCGTAGACGATGCCGGGTACGTGGCCCTCGCGACGGGCTTGACGGGCGGCCCCCTTGCCTGTCCCCGTCCGTACCTCGGCCTTAAGATCCGGGATCTCTTTGGCCATTGGTCTCTCCATGGTTAACCGGGCATCCTCCAAGGGTGCATGCCCATGAGGCGCTGCCTATAAAGCGCTTCCCCTGCCGAGGGAAGCGGATTCTGCGTTCGTCCTCCAGTCTGACAGGAAACGCCCTATGCGTTCGGGCGGAGCCATGCTAGACAGGGCGCGGAAGGCGGGAACGATAGGCGTCACGAGATGTCGCTCGCGGCAGCGATCAGGACAGCGCGCAGCCCGAGCGCCGCGCTTGCAGCCGTCGGCCTCTTCGCCGGCGGCTTTGCTGCCTGTGTCCCCGAGATCAAGCCCGGCGTGAACGCCACAGATGCCGAGTTCGGCCTGGCCATGATGATGGCCGCCGCGGGATCCATCACCATGCTCGCCGTCGCACCGCGGCTTATTGCGCGACTTGGACGCAATGCACTGACGATCGCGGGCGCGGCGATGCTGCTCGTCTTCCTCTATCCGCTCGTGCCCGAAACGCCGGCAGGCTTCGCCGTCGCGATGGCCCTCGTCGGGGTCAGCCTGACATTTCTGGACATCGGCGCCAACATCGAGATCGCCCGGCTCGAGACGCGCCACCGACGCCACCTGATGAATGTCGGACATGCGATGTTCTCCTTCGGCTTCGCCGCGGCAGCCCTTTTCGCGAGCGTCATGCGCCGTTTCGACGCCGACACGCCGACGATCTTCGGCATTCTGATGCTCGCGGCCCTCGTTCTCGTCCGCCTCATGGGGCCCGGCTTGCCCCGGCCCGCGGCGGAAGCGGCGGCCCCGGGTGCCGCGGGGCCGCCCTGGGTGCCTGTGCTGCTGACCGCCTCGATTCTCTTCATTTCCTTCGTGGCCGAGAATGCAACCGAGGTCTGGTCCGCCCTGCATATCGAACGCACGCTGCAGGGCGCCCACGGCCTTGGCGGCTTCGGGCCCGTGGCGCTCGGCCTGACCATGGGCTTCGGGCGGCTCGCGGGCCAGGTCCTGGCGGAGCGGATCGGCGAGGTGCGGCTCATCCAGTGGTCGACCGTGGCCGGGGCCGTGGGGGCGGCCGTCACCGGCATCGCCGCGGCGCCTGTCGTTGCCGTCTGCGGCATCGCTTTCATCGGCATCGGCGTTGCCGTCGTGGTGCCTTCGGCCAATTCGATCCTCGTGCGCCTTGTCCGCCCCGACCAGGGCCCCCTCGCCATCTCGCGCGCCTGGATGCTCGGCTTCTCCGGCTTCTTCCTCGGCCCCTCGCTCATGGGGCTGGTCGCCGAGAGCTGGGGGCTTCGGGCGGTCTTCCTCGTCCTGGCCGCCGTGCTGCTTCTGGCAGTGCCGCTCGTGCAGCGGCTGGGATCGCGCCGGACCGCGGCTCAGGCGTAGGCGGTTTCCCATCCCATGGGCAGAAGCAGGTTCCCCCGGCCGAGTGCGGTCACGTCGCGCTCGCCGCAAAGCGCCATCGACGTGTCGAGTTCCTTGTGCAGCACCTCGAGCGCCCGGGTAACTCCGGCCTCGCCCATCGCGCCGAGCCCGTAGACATAGGCCCGCCCGATCATCACCCCGCGCGCGCCGAGTGCCAACGCCTTGAGGACGTCCTGGCCGGAGCGGATGCCGCCGTCCATCCAGACCTCGGTCCGCCCGCCGACAGCCGCGACGATCTGCGGCAGCATCCGGATCGACGAAAGCGCCCCGTCAAGCTGCCGTCCGCCGTGGTTGGAAACGACGATCGCATCGGCACCGACCTCGACCGCCCTGCCGGCATCCTCGGGGTCGAGGATCCCCTTCAGGATCACCTTGCCGCCCCACATGTCCATGAGCGCGCGGATCTTGTCCCAGTTGAGTGCCGGGTCGAACTTTTCCGCCGTCCACGCCGAGAGCGAGGACGGGTCGCTCACCCCTTCGACATGGCCGACGATATTGCCGAAGAAGCGCCGCCTGGTTCCCAGCATCTCGAGCCCCCAGCCCCATTTCGTGGCGAGGTTGAGCATCGTCGGGATGGTCAGCTTGGGCGGCGCGGAAAGGCCGTTCTTCAGGTCCTTGTGGCGCTGGCCGAGCACCTGGAGATCGACGGTGATGACCAGCGCCGAACAGCCCGCCGCCTTGGCCCGGCCGATGATCCGGCGGTTGAAGTCGTCGTCGTTGAGCGTGTAGATCTGGAACCAGAACGGCGCCCGGGCGTGCTCGGCCACATCCTCGATCGAGCAGATCGACATGGTGGAGAGGGTGAACGGGACGCCGAATCTTGCCGCTGCGCGCGCGACCTTGATTTCGCCGTCGGCATTCTGCATCCCGGTCAGCCCCACCGGAGCCAGCGCCACCGGCATCGCCACTTCTTGCCCGATCATGGTCGAGCCCGTGCTGCGGCCGGTCATGTCGACCGCGATCCGCTGGCGCAGCCGGATATCGGCAAAGTCGGAGACGTTCTCGCGGAAGGTCTGTTCGCTCCAGCTGCCGGATTCGGCATAGTCGAAGAACATTCGCGGCACGCGACGGCGATAGATCCGCTTCAGATCCTCGATACAGGTGATGACCGGCATGGCTTTCCTCAAATTGGTAACTTTATGTTACCAATTTTCGGTTCCCGACGCAAGGGCCGGGCGGCGGGCACGGGGATGGCGCACCCGACGGCACATGGCGATGCTGCCGAACCGTCGCCGGGCCGGCCCGCCGGAGGAGGAAGGAAGAGCCGGTCAGGCGGCGTGGGCGCCGTCGGCGAGGCCTTTCACGAAGGCCAGGATCTCTTCGGTCGGCCGGTTCTCGGCCACGAGTTGCACGATGGCGGTGCCGACGACGGCACCGTCCGCGACACGTGCGATCGCCTGCGCCGCCTCGGGCGTGCGGATACCGAAGCCGACGATGACCGGCAGATCGGTCGCGGCCTTGATCCGGGCGACCTCGGGCGCGACATCCGCGGCCTGCGCGGCAGCTGCCCCGGTGATGCCGGTGATCGAGACGTAGTAGACAAAGCCCGAGGTGTTCTGCAGCACCTTCGGCAGCCGGCGGTCGTCGGTCGTGGGCGTCGCAAGCCGGATGAAGTTCAGCCCGGCCTCCTGCGCCGGTATGCAGAGCTCGGAATCCTCCTCGGGCGGCAGGTCGACGACGATGAGCCCGTCGACACCAGCCGTCTTGGCATCGGCCAGAAAGCGGGCCACGCCGCGGCTGTAGATCGGGTTGTAGTATCCCATCATCACCACCGGCGTCGTGGCGTCGCCCTTGCGGAACTCGGCCACCATGTCGAGCGTCTTCTGCAGCGTCTGGCCAGCCTCGAGCGCGCGCTGACCGGCAAGCTGGATCGTCGGGCCGTCGGCCATCGGATCGGTGAAGGGCATGCCGAGTTCGATCACGTCGACGCCCGCCCCCGGCAGGCCCCGCATCAGCGCAAGCGAGGTGTCGAGATCGGGGTCGCCCGCCATGATATAGGCGACGAAGGCCTTGCGGCCCTTGGCCCTCAGGGCGGCGAACTTCTGGTCGATCCGGGTCATGGCTGTCTCCTCGCGGCACACCGGCGGTCATGCAGAAAAGCCGGGGCAAAGGCAATGGCCCTCGGCCCCGGCCGGCAGCGCAGGTTCGAGCCGCCCCGGCGCATCCGGCGAGGCGAGTATGGGCAGCGGGCGTCTAGAACGACCGGCCGAAGCGCATGGTCACGGCATTGACGCCGGCATTGTGCGAGCCGATGCCGGCGTTCGATTTGTGGTTGATGGCAAGCGATACCCGCGTCCCGCCGGCAAGGCCGTAGCCGATCCCGACAAGGCTGCGGATCTCGAAGGCGCTGCCGAGGTCGTTGTTTTTCAGCGCGTCGTCGTAGAAACCGGGCATGACCGAGGCTTCGGCGAACCAGGCGCTTTGCCCGAACGGCAGTTCGGCCTGTATCCCGGCGCGGATCCAGAGATCGCCATGCAGATCGACGACTGCGGCAAGGCCGGGCTTGAAGGCCAGCCGGTGCCCCGGATTGAACGCGCGACCGTGCAGTTCCGCCACCAGCAGCCCCGAATCGACCGCACCCTTGGCGGAGAAATCGGTGGTGCCGAAGCCCAGCACCCAGTCCGCGGCGTGCGCCGGCGCGGACACGGCCACAAGGGCAGAGACAAGGGCCGCCCTGATCATCTTTTCCTCCGGCATGGTCGATCTCATCCGCAGGTTTACATCCCGCGAGAGATAAGGGAACAACCTGCCGGATTTCTTCCCGCGCCCCGATGCGCGACCGTGACAAGCCTGCCACGCCCCCTTGCTTGCGCGCCCCGGGCGGGTTGCGTAGAAGCGGGCAGATTCAAGATCGCGGGGCGGGAACGGGATATGGGTTTCAGAATGGGCATCGTCGGGCTGCCGAATGTCGGCAAGTCGACGCTTTTCAACGCGTTGACGCGCACCGCCGCGGCGCAGGCCGCGAACTTTCCGTTCTGCACGATCGAGCCGAATGTGGGCGACGTCGCGGTCCCCGACCCGCGGCTCGAGGCGCTCGCGGCCATCGCCGGGTCGAAGCAGATCATTCCCACGCGGATCACCTTCGTGGATATCGCGGGCCTCGTGCGCGGCGCGTCGAAGGGCGAGGGCCTCGGCAACCAGTTCCTCGCCAATATCCGCGAGGTCGATGCCATCGCCCATGTGCTGCGCTGCTTCGAGGATGGCGACGTCACCCATGTCGAGGGCCGGATCGACCCGCTTGCCGATGCCGAGACGATCGAGACCGAACTGATGATCGCCGACATGGAGTCGATCGAGCGGCGGCTGGCGGGCATCGCCCGCAAGATCAAGGGCGGCGACAAGGAGGCGGTGGCGCAGGAACGGCTGATGAAACAGGCGCTTGCGGCACTCGAGGCCGGCCGGCCCGCCCGCACCGTCACCGTGGCGGAGGACGACCGCAAGGCCTGGGACATGCTGCAGCTTCTGACCGCGAAGCCGGTGCTTTATGTGTGCAATGTCGAGGAGGCATCGGCCGCAAGCGGCAATGCGCTGTCGGCGAAGGTCGCCCGGATGGCCGGGGAACAGGGCGCGGCATCGGTCGTCATCTCGGCGAGGATCGAGGAGGAGCTGGCCCAGATGCCCGCCGAGGACGCCGAGATGTTCCTCGAGGAGATGGGGTTGCACGAGGCCGGGCTCGACCGGCTGATCCGGGCGGGCTACGATCTCCTCGGGCTTCAGACCTATTTCACCGTGGGCCCGAAGGAGGCCCGCGCCTGGACGATCGAGAAGGGCACGCTCGCGCCGCAGGCGGCCGGCGTCATTCACGGCGATTTCGAACGCGGCTTCATCCGCGCCGAGACCATCGCCTATGACGACTACGTGGCCGGCAAGGGCGAGGCCGGCGCCCGCGAGGCCGGCAAGTTCCGCGTCGAGGGGAAGTCATACGAGGTCAAGGACGGCGACGTCCTGCACTTCCTCTTCAACGCCTGAGGCGGCTGTCCGCCGGGAACATTGACTCACCTCAACGTCAAAGCGTGCCGGGGCTGCTAGTGTTATGCTTGTCCTGTCCCGTAACGGGGCCAGCCGGAAAGGAAATGCCATGGCACGCGAGAAAACTCAGTCGAATCCCTTCGAGAGCTTCATGGGCGGCAAGGACCTGACGGGCGGTGGAGTCGTGGCGGCGCTCAACGCCCAGGCCAAGGCGATGGACGCCGTCCTGCGGCAGAACATCGAACTGCTCGACTTCCTCAAGACGCGCTACGAAAAGGACCGCGCCCTGCTCGCGCAGTTTGCCGATGCGGACACGCCAGGCGAGATGATGACGCTCTGGAGCAGCTTCTGGTCGCGTGCGATGACCGACTATGCCAACGAGGCCGGCAAGCTCGGCGCGCTCGGTGCGGCGACAGCCGAACAGGTGCTGCTGGCCGGCGCCTCGGCCGAGCTTGCGGAGGCCTTCGGCAAGAAGAAAGGCTGAGATCCGGAGCACCGCTTTCCACTTGTTTTCCCGGCCCCGCCCCAATAGACAAGCCGGCGGAGTGGTGGCCGAGTGGTCGAAGGCACACCCCTGCTAAGGGTGCAGACGGGAAACCGTCTCGAGGGTTCGAATCCCTTCCACTCCGCCACCAAATAGCCCATTGATATTAAACGATTTTTCGCGTCACACATTGCGGCGTGTTTTCCGCGAAATGCGTGGCGTGATGCCCCCTAGAGACCTGAATACACAGGCGAAATAACCGCCCAAAACGGCCCGAGTCTCTGTTTGGCATTTGGCGCGATACGGTTTTCGGATGGCGCTTCCGGCGCTGGACTTGACTTTCGGTTGAATGGAAGCTGATGGCCACCTAATTCCCAGGCAGCCTGCCGACCCAGCCAGCCTCGTATGGCATAAGATACAGCCTGCCTGCAGAAGGGACTCAACATGGGTTCGCGGGGCGTTCGTTTCCCCGATACCGAGCAACGCGCCGTCCGCCGACTTCAAAGTACCGTAGTTCGAAGGAACGCGATTCATGCACGACGTGCCGCCAACTACTACATCCATAATTCGCGGGCTGTTGTTCTGGATGCCGCTCCGTAATCCAGCTGGCAGCCTCCTCGACTGTCGTCCAACCATCGACAGCCAACTCACTGGCGGCCTCTCGCAGCGCGCGCACAATACCTGCGCCAGGCCAGAACACTGTGCCATCCGGGCGAATGCCATTCACCACGAGTTCGTGGAATGCATCTGACTGTACGACTTCCGCGAGCGCCCGACGAGCGTCATGCATGCCTTTGGCCCAAGCCCGGAGTTCTTCGAAATGCTGGTCAATCCGGGTGTAGGCTTCGATCAAGGCATCGCGGCCGCCACGGCATCCGTTCAGGGTTCCGATGTCGTGCTGGTCAATGAAATGATGGACCAGGTTGTTCCGTAGAAGCACCAATTCCCGTAGGTCATTCTCAGTCCGGGCGAAATCCGCGTACGATAGTTGCAGCCGGCTGCCGATTGAGATGTGGCCATCAGAGGTATCGGTTGAGGTCGGTATCGGAGTGTCGACCTCATTGGGAACAACATACGATCCCAGGAGTTCGCCGACTATGGTTCCGAGCGTCTTGCCGGCGGTGGCGGTCATGCGCGCGGCCCTCACTTCTTCCAAGGCATGAGCCGGCCCCGAGATTTCGTAGTCCGCCATGATAGCTTTGATCAGACGTTCGTACTGCTGTAGCCGCAGCAAACATCGACCCAGTAATCGCTGGACCTCACGCTGAAGCGCCTGCAGTGCTTCGTCAGAATTTGCCGTCATGCCGCAATCGAGCTCAGTTTTCTTGCGTCAACCATATATTGGCTCGCGACACTGTACAGGCTGGTGTCTTGCAGTCGTGTCGGGAGGGAACGACTGAGGCGGCACTCGGCGGCACGATAAGAAAGGCGGTGTCACGGCGCCAAGTCGACCATTGCGTTCATCGTAAGGGCGTGCCCCAGGGAGCTGAAAAGTTATTCAAAATCAAACGTCTACCCCAATTTCTACGCTGAATTTGTGACGTGTTTTCCGGGGGGTTAGGGTCCAGACTCATTGACCGTCAAAGCCAGAACATGACGGTAGCGGCGAGGGCGACAGCGGACAGGAAGGTCTTAGCGCACCTGTCATAACGGGTTGCGACCCTGCGCCAGTCTTTCAGCCGACCGAACATGATCTCGATCCGGTTGCGGCGCCGGTAGCGCCGCTTATCGTAGCGGACGACTTTTCCGCGCGACTTCCGACCGGGGATGCAGGGGCGTATCCCCTTGTCTTTCACGGCTTCCCGGAACCAGTCGGCGTCATAACCCCGATCTGCGATCATCCATTCGGCAGCGGGCAGACTGCCCAACAGGGCGGCGGCTCCGGTGTAGTCACTGACCTGGCCTGCGGTCATGAAGAACTTCAAGGACCGTCCCTTGGCGTCCGTGACGGCGTGCAGTTTGGTGTTCAACCCGCCCTTCGTGCGGCCGATCAGGCGTCCGCGCTGGTCATCTGGCCCCCCTTTTTCACCCGCAGGCTCGAAGCCGTGCGATGCGCCTTCAGGTAGGTTGCGTCGATCATGATGGTCTTTTGCTCGGGCCCTCGGAGGCCAGTCCCTCCATCATCCTGGCGAAAACCCCCATATCACCCCACCGCTTCCAACGGTTGTAGAGCGTCTTCCGCGGCCCATACTCACGCGGGGCATCGCACCATCTCAAGCCATTGCGATTGATGAAGATTATCCCAATCAGAAACCGCCGATCATCCACCCGAGGCTTGCCATGGCTCTTCGGAAAGAACGGCTTCAAACGCTCCATCTGCCCGTCGGTCAGCCAGAAAAGGTTGCTCATCATCACCCCCGCAAGTTCGGGAGCTTGAATCACGCAGGAACGTCAGCCTCAAGCCGATTAATGGGTCCTGACCCTAGATGCCGTCGACGATATCCCGTTGTTGAATCCAATCCGCCGGCAACTGCCTTCGTTTGAACCATTCCGACGTGAAGGAAACAGGCTGGCTACCCGCTGCCACTTGATCGAGAACATCCGGGGCAAGCAAGGCTAGGCCGATCATCTGCTGGATGCGGCTCGAGGCGGTCTTCTCTCGAATGGCAAGGTCGCCAAAGGAGGCTCCAGCCTTGATCGCCGCATACCATTCTTGTGCCGTCAGAATGTTCTTCGCCAGCACCGGATCGACCTGCGGCACGGCGGCACCTAGAATGATGCGGGCTTCGACACCTCGGCGCTGCATCCGGAAGGACGCACTGATCCGTCGAGCCGCACCGTCAATCCGATCCGGCGCGATGCCGAGCCGGTCCGCCATGACCTTCCGGTCGAGCCGCAAGAGGATGCTACCCTGCGCGATATCGGCGCGGCGCAGCAGCGGTGCCCAGACGTCGGCGGCTCCCTCGGGGTCACAATCATTTGCGACCTGTCGAAGCTTCGCCTGCAGATCGCGAACCTCGGCGGCCGTGATGTCCCGGACCAGATCCGTCACCAAGGTGGGTTTGCGCAGGTGATCCCGCAGAATCCGTGCTACTCCGTTCTCAAGATCCCGGGCCGGCAACCGCCACGCATCGGCGTGTTTCTCACGCCGGTTGGTGACTAGCCTGCGCGAGATGTAGTAGCGCAGACGCTTGCCGTTTTTCCGAGAATGGCTCGGGGTCAACCGATCTCCGGTCTCATCGAAGAGCTTGCCGACCAAGGGCGAGCGTTCCGCCGCGTTCGACCGACCGCGTACGCGGGCCGCCTCGGAGGCAAGACGTTCTTGCATTTCGTCCCATGCCGCAGGGTCAATGATTGCGGGATGCTGCCCGTCATAGATCTTATCCCGGTGCCGGATGCGGCCGGCGTAAAGCGGGTTGCTCAGGATCTGATAGATGTGCCCGCGGCTGAATGGTGTGCCGCCGGTCGAGGTGCCCGTAGCGAACGACCGCAACCGCGTTCGATAGCCAAGGTCTTCCGCACGTTCGGCGACTGCGCGGACCGAGCCGAGATCGTGATAGAGGTCATGGATGCGGTGGATGATTGGCGCTTCGGTCTCGTCGATCTTCAGGCTGCGCCCGTCAGGCTGGTAGCCGAAGGGAACTGTGCCGCCCATCCAGAGCCCCTTCTTCTTCGAGGCGGCGATCTTGTCGCGGATCCGTTCCGCCGTCACCTCGCGCTCGAACTGGGCGAAGCTCAGCAACATGTTCAACGTTAGCCGTCCCATGCTGGTGGCGGTGTTGAAGGACTGGGTGACCGAGACGAAGGAGGCGCCGGCTGCATCAAGCCGATCGACAATTTTCGCGAAGTCGGAGAGCGAACGGGTCAGCCGGTCGATCTTGTAGACGACAATCTGGTCGACGAGGCCCGCCTCGATATCCGCGAGCAGGCGCTGGAGCGCTGGCCGCTCCAGGGTCCCCCCGGATAACCCTCCGTCATCATAGCGGGTCGCGATGAGCACCCAACCCTCCGCCTTCTGACTCGTCACATAGGCAGCGCATGCCTCGTGCTGGGCGTCGAGCGAGTTGAAGTCCTGATCAAGTCCTTCTTCGGAGGATTTCCGGGTGTAGATTGCACATCGGATTCGGCGGGCCATCTCAAGCCGCCTTTCTGCGATGAGACGACTTGGTGGGCGTATCGTCCCGCCGAACCTCCTCAGCCAACCCAAAGAATCGGGGCCCGACCAACGGGCTCCCGTGATTTTTCGGGCGATGGCGGAAAGCGATACATACCGCTCCCCGGCCATCAGAAAGCCGCCGTCGATCACTTCGACGGTCCAGGTGCGCCCCTGCCATTCCCGAATGAGCTTGGCGCCGGAGCGCAGCCTGGTGCCAACAGACGCCCGCGACGCTCTGCCAGCGGCGATGCGGTTCAGATCCTCGATCGTTCGGGCCTTGGGGCCCCCGAGCGCCTGCCACTGCAGTTCAAAGGCGAGCGCGCGGCGCAAGAACGGCAGCGAGAGGTTCTTTGGGGGCGGTGCCGCGATCAGTTCTCGCCAGCGGTCGAGTAGGGCGGCGCGATCTGCGGTTGCGAGAGCAGTGAGAGCCTCGGGCAGGTCCTTCAGGGCAACCGGTTGGTAGGCCGCGCTCATTGACTGTCCTCTGCGCTGTTATTGGCTGTCACATCGGCGCTAGCGCTGAGGGCGATCCGATAGATCAGCCCGGAGTCGCCATCCTCCGGCTTGGCCGTTTCGACCTTGTGGCCTGCCTTGCGCAACCCGGTGATCGCTGCGCGGGTGGTATGCGGTTGCCAACCGAGCGCTGAGCTGATCGCAGTAATCGTAGTGCCGCCGTCGCGGCTCAGCATGCCGATTAGTTGGCATTTCTTGCTCTCAGTGCGAACCGGGGCAGTGGTTGAGGTGATGTCGGATGTGGTCGTGGGGTTCTTCGCCATGGTTGGCCTCCTGGTTCGGGCCGGAATCCTTCCGGCCCTTCTACCAGGCAAAACCCGGAGTTCCGGGCCGTGGCGCCGAACGAACCGGCTGTGCCGGCGCCACGTCACTACCGCTTGCAGGTCGAACGAAGTCCAGCAGGAACTTGCAGATCGTCTGCGCCGCACGGATTTCGATAGTTGGCGCTAGCGTTCTCAGACGATCGGTTCGAGGTCGCCGGAGGACTGGCGGATTCCACAGCACGGCCCCGCGGTGCGGCCACCACCGCTTCCTTTGCCTCCACAGTCCAGAGGTTTTCGGAGCTCACACTGAGAACATTGGTGTGGGCAGGTGTCTGGATGATCGCTGTAAGGTGAAAGGTCACGGTCCGGGCGCGCCGTCGATCTCTTCCCCTGCGCTTCCGGGCTGAAGATCAAAATTGTCCCGGTATCTGGCGAAGAGCTTGTCTACCTCGTCGATACGGAAATACCGGAGCTTCGCCGTTTTGCTCGTCGGCTTGTCGCGGCGCGCGTACCGGTCGGCCTCGCTGCGCGGCACCAAATAGATCATCCGGTTCAGGCTGTCCTCACCGGAGAGAAGCACGATCGCCAGCCAGTCGAAATGGTCGGTCTCGTTATAGTCGACGAAGGCGGCTCCCCGCTTCCACGTCCGAGACTTCACCGAGATGCGCTGCGCCAGCGCGCCGACCGGTTGGGCGATGACGTCATAGTGCGGCCAGTTGTCGGGAACCTTGAGCGCCGGAATGCCGGCCAGTGTCAGCTCGGCGGCTACCAGCATTTCGCAAGCGTCGCCCATCTGCTTCGAGGTAAAGCGCCGCGACGACGCCGGTGCGGTACGCCCCGTCTCTTTGCCTACATCCGTTTCTTGTCCCGTCATCGGCCATCCGGATTCATTCGATCAGTGACGGCATGGCGCCTTGCACCGATCGCGAAGTCAAGCCGAATGTCACTGATCGTCTGTAGACCGCATGACGACATGGCGGTGTCTCTCCGGATATGGAAGATGTCCGCAACCGCCTCGCACAGAACCTGCGATAGCTGCGCCAGGCAAAGGGCCTGAGCCAGGAGGCTTTTGCCGATGAGGCAGGTCTCCACCGGACCTATATCAGCGATCTCGAACGTGCCTCGCGTAATCCGACCATCACGGTCGTCGCGAAGATCGCGAAGGCTCTCGAGGTCCAGATCGGCGATGTGCTGGATTAGCAAGTCCGGGACCGTCGTCGAAACCCCTCCATGAAATGAATGCGAGGGTGCGTTGCCGCTGCGGGCGAAATCGCGAATCCCTGCGGCCCGCGCAAACGGGCCGCAGGAGGGGCATTCAGTACCTACCTTTCATCAGGTGGATGTGGGCATCGAGAACCTCCTCGAGATCCCGGTCCGGCTCCTTTCGGACGTCTTCAACGATGTTCTGGAGCATTTCGATGAGGCGGATTGTCGGATGCCGGCGCTTTCGTTCGCCAACTGCCCAGTCTTCCAGCTGCAACCAGAGTTTCATATACGCCACTTTGCCCTTCATGGCGTTCATGGCGATGGAGAACATAATTGCCTCGCTGATCGTGACCTTCCGGATACCCGCCGGCGTCTTCATGTCCATGATCGTGTCCGCAACCATAAGAACATCCTTATATCGCTGAGACGGGGTCGGAGCACGCCGCGACCGGCGCGGCCGCCCCCTCGGATTGCCGGACTGACCTGGTTTGAAGCGATGCTTCTCCGGGGGACGCCCGTAACCGACCTTGTCGTCGTTATCCTCGCTCATGCCGCGTCCTCCCCGGCCTCTGTCGCAAGCCTCTCTGCCGCGACGGCGTCAAAACTCCGGCCGTCTTCGGCCAGAACCGCGCCCAGTTTGCAGACGCGATGCATCCGCGTGATGATCGTGTCGCAATAGGCCGGGTCGATCTCGACCCCGTATCCGCGCCGGCCGGTCTTCTCTGCGGCAATCAGCGTCGTGCCCGATCCGGCAAAGGCATCGAGGATGATGTCTTTCCGCCGCGAGCAGTCGAGGATCGCATCGCTGACCAGCGCCACGGGCTTGACCGTCGGATGCATCGCCAGATCGTTGTCACGGGTCGCGCCAAAGCTGTTCGCGCCGGCGTAGGTCCAGACATTGGTCCGATAGCGGCCGTGGCGGCCGAGCTCGACATTGTTGATGTGCGACCTGGTTCCCGACTTGAAGACGAAAACCAGCTCATGGGCAGAGCGGTAGAGCGATCCCATGCCTCCGTTGGTCTTGGACCAGACGCAGAGGTTCTTCAGCTCCGAATAGCGGGCAGCCCCGGCATCGAGGATTTCACTCATGTGCCGCCAGTCCATGCAGTGAAAATGGATCGACCCGTCCGACGAGGCCTGCACGAGGAGCCCGAACACGGCGGATAGGAAGCCCATGAACTCGGACGGGGACATCTCGCCGGAGGCCATCGCGAATTCCCGGTGGCGGGCCTTGCCGAGACCCGAAACGTGCCCGTTGATCGGGACATTGTAGGGCGGATCGGTGAAGACCATGCCAGCCTTCTCGCCCCCGAGGAGCGCTGCATAGGTCTCCGGCCTCAGGGCGTCGCCGCAGATCAGCCGGTGCCGGCCGATCTGCCAGATATCGCCCGGCCGGGTGACGGCGGGACCGGAGAACGCCCCGGGCACCTCGTCTTCCAAAGCCGGCGTGGTGTCGTCCGCATCGGTGCTGCTGATCAGCGCGTCGATCTCCGGCAGTTCGAATCCGGTGAGCGTCAGGTCGAAGTCGAAATCGAGCTCGGCGAGATACTTCAGTTCTACGCCGAGCAGGTCCCGGTCCCAGCCCGCCTTCTCGGCCAGTCGGTTGTCGGCGATGACATAGGCCCGGACATCAGCTTCACTCAGATCACCGAGCCTGAGTGTCGGAACCTCTGCCATGCCGAGGAGACTTGCAGCCTCGAGACGGCCGTGTCCGGCAACGACACCGTCGTCGCTGTCGGTCAGCACGGGGTTGGTGAAGCCGAACTTGCGGATCGAGGCGGCGATCTGTTCGATCTGTTTCGGGCTATGGGTGCGCGGGTTGCCCGCGCGGGGATGAAGATCCGTGATCTTCCGATATGTAACTGCTAGTTTTGCCATTGTCGGCGGTTCCTTTGCTGACCGGAACCGCTCGGACGCGTTGCGACGGGAGTTCCGGAAATCAATCCAAAAACCCGCCCGACCCATGTCCAGGCTGAGGACCTTCCGAAGCACTGACAGACCCATGTCTCAGGTCAGCAACTTCACGATGGAGACCTACATGTAGCCCATGCACCACGCGATCATACCATCTCAGGTGCGTCACAGGTAGCAGGTGAGGTGCGAAATGAAAAGAGGATTTGTGTGGTTCATCGAACAGCTATCACCCGACGCGAACGCCTTGGCGCGTTCATCAGGTGACGCACGATGTCCAGTTGCTGCTGCCGCCGCGTGCCGGTGATGACGGCCGCCGCGAGAATAGTCTCAGCTTCCTCGAGCCGATGGACACGCAGGGAGGAGGGAAAGACCTGTACCCGGTTTTCTTCGCGGGTCGGCAGCTTTGCTTCTTCGAGCCACGATACGGCTGACCACGGCTTGAGCCATGTCAGTTCGCCTTGCTCCAGATCGGCAACAATCTTGCCGGTCACATTTTGATAAACGTCTTTTTCCATTGGATTTTCCTTCCATTGCGTAGCGGGTTGCGCATGCAACCCGACTAGGCCCGCGCCAGTGAGCGGGGGGAGACCGTCACAAACCGAAAGCTTCAAGGAGGTGGAGCGGGCGCAAGCGCAGCCGAGCCACGGCTCCGAAGGTTTCGCCCGCAGCTTATGCGAAGGGCTCGGTCTTGACGGGGGATGGGCCTGCAAGGCCCCAATCAAAGAAGAAGCTCAGCACGCAAAAGGGCTGGTCAACTACGCGCATGGGATCGACGCCGAATGGCCGAGACAGATTGCTGGCTCGGTTCACGAGAGCCCGGCCCGCATCGAAGATATGCGGGTGCGACCATCGGAAGATGCCCGCAGAGCACCCAAGACCACGCGGATGATGGTGGATTGTTCAGTCAGGCAGATGTAGGCTTATATAGATGAGGTGACGTCGAGAGTCGCAACATAAAGTATGCAGTATAACTTCGAAACGATCGGTGGTCTTTGGTCTCCCGGCGAGAGGGTGACGGAAAACGCACCGAGACGCCTGTTTCTCGAAGGCGACGGCACGGCCGTTGTCGGTATCCGCTCGGAAAGGACCTCGTCACAGTTGCTCGCGTACACGAAAAACCGCCATGGCTGCGATCAAGCCCGGCGTACCGGTTGCCAAGATGCAATGCCCGGCTATCCCCGCTGGACATTTACCCGAATAAAGTTGTCTATACCTATGAAACAATGGTAATTTATCGACAAATGATACCTAAAGAAATTCGCACGATTGATCTATTTTGTGGTGCCGGTGGGCTGACCTATGGCCTTCAAGAGGCCGGTCTACGCGTGGTCGAAGGCGTGGATATCGACGAACATTGTCGTCACCCGTTCGAGCGGAATACCGAAGCGAAATTCGTCTGCAAGGACGTCCGGGAATACACCGCTCGCGAAGCCGAAGAGGCATGGGCAGGGGCGAACGTCCGCGTCTTAGTGGGATGCGCCCCGTGTCAGCCGTTTTCTACCTACACGCAGGGAACACGCGGCAGCCATAAAGAACGATGGGCGATGCTGCGAAGGTTCTCCGAGCTCGTGGAAGAGACGAACCCGGACATCGTTTCGATGGAGAATGTCACCCCCCTGGAAGGGACGGCGATGTTTCGACGATTCGTGAATAAGCTCACGGATGCCGGGTACAACGTGGAATACGGGCCGGTCGATTGTCGTCACTACGGAGCGGCACAGACGCGACGACGGCTTGTGCTTCTGGCGTCGCGATTGGGGCCGATCACGCTGAAGGAACCGACGCACCCGAACCAAGAGGACTGGACGACCGTTCGTGAGACGATCGGAAGCTTGCCGACCCTTGGAGCCGGTGACGTCGATGCCAAAGACAGCCTACACCGCACGAGCCGCCTTTCGGACTTGAACAAGGAAAGGATCAAGGCTTCCAAGCCCGGTGGAACCTGGCGCGACTGGCCAAGAGAGCTCGTGGCGGATTGCCACCTGAAAGTCTCGGGGAAGACCTATCCTGGCGTGTACGGTCGAATGGAGTGGGACAAGCCGTCCCCGACCATCACGGGGCAATGCTTCGGGTTCGGCAACGGCCGGTTCGGTCATCCCGAGCAAGATCGTGCACTGTCGTTGCGGGAAGCCGCTCTGCTTCAAACCTTCCCGCCAGAGTACGAGTTCGTTCCGGGCGATGCACCCTTTCCAGGGATGAAGAACGTCGGGCGGATGATAGGAAACGCCGTCCCACCGCTGTTGGGCCGCGTAATCGGTGCGAGCATCCTGGAACATCTGCAGAGACACGCGTGATGATATGCCTGACGTTTCCAATACTTCCGATGTCTTCGAAAGGACGCTAGAGGACCTTACCGACGACGCAGAGACTTCCGGAAACGTGTTGTCCCGGGAGGCCGTGGACCGCCTCTACATCCGAAGAAATATCGACCCTGATCAGGCCATCGCGATCGAAAAGGCGCTTCGCGCCGAAGGCATAACCATCGCCGAAGAAAAACCTGAGATCGACGACAAACCCATTCCAGAGCGCGTTGCCGGGCACATCCACTCGACCGCGCTCGAACACCTCCTGACGGTAGCTCGCGCCTATCCGTTTCTGACCGAAGATGAAGAAGCGGCTTGCGGGGAAGCCATCCAAAGAGCTTTGAAGATGTCGGAGCTCGACCCGAAGGATCGCAACGAAATCGACGAGCGCATTTTGGCCGCCGGAGAAAAGGCTCGGGCCGACCTGGTCAAAACGAACATTCGATTGGTCGCCAAGTTCGTATTCGAGCCTCGATTTCGCAATCGGCACGATATCGACGATCTCGTCCAGATGGGATTGATGGGCCTGATGCGCGCGTCCGAGAAATTCGATCCGGACTATGAGTGCCGGTTCGCCACCTATGCAAGCTGGTGGATCAGACAAGGCCTGTATCGTGGAATCGCCAACGACTCACGGACCATCAGAGTTCCGGTTCATATTCTGGAGAGGATCTCCAGATTCAGGAGAACGCGGCATGCGCTCGGTCTGGATTCCGACACCTCGGGAACGGCAATTCGTAAGATCGCCGAGTCGCTGGGCTGGACCGACGCTTTCACCGCAAGGATCGCACAGATCGCCGAAATGCGGACCGTGTCTTTGGATGCCACAGTGGGACCGGACCAAGAGACCACGCTCGCGGAGCTGGTAGCGGACTCGAAGCCTGGTCCGGAAGATATCGCCATATCGAACGATACCGCGGAACGGGTACGAGCGATCATCGAAGAACTGAACGATGATCGTTTGAAGGACATCGTCATGCGAAGATTCGGACTTGAGGGTGTCGAGGAGACGCTCCAGTCGATCGGTGACAGTTACGGGATCACGCGCGAGCGCATTCGCCAGCTTGAAGAAAAAGCGATGAAGAGTCTGAAGAGATACGCGATCAAGAAAAAACTCGGCACATCTAGGGGTATGTCGCGATGAACTCCAATGGACTGATCAATGACAAATACGAAGCGGCAGAAAGATGCGTCAGATGGTTGTCGTTGCGAGTGCAGGCCGATGCATCCGGTGCGTCGACTTCTTCCAGTGAAACCGACCCTCGCGGAAAATATTGGCTCGGACGACTGGCTCCACGGAACGAAATTGCTCAATCGGCGCTCGGCGACAGAGCGGAGAGATTGGAGCCCTGCGCCGTAGGCGTTCGCTTTCTCGTCGATCCTGAAGACGTAGATCAGCCGTTTCGCGTAAGAGCCAAGTTTTGTGTTTGGCACCGGCCGAGAGGAGGTGCCGAATGGACCAAATCGGACCCGGTCGAGTTCGACGCGGTGATTTCACCCGGTTGCGACGCGCTAGTGGACGGTGTGTCCCTTAGGCCTTTCGCGCAAACCCTCTCGACCTACGGTGCGGGGCTGGCGGCTGAGATCAGGCTGGAAGGAGCGGCGCATCAAAGTGGCAACTTCGAGATCGTCGCCGAACTCGTCAACGACTCCGATCACGATCACCCGCTATCGGGGACCGTATGCAAGGGAAGACTGTTCGAAGCGAGGCTGGCGATCGAACCGGAAAGGACGGCCGATTTCGTCCTTGAAGCTTTGCCGGACAGTTTTCGCTACGACCGCCGCGTCCCGGCGTATGGCATCAATTGCGGCGTCAGAATGGGAAAGGACGGGTTCGAGACGATCGATCTGCCGGAGTTCGACAAGCGGCGACCGATATTTTGGACGGTGGATCAGGAAGCACCCGACCTAAGCTTCGCATGTTTGGCGTCCGATCCCCTCACCTCTTGTGAAATGCTGGCGGCCGCCCACGCCCGCTGGGGTGACCTTGCATGGGACCTCGACGCCGTCAGAAACGCTTCGGTCGATTGGTCCGAGCACATGGCCATCCATTTCGAGAAAGAGAAACGCGGCTACGAGGAAGAAAAGGCGCGCCTGAAACGCGGGATAGAGTTGCTGAAAGGCGACGAAAGACTGATGCAGGCCTTCAAGTTGATGAACGAGGCGATGGCGCTCTCTACGCTCGATAGCGAAGGTCGCGCCAAATACGACGCATGGCGTCCCTTTCAAGTCGGCTTCTTGTTGGCGAATTTGGGTTCGTGCGCCGGTGCCGAGACGGAAATCGTGGACATCGTATGGTTCCCGACCGGCGGCGGGAAGACGGAGACCTATCTCGGTCTCATATTGACCGCGGCCTTCTACGATCGGATGCGGGGCAAGACTACGGGCATCACCGCGTGGTCTCGATTTCCGTTGCGTCTATTGTCGCTCCAGCAAACCCAGCGTTTCGCCAATGCCCTTGCCGCCGCCGAAATCGTACGCAGCCGGTACGGACTGGGCGGTGACCCGTTTGGTCTCGGGTTCTTGATCGGAGGCACGTCGACGCCGAACGACATCAAGGATACACGTTCCGTGAAGGAACGCGGCCAATGGGACTTCGAAGACGACGACATGCCGGGACGTCTACGCATGTTGAAGAACTGTCCGTTCTGCAAACGCGATACGATCGCGATGAAGTTCAGGCGCAAATATTGGCGCGTCGAACATCGATGCACGAATGAGGATTGCCATTGGGGCCCGAAGGAACCAATTCCGATTTGGGTCGTAGATTCCGAAGTGTGGCGGAATTTGCCGACGGTCGTCGTGGGCACGTTGGACAAGGCAGCGGGCATCGCCTTCCAGACCAACATGCGCGGCATGGTCGCGGCTCCGAACGGCTATTGTCCCGAGCCAGGGCACGGGCACACCTACGCCGTGAAATCGGGGCGTCCGCATGGTTGCTTGCACCCTCGTTGCAACGCGCCGTCTGGTGCTCTCCCGATGGACCCGAAGCTTTACGGTGTGACCTACCGTCTCCAAGACGAACTGCACCTGCTGAGGGATAGTCTTGGTGCGGTAGACGCCCATTATGAAGCGTTGTTCGACCATTTTCAGAACGAGCTATCGGAGCATAAGCCGAAAATACTGGCATCTTCGGCCACACTTTCGGGCTATGAAAGGCAATCTCAAGTTCTCTATCGTCGCGACGCTCGGGTCTTTCCGCAACCTGAACCGAAAGCCGGACACGGGTTCTGGTCGGGTCCGGACGAAAAATCCATGCGACGGTTCTTGGCTGTTGCGCCACGCGGACAAACCATCGAGTACGCGCTGGACCGCATGGCCGTGTCGCTTCAAACCGCTATCAGGGAACTCCACGACGACCCTGCGAGGGTGGCACCGACGTTCGGTGTCGATCCGAGTTTGGCGCCCTGGTTGGTGGACCTCTACGGCACGAACGTCATTTACGGCAATACGCTTCGCGATTTGGACGCCGTCGAGCGTTCCGCCGAAACGCAATGGGGGGACATACCCGATCCACCAGCTAGGGTCGTCTCCCTAACCGGACGGACACCGTTCGAAGACGTTTCGAGCGTTTTGGATCAGTTGGAAAGACCTGATCCGGACTTCGCCAAGAGGGTTCATGTCGTGGCTGCGTCTTCCATGATGAGCCACGGCGTCGACGTCGACCGGCTCAACGTGATGACGATGCTCGGCCTGCCGCTCACGACAGCCGAGTTCATTCAAGCGACTGCTCGTGTGGGACGTACCTGGCCATCCCTCGTCTTCGTCGTGCACAAGATCGCCCGTGAACGAGATGCCAGCGTGTACCGCCTGTTTCCTCAATATGTGGATCAAGGCGACCGGTTCGTGGAACCGATACCGATCACGGGCAAGAGCCGAAGGGTCTTGGAGCGCACCATGCCCGGCCTAGCGTTCGCGCGAATTCTCATGATGCACCAACCCAATGCAGGGACGGGTCTTTGGAAGGGACATCAGTTGCGCAACTATCTTTCGGGCGTGCCGAACTTCGGGAAGGACGAGATCGCCGCGATTTGCGGGATGCTCGGATACGATACTGCCGACACCCAATCGCTCATGAATGACGTCGAGAGTTGGTACGATCGGTTCGTCGCCAATGTCGAGGACCCGGCGAACGGAAGCGAATGGGCCAACGACTTGGGCCCTCGCGGAAAACCTATGCTGTCGCTGCGTGACGTAGAAGATCAAGTGCCGGTATGGGGAGGCGATCCGCAATGAAAGACAGCCGAAGCGCATCGCAAATTCTGTTCGGCTTGCTGCCGCAGCAAACGATCGACGCGAAGGGCGGCGTTTGGAAGGTCGCTCGTTGGGTGACCGAGGCCGCCCATGGCGTCGATCTCGACGAGCTGAGACGAGCTTTGGAACGCGCCGTCGCACCTTGGGCGAACGCCACGCCTCTGATGGACGGCGGTTTCCTTCAGGCGATGAGAGCGGGTCGACCGATCAGGGTCGAAACGCTTGATCGACACGATGGGGTTAGGGTCGCGCCGTTTCCGAAGCGATGGCGGTGCAAGAACCGACGATGCAACAGACTCCATAACTCGCCGCGAACCCGATGTCCGTGCGGATCGAGCGGACCACACGGTCAGCTCCCCTTCGTGTTGTTCCACGATGCCTGTGGAGAAATCCGCGAACCGTTCTATCCGGAGTGCCGTGAACACAATCAGGTTAGGATGGACCTCCCCGGAACGACCAACCTGTACGAGATCAGGCTATCTTGCCCGGTTTGTCACCGAGACTTGGGACAGCCGTTCTTGAACACGACCTGTCAATGTGGGCTCAGCGGCCATCGAAAGGGCCAGATTATGGAATTCGGCGTGCACAGAAGCGCGGCCGTCTACACGCCACGATCCATCGTCATCGTCAATCCTCCGTCCAAGCAACAAATGCGCGAACTCGTTCAAGCTGGCGGCGCGCAAGCTGCATTGACCTGGTTGGCCGACGGGATGAAGGCCGATTGGATCGACAAGGTCGAAGGGGCCAAGGCCGCCTCGCTCAGGCGAGAGCTTCTCGATCGTGGTCTGGACCCGGCGACCGTCGATCAGATGATGGCGTCCTCCAATCTGTCGGAAAGCGCGACCACCCGCGTGGACGCAGCGCCCTCGGTCATCGAGGAAGCGCAAAACGAAGCGGCGGCGATCGCGTTGGCGATGTCCAAAACTCGTTTGACGATCGAAAAGATGGCCACGAATGCCCGAAAGGACGTCCGCGAAAAATACGAAGAGACCTATCCGAAGGCCCTGGAAGTAGCGGGGATAGACAGGATTGATCTGGTGGAGAGCTTCCCGGTCCTGACGGGCCAATATGGATACACGCGTGGAGATCAGGAACCGGGACGATCCAGGCTTAGAGCCTTCGTCGAGAAGGACGGGACCTTCGTCGTCTACGGCGATCTTGCGGAAACCGAAGCTCTCGTCACACGTCTCGATCCGACCAAGGTCGCGCGTTGGTTACGGGTGCGCGGCCACGCGATAGGTGTGACCGACGATCCACGATCGGACTACGAAGCGATCCTGCGGGGCTTCGGCTCCGATCCGACAGCTTCTCCGATCTTCGAGGACGTATTGACCCTGGTCCACTCGTTTTCGCACCGGATGGTTCGGCATGCGTCGTTCTATGCCGGGATCGATCGAAATGCTTTGTCGGAACTGCTGTTTCCCTACGGACTCGCGTTCGTGACCTACGCGGTGCCGCGTGGCGATTTCGTACTCGGCGGCCTCCAAGCTCTGTTCGAACACGATCTGCATACGCTCTTGGACAGGATCGTGTTCGACGAAAGCCGATGTCCGCTCGACCCCGGATGCTCCTCGAACCCAAACGGCGCGGCGTGCGCCGTGTGTCTGCATTTAGGAGAACCATCTTGCAGACTCTTCAACACCAAGCTCGATCGGAATGTTCTTTTCGATCGCAAAGGCGGCTACTTCCCGTCGCGGTGATCAGGAATCGTTCCAATGTGTCGGTCGTTGTCTGGCCGTCGGGCCGACGACATGAAGATATGACCTCGCGCGAGAGAAGCCGACATATGCGTCCCGATCCGGTTCGAGATTCCCGTCCTTCAAGACGAGCACCACCGCCGGTGCGTCGAGTCCTTTGAAACGCGCGATCGTCTCGGCGACGACGCCTTTTCCGCCGAACTGGCAAAACACGGCGCTGCCTACGCTTTTTTGAGCCAACTCGCGAGCGATCACGGCGTCTTCACAAAGGACGGCGATGTCGCTTGCTTCGAATCCATCCTCAATCAGCCTCGCGACGAGGTTGCAGACGAAATCCGGCACGTCCGCAGACTTGTCCTTTTGCGACCATTTCGGTGTAGGGCCGGAAGCACCCAACGACGAACCGTCCTTACGAACGACCGCACGAACCCGAGACGCGATCGGCTCGGTGTTCCGACAATTGATCGTCAGCTCGTAGGGGAACCAATCTGGCTCGGGTTCCCAGTTTCTACTCCAGAGCTTTTGGTCGGCATCGGCAAAGACGTAGAACGGGGACGCGACGCCGTCGCTCAAGATCGCCACCAAGGATTGCAGCCAGTCCGCCGAGAAGTCCTGCCCCTCGTCTACGACGATCGCATCGTAATTTTCTTTCGACACGCCGCACGCTTCGATCAGCGAGAGTGGTGCATCATGTTCCCACCATGCCTCCGGCACCGGAGTCGGGATCGCCGGACCCGCTCTTTTCAGCTCGGAGAAACAAAGCGAGTGATACGTCGATACGCGAACGTCTTTGAGCACCTCGGAACGCGCAAGGGCCTGCGCAAGAAGAGCGTTGTAGCACACGAGCAAAGTCTTGTGCCCTTCGTCGGCCAACTGCGCCGCCTTTTCCGAAGCCAACAACGTCTTGCCCGTACCCGGCCCACCGAACACCGCCGCTCGGCGGGCGCGGCGCAATCCTGAGAAAGCCCTCCTTTGTTCGTCCGTCAGCCGTACCAATGCGTGCTCCGCATCATAGGTGTCGTCGGCTAGGGTTCTGCGCACGGCGACCGTCGGCGCAAGCGCGTTGACGATCCGCTTCATCTCTTTGGCTCCGAGAGAGCACGACAGGTTCCAGTGAGAGACGATCTTTTCGACACGGCCTGTGATGTCCGTTAGGCCCGATCGATCGATGACGATTTCCGGCCTACCGGCCGGACCCAGATTCGGCGGCATCGAAACGTCCGGAAAGGCCACGGCATGCATCGTAGGAACGTCGAGCGAAAGCGTGTCCGAAAGCCATTTGTGGAGCGCGACCTTCGAGGCAGTCGCTTGCACGAAAGGGTCCTTGATCGGGTACATGTCCCCGTGTCTGTCCTCGGACATCCAGCGGCCGCTTTCGAGAAACACGCCCCCGCCCTTCACCTCCAAGATGATGGCTCCGACGGACTTCGACAACAGAACGAAATCGGCCTCCCCGTCGCCCTGTCGCTTCCCTCGACGCCCTTGCCAGGCGACCGAGTGTATGATCGTCCACTCGTCGTCAAGGCTTTCGAGCGCCTTGGCGACCTTGATTTCGGAGGCCGGGTCGAAACCGGATGTGGGTCTGCAGACGAATTGAACCATAGCGGCACAATAGTGTAGCTTGAGGACTAAGATGCAACAATTTCCTGCGCAAAATCAAAGCGATGTAAAAGCGAGCGCTCCGACGCAGATACGCTCCAGAATAATGAGAGCGGTGAAACGGCGTGACACTACGCCGGAAATGGCCGTTCGGCGGTTTCTGCATTCGAGAGGCTTTCGGTTCAGAGTTGATGACCGTCGGCTTCCGGGCTCGCCGGATGTCGTGCTGAAGAAGTTCGGCACCGTAGTTTTCGTTCACGGTTGCTTTTGGCACCGCCACCTAGATTGCCGCAAGGCAAGCACGCCCAAGAGCCGCGCGGAGTTTTGGACAGAGAAATTCGTGAGGAATGTCGCCCGTGACGCTGCGAATGAGCGCCGACTGAAGGAAGCGGGATGGGAAGTCATCGTCGTGTGGGAATGCGAAACCAAAACCGACGAGGCGATGGAAGGTGCTCTCAGGAGGTTGATAGAAAAAAAGTACGTGTCGAAGGAACAAGAAGATGAGTGAAAACGTGCGAAATCCAGCCTGGAGTAGAGAAGAAACGATCCTCGCGCTCGATCTCTATCTGAAACTGGACGGGGTGGTTCCCGCGCCTTCCGATCCTGGCGTTGTCGAATTGTCGGATTGCCTTAGGAGCAATCCCACGATGGTAGATTTCCGGGACCGTGAGAATTTCCGCTCACCCTCTTCCGTGGTTCTGAAACTGAACAACATCAAACAGGCCGCCGACGGCGGCGGGCTGCCGCACAACTCGCGGATGGACCGTGAGATTTGGGAGCAATTCTGTGTTTCGGCGTGCAATTTTGACCCCGTTGGCGGGGTGATCGGCATCCAAAATTGACCCCCCTGATGGTTCATCTGACCGTCCGTTGCGAGGCAGCGGACGGAGGGGGAGTTGAAGCGGGTGGATACGATTGCGCGGGTTCGACGAGCCTTCCATGTCCAGGGCTGGTCGGTGAAGAGGATCGTCCGGGAACTGCACGTGTCGCGCAACACGGTGCGGAAGATCCTGCGATCTGACGAGACTGACTTCATCTATGAGCGCGAGCGTCAGCCTATGCCGCGGATCGGACCCTGGCAGGCCCAGCTTGAACAACTGCTGACGTCGAACGAGGGCAAGGCGTCGCGGGACCGGCTGACGCTGATCCGGATCTTCGAGGAGTTGCGTGCCCTCGGCTATGAGGGCGGTTATGACGCTGTCCGGCGCTATGCCCGAGGCTGGTCGAAGGACCGTGGGGCGGCGACGGCAGAGGCTTACGTGCCGCTCTACTATGCCCCGGGCGAGGCCTATCAGTTCGACTGGAGCCATGAGGTCGTGCTGATTGCCGGGGTGACCGTCACGGTGAAGGTGGCGCATGTCCGGCTCTGCCACAGCCGGATGATGTTCGCCCGCGCCTACATGCGCGAGAGCCAGGAGATGGTCTTCGACGCGCATGACCGGGCCTTCGCGTTCTTCCGGGGCGCCTGCACGCGGGGCATCTACGACAATATGAAGACGGCGGTTGAGGCGATCTTCATCGGCAAGGAGCGGCTCTACAACCGGAGTTTCCTGCAGATGTGCAGCCACTACCTGATCCAGCCGGTCGCCTGCACGCCGGCGTCGGGCTGGGAGAAGGGCCAGGTCGAGAACCAGGTCGGTCTGGTGCGGGAGCGGTTCTTCACGCCGCGCCAGCGGGTGAAGACCCTTGATGAACTGAACGCCTGGCTGATGGACAAGTGCGTGGCCTATGCCAAGGCGCACCGTCACCCTGAAGAAGCGGACAAGACGATCTGGGAGATGTTCGAGGCGGAGCGGCCTCACCTCGTGCCCTATGCCGGCCCCTTCGATGGCTTCCACAGCGTGCCGGCCTCGGTGTCGAAGACCTGCACAGTGCGCTTTGACAACAACAAATACTCGGTGGTCTCGACGGCGGTCGGCCCTCCGGTCGAGGTGCATGCCTATGCCGATCGGATCGTGATCCGTCAGAACGGCATCGTCGTCGGTGAACATGCCCGGGCCTTCGGACGGGGTCAGACGGTCTATGACCCTTGGCACTATGTGCCAGTCCTGGCGCGCGCCTCTCCGGCCCCGGCACAGTGGTGCAACTCGCATCCGGCGGTTACGGCCGCGAGCCAGCGCTTCGGCTGGCCTGCGAGCCGGCTCCTGGCCGTGCCGCCCGCGCGGCGACCGGCATCGTCGATGACTGGCAGCAACGACGGTCCTCCAGAACCTTCCGCGGATCAGCTTCCTTTCGGCGCCGGTGCGACGGGTGGTAGGCCGGATACCGTCTCTCTACCCCCGCCGCCGCGTGCCGCCTCGCTGGCCTGGCCGGGTGGCGAAGGGGAGTGGTGGGGTGGAAGGGGGATGGTGGGGTCGAACTCCACCCTTCGGCGTGTTTGGCATCATGAAATCGAGGGACAATAGAACCCCTCAGGCGTCGATGTTCGTAACCAGGAATGATGTTTGCGACCGATCGGCATTGTTGCAGAAAGGCGGTTTGAGGCGTGACTGCCCCTTTCCCCTTCAGTTTCAGGCCACGCGTACGATCTCGGCGGTGCCGAGGGCGTTGAAGCGGTTCATGAGTGTGATGCGGATTTGGATTTCGGCGGTCTGTCGGTCGGGGTCGCGAGCGGCG
Organism: Albidovulum sp.; assembly: GCA_020637635.1. Taxonomy (GTDB): domain Bacteria; phylum Pseudomonadota; class Alphaproteobacteria; order Rhodobacterales; family Rhodobacteraceae; genus Albidovulum. Next base: position 139,682 of record JACKKB010000004.1, read on the forward strand.
ATGCGCTCGCCAAAGGATTTGAGGCAGCGCATTTTCGCCTCTATCCGGCTTCGGGCGTGGTATCCTGTCCAGCGCTTCCAGAAGGCTCGGCCATAATGTCGCGTGGCCCGCAGGGTTTCGTTTCTGGCGATCGCGGCTGGGCAGTCTTCCCTCCACAGCCGACCATTTTTGCGGATCGGGATGATCGGCACCGCGCCGCGCGCGAGGATCGCGCTGTGGCAGCGGCGCGTGTCATAGGCCCCATCGGCGGTCACGGTGCCGATCTCTTCGTCCTCCGGGATCTGGTCCAGCATATCTGGCAGAACGGGGCTATCGCCGTCCCGGCCGGGGGTGAACTCGACCGCGCGGATGTCGGATGTGGCGGTGTCCATGGCCAAATGCCCCTTGCGCCATTGGCGGCGGCCCTGAACACCGTGCTTACGGGCTTGCCACTCGCCGTCACCGAGGAACTTGATCCCGGTGCTGTCCACGAGCAGGTTCAGCGGCCCGCCGGCGCGGCGATACAGGATCTGCACCTGCAAGGTCTTCTGCCTGCGGCACAGCGTCGAATAATCCGGCACGGGCCAGTCCAGCCCCGCCAGGTGCAACAGGCTGGCGACCATCCCCGCGGTCTGCCGCAGCGGCAGCTTGAACAGCACCTTGATCGACAGGCAGAACTGGATCGCCGCATTCGAAAAGACCGGCGGGCGCCCTGGACGCCCCTCAAGCGGCGCGTGCCAGGCCATCTCCTTGTCCAGCCAGATCAGAAGTGACCCGCGCTCGCGGAGCGCTGAGTTGTAGGTCGACCAGTTCGTCGTGCGGTAGCGGGCGGGCTTGGGCTTGCTCATGACACCCGTCTAACCGCATGGATTCGTGGTGTGAATCCTTCACGGCGAGAGTTTTGCAACAACGCCCGCTGGATCAATCAGCGGGAAGAGCCGGCGTCTTCACCTTCTCTTACGTGCGCCGAAGCCTCGTTTTCACCGAGTTCGAGCTTGTCACCTGACCGACGCTATCCGACGGGGTGAGCGCGCGCAATCGAAGTTGCCCATATAGCGATTGATATTGCTGGGGTTGCGGGTGGGGTCTAGCTCGATCAGGAACCGCACAGTCACGGATCAGGCGTTGATGGCGGCCTTGCCCGTGCGGCTCGCCGATCCCCAGCACGATGGTCTGCCGACTGACGCTCAGCCGCGCGTAAGGAGCGATCATCTTTTTGCACTCGGCAACAGACCCCTGCGCGGTTGTCTCGAACCAGTGGCGTTCACCGTGCAGTGCGTCGCGCGCCGGACAAGAAATCTTTCTCCAGCGCCAGCTCTCCGATCTTGGCATGCAGCGTCTTCACATCGATGGTCGGCTCCGGCTCGGCCTTCGGGGCTTCACCGAACACCCCGGCCGCCCCCTCAAGCAGTTGGTCGTGCCACAGCTTGATCTGGTTCGGATGGATACCGAACTCCTGCGCCGGCTCGATCATGGTCTTCTCGCCCTCGATCGCGGCCACCGCCACTTTCGCCTTGAATGCCGGGCCGTGAGTCCGGCGTGGTCGTCCTGCCATGGTCTTCTCCTCGCTCGCAGCAGCATGCCGCCGATGCGCGGAAAACCCAACTATCCCGGCTGTTCGGATTTCCGCCGCCGACTCTGTCGCAGCCCTTATGCCCTCAGGCGCATCGCTGACCATCAGCTTCACGCCGCAAAGCCGCCTGCGCACCAGATCGCGCAGGAATTCAGCCCCGAACGGCCTGGCCTCCGACAACCCGATGGACATGCCCACGGCCTCGCGGCGACCGTCGGCGTTCACCCCGACGGCGATGGTGTCTGCGACACTGACGATTTGCCGCCCTGACAAACCTCGAGGTAGGTCGCGTCGATCCGGAGGTAGGGCCATTCGACCTAGCTGCAACGGTTTTCTTCTGGCCAAGACGCGAGAACCAATCCTGAGCCCGGCGCCTTGCGCTGATTTGCATTCGGCTCCCGCCCGATCCATACGGGCAGACGTCCCGCAGGGCTTCCGCCCTCCGTGCACCGCCTCAGCCCTGCAACCCCCGCAGATACTCCGCAAGCGCCACGAGGTTCGCGGGCGTCGGGGTCATCACGCCCGGCTCGGTCTCGATCAGCACCAGCGGGCCCTCCTGCAGCGCCGGGCCGAGTTCCGGCATGACCGAGGCGCGGTCGCCGCGCCGCGTGTAACCGTCGATCACCGACATCACCTTCACCATCGGGAAGGTGCCGCCGTTCCGCGCGGCGATCTGCGTCAGATCGGCCGGCGCATGCGGCAGGCCCACGCCGCCCGGCCCGTCGCCCTTGCCGCCCGTGCCGTGGCACGACTGGCAATACTGATCGTAAAGCGCGCGTCCCGTCGTGGCCGATTGCGGAGCGCAGGCGACCAGGGCGCCCGCGAGCGCTGCCCCGACACCGGCTCCGGCGATAAGTCTCTTCATGGCTCCCCCCTTTCAGCCAGGCACGATCCGGCCCGCCTCGAGCCGCACCACGCGGTCCATCCGTGCCGCAAGCTCAAGGTTATGCGTGGCGATGAGCGCCGCAAGCCCCGTTTCGCGGACAAGGGACATGAGCGTGGCGAAGACCTGATCGGCCGTCGCCGGATCGAGGTTGCCCGTGGGCTCGTCGGCAAGCAGGAGCTTGGGAGCGTTGGCAAGCGCCCGGCAGAAGGCCACGCGCTGCTGCTCGCCGCCCGAAAGCGCCGCCGGCCGGTGCGCGGCGCGAGGGGCGACCCCGGTCGCCTCCAGGAGCCGCATCGCGCGCGCCCGCGCCTCGGCCTGCGGCACGGCATTGGCAAGCTGCGGCAGCACGACATTCTCGAGCGCGGTGAACTCCGGCAGCAGGTGGTGGAACTGGTAGACGAAGCCGAGATCCGCGCGCCGCGCCTCGGTCCGCGCCCGGTCGGGCAGGCCAGTCATCGTGCGCCCTGACAGCGTGACCGTCCCGGCATCGGGCGTATCGAGAAGCCCCGCGATATGCAGCAGCGTCGACTTGCCGGCGCCGGAAGGTGCCACAAGCGCTACGACCTCGCCGGCGTCGACCCTCAGGTCGAGCCCGTCGAGCACCCTGACCTCGCCCGGGCGCCCCTTCAGGTAGGATTTCGCAAGACCCGCGAGGGCCAGGACCGGCTCATTCATAGCGCAGTGCCTCGACCGGGTTCATCCGCGCCGCGCGGCGGGCCGGAAACCAGGTGACGGCGAAGGCAAGCGCCAGCGACAGGGCCACCGCCCGGCCCAGGTCCCAGGCCCTGAGTTCGGCCGGAAGCCGGTAGATGCCCCGGATCGACGGGTCCCAGGCCCCGCCCCCGGTAAGCCAGTTCACCGCCGACATGATCGCGTCGATGTTCCATGCGATCAGGCAGCCGAGGATCACGCCCGCGACGGTGCCGATGACGCCGACGAAGGCGCCGCAGAGGAAGAAGACACGCAGGATCGATCCTTCGGTCAGGCCCATCGTGCGCAGGATGCCGATGTCGCGGCCCTTGTTCTTCACCAGCATCACGAGGCCCGAGGTGATGTTCAGCGTGGCAATGAGCACGATCAGCGCGAGGATCACGAACATCACGTCATCCTCGATCTTGAGCGCCCCGAGGAACGAACCCCAGGCATCGCGCCACGACCAGAGGAGCGCCCCGGCCCCCGCCGCCTGGGCAAGCGCGGGGTAGAGCGCCTCGACCGTTTCGGGGTCCTGCACATAGACCTCGACCTCGTCCGCGCCGGCCTCGCGGTTGAAGAACGAGGCCGCCTCCTCGTAGGGCATGTAGATGCGCGTCCGGTCGATATCCCAGCGCCCGACGCTGAACACATAGACCACCTTGTAGGCGTTCACGCGCGGCGAGGTGCCGAAGGCCGTCCTGGCGCCGTTCGGCTGCAGCAGCTTCACCCTGTCGCCGACCGTGACCCCGAGATCGCGGGCGATCCCGGCGCCGATCGCGATGCCCTGTTCGAATTGTTCGATATCGCCAAGGGCCTGAGGCGCATCCGCCACGCGCGGGATGGCCTTGAGATCGGAAAGGGAAAGCCCGAAGACCTCGGCCACGTTCGAACGGTCGTTGGCACTGACCATCGCCTGGCCCTTCACGACCGGCGTCGCGCGGGTCACGCCGGCAATTCCGCGCAGCCGCTCGGCAATCTGCGCTGCATCGGGAATCGCCCGCGTCGCCACGCCGTTCTCGTCGAGATAGGTCGCGCGGCTGATCGAAACATGCGGATTGGCGCCAAGGATCGTGTCGACGAATTCGGCGCGGAACCCGGCCCGAACCGCCATCGTCGCCACCAGCGCCATGACGCCGAGCGCGATGCCGACAAGGCTGATCCAGGTCATCACCGAGACGCCGCCCTCGGCCCGGCGCGACCGCAGGTAGCGCCAGGCGATGACGAATTCAAAGCGCGAGAAGGGGGTGGTGCGGCTGGCCATTCTGGCTCCGGTGCGGGCTGGCGGGCAAGGTGGCGGCGGCGGCGCCAAAGGTCAAGGGCGGGCGAACCGGACGACGGTCGAACCGCGGCGCCTTCCCATGCCCCGGCTCAGCCAGTCAGCCGGTCGAGTGCGTCGCCGGCGGCCGCAAGCGGCGCGTCGGGACCGAACATCCTTACCGCGGCCCAGACCCCTTCGAGCAGGAGAAAGACGCGCGCCGCCGCCGCTTCCGGCTCGGGCAGGCGCTGCAGCCGGGCACGGCGTTCAAGTTCCCCCAGCACGCGCTCCTTCGCCGCCCGGGCCTCGGCATGGGCGGGATGGGCGGGATCGGAGAACTCGGCCACGGTCACCTGAAAGGTGCAGCCCAGGCAGCGCGCCTCGCCCGCCGCCTCCAGCATGGCGCGCGCGTAGTCACTGAAGGGCCGGGCTCCGGTATCGTCGGGCATGACCGCACCTGTCAGATCCTCCGCCCGCCCGATACAGGCGAGGATGAGGTCATCCTTGGACGGAAAATGCTTGTAGAACGTCGCCTTGGCGACGCCCGCCTCGGCAATCACCCGATCGACACCGACCGCGTGGAAGCCCTCACGGTAGAAGAGCGGGCCGGCCGCTTCGAGAATGCGCAACCGCGCCGGGCGCGGTTTTTCGCCGGGTTTGGCGGCGGGATCGCAGGAAGTGTTTGACATGCAGACAGACCTGTCTGTATCAGTTTGAGAGGCAGACGAACCTGTCTGTCGATAGCAGAGGACCTGCGCCATGAAAATAGCCATGATCGGCGGCGGTGTGGTCGGCCAGACGCTTGCGGCAAAGCTCATCGCCAACGGCCACGACGTGACCATCGGCATCCGCAAGGCCAGTGCCGAGGAACTCGCCAGGCCGCGCAACTTCGCCGAAACTCTGAAGCAGTGGCAGGCGCGCACCGGCGGCGCGATCGCAACCCTCCCTGATGCGGCCGGATCAGGCGAGATCGTCTTCAACGCGACCCATGGCCTTGGTTCGCTCGATGCGCTGAAGGCTGCGGGGGCCGGCAATCTCTCCGGCAAGATCCTTATCGACGTCGCCAATCCGCTTGATTTCAGCGCGGGCATGCCGCCCTTCCTGCCGGCCCCGCTGACCGAAAGGACAAGCCTTGGCGAGGAAATCCAGAAAGCGTTTCCCGAGACGCGGGTGGTCAAGGCGTTCAACACGATCTCGGCCACGGTGATGGTCGATCCTTCGCTCATCCCCGGCGTCCAGCTTCTGATCGCCGGCAACTCCGACACCGCCAAGGATCGGGTCAGGGAACTTGCCCGGGACGAGTTCGGCTGGCGGGAATTCGTCGATCTCGGCGACATTACGGGCGCGCGCGGCACCGAACACCTGATGCCGCTCTGGCTCAGGCTCTTCATCCAGGGCAATTCGCCGCTCGTCGCGCTGAAGGTGATCCGCGGTTGAACTCCCCCGGGGCGATCAGCGCCCCTCGTAGATCTGGGCGATCCGCGCCACTGCGGCTTCGGGGCTCATCTCCTCGCTTTCGCCCGTGCGGCGCGAGGTCAGCTCCACCTTGCCGGCGGCAAGGCCGCGCGGGCCGACGGTGATCCGCCACGGCAGGCCGATGAGGTCCATCGTCGCGAACTTGGCCCCCGCCCGCTCGTCGCGGTCGTCGTAGAGCGGCTCGAGCCCCCGGGCGCGCAGCCCGGCATAGAGCCCCTCGCAGGCCGCGTCCGTCGCCGCGTCGCCCTGCTTGAGGTTGACGATGCCGACCGGGAACGGGGTGACGCCCTCGGGCCAGATGATGCCCTTGTCGTCATGGCTCGCCTCGATGATCGCGCCCAGAAGGCGCGACACACCGATCCCGTGCGAGCCCATGTGGACCGGCACCCGCGCCCCGTCGGGGGTCACGACCGTGGCCCCCATCGGTTCGGAATACTTGGTGCCGAAATAGAAGATCTGCCCCACCTCGATGCCGCGCCCGGCCTTTCTGTGCGCCTCGGGCACCGCCTCGAAGGCCGCCACGTCGTGGGTCTCGTCGGTGCGGGCGTAAAGCCGCGTGAATTCCGCGCAGACCCCGGCAACCTCGGCCCGGTCGTCGTAGTTGATCTCTCGCTGCCCGAGCTTCAGCGCCGTCACCCGGTCGTCGTAGAAGACCTCGCTCTCGCCGGTCGCGGCGAGGACGAGGAATTCATGCGTGTTGTCGCCGCCGATCGGGCCGGAAGCCGCGCGCATCGGGATCGCCGTCAGGCCCATCCGTTCATAGGTGCGCAGATAGCTGACCATGTGGCGGTTGTAGGCATGCAGCGCCGCCTCCTTGTCGATGTCGAAGTTGTAGCCGTCCTTCATCAGGAACTCGCGCCCCCGCATGACGCCGAACCGCGGCCGGATCTCGTCGCGGAACTTCCACTGGATGTGATAGAGCGTGAGCGGCAGCGCCTTGTAGCTCTCGACATGGGCGCGGAAGATGTCGGTGATCATCTCCTCGTTCGTGGGCCCGTAGAGCATGTCGCGTTCGTGCCGGTCGCGAATGCGCAGCATTTCCTGGCCGTAATCGTCGTAGCGCCCGCTCTCGCGCCAGAGGTCGGCCGGCTGCAGCGTCGGCATCAGAAGCGGTACGTGGCCGGCGCGTTGCTGTTCCTCGTGGACGATCTGCTCGATCCGGCGCAGCACCCTGTAGCCCATCGGCAACCAGGAATAGATCCCCGCGGCCTGCTGCTTGATCATGCCTGCACGCAGCATGTAGCGGTGCGAGACGATCTGCGCCTCGGCGGGATTTTCCTTCAGAACCGGCAGGAAATAGCGGGTCAGGCGCATCATCGTCTCGTGTTTCTGGGGCGATCCGCACCGGCTTATGCCAAAGCCCGGAGCCTGGCAAGGGAGCCGCCCCGCCTTGCGCGGCAGGCGGGCTTGGGGAATAACATCCGCAAAGGAGATCGCAATGGCGCTGCCGATCCGGCAACAGGCACGATACTGGGGCATCGCCGCGGCGGTGTTCTTCCTCACCCTCTGGGGGCTCGGCCACGTGATCCTGCCCTTCGTCGTGGGCGGTGCGATCGCCTATTTCCTTGATCCGATCGCCGACAGGCTGGAGCGCGCGGGGCTGAGCCGCACCGCGGCGACCTCGGTCATCTCTGTCGTGGCGCTCGTGGCCTTCGTCCTCTTGGCGCTCCTGATCGTGCCGATGCTCTTTCGCCAGCTTGCCGGTCTCGTGAATGCCGCACCGGACATCCTCTCGCAGCTGCAGGTCTTCCTGACCGAGCACTTCCCCTCGGTCATGGATCAGCAGAGCGCCCTGCGCGACACGCTGAACGGCATCGGCCGCACCATCCAGTCGCGCGGCGCCGAACTGGCGCAGGGGCTCCTGAGTTCGGCGCTTTCGGTCATCAATGCCGTCGTCTTCATCGTCGTCGTTCCGGTGGTGGCCTTCTATCTCCTGCTCGACTGGGACCACATGGTGGCGCGGATAGATGCGCTTCTGCCGCTCGACCACCGCGAGACGGTGCGCGCGGTGGCACGCGACGTCGACCGGGTGCTGGCGGGTTTCGTGCGCGGCCAGGTCTCGGTCTGTCTCATCCTCGGAACCTTCTACGCCGTCTCGCTGATGATCGCCGGGCTCGACTTCGGGCTCATCGTCGGCGCCATCGCCGGGCTCGTGACCTTCATCCCCTATGTGGGCGCGCTGATCGGCGGGTCGCTTGCCATCGGGCTCGCGTTCTTCCAGTTCTGGGGTCAATGGCTCCATATCGGCGCCATCGCCGCGATCTTTGCGGTCGGCCAGTTCCTGGAAGGCAACATCATCACGCCGCGTCTCGTCGGCAAGTCGGTCGGGCTGCACCCGGTCTGGCTTCTCTTCGCGCTCTCGGCCTTCGGCACGCTCTTCGGCTTTGTCGGCATGCTGGTCGCGGTGCCGGTCGCGGCCGCCATCGGCGTGATCGTCCGCTTCGTTGCCGCGCGCTATCTCGACAGCCGCCTCTACAAGGGCACCGCCGGGCAGGACGACGACTGAGATGCCCGGTCAGCTGACATTCGACCTGCCGGCACGCATCGCGCTGGGGCGCGAGGACTTCTTCGTGGCCGCCCCGAATGCGCTGGCGCTCGCGGCGCTCGACCGCGACGACTGGCCGCAGCGCAAGATGCTTCTGATCGGCCCCGAGGGCGCTGGCAAGAGCCACCTCGCCCGCGTCTGGGCCGCCGATTCCGGGGCGGCGATCGTGGCCGCGGACGCGCTTGCGGGCGGCCCGGGCGGCTTGCCCGCGACCGCGCAGATGGCACCCGCGACCCTTGCACTCGTCGTCGAGGATGCCGACAGGATCGCCGGCGACCGTGCCGCCGAGACTGCGCTTTTCCACCTTCACAACCATCATCTGGCCGAGGGCGGGCGGCTCTTGCTGACGGCCCGCGCGCCCGCCGGGGCCTGGGGCCTCGTCCTGCCCGATCTGCTGAGCCGGCTGGAGGCGACGGAGCTCGCCCGGCTCCTGCCGCCGGACGACCGGCTTCTGGCTGCCGTGCTCGTCAAGCTCTTTGCCGACCGCCAGCTTCTCGTCGCCCCGGACCTCATCGACTGGCTGCTTCGGCACATGGAACGCAGCTTTGCAGCCGCACATGCCACCGTCGCGCGGCTCGATGCGGCGGCGCTGAGTGCCCGGCGCCCCCTCACCCTGCGCTTCGCCCGCACCGTTCTGGACAGTGGCGCACCCGAGCCACCATGATGACCGGGACGATTCCGTTGCCTAGATTCCGTCACACAAACCAGAGACAAGCGCCGCGATGACCCAGGCCGATTTCCTGAAGGCCCCCTTCCCGGAGCCCGCAACCCTGCCCGAGGCGGACTTCGCCGGGGCAAGACGCTTCTTCAACCGCGAACTGAGCTGGCTCGCGTTCAACTGGCGCGTCCTCGACGAGGCCCGCAATCCGCGGGTGCCGTTGCTTGAACGGCTGAGGTTTCTCTCGATCTCGGCCACCAACCTCGACGAATTCTACACCGTCCGCGTCGCCGGCCTGCGCGAACTCGTGCGCGCCGGCAATTCCATGCATTCGGACGACGGACTGAGCCCGGCCCAGCAGCTCGCGCTCATCGACGCCGATGCAAGGCGCCTGATGGAGGTGCAGCAGGGCGTGTGGAAAGTGCTCCGCCGCGAGATGGAGGCAAACGGCATCACGCTGCTCACGCGACCGAAAGTGACCCGCAAGGAAGAGGGCTTTCTGGCAGACTACTTCCTCAACAAGGTCTTTCCGGTTCTCCTGCCGCTCGCCATCGACCCGGCGCATCCCTTTCCGTTCATTCCCAACACCGGCTTCTGCCTGGCGCTGGAACTGGAACGCGCGAACGACAAGCGCCGGTTGCAGGCGCTCCTGCCGATCCCGCAGCAGATCAACCGTTTCGTCGCCCTGCCCGGCGGCACCCGGTTCCTGCCGCTGGAAGATCTCCTGCTCATGCATCTGAGCTCGCTCTTCCCCGGCTACCGCGACACCGGCCACTGCTCGTTCCGCGTCCTGCGCGACAGCGACATCGAGGTCGAGGACGAGGCCGAGGACCTGGTGCGCGAATTCGAGACGGCGCTGAAACGCCGCCGCCGCGGTCAGGTGATCCGCATGAAGATCACCGCCGGCGCGCCCGCGGCGATCCGCGCGCTGATCATGGACGAACTCGGCGTCACCCCCGACGAGGTGGTCGAGGTCAAGGGCATGGTTGGCATGGCCGACCTGAAGGAACTCGTTCTCGACAACCGGCGCGACCTGCAATGGCCGGCCTTCACCTCGCGGATTCCCGAACGCGTGCAGGACCACGACGGCGACATGTTCGCGGCGATCCGCCAGAAGGACATGCTGCTGCACCATCCCTATGAAACCTTCGACATGGTCATCCGCTTCCTCAACCAGGCGGCGTCGGACCCGAACGTGCTCGCCATCAAGCAGACGCTCTACCGCACCTCGCAGGACAGCCCGATCGTGGCCGCACTCTGCGACGCGGCCGAAAGCGGCAAGTCGGTCACCGCGCTCGTGGAGCTGAAGGCGCGCTTCGACGAGGCCGCGAACATCCGCCAGTCGCGCCGCCTCGAACGCGCCGGCGCCCATGTCGTCTACGGCTTCGTCAACTACAAGACCCATGCCAAGATCTCGACCGTGGTCCGCCGCGAGGGCGAGAACCTCGTGACCTATACCCATTACGGCACCGGCAACTATCACCCGATCACCGCGCGCATCTATACCGACCTGTCGTTCTTCACCTGCGATCCGGCGCTGGGGCGGGATGCGACCAAGGTCTTCAACTACCTGTCGGGCTACGTCCAGCCCGAGGGGCTGGAGAACATCGCCATCTCGCCGATCACGCTCAAGCCGCGACTTCTGGAGCTCATTGCCGCCGAGGCCGCCCATGCCCGCGACGGCCGGCCCGCCGAGATCTGGGTCAAGCTGAACTCGCTCATCGAGCCCGACGTGATCGACGCGCTCTATGCGGCCAGTCAGGCCGGTGTCCGGATCGAACTCGTGGTCCGCGGCATCTGCGGGCTGCGCCCGGGCATCCGGGGCCTCAGCGACAACATCCGCGTGAAGTCGATCGTCGGCCGCTTTCTCGAACACAGCCGCATCGTCTGCTTCGGCAACGGCCATGGGCTTTCGTCGAAGAAGGCGCGCGTCTTCATCTCCTCGGCCGACTGGATGGGCCGCAACCTCTCGCGCCGGGTCGAGACCCTGGTCGAGATCCGCAACGACACGGTCAAGGCCCAGATCGTCGGCCAGATCATGGCCGCAAACCTCGCCGACGAGGCGCAGAGCTGGTGCCTGACACCCTCTGGCCGCTACCTGCGCGACCTGCCCGAAGGCCGCGACGACCTGTTCAACTGCCACCGCTTCTTCATGGAAAATCCCTCGCTCTCGGGCCGCGGCTCGGCCGGCGCCAAGGATGTCCCGAAGCTCGCACATTCGATGGACTAAGGATCACGGCGATGGAGGAGAAGAAAACCGGCAAACGGGCGCGCCTCGGCGGCACGGAACGGGCGCGCGGCGACCTCGCGCTCTTCGAGCGGCCGCTCTTCGAGGACCCCTCCGCGCGGGCCCTGCAGCGTGTCGGCGTTGTCGATATCGGATCGAACTCGGTGCGGATGGTGGTCTTCGACGGCGCCGCCCGCAGCCCGGCCTATTTCTACAACGAGAAGGTCATGGCGGGCCTCGGCCAGGGTCTGGCCGAAACCGGCAGGCTCAATCCCCAGGGCCGCCTGCGCGCGCTCTCGGCATTGCGCCGCTTTGCCGCGCTGGCCGAGGGGATGCAGCTGCCGGCCATGTCCTGCGTCGCCACCGCCGCCGTCCGCGACGCGGCCGACGGGCCGGAATTCCATGCCGAGGCCGAGGCCGCGACCGGTCTCAAGATCTGGGTCATCGACGGCCAGGAGGAGGCACGGCTCTCTGCCCAGGGCGTGCTGCTCGGCTGGCCCGAGGCCGAGGGCATCGTCTGCGATATCGGCGGCAACTCGATGGAGCTCGCCGAGGTGAACGGTGGCGTGGTCGGGCGCCGCGTCACCTCGCCGCTCGGCCCGTTCCGGCTCCAGCAGCTTGGCTCCAGGAAGGCGGTCACGGCCTATATCGCCGCAGAGGTCGCCAAGCTCGCCGCCGAGATCGGCACCAGCCATGATCGCATCTATCTGGTGGGCGGCTCGTGGCGCGCCATCGCCCGTCTCGACATGGAGCGGCGCGGCTATCCGATGACGGTGCTGCACGAATACCACATGCGGCCACAGTCGGTGCTGCAGACGGTGAACTGGATCGCCGAAAACGACATCGCGGACCTGCGCGCCCGCACCGGCACTTCGGCGGCACGGATGGATCTCGTCCCGCTCGCGAGCCTGGTGCTGCGGCAACTCGTGCGCAGCTTTCACCCCAAGGAGATCGACGTCTCGTCCTACGGCATACGCGAGGGGCTGCTCTACGAACAGATGCCCGAACGGCTGCGCCGCCGCGACCCGCTGATCGAGGCCTGCCGCTATGCCGAACGCACAAGCGCGCGGATGCCCGGCTTCGGCAAGAAGCTCTTCGCCTTCATCATGCCGATCTTCACCGGCGCGGGCCCGGGACGCCTGCGGATGATCCGCGCCGCCTGCCTGCTGCACGACACCACCTGGCGGGCCCATCCCGATTACCGCGCCGAGGTCTGCTTCGAGAACGTGACCCGCGCCAACCTCGGCGGGCTCAGCCATCTCGAACGCGTGTTCCTCGGCCTGGCGCTCATGCATCGCTACAAGAACTCCCGCGCGGGCTCGCGGTTCGAGCCCCTCTTCAAGCTGCTGAACGACCGCGAGATCCGCGATGCCGAGGTTCTCGGCAAGGCGATGCGCTTTGGCGCCATGTTCGCGCTGAAATCGCCCGAAGAGGCAGGCGAGTTCCTCTGGCAGCCGAAGAAGAAGGTGCTGGAATTGCGGCTCAGCCGTCTCGGCGAGGCGCTCTTCGGAGAGGTTGCGGAGGCGCGGTTCGCGGCCCTCGTGGCAGCCCTCGGCGCCACATCCAAGGTCACCCGCACCGGTCTGTGAGCCGGCAGAGACCCGTCGGATCAGAGCTCGATCTCGGCCCCGGGCGCCGGCGGCGTCGCCTCGCCCGGTTGCTTGCGGCGGATCAGGATATCGCCGTTCGGCAGGATCTCGGGCGCATGATAGTTGCGCAGGTCGCCCAGCATCGTCGCCAGCTGCCTGAGCGCCGGCTCCATCTCGGCGAAGGCCTGGCCGAATTCCTCGTGCAGGTCCTTCAGCTTCGGTTCCACCTCGGCCAGCATGGAGCGCATGAGCATCCGCGCCCCCTGCTCGATCAGGCTCAGCCCTTCCTCGGGCGAACTTCCCGCCTCCTGCGCCCGCAGGGGCAGAGCGGCCAGAACGGCCAGGGCGAGAACCGGAACCATGCGTGTCATGGCACCATCATACACCAATGCGCGCCGTGACAACAGCGCCGGCGCGTCGGCGCCCCGGAACCGACCGGCACCGCGACGCCGCGCGCCGGTCCGCCGGGGTCGGCCGGCGACTCAGCGAAGGCTTTCACGGGCGGGATCGAAGCGATGACCGCTTTGCGATTTCCCGAGTGCCTCGGCAAGCTCCCGGCGCGCCGCGCCCGAGGTCGCGGCAGCGACGAGTTCCGCCGGGCGCAACGGCGTCACCGCCACCATGTGCACCGGCCCGAAGGGCAGCTCGATCCGTGCGGGCCGGTCCTCCGCCACGATGCCCAGAAGCACGCCGAGCTGCCCCTCGGCGTCGACCCAGCCCTGTGGCCCCCGATCCCCCAGAGGCAGCGCCATCGACAGCACGCCCACCCGGTCCAGAAGCCCTGCAACGGCGCCATGGCCGGCGACGTTCTGCGCCGCAAGCTCGATGATCGCGAACTCCGGGCTCTGGCGGATCGCCTCGCCTCGCAGTTCCGCGCCACCCGCGCGCTCCAGGTAGAGCTCGAGCCCGAAACCGCTCGTGTCGGTCTTCGCGCCGTCCCTGAAGGGGTCGCTCAATCCGTCGGAGGCGAGGATGAGCCCGTGATCGGTGCGCACGACGCGGTAGGCCTGGCGCGTGTCGGGCCAGGCAGGCGCCCCCTGCAGCGCGGGATCGACGGGATAGGTCAAGAGCTCGGAATCGACGGCGCCGAGCGCCTCCCAATAGGCGGTGACGCGCGCCCGCCCCTCGCCGATACGCGGGTCGTCCGCGGCCGGACGGCCGCCCTCGGCATCGGGCATCGCGAGAGGTTCGGCGGCGCGCGCGGGCTCCGGCACGGCAGAGGGCTCTGACGGCAGCTCGCCCGCGGTCCCTTCGCGGCCGGAACCCTGCCCGCCGAACAGTTTCTGAAGCCAGGACATCGCGACCCTTCCGACCCGCCGGGAGCCAGTTTCGGGAACCGGCATTGTGATTTTTCGGGCGCGAGCTTAGAACCGCCCCGACCCCCTGTCAAAGCTGCTTGCCGGCCTGATGGGGCCCAACGGGCAGAGACGGCATGAATATTCTCATTCTCGGCGGCGGCGGGCGGGAACACGCCCTTGCCTGGGCGGTGAAACAGAACCCCAAATGCGACCGGCTGATCGTCGCGCCGGGCAATGCCGGGATCGCGCTTCTGGCCGAATGCGCGGCGCTCGACATCCTCGACGGCGCCGCCGTCGCGAGCTTCGCCGAGGAAAACGCGATTGATTTCGTCATCGTCGGGCCCGAGGCGCCGCTGGCGGCCGGGGTCGCGGACACGCTGCGCGCGGCCGGAATCCTCACCTTCGGCCCCTCGGGCGCGGCCGCGCGGCTCGAGGCTTCGAAGGCCTTCACCAAGGAAATCTGCGATGCATGCGGAGCCCCCACCGCCGGCTATGCCCGCTTCACCGACCGCGCCGAGGCCGAGGCCCACCTGCGCCGCGAGGGTGCGCCGATCGTCATCAAGGCCGACGGTCTTGCCGCCGGCAAGGGTGTCATCGTGGCGATGAGCGAGACCGAGGCACTGGAGGGGCTGGCGGAGATTTTCGGCGGCGCCTTCGGCGAGGCCGGCACCGAGGTGGTAATCGAGGAGTTCATGGAGGGCGAGGAGGCGTCGCTCTTCGTCCTCTGCGACGGCACCGATGTGCTGGCGATCGGCACGGCGCAGGATCACAAGCGCGCGGGCGACGGCGACACCGGCCCGAACACCGGCGGCATGGGCGCCTATTCACCTGCCCCCGTTCTCTCGGACGCCGTTCTGGCCCGGGCGATGGACGAGATCGTGCGACCGACAGTGGCCGAGATGGCCCGCCGCGGCACGCCGTTCGAAGGCGTTCTCTACGCCGGCCTCATGATCCGCGACGGGCACGCGCGGCTCGTCGAATACAACGTCCGCTTCGGCGACCCGGAATGCCAGGTGCTGATGCTGCGCCTTGGCGCCCAGGCTCTCGACCTTGTCCATGCCTGTGCGGAGCGGCGCCTCGCCGGCATCCAGGTCACCTGGGCCGACGACCACGCGCTGAGCGTGGTGATGGCCGCAAACGGCTATCCCGGGACCTACGCCAAGGGCTCGCAGATCCGCGGGCTCGAGGAACTGCCGGAAGACAGCGCGCATATGGTGTTTCACGCCGGAACCGCCGAGCGCGACGGCACGGTCATCGCCAACGGCGGCCGCGTTCTGAACGTGACCGCCCGCGGCGCGACGCTGCGCGAGGCGCATGACCGCGCCTACCGGATGGTCGACAGGATCGACTGGCCGGGCGGCTTCTGCCGCCGCGATATCGGCTGGCGGGCGCTCTGAGACGGTTCGGCTTCGGCCGTGCCGCGGGCGGCACGTCGGGAGGGCGCTGCCCTCCCGGACCCTCCCGGGGTGTATTCACAACGAAGAAGGGCTGAAGGTCAGTCGCAGCCGGTGATCCGGTCAAAGCTTGCCGGCCCCATGTAGGCGGCAAGGTCGCGGCCGGCGAGCTTGCCCTTGGCCAATGTCGTGCCGACAATCCGGGTCCAGTCGGCATTGGCCGTGAGGATGGTAGGGCGGCCGGCGCAGATGGCGATGCGGCCCTCGATGACCGGCTCGCCGAAACGGTGGTTGGTGAGGCCCCTTGCCTCGGCGACCCGGACGAGACGGTCGCCTTCGAGACGTGCGATCTTCAACACCCTGCCGAGATGGGGCGTTTCCACATATGCGATCTCGATCCGGCCGTCGCCGTCGAGGTCGGCGGCACCGGCGGGGGCGAGCCAGCGGTGCCGGTTGCCGATGAAGGCGGTCGCGGCAAGTCGGCCCTCGCCGGTCCATATCGCCAGGCGCGAACCCTGCGTCTGACTCGACTCGACGACCATCGCCTCATTGTCGCCGTCGCCGTCGAGATCGATCAGCCTCGGGGCGATGTCCTCGAAGACGAGCGCGCGTTCGTCCTGGAAAGAGAGCGATCCGGCATCGCCTTGAATGTTCAGCCTCGCCCATTCGTGACCCGGGCCGAGGGCGCCGTGTCCGTAACTTGCGGTGGCGACGCTGAATGTCGCCATGCGGACGCCATCGCGCCCTGCGCCGCATGCCGGCACTGCACAGGCGCCGATCAGACCAAGGGCTGTCAGCGCCGCGCGGACGGTCATCAGATCTGCTTTTCCGGCATGAACACCTTCAGCCCGTCGAGCGCGTCGGTGACCTTGATCTGGCAGGTCAGCCGCGACCGCTCCGGGTCGGGCTCATAGGCGAAATCCAGCATGTCGGCTTCCATCGGGTCGCGCGCAGGCAATTTGTCGACCCAGGCCGGATCGACATAGACATGGCAGGTCGAACAGGCGCAGGCGCCACCGCAATCGGCCTCGATCCCCGGGATACCGTTGTCGCGGGCGCCCTCCATCACGGTGAGTCCGTTCGGCACCTCGACGACGTGTTCGGTGCCGCCAAATTCCACATAGGTAATCTTCGCCATTCCGTCTTCCCAAACCGGTTTCCGCATGCGGACATAGGAGAAAAGCCGCGCCTTTTCCAGAGCAAGACGCACCGGGTGGCGCCGGCCGGGGGCGCCACCGCAGCTTTGTGTCCGATGGCGCCGCTATTCGACGGGCAGCGCGATGAAGCGCGGATCGGCGCCGCGCCGCACCAGCACCAGAAGCGAGTTGCGGCCGGCATCCCTGGCCTCGGCGATGCGGGCCTCGAAATCGGCGATCGTGGCGACCTTCTGCTGCCCCGCCTCGGTGATCAGATCGCCCGTGCGCAGGCCGCGGTCGTAGGCCTCGCTCGTCTCGTCGATCCCGGTGATGACCAGCCCCTCGGCATCGGCGGGCAGTCCAAGCGCCTCGCGGTCGGCGGGGTCGAGGACCGAGAGCTTCATCCCGAGCACGTCCTTCTCGGACGGGGCGGTTTCGCCGCCCGGCGAGGTGGCGGTCGCCTCCTCGCCTTCCGCGGCCTCGCGGCGCCCGAGCGTCACAAGAAGCGTCTTGCTCTCGCCGTCGCGCAGCACGACGACGCGAACGGCCTTGCCGATCTCGGTATCGGCCACGCGCCGCACCAGTTCGTGCGTGTCGCTCACCTCGGTGCCGTCGAACGAGACGATGACGTCGCCCGAGAGCATTCCCGCATCCTTGGACGGCCCGTCCGGCACGTCGGTCACGAGCGCGCCCTTGGCGTCGGCGAGGCCCATCGCCTCGGCCACGTCCGGCGTCACGTCCTGGATCCGCACCCCGAGCCAGCCGCGCCGTGTCTCGCCGTACTGCTTGAGTTGCTCGACCACTTTCGAGACCACGTTCGAGGCCATGGAGAAGCCGATGCCGATCGAGCCGCCGTTGGGGCTGAGGATCGCGGTGTTCACGCCGATCACATTGCCGTCCATGTCGAAGAGCGGACCGCCCGAATTGCCCCGGTTGATCGCCGCGTCGGTCTGTATGAAATCGTCATAGGTGCCCGAAAGCTCGCGGTTGCGGGCCGAGACGATGCCGGCCGAGACCGAGAAGCCCTGGCCGAGCGGGTTGCCCATGGCCATCACCCAGTCGCCGACGCGCATCGCGTCGCTGTCGCCGAAGCTGACGAAGGGCAAGGGCGTCTCGCTCGTCACCTTCAGGAGCGCGATATCGGTCTTGGGATCGGTCCCGACGAGCTTGGCGTCCAGCGTCTTGCCCGAGAAGAACTCTATCGAGATCTCGTCGGCGCCCTCGATCACATGATTGTTGGTGACGATGTAGCCGTCCTCGGAGATCACGAAGCCCGAGCCGAGCGCGTTCGACCGGCGCGGCGCCTGCGGCGCCTGCGGGTTGCCGAATTCCTTGAAGAAATCCTCGAACGGTGAGCCTTCTGGCACCATCGGGCCGCCGTCGGCGGGGGCGGCGATGGTCGTCGTGGTGGTGATATTCACCACCGAAGGGCTGACCTTCTCGGCGAGATCGGCGAAGCTTTCCGGGGCCGCGCGCGCCTCGCCCTGCGAGACCGCCGCGAAGGCCATCATGACTGCGAGCAAGAGCGCCGCGAGCATTCCGAACCCGGTCCGAGGGTCGGGCCGGCGCCGGCCAAGTGTCACCACCTGCATATCCAATCGAAACTCCCTGCTGCTGAGTTCCGGGCCGCGCGAGCCTGCCCGGATCCATTGCCCCTGTCACGGTAGGTCAAGCGCGTGACGAAGCAAAGACGCGCGTTGACCCTCAACGAGAAGTGATCGCCGGGCAACGGCCCGTCAGATCACCAGATGCAGCGCCAGCCAGACGAGCGCGAGGCCGAGCGCCAGCCCGACGAGGCCGAGATTGCGGCGCATCTCGGCCGGCATCCGGCGGATCAGGTCGAGAAGGCTGTCGATCCGGCCTGGCGCCAGAGCGAGGATGAGCCCCTCGACCGCCAGCACCGAACCGGCCGCGAAGATGACGAGCGCGACCGGCCCCACGCGCAGACCGTCACTGTCTCGCTGCCGGAGCCGGGCTGGTCCGGTTCAGATAGTCGAAGAACTCGCTGTCGGGCGCCATGATGATGCTCGAATTCCCCGCCTGCAGCGCCGTGCGATAGGCCGCGAGCGAGCGGTAGAAATCGAAGAACTCCGGGTCGGCGCCATAGGCCTGGGCGAAGATCGCGTTGCGCTTCGCATCGGCCTCGCCGCGGATGATGTCGGCCTGGCGCTGCGAGTCCGAGACGAGCTCGACCTTGGTCCGGTCGGCCTGGGCGCGCACGCGCTGCGCCGCCTCGTTGCCGCGCGCGATTTCGTCTGCGGCTTCGCGCTCGCGCTCGGCGCGCATGCGCGCGAAAGTCGCATCGAGGTTCTGCTCGGGCAGGTCGGTCCGCTTCAGCCGCACGTCGATGATCTCGACGCCCAGCGCCGCGGCCTCGGAGCGCGAGGCATCGCGGATCCTGCCGGCAAGCTTGGCACGGTCGGCCGAGAGGATCTCGGACGAGGTCACCGAACCCAGAACCTCGCGCGTCTGCGCCCGCAGGATGGTATCGATGCGGTTTTCGGCCAGCGCCTCGCCCGAGGCGCCGACGGCCTGACGGAATCGCCGCACGTCGTCGATGCGATAGCGGGCGAAGGCGTCGACCACGAGCCGCCGGTCGTCGAGCGGCGTCACCTCGAGCGGCGGCACGTCGAGCCCGAGGAT
Source organism: Albidovulum sp. (assembly GCA_020637635.1). Classification (GTDB taxonomy): domain Bacteria; phylum Pseudomonadota; class Alphaproteobacteria; order Rhodobacterales; family Rhodobacteraceae; genus Albidovulum. Next base: position 159,034 of record JACKKB010000004.1, read on the forward strand.
GCGGTCATCGTAGCGCACCACCTGCTGGATGAGCGGCAGCTTGAAATAGAGCCCCGGCGCCTCGCGGACGGCCTTGATCTGGCCGAACTGCAGGACGAGCGCCTTCTGCCGCTCGTCGACGATGAAGATCGACGACAAGAGGCCGGCCAGCGCGATCACGGCGATCGGAAGGAGAAGTGCCATGCGGTTCATCAGTTCGATCCTCCGGTCGCCGAGCCCGTTGACATGGTGCTGCCGCCGCGGGTCTTGCCAAGTTCGTTCAGCGGCAGATAGGGCACCACGCCCGTGCCGCCGTTCTGGTCGTCGATGATGACCTTGTCGACGCGGCCGAGCACCTCTTCGAGGGTCTCCAGATAGAGCCGCTTGCGCGTCACTTCGGGCGCCTTGCGATATTCCGTCAGCACCGCCGAGAACCGGCTTGCCTCGCCCTCGGCGAGGTTCACGACCTGGGCGCGATAGCCCTCGGCCTCTTCCAGAAGCTGCGCCGCCTGGCCGCGGGCGCCGGCAAGCACGGTGTTGGCATAGGCATCGGCTTCCTTCTGCAACCGGTCGCGCTGCTGTTCGGCGGACTGGACGTTCTTGAATGCGTCGATGACCTCGCGCGGCGGGTCGGCGCGGTCGAAGTTCACCCGCACCACGTTCAGCCCCGAATCATAGCTGTCGAGCGTCGACTGGATCAGGTCCTTCAGCCTTTCGGCGATGACGCCGCGGTCGCGGTTCAGGATCGGCGCCAGCTGCGACTGGGCGATGATCTCGCGCATCGACGATTCCGCCACCGCATTGATGGTGAGTTCCGGGTCGCGCAGGTTGAAGAGGTATTTCGTCGGGTCGGAGATGTTCCAGACCACCTGGAAGTCGATATCGACGATGTTCTCGTCGCCGGTCAGCATCAGGCCGCTGTCGGATCCGCCGCGGCCGACGCCGATATCCTCGGTCCGCTCCGGCGTCACCGGAAGGACGATCGCGGTCACGAAGGGCCAGGGCGCGAAGTTGAGACCCGGCTCGCCGATCGAGGAGAACTTGCCGAGGAAGAGCTCGACCGACTTCTGCTCGGGCTTGACGGTGTAGAACGAGGCGAAGGCCCAGACCGCAACCGCGACAAGCGCGCCGAGGCCCAGGGTTCCGCGATTGAAGGCCGGCCCGCCGGACGGCATCCGTCCGCCGCCGTTGCCGCCGCCCGATCCGCCGCGACCGCCGATCAGCACCCTGATCTGCTGGGCGCCCTTCTTCATGATTTCCTCGATCTCGGGGATCTGCGGCCCCTCGCCCGGCCGCCGGCCGCCGCCCCTGCCACCGGGCCGATCGTCGTCGTCGCCGCCGCCGGTCCCGCCGCCCCAAGGGCCTCCGCTTCCCGCCATCAGGTCAATTCCCTTCACTGTCGTCACATTCCTATCCCAACTGGTCGTTCCGGCCGCAATGTCAAGCGGTGCGGAGCGGTTTGCGCAGCGTAACAAGCTCTTCCGACATGGTCGGATGAACCGCGACGGTGCGGTCGAAATCCTCTTTCGTCGCGCCCATCTTGATCGCGATCGCGGCCAGCTGGATGAGTTCGCCCGCCCCCGGAGCGACGATATGGCAGCCGAGCACCCGACGCGTCTCGGAGCAGACGACGAGCTTCATCATCGCCCGGTCGGGCCGCCGGGCAAAGGCCGACTGCATCGGCCGGAAGGCCGTCGCGTAGATCTCGATCGGCCCGGCTTCGCGCGCGGCCTCTTCGGTCAGGCCCACGGTGCCGAATTCCGGCTGGGTGAAGACCGCCGAAGGCACAAGATCGTGGTCGGCCTTCCGCGGGCGGGCACCGAAGACGGTATCGGCAAAGGCATGGCCTTCGCGGATCGCGACCGGGGTGAGGTTGATGCGGTTCGTCACGTCGCCCACCGCATAGATCGAAGGCACCGCCGACTGCGACCATTCGTCGACCACGATCTCGCCCTTCCGGCCAAGCTTCACGCCAAGCGGCTCGAGCCCGAGCCCCGCCGTGTTGGGGCGCCGCCCGGTCGCGTAGATGACCGCGTCGAAGCGCCGCTCATGGCCATCGGTCGAGGCCACGTCGGTGCCCCCGGCGCCCCTGCGCAAGCCGATGACATCGGTCCCGAGATGAAGCGAGATGCCCGCCTCTCGCATCTGTTCGGCAATATGGCCGCGCGCCTCGCCGTCAAAGCCCCTCAGGATCTGCTCGCCCCGGTAATACTGCGTCACCTCTGCGCCCATTCCGTTGAGAACGCAGGCGAATTCGCAGGCGATGAAGCCGCCGCCGACGATCAGGACGCGCTTCGGCAGGGCGTCGAGCTTGAAGATGTCGTTGGAACTGAGCGCGCCGGCGGCAAGTGCCGCCTCGGGCAGGTCGGGGCTGCCGCCGGTCGCCACGAGGATGTGCTTGGCACTCACCGTCTCGCCGCTGTCGAGACGGACCCGATGCGCGTCCACGAGCACCGCGCGGCTGTCGTGGACCGTCACCCCGGCGGCGTCGAGCCCGGCGCGATAGGCTGCCTCCAGCCGGTCGAGCTCGGCGTCGAGACGGGTCCGGAACGCCGGCCAGTCGAAGCCACCGCTCGCCACTTCCCAGCCGTATCGCCGCGCATCCTCCAGCGCGCCCGCAAAGGACGAGGCGAAGACCATGAGCTTCTTCGGCACGCAGCCGCGGATCACGCAGGTGCCGCCCATGCGGTATTCCTCGGCCAGCCCGACGCGCGCGCCGTGTTCGCCCGCGGCGATGCGGGCCGCGCGGACCCCGCCGGAACCGCCGCCGATCACGAAGAGATCGTAGTCAAACTGCATCGCGTTCCCCGTTGCGCCGCCCGGTCCCGAGCCCTCAGTCGCTCAGATCGGCGAAGGCGTTCGGGCTCTCGTCGAAGATTACCCGGCTGTCCTCGACGGTGCCCGCGTCGATGTCGCGCACCTCGACCCTTCCGTCGCCGTAGCCGACCACGACCCGATCGCAGACATCGATGAAAAGCCCGTTCTCGACCACCCCCGGCACCTGGTTCAGCACCAGGGCCATGCGCCGCGGCGTGCCGATGCGGCCGAGATGCAGGTCGAGGATGTAGTTGCCCTCGTCGCTGACGAAGGGCGTATCGCCGCGCATCCTGAGCCGAACCTCGCGGCCGAGGACGTCGAGCGAGACCAGAAGTTCCTCGATCAGCGCCTTGGAGGCCTGCCAGCCGAAGCGCACCACCTCGACCGGCAGCGGAAAGGCGCCGAGCTGGGCCACTTCCTTGCCGGAATCGGCAATCACGATCATCTGGTCCGAGGCCGTGGCGACGATCTTTTCGCGCAGATGCGCGCCGCCGCCGCCCTTGATGAGGTTGAGCTCGGGATCGAATTCGTCGGTGCCGTCGATCGTCAGGTCGAGCCAGCGCGCCTGTTCCAGCGTCACCACCTCGATTCCCTCGGCCCGGGCGAGCCTTGCGGTCGCCTCGGAGGTCGGCACGGCAAGGATGTTCAGACCCTCCTCGCGCACCCTTTCGCCAAGCGAACGGACCATGAAGGCGGCGGTGGAACCGGTGCCGAGCCCGACCCGCATCCCCTTCTCGACGAATTCGACCGCGCGCCGGGCGGCGGCGTATTTGGCCTTGTCGACGGGGGAAAGATCGGCGTGCATGACTCGCTCCGTTTTGGCTGGCTTTCCGGTTATAGGAAAGATGCCCCCGGGGCGCGAGCGGGAATCGACCCCGGTGGCCCGCCTCGGACCCTGGCCGGCCAATCCCGCGCCTCCCGGGTTTCGCGGCCGGACAGGAGGGCCGCCGATGCCGATGCCATGGGCCATCCGCCACGCGACGTAGGGCCGGCAGGCCTCCTCGCCCATGCGAAGGATCGGCTCGGCCTCGGGCCCGGCAGGTCTGCCGGTCTGGCGGTGGATGCCGTCCCGCAGGCCTTTCGCCGCCGACCGGGCGCTCGGCCGGCACCTCCATCGGCGCGATCTCGACCCCTTTCCGGCGACGTTGCCGGCGGGGGCGGCCGATTTCCGGCGTGCCGAGACCGGCGATCCGCACGCGCTTGACCGCAGGATCGTGCGAGCCCGTGCGTTTCCGCCGAGAAAGGTCGCTTTTTGCCCCGCGCGAACCCGCCGCACGGCAGATAACAGCTGCGAACAGGATCGCGCCATGTACCGTCTGCACTTCGCCCCCGACAATGCCTCGCTGATCGTGCGCCTCGCGCTCGAAGAGATGGGGCTGGCTTACGAGACACGGCTCGTGGACCGACGCCGGCGGGCGCAGGACAGCGCCGCCTACCGGCGCCTCAATCCCGCCGGGCTGATCCCCACGCTCGAGACGCCCGACGGCCCCATCGCCGAGACCGGCGCCATCCTGCTCTGGCTCAGCGACCGTCATGGCGCGCTCGCCCCCTCGGTGACAGGCCCGGCCCGCGCGGCCTACCTGCACTGGCTCTTCTTCACGGCGAACACGCTGCATGCCGATATCCGGCTGCATTTCTACCCCGACCGCCATGCCGGCTCGGACGCCTGCGTTCCGGCCTTTGCCGCCGCGACCCGGACCCGCATCGCCCGCCATCTCGACATCCTCGAAGGCGTCGCGGCACAGGCTCCGGACTGGCTCGGCGCCGCGGCGCCGACCGGGCTCGGTTACTATCTCGCCTGTCTCCTGCGCTGGCTCGCCCTCTACCCCGAGGGCGCCACGAACTGGTTTGACCTCGCCACCTGGCCGACACTCGCCCGGATTCTCGCCGCGCTCGAAACCCGGCCCGCAGGCCTCGCCGCCGCCCGTGCGGAGGGGCTTGGCCAGACGATCTTCACCCGACCCGCTCTTGCCGTTCCGCCCGTGGGCAGCGCAACCTGAAAGGATGCCGATGTTTCTCTCCGTCTTCGAGATCTTCAAGGTGGGCGTCGGCCCCTCGTCCTCGCACACGATGGGGCCGATGGTGGCCGGCGCAAGGTTCCTCGAGGCGCTGCGCGCGTCGCCCTTCCATCCGAAGGGGTTGAAGGCCACGCTGCACGGCTCGCTTGCCTTCACCGGCAAGGGCCACGCCACCGACCGCGCCACGGTGCTCGGCCTGGCGGGTTTCCTGCCCGAGACCTATGACCACGCCCGCGCCGAGGCCGCGCTCGCCGCGATTGCCGAGACCGGAACCGTCACCCCGCCCGGCCTGCCGGAGCTGCGTTTCCGCCCCGAAACAGATCTCGTCTTCGACTTCGACCACCCGCTGACCGGCCACGCCAACGGCATGGTGCTGATGGCGACCGACGCGCAGGACGACGTGATCCTCAGCGAGATCTACTATTCCATCGGCGGCGGCTTCGTCCTGACCGAGGCCGAGATCAGCGGCGCGGAAGGCGTGGCTGCCAGGCCCTCGGGCTGCCCCTACCCGTTCCAGAACGCGGCCGAGATGCTGGAGATGGCCGCCGCCTCGGGCAAGTCGGTGGCGGAGATGAAACGCGCCAACGAGCTGCACTTCCGCACCGCCGCAGAGATCGATGCCGGTATCGCCCGGCTCTGGCAGGTGATGAACGCATGCATCGACCGTGGTCTTGCGACCGACGGGATCCTGCCCGGCGGGCTGAAGGTGCGCCGGCGCGCCCGTGCGATCCACGAGGCGCTTCTGGCCGAACACGGGCTGAACCTGACCGCGCCGCACACGATCAACGACTGGATGAGCGTCTACGCGATGGCGGTGAACGAGGAGAATGCGGCCGGCGGCCAGGTCGTCACCGCGCCCACGAACGGCGCCGCCGGCGTGCTGCCGGCCGTGATCCGCTACTGGCTCGATCAGGTGCCGGGCGCGGCCCCTTCCAGGATAGGGGATTTCCTGCTGACGGCGGCAGCGATCGGCGGCATCGTCAAGACCAATGCCTCGATCTCGGGCGCCGAATGCGGTTGCCAGGCCGAGGTCGGCTCGGCCGCCGCGATGGCCGCGGCCGGCCTCGCCGCCGTCCTCGGCGGCACGCCCGAGCAGGTCGAGAACGCCGCCGAAATCGCGCTCGAGCATCACCTCGGCATGACCTGCGACCCGGTGAAGGGCCTCGTTCAGGTGCCCTGCATCGAACGCAACGGGCTCGGCGCGATCAAGGCCGTCTCGGCCGCCTCGCTGGCGCTTCGCGGCGACGGCAAGCATCTCGTGCCCCTCGATGCCGCGATCGAGACCATGCGCCAGACCGGCCGCGACATGCACGAGAGGTACAAGGAAACCTCGCTCGGCGGTCTCGCGGTCAACGTGCCGAACTGCTGACGGTCATCCCCGCCTGAGCGCCTGAACCGCCCCCGCGCCAACCGAGACCAGCACGATCGCGCCGCCGAGACCCGTCGCGGCTGCCGGCCGTTCGTGCAGGATCGCCCAGGCGAAGACGATGGAGAAGGGGATCTCGAAGCCGCCGTAGAAGCCGGTCTCGGCCGCGCTGATGCGCCGTGCGCCCATGGTGTAGAGCATCACCGCCAGCGCGAAGCTGATCCCGAAGCCGAAGATCCCCGCCCAGGCGCCCGGAGCGACCGCGAAGGGCCGGTCAAGGACCGCGGCAACCGGAAAGAGCACGATCGCCGACCAGCCGCCGGCCTTCAGGCTCGGCGTCGCGGGCCAGGCACGGATCAGCACCGTGTAGAGCGCGAAAAGCGCCATCATCGCAAGCGCCGCGAGATCGCCCTCCGCGCGTTCGGCGCCAAGCCCGCCCGCGACCATCACCGCCACGCCGAAAGCCGAGACGGCGGCCCCGACAAGCGTGCCGCGCGCCACCGGCACGCCGAGCGCCAGCCGCTCGATCAACGCCGCGGCGAAGGGTGCGAGCGCGTAGATGAGCGTGACATTGGCCACCTGAGTCATTCGGAACGCCGCCAGGAAGGCCACGCTTGCCGCCGCCCCGACCAGCGCCACCACCCAGCCGCGCCAGCCCATCGGCTGACGCTCGCCCGCGAGCCACGCGAAGGCCAGAATGCAGCCGCCTCCGACCACGCCGCGCCAGCCGATGACCTGCCAGAGCGACGCCGGTATGAGCCGCGTGAGCGTGCCGGCAAGCGCGAAGGGAACGGTCGAGGCCAGCACGAGCGCGATGCCGGCGAGCCGCGACCGTCCGCCCGATGTCGCCGTTTTCATCCGCACCGCGCCGGGGTCCACCCTCTTCATCGCCGCGCCTCCGCCCTACCTCGCCTGACGGCAAGCGATAGGACCGCCCTGTTGCCATCTAGCTGGCAACAGCCTAAGGCGGGCCATGTCGAAACCCCTGCGCATGCTGGATCTCATCGCCCTTCTGCGCGCGCATCGCCGCGCGCTGACCGCAATGGAGATCGCCGGGCGGCTCGGCGTCTCGCGGCGCACCGTCTATCGCGATATTGCCGGCCTTCAGGCGATGGGCGTGCCCATCGACGGTGCCGCGGGGATAGGCTTCCTGCTGCGGCCGGGGTTCGATCTGCCGCCGCTGAACTTCAGCGCCGAGGAGCTGGAGGCGATCATCGTCGGCCTCTCCCTTCTTCCGCGCACCGGCGACGCCGCGCTCGTCTCGGCCGCGGCTTCGGTCGCGACGAAGATCGAGGCCGTCCAGCCGCGCCGGCGGGGGAACGTGCCGCTGCCCGCCCCCGGCGCCGGGGTCGTCGCCTCGGGCTGGCACGGGCTGCCGGATACGCGGACCGAACCCGCGCTCCTGCGCCGTGCGATCCGCGAGGAACGGCGCCTCGCGATCGCCTACCGGGATGCCGCCGGCACGCTCACCCAGCGCTCGGTCCTGCCCGTGGCGCTCATCTACTATGTCGATGCCGTCGTGCTTGCCGGCTGGTGCGAGCTGCGCGACGGTTTTCGTCATTTCCGCCTCGACCGGATCGAGGACTGTCACCTGCCGGGCGGCGGCTTCGCCGGGCGCGGCGCGGCACTGCGCGCCGAGTGGCGCAGGCTCGGCGGGCCGGACGCGCCCGCCTGAAGCGTCGCTAACGCCTCATGAAGGCCGCTTTCCGACTGGACCTCGCGCGCGGGTATGGCTACGCGAGAGCCATGAACCCGACCGACCGCATCCTGCCCGGCGTGGCGCTGATGATTGCCTTCTGCATCCTCGCGCCGCTCATCGACGTGGCCTCCAAGCTCGCCGCGCAAGGCGTGCCCGTGGGCGTCATCGTCTTCGGCCGCGGCCTGGTTCAGGCGGTCCTCATGCTGCCGGTCCTCTTGGTCATGGCGCTGCCGCTGCGCCTGCCCGCCCGCGACCTGCCGCTTGTCACCTTCCGCGCCGCCCTTCTCGTGGGATCGACCTATTGCTTCGTCGCCGCGGTTCGCGTGATGCCGATCGCCGATGCTCTGGCGATTGTCTTCGTCGAGCCCTTCATCATCCTGCTCATCGGCAAGATCGCCTTTTCCGAGGAGGTCGGCCCGCGGCGGCTGATGGCCTGCACGGTCGGCTTCGCGGGGTCGCTTCTGGTCATTCAACCCTCTTTCGCGGCCTTCGGGCCGGTGGCGCTCTTCCCGCTTGGAACGGCGGTCTGCTTTGCGTTCTACATTCTCGTCACGCGGCATCTCTCGCGCCGCCAGCACCCGGTGGCGATGCAGTTCCACACCGCCCTTCTGGCCGCGCTTCTCTGCCTGCCGCTCCTGGCGTTCGGCACGGCGGCCGATCTCGCGCCGATCCGCTTCGACCTGCCTCAGGGGATCTTCTGGCTCTGGTGTTTCTGCGTCGGCCTCGCCGCGACCGTCAGCCACATGGCGATGACCTATGCGCTGAAGCTCGCGCCCTCCTCGACGCTGGCGCCGCTGCACTATCTCGAGATCGTCACCGCCTCGCTCCTCGGCTATGTCTTCTTCGGCGACTTTCCCGATACGCTCACCTGGACCGGGATCGGCATCATCGTCGCTTCCGGGCTCTACATCATCTTCCGCGAGCGCCGTCTCGCGCGCGCGGAACGCGCCCCTGTCACGGCCAGCGCTCTGACCCCGCCAGCGCCGCAACCGCCGCTCTGAGCGCCGAGGCCGGCAGGATCGCCAGAAGCGACGGCCGGTCGGCGGTGAACTCGACCGGGCCCAGCGCCTCGTTCGAGGTTCCGAGCCGCCCGTCGGGCGCCAGCACCAGCCCGTCGATCGGCCAGCGCAACCCGAGGCTCCGCCCGCGCACCTCCGCGAGGGGGAAGAGCGAGACCCGCGTGCCGCGAGGAAGTTCGATCGCGATCCGCGGAGGCGCGAGGAAGACGATCTCGTCGGGCCCGAGAAGCAGGCAGCGGCGCGCCGGATAGCGCGTCAGCACCGCGAGCGCGGCCAGCAGGTGATCGAGCCTTCCGCCGGTGAACCCGACCCCGATGACCAGCGGCGCGGCGATCCGCGTCAGACATTTCTCGAAATCCGTGGAGATCTGCTCGGGCACTTCCAGGATCCGGTCGGGGGGCAGCGCCGCACGCGCCGCGTCGCCCAGCGAATCAAGGTCGCCGATAACCGCCTCCGGCATGAGGCCCGCCGCCAGCGCCACATTGGCGCCACCATCCGCCGCTACAAGCCGGGGTGCGAGTTCGAGGGCCCGTGCCAGAGCCGGCGCCACGGGTTCGGCTGCGCCAAGCAGGGTAACGGGTTCATCAGAGTGGATAATCTCGGTCTCCATTGGATGATTGATGCCGAATATGGCGGGAAGTCACAATCGTGGCCCGAAAGAATCCTTGTTTTCACCCGCTTTTGTCCACGCTCGCGCACCAGATAGGATGAAACCTGTGCCCAAAGGCAATGAAAGAAAGCGAGCGTCCCATGGTCGGTGCGAGTAAGATCCTAACGGTGTCCTATGGCACCTTCTCGTGCACGCTGGAAGGCTTCGACGAGCCTTTCTCGACGATGAAGGCGATCGCGGAATACTTCCGCGACCTCGCCGCGGACGATCGCTACTTCGGGGCCGAGCCGCCGACCCCGGATGCCGAGATGCTCCACCGCATCGCCGAACGCGAGATCCAGCGCCGGGTCGAGGCGAAGATCAGTGAACACGGGGTCGTGCTGCGCGCCGGCGACGCGACCGGCACCCTGCCCGAAGCCGCGAGCATGGAAGCCGCGCCCGAAGCGCCCGCCGCCGCAGCGACCCTCGCCGCCGCCGGCATTGCCGGGGCCGCGACGCAGCCCGGGGCGGACGAGGCTGAGGCCGAAGAACTCGCCGCCAGGGAATTCGCCGCCGACGCCAACGCCCCGATCCCCGATGCCGCCTTCGATGCCGGCACCTCCGGCGCCGACTCCGCGCTCGCCAAGCTGGCGCGGATCCGCGCCGTGGTGGCCGACGCCGCGCTTGACTCGCCCTACACCGACACGGCTCAGGACTTCGCCATCGAAAATCCGATCGGCGAGAGCGACTTCGGTTTCGCGCTCGACTTCGGCGACGATCTGCCTGAACCGCACGAGCCCGAGGCCGCCCCGGAAACGACGGCCACCGAGACCGCGGCGGAACCCGCCGAAGACCTGGCGGCCGACCCGATGGCCGACCCGATGGCCGACCCGATGACGGACCCTGCGACCGAGCTGGCCGACGCCGGTCTCGACGCCGACTCCGATTGGGACGCGGTTGAGGCCGCCGGGACGCAGGAAACCTCCGCAGCCGGCGAAAGCGATGCCGGCGAGGTTCTGACCCTGACCGAGGCCTATGCTGTCCCCGCCGAAAACCCCGTTGCCGAAAGCCCCGTTGCCGAAATCCCCGTTGCCGAAAGCCCCGTTGCCGAACACCCCGTTCGGGATACCCGGGCCGCCGACTCGTCTGGCGTCGAAGCGGACCTCCCGGCAGACGACGATACGGCCGAGGCAGACGTCGCAGTCGCGGACATCACCGAAGTGGATCTGGCCGGAGAGGACTTGACCGAACCGGACATGACCGAACCGGACATGACCGAACCGGATCAGGCGGACGTAGAACAGGCGGAAGTGGATCAGCCGGAAGTGGACCTGGCCGAGGCGGATCTGGCCGAGGTGGCCGCGACCGAAGCGGACGAAGCCGCCCCGTCGGCCGGCACCGAGACGTTCCAGCGCCGCATCCTGCGCATCAGCCCGCGCGGTCAGGCCCCGGTCGCGGATGCCGATGACGAGGCCGCCGCCCACATCGCCGGACGCAGCTTCGTCGTCATCGGCACGGGCGCCGAGGACGCTGACGATCAGGACACCGCGGCCGGCGATGTCGATCGGACCGCAGCGGACGAAACCGCCTTCGAAGGTGCCGAGGCCGAAGAAGCCACCCCCTTCGAAGCCGCCCCCTTCGAAGCTGCCGCCGAAGACGCTGCGGCAGAAGACGCTGTCGCGGAAGAGCCCGAGGCCGAGGGAGAGGCGCTCGAAGGGCTCGGGGACAGCCTGTCCGAGGACGACGACGCGCCAATGGCCGGACCGGCAGGTGAGGACTCCGGTCTCGGGCGCGACGAGGAGCAGGCGGCCGAGGCCAAACCCGACGCCGAGTTCGACGACGAGGCTGCCGCCGGAAGCGAGGACGAAGACCTCGAAGCGCTTTACGGAGCCTTCGAGGACGAGGACCACACGCCGCTCGAAGAGCGCACCGCCGCGGTGCTTGCGGCGCTGGCCGACCGTGACCAGGGCGCCGAGGAGGAGTTCGAGCCGCAGGACGGCGAGACCGGCGAACAGGACGACGACGATGTCGCGCTCCTGGCCGGGATCGAGGCCGCGCTCGGTCAGTCCGGTCTCGATGCCGAGGCCGAAGAGGATCTGCTGCGCGAACTGGCCGAGGCCGCCCGCGATTCGCGCCGCGATGCCCACGAGGGTCGCGCCATTCTCGAAAGCGAGAGCCAGGACGAGGAAGCCTCGGTCGAACGCCTCATGGAAGAGGCCAAGACCATGCTCGAGGGCGACGAGAGCCGCCGCCGCTTCTCCGCCATCGCGCATCTGAAGGCCGCCGTGGCCGCCACCGTGGCCGACCGCAAGCTGCAGCCGAAGGACGGCGACGCCGACCGCGAGGACGAAGAGGAAAGCGCGCTCGACCAGTACCGCGAGGACCTCTCGAAGGCCGTGCGCCCGCGCCGGATGCAGAGCGAGACCGGGGCGACGACCCTCCGCCCGACGCTCGGCGCCCGTCCGGCACCGCTGGTTCTGGTCTCCGAACAGCGCATCGACCGGCCCGACGATTCCTCGGTGAGGGAAATCGCGCCGATCCGTCCGCGCCGCGTCTCTGCAAGCGCGCTGAAGGGCCGGCTCGATCACGACCCCGACGAGACCGGAGCCGAGGAGGTCGAGGCGCTGACACCCGAAGAGGCCAACAGCTTTGCCGAATTCGCCGACCGGCTCGGCGCTTCAAGCCTGCCCGAGCTTCTGGAGGCCGCCGCCGCCTATACCGCGACGGTCGAAGGCCAGCCGCATTTCTCGCGCCCGGAGATCCTGCGCAAGGTCGCGCGGATGTCGGACGACGAAGGCTTCAGCCGCGAAGAGGGGTTGCGCTCGTTCGGCATGCTGATGCGCGAGGGCAAGATCCAGAAGGTCGCCCGCGGCCAGTTCCGGCTGTCCGACGGATCCCGCTTCATGGACGAGGCGCTGCGCGCGGCGAACTGAACCCCGCGGCGGCCGGACGATCAGGCGGAGCGGTCCTCGGACCGCTCCGTTTTCGTTTGCGCCCCGGGATCGGCGCGGCCGACGCCGCGGAAGACCGGCCTCAGCGGCAGGATCCAGAGCACACCGAGGCCGATGTAGACGCCGAGCTCGATCCAGATCGGCTGCCGCCCCCAGGTCGCGTCGATCCAGTTGGCAAGGCTCACCGCCGCGACGATGTAGAGCGGCAGGCCGACAAGCAGCACGAGGAGCGACAGGCGCCGCCGGGCCTTGTAGCCAAGGCTCATGCCGTCACCCGGGTGCCAGAACGGTAGGTCGGGGTGCGGCGCGCCGCCGGCCCGACACGCCGCAGGTGCCGCGGGGACCGCCCCGCCGCCGCCCGCGCCCGACAGGTGTCGGGCACGCGCGTTCCTGGCGGGCGCCGGTCGCACTCTGCATCGGAAAGGCACGCGCGCATGGGTCTCAGTCCGCGAATGGATCGGTGACGAGGATCGTGTCCTCTCGCTCGGGGCTCGTGGACAGCATCGCCACCGGGCACTGGATCAGTTCCTCGATGCGGCGGACGTATTTCACCGCCGCGCCGGGCAGATCGTTCCAGGACCGCGCCCCCTCGGTCGACTGGCTCCAGCCCTCGACCTCTTCGTAGATGGGCGTGCAGCGGGACTGGGCATCGGCGGCCGTCGGCAGGTAGTCGAGCACCGTCCCGTCAAGGTCGTAGCCGGTGCAGATCCGGATCGTCTCGAACCCGTCGAGCACGTCGAGCTTGGTCAGGGCGATACCGTTGATGCCGGAGATTGCGCAGGTCTGGCGCACCAGCACCGCGTCGAACCAGCCGCAGCGCCGCTTGCGCCCCGTGACGGTTCCGAATTCGCGCCCGCGCGTCCCGAGCCGATCGCCGTCCGCATCGTCGAGCTCGGTCGGGAACGGACCCTCGCCGACGCGCGTCGTATAGGCCTTGACGATCCCGAGCACGAAATGGATCGCGTTGGGGCCAAGGCCGACCCCGGTCGCGGCCTGCCCGGCGATGACGTTCGACGAGGTGACGAACGGATAGGTACCGAAGTCGATATCCAGCAAGGACCCCTGCGCGCCCTCGAAGAGGATCCGCTTGCCCGCCTTGCGCTTCTCGTTCAGCACCTTCCAGACCGGTGCGGCATATTTCAGGATTTCCGGCGCGATCGCGCGGAGCCTCGCGATGAGGTCGTCGCGGTCGATCGGCCCGAGCCCGAGACCCGCGCGCAGCGCATTGTGATGCACGAGCGCCCGGTCGACCCTGAGTTCCAGCGTCGCCGCATCGGCCAGATCGGCGACCCGGATCACCCTGCGCCCCACCTTGTCCTCGTAGGCCGGTCCGATGCCGCGCCCGGTGGTGCCTATCTTGGCGACCGAGTTCTGCGCTTCGCGCGCCCGGTCGAGCTCACCGTGGAACGGCAGGATGAGAGGCGTGTTCTCGGCGATCATCAGCACCTCGGGCGTGATCTCCACGCCCTGTTCGCGGATCTTCTCGATCTCGGCGACGAGATGCCAGGGATCGAGCACCACGCCATTGCCGATGACGGAAAGCTTGCCGCCGCGCACCACGCCCGAGGGCAGCGCGTTCAGCTTGTAGATCCTGCCGTCGATGACGAGCGTGTGGCCCGCGTTGTGCCCGCCCTGGAACCGCGCGATCACGTCGGCGCGCTGCGAAAGCCAGTCGACGATCTTGCCCTTGCCCTCGTCGCCCCACTGGGCGCCCACCACCACGACATTGGCCATGCGATCCTGCTCCTTCAGCGGCGAACTCTGCGGCAAACGGGGCCGGTATAGACCGCCCGGACTGCGGGCGAAACCGGTTTTTCGCCGCAGCCGCGACGCGCTCGGGGTGCGGCGCGGTTCAGGGGGTCGCGGCGGCGAGACGGGGGCCGAGCCGGATCGCCTTGACCACCGTTGCCCGCCCGCTTGCGTCATCGGTCTCGACATAGGTGCCGCAGAGCGTCGCCTCGCCGGCGGCCGGCTTGAACCGCTCCTTGGCCATGCCGGTCACGAAGCGCCGCATGGGTTCTTGCTTTTCCATGCCGATGACCGAGTTGTAGTCGCCGCACATGCCGGCGTCGGACTGGAACGCGGTGCCGCCCGGCAGGATCTGCGCATCAGCCGTCGGCACATGGGTGTGGGTACCGACGACAAGGCTCGCGCGGCCGTCGCACCAATGGCCCATGCCCATCTTCTCGCTGGTCGCCTCGCAGTGGATGTCGACGAGCGCCGCCTGCACCGCAGCGCCCAGCGGATGTGCGCGCAGGACCGCGTCGACGGCCGAGAACGGATCGTCGAAGGGGCGCTTCATGAATACCTGGCCAAGCACCTGCGCGACCATCACCTTGCGTCCGCCCGGCGCGTTGAAAACCCGCGCGCCCTTGCCCGGCGCACTGCGGGCGAAGTTGAGCGGCCGGATGAGGCGCGGTTCGCTTTCGATGAAACCGAGCATCTCGCGCTGGTCGAAGGCATGATCACCGAGCGTCACGCAATCGGCCCCCGCATCGAAGAGCGCCTTGGCATGTTCGGGCGAGAGCCCCGCGCCCGAGGTCGCGTTCTCGCCGTTCACGACGATGAAGTCGAGCGCCCAGTCGCGGCGCAGCTCCGGCAACCGGGCCGAGACCGCGGTGCGGCCGCTGCGGCCCATCACATCGCCTAGAAAAAGGAGTTTCATGGGCAATGCCTAGTCCGCCCGGCGCGCCTTCGCAAGCACGAGCGGGTGCACCCCGGGCGGCAACACCGTTTCCGAACTCGCGCCAATCCCGGCGGGATCCGGTTATTCTTGGCGCTCTGTGACAACAATCGACCGGGCTTGCAACAATCGGAAGACGCATATCATGCGCGCAACCCCTGTCGCCACCGCCGCACTCATGCTGCTGTCGCCCGCGGCCGCGCCCGCGGCCACGATCACGTTCGATGCGCGGACCTATCCGAATTTCTCCGCAAGCTGCACCGAGAACGGCATCAGCGCGACCTCGCTCGGCGGGATGCTGGCGCCCCGGACCAATGGCAACGCGCCCGGCAATGTGCCTATCGACGACAACGGCATCGCGTTCACGAATGGCGTGGCGCTGGCACCGTCGGGGCTGATTGATCAGGCGGCCTTCACGCTCACCCCGCTCGGCTACGGCGGCCATCTTCCGGCGACCCTGCCCTGGGACATCAAGATCTCGGGCATGATCGGCGGAATCGAGAGCGCGATGCAGCGCCACCAGCTCTCCGCCACCGGCGGCGCGGTGAAGGCGATCCTCCTTGCGGCACCGGGGCTGCAGTTCGATGCCGTATCCATCCAGCTCGACTTTCCGAACGGCTGCCTCGGCGCGCCCTGCGCGCATTTCGACCTGAACGAGGTCGAGATCGCCGCCGAGCCGCTGCCGGCCGCCGCGCTCTTCTCCGCGTCGGGCCTGGCGCTTCTGGCGGGCACCGGCGCGATGCACCGGCGCGATGCGCCGCCGCGCGCGCCCAGGAAGGCTCAGCCGCCAGGTATCAGGATGCCCTTGTCCGTCACCACGATGTCGAGCGGCTGGTCGGTCGCCTCGATCGGCACCTCGTCCACCTCCTGCGCCGCGAAGGCAAAGCCGATCGCGGTGACCGGCCCGCGCGCGCGTAGCGCCTCGAGCGTGCGGTCGTAGAACCCGCCGCCATAGCCCAGCCGGTAGCCGCGCCGGTCGAAGGCGAGAAGCGGCACGATCAGCACCTCCGGCTCGATCCAGTCCCCCTCCGCCGGCACCAGTGCGCCGAAGGTGCCGGGCACCATCTCGGCCCCGGGACTCCAGGCGCGGAACCTGAGCGCCTGGCCGGGTCCGAGGATCACCGGCACGCCGACCGGCCCGCGATGGGTGGCCATCGCCGGCAGGCAGTCGATCTCGGTGCGCATCGGCATGTAGCCCGAAAGCGCCTTGCCCGCATGGGAACCAAGCACCTCGAGAAGCCGGCGGGCGTCCTCGCTGCCGCGCGCCGCGAAGGCAGCCTTGCGCCGCGCGTAGGCCGCGTCCCGGGCGGCCGCCTTGATCCCGGCGAGCGTCACAGGAGCACCAGGGCGGCAAGACCGAGGAAGGCGAAGAAGCCGACCACGTCGGTCACCGTCGTCACGAAGGCCCCCGAGGCAAGCGCCGGATCGACGCCCGCCTTTTCCAGCGTCACCGGCACGAGAATGCCCGCAAGCCCGGCGACGACGAGGTTCACCACCATCGCCGCCGCCAGCACGACCCCGATCAGCGGAGATCCGAACCGGAGCCAGCCGACCGCCCCCATGACGAGCGCGAAGACGATGCCGTTGAAGGCGCCCACCAGCACCTCACGCCGCACCACCCGCCAGAGGTTCGATCCGGTGAGGTCGCGTGTGGCAATGGCGCGCACCGCGACCGTAAGCGCCTGGGTGCCTGCATTCCCGCCCATCGAGGCCACGATCGGCATCAGCACCGCAAGCGCGACGACCCGCGTGATGACGCCCTCGAACTCGGCGATGACGAAGGTGGCGAGATTCGCGGTGACGAGGTTGACCGCCAGCCAGGGAATGCGCTGCTTCGTCGTCTCGATCACGCTGTCGGACAGCGAGCCGTCGCCGACGCCCGCCAGCCGCAGGATGTCCTCCTCGTGCTCTTCGTCGAGCACCGCCATCGCATCGTCGATGGTGATGACGCCGGCCAGCCGGTCGTCCTCGTCGACGACGGGAACCGAGATCAGGTGATACTGGTTGAACGCATAGGCGACGTCGCCCTCGTCCTCGAGCACGCCCACGGTGCGGAAGCTGTCCTCGACGATGTCGCTGAGCGCCACCGACCGCTTCGACGACAAGAGCTTGCCGAGTGTCACATATCCCGTCGGATGCCACCGCGGGTCGATCAGGATCACGTGGTAGAACTGATCCGGCAACTCCTTGGCATTACGCAGGAAATCGATCGCCTCGCCCACCGTCCAGTGTTCGGGCGCCGTGACCACCTCGCGCTGCATGAGACGGCCGGCGGAGTATTCCGGATAGGTGAGAGACTGTTCGACGGCCACCCGGTCGCTGACCGCCAGCGCGTCGAGAATGCGTTCCTGGACCGGCTCCTCGAGATCTTCGATGAGGTCGACGACATCGTCGGAATCAAGTTCGCGGACCGCCTCTGAGAGCACCTCGGGCGGCAGCGCCTCGATGATCTCCTCGCGGATCGACTCATCGATCTCCGAGAGGATCTCGCCGTCGAATCCCTTCGACCAGAGCCCGACAAGGGCCTTGCGCTCGGTCGCGCCGATCTGTTCCAGAAGGTCGGCGATATCGGCGGCATGGAGCGGTGCCATCAGCGCATCGATCTGCGCCGCATCGCCCGCGTCCACGGCATCGAGGATCGCCTGCACGAGCTTCGGATCGAGGCCGTATTCGTCCTCGTCGCGCTCTGCGACCGCTTCCTCGCGCTCGGTCATCTGCCCCCCGGTTTGATTATCGCGACGATATCTGAAGGTGTTTCAAAGAAACAGGGGCAAAGCTTCGATTTGCCTCGTTCCGCGACCTCGCTAGACTGGGCGCGAGACACTGGCATGACAGGCGGAAATGGCGGATCTTCTTCTCGGTCAGACAATCGGATTTGCGGGCAACCCGATGCTCGAAGGGCCCGGCGCCGCGCGTCATTCCGCCCGCGGCGGCGTGCTGGTCGACGCCGGGCGCATCGTCGCCGTCGGCGAAGCCGACGACCTGCGCGCGGCCCATCCACGGGCGCGTGTCACCGACTACGGCCAGGCGCTCATCTCGGCCGGCTTCGTCGATGCCCATGCCCACTACCCCCAGACCGCGATCATCGCGAGCTGGGGCAAGCGGCTCATCGACTGGCTGAACAGCTACACCTTCCCCGAGGAGATCAGCTTCGCCGACCCCGCCCATGCCGCCGAGATCGCCGCGCGCTATTTCGATCTGGTGCTCGCGAACGGCACCACGACGGTGTGCTCCTACTGCACCATCCATCCCGGCAGCGTCACCGCCTTCTTCAGCGAGGCCGAGCGGCGCGGGTTGCGTGCCTTTGCCGGCAAGACCTGCATGGATCGCAACGCGCCCGAGGCGCTGCGCGACACGCCCCAGAGCGCCCATGACGACAGCAAGCGGCTGCTTGAGACGTGGCACGGGCGCGGCCGCCTCTCTTATGTGATCACGCCCCGCTTCTCGCCGACGTCGACACCCGACCAGCTCGCCGCGCTCGGCGCGCTCTGGGCCGGGCATCCCGATTGCCTGATGCAGACGCATCTCAGCGAACAGACCGACGAGATCGCCTGGGTGAAATCGCTCTACCCCGACGCGCGCGACTATCTCGACACCTACGAGAGCTTTGGCCTGCTCGGTCCCGGCGCCGTCTTCGGCCATGCGATCCATCTCGAACCACGCGAAGAGGCGCGCCTGCGCGAGGTGGATGCGAGCCTCGTCCATTGCCCGACCTCGAACACCTTCATCGGCTCGGGCCTCTTCGCGACGGGCCGTCTTGCCGCGGCCGGCCACCGCATCGGCCTGGCCACCGACACCGGCGGCGGCTCCAGCTTCTCGATGCTGCGCACGATGGCCGCGGCCTATGAGGTGGCACAACTGGGCGGCCGCGCGCTGCATCCGAGCGAACTGTGGTGGCTCGCGACACTGGGCTCCGCGCGGGCGCTGCGGGCCGACGACCGCATCGGCAATCTCGCGCCGGGGCTCGAGGCCGACATCATCGTGGTGGACCTCGCCTCGACCCCGGCGATCGCCCAGCGCGCCGCCCGCGCCGATACCCTCTGGGAGGCGCTTTTCCCCACGATCATGATGGGCGACGACCGCGCCATCCGCGATGTCTGGGTGGGCGGCCGGCGGCAGGCGGGCTGAGCCGTCACGTCCAGTGCGTCATGGCCCCGCCCGGCAGGGCGGCGCGCGCCGCCATGGGCAGGTCGGGGGCCAGCCCCTCGGCATCGCAGAACGCAATCACCCAGGCATCGTCGAGCAGCAGGAAATCAAGCACCGAGCCGAGGAAGTCCGGCTCTCCGGCCCGGGCGGCAAGATCGCCCTCGGACAGGCCGGTCGAGCCGAGAAAGAGCGGCAACAGCGCTTCGTTCCCGACCAGCCAGCCAAGTGCCCGCAGCCCGATCACCTCGGCCTCGTCCCGGCCGAAAGCCGCCATCTGTTGCATTTTCAGCGTCCCGGAAAGCAATTGTTAACCAAAGCGAAGAAAGGATGAGCGCGAGGAACGGTAAAGTAAAGCCGATCGGAGCGCGCGTGACCCGGACCATTCTCATCGTCGACGACGATCCCGCCCGAAGGGCCGTTCTGGCCAGCCGCCTTGCCGCGGCATGCTATGCACCACGCCTCGCGGCCGACGCCGAAACCGCCATGAAGCGCGCCCGGGACGAACGGCCCGACCTCATCCTGCTTGATACCGAAGGCCCGGCGCCGGGGGGCATCGCGCTCTGCGCCCGGCTCCGCGCGGATCCGCTGACCGCCGCCGTGCCGGTGCTGATCGCCACGCCTTCCCCGGCCGACGACGGGCTTGCCGCGCTGCGCGCCGGCGCCAGCGAGCTTTACCGACGCCCCTGCGACGAGCGGCTTCTCTTCGCGCGCATTCGCAGCCTCCTGCGCGACCGCGCCACCGCCGACCAGCTGTCGCTGCGCGACCTGACGATGCGCGAACTGGGCTTTGCCGAGGCGCCCGCCGGTTTCGAGGGCCCGGCCACCGTCGCCCTCCTTGCCGCGACGAGGGAGGAGGCCGAGACCCTGCGCGCGCGCCTCGCCTCCACCCTCTCGCACCGCGCCATCGTTCTCGACCGCGAAGACGCCATGGCGCTCGAACCCGAGGGCGCCCTGCCCGATGCCTTCCTTCTGGCCGGCGGCGCGGCCAGTTCCGCGGCGGGCCTGCCGCTCATCGCCGATCTGCGTGCCCGTGCCGCGACCCGCCACGCCGCGATCTGCGTCCTGCTTGCCGATCCGGCCGATGAAACCGCCGCCATCGCGCTCGATATCGGCGCGAGCGCGGTGATCAGCGCCGGCGCCCTGCCCGAAGAGATCGCCCTGCGGCTCGACCGCCAGATCGCCCAGAAACGCGCAGCCGACCGCCTGCGCGCCTCGGTCGAACGCGGGCTGCGCCTCGCCATGACCGACCCGCTGACGGGGCTGCATAACCGCCGCTACGCACTGCCCCATCTGGCCCGCATGGTCGAGCGGGCCCGGACCGCAACGCGCGGTCTTGCCGTTCTCGCCATCGACATCGACCGCTTCAAGACGGTGAACGACCGCCACGGCCATGCTGCCGGCGATGCGGTGCTCGTCGAGATCGCGGAGCGGCTGCGCAGCAACCTGCGTGCCGTCGATCTGGTGGCGCGGATCGGTGGCGAGGAGTTCCTTGTCGCCCTGCCCGACACCACCGCCGAGGCCGCCCATTCGACCGCCGAAAGGCTGCGCCGCCGGGTCGGCGAACGCCCCATCGCCCTGCAGGGCGGCCCCGAGATCGACGTCACGCTCTCGATCGGCGTCGCGGTCGGAGCGCCGCGCGCCCGCAGCGGCGACACGGCCGAAGGCATCCTTGCCCGCGCCGACCGCGCCCTGATGGAGGCAAAGGCCGAGGGTCGCAACCTTGTCACGATGAGCCGGCCGGCCGCATGACTGCCCGCAAACCGGTCTTCGCCAACGCCCCGGCGAGGCGCCGAGAAGGGCGATGTCCGTGTCTGCCGCAGCCACCCGGCATCAGCCGGGCGTCATCCCGTGCAGCGTGATCGTGCTGCGGCCCGCATCCTTGGAGGCGTAGAGCGCCTGGTCGGCATCGGCGAGCATCCGCGCCCCGTCACGCGCGTCGCCGGGCAGGCAGAGCGTCGCGCCGATGCTGCCCGAAACCGGCCGCGCGCTGCCAACCGAGGCCGTCTCCGCCTCGAGCCGGGCGATGATGCGGCGGCCGGCCGACATGACGTCGTCCGCTTCGAGCGGGCCCCCGAGCATGAGCACGAACTCGTCGCCGCCGACGCGCGCGATCAGGTCGCCGCGCCGCGCCTCGGCGCGCAGCCCCTCTGCGACGCGCCGCAAGACCTCGTCACCCGCGGCATGCCCCAGCGTATCGTTCACGTCCTTGAAATAGTCGAGATCGAGATGCAAGAGCGCGAATCCCGCCCCCGACCGCGCGAGCCGCGCCGCGGCAGACGTGAGCGCGGCATCGAAGGCGCGGCGGTTCGCAAGGCCGGTCAGAGGATCGGTCAGCGCCTGCTCGGCCGCCGCCCGATGGGCATCCTTGAGCCGCAGGTTCAGCGCCGCAAGCTCCTCCATCACCGCCGCCCGCGCCTCGCTGAGGCCGAGCATCTCGAGCGTCAGGTCGGTCGGTGCGAAATCGGTGCTGGTCAGCCCGTAGTCGCGCACCGCATCGGCCGCGGAAATGCCGAAGGACAGGTCCACGATCACCCCCTGGCCGGACCCGAGCGCCACCGACTGGCCGCGAAAGAGCGGCCGCTGGACGCCACGGAAGCCCAGATGCAGACGCCGTCCCGCAAAGGCGGCGAACTCTGCCAGCGTTGCGGCCGGGCCGGGTTTCAGAAGTTCGAAGACCTCGAGGAAACGGGCACCGAGAAGCGTTCCCGGCACCGCTTGCGGCCCGAAGCGGACCCGCGCGATCGTGCCGAGCGTCGGCCCGGTGGCGCGGATATGGCCGCTGCTGCCCACCCAGACGAACATCGGCATGAGCTTGCCAAGCGCCTCCGGCTCGAGGCACAGCCCGTGCGGAAGATCGGCCCCGGCGTCCATCTCAGCACTCTGCCCGTGTCAGCTCGAAGCTGCGGCCAACCGAATAGGCGTTGTCGAGCAGCTCGATCATCACCGTTTCCTCTCCGCCCTGGGGCGCAGAACAATCGATGAGCGCGAGCGCGCCGTAGTCGTCCGCCATTGCCCTCAGGATGCCCGCCAGAACCGGCGCGCTGCGCCCGGCCGCGCATCGGCAGCGCAGCCGGTAGAGCCCGGGGCCGAGCGGATCGAGCGACATCTCGGGAAGCTGGATCTCCGGCAAGGCAAGGCGCATCCGGTCCGGCAATTCATCGAGCCCGAGCAGGAAATCGACATAGTCGGCGCCACTGAACCGCAGGAGCCGCCGCAGCACTTCGACCCGCGACAGGTAGATGCCGAAATCCTCGAGCAGCGACTCCTCGGGCTTGCCGAGGGCGCGCGCGGCCGTCGACACGATCGCGTCGGTCACCGCGTCGTCATAGATCTCGAACGCCTCGAAGCCGTCGCGCGGGGCATCGCTCGCCTGAGCGACCTGTTCCCACAATGCCTCGCCATAGGTATCGCGAAGAAAGCGCTGGAGCGATCTGATGACGAGCCCGTGCATCTGCCACCGGAAATCTGAAAAACCGGGGGCGATCCTGCGCGCGTCGCCTTAAGATATCGCAAATGCGGCCGGAAAATCAGAAATCGGTCGGCGCGCCGCCCTCTTCCTTTCGCCGCGCGACAAAGGCCTGAAGCTCCTCGCGAATGCCTTCGTCCATGGCCGGCGGCACGAATTCGGCCAGGATCGCCTTGAAGATCCGGTGTGCGCGCTCGGCCGTCCAGACCGCGCCGTCGATCTGCCAGGCCTCGTAGTTGCGCCAGTCCGAGGCGAAGGGCGCATAGAAGGCGGTCGCGTAGCGATCCTGGGTGTGCTGGCAGCCGAAATAGTGCCCCGACGGGCCCACTTCGGCGATGGTTTCGATGGCCAGATCCTCGGGCGTCGTCGCCCAGGTGGCAGGCTCCATGTAGCGCTGGATCATCTGCAGCACCTCGCAGTCCATCACGAACTTCTCGGGGCTCGCGATCAGCCCGCCCTCGAGCCAGCCGGCCGCGTGGTAGACGAGGTTGGTGCCCGACTGCACCGCCGCCCAGAGCGAATTCGAAGTCTCCCACATCGCCTGCCCGTCAGGCACGTTGGCGGCACAGACGCCCGACGAACGCAACGGCAGCCCGTAGAAGCGGGCAAGCTGCCCGGTGATCTGCGTCGCCCGCATGTATTCCGGCGTGCCGAAGGCCGGCGCACCCGACTTCATGTCGACATTCGAGGTGAAGGTGCCGATCATCGAGGGCGAACCGGGCGCCACATATTGCTGCAGCGCGATGGCCGAGAGCGCCTCGGCGATCGAGAGCGTCACCGCCCCCGACATCGTCACCGGCGCCATGGCCCCCGCGAGCGTGAAGGGCGTGACCACCACGGCCTGCCCGGCACGGGCAAGCCGCAGCGCGCCGTCGATCATCGGGAAGTCGTGCTTCAGCGGCGAGACCGAGTTGATGTTGGTGAACATGCGGGGGGTCGCGCGGAATTCCTCATCCGTGAGGCCACCGGCGATGCGGACCATTTCCATCGCATCCTCGACCCGCTCCCGGCCCAGCGAATAGGCGTGGCAGACCTTGTCGGTCAGCGTCAGCTTCTCGTAGAGGCAGTCGAGGTGGCGAATCGAGGGATGCACGTCCACCGGCTCGACCGGATAGCCGCCGGCGAAATGGATGCAGTTGAAATACTGCGTGAGCTTGATGAAGTCTCGGAACCCCTCCATGAAGCCCGTGACCTTGCCACGCGCGAGGTCCCAGTAGTTGGGCGGCGAGGAAACGTTGCCGAAGAGCATGTGCTTGCCCCCCATCGGCAGGATCCGCGCCGGATTGCGCGGCGTGACGGTGAACTGCGCGGGTGCGCGCCTCACCATCTCCATCACGAAGTCCTCGTCCATCCGCACCGTCTGGCCGTCGACCTTGCAGCCCGCCTGCCGGAATATCCCGAGCGCCTCATCGTTGAGGAAGCGGATGCCGATCTCGCTGAGAACCCGCATGGCGCCCTTGTGGATCGCCTCGACCCCCTCGGGGCCGATCGGCTCGGTCGGTCGGTCGTGATTGACCGGAATGCGCCAGGGCATCTGTTCGATGGCGGCGCTGCCGGCGCGTTCCGCATGCCCGGCCCGCCCGCCGGACCGTTTGCGTCTGGTATCTCCCGACATCTGCACCTCCGCGTCCGGCCTGACACAGCATTGAAGCGGCGACGAACCGCTTCGCCACCCGAAGCGACCGGTTTGTGTCGTTTTTTGACTTGAGAGGGCTCGACCGCTGCTCAGCCGAGCCCGGCGATCCACTCCGGCAGCCCGGCGATCGTATCGAGCACCACATCGGCATGCGGGGCGAGATCCCGCCACCCTGCTATGCCGGTCAGCACGCCGACCCGCAGCATCCCGGCCGCCTCGCCCGCAACGAGGTCGTGACGGCTGTCGCCGACCATGGCGATCTCGCCGGGCCGAAGTCCCTCCTGCCGCGCGAAGGCCAGAAGCGGCCCCGGATCGGGCTTGGCGCCATGGCCGCTGTCGAACCCCGCGACGAAGTGGAACCTTTCGACAAGCCCCGACCGTGCCAGATGCGCCCGCGCCGGCGCCTCGGCATCGTTGGTGACAAGACCGAGCCGCAGCCCCATCGCCGCGAGCCGGGCGAAGAGCGGCCCGAGCGGCACCGCCTCGACCAGCGTGACATCGGCCGCAAGCGCGTTCATCCGCGCCACCAGCGCCGCCCTGTCGATGCCGGGCAAGAGCGGCAGGAGATGGCCGGCGATCTCGGTCGCGGTATGGGCGATGACGGGGCTTCCGGGGGCGAAATCCCCGCGCTTTGGGTCGAAGCCGAGCGCGTCGGAAAGCTGCCCCGCGCGTGTGGCGTCGCCGCCCGAAAGCTCTTCCACCACCCGCCGCGTCCAGCCGCCCCAGGTGGCACGGAAATCGAAGAGCGTCCCGTCCTTGTCGAAGACCAAGCCCCTGAGCGCGCCCATATGCATCCCCCCGCCCCGCCATCGCGTCCGCCGCGACACTCGCCGAAGCCGCGGCGAAAGACAACGTCCGCCGCCGCGCCAGCGGACGAAACCCTCGCGGGCGTCCGCAGCGGGGCCGAAAGGCGATATCGGCAAGGA
This sequence comes from Albidovulum sp., assembly GCA_020637635.1. Classification (GTDB taxonomy): domain Bacteria; phylum Pseudomonadota; class Alphaproteobacteria; order Rhodobacterales; family Rhodobacteraceae; genus Albidovulum. The sequence continues at coordinate 184,329 of JACKKB010000004.1, forward strand.
ACGGCATCGGGAAGGAATGGCGCGGTTGACGGGGCTCGAACCCGCGACCCCCGGCGTGACAGGCCGGTACTCTAACCGACTGAGCTACAACCGCGCTGGCACGCTCTCGGGCGATCCGGGTGGTGGCGCGGTTGACGGGGCTCGAACCCGCGACCCCCGGCGTGACAGGCCGGTACTCTAACCGACTGAGCTACAACCGCGTGTCCACCCGCCCGGATCGCCGCCCGAGCGTGGAATGCCTAATAGGCATCCCGCAGGGCGCCGTCAAGCCGAGCCCGATGCAAAAGCGCCCCGGAGTTCAGACCGCGAGCCGTGCCGCGCCGGCCGCCAGGGCCGGCGCACCGGCCGCGTCATGCCGCAGGATCGCCGCCTCGGCCCGGCTCAGGATCCGACGCGCATAGCCGCCATAGGCAAGGGGTTCGGCGGCAAGCTCGCAAAACGCCGCGAAAAGCGCCTCGCGCCCCTCGTCGCAGAGAAGTTCGGGATCAGCACTCGCGGGGTGGAAAGTCTCGGTCTCGAGCCCGTTGGCCCAGATCACCTCATGCCGTTCGGTCATCAGATGCACATAGGTCACCTCGCGCAGCGCATGATCGACGGTGACCGAGCGGTCGTCGACCAGATCGCGGGCGGTGACCAGCACTTCGCAGGCGTTGAAAAGCGCCTCCGCTCGCGGGCCGCGCAGGAGCAGCCGGTGGTCGGGCGAGACGATCAGGTCGCCCTCGGGCCGGTCCTCGCCGAGGGCACCGGAGCGAACGCGGATCGGGCGCAGCTGCGGCAGGGCGTGCAGGCGTGCCCCGGTGATCCGGCGCGCGCCGGTCCAGGCCACGGGCTGGGCGCCGTTGTCCTTGGTCGCGATCCGGTCGCCAGGGCGGATATGCTCGATCGCGCGCGGCCCGTCCGGGGTCGCGATGAGCGTGCCGGGGGTAAAGCAGATGACGCCGGTTTCGGGTTCCGGGCGCGCGCCCTCACCGACCGCGGGCGACAGCGCGACCTCGGCCACGAAGAGATCCCTGCCGCGCGGCGGCAGGCCCTCGGGAAAGACGATCAGGGGATCGGGCCCGTCGCTTCCGGCCAGAACCGCCTTCCAGATCCGGCACCCATCGGTGAGGCTGAACCCGGCGCCGACGCCGACTTCAGGCCCTGCCGCATCCCCCGACGGCCGGCGCCCGCCGTCCGCCGGCACGATCCCGCGCAGGATCCGCCGCGCCGCCCGCCGCGCATGATGGTGAAGCTCTGCGCGCGCCAGCGGATCGCCGAGTTCCAGTGGCCCTGCCGGCATGTCGATGCAGACCGGATCGCCCGCCCAGCGCCAGAGCGAGCCCACGGCCAGGGTGGCGAGTGCCGCGCCGCCGATCCCGTCGATTTCCGTCTGTCGCCGCGTCAGGACATATGTCCCGGGAAACTCCGCAGCCATGCCTGTCACCTGCCGTCCGCTCGTTCGCCCGCTGTCGATGCCGTCTCTGCGGCGGGGCGTTCCGGGAAAGCCTAGCGGCTCGCTCCGGGTCGGCAAGGGCCCCTGGCGCGGCCGCTGACGTTTCGGCGGCAATCTGTTGCAGGAAAGACTCGCGCCGGGGCGCGCGGCGGGCCCGCCCCTTCAGCCGCGCCCGGCCTTTTCGGCAAGACCCGAGCGGCCCTCGCGCCGGGCGAGCTCCGCCTCGACATCGGCCAGCGTCACGTCGCGCGCGGCCAGCATGACCAGAAGGTGGTAGAGCACGTCTGCCGCCTCGGCGACGAGCTTCGCGCGGTCGCCTCTGACCGCCTCGATGATCGCCTCTACAGCTTCCTCACCGAACTTCTCGGCGCATTTCTCCGGGCCCTTGGCCAGAAGCGTCGCCGTCCAGGAACTGTCCGCAACGGCGGTCCTGCGCGCCTCGATCGTGGCTGCAAGGTCGTGAAGCGTGGTCATGAGAGCCTCATCGGGATGCCGGCGCGGGCCATGTGCTCCTTGGCCTCGCCGATCGTGAAGGTACCGAAATGGAAGATCGAGGCGGCGAGCACGGCCGAGGCATGGCCTTCGATCACGCCTTCGACGAGATGGTCGAGCGTGCCGACGCCGCCGCTCGCGATGACCGGGACGGCCACCGCATCGGCGATGGCGCGGGTGAGCGGCAGGTTGAAACCGGCCCGTGTCCCGTCACGGTCCATCGAGGTCAGAAGGATCTCGCCCGCGCCCTTTTCTGCGACCGTCCGCGCGAAGGCGACCGCGTCGATCCCGCTCGGCCTGCGCCCGCCATGGGTGAAGATCTCCCAGCGCCCGGGCGCCACGGTCTTGGCGTCGATCGCCACCACGATGCACTGGCTGCCGAAGCGGTCGGCCGCCGCCGCCACGACGTCGGGATCGGCCACCGCGGCGGAGTTGAAGCTCACCTTGTCGGCCCCGGCCAGCAGAAGTGCGCGCACGTCATGATGGCTGCGCACGCCGCCGCCGACGGTCAGCGGAATGTAGCATTGCTCGGCCGTGCGGGTGACGAGGTCGAACATCGTGCCGCGGTTTTCATGGGTGGCATGGATGTCGAGGAAGCATAGCTCGTCGGCGCCCGCCGCGTCATAGGCCCTGGCCGCCTCGACCGGGTCGCCGGCATCGACGAGATCGACGAAATTCACACCCTTCACGACGCGGCCGTCGGCGACATCGAGGCAGGGAATGATCCGGGTCTTCAGCATGGGCCGCCTTTCGCCCGCGTTCCTAGCGCGCGCGGCCCTGCGGGGGAAGCGATTTCGGCCGTTCCGGGCCCGGCGCGCAGGGGCTGGGGATGGCCAAGGGTTTACCCCTGCGCCAAGGACCGTTACGCTCGCCCCGCGAGCACCCGCGCAACGCGCGGCCTCGGAAACTCACCCCGATCCCCGAAAGGACAGCATGACCGAGGTAAAAACCGGCGATCTCGTGCGCATTCACTACACCGGCACCCTGGCCGATGGCAGCCGCTTCGACAGCTCCGAGGGCCGCGAGCCGCTTCAGTTCACGGTCGGCTCCGGCCAGATCATTCCCGGCCTCGACCGAGCCCTGCCGGGGATGAAGACGGGCGAACGCAAGACCGTGACCATCGCCCCGGAAGACGCCTATGGCCCGCGCCAGGAAGGAGCGGCGCAGGATGTCCCGCGCGACAGCATTCCGGCCGAGATCCCTCTCGAGATCGGCACCGCGCTGCAGATGCGCACGCCGACCGGCCAGAGCATCAACGTCACCGTGGCCGCGGTCAGCGACACGACGGTGACGCTCGATGCCAACCATCCGCTCGCCGGCGAGGAACTGACCTTCGATTTCGAGATCGTCGGCATCGGCTGAGGACCACACCGGGGTGCTAGCGCCGCCGGCGCCGGCGAAGCACCTCGGCCGCCAGCAGCAGCACCGCCAGCACGGCAAGGACGATGCCAAGGTGCTGGTGGAGTTCCAGCCGGCCGAAGGCGCGTTCGATCGCCTGGCCGGCGCCATAGCCGAGGCCGGTGAGGAGATGGCCCCAGACCAGCGCCGAGACGAGATCGAGCCACGCGAACCGGACCGGCGAGAGGGTCGAGGCGCCAAGTGCCAGGGCCCCGACGGTCTTCAGCCCGTAGAGAAAGCGGAACCCCAGGCAGGTCAGCACCGGCTGCTGCCTGAGCCGGCCGAGGAGCGCCTGGGCGGCGGGCCGGCCGAGCGCGCGGGCCGCGCGCGGAAACCGCGCCGCGTGGCGACCGATGTGAAAGACCAGCTGGTCGACGGCGAAGGCACCGGCAGAGGCGGCAAGCGCCGCCGTCTCGAAGGAAAAGAAGCCGCGATGGGCGAGAACCCCGCCGAGAAACGCGGCCACCTCGCCCTCGGCGAAGGCGCCGGCAAAGACCGCCGGCAGGCCCCACTGGCTGAGCACGTCCTCGATCATGCCGCACCGCCAAGCCCGGGCAGATCCCGCGCCTCGATCCGCGATCTTGCATGGTCCATGAAGGCACGCACGACAAAGAGACTGCCGCCGTCACGCGCCGTGAGCAGCCCGAGCCGCATCGGCCGCGGCTTGCCTTCCAGCGCGATATAGCCGAGCGGCCGGCCATCCGGGGCGCGATCGTTCGGCGGCCGCACGTTGGCGATCGAATAGCCGAAACCATTGCCGACGAGCGAGCGCACGATCGAAAGATCGCGGCTCCGCTCGGCGATCATCGGGCGCAGGCCGGCCCGGCCGAAGATCGACAGGAAGTAGTCGGCGCTGAGCGGCAGGTCGAGCAGCACCATCGGGAACCGCGCAAGCTCGGTCAGCGAAACCGTCGCGCGCCCGGCCAGCGGATGGTCGGCATCGACCATCGCATAGGGCGGCAGATCGATCAGCGGCGCGAAGGTGAGATCGGCCGGTATCTCCAGATCATAGGTCAGCGCGACATCGATCCTGGCCCGGCGCAAGGCACTGAAAAGCTCGGCCTGATTGAACGCATGGTGGCGCAGGCGGATCTCGGGATAGAGGGTCTCGAAGCCGCGCCGGAGCGCCGGCAGCACGAACTGGGCGATGGTGGTGAGACAGCCGACCGAAATCGTCCCGCGCGCCGAGCCGGTGAGGTCGCCGGCCAGATCGCCGAGCGCCTCGGCCGCGACCAGCACGAGCCGCGCCTGTTCCAGCATCCGTCGCCCGGCCAGGGTCGGCGCCAGCCCCTGCGCGTGGTGGCGCACGAAAAGCGGCAGGCCGAACTCGCGCTCGAGCTGGGCGATCGCCGCCGAGATCGACGGCGAGGAGATGTTGACCCTTTCCGAGGCGAGCGCGATCGACCCCGCCTCGCCCACGGCGACGAAATATTCCAGCTGCCGAAGCGTGTATCGAAGCATCGCGCGGGGTCCTGCGGTTCTGGCGTCGCGCCAGCTTTGGCGCGGCAGAGCGGCTTTTTCAACGGCCTCGGGCCCGCTATTCGTCGCCCGGCACTCCATAGGAGGGCGCGGCGCGGGGATCGAGCGCGCGTTGCACATAGGCGTCGAGCTGCGGCTTGTAGACCGCCCAGGCGGCGGCGATGGCGTCGATCGGGCAGTCCTCGGTCCAGTCGCAGCGCAGGTCGACGACCGGCCAGCTCATCCGGTCCACGACCATCAGCCCCGCCGAATGGACCGGCCCCGCCTCTCCGCCGGCCGCCAGACCGGCGCGAAGCGCAGCCAGCAGCCGGTCGCCCAGATGCCCCCGGGCAGCCTGGAACCCCGCGACGATCGCCTCGGGAACGCCCGCGTCGGCGAGCAGGTTGCCGCCCGCCGCGACATCGGCCGCCCGCGCCTCGCCCCAGATGCCGAGCGCGTGGCTGCCCGAGTGGATCGCCGTCTCGCCGGTGCGATCCACGGCGAGGATCTGGCGATATTCGACATGCGCGGCGGTCCGGCGCAGTTCGGCTACCGCCGCCGCGGCGCCCAGCCCACCGGCCATGAGGTCAAGCGCGCGCGGCCCGAGGCCCGGATCCGTGACATTCTGCGAGGCGACCGCGCCCACACCTGCGCGGGCGTGCGAACACCGCGCTGCAACCGCCGGAGAAGAGGACGAAATGGCGACGCCGAACATGCCCGTCCGTTGGCAGCGCGCGACCAGCGAGAAGGTCATGCCGGTTCGTCCGGAATGACCGCCGTGCCGTCGATCTCGACCAGCCAGTCGGGCCGCGCCAGTGCCTGCACGACAAGCCCGGTCGAAACCGGATGCACGCCCTTGAGATATTCGCCCATCGTCCGGTAGACCGCCTCGCGGTGGCGCACGTCGGTGACATAGACCACGACCTTCACCAGATGCTCCATCCGGCCGCCGCATTCCTCGATCAGCTGGCGGATGTTCTGCATCACCTTATGGGTCTGCGCGACCGGATCGTGGCTGTCGATGTTCTTCGCGGTGTCGAGGTCCTGCGGGCATTGGCCGCGCAGCCAGACGGTGCGGCCGCCCCGCGTCACCACGGCCTGGCAGAGATCGTTGTCGAGCTTCTGCTCGGGGTAGGTGTCGCGCGTGTTGAACTTGCGGTGGCGATAGTGCGCCATGATCCTCTCCGTTTCTCGAAACCTGGGCGGCGGCGGACCCCGCGCGAGAGCGGGGCCGGACCGGTGCCAAGCTAGGGGACTTCGCTTCCGGGTGAAAGGGCTCAGGGGCGCGGCTCGGCCCGGCCCTGATAGGCAAGGTAGCCGCGCTGCTTGGCGATGTGGTCGACCACATGGCGCGCGTCGTGCCAGACGCCCCAGATGAAGCTCGAGCCGCGCCGCGACTGCCAGGGCAGGCCGAGGAAGTAGACCCCCGGCTCGGACGAGACGCCGCGCTGGTGGCGCGGCCGTCCCTGGCCGTCGAGGGCATCGACGCGGAGCCAGGAGAAATCGAGCGTGAAGCCCGTGGCCCAGATCACGGTGCCGACCCCGGCCCCGTCAAGGTCGAGGCTTCGCAGCGGATCGCGCAGACAGGCCGGATCCGGGCCGATCACCCTTGCCGCGGGCTCCTCGGGCAGGTCAAGCCCGTTCGCGGCCACATAGGCGTCTGCCTCATCCAGCACCGAAAGGTAGTTGGCATCGCCCGCCGCGATGTTGGCCGCAAGGTCACCGGCAAAGCTCATGACGCCGTCCGCGGCGCGTTCCGTCCGGCCGAGAAGCACCATGCCGCGCTCGGCGAGGCCGCGGAAATCGACCGTCCGGCCGCCATGGGCACCGCTCACCGCGATCGTCGTATGTTCGACCCCGGGCGTCGCCTCCGCATCCCATTTGTTCAGCACCCCGAGCCACCAGACGAAATCGCGCCCGCGGTAGCGCCGCGGCGGCCGGTCGTGCGGTCCGACCGAAAGGTAGACCTGCCGCCCTGCCTCCATCAGCTCTTCGGCGATCTGGGCACCGGACGAGCCCGCGCCGACCACCAGCACCGCACCGGGCGGCAGCGCCGCGGGGTTGCGATAGGCGGTCGAGTGGATCTGCAGGACGCGCGCGCTTTCGGGCAGGATCGGCGGGATCGAGGGGCGCTGGAACGGCCCCGTCGCGGCGATGACGTTCAGCGCCTCGAGCGGACCGGCCGAGGTCTCGACGCGGAACCCCGCCCGCCCCGCATTGCGCGTGACCGAAAGAACCTCGACCCCGGTGCGCAGGGGGGCGGAGATCTTTTCCGCAAAGGCCGCGAAATACTCCGCGATCCGCTCCTTTCCGGGGAAGGCGTCGGGATGCACGCCCTCGAACTCCTGATCGGGAAACCGGTCGTGCCAGGCCGGCCCGTTGGCAACGAGCGAATCCCAGCGTTCCGAGCGCCAGCGCTCGGCGATCCTGCCGCGCTCGAGGACCAGATGCGCGATCCCGGCCCGGCCGAGATGCGCGCTGGCCGCGAGCCCGGCCTGCCCGCCTCCGACGACAAGCGTATCGGTCTTCTCGACAGTCATGGTGATCCCTTTCCCTGGCCCGCCCGGCGGCGCGGTGCGCCGTCGGGGCCGGCCCCGTTCGCGCCGCCAAACTGCGGCAGCGCATCGGAGGCGACAAGCAGGACATTTTTCCGCGCTGGTTAGGGTGGGGCTAATCAGATCTCGCCGGCTGATCAGTCCGTGCCGGGGTCGTCACCGTCGGCGCGGATGATCGCGGCATCGGCCCGGTAGGGGTCGCTGGCCACCGGAACGGCCCGCGTCCAGCGGGCGTAATCGCCCCCCGACGCGGCCGCATGAAGCGACGCAAGGCTTGAAACCGGGTCCTCGGCAAGGTCGACCCGCAGCGTCAGGGGCGGCGCGTCGGGATGCAGCACGAGAAGGGCGGCCGATTTCAGGCCGCGCCGGTCGCCGCCCTCGGCCTGTGCCGCCGCGAGCGCCGCGATGAGCCGCGCCGCGATCGTGCCGGGCGCCGTCTCGTAGGTCGCCATGAGCCGCTCGAGCGTCGCCTCGCCGGCAAGCAGATTGCCGGAGGCGACGCGCCCGGGCCCGGTGCGATGGGTGCAGACCGGGCTGTTGGCACTGCCGCTGTGGGCGGCCGTGCCGCCGCGGGGATCGAGAAGCGCGAGCTGCCGCCAGTCGCGGTTCGGATCCGGCTCCGTCACCGCCTGAAGCGCCGTCCCGGCCCCCGCCCCGGTCGCCATGAGGTCGAGCGCCGAATCGCCCCAGAAGGTGCTCGGCGCGGCCCCCTGGCTGGCCGACATCCCTGCCCCTAGCCGCCCGCGCAGAACCCAGCCGCCAACGCAAAGCGACCCCGTCGCCGCCGCACCGGCCAGCGTTCCGCTCGCCTCGTCCCGGATCAGAAGTGAAAAAGTCATGCGTTCCCCGATGCTTCCTCCCGCGCCTTCCGGCAAGTGCAGAATCTTCCCGACAGGGCGGAAAAAAGCTACCACTTCTAATTTATCATGATAAATTGAGTCAAAACAACACCCAACAGGAGATGAAGATGCCCCAGATTTCCCGCCGTGCCCTTCTTCTGTCGTCGATAGCGACAGGGGCGGTTGCCACGCTCGGCCTGCCGCGCGCAGCCTTCGCCGACACGCCGCCGGGCGTTCTCGTCGTCGGCCAGGTGGCGGAACCGAAATCGCTTGATCCGCATGCCTCGACCGCCGCCAACGACTTCCGCATTCACGCGAACCTCTATGACGGGCTGCTGCGCTTCAAGGACGGCACGCTCGAGGTCGAGCCGGCGCTGGCCGAGGGCTACGACGTCTCCGACGACGGCATGACCTATACCTTCCACCTGCGCGAGGGCGTGACGTTCCACGACGGCTCGGCCCTTGACGCCGAGGCGGTGAAGTTCAACTTCGACCGCATGCTGAAGGACGATCACCCCTATCACGACACCGGCCCCTTCCCGCTTTCGTTCTTCTTCTCCTCGATCACCGATGTCGCGGTGGTCGACCCGAAGACCGTCGCCTTCACGCTGAGCGAGCCCTATGCGCCCTTCCTGACCAACCTCGCGACGCCCACGGGCTACATCGTCTCGCCGGCGGCAGTGGCGCAGTTCGGCAAGGATTACGGCCGCAACCCCTCGGGCACCGGCCCCTTCCACTTCAAGGAATGGCGCGCGAACGAACTCGTCGCGTTGGAGAAGAACGCCGACTACTGGGACGGCGCGCCGGGGTCCGATGCGATCGTCTTCCGGCCGCTCACCGACGCCAACACCCGCGTCGCGGAGATGCTCGCGGGCGGGCTCGACATCATGGTGGAGGTGCCTCCGGTGGCGCTCGGCCAGTTCCAGAACGAGAGCTACAAGGTGGTGGAAGCCGCCGGGCCGCATCTGTGGTTCCTGATCCTGAACTGCAAGTCCGGCCCCTTCGCCGACAAGCGCGTGCGGCAGGCCGCAAACTACGCGATCAACAAGCCCGCGCTGGTCGACAACGTGCTGGAAGGCACCGCAGAAGTCGCCGCCGGCCCGACCCCGCCGGCCTTCGCCTGGGCCTACAACGACCAGCTCTCGCCCTATCCCTATGATCCCGAGAAGGCGAAGGCGCTCCTGGCCGAGGCCGGCCAGCCGAACCCGAAGGTCACCTTCTTCGTCACCGAGGGCGGCTCGGGCATGCTCGATCCGGTCGCCATGGGCACCGCGATCCAGGCGGACCTGGCCGCCGTCGGCTTCGAGGTCACCATCCAGACCTACGAATGGAACACCTTCCTCGGCGAGGTGAACCCCGGGCTCGAGGGCAAGGCGGATATGGCCGAGATGGCCTGGATGACGAACGACCCCGACACCCTGCCCTATCTGGCACTGCGCACCGAGGCCTGGCCCGACAAGGGCGGCTTCAACTCGGGCTACTATTCCAACACCGAGGTGGACGCGCTTCTCGACAAGGCGCGCGCCTCCACCAGCCAGGCGGAACGGGCCGATCTCTACAAGAAGATGCAGGCGATCGTCTGGGATGACGCGCCCTGGGTCTTCGTGGCCAACTGGAAGCAGAACGCGATCGCCACGGCAGCGGTCGAGAACCTCGCGCTGCAGCCGTCGTTCCTGCTCACGCTCAGGGGCGTCTCGAAGGCCTGAGCCGAACCGGCGCGCCGGAGCGGCGAACCGCCCCGGCGCCGATCGGTGCCATGCCGCGCCCACCGGCGCCTCGCCCGGCGAAAGCCGCCCTGGCCATCGGGTCGGGGCGGACGGCGGGAAGTCACCGCAAACCGGCCCGGCACCGCCTGCAGGAGGGATCATGGCGCGCTACATCCTCTTCCGCCTCGTCTCGGCCATCCCGGTCATCCTCGGGATCACCGTCATCGTCTTCCTGATCATGTCGCTCATCCCGGGTGATCCCGCGCAGGCCATACTCGGCGCCTACGCGACGCCCGAGAACGTGGCCCGGATCAACCGCGACCTCGGCCTCGACAAGCCGATGGTCGAACGCTACTTCATCTGGCTCGGCAACATGCTCACGGGCGATTTCGGGCGCTCCTTCTCGCTCAACCGGCCGGTCCTCGACGAGATACTGGAGCGCTTCTCGGCCACGCTCGTGCTCGCCTCGGTCTCGCTTCTCGTCTGTTCGCTCATCGGCGTCGCCGCCGGCGTCGTCTCGGCGGCGCGGCAATACGGCTGGGCCGACAAGACCATCACCTTTGCCGTCCTGATCGGCATCTCGATCCCCTCGTTCTTCCTCGGCATGCTGATGATCCTGCTCTTCGCGGTGAAGCTGCGCTGGCTGCCGGTCTCGGGGATGTTCGAGATCTACGGCGGCCGTGGCCCGGGCGATCTGCTGCGCCACCTGGTCCTGCCCTCGGTGGCGCTCGCAGTGGTGGCGACCGGCGTCGTCGCACGGCTCTCGCGCGGCGCCATGCTCGAGGTGCTGCGCCAGGACTACATCCGAACCGCGCGCGCCAAGGGCGTCGGCGAGGGCCGCGTTCTTTGGGGCCATGCGCTGCGCGCCGCGATGGTCGCGATCCTGCCGATCCTCGGGCTTCAGGCGGGCTTCGTGCTGTCGGGTGCCGTCTATATCGAGGTCGTGTTCCAGTGGCCCGGCGTCGGCCGCATGCTGGTCGATGCGATCCTGAAACGCGACATCCTTCTGGTGCAGGGCGCAGTCACCTTCGTCGCCGGCTGCTATGTCCTCTTCAACATCGTGGTCGATGTCGCCCAGGCGATGATCGACCCGCGGATCAAGGCGTGAGGAGCCGATGCCGGTGTTCCTGAAACTCGTCTTCCGCAATCGCCTGGCCGGGGCCGGCGCGATCATCATCGCGGCGCTTGTGCTGACCTGTCTGCTCGTACCCGTCCTGCCGCTGGCGGACCCCGACCAGACCGACACCGCGCACCGCTTCATCCGCCCCTTTTCCGAAGGCCGCCTGCTCGGCACCGACCATCTCGGCCGCGATCTCCTGTCGCGCCTTCTCTGGGGGACGCGGCTCTCGCTTGCCGTCGGCGCCGTCGCCGCCCTTCTCGCCGCCACCTTCGGCACGCTCATCGGCGTGACCGCGGGCTATTTCGGCGGCCGGGTCGACGCGGTCCTGATGCGTGGCGTCGACATGCTGATGGCGTTCCCCTACATCCTTCTCGCGCTGGCCATCGTCGCGGCACTCGGCCCGGGCCTGCTGAATGCGCTCATCGCCGTTGCGGCGGTCAACGTGCCCTTCTTCGCCCGCAACATCCGCGGCATCTCGGCCGGTCTGGCCGCGCGCGAATTCATCGACGCCGCGCGTCTCGCGGGAGAGGGGCATCTGCGGATCATCCTGACCGAGCTGCTGCCGAATGTGCTGCCGACGATCATCGTCGCGGTCTCGACCACGATCGGCTGGATGGTTCTGGAAACCGCGGGCCTGTCGTTCCTCGGCCTCGGCAGCCAGCCGCCGCAGGCCGATCTCGGCTCCATGCTGGGCGAGGCGCGGCCCGCGCTCATCACCGCACCGCACACGCTCGTCGTGCCCGGCCTCGCGATCTTCGTCATCGTGATGTCGATCAACCTGCTTGGCGACGGCCTGCGCGACGCGCTCGATCCCCGACTGCGCTCGGGCGCGCTCGCCCGGCCTAGCCCCGTCACCCTGATCGAACGGGCAGAGGTTCCCGCCGCCCGTGCCGCACCGGGCTTTCTCGACCTCGACGCGCTCGATACGCGGTTTCGCGTCGGCCGGCGCCTCTACAAGGCCGTGAACGGGGTCTCGCTCTCCATCGCCAGGGGCGAATGCCTCGGGCTCATCGGCGAGAGCGGGTCGGGCAAGTCGGTCACCGCGCTCTCGATCATGGGCCTTGTCGCCTCGCCACCCGGCGTCATCACCGGCGGCGCGGTGCGGCTCGAGGGCGAGGACGTGCTGGCCCTGCCCTACGCGGCGCTGCGAAGCCTGCGCGGCCGCCGCGTCGCCTATGTCTTCCAGGATCCGCTCTCGACCCTCCATCCGCTCTACCGGGTCGGCGACCAGCTGACCGAGGCGATGCGCGTTCATGACCGGATCACCGATCAGGAGGCCCGCGCCCGCGCCATCGAGCTGCTCGACACCGTGCAGATCCCGAACCCGGCCGAACGGCTCAGCGCCTATCCGCACGAGCTCTCGGGTGGCATGCGCCAGCGCGTCGGTATCGCCATGGCTCTTGCCAACGACCCCGATCTCATCATCGCCGACGAACCGACGACGGCGCTCGACGTGACGGTCCAGGCGCAGATCCTTGCGCTTCTGGACCAGCTCCGGCGCGACCGCGGCCTCTCGATCCTCTTCATCACCCACGATTTCGGCGTGGTGGGTCAGCTATGCGACAGGGTCGCCGTCATGTATGCGGGCCGCATCGTCGAGGAGGGCCCGACCGCCGCGGTCCTTGCCGCCCCGGCCCATCCCTACACCCGACGGCTCATCGACTGCGTGCCCGAGCTTGGCGGCGGCAAGCGCGCGCTGACCGCGATCCCGGGCCTGCCGCCCGCCGTCGACAGCCTGCCCGAGGGCTGCGCCTTTGCCGCACGCTGCGACCGTGCCCGCGATGTCTGCCGGACGGGAACGCTCGACCTCGCCCAGACGGGCGGGCGCGCCGTGCGTTGCCTCTTTCCCGAAACGACCGCGACGGAGGACCGCGCATGACAACGCCCGCGCTCGAGGTCCGCAACCTGTCGAAATCCTTCCCGGTCGGGCGCGGGCTCTTCCGGGCCGGCCGCCTCGTGCGGGCGCTGATGCCGACCGACCTTGTGGTGATGCCCGGCGAGACGCTCGGCATCGTCGGCGAATCCGGCTGCGGCAAGACCACGCTCGCGCGGATGCTGGTGGGACTTCTGGCGCCCACCACGGGCACGCTGGAAATCGGCGGCAAACCCCTCGACACCTCCGACCGGCGGGTCTCGAGCCAGCAGATCCAGTATGTCTTCCAGGACCCGATCTCGTCGCTCAATCCGCGCAAGACGATCCGCCAGACAATGGAGACGCCGCTGCGCGTGCTCTTCGGCATGGATGCCGCCGCGCGCGCCGCCCGCATCGCCGAGGTCTTCGACGCGGTGAGCCTGCGCCCCGAGTTCCTCGACCGCTATCCGCACGAGTTCTCCGGCGGCCAGGCGCAGCGCATCGGCATCGCCCGCGCGCTTCTCGCAAAACCCGACATCATCGTCCTTGACGAACCGGTCTCGGCGCTCGACGTCTCGGTGCAGGCGCAGGTCCTGAACCTGCTTGCCGCGCTGAAGGAGGAGTTCGGCCTCACCTATCTCTTCATCTCGCACGATCTGGCAGTGGTCGAGGCGGTGAGCGACCGCATCGCCGTGCTCTACTTCGGCTCGGTCGTCGAGGTCGGGCCGGCGGCGGCGGTCTTTGCCCGGCCGCACCATCCCTACACGCGCCTGCTTGCCGACAGCGCGCCGGTCGTCGGTCGCCCGCTCGCCCGGCGTGCCGATGGCGCCGGCGAGCTTCCCGACCCTCTCGACCCGCCGGCGGGTTGCGCTTTCGCCCGGCGATGTCCTAAAGCCCGCGAGCGCTGCCGTTCCGACGCGCCGCCGCTCGCCACCATGGGAGACGACCGCCTTGCCGCCTGCCACTTCCCGGACTAAACGGGCAGCCCCCCGCACCGCGCAGGTCGCCGAGCACCTGAAGGCCTATATCGTCGAACGCGGCCTGCGCCCCGGCGACCGCCTGCCCGGCGAGGCCGAGCTCATCGCCGCGCTCGGCAAGTCCAAGGGCACCGTGCGCGAGGCGATGCGGATCCTCGGGGCCCAGGGCCTGATCCGCACCCGCACCGGCCCCGGCGGCGGCGTCTTCGTCGCCGATGTCTCGGCCGATCACGCGGTCTCGCTGCTGGCGAACTTCTTCTATTTCCGCGATCTCTCGATCGACGATCTCTATCAGCTCCGGATCCTGCTCGAACCGGAACTCGCGGCCTCGGTCGCGGGCCGGATCCCGCCGGAGACGATGGAGCGCTTCCGCGCCGAGACAACCCGCTTCGACAGCCCGCCCGCCACCGCCGAGGAAGAGCGCGAACAGCATGTCGCCTCGCTCGCCTTCCACCGCGACCTGGCCGAGCTCTGCCCGAACCCGCTTCTGGCCTTCGTCGTGGGCTTCATCGCCAAGACGCTGAGCGACCTGACAGTGTTCCGTCGCCTCTACGAGCCGCGCAATCTCGAACTCTGGGCGATGGGGCACGACTATCACGCGCGGCTGCTCGACGCGCTCGAACGCGGCGACGCGGACTCCGCCCGGGCGATCATGCGCGACCACATGCAGGCCGCACTCAGGCTCATGCGGGACCAGGAAGTGAAAGTCGCAAAACGCTTCCTGGCGTAACCCGCGCTGGAAATCGGTTGCGGAATCGCCTATGGCTGGGCCTTAGTCGAGGCCCGTCCATTCATGAATTTTCCCATAGCCAAGGCGCCGGATTTCGGCGGCAGACCCGGGTCCGGAACCGATCCGCGGCCGGGCGACTGGATCGTCTACCTGGTTCTGGCGTTGATTGCGGCGGCTCGGCTGACGGCAATAATCGCGGGCCGCGATCCGGGTTATGACCAGGCGATGCTGATGGCGAACTTTCCGCTCGGTTCGCCCGCCGACTGGTTACGGCCGCTGCCACTCTTCGAACAGGCCACCTCGCTCGGCTCGATGATCGAACTTGACCTCGTCTCGCGCATTTTCGGAGCCGAGGGCCTTGCCCGGTTCACCGCGATGCGGGTGGTCGCGGCCACGGTGGCGCTCGCGGCCTATGTGCTCCTGGCCCGCGCCTTGCGCAGGCGTTTCGCACCGGTCGAGATCGCGCTGACGCTCGCGCTCCTGGCCGGGCCACAGGAAGCGCTGCTCTTCACCACCAACCCCAAGAACTACGTGAACGAGCTCCTCGCCACCTGCCTGATGATCGGCGCCGCGCAGGGCTGGCTGGCTCGGCGCGACACCGCGGCCAGCCTGCGGTTTCTGGCGGCAAGTGTCTTTGCCTGCGTCTTCGCGCTGACCGCGCCCGTCATTCTCGCCACCATCGGCGGCGCAATGGCCATCATGATCCTCGCCGATACGGCGCCCTCCCGGCAGGAGCGTGTCGCGCGCCTGACCCGTCTCGCGCTCCTGGGCCTGCCCGCGATTGCCCTCGCACTCCTCTTTTACCGCTTCTACACGCAGGGCATGACGTTCTACGACCAGATCGGCTATGCCAGCCGCTACGCCGAAACCTTCCTCGATCCGCGCCACCCCTTCTCGGCCCGGAACGCCGGTGCCGGCTACCGGGCCGTCGACGTGATCCACCTCATGATCGCGCCGGCCTATCTGACGCCGGCGATCTATCGCGCCGGGCTCATCGCCTACCTGCCGCTGGTCGAGATCGGTTCGCTGGCCGTCACGATGCTCGGCGGCGTGCTCCTGTGGCGCCGAGCGCCCTTCTTTGCGGCCGGGCTGTCGGTCGGCGCGGCCACGATCCTCACGCTGAACGTCGCCCAAGCGCTTCCGATCCTCTCGACGCGGCATTTCATGTTCTTCGCGCCGTTCGTGGTGCCGGCCTTCACCATCGGGCTGATGGCGATCCTGGGCTGGCTCGCGCTGCTTTTGCGGCTGGGTGCGCGAAGGGGGGCTGTCTTCGCCACGTTGAGCATTCTCTTGGCGCTGACCGGGATCCTGCGCTCGGCCGATCTGAGGAACACCGAGGTTTCGCCGCTGCTCGACGTCGTGGCACAGGTCGATGCGCCGCTCTGGCTCTACTATGGCGCCCAGCCAAGCGTGCGGGCGCTTCGCCCCGCGCTCATCGCCCGCGGCGCACCGCGGACACTCGGCCTCCTGCAGCACGAAAGCAGCACCCGCGCATGGCAGAATGCCGCGCGCGACGCGGGTGGAGACATGACGGCCGAACACTACTTCACCGAAACCGCGACGCTCCTGAAGGGCACCGATCCGGTCTGGCTTCTCTTCGCCAACACCTGGCCCGAGATCACGGCCACGGGCGGGCTCGACCGCTTCTACGGCCTCGCCGAAGCCGATGGACGGATCTGCCGCAAGATGCAGTTGCCGGGCACCGTCCTTGCCTTCTGCGCCCTGCCGGACGCCTTCCCGGCCAACCTTCCCGCGGCGCTGCAGTAGCCCGGCGGGGGGCGGCACGCCGATGCGGGGGATGCCACGGCGGCCCGGCCGCGGCCTCAGGCCGCGCGCAGCGTCGCCAGTGCTTCGCCAAGGTCGATCGCCCCGTCATAGAGCGCCCGGCCCGAGATCGCGCCCGCAACCACACCGGTATCGCGCAGGGCCACGAGATCGGCGAGCGTCGAGACGCCGCCCGAAGCGATCACCGGGATCGCGACCGCCCGCGCAAGCGCCTCGGTCGCCTCCAGATTGGGCCCCGACATGGCGCCATCGCGGGCGATGTCGGTATAGATGATCGCGGCCACGCCGGCGTCTTCGTAGCTGCGCGCCAGATCGACAAGATCGACGCCCGTCTCCTCGGCCCAGCCGCGCGTCGCGACCCGCCCGCCGCGGGCGTCGATTCCGACGGCGACGCGCCCCGGGAACGCGCCGGCCGCCGCGCGCACCAGCGCCGGGTTCTCGACCGCGACGGTGCCGAGGATCACGCGCGCGACCCCCTTCGAAAGCCAGCCCTCGATCGTCGCCATGTCGCGGATGCCGCCGCCGAGCTGGACCGGAACCGCGACCCGAGCGAGAATGGCCTCGACCGCCGCGGCATTGACCGGCCGGCCGGCGAAGGCCCCGTTCAGGTCGACCAGATGCAGCCAGGCGCAACCTGCCGCCTCGAAGGTCGCCGCCTGCGCCGCGGGATCGTCGCCGAAGACCGTCGCGCTGGCCATCTCGCCGTGAAGAAGCCGAACGCACTGGCCGTCCTTGAGGTCGATCGCGGGGTAAAGGATCATCGCTGTCTCCGTCGCTCGTCCGGGCGCCTCTTGCCACGCGGGGACCCGCTTGCCAAGCGCCGCAAACGTCACGTCAGGCTTTACCCTGCCCCTGTGTTCGCCGATGATCGTCGCGCCATGGTCAGGGAGGACAGCGCCATGAAACATATGATCGCCGCAGCACTGGTTCTGGTTGCGGGGGCCGCCGCGGCCGACCCGGTAGAGGGCCTCTGGAAGACGAAGCCCGACGACAACGGCAATTTCGGCTATGTCGAGATCAAGCCCTGCGGCGCGACGCTCTGCGGGACGCTCGTGAAGGCCTTCGACGGCACGGGGACCGAGATAGCCTCGCCCAATGTCGGCAAGCAGATCGTCTGGGACATGACCGCCGAGGGCGACGGCGCCTATGGCGGCGGCAAGGTCTGGGCACCGGATCGCGACAAGACCTACAAATCGAAGATGCAGCTTTCGGGCAATGCGCTCGCGGTCTCGGGCTGCGTCCTCGGCGGCATGATCTGCCGCGATTCGGACTGGACGCGGGTGAAGTAACTCAGCCGAAGACCGACCATCCGGTCGCCTTGGCCAGCCGCTCCACCGCCTCGGTGCCGAGCTTGGAATTGCCCTGATCGGTCAGACCCGGCGACCAGACCGCGATCGCGGCCCGGCCCGGCGCGATGACGAGGATGCCGCCCCCCACGCCCGACTTGCCCGGCAAGCCGGTGCGAAAGGCGAAATCGCCCGAGGCGTCGTAATGGCCGCAGGTCATCATCAGGGCGTTGATGCGCCGCACCCGCTCGGGCGAGACGAGCCGCGGCATCCCCTCCGCGCCGATCAGGAAGCGGCCTGCGCGGGCAAGCTGCGCCGTTGTCATCTCGATCGCGCATTGATGAAAGTAGGCGCCGAGGACGAGTTCGGGCGCGTTGGTCAGGTTGCCATGCGCCAGCAGATAGTGCGCGAGCGCAACGTTGATGTGCCCGGTCGCCAACTCCGACCGCGCGACCGACTCGTTGATATGGATGGCGTCGTCCCCGGCTGCGGCACGGACGAAGCGCAGAAGCTCGCCGAGATATTCCCGTGGCGGATGCCTGCCCAGCACCGCGTCGGTCACGACCAGCGCGCCGGCGTTGATGAAGGGGTTTCGCGGCACGCCCTTTTCATGTTCGAGCTGCAGGATCGAGTTGAAGGCAAAGCCCGATGGTTCGCGCCCGACCCGGTCCCAGAGCTGGTCGCCAAGACGCCCGAGCGCCAGCGCCAGCGCGAAGACCTTGGAGATGCTCTGGATCGAGAAGGGCACATCGGCATCGCCCGTCGAGTGGACCTGCCCGTCCGCGGTTGCCACCGACATCGCGAACCGCGCCGGATCAACGCCCGCCAGTTCGGGTATGTAGCTGGCGACCCTGCCGCGCTCGGGCTGGCGCCGCGCGCGTTCCGCGATCTCGTCCAGAAGTGCCGCGAGGTCGCTCATGGTGTCCAGGCAAGGAAGTTGGCGATCAGCCGCAGCCCGGCGGCGTGGCTCTTCTCGGGGTGGAACTGGGTCCCGACGATGGTGTCGCGCCCGACGATCGCGGTGATCTTCCCGCCGTAATCGCAATGCGCCAGGAGATGCGCGGGATCGGATACGCGGAACTGGTAGGAATGGACGAAATAGGCATGGCTTCCGGTTCCGATCCCCGCGGTCACGGGATGCGGGCGGTCGATCACCAGATCGTTCCAGCCCATATGCGGCACCTTGAGCGCGGCCGCCGCGGGCCGGATCGGGACCACCTCGCCGCCGATCCAGCCGAAGCCCGGCGTCTCGGTGTATTCGAGCCCGCGCGTGGCGAGCATCTGCATGCCGATGCAGATGCCGAGAAGGGGCCGCGCCCGCGCAGTCACCGCCTCGGTGATCGCCTCGACCATGCCGGGCACGCCGGCGAGGGCCGCGCGACAGGCCGGAAAGGCGCCGTCGCCCGGCAGCACGATCCGGTCGGCCCGCGCCACATCGTCGGGCCGCGCACTGACGATGACCTCGCCCGCGCCGGTCTCGGCCGCCATTCGCTGAAAGGCCTTCTCGGCGGAGTGCAGGTTGCCCGAGTCGTAGTCGATCAGGACCGTGAGCATGGCGTCAGAGCGCGCCCTTGGTCGAGGGCAGCGCGTCGCTGCGCGGATCGGGCTCCACCGCCATCCGCAGCGCCTTCGCGACCGATTTGAAGGCGGCTTCGGCAAGGTGGTGGCTGTTCAGCCCGTGCACCCGGTCGACATGCAGCGTGATGCCGCCATGGGTCGAAAGCGCCTGGAAGAACTCGCGCACGAGCTCGGTATCGAAGGTCCCGATCCGGGCCGTCGGAAAGGCGAGGTTCCAGACCAGATAGGGCCGCCCCGACAGGTCGAGCGCGCAACCGACCTGAGCGTCATCCATGGCCAGCGCGAAATGCCCGTAGCGGCGGATGCCCTTCTTGTCGCCAAGCGCCGAGGCCAGCGCCTGGCCGATCGCGATGCCGCAATCCTCGACCGTGTGGTGATCGTCGACATGCAGGTCGCCCCGGGCGCTGACGCTGAGGTCGATCAGCGAATGGCGCGAGAGCTGGTCGAGCATGTGGTCGAAGAAGCCGACCCCGGTGCGGTTCTCGTAGATCCCGGCCCCATCGAGGTCGAGCGCCACCGATATCTCGGTCTCGGCGGTCTTGCGGCGGATCTCAGCTTTGCGCATGACGTCATTCCCGTTCTGCCACGCCGCTTATAGGAACCTTTGGCCGGCGTGGAAAGCCTGCCCCGTCACGAGAAAGGGCGCCGCAAGGGCGCCCCTTCCCGTTGGTGAAATCTGCGAAAAGCGGGCCCGACCGAGCGGTCGTTGCCCTTGGCTTCACCGCGGCGGCGCTCGCCGCCGTGATGGCCCCCTGCTCTCAGTCGTCGCAGGCCTCGGAACCGTCGTCCGAGCCATCGTCGTCCGAGTCGTCGTCGGAGCCGTTGTCATCGGAGCCGTCGTCGTCGGAGCCGTCGTCGGAACCACCATTGTCGGTGCCGCCGCCGTTGCCGCCATTGTCGGTGCCGCCACCGGTGCCGCCGCCGTTGCCGCCATTGTCGGTGCCGCCGCCGGTGCCGCCGCTGCTGCCGCCGCCGTTACCACCCGGTTTGCCGCCGGGTTTGCCGCCGATCGGACGCCCGTTCTCGCCTCCTTCGGCGTGGCTCTGGCCTTCGTCACCGATCGCGCCGACCGAGACATCGGAGATCAGCGCCGCCAGTTCCGGGCAGTGGTCGAGCGTATAGTCGAGGATCTGCGGCAGCACCGGGCTTGCGCGCAGCTTGGCCACGTCCTGCTCGGTCAGCTGCCGCGTCAGGCAGATCTGCTCGAAGTCCTCGGGCGAGAACGGCTGGGTGTTGATCGCAGCCTGCGCCGAACCGGCAAGGCCGAGGGCCAACGCCGCAGCTGCGCCGACCGATGAATAGCCGATATATGTCTTCATTTGCTCACTCTCTCAATCTGACCCACGTTCACCGCGGGTGCCAACGAGGCGCTTCTGCCCCTCAGTTGGATGCACATTTAGCGCTGCCCGCAAGAAGTTGCACAAAATACGTTTTCCAAACCGGCAAATGCGGCAGAATTTCGGCAATTGTGGCCAAAATGTGCCAGAGTCTCTTGGAAAAGTTGAAAGCCACCGCGCGCGCTCCCGCGGCCGGTCTTTCGTCTCGCCGCGGCCCCGCCTATAGTCGGAACGGGTGGGTCAGACGGACGGGCGGGAATGCGCGATCAGGCTGCGGCGGCGCGGGCCAACGTGTTCTGCATCGCGCAGAACGGACGGCTCGCCTATGAGGCGGTGATCTTCGCCGCCAGCTTCCGCGCTGCCAATCCCGGCCATGCCGGCCGCCTGATCGTCGGCGAGCCGCAACCCGGCCCGCTCTGGACCGGAGATCCGCGCGTCCCGGCCGACCTGCGCAGGCTGCTCGAGGGTCTCGGCGCCGAAATCGTGCCGATCGAGACCCGTCATTTCGGCCAGTCCTACCCCCATGGCAACAAGATCGAGGGCCTGCTCGCGCTCCCCGCGGGCGAACCCTTCGTCTTCTTCGATACCGATACGCTCTTCACCGGCACCCTCGCCGATGTCGGTTTCGACTTCGATCGCCCCGCCGCCTCGATGCGACGCGAAGGCACCTGGCCGGTGATCGAGCTCTACGGTCCGGGCTACGCCGAGATCTGGAAGTCGCTCTACGACCGGTTCGGGCTGGACTACGAAAGCTCGCTCGACCTGTCGAAGCCCGACGAATTCTGGGGGCGCCATCTCTATTTCAACGCCGGCTGGTTCTTCCACCGGTGCCCGCAGGTCTTCGGGCAACGATTCGTCGACATCGCCACCACGATCCGCGACGACGCGCCCGACGCGCTCGTCTGCCAGCCGCTCACGCCCTGGCTCGACCAGATTGCGCTGCCGCTCGTGATCCATGCGCTGGGAGGCGGCCGTCCGGGGCCGGAGCTTGACGGGCTCGACGGCCATGTGAGCTGCCACTACCGGCTGCTTCCCCTGCTCTATGCCCGCGAGAGCGACGCCGTGGTGGAGATGCTGGAATCAGTCACCGCACCCAACCCCGTGAAGAAGGTGCTGAAGGAATACGAGCCGTTACGCAAGCTCGTCTACCAGGGCAAGGGCCACAAGATCAGGGCGATGTTCGACCGCCGCGACCTGCCGCGCCGAGAACAGATGATCCGCAATCAGATCAAGCGTGCCGGGCTCTGGCTGCGCTGAGCCCGGCCGCGGCGCCCGCAGGGCAGTTGTGGCGACCGGCGGCATGCCTTAACGTCAGGCCGACCTTGAGGGGAGAAACCGATGGCCGAGAGCTACCACTTCGACACGTTGCAGATTCACGCCGGTGCCGAGCCGGATCCCGCGACCGGCGCGCGGCAGGTGCCGATCTACCAGACGACCGCCTTTGTCTTCAAGGACGCGGCCCATGCGGCGCGGCTCTTCAACCTCGAGGAAGTGGGCTACATCTATTCGCGCCTGACCAACCCGACCGTCGCCGCGCTGGCCGCGCGCGTCGCGGCGCTCGAGGGCGGCGCCGGCGCAATCGGCTGCTCCTCGGGCCATGCCGCGCAGATCATGGCGCTCTTTCCGCTCATGGGTCCGGGGCGCAATATCGTCGTATCGACAAGGCTCTACGGGGGAACGATCACCCAGTTCGGCCAGTCGATCCGGCGCTTTGGCTGGTCGGCCAGGTTCGTCGACTTCGACGATCTCGCGGCCATCGAGGCGGCCATCGATGACGACACCCGCGCGCTCTTCTGCGAATCCATCGCCAATCCGGGCGGATACATCTCCGATCTCGACGCGCTCGCCAAGGTGGCCGACAAGGCCGGGGTGCCGCTCATCGTCGACAACACCTCCGCCTCGCCCTATCTCTGCCGGCCGATCGACCATGGCGCCACGCTCGTCGTCCATTCGGCGACGAAATACCTGACCGGCAACGGCACCGTGACCGGCGGGATCGTCGTCGATTCCGGCAGGTTCGACTGGTCCGCCTCGGGCAAGTTCCCCTCGCTCTCGGAACCGGAACCCGCCTACCACGGACTGAAGTTCCATGCCGCGCTCGGGCCGATGGCCTTCACCTTCCACTCGATCGCCGTCGGGCTGCGCGATCTCGGCATGACGATGAACCCGCAGGGCGCGCATTACACGCTGATGGGCATCGAGACGCTGAGCCTGCGCATGGCGCGCCATGTCGAAAACGCGCGCAAGGTCGCGGAATGGCTCGAGAAGGATCCCCGCGTCGACTTCGTGACCTATGCCGGCCTGCCCTCCTCGCCCTATCACGACAGGGTCGCGCGGATCTGCCCGAGGGGGGCAGGCGCGCTCTTCACCTTTGCCGTCAAGGGCGGCTATGACGCCTGCGTGAGGCTCGTCGACAACCTCAAGCTCTTCAGCCATGTCGCCAACCTCGGCGACACGCGGTCGCTGGTCATCCATTCGGCCTCGACGACCCACCGCCAGCTGAGCGAGGCGCAGCAGGTCGCCGCCGGCGCCGCGCCCAACCTGGTGCGGGTGTCGATCGGCATCGAGGATGCCCGCGACATCATTGCCGATCTCGATCAGGCGCTGGCCGCGGCCCAGGCCTGAGACCGGCCGGGGGCGCGGTTCGCGCGCCCCCTACTGGAGCAACTCCCAGCTCACCGAAACCGAGCTTTCGAGATCGAGCGCGCCCTGGGCGATCGGCACCGACGCCTCACGCGCGAACATGGCGCCACCCATCGCCATCATCGGCTGGGGCATCGCGCTGCCGGCCTCGGTGATGCTGAGGATCCGGCCAAGCTTCACGCCCGCCGCCTCGGCATAGAGCGCCGCCTTGCGCTGCGCGTCGGCGACCGCGGTCCGCCGCGCCGCATCCATCGCCTCGGTGTCGTCCTCGAGCCCGAAGCTGAGCCCGCCGAGCGTGTTGGCACCGTCGGCCACCACCTGATCGAGAACGCCGCCCAGCGCGTCGAGATCGTGGACCGTCACCGACACGGTGTTCGCAGCCTCGTAGCCGTGGATCACCGGCGCGTCTCCGGAGGAGCTTGACTCGTACCTGGGGTTCAGCGACAGGCCCGAGGTCTGGATATCGTTCTCGGCGATGCCAGCCTCCTTCAGCCGCGCCATGACGGCAGCCAGCTGGTCGCTATTCGCGCCAAGCGCCTCGGAGGCGGTGTCGCCCTGCGTGGTGACGCCGACCATGAGCGTCGCCATGTCGGGCGCGCGGGTCACATGCCCGGTTCCCGAAACCGTCAGCGTCGACGGCTGATCGGCAAGAACTGGCTGAGCCAGCATCAAAGCAGTTGTCATTATGGCGAGAAAGCGCATGAAAACCTCCATCCTGCGTGAACACTCTCGAAGTCTTCGACGCAGGAAACAAGCCGATCCTTGGGCAGGCGTCTTTTCTTGCAACGCATTCTGCTTTAGGACGGCCAAAACGAGCAAATTTCAGCGGCCTCGCAACAGCGGCCCAACCTGGCAAGCAGCGCATGAAACCCGGTTTCGCACTCGATCTCGACGAAGACCATATCCGGCTTCTGTTCCGCCGCGCCGACGGCTGGGTGAAGGTGGGCGAGGTGGGCTTCGCCGATCCGAAGCTTGGCGACAAGCTTGCCGCGCTGCGCCAGAAGGCCGGGCGTCTGGCTCCCGAGGGGGTCCTGACCAAACTCGTCATCCCGTCCTCGCAGATCCTCTACACCGAGGTCGACGCGCCCGGTCCCGACCGCCGCGCGCGCCGCGCCCAGATCATGAAGGCGATCGACGGGCGCACGCCCTACGCGCTCGATGAGCTGACCGTCGACTGGGCACGGTCCGGCAAGCACACCTTCGTCGCCGTCGTCGCCAAGCTCACGCTCGACGAGGCCGAGGACTTTGCCGAGGGCTTCGGCTTCAACCCGGTGAGCTTTGTCGCGATCCCCGAAAGCGGCCGCTTCGATGGCGAGCCCTTCTTCGGCCAGACGCGCAATGCCGAGGCGCATCTGCCGGCCGGCGAACCGCTCGACCGCGATACCGCGCCGATCCGGATCGTCGGTGCATTGCCCGACGAGGCGCTCGAACCGGAGCCGGCGGCGGGGACCGCGACCGAGATGGAAGCCCCGGCAGCCGACGAAACGGCTCGCCTGCCGGAATCGGGGCCCGAAGAGGCGGCCGAAAAGGCCCCCGAGGCGGCGACCGACACCCCCGGGCAGGACCCTGACCGGAATGCCGAAACCGCGACTGCGGACGAACCCCGGCCCGCGGCGATGCCCCCTGCATCCCGGACGCCTAGATCCGAGACGCCTCCATCCGAGACGGCTCCATCCGAGACGGCTCCATCCGAGACGCCTCCATCCAAGACGGCCGCATCCGGAACGCCCGTCGCAGAGGCTCCGGCCGAGCACCGGCCCGAAATTGCGCCCGAGATTGCGCCCGCAATTGCGCCCGACCTCGGCCGCAAGCAAAGCCGCGCCGAGATTGCGGCACAGTCCCTCGGGGCCGTCGGTGACCGGCGGATCGCGGCAGATGACGACGAGGCGCCCTTCATCGAGGTTGCGGAGGGAACGGCGGATCCCGAACCCCCGATCGCCGCCGGCGCCTCTTTCGCCAGCCGGCGCGAGTTGCGCGCCCCCTTGGATCGCGGCGGCGACGGCCCTGCCCCGCTAAAGGGCGCGGCCGCTTCGCGGTTGACCTTCGCCGAGCCGGCACTGCCCGAACCGGTGACGCGCCGCGTCGGGCCCGCCACCGCCAAGCCTGGCGTCACCGCGCCCGATCTCGCGGTGCCGGAAGCGTCCGGTGCCGATGGCGCAGAGGACAGCCAGCAACCGCCGCGCCGCAACCGACTTGGCCCGCCGATCGTGGACGTCAAGCACGAGGCCCGCCACGGCACGCTCGCGCAGCAGAAACAGCGCCGCGTGAGCGAGCTTGGCGAAGACCCCGATACCGCCTTCACGAGCTTCGGCACGACGCGCGACCCTCGCCGCGCAGGCGGCTTGCGGCCGAAACTGATACTGACGCTGCTCCTTTTGCTTCTCCTGGCCCTCGGCGCCATCGCGCTCTGGTCGATGCGATCGACCACCTCCGACCCTGCCGCGAGCCTGGCGCCGGCCCGATCGCCGCTCCCCGACGCCGCGTCCACCGGTGCCAGCAGCGGCGAGAGCGATCTTGCGGCGACAACGACGGGCGATGCGGCGCCGGATGCGGCCCAGACCGAGAGCGCCCCGGCCCCGATGGCACAGCCCTCGCTGACGGCGGCAGCGCCCGAAGCCGATGCCCCGCCCGAGGTCAACCCGCCCCCGGCCGCGGCCGAGACGCTGGAGGCGGCCGCTCCTGCCCCCGCACCCGCTCCTGCCCCCGCAGGCGCCGCGTCGGTCGCGCCCCAGCCGGAAGCCATCACCGGCCCGCCGCCGCAGGCCTCTCTGGCCGCGCCGGCCCTCGTCGACGCGCCGTCGACCCCGGGGGCCGAAGCAACCCCGCCCGTCGCCCGCGACGCGCCCGTCGACCTGGCCCAGGCACCGGCGCCCGAGGCCCCGCTTGCAGCGCCGCTCGCCGATGCCGGGCTCTCGCGCCAGCCGCTGCCCCAACCCTTCGGAACCACCTACGACATCGGCCCCGACGGGCTCGTCAGACCGACCGCCGAGGGCGTCGTGATGCCCGACGGGTTCGCGCTTTTCGCCGGCCGGCCGCCGGTCGTTCCCGCGCCGCGGCCGGGCAGCGCCTTGCCCGAGGCCACGGTCGATGCGGCACCCGATTCGGCGCCCGATTCGACGTCGGCCACCTCCGGGGCGACCGCAGAGGCGGCACCGGAAGCCGTGGCCGCAGCGCCGGCCGCCGCCGATCCGGCGCTTGCCACGGCCCGCCCGAAGCTCCGGCCCGAGAAGATCGCAACACTGGCGGCCGCCGCGGCCGCCCAGCGCGCGACGATCGAGGCGGCCGCGACGGCGGCACTGGCCGCGGAGGCCGATCTTGCTGCGGCGAGCCCGCTAGCCGTCGGTTCGTCGCGCCGACCACCGGAACGCCCGAACGGATTTGCCAAGGCGGTCGATGCCGCTGTTGCCGCCGCCGTCGCCGGCGCCGTGGCGGAACCGGCCGCGGCGCCCGCCGCCGCGCCCGCGACGGCGTCCGCTGCGGCGTCCGCGTCGGTCGACATCGACGAACCCGAACCCGAGGCGATGCCCACCCTGCCCACGACCGTGACCGTCTCGCGCCAGGCGACGGTCAAGAACGCCATCGACCTCGGAAAGGTGAACCTGATCGGCGTCTATGGCTCGGCCTCGCGCAAGCGCGCGCTGGTGCGGATGCCGAACGGTCACTACCTGAAGCTGAAGGTCGGCGACCGGTTCGACGGCGGCCTCGTCGCGGCGATCGGCGACAGCGAACTGAGCTACGTCAAGGGCGGCCGCACCTACATCCTGAAGATCGTCAAGAACGGCTGAGACCGCCGGCCCCATGCCTGCGGGACCAGAGGGCACGGCGCCGGCCGTGCCAATCCGTCCTTTCGAGGGGCAGGGGGCACTTTGCCGCAGCGCCCCCCTTTTGCAGGTGCGGCGTGCGTTCGCAATGTCTATCATCGGTCCAGGGAAGGCGGCCCGCATCGTGCCTCGCGAGGTCTCGCGGCAAAGCGTCGCCGTCTCCGCCGTGCCGCCCGCAACCGCCAGCCCCGGGACCCGCCGATGGACAGTTTTCTCTACCAGGCCTCGCTCTACCTCCTCGCCGTGATCGTCACGGTGCCGTTGGCGGCGCGGCTCGGGCTCGGCTCGGTGCTCGGCTATCTGGTGGCCGGGATCGTGATCGGGCCGATCCTCGGCACTGCCGGTACCGAGGCCGAGCATCTCCAGCATTTCGCCGAGTTCGGCGTGGTGATGATGCTCTTTCTCATCGGGCTCGAACTTGAACCGCGCGCGCTCTGGTCGATGCGCGACCGGCTTCTCGGGCTCGGCGGATTGCAGATCATCCTGACGACGCTCGTTCTGAGCGCCTGCGCACTGGCGCTCGGCGAAAGCTGGCGGATCGCGCTCACGCTCGGCATCATCCTGTCGCTCTCCTCGACCGCGATCGTGCTGCAGACGCTGTCGGAAAAGCGACTGATGCAGACCGCGGGCGGCCGCAACGTCTTTGCCGTGCTCCTGATGCAGGACATCGCGGTGATCCCGATCCTGGCCTTCGTGCCCTTCCTCGCCCTGCCCGGCGCCCGCGCGCTCGCCCAGGCCGATGCGCAGGACAGCCACGCGACGCTCAGGATCATCGAACAGATGCCTGCCTGGGGTGTGACGCTCGTCACCTTCGCGGCGGTTGCCGCGACAGTCCTGGCCGGCCATTACCTGATCCGCCCGCTCTACGCCTACATCGACCGCACCCGCCTGCGCGAACTGAATACCGCCTTTGCGCTCGCGATCGTGGTCACCATCGCCTCGCTTATGCTGATGGTCGGCCTCTCACCCGCGCTCGGGGCGTTTCTGGCCGGCGTCGTGCTGGCCGGATCGGAATTCCGGCACGAGATGGAAAGCGACATCGCCCCCTTCAAGGGGCTCCTTCTCGGGCTCTTCTTCGTCACGGTAGGCGCCGGGATCGACATGGATCTCCTGTTCCGCGAACCGCTGAAGCTCATCAACCTCGCGCTTACCCTGATGATCGCGAAGGGGCTCGTGCTCTACGTGCTCGGGCGCGCCTTCGGGCTTCAGCGCCGCGACCAGTGGCTTTTCACGCTCGGGCTCGCCCAGGCCGGCGAATTCGGTTTCGTGCTCACCTCCTTCGCGCTCAGCCAGCGCATCCTGCCCACCGATATCGCGCAGAAGCTACTGATGGTGATCGCGCTCAGCATGTTCCTGACGCCGCTGTTCTTCATCCTCTACGACCGCCTCAGCCGGCGGATGAAGGACGATGAGGGCGCGCCCGAGTCCGACAGGATCGACGAACAGCAGCCGGTCATCATCGCCGGTGTCGGGCGCTTTGGCCAGGTCGTCAACCGGATGGTCACCATGTCGGGCTTCAAAACCATCGTCCTTGATCGCGACCAGAAGGTGATCCGGCTGCTGCGCCGCTTCGGTCTCAAGGGCTATGTCGGCGACCCGACGCGGCCCGAACTGCTGAAGGCCGCCGGGCTGGCGCAGGCGCGCATTCTGGTCGTCTGCCTCGACGATCGCGCCAAGGCGGTGCAGCTCGTGCGCTATGCCCGCCGACAGCGTGACGATCTGCACATCGTCGCCCGAGCGCATGACCGCGAGCATGTCTATGCCCTCTACCGCGCCGGCGCCGACGATATCGTGCGCGAGTATTTCGACGCGAGCCTGCGCGCCGGACGCTACGTGCTCGAAAACCTGGGGCTGAGCGACTACGAGGCCTCGGAGCTGGAGCGGCTCTTCTACAAGCTCGACCGCGAGGCGGTGCGCGATCTGGCCAAGCTCTGGCGCCCCGACCTGCCGAGCGACCAGAACGCGGCCTATATCGCCCGGGCGCGCGAACTGAACAGCGAGCTTGAGGCGGCGCTGCTCAGCCGTTTCTCGCAAGCCCGCGCGGAAGCACGCGACGACACCGAGGTCGACGACATTTCCGACCGGGCCGGCGAATGATCGCGCGCAGGGCCACCCGCATGCCGCTCTGCCGTGAACGCGGCGCGTCCTGACGAAAGCGGCGCCCGAAGGCGCCGCTGTCCGGGTTCGGTCCCGCCGCCTCAGGCGGCGCGCGACAGAAGCACGTCGTCGACCTTCTTCTGGGCCCCCGCCTCGTCGGTGCCCGACACCGCCGCGACCTCGCGCGTCAGCCGCTCGAGCGCGGCCTCGTAGAGCTGGCGCTCGGAATAGCTCTGTTCGCGCTGATCGTCGGTGCGGTGCAGGTCGCGCACGACCTCGGCGATCGCCATGAGGTCGCCCGAGTTGATCTTCTGTTCGTATTCCTGCGCCCGGCGCGACCACATCGCCCGCTTCACCTTGGCCTTGCCCTTCAGCGTTTCGAGCGCCTTGGTCACCAGATCCGGAGACGAGAGCTGCCGCATGCCGATCTCGGTCGCCTTGTGAGTCGGGACGCGCAGCGTCATCTTGTCCTTTTCGAATGAAATCACGAAGAGTTCGAGGCTCAGACCCGCGATTTCCTGTTCTTCCACAGCCATGATGCGGCCAACACCGTGCGCCGGGTAGACGACGAAGTCATTGGGTCGAAAGTCGGCTTTCTTGGTCTTGGTCATTCGTGCTTCCCTTGCTCACCCCGGATTTTCGGCGGCACCGACGGGCCCGGAAGCAACCACTTCCGGCCCGCATGTTCGGATGTCGCAAAAGGCCCCAACCTAGCGTTTGCCACGATGGCGGCGGGCTTCCAGGCTCGTTTGTAGCGTCAATATAGCAGAAATTCCGGCATTCCGGAAGTGTCGCCGCTATGAGAGATAGTCGCCACGGGAATGCCGCCACGTCACTTGCGGGCTTGAAACGCCCGAAACGGCATCAAATCTCCTGAGTCGCCCACTTATCCGGCGAATCGCGAATCAGTCGCCCTCGCCGGGCGCTTCGGAGAAATACTTGTCGAGCTTGCCGGTCTCGCCGTCGCGCGCCTCCGCCTCTGGCAGAGGATCCTTGCGCTGGGTGATGACCGGCCACTGTTCGGAGTACTTGCGGTTGAACTCGACCCATTTCTCGAGATCGGGTTCGGTATCGGGGCGGATCGCATCGGCGGGGCATTCCGGCTCGCAGACGCCGCAGTCGATGCATTCGTCGGGATGGATCACCAGCATGTTCTCGCCCTCGTAGAAGCAGTCCACGGGGCACACCTCCACGCAATCGGTGTATTTGCAGGCGATGCAGTTGTCGGTGACGACATAGGTCATGGCAGGCGTCCGGCGTTGTCTTGCATCTGCTACCTAGACCCAAGGCCTCGATCATTCAAGAGACCGAAGGCAGGGCAAATGGCCTCAGGCCGGGCGCGATCGCAGGAGGTCAGAAGCGGCCTTCCGCGCCGGCGCGCCCGTGCTAACATGCGCCGGGATCGCGTGCCTGGACGCATGGAGGCGGAACATTCCAGCACAGGGGCAGAACGGCCAACCGGCCGCCGCCGATGACGGGCTCGCGACGCTGGCGCCGGCCTATTTCGGCATGGTCATGGCCACCGGAATCGTATCGCTCGCCGTCGAACAGATGGCGATGCCGCGCCTCGCCCGGGCGATGTTCGTCATCAACATCCTCGCCTATGCGATCCTCTGGGTGCTGAACATCCTGCGCGCCATCCGCTACCCGCGCGCCTTCTTCGCCGATCTCATCGACCACCTGCGCGGACCGGGATTCTTCACCTTTGTCGCCGCGACCAGCGTTCTCGGCAGCCAGGTGGTGTTCCTGACCGGGAGCGACCGTGTCGCCTTCGCCCTGTGGTTCTTCGCCGTGGCGCTCTGGCTGGTGCTGATCTATGCGATCTTCACGGCGCTGACCGTGAAGGAGGAAAAGCCGACGCTGGAGAAGGGGCTGAGCGGGGCCTGGTTGCTGGCGGTCGTGGCCACGCAGTCGATCGCCGTGCTTGCCGCGATCCTCGCCACGCGGGTCGGCCAGCCGCACCGGGTGGAACTCAACTTCCTCGCGCTGTCGATGTGGCTCTGGGGCGGCATGCTCTACATCTGGATGATGTCGCTGATCTTCTACCGCTACACGTTCTTTCCCTTCTCGCCCGGCGACCTGTCGCCGCCCTACTGGATCAACATGGGGGCGATGGCGATTTCGACGCTGGCGGGATCGCGGCTGATCATGAATACCGGCGATGCGCCCTTCCTTGCCTCCATCCTGCCCTTCCTCAAGGGATTCACGGTGTTCTACTGGGCGACCGGGACCTGGTGGATTCCGATGCTGGTGATCCTTGGGATCTGGCGCCATGTCTACCGGCGCTATCCGCTGGTCTACGATCCGCTCTACTGGGGCGCGGTCTTTCCGCTCGGCATGTATGCCGTTTCGACCCACACGATGATCGACGCGCTCGGCCTCGACTTCGACACCGGCTTCGACTTTCTGATGCCGCTGCCTGACATCTTTACCTGGGTCGCGCTGGCGGCATGGTCGCTGGCCTTCGCAGCACTCCTGCGCGTACTCGCGCGACGCCTCCGGCGCGGCTGAGCGGTGGCGGCTCAGCTTTCCGCTTCCGGCGGCGCGAGGTCGTCGTAGAGCGTCTGCGCCTCCGGCGCCGGGCCGCGGCGGATGCCGCAGGCGAGGACGCGCACCACCCGGATGTGGCCGGCCTGCGGGAAGGTCAGAACGTCGCCCGGCCCGACCACGTGGCCCGGTTTGGCCATTCTCGCACCGTTGAGCCTGAGACGTCCGGCCGACACCGTTCCCGCAGCCAGGCTGCGGGTCTTGAAGAACCGCGCCTGCCAGAGCCATTTGTCGATGCGGATGCAATCCCCCGCCAAGGTCGCGCCTCAGATCTTGTCCTTGAGCCCCATGAGCGCGGCAGCAAACGGGTTGTCGGGATCGATCCGGTCCTTGTTGCGCGGCGGACGCGATTCAAAGCCGCGCCCGGCACGATCCTCGCGCCCCTCGCGCGGGCCGCCCTTGCCGGCCTTGCCGCGATGGGGTTTTCCGTTGCCCCGGCCGTCACGGCGCTCACCGGCCTTGTCGCCCCCCCTGTCGCCACCCCTGTCGCCACTGCGCGCGGCGCCGGCGTCGCCCGCTGCCCGGCCGTCCTGCTGCGGCCGCCTTGCGCGCTCGCCGCGCGGCGCGCGCGGCCTAGGCGCCCAGGTGAAGGTGTAGAACACTTCGGTCTCAGTGACCGTCTGCAGCGCCGTCTCCTCCTCGGTGATCGGATTGGCCGGCGCGGCCCCCTCGGTCGGCGGCGCCACCGCTTCCGAACGCACCTTCTCGCGCTCGCCGCGCTCGCCGCGATAGCCGAGCCCTTCCATCAGGTCGGCGAACTGCTCCAGCGTCATGCCGGTGATCGACAGCATGTCGGGATTGGCCTCGAACCCTGCCCGGCTGTCCTGCGTGCGCAGGATGTCGGCAAGCCGTTCGAGCATGTCGATGCGGATCGCCCGCGCGCCGGCCGGATGATAGCCCGACAGCGTGTAGTAGCCCTTGGGCACGTCAGGCAGGTTCGGCACCGTCACCAGCCCCGGCGGCGGGCTTTCCGGAAACTCGTCCAGCCCCTCGAAGAGCGACCAGAGCACCAGCCTGAGCCGCGTCGGCGCCGGCTTCAGAAGCACCGGCAGGAAGATCGTGTACTGGCCGAAGCGCACGCCATGCTTGCGCAAGGCTCCCCGCATGTCCTGATCGAGCGCCTTCACCTCGCCCGCGACCGCCTCGCGCGGCAGCACGCCCAGCGCCTCGCCAAGCCGGAACGCGAAGCCGCGCGCCAGCCCCGCGAGCGTCTCGTCGCGCGCCATGGCCAGAAGCGGCTCGTAGAGCGTGGCGATCCTGCGGTCGATGAAATGCTGAAGCCGGCGGCGCACCTTCTCGGCCACCTCGGCACCGGCCTCCGCGTCGACGAAGGGTTCGACCTGAGGCTTCAGGGGCTCGGCGCCCTTCACCAGCTTGCCAACCGCCTGCGTGCCCCACATGAGCCCGCCCTGTTCGGTGAAGTCGATCTCGGTATCGGGCGCGTTGTAGAACCGGTCCGAACGCAGATGGAACTCGGGCTTCAACGCCTCGTAGGCGGCTTGACGCAGCGTCTTGGCCTCGTCCGCTGTCGCGGTGCCGTCCTGACGGAAGCGGAAGCCCTCGATGCGGCCGACGAATTCGCCCTCGACCGTCACCTCGCCCTTGTCGTTCACCTCGGCCACAAGGCCCTCCTTCTGCTTGAGCCGGCGCATCAGCACCGAGGTGCGCCGGTCCACAAATCTCTGCGTCAGCGCGCCATGAAGCGCGTCCGACAGCCGGTCTTCTACAGCACGCGTCTCGCCGCGCCAATGGTTCTCGTCGGCGACCCAGCCTGAGCGCTGCGCCACATAGGTCCAGGTGCGAATATAGGCCAGACGCTTGGAGAGCACGTCGATATCGCCGTCGCTGCGGTCGATGCGGCGGATCTGCGCCGAAAGCCAGTCGTCGGGAACATGTCCGGGATCCTGCAGGAAGCCGAGGATGCGGGCCAGGAGATTGGCATGTTCCTGCGGCGAGATGCCCTGAAAGTCAGGGATCCGGCAGACATCCCAGAGCATCTGCACGTCGCGCGGGCCCCGCACCCGGTCGCGCACCGTCGCGATCTCGCCGAGCGCCTTGAGCGCCCTGAGATCGTCCGCCTCGCGCCCCCGCATCAGCCAGTCGCCCGCCGCCGGCGCCTCGAGCGCCGCTACCAGCCGTTCGGGCGTGCCGAAATCGAGATCGCGCGACCGCCAGACCAGCCGCCGGATCGGCGCGAAACGGTGGCTCTCGATCGCCGCGATCACCGCTTCGTCAAGCGGCGCCGCCTCGCCCGTGACACCGAAGCTGCCGGGCGCCATATGGCGGCCCGCACGGCCGGCGATCTGCGCCAGCTCGTGCGGAAAGAGCCCCCGCATCCGCCAGCCATCGAACTTGGCCGTGGCCGAAAAGGCCACGTGGCCGATATCGAGGTTGAGCCCCATGCCGATCGCATCTGTGGCGACGAGGTAATCGACCTCGCCGTTTTGATACATCGCCACCTGGGCATTGCGGGTGCGTGGCGAGAGCGCCCCCATGACGACCGCCGCGCCGCCTTTCTGGCGGCGCAGAAGCTCGGCCATGGC
Organism: Albidovulum sp.; assembly: GCA_020637635.1. Lineage (GTDB taxonomy): Bacteria > Pseudomonadota > Alphaproteobacteria > Rhodobacterales > Rhodobacteraceae > Albidovulum. The sequence continues at coordinate 218,525 of JACKKB010000004.1, forward strand.
ATAGACGTTTTCAACCGAAAACCCGACGATCGCCGAGCGCGCCGGCATCCGGCTGAGCTTTTTCGAACCGGTGTAGGTCAGCGTCGAGAACCGCTCGCGGTGCAGGAACTGCACCCCCGGCACCAGCGCCGCGATCGCGCCGCGCATCGTGTCAGCACCAAGAAACATGGTTTCGAGAAGGCCGCGCGCGTGCAGGAGCCGGTCGGTGAAGACATGGCCGCGCTCGGGATCGGCGCAGAGCTGGATCTCGTCGACCGCCAGGAAGTCGGCACCGATATCGGTCGGCATCGCCTCGACGGTGCAGATCCAGTACTGCGCCCGCGCGCCGACGATGCGCTCCTCGCCGGTGACGAGCGCCGCCACCGAAGGGCCGCGCGCCGCCACCACCCGGTCGTAGACCTCGCGCGCAAGCAGCCGCAGCGGCAGCCCGATGACCCCGGTGCGATGCGCGAGCATCCGGTCGATCGCGTGATGGGTCTTGCCCGTGTTGGTCGGTCCGAGGACCGCGGTGACCCTCGCGCCCGCCGCCATAGCGCTCTCCTAGAGTTCGGTGCCTTCGGTCTCGCGCTCGAGAAGGTCGAGCGCCTGGCGGACATCTTCCTGATGCGGGTGAATTGCAAGCGAGGCACGGAAGACCTCGGCCGCCTCGGCCGTGCGACCGACATCGCGCAGGATCGTGCCAAGCCCGTTCAGGGCGGTGAAATCGTGGCTGTTGAGCCCAAGCGCCCGTCGCAGGTCGGCAATTGCGGGGCCGACCTCGCCGGCTAGGTAATAGGCCGCTGCCCGCTCGGTCCAGCCCTGGGCGAAGTCGGGCGCGTGATCGGTGAGCGCCGTGAAATGCTCGATCGCGCCGATGAAGTCGCCGGCATCGAGCGCCGCCTCGCCGCGCTTGAGCAGGAGATCCATCGACGCCGAGCCCGACTTCGACCATGCGCGCAGCACGTCGGCCTGGGCATGCTGCCAGTTCAGGTTGTCGGGATCGGCGAGCTCGGCGTAGAGCCGTTCCATGTCGGGCGTATCCGCGGCAGGGGCAAGCCCCGGAAGTAACGCTGCGGCAAAGGCAGCGAAAAGCGCGGGGCGAAGGGTGGCGAAGCGGAGCATAACGGTGCTAAGTGTAGCCGAAACAGGCCGGAAAGCGATAGCCCGGCGGTCACAATCGGAGGAACGATGAGCGATGTTGTGAAAGCGGCTGTCGCCGCGCTGAGCGAGAAGTTCGCAGGCGGCTTTGCGGGCACCGCCAAGTTTGTGATCGAAGGCGAGGGATCGCTGGTGATCGACGGCGCCGGCGTCCATGCGGGCGACGATGCCGCCGACGTGACGCTCACGTCGGATGCCGAGACCTTTCAGGGCATCCTCTCGGGCGACGTGAACCCCACGGCCGCCTTCATGCAGGGCAAGCTCACGGTCGACGGCGACATGGGGCTCGCGATGCAGCTCGGGGCCGCGCTCGGCTGACGATGGAGCCGGCGCCGTTTCACGCGGCACTGGCCGGCGCGCCGGACGGCGTCCGTTCGGTCTGGCTGCGCGCCGACGACGGCGTCCGGCTGAGGGCCGCCGTCTGGGGCGCGGGCGAGAGCGGCCAGAAGGGCACCGTCCTGCTCTTTCAGGGCCGCACCGAATATATCGAGAAATTCGGGCCCGCGGCGGGCGAATTCACCCGCCGCGGCCTTGCGATGGCGACGCTCGATTTCCGTGGTCAGGGTCTTTCCGACCGGCTGATCCCCGACCCCGCGCTCGGCCATGTGGAGCAGTTTTCCGACTATCAGCGCGATGTCGCGGCCTTCGTGAACCTGCTTGGGACCCTGCGCCTGCCCGAGCCCTGGGTCGTTCTCGGCCATTCGATGGGCGGCTGCATCGCCCTCAGGTCGCTCATGAACGGGCTGCCGGTGCGGGCCGCGGCCTTTTCTGCGCCGATGTGGGGCGTGATCATGCCGCGCGCGCTGGCCCCCGTTGCCGGGCTCATGGCCACCGTCGCACGCCTGACCGGAAGGGGCCGGAAGCCGACGCCCTCGACCTCGCGGATCAACTATGCGCTTACCGCCGCGTTCGAGGACAACACGCTGACGCGCGACCGCGCCATGTGGGACTTCATGCGGCGGCAGATGACCGAGGTGCCGGCGCTGGCCATCGGCGCGCCGACCATGCAGTGGTTCGGCGCCGCGCTGGCCGAGATGCGCGCGCTGGCCCGCCGGCCCGCCCCCGCCCTGCCCTGCTACGCGGCGCTCGGGGGCCGGGAACGGATCGTCGAGCCCGCCGCGATCCATGCGCGCATGAAGCGCTGGCCGAACGGCACGCTCGATCTGATCGCAGGCGCCGAGCACGAGCTGATGATGGAACTGCCCGAGGTGCGAATGCGATTCTACGATGGTGTCGCCGCGCTCTTCGCAAGCGCCGGAGCCTGATAGCGCGGGCCTGATAGCGCGGGCCTGGTTTCGCGGGGCCCGGCTTTGCGGGGCCCGGCTTTGCGGGGCCTGGTTTCGCGGGGCCCGGTTTCGCGGGGCCCGGCTTTGCGGCCGCGCCTAGAGCGTGACCCGGGCGAAACTGTCGCGCAGGGCTTCGGACCAGGCTTCGCTCATGCGGCGAAAGTCGTCATCGCCCGCCTCGATCCGGCGCCTCTGGCCCACCCGGCATTCGTCCCGCCGAACCAGGGCAAGATCCAGCGGCATGCCCACCGAGAGGTTCGAGCGCAGCGTCGAATCCATCGACAGCAGCACCGCCTTCTGCCCGTCCTCGAGCGAGGTCGAAGGCCGCACCACCCGGTCGAGGATCGGCTTGCCATACTTGTGCTCGCCGATCTGCAGGAAAGGCGTATCGTCCGTCGCCTCGATGAAATTGCCTTCGGGATAGATGAGGAACATCCGCATCTCGCCGTTTCGGCGCTGACCGGCGACGATCATGGAGGCCGAGGCGTGCTGATCCATTGCGGCAAGCTTCTCGTCGACGCTGCGGCGCACGGCTGCCAGCCGCTCGCCCACCATCTCCGCGACCTTCAACATCGAGGGCGCAAGCAGGATCGAGGTCTCGTGCGTGGCATCGGGGTCCTCGATCGCGTCGGTCAGCTGGGCGATTGTCGTCTGCGTCACCGAGAGGCTGCCCGCGGTCATGATCACAATCACCCGCTCGCCCCCGTTCTCGAAGGTGAACATCTTGCGATAAGTGGCGATATTGTCGAGCCCGGCATTCGTCCGGGTGTCGGACAGAAGCACCATGCCTTCGTCCAGAAGCAGGCCAACGCAATAGGTCATCGAGGATTCCCGGGTTCGTTCCGCGCAACACTATTGCTGCGCCGCAGCCACCGCAACGGCGACTTCCAGCGACTCGCTCCCCGCCCCCTGGGCGATGCCACGGATCGGCGCGGCGTCCTGAGCGTCGAACCCGGAGCTGAGCCTGATGTAGCGCGCATCGGGGCAGCAGCGGTTGGCCGGATCGAACCCGACCCAGCCGAGCGCGCCGACATGGATCTCGGCCCAGGCATGCGCGGCCTCGTGCGCGGTGCCGTCCTCGCCGGCGAGGAGATAGCCCGAAACATAGCGCGCCGGCAGCCCGACAACCCGCGCCGCGGCGATCAGGGCATGGGCGTGGTCCTGACAGACGCCCTCGCCCTGCGCAAAGGCCTCGGCCGCGGTGGTATGCGCCGCGGTCGTGCCCGGCCGGTAGGCGATCGCGTCGGTCACCGCGGCGGCAAGCGCATGCGCCTGCGCCAGCGCCTCGCTCTCGCTGCCCGCCACATCGCGGGCGAAGTCGGTCAGCATCACATCGGCGAGCGTCGACGGCGTATCGCGCAGATAGACCGGCGGGCGCACCAGTTCGCGGTGCCCGCGGAGGAGCCCGTCCAGATCGCGCGTCTCGACCTGCCCCTCGACGACCACGGCCACGGCGTCGGCCGGGCCGCGCAGCGACCAGCTCTCGACCCAGTCGCCCGCCCCGTCGCGATACCCCGGCCCGCGTTCGCCGCCCTCCACGACGGCCGACCAGCGCTCGGTCACCTGGCCGTCGAAGACCGAGGGCGTGAGCCTCAGGCTCTGCACCGCGAGCCGGATCGGCGCGTCGTAGCGATAGGTCGTGCGATGGGCGACCGTCAGGATCATCGCGCCTCTCCGCTCAGGTAGCAGTCATGGACCTGCGCCGCGATCTCGCCGGTGGCGACGATGAACCGGCTCAGGAACTCGTGCAGCCCCTCGTCGAAGATGTCCTCGACGGAATGCCCCGCCACCTCGTCGCGCAACGCATCTGCCGCATCCTGTGCCGGGGTGCGCCGGCCGTAGGTCCCGGCCAGCCGCCCGAGCCAGTCGGCCGAGAGCGTCACCGAGGTGAGAAGCGACCGCGGGCAGCGCCGGTTCAGGATCAGGAAATCCGCGACCTTGGCCGCGGTGATCTCGCCCCCGTAGGCCCAGTGAAAGGCGCGATGCGCCGAAAGTGCGCGCAAGAGCAACAGCCACTGATAGGAATCGAGCCCGGACCCCACGTAATCGGCCTTGGGCAGGAGCACGTAGTATTTCACATCGAGCAGCCGCGCGGTGTTGTCGCCGCGTTCCAGGCTGTAGCCGAGCATGAGGAAATCGTAGCCGTCGCCTCGCAGCTGGGTTGCGTCGATCGCCCCGCGCAGAAGCGCCGTCTGGCGCATGGTCCATTCGTTGATCTCGCTGAGTTCGAGCGTGCTGCGCGGTTGCCGCTCAAGCGCCCGCAACTCCTGAAAGGCGCTGTTCAGCGCGTCCCAGACCTGGCTCGTCAGCGCGGTGCGGACGATCCGCCCGTTCTCCCGCGCCCGCTCGAAGCAGGAGATGACCGACGACGGATTGTCGCGATCGAAGAAGAGATAGCTCTCGATGTTGCGCTGCACCGGGTCGCCGTACTTGCGGGCGAAACCCTCGGCCGTGCCCGAGGCGCGCAGGATCGATTCCCAGTCGTTGCGGTAGCCATGCCCGGCCGAGGGCAGGAGCGCGATGCGCGAGCCGACCTCGAGAAGCCGTGCGGTCATCTCCGCCCGCTCCATGTAGCGGCCGATCCAGTAGAGGTTGTTCGCCGTCCGGCTCAGGAGCATCGCATCACTCCGCCAGGACCCAGGTGTCCTTGACCCCGCCGCCCTGCGAGGAGTTGACCACGAGCGACCCTTCGCGCAGCGCCACCCGCGTGAGCCCGCCCGGCACCAGTTCGATCTTGTCACCGACCAGGCAGTAGGGCCTGAGGTCGACATGCCGCGGCGCCACGCCCTCGGCCACGAAGGACGGACAGGTCGACAACGCCAGCGTCGGCTGGGCGATGTAGTTCTCGGGATGGGCCCGCAGAAGATCGGCGAAGGAAGCGATCTGCTCCGCCGTCGACTTCGGCCCGACGAGCATCCCGTAGCCACCCGAGCCATGCACCTCCTTGACGACGAGTTCGCCGAGATTGTCGAGCACATAGCCCAGATCGTCGGGCCGCGCGCATTGCCAGGTCGGCACGTTCTGCAGGATCGGCTCCTCGCCGAGATAGAAGCGGATCATTTCGGGCACGTAGGTATAGACCGCCTTGTCGTCGGCGACGCCCGCGCCAGGCGCCGAGGCGATCGTCACCCCGCCAGAACGGTAGACATCCATCACCCCGGCGACGCCGAGCATCGAATCGGGCCGGAAGCAGAGCGGATCAAGGAAACCGTCGTCGATCCGCCGGTAGAGCACATCGAGGCGTTTCGGCCCCTCGGTCGTGCGCATCCAGAGCCGCCCCGCCTCGACGAAGAGATCGGGCCCCTCGACCAGTTCGACGCCCATCTGGTCGGCCAGGAAGGAATGCTCGTAGTAGGCCGAGTTGAAATGCCCGGGCGTCAGGATCGCGATCGTCGGCTCGCCCTCGCACCGCTCGGGCGCGACCGAGGCCAGCGTGCGCCGCAGGAGCGTCGGATAGGCATCGACCGGCTCGATCCGCGCATTGCGGAAGAGTTCGGGGAACATCCGCATCATGATCTCGCGGTTCTCGAGCATGTAGCTCACCCCCGAGGGCGTCCGGCAGTTGTCCTCGAGCACGAGGAAATCCGTGGGTCCGGTGCGCACGATGTCGATGCCGACGATGTGGCTGAAGACCCCCTTGGGCGGAACGAAGCCGACGACCGCCTTCTCGTAGGCCTCGTTGCGGTAGACGAGATGGCCGGGAACGCGCCCCGCCCGAACGATCTCGCCGCGCCCGTAGACGTCGACGAGAAAGGCGTTGAGTGCACGCGCCCGCTGCTTGATACCGCGCTCCAGCCGGCGCCATTCGTCCTGGCTGAAGACCCGCGGGAACATGTCGAACGGGATCAGCCTGTCGGGATCGCCACCTTCGCCATAGACCGCGAAGGTGATGCCGATGCGGCGGAACAGGGCCTCGGCCTCGGCCTGCTTCATCTGCCGCAGATCGCCCGGCATGGCGGTGGTCCAGTCCTCCAGCGAGGCATAGATGTCGCGCACCGTGCCGCCGTCGTACATTTCGTTGAAGATCTCTTCGGCCATTGTGCTCCGCCACCTGCCCGCGACGATTCCGCGGGCCGTTGTGCGATTGTTAGGCAATCGGCGCGGCGAAGCAAAGCGAAGCCGTGATCACGCCCGCGTCCGGCCCGGCGGCGCTGCCGCATGTTGCCGCGAATGCCGCCGTTTCGGGCCGCACTGCGCCGGCCTTGTCATGCGCGCCCGCGGCACACTATGTCTTGGGCAACCAATGAGGTGCCCATGACCCCGAACTTCCCCCGCCCCGTGTTCGATGCCAATGCCAGCGCCGGCGGGCTCGGCGACCTGCCGGAATGGGATCTGACCGATCTCTATCCCTCCCCCGACGCCCCCGAGGTCGCGCGCGATCTCGACCGGCTGGAGACCGCCTGCGCCGCCTTCGCCAAGGACTACGAAGGCAAGCTCGCCACGCTCGATGGCGCGGCGATGCTCGCCTGCATCCGGCGCTACGAGGTGATCGAGACGCTGGCCGGGCGGCTCATGTCCTACGCGGGGCTGCGCTATTACCAGAACACGGTGGACGCCACCCGTGCCAAGTTCCTTTCCGATTGTCAGGACAAGGTCACCGCGTTCACTACTCCGCTTGTGTTCTTTTCTCTCGAATTCAACCGGATAGACGACGAGGCTTATGCCCGCACCTTCGCCGCGGACGCCGGGATCGCCCGCTACCGGCCGGTCTTCGACCGGATGCGCGCGATGAAGCCGCACCAGCTTTCCGATGAAATGGAGCGCTTCCTCCATGACACCTCGGTGGTCGGCGCCTCGGCCTGGAACAAGCTCTTCGACGAGACCATGGCCGGTCTCGAATTCACCGTGGACGGCGAGGACGAGCCGCTCGGTCTCGAAGCCACGCTGAACCTGCTGTCAGAGCAGGCGCGCCCCCGCAGGTCCGCCGCCGCGCATGCCCTGGCCGATGTTTTCACCACGAATATCAAGCTTTTCGCGCGCGTTCATAACACGCTCGCGAAGGAAAAGGAGATCGAGGATCGTTGGCGCAAGATGGCCACGCCGCAGACCGCCCGGCACCTGTCGAACCATGTCGAACCCGAGGTCGTCGAAGCCCTGCGAAACGCCGTCGTCGCCGCCTATCCGAAGCTCAGCCACCGCTACTACCGGCTCAAGGCGAAGTGGATGGGCCTCGACAAGCTGCAGGTCTGGGACCGCAACGCCCCCCTGCCGATGGAGGAGAAACGCACCGTCGGCTGGGAAGAGGCGCAACGCACCGTTCTGGGATCCTACGCGAGCTTCGACCCGCAGATGGCTGAGATCGCAAAACCTTTCTTCACCAAGGGATGGATCGACGCGGGCGTCAAGCCGGGCAAGGCGCCCGGCGCCTTTGCCCATCCGACGGTCGCCGACCTGCATCCCTATGTGATGCTGAACTATCTCGGAAAGCCGCGCGACGTGATGACGCTCGCCCACGAGCTTGGCCACGGCGTGCACCAGGTCCTGGCGGCACCGCAGGGCGAACTGCTTGCCTCGACCCCTCTCACGCTTGCGGAGACGGCCAGCGTCTTCGGCGAGATGCTGACCTTCCGCACCCTGCTTGCCGGCGCCAGGGACCGGACCGAACGCAAGGTTCTCCTGGCCGGCAAGGTCGAGGACATGATCAACACGGTCGTGCGCCAGATCGCGTTCTACGACTTCGAATGCAAACTGCACGCCGCCCGGCGCGCGGGCGAGCTCATGCCCGAGGATATCAACGCGCTCTGGATGAGCGTGCAGGGCGAGAGCCTCGGCGACGCCTTCGAGTTCATGGAGGGCTACGAGACCTTCTGGTCCTACATCCCGCATTTCGTCCATTCGCCCTTCTACGTCTATGCCTATGCCTTCGGCGACGGGCTCGTGAACGCGCTCTATGCCGTCTACGAAGAGGGAATGCCGGATTTCCAGGCGAAGTATTTCGACATGCTGAAGGCCGGCGGCGCCAAGCACCACAAGGAGCTTCTCGCGCCCTTCGGCCTCGACGCATCGGATCCGGGGTTCTGGGACAAGGGGCTCTCGATGATCTCGGGCATGATCGACGAGCTTGAGGCGATGGAAGGATGATCACGATCGCGCCCCTGCCGCGTGACCGGACAGAGGAAGTCCTGCATCTGGAGCTCGGTCCCGGTCAGGGCGCCTTCGTCCATCCGATTGCCGACATGGTCACCGAGGCGACGCCCGGGGTCGCGTTTCACGTCATCCGCGATGGCGACCTCGCGGTGGGCTTCTTCAAGACCGACTGCGGCTATTGCGAGCGCCACGACTTCGCCCCGAAGGGCGCGCCCGGCCTGCGCGGCTTCCTGATCGGCTTCCAGTATCAGGGCCGCGGCTACGGTCGCGCCGCGATGCGCGCCCTGCCCGCCTACCTGCGCCGCTTGCTGCCCGATGCGGAAGCGGTCTACCTGACCGTGAACTGCGCCAACCCGGTCGCCCGCCACGCCTATGTCTCGGGCGGCTGGGAAGACACCGGCACGCTCTATCACGGCGGTTCCTCGGGCCCGCAGGCCGTGCTCCGCCTCGCGCTCGGGGTGCAGGTCGCGGCAGCCACCTGACGGCCGCCATGGCCCGCCCCCGGCTCATTCTCAACCTGCCGAACCCTGTGCTCGACGGGCGCGAACCGCTCAAGCACTTCTACGACCGCCTGTGCGACGGGTTGCAGGCGAAGGGCGTCACGGTGGCACTCATGCCGCACCGGCGCGAGACGCTTCTGGCCGAGGTCGCGGCGGATCGGGATTTTCACATCGTCGACCACGGCACCGAACGGCATCCACGCATCCTGAACGCCGGCATCGCCTATGTCTTTCCCTACTGGAACCTCGATCCGTCGGGCATCCGCGCCTGTTCCTCGATCGGCACCCGGGCATTTCCGCGCCGGGAGATCGACGCGTCAGCCGCCAATGCCTTCTTTCGCGACCTGCGCCATCGGCTGGTGAAGCCGCGCCGCTCCCGCGGTGAACAGCCGGCGGAAAAGGAAATCATACCAGACGGTTGCGTGGCCATCTTCCTGCAAAGCGACCAGGATCCGATGGTTCGCAGGACGGCCTGGATGTCGCGCCGGTCGATGGTTGCGGCAGCGCTGGCCCGCGCCGACGCCGCCCCGATCGTGATCAAGCCGCATCCCCGCGACGTGAGACCCGCGACCCGCCGCTGGCTTGACGCGCTGGCGCGCAGCGATCCGCGGCTCCACATCACCGGCGCCAATATCCACGACATCCTCGCCGCCGCGAAAGTCGTCGTGACGATCAATTCCGCGACCGGCATCGAGGCGATGCTGCATCGCAAGCCGGTGGTGATCTGCGGGCGCGCCGACTTTCACCATGTCTGCGTCGAGGCCCGGAGCCCAGGCGACATCGACGCCGCCATTCGCGCCGCGATGGCCCAAAGCTGGCCCCAGAGCCGCTTTCTCTACTGGTATTTCCGCATCGCCTGTCTCGATGCGACGAGCCCCACACTCGCCGAGGAAGTCCTTGCACGCATCGCGGCGACAGGGTTCGATACGGCCAGCTTCGCCGAAAGGTCCTGACCCATGCTGCGGCTCATCGTCAAACTCGGGCTAGCGGTGGCGGTGCTTGCCGCGATCGCCTTCTTCTCGTTCGCGCCGGGGATCGTCGAGAAGGGTCAGAACCGGATCCTGCCGCACGATCCCTGGCCGGTGTCGGATGCCGCGCGCGCGCTGCACGCCGGCCTCGTGATCGGCGATCTGCACGCCGATCCGCTGCTTTGGGGCCGCGACCTGACCCAGCGCTCGGACCGCGGCCAGGTCGACCTGCCGCGGCTGATCGAGGGCAACGTGGCGCTCCAGGTCTTCACCACGGTCACGAAAAGCCCCGCCGGCCAGAACTACGAGGCGAACTCCGCCGCCGCGCGCGACAACATCACCGCCCTCTACATCGCCCAGCTGCGCCCCTTCCGCAGCTGGCTGAACCTCACCGAGCGCGCGCTCGACCAAGCGCGGGAACTGGCGCGCGCCGAGGCGAAGGCGCCACAGATGCTGAAGATCCTGCGCACGCGGGCCGATCTCGACGCGCTTCTCGCGGCCCGCGCGGGCGGGGCCAGGACCGTCGGCGGCATCCTCGGCGCCGAAGGCGCGCATGCGCTTTCGGGCGATCCGGCCAATCTCGCCCGGCTCTACGATGCGGGCTTCCGCCTCATCGGGCTCACGCATTTCTTCGACAATGACGTGGCGGCCTCGCTGCATGGCGAACACAAGGATGAGGGCCTCACGCAATTCGGCCGCCAGGTGGTTCAGGCGCTGGTCGACCGTCACATGATCATCGACCTTGCCCATGCCTCGCCCGAGACGGCGCGCGAGGTGCTGGCCATGGTCGACGTGCCGGTCGTGGTCAGCCACACCGGCATCTGGTCGCATTGCAAGACGGTGCGGAACTTCCCCGACGATCTGATGCAGGCGGTGGCCGAGAGAGGCGGCCTCATCGGAATCGGCTACTGGGAGGATGTCACTTGCGATCCGACGCCGGCGGGCATCGCCGCGACCATACGCGCCGCCGTCGATCTGGTGGGCGCCGATCACGTGGCGCTCGGGTCGGATTTCGACGGCGCGGTGACGACCGCCTTCGACGTCTCGGAACTGCCGGCGCTGACCCAGGCGCTGATGGATGCCGGCCTTTCGGACGATGTCATCGCCAGGGTCATGGGCGCCAACATGGTGCGCTTCCTGCGGTCGGCACTGCCGCCGGGGTGACGCGGATCAGAGCGGCACCTCGCCGGCGAAGACCATGTCGATCATCGCCTGCGTGCCGCGGGCATCCTCGAGCCGCCAGGGATAGGCCGCGCCTTCGCGCAGGCTGCGGCCAAAGGCCTCCACCTGAAGGCGATACTGCCGCGCGCCCGGGAAGCGTTCGACCTGATCCGGCCTATCGGGGCGCAGCAGGGCGAGCTGTGCCTCGCCGAAGAGCCCGGCGTTGAAGGGCGCGCTCAGGCGGAGCACCCCGCTCTCACCCTGGAAGACGACCTCCTGCCGGGGCGCAAGCCGCATCGAGGTCATGGCGTGATAGGTGAATGTCCCGCCGGGCCCTTCCATGTCGGCCAGAACCTGCGCGAAGGTATCGACGCCGTTCTCGCGCCGGATCCGCGACCTGACCCGCACCGGCTCCGCCCCCGTCGCCCAGCGCACCGAGCCATAGGCATAGACGCCGATATCGGGGATCGAGCCGCCGCCGGTCTCCGGCCGGTTGCGGATGTTGCCGGGATCGGCGCGGTTGTCATAGCTGAAATGCGCGTCCGCATGCAGCACGCGGCCGATCGCCCCCTCGGCGATGAGCGCCCTGGCGCGGCGCCATTGCGGGTGATGGACGATCATGTAGGCCTCGCTCACCAGGAGCCCCGAGGCGTCGCGCGCGGCAACGAGCGCGTCGATCTCGTCGGCCCGCATGGCGATGGGCTTCTCGGTCAGGACATGCTTGCCCGCGGCCACCGCCTTCAGCGTCCAGTCGACATGCAGGTGATTGGGCAGCGGGATGTAGACCACCTCGACGGCGGGGTCGGCCAGCAAGGCCTCGTAGCTGTCGTGGACCGTGAGATCGGGACAGAAGGCGCGGAACCCTTCGGCCTTTTCCGGGCTCGACGTGGCCAGTGCGTAGAGACGCGCGCCCGCGGCCTCGTGGATCGCCGGCGCCATGTGCTGGCGCGCGAATTTCGCCGCGCCAAGCACGCCCCAGTTCACAGGTTTCATCCGCGCCTCCCCGTTTGCCCGGGGCCGAGCCTAGCCACCGCGCAGCGGCGATGGCAAGCGGCCGGCTCAGGCCGGGACGAGGATACCCTTCTCGCTGGCCAGCCGCCGCATCTCATCCTGCAGCTTCTCGAAGGCGCGCACCTCGATCTGGCGGATCCGTTCGCGGCTGACGCCATATTCGGTCGAGAGATCCTCGAGCGTCACCGGATCATCGCGCAGGCGCCGCTGCACGAGGATTTCGCGCTCGCGGTCGTTCAGCACGCCCATGGCGCTTTCCAGAAGCGTGCGCCGAATCTCGAGCTCGTCGGCCTCGGCATAGTCGCCGGCCTGATCGGCGTCTTCGTCCTGCAGCCAGTCCTGCCACTGCGCGGTGCCTTCGCCATCCGAGCCGACGGTGGCGTTGAGCGAGGCGTCGCCGCCCGCCAGGCGCCGGTTCATCTCGATCACCTCGGTCTCGGTTACGTTGAGATCATGGGCGATCTTCTCGACATGCTCGGGCCTGAGATCGCCCTCTTCGAGCGCGCCGATCCGGTTCTTGGCCTTGCGCAGGTTGAAGAACAGCTTCTTCTGCGCCGAGGTCGTGCCGAGCTTCACGAGGCTCCAGGACCGCAGGATGTACTCCTGGATCGAGGCCCGGATCCACCACATCGCATAGGTGGCCAGGCGGAACCCCTTTTCGGGATCGAACCGCTTGACCGCCTGCATCAGGCCCACGTTGGCCTCGGAGATCACCTCGGCCTGCGGCAACCCGTAGCCGCGGTAGCCCATGGCGATCTTGGCCGCGAGCCGCAGGTGCGACGTCACCAGCTTGTGGGCCGCGGAACTGTCCTCGTGGTCCACCCAGCGCTTGGCGAGCATGTATTCCTCTTCCGGCTCCAGAAGCGGAAACTTGCGGATCTCCTGCAGATAGCGGTTCAACCCCTGTTCGGGGCTCGGTGCGGGAAGATTGGCATAGCTCGTCGTCATCGGTCCCCCTTTCTGAGGCGGAGGAAGAGATTAGTCATCCCGAAACCCGGACGCAAGCGCGTCCTGTCCTGCCCCTTCTAACGTCAGATAGTGACCGTTCCGTTGCCGTCCGCGTGATGTGTCATCACCTCACGCGCTTGTCATGGGCCCGTCGCGGAAGGCGCCGGGCAGCCGAGCGCCGCAAGGAGGTCGCGCAAATCCTCGGGCAGCGGGCTTTCGAAGGCCAGATGCACGCCCGTCACCGGATGATCGAAGCCGAGCGTCGCCGCATGCAGCGCCTGGCGCGGAAAGGCGTCGACGACTGCGGCGACGGCGGGGCCGAGCGCCCGCGCCGGCGCCCGCCGCCGCCCGCCATAGGTCCGGTCGCCGACGAGCGCGTGGCCGATATGCGCCATGTGCACGCGGATCTGGTGCGTGCGCCCGGTCTCGAGCCGACACTCGGCCAGCGCCAGCGCGGGCGGCACCCCGAACCGTTCGAGCACCCTGACCCGCGTCACCGCGTGGCGACCGCTGTCGAACAGGACCGCCTGGCGCTGTCTATCGGTCTTGTGGCGCGCAAGCCTGGTGGTGATCTTCAGCACCCCGCCCGGCTCCCAGTTGGTGCCCTTCACGCCCTGCAGCCGCGGATCGGCGGCATCCGGTGCGCCGTGGACCAGCGCCAGATAGCGCCGCTCGACACTGTGCTTCTCGAACTGGGCGGCCAGCCCGTGATGGGCGCGGTCGGACTTGGCCACCACGACGAGGCCCGAGGTATCCTTGTCGATCCGGTGCACGATGCCGGGGCGAAGCTCGCCACCGACCCCCGAGAGGCGGCCACCGAAATGATGCAGAAGCGCATTCACCAGCGTGCCCGAGGGCGAACCGGGCGCCGGATGCACCACCATTCCCGCCGCCTTGTCGATCACGATGAGGTCGTCGTCCTCGTAGCGGACGGCCAGCGGCAGCGCCTCGGGCCGGGTCTCGACCTCTTCGGCGGGCCCGAGGGCGATCTCGTAGACCTCGCCCTCGGCGACCCGCGCCCTGGCATCGGCGATGGCAACGCCGTCGCGGCTGACCGCGCCTTCGGCCAGGAGCCTTGCCAGCCGCGACCGCGAAAGCGCCGCTTCTTCTGGCAAATCGCGCGCAAGCGCCTTATCAAGGCGATCGGGCGGTTCGGCCCCGATCACGACGCGAAGGATGCGGCCGGTGGCAGCGGACATGGAAACGGCTCCGGATGAGGGCGGCTCCGGCACCCCGCCGGAGCTGCGCTTTCTCAAGGCACTCGTCACGGCGCTGGCCGCGACGATGATCCTTGGCCTGATAACCATCATCGGCCTGCTTGTCACCCGCCTGCCGGGCAAGGCACCCGCGCGCCCCGCGCTGCCCGCCTCGATAGCCCTGCCGGCGGGCGTGACGGCCGAGGCGGTAACGATGGGGCGCGGCTGGGTCGCGGTCGTGACCGGCGGGAACGAGATCCGCGTCTTCGACGCCGAAACCGGGGCGCTTCTGCAGACGGTCAGGATCACGCGCCCCTGAGGCACCGGTTTGCGCTGGCCTTCGCGGCCCACCGGGCGCAGACTTGACCCGAACGGAGGCTGCCATGACCGATCAGGCCGACTACGCCAAGCTCATCGACGATGAGATCTGGGCCTTCATCCGCAAGACCGAGGCCAGCTATCCCGCCGACACCGTGACCGCGACGATCGCCCGCCAGCGCGAGATCTACGACACGATGTGCGCCGATTTCGAAACCCCGCGCCCTGCCGGGCTTGCCGTCACGGACCGCCAGTTCGGCGGCGTTCGCGCGCGGCTCTACGAACCGGCCACCGCCAAGGTCACGGTCGTCTACCTGCACGGCGGCGGCTTCGTCGTCGGCGGGCTTCACAGCCACGATGGGGTCTGCGCCGACCTCGCCCAGGCGACCGGCTACCGGGTTGTGGCGGCCGACTACCGGCTGGCGCCGGAGCACCGCCACCCTGCCGCCTTCGACGACACCCTGGCCGCGATACGCGCCGTGGGCGAGCGTTTCGGCGGGCCGATCGTGCTGGCCGGCGACAGCGCCGGCGGCAACCTCGCCGCCGCCGCCGCCCATGCGCTGCGCGGCAGCGCGCTCGAGATCCGCGGCATCGTGCTCATCTACCCCGGGCTCGGCTTCGACAGGATCGGGGGCAGCATGGCGCGCCACGCGCATGCGCCGATGCTGACCGCCGCCGATATCGATTTCTACCGCGAGATCCGCGCGCCCGAGGGCGTCAGCCTGGCCGACGATCCGACCGCGAACCCCCTGGCGGATGACGATTTCACCGGCCTGCCGCCTGCCTTCGTCAGCGCCGCCGAATGCGATCCCCTGGCCGACGACGGCCCCGCCTATGTCGCGCGGATCCTCGCGGCGGGCGGCAGTGCACAGGCGATCGTCGAACCGGGCCTGGTTCACGGCTGGCTTCGCGCCCGGCGCATGTCGGCACGGGCAGAGGCCGCCTTCGCCCGCATCGTCGCCGCCACTCAAGCGCTTGGCAGGGGCGACTGGACCCCGGGCTGAACCCGCCTCAGCGCAGGAACGACGCTGCCCGCATCGTGTCGGGCACCGGCACGCCGAGGCGGCCGAGGATCGTCGGCGCCAGCGCCAGCTGGTCCAGAACGGCATCGGCCTCGGGCCCCTCGGCCGCTCCGAAATAGTAGAGCGCGAAATCGCGCTGCTCCTCGCCGGTGCCGCCGTGATGGCCGCGCCCGTCCTGGCCATGATCGGCGGTCACGATCACCTCGTAGCCGGCCCTCAGCCAGCGATGAACGAAGGGCGCCAGCGTCGCATCCATCTGGAAGCAGGCGTTATCCATCGCCTCGCAGTCGTGATAGAAACGGTGCCCCATGCTGTCGAGCGTGCAGGTGTGCAGGATGCCGTAGTCGATCCCCTTCACCTCGCAAAGCCGCGTCAGCGTGCCGAAGAGATCGTGATCGGCCGGGGTCATCTGGTTGTCGTGGCCGTAGCCCTTCATGGTGTGAAAGCGACCATGGGTGATCGGCCCGCCCGGCTCGTCGTATTCGATGTCGCGGACGGTATCGAAGGGCGCGCGATTGAAGAACTCCGACCAGTAGCTGTGGGTGACCGCGCCGGTCTTCAGCCCTGCCCGGCTCGCCTCGGAGAAGATGTCGGGGAACTCCAGCCGGCGGATGTCGGCATTGTCCCAGATCCGGTGCACCTGCGGCCTGAGCCCGGTGTGGATCGAGGCATAGCAGCAGGCCGAGGTCGAAGGCAGCACCGCGCGCATCCGCCAGACCCGCGCCTCGCCGGCCTCGACCCAGCCCTCGAGATTGCCGAAGAGACGGCGCCAGTTGCGCCAGGGAACGCCGTCGAGCACGATGAGAAGTAGCTTCGCGCCGCTCAATTCCCCGCGCTTTCCATCCTGCGGTGCTTGAGCACGTCCTCGAGCCAGCCGAGCCGCATCTCCGGCACCGAGGACAGCAGCAGATCGGTGTAATCGTCGAAGGGCGGCGCCAGAACATCGGATTTCGATCCGTAGCGCACCACCTCCCCGCGATACATGACCGCGATGCTGTCGGCGATGGCCCTGACCGTCGCCAGATCGTGGGTGATGAAGAGATAGGCCACGCCCTCGATCTTCTGCAGGTTCAGAAGCAGCTTCAGGATCCCGTCGGCCACCAGCGGATCGAGCGCCGAGGTGACCTCGTCGCAGATGATCATCCTGGGCTTGGCGGCCAGCGCCCGGGCGATGCAGACACGCTGCTTCTGCCCGCCCGAAAGCTCGGCCGGATAGCGGTCGATGAATCCCTTGCCCATCTCGATCTCGTCGAGAAGCTCCTGCACCCGCTTGCGCTTGGCCTCGCCCCTGAGGCCGAAGTAGAACTCGGCCGGCCGGCCGATGATCGTGCCCACCGTATGGCGCGGGTTCATCGCCGTGTCCGCCATCTGGTAGATCATCTGCAGCTCGCGCAGGTCGTCGCGGCTGCGCGCCCTCTGTTCGGCGCTCAACTCGCGTCCGGCAAACGAGATGCGCCCGCGCGTTGGCGGCAGAAGCCCGGTGATCGCGCGCGCGAGCGTCGACTTGCCCGACCCGCTCTCGCCCACCACTGCCAGCGTCTGGCCGGGGTGCAGTTCGACCGAAACGTTCTTCAGGACATCGAAGTCGGTGCCCCGATACCGCGCCGTCACGCCCTCGACCTTGAGCACCGGCTCGGCCGTCGGGCGCTTTTCCTCATGCTCGATCGAACGCACCGAGACGAGCGCGCGCGTATAGTCCTGGCGCGGGGCCCCGATGATCTGGCCCGTGTCGCCGTATTCGACCATCCTGCCGTGGCGTAGCACCATGATGTGGTCGGAGACCTGCGCCACGACGGCGAGGTCATGCGTGATGTAGAGCGCCGCCACGCCGGTGTCGTGGATCGCCTCCTTGATCGCCGAGAGAACGTCGATCTGGGTCGTCACGTCGAGCGCCGTCGTCGGTTCGTCGAAGATCACCAGATCGGGCTTCGGGCAGAGCGCCATCGCCGTCATCGCCCGCTGCAACTGCCCGCCCGAGACCTGGTGCGGATAGCGGTTGCCGAAGGTCTCGGGATTGGGCAGGCCGAGCTGACCGAAGAGGATGACCGCCCGCGCCTCGGCCTCGGCCCTGCCCGACAGGCCATGCGCGAGAGTGGTCTCGATCACCTGGTCCATGATCCGCTTGGCCGGGTTGAAGGCCGCCGCGGCCGATTGCGCCACATAGGTGACCTCGTGCCCCCTGAGGCTGCGCAGCCCGCCGGGGCCGAGCTTCAGGATGTCACGCCCGTTGACGAAGACCTCGCCCCCGGTGATGCGCACGCCGCCGCGGCCATAGGCCATCGCCGACAGACCGATCGTCGACTTGCCGGCGCCGCTTTCGCCGATGAGGCCGAGCACCTTGCCCTTTTCCAGCGTGAACGAGACGCCGTGCACGATGGTGATGTCCTGCGGCGGCTCGCCCGGCGGATAGGCCGTGGCCTCGATCTTCAGGTTCCTGACATCGACGAGCGGATCAGCCACCGCGCCCTCCTTTCAGGCTGCTGGTGCGGCCCAGCACCCAGTCCGCGACGAGGTTGACGGAGATCGCCAGCGTGGCGATGGCGATGGCGGGGTAGAGTGCCGCCGGAATGCCGTAGACGATTCCGTCCTTGTTCTCCTTCACGATGCCGCCCCAGTCGGCCAGCGGCGGCTGCACGCCAAGCCCGAGGAACGAAAGGGTCGAGATGAACAGCACCGCGAAGATGAAGCGCAGGCCCATTTCCGCGACCAGCGGCGAAAGCGCGTTGGGCAGGATCTCGCGGAAGACGATCCAGCCGCCGCCCTCGCCGCGCAGCCGTGCCGCCTCGATGTAGTCCATCACCGTGATGTCCACCGCGACGGCGCGCGACAGCCGGAACACGCGGGTCGAATCGAGCAGGCCCATCACCAGGATCAGGATCGGCAGCGTCACCGGCATGACGGACAGGACCACGAGCGCGAAGATCAGCGTCGGGATCGCCATCACCAGGTCGACGCCGCGCGACAGCACCTGGTCGACCCAGCCGCCGAGCACCGCGGCGGTGAGCCCGAGGATCGAGCCGATGACGAAGCTCAGCACCGTCGCCGCGGCGGCCACCGCGATCGTGGTCCGGCCGCCATAGATCATCCGCGACAGCAGGTCGCGGCCGATGCTGTCGGTGCCGAGCCAGGACTGCGACGACGACGGCTCCCAAACGCCGCCCACCACCTCGGCCATGCCGTAGGGCGCGATCCAGCCGGCGAAGATCGCCACGAAGAAGTAAAGCCCGGTAAATCCGAGCCCGATCAGGGCGGAGACGGGGATGCGGCTCATTTCGGGTGCCTCAGGCGTGGATTCGCGAGGATCGAGATCACGTCGGCGGCCACGTTGAGGATGATGTAGACCGCGGCGAAGATCAGCCCGCAGGCCTGCACCACCGGCACGTCCCGCTTGGCGACATGATCGACCAGGTACTGGCCCATGCCGGGATAGACGAAGACCACCTCGACCACGACGACGCCGACGACCAGGTAGGCGAGATTGATCATCACCACGTTCACCACCGGCGAGA
This sequence comes from Albidovulum sp., assembly GCA_020637635.1. Classification (GTDB taxonomy): domain Bacteria; phylum Pseudomonadota; class Alphaproteobacteria; order Rhodobacterales; family Rhodobacteraceae; genus Albidovulum. The sequence continues at coordinate 237,668 of JACKKB010000004.1, forward strand.
TCGCGTTCGGGAAGGCGTGGCGCGCGATGATGAGGAAGGGCCGCAGGCCCTTCAGTTCCGCCGTCTCGACATAGGCCGACTGCATCACGTTCAGGATCGCGGCGCGGGTCATCCGCATCATGTGGCCGAGCACGACCAGCACCAGGACGATGACCGGCAGGGCGATCGCGTGCAACTTCTCGCCAAGGCTCATCGTGTCGTAGATGGTGGAGACCGACGGCGCGAGCCGGTATTTCACCGCCAGAAGGAACATCACCACATAGCCGAGCAGGAATTCCGGCACCGACACCGTGGCAAGCGTCACGCCGGAGATCAGCCGGTCCGGCCAGCGGCCCTGATAGCGCACGGCGATGAGCCCGAGGATGATCGCCGTGGGCACCGCGATGACCGCGGCGACGACGGCGAGGAACAGCGTGTTGCCGAAGCGCTTGCCGATCGCTTCGGCGACGTCCTCACCATTGGTGAGCGATTGGCCGAGATCGCCGTGCAGGGCGGCGCCGAGCCAGTGGAGATAGCGTACGTAGGCGGGGTCGTTCAGCCCCATCGCCTCGCGCATGTTGGCCAGAGCCTGCGGCGTCGCGGACTGGCCGAGGATCGCCTGCGCCACGTCGCCGGGCAGGATCTGGGTGCCGACGAAGATCAGTACCGAGGCGGCGAGAAGCAGCAGCAGACCCAGCGCAAGGCGCTGGGTCATCAGTTTCACGACCGGATGCACGGCCAAGGATCAGGCTTCCCAGCACAGGACGCCGGCAAGGCCGTTCATGGTATCCTGGTTGGGATTGTCCTCCCATCCCGCGACCTTGTCGCTGTAGGCATTGATGAAGTCGTTGAACATCGGCACGATCGCGCCGCCCGTGTCGCGGACCAGAAGCCCCGCCTCGGAGTAGAGCGACTTGCGCTTGGCCTGGTCGAGTTCGCCGCGCGCCTGCACGATGAGCTCGTCGAAATGCGGATCCTTGAACGCGGTGTCGTTCCAGTCGGCGGTCGAAAGATAGGCCGTGGTATACATCTGGTCCTGCACCGGCCGCCCGCCCCAATAGGAGGCGCAGAAGGGCTGCTTGTTCCAGACATCGCTCCAGTAGCCGTCGTTCGGCTCGCGCTTGATCTCGAGCGGAATGCCCGCCTTCGCGGCCGACTGCTGGAACAGCGCCGCGGCATCGACCGCGCCGGGGAAGGCGCCATCGGCGGTGCGCAGGATGATCGGGCTGCCGTCATGGCCCGATTTCTTGTAGTAGTCGGCGGCCTTCTCCGGATCGTAGGTGCGCTGCGGGATCGAGGCGTCGAACAGCGGATAGGCCTTGTTGATCGGGAAATCGTTGCCGACCGAGCCATAGCCGCTGAGGATCTTCTGCACCATCTCCTCGCGGTCGATGGACAACTTCAGCGCCATGCGCAGGTCGTTGTTGTCGAAGGGCGCCGCGTTGCAGCGCATGATGAAGACATAGTGCCCGCGCCCGGCCGTGGCATTGACCGTTACCCCCGGCGCGCGCTTCAGGAGGTCGGCGACCTTGGGATCGACCTGATTGACGAGCTGCACCTGCCCCGACTGCAAGGCGGCATTGCGCGCCGTGGCGTCGTTGATGACCAGCATCTCGATCGCGTCGTAATGGCCGCGCGAGTCGTCCCAGTAATCGGCGAACTTCTCGAGCTCGATGCGCACGCCCGGCTCGAAGGACTTGATCTTGTAGGGCCCCGAGAAGATGCCGGCATCGGGCTTGTCGACGCCGCCTCCGGGCTGGATGATCAGGTGATAATCCGACATGAGTGCCGGAAAGTCGGCATTGGCGGACTTCAGGGTGAAGACCACGTCGTCTCCGTTCGCGTTGACCGATTCGATACCGCCCATGATCCCGAGAGCGCCCGACTTGGCATTCTCGTCGGAGTGGCGCCGCATGGTCTTGACCACGTCATCGGCGGTCACCGGCGCGCCGTCGTGGAATGTCATGCCCTTGCGCAGGGTGAAGGTCCAGACCTTCGCATCCGCAGAGGACCCGATCTTCTCCGCCATGCGCGGCATGACCTCGCCGGTCGGCGACATGTCGGTCAGCCGGTCGCCCGCCGTCATCAGATACAGGAACGGCACCTGGCTTGCCGCCAGCGCCGGATCCAGCGAGTTGGTGCTTTCACCGCCGCCAAGGCCCATCTGCAGCGTGCCGCCCTTCTTCGGGCCTGCGGCGCGCACCGCCTTGGCCAGCATGGTGTTGGCGACCATTCCGGTGATGCCGGCGGCCGCGGCCTTGCCCAGAAAGGCGCGGCGGCTGTATCTTCCGCGCGCGGCCAGGGCCATAAGGTACTTGAGTTCGTCTTTCATGAAGTGTCTCCCTGCGTTCGCTGCACCGTTCCCGCACAGCCTGTTTTTTCCGATTCAATCGCCGCGGCTTGCCGTTTGCAAGTAAAACCTCCTGCCAGTTCGGTTGCCTTCGTCGCAACGCCAGCGCGGCTGCCGACAGGGGGCCGGTTCGGTCTCGTCTCTGAACTTCGCTGTATCCCCCGGGCCGTCGCGGCAGTTTTTGTTGATTAGTGAATCAATAACGCGACCGCGCTACAGGGCAAGAACTTTCTTGCGCGGCGATCCTCGCGCGGCAGGAACCCGGGGCGGGCGGTGGTGGCCGCTGGGGGACTTGAACCCCCACGCCCGAAGGCCTCCGATTTTAAGTCGGGTCTGTCTACCGGTTCCAGCAAGCGGCCACGCCCCTGTCTAGCGCCCCGGCAGGTCCGGGGGCAACCGGCGCCGCTCAGACCCCGCCACCCTTCACCGCCTCCATGGCGACATAGGTCGAGGTCGAGGCGACATGCGGCAGGGTCGAGATCCGCTCGCCGAGCACGCGCCGATAATCGGAGATATCCGCGGTCCGCACCTTCATCAGGTAATCGAAGCCCGCAGCCATCATGTGGCATTCCTCGACCTCGGGCAGGGCGCGGACGGCGCGATTGAACTCCTGCAGGGCGCGTTCGCGGGTATCGTTGAGCCGCACCTCGACATAGGCCACATGCGCGAGCCCCATGCGGATCGGGTTGAGAACCGCCCGGTAGCCGGCGATCACGCCGGTTTCCTCAAGCCGTCTCAGCCGCGCCTGGGTCGGCGTCTTGGTCAGACCGATCCGCCGCGCGAGCTCTGTCACCGACATCCGCGCGTCTTCGCCGAGCGCCCGCAGAATCGCGGTGTCGAAGCGGTCAAGCGGCGGAAGTTCATTCGGCATTCATTTACATCCAAAATTAGGCATTTCGTCTGCTCTTGGAGAGTATTAGGTCGGATTGCCTTTCAGTCAAGCGGTATCATGGTCTCAATCCACAGGGAGACCACCATGCAAGCGCTCTGGAACGCCATCGAGACCGGAACCCTCCAGCCCGAGGCGCCCCTCATCCGCCGGCTGATCGAGACAGCCGCGCTCGATACCGCGGCACGCGGGCGCATCGCTGCCACGGGCGCCACGCTGGTCCGGCAGATCCGCGCCGACGCCCGCCCCGGGCTGATGGAGGTCTTCCTTGCCGAATACGGGCTCTCGACCGAAGAGGGCATCGCGCTCATGTGCCTGGCCGAGGCGCTTCTGCGGGTGCCCGACGCCGAAACCATGGATGCGCTCATCGAAGACAAGATCGCGCCCTCCGACTGGGGCCGCCACCTCGGCCAATCCGCCTCCTCGCTCGTCAACGCCTCGACCTGGGCGCTGATGCTGACGGGCAAGGTGCTCGAGCACCGGGAGCCGGGCATCGTCGGCCATCTGAAGGGCGCGGTGAAGCGCCTCGGCGAGCCGGTGATCCGCCGCGCCGTGCGCCAGGCGATGAAGGAGATGGGCCGCCAGTTCGTGCTTGGCGAGACGATCAATGCCGCGATGGAACGCGCCCGCCGCCGCGAGGTACAGGGTTACAGCTATTCCTACGACATGCTCGGCGAGGCGGCGAAGACGGCCGAAGACGCCGCCCGCTATGCCGATGCCTATTCCCGCGCCATCGCCGCGATCGCGACCGCCGCGACCGGCGACGACATCCGCGCCAACCCCGGCATCTCGGTCAAGCTGTCGGCGCTGCATCCCCGCTACGAGGTGGCGCAGGAGGACCGGGTGATGCGCGAGCTCGTCCCCGTCACCCGCGATCTCGCGCGCCAGGCGGCGCGGGCACGGATGGGCTTCAACATCGACGCCGAAGAGGCGGATCGGCTGGAGCTTTCGCTGAAGGTCATCGAAGCCGTCCTCGGCGATCCGGAGCTTGCCGGCTGGGACGGATTCGGCGTGGTCGTGCAGGCCTACGGCCGCCGCGCCGGCGCTGTCATCGACTGGCTGCATGCGCTGGCGAAAAAGCTCGACCGCAAGATCATGATCCGCCTCGTGAAGGGCGCCTACTGGGACGCCGAGGTGAAGCGCGCCCAGGTGCTGGGGCTTGCCGATTTCCCGGTCTTCACCCGCAAGGACGCCACCGATGTGAGCTACATCGCCAATGCGCGCAAGCTGCTCGGGCTGACCGACCGGATCTATCCGCAATTCGCCACCCACAACGCCCATACCGTGGCCGCGATCCTCGAGATGGGCGCCGGCAAGACCTTCGAGTTCCAGCGCCTGCACGGCATGGGCGAACGGCTCCACGACATCGTGCTGAAGGGCCAGAAGACGCGCTGCCGGATCTATGCCCCTGTCGGTGCCCATCGCGACCTGCTCGCCTATCTCGTGCGCCGGCTCCTGGAGAACGGCGCCAATTCCTCGTTCGTGAACCAGATCGTCGACGAAAGCGTGGCGCCCGAGACTGTGGCCGCCTGCCCGCTGACCGCGCTCGAGGCGCTCCTGCCCGATATCGCCAATCCGTATCTGCGCCGCGGCCCCGATCTCTTCGCCCCCGAGCGGCGGAACTCGGCCGGCTTCGACCTGACCGACACCGCCGAACTGGCGCGGATCGAGGCCGCCCGCGCGCCCTTCCAGGAGACCGCCTTCACCGCCGGCCCGATCCTCGCCGGCCGCAAGACCGGCCGCAAGACCGGCGGCGGCAAGACCGGCGGCGGCCAGACTGATGGCGGCCAGACTGATGGCGGGGCGCAGGACGTGCGGAACCCCGCAACGGGCGCCATCGTCGGCACCGTCACCGAGGCCACCAAAGCCGATGTCGGGGCCGCCCTCGCCGCCGCTGCCCCGTGGAGCGCCTCCGCCGCGGACCGTGCCGCCATCCTCGAACGCGCCGCCGATCTCTACGAGGAAAGCTTCGGCCCGATCTTCGCGCTTCTCGCGCGCGAGGCCGGCAAGACGCTCGCCGATGCCGTGTCCGAACTGCGCGAGGCGGTGGACTTCCTGCGCTACTACGCCGCGCGGGGGCGCAGCCTCACTGCCCCGCCGCTCGGCACCTTCGCCTGCATCTCGCCGTGGAACTTCCCGCTTGCCATCTTCACCGGCCAGATCGCCGCGGCGCTGGCCGCGGGCAACGCCGTCCTCGCCAAGCCTGCCGAACAGACGCCGCTCATCGCCGCCCATGCGGTGGCGCTCCTGCACCGTGCCGGCGTGCCGGCGAGCGCGCTGCAGTTGCTGCCCGGCGACGGTGCCGTGGTCGGCGCCGCTCTGACCTCCGATCCGCGCGTCTGCGGTGTCTGCTTCACCGGCTCGACCGAGACCGCCCGCATCATCCGCAAGGCGATGGCCGACAATCTCGATCCGGGCGCGCCTCTCATCGCCGAGACCGGCGGCCTCAACGCGATGATCGTCGATTCGACGGCCCTGCCGGAACAGGCGGTGCGCGACATCGTCGCTTCGGCCTTCCAGTCCGCCGGCCAGCGCTGCTCGGCGCTGCGCTGCCTCTATGTCCAGGACGACATCGCCGCCCGCTTCACCGACATGCTCTTCGGAGCAATGGACGAACTGCGGATCGACGACCCCTGGCACCTCGCCACCGACGTCGGCCCGGTGATCGACGCCGAGGCCGAGGCCACGATCCGCGACCATGTCGAAAAGGCGCGCGCGAACGGCCGCCTGCTGCACGAACTTCAACGCCCCGGAAAGGGCAATTTCATCGCCCCGGCCGTCCTTCGCGTGAACGGCATCGCCGATCTGGAGCGCGAGATCTTCGGTCCCGTCCTGCACGTTGCCACGTTCGAATCCGAGCAACTTGCACAGGTCGTGAACGCCATCAATTCAACGGGCTACGGCCTTACCTTCGGCCTTCACACGAGAATTGACGGCCGCGTGCAGGAGGTGACGGATGCGCTCCACACCGGCAACATCTACGTGAACCGCAACCAGATCGGCGCGGTCGTCGGCAGCCAGCCCTTCGGCGGCGAGGGGCTCTCGGGCACCGGGCCCAAGGCCGGCGGGCCGGACTACCTGGCGCGCTTCACCCGGCCCGGGCCGGTCGCCTCCGCCGTGACGGCGAAAGCCACCGGCGCCGCCGACACGGGCGCCGTGCAAAGGGCGCTCGATGCCGCCGCCGCAACCACCGGGCGGGTCCTCGCCCGGAGCGACCTGCCGGGACCGACGGGCGAATCGAACCGGCTGAGCCAGATCGTCCGCGCGCCCTTCCTCTGTCTCGGCCCGGGCGCCGAGAACGAGGCCGAACAGTTGCGCGCGGTCGCCGCGGCCGGCGGCCAGGCCGTTGCCGCCGGCGGCAGCATCGCACCCGAAGCGCTGGCATCGCTGCGCGGGCTTTCCGGTGCGATCTGGTGGGGCGACGACACCACCGCGCGCGCCCTCGCCCGCGCGCTCGCCAGCCGGCCGGGGCCGATCCTGCCTCTCGTCACGGCGATGCCCGATCGCGCCCATGTGGTCCACGAACGCCATCTCTGCGTCGATACCACCGCCTCCGGTGGCAATGCCGAGCTTCTGGCGGCTGCCGGATCCGCTTGACGGCAACGCGCGCAGGGGCGAGCCTCGGGCCATGTTCCCGATCCGAGATCACAACCCCTCTGCGACGACGCCGTTCGTGGTCTATGCCCTGATCGCCCTGAATGCGGCGATCTTCCTGATGCAGCTGCCGCATTCCGGCAGCGAGGCCGCGCTCGCGGCGTTCTGGCGTGACTGGGCGCTCTATCCCGCGCTCGTCACCCAGGGAGGCGACTACAGGGGCATCCTCGGCTCGATGTTCCTGCACGCGGGCTGGATGCACATCATCGGCAACATGCTCTTCCTCTGGATCTTCGGCGACAATCTCGAGGACCAGATGGGGCATCTGGGCTTCCTTGCCTTCTACCTCGCCTGCGGCGTGCTCGCTGCGCTCGCCCATATCGCCGCCAGCCCCGGCTCCGAGGTGCCCACCGTCGGCGCCTCCGGTGCCATCGCCGGCGTCATGGGCGGCTATCTGCTGCTCTTTCCGCGCGCCAAGGTCGACGTGCTTGTGATCATCGTGATCCTGTTCAAGGTGATCTCGATCCCGGCCTGGGTGATGCTGGGCCTCTGGTTCGCGTTGCAGATCTTCGGCGGCATCGGCACCCCGGCCGAAGGCGGGGGCGTCGCCTACTGGGCCCATGCCGGCGGCTTCCTGACCGGGCTAGGCCTCACGCTGCCGGTCTGGCTCCGCCGGGGCGCGACCGGGTTCTGGCAGTCCACCGATGGCCGACCACCCCATCCCGAGGCGGCCTATGCCCCCTCGTCGATCCCCATCGTCCGTCGTAGGAGGCGCTGACCCGTGCTGCCCGAACTCCGCCGCCCGCACCGTGCCACCTGCCATTGCGGCGCCATAGAGCTTGAGGTCACGCTCGTGCCCTCGGGCTACGGCACCGCGCAGCGCTGCGACTGCTCCTTCTGCCGCCGGCGCGGCGCCATCGCCGTCTCGGCACCGCTCGACGGGGTCCGGGTGACGAAGGGAGCCGACAACCTCACCCTCTACAGCTTCAACACCCGGACCGCGCAGCACTATTTCTGCAAGACCTGCGGCATCTACACCCACCACCGGCGCCGCTCGAACCCGAACGAATACGGCGTGAACGTCGCCTGCCTCGACGGCGTCAACCCGCGCGACCTCGGCGCGGTGCGCTGGAGCGATGGCGTCAACCACCCCTCCGACCACCCCTCCGACCGCGCCGAAACCGGCCACGAAACCGGCCAGGAACCCGACCGCGCCTGACCCGGGCCCCACCCGGCCCTACTCGCGCGCGCGCCTTCATTCAGCTGTTGTCAAATATCCTCGGGGGTCCGGGGGCAGACAGCCCCCGGCGTCGGCCGCTCACCCGCCCCGATCGCTGCGGCACTCACTCGGGCGCGCGCAAGACCTTCGCGAAGGGCGCGAAAAGCTCGGCATTGGCGGCGACAAGCGCCCCCGTCTCAAGCGCTTCCTGCCCCGCCCGCAGCCCCTCGACGAAGCCGCCCGCCTCTTTCACCAGCACGATCCCGGCGGCGATGTCCCAGGCGCCGAGCTCGCGCTCCCAGTAGCCGTCGAGCCGGCCCGCCGCCACATAGGCAAGGTCGAGCGCCGCCGCGCCCCAGCGCCGCACCCCCGCCGTCGCCGGCATCAGCCGCGCGAGATCGCGCATCATCGCCGGAAGCGTCTTCTTGGCGCCGAAGGGCACGCCGGTGGCAAAGATCGCCTCGGCCATGGCGCGGCGTCCCGAAACGCGGATCCGGCTCTCGTTCATCCAGGCGCCCTGACCCTTCTCGGCCACGAAAAGCTCGTCCTTCGACGGATCGAAGACTACCCCGGCGACGATCTCGCCCTTGTGCTCGAGCGCGATCGACACCGCCCAGTGCGGCAGCCCGTGGAGGAAGTTCGTCGTCCCGTCGAGCGGATCGACGATCCAGCGCCGGGTCGGATCGGTGCCCGCCGCCGCCCCGGTTTCCTCGCCGAGCCAGCCATAGGTCGGCCGCGCCGCCATCAATTCGTCGCGGATGATCTTCTCGGCCGCGGTATCGGCGCGGCTGACGAAATCGCCCGCGCCCTTGACCGAGACCTGAAGGTTCTCGACCTCGCGAAAGTCCTTCACCAGCGACCGTCCCGCCCTGCGGGCAGCCTTGATCATGAGGTTGAGGTTGGCGCTGCCTTGCATCCCGTCCACTCCGTCGGATCAGGGGGCGGCTATACTTGCCGGGGCGGGCGATGTGAAGGGGCTTTCGGCCCTCTTGCCGTCACCTCAGCGTCGCCACCCCGCGATGACCTCGCGCAGAAGCGACGGCCGGTCGCTCATCAGCCCGTCGACGCCGAGCGCGAGAAGCCGCTGCATCTCGGCAGCGTCATCGACCGTCCAGACATGGACCTGCACGCCGGCCGCATGCGCGGCGGCCACGAAGCGGCGCGTCACGACCGGAATTCCGTGATGCGACGGCGGCACCTGCAAGGCGCCGAATCCCGGCAGGGAAAGCGGCAGCCCCCAGCCCCGCAGCCAGAGCCGCAACACCCCGCCCTGTCCCGGCGACCAGAGAAGCCCGGGGCCGAGCCGGCGCACCGCCTCCGCCGTGCGCCGGGCGGCGAAACTGCCGACGCAGACCCGCCGCAGCGCCCCCGCCGCATGGATCGCCTCGGTCATCGGCGCGACGGCGGCATCGGACTTGGCCTCGAGATTGACGAAGAGCCCCGGCCAGGCCGCCAGGAGCTCGTCGAGCCGGGGGATCGCATTGCCGCCCCGCGTCCGGCGGCGCTTCAGTTCGTTCCAATCAAGCGCGTCGACCCGCACGGGCTCGCCCGTCATCCGTTCGAGCGTATCGTCGTGAAAGATCACCGCGACCCCGTCGCGCGTCGCCTGCACGTCGGTTTCGACATGGCTGAAGCCGAGTGCCACCGCATGCGCGAAGGCCGCCATGGTGTTCTCCTCGACCTCGAGAGCACCGCCCCGATGGGCGAAGCCGATAGGCAGAGGGTGGTCGAGGAACGGGTGCGGATCCCGCCGCGCCCCTTCTCCTGCCTGTCGCTGCCCCCGCATCGACCCCTCCCTGCCGTCCCGGCCCAATCTGCCTGCCGCCGGACCCGGCTGGCAAGCCCCTCAACCCGCGCCAAGCGCCGCCTCGAAGAAGGGCTCGGGATCGGCGATCTCGTCCAGCCCGCGCGCTCCGATGACCCAGAACCGCGTGCCGACCGCACGCACGAAGGCGCGGTCGTGCGATACGATGAGCGCCGCGGCACCGTCGGCGCACAGCTCGCGCTCCAGCGCTTCCTGCCCTTCGATATCGAGATGGTTGGTCGGCTCGTCGAGGAGGTAGAGCGAGGGATGCGTGAGCCTCAGGATGAGCATCGCGAGACGCGCCTGCTGGCCTCCCGACAGCCGCCGGGCCGGCCGGGACTGCATGTCGAAGTCGATCCCGGCCGCCGCCAGATGGCCGCGCGCCGCCTGATCGCCGATCGCGAACCGCCGCGTCAGCGCCACATGCGGCGTCTCCTCCGGCGCAATCTGTCCGAGCGCCTGATCCGAGATCCCGAGAACCGCGCTCGGGGCCAGCCGAACCCCCGCGACCGCCCCCTCGGCGCCGACCGCGGCGGCGACGGCGGCGAGCATCCGGCTCTTGCCGGCACCGTTCGCGCCGAGCACGACGACGCGGTCGCCGGGCTCGATCCAGCGCCGCCCGCTGCGGTATAGCGCGCGGCCGTCGGGCGCGGCGATCACGGCATCCTCGAAGGTCACGAGCGCACGCGCGTGGCTTCCCGCCCCGTCGAGCCGGATCCGCCCGGCCGAGCCATCTCTCCAGGCCGGCCGCGCCGCCTCCTCGATCCGATCGGCGCGCTCGCTCAACTGCCTGGTCTTGACCGTCAGAAGATCGCTGCCCGAGTTGATGCCGATGTTCTTCAGCTTGGCCGCCTGCCGGCGCAGCTGCGCGGCCGCCTTCATCTCGGTCTCGAATCGCCGCGCCTCGGCCGCGTCCACCTCGTCGAGCGCGGCCCGTGCGCGGCCGTAGGGCAGCGCGAAATCGCGCGACCCCGCTGCGCGCAGGAAGAGCGTCCGGTTCGTGACCCGGTCGAGAAAGGCGCGGTCGTGGCTTGCCACGATCAGCGGAAAGTTGCGCGGCAGGGCGGCGATCCAGCGTTCCAGAAATCCGATGCGGCCAAGGTCGAGATGGTTCGTGGGCTCGTCCATCAAGAGCAGATCGGGCTCGCCCACCCAGACCCGAGCCAGGAGCACGATGCGCTGCCAACCACCCGACAACGTGCCGATCTGGGCGCCCTGCAGCGCCTCCGGAACGGCGAGCGCATCGAGCGCCACGTCGGCCCGCCAGCCTTCGTAGTCGGCCGCTTCGGGCCCGAGCCCGCCCAGAACCGCATCGCGCACCGTCTGCCCGGCCAGACCCTCGGGCAGCGCCTGAGTCAGATGGCCGATCTTCAGGCCGCGGGCGCGCACGACACTGCCCTCGGTCGGCTCCGCGCGGCCCTCGATCAGCCGCAGGAGCGTCGACTTGCCGCGCCCGTTCGCGGCCACGAGGCCAAGCCGGTCGCCGGCGCCAAGGCTCAGCGTGAGGCCGGAAAAAAGCGGCGCGCCGATCGTCACGCCAAGCTCGGTCAGGGAAAGAAGGGTCATTGCGTCTCTCTGCCTTGGGTCGCACCGGGCGACCATATCGTGGTCGGGCGTGCCTTGCGGCGCCCCCCCCTGAGGCAGATCAGGACAGCAGTGTCACTCCGACCCGCCCCGCGTGCCGTCACACGGGGCAGAGACAGGTCCGTAGGTCAATCGCCGGGCAATGCTCAAGCCGGCCTCCCTTCTGGTTCGCGCCCAGTCTGGCCCGCGGCCGTCGCGCGATCAAGCCCTCCCGGGGCCCTCAAAGGCGCTGCAGCTTCACCGGTTCGCTCCGCGCCAGCCGCAGGAAATGCGCCATGAAGGGTCGCGTCGCATCCTCTTCGCGGGTTGCCGCATAGACCCGCTTGCTGAGCCCCGCCCGGGTGAGCGGCCGCGTCACATAGTCGGGCTGGCCGCGGATCGCGCGCACCACCCAGTCCGGCAGCACGGCCACGCCGCGGTCCGAGGCCACCAGCATCAGGATCACCGCCGTCAGTTCCACCTGCCGGACGGCCCGCGGCTCGACCCGGGCCGGCGTCAGGAGCAGGCTGAACACATCCAGTCGCGCACGTTCCATCGGATAGGTGATGAGAACCTGGTCGCGAAAGTCCTCGGCCTCGACATGATCCCTTTCGGACAAGGGGTTGGAACGCGCGGCAACGAAGGTTGGCGCGTAGTCGAAGAGCGGGTTGAAGATCACGCCTGCAAGCGCCTCGGGATCCGAAGAGATCACCAGATCGACCTCCTCGCGTGCCAGCGCCGGCAGCGCCTCGAAGGCAAGGCCGGGGCGGATGTCGACATCGACCTCGGGCCAGGAATGGCGGAACTTCTCGAGCACCGGAAAGAGCCAGTCGAAACAGGCGTGGCATTCGATCGCGATATGGAGCCGCCCGCTCTTGCCGGCACGAAGCGCGCGGAACTCCTCGCTCAGCGCCGCCATCTCGGGCAGCACCCGCTCGGCCGTCCTGAGGAGCCGCTGGCCGGCTGCGGAGAGCCGCAGGGGCCGCGTCCGGCGCACGAAGAGCTCGACCCCGGCCTGGTCCTCCATCGCCTTGATCTGGTGCGACAACGCCGACTGGGTGATGTTCAGGCTCTCGGCCGCCCGGGCGAGCCCGCCGGTATCGTGGATCGCCTTGACGGTGCGGAGATGGCGCAGGTCGAGATGCATGAATTTTAGCGTTCTTCATGTTGATGATTAGGATTATGAATTTGTCTCACGGAAATCGGCATGACACAAGGTCTGCAACAGAGGACACATCATGCAGACACCGCGTATCTCCTTCGAGTTCTTCCCGCCGCAAACCCTCGACGCCTCGTTCCGGCTCTGGGACACGGTGCAGACGCTGGCGCCGCTGAAGCCCGGCTTCGTCTCGGTGACCTACGGCGCCGGCGGCACCACCCGCAAGCTCACGCATGAGGCGGTGACGACGCTTGGCGCCAACTTCGGGCTGAATGTCGCCGCTCACCTGACCTGCGTCGATGCCAGCCGCGAAGAGACGCTGGCCATCGCCGAGACCTATGCCGAAGCGGGCGTGACCGAGATCGTGGCGCTGCGCGGCGATGCGCCGAAGGGCGCCGCGCGTTTCACCGCCCGCCCGGACGGTTTCGCCAGTTCGATCGAGCTGATCGAGGCGCTGGCCGCGACCGGCCGCTTCAAGCTCAGCGTCGGCGCCTATCCCGAAGCGCATCCCGAAGCCGACAATCCGGCCGCGAACGTCGCCTGGCTGAAGCGCAAGATCGACGCCGGCGCCAGTTCGGCGATCACCCAGTTCTTCTTCGAGGCCGAGACGTTCTTCCGCTTCCGCGATGCCTGCGAGAAGGCCGGCATCGACGCGCCGATCATTCCCGGCATCCTGCCGATCACGTCGTGGTCGGGCGCCAGGCGCTTTGCCGAACGCTGCGGCACCACGGTCCCGCAGTGGCTGGACGAAGCCTTCACCGCGGCCCATCGCGATGGCCGCGAAGAGCTGCTGGCGACCGCGCTCGCGACCGAACTGTGCGACGACCTTCTGGAAGGCGGCGTCGAGGACCTGCATTTCTACACGCTGAACCGGCCGCATCTGACGCGCGACATCTGCTTCGCGCTCGGCATCGTCCCGGAAGTATCCCTGCAGAACGTCGCCTGAGCGGGCGCGTTTCTGCCTCGGCCCCGGACCCCCGGTTCGGGGCCGTTCTTTGCTGTGCCGGCGGAGGACCCGCGCCCCCGCAAACCCCGACCCGCAATCCGCTGAAACGCAGAAGGCCGCGCGGTTGCGCGGCCTTCGGGTGTCGGTGCGGCCGATCCTACTTGATCTTGCCTTCCTTGTATTCGACATGTTCGCGCTTGACCGGGTCGTACTTCCGCACGACCATCTTCTCGGTCATGGTGCGGGCATTCTTCTTGGTCACGTAGAAGTGCCCGGTGCCCGCCGTCGAGTTCAGACGGATCTTGATCGTCGTCGGCTTCGCCATCGTCGTTCTCCTGGTGCCGGACGGCGAACCGCCCGCGAAATCCTTGAAGCCCGCCTTTTACGCGAGGCGGATACGGAGTCAACCGCAAAACCGGGGGCAAGGCGGATTTCCGGCCCTGCGCCAGGGGGCCTACGGCTCAGGCCCCGGGCGCCGACTTGCCCATCGCGGCATGCAGGCTCGCCACCGTTCCGGCCGAAAGGCCAAGCGCGGTCGCCAGCTGCGCCAGATAGGCCTGTTCGGCCGGCGTGTCGACGGTGATCGCCATGAGCGAGGTCGAATAGACCTGCTCGCGCATCGTCGTGCCCGCCTCGGTGGCAAGCGCCGCGACATCGAGCGGGGCGTCAAGCTCGGCCTGGACGAAGGCGATCTCCTCGTCGCTCGCATCCTTGAGGTGATCCATGATCTTGGCGCGCTCGTCGGCGTCGATCTCGCCGTCGGCCTTGGCGGCCTGGATCATCGCCCGGATCATGAGCTTGGCATTGGCCTCGTTGATCGGCGCCGCGGGCGTGGCGCCCGAGATCGTCTCCATCATGTTGCCCATCGCCTTGCCGCCGGCCGCCGCGGCGCCGCTCATCGAGGCGATGAGGCCGCCGATGCCGGCCTCGGCGGCCTCGCCGGCGCTGCCGAACTTCTCGTACATGTCACGCACCATCTTGCCGCCGCCCGGCAGCCCCATCTTTTCGGCCTGCTCCGCCCATTGGTCGACCGCACCGCCCGGTGCGCCGGCCTTGCTCATCGCGTCCTTCACGCCGGACATGCCGCCCATCTGCTTGTACTTCGAATAGCCCCGCGCGGCGGCGAAGCCGACGGCGAGCGTGGCGAGGGTCTTGACGAAACTCATGGCAGATACTCCCTGTGAAACCTGCGCCAGTGTAACGCGACAAACGCAACGCGCATCCGATTTCGGGACCACGGCGCGGACAAAACCGCGTCACCGCCCGCTCAGCCCGACTTTTCCACCCGTCCACGCACCCCGTCCCAGGCACCGGGGCGCAACGCGAGACCGAGAACCCGGTCGGGGTTCGTGGGCGGCGGCATCTCCACGCCCTCGAGCCTCGCGAATCCGAACCGCCGGTAATAGGGCGCATCGCCCACCAGAAGGACGCGTTCCCAGCCGAGCCGGACCGCCTCCGCGAGGCTCTCGCGCAGCAGCAGCGCGCCGAGCCCCTCGCCCTGCCGCGTCGGGTGCACCGCGACCGGGCCGAGAAGCAGCACCCGCTGCCCGGCAACCCGCACCGGCCAGTAGCGGATCACCGCCGCCAGAACACCGGGCGCCTCGCTGCCCGGATCGCCGTCGCGCAGGGTCAGGCAGAGTTCGGCCACCTTGTCCACGCCGTCGCGCAGCCGGTAGGAGGAAAGCGCCGTCCGCCCCGGGGCGAAGCAGAGGTCATAGAGCGCCTCGACCTCCCAGTAGTCGTCGTCGGTCTCCTCCTCCAGCCTGTACACCCCGGGCGCGCTCCCTCCTGCACTTGCATTCGCCCCTAACATGCGGGCAGGGTCCGTTCAAATCGATTGAGGTCCCGATGTTCTACCGCCCCGAGGACGGCCACGGCCTGCCCCACAACCCCTTCAGCGCCATCGTTTCGCCGCGCCCGATCGCCTGGGTCTCGACCCGCGGCAGCTCCGGCGACAACCTCGCCCCCTATTCCTTCTTCAACGCCGTGGCATACACGCCGCCGCAGGTGATGTTCGCCTCGACGAACGAAAAGGACAGCCTGCTGAACATCAGGGAAACCGGGGTCTTCGCCATCAATATCGTCGCCTTCGCGGCGCGCGAGGCGATGAACCTGACCTCGGGCACCTATCCCGAGGGCACCGACGAATTCACGCTCGCCGGAGTCGCGCGCGCCGAATGCGTCACCGTCCCCTGCCCCCGCGTCGCCGATGCGCCCGCAACGCTCGAATGCCGGCTGAGCGAGACCCTGCGCCTGAAGGGCGCCGACAATCACCTGATCCTCGGCGAGGTCACGGGCATTCACCTGCGCGACGACTGCCTCGTCGACGGCCGTTTCGAGGTGACGCGTTTCGTCCCGGTCGCGCGCGGCGGCTACCACGACTATTCCGCCGTCCGAGAGACGTTCGAGATGATCCGCCCCGGCAGAGGCTGAGGGCCTTGCGCAGGCCGCGGCCCGTCGTCATGGTCCAGCCGGCAAACCCAGGAGAAAATCGATGAAAGCGCGCGTGAAATGGGCCGAGGCCCGCAGCTTCCTCGGCGAGGTCGAAAGCGGCCACAAGATCGCCTTCGGCGCCGCCTATGGCGAAACCGGGCTGAAGCCGGGCCCGAGCCCGATGGAGCTTCTGCTGATCGGCACCGGCGGCTGCGCCGCCTATGATGTCGTCCATATCCTCGAGAAGGGACGCGAGCCCGTCGTGGATTGCGTCGTCGAGCTTGAGGCCGATCGCGCCGAGACCGAGCCAAAGGTCTTCACCCGCATCCACATGCATTTCATCGTCAAGGGACCCGGGCTCGACGCGAAGAAGGCCGAGCGCGCCGTCGCCCTCTCGGCCGAAAAATATTGCTCGGCCTCGGCGATGATGGCGGCGAGCGCCACCGTCACGCATGACGTCGAGGTGATCGACACCCTGGCCTGAGGGCTTCCCCGGCAAGCGAAAAGGGCCGGCAAACGAAAAGGGCCGGCAAACGAAAAGGGCCGCGGCGATGCCGCGGCCCCTTCGCTACGATCCGGCCCGCAGGCAGATCAGTTCTTGGCGTAGAATTCGACGACGAGGTTCGGTTCCATCTGCACCGCGTAGGGCACATCGCCGAGCGAGGGCGTGCGCACGAAGGTCGCGGTCATCTTGGAATGGTCGGCCTCGATGTAGTCGGGCACGTCCCGCTCGGCCAGACCCACGGCCTCGAGCACCAGCGCAAGCTGCCGCGACTTGTCGCGGACGGCGATCACGTCGCCTTCCTTGACGCGGTAGGAGGGGATGTTCACCCGGCGACCGTTCACGGTGACGTGGCCGTGGTTCACGAACTGGCGCGCGGCAAAGACGGTCGGCACGAATTTCGCGCGGTAGACGACGGCGTCGAGACGGCGCTCCAGGAGGCCGATCAGGTTTTCGCCGGTGTCGCCCTTCACACGCTCCGCTTCCGCATAGATGCGGCGGAACTGCTTTTCGGTCAGGTCGCCGTAATAGCCCTTCAGCTTCTGCTTGGCGCGCAGCTGCGTGCCGAAGTCCGACAGCTTGTTCTTGCGGCGCTGGCCGTGCTGGCCGGGGCCGTATTCACGCTTGTTGACCGGGGATTTCGGACGGCCCCAGATGTTTTCGCCCATCCGGCGGTCGATCTTGTACTTGGCAGAGGTGCGTTTGGTCACCGCTGATCTCCTTCTGTGGGTCGCCGCCAAGGGGGCGGCTGTGAAGGGCGTTGTCCTTTCCCCGGATCGGGTCCGGGGCGACAGGGTCCCCCTTGCGGGGTCCACCAACACCAAATGAAATGCCCCGGCGATTCACCGGGACGGGCGGCTTATACAGGCTCGCCCGACCGAGTCAAGCGCCACCGGGGCCGCGCCGCGGCGGGCCGCCCCAGGCGCAGGAGCGCCGCGTGCGGGAGCCTGGCCAGACGCGGCGTCCCCGGGGCGCCGCGACCGGCGCGAAACCGAAGATGTCGACCGGCCGCGGCCGAGCGCGCGGGAGGAGAGCATCTTCGCCCTTTCCCGGACATCGGGTTCGGGCAAGAAGGGAGCCATGGCCGGCCTGAGCGCGACCGGGACCGCGATGGTCATCACCATCGGATCAGAAAAGTCCATGTGCTTCTCCGGCAGGCGCGCCCGTTCCTGGCCGCTTCGGGATCCGCCCGCACCCCGACCGATCCGCGCAGGGCGCCGGAACGGAGACGGAGGCCCCTTCGGGACCCCCGCTTTGGTCGCAGCCGGGCATGGCCTCAGCTCTTGCCGCCGTTCGCGTCGCTCGGGATCACGTCGAAGGCCTGCCGCACCCCGCCGGTCTCGTTCCACTGGATCATCACCACGTCGCCGACCTTGAGACCGCCCAGGTGGACGTCCTTGGCCACCTGATAGCTGCTGCCATCGGCAAGCGCGATGGTCCGCGCGCCCTCGTCGATCGCCTTGATCGCTGCGGTTGCATCCTGGCCGCCGACCGGGCTGACCGAAAGCGCCTCCTCACCCTTGCCGGCGCGGTCCCAGGTGACCATCACCCGGTCGCCCGCCTTCAGCCCGCCGATCTTGACATCCCTGGCAAGCGTGAAGCTGCGTCCGCTGGCGAGCGTGATCATGCGTGAACCCTCGTCGGCGGACTTGATCTTGCCGACGATGGCCATGCTGCCCGCGGGCGCGATCGCGACAACCTCGCGACCCTCGCCCGCCGGCGCCCAGGAAATCACCACCCGGTCGCCCGGCTTGAATCCGTCAAGACCGATCGAACTGTCGACCGAAAAGGCGCCGCCGTCGGTCAGCGCAAGCTGGTGCGCGCCGGCATCGACCGACATCAATGTCCCGGTCAAGTCGTTGTCGGCCGCGAATGCGACCCCGCCGGCGCCGAGGCCGAGGCTCAGAGAAGCGGCAACCAGGGTCAGTTTGCGTGTCATGTCAAAACTCCTCAATCGGGGCCATCGCCCCGGGTCCAGCGGGTGCCGGTAGTGCCGCGCCGGCTTTCCTGGCGCTGGCGGGTAACGGCCCCGCATTGGAGATGGGGGGATACAGATGCCGTTACAGAGACGATCAGAGGCTTGTGAAACGCCGCGACCGGATCCGCGAAAATCGTGATGGAGATTGCCGCAACCTGTTAACAGGGTTACGGAAATTCAATCCAGGCTCCGCATGTTCCTGCACCCTGCCGGCCTCGAGACGGAAACGGGGGCCACGAGGGCCCCCGTCGCGCTGGAAACGTGGGTCGCGATCATTTGGCGATGGTGACTTCGCTCGCCTGATGCTCGTTGTTCTTCATGTCCCAGACCACCGAGACCTTCTCGCCGACCTTGAGCCCGGGGTCCTTGAACCCTGCCGGCAGGTAGTAGACCATCCCGTCGGCAAGCGTGATCGTGTGCGCGGACATGTCGATCGCCTTGATCTCGCCCGTGCTTGTGGTCGAGGCGTAAGCCATGCCCGCTACGGCCAGCGACACGGCGAGGACAGGGATCGACAGATAGGAACGCATTTTCTCTCTCCGAAGACAGCCCGCGCGATCGGCGGGCATTGCCATGAGGCCGTCCCGGTCTGTCGCGTCGGCTGGATGCCCGGCAGATCGCGGCCTCGCCACTGAGATGTCAGTGCGCCACCAATCCGAAAAGGGGGGGCCACGGCGAAGTGAGAGAGGCGTGAGGCAGGCCGTGATCGTCGCGCAGCGGGGCCGGCCAGAACCGGCCGGCAGCAACGCCTCCAGCCGCGGGGAAAGGCCCCTGCCCGACCTCAGCCGGCGCGCCGCCGGAGCGGCAGGTCCGGCAGCGACCAGCGCGGCCGTGGTCTTTCCGTCGATGGATGCAGGCTTTCGGACGGATCACGGCCCACCTTCCGGCGGGCGCGCAGCAGGAACGCCTTGCCCCAGCCCCGCGCGGTGCCGACCGACGGCGCCGCGGGGTCGGTCGGGTATTCGGCGCGCCAGCCGTCGGGCAGGGCCAGCCCCGCGCCCTCGACCCGTTCCAGCATCCAGACGAGCGGCAGGTTTGCCAGCGGCCGCGCCGCCTCGAAGCCGCCCAACTGGCCGCCGACGTCGCCATGCGCGCCGCGGAACCAGACCTGCTCGACGCGGCCGCGCCAATCCCCCGTGGTCGTGTCCCAGAGCACCGGATCGAAGGCGGCGCGGTTTTCATTCATGGCCAGCGCCTGATAGCCGTGCCGAACAGTCGGGCCCAGCGTGTGATCGTGGAACTCGTGCTGGGGCTCCGACCACATCCAGAGAAACGGCAGCCGGATGCCCAGCGCCTTGACCGTGTCGAAGACGCCGATCATCTCGACCGGCACGCTGTTGTGGCAGAAACGGCTTCGGAACGCGCCGATCCCGCGCGCGGTCGCCTCGCGCTGATAATAACGCCAGGCAAGCTGGACATTGCGCTCCGTTGCCTGGTCTGCACGCAGGAGCCCGACGTGACTCATCATCCCCGCCAACGACCGCACCGCATAGGCGCCGCGCGAGTAGCCGAAGAAAAACACCCTGTCGCCGGGCCGGTAACGGGTGGCCAGCCAGCCGTAGGCGCGGCGGATCCGCCGGTTCATGCCCCGCCCCATCGCCACGTCGGGCAGTTCGCGCCAGCCATGCCACTGCACGCCGGCCTCGTAGTAGAGCGACATGTGGCTGCGACCCGGCGACCGCTGCAGGAGGCGATAGATGAGACCGATGTTCGTTTCCCACCCGGGATCGAGCGTCGATGCCGTGCCGTCGAGCAGGATGACATGATCGACCGGGCCACGGCCACGCACCGGGACGCGCGTCTCTGCCTTCCGAGCGAACCCCAGCAGCCCCAGGAGCCTGCTTGCCAACCGCATGACCACGTCCACCTCCGACCCTGGACCAGAGCCTAGCCCCCCGAGGCGCCGCACGCCAACACTACCGAGGCCAACTTTCCGTGAAGCGCCTGCCCTGTTTCGGCGGGCGCGACAGTCCCCCCGGCATAACATGGGATCGTTGACGAAGCCTTGCAGGTGGCGCCCGCCGTCGGGCGACACGGGGCGGGGGGAGCCGCGACTCTGTCGCGGCGGGGTCGGGACGATCTGGTCGGGGCGATGGGGCCGGGGCGATCTGGTCGGGGCGATGGGGCCGGCATAGGCCGCCGGCCCGCGATCACCTGCCCCGGGGTTGCCGAGGGTCAGCCGAGCGACATGACCGTCGCGATGGCAAGTGCGCCGAAGCCGTTGAAGCGCGTGTTGGTGGCGGTCGAATAGGCGCCCATGCCCGAGACGACGACATAGTCGCCCTCGGCCAGATCGCCGGGCAGCGCCACCTCGCCGGGCAGCCGGTCTACGCTGTCGCAGGTCGGCCCGAAGATCACCCGCGGCCGCGGCGCGGCGCGGCGCCGGTTGCCATCCGGCGCGACGACGGCGATGCGGTCGATGATGCCGGTGATCGGCAGTTCGTCGAGCGAGCCATAGGTGCCGTCATTGAGGAACACGTGCGTATCGTCGCGCAGCGCCTTGACGCGGGCGGCAAGCGTGAAGCTCTCGGCCACGAGCGCGCGCCCCGGTTCGCAGACGAGCGCCGGAGGCGCGCCCTCGAAGACCTCGTCGGCGACCCGCCCGATCAGCGCGAAGATCGCATCGAGCTCGGGCACCTCGCCCCAGAGCCGGTGCGACGGGAAGCCGCCGCCGGTGTTGAGCCGTGCCGCCTTGACGCCGGCGCGTGCGCAGATCCGGCCCGCAGCCCGCAGATAGGCGTCCCAGGCCATCGGATCGGTGCACTGCGTGCCCGGATGGAAGGTGAGCGAGGGGATGAAGCCCGCCTCGGCCACCCTGGCAAGCAGCGCCGCCGCGACCTCTTCCGTGGCGCCGAACTTGGCGCCGAAATTGTAGGCGGCGCCGTTCACCGGCAGCTTGAAGCGCACCGAGATCTCGCGGCCCGCGGCCGGAACCATCTCGATCAGCTTGGCGAGTTCGCTGTGGCTGTCGACCGAATAGGAGCGCACTCCCATCGAGACCGCGTAGCCGATCTCGTGGCGGGCACGCACCGGGTTGTTGTAATGCATGGCTGCCGAGGGGGCGAGCCGCGCGATGAGCTCGATCTCGGCCGGCGAGGCGACATCGAAGCCACTGATCCCGGCGGCGACGAGATTCTGGATCACCATCTCGTCGGGGTTCGACTTGACCGCGTAGGTCACCAGCCCAGGAAAGCCGTCGAGGAACCGCCGCGCGGTCGCCTGCAGCACCGACGGCGCGAAGAACATGACCGGATCGACCGGCTGCTGGATGCGGAGAAATTCGGACGGATTCGCCCAGATAGTCTTGGAAAGCCCCATCGGCGTTGTCCCTGCCAACAGAGCGCAGCCACCTCTTGCCCCGGCTTGACGGGTCGGGAGACGCTTACGCGTTTCAACCAACCAGGCCAGGTGCGTATGAGCCGCCCTTTTCCTGAACTTCAGTGCGGGGTCATATGGGGCACAAATCGACCGATAAAAATAGTGGATATGCACGGAATCTTCGTTATTATGACGAAATCAGACATTAAAAAGCCGGTGTTGCGCCATGGACGATCTCGACCGCTCTGTCCTGACCCATCTTGCTGCCGATGCGCGGATTTCCGTGGCCACACTGGCCCGCCGGCTCAAGGTCGCGCGCTCGACGATCCAGGCGCGGCTGGAACGGCTTGAGTCGAACGGGGTCATCGCCGGCTATACCGTCAAGCTCGGCGAGCCCGCGCGCCAGAACCGCATTCGCGCCACGGTGCTTCTCTCGACCGAGCCGCGGGCCCAGGCCGGGATCCTGAGCCGCCTGAAGACGATCGCCGAGGTCGAGCGGGTGCATACGGTCTCCGGCCGCGTCGACTTCCTGCTGCAACTCGCTGCCCCGACTACGGCGGCCCTCGACACCTTGCTCGACCAGATCGGCGAGCTTACCGGCGTCAGAAGCTCCGAAAGCCTGATCCATCTGTCGACCAAGATCGACCGCGCGCTCTGAGCCCGGCAGGGCGCCTTCAGCGGCGCCTTGCGGCCGCGCGCACGCTCGCCACCAGAACCGCGATCGCCCCGAGGACAAGCAGGGCCTGACAGATCGCCTCGGCGACCCCCGCGCGTGCCATCGCCGCAATGCCGAGGGCAAGCGCCAGCACCGCGAGGCTGAGCCGCGCGTCGGCGAGAAACATCTTGCGCAGCTCGAGGAGAACATCCTTCAGCACCGACATCGCCCAGACCTACTCCGGCTGGCGGATCGACCGCGCGAGGATGAGACCCGTGGCAAGGAAGACGCCGGCGAAGACCGGAAGCACGAGATCGCCGCCCGGCCAGGGGAGCCCCGCCCCCTCGCCGACCCAGAAGACGCCGAAGGCCGCGAGCATCACGCCGACCCCGAACTTGAGCGCGTTCTCCGGCACGCGTGCAAGCGGCCGGTGCACCGCGAAGCCGACGGCAAGGACGAGGAGCGCGGCCAGCGCCGCCCCGGCCGCCGCCGGCCACAGAAGCCCGCGCCCGGCACCGACCGCGATCACCACGAAGGCGACCTCGATCCCCTCCAGAAGCACTGCCTTGAACGCGGTCATTCCCGCTATCCAGTCCTGCCCGACCCCGCGCAGCGCCGCGCTCTGTTCCGCGAAGGCGGCCTGCTCGTCGTGCAGGGCGATGACGCCACCGGCACGCAGCACCGCCTTCCTGAGCCAGCTGAGCCCGAAGAGCATCAGAAGC
The DNA here is from genome assembly GCA_020637635.1 of Albidovulum sp. Lineage (GTDB taxonomy): Bacteria > Pseudomonadota > Alphaproteobacteria > Rhodobacterales > Rhodobacteraceae > Albidovulum. Next base: position 260,779 of record JACKKB010000004.1, read on the forward strand.
GTGCCGATGACGAATTGCAGGGCGTGGATCGGGACCTGCCCGACAAGCGGCCCAAGTGCCAGGACGACCAGTGCAAGGACCGCGAGCGCCGTCCCGGAACCGACCAGCGCCGGGCGCCAGCCGCGCACCGTCGCAACCGCGAGCACGATGGTGAAGGCCTCGACGATCTCGACCGACGAGGCGGCGAAGGCCGCGCCAACAGCCGAGGCGGTTGTGGTCCATGACGTCACCGGACAGCCCCCGTTTCACTGGATCCGACGCCGCGATCTGACATGGCCCGTGCACCGCGGTCCAGCCTTTTCGGCCGTTTAGCGCCCGAGGTCGAAGAGATCGACGAAGCGCTGGCCGAGCGCCGCATCGCCCGCGACCCGGACCGGCCCGGTGCCCTGCCAGTCGGCAAACCGCCGCGGGCCGTAGATGACCGAGGCCAGCGCGTTCCCGGTTCCGGCAAAGACGAGATCGCCCTCGGCGGCGCCACGCTCCACCTCCCAGCGGCCTTTCACAAGCTCGCCGCGGAAGCTCTCGCGCCCGAAATCGAACCCCGCCCGGACCCTCAGCTCGCGCGCGGCGCGGCGGTCGATCATGGCCCGCATCGAGAGCATGAGCGCCGTCGGGCTGATGAACCGGGCCGGATCGTGGCCGGGCTGCGCAGCGCCCCATCGGCAGAGCGCCTCGATGACCGGCCAGGTCGCGCGGCCCGGCTCGGTCAGATCGTAGACCTGCACCGCGGCTGGCTCGGGCAGGGTCCGGCGCCGGACCAATCCCGCCGCCTCCAGACTGGCAAGCCGCTGGGTCAGCACCGAGGCGCTGAGCCCCGGCATCCCCGCGCGCAGCAGCTGGAAGCGCTTGGACCCGAGCATGAGCTCTCGGATCACGAGCAAGGCCCAGCGATCACCGAGAAGATCGAGAGCATGCGCCGCGAGGCACCCCTCTTTGTAGATACTGCGTTGCGCCGCGGCCGTCGTCATATCGGTCATGCCCGGTCGGTCATGGTTGTCTTTTCAAACATACAGTTGCTTTTTACTACCTATACCGCCACCATTCCTGATGCAACAGGGGGGAGAATCATCATGTCCTACGTCGACGGCTTCGTCATTCCGGTTCCGACGGCGAACCGCGAGGCCTACCGCGCCCATGAAGCGAAATGGTGGCCGTTCTTCCGTGATCACGGCGCGAAGGGGCTCGTGATCTGCTGGGGCGACGACGTGCCGGACGGCAAGGTCACCGACTTCAAGCGCGCCGTCGCGGCGACGTCCGATGAAACCGTCGCCTTCTGCTGGATGACCTGGCCGGACAAGGCCACCCGCAACGCCGCCTTCGCCAAGATGATGGCGGACAACATGGCGATGCCCGAGATGCCCTTTGACGGCAAGCGGCTCATCCATGGCGGTTTCGAACCCATCCTGATAGAGGGCGACCCGGCATGACCGGGTCCGGGACCGGGACCGGGACACCCGTCCTCGTCACCTACGACTGGGTGCCCGACCTCGTCCGCGGCTCCGTGCGCGACATGCGCATCCGCTGGGCCCTGGAGGAGCTCGGCCGGCCCTATCGGGTCGAAACCGTCCCCCTCGGCCCGAAAAGCGCCGAGCATCTGGCGATGCAGCCCTTCGGGCAGGTTCCGATCCTCAAGACAGGCGACCACAGCCTGTTCGAAAGCGGCGCGATCCTCCTGCATCTCGCTTCCGAAGGGACCGCGCTGATGCCGGAAGGCCAGGCGGGCGCGGTCACCCAGTGGCTGTTCGCCGCGCTCAACTCGGTCGAACCGTCAAGCTTCGCCTGGGTTCTGATGAGGGCCGCGAAACGGGCGCCAGAGATCTTCGGCGCCGCCCCGCCAGAGAACCAGATCGACGGCGCCGCGAAACGTATGCGGGCCCGGCTGGACGGCGTCGCGCGCGCACTTCAGGGGCGCGACTGGCTGACCGGGCAATTCTCGGCGGCCGACATCGCCATGGCCGATGTTCTCCGGGTCGCCGGTGCCGATGGTGGCCTTGGCGAGCATCCCGGCCTTGCCGTCTATGTCGCACGTGCCACCGCCCGCCCCGCCTTCCGCCGCGCGATGGACGCCCATATGGCGCACTGGGATGCGGCCGACGCGGCCCGAGTTCCCGCCTGATCTTCGCAAGGAAAGGACCCGATGATGACCAAGGATCACCACGGCAGCCCCTGCTGGTACGAGCTTTCGACGACGCCGGGAAACCTCAGACAGACCGGGGCGTTCTACAAGAAGGTGTTCGGCTGGACGTTCAGGGATGCCGGGATGGAAGGGTTCACCTACCACCTCGCCAGCATCGGCGGGACGATGGTCGCCGGCGCGATGGAGATGCCCGAGGACACCCCGGACATGCCGCCGTTCTGGATGCTCTACTTTGCCGTCAGCGATGCCGACACGTCGGTTGCAGAGATGGTCGCCGCCGGCGCGAAGCTTCATCGCCCGGTCATGCCGATCCCCGGAACCGGGCGCTTCGCGCTCCTCGCCGATCCGACCGGTGCGGGCTTCGGCATTCTCGAGCCGCTGCCCATGGAGGGCCCCGATCAGGGCGGCGCCTTCGACCAGAAGAAACCGGGCCACGGCGCCTGGCACGAGCTGATGTCGACCGATCCCGGGGCTGCGATGGCCTTCTACGGCAAGACGCTGGGCTGGACGCCGGGGCAGTCGATGCCGATGGGCGAGATGGGCAGCTACGACCTCTTTCAGTGGCATGGCAGGGACGTCGGCGGGATGATGAGGAAGGCGCCCGGGATGCCGGGGCCGGTGGGCAGCTTCTGGTTGCCCTACTTCGGCGTGAAGCGGGTCGCGGCGGCGATGAAGCGGATCACGGCCGGCGGCGGCACGGTGCTGCAAGGCCCCCACGAGGTTCCCGGCGGCGCCTACATAGCCATCGCGCGCGATCCGCAAGGCGCACAATTCGCACTCACGGGGCCGAAATGACCGCACCTTCCCTTGTCACCTGCCTCTGGTTCGACGGCACCGCGCGCGCGGCGGCGGAGTTCTATGCCGCCACCTTCCCGGACAGTCACGTCGGCCCTGCCCTGGCCGCTCCGGCCGACAATCCCTCGGTGCCCGAAGGGGTGGAGCTGACCGTCGAATTCACCGTCCTCGGCCAGAAGTTTCTCGGTCTGAACGGTGGGCCCGCGTTCAGGCATTCCGAGGCGGTTTCGTTCATGGTCTACACGGACACCCAGGAAGAGACCGACCGCTACTGGGACGCGATCACCCTGAATGGAGGTCAGGAAAGCGCCTGCGGCTGGTGCAAGGACCGCTGGGGGGTCTCCTGGCAGATCACGCCCCGCGCGCTGATCGCAGCGATCAACGACCCCGACCGGGCGGCGGCCAAGCGTGCGATGGAGGCGATGATGGAGATGGGCAAGATCGACATCGCCGCCATCGAGGCAGCCCGGCGCGGCGACTGAGCCCCCCTGAGGGGGGGAGATGCGCGGAAGGCCTGTAAGCCGGATTCTGTTCCGGGGCTCTCGCCCCCTCGATGACCATTCCTCTGGCCCCGCCGTTACCGGCGGGATCAAGCTGCCAACCCGGGCCTCTCGGGCTGAAGCATCCCTGCGGGCGGTCTCCGTTGCCGGACCGGCCCCCGCGCGAGGCCCCTATTCGGCATTGCTCCCGGTGGGGCTTGCCATGCCGTCCCCGTTGCCGGGTCCGCGGTGGGCTCTTACCCCACCTTTTCACCTTTTCCCCCGACGGGCGGGGGTAGTCTGATTTCTGTGGCGCTTTCCCTCGGGTTGCCCCGGCCGGGCGTTACCCGGCACCGTCGCTTCATGGAGTCCGGACTTTCCTCGCGCGGCGAACCGCTCGCGGTCATCCGGCCTTCCGCGCAACAGCCGGGTTAGGCCCCGGCACGACCCGCGTCAACCGGGAACCTGCGCGCGAGATCGCCTGCAAGTGCCGTGTCGGCCGCGTCCGCAGGCCCCCCGGCCCAGGGCCGGAACCGCAACCTGAAGGCCAAGAGCACGAGCGCGTCGCCGACCGCGGGATAGCCGAACCCCTGCGCAAGCGGCGCGAAGGCGGCGAGGCTTTCCGGCCCGCCGGACGCCTCTGGCCGGACCTCATCAGAACCGACCGCATCGGGCCCGACCGCATCGGGCCAGACCGCATCGGGCCAGACCGAAAGACCCTGCAGCGCCAGCCGCCGCCAGTCGAAGCGCGGTCCGGGGTCGGACTTGCGCCCGGGCGCCATGTCGGAATGGCCGATCACCCTTTCAGGCGGAATCTCCCACCGCGCCATCACCTCCGCGAGCAGCCGCTCGAGCGCCGCCATCTGCGGTTCGGGAAAGGGCGCATCGCCGGGATTTGCCAGTTCGATGCCGATCGAGCGGGAATTGACATCGGTGACGGCGCCCCATGCCCCCGCCCCGGCATGCCAGGCCCGCGCTTCCTCGGGCACCAGCGCCTCGACCGCACCCGCCTCGGAAATCAGGTAATGCGCCGATACCTCGGCGGCGGGATCGCAAAGCCGATCCCGCGCCGCGGCGCAACTGGCCATGGCCGTGTAGTGGATCACGATCAGGTCGGGCCGGGCCCCGTTGCGCCTTTCGCCGAAGTTCGGCGATCCGGCCGGCACCTCAGCCGCGCGCCTTCTGGAACGGCGTCGGATCCCAGTGGCAGGCAAAGCCGTCGCCGTCGGGATCAAGGTTCTTGCCGTCGCGCGCCGGGCCCCCGGCCTTCAGGAACGCCGCCTGCGCCGCTTCGGGCGTATCGTAGCGGGCACAGTTCTTGTCGGAATTCGACAGCGAGAGCGACGAGCGCGGATAGATCTTCTCGCCAAGCCGGTTCGGCGCCTTCAACGCATATTGCACCAGATCGGGGCCGGGTCCGCTATCGGGCCGCTCGGGCACCTCGGTCGGTGCGATCTGGCGATACTGGGCGCGGTTCTCGGCCAGCCGCTCCTTGTCGGACTGGATCGTCTCGCGCGCAGCGACGGCGCCGAAATCCTGTTCGTCGGAGATGCCGGAATTGTTCGGGATCGCGCTCGGATCGGCGCCCATCGCGGCACCCGCCCCGGCAAGTGCGGCACCGCCTTCGGCGACGGGCTGGTTGTAGGCCGGCAGTGCCCCGGCCTCCTGCTGACCCGTCAGGGCGCCGGCGCCGCTGATGCCCGCCTGTGCCAGCTCGGCCGCACTCGGCACGCCGGTGCCCGAACCTTGCCCGGCATAGGCACCCGCGGGCGGCAGCACCGTCTGCGGCGCGGCCCGACCCGCGTTCAGCTGCGCCTCGCGCTGAAGCTCATAGGCGCCGTAGTCGCCAAAGCCGACACCGCCCGGCGCCCGGTTGTCGGGCACCGGCGGCTGACAGGCCGCCAGTGACAGAAGGCCAAGCGAAGCAAGAGCGAAACGCATCATCAGATCCCCAATCCGGCCGATATCCGGTTTGGCCGGGCCCTTACCACCATTTCGCCGGTTTGGAAACAAAACCGGCGGCGCGCTCCAGCACATAGGCGTGATTCAGCAGATCGCCCTCTTCCCAGGGCCGCCCGATCAGCTGCAGGCCCAAGGGCAGCCCCTGCCGGTCAAGGCCCGCGGGCACCGCGATGCCCGGCAGACCGGCAAGGTTCACCGTCACCGTGAAGACGTCGTTGAGATACATTGCGATCGGGTCGGCATCGGTCATCTCGCCGAGGCCAAAGGCCGCCGAGGGCGTCGCCGGCGTCAGGATCGCGTCGATGCCCTGGGCGAAGACCGCCTCGAAGTCGCGCTTGATGAGCGCGCGGACCTTGCGGGCGCGGTTGTAATAGGCGTCGTAGAACCCGGCTGACAGCACATAGGTTCCGATCATCACGCGGCGTTGCACCTCGCGGCCGAAGCCTTCGGCGCGGGTCTTTTCATACATCTCGGTGATGCCGTCGCCCTGGGCGAGCTTCGCGCGGTGGCCGTAGCGCACCCCGTCATAGCGCGCGAGGTTCGAGGACGCCTCGGCCGGGGCTACGACATAGTAGGCGGGCAGCGCGTATTTCGTGTGCGGCAGCGAGATATCGACGATCTCGGCCCCGGCATCCTTCATCATCGCGGTGCCGTCGGCCCAGAGCTTCTCGATCTCCTCGGGCATGCCGTCCATGCGGTATTCGCGCGGGATGCCGATCTTCCTGCCGCGGATGTCGCCCGTCAGCGCGGCCTCGAAATCCGGCACCGGCAGGTCGGCGGAGGTCGAATCCTTCGGGTCGTGCCCGCACATGGCCTGCAACATGATCGCCGCGTCGCGCACGTCCCCGGTCATCGGCCCCGCCTGGTCGAGCGACGAGGCGAAGGCCACGATCCCCCAGCGCGAGCAGCGCCCGTAGGTCGGCTTGATGCCGGTGATGCCGGTGAAGGCCGCGGGCTGGCGGATCGAGCCGCCGGTGTCGGTGCCGGTCGCACCGAGGCAAAGGTCGGCCGCCACCGCCGCCGCCGATCCCCCCGACGACCCGCCCGGCGTAAGCGGTGCGTCGTCGCCGCCGCGCCGCCAGGGGTTCACCGCGTTGCCGTAGCACGAGGTCTCGTTCGACGACCCCATGGCGAATTCGTCCATGTTGAGCTTGCCGAGCATGACCGCGCCCGCGTCGGCCAACTGCTGGCTGACGGTGGATTCGTATTCGGGGCGGAAGTTGCGCAGGATGTTCGACGCGGCCTGGCTCGGCACCCCGCGCGTGCAGAACAGGTCCTTGATGCCCACGGGGATGCCGCACATTCCGGGCGCATCGCCCGCGCGCAGCCGCTTGTCGGCCGCCGCCGCGCGTTCGCGCGCGATCTCGGGGGTCTTGTGGGCGAAGGCATTCAGCGCCCCCGCCCCCTCGATCGCGGCAAGGCACGCCTCGGTCAACTCGGCGCTCGTCACCTCGCCCTTGCGCAGCGCATCGCGCGCGGCGGCGATGGTCAGTTCGTTCAGCCCGCTCATTCGACCACCTTCGGCACCGCGAAGAACCCTTCGCGCGCATCGGGCGCGTTCGAGAGGATCTTCTCGGGCATCCCGCCATCCGTCACCACATCCGCGCGCCGCTTCAGCCGCATCGGCGTCACGCTCGTCATCGGCTCCACGCCCTCGACATCCACCTCGTTGAGCTGTTCCATGAAGGCCAGAACCGCCGAGAGCTCGCCCGCCAGCGCCGGCAGGTCCTCGTCCTTCACGGCGATCCGCGCCAGATGCGCGACCTTCCGCGCAGTCGAAATGTCGATCGACATGGGTCTACTCTTCTCTTGGCTTCGGACCTTGGATCGGGGCAGGGTTTAACCGCAGCCCGCCCAGCCCGCAAGGGCGGCAGTAACGGGGAGGATGGAATGAAGATCACCTGGCTCGGCCATTCCGGCTTTCGCATCGAGATAGAGAAGGCGGTGCTTCTGGTGGACCCCTGGCTCACCGGAAACCCGATGTTCCCCGAGGACCGCACCGCCGAGGCGATCGCCGGCGCGACCCATATCCTGCTCACTCACGGTCATGGCGATCATGCCGCCAATGCCGCGCGGATCTCGCGCGATACCGGCACGCCGATCGTCTGCATCCACGAACTGTCCGAGATCTTCGCCGCCGACGGGCTGACGACGCTCGGTTTCGGCAAGGGCGGCACCGTCACGCTGGACGGCGCCAGGGTGACGCTGGTCAATGCCTGCCACTCCTCCTCGATCGACTACAAGGGCGGCGCACCCTTGCAGGCCGGTTCCGAGGGCGGCTTCATGATCGCCGGAGAGGGCCATACGATCTACGTGAGCGGCGACACCACGATCATGGCCGACATGGGCTGGATGGGCCGGTACTTTGCCCCCGACATCGGCATCCTCTGTGCCGGCGGGCACTACACGATGGACATGAAGATGGCGGCCTGGGCAGCCCGGGAATACTTCGACTTCAAGATCGTCATTCCCTGCCACTACAAGACCTTCCCGCTTCTCGCCCAGAGCGCGGATGACCTTAAGGCGGGCCTGCCCGGCGTCGACGTGATCGAGCCCGAGGTGCTGGTGCCGATCACGGCGTGACCCGCGCGCCACGAGCCGCGAGCCGGGCGGCGCACCGCCCGGCAGGGATCAAAGTTCCCAGTAGTTGCGACCGCGTTCGTGCAGGCCGAGGCCGATGTCACGCCGCAAATGGTCCGACAGGTCGGACGAGCGCCGCCGAGGGTTCGGGGCGCGGCGCTGCGCGACATGTCCGGCAAGGGCCAGCGCCACGCGCAACAGCCCGTATTCGGCGACGAGCGTCCGCACTGCGGTCGCCGGGGTCGTCCGAGGGGTCAGTTCTGCATTCATCTTGTCAACCAGCCGGCGCCTTGCGGCCGCGCGGCTCCTCTTCGCGTTGGAACGGAAACCCCGGGCGGCGGGCACAGGGCCGGCGTCAGGGGCGAAAGACGGTTTTGGGAAGAGGATCGGCCAGGCCGGATCAGTCTCCCAACGGGCGCGGCGTCAGCTGGCGCTGAGGCCTTGCGGTTCCGGGCGGTCGCCGCGGGCCGGGGTCTTCGGGGCCGAAACATCGGCCGCCGACACGGCAATCGGGAACGCGCCCGGATCGGAACGGAGCGTGGCGGGCATGCAATAGGTCATCCTGCGTCTCCTTTCCTGAGCGTTGGGATGGCGCTCTCTACACCAGAATCCGACGGCCGGAAAGGGCTGACGCAGCCCCGGCAGAGAGCTTGGCGGGTTGTGGCCGGCGCGCCACAGGACGGCAGGATCGGCGGAACCTCGCCCGGATGGACGGCCCTCAGGTCGCGTCCCGTTCGCGCCGCCCGGCGAAGAAGGCGCGCAGGAGCGCTGCCCCCTCCTCGGCGCCGATACCGTCGTAGACTTCGGGCGCATGGTGGCACTGGGCGCGGGCAAAGATGCGCGCGCCGTGCACCACGCCACCCGACTTCGGATCCTCGGCGCCAAAGTAGAGCCGGGCGATCCGGGCCAGGGAGATCGCCGCGGCGCACATCGGGCAGGGTTCGAGCGTGACATAGAGATCGTGCCCCGGCAGCCGCTCCGACCCGGCGGCGGCACAGGCGGAGCGGAGCGCCAGCACTTCCGCATGCGCGGTCGGATCACTGAGTTCGCGCGTGCGGTTCCCGGCGCTTGCGACGATCCGCCCGTCGGGCGCCACCACCACCGCACCGACCGGCACCTCGCCCCGCAGGGCGGCCGCGCGCGCCTCGGCCAGCGCGGCCTCCATATGGCTCCTGAAATCGCCCATGCCCCCTCATGCCCCGGCCCGTGGCCGCAGACAAGACCCGCAGGCGGTGCCCGCACGCAGGCGCTTCCCCCTAGGCGCGTTTGGGGTTAGAGGAGGCGCTCAGCCAGCCCGGAGGTCCGATCATGAGCGATGAGACCGCACAGAGCGCCGAGGAGCCCCGGGAAGAGGGCGAGCGCATCGCCAAGGTGATGGCGCGTGCGGGCATCGCGTCGCGCCGCGACGCCGAGAAGATGATCCTGGCGGGCCGCGTCGCGGTAAACGGGGTCAAGGCAGAGAGCCCCGCGCTCGACGTCCTGCCCTCCGACAGGATCACGCTCGACGACAAACCCATCGACGCCCCGCAGCCGGCGCGGCTCTGGCTCTACTACAAGCCCACCGGCCTCGTGACCTCGGCGCGCGACGAGAAGGGCCGCCAGACGGTCTTCGACACCATGCCCGAGGACATGCCGAGGGTGATGAGCGTGGGACGCCTCGACCTCACCTCCGAAGGGCTCCTCCTGCTCACCAACGACGGCGAGCTGAAGCGAAAGCTGGAGCTGCCGACCACCGGGTGGCTGCGCAAGTATCGGGTGCGGGTGAACGGCCGCCCGAACGAGGCGACCTTCGACCCGTTGCGACGTGGCATCGAGATCGACGGCGAGTCCTTCCAGCCGATGGAGGTCACGCTCGAGAAGCAGCAGGGTGCAAATGCCTGGCTGACCGTCGGCATCCGCGAGGGCAAGAACCGCGAGATCCGCCGCGCGATGGCCGAGGTCGGGCTGGCGGTGAACCGGCTGATCCGGGTCAGCTACGGCCCGTTCCGGCTGAACAAGATGAAACCCGGCGACGTCGTCGAGGTGAAGGCGCGCGTCCTGCGCGAACAGCTCGGCACCTCGGCCGCAGACGCCGAAGATGCCGGGACGCGGCCGGCCAAGCCGCGCAAGCCGCGTGGCGACAGGCCCGCGGCCGGCGCAGCCAGGCGGCCACGCGGCGACGTGCCGGGGCCGACGGACGGCGCCGGGCGGCCGCGCCGGCCGGCACGGCCCGCGCGCGACAGCGAACGGCGCACCGAGCGTCAGGAAAACGCGCAGGCTGGGCGCAAGCCGCGCGGCACCGACGCGCCGGGCGGCCGCTGCGAGGACCGCCCTGAGGACCGCCCTGAGGACTGCTCCCGGGACCGTTTCGGGACCGCGCGTTGAGCGCGGGCCCCGCGAGCGGAGCAGCGCGGCGCGAAAACCGGGCGCCAAAGGAGCGCACGGGCGGGCGGGGCAACGCAAAGCCTGCCACCTGCGAGGCCCGTGCGGCTGAGCTGCGCGCCGGCGGGTCCGGCGCCGATCGCGGCTGGGCCAGGGGCCTGCGCCGCCGCGGCGCGACGACTGTGACCCGGAGCGGGCGGTGCTGCCCGGCGCGCGCGGCGCCGGCCCCAAGCCCGCGCGCGTCGCGGGAACGGATCGCCCCAAGCCCGCGCGCAGCGCGGGAACGGATCGCCCAGAGCGGCCGCGCGGCACCCTATCCGGCAAGCCGGGTGGCAAGGGATCTGGCAGACCGGGCGGCAAGCCGGGTGCGAAACCGGGCGGGCGGCCGGCTGACCGGTCGGCAGCAGGCGCGGCCGGCAGGCCGGTTGAAGGGGCGGCGGGGCGGCCGGAGCGTCGCGGCGGCGCAAAACCGGCCGGCAAACCCGGTGCGCGCCCGGCCGGCAAGCCAGGCGGCAAGCCCGGTGTCAAGCCGGGCGGCAAGCCGGACGGCGGACACAGCCGCGGCCCCGGGCCGAAGCGCGGCCCGAATCCCGGCCCTAAACCGGGTGGCAAGCGCGACAAGTAGTGCCGGTGTCGGCGGCGGCAGCCCGCGCGCCGCCGCCGCGCCATCGCAAAATGCTTGGCGCCGCTCCCGCGCCATGCGACTGTGCCGGCGATGTCGGGGTGTGGGATGACGGAATCCGGACTGCAACGGTTGGCCTTCAATCTGCTGCTGGCGCTGACGCTCTATGTGGCACTGACGGGGGCGTGGTGATGGCTCTGCGCTACGGTGGCAGGTTCAGCCCGGACGCCACGGAAGCGACCAGCGGCGTGCCCGGCCCCGACGATCCGCGGCCGAGCCGGCAGGAACGGCGGACGACGCTGCTGTATCTTGTCGCGCTGCCGTTTGCGGCACGTGCCTTCTTTCTGGACCCTGCCGGGCTCGCCCGCACACTCGGCGCCTTCGCGCTTCTCCTCGCCGCCGCCTGGCTGACCCGCGAAGGCGTGCGCGCCGCCGATGCCTATGCCCGCCGCAGGGCAGCGCGGCGCCCCGCCTTCCCGCGCAAGATGACGGCGACGGTCCTGACCGCGGCCGGCCTCTACCTCGGTGCGGCGGGCGGCACGATGGAGGCCGCCCCGGTCCTGCTCGGGCTGATCGGCGCGGTGCTGCACTTCCTGGCGTTCGGGGTCGATCCGCTGCGCGACAAGGGCATGGACGAGATTGACATTTACGAACAGGATCGCGTCGGGCGGTTCGTCGCAGAAGGCGAAACTTACCTGAATGCGATGACAGATGCGGCCGCCCGTTCCGGCGACCGGGCCGTTGCCGCGCGTGTCGCCCGCTTTGCCGCGACCGCCCGCAAGCTCTTCCGCACGGTCGAGGAAGACCCCGGCGACCTGACCGCGGCGCGGCGCTACCTCGGCGTCTACCTGATGGGCGCGCGCGACGCGACGCAGAAATTCGCCGATCTCTGGACCCGCCAGCGCGACGACGAGGCGCGAAAGCGCTTCATGGCGCTGCTCGACGATCTCGAAACCAACTTCGCCGCACGCACCACGGCGCTTCGCGGCGACGACCGCGACGATCTCGATGTGGAGATAGACGTGCTCAGCGACCGGCTCAGGCGCGAGGGCGTCGCGTTGGCGCGCCAGGCCGCGCAACCCGAACCCGTTAACAGTGGAGAGTAGCGATGTCCGAGACCAGCCCGACCCAGGCCGAGAGCGCAGCCGCCCTGCCCACCACCGCGATCGAGGACGTGACCGCCGTGGTGCTGCCCGAACCCGCGGCCGAGGTCGTGCCTCTCGACCGGGCGCCGGCACCGGTCGCCGAGGAGATTCGCAAGCGCATCGCCGAGCTTGACATGACCGATACCGGCTCGATCGTGAGTTTCGGTTCGGCCGCCCAGGCGGGGCTGCAGGAGATCAGCCAGAGCATGCTCGACGGAGTGCGCAACAAGGACGCGGGCCCCGCCGGCGACAGCCTGCGCGACATCGTCTCGACGATCCGCGGCTTTTCCGTCTCGGAGCTCGACGTGCGGCGCAAGGCTTCGTGGTGGGAGCGCCTGCTCGGCCGTGCCGCGCCCTTCGCGAACTTCCTCGCCCGGTTCGAGAAGGTGCAGGGCCAGATCGACCGGATCACCGGCGAACTCCTCAGCCACGAGCACAAGCTCCTCAAGGACATAAAGTCGCTCGACATCCTCTATGACCGGACGCTGAACTTCTACGACGAACTCGCGCTCTACATCGCCGCGGGCGAGGCGAAGCTGGCGGCGATCGACGGCACCGACATCCCTGCGCGCGAGGCCGGGGTGAAGGCGGCGCCCGAGGCCGATCAGGTGAAGCGCGCCCAGGAACTCCGCGATCTGCGCTCCGCGCGCGACGATCTCGAGCGCCGCGTCCACGACCTGAAGCTCACCCGGCAGGTGACGATGCAGTCCCTGCCCTCGATCCGCCTCGTGCAGGAGAACGACAAGAGCCTCGTGACAAAGATCAACTCGACGCTCGTGAACACCGTGCCGCTGTGGGAAACCCAGCTTGCCCAGGCGGTGACGATCCAGCGTTCCTCGGAGGCCGCGAAGCCGGTGAAGGAGGCGACCGATCTCACCAACGAGCTTCTCACCGCCAATGCGAAGAACCTGCGCACCGCGAACGAGGCGGTCCGCACCGAGATGGAGCGCGGCATCTTCGACATCGGGGCGGTGAAGCAGGCCAATGCCGAACTGATCGCGACGATCGAGGATTCGCTGCGGATCGCCGACGAGGGCAAGCGCCGCCGCGCCGCCGCCGAAGCCGACCTGACGAAGATGGAGGCCGATCTGCGCGACACGCTTTCCGCCGCGCGGGCCCGCGCCGCCGGGGCGAATGCCTGAACCGAGATGCTGAGCCGCCTGCGCCTCGCTCCCCTCGCCGCGCTCGCCACGGCTGCCGCTCTCGCGGCCTGCGATACCGCGACGCTGACCCGCCCGGTGGCCCTGCCCCCGGTGCCGGCCGCGGCCGCCATCGCCCCGCCCTCCGAAGCGACGCGCGCCGCGCGCGCCTATTACGAACGCGTCGAGGCGCGGTATCTGGAACAGGGTCAGATGCGCACCGACGGCGGCGGTACCGACACGCCGTTCGATGCCCGCGATCTGGCGCGGAATTTCGAGAACATCGCCTTCTACGAGGAGTATTCCGAAACCTCCGGCACCTATGTGAGCGGCCCGCGGGAGATCGCGCTGCACCGCTGGGTGGCCCCGGTGCGCATGGACATCCGCTTCGGCGCCACCATTCCGCTCGCCGATCGCGAGAGCGACTATGCCGAGATCGCGGGCTTCGCCGGGCGCCTCTCGCGGCTGACGGGTCTGCCGATCAGGCTCTCGGACTGGCGTCCCAACCATACCGTGCTGATCCTGAACCCCGAGGAGCGTGCCGCCGCCGCGCCGCTCTTGCGGACGCTCGCTCCCGGCATCTCCGAGGCTGCCCTTCGTTCGGTCACGGCGATGGATCCGGAGACCTATTGCACCGTCTTCACCTTCGCCGCGGACGGCAGCAGCACCTACAGCTCGGCCCTGACCGTCATCCGCGGCGAGCTGCCCTTCAGGATGCGCCAGCTCTGCATCCACGAGGAGCTGGCCCAGAGCCTCGGGCTCGGCAACGACGACCCGCGCGCGCGGCCCTCGATCTTCAACGACAACGAGGAATTCGCGCTGCTGACGACCCAGGACGAACTGATGCTGAAGATGCTCTACGATCCGCGGCTCAGGCCAGGCATGACGCTTGCCGAGGCGCGACCCATCGTCGAGGTCATCGCGGCGGAACTGGCGGGAGACAGGAGGTGACGCGGAAGATGGCACCCGCGCTGCCGGCGACACCTGCCGGCGCCCGTGACGAACCGGCCGCCACCGGCGGGCCGGTTGGCCGGATTTCGGCGCCGCGCGCGATGCGTCTTGCCGGAACATGCACCCGATCCGGAGGCGGGATCGCGGTCGCCGATCCGCTGACCTGCGCTGCGGACGACCCTTGGGTCCGGATCGCGGAAGCGGGTGGAGCGGCCCCGGGGTTCCTGCCGATCGATCGCGAGGAGGTGCGGGTCCCGAAAGCGGCGCCGGCCCTCTCTGCCGCCACCCCGGCGTGCGGCCGAGACGCGGTGAAAGGCGGCCTCGGCACCGGCCCTGCCGCCGTTCCCTATCCCGCCGGCGCAAGGCGGATCCACAGGGCCGGCAAGCTCTTTGCCGGTCCGGGCGCGGAGTGCTGCAACGTCGGGTTCCATGAACGGGTCCGAGATCCGTCCGTCCGGGGCGGCCGCGTGCCCCTGCCCTCGAAGCGGGGGGGTGCACTCGCGGCAAGCGGATGGGCAGAGGGCGGCTGTCCGGCCGCTGGCCCACCGGGCGCCGACGGCAACATCGGTGACGGCGATGGCGATTTCAGGGGGCACGAGTTCACGGGGCACGAGGCGCGGAGCAACAGGCTCCTGCCAAGGGAGCGCGCATAGAGCGGCTCGTGAGAGGGCCAGATCAGAGGAGTGTGACATGGGTATTCTCGATTTTCTGCTGGGCGAATTCATCGACGTCATTCACTGGACGGACGATACCCGCGACACGATGGTCTGGCGCTTCGAGCGCGAGGGCCACGAGATCAAGTATGGCGCCAAGCTGACGGTGCGCGAAGGCCAGGCGGCCGTCTTCGTCCACGAGGGTGTCATCGCCGATGTCTTCACCCCGGGTCTCTACATGCTCGAGACCAACAACATGCCGATACTGACCAAGCTCCAGCACTGGGATCACGGCTTCCGATCGCCCTTCAAGTCGGAGATCTACTTCGTCAACACCACCCGCTTCACCGACCAGAAATGGGGCACCAAGAACCCGATCATCAGCCGCGACGCGGAGTTCGGGCCGGTGCGGCTGCGCGCCTTCGGCACCTATGTGATGCGCGTGTCCGACCCGGCGAAGTTCATCTCGGAAATCGTCGGCACCGACGGCGAGTTCACCGCCGACGAGATCGGCTTCCAGATCCGCAACATCATCGTGCAGGCGTTCTCGCGCGTCATCGCCTCCGCCGGGATTCCGGTGCTCGACATGGCGGCGAACACGGCCGATCTCGGCAAGATCGTCGCCAAGGCGATCTCGCCCGCGATCGAGGCCTACGGCCTTGCCATCCCCGAATTCTACATCGAGAACATCTCGCTGCCCGAGGCGGTCGAGGCCGCGCTCGACAAGCGCAGCTCGATCGGCATCGTCGGCGATCTCAACCGCTACATGCAGTTCAACGCCGCCGAGGCGCTCGGCCGTGGGGAAGGCGGCGCGGCCGGGGCCGCCATGGGCGCCGGGATGGGCGCGGGCATGGGTGCGGGCATGGGCATGGCGATGGGCGGCATGATGATGCGCCCCGACGGCAGCATGGCGATGGCCCCCGGCGCCGGCCCCTGGGGAAGCCCGGCGGCGCAGGCCGCGCCGGCTACCCCGCCGCCGCCGCCGCCGGTCGAGAAGGTCTGGCACGTGGCCCAATCCGGCGCCGTCTCCGGCCCCTTCGGACGCGGCCATCTGGGCCGGCTCGTGGCCGACGGCAGCCTGACGCGCGAAACGCTCGTCTGGGCGCCCGGACAGGACGGCTGGAAGCCTGCCGGCGAGATCGCCGAACTGGCGCAGCTCTTCACCGTCGCGCCGCCGCCGCCGCCCGGCGCCTGACCGGCCCGCCCAGGCGCCCCCGCCCCCATGGAACCGGCTCTCGAGGAACACCGCTTTCCCTGCCCGCAATGTGGCGGCGACCTGCGCTTCGCGCCGGGCGAGGGCCGGCTTCTCTGCGATCACTGCGGCCACGAGGAACCGCTGGCCGACACCGGGCGCGGTCACCAGCCGATCCCCGAGACCGACTTCCGCCGCGGCGTCGAGATGGCGCTGCCCGACAGCGAGGTGCAGCTGGCGCGCTTCTCGCGCTGTCCGAACTGCGGCGCCGAGGTCGAGTTCGATCCCGACCTGCATGCCGCCGAATGCCCGTTCTGCGCCACCCCCGTGGTCACCGACACCGGCGAGAGCCGGCACATAAAGCCAAGGGGCGTCGCCCCCTTCCGTCTGACCGAGACCGAGGCGCGCGAGGCGATGACGCGCTGGCTCGGCAAGCTCTGGTTCGCGCCCTCGGGTCTTGTCGACTACGCGCGCAAGGGCCGCGCGCTGCAGGGGGTATACGTGCCTTACTGGACCTTCGACGCCGACACCCGATCGGCCTATCGCGGCCAGCGCGGCACCGTCTATTACGAGACCCGGCAGGTACGCGTCCGCGACCAGCGCGGCGGCTCGCGGATCGAAACGCGGCAGGTCGCGCGGATCCGCTGGACCCCGGTCGCAGGCCGCGTCGCGCGCTTCTTCGACGACGTGCTGGTGCTGGCCTCGCGCGCCCTGCCCGAGGGCCATACCGATGCGCTCGAACCCTGGGACCTGTCGCAACTCGAGCCCTACGCGCCCGAATATCTCGCAGGCTTCCGCGCCGAGGGCTACACGATCTCGCTTCAGGACGGCATGACCGAGGCACGCGCCCAGATGGACCGCATGATCGAACGCGACGTGCGCTTCGACATCGGCGGCGACCGGCAGCAGATCGAAGGCATCGACACGCAGGTCTCGGGCGTGACCTTCAAGCACATCCTCTTGCCGGTCTGGACCGCCGCCTACCGCTATCGCGGACGCAGCTTCCGTTTCGTCGTCAACGGCCAGACCGGCCGCGTCCAGGGCGAACGCCCCTGGTCGGCGGTCAAGATCGTGGTTGCGGCCCTTCTCGGGCTGGCCCTCGCCGCCGCGGTAGCCTACGGGCTGCAACAGGCCAACCAGCAGGGCCTGATCGATTTCCGCAGCTACTGAGCCAGCCGTTGATGCGCGCAGCCGGCTCGGCTAAGGAGGCTCTGTCTACGCTGACGGCCCCTCGGGGCAAGGGGAGGACCGCCATGATCCTGTGCTGCGGCGAAGCGCTGATCGACATGCTGCCGCGGCGCGCGACAAGCGGCGAGGACAGCTTTGCCCCCCACGCCGGCGGGGCGGTCTTCAACACCGCAATCGCGCTTGGCCGCCTCGGCGCGCCGGCCGGTTTGCTGTCCGGCATCTCGCGCGATCTCTTCGGCGAGGTCCTGATCGCGGCGCTCGATGCCTCGAACGTCTCGACCGCGCAGTGCATCCGCTCCGACCGGCCGACGACGCTGGCGTTCGTGCGGCTGGCGAACGGCCAGGCCAGCTATGCCTTCTACGACGAGAACACCGCCGGTCGCATGATCGGCGAAGGCGATCTTCCCGCGCTCGCGCCCGAGGTGACGGCCATGTTCTTCGGCGGCATCAGCCTGGTCAGCGAACCGGGCGGCAGCACCTACGAGACGCTCATGCATCGCGCCGCCGCGTCCGGCCGCGTGACGATGATCGACCCCAACGTGCGGCCCTCCCTCATCGGCGATGAGGCGGCCTACCGGGCCCGGATCGCGCGCATGATCGGGGTTGCCGACATCGTCAAGCTGTCCGACGAGGACCTCGGCTGGCTCGAGGGCGGTTCGGACATCGCCGCCGGCGCCGCCGCCGTCCGCGCCCGCGGCCCGAAGGCGGTCTTCGTGACCGAAGGGGCGAAGGGCGCGCACGGATTTTCCGGCGACCGCGCCGTCTTCGTGCCGTCGCTGCCCGTCGCGGTCGTCGACACCGTGGGCGCCGGCGATACGTTCAACGCGGGCGTTCTCGCCGCGCTGCAGGCCGCCGGCGCGCTCGACCGCGCGGTGCTGGGCGACCTGGGCGAGGACATGCTTGCCGCCGCACTCTCGCTCGGCAACCGGGCCGCCGCCGTCACCGTCTCGCGCGCCGGGGCAAACCCGCCCTGGGCGTCGGAACTCGGCTGATGCGCGCGCTCGTCCAGCGGGTGAGCGAGGCCCGCGTCAGCGTCGCGGGAGAGGTGCTCGGTGCGATCGGCCCGGGCCTCCTGATCCTCGCCTGCGCGATGCAGGGCGACGGCCCCGCCGAGGCCGAGCGGCTCGCCGCCAGGATCGCCCGGCTCCGCATCTTCCGCGATGCGGCGGGCAAGATGAACCTCGCGCTCCTCGAAACCGGCGGCGCGGCGCTGGTGGTGAGCCAGTTCACGCTTGCCGCCGACACAGGTCGCGGCAACCGGCCGGGGTTTTCGGCCGCCGCCGCGCCCGAAGAGGGCGCGCGGCTCTACCGCCATTTCGCCGCCGCTCTCGGTGATCTCGGCATCGAGGTCGCGACGGGGCGCTTCGGCGCCGACATGGATGTGGCCCTTGTCAACCAGGGTCCGGTGACGATCTGGCTCGACACGGCGGCATGAGCTCTCGGCAGCCGGAAGCCTTGTCGCGGCCCTTTGCCCGCGCTCTGGCCGTCCGGGCGCGTCTCACCCCTGCGGGGTCATGGCCCTGCGCTGGCGGTCGCGGTCGAGCCCGAGCCGTGCCTCGCGCCAGATGATGAGCATCCCCGCAACGATCACGAGCGCCGAGCCGCCGATCACGACGGTCGTCGGCGCCTCGCCGAAGACGACATAGCCGATCGCGAGCGCGAGCAGGATCGAGGAGTATTCGAAGGGCGCCACGACCGAGGCATCCGCATAGCGGTAGGACGAGGTGAGCAGAACCTGACCGACGCCGCCGAGAAGCCCTGCCACCACCAGCATCGCCGCCGTCGCCGCATCGGGCAGCGCCCAGCCGAAGGGCAGCGTGACAAGCGACAGGAGTGCCGAGTTGACGGAAAAGTAGAAGACGATCGCGGTCACCCTCTCCTCGGTCACGAGCTTGCGCACGAAGACCTGCGCCAGGGCGGAAAAGACCGCGCCCGAGAGCACGACGATGGCGCCGAGCGCCTCGCCATGCGAAACGCCCCCGGCACCGGAGACCGTGAGCCGCGGCGACAGGATCAGGAGCACCCCGGCCAGCCCGAGCGCCACCGAGAAGATCCGAAAGAGCCGCACGTCCTCGCCAAGAAACATCGCCGCGAAGATGACCGTGAGCAACGGCGAGGCATAGCCGAGCGCGGTGACCTCGGGCAGCGGCAGAAGCCCGAGCCCGGCAAAACCGCAGCCCATGGCGCAGGTGCCCATGAGGCCGCGCCAGAAATGCCCGAGCGGATTGGCGGTCCGCAACCCCGAGCCGAGCGCGCGCGTGGCGAGAAGCCAGACGAGGATGACCGGCACCGCGAAGAACGACCGGAAGAACACCGCCTCGCCCGGCGGCACCACCTCGGAGGTGGCCTTGACGAGGCTCGCCATGATCATGAAGACCATGACCGAGAGCACCTTCAGGAGGATCCCGCGCGACGGCGTCTCGTGGCTCTCCCGCGGGGAGAGGTCATCGCCGATCCGGGCCATGCGCTACTCCGGCCGGACCCGCGCCGCGGACTTGTCGGCAAAGGCCTCAAGCCGACCCCTGGCCGCCTCCTGGGTATTGACGATGCCGGCGACGACGCTTTCGGCATAGGCGGCATCGAGTGCCGACATGTTCTGCATGTGGCTGATCGCCGAGCAGATCGCGAAGTTCGTCAGGGGCGGGTTCTCTG
This sequence comes from Albidovulum sp., assembly GCA_020637635.1. Classification (GTDB taxonomy): domain Bacteria; phylum Pseudomonadota; class Alphaproteobacteria; order Rhodobacterales; family Rhodobacteraceae; genus Albidovulum. The sequence continues at coordinate 280,635 of JACKKB010000004.1, forward strand.
CCGTCGCCCGCGCGATCTCCATCGCCCTGGTCTCGCTGTCGTCGACGAGATACTGGCAGAGCCCGACCTCCACCGCTTCCTCGCCCTTGTAGATGCGGCCGGTGAGCATCATGTCGATCATCCGCGCCTTGCCGACCAGATCGGCCACCCGGATCGTCGCGCCGCCGCCGGTGAAAAGCCCGCGCTGGCCCTCGGGCAGGGCGAAATAGGTGCCGCGGTCGGCGACGCGGATATGGGCGGCCGAGGCGAGTTCCAGCCCGCCGCCCACAACCGCGCCCTTCAGTGCCGCGACGATCGGCACGCCGCCGTATTCCATCTTGCTGAACGCCTCGTGCCAGCGCAGGCAGAGATGCATGAAATCGGCAGGCCGGCGGTCCTCGCGATGATGCTCGACAAGGTCGAGCCCGGCGCAGAAGTGATCGCCGGCGGCGCGCAACACCACGGCGCGCACGCCGGCGCGGGGAACCCTGCCGAAAAGCTCGATCAACGCCTCGACCGTCTCGGCATTGAGCGCATTGCGTTTCTCGGCCCGGTCGAGCGTCACCAGCGCGATCTGCGCCGCATCGACGGTGACCGTCAGGTTGGCAAGGCTGAGGTTTTCAAGCGTGGACATCGGCGCTCCGTTCTCTTGGTGTCTCGCAGACCATGCCAAAGCATGCCGGCGCCGGCAAAGGCAATCGCGCGACCGGCAGGCGCGGGGGCGCTCTTTTCATCGACCCAAGTCCAGGCAAGCGATGAATGCATAGACACCGCTTATGCGTGCAACGGTTTTTTTGTGACTTTTTTCGTTGACGCATTTCTTAACGCGCCGCCATGATCGAACGCGGCGATGGTCATGAAACCGATACGCAAACACGCAACGACGAAGGCGGGGTCGGGCACAGTCGAAACCGGAAGTTCTACCGGTGCGGCATTTGGTCTGATCCGACGGGGGCAACTGGCACTATCGCGCCGCCAGACCTGTCGATAGCCTTTTCGCAAACACAGCGCCAGCAAGGCGCTGCAACAGGGGAGATAAGATGAAACGTCTATTGATGGGTGGCGCTGCGCTGCTCCTGCTGCCGGCCTCGGCGTTTGGCAACTGCCCGGGAATCACCGTTGCCGACATGGGCGGGATCGCCCCCGGAGCCTTTCCCGAACAATACGACCTGACGGAATTCCAGACGGCGGCCAACTGCACGATGGAGTTCTCCGAGAACCCCGCGATCGCCAAGCTGAATGCCCAGATCAAGGGCAACCCGGCCGAACTGGCGCCGGTGGCCGAGCGCCTGCCGGAAGATCCGCTGGTCGTCGTGCCCTATGACTCGGTCGGCAAGTACGGCGGCACGTTCGACGCGCTGTCGAACGCCAACGAGGCCGGCACCTCGGACTTCATGTCGGTGCGCCACGTGAACCTCGTGCGCTATTCCGACGACCTCGAGACCATCGTCCCGAACGTCGCCAAGTCCTGGGAGTGGAACGACGACTACACCCAGCTCACGTTCCATCTGCGCAAGGGCCACAAGTGGTCCGACGGCGAACCCTTCACCTCTGCCGACGTGAAGTTCTGGTACGACAATCTGGCGATGGATCCGAAGATCAACGAAAAGCCGAAGGACTACGTGACGGTCGCCGGCCAGCCGATGGTCGTCGAGACGCCGGACGACGAAACCGTGGTCTTCAAGCTGCCGGCGCCGAAGCCGGGTCTTCTGGCCCATTTCGCCACGCATTTCGCCCAGGCCTTCCAGCCCAAGCACTTCCTTGGCCAGTTCCACCCGGCGATCAACCCCGATGCCGACGCGCTGGCGCAATCGCTGGGCTTTGCCGACGGCTATGACGCGATCAAGGCCTACTACGGCAACTCGGACTGGATGGACACCGGCACGCCGATGCTCAACTCGCCCGACAAGCTGGACAAGCTGGCGAAGGACGCGGCACCGACGCTGGAAAGCCACATCGTCATCCGCGAGACGACCGAGGGCCGGCATTTCGTCGCCAACCCGTTCTACTTCCAGATCGACACGACGGGCCAGCAGCTTCCCTACATCAACGAGCAGGACGAGGTCTTTGCCAATGACCAGGAAGTGCGGCTGCTCAAGCTCGTGAACGGCGAGGTCGACTACAAGGCGCAGTCGCTGCAGCTCTCCGATGCCCCGCTTCTTCTCGAGAACCAGGAGAAGGGCGGCTACACGATCCAGCTGAAGCCGAAGATCGCGATGCATGCGATCTCGTTCAACGTCACCTCGGACGATCTCGAAAAGCGCGCGGTCTTCGACAACCTCGACTTCCGCAAGGCGATGTCGATCGCCATCAATCGCGAGGCGATGAACGAGACCGCCTATTTCGGCGAAGGCGTGATCCAGCAGTACACCGGCTTCTCGCCGTTGCCGGCCTACATCGACCCGAAATGGAAGACCTTCGCGGCCGAATATGATCCCGACGGCGCCAAGGCGCTGCTCGATCAGGTCGGCGTCGTCGACAAGGACGGCGATGGCTTCCGCGACCTGCCCTCGGGCGCGCCCTTCGTGCTTAACCTGCAGTTCGCGACGCAGGGCATTGCCGGCCAGGTGGTCGAACTGATCGCCCAGGACTGGGCCAATGTCGGCATCAAGACCACGGTGAAGGAAATCACGCCCGACGAATACCGTTCTGCGCAATCCTCCAACCAGCTCGACGTCGGCCTTTGGGAAAAGGGTCAGCCGATCGGCATCATCATGGGCAACAACGAGCTCTGGGTGCCGCCGTTCGAGAACTACTTCGCCCACCGCACCGGCATGCTCTGGGCCGAATGGGTCGACAGCAAAGGCGCCAACGGGGTCGAGCCTCCCGACTATGTCAAGCAGCTGATGACCGACATCAACACGCTGCAGTCGACGCCCTCGGGGACCGACGCGTTCAAGGAGACGGCCAACAAGCTGGTGGCGAACATGACGGGGAACCTTCTCTTCATCGGCACCGCGCTGACGCCGGACCCGATCTATCACCGCAACGCGCTGAAGAACTTCCCCGAATTCAAGACCGCGTCCTACGAATACTACCGCACCTACCCCTATCGCGGGTCGCAGTGGTATTTCGACGAGTGATCTGAGATCGCCTCGGGCCGGGGTGGGATCCTCCCACCCCGGCCTTTCCGTCCCTTCTCACCGGTCCGGCAGACATGGCTCAGTTCGCACAATTCGCCCTGACGCGCGCCTTCATGGCCCTGGTCACGCTGCTGACCGTGTCGCTGATCGTCTTCACGCTGATGGAACTCGTGCCCGGCACCTGCGCCGAGCGTTACCTCGCGTTCAAGAACACCCAAGGCTCGCAGATCACCATCGCCGACATCAAGGCCGAGGAGAAACGGCTCGGGCTCGACAAGCCCTTCATCCAGCGCTGGGGCACGTGGGTCTACAACGTCTTCGTCCACGGCGAGTTCGGCGACAGCTGCATCCTGCGCCTGAACATCAACCAGCTTCTGGCCGACAAGTTCTGGATCTCGCTCGGGATCTGCATGGCGGCGCTGTTTCTGTCCTATCTGATCGCGATCCCCATCGGGATCATCTCGGCCAGTTCGCAGAACGCGGTCGTCAACAACTCGCTGCGCTTCGTGAGCTACCTCGGCCTCGCGCTGCCGAACTTCCTGCTTGCACTCATCATCATGCTGTTCTCGACCGTGGTCTTCGGCGACAGCCTTACCGGGCTTTTCTCCAAGGAGTTCCGCGATGCCGCCTGGAGCTGGGCCAAGTTCGGCGATTTCCTCTCGCGCGCCTGGCTGCCGATCTTCATTCTCGGCTGGTCGGCAACCGCCTTCGCGCTGCAGACCGTGCGCGCGCTCATGCTCGACGAGATCGGCAAGCTCTATGTCACCGCGGCCTCGGCACGCGGGGTCTCGGGGGCACGACTGCTCTGGCGCTATCCGGCCAAACACTCCCTCGGGCCGGTCGTCAACTCGCTCGGCTTCGACCTCAACCGGATCTTCAACGAATTGCCGATCGTGGCGCTCATCCTCACCCTGACCGAGGCCGGCGCGCTCCTGTTCGAAAGCCTCGCCCGGTCGAACGACCAGCAGCTTGCCGGTGCGATCATCTTCCTGCTCACCGCCAGCATCGTCGCGCTGAACTTCGCGACCGACATCCTGCTGGCCCTGATCGATCCGCGAGTCCGCCGCGGAATGATGGGATAGGTCCATGACTTCAGCCGAAACCCTGGCCGCGGGTGGCATCGACCAGAAGGCCAAGGAGGCCTATTTCACCGCCTCGCAGGGCCAGCTCATCTGGGCCCGCTTCCGGTCGAACCGCACCGCGATGATCGCCGCCTGGGCGCTCTTGCTCATGGTCTTCATGGGCCTCTTCGCGCCGTTCCTGTCGCCCTATGACCCGACGATCGCAGGGCGGGACGAGAACTACGAGAACGGCGCCCCGCAACTGCCGAAGTTCTGGGACGAGAACGGGTTTTCGGCCCGACCCTTCATCTACGCGACCGAGCGCGAACGCTCGATCAAGACCAACTTCCGCTGGGTGGTGACCGAGAACCGCGACCACCGCCTCTACCTGAAGCTCTTCGTCCGCGATTGGGATTACAAGCTGCTCTGGCTGATCCCGTCGAACCTGCATCTCTTCGGGGTCGAGGGCGGCAAGATCCACCTCTTCGGCACCGATGCGAGCGGCAAGGACATCTTCGGGCGAACGCTGCATGCCATCTGGACCTCGCTCGCCGTGGGCTCGCTCGGCGTCTTCATCTCCTTCGTGCTGGCCCTCGTCATCGGCGGCGTCGCCGGCTATTTCGGCGGCTGGATCGACAGCGTGCTGCAGATGATCACCGATGCGATCCGGACGGTGCCGTCGATCCCGCTTTTCATGGCACTCGCCGCCTTCATGCCCGATCACTGGTCATCGGAAACGCGGTTCTTCTTCATCTCGATCATCCTCGGGCTCATCGGCTGGCCGACGCTGGCGCGGCGCATCCGCACCCATCTGCTGACCGAACGGACGCAGGAATACGTGCTGGCCGCCGAGCTGGCGGGCGCCTCCTCGGGGCATATCATCCGCCGCCATCTGCTGCCCTCGTTCACGAGCTACATCATCGTCGACCTGATGATCTCGTTTCCCTACATGGTCCGCTCAGAAACCGCGCTGAGCTTCATCGGCCTCGGGCTGAAAGACCCCGTCAACTCGCTCGGCGCGCTGATGCAGAACGTCTCCAAGGCCGACGTGCTTCTGAACTACCAGTGGTATTTCATTCCCGTCATCTTCTTCGTGGCGCTGGTCCTGGCCTTCGTCTTCGTCGGCGACGGGCTGCGCGACGCCGCTGACCCCTATTCGGATACGAAGAAATGACGGCGCTGATCGAGGTCGAGAACCTGACTGTCCAGTTCCGCACCGACGAAGGTCTGGTGACGGCGGTCGACGATGTGTCCTTCACGCTCGACAAGGGGCAGGTGATGGGTCTCGTGGGCGAGTCGGGCTCGGGCAAGTCGGTCACCGCCAAGGCGCTGATGCGGCTCAATGCCCGCAACGCCGTCTATGGCGAGAAGAGCCGGATCACGCTGCACAGCGAGACGGGCCCCATCGATGTCCTGAAGCTGACCTCCGCACGCGACCTGAAGATCGTCCGCGGCGGCGCCATCTCGATGATCTTCCAGGAACCGATGGCAAGCTTCGCCCCGGCCATCACCATCGGCAAGCAGATGGTCGAACAGCTGCAGATCCATTCCGACATGTCGAAGGCAAGGGCGAAGGAGATCTCGGTGGAGATGCTCGACCGCGTCGGCATTTCCGATCCTGCGCGGCGCTTCGATCAATATGCGTTCGAGCTTTCCGGCGGCATGCGCCAGCGGGCGATGATCGCCATGGCGCTCTCCACGAAGCCCAAGCTTCTGATCGCCGACGAACCGACGACCGCGCTCGACGTGACGATTCAGGCCCAGGTGATCGACCTGATGAAGGATCTCGTGAGCGAGTTTCACATGGGCATCGTCTTCATCACCCACGATCTCGGCGTCATCGCGCAGACGGCCGACAAGGTCTCGGTCATGTATCTCGGCCGCCTGATCGAGGAAGGCCCGGTGCGCGAGGTGATCCGAAACCCCAAGCATCCCTATACCCAGGGCCTGATCGCCGCGCTGCCGAAGCTCGACGATCTCGACGCGCCCCTGACCCCGGTGGCGGGCGATATCCCCTCGCCGCTCGAACGCCCGTCGGGCTGCGTCTTTCACACCCGTTGCCCGCAGATCCTGGGCGACATCTGCAAGACCGACCTGCCCCGCGACCGCAGGGTCGACCCGGTTCACCGCGTCGCCTGCCACCTGCACGACGAGAAGACCCCGGCATGACCGAGCGCCCCCTCATCACCGCCCGCGACCTCTCGGTCGGCTTCAAGATCGGCTCCGGTTTCTTCGGCAAGCAGATCCTGAAGGCCGTCGACCATGTCGATCTCGACATTGCCCGGGGGTCGTTCTTCGGTCTTGTCGGCGAATCCGGTTCCGGCAAGACCACGCTCGGCCGCGCGCTTCTCAAGGCAGTGCCGATCACCGGCGGGTCGGCGCGCTATGGCGACGAGGAGGTCGACTATGATCTCACCACACTTTCGGGCGCAGAGCTGAGGGACTACCGCAAGCGCGCCCAGCTCATCTTCCAGGACCCCTATGCGGCGCTCTCGCCCCGGATGACCGTGCGCGACATCATCGCCGAGCCGCTCGAGGTCATGGGGCTGACGAAGACCCGCGAGGAAACCGACGCCCGCGTCCGCGAGATTGCCGCAAAGTGCCGGCTGAACCTCGAACACCTGCGCCGCTTTCCGCATGCCTTTTCGGGCGGCCAGCGCCAGCGGATCTCGATCGCGCGCGCGCTTGTCTCGGGGCCGCGCTTCATCGTCGCCGACGAAAGCGTCGCGGCCCTCGACGTCTCGATCCAGGCCGATGTGCTGAACCTGCTGAAACAGATCCAGCACGACCTCAGGATCACCTTCCTCTTCATCAGCCACGACCTCTCGGTCGTGGCCCATACCTGCGACCATGTCGCGGTCATGTATCTCGGCCGGCTCGTCGAAAGCGCCCCGACGCGCACCCTTTTCGCGGCGCCGCGCCACCCCTATACCAAGGCCCTCTTCTCGGCGATCCCCTCGCTCGACCCCGACGACCGCGGCAGCGCGCAGAAGCTTCAGGGCGAGATCCCCTCGCCCACCAACCAGCCCACGGGATGCAAGTTCCACACCCGCTGCCCCTTCGCGGTCGACCTTTGCAGGAAGGAAGAGCCGGCGCTCGAACATCCGGGCGATGGCCACGAGGTCGCCTGCCACCGCTGGCGCGAACTCCTGGGTCAGACGGCCGCCTGACCGGCCTTTCGGCCCGGTGCCGGTCAATCCTCCCAAACTCCGCCCGCGCCGGGCACCAGCCCCGCGCGGGGCCTCTCACCAGGGCATGCCGTTGCGTTCGATGACGATCATGCCGCCCAAGCCCCGCAGATCATCTCCGCGCGGCATGCCAAGGCCTCCCGGAACGAACGGCCTCGACCGCTTCTTCCGCTCGTCGGTCTGCCGGAGCATGTTGCTCTGCATCGCTGTCGTCCGTCCGGATGCTTGGCCCACGCACGCCAGTCCGCAGCAAGCCGATCCAGCGGCACTGACCCTGGTAACAAATTGAAAACCCTACGAGAATGCGTGCCCCGCCTTCAGGCGAGCAATGCCGAGGCCGGATCTTGCATGGCCGCCTCGACCCAGCCGTGGCGAAGGGTGTCGAGCCGCGGATTTCACCTTCCCGCGAAAGCCGTTGGCGGGCTTTCTGACACCGGGAGGTGCGGGGTGGTGGGCGACCCTGGAATCGAACCAGGCATGGGTCTCCCCGGCGGAGTTACAGTCCGCTGCCGCACCTTGCAGCTCGTCGCCCGACGCCGGGGCTGAATACGCGCCGGGTGGGTAGCCGTCAAGGCTGAAAACCGCAGCTTCCGGGCTTGCGTCGCCCCTGCGGGCAGCGCATTCTCCGGGCTTTCGCAAACGGGACCGTGCCATGAGGAAACCGACCTGGGTGATCGACAAGGAGCGCGCGCGCCGCGCCGCCGCGGCCGAGACGGTCTGGCTCTTCGGGCTGCATGCCGTGCGCGACGCGCTTGCCAATCCGCGCCGCGAAAAGCTGCGGCTGGTGCTGACGAAGAACGCGCTCGACCGGCTCGGCGAGGCGGTTCAGGCAGGCGGGCTCGAGCCCGAGATCGTCGATCCCCGCAAGTTCGACGCCCATGTGCCGCTTGACCGCGACAGCGTCCACCAGGGGGCGGCGCTCGAGGTTCGACCGCTTGCCTGGGGCACGCTCGAAGCGCTCTGCGCGGGCGGTGAAGGTGCCCCCCTCGTGGTGCTGCTCGACCGCGTGAGCGACCCTCACAACGTCGGCGCCATCCTGCGCTCGGCCGAAGTCTTCGGCGCCCGCGCGGTCATCGCCCCCGCGCGCCATTCCGCCCCCGAGACCGGCGCGCTGGCGAAGACGGCTAGCGGCGCGCTGGAACGCCAACCCTATCTGCGCGTCGGCAATCTGGCCGCCGCGATGGAGCGGCTGAAGGCGATGGGCTACATGCTCCTGGGCCTCGACGGCGCGGCAGAGACGACGCTGGCCGCAGGGCTCGCCGCCGCCCGGCCGCGCCCGGTCGGCCTCGTCCTCGGCGCCGAGGGGCCGGGCCTGAGGGACAAGACCCGCGAAACCTGCGATCTTCTCACGCGCATCCCCTTCGCGGGCCCCTTCGGCTCGCTCAACGTCTCGAACGCGGCTGCGGTCGCGCTCTACGCCGCCTCCGGGTCCGGATGAGCCCTACACGGATTGCAACGCTTTTTCACGGTTGCGGGAGGCATCTTTCGCGAAAGGTCAAGCGGTGCCATCTTGGCGGTGAACGAACAAGAGACACGCGAGCCATGACCATCACCCGACGGCTGTTCCTCGGAACGGCCCTTCTGCTTCCGGTCGCGGGGACGATCCTGCGCCCGGCCCTGGCCGACGAACCCGAGATCTTCGGCGCGGGTGGCGTGGCGATCTCGGGCTACGACCCGGTGTCTTACTTCACCAAGGGCAAGGCCGAGCAGGGCCGTCCGGACTTCGCGCTGATGTGGCGCGGGGCAACCTGGTACTTCAGCACAGAAGAATCGCGCGAGGCCTTCGAGATGAATCCCTCGGCCTACGCGCCCCAATACGGCGGCTACTGCGCCTATGCGATGGCCAAGGGGGCGATTGCTTCGAGCATGCCGGACGCCTTCACCATCCATGAAGGCAAGCTCTACCTGAACAACAGCCTCGAGGTGCGATCGATCTGGCAGCAGGACATCGACCGCAACATTCGCTCCGCCGACACGCATTGGCCGAGCGCGCTGCACCAATAGCGATCACATCTCTGCGAACAGCCGCGCGACCGGGCTTTCAAGATCCGTTTACGTTCCTACATTAGAATCGTGGATGCAGCTTCGGAACAGTTGCATTTCTATTCACTGTCCCTCGTTCCGTGACTGCGCCCGCTCCACCGGAGCGGGCGCTTTTTCCTGCCTCAGCCGCATTTCGAATGACCGCAGGACGGGCAGGTCATGCAGCCCTCGACCATGTGCATCCCGAACTGGCCACAGGACGGACACGCCGGCCCGCGCGGGCTCTCGCCCACCGCCATCGCCCGGGACTTGGGATCGGATTTCAGGCCCAGCCCCTCGCCCTCGATGAAGCCGATGGCGATCATGTGGCGCTCGATCACCGCCCCGATCGCGGCCAGGATCGAGGGGATGTAGCGACCCTGCATCCAGGCCCCGCCGCGCGGATCGAAGACGGCCTTCAGCTCCTCGACGACGAAACTCACGTCACCGCCCCTGCGGAACACCGCCGAGATCATCCGCGTCAGCGCCACCGTCCAGGCGAAGTGCTCCATGTTCTTGGAGTTGATGAAGACTTCGAAGGGCCGCCGATGCCCGCCCTGCACGATGTCGTTGATGGTGATGTAGATCGCATGCTCGCTGTCGGGCCACTTGAGCTTGTAGGTCGCCCCTTCCAGGGCCTGGGGCCGGTCCAATGGTTCGGAGAGATAGACGACCTCCGCCCCCCGATCCTGCTCGGGCGCCTCTTCGTCCTTCTCGGACACCGACAGGACCGAGCCCGTCACCGCGTTCGGCCGGTAGGTCGTGCAGCCCTTGCAGCCCTGATCCCAGGCGGCCATGTAGACGTCCTTGAACGCCTCGAAGCTGATTTCCTCGGGGCAGTTGATCGTCTTGGAAATCGACGAATCGACCCATTTCTGGGCCGCGGCCTGCATCCGCACATGTTCGAGCGGCGGCAAGGTCTGGGCGTTCACGAAATGCTCGGGCAAGGGCTTGTCGCCGAACCGCTCGCGCCAGAGCTGGACGGCGTAATCCACGACCTCCTCCTCGGTGCGCGAGCCGTCCTTCTGCAGCACCTTGCGCCTGTAGGCATAGGCGAAGACGGGCTCGATCCCGGACGAGACATTGCCGGCATAGAGCGAGATCGTGCCGGTGGGCGCGATCGAGGTCAGAAGCGCGTTGCGGATCCCGTGCTTCGCGATCGCCTCGCGCACGTCGTCGTCCATCTGCATCATCGTGCCCGAGGCGAGGAACTTCCCGGCATCGAAAAGCGGGAAGGCGCCCTTCTCCTTCGCGAGGTCCACCGAGGCGAGATAGGCCGCCCGCGCGATCCGCCGCATCCAGGCCTCGGTCTGCTTCGCGGCCTTTTCCGATCCATAGCGCAGCCCGACCATGAGAAGCGCGTCCGCCAGACCGGTGACGCCGAGACCGATGCGGCGCTTGGCCCGCGCTTCGGCCTCCTGCTCGGGCAAGGGAAAGCGCGAGGCGTCGACGGTGTTGTCCATCATCCGCACGGCCACCCGCACCAGTTGGTCGAGCGCGTCCTCGTCGAGCGCGGCGCCCTTGCCGAAGGGATCCCTGACCAGCCGCGCGAGGTTGACCGAGCCGAGCAGGCAGGCGCCATAGGGCGGCAGCGGCTGCTCGCCGCAGGGGTTGGTGGCCGCGATCGTCTCGACATAGCCGAGGTTGTTCGCGGCGTTGATGCGGTCGATGAAGATCACGCCCGGTTCGGCATAGTCGAAGGTCGCGCGCATGATCTTGTTCCACAGATCGCGCGCGTTCAGCGTGTGATAGACGCGGCCGCCGAAGGCAAGTTCCCAGGGGCCGTCTGCCTTCACCGCGGCCATGAAGGCGTCGGTAACCAGAACCGAGAGGTTGAACATGCGCAGCCGCGCGGCATCCTGCTTGGCCTCGATGAAGGCCTCGATATCGGGATGGTCGCAGCGCATCGTCGCCATCATCGCACCTCGGCGCGAGCCGGCCGACATGATCGTGCGGCACATCGCGTCCCAGACATCCATGAAGCTCAGGGGGCCCGAGGCGTCCGCGGCCACACCCTTGACCTCGGCGCCGCGCGGGCGGATTGTCGAGAAGTCGTAGCCGATGCCGCCGCCCTGCTGCATGGTCAGCGCCGCTTCCTTCAGCGCGTCGAAGATACCGCCCATGTCGTCGGGGATCGTTCCCATGACGAAACAGTTGAAGAGCGTGACGGAGCGCCCGGTGCCCGCCCCGGCGGTGATCCGGCCTGCCGGCAGATACTTGAAATCCTCAAGCGCGCCGTAGAAGCGCTCTTCCCATTTCGCGGGATCCTTCTCGACCGCGGCGAGCGCGCGGGCGATGCGCCGCCAGCTGTCCTCGACGGTGGCATCGACGGGCGCGCCGTCGGCCGTCTTGAAGCGGTATTTCATGTCCCAGATCTGCTCGGCGATGGGGGCGGCGAAACGGGTCATCGGCTGCTGTCCTCGGGGCATCTGGGGAGGAACGCCAAGATACGCCCCCCATCCCTGCGGGTCAACGCAAGATCGGGTATCGGGGCTTGCCTCCGCGGCGCGGTGCCATATCCTTGCCGACCGGGGGTGCCATGACCGGATTCGTTCATCTACTGAAGCTTTGCGTGGGGGCCGAGAGCGTCGAGGATCTGCTCGACTGGCAGCGGACCAATCCTTCGCCCTTGGCCGATGGCGCGCGGCGCCACGTGACCCGGATGTGGCCGAAGCGCAAGACCGAGGTTCTGTCGGGCGGGTCACTCTACTGGGTCATCAAGGGCGTGATCCTCTGCCGCCAGCGGATCCTCCGGCTCGAAGAGGTCGATCGCGGCGACGGGATCCGCCGCTGCGGCATCGTGATGGACCCGGCGGTGATCCGCACCGCGCCCGCGCCGCGCCGTCCGTTCCAGGGCTGGCGCTACCTCGACCCCGCAGACGCGCCGCGCGACCTGCCGCAGGCGCGCAGGGCCGATACGGCGCTGCCCGAGGAGATGGCGCTGGCGCTCGCCGAGATCGGCCTGCGCTAGCGGGTGCCCGAGACGGGTATTTGCACAACGAAGAAGATCAGAGCGCCGGTGCCGTGAACCCGGTACGGCGCGAGAGAGCCTCGAGCGCGGAGCGGGGGCCGGGGGCCCAGTCGGCGGCGCGGGCCGCATAGAGGGTCGCCTGGCTTGCGTGGACCAGCCCGTCGGCGAGGATCTTCAGGTGGTTGGCGCGCAGGGTCTCGCCGGACGAGGTGATGTCGGCGACGGCTTCGGCGGTGAGGTTCTTCACCGTGCCCTCGGTCGCGCCCTGGCTGTCGACCAGCTGATAATCGGCGACGCCGTTGGCGCGCAGGAAGTCGCGGACCAGGCGGTGATACTTCGTCGCGATGCGCAGCCGGTGGCCATGCGCGCGGCGGAAGGCGGCGGCGGCGGCGTCGAGATCGTCTAGCGTGTCGACATCGACCCAGGCCGTCGGCACAGCCAGCACCAGATCGGCATGGCCGAAGCCCATCGGCGCCAGGGCGGCCACCTGCCGGTCCCAGTCGGCGAGCTTCTCGCGCACGAGATCGGAGCCGGTGACGCCGATGTGGATGCGTCCCGCGGCAAGTTCGCGCGGCATCTCGCCGGCGGCGAGAAGAACAAGCTCCAGACCGGCGATGCCGTCAACGGCGCCGGAATATTCGCGCACCGACCCGGCGCGGCGCAGCGTCACGCCGCGGGCGCCGAACCAGTCGAAGGTCTGTTCCATGAGCCGCCCCTTGGAGGGCACGCCGAGCTTCAGCATCGCGCCGCCTCCGCCAGATCGGCGGCAAGGCCCGGCCGGATCACGCCGCCGACGGCGGGGATCGACCGCCCCTGCCCCAGCACCGCCGTCAGCGCGTCGTAGCGGCCGCCCGAGGCGACCGGCGGCAGGTCCGGGTCGGCGGCGAGGAACGAGAACACGAAGCCGTCATAGTATTCGAGCGTGGTGCGGCCGTGGCTCGCCTCGAAATCGAGCGTCCCGACCCCGATCCCCCGCGCGGCGAGCGCGTCGAGCCGCGCGTCCATCCGGCCGACCGCGGGGGCGATGGCGGGCATGTCGCGCGCGGTCTCTCGCAGATGGGCGAGCGCGGCGGGGCACGGGGCGGAGAGGTTGAGCAGATCCTCGAGCCGCGCGACCTCCTCGGCCGAGATCGGCGGGGCGGCGGCGTCTTCGGCAAGCGCGGCAAGGCGCGCCGCGATCTCGGCCTCGCTGCGCAGCCCGATCAGCGGCGCGGCCGTCTGCGGCCCGCCCGCCGCCAGTGCGGCAAGAAGGCGGGCGCGGCTTTCGGGCACCGGCGCGCGGCCGCCGAAGCGGTCGAGAAGCTGGGTGAAGCGGCGGGGTCGCCAGATGTGGCGAAGAAGCGCGGCCTTGCGCGTCTCGAGCGTCTTCAGGCCGCGCACCGCCGCGGCAAGGATGGCAAGATCACCGGTGACGGCGCGGAGGCCAAGGGGCGCCAGCAGGCCGGAGAACAGGGCGAAGACCTCGGCATCCGCACGCTCGGGGGTGTCGCGGGCGAAGACCTCGTAGCCCACCTGGAAATACTCGGATGTCCGCGCGCTCAGATGCTCCTGCTTGCGGAAGACCTCGCCGAAATAGCAGTAGCGGGCGGGCTCCGCGCCGCCCGACATGTGCATCTGCACCACCGGCACGGTGAAATCGGGGCGCAGCATCATCTCGCCGCGCAGCGGGTCGGCGGTGACATAGGCGCGGGCGCGGATATCCTCGCCGTAAAGGTCGAGAAGCACCTCGGCGGGTTGCAGGATGTCGGCCTCGACCGGCACCGCGCCCGCGTCGCGGAACGCCGCCATGAGACGGTCGGCCTCGGCCCTCGCTGCCGCCTTGAGCGCCATTCACCCCTGCCCCAGAAGGCGTTTGACCTCGGTCACGAGGTCGCTGCGCGGCACCTCGGTCTGGGCGGGCTGGCTTTTCCATTCCTCGTGGCTCGCCTCGGCGGCGATCTTCGCGCCGAGGAACAGATCCTTGAGCTGGACGACGCCGCGCGCCGCCTCGTCGGTGCCCTGGATGACGGCGACGGGGGAATTGCGCTTGTCGGCGTATTTCAACTGGTTGCCGAAGTTCTTGGGATTGCCGAGATAGACCTCGGCGCGGATGCCGGCGCGGCGCAGGTCGGTCGCCATCGCCTGATAGTCGGCCATCCGGTCACGGTCCATGACGGTGACGACGACCGGCCCGTGCGTATCGGCCTGCACCCGCCCCTTGGCATGAAGCGCGGCAAGCAGGCGGTCGACCCCGATCGAGATGCCGGTGGCGGGCACCGACTGGCCGGTGAATCGCTTGACGAGATCGTCGTAGCGCCCGCCGCCGGCGACCGAACCGAACTGGCGCGGGCGGCCCTTTTCGTCGGTGATCTCGAAGGTCAGCTCGGCCTCGAAGACGGGGCCGGTGTAGTAGCCGAGGCCGCGGACCACGGAGGGGTCGATGACGATGCGGTCGGGACCGTAGCCCTGGGCGGCGAGGAGTTGGGCAATGGTTTCAAGCTCTTGAGCGCCTTCAGTGCCGATGGCGGAACCGCCTGCGAGTTCGCGCAGCCGGGCTACAGTGTCCGGCCCGGTGTCGCGTCGGGCGGACATGAACCCCAGGACAACATCGGCCTGCCCTTCGGACAGCCCCGCACCCTTTGTGAAATCCCCACTCTCGTCCTTCCGCCCTTCGCCCAGAAGCGCCCGCACACCCTCTGGCCCAAGCCGGTCCAGCTTGTCGATGGCGCGCATCACGATGCCGCGTTCCTGCTCGAACTTCGAGGGATCAGCGGGGTCGAGGATCCCCGCGACCTCCATCACTCCGTTCAGCACCTTGCGGTTGTTCACCCGCACGAGGTAGTCACCCCGATCGATCCCGACCTCTTCCAGCGTGTCGGCCAGCATCGCGCAGATCTCCGCATCGGCGGCGATGCTGGCGGAACCGACTGTATCGGCATCGCATTGATAGAATTGGCGAAACCGCCCCGGCCCGGGCTTCTCGTTGCGCCAGACGGGCCCCATCGCATAGCGCCGGTAGGGGCTTGGCAGATCGTTGCGGTACTGCGCCGCGACCCGCGCGAGCGGCGCGGTCAGGTCGTAGCGGAGCGCCAGCCAGTCCTTGTCCTCGTCCTGCCAGGCAAAGACGCCCTCGTTCGGCCGGTCGACATCGGGCAGGAACTTGCCCAGCGCCTCCACGGTCTCGACGGCCGAGGTTTCGAGCGGATCGAAACCGTAGCGGTGATAGACCGCGGCGATGCGGTCGAGCATCGCCTTGCGCGCGCTGACCTCGGCGCCCATGTAGTCGCGGAACCCTTTAGGGGTTTCCGCGCGCGGTCTTACGGGGCCCTTGTCCTTGGCCATGCTGACGCCTTTCATCGTGTCGCGCCGGGGTGTAGCGGATGGGCGCCAACGGAACAAGCACCGGCACCACTCCGGCTCGCAAATCGCCGCCAGGCGGGCTAGAAGTACCCGGGCGGAGACGAGGGAGCGATGGACGACCGGCTGCAACGGAACGAGGAAGAGGTCGCGCATCTGAGGCGCGCGGTCGAGGATCTGTCGGACGAGGTCGCGCGACAGGCCCGCGAGATCGCGGTTCTGACGCGCCGGGTCACCCTTCTTCTGGAGCGCGCCGCCGAGGCGGAAGCCGAGGCCGGAGGCGCCCTGCCCCTCGCCGACCGGAAACCACCGCACTGGTGACGGCAGCCGGCCCCGGTGCTAGCATGGGACCACCCCGCCCATGAGGCCGAGATGCATGCCCGCTGGCTCCTCCTGCTGCTTGCCGCCTCTCCCGCGGGCGCCGAGGTCCTGACCTTCGAGAGTGAAGACAGCAACATCCGCTGCAGCCTCGCCGACCGGCCGGGGGGCGGCGACCTTTACTGCGTGATCGCCACGACCGATGCCGCCCCGGCAGAGCCCCGGCCCGAGGATTGTGTGCTCGACTGGGGCAATTCCTTCTTCATGACCGACAGTGGCGAGGTGCAGATCCTCTGCGAGATGGTGCAGCCCAATCTCGGCGCCGGCACGCGGGTGCCGGCAGGCACCACGGTCAGATCGGGCGCCTTCAGCTGTACCGCGACCGAGGGCGCGATCGATTGCCGCAACGGCAAAGGCCACGGCTTCTTCCTGTCGCGCGCCAGCCAGCGCGTGTTCTGAGGGCCGCCGAGGCTCTTGCCCTTGCCACGGAGGACTGACAGGCTGGGCGCGAAAGCCGCTCGCGACCCCCATGTCCCTTTTCATCCGCCTCTTCGGCCGACCGCACTGGCCAACCGTCCTGCTGACCTATGTGTTGGCCCTTTCCGGCGGTTTCGCGGCGAAGGCCGCGCATCTGCCGCTGCCGATGCTGCTCGGCTCGCTCGTGGCGACCGGGGCGGCGACCATCGGCGGACTACGGCCGCTCGGCCACCTGCCGCAGGCACCGCAGAAAATCCGCATGATGTTCATCCCTGTGATCGGCGTGGCCATCGGCGGCTCGGCCCGGCCCGAGATCCTCGAACAGGCCGGGGAGTGGCTGCCCTCGCTGGCGGCGCTCTGCCTCTTCATTCCGGTGGCGCATTACATGGGCTTCCGGCTCTATGCCGCCCAGGGGGTCGACCGGCTGACGGCCTTCTACGGCGCCGCCCCGGGCGGGCTCGTCGAGACCGTGCAGATGGGCGAGGATGCGGGCGCCGACATCCAGATGCTGGCGATGCTGCAGTTCCTCCGGCTGATCGTCACCATCGTCTTCATCCCGCTTGCCTTCACCTGGCTCGAAGGCCACGCGGTGGGGTCGGCAAGCGGCGCCAGGGTCACGGGCGGCGAGCTCGGGGTGCGCGAGGTTGCGGTCCTTCTGGCCTGTGGCGTTTTCGGGGCGCTCGCGGGTTTGCGCCTGCGCCTTCCGGCGGGCCATGTGATCGGGCCGATCGTCCTCTCGGGCGGCGCCCATATGGCGGGCCTCACCCACGCGGTGCCGCCCGGCTGGCTCGTCTCGGCGACACAGGTGGTCATCGGCACCTCGCTCGGCGTGCGCTTTGCCGGCATGCCGAAGGCGCGCATCCTGACCGCGCTGCGCATGGCACTCGTGAATTCCGCCTGCGTGATCGGGCTTGCCACCGGCTTTGCCTTTGCGGTTGCGCCACTCGCCGACGAACCGGTGCGCGCCGTCTTCCTCGCCTTCGCGCCCGGCGGGCTGGTCGAGATGGGGCTCATCGCGCTCAGCCTGAAGCTCTCGATCCTCTACGTGACCGCACATCACCTGCTGCGCATCGTCCTTGCGGTCAGCTTCGCGCGCTGGTTCGGTCACCGTCTGCGCTAGGGCACGGCGATCAGAGCAACCATTCGACCGGCAGCCAGCCGATCACCCGCACGAGCACGCGCAGCGGCAGCGTCGCGTCGGGCTCGACCGTCGAGGCAAGGGTCTCGCCGTTGGTGTCGGTCGTCGTCCAGACAAGGCCGCCGCCGGCACCTCGCGTCACCCGCCAGGCCAGTTGCGGCAGGTTCCGGTCGAGCCAGTCCGACATTCCGGCGGCAATCTTCGGGCTGTCGATCAGAAGCCCCATCTCGCAGTTGAGGTGCTTGGAGCGCGGATCGAAGTTGAACGAGCCGATGAAGGCGCGGCGGCCGTCGATCGACATGCTCTTGGCATGCAGCGCGGCCTGAGAAAGCTCCTCGATCCCGAGATCGTTGACCGACCGGCGCCCCGCACCCTCGGCGCGCAGTTCGTAGACCTCGACGCCGGCATCGAGAAGCGCCTCGCGATAGCCGATGTAGCCGGCGTGAACGGGCACCACGTCGGTCGCGGCAAGCGCATTCGTCAACGTCCGGACCCGGGCGCCGCCTGCCGCGAAACCGACGATCCGTTCGGTGCCGCGCACGCCCGGAATGAAATAGGCCGAGACGATGTCGACCGAGTGCGCCGGCGTGCCGATCGCCGCCATCAGCTTCTGGATCATCAACTCCTCGCGCTCGGCCAGCCCCTCGGCCTTGGCGGGATCGTCGCTGAAAAGCGTGGCCGGCACCCATTCGAGCGGCAGCGTCCCGGCCTCAAGATGCGCGACGATCGGCGTCGCGCGCACCGCCTCGCCGTAGGCCATGCCCTGCGCCGAGGCGGCAAGTGCGGCGTCGCGCGCGGCGAGCCTGCCCTCGGCGCCGGGGTCCGCCGCGATCAGAAGGGCGGCCGGCACCGCCGAGGCGCTGGCCCAGTAGCGGTCGAAATCGGCGCCCACATCGGCGGCGGCAGGCCCGGCGGCCAGCACGTCGAGATCGAAGTAGAGATGGCCGGAGCCGGTCTCGAAATAGATGTTGCCGATGTTGCGCCCGCCGACGATCGTCACCGCGCCATCGACCGTGAAGCTCTTGTTGTGCATCCGGCGGTTCAGCCGGAAGAAGTCGAAGGCGTAGTTCAGGAGGCGCGGCCGGCGCAGGACGAAGGGGTTGAAATACCGCACCTCGGCCATGGGCAGCGCATCGAGTGCCGCCATCTCCTGATCGAGCGCGGGCGTGCCGTTGTCGTCGACGAGAAGCCGCACCCGAACGCCGCGTTCGGCCGCCGCCTGCAACGCGCCCAGAAGCCTGAGCCCGGTCAGGTCGTCCTGCCAGATATAGTATTGCGCGTCGATCGAGCGTTCGGCCGCCTGCGCCAGCGCCATCCGCGCCGCGAAGGCCTCGAGCCCGGAGCCGAGCGGCAGGATCCCCGAGGTGCCGGGGTGGCTGGCGGCAACCGACAGGATTGCCCGTCCGAGCGTTGTGTCCCCGGCCGCAGGGATCGCCGACGAGGCGACCCGCCCGGCCAGCGAGGGCATCGGGAAGAGCAGCCGGAGCCCGAGGATCGCCATCCCCGCGAGCAGAATGAGGACCGCGGTCCAGCGCATGAGGCGGCGCACGGGATCACATCTCCTCGACCAGGAGAACACCCGGCAGGGACTTGATCGCACTTCTGATTTCGGGATTGATCGGATGGTCGCGCCCGGTCTCGACCTCGACCTCCTCGCCGGTCTCGCGCGTCGCGATGCAGAATCGCACCGGTCCGCGGCTGCGGATCTTGCCACCTTCCTCCATGCGCGCCAGCAGCCCCGCAACCGATGTCACCGCCGCGCCGTCGTCGATATGGATCCTGAGCCCGGCACCGCCGGCGTCGGCCACCACGCTCTCCATCGCCGTCACCCCGCGCCCGACCGGATCGAACTGGCCCTCGTTGAACCGCGCCTCCAGTGTCATGACGACCTTCGCCGTCTGGTCGAAGACCCTTCGGCAACTGTCGAAATCCTCCGCAAACAGTGCCATGCCGCTGACCTGGCCGGTGGGATCGGAGATGTTCAGGCGAAAGTACCGCGTGCCGCGCGCCGACTTGCGTTCCAGCAGACCGGAGACGAGGACGCCGACCCGGGCCACGGCCGCCCCGTCGCGGTCCGCCTGCGCCTGAAGTTCGGCGAGCGTCAGCAGCCGCTTGCGCTTCAGCGCCGCGGCATAATCGTCGAGCGGATGGCCCGAGAGGTAGAAGCCGACCGCCTGATGTTCCTCGGCGAGTTTCTCGGCCGGCAACCAGTCGGCGCAGGCCGGCAGCCGCGGTTCGGGCAGATCCTCGCCGGCCTCGCCGAAAAGCGATACCTGCGCCGAGGCGCGCCCCTCATGCACCGCGGCCGAATAGGCCACGAGCGCGTCGAGCGCGCCAAGCACGCGGGCGCGGTTGGGATCGAGCTGGTCGAAGGCGCCGGCGCGGGCCAGCATCTCGAGCGGGCGCTTGCCGATGCGCTTGAGGTCGGTGCGGCGGGCGAAATCGAAGAGCGTCACGAACTGCCTGTTCCCCCGCGCCTCGACGATGAGCCGCATCGCCTCGACGCCCACGTTCTTGAGCGCGCCGAGGGCATAGACGATCTGCCCCTCCGCGACCGAGAAGGTGGCCTGCGACCGGTTCACGCAGGGCGGCACGATGCCGATCTCAAGGCCCCGCCGCACCTCTTCGGCATAGATCGCAAGCTTGTCGGTGAGATGGATGTCGCAGTTCATCACGCCGGCCATGAACTCGACCGGATGGTTGGCCTTGAGCCACGCGGTCTGGTAGCTGACCACGGCGTAGGCGGCGGCGTGGCTCTTGTTGAAGCCGTAGTTGGCGAATTTCTCGAGAAGATCGAAGACCTCCCCGGCCTTCTTCTTGTCGACCCCCTGCGCCAGCGAGCCCTCGATGAATTTCGGACGCTCCTTGGCCATCTCCTCGGCGATCTTCTTGCCCATCGCCCGGCGCAGAAGATCGGCACCGCCGAGCGAATAGCCGGCCATCACCTGGGCGATCTGCATCACCTGCTCCTGGTAGACGATGATGCCCTGCGTCTCGGCCAGGATGTGGTCGATGGAGGGGTGAATGCTCTCCAGCTCCTTCACCCCGTTCTTCACGTCGCAATAGGTGGGGATGTTCTCCATCGGCCCGGGCCGGTAGAGCGCCACGAGCGCGACGATATCCTCGATGCAGGTCGGCTTCATGCGGCGAAGCGCGTCCATCATGCCCGAGCTTTCCACCTGAAACACCGCGACGGTCCTGGCGCTGGCGTAGAGCCTGTAGGTCGCCTCATCGTCGAGAGGGATGGCGTTGATCTGGTCCTCGGCCCCGTCGGGCGGCGCGTAGAGCTGCCGCCCGTCGGCCGCGATATTGAGATGCCGCCCGCCCGCGCGAATGAGATCGAGGGCGTTCTGGATGACGGTCAGCGTCTTCAGCCCGAGGAAGTCGAACTTCACCAGCCCCGCCTGTTCCACCCATTTCATGTTGAACTGCGTGGCCGGCATGTTCGACCGCGGATCCTGGTAGAGCGGCACCAGTTCGTCGAGCGGCCGGTCGCCGATCACCACGCCCGCGGCATGGGTCGAGGCGTTGCGCAGGAGCCCCTCGACCTGCTGGCCGTAGTCGAGCAGCCGCTGCACCACCTCCTCGGCGCGCGCCGCCTCGCGCAGGCGCGGCTCGTCGGCGAGCGCCTTCTCGATGCTTACCGGCTTCACGCCCTCGACCGGAATGAGCTTCGATAGCCGGTCGACCTGGCCATAGGGCATCTGCAGCACCCGCCCCACGTCGCGCACCGCCGCCTTCGACAGGAGCGCACCGAAGGTGATGATCTGCGCCACCCGCTCTCGGCCATATTTCTCCTGCACGTAGTGGATCACCTGTTCGCGGCGGTCCATGCAGAAGTCGATGTCGAAATCCGGCATCGAGACCCTCTCGGGGTTCAGGAACCGCTCGAACAGCAGCGAATAGCGCAGGGGGTCGAGGTCGGTGATCGTCAGCACATAGGCCACGAGCGAGCCCGCGCCCGAGCCGCGCCCCGGGCCCACCGGGATATCGTGATCCTTCGCCCACTTGATGAAATCGGCGACGATGAGAAAGTAGCCCGCGAACCCCATCTGCTCGATGATCCCGAGCTCGAAATCGAGCCGCCGGCGATAGTCCTCGACCGGCACCGCATGCGGGATGACGGCGAGCCGCGCTTCCAGCCCGGCATCGGCCTGGCGCCTGAGTTCGGCCACCTCGTCCTCGGCAAAGCGCGGCAGGATCGGATCGCGCCGTTCCGCCGCGAAGGCGCAGCGACGCGCGATCTCGACGGTGTTCTCAAGCGCCTCGGGCAGGTCGGCGAAAAGCGCCGCCATCTCTTCTGGGGTCTTCAGATAATGCTGGGGCGTCAGCCTCCGGCGCGCTTCGGACTGATCGACATAGGCGCCCTCGGCGATGCAGATGAGGGCATCGTGCGCCTCGAACATCTCCGGGGCGGGAAAGTAGACGTCATTGGTGGCGACAAGCGGCAGGCCCATCGCATAGGCCATCTCGACATGGCCGCGCTCGGTCGCGCGCTCCGCCTCGGGATACTGGCCGCCCTCGCCCGGGTGGCGCTGCAGTTCCACGTAGAGACGGTCCGGAAAGGCCGAGGCGAGCCGGCGCAGAAGCGCCTCGGCCCTGGCGGGCTGATCGGCCCGCAACTGCCGCCCGACCGGTCCGTCCGGCCCGCCGCTGAGGCAGATGAGCCCGCCGGCATGCTCCGCGATCTCGTCCAGCGTCACATGCGGCAGCGTGCCGTCGCCGCGCAGATAGAGGCAGGAGTTGAGCTTCATCAGATTGCGGTAGCCGGCCTCGTCCTGCGCCAGCAGCACCAGGGGCGCCGGCGGGCGCGGCCTGTCGCCGGGCTGCGCCGGGTCGTAGTCGACCGCGATCTGGCAGCCGAGGATCGGCTGCACCCCCGCCGCCGCGGCCGAGACCGAGAACTCGAGCGCGGCGAACATGTTGTTGGTGTCGGTCACGGCGATGGCGGGCATGCCCATCCTCTCGCAGAGCCCGGCAAGCTTCTTCAGCCGCACGGCGCCCTCGAGAAGCGAGTATTCCGTGTGAACGCGGAGATGGATGAATCGGGTGGATCTGCTCATGTCCAACGGATACGGGACCGGGCGGGGAAATCCATCCGTTAATTTGCGCCCTGCGCAGGCGAGGGGTTTTCGGGACCCGCCGGGGACCGGCTGTCGGGGCCGTTCCCGGAGCCTGCGGACGCCGCGACGAACGACCGCGACCTGCCGCCGGGGCGTCCTGGAAACCGCGCCGCGGTACTGCCCGACACTTCGAACCCGGCCGGCCGCCAAAGTTATGGTTTAACCTTGAACTGTTTGCCGCGCGCCGGATCGGGGCGCGCGCGATCAGACGACGGAATAGGCGGTGACCGTGCCGCGGTAGTAGGCTTCGTAGCCTTCGGGATAGTCGTATCCGACCTCGGCCTGCATCGGCACGCGCCGGTTGCCGATCTCGCGGTAGTCCGAGAACGACCCGCGCCAGTCGAGAAACGCTCGCCGGCCCTCGGCGTCGCGCCCCGCAGGGCGGTCGCGGGCCGTGACCTCGACGATGTCGCCTGCGGCGTCGAAGCCGAAGGTGACCCGCGCCGCGCCCCCGGGCAGATCGAGCGCCGCCTCGACGCGCGCCGTGCCGACCGTTCGCCACTTGATCGAGGGGTTGCCGAGTATCGCATCCGGTGCCCAGGGCAGTTCGGCGAGATAGCGCATCGCCTCCGCCAGATCGATCTCGGCGCCTTGGTCCCGGGCGACCGGGATCGACCCCAGCACCCGCGCCTCGAGCCTGCCGTGACCTTCGACGTAGCAGTCGAGCACCCGGATCTTCGGCAGGATCCCCGGCCTGTGCGCCTCCCAGACAAAGCCGGGGCTGCCAAGCGCGATCGTTTGCCAGACCGCAAGGGGGACGAACTTCCCGCCCCGTTTCAGGCGCAGGAGCGCGCTTTGCCGCAAAATCACCCGCTGCGGCGGCGTTTCGGGATCGGCAAGTCCCTTGCGGGCGAAGGCATAGACGATGTCGGGCAGATCGCGGCGCGGGCCGGGGACCGGCAGCGCGGCAAGCGCCGCCGCTCGGCTGAGGATCTCGGCGCGAAATCCGCGCGCCAGAACGATCTGCGCGGCAACCGCCGCGAGTGCCACCAGAACAAGTACGGCGAGGACGGTCTGCATCGATATCGCTCTGCCAGCGCGTGCCCCCGGTCATCATAGCCGATCGCGTCCGCATTGCCAGTGCCAGGATCCGCCTTCGCCCCGGCTTTCAGGAATTGACTGAAACTTCTTCTTGCTCCCGCCATAAGATAGTTCTTGCCTTGTGAACCGGTCCGGCGCTCAATTGACCCGGGTGATACGGGGGCGCGGATCGCTTTACGCCGCATCGGGCGGGCGCGCAGGAACTCCGGACGCAGAGAAGGCGGCAGGTTCACTCGATGAACGAGATAGCGTTTCTGCTGAACGGAAACCCTGTCAGCGTGCGGGCCGATGCACCGACGCGGACCTTGCTTGACTGGCTGCGAGAAACGCGCGGCCTCACCGGCACCAAGGAAGGCTGCAACGAGGGCGACTGCGGCGCCTGCACCGTGATGGTGACGGATGCCGACGGCACGCGGGCGCTGAACGCCTGCATTCTCTTCCTGCCGCAGCTTCACGGCCGCGCGGTGCGCACCGTCGAGGGGCTGACCGGCCCGCAGGGCGAGATGCACCCGGCCCAGGCGGCGATGGTCGACCATCACGGCAGCCAGTGCGGATTCTGCACGCCGGGCTTCGTGATGTCGCTTGCCACGGCACAGGCGAACGGCGCCACGGATCATGACGACCTTCTCGCCGGCAATCTCTGCCGCTGCACCGGCTACGCGCCCATCCTTCGGGCCGCCGAGGCAATTGCCGGCACGCCCGCGCCGGCCTGGATCGGCGACGAGGTGGCGGATCTGGCGGCGGGGCCCGCCCCCTTCGCTCCGGCAAGCGCCGCCGAACTGGCGAGCTGGTATCAGGCCCATCCCGACGCGACGCTCATCGCCGGGGCGACCGACGTCGGGCTCTGGGTCACCAAGCAGCTGCGCGACCTGCCCGAGGTCGCCTTTCTCCATGCCTGCTCTGACCTGAAGCGGATCGAGAGCACTGCGGACGGATTGCGGATCGGCGCCGGCGTGACCATCGCGGCGCTGCGCAAGGCGGTCAGGGAAAGCCACCCGTCCTTTGCCGAGCTTCTGCGCCGTTTCGCCTCCGAACAGGTGCGCGGAGCCGCCACCATCGGCGGCAACATCGCCAATGGCTCGCCCATCGGCGACGCGCCACCGGCGCTGATCGCCATGGGCGCGCGGCTCACCCTGCGCCGGGGAGAGGCGCGTCGAGAGATCCCGCTTGAGGATTTCTTCCTCGACTACGGCCGCCAGGACCGCGCCCCGGGCGAGTTCGTCGAGGCGGTGACGATCCCCGCCACGGCACCGGCACTGGCCTGCTACAAGCTCTCCAAGAGGTTCGATCAGGATATCTCTGCGGTCTGCGGCTGCTTCAACCTGCACGTCAGCGGGTCGACGATCGACAGCGCGCGGATCGCCTTTGGCGGCATGGCCGGTATCCCCAAACGCGCTGCGACCGTGGAAGCGGCGCTGACCGGGCAGCCCTGGACGCTTGCGACGATCGAGGCGGCGCTGCCCGCCTTCGCCGCGGATTTCGCGCCCCTGACCGACATGCGCGCCTCGGCCGGCTACCGGCTCGAGACCGCCGCCAACATGCTCCTGCGCCACTTCCACGAACGCCAGGGCCAACCCGTCTCGGTGCTGGAGGTCGCGCCATGAGCGTCGCCAAGCCGCTGCCCCACGATTCCGCCACGCTCCATGTCACCGGCCTGGCGCGCTACATCGACGACCTGCCGCTGCCGGCCAACGCCCTGCATCTCGCCTTCGGCCTCTCGACCGTGGCCAATGGCGAGATCACCGGCATCGACCTTGCCGCGGTGCGCGCCGCGCCGGGCGTGGTCGCGGTCTGGACTGCGGAGGACCTGCCGTTTGCCAACGATGTCTCGCCCTCGACCCACGATGAGCCGCTGCTGGCGACCGGAACCGTGCATTACGTGGGCCAGCCGATCTTCCTCGTGGTCGCCACGAGCCATGGCGCCGCGCGCCGCGCCGCCCGGAAAGGCCGGATCGACTACGACGAACGCCCCGCACTTCTGACCGTCGATCAGGCGCTTGCCGCCGACAGCCGGTTCGAGGGCGGCCCGGTGATCTGGACCCGTGGCGAGCCCGCCACTGCCATCGCCGCCGCCCCGCATGTGATCGAGGGCAGCTTCGAGATGGGCGGGCAGGAACATTTCTATCTCGAAGGCCAGGCGGCGCTGGCGCTGCCGGCCGAGGGCGGCGTCGTGGTGCAGAGCTCGACCCAGCACCCGACCGAGATCCAGCACAAGGTGGCCGAGGCGATCGGCCTGCCCATGCATGCGGTCCGCGTCGAATGCCGGCGCATGGGCGGCGGCTTCGGCGGCAAGGAAAGCCAGGGCAACGCGCTGGCGGTTTCCTGCGCGCTCGTCGCCCACCTGCTCGGCCGGCCGGCCAAGATGCGCTACGACCGCGACGACGACATGGTGATCACCGGCAAGCGCCACGATTTCCGCATCGACTATCGCGCCGGTGTCGATGCGAAGGGCCGCGTGCTCGGCATCGAGTTTCGCCAGTTCGCCCGCTGCGGCTGGAGCCAGGACCTGTCGCTGCCGGTCGCCGACCGGGCCATGCTGCACGCCGACAATGCCTACCGGCTCGATCACGTGCGCATCGAGAGCCACCGGCTGAAGACCAATACCCAGTCGGCGACCGCCTATCGCGGCTTTGGCGGCCCGCAGGGCATGATCGGCATCGAACGCGCGATGGACCACATCGCCGCGGTGCTGCGGCTTGACCCGCTTGCCGTTCGGCGCGCGAATTTCTATGCCGACGCTCCGGCCCTCGTCGGCAGCACCGCGCAGCCGTCCGCGGAAAGCCAGACCACCCCCTATGGCATGGAGGTCGAGGATTTCATCCTGAACGCGCTCGTGGCGAAGCTCGAGACCAGCAGCCGGCTGGCAGAGCGCCGGCGCTCGGTTGCCCAATGGAACGCCGCGAACGCGATCCTGAAGAAGGGCATCGCGCTCACCCCGGTGAAGTTCGGCATCTCCTTCACGCTCACGCATCTCAATCAGGCCGGCGCGCTGGTGCATGTCTACCAGGACGGCTCGATCCATCTCAATCATGGCGGCACAGAGATGGGTCAGGGCCTCTTCCGCAAGGTGGCGCAGGTCGCTGCCGCCGCCTTCGGCGTCGGCGCCGAAACCGTCGCCATCACGGCGACCGACACCGGCAAGGTGCCCAACACCTCCGCAACCGCCGCCTCATCGGGCTCGGACCTGAACGGCATGGCGGTGAAGGCGGCCTGCGATACGATCCGCGCCCGGATGGCCGAGTTCCTCGCCCGCGAGCACCAGACCCAGCCGGCCAAGGTCCGTTTCGAAGACGGCCGCGTCTTTGTCGGCGGCGCCGAGATGCGGTTCGCCGAGGCCGCCGCGCGCTGCTACCAGGGCCGGGTGAGCCTGTCGTCCACCGGTTTTTACGCGACGCCGAAGCTCAGCTGGGACCGGCGTGCCGGGCGTGGCCGGCCGTTCTACTACTTCGCCTATGGCGCAGCCGTCTCCGAGGTCGTGATCGACACGCTCACGGGCGAAAACCGGATCCTGCGCACCGATATCCTGCATGATGCCGGCGCCAGCCTGAACCCGGCCATCGACATCGGCCAGATCGAGGGCGGCTTCGTCCAGGGTGCGGGTTGGCTGACGACCGAGGAACTGGTCTGGGACGACCGCGGCCGGCTGCGCACCCATGCGCCGTCGACCTACAAGATCCCCGCCTGTTCCGACCGGCCGCGGGTCTTCAACGTGGCGCTCTGGGACGGTGCCAACCGCGAAGAAACCATCTACCGCTCCAAGGCGGTGGGCGAACCGCCCTTCATGCTCGGCATCTCGGTCTTCTCGGCCCTTGCCGCGGCCTGCGCCGCCTGCGGTCCGAACTATCCCGACCTGCAGGCACCGGCGACGGCCGAGGCGGTGCTCGCGGCCGTGAAGAAGGCCCGCGGATGAGCGCGCCCGTGACTGTCACCATCGTTGCCACGCGCGGCTCGACCCCGCGCGAGGCCGGCGTGCGGATGCAGGTCTGGCCCGATCGCATCGCCGGCAGCATCGGCGGCGGCGCGCTGGAATGGGAGGCGATGCGCATCGCCCGCGAGATGCTGCGGCAGGGCGACCCGCTTGCCCGCCGCACCCTGACGCTCGGCCCCGAGCTGGGCCAGTGCTGCGGCGGTGTCGTGGAACTTGAGTTCGCAGCCGGTGTCGGGCGCGACGCGCCTGCCGCGGAGCCGCTCTGGATCTGGGGTGCCGGCCACGTCGGCCGCGCCATCGCCGGCGTCCTGGCGCCGGTCGGCGCGCATGAGATCGTGCTCGTCGATATCGCCGCCGACCGCCTGCCCCCCGACCTGCCCGCGGCGGTCAGGCCGCTCGTCGCCGCCGATCCGGTCCGCGCCGTCGGCCACGCCCCGCGCGCGGCCACGCATCTGATCGTGACCCATTCGCACGCGCTCGACCTTGCGCTCTGCGACGCGCTCCTGCGGCACGGCTTCGCCGAATGCGGACTCATCGGATCGGCCACCAAATGGGCACGGTTCCGTGCCCGGTTGCGCGCCATGGGGCATGCCGATGCCAGGATCCAGAACATTCGCTGCCCGATAGGGCAGCCGGCGCTGGGGAAACACCCCCAGGCCATTGCGGTCGGCGTTGCCGCCGACCTACTGGGCCGCGACACGCGCGGGACCATCAGACAGGAGCGCTGGGGCTGATGCAGGACATACTTCTGTCGGTCGAGGGGATCGGAAAGAGCTACCCGGGCGTGCGCGCCAACGATGACGTGTCGTTCAGGATCGGCACGGGAGAGGTGCACGCGCTCCTCGGCGAGAACGGTGCCGGCAAGTCGACGCTGGTGAAGATGATCTACGGCCTCGTGAAGCCCGACGAGGGGCGGATGATGCTGCGTGGCCAGCCCTACGCCCCGGTCGAGCCGCGCGCCGCGCGCGCCGCCGGCGTCGCCATGGTGTTTCAGCACTTCTCGCTCTTCGAGGCGCTGAACGTGGCCGAGAACGTGGCGCTTGGCATGGAGAACCCGCCGCCGATGCGCGAGCTTGCCGCGCGCATCCGTTCGGTGAGCGAGGAATACGGCCTGCCGCTCGATCCCTCGCGCATGGTGGGCGATCTCTCCGCCGGCGAACGCCAGCGGGTCGAGATCATCCGCTGCCTGCTTCAGGATCCCAAGCTTCTCATCATGGACGAACCGACGAGCGTGCTTACCCCGCAGGAAGTCGGGATCCTCTTCAGGACCCTGCGCCAGCTCTCATCCGAAGGAACCGCAATCCTCTACATCTCGCACAAGCTCGAGGAGATCCGCACCCTGTGCGACGCCGCGACGATCCTGCGCCGCGGCAAGGTCGTGGGCAGCGCCGATCCGCGCCAGTCCACCGCCCGCGAACTGGCCGAGATGATGGTCGGCGCCGTGCTGACCCCGCCCGAGCGCAAGGCCGCCGAGAAGGGCGAGGTCGTGCTTGGCGTCACCGCGCTCAATGCCGCTTCGCCGATCCCCTTCGGCACGTCGCTGAAGGAGGTCTCCTTCACCGTCGCGCGCGGCGAGGTGCTGGGGATCGCCGGGGTCGCGGGCAACGGCCAGGACGAACTCCTGCTGGCGCTTTCGGGCGAGTTGAAGAGCGCCCCCGACCGGGTTCGCATCGCCGGCCGGGCCGCGGGCGATCTCGGCCCCGCCGAGCGCCGCCGCGCGGGACTGGTGGCGGCCCCCGAGGACCGCTACGGCCATGCCGCGGCCCCCGACATGTCGCTGGTGGAAAACGCCTTCCTGACCGGCCAGATCCGCCGCAACCTCGACAGGGGCGGTTTCATCGACTGGCCGGCCACGCGCGCCTTTGCCGACGAGATCATCGCCACCTACGACGTTCGCACGCCTGGCAACCACGTTGCCGCCCGCGCGCTCTCGGGCGGCAATCTGCAGAAATTCCTGATCGGCCGCGAGCTTGACCAGTCGCCGGATGTGATCGTGATCAACCAGCCTACCTGGGGTGTCGATGCCGCGGCAGCCGCCGCGATCCGCCAGGCGATCCTGAACCGCGCCGCCGAAGGTGCCGGGGTCGTCGTCATCAGTCAGGATCTCGACGAACTGCTGGAGGTGTCCGACATGTTCGCGGTCCTGAACGAAGGCCGGCTCACGCGACCGCGCCCGGTCAAGGGCCTGACGATCGACGAGATCGGCCTGATGATGGGCGGAGCCCACGGCATGGAGGTGGCGCATCATGTTGAAGCTTGAAAAACGCCCGACACCGTCGACCTTCTGGCAGTATGGCACGCCCGTCGTCGCGGTTCTTCTGACGATGGTCGCAGGCGGGCTCTTGTTCGCGGCGCTCGGCAAGGATCCCTTCGCGGTGATCCGCACGATCTTCTGGGATCCGGTCTTCGGCGAGTTCGCCTTCTACCTGCGCGGCCAGCTTCTGGTGAAGGCCGGGCCGCTGATCCTCATCGCCATCGGCCTCGCACTCGGCTTCAGGGCCGGCATCTGGAACATCGGCGCCGAGGGCCAGTACATCATCGGCGCGGTCATCGGCGCCTCGGTGGGTCTTGCCGCCTATCCGACGGAATCGCGGTGGATCTTCCCGGCGATGATCCTGGGCGGCGCCTTCGGCGGCTGGCTCTGGGCGATGATTCCGGCGATCCTGAAGACCCGGTTCAACACCAACGAGATCCTCGTCTCGCTGATGCTGGTCTATGTGGCCGAGACGATCCTCGCCAAGGCAGCGACCGGTTTCCTGCGCAATCCCGACGGCGCCGGCTTTCCGGGCAGCCGCAGCTTCTCGAGCTACAAGGCGGCGTCCAACCCGGAGATCTTCGCCGGTTCCGGCCTGCACTGGGGCGGCGTCGCCGCGCTGGTGACGGCGGTTCTGGCCTATATCCTGCTCGAACGCCACCGGCTCGGCTTCCAGATCAAGCTCGCCGGCCAGGCGCCGCGCGCGGCGCGCTTCCACGGCGTCAACCCCGCGCGGCTCGTGGTCTTCTGCATGGGTCTCTCGGGCGCGCTCGCGGGGCTCGCGGGGATCTTCGAGGTGTCAGGGCCGGCCGGCCAGATCTCGATCGATTTCAACCAGGGCTACGGCTTCACGGCGATCATCGTCGCCTTCCTCGGTCGCCTCAATCCGATCGGCATCGTCTTCGCCGGGCTGCTCATGGCGCTCACCTATGTCGGCGGCGAGATGGCGGCCACGAACCTTGGCCTGCCCTCGGCGGCCGTCCAGGTCTTCCAGGGCATGCTGCTCTTCTTCCTGCTCGGGGTCGACGTGCTCACAAACTACCGCATCCGGTTCTTCTGGGGGATGAAGTGATGGACTTTGGCGCGATCAATCCCACCATCCTCATCGCCTCGCTCATGGTCGCGGCGGTGCCGATCATGCTGGCAGCGCTCGGCGAGCTTGTCGTCGAGAAATCGGGCGTCCTGAACCTCGGCGTCGAGGGCATGATGATCATCGGTGCCATCGCCGGCTTCGTGACCGCCGTCCATACCGGCAGCCCCGTCGCGGGCTTTGCCGGCGGCGCCGTTGCCGGCGCGCTGCTCAGTCTCGTCTTCGCCTTCCTCACCCAGTTCCTGCTCACCAACCAGGTGGCGACGGGCCTTGCGCTCACGCTCTTCGGGCTCGGTCTCTCCTCGCTCGCCGGGCAGGGCTACAACGGCATCAAGCCCCCGGCCACCCATGCCGTGCCCTTCGGACCGCTTGCCGACATCCCGTTCTTCGGCCGCGTCGTCTTCGGCCACGACTGGATGGTCTACGCCTCGATCGCGCTCGTCGCGCTCGTCTGGTGGGTGCTCCGCGCGACCCGCCTCGGCCTTGTCATCCGCGCGGTGGGCGAGAACCACGAAGCAGCCCATTCGCTCGGCTACAAGGTGAACCGCATCCGGCTGGGCTGCACTGTCTTCGGCGGCGCCATGGCCGGGCTCGGCGGCGCCTATGTGAGCCTCGTGCGGGTGCCGCAATGGACCGACGGCATCACCGCCGGCGCCGGCTGGATCGCGCTTGCCATCGTCGTCTTCGCAAGCTGGAAGCCCTGGCGGGTGCTGATCGGCGCCTACCTGTTCGGTGGCATCACCGTCCTGCAGCTGAACCTTCAGGCAGCCGGCAGCCGGATCCCGGTCGAGTACTTGTCGATGTCGCCCTATCTGATAACCATTCTGGTGCTTGTCATCATGTCGTCGGGCCGCGGCCGGGCCGGTCTCAATGCCCCTGCCGCCCTCGGGCAGAATTTCCACGCCTCGCGATGAGGCCAATCATCAACCGGGGCAAATGCCCCGCCAACCGGGAGACTGAAATGAACAGAAGAACACTGCTTGCCTCCGCCGCGCTTGGGCTCGGGCTGACCCTTGCAGGCGGCGCCCAGGCCGCCGGCATGGATCACGTCAAGGCCTGCTTCGTCTATGTCGGCCCGATCGGCGACGGCGGCTATACCTATCAGCACGATCAGGGGCGTCTCGCGCTCGAGAAGGCGCTGGGCGACAAGGTCGAGACCGCATATCAGGAAAGCGTGCCGGAAGGCGCCGATGCCGAGCGGGTGCTGACCCAGATGGCGCTGAGCGGCTGCAACATCATCTTCACGACCTCCTTCGGCTACATGGATGCGACAAACAACGTCGCCGCGAAGTTCCCCAACGTCATGTTCGAGCATGCGACGGGCTACAAGCGCGAACACCCGAACGTGTCGACCTACAACGCGCGCTTCTACGAGGGCCGCACCGTGCAGGGCACGATCGCCGGAATGGTGACCAAGTCGAACAAGATCGGATATATCGGTTCGTTCCCCATCCCCGAGGTCATCATGGGGATCAATGCCTATTACCTCGCGGCGAAGAAGGTGAATCCGGATGTCGAGCTTTCGGTGATCTGGGCCTATACCTGGTTCGACCCCGCGAAGGAGGCCGACGCCGCCAAGGCGATGATCGAACAGGGCGTCGACGTGGTCGCGCAGCACACCGACTCGACGGCGCCTCTGGCAGAGGCTGCGAAGACCGGCGGCAAGGTGATCGGTTTCGGCCAGGCCTCGGACATGGCCGCCTACAAGCCGACGCCGCGCGTCACCTCGACCATCGACAATTGGGGACCTTACTACATCAAGCGCGTGCAGGCGCTGCTGGACGGAACCTACGAACAGGTCGATTCCTGGGAAGGCATCGCCTCGGGCGAGGTCGAGATCGGCGAGATTACCGATGCGCTGCCGCCCGACGTGAAGGCCGCCGCCGAAAAGGTCCGCGATGAGATCGCGAGCGGCGCGCTGCATTCCTTTACGGGACCGATCAACAAGCAGGACGGTTCCGTCTGGCTGACGGAGGGGCAGACCGCACCGGACGGCGACCTTCTCAGCATGAACTTCTATGTCGAAGGCATCAAGGGCGATATCCCGCAATAGGCCACCGCGCTACCCGAGACCCTCGCAGGGCGCGCCACGGCGCGCCGCTGCATGACCCTTCCGGGGGCCCGCGATCGTGGGCCCCCGTTCCGTTTCGGCCGCGACATTTCGCTTCTGGTCAAATTACATTCAAAGTTCTATATATGTTATGGGCGGCGCGGGGAGCCGCAGAGGGAGCACATCGCATGGCACATATTGTCGTACTTGGCGCGGGTCTCGGCGGGTCCATCATGGCCTACGAGCTGAAAGACCAGATCAGGCCTGAAGACCGCATCACCGTCGTCACCAAGGATCCGCTCTATCACTTCGTTCCGTCGAACCCGTGGATCGCGGTCGGCTGGCGCAAGCGCGACGACATCACCATCGACCTCGCCCAGACGATGAAAAGAAAGGGGATCGACTTCAAGGCGGTCGCCGCCGAGAAGCTGCACCCCGAGCGGAACCGGCTCGATCTCGTCGACGGCACCTCGATCGACTATGACTACCTGGTCATCGCCACCGGCCCGGAACTGGCTTTCGACGAGATCGAGGGACTCGGACCGCATGGCGGCCATACCCAGTCGGTCTGCCATATCGACCACGCCGAGATCGCCCGCGGGAAGTTCGAGGAATTCTGCAAGAACCCCAAGCCCATCATCGTCGGCGCGGTCCAGGGCGCCTCCTGCTACGGGCCGGCCTACGAGTTCACCTTCATCCTCGATACCGAACTGCGACGCCGCAAGATCCGCGACAAGGTGCCGATGACCTTCGTGACCTCCGAACCCTATATCGGCCATCTCGGGCTTGACGGCGTCGGCGACACCAAGGGGCTGCTCGAGGGCGAGATGCGCGACCACCACATCAAGTGGATGACCTCGACCAGGGTCAAGAAGGTCGAGGACGGCAAGATGGTGGTCGAGGAGATCGCCGACGACGGCTCGGTGAAGGCCGAGAAGGAGCTACCCTTCGGCTTTGCGATGATGCTGCCCGCCTTCCGCGGCATCAAGGCCGTGGCCGGGATCGAGGGCCTTTCGAACCCGCGCGGCTTCACCATCGTCGACGAACACCAGCGCAACCCGAAATACCCCAACATCTTCGCGGTCGGCGTTTGCGTGGCGATTCCGCCGATGGGGCCGACCCCGGTGCCCTGCGGCGTGCCGAAGACGGGCTTCATGATCGAAAGCATGGTGACCGCCACGGCGCACAACCTTGGTCAGGTGCTGCGCGGCAAGGACCCCGACAATGTCGGCACCTGGAACGCGGTCTGTCTGGCGGATTTCGGCGACAGCGGCGTGGCCTTCGTCGCCCAGCCGCAGATCCCGCCGCGCAACGTGAACTGGGCCTCGTCGGGCAAATGGGTGCATCTCGCCAAGATCGGTTTCGAGAAATACTTCCTGCGCAAGGTGAAAAAGGGCACCTCGGAGCCCTATTACGAAAAGGCCGCGATGAAGATGCTCGGCATCGACAAGCTGAAGGCGGTCCAGAAGGGCTGAGGGTCAGTCACGGGCGGATCGAGGCGCGGCGCCGGCCTGACGGGGCCGGCCCTTGCCGTTGCGGGCCGGCGACGGGGCGCGGCCGGCCCGCCCGATCATCACACGGCCGATCAGTTCTCGCCCGCCACGTCCTTGTGCACGATCACGTCGCATTGGGGATGAGCCTCGATGATCCGTCGCCTGAGCCCGGCGCCGATGGCATGCGCCTCCCGCAGCGTCTGGTTGCCGTCGAGCTCGATGTGGATGTGGACGAAGACCCGGCTGCCGGCGGTCCTTGTCTTGAGGTCATGGTAGCCGCGCACCCCCGGCCAGTCGCGGGCGAGCGCACCGATCTCGGCGATGAGCCGCGGATCGGCGCGGCGGTCCATCAGCGCGTCCCAGGCGCCCTTGCCGATTCGCACCGCGCCCACGACCAGGACCGCCGCGGCCGCCAGCGCCACGACGCTGTCGACCTGGCCGACGCCGAAGACATGCGAGACCGCGAGCGCGGCGATGGCGCCGATGTTGGGCAGGAGGTCCGAAAGGTAGTGCATCGAATCGGCGGCCACCACGCGGTTGCGCGTGCGCCGCGCCACGCGCTGCTGCCAGAGCACGAGCGCCGCGGTCAGGACGATCGACAGACACATGACCGCGATCCCGCGGACCTCGTCGGTCAGGGGCTGCGGCGTTTCCGACCAGAGCCGGCGCACTGCCGATACGCCGATCACCAGCCCCGAAGCCGAGACGAAGAGTGCCTGCGCCAGCGCCGCCAGATCCTCGACCGAGGTGTGGCCGAAGGCGTGATCTTCATCGGCCGGTCGCGCGGCATAGAGGATCGCCGCAAGCCCGCCCACCGACATCATCAGATCGAGCGCGCTGTCGGCGAGCGAGGCCGCGACCGACAGGGCCGAGGTTGCCCCGAGCGCCCACAGTTTCAGGATGACCAGCGTCAGTGCGACACTCACCGAGGCAAGACCGGCGGAAATGTTCATTCTGGTCTCGGACGTCTGCAAGCGCGGGCCCCGCGGGTTTTCGGATGACCTGTCTAGCATCTCCGCTGCCGCCGTGAAAGTCCGGGCGCGGGCTAGTCGCGGATCTCGTCGGGCTCGACACCCCAGAGGGCGGCCTTCTCGATCCAGCCGCTTTCGCCGCCCGCGGTGATACGACACCAGTTCGGGTTGCAGGCACCGAGCCGCCCGATGACGCCCGCCTCGACCTCGGCCACGATTTCCGCGCCGGGCTCGGGCCGGCTGCGCAGGGTGCTGTCGTCGGCCTCGACGAGCACGGTGCGGACGCCGGAGAGCAGCGTGTAGTGCACCCAGCCGCCCTGCCCTTCGCTGTCCTCCACGCGGCGCCAGTTGCCGAATTCGGCGGTGACGCGCAGCGGCATCCCGCGATGGACGAAGACCCAGTCGATGCGGTGGCTGAGGCTCGGCCCCCGCCGCGCATTGCCTTCCGCGGCCTTGAGCGACACGTAGCGCGGCAAGGGCAGATTGGTGACGTCGCCGCGCGTGCCGTCGTCGGCCTCGGGCGCAACCTCGCCCGTGGCCGCGGCAAGCGGACTTGCCGGCAGCGCCAGGAATGCGACCGCGGCCATCACCAAAAGCCATCGGCCGGGAATTGCTTTCATCACTGCCAGGTTCCTGCCTTGGGCCGCCCATTCGGGGCTTGTAGCGCAGCCCGTTCGGCGGCACTTTGACAAAAGGAGCGCGCAAGGAAAAGACAGGAGATCCCCGCGATGGCAGCCGAGCGTCTGAGTGTTGTGGTCACGCGACGGTTGCCCGCGGTCGTCGAGACCCGGATGAAGGAACTCTTCGACGTCGAGCTGCGCGACCCCGACACCCGGATGTCGCGCGATGAACTGACCGACGCGATGCGCCGCGCCGATGTCATCGTGCCCTGCGTCACCGACCAGATCGACGCCACGCTGCTTGCCCAGGCCGGCGCCAAGCTGAAACTCATCGCCAACTACGGGGCCGGTGTCGATCACATCGACATCGCCAGTGCCCGCCAGCGCGGCGTGCTCGTCTCCAACACGCCTGGCGTCGTGACCGAGGACACCGCCGACATGACGATGGCGCTGATCCTCGCCGTCACCCGCCGCATTCCCGAAGGGCTCTCTCTCATGCAGTCGGGCCAGTGGCAGGGCTGGGCCCCGACGGCGATGATGGGCGGACGTGTCGGCGGGCGCCGGCTCGGCATTCTCGGCATGGGTCGCATCGGCACCGCGGTTGCGCGCCGCGCCAATGCCTTCGGCATGCAGGTGCATTACAACAACCGCAAGCGGCTGCGCCCGGAGCAGGAAGAGGAGGTGGGCGCCACCTGGTGGGAAAGCCTCGACCAGATGGTGAGCCGCGTCGACGTGCTCTCGATCAACTGCCCTCATACGCCCGCCACCTTCCACCTGATGAACGCGCGGCGGCTGAAGCTCATGAAACCCTCCGCCGTCATCGTCAACACCTCACGCGGCGAGGTCGTGGACGAGAACGCGCTGACGCGGATGCTCCGCACGGGCGAGATCGCCGGCGCCGGACTTGACGTCTTCGAACATGGCCACGAGGTCAACCCGCGACTGCGCGAGCTTCCCAACGTCGTGCTCCTGCCGCACATGGGCTCGGCCACGGTCGAGGGCCGGACCGAGATGGGTGAGAAAGTCATCATCAATATCAAGACCTTCGCCGACGGTCACCGCCCGCCCGATCTCGTGGTTCCCGGAATGCTCTGAGCGTGACCGGCTGGTATCTCACCGACGAGATCGCCCCCGGCCTGCACCGCATCACGGAACCCGGCGTCAGCGGGATGTTCCGCGCCAACGCCTATTGGGTGAGGGGCCGCGACGCCGACCTGCAGTTCGACTTCTGCAACGGCGTCCTGCCGCTGCGGCCGGCGCTGCCGATCGGCGACAGGCCGGTCATCGCGGTGGCGAGCCATGCCCATGTCGACCATGTCGGCGGTTTTCACGAATTCGACGACCGGCGCGGCCACGCCGCCGAGGCCGGTGTCTTTGCGACAATGGACCCCGCCGCCACCTTTGCGACCGAGTTCCGCGAAAACGCCTTCGGTCCGAGCCTGCTGGCCGTGCCCGCGCCCGGGTTCCGGCTCGCGGACTGGCGGCTCGTGCCGGCGCCGCTGACCCGCGAACTGGCCGAGGGCGACACGATCGACATCGGCGGCAGGGTCTTCACCGTCCTGCATCTGCCGGGCCATTCGCCGGGCTCGATCGGACTTTTCGATGCCGCGGACGGCATGCTTCTGGCAGGCGATGCGATCTACGAGGGCGAACTCCTCGACACGATCGCCGGCGCCTCGTTGTCCGACTATCTCGCCACAATGGCTCGGCTCGCGACCTTCGACTGCCGCATCGCCCACTGCGGCCACGGCCCGGTTCTTGCCGGCGCGCGGATGCGCGCTATCGCCGCCGCCTATCTCGCCCGCCGCGGCAGCCCGGCCGCGCCCTGACCGAAGACCGGCGACCGAAGACCGAAGACCGAAGACCGAAGACCGAAGACCGGCAACTTACCTCCCCGCGGACATATTGATGCCCGTTTTCAGACAATGATGGCGGTTGAGTGATTAGCGGGATTCGGTCATGTCCAAGTTGTATCTGGGAGCCTTCGTCTGTCTCACCGCCACCGCGGCGGTTGGGGTCGACTATGTGAACCAGTCGCGCATGGCAGGCATGGCAGCGGTCGAGCTCGGTCCCGTCGCCTATCTCGGCACGTTGAAGTCGCGTTTCGTGGATACCCGCAGCGCCATGGAGGCAAAGGCCCTGCGCGACAGGCTGCGCGGGCTGCAACCGCGCAAGCTGCTGCCCGAACCGCCCGAGGGCTGGACCCGCCGCGACTATGCCGAAGCAGACATCGCCAGGCTCGAAAAGCGCTACGACATCGCCGGGGACGCTTTCGTCCCCGACGCGTTGAAGAACGATCCGACGATGAAGATGCTCTCGCAGATGAACGACAACGCGGTCGCCGATGCCGACGCGCGCGAAGTCTACGTCTACGAGAAGGACGACGCCCTGATCGCGCTCAGGCTGAAACGCCGCAGGGACGTTGACGGCATGGCAGGGGTCGGCCTGAAGATGGTCGAGGCCAATCTCAACGCGATGAGCAGCGCCGAGGGCTTTGCGATGGTGGGCGGCGTCGCCTACCGCGACAACTTCGGCCTGTTCGGATCCGAACGCGCGCCCGACAGCCCGCGCATCATCATCGGCAGGCTTGGCGATGAACTCGAGATCAGCCTGCGCACGCGCGCCGACGTGTCCGACGACGATATCCTCGCGCTTCTGACCGCGATCGACTACGACCAGCTGAACGCCTCGCTCGAGACGCCGCTTGCGGGGATCGGCAATGCCGTGCCGACGGTCGACCGCGAGACCTCGCGCGCCATGGCCGAGGCCCAGACCGAGCGCGAGAACGACGCGCTGCGCGAGCGCGGCAAGGCGGCCGAGGCCCAGCTGATGAACCTCGCCACGAAGATCAACGACGACAAGAGCGGCCTCACCGCAGCGGGCGCGGCCCTCGGCCTGGTGACGGGCGACGCCGGCGCCACGGTTCCAGAGGGCATGTCCGCGCCGAAGGCCGCGGAGGCGCCCGGGCAGGCCCTTTCGCTGCAGGAAGCCACGGCCGGGCCGGCCTCCGGCGGCGGCGGATTCTTCGGCTCGCTCTCCAAGCTCTGGGGCGGCGGCACGTCGAAGCCCGGGCAGGCGAGCGTCGTCGCCAAGCCCTCGTCCAAGGCGGATATCAAGATCTCGCGCGGCGCCGGCGACGGCTGCACGCAGGGCATCGGGAAGCGCTGCGCCGTCGGCAACTGAGCCCGCTCAGAGCGTCAGGATCGTCGAACCCGTCGTCGCCCGAGCCTCGAGCGCGCGATGCGCCTCGGCCACCTCGGCCAGCGGGAATCGCTGCCCGATCTCGATCTTGACCGCGCCCGACGTGACCTTGGCGAAGAGCCGCGCCGCCATCTCCTGGCAGGTCGCGTGTTCGGCGATATGGGTGAAAAGCGTCGGTCGCGTGATCTTCAGCGATCCGCGCGAGGACAGCGCCAGAAGGTCTACCGGCGGCACGGGGCCCGAGGCATTGCCGAAGCTGATCATCATCCCCAGCGGGCACAGGCTGTTCAGCGAGCCTTCAAACGTGTCCCGGCCGACCGCGTCCATGACCACATCGACGCCGCGCCCTTTGGTGATTTCGCGCACGCGGGCGGCGAAATCGCCGTTGCGGTAGTTGATCGCATGGGCCGCGCCGTGATCGAGCGCCAGCTGGCACTTCTCATCCGTCCCGGCTGTGGCGATCAGGTTGATCCCCTCCGACCGTGCCCATTGGCAGGCGATCAGGCCGACACCCCCGGCGGCGGCGTGAAACAGCACCCAGTCGCCCCGCGCGATCGGCGTCGTGCGGTTGAAGAGGTAGTCGACCGTCAGTCCCTTCAGCATCATCGCCGCACCTTCGTCGAAGGAAATCCCGTTCGGCAGCGGACAGACCTGTGCGGCGGGCATCACCCGCGCCTCGGCATAGGCGCCCGCGGGGTTCGCGGCATAGGCCGCGCGGTCGCCGGGCCTGAGATGGGTGACGCCCGCGCCCACCGCCTCGACCACGCCCGCGGCCTCCATCCCGAGCGCCGCCGGCAGCGGCAGCTTGTAGAGGCCGGAGCGCTGATAGACGTCGATGAAGTTGAGCCCGACGGCCCTGTGCGCGATCCGGATCTCGCCCGGCCCGGGATCGCCCACCGGCCGGTCCACGAGTTTCAGCACCTCCGGTCCGCCGGTTTCCTCGATAATGACGGTGCGGGCCATGGGAATCTCCTTCGGTTTGGCGGTTCCCGAACCTAGCAGCCAGGTGCGCCGCGTCGAGTCCCCGTCCCGCGGCCCGCGCCCATGTCGTTTTTCCTCCGACTTAGGTCGGGCCGGCCTGCCCCGGAATTTCCCCGTCTGTCAGATAGGGGCCAGTCGCGGGATCACTGCAGGGAGTCGGCCGATGAGAACCCATGTCAAAGCGCTTGTCGTCGGCGGCGGGGCCGTCGGAACCGGCATCGCCTACCACCTCGCGAAAGCCGGCTGGGACACGATGCTGCTGGAGCGGGACGAGCTGACATCGGGCTCCACCTGGCACGCGGCGGGGCTCCTGCCCTTGTTCAACATGTCCTTCGCGACGACGCATATCCACAAGTACTCGGTCGATTTCTACAAGTCGCTCGAGGCCGAGACCGGTCTCAACGCCGGTTTCGCGGTCGTCGGCA
>JACKKB010000005.1 GCA_020637635.1 Albidovulum sp.
GCATCCTGACCCTGCGCGACGAAGACGCGCGCCGGGTCCGCGGGGCGGGGTCCGACTTCACCGCCGTCGGCACCGATGTCGGGCTCCTGGCCGAGGCGGCGCGGCGCCTGGCGGAGCGTTCCCGGAACGCCTGACGGACGTGTGCCCGGTCGCCTTGCGCTCATCCTCCGGGCCTCTCACGGGCCGGTCCGGCCCCCCGAGCCGACCATGCCGCGACGCGTGACCCGATAACCTTCCAGCGGCCAGCGGCCAGCAGCAGCGACCATCGGCCACGGGCGGCCGGCCGCGCCGGGCCGATAGCGATCTCGGCGTCGAGAGCCTTCGCGCGATCGAGGCAGGGGAGACGCGGGTGGGGTCGTCGGGCAATCCCGTCGCCGTGGTCCGCAGCCGGGCCGATGCGCCCGCCTGCCCATCGCCGCATCCAGGGTCGTGCCGCACCGGGGCCGCCGGGGCCATGTCAGCGCGCGCGATTGCCAGGGTCGCATGACCCATCGCCGGAAGGTGGCGGGATCCTCTCTGCGCGGCCTAAAGCTCCGCTTCCTCCAGAAGCGCTGCCCACTGGGCGCCATGCATGTCGCGGTCGTCGCGTGCGCCCTGGACGACGGGGCGCGGCACCGAGAACTTGACGACGTTGAGATCGGCGATGTCGAAGCGCTTCACGAGTTGCGCGGGCGTGCCGAGCAGCTCTGCCACCCGCTCGGTCGCGAGCCGGGCCGACACCTCGGCGAAGGCCGCATCGCTGCCGCAGAAGATGTCGATC
This sequence comes from Albidovulum sp., assembly GCA_020637635.1. Classification (GTDB taxonomy): domain Bacteria; phylum Pseudomonadota; class Alphaproteobacteria; order Rhodobacterales; family Rhodobacteraceae; genus Albidovulum. Next base: position 761 of record JACKKB010000005.1, read on the forward strand.
GTGACCCAGAAAGGCCCCGCGTTCTTCGAGCGCACCTTCAGCACGCGTTCTCCAAGCGTCATGCGCCCATCTCCGAAACCTCGATCCGGAACGCCGCCATCGGATCGTCGAGCGCCATCACATGGTTCAGCGCGAATTCGTAAAGCGCGCCGCGGTCGGTCGAGGCCGGCGAATAGGGAAAGGCGAAGGTCGGCAGCTCCTCGTCCTCGCTCAGCGGGTAGTGCAGCACGAAGGGGTTGATGAGCTTGACGATGTCGGTCGCGACGTCCTGGCGCGCGGCGGTGACGATGCCGAGAACGCCGACCTCGACCGGATCGCCCTGCCGGGTTTCCAGCACGCCAAGCGCGCCGTCGATCCCGATAAGCCGGAATTCCAGCGTGAATTCGGTCTGTTGCAGGCCCATCTTCGCCTCGATCCGGGCGCACATCGCGGCCCGAAGCTTGTCCGCCCAGAGGCGGGCATTGGCGACGTAGCGGCGATTGCGCAGGATCGCGAGGATGGTGCTCTGGTAGCCCGCGATCCGCGCCCCCTCGAGCTTTACCGTATAGCGCCCCGGCACCCAGCGCGACCCCTCGACCCGGACCCGCCGGCCATTGAGCGCACGGTAGCGGGCTTCGCGCACGTCGAGATGCCCGCCCGGTTCGTGCAGCACGAAGGGATCGGAGTTCTCGTAGAGCATGTGGGCGGAAACCGAATGCGGCGTGCAGGCGGCGGTCTCGGCGAGCGGCTCGACCGTGAAGCCGGTCGCGTCGAAGAGCACCTGTATGACGCCCGAGGTCGGGTTCGTCGAACAGAGCGCCCCGCATTCGGCGATCTTGGCGCCGTGCCAGGCGCCGCCCGGATCGTCGCCGCGCAGAAGCGGCAGCGCCGAGATGATGGCGGTATCGGTGGTGCGGCCGCAGATCACGATCTCGGCGCCGGTGGCAAGGGCCGCCTGCACCTGTTCGGCCCCGGCGAGCGCCACGATGTTGCTCATCGCCGCGATGCCCTCGGCGGTGATCTCTGGGGCGGGGCTGAGCGGCATGATCCGCCCTTCGGCCAGCGCCGCGACGATCCGCGCGGGCGGCTGGCCGCAATAGAGTCGCGCCACGCGAAGCCTCTGGCCAAGCTCGCGGGCGATCTCTTCGGTGATCTCGGCCATCCAGTCGACCGTGGCGTCGGCGCCGCAGGTTCCGGCGGTGCCGATGACGAGCGGCACGCCCGCCTCGGCGCGCGCCTCCATCAGCTCGCGCCACTCGGCCTTCGTGGCGGCGCGGGCGTATTTCGACTGCCCGGCGCCGAGCGAGAAGGGGCCGCTGTCGGTGGACCCGCCGTCGATGGCGATGATGTCGGGCCGCTGCGCGACGCCGCGAGCGAGCGCCCCGCGATCGAACCCGAGCCCGAGAACGCCCGAGGGTACCAGGACGCGCGTTGCCACCCCTTGTCTCCTTTCTCAGTCCTGGTCGGCCACGCCATCGCCCGGCAGCGGCGGCCGCCGCAGCAGCCCGCGCAGGAACATCGGCGCGACGAACCCGCCGATGGCGGCGATCCAGAGCACGATGGCGATCGGCGAGGAGAAGAGATAGGTCCAGTCGCCGTCCGACAGCGTCATCGCCTTGCGCAGCGAGTTCTCCATCTGGTTGCCGAGGAGCACGCCGAGGATGACCGGCACGAGCGGCACCTCGAGCTTGCGCAGGATGTAGCCGCCGATGCCGAAGACCACCATCATCAGCAGGTCGAAATAGCTGCCCGAGAGCGAGTAGACGCCGACGAAGGAGACCATGGTGACACCGGGCAGCAGCACATAGGCCGGCACCGAAAGGATGTAGACGAAGATCCGCACCATCGGCACGTTCATGACCAGAAGCACGATATTGGCGATGAAGAGCGTGGCGATGAGGCCCCAGACCACATCCGGCCGGTCGGCGAAGAGAAGCGGCCCGGGCGTGATGTTGAGCGTCATCAGGAGCGCGAGCAGCACCGCCGTGGTGCCCGATCCCGGCACGCCGAGTGTCAGCATCGGCACCAGCGCTCCGCCGGCGGCGGCGTTGTTGCCGGCCTCGGGCGCGGCCACGCCCTTGGGGTTGCCGGTGCCGAAGGTGTCGCCGTCCCGGGCGATCGCCTTTTCCGACATGTAGGCCATGAAGGAACCGAGCGAGGCGCCGGCGCCGGGCAGGACGCCGGCGAAGAAGCCCAGGATCGAGGCCCGTAGCATGACCCACTTGCAGTTGAGGATTTCGCGGATCGGCAGCGTGACCTTGTCGAGCTTCACGCCGACCGCGCTGTCCTTGCCGTGGCTCTCGATGAAGAAGAAGACCTCGGCCACGGCGAAAAGCCCGACGATGGCGACGAGGAAGTTGATGCCGTCGTTCAGGTGCAGGTTGCCGAAGGTGTAGCGCGCCGTGGTTCCGTTGTTGGGGTCGATGCCGATCATGGCGATGGAAAGACCGATGAGCGCGGCGATCGCGGACTTGGCCTGGTTCTTGCCGGCCAGCCCGCCGAGCGTGCAGAAGGCAAGCAGGTAGAGTGCGAAATATTCCGCAGGACCAAAGAGATAGGCCACGCGGGCCAGAAGCGGCGCCATCACCGCAAGTCCGATCGTGGCCAGGAACGACCCCGCGAACGAGGCGACGCCGGACAGAACCAGCGCATCGCCGGCGCGGCCCTGGCGCGCCATCGGGTAGCCGTCGAGCGTGGTCATCACCGCCGGCTCGTCGCCGGGGATGTTGAGCAGGATCGAGGAGATCCGCCCGCCATACATCGCCCCGTAATAGACCGAGGTCAGAAGCGCCAGCGCCTCGGTCGCATCGAAGCCCATGGTGAAGGCCAGCGGAATGAGGATCGCCACGCCGTTGGCCGGGCCGAGGCCGGGCAGGGCGCCGATGATCGTGCCGAGAAAGCAGCCCACCACCGCCAGGAAGAGGGTGAAGGGCGTCACCGCGACGGAGAAGCCGAGCGCGAGGTTCGAGAGCGTGTCCATGCCGGTCTCCGGGTCAGAAGGGCCAGCGCCAGGGCACGAGCGTGAGGCCGAGCGCGTATTTGAAGATGAGGAAGAGGCCGACGCTGAGCCCGGCGCCGGTCAGCGTCGCGCGTAGGGCATCGGGCCGGATCAGCACCGCGATGACGCCCGAGGCGATGGCCGTCGGAAGCAGGAAGCCGAAGGGCTTGAGCGCATAGGCATAGCCCACCATCACCACCACCGCGACCGCGATCCGCAGAAGCGACATCGCATGCGGCCAGTCCGGCTCGGGATCCGGCCGTGCCATCATGAGGCCGCCGCAGAGGACCATCAGCCCGGCGATGAGGATCGGAAAGACCTTGGGCCCGACCGGGCCGCTGGCGAAGAACGGCTCCTGGAACTGGAGGGCGCCGGCGATCATCGCCAGCGCCACCAGAACGATCGCCAGGCCGAAGACCCGGTCGGAGCGTATCACTGGATGACCCCGAGTTCCCGCGACATGGTCTCGGTATCGGCGATCACCTTGTCGACCCAGCCCTGGAAGTCGGCACCGACCTTGGTGAACGGGGCGAGCCCGTTGTCGGCCATGATCTGCTTCCATTCGGCGCTGTCGGCGACGGCCTGAAGCTTCTCGGCCCAGGCGTTGAACTGGTCGTCCGAGATGCCCTTGGGCACGTAGAGCCCGCGCCAGTTGACGGCGACGACGTCAAAGCCCTGTTCCTTGGCGGTCGGGATGTCCTCGAACCCCGGCACGCGCTCGTCGGTCAGCACCGCGAGGATGCGGATGTCGCCCGACTTCAGAAAGCCGATGGTTTCGGACATGTCGCCGGTCATCGCCTGGGTATGGCCGCCGATCGTCTGCGTGATCGCATCGGCGCCGCCGTCGACGGCGATGTATTTCACCGCGCGGATGTCGGTGAAGCCGCCGGCCTCAAGCACCTGCAGCGGCTTCATGTGGTCGAAGCCGCCAGCCGCCGATCCGCCGGCGAAGGCCACCGAACCGGGATCGGCCTTCACCGCGTCGACGAGGTCGGTCAGCGTCTTGAACGGGCTGTCCTTGGCGACCACGATCACGCCCGGATCGGCGCCGATCGCGCCCACGAAGCGGACCTGGTCTGCGGTCATTCCGGCAAAGGCATTCTGCGCCAGCCGCGTCGTCGTCGCCGACGAGGCCGCGACGATCAGGTCGGGGTCGTCGCCGCGCTCGGTCACGACATAGCCATAGGCCACGCCACCGCCGCCGCCGGCCATGTTGGTGACCTGCACCGGCTGATCGACGAGCTTCAGATCGTACAGCAGCTTGCCGACCTGACGGCAGGTGAAGTCCCAGCCGCCGCCGGGGTTCGCCGGCGCGATGCACTCGGTGGCAAAGCTTGCCGATGCCGCCATGAGGCTGATTGCGGCGCTGGTGCCCAGCGCCCTGATGAGGGTCAGTTTCATCCTTGTCCTCCCAGACAGTCAGATACGCCGCCGCTCTCCGGGGCGACGCTTGCGCCGGCCAGTCAAAGCTGGAAAGCTGACACCAACCTGTCACGGGCGGCACAAAATGCGCAATGGTCATTCGGCGGGCCGGGCAAACCGATGAGGTTTCTTCTGGTCGAGGACAATCGCGAACTTTCGGCCTCGGTCGCGATGCGGCTGGCGCTCGACGGCCACGCCGTCGATGCGGCCGCGACCCTGGCCGAGGCGGCCGATTGCCTGGCGGCTGCCAGCTACGACCTGATTCTGCTCGACATCATGCTGCCGGATGGCGACGGGCGCGCGTTTCTCGCCCGCCATCGCCGTGCCGAGGACCGCACCCCGGTCATCGTCATGACCGCGCGGTCGGCCGTCTCCGACCGCGTCGACGCGCTCGACACGGGCGCCGACGACTACATCACCAAACCCTTCGATTTCGCCGAGCTCGAGGCCCGATGCCGCGCCGTCCTGCGCCGCCGGGGCGGCGAGGCGCAAAGCCTGCGCAGCTACGCCGATCTCGTCTTCGACCCCTTCGCGGCGACCTTGACCGTGGCCGGCGAAAGCCGCGACCTGCGCTCGCGCGAGATGCGGCTCTTCGAACTCTTCATCGCCGCGCCGGGGCGGATCCTGTCCAAGGATCACCTCTGCGACCGGCTCTTCTCGTTCTCCGAGCCGGTCTCCGACAATGCGATCGAGGTCTATGTCGGCCGCCTGCGCAAGAAGCTCGCCGGCAGCCGGACGCGGATCGAGACGGTGCGCGGGCTCGGCTATCGGCTGACCGACCAGGCGGGGCAGGGCGGCGGCGCATGACCCGCCGGCGGCCGACCTCGCTGCGCCGTCGGCTGGTGATCCAGCTTCTGGCGCTCTCGGCCGTTCTGTCGGCGCTGATCTTTCTTGCGGTGCGCATCAGCGCCGACCGCGCCTCAGAAGAGACACTCGACGCGGTGCTCGGTGCCGCCGCCGTCTCGCTTGCCGAGGCGATGCGCGGCGGCGACCGCGATGGCGGCAGCGTGACCGTCGACCTCTCGCCCGTGACCTTCTCGATGCTCGCGGCGATGGGCGAGGAGCGGATATTCTACCGCGTCGATCTCGACGGCAGGACGGTCACCGGCTACGGCGACCTGCCGTTGCCCGCCGAGCTGCCCGATGCGCTGGCGCCACGCTTCTACACGGTCGGCTTCCGCGATACCGAGCTGCGCGTGGCCGCCGTGCGGCGCAGCCTGATGGTCGCCGGCAGGCCGGCGCCGCTGCTCGTGCTGCTCGGCCAGACCCGCGATGGCCAGGAAGCGATCGCCGAGGGGCTTGCCAATCGCGCCGCACTTGTCGGGCTCGTCGTCTTTTCGGCCGCCGCCATCTTCAGCCTGCTTGCCGCGGGGTCGCTGCTGCGTCCCATAGGCACCCTTGCCGAGGCCGTCGGCCGCCGCGGCCCGCGCGACCTGAGGCCGCTGCGCGATCAGGCGCCGGCCGAGCTTTCGCCCTTCGTCACCGCGCTCAACGGCTTCATCGCCCGCCTGCGGGGCACTCTCTCGCAGACCGAGACCTTCATCGCCGAGGCCGCCCATCACATCCGCACGCCGCTTTCGGTGATGCGCAACGAGGCCGAACTGGCGCTGCGCGAGACCAGCGACGAACCTGCGCGGGCCCGGCTCCGCCGCCTCATCCGCGCCGTCGACGAAGGCGCACGCTCGGCCGGGCAGCTTCTCGACCATGCCACCGTCCTTTACCGCGCCGGCCAGCAGGAGATGGCCGAGATCGCGCTCGGGCCGCTCGTCGCGGCGCTGGTCGAACGCAGCCGCCCGATCGCCGCGATGCGCGACATCACGCTCCTGCCGAGCCTGCCGGCAGAGCCGCTGCGGATCCGGGGCGATGCCGTCCTGATCGAGGCGGCGCTGCGCAACCTGCTCGACAACGCCGTGAAATATTCGCCTCCCGACAGCGCGATCGACATCGTGCTCGCCACCCTCGCGCCCGCAGGGGGAGGCGCCGGCGCCGCCATGGCCGAGATCCGCATCGCCGACCGCGGCCGCGGCCTTGACGGTGCCGCGCCGCAGGCCTTCACGATCCGTTTCCGCCGCGGCAGCAACGTCGGCGACGTGCCCGGATCGGGTCTTGGGCTGACCATCGTGGCCGAGGCGGCGGCGGCGATGGGCGGGCGGTTCGACCTGTCGCCAAGGGAAGGAGGCGGCACATGCGCAACATTCGCGCTGCCCTTGCCGGGCTGATCCTCGCGCTTGCGGGGCCGGTCATGCCGGCCCGGGGCTACGAGATCGAGGCCAGCGCGCACTTCGGGCCGCCGGACGCAGCGCGCCGGCTCGCGGTTCTCTCGACCACCGACATCGACTTCCTGCGCCCGGTGATCGAGGGCTGGCTCGCGCGCACGCCCGGGATCGGGCTCGACTACACGCTCGCCTCCAGCCAGGAAGTCTACCGCGCCATCGCCGAAGAGGGCGCGGTCTTCGATGTCGTCATCTCCTCGGCGATGGACCTGCAGATGAAGCTCGCCAACGACGGCTTCGCGCGGCCGCTGCCGGCCGAGATGCTGCGGACCCGGCCCGACTGGTCGCGCTGGCGCAACCTTCTCGTCGCCGTGGCGCAGGAGCCGGTGACGATGATCCTGTCGGACCATGCGCTCGACGGCGGCTTGCCGATGCCGCATACCCGCCGCGACCTGATCGCGCTTCTGCGCGACCATCCCGACCGGTTCCGCGGCCGCGTCGGCACCTACGACCCCGAGGTTTCCGGCGCCGGCTACCTCTTCGCCGCGCAGGAGGCGCGCCTCTCGGACACCTTCTGGCGTCTGGCCGAGGTCATGGGCCGGCTCGACGCGCGGCTCTTCTGCTGCTCCGGCGACATGATCGCGGCGGTGCGGCAGGGCGATCTCCTGATCGCCTACAACGTTCTCGGCAGCTATGCGGCGGCGGACGGCCGCACCGCGCCCGGCTTCGTCGTCGTCGAGCCCGAGGACTTCACGCTGACGCTGCTGCGCACCGCGCTGGTGCCGCGCGGGGCCGCCGATCCGACGACGGCCGAAGCATTCGTGGCCTTTCTCCTGTCGCCCGGCGGCCAGCAACTGATCTCTGCCGCCGCCGGCCTTCCCGCGATCGACGCGGGCGCCTTCGCGCTGAAACCCTATCTGCGGCCGATCCGTCTCGATCCCGGCCTGCTCGCCCCGCTCGACAGGATTTCAAGGCAAGGCTTTCTCGCGGAATGGCGCGCGGCGATGGATCAACCCTGAGCGCGGGAGGGGAGGGGCGGCAGCCGTCGCTGGGCGCCGAGGCCGGAACCCGGATCGCTGGCAGAGCATGACCGGTCCATCGCCTGCCCGAGAGACACGCACCGGGCGGCTCGGCGCGTCCGGTCCGCGGGCACATATCCGTCACGCAGAAAGCGCGGTGGACAACATCCTTTCAATGGATTCGATACCCTTTGTCGGCGGTGCCGTCGGTTGACCCGGTGGGTCGGGGAAAGTGGCGCCGAATCGTCGCGTCACCGGTCCTGTTGCTTCATGGACCGCCACGGCTGCCGGCCGGCGGCCCCCCGGATCCGTCGAGACGATCTCGCCCCTCCCGGAAGGGCGAGGGCAATCGCGCCGGCTTGGGGGCGGTCTCGCGCGCAGCGGCGCGGCGGGCGCCGATCAGCGCCACCGCGCTTGCCGTCGCGCGACGGGTCGCGTCCCCGGGCATCCCGGATTGCCGTCGCGGCGCGTCCGTGCGAGGGTTTGATTTGACAGCGCGCGGCGCCGGTCATACCGTTAGCATACAAGCAATATCGCGAGGCTGGTGCCGTGCCATATCTGCAATCCCGCTCGCTTGATGAGGCGCTCGCGGAGCTGAGCGCGGCACCCTTGGCCGTTGTTGCGGGCGGCACCGATTTCTTCCCCGCCGAGCGGATGCGCCAGCGCAGCCGCGCGATCCTCGACATCAGCCGCACCGAGGGGCTGCGCGGCATCGCGCGGGTCCCGGGCGGCTGGCGGATCGGCGCGACCAGCACCTGGAGCGAGGTCGCGCGGGCCGATCTGCCGCCGGCCTTCGACGGGCTCCGTGCCGCCGCGCGTCAGGTCGGTGCGCTGCAGATCCAGACCAGCGGCACCGTCGGCGGCAATCTTTGCAACGCCTCGCCCGCGGCCGACGGCATGCCGCCGCTTCTGACGCTCGAGGCCGAGGTCGAACTTGCCTCGGCCGCGGGGCGCCGCCGCCTGCCGCTCGACCGGTTCGTGACCGGCGTGCGGCGGACCGACCTCGGGCCGGGCGAACTGGTGGTGGCGCTGCATCTGCCCGAACCGCCCGAGGGCGCCGGCGCCGCCTTCGTCAAGCTCGGCAGCCGCAAATACCTCGTCATCTCCATTGCCATGGCGGCGGCGCTCGTCACCCTGCGTGGCGGCCGGATCGCCACGGCGCGGATCGCGGTCGGCGCCTGTTCGCCGGTCGCCCGCCCGCTGCCGGCGCTTGCCGGGGCACTGGTCGGGCTGACCCCGGCCGAGGCTCTGGCCCTGCCTGCCGATCCCGAGCGGTTCATGGCCGGGCTTCGGCCCATCGACGACGTGCGCGGCTCTGCCTCCTACCGGCTCGACGTGGCACATGCGCTCTGCCTGCGCGCCGTCGCCGAAGCTGCAAGGGGGGCGGCGGATGCGTGACGCCGAGATCGCCGCGACCGTGACCTTCATCCTCAACGGATCCGCCGCCGAGGCCGCGCCGCGCCCGGGCGAGACGCTGTCCGAGACGCTGCGCGAACGGCTCGGCGCGCGGGACGTGAAGATCGGCTGCAACGCCGGTGACTGCGGTGCCTGCACCGTGCTTCTCGACGGCGCGCCGGTCTGCGCCTGTCTGGTGCCGACCCAGCAGGCCGGCGGCCGCCGGGTCGAAACCGCGGCGGGGCTGACGCGGGACGACCCCCACGGCCGGAGCCTTGCCGAGCGTTTTCAGGACCACGGCGCGGCGCAATGCGGCATCTGCACGCCGGGCATGATCACCGCCGCGGTCGCGCTCCTGCGCGAGACGCCGGCGCCCGATGCCGCCATGGTCGAAGAGGCGCTGGGCGGCGTTCTTTGCCGTTGCACCGGCTACCGCAAGATCATCGACGCGGTGACCGGCGCGCCGGCGGCGCTGTCCGGCACCGGGCGCGTGGGCGATGCGATCCGCCGCACCGACGGCGCCGCCAAGGTCTCGGGCGCCGAGGCCTATGGCGACGACGTGGCACCGCAAGGCACGCTCGAACTGCGGATCGTCCGCTCGCCGCATGCCCACGCCGGCTTCGTCTTCGGCGATCTCGACGCCTGGGCGGCCGCGCGCCCGGGCATCGCCGCCGTCCTGACCGCGGCCGACGTTCCGGGCGAAAACCGCTTTGGCGTCATCCCCGGCTTCATCGACCAGCCGGTCTTCGCCGAGACCCGCGCGCGGTTCCGCGGCGAGGCCGTGGCCGCCATCGTCGCCACGCCGGAGGCGGCCGCGGATTTCGATCCGGGCGATTTCCCGGTGCGCTGGGAACCGCTCGACGCCCTCGCGACCCCGGCCGAGGCCGAGGCGCCGGGGGCGGTGCTGCTGCATCCGGAGCGGCCGGGCAACCTCATGTGCGGGGGCCGGGTCGCCTGCGGCGATGCCGGGGCGGCGCTTTCGCGGGCGGACGCGACCGTCGAGGGCCGCTTTCTGACCGGTTTCGTCGAACACGCCTATATCGAGCCCGAGGCCGGTTTTGCCCGGGTGGTCGACGGCCGGGTCGAGATCCATGCCTGCACCCAGGCGCCGGTGATGGATCTCGAGGCGATGGCCGCGATCCTCGGCGTCGGCCGCGACCGGATCCGCATCCTGCCCACCGCCGTCGGCGGCGGCTTCGGCTCCAAGCTCGACATCTCGGTGCAGCCCTATCTCGCGCTCGGCGCGCTGAAGACCGGCCGCGAGGTGCGGATCGCCTACAGCCGGACCGAATCGATGCAGTCGACGACCAAGCGCCACCCCGCCGAGATGCATGTCAGGATCGGCGCCATGGCCGACGGCCGGCTCTCGGGCCTCGTCTTCGAGGGCGTCTTCAACACCGGCGCGCATTCCTCCTGGGGGCCGACCGTGGCCAACCGCGTGCCGGTGCACGCCTCCGGACCCTACCGCGTTGCCGACTACCGGGCCGAAACCCGCGGCATCTTCACCCACAACCCGCCCGCCGGCGCCTTCCGGGGCTTCGGCGTGCCGCAGGCGGCGATCGCGCAAGAGGTGCTCTTCGACGAGCTGGCCGAAAGGCTCGGGATCGACCCGCTCGAATTCCGGATCCTCAACGCGCTTGAAAACGGCGCGCCCACGGTCTGCGGCCAGGTCTTCGCGCAGGGGGTCGGCATCCGCGCCTGTCTCGAGGCCCTGCGCCCCGCCTGGGCGCGGGAACGCGCGTCCGTCGCCGAATTCAACGCCGGGGCCGCGGCGACCGGCTCCGCGCTTTGCCGCGGCGTCGGGATTGGCGCCGGCTGGTATGGCTGCGGCAACACCTCGATCCCCAATCCCTCGACGATCCGCGCCGGGATCACCGCCGAGGGCACCGTCGTGCTGCATCAGGGGGCGATGGATATCGGCCAGGGCGCCAATACCGTCATCAGCCAGATCTTCGCCGAGGCGCTGGGGCTGCCGGTGGCCGCGGTCCGGCGGCTCGGCCCGGACACCGATCTGACGCCGGATGCCGGCAAGACCTCGGCCTCGCGCCAGACCTTCGTCTCCGGCAATGCCGCGCGGCTCTGCGGTGCGTCCCTGCGCGCCGCGGTGCTGCGCGCCGCCAACGCCGGCGCCGGGGCCGGGATGGCGCTCGATGCCGGCACGCTTGCGGTGCGCGAGGGCGGCCGCACGGTGCAGATCGCGCTGGCCGGGCTTCCGACCGACGCGCACGGCTATGTCTTCGCCGCCGAGGAGACCTACGACCCGCCGACGCAGCCGCTCGACGAGAACGGGCAGGGCGTGCCCTATGCCCAGTATGGCTATGCCGCGCATCTGGCGGTGGTCGAGGTCGACCGCGCCCTTGGCACAACGCGGGCGCTGCACTTCACCGCCGCCCATGACCTCGGCCGCGCCATCAATCCGATGCTGGTCGAAGGCCAGATCCACGGCGGCATCGCCCAGGGGCTCGGCATGGCGCTGATGGAGGAATACCTGCCGGGCCGGACCGAGAACCTGCACGACTATCTCATCCCGACCATCGGCGACATGCCGCCCGTGACCACGATCATCATCGAGGAGCCCGACGCCCACGGACCCTTCGGGGCCAAGGGGCTTGGCGAACACGTGCTGATCCCGACGGCGCCGGCGCTTCTCAATGCCATCGGACATGCGACCGGGCTGCGTCTGCGCCGCGTGCCGGTCACCCCCGCGGCGCTCGCCGCCGCCCTGAAAGGAGCCGCATCGTGAGCGATCCTGCCCCGCCTGACCCCGCTGCCCCGCCTGACCCCGCTGCCCCGCCTGACCCCACGGCCCCGCCAGCCGCGGAAAGCGCGCCGATCTCCCCGGCCGCGCGCCGCGGCGAGGCGGATCGCGCGGCGAAGATCCGCTGCGATGCCTGTCCGGTGCTCTGCTATATCGCCGAGGGCCGCGCCGGCGCCTGCGACCGCTATGCCAACCACGCGGGCGAACATGTCCGGCTCGATCCCGACCATCGTCGAGTCGGCGGCGGAGCGACGGAGGCGGTTGTTCCTCACCGGGGCCGAGGGCACCGGCTGGACGGCGATCCGTCGGCGCTGGCGCCCCCTTCATCACTGCGCCGTCGGCGCGGGCACCACCTATCCTGACTACAAGCCCGCGCCCTTCATCGTCTCGCAGAAGGTGTCCGGCGTCGACATGGTGACGGTGGTGACCGAGGGCATCTTCAGCTATTGCGGCGTCAAGGTGAAGATCGACACCGACCGCTTCTCGGCCACGAATGCGCCACTGTTCGCGCCGAAGGCGAGCCGGTGGGTCATGTGATGACGTCCGAACACGGCTCGCGGATGCTCTCGCTCGGCGGTGTTGAGCACCCCACGGGCGGCGGCAAGAAAGAGGGCGCGTCACCTCGACACGCTCTGAAGCTCTGCAACCGCGAGGCGTGATCTCGATAGACGGCGGCGCCACGGTCGATATCGAGGCCGGCAGGGCGCCGGTCGTCAACGGCGAGCCCGGAGCGGCTGATGCAGGTCGGTTGCGGCTCGGCTACGATCGGCATGTTCAGCGGCCCAGTGGCTCAGCCATGCTGACGAGGTGATCGTGGTCGACGACCATATCACCGGGGTGCTGAGCGAACACCAGGCCGGGCGGCTTCTCGACATCCCGCCTTCTGGGATCAGGGTGAAGGGGCGCAAGTCCACGCCAGGCGCGCTGTTTTCAGGTGGCCGCACCAGGAACCAGCTGGGCGGCACCGATGTCGAGGACCCGCTGACCATCCTGCGCGATCCCGACCCGGCGGTGGCGCGGCCCGGGTTGCGGCTCCTGATGGTCTCGACGACCGGCGAGCAGCACGGCTACTACGTTCTGAACGACGATCTCCGTCCCGAACCGGCGCCGTTGCCTGAGGCACTGCGCCATTCGGTCGATCTCATCGCCGAGAACTGCGAACCATCGCTCTGTTCGGTGCTCTTCATGGGCGGCGCCGGCGGTTCGCTCCGTGCCGGTGTGACACGCAATCCGGTCCGGCTCACCCGCTCGGTGAAGGAGGCGCTGACCTATGTCTCCTGCGGCGGGGCGCGGGCCTATGTCTGGCCTGGCGGCGGCATTACCGTCATGGCGGAGCGCCCGACATGCCGAGGAATTCCTTCGGCTACGTGCCGACGCCGGCGCTCGTGGCACCAATCGAGTTCCATGCGCCTGTCCGACTACGTGGCACTCGGCGGCCATGTCGAACGGGTCCGTCCGATCGGTGAGATCACCGGCGGGTTGTCCGTCAGGTCGGCCTCGGCGGGCGAGGGCTGCACCCGGCGGCACCCGGCAACTACCCCTGGGGACGGGCAGGGGGGCTGATGCTGGAAGGGCTGCAGGCGGCGCTGCGCGATGGCGGGCTCCGGCTGCACCTCGGCACGGGCCGATCGACCTTCTGATCGGGGCAGAGGGCTGGGAGCGCGCGAGGACGGCTTGCTGCCGCCGCCCGCCGGTTCGACGGGCTCCGAAGGGCTTGTGGCCGAGCTTGCCTTTTGCGCGCCGCTCGCGCCAGGCTTCCCGCCTGCCGGCGCCGTGCGCACGTCGCATGGCTGGGGCGGCTCTTGCGCATGCGGGCGATCGCTTCCTCACCCCGATGATCGCCGTCGCCGGCGCCGTCGCCGACGGATCCTGGCGGCGATGACAGCCTCAGCCGCGCTTGAACGCGCCTAGCCGAACAACGGCGGCGACATCGTTTCACCTCGCGCCGGGGGCGCCTTCACCACCGCCGATCGCGGGGCTTCAGGGGGCAGACCACGGCCGCGTGAGCCTTGGCTATGGCGACGGCGCTGCGGTCTTGCCACCAGCGGCCGCAGCGGGCGAAGCTTCAGCTTCGGCATCGCCGAAGGCAGTGGTCGTCGCCCGGACCGGCGCCAGGGCCGATGCTGCCGCAACGCTTGTCTGCAACGCCTCCGACCTGCCGGATCATCCCGGCATCGCCCGGCGCCTGGCGGCCGAACCGCAGCCGACAGCGATTGGGCGACAGGCTGGTGGTGACCGGGGCAGAGCGGCCTCACCCATGCCGACATCGCCCGCGCGCTCGACGGCGCCGAGGCCGAGGCACGGCGGATGCTCGACCGCGGCCTCATCCTTGGCGCGGCCATGGTTCTCGGGGAGAGATGCATCGCGGGCGCTGGGTCTACCGGGCCCTGGAGATGAGACAGGCGCCCCGGAGACGAGACGCCCCCCCGGAAACGAGCCGCCCCCGAGACGAGACGCCCCCCGCAGACGATGCCACTCCGAGACGAGACGGGTCCCCGGGACGAGAAGGCGCCCCCAAGAAACGAGAAAAGGCGCCCCCTAAGGGCGCCTTTGCCATCGCTTCCTGTTCCCAGGGCCGGTTCAGCGAGCATCGCCATCGGCGCCTCGAGATAGCCGCAGATCGCCTCCAGAAGCTGCGCGCCGAGCGCCCCGTCGATGACCCGGTGATCGACCGATAGCGTCATCGACATGACGTTGGCGGCACCGATGGATCCGTCGGCCTTCACCACCGCTTTGCGGAGCCCGGCGCCGACGGCAAGGATCGCCCCGTGCGGCGGATTGATCACGGCGTCGAAATTCTCGATCCCGAACATGCCGAGGTTCGAGATCGCGAAGCTGCCGCCCTGATATTCGTGCGGCGCGAGCTTCTTCGTCTTGGCGCGATGGGCCAGATCCTTCATCTCGGCCGAGAGCGCGGACAGCGTCTTCTTGTCGGCATCCTTCAGGACCGGCGTAAAGAGCCCGCCCTCGACCGCGACCGCGACCGCCACGTCGGAGGGCTTCAGCCGGAACATCCGGTCGCCGCCCAAACAGCATTGCATCGGGCACGTCCTGCAATGCCAGCGCACAGGCCTTGATGAGGAAGAAGTCGTTGACCGAGAGCTTCACGCCGCGCGCTTCGAGCTGGGCGTTGAGATCGGCCCTGAACGCCATCAGCGCATCGAGTTCGACCGAGCGGCGCAGGTAGAAATGGGATCGTCTGCTTGGCCTCGGTCAGCCGCGCGGCGATCGTCTTGCGCATCCCGTCAAGGCGTGATTTCCTCGTAGTCGCGGCCTTCGCATCGGGCGATGGTGCCGCGGGCGCGCCCGCGGGCATCGCCGCAGCCGCAGGGGCTGGAGCCGAGGTTGCGGCCGGGCGGCGGCGGCGGCAGAGACGCGCGGCGCCGCTCCGCGGCAGCATCACATCGGCTTGACGATGCGGCCGCGGGCCGGAGCCGGAGATGGCGCTGAGATCTACGCCTTTCGCTGCCAGTCGCCGCGCCAGCGGCGTGAGGCGATGATCCGCTTGCCACCCGCGACCGGCGCAGCCGGCGCCGCAGGGACGGAGGCGGAGGCGGGGGCAGGGGCGGAGGCGGGGGCAGCCTGCGCGGGGGCCGTAACGGGGGCCGGCGCCGCCGCAGGCGCCTTGGCCGCAGGCGCCGCATCGGCGCTTTCGCCTTCTTCGACGAGCACCGCGATGGGCGTGTTGACCTTCACCCCCGCCGTGCCCTCGGCGATCAGGATCTTGCCGACGATGCCCTCGTCGACCGCCTCGAACTCCATCGTCGCCTTGTCGGTCTCGATCTCGGCCAGGATGTCGCCGGAGGAGACGCTGTCACCCTCCTTCACCAGCCATTTCGCAAGCGTCCCCTCCTCCATCGTCGGAGAGAGCGCGGGCATCAGGATCTCGGTTGCCATGTCTCCAGCTCCTCAGCGATAGGTGACTTGCTTGACCGCCGCCACGACCTCGTCCGAGGTGATCAGCGCCAGCTTCTCTAGGTTCGCCGCATAGGGCATCGGCACGTCCTTGCCGGTGCAGTTCAGGACCGGCGCGTCGAGGTGATCGAAGGCATGGGTCATGATGTAGGCCGACAGGTGGTTGCCGATCGAACAGACCGGGAAGCCTTCCTCGACCGTGACGCAGCGGTTGGTCTTCATCACCGAGGCGATGACCGTATCGTAGTCGATCGGGCGCAGCGTGCGCAGGTCGATCACTTCGGCCGAGATGCCCTCGGCGGCCAGCTTGTCGGCCGCCTCGAGCGTGTGCACCATGCCGATCCCGAAGGAGACGAGCGTCACGTCGCTGCCCTCGCGCCAGACCCTGGCCTTGCCGAAGGGAATGGTGAAATCCTCAAGCTCGGGCACCTCGAAGCTGCGGCCGTAGAGGATCTCGTTCTCGAGGAAGATCACCGGGTTGGCATCGCGGATCGCGGTCTTCAGAAGCCCCTTGGCATCGGCGGCCGAATAGGGCTGCACGACCTTCAGGCCGGGGATCTGCGCATACCAGGCGGCATAGTCCTGGCTGTGCTGGGCGCCGACGCGGGCGGCCGCACCGTTCGGGCCGCGGAAGACGATCGGCGCGCCCATCTGGCCACCGGACATGTAAAGCGTCTTGGCGGCGGAGTTGATGATCTGGTCGATCGCCTGCATGGCGAAGTTGAAGGTCATGAACTCGACGATCGGCCTGAGCCCGGCCATCGCCGAACCGACGGCGATGCCGGTGAAGCCATGTTCGGTGATCGGCGTGTCGATCACGCGCCGCTCGCCGAACTCGTCGAGGAGACCCTGGGAAATCTTGTAGGCGCCCTGGTATTCGCCGACTTCCTCGCCCATGAGATAGACGTCGTCGTCGCGGCGCATCTCCTCGGCCATCGCCTCGCGCAGCGCCTCGCGCACCGTCATCGTCTTCATCGCCGTGCCCTCGGGCCAGTCGGGCGAGCGGTCGGCGGCCGGTGCCGGTGCCGCCGGGGCCGCCGCAGCGGGGGCAGGGGCTTTGGCAGGGGTCGCGGCGGGGGGCGCCGAGGTGGACGCCGCGGGGGTGGCGGCAGGCGCCGCATCGGCGCTTTCGCCCTCTTCGACCAGCACCGCGATGGGCGTGTTCACCTTCACCCCCTCGGTGCCCTCGGCCACGAGGATCCGCCCGACGATGCCTTCGTCGACCGCCTCGAATTCCATCGTCGCCTTGTCGGTCTCGATCTCGGCCAGGATCTGGCCCGAGGAGACGCTGTCGCCCTCCTTCACGAGCCACTTCGCGAGCTTGCCTTCCTCCATCGTCGGAGAAAGCGCCGGCATGAGAATCTCGGTTGCCATGAGCGTCTCCCCTCTCAGGCGTAAATGTCGGTCCAGAGCTCGGCCTCGGCCGGCTCGGGGCTTTCCTTGGCGAACTCGGCCGCCGCGTTCACGACCGCCTTGATCTCCCTGTCGATGGTCTTGAGGTCATCGTCGCTCGCGTGCTTGCCCTGCAGCAGCAGCTCGCGCACATGTTCGATGGCGTCACGCTCCTCGCGCATCTTCTGCACCTCCTCGCGGGTCCGGTACTTGGCCGGGTCCGACATCGAGTGGCCGCGATAGCGGTAGGTCATGACCTCGAGGATATAGGGCCCCTGGCCGGCGCGGCACTGTGCGACCGCGCGTTCGCCGGCGGCCTTGACCGCCAGCACATCCATGCCATCGACCACCTCGCCGCTGATGCCGAAGGCCTCGCCGCGGGTGTGAAGATCGGGCGTGGAGGTCGAACGGCGCTGCGCCGTGCCCATCGCATACTGGTTGTTCTCGATGACGAAGATCACCGGCAGCTTCCAGAGCGCGGCCATGTTGAAGGTCTCGTAGACCTGGCCCTGGTTGGCCGCGCCGTCGCCGAAATAGGCGAAGGTGACGCGCTTGTTGTCCTTGTACTTGTCGGCGAAGGCGAGACCCGCGCCCAAGGGCACCTGCGCGCCGACGATGCCATGGCCGCCGTAGAAATGCTTCTCTTTCGAGAACATGTGCATCGAGCCGCCCTTGCCCTTGGAATAGCCGCCCTCGCGCCCCGTGAGTTCGGCCATGACGCCCTTGGGATCCATCCCGCAGGCCAGCATGTGGCCGTGATCGCGGTAGGAGGTGATGCGCTTGTCGCCCTCTTCCGCGGCCGCCTCGAGCCCGACGACAACCGCCTCCTGACCGATGTAGAGATGGCAGAAGCCGCCGATCAGACCCATGCCATAGAGCTGGCCGGCCTTTTCCTCGAATCGCCGGATCAGCAGCATCTCGCGGTAATAGGCCAACAGGTCGTCTTTGGACGTGTTTGATTTCGCTGTGCTTTTTCGTCCGGCCATGCCGAGAACCTCCCAATGGCGAAAAAGTAGTTCAACGTTAAACTACAGTATAGCGCAAAGAGATTCGTGGCGCGAGCATTAATTGCCCGAACTCTGGACCCGAACTCTGGTCCCGCACCCGTGCATCGAGCCCGGGCGTCGAGCCGGAAGCGACGGGGCTCAGTTGACGACGATCTCGTCGGTGCGGATCAGGCCGAGGACGTCGCGCGCGCGTTCGTCCAGGAGGTCGAGATCGAGATAGTCGTCGGACAGCCGCCGCGTCAGGTTCGCCATCCGTGCAACCTCGCTGCGCAGCCGGTCGCGCTCGGCCACCAGCGCGTCCTTCTCGGCGTTGGCCTCGACCCGGCGGAAGACGCCGTAGTCGCCCTGCACGGCGGCGAAGGTGAAGTAGAAGGCCAGAAGCAGGAATCCCCCCGAAAGCAGAAGCGATACCAGTGCCGGCGGTTTGCGGGTGGTCGTTGTCATGCTCGTCCTCGCTCGCGCCACCTCTGACGGGCGGCTTGCCCCAGTATGGCAGAGACGCGCGGCGAAGGGAACAGCGATGGCGCCGGGTCGCCCGGGCGGATCGCTGGCGCGGATCCGCCCGGCCGCGCCGCCGTCGGCGGAGGATCGCCGGTCGGCGGGCGGAAAACCGGCGGTCTCGGCAAGGCTTGGCCGTGCCCAATTCAACCTCTCGTGAGAGGCCTTGGCGCCGACCGGCGGATCGCTAGCTATAGCCCAACGGCAGCCCGCTGTCCGAACGCGCCGAAGATGCGCGGCGCGGGTGTGCGCCGTTCGAAAAGAGCAGAATGGAGAGAACAGATGAGAACCTTGACCAAAACCGGCCTTGGCGCGCTTCTCGGCGGCCTGATCGCGGTTCCCGCGCTTGCCGGCGGCCTCAGCGCGCCGGTCGCTGAGCCGCCCGTGATGGCACCCGTGGCCCCGGTGATGCAGGGCATGGACTGGACCGGCGGCTATGTCGGCGCCAATCTCGGCTACGGCCGTGGCTCCGCCGGGGCAGCCTCCGACAACGGAACCATCTACGGTCTGCGCGGCGGCTACGACTGGGATCTCGGCAATTGGGTGGTCGGCGCCGGCGTCGACTGGGACAAGACCGACATCAACTTCGCCGGGTCCGACAAGATCGATTCGATCGGCCGGTTGAAGCTGAAGGCCGGTGCCGACCTCGGCAAGGCGCAGATCTACGCCACCGGCGGTGCGGCGCGCGCCGAGGCCACGATCGGTGGCACGGGCCACAGCGACAACGGCTGGTTCGCGGGCGTCGGCGCGGAATATGCGCTCTCCAACCAGTGGACGGTCGGCGGCGAGGTGCTGACCAACCGTTTCGACAACTTCGCCAATACCGGCACCGACGTGGATGCGACGACCGCCTCGGTGAACGTCGGCTTCCGCTTCTGAGCGTGACACCCGGGTCCCGCGCGCCGGCTTCATCGGTGCGCGGGACCGATCCCTACCAGCGTCCGCTCGCCCCGCCTCCATCGGAACTGCCTCCACCGGAACTGCCTCCACCGGATCTGCCTCCATCGTAACTGCCACCGCCCCGGTCGCGGTCATCGCCGGTCCGGGCCCGTTGCCGGTCGGCGGGCGAGATCCGCTCGGCGGGCGAGATCCGTTCGGCGCGCTCTTCGCGGTAGCCGCAATGCGGGCAGCGGCGCAGCGGCAGCGGCGGCACCGGCGCCGTTCCCGGTTCTTCGCCGGGCTCCTCCATCGGCCGGCGGCAGGCCGGGCAGCGTGCGCGCCGCTCCTGCGAACGCTTCTTCCTACGCCGCGCGAGCGCCACGACCCCCACCAGCCCCAGAATCGCGATCGGCATGAGCTTGCGCCCCCAGTTCACCGGCTCGCCCGGCGCGGCGTCGAGCGGCTCGGCCGCGCGCGCCTCGGACCGGGGCCGGGCGATCCGCGCCGCGACCTCGGCCGTTCCGCCTTCGATGGCGGTCTGATATGCGCCTTCGCGCAGGTCGGGCAGGAAGAACCGCGCGACGATATCCTCGGCCAGCACGTCATAGCCCTGATCGTAGGCGGCCCCGAGCACGATCCGCATCTCGCGGTCGTCCGCGACGACCAGTTCGAGGATGCCGTCGTTGCGGGCGGCACTGCCGATGCCGGCGGCGTTGAAGAGCCCGGTCGCAAAGGCCTGGAGCGAGGGCGACGGATCGTAATCGGCGCGCGAGCGGATCGTCACGACGCTGATCTGCACGCCGGTCTCGCGCTGCAGCGTGGCGAGGTCTGCGCCAAGGCGCGTCTCGGCCGCCGGGTCGAGGATCCCGGCCAGATCGGTGACATGGGGATCGGTGAGCGCGGGATAGGGCTCGGCGCCGGCGCCACCGCCACCGCCACCGCCAATGGCAAGGGCAAGGGCGATCGGAAGGGCAATGGCAATCGGGCGACGCGGCATGGTATCTCCGGAGAGGATCGGGCGCGGCGCGCCCCGGGCGCCAGAGTGCCACGGCGCGCAGCCGGGTGAAACCGGATTGCGCGGGCTCCCCCGCTCGAGTCCCCCCGCCCGTGTTCCCCGTTCCGGACCTCGCCGGTGGCCGTGCAGGATGCGCAATGGCGCCGATCGCGCAACTATATCTGGGGGAGCAGTCGCCATTTCGCCCGAGCACTGGCATTCTATGCCGCGCGGAGGCGATTCGTATCGCCGGCAGGTCCGCTGACGAGTGAACGACAAGGAGAAGCAGATGCCGCCCCCCTCTCTTGCAAGACGTGCCGCGATGGTCGCCGCAATTCTCGCGCTTGCCGCGTGCGGAGCGGTCTTCAAGACGGATTATGACGCCCCGGTGGATCGCGCCGTTTCGGCACAGTGGCGCGTTGCCTCGGTCGAGGTCGACGTGCCGCATACGCTGACCGTCTCGGAGGCCCGCACGCTTCTGCCGCGCGCCGATATCGTCTGGCGCGAGGATCCCGTGGGCGACCGCTACGCCCAGGTCGACCAGATCATGACCGATGCCATCAGCCAGGGTGCCTCGGGGCTCCACGGCAGCCGCCCGGTGCGGATCGAGGCGGTGATGTCGCGCTTCCACGCCCTGACCTTCGAGGCCGAGGCCCGGCCCTCGGGCGGCGTCCACAACATCGATTTCACCATCCAGGTCGTCGATGCCGCGAGCGGACAGGTGCTTGTCGGCCCGACCGCCATCGAGGCCGCCTTCCCGGCGCTCGGCGGTGCCGACATGATCGCCGCGCGCCAGCGCGGCGAGACCCAGAAGAGCATGATCATCGCCCATGTCCGGCGTGTCATCGCCGGCTGGCTCGGGATCGGACCCGATCCGCGCGAGAAGTTCTCGAAGCTCGGCGGCTGAGCGGCGCAGGGGCTGCAAGGCGCAGGGGCAGGGCGGCGCAGGGGCAGGGCGGTGTCCGGCGCCGCCGCGGGATCAGCCGGTCGCGGGCGGCAGCGCCGCCTGCGCCTTCTTCGGCAGGCCCGCGCGGATGATCCGGTAGGCCTGGACGAGCCTGTGTTCAAGCTCGTCCGCGGCCACATCCTCGGGCAGATAGACCCAGGAGCGATGGAAATAGGCCGCCCGCTCGGCCACCCCGGCCTCGATCAGCATGGTCGCCGTCTCGATCCCGTCGGTCTTCACGCTCACGCCCTCGCGCATCGCGCCGACGCAGGCGAACATCTTGCCGCCGACCTTCCAGGCATCGTGCCCGCCGCCCCAGGGATCGGAGCGGAGGGCGCCGGGCAGGGCGGCGCAGATGCGGTTGACGCGGTCGCGGCTCATCGCCCGATCCTGCCACGCGGCAGAGCCGATGGAAAGCCTTGGCAGGCGGGGCGCCGCGCGCTATGCAGGCAGCATGAGAGCGACGGCGATCATCTGCATCATCTGCATTGCCGGCTGACATCGTCAGGCGGGCCGTTCCTCTGTTTCCAAGCCGAAAGGAGACTGCTAAGCCCGCCGCGGGGATGCCTGCGCGAGGGAAGGTCATGACCAGGATCAGGCTGCACAACACGAAGACGCGGACGAAGGAGGACTTCGCCCCGATCGACCCCGCGAATGTACGCATGTATGTCTGCGGGCCGACGGTCTATGACCGCGCCCATCTCGGCAATGCGCGCCCCGTCATCGTCTTCGACGTGCTCTTCCGGCTTCTGCGTCATGCCTACGGCGCCGATCACGTCACCTACGTGCGCAACTTCACCGACGTCGACGACAAGATCAACGCGACCGCGCAGGCCCGCAAGGACGCCGGCGATCCCCGCACGCTCGAGGAGCTGATCCGCGAGCGGACCGACGAGACGATCCGCTGGTATCACGAGGACATGGGCGCGCTCGGCAACCTCACGCCCACGCATGAGCCGCGCGCGACCGATTACATCGGCCAGATGATCGCGATGATCGCGGGGCTGATCGCCGGCGGGCATGCCTACGAGAAGGAGGGCCACGTTCTCTTCCGCGTCCGCTCCTGCAAGGACTACGGGGCGCTCTCCGGCCGCTCGGTCGACGACATGATCGCCGGCGCAAGGGTCGAGGTCGCGCCCTTCAAGGAAGACCCGATGGATTTCGTCCTGTGGAAGCCGTCCCCGGACGATCTGCCGGGATGGGAGAGCCCCTGGGGCCGCGGCCGCCCCGGCTGGCACATCGAATGCTCGGCCATGAGCCACGAGCTCTTGGGCGACAGTTTCGACATCCACGGCGGCGGGATCGATTTGCAGTTCCCCCACCACGAGAACGAGATCGCCCAGTCGATGTGCGCCCACCCCGAGGCGAGCTTCGCCAAGGTCTGGATGCACAACGAGATGTTGCAGGTCGAGGGCAGGAAGATGTCGAAATCGCTCGGCAACTTCTTCACCGTGCGCGATCTGCTGGATCAGGGTGTGCCGGGCGAGGTGATCCGGTTCGTGTTCCTGTCCACGCATTACTCCAAGCCGATGGACTGGACGGAGGAGAAGGCGAAGCAGGCGGAGGCGACGCTCAGGAAGTGGCGCGCGCTCGTGGCAGGTCATACCGCAGCTGAAGTGCCGGCCAGGCAACTTGTTGACTATCTTGGCGACGACTTGAACACTGCCGGAGCTCTTGCCGCGCTTCACGAAATCGCAAGGTCGGGTGACGCTGGCCTCCTGCTGTCATCTGCCGGGCTCTTGGGGCTGCTGACACCTGAGCTGGGCGGCTGGGAGGCTGTTGCGGAGAGCGAGGACTATTCGGATGCTCTTTCAGAAGTCGTGAGCCGGTGGGTATCTGCTAGAGCCGCAAGAGACTATGTGACAGCGGACCAGATCAAAGCTCGGATGCATGCACTCGGGTACGAAATGAAGGTGACGCCAGATGGCGTCAAGGTGGAAATCGGTCACTTCGCCTTGCTGGAACATCTTCCCCGCTCCAGGTCAGATTCGGCCCAGGTGTCGCCGTTCGAAGAAGGGCAACCTGCGATGGCTGCGGCTCAGAGCTCGCTCGTACCCAAGTTGCGCGCGATCCTGGAGGTCCTGAAATGAGCTTTCCGATCGCATCGCGCCGAACTCAGGTTCGCCGCCGGCCCGAGGGTGGAGGCGGTTTCGCCCCCGCGCCCGGGGGCGGGTCGGGGGCGAACCGGTTCGCAAGCGAACCGGGAGCAGGGGCACGCCATGTCTAGGGAACGTCTCTTCCTCTACGACACCACGCTGCGCGACGGCCAGCAGACCCAGGGCGTCCAGTTCTCGGTCGCCGACAAGATCCAGATCGCGGCGGCGCTCGACGCGCTCGGGGTCGACTATATCGAGGGCGGCTGGCCCGGCGCGAACCCGACCGACAGCGAGTTCTTTGCCGCGAGGCCCGAGACCCGCGCCACCTTCACCGCCTTCGGCATGACCAAGCGTTCCGGCCGCTCGGCCGCCAACGACGAGGTGCTGGCCGGCGTCGTGAACGCGAATACCGCCGCCGTCTGCATCGTCGGCAAGACGCATGAGTTCCATGTCGCGACCGCGCTCGAGATCCCGCTTGCGGAAAACCTGCAGAACATCCGTGCCTCGATCGCCCATATCGTCGCGCTCGGGCGCGAGGCGCTCTTCGACGCGGAACATTTCTTTGACGGCTGGAAGGCCAATCCCGACTACGCCATCGCCTGCTGCACGGCGGCCCACGAGGCCGGCGCGCGCTGGGTCGTGCTCTGCGACACCAACGGCGGCACGCTGCCGCCCGACGTGCAGGCGGCGGTCCGCGCGGTGATCGCCGCCGGCGTCCCCGGAAACCGTCTCGGCATCCACACCCATGACGATGCGGGCCTCGGCGTCGCCAATGCGCTCGCCGCCGTGACCGCCGGAGTGCGCCAGATCCAGGGCACGCTGAACGGACTCGGCGAACGCTGCGGCAATGCCAATCTGACGACGCTGATCCCGACGCTCCTGCTCAAGGAGCCCTATGCAACGCGCTTCGAGACCGGCGTCACGCCCGAGGCGTTGCGCGCCCTGACCAAGAGCTCGCGGCTGCTCGACGACATCCTGAATCGGGTGCCCCTGCGATCGGCCCCCTATGTCGGCGCCTCGGCCTTTGCCCACAAGGCCGGGCTGCATGCGAGCGCGATCCTGAAGGACCCCGCGACCTATGAACATGTCGATCCCGCGCGCGTCGGCAACGAACGGCTGATCCCGATCTCGAACCAGGCGGGCCAGTCGAACCTGCGCGCCCGTCTCTCCGCCGCGGGCATCACGGTGCGCCCCGGGGATCCCGCCCTCGCGCGGATCCTCGACCGCGTGAAGGAGCGCGAGGACCAGGGCTATGCCTATGACGGCGCCCAGGCCTCGTTCGAGCTCCTGGCGCGGCGCGAGCTTGCCATCCTGCCCGACTTCTTCGAGGTCAAGCGCTACCGCGTCACCGTCGAGCGGCGCAAGAACAAGTACGACCGCATGGTCACGCTCTCCGAGGCGGTGGTGGTGGTGAAGATCGCCGGCACCAAGACGCTCTCGGTCTCGGAATCGATGGACGAGACGGGCGCGGACCGCGGCCCGGTGAACGCGCTGTCGAAGGCGCTCGCCAAGGATCTCGGCCCCTACCAGGCCCATATCGACGACATGAAGCTCGTCGATTTCAAGGTCCGGATCACCCAGGGCGGCACCGAGGCCGTGACCCGCGTCATCATCGACAGCGAGGACCGCGCCGGCCATCGCTGGTCGACCGTCGGCGTCAGCGCGAACATCGTCGACGCCTCCTTCGAGGCGCTTCTCGACGCCATCGTCTGGAAGCTCGTGCGCGACGGGGCGGCGCCGGCATGAGCCTTGAGGCCTGCGCCGCTTCGGTCGAGGCCGGCGATCCGGACCGCTTCGCAGCCACGATGGCAACGCCTGCCGCCGCCCGCGCAGCGCTCTGGCCCCTCTACGCCGCCAATCTCGAGATCGCGCGCGCGCCCTGGGCCGCGCGCGAACCCCTGGTGGCCGAGATGCGCCTGCAATGGTGGATCGACACGCTGGAGGAGCTTGCCGCCGGCCAGGACCGCCCCGGCCACGCCGTGACCGAGGCGCTCGCCCCGGCCCTGCGCGCCGACCCCGGCCTCGCGCCCCTCCTGACCGGCCTCGCCGAGGCCCGGCGCCACGACTGCCGGGCCGAACCCTTCCCAAACGCCCGCGCCTTCGACGCCTATCTGGATGCCACCTCGGGAAACCTGATGTGGGCCGCGGCGCGCGCGCTCGGCGCCCCGGAACGCTGCGAGGCCACGGTGCGCGATTTCGCCTGGGGCGCGGGTCTCGCCCGCTACCTCGAGGCGGCGCCCGAACTGGTCGCGCGCGGCCGGCGCCCCTTCGTCGACCCCGATCCGGCGGCGCTCGCCGCGCTGGCCGGGGCGGGCCGCGACCGCATCGCCCGCGCCCGCGCGGCCCGCGCCTCGATTCCGCCCTCCGCCCGCCCGGCGCTCTGGCCCGGCGCCTCGGCCGCGGCGATCCTCGCGCGCGCCGCCGCCCGGCCGGAGAGGATTGCCGCAGCAAGGCTCGCGCTCTCGCCCTTCCGCCGGCGCGCCAGCCTGCTTGGCCGCGCGCTCGCCGGAACCTTCTGACCGCGCGACCGGCTTCTTTGCTGCCAAATACCCATGGGGGAGACGCCGCCCCGCGGCGTCGGGGGCAACGCCCCCCCCCGGGCCGGCCTAGTCGGCCGCCGGCCGCATCACCAGCCAGATGAGCGCGCCGCCCGCCAGCACCAGGAACGGCAGCATGGCGATGTTCACCGCCTGCCAGCCGGCGACGACGCTGGTGCCGGAACAGTTCATCAGCCCGCCCGACGACAGCGAGGCCAGTGTCACGCCGCCGAAGACCACCAGATCGTTCACGCCCTGGATCCGGCCCCGCTCATGAGGCTCGTGGGCCGATGAGAGCATCGTCGTTGCGCCGATGAAGCCGAAGTTCCAGCCGATCCCCAGAAGCACGAGCGCGACGAAGAACTGCGCCAGATCGACCCCGGAAAGCGCCACCGCCCCGGCCCCGGCGAGAATGAAGAGCCCGATACCGACGATCTTCGGCGCCCCGAACCGGGCGATGAGATGGCCGGTGAAGAACGACGGCGCATACATCGCCAGCACATGCGCGGTGACGATATGGCCGGCATCGGTCTCGTGGTATCCGCAACCGACGACGGCAAGCGGCGTCGAGGTCATCACCAGGTTCATGAGCGCGTAGCTCACCATCGCGCAGACGATCGCCACCCTGATCACCGGATCGCGCAGAAGTTCGCCCCGGCTGCGCCCCTGCGGCGCGTCGTTGCCCGGCCGCTTCGGCTGCGGAATGTCGAGAAAGAGAAAGAGCGAGGCGCCGAGCACGTTGACCGCGATGACGGCGAGATAGGTGCCGAAGAACGCCACCGGCAGCAGCCCCGTCGTGGCGGTGGCAAGCTGCGGTCCGATCACGGCCGACAGGAGCCCGCCCGCCATGACCCAGGAAATCGCCTTGGGCCGGAAGGCGTCCGAGGCCGTGTCGCCGGCGGCGAAGCGATAGAATCCCTGCGCCGACATGTAGATGCCGGTCAGGAGCGAGCCGGCGAGAAAGATGGCGAACGACCCGACAAAAAGCGCGTAGGCCGCGACGGCGGCGCCGGCGGCACCGCCGAGCGTGCCGATCCAGAACCCGGTCCGCCGTCCGAACCGGCTCATGACCGCCGACATCGGAGTCGCCGACAGCATCGAGGCCAGCACGATCATCGAGATCGGCAGCGTCGCGAAGCAGGGGTTGGGCGCCAGCATCTGCCCGGCCAGCCCGCCGACGGTGAAGATCATCGGCATCTGCGCGCCAAGCACCGCCTGCGCCGCCACCAGCACCGCGACATTGCGCCGGGCGCGGGCGTCGTCGTCCTGCGGGACCGTGGCGGGATGGGTGCTCATGGCGCCCATCCGTAGCCACGCGCGAGAGCCTCGGCAAGGGCGCGCGAAGGCCCGCGCCGGGATGAATTGTCACCGATACAAGTCGCCCTCAGGTGTCAGGCGTCAGGCGTCAGGCGGCAGAAGGCCCAGCCCGCGAAGGTAGATGCCGATGCCGCTTTCGAGGATGTCCTCGGGGGCGAAGGGCACGCGCGCGCCGGGGGCGCCGCGGCTGTAGAGCTCGACGACGCCATGGCTCATCGCCCAGATATGGGCAGAGAACATCGCCGCCGGCGGCCGCCGCCCGGCGGGGATATGTTCCGAGAGCGCCTCGGCGGCGCGGGTGAAGATCGCCCGTGCCCGGTCGGCCGCGCGCGCCAGATCGGGGTTGGCGTTGAGCGAGATGCCGCTTTCGAACATCGCCATGTAATGGCCCGGATAGGCGCGGGCAAAGGCCAGATAGGCGCGCCCGGTCGCCTCGAAGGTCCTGAGCGCGGCGATCCTGCCGTCGCCCGTGGCCGCAGCCATCGCCGCGGCGAAGATCTCGAAACCCCGCCGCGCGATCTCGGCCAGCAGATCCTCCTTGCCGGAGAAGTGGCGATAGACCGCGGCCGGCGTCACGCCCGCCGACTTTGCCGCGTCCGACAGTGAAAACCCCTGTGGCCCCTGCTGCTCGATGACCTTGAGCGCCGCTTCCACCAGCGCTTCGCGCAGGTTGCCGTGATGATATCCGCGCTTAGGAGTCAAGACGGTCCGGCCCGCCGCAGATGGCTCCGTCGATCATGCCGATCGCCCCCAGGTCGCGCCCGGCAAAATCGACCGCATGCAGCACCGTCTGGATCGCGGCGATCCGCGCGCGCTTCTTGTCGTCGGCGCGGATCACGGTCCAGGGCGCGAAGGCGGTATGGCTCTTGTCGAGCGTCTCGCGGATCGCCCTCGAGTAGTCATCCCACTTCTTCAGCCCCTCGACGTCGATCCAGCTGAGCTTCCACTGCTTCAGCGGATCGCGTTCGCGGGCGAGAAACCGGCGCAGCTGCTCGCCTCGGTCGACGTTCAGCCAGAGCTTGACGAGCGTGATGCCCTCGTCCACCAGCATCCGCTCGAACTCCGGCAGCTGCCGGAAGAAGAGCTTGCGCTGGTCGTCGGTGCAAAAACCGAAGACCTTCTCGACAACGCCGCGGTTGTACCAGGAGCGGTCGAAGAGCGCGATCTCGCCCGCCGCCGGCAGCCAGTCGACATAGCGCTGGAAATACCATTGCGTGGCCTCGCGCTCGGTCGGTTTCGGCAGGGCGACGATATAGGCGCTGCGCGGATTGAGGTTCTCGCGCATCCGCTCGATGGCGCCGCCCTTGCCGGCCGCGTCCCGCCCCTCGAAGAGCACGCAGAGCCGCTTGCCGGTGCGCAGGAGGTCATGCAGCATCCGCACGAGCTGGACCTGAAGCACTTTCATCTGCGCCTCGTAGTCCTTGCGCTTCATCTCGCGGTCATAGGGGAAGTTCGGCGCCAGGATATCGTCCTTGCCGGCGCGCCCGATCGCCTTGCGGATCGCTTCCGGCGCCCCGTGCTCGAGATAGTCGGTGATGTCGCCCACGAAGGGGATCGCCTGCGGATCCTCGCCCTTCTTCGCCTTTGCCATGATCGGAACTCCTCGTCTCGGCCGCGCCAGTATGGCGATTGCGCCGGGCCGCGCAATCGGCCTAGCGGCGCAGCACCAGAAGTTCGCTGGTCAGCGTCATCTCGTAGCGCGAGAGATAGCTCATGCCCAGCAGCGAGGTGGAGAGGTCGCCGTCGGTGACCACGGCCGGCACGTTCTCGTCGGCGATGCCTTCAAGATCGAAACGCGCAAGACGGACCGGCGCCGTCCGCACCACCCCATTCGCCGTTTCGGCGCTGCCGACATAGGTCAGCGTCCGGGGATCGAGCCCGGCGCGCTCGGCGTCGCGCCGCGACAGCACCACGTCCGACGCGCCGGTATCGACCATGAAGCGCAGCCGCGCCCCGTCGACCGTCGCATCCAGATAGAAATGCCCGTCCGGCGAGACCGGCACCTCGATCCTTCCGTCGCGCACCACCGCCTGCGACGAGAGCGCACCGCGGCGGATATCGGTCCACAGCCCGGCGATGGCGATGGCGCCGAGGAAGATCAGCGCCCAGACCGCCGCCATCTGCACGGTCCGGCCGAGATTGCGCCGGCTCTCGACGAGAAAATAGCCGCCGATCACCACCAGAAGCAGGACGAGGTAGAGAAAGCGCGGAATGTCGATGCCGGACACCTCAGAGCACCCCGGTCTGCCTGACCCCGTCGATCACGAACTGGACCGAAAGCGCTGCGAGCAGCATGCCGAGAAGCCGCGTGATGACGATCGTCCCGGTGCGCCCGAGAAGCCGCTCGATGGGCGTCGCGGCGAGGAAGAAGACGAAGGTGACGGCGAGCATCGCCCAGAGCAGGCCGAGCACCGTCATCATGCCGGCGAGCGAGCCGCCCGATTGCCCCATGAGCAGGATCATCGTGGCGATCGCTCCCGGACCGGCGATGAGCGGGGTGGCGAGCGGAAAGACCGAGAGGTCGTGGTTCGGATCGGCCTGCTGGCCCTCGCGCCGCTGCGTGCGCCGCTCGAACAGCATGTCGAGCGCGGTGAGGAAGAGAAGGATGCCGCCGGCGATGCGAAAGGCCGGCATGGTGATGCCGATGAACCCCAGAAGCCCCTCGCCGAAGAGCCCGAAGAGCGTCAGGATCGTGCCGGCGATCAGACAGGCCCTGAGCCCGAGCCGCGGCCGCGCCTCGGGCGCGGTGCCCTGCGTGAGCGCGATGAAAAGCGGCACGATCCCGGGCGGGTCGATGACGACGAAGAGTGTCGCGAAGGCGGTGACGAGCGCTGCGGTGTCCATGGACCAGTCCTAGGGGTGCCGGCGCCGCGCGGCAAGGGGCTGCCGTTCAGCCACGCTCGGCCGCCTCCAGCCGTTCCTGCGCCCCGAGCCAGAGCGCCTCGGCCTTCACCTCGGCCTCTTCGAGCTCGACGAACTTGCGGTTCCAGCCTTCGAGCTCGGCCACCCGCGCCTCGTCGTAGAGCATCGGGTCGGCCAGCCGGGCCGAGAGCTTTTCGCGCATCCGGGCAAGCTTCTCGATCCGCTCCTCGCAGCGGCGCACCTCGGCGCGCAGTGCCAGCACCGCCTCGCGCGAGGGCCGCTCGGCGCGCGGCTTTCCTGCGGCCCCGGTCTGGTCTCCGGTCGGCGCCCGGGTCTGCGCCGGCGCGCGTTCCTCGCCCGACAGCAATTCCTGCCGGTATTGGTCCAGATCGCCCGCATAGGCGGAGACGCCGGCGTCCTTCACCAGCCAGAGCCGGTCGGCGACGAGGCCGAGCAGATGCATGTCGTGACTGACAAGCACGACCGCGCCGGCATATTCGGTCAGCGCCTCGACCAGTGCCTCGCGGCTTTCGATGTCGAGATGGTTGGTCGGTTCGTCGAGGATCAGGAGATGCGGCGCATCGAGCGTGGCCAGCAGAAGCGACAGCCGCGCCTTCTGCCCGCCGGAGAGCCGGCCGACCTCGGTCTCGGCCTGATCTGCGCCAAGGCCGAACCCCGCCAGCCGGGCGCGCAGCTTCGCCGGCGCCTCGTCGCGCCGCATCCGTTGCAGATGCTGCAGCGGCGTCTCGCCGATGACGAGTTCGTCCACCTGATGTTGCGCGAAATAGCCGATCCGCAGCTTTGACGAGCGCGTGATGCGCCCGGTATCTGGTTGAAGTTTACCGGCCAGAAGCTTGGAAAGAGTTGATTTTCCTTCGCCGTTTCGGCCAAGGAGCGCGATCCGGTCGTCCTGGTCGATCCGGAGCGTCAGCCGTCTGAGGACGGGATCGCCACCATAGCCCACCGCCGCGCCCTCCATGGTGATGATGGGCGGCGAGAGCTGTTCGGGGGCGGGAAAGGCGAAGGCCACGCGGCGCGCCGCATCGGGTGCGAGAATCGGCGTCATCTTCTCCAGCATCTTCAGCCGGCTCTGCGCCTGCACCGCCTTGGAGGCCTTGTAGCGGAAGCGGTCGACGAAGCTCTGCAGATGCGCGCGCCGCGCCGCCTGCTTCCTGGCCTCGGCCGCCTGCACCGCCGCGCGCTCGGCACGGGCGCGCGCGAAGGCGTCGTAGCCGCCCGACCAGAGCGTGAGCTTGCGGTTCTCCAGATGCAGGATCGCCCCCACCGCGCGGTTCAGGAGCCCGCGATCGTGGCTGATGACGATGACGGTATGGGGATAGCGTGCCAGATAGCTCTCGAGCCAGAGTGCGCCTTCGAGATCGAGATAGTTCGTGGGCTCGTCGAGCAACAACAGATCGGGCTGCGCGAAGAGGACGCCGGCAAGCGCCACGCGCATCCGCCAGCCGCCCGAGAAGTCCGAACAGGGCCGCGCCTGCGCTTCGGCATCGAAGCCGAGGCCCGAGAGGATCGCGGCCGCCCGCGCCTCGGCCGACCAGGCGTCGATATCGGTCAGCCGGTGCTGGATCTCGGCGATGCGCAGCGGATCGGTCGCGTGCACGGCCTCGGCCAGAAGTGCCGCGCGCTCCTCGTCGGCGGCCAGGACCGTGTCGATGAGCGACACCGACGAGGCCGGCGCTTCCTGCGCGACGCCGCCGATGCGCGCGTTGCGGGGCAGGGTGATCTCGCCCGATTCGAGCGCGAGCTCGCCGCGGATGAGGCGGAAGAGCGTCGTCTTGCCGGCGCCGTTGGCGCCCACGAGCCCGACCTTGTGGCCGGTTGGAATCGTCGCCGAGGCCGCCTCGAAGAGCGGCCGTCCCTCGACGGCATAGGTGATCTCGGTGAGCCTCAGCATGGGCCGGGGCATGGCCCATGGCGCGCGAAAGGTCAACGCCGCGCAGGGCAGGGGCGCGCCGCGCCTGCCGGCCCGCCCGGCCCGGACTGCCGCGTTCTGCCCCGCCCGGTCGCGTTCTGCCCCGCCCGGCCGCGTTCGGCCCCGCGCGGCCACGCCGTGCTTTTCATTCCCGCATCTGCGTGCTAGCAGCCTCGCGACGCAATCCGCCGGCCCGGCCGGCTGCAACATAGGCAAGAGACATGGCGACCGAACGCACGCTTTCCATCATCAAACCCGACGCCACGCGCCGCAACCTGACCGGCCAGATCAACGCCAAGTTCGAGGCCGCCGGCCTGCGCATCGTGGCGCAGAAGCGGATCCACCTGACCAAGGCCCAGGCCGGCAAGTTCTACGAGGTGCACAAGGAACGTCCCTTCTACGACGAGCTGTGCGACTTCATGTCCTCCGAGCCGGTCGTCGTGCAGGTGCTGGAAGGCGAGGGCGCGATCGCGAGGAACCGCGAAGTGATGGGCGCCACCAACCCGGCCAACGCCGCTGACGGCACGATCCGCAAGGATTTCGCGCTCTCGGTGGGCGAGAACTCGGTGCATGGCTCCGACGCGCCGGAAACCGCGGCCGTGGAGATCGCCTATTTCTTCTCGGGTCTGGAACTGGTGGGCTGAGGGGCCCCACCGGCGCTCCGGCGCCGGGTTCCGAGACCGATCCGATCGAGAGGGCCGCTTCCAGCCGGAGGCGGCCCTCTTCGCTCTCCAGGACCGGCGCCGCGGCCTTCAGTGCGTCGAAACGCCGGCGCAGGGCCGCCTTCTCGGCCCGCGCGGCCGAGGTTCGGGATCGTGGATAGAGGTGTGACGGCGGGCACCTCGGAACCTCCGGGCCGGAGCTTCGCAGAGGCTGCCGGGCGGGGCAACATGCGCCCGCTCCTTGCTGCCGGGCCGGGCCGGCCTGACAGCGCTTGATCGGGGCGCCGCCCCGGATCTTCGGTGCCGGCCCGCTGGCCTCAAACCTTTGGCATCCGCGGGTTGGCCTCAACCCGCTGGCCTCAACCCGCTGGCTTCAGCCCTCGCGCCTTGGTCCGCCGGCCTCGGTCCATACTCCTCGGCCGAGCGGCCGGGAGCGTCAGATCGACGCCCAGTCCCGGAAGGTGACCGAACCCGACTGCTGGGTGGTTTCGGTCCGGGCTTCGCGCTGCGGCTGGCGGTCGCCCGCCTCGTCCGACTGGGTCCGCTGCTTGTCGCGGCGCGGCTTGGTGTCGCCGGCCTGCATCTGCTTCGGGGTTTCCATCCGTCTTCCCTTCCTTGCGGCACCTGGCCGCGATTACTTGCCTGCCCCCCAGGCCTTACTCACACTTCGGTGGTTTCGGCCGGCGCGAGCTATTGCGCACCGGGGACCACGTCAAGAGAGTCTGTGACAGAATGGCGATGCGACAAACCTCTGGCGGACAAATCCCCGTGATAGCGCGCCTTTCGCGCAACAATGTCGCGGCGATGCAACGCCCGGGACGGCAGCGGGAAACGGATTCGCGGGCACTTCTGCGCCGCCGCGCGCCCTTCGGTTGTGTGCCCGGCGGCGGGAGACTCGCCCGGTGCCGCGCCGGCGGTGCCTCAGCCGCGGAAGGACGCCGCGAAAGGCTCCGGCAGGTCAAACTCGGCAAGCGCGCGGGCGCGGGCGCCGGCCGACATCTTGCGCGCCGTCCTGGCGACGATCCGTTCCAGCGCCTCGGCATCGCGGCCCTCGGCAAAGGGGGTGAAATACCATCGCAGGAAGGTAAAGCAGATCACGTCCTCCAGCGCCTGGACCTCGGCATCGCGCTTGATGCCTTCCTTGCGCAGCATCCGGCCGGTGGCGGCGATGGTTTCGGCATCGTATCCCGCCTCGGCCATCAGCGCGCCGACGCGCGCGGCATGGAAGGCACCGAGATCGCGGCGCCAGGCCAGATAGCCCTCCCGCCCCTCGGGATAGGCACTGCGCGGCGAGGTCCAGCGTTCGATATGCTGGCCGCGCGCGGCGATCCTGAGCGCGTCGGAGGCGTCGGGAAAGAGCCGCTCCAGCTCCGCGCTCATGCGCTGCCCGTAGACGCGCGCGGCGGGGCCGGCCGCATCGCGCTCCGGGTCGGCCTCGTTGGCCGCGTCTATCGCGGCGATGACTTCTGCGAGCCGGCTCATGGCGCACCTCCACCAAGGGCACGGCGGGCGCGCGCCAGGGTTTCCGGGACCAGCCGCTCGGCCGTCTCCGCATCGCCGGCCTCGGCGTAGCAGCGCAGTTCCGGCGCGTTGCCCGAGGGTCTGAGATGCAGCACCACGCCCGAGGCGAAGCTGACGCGGAGCCCGTCGGTCGTGTCGATGGCGGTCTCGGCGCCGTGGCCGGCGAAGAACCCGCGGCGCTCCTGCGCATCCCCGGTCAGGCGGGCGACAAGCGCGGCACTGGCCTGCGTCGGGATCTCCTGCAGCCGGTCCGAGGCGGTGAACCGCGCCGGCAGTCCGGCGACGAGTTCGGCGAGCGTCTGGCCGCGCGCGGCGGCTTCGGCCAGCGGCGCAAGGATCGGCAGAAGCGCGTCCCGGGTGGCAAGCGCCGGCAGCGGCCCGGCCGGTCCCCTGGCGTAGAAGCCGAGCAGGAAGCCGCCGTTGGCCTCGAAGCCCACCGGCCGCGCCTCGTGCCCGAGCGCCTCGATCCCGGCGATCACGTAGGGCGAGCCGATCCGCGTGCGCAGGACCCGCGCGAAGTGGCCCGAAAGCTCGACGGCGGAGCTGGACGAAACCGGCGTGACGACGGCGCCGGCCCCAAGGGCGGCGGCGGTCAGGATGCCGAGCACGTCGCCCGGCACGACGCGCCCCGCGGCATCGGCGACAAGCGGCCGGTCGGCATCGCCGTCGGTCGAGACGATGGCATCCAGCCGGTGCTCGGCCGTCCAGAGGGGCAGGGCGGCGCGCAGATCGGCGCTCACCGCCTCGGTATCGACCGGAACGAAGCCGCCGGCCCGCCCGATGCGCACCACCGCGGCGCCGAGATCGCCGAGAAGGGCCGCGATCAGATCGCGCGCCACCGAGGAATGTTCGTAAAGCCCGATCCGGAGGCCCCTGAGCGCCTGCGGACCATAGGCGGCACGGTAGCGCGCGCCATAGGCGGCCACGGCATCGGGAAAGGGCAGGCCGATGCCGGCGCCGTCGGCCTCGGGCGCCGTCTCGGGGGCGAGGGCCGCCGCGATCGCCGTCTCGTCGGTCTTGGTGATCTCGCCCGTCGCGGTGTAGAACTTCAACCCGTTGCGATCGGCCGGAATATGCGATCCGGTGATCATGACCGATGGCGCACCGCGGGCGATCGCCGCCATGGCCAGCGCCGGGGTCGGAAGGCATCCGCAATCGAGCACCTCGAGCCCGAAGCTGCGCGCACCGGACGCGACCGCGCCGGCGATCCGCTCCGACGAGGGGCGCAGATCGCGGCCGACCAGCACCTCGCCCCGATTCGGCGTGCGCGAGAGGAAGGCGCGGGCGTAATCGGCGCAGAGCCCGTCGGTCAGTTCGTCGACCTTGCCGCGCAGCCCGCTGGTGCCGAATTTGGGAGCCATGGAAAGTCCGTTCCTTCAACCGTTCGGGGCGGGCGCCGGGTGGGCGCGCCGCCTGTATCAGGGGCCCAGGCTCGGGGCCTGTATCCGGGCCGGAGAATAGAAGCCCTGGCCGGTGGTGCAAGCGGCTTGGCGGCGGGCGGCGGGGGCGGAGCGGTTTTGCCGCCCCGGTGCCGGCGGCGGGGGCAGGATTGCGGCGCCTGAGGGGGCGAAATGCCATGCGCGGGGGCGATTGTTTCCCGGCCTCCCCAGTCGGCCGGCAAAATGCGATTGTGCTGTCGCGCGCCGGCGCGAAGCCGCCTATTGTGGCCGCGAACCGGTCGGGCCGCCGGCCCCGAGGCAGGTGCCGGAATGCGACCGACAGGCTGTGGCGGTGAAAGACTGCCGGAACGAACGGAGCGAGGCGACATGAGTGACAAGATCCTGCCGGTGGTCCTGTGTGGCGGGACGGGCACCCGGCTCTGGCCGGTCTCGCGCGAGGGCATGGCCAAGCAGCTTCTGCCGATCGTCGGCGACGAGACGCTCCTGCAGATGACGCTGCGCCGCGTGCAGGGGGCGGAGTTCTCCGAACCGATGGTGATCGGCGCCCATGGCGTGCGCTTCACGATCCGCGATCAGGTCGAGGCGGTCGCGCCGAACGCCCGCGTGGTGATCGAGCCGGAGCGGCGCGATACGCTGGCGGCCGTGCTGCTGGCCGCGACGATCGCCGCCAAGGACGATCCCGACGCCCTTCTCGCCGTGATGCCCTCCGATCACCTGATCCGCGACCGCGCGGCCTTTCAGGCGGCATTGAGCACCGCCGCCGCCTCGGTCCGCGCTTCCGGCATCGCCATCATCGGCGTGGCGCCGACCGGGCCTTCGACCGCCTATGGCTACATCAAGCCCGGAGCCGCGGCCACGGACGGCACCGCGGCCGTCGCGGCCTTCGTCGAAAAGCCCGACGCGACGCGGGCGGAAAAGCTCATCGCCGAGGGCTGCCTGTGGAATGCGGGCATGTTCTGCTTCCGCGCCGGCTGGCTGATCGAGGCGGCGGGTTTGGTGGCGCCGGAGGCGGTCGCGCTGGTCGGCAAGGCGGTCGATGCGATGAAGCAAGATCTCGGCATGTTCGTGCCGGGGGGCGACTTCGCCCGCGTCAAGGCGATCTCGTTCGATCACGGCTTCATGGAACAGACCCGCGACGCGCGGGTTGCGCCGGGCAATTTCCACTGGTCGGACGTCGGGGACTGGGATGCGGTCTGGGAGCAGTCAGAGAAGGATGCCGCCGGCAACGCGATCCGGGGCGACGGCTTTGTCCACGCGGCGAAGGACAACCTGATCCATTCCGAGGGCCGGCTGGTCTGTGCGGTGGGGGTCGAGGGGCTCGCCATCATCGAGACACCCGACGCGATCATGGTGGCGCCGAGAGAAAAGGCGCAGGACGTCAAGGGGTTGGTCGGCGCGCTGAAAGGTGCGGGCCGGGCCGAGGCGGTGGAGCATATCCGCAACCACCGGCCCTGGGGCTGGTATCAGACCATGGACCTCGGCGACCGTCACCGGGTCAAGCGGATCGTGGTGAAGCCCGGCGCGAAGCTGTCGCTGCAGAAGCATCACCACCGCGCCGAACACTGGGTCGTGGTGCGTGGCACCGCCGAGGTGACGGTCGACGGCACGGTCTCGATCCTGCACGAGAACGAGAGCATCTACATGCCCATCGGCTCGGTGCACCGGCTGGCCAATCCCGGGCGCATCCCGGTCGAGATCATCGAGGTGCAGACCGGAACCTATCTCGAGGAGGACGATATCGTCCGCATCGAGGACGAGTTCGGGCGCGTCTGAGGCGAGCATCGGCGGCGCGTGGCGCCGGACCCGGCCGGGCCGCGGCTCTTGCAACCTGAGCGCGCGGGCGACACACTCCGTCCATTGCACATTGATTTGATGGAGTTGCTTATGGGCGGTGAAATGAATGTTACCGGCAAGGTCGATATCAACACCTTCGTCGATCAGGCTGCCAAGCTCGCGAAGGGTCTCGATGCGGGAACCTCGCTGCTTTACAACAACAGCGGCAAGAAGGCGAATTTCTACTGCTACAACGGCGGCGATTTCGTCATGGCCATCCCCTATTCGAAGCCGACGATCGCGACGGGGTGTTCCGGGCTGATCGCGGCGGGCGGGTCGGTATTCAAGGTCTTCGCCGACAACAAGGGCGATGCGGAATTCCTGGTCAAGCCCAACCGCGCCTATGTCTACGGCGGCCCCGGCGACGTCCGCGAACTCTAGGGCCGCCCCTCAGGCGCGGCCGACCGTCCGGCGGAAGGACGCCTCGGCCAGTTCCGCCGCACGGTCCCAGCCGAAGCTCCGCGCGCGCACGAGCGCGCGGGCGCCGAGTTCGGCCGACAGCGCCGGGTCGGAGAGCAGCCGGATCGCGGTCCGGGTCAGCGCCGCGCGATCCGCGGGATCGAAGAGCAGGCCCGCGTCGCCGACAATCTCGGGCAGGCTGCCCCGGTCGGATGCCAGGACCGGCGTGCCGCAGGACATCGCCTCGAGCGCGGGCAGGCCGAAGCCTTCCCAGAGCGAGGGAAAGACGAGCGCTTCGGCTCCGCCGAGAAGGCAGGCCATTTCCGCGTCGGTGATTTCCCCGGTGAAGGTGATGCGGTCCGAGGCGCGGGCATCGCGGCTCGCGCCCTCTTTCAGGTCGTCGACATTGTCCCAGAACCGCTCGCCGGTGACGCGACCGACGATGACGAGCCGGGCGGCGGGATGGGCGGCAAGGATGGCGGGCATCGCCTCGATCAGCGCCAGCACGTTCTTGTGGCGGTTGAAGCCGCCGATGTAGAGAAGCACCCGGTCTTCGGGCGCGATGCCGTGGCGGGCGCGGGCCTTCGCGGTCGCGGCCGGATCGGTCTGCGGTCGGAAGCTGGCGTCGGCGCCCTCGGTCGTCACGTCGATGCGGGCGCGGGGAACGTGCAGGATCCGGGATATGTCGCGGGCCGAAGCCTCCGAGACCGTCAGGATTCGGCGCGCCTGGCGGGTCGCGAGCCAGGTCTTGGCCTGCCAGAGGCGGAAGTTCCGCCGGGTCGGGAAGATCAGGTCGGGGAAGCGCTCGGGGATCGTGTCGTGGATGCAGACGAGCTTCGGCACCCGCGAGAGCATCGGGTAGAAGGCGTAGCTGGCCGGGAAGAAGAAGAGATCGGCACCGAGGCGGCTTGCCGCGCGCGACATCGAGATCATGTCGGCTCCGGCGCGCGCACCCTTGCCCGAGGCGGCGGCGGCCATGGTCCGGCTGGCGCCGGCCACGGTCGTGGCGACGCCCTCGGGCACCGGGCGTTCGGGCGTGCGGTCGAAGACGAGCGTGTAGCGAAACCCGGTGTCGCGCGCGGCGAGCGCCGCGACGAGCGAGCGGGTGAAGCGGCCGAAGCCGCGTTCGTTGTCCCAGGAACTCGCGTCGACACCGACGTGCATCTGGCTGTTCTCCCACCTGCCGTGCCCGGGCCCCTGGCCCGCTGGTCGGCGCCTTCCTAGGCCGGAACGCGGCCCCGCCCAAGCCCCGGCGCGGCAGGCTGCCCGGGCCGGGTCGGCAGCGCCGCCAAAGGTTGCAAATCGGCCACTTCGTTTCGCCCCCGGAACCGATCGGCCACGGGCAGCGGACAAGCGCGCGCCGCTGCGCTAGGAAGCGCCATGGACGGGTGGAACGGATGATGGACACCGGCAAGGCGCCGCTCAGGCTTTTGCAGATGCAGACGCAGTTCGGGATGGGCGGGATCACGCGCCACGTGCTCGGGCTTTCGGACTGGTTGCGCGCGCGCGGGCACAGCGTGACGCTTGGCGGCACCGCCGATGTCTGGGCGGGGCCCGGGACGCAGGCCGGTTTCCTCGACCTGCCGACGCGCCATGTCTCGGAAGATGGAGGTGCGGTGCCGATGCGGCTCGTGCAGGCGGGTCGTGCGGCGATGCGCCTGCGGCGCTGGCTGGCCGCGCATCCCGTCGATCTCATCCATGCCCATGAATCCGCCCCGGCGCTGGTGGCGCTTCTGGCGCGGGCCGGGACCGGGCTGCCGCTGGCCGTCACCTATCACGGCTCCGAGCCCGAGCGGATCGCGGCCTTCGGCAGGATCGCCCGGCGCGCCGATCTCGTCATCACGCCCTCGCACCGCTCGGCCGAGGACCTGGCGCGCAGGGGCGGCGTGCCCGAGGCCAAGCTGAAGGTGATCGGGCTCGGCGTGACGCCGCCGCCCGACGATCCCCCCGAAACGGTCGCGCGGTTGCGCGCGGAACTTCTCGGCGACGGCGACCGGCTGGTCCTGACGCTGGCCCGGCTCCTGCCGCAGAAGGGTATCGACATCTTGATCGAGGTGGTGGCGCGGCTTGCGCCAGACCATCCCGGCTGGCGTTTCGCGGTGGCCGGAGACGGGCCGGACGGGGCGCGGCTGCAGGCGCTCGCCCGCGACCGCGGCGTGGCCGACCGGTTGCGGTTTCTCGGCCGTGTCGAGCGCCCGCATCTCTATCTCCGGGCGAGCGACCTGTTCCTGCTGACCTCGCGCTGGGAGGCCTTGCCCTTCACCATCGTCGAGGCGTTCCAGTCCGGGGTGCCGGCGGTGGCGACGGCCTGTTCGGGCGTGGTGGAGCTGATCGACGATGACGTCGGCGCCGTGGTGCCGGTGGGCGACGTCCCGGCGATCGCCGCGGCCGTCGCGCGCGTTCTCGGCGACGAGACGATGCGGGTCCGGATGGCCGCGGCGGCACTGGACCGTTCACGGCTCGACCGGTTCGATCCCGATTGGGTCCACGCGCGCTTTGAAGAGACCTACCGCGCCCTCGCACGAAGATAGCCGGCGGTTTCGGCAAGTCCGCGACCGAGATCGAAGACCGGCGCATAGCCGAGCCGCGCCCGGGCGAGGTCGACATGGCAGATGCCGGTGCCGGTGAATTCCTCCAGGAGATGGTGATCGGGGCGCAGGATCCCGTCGCCCGGCCGGCCCCGGCGCAGCTTCCGCACCAGTGCCTCGAACCGCTGATGGCCGAGAAGCCTGCGGCCGAGCGCGCTGATGCGGGCGGCGGCCGAGGGGGGGGCGTCATCCGCGATCACGGGTCGGGGCCCGAGCCGGGCGGCGATCTCGGCTGCCGGGGTGCGGATCACCCGGCCGCGCCCGAGAAGCGCCGCATAGCCTTCGATCAGCGCCGACCAGGCGAAGGGCGCCGGGCCCGAGACGATGAAGCGTTCGCGCCCGAGATCGCCCAACCGCGCGGCCAGAAGGCAGGTCTGCACCACGTCGTCGACGTGAACGCCGTTGCAGAGCCCCTCGGGGTCGGGCAGTTCGACGCCGCCGGCCAGAAGCGCATCGGCAAAGCCGTCGGTCCAGAGCGCCGATCCGGCCCCCCAGACGATCGTCGGTTGCAGGATCGCGACCGGGACGGGGCCCGCCATGAGCCGCTTTTCCATCGCGATCTTGGCCTGACGGTAGCCGCCTCCACCCGGGCGCGCCATCGTGCCGGCCTCGGTGCAGTCGGCGCCGGGCCAGGCATCGTAGACGACGATCGAGGAGAGATGGACGATCCGCCCGACACCTGCGCGCCCGGCCGCGGCCAGCAGCGTCTCGAACCCTGCGAGATTGGCGGCGGCGCCGGCGCGCAGGTCATAGGCGAGATTGCAAAGCACCGCCGCCCCGGCGAGTGCCGGGCCGAGCGCGGCGGGGTCGCCGAGATCGCCGCGCAGATGCCGGACCCCGCGCGGCAGCGCCGCCGGGGCGGGGCTGCGGCCAAGCACCGTCACCTCGGCCCCCGCCGCCACGAGCGCGGGCACCAGCCTGCGGCCGATGAAGCCGCTGGCCCCGGTCACGGTCACGCGCTTGCCGCGAAGCTCTGTTTCCATCTCGCCCATTCCCTGGCCGCCGCGGCAGAGAATATCCACGCTCTCGCGCCATTGAAACCCGATCGGTCCACGATTGTCTTCCCGCACTGGTCAGGCGCCGGGGCGCATGCTAGAGGCCCGGCATTGATTTTGCGGATTGTACCCCGGTGCGGCGGGTTCCCGGGGGGAAGGGACGGAATGCGGATCGGGATCATCGGAGCGGCCGGGAAGATCGGCCAGATGCGGGTCGCGACGGTGCTGGCCGACCCGCGGACGGAGCTGGCCGCGGTCATGGATGTGAGCCGCGAAAAGGCCGAGGCCAATGCCCACGGCGCCCCCGCCTTCACCG
The DNA here is from genome assembly GCA_020637635.1 of Albidovulum sp. Lineage (GTDB taxonomy): Bacteria > Pseudomonadota > Alphaproteobacteria > Rhodobacterales > Rhodobacteraceae > Albidovulum. The sequence goes on from JACKKB010000005.1 coordinate 42,632, forward strand.
ATCTCGACGCCTTCCTCGGCCAGAAGATGGACGCGGTGATCATCTCGACGCCGTCGTTCGTGCGCGAGCCGCTCTGCATGGCGGCCTTCGGGGCCGGGCTGCATGTCCTGTCCGAAAAACCGCTGTCGAACACGCTCGAGGGCGCCCGGCGGATCCATGCCGCGGCACAGTCCGCCGGCGTGAAGCTCGGCGCCGGCTTCAACATGCGCTACTACCCCGCCTTCGCCTATGTGCGCGACGTGATCGACAGTGGAAAGCTCGGCCAGATCAACCACATGCGCGTCTATGGCGGGCATGGCGGGCTTGCGAACTTTGCCCATGACTGGGAATACAAGTCGGAGTTCTCCGGCGGCGGCGCGCTGTGGGACGTCGGCATCCACATGACCGACATGGCGCGCCATCTCCTGGGCGAGATCACCGAGGTCTATGGGGTTGCGACCGGCAACGTCTGGAACGTCCCCGGTTCGGAAGACAACGCGATGGCGATCTTCAGGGCGCCCTCGGGCGTGACCGCCACCTATCAGGCGACCTGGATCGACTGGAAGGGCTACTCGAGCGTGGTCGAGGTCTATGGCAGCCACGGCATGGTGCGCGGCGCCTATGCGCCGATGGAGAACCTGCTCATCACCATGGACAAGCCCGGCGGCACCCGGAAGATGGAGCGCAAGGGATATTTCGGCATCAAGCTGCGCGAGAAGCTGAAGTCATGGAAGACGACGGCGGTCGCCTCGTTCCAGGACGAGTTGGCCGATTTCGTCGGCCTCGTCGAGGGCCGCCCGGGGCTGCGCATCGCCGACGCCGACGCGGCGTTGCGTGCCATCGAGGTGGCCGCGGCGGTTCCCGAAAGCACCCGCACCGGCCAGCCGGTGCAGCTGCCGGCGCTCGGCGGCTGAGGCAAGAGGGCCCGAGGGGGCCCGCAGAAGCGAAGTGGAAGCGACCCGTGAGTGATACCCCCGTCCTGTCCCTGATTGTCACGATCGTCGATGGCGGCGACCAGCTGCGCGGCTTCCTGCGCCGGGTCGAAGCCTTCGAGAACGCGCCCTCGATGGAAGTCATCGTGCCCTACGATGCCTCGATCGGCGAGACCGCGAAGATGGCCACCGAATTCCCCGGGGTCCGGTTCCTCGACATCGGCCGGATCGATACCGCGAAGCCGCTCGACACCAGCGCCGGCCAGCACGAGCTCTTCGATCGCCGCCGCGCCGCGGGGCTCATGGCCGCGACGGGCGAGATCATCGGCATGCTCGAGGATCGCGGCTGGCCGCAGGCCGATTGGGCCGCGGTCCTGGTGCGCCTGCATCGGACGCTGCCGAACGGGGTCATCGGCGGTGCCATCGAATGCCGGGAGCCGGCCGGCAGCGTCAACTGGGCCTTCTATGTCTCGGACTTCGGCCGCTACGGGCGCCCGTTCGAGAGCGGGCCGGTCGGCTGGGTCTCGGACGTGAACGTCAGCTATTCGCGCGCGGCGCTGGAAGAGACGCGTCACATCTGGTCGGTCCGCTTTCACGAACCGCTCGTGCACAGCTTCTTCCTCGACCGGGGCGAGCGGCTCTACCTCTCGTCCGAACTCGTCGTCTTCCACGGCCGCGCGCCGATGGGGCTCCTCGCGCTCATGCCCGAGCGCTTTGGCTGGGGGCGGCTCTTCGGGCGCATCCGGACGCTGCAGTTCAGCTGGAAGGACCGGCTGAAGTATATCCTTCTCGGCCCGGTCATCCCGCCGCTCCTCTGGGTCCGCCACCTGCGGACGCAATTCGCCAAGGGCAACGGCGCGCGGATGCTGGGATCGCTGCCGGCGCTCATGGTGCTGACGACCGCGTGGACCGCGGGCGAGGTCTGGGGCTACATCACCGGCAGGGCCTGAGGGCAGGGCCTGAGAGGCAGGGCCTGAGTGGCTGGGCGCCGCGCGGGCGCGCGCCCCGGGCACGCGCTCAGCTTTCGAACATGCCGCCGGCGAAGATCGCGTTCCAGCGGCCCGGCTGGGCGGGGTTCTGCATCCTGAGGAAGGCATAGCCGGTGGCGCGCCACGGCCGCACCCGGTCGGTCAGGTTGTCGAGGACGAGATCGCCGGCAGTGGTGCGCAGCACCAGCACCGCATGCGGACCGCGCGCGGGCGAGATGACGGTCGCCAGCAGCAGCGTCTCGGGCGCGACGCCCTGACGGATCAGCGTGTATTTCTTCAGAAGCGCGAAATCCTCGCAATCGCCGCCCCGTGCGCTCGGCAGGGTCCAGACCTCTTCGCGGCCATACTGGCTCCGGTCGGAGATCTCCCGCACCGAATGGTTGACCTGGCGGTTCACCGCTGTCGCCAGCCCGATCACCGATTCGGGCGCCAGCGTCTGACGGCCGCTCGAGGAGCAGAGCCAGGGATAGGTGCCGCAACTGTTGGCAAAGCCCGAGGGGGCGGCGATGGCCTTTCTGGCGACGAGATAGCCGATGCTGCGCTTGGCCGCCGAATCCGCCGCGCCGGGCGACAGCAGGAGCGCGGCGAGCCCGAGCGCGAGACCATGGCGCAGCTTGCGGGCCGACAGCCGGGCCGACAGCTTCGGCTGCGGGCGCGCGGACAAGCGGAAATCGGGTCGTGTCACGGACATCGGCAGCACCCTCCCCAGGGACTTGGCATTGAGAGGATTGGCTAGCGATTTTTCAAGTCCACAATTTGGCAACAATGCGGAAGTTCTGAGGTCGCGCCCTGAGAATGTTCGCCGCTTTTCTGCGGCGGGGGTGGCGTCTGGCGCTAGCGGACGGTTCGTTCTGGACCTAAGCGGGCGCGGGGTTTCATAGGATTGTCGGCACAGGGACGGCCGCCGGAATGCGGCCCCAACAGGTATTGCGAAAGGCAGCGCGATGGACACCAGCGTCAACCCCAACGACATCTCCGCCGTGGTCGAGGCCGACCGCGCCCATCTCTGGCACCACCTCATCCAGCACAAGCCCTTCGAGACGGTCGATCCGCGGATCATCGTCGAGGGCAAGGGCATGCGCGTCTGGGATGCCAAGGGCACCGAGCGGCTCGACGCGGTTTCGGGCGGGGTCTGGACGGTGAACGTGGGCTATGGCCGCGAATCGATCGCCAAGGCGGTCTACGAGCAGTTGGTGAAGATGAACTACTTCGCCAATTCGGCCGGCTCGATCCCGGGTTCGCTCTTTGCCAAGCGGCTGATCGAGAAGATGCCGGGCATGAGCCGCGTTTATTACACGAACTCCGGTTCCGAGGCCAACGAGAAGGCCTTCAAGATGATCCGCCAGATCGCCCACAAGCGGTCGGGCGGGCGCAAGCACAAGATCCTCTACCGCGACCGCGACTATCACGGCGGCACTCTGGCGACGATGTCGGCGGGCGGCCAGGACGAGCGGGTGATGCAATACGGACCGCTCGCCCCCGGATTCGTGCGCGTGCCGCACTGCATGGAATACCGCCGCCAGGAGGGCGCGCCGGCCGAGAACTACGGCGAATGGGCGGCCGACCAGATCGAGGCGGTGATCCTGCGCGAGGGGCCGGACACGGTCGGCGGGCTCTGCCTCGAGCCGGTGACCGCCGGCGGCGGCGTCATCACCCCGCCCGAAGGCTACTGGCAGCGGGTCGAGGAGATCTGCCGCAAGTACGAGATCCTCCTGCATATCGACGAGGTCGTCTGCGGGGTCGGGCGCACCGGCACCTGGTTCGGCTATCAGCACTACGGCATCAAGCCCGATTTCGTGACCATGGCCAAGGGCGTGGCCTCGGGCTATGCCGCCATCGCCTGCTGTGTCACGACCGAGGCGGTCTTCGAGATGTTCAAGGACGATGCCGCCGATCCGATGAACTATTTCCGCGACATCTCGACCTTCGGCGGCTGCACGGCGGGGCCGGCGGCGGCGCTCGAGAACATGCGGATCATCGAAGACGAGGGGCTTCTGGCCAATACCGTCGCGATGGGCGAGCGGACCCAGGCCAACCTGCTGGCGCTGGCGGAGAAGCACCGGGTCATCGGCGACGTGCGCGGCAAGGGGCTCTTCTGCGGCGCCGAGCTGGTGGCCGACCGGCAGACGAAGGAGCCGGTGAGCGAGAAGGAGGTCGCGGCCGTGGTCGGCGAGTGCTTCGCGCAGGGCGTCATCATCGGCTCGTCCAACCGCTCGGTGCCGGGGTTGAACAACGTCCTCTGCCTCAGCCCCGCGCTCATCGCCACGGCCGACGACATCGACGAGATCACCGGCGCCATCGACCGGGCGCTGACCAAGGTCTTCGGCTGACGGGCGGGGGCTCCGCCCCCGGGCGCCGGCCCTGCGGCCGGCGCCTCCCCCGGGATATTTGCGAACAGATGAAGCAGGCTTGACGCGGCCTGGCTTTGGGGCTTGGCTGTCGGTCCAGTTCTGGCCCGACGACGGGTCGCAATAGGTCCAGTGATGCCGATCCCGGCCGAAGCCTTCTTCCTTGTCCCCGGCGCCTCGGGCACGCTGCAGCAGCAGATCCAGCAGCGCGTGGCCGAGGGGATCTTGCGCGGACGCCTGCGCCCGGGCGAGCGGATGCCGTCGTCGCGCGGCCTGGCCCGGCACCTGGGGGTGAGCCGGATCACCGTCACGCTCGCCTATACCGAGCTTGTCTCGGGCGATTACCTGACGGCGCGCGGCCGGTCGGGCTATTTCGTTTCCGAGACCGCTCCGGCGCCGGCCGGACTTGCCGCCGCCGCGCCGCGCGAGGAGCGGATCGACTGGCGCGCGCGCACCGGCGGGCGCTTTGCCGCAAACGAGCTTGCGACCAAGCCGCGCGACTGGCGCAGCTATCCCTTTCCGTTCATCTACGGCCAGGCGGACCCGTCGCTCTTCGATCACCAGAACTGGCGGCAATGCGCGTTGCGGGCGCTCGGCCTGAGGGATTTCGAGATCCTGACCGCCGATTTCTACGAGCGCGACGATCCCATGCTGATCGAGTACATCCTGCGCAACATCCTGCCCCGGCGCGGCATCGACGCGCGGCCCGAGGAGGTGCTTCTGACCATGGGCGCGCAGAACGCCCTCTGGATCGCGGCCTCGGTGCTTCTCGGACCCGGGCGGCGGGCGGTGATCGAGAATCCCTGCTATTCGGGACTGCGCATGGCGCTGGCACAGCAGGGCGCGCAGGTCGCGGCGGTGGATGTCGATGCGGGCGGGCTGCCGCCCGAGGCGATCCCGCCCGGCACCGATGTCGTCTTCGCGACCGCCAGCCACCAGTGCCCGACCAATGCCACCATGCCGCTCGAGCGGCGCCAGGCGCTTCTGGCGCGGGCGGCGGCGGGGGATTTCATCGTCGTCGAGGACGATTACGAGTTCGAGATGTCCTTCGTGAAGCCCGCGGCGCCGGCGCTGAAGTCGCTCGATGGCGAGGGCCGTGTCGTCTATGTGGGATCGTTTTCCAAGACCCTCTTCCCGGGGCTGCGGCTAGGCTATCTTGTCGCCTCGCCGGGTTTCATCCGCGAGGCGCGGGCGCTGCGCGGGGCGATGATGCGCCACCCGCCGGGCCATATCCAGCGAACGGTGGCCTATTTTCTCTCGCTCGGGCATTACGACGCGCTGGTGAACCGGCTCGGCCAGGCCTACCGCCGGCGGCGGGCGGCGATGGACGAGGCGATCGCGGCGAACGGGCTTGCCGTCGCGGGGGCCGTGGGCGGCGGGTCGAGCTTCTGGATGCGGGCACCGGAGGGCGTCGACAGCGCCGCGCTTGCCGGGCGGCTGGCCCCCCGCGGGGTGCTGATCGAGCCGGGGCGCATGTTCTTCGCCCCGGGCGGCGGCGGCGGGTTCTACCGGCTTGCCTATTCCTCCATCGCGCAGAACCGCATTGCCGAGGGCATTGCCCGGATCGCCGAGGCGATTGCCGGGACGGGCGCAGGAACCGGCCTGGAGCCGGGCGCAGAAACCGCGGGTCGAACTGGCGCTAACCCGGCGGCCTGACTGGCCCTACAGGGGCGGCGGGCCGCGGTCTAGAAAGGCGGCAGGGGACCGGCCGCAGCGCCGGGAGGCCTTCAGGCAGGAGATGCGCGATGAAGATGACGACCGAAGAAGCCTTCGTGAAGGTGCTCCAGCGCCACGGGATCGAACATGCCTTCGGCATCATCGGGTCGGCCTTCATGCCGATCTCGGACTATTTTCCGCGCGCGGGCATCATGTTCTGGGACGTGGCCCATGAATGCAACGGCGGCTACATGGCCGACGGCTTCACCCGCACCACCGGCAAGATGGCGATGATCATCGCGCAGAACGGCCCCGGCATCACCAACTTCGTCACCGCCGTGAAGACCGCCTACTGGAACCACACGCCGATGCTTCTGGTGACGCCGCAGGCGGCCAACAAGACCATCGGGCAGGGCGGTTTCCAGGAGGTGGAGCAGATGGCCGCCTTCAAGGACATGGTCGCCTATCAGGAGGAGGTGCGCGACCCCTCGCGCATCGCCGAGGTGCTGAACCGCGTCATCACCAAGGGCAAGCGGCTTTCCGCACCGGTCCAGATCAACGTGCCGCGCGACTACTGGACGCAGGTGATCGACATCGCGCTGCCCGCCATCGTGGAGTTCGAACGGTCCTCGGGCGGCGATGACGCGATCGCGGAGGCGGCGAAACTGCTTTCCGCGGCGAAGTTCCCGGTGATCCTGAACGGTGCGGGCGTGGTGTTGGGCGGCGCGATCCCGGCGAGCCAGGCGCTGGCCGAACGGCTCGACGCGCCGGTCTGCTGCAACTACCAGCACAACGACGCCTTCCCCGGCTCGCATCCCCTGTTCGCCGGTCCCCTCGGCTACAACGGGTCGAAGGCCGGGATGGAGTTGATCTCGAAGGCTGACGTGGTGCTGGCGCTCGGCACAAGGCTCAATCCCTTCTCGACGCTGCCGGGCTACGGCATCGATTACTGGCCGAAGGCGGCGAAGCTGATCCAGGTCGACATCAACCCGGACCGGATCGGGCTGACCAAGCCTGTGGCCGTGGGCATCGTCGGCGATGCGAAGAAGGTCGCAGGGGCGATCCTCGACAAGCTTGGCGATCACGCCGGCGACGCCGGGCGGGCCGAGCGCAAGGCTCTGATCGCCAAGACGAAATCGGCCTGGGCGCAGGAACTGACCTCGATGGACCACGAAGAGGACGATTCCGGCACCACCTGGAACGCGCGCGCGCGGAAGGCCAGGCCCGACTGGATGTCGCCCCGCATGGCCTGGCGCGCGATCCAGGCGGCGCTGCCGAAGGAGGCGATCATCTCCTCCGACATCGGCAACAACTGCGCCATCGGCAATGCCTATCCGAGCTTCGAGGCGGGGCGCAAATACCTCGCCCCCGGTCTCTTCGGGCCGTGCGGCTACGGCTTTCCGTCCATCGTCGGCGCCAAGATCGGCAACCCGGATGTGCCCGTCGTGGGCTTCGCCGGCGACGGCGCCTTCGGCATCTCGATGAACGAGATGGTGGCGATCGGCCGCAAGGAATGGCCGGCGATCACCATGGTCGTCTTCCGCAACTACCAGTGGGGCGCCGAGAAGCGCAACACGACGCTCTGGTATGCCGACAACTTCGTCGGCACCGAGCTGAACGAGGGCGTGAGCTATGCGGGCATCGCGAAAGCCTGCGGCCTGAAGGGCGTGCAGGCGCGGACGATGGAGGAACTGACCGCAGCGCTGGCCCAGGCGCTGAAGGACCAGAAGGCCGGCAAGACCACCTTCATCGAGGCGCTCATCAACCAGGAACTGGGCGAGCCCTTCCGCCGCGACGCGATGAAGGCGCCGGTGGAGGTTGCCGGCATCGACCCCGCCGACATGCGGCCGCAGAAGGGTCTCTGATGGCAGCCCCGGACGCCTTGTCCGGGCTTCTCGGTCAGGCGCTGCCCTTCGGGCTTTCTCAGGGCGGGGCACTCTGGCTCGCGCTTGCCTTCTTCGGCGCGGGTCTCGTGCGCGGCTATTCCGGCTTCGGCTTCTCCGCTCTCGTGGTGGCGGCCGCCGGGCTTGTCACCCACCCGTTGAACCTGGTCGCCGTCGTTACCGCTCTCGAGGCGGCGATGAGCCTGCAGGTCTGGCGCCGGGCACGCGGCGCGGTCGACTGGCCGCGGGTGCGCCAGCTCATGGCCGGCGCGGTGATCGGCTTGCCGATCGGGCTCTGGCTGCTGACCGGGCTTTCGGAGGACGCCGCGCGCGCCGCGATCTCGGGCTACGTCCTGGCGATGTGCGCGGTGCTCTGGGCCGGCTGGCGGCTTCCCGCGATGCTCGGGCCGGGCGCCACGGCGGGCGTCGGGCTTCTCTCCGGTATCTCCAACGGGCCGGGAATGGGCGGGCTGCCGGTCGCGGCCGTCTTCGCGGCGCAGCCGATGCCGGCGGCCGCCTTCCGCGCGACACTCATCGCCTATTTCCCGTTGCTCGATCTCTATTCGGCGCCGCTCTATGTCTGGCACGGGCTTGTCAGCTGGGATACGCTGCGCGCGATTTTCGTCGCGCTGCCCCTTGCCGCACTTGGCAACCGGATCGGCGGACGGCATTTCTTTGCAACGGGTCCGGCCGAGTTCCGCCGCTTCGCGATTCTCCTGCTGGCGGTGCTGTCGGCGCTCGGCCTTGGGCGCGCGGTGCTCTGATGTCTGACGGGATCCCGACAAGCGCAACCCGGCGGCAGCGCCCGTCGCCAGACCGGAGGGGATCCATGGCACGCGACGCCTTCGCCTTTCTGTCGCCCAGGGCGCCGAGCTGCCCGCGGACCCTGCTCGCTCAGGCGCGCGGCCATCGCCCGCCCCGGGTCGCCATCGCCAATGCCGGCGCGCCGCATCCGCTCGAAGGTGCGCGCGAGGCGGCCGAGCTCGGTCTGGCCGAGCCGATCCTGATCGGCGACAGCGCCCGTATCCGCGCCACCGCCGAGGAAATTGGCTGGGATATCGGCGGCCTGCGCCTGATCGAGGCCCCGCGCGAGGCGGCGACACCCGAAGCCGCCCGCATGGCCCGCGACGGCGAGGCGGACGCGATCATGAAGGGGCAGGTGCACACCACGGCCTTTCTGAAGGCGCTGCTGCCATCCGCGGTGGGCCTGCGATCGCGCGAGACGCGCTGCGCCCATGTCTTCCACATCACCGTGCCGGGGTCGGACCGGCCGCTCCTTCTGACCGACGCGGCGCTGAACGTCGATCCCGACGTCCCCACGCGGCAGGCGGGTCTCGGCCATGCCGTGCGGCTCGCCCGGGCGGTCGGCATCGCGCGGCCGAAGGTGGGGATCCTGGCGCCCTCCGAGGACGTGACGCCCTCGATCCCCAATACCGGCGAGGCCCGCGCCATTGCTGCCTGGGCAAGGACGGCGCTGCCCGAAGCCATTGTCGAGGGGCCGATGGCGCTCGATCTCATCTTCTCGCGCGCCGCGGCCGAGGCCAAGAACTACGTCTCGGACGTGGCCGGCGATGCCGACATCATGGTGGTCCCGAACATCACCAGCGGCAATGCGCTCTTCAAGCTCATGGTGCTCGGCATGGGGGCCTGCGCGGGCGGGCTCGTGATGGGGGCGCGGGTGCCGATCCTTCTGACCTCGCGGTCGCAGGAGGCGGCGGCCCGGATCGCCTCGATGGCGCTCGGCGGCGTGGTCGCGGGGGCGTCATGATCTTCGTCGTCAACGCCGGATCCTCCTCGCTCAAGGTGGCGCTTTTCGACGGCGCGGCCCTGTGCGCGTCCGGGGCGGTGACCGAGATCGGCGCCAGCGCCGCGCTGACGCTCGGCGCCGCCACACGGCCAGTCAGCGCGCCGGACCACGAGGCGGCGCTCGCGCTTCTCATCGCGGCCTTCGCCGATGCCGGCTTTCCCTTCGAGGGTGTGACGGCCGCGGGGCATCGTGTCGTGCACGGCGGGCGCAGGCTCATGGGCACGGTCCGCATCACCCCCGCCGCCCTGGCCGAGATCGAGGCGGCCGTCCCCCTCGCGCCGCTCCACAACCCGCACAACCTGTCGGCCATCCGGGCGCTCGCCCGTCTCGCGCCCGACCTGCCGCAGGTCGCCTGTTTCGACACCGCCTTTCACGCCACCAACCCCGAGGTGGCGCTGCGCTTCGCGCTGCCGGCGTCCGAAGAGGCGCGCGGCCTCAGGCGCTACGGGTTTCACGGCATTTCCTACGAAAGCCTCGCCGGCCGGCTCCCCGGGATCCTCGGCCGTCTGCCGGAGCGCGTGCTGGCGCTGCATCTTGGCAACGGTGCCTCGCTTTGCGCCATCGCCGGGGGGCGCTCGGTCGCCACGACCATGGGCTATTCGCCGCTCGACGGGCTGACCATGGGCAGCCGCACCGGCGCCATCGACGGCAACGCGGTGCTGCGCCTGGCCGAGATCCACGGCATCGACGGGGCCGCGCGGATCCTGAACCGCGAAAGCGGGCTCAAGGGGCTCGGCGGGCAATCCGACATGCGCGCGCTGCGTGCTGCCGGCACGCCCGAAGCCGCCTTCGCCATCGCCCATTTCGCCTACTGGGCCGTGCGCCACGCGGGCTCGATGATCGCCGCCATGGGCGGGCTCGACTGTCTGGCCTTCACCGGCGGCATCGGCGAGCACGACCAGGCGATGCGTGCCGAGATCTGCGCCGGCCTTGCCTATATGGGCGTCCGGCTCGACGATGCCGCCAACCGGGCCGACCGGCCGCGCCTGGAGGCGGGCGGGCCGCCGGTGCTCATCGTGCCGGCCGAGGAAGAGGCCCATATCGCCCGGGCCACGGCCGGGATGCTCGGGCTCGGAACATAGGTCTTGCAATACGACGGCGGGGCGGACAACGTTCCGCAAAACCGGCAGGGTAGGGAACGAATGAACGCCGAAGAGCCGCAGATCGACACGTCGCCCAGGGTTTCGGACGAGGTTCGGCGGACCACATGCTACATGTGCGCCTGCCGCTGCGGCATCAACGTGCACCTGAAGTCGGGCAAGGTCTCCTATATCGAGGGCAATCGCGACCACCCGGTGAACCGGGGCGTTCTCTGCGCCAAGGGGGCGGCCGGGATCATGCAGGTGACCGCGCCCTCGCGGCTGCGCGCGCCGCTGAAGCGGGTCGGCCCGCGCGGCTCGGGCGCGTTCGAGGAAATCACCTGGGACGAGGCGCTCGAGCTTGCCGTTTCCTGGCTGAAGCCGCTGCGCGAGGCGGCGCCGGAAAAGCTCGCCTTCTTCACCGGCCGCGACCAGTCGCAGAGCTTCACGAGCTTCTGGGCCCAGGGGTTCGGCACCCCGAACTATGCCGCCCATGGCGGGTTCTGCTCGGTCAACATGGCGGCGGCCGGCATCTACACGATGGGCGGCGCGTTCTGGGAATTCGGCCAGCCCGACTGGGACCGCGCGAAGCTCTTCCTGCTCTTCGGGGTCGCCGAGGACCACGATTCCAACCCGATCAAGATCGGCATCGGCAAGCTCAAGGCGCGCGGCGCCCGCGTCATCGGCATCAACCCGGTCCGCACCGGATACAACGGCGTCGCCGACGACTGGTATGGCATCACGCCGGGCACGGACGGGCTCCTGATCCTCGCCCTCGTCCACGAGCTTCTGAAGGCCGGCAAGGTCGATCTCGACTATCTGGCGCGGTGGACGAATGCGCCCTGTCTCGTAGGCGATGACGGGCTTCTGCTGCGCGATGCCGAAGGGCGGCTTCTGGTCGTGGACCGCGTCACCGGCAAGCCCGCGCCCTTCGACCGAAAGGGGGTCCGGCCCGACCTCGGCGCCAGGCATGCGGGCGCGCGCACCGTCTTCCAGCACCTCGCCGAACGCTATCTCGATCCTGGCTACGCAGCCGAGGCCGTGGCCGAACGGACCGGCATTTCCGCAAGCCGTATCAAGGGGCTTGCGGCGGAACTTGCCGCGGCTTTCGACGCCCCCGTGGTGATCGAGCAGCCCTGGACGGATTTCCGCGGCGAGCGCCATGCAACCATGACCGGCCGGCCGATCGCCATGCATGCGATGCGCGGCATCTCGGCGCATTCGAACGGCTTCCAGACCGCCCGCGCGCTGCATCTTCTGCAGATCCTGCTCGGTTCGGTCGAGACGCCCGGTGGCTTTCGCTTCAAGCCGCCCTATCCGAAGCCCTTCGATGCCCATCCGGTGCCGCACGCTGTCTGCGAGGCTGGCAAGCCGCTCGGCGGCCCCCATCTGGGCTTCGTGCACGGGCCCGAGCATCTGGCGCTGAAGTCCGACGGTAGCCCGGCGCGGATCGACAAGGCGTTCTCCTGGGAAAATCCGCTCTCTGCCCACGGGCTCATGCACATGCTGATCCCGAACGCCCATGCCGGCGATCCCTACCGGATCGATACCATGTTGCTCTACATGGCCAACATGGCGTGGAACTCGTCGATGAACACGGCCGCGGTGATGGAGATGCTCACCGACCGGGACGAGGCGGGCGAGTACAAGATCCCGCGGATCATCTATTCCGATGCCTATGCCTCTGAAATGGTGGCCTATTCCGATCTCGTCCTGCCAGACACCACCTATCTGGAGCGTCACGACTGCATCTCGCTTCTCGACCGGCCGATCTGCGAGGCCGACGCCGCCGCCGATGCCATCCGCTGGCCGGTGATTCCGCCGGACCGAGAGGTGCGCGGCTTTCAGTCGGTGCTCATTGATCTGGCCAACCGGTTGCGCCTGCCCGGGTTCGTCGATGCCGAGGGGCGCGCGAAGTATCGCGACTATGCCGACTACATGGTGACCCATGAGCGCCGGCCCGGGGTCGGTCCGCTCATGGGGTGGCGCGGCAACGGCGCGCAGATGGGGCGCGGCGCGGTGAACCCCGACCAGATGCAGCGCTACATCGAAAACGGCGGTTTCTGCACCGTCCATGTGCCCGCCGATGCCGCCTTCTTCAAACCCTGGAATGCCGGCTATCAGGATTGGGCCGTAAGCCTAGGATTTTACGACAAACCCCAACCCTATCTCTTCTCGCTCTGGTCGGAACCTCTGCAACGGTTCCGCCGCGCCGCGGAGGGTCACGGAGAGCTGCAGCCGCCCGAACATCTGCGCGCCGGGCTGATCGGCGCGATGGATCCGCTGCCTGTCTGGCATCCGCCCTTCGGCGCCGCCGCCGGCGCCGACTATCCGGTCCACGCGCTCACCCAGCGGCCGATGGCCATGTATCATTCCTGGGGCTCGCAGAACGCCTGGCTGCGGCAGATTCACGGCCACAATCCCCTCTACCTGCCGACGGCTCTGTGGGAGCGTCACGGATTCGAGGAGGGCGACTGGGCCCGCGTCACCTCGCCCTCGGGCGAGATCACGGTGCCGGTGGCGCATATGGCGGGGCTCAACGATCACACGATCTGGACCTGGAATGCGATCGGCAAACGCCGCGGCGCATGGGCCCTCGACCCCGAGGCGCCAGAGGCGACAAAAGGGTTTCTTCTCAATCACCTGATAGACGAACTTCTGCCGGACCGCGGCGACGGCATTCGCCGTCCGAACGCCGATCCGGTGACCGGGCAGGCGGCCTGGTTCGACCTGCGCGTGAGGATCGAGAAGGTCGCGCCGCGCGACGCGAGCCTGCCCACCTTTCCGGTGCTGCACTCGCCGGTGCCGCCGGCTAGGAGGAACCGCCCATGACCGCCCTGCCGCCTCCCTCCGCCCGCAAGCTCGGCCTGGTGATCGACCTTGACACCTGCGTCGGCTGTCAGGCCTGCGTGACCGCCTGCAAGGGCTGGAACGATCAGGGTGCCGGCGCACCGCTCTCGGACATGAACGCTTATGGTTCAGAGCCTTGCGGGACGTTCCTAAACCGTGTTCACAGCTATGAGACGCAGCCCGTCGAGGGCCCGGCCGAGGTCGTCAACTTCCCGCGCTCCTGTCTGCACTGCGAAAACGCGCCCTGCGTCACCGTCTGCCCGACCGGCGCCAGCTTCAAGCGCGCCGAGGACGGCATCGTGCTTGTCAACGAGGACGCCTGCATCGGCTGCGGGCTCTGCGCCTGGGCCTGTCCCTATGGCGCGCGCGAACTGGATGCCGCGGCCGGGGTGATGAAGAAATGCACGCTCTGCGTCGACCGGATCTACAACGAGACCCTGCCCGAGGAGGACCGCGTCCCGGCCTGCGTGCGCACCTGCCCGACGGGCGCGCGCCATTTCGGCGATCTCGGCGACCCGGAGAGCGCGGTGAGCCGCCTTGTCGCCGAGCGCGGCGGCTACGACCTGATGCCGGGGATGGAGACGAAGCCGGTGAACAAGTATCTGCCGCCGCGGCGCAAGGGGGCCGCGGCCGCCGGTCCGCTCGACCCGCTCGTCGATCTCGAGGCCAGGGGCGTCGCGGGCTGGCTGGACCGGATCCTGGGGGCGTTCTGATGCATCCCGCGCCCTCCGTCATCGTCTTCAGCGTGCTTTCCGGCGCCGGGTTCGGGCTGCTGGCCTTTCTGGCACTCGGCCTGCCGATCGTGCTCGGGACTGACGCGCTCCTGCTCTGGGGCGCCGGCTATGCGCTTGCCGTCACGGGCCTCGTCGCTTCGACCTTCCACCTCGGCAATCCGCGCCGCGCGCTCAAGGCCTACACCCAGTGGCGCACCAGCTGGCTGAGCCGCGAGGCCTGGGCCGCCACCGGCACGCTCGTCCTGCTGGCGCCCGTCGCGCTGGCCGCCGTCTTCGGCGTGCCGATGCCGGCGCATTTCGGTATCGTCGGCACCGTGCTGGCGCTCTTGACCGTCTTCTCGACGGCGCAGATCTACGCCCAGCTCGCGACCGTTCCGCGTTGGAACCACGGGTCGGTGCCGGCGATCTTCCTCGTCTTCTCGCTGGCGGGCGGGGCGATCCTTGCCGGCGCGCAGATCCCGGCCGCGGTGCTGACGGTGCTTCTGGCGCCCTTGCTCGTCTGGAGCTTCCGCGACGGCGACACCCGCTTTGCCCGCCGCGGCGAGACGCTGCAGAGCGCGACCGGTCTCGGCCCCGATCCGCGCGTGCTGGCCCAGGCCCATACCGCGCCCAACTACCTCATGCGCGAGATGATCTTCCGCGTCGGCCGCAAGCATTCCCGGCGGCTGCGGATCATCGCGGTCCTCTGCGCCGCCGTCCTGCCGGCCGCGATCACCCTCTTCGTGCCGCCGATCCCGCCGGTGCGGGTCGGTGCCTTCCTCATCCATCTCATGGGCGCCTTCGCCCAGCGCTGGCTCTTCTTCGCCGAGGCCGAACACGTGGTCGGCCTCTACTACGGCGCCCGTTGAGGCGCCTTTCCGCTGGCCACCCAGACCCGGCTTGGCTAGGCTCCGCCCGGAAACCGCAGGAGTGTCCCATGGGCTTCAGAGCGCTCGTCGTCGAGAGGGATGACGAAGGAAAGACCCTGGCAGCCGTCCGCATGGCGGAGGAGTCGGATCTGCCCGCCGGCGAGGTGCTGGTTCGCGTCGACCATTCCACCGTGAACTACAAGGACGGTCTCTGCATCGGCCCGGGCGGCGGGCTGGTGCGGACCTATCCGCATGTGCCGGGTATCGATTTCGCGGGCACGGTCGAGAGCTCGGATGATCCGCGCTACAAGGCCGGCGACAAGGTCGTGCTGACCGGCTGGCGCGTGGGCGAGACGCGCTGGGGCGGCTATGCCGAAAAGGCCCGCGTTCCGGCCGACTTCCTCGTGCCGCTGCCGGCGGGGTTCTCGACCCGTGCGGCGATGGCGGTCGGCACCGCCGGGCTGACGGCGATGCTCGCCATCATGGCGCTCGAGGATCACGGGCTGAAGCCGGGGCAGGGGCCGGTGCTGGTCACCGGCGCCGCGGGCGGCGTCGGTTCGGTTGCCGTCGCGGTTCTTGCCCATCTCGGCCACGAGGTCGCGGCCGTGACCGGCCGCCCCGACCAGGCCGATTACCTGACCGGCCTTGGTGCCAGCCGGATCGTCCCGCGCGAGGAGTTCGCCGAGGTGACGAGGAAACCGCTCGAATCGGAGCTCTGGGCCGGCTGCGTCGATGCCGTCGCCGGCGTGATGCTCGGCCGGGTGCTGAAGCAGATGGCCTACGGCGCCTCGGTCGCCGCGATCGGCCTGGCCGGCGGCGCCGCGATCGAGGGCGCGCTGATCACGCCATTCATCCTGCGCGGCGTGAACCTTCTCGGCATCGACAGCGTGATGCAGCCCTATGCCAACCGGCTGCGCGCCTGGAGCCGGATCTCCCGGGACCTGCCGATGGACCGGCTCGAGGCGATGATCGTGCCGGCCGGGCTGTCCGACCTGCCCGAACTCGGCGCCGCGATCCTGAAGGGGCAGGTGCGGGGCCGCGTCGTCGTCGATGTGAGGAGTTAGGGCGATGATCGAGGGGGCCTGCCACTGCGGCGCGGTTACCTGGGTATTCCGGGGCGAGCCCGACGGGGCGACCGCCTGCAACTGTACGATCTGCCGCCGCTACGGCGTCCTGTGGATCTATGACTACGACGGCGAGGGGATCGCTGTCGGCGGCCCGACGACGGAATATGTCCGCGGCAGCCGCTCCATCGGCTTTCACTTCTGTCCGACCTGCGGCTGTGTTGCCGCCTGGAGGGCGCGGGAGGCGGCGCCGGACGGGCGGGTGTGCAGCGCGGTCAACGTGCGCCTGGCGGCACCCGAGGCGGTCGCGCATCTGCCGATCTGCCATTTCGACGGGCTCGTCGGCTTCGACGACCTGCCGCGGGACGGCAAATGTGTCGCCGACCTCTGGGCATAGGTCGCCCGCCATGGCCGGCCGGGGGAAGCGATGCTAGACTTGCGGGCGCGTTACCGCTAAGAGCGCGAGTGTTAGCGCTAACAATACAGCAGGAACAAGACCATGGTTTCGCGCGTCATTCCGGTCGACCCCTTCGACCTCGTCGTCTTCGGCGCCACCGGCGATCTTGCCCGGCGCAAGATCCTGCCCGGCCTCTTCCGCCGCTACATCGCCGGCCAGATCCCCGAAAGCTCGCGCATCACCGGCGCCGCCCGCGCCGAGATGACGGACGGCGCGTTCCGCACCTTCGTGGCAAGCGCGCTCGAGGAGTTCCTGGATGCCGCGAAGCGCCCGGACGAGGCCGTGAAGGGCTTCCTTGCCCATCTGCATTACGTGCGGCTCGACGCAACCGGCGAGGCGGGCTGGGACAGGCTCGCGGCGCGCATTCGCAGGGATGTCGTGCAGGCCTTCTACTTCTCCGTGGCGCCGGCGCTTTTCGGCGATCTGGCCGAACGGCTGCACCGCCACGGCATTGCCACCGCATCGGCGCGGATCGTCGTGGAGAAACCCTTTGGCCACGATCTTGACAGCGCGCGTGCGCTGAACGTGACGCTTGCGGCACATTTCGCCGAAAGCCAGATCTACCGGATCGACCACTATCTCGGCAAGGAGACGGTGCAGAACCTGATGGCGGTGCGGTTCGCCAACATCCTCTTCGAACCGCTGTGGAACGCGCGCCATATCGACCATGTGCAGATCACCGTGGCCGAGACCGTCGGCGTCGGCGGCCGCGGCGCCTATTACGACACCTCGGGCGCCATGCGGGACATGGTGCAGAACCACATGATGCAGCTTCTCTGTCTCATCGCCATGGAGCCGCCCTACGAATTCGAACCGGGCGCGGTGCGCGACGAGAAGCTGAAGGTGATCCATGCGCTCGAACCGGTCGGGCCCGAGGATATCGTGCGCGGCCAGTATCGTGGCAGCGAGGGCAGGCTCTCCTATGTCGAGGATGCCGAGAACCCGGGTTCGCTGACCGAAAGCTACATCGCGCTCAAGGTCGAGGTGGCGAACTGGCGCTGGAAGGGCACGCCCTTCTACCTGCGCACCGGCAAGCGTCTGCGCGCCCGCGCCTCCGAGATCGCCATCGTCTTCAAGGAGGTGCCGCATTCGATCTTCGGCGACGAGGAGGGCTGGCGCGAGAACGTGCTGGCGATCCGGCTGCAGCCGAACGAGGGCATGACGCTTTCGGTGATGATCAAGGAGCCCGGGCCGGGCGGGATGCGTCTGACCGAGGTGCCGCTCGACATGTCCTTCGCCGAAGCCCTCGGCGCGGAGGGCGCGGACATTCCCGATGCCTACGAGCGGCTGATCATGGATGTGATCCGCGGCAACCAGACGCTTTTCATGCGCGGGGACGAGGTCGAGGCCGCCTGGGCCTGGGCCGATCCGATCATCGCCGGCTGGGAAGCCCGCGAGGATCGCCCGAAGGGTTATGACAGCGGTTCGTCCGGGCCCGAGGATGCGCTCATGCTCCTGCACCGCGACGGCCGCCGATGGCGGGAGATACGCGAATGAACCTGATCGAATATCCCGATGCCGAGCTGTTGATGTTCGGCCTCGCCGACCGGCTGGCAAGCGACCTTGGCACGGCGATCCGCCAGAACGGGCGGGCGAGTTTCGCGGTGCCGGGCGGAACCACGCCGGGGCCGGTTTTCGACGTGATGTCGGGGGTCGGGCTCGACTGGGAAAAGGTGACGGTATTGCCCACCGACGAACGCTGGGTGCCGCAAGGCGATCCGCGCTCGAACGCCGCGCTGATCCGGGCGCGGCTTCTGACCGGGCGCGCGGCGCCGGCGCGGTTCCTGTCGTTCCATTCCGAAGCGGCCACGCCCGAGGAGGCGACCGAGGCGCTCGCGGCCGCCGTCGACGCGCTTCGCCCGATCGATGTCGTCCTTCTCGGCATGGGCGCCGACATGCACATCGCCTCGCTCTTTCCCGGCGGCAGCAGGCTGGCCGAGGCGCTGGCCGAGGATGCGCCCGCGCTTGTCGCGATGCGGGCCCCGGGCGCGGTCGAACCCCGCGTCACGCTCAGCGCCCCGGTGCTCGCCGGCGCGATGGCGATCCATGTCCTGATCACCGGCGAGGCCAAGCGCAAGGCGCTGGAACGGGCGCGGAGCCTGCCGCAGGCCGAGGCCCCGGTCCGCGCCGTTCTCGACAATGCCACCGTTCACTGGGCACCCTGACCCCGCCCGCCATCGCGCAGACGAGTTGACCATGACCACACCCTGGGAAGACCTCCGCTTTCACCACGACGGCGTCTCGGGCCACCCGATCCTGGCGCTCTTCGATCATCCCGGCCGCGCCGAGGCCTTCTCGATCCGCGCCGACGGGCTGCTCTTCGACTACTCGAAGACCTCGATCGACCCCCATGCGCGCGATCTTCTGATCCGGCTCGCCGAATCCGCGCATGTGGCCGAGCGGCGCGAGGCGATGTTCACCGGCGCGCGCATCAACGAGACGGAGGGCAGGGCGGTCCTGCACACGGCGCTGCGCAACCTCGAGGCCAGCGTGATCCTCGACGGCCGGGACGTGATGCCCGCGGTGCGCGAGACCTTCGCCCGAACCTCGGCCTTTGCCGCCGATGTCCGCTCCGGCGCCTTCCGCGGCCAGGGCGGTGCCATCACCGATGTCGTCAACATCGGCATCGGCGGGTCCGATCTCGGCCCGGCGATGGCGGCGCTCGCGCTCGCGCCCTATGCCGACGGGCCACGGGCGCATTTCGTCTCGAATGTCGACGGCGCCCATGTCCACGATGTGCTGAAGCCTCTCGACCCGGCGACGACGCTGATCGTGGTCGCGTCGAAGACCTTCACCACGATCGAGACCATGACCAATGCCGGGACCGCGCGCCGCTGGATGGCGGCGAAGGTTGCCGATCCGGCGGCCCAGTTCGCCGCCGTCTCGACCGCGCTCGACAGGACCGCGGGGTTCGGCATCGATCCCGCCCGCGTCTTCGGCTTCGAGGACTGGGTCGGCGGGCGCTATTCGATGTGGGGACCGATCGGGCTGTCGCTCATGATCGCGATCGGGCCGGAGAACTTTCGCGGCTTTCTTGACGGGGGCGCGGCGATGGACACGCATTTCCGCACCGCACCCTTTGCCGAGAACCTGCCGGTGATGCTGGCGCTCGTGGGCCTCTGGCACAACCAGATCTGCGGCCACGCCACCCGCGCGGTCCTGCCCTATGAGCAGCGGCTGGCGCGGCTGCCGGCCTATCTGCAGCAGCTCGAGATGGAGAGCAACGGCAAGCGCGTCGCGATGGACGGAAGCGATCTGACGATGCAGTCCGGCCCCGTGGTCTGGGGCGAGCCCGGCACCAACGGCCAGCACGCCTTCTATCAGCTGATCCACCAGGGCACGCGGGTCATTCCCTGCGAATTCATGGTCGCGCGCGCGGGGCACGAGCCCGATCTCGCCCATCAGCACCGGCTTCTGGTTGCCAACTGCCTTGCCCAGGCCGAGGCGCTTCTGCGCGGCCGCACGCTCGAGACGGCGCGGGCGATCATGGCCGGGACGGGGCGCACGGGCGAAGAGCTCGAACGGCAGGCGCGCCACCGGGTCTTTCCCGGCAACCGGCCCTCGACGATGCTTGTCTACGACAGGCTCACGCCCTTCACGCTCGGCCAGATCGTGGCGCTCTACGAACACCGCGTCTTTGTTGAGGGCGTGATCCTCGGCATCAACTCCTTCGATCAGTGGGGCGTGGAGCTCGGCAAGGAGCTGGCGCTGGCGTTGGAACCCGTGCTCGACGGCCGCGCCGACGGGGCCCATCTCGACGGCTCGACGCGGATGCTGGTCGCGGCACTCGCGACCTAGGCGGCCGGGATCTGCCGCCCGCTTCCGGCGCGCGCGTGGTCTCGCGCGCGGGGGCGTTGCGTTCAGGCGGTTGCCAGATAGGCCGCGCAACCGGCAAGAGCCGCATAGTCGTCCTCGACCAGGAAGACCGGAAACTGGTCCATGAACGGGCCGAAGCGACCCTTGTCGGCGAAGGCCTCGGCAAAGCCGAAGCGGCCGAGATGGGGCCCGAAGGCGCGGGCCACGCCGCCGATGAGAAAGAGGCCGGAGAAGGGCAGGTAGCTCAGCGCCAGATCGCCCGCGACGGCGCCGAGAAGGCGCACGAAATGGCGCCCGGTCGCCTCGACCAGCGCGTCGCCGCCGCTATCCATCGCGGCCATGATGGCCTGGGCCGGGGCGCGATCGGCCCGCCCCGCCTCGGCCGCGTGCCAGGCATAGAGACGTTCGAGTCCGCGCCCCGACAGCACGTCCTCGACGCCGGCAAAGCCGTGATGGGCGGCCTCGATATGTCGCGCCAGTCGAACGTCGTCATCGGTCCTGAGCGGCAGGCTCGTGTGCCCGGTCTCCGACGCGGTGACAACTGAACCGCCCGGCCCGGCGATGACCGCGGTCGAGTTGAAGCCGGTGCCGACGCCGACGACCAGCCGGGCGCCGGTGCGGGCGCGGGATGCGCGCACGCCGATCACCTGGTCGAGGTCGGAAGGGTTCAGCCGGTCGAGCGCATGGCCCTGGGCCTGCAGATCGTTCAGCACCCCGACGCGGCCGATACCCGTTGCCCGCGCGAGTTCCGCCGGGTCGATGATCCAGTCGCGGTTGGTGAGCCGGGCGATGCCGTCCTCGACCGGGCCGGCGACGGCAATGCAGGCGGCAGCACAGGCGGGCCTGCCGGCCTCGTCCAGGAACCGCGCCAGAACCGCGCCAAGACCGGCATGGTCGGCATTGGCGAACCGCCGCACCGAGGCCCGGTCGATGACGCCGCCCGCGGCCAGCGCCACGCGGGTATTGGTGCCGCCGACATCGGCGAGAAGGCTGAGCTCTGCTGTCATCTGTCCGCGGACCCGATCGGTTGCGGCGAGACTATGGTCAAGCCCGCCCGCCGGAGCAAGCGGGATGATGACCTACTCGGCCGCGATCGTGATGACCGGCTCCATCGAGGCGAAATCCGCGTCCGACAGATGGCATTTGATCTGGTGCCCCGCCGCGAGCTTGCGGACCGGCGGCACCTCGCGTTCGCAAAGCCCGCCCGGAACCTTCGATTTCCAGCCGCACCGGGTCTGGAAGGGACAGCCCGGAGGCGGGTTCATCGCCGAGGGAATGTCACCCTCGAGCACGATGTGCTTCTTCTTCACCTTGGTGTCGGCGATCGGCACGGCCGAGAGCAGCGCCTCGGTATAGGGATGGTAGGGCGGCGCGAAGACCTGATCGGTGGTGCCAAGCTCGACCACATGGCCGAGATACATCACCATCACCCGGTCGGAGAGATAGCGCACGATCGAAAGGTCGTGGCTGATGAAGAGAAGCGTCGTGCCGTTCTGGCGCTGGATCTCCATCAGAAGGTCGGTGACGGCGGCCTGCACCGACACGTCGAGCGCCGAGACCGGTTCGTCGGCAACCACGATCTTGGCGCCGCCGGCAAAGGCGCGGGCGATGCCGACGCGCTGCTTCTGCCCGCCCGAAAGCTGGCGCGGCATCCGGTCGGCGAAGGCGCGCGGCAGTTTCACGAGGTCGAGAAGCTCCAGCATCCTTTCCCGCCGTTCGGCATCGGTGTTGCCCTCGCCGAAGATCTCGAGCGCCCGGATGATCTGGCGGCCGACCGTCATCGAGGGGTTGAGCGTGTCGAACGGGTTCTGGAACACCATCTGCACGCCCGACACGGTCTCGGTATTGCGGCTTTCGATCGGGATCGACTGGATCTCGTTGTCATAGAGCAGGATCTGGCCCGAGGTCGCGGTCTCGAGCCCCATGAGCACCTTGGCGAAGGTCGACTTGCCGCAGCCCGATTCGCCGACGATGGCGAGCGTTTCGCCCTCGCGCGCCTCGAAACTCAGCGTCTCGTTGGCCTTCACCACCTTGGTCTCGCTGCCGCCGCCGAAAAGCGCATTGGCGCTCACCTCGTAGTATTTCTTCAGGTCGTCCATGCGCAGCACGACCTCGCCGATCTTGGCCTTCTCGTGCTTCACCGCCACCTTGGGCGGTGCGTTCCAGTCGATCTCGGCGACGCGCAGGCAGCGCGTCTCGTGGCGGTCGTGACCGGCGACCCCGATCATCGGGATGTCGCCCGCATCGCAACGCCCGGCCTCGAAGTAGTCGCAGCGCGGTCCGAAGTTGCACCCCGGCGGCCGCTCGTGCGGCAGCGGGAAGTTGCCCGGAATCGCGATCAGCGGGCGCGCGTTCTTGTCGGCGCCGGGCAGCGGGATCGAGCGGAAGAGTGCCTGCGTGTAGGGATGCTGCATCATGTCGAAGACATCGGTGATCGAGCCGGTCTCGACCGCCTCGCCCGAATACATCACGCAAAGCCGGTTGCAGGTCTCGAGCACGAGGCCGAGGTTGTGCGAGATGAAGAGCATCGAGGTGCCGTATTTGCGCCCGAGGTCCTTCACCAGATCGACGACGGCGGCCTCGACGGTGACGTCGAGCGCGGTGGTGGGTTCGTCGAGAATGAGCAGCGCCGGCTTCGACATCAGCGCCATGGCGATGACGATGCGCTGCTGCTGGCCACCCGAGAGCTGGTGCGGATAGCTTTTCAGCATCCGCTCGGGATCGGGCAGGCGCACGTCCGTCACCACCTCGAGCGCCCGCTTCCAGGCCTCTTCGCTGGAGACGCCCTCATGGATCATCGGCACTTCCATGAGCTGCTGGCCGATCTTCATCGCCGGATTGAGCGAGGCCATCGGCTCCTGGTAGATCATCGCGATCTCCGAGCCGCGAATGTCGCGGAGCTCCTCCTCGCTCATCGTCGTCAGATCGCGGCCCTTGAACCTGATCGATCCGCCGACGATGCGGCCGTTCTTGCCGAGATCGCGCATCACCGCCAGCGCCACGGTGGACTTGCCGCAGCCGCTTTCACCGACGAGGCCCATCGCCTCTCCGGGCTGGACGGTGCAGGAGAAATCCATCACCGCGGGGATTTCGCGCAGCCGCGTGAAGAAGCTGATCGACAGGTTCTCGATCTCCAGGATCGGGCCGTCATAGTCGGTCTTGGTCATGGCGTCTCTCCCGGGTGGAGGGGCCGGGGGCGCTGCCCCCGGACCCCCGGGGTATTGGAACAACGAAGATGCGGAAGCGGCATCGTCTCAGTCCTTCAGGCTTTCCTCGCGGAGCCCGTCCGCAAGCAGGTTGAGCCCGAGCACGAGGCTCATGAGCGCGAGCGCCGGCACGATGGCCGGATGCGGCGCGATGGTCAGAAGCTTGCGGCCGGCATTGATCGTCGAGCCCCAGTCCGGGCTTTCGGGGCTGAGGCCGAGGCCGAAGAAGCCGAGCGTGCCGAGCAGGATCGTGGTGTAGCCGATGCGCAGGCAGAAATCGACGATGAGCGGCCCGCGCGCATTCGGCAGGATCTCCCAGAGCATGATGTACCAGGGCCGTTCGCCGCGGGTCTGGGCGGCCGAGACATAGTCGCGCGTCTTGATGTCGAGCGTGATGCCGCGAACGATCCGGAAGACCGTCGGCGAGTTCACGAAGACGACCGAGACGAAGACGATGAGGATGTTGGACGGCACGTCGAAGAGGTCGATGGCCTGGGGCAGGAACGAGACCCGCGTGTCCGGTGTCGAGATGAGCGACAGGTAGAGCCAGCCGCCGATGAGCACGACGGCGGCGATCATCAGGTTGCGCCGCGCCGGCTGCACGTAGAAGCGCGAGTCAAGGAGCACCATGAGGAAGATCAGCGGGAAGAGGAAGAGCACCACCGCCATGAACTGCGGCAGTCCCGTGGTCACGATCTCGGGCGTCACCAGGAGGTAGAAGAGCAGGATCACCGGGAAGGCGAGGATGAGGTTGGCGAGGAACGAGAGCACGGTGTCGAGCCGGCCGCCGTAATAGCCCGCCGGCAGGCCGAGCGTGATGCCGACCATGAAGGCGAAGACCGTGGCGAGCGGCGCGATCTCGATGACGATCTGGCTGCCCTTCACCATCCGGCTGAAGACGTCGCGCCCGAGGTGGTCGCCGCCGAAGAGATACCAGCCGGTCCCGTCCGGAACCGGGGTGCCGGGGGCCTTGTTCTTCATCTGGCCGATCTGCGAGAGCACGTCATTGGCGACGATCATGTCGGAAAAGAGCGCCGTGTAGACCCAGAACATCACCATCGCGAAGCCGATCATGCCGATCGTGGAGTCGAAGAGCTTGCCGTAGAGACCGAGCTTGCGCTTGAAGGTGACGGAGAGCGCGAAGGTCACGACGAGCGCGATCCCGACCGGGATGAAGCGCCGGGCGGCGGCGCCGATGATCCCGCCCGGGCCGCGCGGCAGGATCGCCCCGGCGACGAGATAGATGACGAGGAGCGCCACGATCGCGAGAAAGAGCCAGCGCACCGCGCGCTCGGACGCGCCATAGAGCCCGCCGGGGCCGATCGCGACCCCGTCGGTCCCGAAGGCGACGGCCGCGTCGGAGAGGAAGAGCGAACTGACGATCTGCACGATGACGGCCAGCGCGAAAAGGGCCGCGAGGCCGAAAAGCACCGGGTTCAGGGCGGAAAGGCTGCCGGTCCAGGTCAACGGGTCCATGGTCTTGCTCCCTCAGGAAATCCGGATGCGCGGATTGAGGAACACGTAGCCGATATCGGAGATGAGCTGCGTGACCAGAACCACGAAGACGGCAACGACCGAACAGCCGAGCAGGAGCTGGATGTCGTTGTTGCCGGCGGCGGAGACGAGCGTCCAGCCGAAACCCTTGTAGTTGAAGAGCGTCTCGGTGATGACGACGCCGTTCAGAAGCCAGGGGAACTGGAGCATGATGACGGTGAAGGGCGCGATGAGCGCGTTTCTCAGCGCGTGCTTCACGACCACGTTGCGGAACGACACGCCCTTCAGCCGCGCGGTGCGGATATACTGCGCGGTCATCACCTCGGTCATCGAGGCCCGCGTCATCCGCGCGATATAGCCGATTCCGTAGAGGGCGACGGTCAGGACCGGCAGGAAGAAGTTGTCGAACGTGGCGCCATCCATGGCGCTTGTCGCGGTTCCCTTGAACCACTTCAGCCCCACCATCGAGGAGGTGAAGACCACAATCAGCACCACGCCCGAGACATATTCCGGGGTCGCCGAGGTGATGATCGAGAAGGTCGAGAGCGAGCGGTCGAGCTTGGAGCCTTCGCGCATGCCCGCAAGGATGCCGATCAGGAGCGCGATCGGGACCATCATCACCATGACCCAGAACATCAGGATCCCGGTGAGTGTCAGCCGGGTGCCGATGATGGTGCCGACATGGTCCTTGAAGACGGTCGAAAAGCCCCAGCGGCCCTGAAGGATGCCGCAATAGCGGGAGGCCGCGGCAGGGTCGGCGCCGCGGTCGAAGCAGCGGCCGATGCTGACCCCCTGATCCTCGCCCGTCCAGCCCGGCGCGACGCCGAGCCATTCGCCGTAGCGCACCAGAAGCGGGCGGTCGTAGCCATACTTCTGCAGCCAGCTCTCGACCTCGGCATCGCTGATCCGGGCGCCGAGCTCGGATTTCGCGACCTTCTCGAGGTTCGGAGGCAGGTTGGTGAGGTAGAAGACGATGAATGTCAGGCAGAGCGCCGTGAGCAGCATCGTCAGCAGGCGTCGAAGAAGGAACTTCAGCATAGCCAATCCCTATCCTGCCGCGTCCAGGGGCGCGGAGCAATGGCTCGGCGGCGTCACGATCCGTGCGCGGCCGTCGGAACGGGTGAGCGGAGGGCGGCGAACCGCCCCCCGGGCAGGCACGATCAGGCCTCGATCCACCACTTGTAGTGGTGGTGTTCGAAGGTCGGATGCATATCGCATCCCTTCACCTTGTCGGTGACGTGACGGTAGAGCGAACGCCAGTAGGGCTGGATCAGCACACCCTGATCCTGCATGATCTTCTCGATCCGGGCCATCACCTCGCGCCGCTTGTCGGCGTCGGCGATCGCCATCGCCTCGTCGAGCGCGGCATCGAACTCGGCATTGTTGAACGCCGTCTCGTTCCAGGCCACGCCCGACTTGTAGGCCAGCGCCAGGACCTGGACGCCGAGCGGACGCATGTTCCATTCGGTGGCCGAGAACGGGTATTTCGTCCAGTCGTTCCAGAAGGTCGAGCCGGGCAGGATCGTCCGCTTGATGTTGATCCCGGCGTCGCGGATCTGGGCGGCGACAGTATCGCAGGTCGCGGCCTGCCAGTCGTCGTCGATCGAGATCAGCTCGAACTCGGTATCGGCATGGCCGGCATCCGCGATCATCTGCTTGGCCGCCGCCGGATCGACCTTGAGCGGGTCGAGCTTGGCGTATTCCGGATGGATCGGGCAGACATGGTGGTTCTCTGCAACGGTCCCGAGCCCGGCATAGCCGAGTTCCAGCACCTGGGCGTTGTCCACCGCCAACTGCAGCGCCTTGCGGACATTGATGTCCTTGTAGAGATCGGCGTCCTGGTTGAAACGAACGGCGATCGTCGCCGAGGTGATCGCTTCCGACTTGCCCCAACCCAGTCCGTCGAAGATCTCGACGAAATCGCCCGTGGTCTGATAGGTGGCGTCGATCTCCTCGGCCTCGGCCGCGGCCACATAGGACGAGGGATCGGTGCCGAGGTCGATGTATTCGATCGCGTCGAGATAGGGGCCGCCATAGACATCGGTGCCCCACCAGGCGTGGTCCGCGTTCTTGGTCAGCACCTGCTTGACGCCGACCTCGTTCGTCGTCGGCAGATAGGGCCCGGTTCCGATTGGGTTGGTCGCGGGATCGCCGCCGTCATAGCTGGAATGCACGACCGCGGCCGGATAGTCGGCCATGCCGGCGATGAGCGTGATGTCCGGCGCCGGAAGCGCCAGCTTGACGGTGTTCGCGTCGACAACCGTCACGCCGCCGTCGCGGGCCTTCTTCGTTGCCTCGTCGACAAGCCCGCCCATCCGTGCCGCCATCGAGTTGCCCTCGACTCCGGCATCGCACCAGCCGGTGATCGCGCGCGCCACGTCGTCGGCGGTGAAGTCGTCGCCGTTGTTCCACTTCACGCCCTTGCGGACATGCAGCGTGTATTCGGTGGCGTTGTCGTTCACTTCCCAGCTCTCGAGGAGCATGCCGCGGAAGGTGCCGTCGATCTCGTATTCCACCAGGTATTCCAGCCAGCCGCGGCTGAAGTTCGCCAACTGCGACCAGTCATATGTGCGCGGATCCTTGAGCGCCTTGGTCTCCATCTGCATCCGCAGCGTGCCGCCCGGGGTGCCCGTCGCTTGCGCGCGGGCCGGGGCGTTGAGCCCGATCAGCCCGTACGCAGCCGTCGCGGTCACACCGAGCGCCGAAGCGCGGGTGAGGAATTCGCGGCGGCTGAGCGTGCCGGCCTTCACTTCCGCCGCATAGTCATAGGCGGCCTTGTGAATGGCACGTGTCGTCACATGTTCGTTCATGAGTGTCTCCCTGCAGTGTGGGCCGACAGCACCGGTTCTTCCGGCTTTTCCATCCCGTCGGCAGATTGGCGTCAATTGCTTGCCGTTTTTGTCGCAGCCGTCAACCGGCGGAACCGGCATCGCAGCACGTGTTTGCGTCATTCTTAGCGGGCTGGTTCCTCGCGTCAACCGGAGCGGCGAAAAGCGGCGATCACTTCCGGGAAAGCACCGGCCACGCGCTGGACGCGCGCGCAGGCCGCGCGCGCCGCGGCAGCCGCGCTCAGCCGAGACGGCGGAAGGCGGTCGGGGTCTTGCCGGTGCGGTGCTGGAAGGCGCGGGTGAAATAGGCCGGCGAGGTGAAGCCCAGCATCTGCGACACCCGGGAGACGGGCAGGCGGGTCTCGCTCAGCAACATCCGCGCCTCGTAGAGAACCCGGTCGCGCAGCAGGTCCGAGGCCGAGCGGCCGCAAGTCTGGTTGCAGACCCGTGTCAGATGCGTCGGCGTCACGCCCAGATCGCGGGCATATTCGCCAACGCCCTTGCCCGAGCGGAAGTCGCGCTCGATCATCTCGGCGTAGCGCCGCGCCAGCCGGCGCGCCGCATCGGGCTTGCGCTCCGAGGCGGCGATCTCCTCGACATGGCGTTCGAGCCAGACGCCGAGCAGGCCGAGGTGATGGCGCGCGGCGCGTTCGGCGCCCGGCTTGCCGCTGTCGATCTCGCGCTGGACATTGTCGACGAGCCCGGCGAGCTCGTTCTGGGCCGCCACCTCGCGGATCCGCAGGTGGAAGGACTTGGCCGGCAGCTCGAGACCGGGATCGCTGCCGAAGAAGATCGCGGTGCCGAAGGACTGGGATCCGATCTCGAACCCGTGCATCGTGCCGGCGGGAATGAAGACCGCGTTGTGGCTGCCGTAGCCGCGCGTGAGGCCGCCGACGGTGATCCGGCCCTGACCGCGGGCAAACCACAGCAGCACCGGTTCCGAAAGCGAGCGCATCGCCTCGACCCGCCAGCGGCCACCGGCCGCAAGGCGCTGAAGCGGCACGACGCGCAGCGACAGCCGCGACGCCGGCGGCTCGGGCAACTGAGCGCGCGCGATCTTCTCCCGGTCGCTTTCCAGCTTCGCGGGCGAGCTCTTGGCCCTGGCCTTTTCGCGGTCGCCGAACTGCGACAGCGGTGTCCCGGAGAACAGCTTCACGAATGCCCTTTCCCGACGGTTCCGGGGCCGCCGGTACGCAAGCACCGACCCCGACGTTTTTGCCATCTTAAGCAGGCGCGCCGCGAAACCCAAGAAAAAAAGCGCAGTTACAGGGTGATCGCCGGCCCGGTTGCGGACTCCGAGCAGATGTTCGCGTGACAGGTTAATGTCATCTGCGAACCAATTGATATAACGCCACCAAGTCTCCAGACTAGGGCGACTTCCGGAGGTCAGGCCGGCGGCGGGATCCAGCGCCAGTCGCGCATCCGCTTGCGAAACCAGCTGCGCTGACGCTTCGCATATTGCCGGGTCGCGGCCTGGGCGCGGGTGATCGCGACGTCAAGCGGCAGCTCGGCGCGCAGATGCGCGACCAGATCCGCGGCACCGATCGCGCGGGTCCAGGGCGCGGGCGGCGCCCAGTCGGGCAGCGCCGCCCGCGCCTCGTCGAGCGCGCCGCCGGCGACCATGGCGACAAGGCGCCGGTCGATTCGTTCGGCCAGCCAGTCGCGCGGCGCGTCGATCACCAGCCTCACCGCGCGCTCCGCTGGCAGGAGAGGGGGCGGCGTCTCGTCCTGCCAGCCGGCCAGCCCGCGGCCGGTCGCGGTCAACACTTCCCAGGCGCGCTGGACGCGGGCGGGGTTGCGGGTGTCGATCCGCGCCCGCGTCGCCGGGTCGAGCGCCGCGATCATCGCCTCGAGGCCGCGCTCGGCCAGGCATGCATCGGCGGCCTGGCGCACCTGCGCCGGCGTCGACGGGATCTCGGCCAGCCCCTCGGTCAGGGCGCTGAGGTAAAGCCCGGTGCCGCCGACGATGATCGGCCGCGCCGGCCCGTCGAGAAGTGGCGCGACCTCGCGCAGCCAGTGGCCGACCGAATAATCCTGCCCCGACGCCAGATGCCCGTAGAGCCGGTGCGGCACGCGCGCCTCCTCCTGCGGTCCCGGCCGCGCCGTGAGCACGCGCCAGATGCGCCAGACCTGCAGCGCGTCGGCATTCACGATCATGCCGCCCCGTGCCTCGGCGATGGCGAGCGCCAGGGCCGACTTGCCCGCCGCCGTCGGCCCGGCAATGAGCACCGGCACGTCATCTGGGATTTCTGACAGGATATCGATGTCTTGCAGTCCGTTCTTCAGGTTCTTCCGGCGGCCCCTCGGCGCCCGGGCGGCAGCGCAGTTGAACCTTGTCGCGATTTCCTCCATTTTGCGCGCGGATCGAACCGGTGCAAGGGAACCGATGATGAGCGAGGCCGAAGCGCAGCAGGTCACCTACCGCAGGGTCCTTCTCAAGATATCGGGCGAGGCGCTGATGGGGGATCAGGGCTATGGTCTCAACCCGCCGACGGTGAGCCGGATCGCGGCCGAGGTGAAGTCGGTCCACGACCTCGGCGTCGAGATCTGCATGGTGATCGGCGGCGGCAACATCTTCCGCGGCCTGCAGGGGTCGGCCCAGGGAATGGAGCGCACGACCGCCGACTACATGGGCATGCTGGCGACGGTGATGAACGCGCTCGCGATGCAATCCGCGCTCGAGGCGCTCGGGGTCCATACCCGGGTCATCTCGGCGATTCCGATGGACCAGATCTGCGAGCCCTATATCCGTCGCCGCGCCGTGCGCCATCTCGAGAAGAAGCGCGTCTGCATCTTCGCCGCCGGCACCGGCAACCCCTATTTCACCACCGACACGGCGGCGACGCTGCGCGCCAA
Organism: Albidovulum sp.; assembly: GCA_020637635.1. Lineage (GTDB taxonomy): Bacteria > Pseudomonadota > Alphaproteobacteria > Rhodobacterales > Rhodobacteraceae > Albidovulum. Next base: position 73,458 of record JACKKB010000005.1, read on the forward strand.
CGAGATGGCCTGCGAGGCGATCTTCAAGGGCACGAAGGTGAACGGCGTCTACGACAAGGACCCCAAGAAGCACGCCGATGCCAAACGCTATGACCGGGTGAGCTATGACGAGGTGTTGCAGAAGCATCTCGGCGTGATGGACGCCTCGGCGATCGCGCTCGCCCGCGACAACCGCCTGCCGATCATCGTCTTCTCGCTCGACGAGCCGGGAGGCTTCCGCGGCATCCTCGCGGGGCGCGGGACCTACACGCTGGTCGGCGGCTGAAAGAGTATCGCACCGGGCGGTTTCGTGCTAAACGGCACTCCACCGCCCGGGCCCGGAAGCAGACGGAACGGACTGAGAATGAGCGACGACATCGAAATCGACCTCGACGATCTTGAACGCCGGATGGACGGCGCCATGGCGTCCCTGCGCCACGAATTCGGCACCCTGCGCACCGGGCGTGCCTCGGCGACGATGGTCGAGCCGATCATGGTCGACGCCTATGGCGCGCTGACCCCGATCAACCAGATCGGCACGATCAACGTGCCCGAACCGCGCATGGTCACGATCAACATCTGGGACAAGGGCCTGGTGCAGAAGGCCGAGAAGGCGATCCGCGAAAGCGGGCTCGGCATCAATCCGCAACTGAACGGCACCATCATCATGCTGCCGATCCCGGAACTGAACGAAGAGCGCCGGCGCGAGCTGACCAAGGTCGCCGCGCAATATGCCGAACACGCCCGCGTCGCGGTGCGCAATGTCCGCCGCGACGGCATGGACCAGATCAAGAAGGCCAAGGGCGACGGGATGAGCGAGGACGACCAGAAGTTCTGGCACGATGCCGTGCAGGAATTGACCGACCGCTTCATCGCCGGCGTTGACAAGGCCCTGGAAGACAAGCAGGCAGAGATCATGCAGGTCTGAGTGCCGGCAGAGGCGAACTCAGGCGTCGGCCGGAACGATCGGGGGCCGGAAAGGGCAGGGCCAATGGCCGCGAAGGACATCACGGGCGCCGCGCCCAAGCACGTCGCCATCATCATGGATGGCAACGGGCGTTGGGCCACGTCGCGCGGCTGGCCGCGGCTCGTCGGTCACCGTCGTGGCGCCGAGCGGGTGCGCTCGATCGTCGAGGCAGCTCCCGGGCTCGGCATCCGCTATCTCACGCTCTACGCCTTCTCGACCGAGAACTGGAAGCGCTCGACCGAGGAAGTCATCGGGCTCATGACCATCTTCGCCCGCTACATCCGATCCGAGGCCGAGCGGCTCTCGAAGGCCGGGGTGCGGCTGCGCTTCATCGGCGGTCGCGACCGGCTCGACGCCAAGCTGCGCGAGCTCATGGCCGGGATCGAGGCTCGCACCGCCGGCAACGACCGGCTGCACCTGACCGTCGCGATCAACTACGGCGGGCGCGACGAACTGGCCCGCGCGGCGAAACGGCTGGCCGAGGATGTCGCCGCCGGTCGGCTTGCCCCCGAGGCCGTCGACGAGGCGGCGCTGCAGGAACGGCTCGATACCCATGGCCTGCCCGATCCCGACCTCGTGATCCGCACCAGCGGCGAGACCCGGATCTCGAACTACCTGCTGTGGCAATCGGCCTATGCCGAATACGAATTCACCGAAACGCTCTGGCCCGATTTCACCGCGGCCGAGCTTGAGAGCATTCTCGGCCGCTTCACCGCCCGCGACCGGCGCTATGGCGGCGCTCTGACCGCATGAACGGCCTGCGCAAATGGGATGACCTCGCGCCCCGGGTGCTGTCCGGGGCGGCGATGGCGGCCGTGGGGCTCGGGCTTCTCTGGGCCGGCGGCGTCTGGTTCGCCGCGCTCGCGGTCCTGGCCGCGGCGCTGATGATCTGGGAACTGGCGGTCATGACAGGCCAGGGGGTGCCGGGCCAGGGCGTGCCGGGCCAGGGCGTGCCGGGCCGGGGCGTGCCGGGCCAGGGGGTGCCGGGGCGGGGCGTGCCGGGGCGGGGCGCCGAGGCGAAGGTCCTCGCCGGCATCGCGGCCGTCGCGCTCGCGCTCGCGCTTTATATGCAGCATCCGTTCTACATGCCGCTTCTCGCGCTGCCCTGCCTGGCCGGCAGCCTCTCCTCGGGTCGCCGCAACCGTCTCGACTACGCCGTCTACTCGGCGATGATCATGCTGGCGAGCTACGGGCTCGTCGCCTTCCGCGAGGGCTACGGCACGCTCTGGCTTCTCTGGCTGGTGCTCGTCGTCGTGGTGACCGACATCGCCGGCTATTTCGCCGGGCGGGTCATCGGCGGGCCGAAGTTCTGGCCGGCGATCAGCCCCAAGAAGACCTGGTCGGGGACCGTCGCGGGCTGGATCGCCGCCGCCCTTATCGGCTGGGCCTTTCTCGCCTTCACCACCGCCGGGCGCGATCTCGTCTGGATCTCGGGCCTGCTCGCCTTCTTCTCGCAGATGGGCGACATCTTCGAAAGCTCCGTCAAACGCCGCGCCGGGGTCAAGGACAGCTCGCATCTCATCCCCGGCCACGGTGGCCTGATGGACCGCTTCGACGGTCTGCTCGGCGCCGCCCTGTTCATGCTCTTCGTCGCCGTGGTCCTGCCGGTCCCGGTGCCGATCGTGCGCTAGGTCTGCCCCTTGCGATCCGTCTCGATCTTCGGCGCCACCGGCTCCATCGGCGAAAGCACGATGGACCTGCTGCTCAGGCAGGGCGGGGCCGAGACCTACCGCTTCGTGGCGCTGACCGGCGGGCGCAACCTCGCCCGGCTGGCCGAGATGGCGCGCGCCGTCCGCCCCGAGATCGCCGTCGTCGCCGATGCCGGCTGCCTGCCCGAACTGAGGGAGCGGCTTGCCGGCACCGGCATCGCCACCGCCGCCGGACCGCAGGCGGTGGCAGAGGCGGCGGACCGGCCCGCGGACTGGGTGATGTCGGCCATCGTCGGCGCCGCCGGGCTGGTGCCGGGGATGCGCGCGCTCGCCCACGGCGGGACGCTGGCGCTTGCCAACAAGGAAAGCCTCGTCACCGCCGGGCCGCTGCTGCTGGAGCAGGCCCGACGCCACGGCGCCCGCATCCTGCCCGTCGACAGCGAACATTCCGCCGTCTTCCAGGCGCTGGTGGGCGAGGACATGGCGACGGTCGAGCGCATCACCATCACCGCCTCGGGCGGCGCCTTTCGCGACTGGCCGGCCGAGCGGCTGGCCGCCGCCACGGTGGCCGAGGCCTCGACCCATCCCAACTGGGACATGGGGCAGCGCATCACCATCGACAGCGCCTCGATGTTCAACAAGGCGCTCGAGGTGATCGAGGCGCGCGAATTCTTCGATATCGCGCCGGACCGGATCGAAGTGCTGATCCACCCCGAATCCGTCATCCACGCCATTGTCGGCTTCTGCGACGGCGGCATGATCGCCCATCTCGGCGCCCCCGACATGCGCCATGCGATCGGCTATGCGCTGAACTGGCCCGATCGCGCGCATCTGCCCGTCGCACGGCTCGATCTGGCGGCGGCGGGCCGGCTCAGTTTCCGTGCCCCCGATCCGGTCCGCTATCCGGCGCTCGGCCTGGCCCGCGCGGTCATGGAAACGCGCGGCCTTGCCGGGGCCGCCTTCAACGCCGCCAAGGAGGTGGCGCTTGACGCCTTCATCGCGGGAGAGGTCGGCTTCACCGACATGGCGCGCGTCGTCGAGGCGGTGCTCGGGGAACTTTCCGGCCGCGAGGGTCTTGGCAATCCGGCCCGCGACCTCGATATGGTGCTGGACATGGATCAACAGGCGCGGCGCGTCGCGCGGACCGCCATCGACGGACGGAACTGGAGTTGAGTTTGGAACTGGCGGCACTGATCGGCGAACTCGGCGGCCTGCTCCATACCGTCGTCACCTTCATCGTGGCGCTGTCGATCATCGTCACCGTGCACGAGTTCGGCCACTACATCGTCGGCCGCTGGTCGGGCATCCATGCCGAGGTCTTCTCGGTCGGCTTCGGCCCGCGGCTGGCGAGCCGCGTCGACCGGCGCGGCACGCGCTGGCAGATCGCCGCGGTGCCCTTCGGCGGCTACGTGAAGTTCCTCGGCGATGCCAATGCCGCCTCGGCCGGGGCCGACGACGCGACCATGGCGCGGCTCTCGCCGGACGAACGGCGCCACACGATGCACGGCGCGCCCCTCTGGGCGCGGGCGGCCACGGTCTTTGCCGGACCGGCCTTCAACTTCATCCTCTCGATCGCGATCTTCGCGGCGATGGCGACGACGACCGGGATCGCGACCGAACCGCCGCAGGTGGCCAGGATGCTGCCGCTTCCCGCCGCCTACGACCTGAAGGACGGCGACACCATCCTTGCCATAGACGGCCGGCCGACGCCGGATTACGAGACGCTCGGCAAGGTGGCCGATGACCTGCCGAAAAGCGCGACGGCCGACTACCGGGTCCGCCGCGACGGCGCCGAACTGACCGTCACCGGGCCGACACCGCGCCAGCCGATCGTCCTCGGCGTGCTGCCGAAAAGCGCAGCCATGGATGCCGGCCTGAAGGAGGGCGATGTCATCATCGCCGCGGCCGGCGCGCCGGTGCCGCGCTTCATCGATCTGAGGAATGCCGTGACCGCCTCGGGCGGCCGGCCGATCGCGCTCGAGGTCTGGCGCGACGGCACGACGTTCAGGACCGAGCTGAGCGCGCGCGAACGCCCGGTGGAATCCAGAGACGGCGGTTTCGAGACCGGCTACCAGATCGGCGTGTCCAGCGGCTATGTCTTCGATCCCGCGACCCGCACGCCGGGGCCGGTCGAGGCGCTCGGCAGCGGCATCTCGCTTACCTGGAGGGTCGTCGATCAGACCTTTTCGGCGATCCACAGCATGGTGGCCGGACGGATATCGCCCTGCAACGTCTCCGGCCCGGTCGGCATGGCCCAGGCCGCCGGAGCCGCCGCCAGTGCCGGGGTTTCCAGCTTCATCTTCCTGGTCGCGGCGCTCTCCACCGCGATCGGACTTCTCAACCTCTTCCCGATCCCGGTGCTCGATGGCGGGCATCTGGTGTTTCATGCCTACGAATGGGCCTTTGGAAGGCAGCCGTCGGATCGGTTCATGAACCTTGCGATGGCGGCCGGGCTGACCCTGGTTCTGGCGCTCATGCTTTTCGGGCTCAGCAACGATCTCTTCTGTGCCTGAGCCGCACCCGCCGGCGAATCCCCGCCGATAATCCCCGGCTCTCAGGCACTTGCGCCGCAATAATGCCACATTCGCCGACTAGCTTCCGGGTTGTGGGGCAGAGGTGAGAGGTATCGAAGATGAGCGTCATTCAGAGCGGCGTGCAGAGCCTTTCGGTCATGGTCGACATTTCGGTCGACCGGATTCTCGTGCCCCTGGCGATCGTCGTTGGACTTCTTGGCGGGGCCATGATCGGCACCGAGATCACCAAGTTCCAGCACCAAGAAATGCATATTCCGAAGTAACGCCACCACACCTGAACTCTCCGTTGAACACCGGACGGCGCGGCCTCGAAAGGGCCGCGCCGTTCCTTTGACAACCGCCGGCTTTCGGGCTACTGAAAAGGCGCGGCAAGTCGAAAAAAACAAAGGCGGGGGCAGAGCATGGGTGTGGCGCGGGAACAAGGCGGTCTCAGGACCCGCCGGAGCGGCCTTAGATCTACGGTTTTTGCAGCCTTGACAGTCACTTGCAGTGCGTTTGCAATGGCTGGCCCGGCGCAGGCCTATGTCTTCAACGGCGTTTCCGTCGAAGGCAACGACCGCATCGAGCCGGCGACGATCGTCAAGTTCACCGGAATCGCCCGCGGCGAGACGGTGAGCGATGCCGAGCTGAACGACGCCGCGCAGCGCCTGATGGGCTCTGGCCTGTTCAAGAGCGTCGATCTCGTGCCGGCCGGCAACACGCTGGTGATCAAGGTGGTCGAGAACCCGACGCTGAACATCGTCAATTTCGAGGGCAACAAGCGGATCAAGGACGAAGACCTCGCCAAGATCGTGAAATCGCAGTCGCGCCGCGTCTATTCGCCGGCCCAGGCCGAGGCCGATGCCGCTGCCATCGCCCAGGCCTATGCCGACCAGAGCCGGCTTGCCGCGCGCGTCGAGCCGCGGGTGATCGACCGCGGCGACAACCGCGTCGATCTCGTCTTCGAGATCCGCGAGGGCAAGGTGACCGAGGTCGAGCGGCTGAGCTTCACCGGCAACCGCGCCTTTTCCGACCGCCGCCTCCGCCAGGTGCTCGGCACCAAGCAGGCCGGCCTGCTGCGCCAGATCATCCAGCGCGACACCTATGTCGCCGACCGGATCGAGTTCGACAAGCAGGCGCTGACCGATTTCTACCGCTCGCGCGGCTACATCGACTTTCAGGTGCTCTCGGTCTCGCAGCAGTTCGCCCGTGACCGCGGCGCCTTCTTCCTCACCTTCGACGTGCGCGAGGGGCTGAGCTACAAGTTCGGCACGATCAACGTGGTCAGCGAATACGAGGGCGTCGACGCCAAGGCCTATGAGGATGTCGTGCGCATCCGCAAGGGCGTGACCTATTCGCCGATGGCGGTCGACACCACGATCAGCCGCATGGAGGCGATCGCGCTGAAGCAGGGCGTGAACTTCCTGAACATCGAACCGCGGATCACCCGCAACGAACGCGACCAGACGCTCGACGTCACCTTCGCGCTGACCAAGGGGCCGCGCGTCTTCGTCGAGCGGATCGACATCGAGGGCAACGCGACGACGCTCGACAAGGTCGTCCGCCGCCAGTTCCGGACCGTCGAGGGCGATCCGTTCAGCCCGCGCGAGATCCGCGAGGGGGCCGAGCGGACCCGCGCCCTCGGCTTCTTTACCAACGCCGATGTGAACGCCCGCCCGGGCACCGCCTCCGATCAGGTCATCGTCGATGTGAACGTCGACGAAAAACCCACCGGATCGCTGAATTTCGGCGCCTCCTACAGCGTCGCCAGCGGCCCGGGCTTCAACATCGGCCTCAGCGAAGCGAACTTCCTCGGCCGCGGACAATACGTCAGCCTGAACCTCTCGGGCGGCACCAACAACAAGGACAGCTCGATCACCTTCATCGAGCCGGCCTTCCTCGACCGCGACCTGAAGTTCCGCTTCAGTGCCTGGTACCGCACCACCTCCAACGATACCGGCATCGCCGACTATGCGACCACCAAGTTCGGCGCCTCGCCCTCGATCGAGTTCCCGATCAGCGAACAGGGCCGGCTCGAACTGCGCTACCGCGCCTCGAGCGACGAGGTCAACAGCGTCAGCCCCGGCTCCTCGGCGCTCATCAAGGCCGATGCGGCGCTTGGCGCCGAGGTCACGAGCGCGGTTGGCTATACCTATACCTACGACACCCGCATCAGCGGCATCGATCCGAACAACGCGCTCAAGCTGAGCTTCGGACAGGATTTCGCCGGTCTCGGCGGCGACATCACCTCGGTCGCGACAACCGCGGCGGCCACCTTCCAGACGCGGCTGATGCGCGAGGAGGTGACGCTGAGGGCCGAGCTCGAGGGCGGGGCGCTCGCGACCTCCAACGGCGACAGCCGCATCGTCGACCGCTACAGCGGCAACGGCAAGATCCGCGGTTTCGAACCCTACGGGCTCGGGCCGCGCGATCTCGGCGCGGCCAACAAGGACGCGCTCGGCGGCAACTACTTCGCGGTGGCGCGGTTCGAAGCGGAGTTTCCGGTCGGCCTGCCCGAGGAATACGGCATCACCGGGGGCGTCTTCGCCGATGTGGGCTCGGTCTGGGGGCTCGACAACACCCTTGGCGGCTCGATCGACGACAGCATGCATCTGCGCTCGGCCGTCGGCGTCTCGATCTTCTGGAACACCGCCATCGGTCCGCTGCGCTTCAACTTCTCCAAGGCGATCCAGAAGGAGAGCTACGACCGCGAGCAGACCTTCGACCTGACCATCTCGACCCAGTTCTGATGCGCCGGGCGGCCCGCCTCATCGGTGCCGCCGCGGTCGCGCTGGCGGCTCTCGGCGGCGCCGCACCGGCACAGGATACCGCCGCCGCCCCCGGGCCTTCGACCGGCAGCTTCCGCTCGCCGATCCTGACGCTCGATCAGGAACGGCTCTTTGCCGAGACCCTCTGGGGCCAGCGCGCCCGCAAGCGGATCGAGGAGGCTTCGGCCGCGCTGGCGGCCGAGAACCGCACGTATGAAGAGCAGCTGGGCCAGGAAGAGCAGGCGCTGACCGCCAAGCGCAAGACGCTCGCGCCCGCGGAATTCCGCAAGGAGGCCGATGCCTTCGACGCCCGCGTGACCGAGATCCGCCGCACCCAGGACGCCAAGGAGCGCGGCATCTCCCAGGTCCAGGAGGAAGAGCGCAAGCGCTTCTACGCGGCCGCCCTGCCGGTGATGGGCGAGGTGCTGCGCCGCAATGGCGCGCTTGTCGTGCTCGACAGCCGGGCGATCTTCCTTGCCGCCGATGCGATCGACGTCACCGACGAGATGATCGCCGAGATCGACGCCAAGCTCGGCGCCGGCGGCGATGACGCGGCGCCGCTGAGCATTCCGGCGCCGGATGTCGGCACGGCGGGCGATGCTACGGCGGGCGACGGCACGGCGGGCGACGGCACGATCCCGGATCCCGGCCCCGACGGGGTGCATCCACCGGGCGGGGGCGGCGCGACCGAGCCGCCCGCGGGGGCCGGCAACTGACGCGGCACTTGCCACGCGCCGGGCGAGTTGCTAGCAAGTTCAGACCCTCGCCGCAGGAGGAACGCATGGCCGAGACCGCGATAACCGAAGCCGATATCCATCTGATTCAACGGATCATTCCGCATCGCTATCCGTTCCTGCTGATCGACAAGGTGATCGATATCGTGCCCTACAAGGGCTGCGTCGGCATCAAGAACGTCACCATCAACGAACCCCATTTCCAGGGGCATTTCCCCTCCAAGCCGATCATGCCCGGCGTCACCATCGTCGAGGCGATGGCGCAGGCGGCCGCGGTCCTCGTCGGCATCTCGCTCGAGGTCGTGGGACGCGATCTCCTGACCTATTTCATGTCGATCGAGAGTTGCAAGTTCCGCCGCATGGTGGTGCCGGGCGACGTGCTGGAACTGCACATGACCGTTCTGCGCGGCCACGGCAAGATCTGGAAGTTCCACGGCGACGCCAAGGTCGGTGAGCAGATCGCCTGCCAGGCCGACGTGACCGCGATGCTGGACCTGCGCGATTGACATGACCATTCATTCCAGCGCCCAGATCCATCCCCATGCGGTGGTCGAACCCGGGGCCGTGATCGGCGCGGACTGCCGCATCGGCCCCTTCGCGGTCGTCGGCCCCGAAGTGACGCTCGGCCGAGGGGTGGAGTTGCGCAGCCATGCCGTCGTGACCGGCCGCACCGAGGTCGGCGACGAGACGGTGGTCTTCTCCTTCGCGGTGATCGGCGAGATCCCGCAGGATCTGAAGTTCCGAGGCGAGGCGACGCGGCTGGTCATCGGCAGGCGCAACCGCATCCGCGAACATGCCACCATCAACACCGGCACCGAGGGCGGCGGCGGCGTGACCCGGGTCGGCGACGACTGCCTGATCATGGCCGGCGCCCATGTCGCCCACGACTGCCAGATCGGCAACCACGTCATCCTCGTGAACGCCGCCGCGCTTGCCGGCCACTGCGTGATCGAGGACGAGGTCATCGTCGGCGGGCTTTCGGGCGTGCACCAGTTCGTTCGCATCGGTCATGGCGCGATGATCGGCGCGGTGACGATGGTCACCGCCGATGTCATTCCCCATGGCATGGTGCATGGTCCGCGCGGCACGCTCGACGGGCTGAACCTTGTCGGGCTGAAGCGGCGCGGGGCGGGTCGGGGCGATATCGCCGCCCTGCGCGAGATGCTCGACACGCTCGGCGCCGGCACCTTCCGCGACAGCGCCCGCGGCCTCGCCGATGCCGGCGGCGCGACCAACCCCTATGTGCGCGAGGTGCTCGATTTCATTCTCGGCCCCTCCGACCGTTCGTTCCTGACGCCGCGATGAGCGTGACCGCCGTCATCGCCGGGCAGGGGGCGTTGCCGGCGCTGCTGGTGGCGGCGCTTGGCGCAAGGCCGCATCTCGTCGCCGAGATGGAGGGCTGTCCGGCCGACCTGCCGGGCGCGGCCCCGCTGCGCTACCGGATCGAGCGGCTGGTGCCCTTTCTCGATCAGCTGCAGGCCGCCGGCGTCGGCCGGGTGGTGTTCGCAGGCGGCATCCGCCGGCCGCGGATCGAGCCGGGGCTGATCGACCTGCGCACCGTGACGCTGGTGCCGCGGCTCGTGAACGCGAGCCAGAAGGGCGACGACGCGGTCCTGCGCGAGGTGGTGGCGATCTTCGAGGACTGGGGTTTCGAAGTGGTGGGCGCGGATGCGATCCTGCCCGATCTGGTGCCCGGCCCGGGCATCGTCGCCGGCACCGTGATGGCGCCCGAGCGCAAGGACGTCGATCGCGCGGCCGAGATCGTGGCGGCGCTCGGCGCGCTCGACATCGGTCAGGGCGCGGTCGTGGCGGGCGGGCTTTGCCTTGCCGTCGAGACCCTGCCCGGGACCGATGCGATGCTGGGCTTCGTCGCCGCTCAGCGCCGCGATCCGGGGCAGGGCGGCGCCCGGGGCGTTCTCTACAAGGCGCCGAAGCCCGGCCAGGACCGCCGCATCGACCTGCCGACGCTTGGGCCCGATACCGTGCGCCTCGCAGCGGCCGCCGGGCTTGCCGGCATCGCCTGGGAGGCGGGCGGCGCGCTGCTGCTCGATCGCGCGTCGATGGAGGCCGAGGCCCATCGCGCCGGTCTCTTCCTCTGGGCGCGCGCGCCGTGAGGTTCTTTCTCATCGCCGGCGAGGCTTCGGGCGACATGCTTGGCGCCGCGCTCATGGCGGGGCTGAAGGCGTTGGCGCCGGGCGTCGCGTTTCACGGCGTCGGCGGGCCGCGCATGGCCGAGGAGGGGCTGACGAGCCTCTTTCCGATGGACGAGCTCTCGCTCATGGGGCTGGTCGAGATCCTGCCGAAGTACCGCCGGTTGAAACGCCGCATCGCCGAGACGGCGGCGGCGGTGGCGGCCACGGAACCGGCCGCGCTCATCACCATCGACAGCCCCGACTTCTGCCTGCGGGTGGCCCGCGCGGCGCGTGGGCTCAGCCCCGCGCTTCGCACCATTCACTATGTCGCACCGACCGTCTGGGCCTGGCGCCCGGGTCGCGCGGCCGCCATGGCCGAGGTGGTGGACCATGTGCTGGCGCTCTTTCCCTTCGAGCCGCCCTATATGGAAGCCGCCGGCATGAGCTGCGATTTCGTCGGCCATCCGGCGGTCGCGGCCCCCCGCGCCAGCGCGGCCGCGGCCGCGGCGCTTCGCACCCGGTTCGACATCGCGGCCGAGGCGCCGCTTCTGCTCTGCCTGCCCGGTTCGCGCCGCAGCGAGGTGAGCCGCCTCGCCCCCCGCTTTGCCGAGGCGGTGGCCCGCTTCCGCGACCGCGAGCCCGCGGTCCGTGTCGTCGTGCCGACGGTGCCCGGGGTCTCGGCGCTGGTCCGCGATCTGGTCGCGCGCTGGCCGCTCGTCCCCGAGGTGGTCGAGGATGCGCCCGACCGGCTCGCGGCCTTCGCCGCCGCCGATCTCGCGCTCGCGGCCTCGGGCACGGTCAGCCTCGAACTGGCCGCGAACCGGGTGCCGATGGTCATCGCCCACGACTTCAACCGCCTCACCTGGTGGATGATGAAGCGCGCGGCGCTGATCGACACGGTGACGCTCGTCAACATCGTGACCGACACCCGCGTGGTGCCCGAATTCCTCGGCCCCGCCTGTCGCCCGGGCCCGATTGCCAACGCGCTCGCCCATCTCCTGAAGGGCGAGGATGCGCGCGCCGCCCAGCTTGCCGCGATGGACCTGACGATGAACCGGCTCGGTCGCGGCGAAGAGGCGCCGGGTCTGCGCGCCGCGCGCTCGGTTCTGGCGCATCTCGGCTAGGCTGCCGGCGCCCCGAGCGCGGCAAGAAGCGCAGCGCGCCCGGCCAGGGGCCCGGTCGCGAGCTGCAACGTCACCACGAGATCGCCGTGGCGCGCCCGCCCGAAGGCGCGCGCCGGCCGGTCGGCGAGCGCGAGCGTGCCCGCCGCGAGGAGGCCGGCGATGCGGTTCCGCGACCGGCCAGGCTCGCGCGCGAGAAGCCGGTCGGGCCGCCATGGCACGCCGCCGGCGGCGGCAATCTCGATCCGCGCGTGTCCGGTATCGGGCGCGGGTTCAGGCGCCGCGCCAGATCCAGCCGCCGCCGAGGATCCGGCTGCCGCCGGTTTCATAGAAGACACAGGCCTGTCCCGGGCTGACCCCCTCTTCGGGATCAAGCAGCTCGACCTCGGCCGTCGTTGCCGACAGCGGGCGCACGATCGCCGGCCGCGGCGGGCGCGTGGACCGGATCCGCACCGAGACCGGCCGCTCGGCCCGGCTCTCGAACCTGCCGTCGCCAAGCCAGTTGATCTCGCGCACCGGGACGGTCCGCGTCGAAAGCGCCTCCTTCGGCCCGACCACCACGCGCCGCGTGCCGGTGTCGAGCCGCACGACATAAAGCGGATCCTCGAGCCCGCCGATGCCAAGTCCGCGGCGCTGGCCGATCGTATAGTGGATGACGCCCCGGTGGGTGCCAAGCACCCGGCCCTGCATGTCGACGATCTCGCCGGGATCCGCCGCGCCGGGGCGCAGCTTCTCGATCACGCTGGCATAGTTGCCGTTCGGCACGAAGCAGATGTCCTGGCTGTCGGGCTTGTCGGCGACGGACAGGCCGTAGCGCGCCGCCAGTGCCCGCGTCTCGGCCTTCGAGGCCAGATGGCCAAGCGGGAAGCGCAGGAAGGACAGCTGTTCGGGCGTCGTGGAGAAGAGGAAATAGGACTGGTCGCGGTTCGGGTCGGCCGCGGCATGCAGCTCCGGTCCGCCCGGCCCCTCGAGCCTGCGGATATAGTGGCCCGTCGCCATGCAGTCGGCGTCAAGATCCCTCGCCGTGCCGAGAAGATCCTTGAACTTCACCCGCTCGTTGCAGCGGATGCAGGGCACCGGCGTCGCGCCGGCCAGATAGGCGTCGGCGAACTCCTCGATCACCGCCTCGCGGAACATGTTCTCGTAGTCGAGGACATAGTGCGGGAAGCCCATCGCCTCGGCCACACGGCGGGCATCGTGGATGTCCTGGCCGGCGCAGCAGGCGCCCTTGCGCGCCAGTGCGGCGCCATGGTCGTAGAGCTGCAGCGTCACGCCGACGACGTCATAGCCCTCTTCCTTCAGCATCGCCGCCACGACGGAACTGTCGACGCCGCCCGACATCGCCACGACGACGCGGGTCTCGGCGGGCGGCTTCGGCAGGCCGAGCGAATTCGGTGCAGTGCGGTCGAGGGCCATCGCGGTCTCCTGGAGAATGCCACGGAATATAGGAAAATCCTCGGCACTCTCAACCCATGCTTTCAGCCGTTGTTAAGCCCGATCCGCGACCTTGCCCGTGGGGAATACGAAGGGGTGAACATGTATATCCGCAAGATCGAGGGGCCGCGTGCCGTCACGCTGCCCGATGGAAGGATCATGACCCGCGCCGATCTGCCGGCACCGGGAACGCAGCGCTGGGTGGCGAGCCGCAAGCTCGCCATCGTCCAGGCCGTGGCCTACGGGCTCCTGCCGCAGGACGAGGCGCTGAAGCGCTACGACCTCTCCGAGGAGGAGTTCGCGCTGTGGCGCAAGGCGGTGGAAAGGCGTGGCGCCGAGGGGCTCAAGGTCACGCATCTGCAACGCCACAGACAACTATAGGTTGTAGACTCGTCTCGCATTCACCGGTAACGTGCCGTTAACCATTCTCGGTCAGTCTCGAAGTAACCGATGGATGAATGCGGAGAACGCCTGATGAGGATCCTGCTGGTCGAGGATGACCCGACGACATCGCGCAGCATCGAGCTGATGCTGACGCATGCCAACCTGAACGTCTACTGCACCGATCTCGGCGAGGAAGGGATCGATCTGGCAAGGCTCTACGACTACGACCTGATCCTGCTCGATCTCAACCTTCCCGACATGAACGGGCACGAGGTGCTGCGCCAGATCCGCATGTCCAAGGTCGAGACCCCGATCCTGATCCTCTCGGGGGCCGACGATACCGAGAACAAGCTCCGCGGTTTCGGCTTCGGCGCCGACGACTACCTGACCAAGCCCTTCCACCGCGAAGAGCTCGTGGCGCGGATCCATGCGATCATCCGCCGCTCCAAGGGTCATGCGCAGTCGATCATCCGCACCGGCCGCGTGAACGTGAACCTCGACGCCAAGACCGTGGATGTGGAGGGCGAGCCGGTTCACCTGACCGGCAAGGAATACCAGATGTTCGAGCTTCTGTCGCTGCGCAAGGGCACCACGCTGACCAAGGAGATGTTCCTCAACCATCTCTATGGCGGCATGGACGAGCCGGAGCTGAAGATCATCGACGTCTTCATCTGCAAGCTGCGCAAGAAGCTTTCCGAAGCGACCGGTGGCGAGAACTACATCGAGACCGTCTGGGGCCGCGGCTATGTGCTGCGCGAACCGCAACAGGACAGCCGCAAGATCGCCGTCAACGCCTGAGGCGCCTCAGCCAACCCCAGGAACGGTTCGGGCGCGCGCCCTTGCAAGGGGGCGCGCCCTGGCCCTTCCGGTGCCCTCCAAAGCGCGCCCGCCCTTGCCGGCGTGCCGCGCGCGTGGCAGAGCGCGGCGAGCGCGGGACGAGGGTGGGGGCAAGATTCCGCGCGTCCGGAGTCCACGCGTCCGGAGTCCACGCGTCCGGAGTCCACGGGGCCCGGAGTCCACGGGGCCCGGAGTCCACGGGGCCCGGAGTCCACGGGGCCGGAGTCCATCGGGCTGGATCCCACGGGGCCGGAGTCCACGGGGCCGGAGTCCATCGGGCTGGATCCCACGGGGCCGGAGTCCACGGGGCAAGATTCCACGGGGCCGGAGTCCACGGGGCCGGATCCAAGGGGGCCGAAGTTCTGGCCTGCGCTGGTAATTTAGTCTCCTTTCCGGATCGCCTTTCCGGTCCGGCCCCTGCCGCCCCTGGCAGGGCGCACACGGCGCGCAGTCGTCGGCGCCGGCTTCGGGATGCGCGTCCGTGCGCCCCCAGGGCGCGGCGCCCCGAGGCGCGGAACCGACGAACGGGCGCCTGCCAGGGCGCGGCCGCTCTGGCACGTCGAGGATGCCGCGAACCTCGATGCCACGGGCCTGCCGCCACCCCTGCGCCGGGTCCGGCCGCGGCTGCTGCGGCTCGGCCTCCGGGGGCTGCGGCTCCGCCGAGGGCGGCGTCCGCGGCGGGACTTCTGGACAGTGACCCCGGGCGCGCGCTATCGCTGTTCTGGGCCTGTAACGGGCCCCCAAGAACCGTAACGCCATGTCGCGCGCAAGCGCCCTGGGAGATCGCCGCCCCCCGTGTCCAAAGCAGTGTCCGACCCCGTGTCCAACCCCGCGTCCAACCCCGCGTCCGCCCCGAGCTCCGCCCCGAGCTCCGACCGTCCAGACGTGGCGCGCCTCACGGAAGCCGCCGCCGCCGCCGAGATCGCAGAGCTTGCCGGGATGATCGCGGATGCCAACCGCGCCTATCACGGCGAGGATGCGCCCGAGATCACGGATGCCGAATACGACGCGCTGAAGCGCCGGCTGCAGGCGATCGAGGCGCGCTTTCCCGCCCTGAAGCGCCCCGACAGCCCGACCGAAGCCATCGGCGCGGCGCCCTCCGGGACCTTCGCCAAGGTCCGCCACGCGGTCCGCATGCTCAGCCTCGAGAACGCCTTCGACGACGAGGAGATCGCGAAGTTCGACGAACGCATCCGCCTCTATCTCGGCCTTGGTCCCGAGGCGCCGCTCTGGTTCACCGCCGAGCCGAAGATCGACGGGCTCTCGCTCTCGCTGCGCTACGAGGGCGGCAAGCTGGTGCAGGCCGCGACTCGCGGTGACGGCGAGATCGGCGAAAACGTGACCGCCAATGCCCGCACCGTCGCCGACATTCCCGAACTGCTCACGCCCGAGGCCGAGCCGCCCGCGGTCCTCGAGGTCCGTGGCGAGGTCTACATGAGTCACGCCGATTTCGAGGCGCTGAACACGCAGCAGGCGGCAGCGGGCGGCAAGCGATTTGCCAATCCGCGCAATGCCGCGGCGGGCTCTTTGCGCCAGCTCGATGCCGGCGTCACCGCGGCGCGGCCGCTGCGCTTCTTCGCCTATGCCTGGGGAGAGATGTCGGCGCCGCTGGCCGCGACCCAGTCCGCCGCCATCGCCCGGTTGAAGGCGCTCGGCTTTTCGACCAATGGGCTGACCGAACGCTGCGACGGCCCCTCGGCGCTCCTCGCCGCCTACCGCAGGATCGAGCAGAAACGCGCGACGCTCGGCTACGATATCGACGGCGTGGTCTACAAGGTCGACGATCTGGCGTTGCAGGCACGGCTCGGGTTCCGCTCCACCACGCCCCGCTGGGCCATCGCCCACAAGTTTCCCGCCGAACTCGCCTGGACACGGCTCGAGGCGATCGACATCCAGGTTGGCCGCACCGGCGCGCTGTCGCCCGTGGCCCGGCTCGCCCCGGTCACCGTCGGCGGCGTCGTCGTCTCGAACGCGACGTTGCACAACGAGGACTACATCGCCGGCCGCTCCGCCTCGGGCGAGGCGATCCGCGACGGCAAGGATCTGCGCCCCGGCGACTGGGTGCAGGTCAAGCGTGCCGGCGACGTGATCCCGAAGGTCGTCGATGTCGATCTCGCGCGGCGGCCGGCGGGCACTACACCGTTCGACTTTCCCCAGTGCTGCCCGGAATGCGGCTCGCCGGCCGAGCGCGAAGAGGGCGATGCCGTGCGCCGCTGCACCGGCGGCCTGATCTGCCCGGCTCAAGCGGTTGAAAAGCTGAAGCATTTTGTTTCTCGTGCGGCTTTCGACATCGACGGGCTCGGGGCGCGACAGATCGAGATGTTCTTCGCCGATCCCGATCTCGGCATCCGCGATCCGGCGGATATCTTCACGCTCGCGGCGCGCGACGCGGCCAATCTCGGCAAGCTCAGGAACCGCGACGGCTTCGGCGACCGCTCCGCCGGCAATCTCTTCCGCGCCATCGAGGAGCGTCGGCGGATCGGGCTCGGGCGGCTGATCTTCGCGCTCGGAATCCGCCACGTGGGCGAGGTCGCGGCGCAGGATCTCGCGCGCCACTATGGCAGCTGGGAGGCGCTCGTCGCGGCGCTGGACAGCGCCCGACCTGCCGCGCTGGCCCATCGCGCGGCCGATGCGGCCGAGGCGCAGGAGCGCCGTGCGGCCGCGGCGGAAGGGCGCCGCGCCCGCATCGCGGAGGTCCGCGGCGCCGCCATCGCGGCGGCCGCCCCGTCGCCGGACGCCACCGCCGCCTGGGACGATCTCACCGGCGCCGACGGCATCGGCCCGGTGCTGGCGCTCTCGCTCTCGGACAGCCTTGCCAATCCGCGCGAACGGGCCGCCATCGACCGGCTGACGGAGATGCTCGTGATCGAGCCGCCCGAGGCCCGCGCCACCGCCTCGCCGGTCGCCGGCAAGACCGTGGTCTTCACCGGCACGCTGGAGAAGATGACCCGCGCCGAGGCAAAGGCCCGGGCCGAGGCGCTCGGCGCCAAGGTCGCCGGCTCGGTCTCTGCCCGGACCGACCTTCTGGTCGCGGGCCCCGGGGCCGGGTCCAAGGCGAGGGAGGCCGCGCGGCTCGGCATCGAGACCATCGACGAGGATGCCTGGCTCAGGCTGATCGGGGGATGAGCCGTCCGGCCGTTCTCTTCCCGCTCTTCGCCGGGCTCGAGACGCTTGCCGGGGTCGGCCCCAAGTCGGCGCGGCTCTTTGCGCAGATCGGCGTCGAGCGGCCGCGCGATCTGCTGTTCACCCTGCCGCATGCGGTGATCGACCGCCGGCTCCGCCCGTCGATCCGGGGTCTGGCGCTGCCTGCGACCGTCACCGTCGAGGTGACGGTCGGGGCGCATCAGCCGGCGCGGCGCAAGGGCGGACCGGCCCGGGTTCTGGTCCGCGACACCGAGGCGGACTGGCAGCTCGTCTTCTTCCACGCCAAGGGCGACTGGCTTCTGCGCCAGTTGCCGCCCGGATCCCGACGCATCGTTTCGGGGCGGCTCGAGCTCTTCGAGGGCCTCGCCCAGATGGCTCATCCCGATCATGTCCTGACCCCGGAAGAGGCGGCGAGCCTGCCGCCCTTCGAACCGATCTACCCCCTGACCGCAGGGCTTGGACAGCGCCTGGTGCAGAAGGCCGCCGTGGCGGCCCTGAGCCTGGCGCCCGCGCTCGCCGACTGGATCGACCCCGGGCTCCGCGCGCGGGAAGGCTGGCCCGGCTGGCAAGAGGCGCTGCAGGCCGCCCATGCGCCGCAGGGGCTTGCCGACATTTCCGCCCAGGCGCCGGCGCGGGCGCGGCTGGCCTATGACGAGCTCTTCGCCCACCAACTGACGCTGGCGCTGGCGCGGGCCTCGGTGCGCCGCGGCAAGGGCCGGCCGACACGCGGCGACGGCAGCTTGCAGGGCAGGGTGCTGGCGGCATTGCCCTATCGGCCGACCGGTGCGCAGACCCGGGCGCTTGCCGAGATCGCCGCCGACATGGGGGCGGAGCGGCGGATGAACCGGCTCCTGCAGGGCGATGTCGGCAGCGGCAAGACGCTCGTCGCACTTCTGGCGCTGCTGATCGCGGTCGAGGCGGGCGGGCAGGGGGCGATGATGGCCCCGACCGAGATCCTTGCGCGCCAGCATCTGGAAAGCCTTGCACCGCTCTCCGCCGCCGCCGGCATCCGCCTGACACTGCTGACCGGGCGCGACAAGGGCGCCGAGCGGGCCGCGAAGCTCGCCGCCCTCGCCGCCGGCGAGATCGACATCCTCGTCGGCACCCACGCGGTCTTCCAGGAGGACGTGCGCTTTGACGATCTGCGCCTTGCCATCGTCGACGAGCAGCACCGCTTCGGCGTCGCGCAGCGGATGGAACTTGCCGCCAAGGGCCTGACCGCGGACATGCTGGTGATGACCGCGACGCCGATCCCGCGCTCGCTCAGCCTGGCGCAATACGGCGACATGGATGTCTCGGTGCTGGACGAAAAGCCGCCGGGACGCCAGCCGGTGACGACCGCGCTGGTCTCGGCGGGGCGCTACGACGAGGTGGTGGGACACCTTCGTCAGGCGGTGGCCGAGGGTCGGCGCGCCTACTGGGTCTGCCCGCTGGTCGAGGAAAGCGAGCTGGTTGATCTGACCGCCGCCGAGGACCGCTTCAAGGCCCTGCGCGCCGCCCTGGGCGAAGGGCTCGTCGGGCTTGTCCACGGCCAGATGCCGGCAGCCGAGAAGGATGCCGCGATGGCCGATTTCGTGGCCGGCCGCACGCAGGTTCTGGTCGCGACGACGGTGATCGAGGTCGGGGTGAACGTGCCCGAAGCCTCGATCATGGTCATCGAACGGGCCGAGACCTTCGGCCTCGCGCAGCTGCACCAGCTGCGCGGCCGCGTCGGGCGCGGGGCGGCTCGGTCGACGTGCCTGCTGATGTACCGCCCGCCGCTTGGCGAGACCGCCGAACGGCGGCTGCAGATCCTGCGCGAGACCCAGGACGGTTTCCGCATCGCCGAGGAAGACCTTGCGATGCGCGGTGCCGGCGATCTCATCGGCACCGCCCAGTCGGGCCTGCCGCGATTCCGCATTGCCGATCTGGAGCGTCAGTCGGCACTGATGGCCGTCGCGCAGCGCGATGCGCGCAAGCTTCTCGCCGACGATCCGGAACTTTCCGGGGCGCGCGGCAAGGCGGCCCGCGTGCTGCTCTGGCTGATGGAGCAGGACAGGGCGATTCGCCTGATCAAGGTCGGCTGACATGGTTTGTTCGCACGTGTTCTTAATATGTTCTTTACAAACCGATCCGGATGTGAGAACAAAGAAGCAACAGCAACGCGGGAGGCCCGGATGCGCAAGGAAATCGCCACCATTCTGAACCAGCCGCGCGGTCGGCTTCTGGGCGATCTCGCCGGACTGTCCGCGCTTGTCTTCCTGCTGATCCTCGGCTTGCAGTTCGCCAACCCGATCTGATCCGCCAACCCGATCTGACCCGTCCCGACGGGTCGCACCCGCACTGCCTCGCGTTCTCCCGCGGCGCCCGTCCCCGGTTACGGCTTCCCCGCCGATGCGCCTGTCCCCTTGGGAAACGCCACTTGCCGCCGCCTCCGGTCCCGGAGCGCGGCGGTTTTTTCAACGGGCAGGGGTCATCACCGGAGCCGGCGCCCCTCGCTATCGAACGCATAGGCGCCGTCGCGCGCGAAGCCGAGCCGGACCGTCTCGCCCACCTCATGCGCATGTTGCCCGAAAAGCCGCACCGTCAACGTATCGCCGGGCGCGGGCATCCCGGTCGCCACCAGCAGGTTGGTATCGCCGCCGAGCCGTTCGACATGCGTCACCGTGCCGGCGACCGGCCCGTCGCCGGAGATCGACATCTGTTCGGGCCGGATCCCCGTGACCGCGCCCGGCAGGCCGAGCGCCGCCGAGGGCAGGAAGTTCATCGACGGCGCGCCGAGAAAGCCGGCGACGAACTGGTTGTCGGGATCGTTGTAGAGATCCATCGGGCTGCCCACCTGCTCGACCCGGCCGTCGCGCAGCACCACGATCCGGTCGGCCAGCGTCATCGCCTCGGTCTGGTCGTGGGTGACGTAGATCATGCTGGCGCCAAGTTCGCGGTGAAGCCGCGCGATCTCGACCCGCGTCGCCATCCTGAGCGCCGCATCGAGGTTCGAGAGCGGCTCGTCGAAGAGAAAGAGCTCGGGCTTGCGCACGATGGCGCGGCCGATGGCGACACGCTGGCGCTGGCCGCCCGAAAGCTCGGCCGGGCGCCGTTCGAGATAGCCCTCGAGCGAGAGCATACGGGCGGCGACGGCAACCCGCTCGTCGATCGTCGCCTTCGCCTCGCCCGCCTGCTTCAGGCCAAGCGTCATGTTGCCGCGCACGTCGAGATGCGGATAGAGCGCGTAGGACTGGAACACCATCGCGATGCCGCGCTTGGCGGGAGGCGTCGCGGTGACGTCGCGCCCGCCGATCCGCACCCGCCCCGAGGTCGCATCCTCGAGCCCGGCGATGACGCGCAGCAGGGTGGACTTGCCGCAGCCCGAGGGCCCGACGAAGACGACGAACTCGCCCTCGGACACCTCGAGGTCGATGTCCTTCAGAACCTCGACCGGCCCGAAGGACTTGCTGATCCGTTCAAGCGAAAGCGCCGTCATGCCTGTCCCCCCAGGTCGACCGGTCTGCCGCTGCGGATGCTCTCGTCGGCCGCAAGACAGACGGCGAGCGAGGCGACGGCATCGGACATGTGGCGGCCGAGATCGATATCCTCGACGATGGCCCGGATCAGATAGTCCTGCTCGGCCGCGCAGAGCGCCTCATGGCCGGGCTCGCCGGGAAAGTCGACATCCTCGTCGGTCCCTGCCGTGCGGTGAATGCGCAGCGACCCGACCTTGGTAT
The DNA here is from genome assembly GCA_020637635.1 of Albidovulum sp. Taxonomy (GTDB): domain Bacteria; phylum Pseudomonadota; class Alphaproteobacteria; order Rhodobacterales; family Rhodobacteraceae; genus Albidovulum. The sequence continues at coordinate 94,821 of JACKKB010000005.1, forward strand.
GTCCCTCGACCGAATCCGAGGCCGGATGCATGCCGGACAGGATCGAGATCGCGCCCCGGGGCGAGATCACGTCCTTCACGAAATGGGCGACCTCCGACATCATCGGGCCCCAGCCGGCCTCGTACCAGCCGACCGATCCGTCCTCGAACAGCACCTGGAACTGGCCGTAATTGTACATCCCCGGCGCGATCTCGTCGGAAAGACGCAGACCCATCCCGTTCACCCTGACCGGGGCCGCATCGGTGATCTGGCACATCACGTCGACGTAATGCACGCCGCAATCGACGATCGGCGGCGTCGTCTGCATCAACTGCTTGTGCACCTCCCATGTCGGCCCGGTCGATTGCTGGTTGAGGTTCAGCCGGAAGACATATGGCCCCCCGAGCGCCCGCGCTTCGGCGATGAAGCGCTGCCAGGAAGGATGGTGGCGCAGGATGTAGCCGACGACGAGCTTGCGGCCGAGGCGCTGCGCCGCCGCAACCACGCGCCGCGCATCGGCGACCGTCGTCGCCAGCGGCTTTTCGACGAAGACATGCGCGCCCGCCTCCATCGCCGCCACCGCGTAGTCGGCGTGGCTGTCGGAATAGGTGGCGATGACGACGATGTCGGGCTTCGTGGCCGCCAGCGCCCGGTGAAAGTCGCCAAAGACGGGGTAGGGGGCAAGCGCCCCGGTCAGGGCCTTGCCCGAACGGTTGACGAGCCCCGCGATCTCGCTCGCGCCGTGATGGTGATGGGCCAGCGCATGCGCGTGCCCCATGTTGCCGAGTCCGGCGATCAGTACCTTCATTTCACGGCCCCCGAGGTGATGCCGCGGATCAGTTGCCGCGAGAAGATGACGTAAAGGACGAGGACCGGCAGGATCGCGAGGCTCAAGGCCGAGAGAACCGCGTTCCAGTCGGTCACGAACTGCCCGATGAAGACCTGGCTGCCGAGCGTCAGCGTCTTCGTCGCCTCCGATGGCGCCAGGATCAGCGGGAACCAGAGATCGTTCCAGATCGGGATCATGTTGAAGACCGCGACGGTCGCCATTGCCGGGCGCACCAGCGGCAGCACCAGCCGGAAGAAGATCGCATACTCGCTCATCCCGTCGATCCGCCCGGCATTCTTCAGGTCGTCCGAGACCTGGCGCATGAATTCCGACAGGATGAAGACCGCGAGCGGCAGGCCCTGCGCGGTGTAGACGAGGATCAGCGCGGCAAGCGTGTTCACCAGCCCCGTCGCCACCATCATCTGCAGGATCGCCACCGTCCCGATCCGGATCGGGATCATGATCCCGAGCGCCAGATAGAGCCCCATGAGCGTGTTGCCGCGGAACCGGTACTCCGAAAGCGCGAAAGCCGCCATCGCCCCGAAAAGCAGGATGAGGCCAAGCGACACTACCGTCACGATCATCGAGTTCTGGAAGTAGAGGAAGAAGTCGCCCTGCTTCATCACCGTCTGGTAGCCGATGAGCGAGAAGCTCTGCGCGTCGGGCAGCGCAAGCGGCGCCCCGAAGATCGCCTTGCGGGTCTTGAACGAGTTGATGAGGATCACCGCCACCGGAAAGAGCGCGATCGCCGTGTAGGTCAGGAGCGCCAGATGGGCGAGACCGCTGTTCAAGGGGTTGTGGCGCGCCTTGTTCATCACCGCCTCAGAACTGATAGCGCCGCATGCGCGTCTGGATGCCGAAGAGATAGAGGCAGACGCCGGCGAGGATGATGAAGAACATGGCGCTCGCGATCGCCGAACCCATGTAGGGATCGCCGAGCTGCAACTGGAAGCCGAAGAAGGTGCGGTAGAGGAAGGTGCCAAGGATGTCGGTGGAGAAATTCGGCCCGGCCAGCGCGCCCTGCGCCGTGTAGATAAGGTCGAACGCGTTGAAATTGCCGACGAATGTCAGGATCGAGATGATCCCGATCGAGGGCAGGATCAAGGGCAGCTTGATCTTGCGGAAGGCCGCCCAGCCGGTGAGCCCGTCGATCTCGCCTGCCTCCAGAACCTCCTCGGGGATCGACAGCAGCGCGGCGTAGATCAGCATCATCGGAATGCCGACGAACTGCCAGACCGAGACGAGCGCCAGCGTCGTCAGCGCATAGTGTTCCTTGCCGAGCCAGGGCGCGAAGAACGCCTTCAGCCCGACCGCGTCGAGGATCCCGGGCGCGATGCCCCAGATCGGCGAGAGGATGAGCTTCCAGGCGAAGCCGACGATGACGAAGCTCAGGATCGTCGGGATGAAGATCGCCGACCGGTAGAGCGCGGCGAAACGAAGCCGCGGGTGGCTCAGGATCGCCGCCAGCGCGATGCCGACCGGGTTCTGCACCGCCATGTGAATGAGAAAGAACCAGAAGTTGTTGCCGAGCGCGTTCCAGAACGAGGCCGACCAGCGCGGATCGCCGAAGAGCGTGCGGAAATTCGCGATCCCGGCAAACTCGGCGCCCTCCGGTCCGCCGCGGTAGAACGACAGCCTGAGCGTGTCGAAGAGCGGCACGATCATCACGGCGGTATAGACCAGCACCGCGGGCGCCAGAAAGACCGCGATATGGAAACGGGTCCGGGCCTTCACCAAGCCTCTCCTTCGCTCTTCGCCTGTTGGCAAATATCCTCGGGGGGGTGCGGGGGGCCGAAAGCCCCCCGCGGACGCCGGCTCAGTTGCCCTGCTGCGGCGCATACCAGGAGGCGAGCCCCTCCTGCAGACGCTTCGAAGCATCCTCCGGCGTCTCGGTGCCGTTGATCACATTGGCCGAGGCGGTCCAGGTCTCGTTTTCCAGGTTCGGCGTGCCGCGCGACAGGATCTGATAGGTCGAGCGGATCGTCGAATGGCACTTGTCGCGCCAGCCGACGAATTCCTGCGCCAGCGGATCCTGCATCGCCACCGGCGTAGCGTTCAGCGAGAAGAAGCCGGGCAGGGCGTTGGCGTAGAGATCGGCGAATTCCGCCGAACCCACCCATTCCAGAAATGCCTTGGCCTCGTCGGGATGCGCCGAGGCCGCGTTGAGGCCGATGGCGATGTCGGTGTGGTCGGAGATATAGCACTCGTCGCCCGCGGCCTGGACCGGCGGCGGGAAGGCGCCCATCTTGAAGCCGGCCTGCGCATTGAAGCCCGAGATCTCCCACGAACCGGCCGGATAGATCGCGGCACGGCCGAGGGTGAAAAGGTTCTGGCTGTCGGGATAGGTCTGCGCCTCGAACCCGTCGCCGAGATAGTCCTTCCACCGGGCAAGCTGCCGGTAGGGCGCCACCCAGTCCTCGTCGGTCAGCTTCTGCGTGCCCTTGATGAGCGCGAGCCGTCCCTCTTCGCCCTTCCAGTAGTTCGGCCCGATGTTCTGATAGCCCATCGTGGCCGCTTCCCACTGGTCGTTGGTGCCCATCGCCATCGGGATGTAGGTGCCTTCGGCCTTGATCTTGTCGAGCACCGCGAAGAACTCGTCGACCGTCGCCGGCACCGTCAGGCCGAGCGCGTCGAAGGCGTCCTTGTTGTAGATGAAGCCGTGGATGACCGAGGCCATCGGCACGCAGAAGGTGTGGGCGCCGTCATCCGTTTGCCAGGCCGACTTGGCGACGTCGGAGAAATTCGCCATCGAGGCGAGCCCCGAGAGATCGGCGAGCTGGCCCTTGTCGTAAAGTGCCAGCGAGGCGTCGAAGGGCCGGCAGGTGATGAGATCGCCCGCCGAGCCGGCGTCGAGCTTGGAGTTGAGCGCGGCATTGTATTCGGCCGGCGCCGAGGGCGTGAACTGCACCTTGATGCCGGGATGGCCGGCCTCGAAGGCGGGAATGATCTTGTCCTGCCAGATCGACAGGTCGTCATTGCGCCAGCTCTCGATCGTCAGCGTCACGTCGTCGGCGAAGGCGGCCGAGCCGGCCAGGATGGTCGAGGCCATGAGCAGCCCCGTCAGGTGTCGCGTCGTCATGTCTTGCTCCCTTGGTTGGTCGTCGGGTCCCGGCGTTCGCCGCCGGTCGTCGTGAACCGCGCGATGGCCGCGCGGAGATTTCCCTCGGTTGCGGCAAGCAGGCGCTCGGCCTCGCCCGCCGTGGCGCCGAGCGCGCCGAGGACCGCGGGTTTCACCGCGCCCCGATGTGTTGCCAGCGCCGCCTCCGCGGCAGATGCCGGGACGCCCGCGAGCGCCGCGACGATGCCTCGTGCCCGGGCGCGCAGCTTGTCATTGTCGGCGACGAGATTGACCATCATCCCGTCAAGGACATGGCCAAGCCGGATCGCCGCCAGCGTCGAAAGGAGGTTGAGCGCGATCTTCTGTGCCGTGCCGGCCCCCATCCGTGTCGAACCGGCGACAAGCTCGGGCGGGGTCGGCAGGCAGACCGCCACGTCGCTGCAGCCGAAAAGCGCCGCGCCGGCATTGTTGGCGATGCCGATCACGGTGACACCGGCCGCGCGTGCGCGCCGCGCGAAGCCGATCACATAGGGCGTGCTCCCCGACGCGGTGACCGCAATCGCCGCATCGCCCGGGCGAAGGGCGTCGGCGGCGCGGGTGCCGGCGTCCTCGTCGTCCTCGCCGGCGCCTTCCATGCGGGTGCCGGCCGGCAGGCCGCCGGCCATGAACATGAGGATACGGTCGGGATCGATGCCATAGGTTCCGGGCAGCTCCAGCGCATCGGCCATGGCCATAAGCGCCGAGGATCCGGCGCCGACATAGGCCAGGCGGCCACCCGCCTTCAGGGCCGTGGCGATGCGCTGCGATGCCGCCTCGATCCCGGGCAGCGCCGTCTCGACCGTCGCGGCCGCCGCGCATTGCCCGCGCCAGAGCCGGACGAGCGCCTCGCCGGCGGGCAGCGCATCGAGGCCCCGCGCCTGGTCGTGGTGCATTTCGGTCGTCGCCGTCGGCATCGAATCCCCCCTTTGGGGCAGAATACCTTTTTAATACCTTTTGGCCAACAGATTTCTCGAGCCGCGATCGATTCCGCGGGCAGCGGCCACATGAGACGCTTTTCAATGGGACCAATGGCCAGAATCCTCTTTTAATCGCCCTAAAGGTATTATAAAGGTATTTCATGACCGGAAGCGCCCCCATCCTGATCGGCCTCGACGGCGGCGGCACATCTTGCCGCGTCGCCCTGCTGCGGGCAGGGGAGCGGTTCGAGGTGACGCACGGGCCGGCGAATGTCTCGACCGATTTCGACGCCGCGATGGCAACGGTGACGGGCGCGCTCGAGGCTGCGGCCGCGGCGGCCGGACTGACGCTTGCCGGCCTTGCCGGGGCGCCGGCCCATCTCGGCCTCGCGGGGGTCATGAGCCCGGCGATTGCGGAGCGGGTGAAATCGGCCCTGCCGCTCGGCCGCGCGACCGTCACCGACGACCGGCCTACGACCGTGGCCGGCGCGCTCGGCGCCGAGGACGGCGCGGTCGCCGCGATCGGAACCGGCTCGTTCGTCGGCCGCCAGGCGCAGGGCAGGCTTGCCGGGGTCGGGGGCTGGGGCTTCTACATCGGCGATCAGGCCTCGGGCGCCTGGCTCATGCGCCGCTGCCTCGAAGAGGTGATGCTGGTCGTCGACGGGCTCGGTCCCGCCAGCGACCTTCAGCGCGCCATCCTGGCCGAACATGGCGACGACCCTGGCCGCATCGTGCTCTTCTCGCTCGATGCCCGACCGGCCGACTACGGACGGATGGCGCGCCGCATCGTCGAGGCGGCCGAGGCGGGCGACCCGCTCGGCAGCCGCCTGATGGACGAGGGTGCCGGCTATATTCGCGCTGCCCTGGCGGTGCTCGGCTGGACCCGGGGCGAACGGCTCTGCCTGACCGGCGGGCTCGGGCCGGCCTATGCCCGCTGGATGGGCGAGACGGCGACGGCGCCCCGCGGCAGCGCGCTTGACGGAGCGCTTCTGCTGGCCGCCCGTGCCGCCGAGGCCGCGCCATGCTGATCGCGGATTTCCTTGACCCCGAACGCTGGATGGACCCCAAGCAGGGGCTGCTCTACGTCCAGCTCCGCCGCCGCATCGAGGAGGGGATCGGCAACGGCTTGCTCGCGCCCGACATGGCGCTGCCGCCGGAACGCGAGATCGCGAGCCTGACCGGGCTTTCGCGCGTGACGGTGCGCAAGGCGATCGCCGAGCTGGTCGACCGTGGCCTCATCCTGCAGCGCCAGGGTGCCGGCTCCTTCGTGGCCCCCGCGCGGCGGCCCAAGGTCGAGCAGCTTCTCTCCCGGCTGACCTCGTTTTCCGAGGACATGGCCCGTCGCGGGCTCCGCTCCGACGTGGTCTGGCTCGAGCGCGGGCTCTTTCAGGCGGCTCCCGACGAGATCGCGGCTCTCGGCATCGACACCGGGAGCCAGGTCGCGCGTCTGGCGCGGCTGAGGCGCGCCGACGAACGCCCGATGGCGATCGAACGCGCCTCGCTGCCGGTGTCGATCCTGCCCAACCCGCTCAACGTGACGCATTCGCTCTACGAGTTTCTGGCCGCCGACGGGCTGCGCCCGGTGCGCGCGCTGCAGAGGATCTCGGCCGTCAACCTCGGCGGCGCGGATGCCGATCTACTGGGCGTCGCGCCGATGGCGGCGGGGCTGAAGATCGAGCGGCTCTCCTATCTCGACGACGGCCGCGTGGCCGAATTCACCCGATCCCTTTACCGCGGCGACGCCTACGACTTCGTGGCCGAACTGCGCCTGCCGGAGCCCTGAGATGAGCGAAACCGAAAGCCTCATGCGGCGCGAGATCGCCGAGATCCCCGCAGCGGCGGCCCGTCTTCTGGACGCGAGCGGCGCCGATATCCGCGCCGCCGCAGCCGCCGCGCGCAGCCTCGATCCGGCCTATATCGCCACCGTGGCGCGCGGCTCCTCCGATCAGGCCTGCACCTTCCTGAAATACGCCGCCGAACTGACGCTCGGCCTGCCGGTGGCCTCGCTCGGCCCCTCGGTCGCCTCGATCTACCGCGCGCCGCTGCGCCTTGCCGGTGCGCTTGCCATCACCGTTTCGCAATCGGGGCGCAGCCCCGACATCGTCGAGATGGCGCGCGCGGCGCGGGCAGGGGGGGCGATGACGCTGGCGGTGACGAACGATGCCGGTTCACCCCTGGCCCTGGCCTGCGACCGGACGCTCGACATCCAGGCCGGCCCGGAACTCTCGGTCGCGGCCACCAAGACCTTCGTCACCTCGGCCCTCGCCGGCCTCGCGCTCGTCGCCGAGTGGAAGGACGACCGGGACCTCAGGGCCGCCATCGCGGCGCTGCCGGGCCATCTCGAACGCGCGACCCGCGCGGACTGGGGCGCGCTGGCCGAACTGTCGGGCAGGGCGCGCTCTCTCTACACGCTCGGCCGTGGCCCGAGCTTCGCTATGTCCGGCGAGGCGGCGCTCAAGTTCAAGGAAACCTGCCAGATCCACGGCGAGAACTATTCCTCGGCCGAGGTCCTGCACGGGCCCGTCTCGATCGTGGGTCCGGACTTCCCGGTGCTGGCCTTCGCGGTGCCCGACGCCGCCGAAAGCGCCGTCGTCGAGGTCGCCGACGCGCTGGCGGCCAAGGGGGCGGCGGTCTTCGTCACCTCCGCGCGGGCCTCAGCGGCGACCGAACTGCCCGCGGTCCGCACCGGCCATCCGCTGACCGATCCGCTGGCGCTCGTCGTCTCGTTCTATGCGATGGTGGAGCGCGTGGCGCGCGCCCGGGGCATCGACCCGGACCGGCCGCGACACCTGAGCAAGGTCACGGCGACGGTCTGATGGCGCGGCAACTCTTCACCGGCGCAGAGGTTTTCGACGGACGCCGGCTCGGTCCGGGGTCGGTGCTGGTCGAGGATGGCAGGATCGCCGCCATCCTGCCCGCCGGAGCGCGGGCGCCGGGCGCCGAACCGGTGCCGCTCGATGGCGGCATCCTGGCGCCGGGCTTCGTCGATCTGCAGCTGAACGGCGGCGACGGCATCATGTTCAACGACGATCCGAGCGTGGCGACGCTGGAGCGGATGGCGCGCGCCCATGCCGGGCTCGGCGCGCTCATGATCCTGCCGACGCTCATCACCGACACGCCCGAACAGACGCGGGTCGCGATCGAGGCGGTCGTGAGCGCCGTGGCCGCGGGCGTGCCAGGCATCGCCGGGCTGCATCTCGAAGGCCCGCACCTGAGCCTCGCGCGCAAGGGTGCCCACGATCCGGCGCTGATCCGCCCGATGCGGCCCGACGATCTGGCCGCACTCGTGTCCGCCGCCCGGCGCCTGCCGCGGCTCATGGTGACACTGGCGCCGGAAAGTGCCAGCCCGCAGGACATCGCCGCGCTCACCGCGGCGGGCGCCATCGTCTCGCTCGGCCATACCGATGCGAGCCTGGCCGCGGCCAGTGCCGCCGCCGATGCCGGCGCGCGCGTCGTCACCCATCTCTTCAACGCCATGAGCCCGCTCGGCAACCGCGAACCGGGGCTCGTCGGTGCCGGGCTCTCGCGCGGCACGCTCGACTGCGGCCTCATCGCCGACGGCTTCCATGTCCATCCTGCAACGATGGCGCTGGCGCTTGCCGCCAAGGTTGGGCCGGGCGAGATCTTCCTCGTTTCCGATGCCATGGCGCCAGCGGGATCCGCGATCAGCGCCTTTCGCCTCAACGGCCGCGAGATCCTTTGCCGCGACGGTCGCCTCACGCTGGCCGACGGCACGCTGGCCGGCGCCGACCTCGACCTCGCGCGGGCGCTGAGGGTGATGACGCGCGAAGTCGGGATCGCCCTCGACCGGGCGCTGGCCATGGCCACACGCATACCGGCGCGCGTCATCGGACTTGCCGGCCAGGCCGGCAGTCTCGCGCCGGGGCGGGCGGCCGACATGATCCATCTTTCGGCGTCCGTGCACCTCAAGGCCGTCTGGCGGAACGGCCGCGCCGTGCCGCTCAGTCCGACGCGGGGCGGCTGAGGGCACCCCGGGGGCAGGTATCGAATTATCCGATAAGCAGAATTATGTAAAGTATAGAGAGACGCAGGGGCCGGGGCGCGGCAGAATCTGCATTCGGAATCTGCTTGCGGAATCTGCTTTCGGACGGTTGCACCCTACACCTTGGCAAGACTATAGTCCGCGATAACAACATCTGGAACAGAAGAACAGCCGATCAAAGGGCGAGCAGACGTGAGCGACACTCCGGAAACACCTGAAAACGAAGACGAAAAGCCGGTCCGGGCACCCTATGGCGGGCCGAGCGTCGATATCGCCGAGGAAATGAAGACCGCCTATCTCGATTACGCCATGAGCGTGATCGTCAGCCGGGCCATTCCGGACCTGCGCGACGGGCTGAAACCGGTGCACCGGCGCATCCTCTATGCGATGCATGAAACCGGCAACAGCCACGACAAGCCCTACCGCAAATCGGCCCGGCCGGTCGGCGACGTGATGGGCAAATACCACCCCCACGGCGATGCCGCGATCTATGACGCCCTGGTGCGCATGGCGCAGGATTTCTCGATGTCGCTGCCGCTTCTCGACGGCCAGGGCAACTTCGGCTCGATGGACGGCGACAACGCCGCCGCCATGCGCTACACCGAAGTGCGGATGGACAAGCCCGCCGCCGCGCTTCTCGCCGATATCGAGAAGGATACCGTCGATTTTCAGGACAATTACGACGGCAAGGACCGCGAGCCAACGGTGCTCCCTGCCCGCTACCCGAACATGCTCGTCAACGGCGCCGGTGGCATCGCCGTCGGAATGGCGACCAACATTCCGCCGCACAACCTCGGCGAGGTCATCGACGGCACGCTGGCGCTGATCGACAATCCCGATCTCTCCATGGAAGCGCTGATGGAGCTCATCCCTGCCCCCGACTTCCCGACCGGCGGGCTGATCCTCGGCCGCTCTGGCGCGCGCAAGGCCTATCTGGAGGGTCGCGGCAGTGTCGTCATCCGCGCCAAGACCCGGGTCGAGGAGATCAGGAAAGACCGCTATGCCATTGTTCTGGATGAGATTCCTTATCAGGTGAACAAGGCGGCGATGATCGAGAAGATCGCCGATCTCGTGCGCGAGAAGAAGATCGAGGGCATCGCCGGCATCGCTGACGAGAGCGACCGCCTGGGCGTGCGCGTGGTGATCGAGTTGAAGCGCGACGCGACGCCCGAGGTGGTGCTGAACCAGCTCTTCCGCTTCTCGCCGATGCAGACCTCCTTCGGCTGCAACATGCTGGCCCTGAACGGCGGCCGCCCCGAAACGCTGACCCTTCTAGATTTTCTGAGCCATTTCATAAACTTCCGAGAGGAAGTTGTGGCGCGCCGGACGGCTTACGACCTGCGCAAGGCGCGCGAGCGCAGCCATATCCTCTGCGGTCTCGCCGTCGCCGTCTCGAATGTCGACGAGGTGGTGGCGACGATCCGCGCCTCGGCCACGCCCGCGGACGCCCGTGAAAAGCTGATGGAGCGGCGCTGGCCCGCCCACGAGATCGCCGCCTACATCCGGCTCATCGACGATCCGACCCATACGATGAACGACGACGGCACCTATAACCTGTCGGAACTCCAGGCCCGCGCGATCCTCGACCTCCAGCTCCAGCGCCTGACCCAGCTCGGCGTCAAGACGATCACCGACGAACTTGAGGAACTGGCCGGCAAGATCAAGGACTACCTCGATATTCTGGGCAGTCGCGAGCGGATCATGGCGATCATCTCGACCGAGCTGCGCGAGGTGAAGGAGCAATTCGCCGTGCCCCGGCGCACCGAGATCGTCGACTGGGCCGGCGACATGGAGGACGAGGACCTCATCGAGCGCGAGGACATGGTCGTGACGATCACGAGCGGAGGCTACATCAAGCGCACGCCGCTCGCCGATTTCCGCAGCCAGCGCCGTGGCGGCAAGGGCCTTTCGGGCGGGTCGCTGAAGGAGGACGATGCCGTCACCACGCTCTTCGTCGCCAACACCCACACGCAGCTTCTCTTCTTCACCACCGACGGCATGGTCTACAAGCTGAAGACCTGGCGCCTGCCGCTCGGCGGCCGCACGTCCAAGGGCAAGGCGATCGTCAACATCCTGCCGATCCCGCCCGGCATCTCGATCGCCGCGATCATGCCGGTCGACGTGCCCGAGGACGAATGGGACGACCTGCAGATCTTCTTCGCCACCTCCGACGGCGACGTCCGCCGCAATGCTCTTTCGGATTTCACCAACGTGAAGTCGAACGGCAAGATCGCGATGAAGCTGCCCGAGGGCACCAGCCTCGTCAATGCGCGCATCTGCGACGAGAACGACGACGTGATGCTGGTGACGGCCGGCGGCCGCGCGATCCGCTTCCCGACGACCGAGGTCCGCATCTTCAAGGGCCGCGATTCCACCGGCGTGCGCGGCATCCGGCTGGCAGCGGGCGACAGCGTCGTCTCGATGTCCGTCATCCGCCATTTCGAGGCCGATCCGGCCGAACGCGCGGCCTATCTGAAGCAGCGCCGCCTGATGGCCGGCGTGACCGAGGACGAAGGCGCCGACGAAGACGAGGACGTTGTGGCCGAGGGCCAGCTCTCGCCCGATCGTTATGCCGAGATGTCGGCGGCCGAGGACCTGATCCTGACGATCACCGCCCAGGGCGCCGGCAAGACTACGTCGAGCCACGACTACCCGGTGCGCGGACGCGGCGGCCAGGGGGTGATGGCTATGGACAAGGCCCTGCGCGGCGGTTCCCTCGTCGCCTCCTTCCCGGTCGATGCCGATGACCAGATCATGCTCGCCACTTCCACCGGCCAGTCGATCCGCTGCCCGGTCGAGGGTATCAGCTTCCGCTCGCGCTCGGCCGGCGGTGTGCGCGTCTTCGCCACGGCCACGGGGGAAGTCGTCGTCTCGGTCGCGCGCATCGCCGATCACGGGGGCGACCAGGGTGCCGACCAGGGTGCCGACCAGGGCGGGGATCAGGGCGGGGACGCGCCGGACGAAACCGAGACGGGCGGGGCCGACGGCGGCTGATTTCGCCGCACCGACCCCGTTCGGCTCTGCCGCCCGCGCACTGCCGGCCGCATTCTGCCGCCCGGAACCGCCGCCCGGCCCCCTGCCCTGTCTGCGCGCCGCGGCGTTTTCGGCAGGTTCCCGCCCAAACGATTCGGTGCGGAAGACAATCGTGGCCAGAGGCATCGATTGGCGCCTATCCTGCCTGTGATCCTGCACTTTCCCGGGTCCGGACCGCGCCAAGCCATCCTGCGCGACGCCGGAGACAGATGGAAAGACAGGTCGGGACGCCGGCGAAGATCGGCGCGGAGGCAGTGAGATGGTCGACCGGCACGGTTATGGGGCATTGGAAATGCGACGGGGAGGAAATGCCCCGGGCGCGTCCAATCTCGGCCTTCTTTTTGCCACGGACGAGGGGGAGGCTCATCCCTGGGCCTGATGGGGAAACACAGGTCCGGCGTTAAGCAAATATCAATGTTTGACGCCCAAGAACGGGGACAGGGCAAGCGCCCAGACTTGTGGGCCGGGAAACCGGCAGAATCGGAGGACGGAATGAGCCTGGCAGATTTCAACACCGCAACCGATGCGGGGCCGCGTGCCCCCGGCCTCGTTCAGGGCCTGGTCGACGACGTGATCGCCCTGCTGCGCGCCGCAGCCCACGGCGTCCTCGCCTTCGGCACCGCGCTGCGCGACGACGACCGGCTCGCCTCGACCGGCCCGCTGGGTGACAGCGCCCCGACCCCGCGCGCGGGCGACTATCTCCACAACATCGGCATGGAAGTCGATTTCTGATCACGCCCGGGCCACGCACGGGCGACGCGCGGGCCACGCGCGGTCGCGGCCGGATCGTCTCGCTGAAGTGCCCCGCCCCGCAGGCGGGGCTTTTCAATTCCGAGCGCTTCGCCTAAGGCCGGGGGATGATGCGCGAACCCCTTCACATCGTCGGCGGCGGCATGGCGGGTGCCGAAGCCGCCTGGCAGGCGGCCCTGCAGGGCCAGCCCGTCGTGCTGCACGAGATGCGCCCCGGACAGGGAACCTTCGCCCACCGCACCGGCGACCTCGCCGAGATGGTCTGCTCCAACTCCTTCCGCTCGGATGACGACGAACAGAACGCCGTCGGCCTCCTGCACTGGGAGATGCGTGCCGCCGGCGGCCTGATCATGGAGATGGCCGACCGCCATCGCCTGCCCGCGGGCGGCGCCCTCGCCGTCGACCGCGATCCCTTCGCCGCCGCCGTCACCGAACGGCTCCTCGGCCATCCGCTCGTCTCGCGCGAGGCGGCCGAGATCACCGAACTGCCACGGGGCGGGCAGTGGATCATCGCCACCGGCCCGCTCACCTCGACTGCGCTTGCCCGCTCGATCCGCGAGGTGACCGGCAGCGCCGCGCTGGCCTTCTTCGACGCCATCGCGCCCATCGTCCATGCCGAGACCATAGACATGTCGAAAGCCTGGCAACAGTCGCGCTACGACAAGGGCGAGACCGAGGCGGAGCGGCGCGCCTATATCAACTGTCCGATGACCAAACCCGAATACGAGGCCTTCATCGACGCGCTCCTGGCCGCCGAAAAGACCGAGTTCCACGCCGGCGAGACGGGCGACCGAGAGGCCGGCGCCCCCCAGACGGGCGACCTCACCCCCTATTTCGACGGCTGCCTGCCGATCGAGGTCATGGCCGAGCGCGGCCGCGAGACCCTTCGCTTCGGTCCGATGAAGCCGATCGGCCTCACCAATGCCCATCGCCCCGAGATCAAGCCCCATGCCGTTGTCCAGCTCCGCCGCGACAACGCGCTCGGCACGCTCTACAATATCGTGGGCTTCCAGACGAAAATGAAGTATGGCGCGCAAACTGCCGTTTTCAGGATGATACCGGGCCTTGAAGGCGCGCGATTCGCACGCCTCGGCGGCATCCACCGCAACACCTTCATCAACGCGCCCACGCTGCTCGACAAGGCGCTCAGACTTCGCAGCCACCCCCATATCCGTTTCGCCGGCCAGATCACCGGCGTCGAGGGCTATGTAGAAAGCGCCGCGATGGGCCTTCTGGCCGGGCGCATGGCCGCGGCCGAGCTCGCCGGGCGCGACCTGTCGCCGCCGCCGCCCGAGACGGCGACGGGCGCGCTCGTCACCCATATCACCGGCGGTGCCGAGGCAAGGACCTTCCAGCCCATGAACGTGAACTTCGGCCTCTTCCCGCCGATCGACGCCAAGGGGGGGCGGCGCGGCCGCAAGGATCGCTACAAGGCCTATACGGATCGCGCAAAGGTGGCTTTTTCCCAATGGCTTGCCACTCAGGGCTGATGCGCACCCGGTTCGCGCCCTCGCCGACCGGTCCGCTGCATCTCGGCCATGCCTATTCGGCGATCCTCGCCCATGACATGGCCCGCGCCGCCCATGGAACCTTCCTCCTGCGGATCGAGGATACCGACCTCGCCCGCGCCCGCCCCGAATGGGAAAGCCGGATCTACGAGGATCTGCACTGGCTCGGCCTCGGATGGCCGGAACCGGTGCTGCGGCAATCCGATCATCTCGCCCGCTACGCGGCCGCCATCGACGCGCTCGGCGCGCGCGGCCTCCTCTACCCCTGCGGATGTTCGCGCGCCGATATCCGCGCCGCCCTTGCCGCACCGCAGGAAGGCGCCGGCCCCGCCGAGGGTCCCTACCCCGGCACCTGCCGTGGCCGGCCCTATGCGGACCGCCGCCCGGGCGACGCGCTGCGCCTCGACATGGCCCGCGCGATTGCCGCGCTCAGGCAGGCGCCACCCGGGCAGGGCCCGCGCGGCGATCGCCCGCTCGGGCAGTTCCGCGACACCGGGCCCGAACATCCCGGCCGTCACGATCTCGATGCCGCCGACCTCGTCGCGACCCGGGGCGATCTGGTCGTCGGCCGCAAGGAACTCGGCGCCACCTCCTACCTCCTGGCCTCGGTCCTCGACGATGCCGCACAGGGCATCACCCATGTGATCCGCGGCGCCGACCTCTTCGAGATCACCTTTCCGCAGGTCCTCCTGCAACGCCTTCTCGGCCTGCCGACGCCCGAATACCACCACCACCGGCTGATCCGTGACGAGACAGGCAAGCGCCTCGCCAAGCGCGACGACGCCCGCGCGATCGCCACCTACCGCGCCGAGGGCGCGCGCCCCGAGACCATCCGACGACTGGTGGGCCTCGCCTGAGGCCGCCCCTTCACCTGTTCGCAAATATCCCCGCCGGAGGCTCCCGCGGGATCGCGCTAGAGCTCCGGCCGCAGGATCTCGACCTCGGCGCCGTCCCTCAGCGCGGTATGGAAACACGACCGCCGGTTGGTATGACAGGCGGGCCCGGTCTGCTCGACCAGCACCAGAAGACAGTCCCGATCGCAGTCGAGCCGCATCTCGACCAGATGCTGGACATGCCCCGAGCTCTCGCCCTTGACCCAGAGCGTCGCGCGCGACCGCGACCAGTAGGTCACGCGCCGGCTCTCCAGCGTTCGCGCCACCGCCTCGGCATTCATCCAGGCCAGCATCAACACCTCGCCCGAGCGGTGATCCTGGGCGATCGCCGGAATGAGACCGCTCGCGTCGTAGTTCAAAGTCTGAGGATCGAACCCCATGGCGACCTTCCCAAATCCGTTCCGCTCTCCTATCTAGGAGGGAAGCGAAGGTGAGGGAAGCCCGGGAACGGCCCGATGAGCGACAGCGATCTGATCAAACTCTATTCGCAGCGCATCCTGGCGCTGACGACGGCGATCCCGCATACCGGCAGGCTGTCCGGCCCGACCGCCACCGCGCGCCGCCGCTCGCCGCTTTGCGGCTCGACCGTGACCGTCGATGTCGTGGTCGAGGACGGCCGCATCGCCGCCTATGCCCAGGACGTGAAGGCCTGCGCGCTCGGTCAGGCCTCGGCCGCGATCTCGGGCGCGCATATGATCGGGCGCAGCCGCGCCGAGGTCGAAAAGGCCCGCGACGAACTCAGGGCGATGCTGAAGGAGGGCGCGCCGCCCCCGTCCGCCCCCTTCACCGGCTACGAGGTTCTCGAGCCCGCGCGCGACTATCGCAACCGCCACGCCTCGATCCTACTGGCGCTCGAGGCGACGGCGGAGGCGCTCGCCGCGGCCGAAGTCGCGGCCTGACGCCCGCCGAGGCCGAAGTCGCGGCCTGAAGCCCGCCGAGGCCGAAGTCGCGGCCTGAAGCCCGCCGCGGCCCAAGTCGCCGCCTGAAGTCCGCCGCCCGCCGGCTCCTCAGGTGACGACGTCCGGCCCCGGGCGGCCCGAGATCCGCCGGATCCCTGCCAGCGCCTCGGCCGCCGAGATCATCGGCGCCAGCGCCCCCTGCACGTCCTGATCCAGCCCCTCCGGCCCGGGGACGAAGCGTTCCAGATAGAGCCGGATCGTCGCGCCCTCGGTGCCGGTGCCCGAAAGCCTGAGCACGACCCGCCCGCCGCCCTCGAAGAGCACCCGCAACCCCTGCCCGGCCGAGACCGAGCCGTCGACCGGATCGGCATAGGCGAAATCGTCGGCCTCGCGGATCGTCAGGCCGCTCACCTCCTGCCCGGGAAGATCGGCAAGCCGCGCCCGGAGCCCGGCCAGGATGGCGTCCCCGGTCGCCACCGGCAGCGCCTCGTAATCGTGCCGCGAATAGTAGTTGCGCCCGAACCGCCGCCAGTGCCCGGTCATGATCTCGCGCACGCTCTCGCGCCGCGCGGCGAGGATGTTCAGCCACATCAGCACCGCCCAGAGCCCGTCCTTCTCGCGCACATGATCCGAGCCGGCGCCAAAGCTCTCCTCGCCGCACAGCGTCGCCCGCCCCGCGTCGAGGAGATTGCCGAAGAACTTCCAGCCGGTCGGCGTCTCGTAGGCGGCAAGACCCTCGGCCGCCGCAACCCGGTCGACCGCCCCCGAGGTCGGCATCGAGCGCGCGACCCCCTTCAGCCCCCGCGCATAGCCGGGCGCGAGCCGGGCATTGGCGGCAAGCACCGCGAAGGCGTCCGACGGCGCGACATAGATGCCCCGCCCGACGACCATGTGCCGGTCGCCGTCGCCATCCGAGGCGGCGCCGAAATCGGGTGCGCCCTTGGCGAACATGTGCTCCATCAGGTCATGTGCCCAGGTCGGGTTCGGATCGGGATGCATGCCGCCGAAATCGGGCAGCGGCGTCGCGTTCACGACAGTGCCCGGCGCCGCGCCGAGCCGGGTTTCGAGGATCTCGCGCGCATAGGGGCCGGTGACCGCGCACATGGCGTCATAGCGCATCCGGAAGCCGGCGGCGAAATGCGCCCGGATCGCCGCGAAATCGACCAGCTCTTCCATCAGCGCGGCATAGTCGGCAACCGGATCGACGACGGAAACCTCCATCCCGCCAATCTGTTGCGTGCCGATCCTGAGAAGATCGACATCGGCCGTATCGGCGATGTGATAGCCCTCGATCGTCAGCGTGCGGGCATGGATCGCCCCGGTCACGGCCTCGTTCGCCGGGCCGCCGTTGGCGCCGTTGAACTTGACCCCGAAATCGCCCTCCGGCCCGCCGGGGTTGTGCGAGGCCGACAGGATGATGCCGCCGTCCGCCCGATGAAGCCGGATCAGGTGCGAGGCCGCCGGCGTCGACAGGAGCGCGCCCTGCCCGACGATCACGCGCCTGGCGCCATTGGCGGCGGCCATCTTCAGGATCCGCTGGGCGGCCCGATCGCCGAAGTGGCGCCCGTCGCCGCCGAGCACATAGGTCCGCCCCGTCGCGCCGCCCGTCGCGTCGAAGATGGATTGCACGAAGTTCTCAAGGTAATTTGTTGATTCAAAAACACTTGTCTTCTTGCGCAGACCGGATGTGCCGGGTTTCTGGCCCTCGATCGGCCGCGTCTTGCGAAAGCTCATCGCCGGCTCCTTCACCCTTCACCGAGGCTCGTCACCCAGAGGATCGTCGCATCCTCGGGGCTCAGCGAAACCACATTGTGCCCCATCGTCGCGTCGTAATAGACACTGTCGCCGCGGCGCAGGTCCACGGGTTCGTGGAACTCGGTATGGAGCCGCACGATTCCGGTCAGCACATAGAGAAGCTCCTCGCCGTCATGGCGCACCCAGCCTCCGAACTCCTCCAGGCTGCGGGCGCGGATCCGCGCGGTGTAGGGCAGCATCCGCTTGGCCGTGAGCGCCCCCGCCAGAAGCCGGTGCTCGTAGGTGGCGGTCGCAAGGGGCTGGCCGTCCTCGGCCGTCGTAACCGCCATCCGGCTTGAGGCCTTGCGCCCCCGAGAGGGCGTGAAGAGCTGCGGGACCGAGATCGAGAGCCCCCCGGCAAGTTTCTTCAACGCCTCGTAAGTGGGCGACATCTGGCCATTTTCGATCTTTGAGAGGGTGGATCGTGCGAGCCCCGCCTGCCCGGCCGCCTGTTCCAGCGTCCAGCCGCGTGCCTTGCGCAATTCGCGCACCCTGGGCCCGAGGTCGAGCGGTTCGCGCGGCGCTTCCGGCACTTCGTCATCGCCGGCGCGGGCGATGCGGAAGATACCCGTCTGTTCGATATCGCTCATTTCGCTCGCAGCCATGAGGGCACCCAACCGCCCCCGTGCAATACCGTTCCTTCCGCTGGCTTGCAACGGCCCTGCGGGAAGGATAGCGAAAGGCATGCTCTCGCTCACCGATCCGGCCGCCCCCGATCCCTGCCCCGCGGCGTTCAACCTCGCGCGGTATGTGCTGGCGCCGGCCGAGACGCGGCCCGACCATGTCGCGCTCATGGTGCTCGGGGCGTCGGGCGCCGAACGCTGGAGCTACGGTCGCCTCGCCGCTGCCGTGGGCGGAGTGGCGACGGGCCTGGCCGCACGGGGGCTCTCCGCCGGCGACCGGGTTCTCCTGCGGCTTGGCAACGGCACCGCCTTTCCGCTCGCCTTTCTCGGTGCCGTGGCCGGCGGCTTCGTGCCGGTTCCGACGGCAGCCGGCCTGACCTCGGGCGAGGTGGCGCGGCTCTGCACCGCGATTCGCCCCGCGCTCATCGTCGCGGGCGCGGGCGTGGCGATGCCAGATGCGCCCCCCTGCCCGGTTCTGGCGGAGGCCGCGCTCGCCGCGTTCGCGACCCTGCCGCCGGCGCCCTGGGCCATGGGCGCGCCCGACCGGCTGGCCTACATCGTCTTCACCTCGGGCACCTCGGGTTTGCCGCGGGCCGTGGCCCATGCCCACCGCGCCGTCTGGGCGCGTCGGATGATGCACGAGGGCTGGCTCGGCATCGGGCCCGGAGATCGGCTGCTGCATGCCGGTGCGCTCAACTGGACCTATACGCTTGGTGCCGGGCTTTTCGATCCATGGGCCGTGGGCGCCACTGCCATGGTCGCCGCCCAAGGCGTGACGCCGGACCAGCTGCCGCTTCTCGCCCGGCGCTTCGATGCCACGATCTTCGCAGCCGTTCCGGGTGTTTACAGGCGGATCCTCAGGAACGGGTCGGGGCTTGACCTGCCTCGCCTGCGCCACGGTCTCTCGGCGGGGGAAAAGCTGCCGGCGCCGATCCGGTCCGCCTGGCGGGAAGCCACCGGAACCGACCTGCACGAGGCGATGGGGCTTTCGGAATGTTCGACCTTTCTCTCCTCGAGCCCCGGCCATCCCGCGCCCGAGGGCGCGACCGGCTATCCCCAGCCGGGGCGCCGGGTGGCGGTGCTCGGCACCGACGGCACGCCGGTGCCACGCGGCACCCCGGGCATCCTCGCGGTGCACCGCAGCGATCCCGGCCTCTTCCTCGGCACCGTCGAGGCAGAAACAATCCGTCCCGTCGCCGATGAATGGTTCCAGACCGGAGACATGGTGGTGATGGCCGGAGACGGCGCCGTCACCAGCCTCGGGCGCGCCGACGACATGATCAATGCCGGCGGCTTCCGGGTCTCGCCCGTCGAGATCGAGACGGCGATGATGGCCTGCCCCGGCGTTCAGGCGAGCGCCGCGGTCGAACTGCCGGTGGCGGCCGACACCACGCTGATCGCGCTCTTCTACACCGGCACCGCCGAGGAGGCCGCGCTCGCCTCTCATGCCGAAGCCGTTCTGGCGCGCTACAAGCAGCCCCGGCTCTACCTGCGTCGCGCGGCGATACCCGCGACCGCGAACGGCAAGATCAACCGCCGCGCGCTGCGCGAGGAATGGAAGGCAACGAAATGATAAAGCTGGATATAATATCGGACGTTGGCTGCCCATGGTGCTGTCTCGGCAAGGCCTTTCTCGACCGCGCGCTGGAGGCGCGGCCGGATCACCCCTTCACGGTCGAATGGCATCCCTATCTGCTGAACCCCGAGATGCCGGCCGAGGGCATGGACCGCCGCGCCTACATGGAAGCCAAGTTCGGCGGCAAGGAGGGGGTCGAGCGCGCCAACGCGCCGCTTCTCGCGCATGCCCGGGCGGCCGGCGTGCCCTTGAACCTCGATCGGATCGCGCGGACGCCGAGCACGCTCGACGCGCACCGGCTGATCCACTGGGCGGGGCTCGAAGGCCGGCAGAACGCGGCGGTGTCGGCGCTTTTCCGAGCGCTCTGGCGCGACGGCCGCGACATCGGCGACGGCGAGACGCTGACCGAGATCGGGGCCGAGATCGGCCTCGACAGGGCGCTCGTCACCCGCCTTCTCGCCTCCGATGCCGATGCCGGAACGATCCGCGCCCGCGCCGACCATGCCCGGGCCCGCGGGGTCACCGGGGTGCCGACCTTCATCCTCGCCGAGCGCCATGTCGTGCAGGGCGCGCAGCCGACCGAGACCTGGATCGGGATCATCGACGATGTCAGCGGCCAGATCGGCGGCGCGGAGCCCGGGCGATGACGCCGCCGATGGGCGCCCCGGGCGTGGCCATCCGCCGCCTGCCGATGCCGGAATTCGTCGCCCTTCTGGCCATGCTCTTCGCGATGACGGCCTTTTCGATCGACTCGATGCTGCCCGCCATGCCCGAGATCGCCGACGAACTCAGCCCCGGGGCGCCGAACCGCGCCCAGTTCATCATCACGAGCTTCGTCTTCGGCATGGGGCTCGGCACCTTCGTCACCGGCCCGCTCTCCGACGCCTTCGGCCGCAAGACGGTGATCATCGCCGGCGCCATGCTCTATTGCTCCGGCGCGGCGCTGGCCTGGGCCGCGCCCTCGCTGCCGCTCATCCTCGCCGCGCGGGTGCTGCAGGGGCTCGGCGTCGCCGGGCCCCGCGTCGCGGCCATGGCACTGGTGCGCGACCTCTATGCCGGCCGGCAGATGGCGCGCATCATCTCCTTCGTGATGATGGTCTTCGTCCTGATCCCGGCGGTCGCGCCGCTCTTCGGGTCGGTCATCATCGCGGGCTTCGGCTGGCGTGCGCTCTTTGCGGCCTTCATGCTGTTCGCGATCGTGGCCAACCTGTGGTTCTTCCTGCGCCAGGCCGAGACGCTGCCGCTCGAGGCGCGCCGCCCGTTGCGCCCCGGCCCGCTTGCCGCCGCCGCGCGCGAGATCCTCTCGCACCGCACGGTGCTGACGGTGATCGCGGTCCTGACGCTGTGTTTCGCCTGCCTCTTCAGCGTCCTCTCCTCGACCCAGCAGGTCTTCGACCAGCGCTTCGGTCGCGCCGAGAGCTTTCCGTCATGGTTCGCGGTCATCGCGCTCGTCTCCGGGCTTGCGAGCGTGCTGAACGCGCGGTTCGTGGTGCGGCTCGGGATGCGCAAGCTCGTCACCGCCGCCCTGCTCTTCCAGACCGCGAATTCGGCCGTCGTGGCGGCGCTCTTCTGGCTCGGCCTCGTGCCCGAGATCCTGGCCTTCCCGCTCTATCTCTACTGGACGACATCGGTCTTCTTCATGACCGGCGTGACGATCGGCAACCTCAACGCGCTCGCGCTCGAGCCGATGGGCCATCTTGCGGGCACCGCGGCCTCGCTCGTGACCGCGATCGCGACGGTGGCCTCGGTCGCCGTGGCGACCCCGGTCGGGCAGGCCTTCGACGGCACGCCGCTGCCGCTCGTCGCCGGGGTCTTCGCCTGCTGCCTGCTGGCGTTGCCGCTGCTCTTCAGCCTGCCGCCGGCGGAGCGCTGACCTCTTTCACCTTCTCGGCCAGGTCGCGCGCGATCGCGAAGGCGCCCTTGATCCGCTCGCCGTCGCGTGCCCAGTCGCGCTGCACCACGATGCGGTTGTCCTTGATCCGCGCGGTTCCGTTCTGGGACTGAAGAAACGCCACCAACCCCTTGGGATTGGGGAACTTGTCCTGATGGAACTGCACCGTCGCCCCCTTCGGCCCGGCATCGAGCCGACCGATCTGGGCGCGTCGGCACATCGCCTTGATGCGCATCACCACGAGAAGCGTGTTGACCTCTTTCGGCACCGGGCCGAACCGGTCGATGAGTTCGGCCGCGAAGCCTTCGAGCTCGACCTTGGTGGCAAGCCCCGAGAGCCGCCGGTAAAGCCCGAGCCGCACGTCGAGATCGGGCACATACGTTTCCGGGATCATCACCGGCACGCCGAGGTTGATCTGCGGCGACCACTGCCCGTCCTCGCCCGAGGGCGTCTCGAGATCGCCTGCCCTGATCCGCGCGATCGTCTCTTCCAGCATGTGCTGGTAAAGCTCGTAGCCGACCTCGGTGATATGGCCGGACTGTTCCTCGCCGAGAATGTTGCCGGCGCCGCGCAGGTCGAGGTCCTGCGAGGCGAGCGAGAAGCCCGCGCCGAGACTGTCGAGCGACCCGAGAAGCCGCAGCCGCTTGCCGGCGGCGGGGGTGAGCGGCGTCCGGGGCCTGGTCGTCAGGTAGCAGTAGGCGCGCAGCTTGGAGCGACCCACCCGGCCGCGGATCTGGTAGAGCTGGGCCAGGCCGAACATGTCCGCGCGGTGAACAATCATGGTGTTGGCGGTCGGAATATCCAGCCCGCTTTCAACAATCGTCGTGGCGAGCAGCACGTCATACTTGCCGTCGTAGAAGGCGTTCATCCGTTCATCGAGATCGCCGGCCGCCATCTGCCCGTGCGCCACCACATAGGAGACCTCGGGCACATGGGTCTTCAGGAAGGTCTCGATCTCGGGCAGATCCCTGATCCGCGGCACCACGTAGAAGGACTGCCCGCCCCGGTAGCGTTCGCGCAGGAGCGCCTCGCGCAGGGTGACGCTGTCGAACTCGCTCACATAGGTGCGGATCGCCAGCCGGTCGACCGGCGGCGTACCGATGATCGACAGATCGCGCACCCCGGTCAGCGAAAGCTGCAGCGTGCGCGGGATCGGCGTCGCGGTCAGCGTCAGCACGTGGATCTCGGACCGCATCTCCTTCAGCCGTTCTTTGTGGCCGACGCCGAAATGCTGCTCCTCGTCGATGACCAGAAGCCCGAGATTGCGGAACCGGACCGACTTGGCCAGCACCGCATGGGTGCCGATGACGATATCGACGCTGCCCTCGGACAACCCGGCGCGCGTGGCCTGGGCATCGCGCGCCGACACGAAGCGCGAGAGCGGCCGGACGGTGACGGCGGTGCCGCGGAACCTTTCGGAGAAGGTCTTGAAATGCTGGCGGGCAAGCAGGGTCGTCGGCGCGATCACCGCCACCTGGACCCCCGCCTGGGCGGCGACGAAAGCCGCGCGCATCGCCACTTCGGTCTTGCCGAAGCCCACGTCGCCGACGATCAGCCGGTCCATCGGCCGGCCCTCGGCGAGGTCGTGGATCACGTCGTCGATGGCCGAAAGCTGGTCGTCCGTTTCCTGATACGGGAACCGCGCGGCAAAGCCGTCGTAGTCGTGATGCGCGGCCTCCAACACCGGCGCGCGGCGCAGCTTGCGTTCCGCCGCGACCCGCATCAGACGTTCGGCGATGAGCCGGATCCGTTCCTTGAGCCGCGCCTTCTTGGCCTGCCAGGCGCCGCCGCCAAGCTTGTCGAGGAGCCCCTCCTCATGGCCGTAGCGGCTGAGCAGCTCGATGTTCTCGACCGGCAGGTAGAGCCGCGCGCCCTCGGCATATTCGAGCGCCACGCAATCGTGCGGCGCCCCGAGCGCCATGATCGTCTCGAGCCCGGTATAGCGGCCGACGCCGTGATCCACATGGACGACGAGATCGCCGGGCGAGAGCGACTGCGCCTCGGTCAGGAAGTTCTCGGCCTTGCGCCGGCGCCTGGCGCCGCGGATCAGCCGCTCGCCGAGCACGTCCTGTTCCGAGATGACGGCGAGCCCCGCCCCTTCGAATCCCTTCTCGAGCGGCCAGACGGCCAGAAAGACCCCGCCCGTGCCCTCGGCGATGTCGCGGATGTCGCGCACCGGCGTGGCGCCGACCAGATCCTCGTCTTCCAGAAGCCCTTTCAGCCGCTCGCGCGCGCCTTCGGACCAGGAGGCGATCACCACTTGCCCGACCGCGCGGCGCGCCTGAACATGATCTGACAGGGCACTGAAGAGGTTGACGTTTTCCAGCTGTCTCTCGGCAGAGAAATTGCGCCCGATGCGGCCGCCCGCATCGAGGACGCCAGGCCCCGTCGGCCGCGGCAGCTCGACCAGCTGAAGCGTCCGCAGGCCGGCCAGCGCCGCCTCCCAGGCCGCGTCGTCGAGATAGAGGAGCCCCGGCGGGCAGGGCTTGTAGACCGAATCGAGCCGGTCCCTGCGCCCCATCGCCTCGCGGCGGGTGTCGTACTGGTCCTCGATCCCCTCCCAGCGGGCGCGGCGCGCCGCGTCGATCTGGTCGTCAAGCATCACGGTGGCGCCCGGCACATAGTCGAGAAGCGTCTCGAGCCGGTCGTGGAAGAAGGGCAGCCAGTGCTCCATCCCGGCGTGCTTGCGCCCCGCGCTCACCGCCTCGTAGAGCGGATCGTCGCCGCCCGCCGCGCCGAACTCGATGCGGTAGTTCTGCCGGAACCGGGTGATCGCGGCCTCGTCGAGGATCACCTCGGAAACCGGCGCAAGCTCCACCACCGAGAGCTTCTCGGTGGTGCGCTGGCTTGCCGGATCGAAGCGCCGCGCCCCGTCGAGAACGTCGCCGAAAAGATCGAGCCGGACCGGCCCGCCCTCGCCCGGAGGGAAGATGTCGATGATGCCGCCGCGCACCGCATAGTCGCCGGGCTCGGTGACGGTCGGCGACTGCGAGAACCCCATCCGCACGAGGAAGTCGCGCAGCGCCGCCTCGTTCACCCGCTGCCCGACCCGGGCGGTAAAGGCGGCCGCCCGCAGCACCTCGCGCGACGGCAGGCGCTGGGTCACGGCTCCGAGCGTGGTCAGAAGGATGAAGGGTTCGGGCAGCCCCTGCACCAGTGTCGCGAGCGTCGCCATCCGCGCCGCCGAGACATCGGCATTGGGCGAGACCCGGTCATAGGGCAGGCAGTCCCAGGCCGGGAAGGTCAGGACCGGCGCATCGGGCGCGAAGAAGGCGAGCGCCGCGCGCATCGCCGCCATCCGCTTGTCGTCGCGCGCGACATGGACGACGGGCGCACCGCGCGCGAACTCGCGCGCCAGAAGCCGGGCGTCGAACCCCTCGGGTGCGCCGGAGAGCGTGATCTTGCTGGAAGGCCCGTGATCCATCGCCCTCACCTAGCCCGCCGGGCGGCGGTGTCAACCGGGCAGGACCGAGAGGTTGAAATTCTGCAGCATGCCCCAGAGCGCGGTGATGAAGATCGCGATCATGCCGAGGATCTGCACCCCGAGCCGGTGCCGGGTGAGCCGCCGCTGCAACGCCTCGCCCACTTCGCCCGAGCGCTCGATCCGCCCCGCGGTGCGCAGGCTGAGCAGGCCGACGGCGGACAGCGGCAGCACGATCAGGAAGACCGCCTGGCAGAACTCCACGGCATAGACGAAGCCGAGCAGCGCCAGCGAGGTCAGCACGAAGGCCGAGAAGGCGGCGAGCATGAGCCCCGTCTGGCGGCCGATGTAGAGCAGACGGTTCACGTTGATCCGCACCATGTCTTCGAGATCGACCTCGGCCTGGCCGCCCTGACGGCGCGCGCGCAGCACCATGTCATAGGGCACGCCCAGCACCCAATGCGACGCCGAAGACCAGGTCACCGCCAGCGCGATCCAGTACCAGAGGTTCGAAAAGGACCGGAAATCAATGAGATCGAGAATGACCTGCTGCAAGTCCAATTGTGGTCCCCTCGTCGGTTTCGCGCGACACTAGCCGCGGCCTGCGGCAGTTTCCACCCTTGAGTGCGGCGCCAAAGCGTGTAAGCCGGAGGAAACCGCTACCGGATGTCCCAATGACCCCCATCGTCCCGCCCTTCCCCGCCGCCCGGCTGCGCCGCCTGCGCCGCACGGCTGCCTTGCGCGATCTGGTGCAGGAACACCGTCTGGACGTCAAGAACCTGATCTGGCCCATCTTCGTGACCGACGTGGCGGGCGCCGATGTCGAGGTCAGCTCGATGCCGGGAGTGAGGCGGCGCACGGTCGAGGGCGCGGTGCGCGCCGCCGAGGAAGCCGCGCGGCTCGGCATTCCGGCGCTCTGCCTCTTTCCCTATACCGATCCCGCGACCCGCACCGAAGGCTGCGAGGCGGCCTGGAGCCCCGAGAACATCGCCAACCGGGCCATCCGCGCCATCAAGGCCGCGGTCCCCGGGATCGCGGTCATGACCGATATCGCGCTCGACCCCTACAATGCCAACGGCCACGACGGGCTGGTGCGCGACGGCGTGATCCTGAACGACGAGACCGTCGAGGCCCTGGTGCGCATGGCGATCGTGCAGGCCGAGGCGGGGGCGGATATCCTCGGGCCCTCCGACATGATGGACGGCCGCATCGGCGCGCTGCGCCGCGCGCTCGAGGCGGCGGGACACCGCGATGTGGCGATCCTCTCCTATGCGGCGAAATATGCCAGCGCCTTTTACGGTCCCTTCCGCAATGCGGTCGGCGCCTCGGGCAAGCTTGTCGGCGACAAGAAGACCTACCAGATGAACCCGGGCAACGCCGACGAGGCGCTGCGCTGCGTCGCCCGCGATCTCGCCGAGGGTGCCGACATGGTGATGGTGAAGCCCGGGATGCCCTATCTCGACATTGCCCGCAGCGTGAAGGAGGCCTTCGGCGCGCCGACCTACGCCTATCAGGTCTCGGGTGAATACGCGATGTTGAAGGCGGCGGTCATGAACGGCTGGGTCAAGGACGAGGTGATCCTCGAAAGCCTTCTGGCCTTCCGCCGCGCCGGCTGCGACGGTGTCCTGAGCTATTTCGCGCCGGAGGCCGCCCGCGCGCTTGCCGGCTAGGCGCCCGGCGGCGCGCCGCCGAACGCCCACAAGATCACGTGTGGGGCCACAACACGTAATGACATCCACCGCGCGCTGCTCTATAGATTGAGGAAAACCGGCCCGCCGAGGCCGGAACCGCATAACATGGAGCAGTAGAATGTCAGGATTGACCCGCCGCAACGTGATTCTCTCGGGCAGCGCGATGGCCGGACTTGCCGCCTGCGGCAACGGCGTCGGCAACCAGGGCGCCGCGCGGCTCGATGCCCGCGTCGACGCGACGCGCGACTATCTCATGGCGAACTTCCCGAATGCCGCGAACCTCGCGCCCAAGGCCGCGGGCATCCTCTATGTGCCGCTGGTGACCGAGGCGGGCTTCTTCTTCGGCGGCGCCTACGGCCGCGGCGCGCTGCGCATCAACGACGTGACGGTGGATTACTATTCCGCCACCCAGGCGAGCTGGGGCCTGCAGATCGGCGCCCAGCAATATGCCCACGCGCTGTTCTTCATGACCCCCGATGCGCTTGCCGAGTTCCGCCGCGCCGACGGCTGGGAGGCGGGCGCCGACATCGTCTATGCGCTGCCGAACCAGGGTGGCTCGGCGGGGGTCGACACCACCACCACGCTCGCCCCGGTGATCGGCTTCGTCTTCGGCCAGTCGGGCTTCATCGCCGGCGCGACGGTGAAGGGCACGAAATACACCCGCATCATCCCCTGATCGGGCAACCCGCGCGGGCCCGGGATCAGCCGGGCCTGCGCAGCCGTGCGATCAGGCTCGACGTATCCCAGCGGTTGCCGCCCATCGCCTGAACATCCTTGTAGAACTGATCGACAAGCGCGGTGACCGGCAGGCTCGCGCCGATCTCGTCGCCGGTCTTCAGGCAGATGCCGAGATCCTTGCGCATCCAGTCGACCGCGAATCCGTAGTCGAACTTGCCCGCCGCCATGGTCTTGTGGCGGTTGACCATCTGCCAGGATCCGGCCGCCCCCTGGCTGATCACCTCGACCAGCGCCTCGATGTCGAGCCCGGCCCGCTCGGCGAAGTTCAGCCCCTCGGAGAGGCCCTGGACAAGACCGGCGATGCAGATCTGGTTCACCATCTTGGCCATCTGCCCGGCGCCGAGCGGGCCGAGGCGACGGCAGACACGGGCATAGGCGGCGATCACCGGCTCGGCCAGCGCATAGTCGCCCTCGCTGCCGCCGCACATGACCGAGAGCACGCCGTTCTCGGCCCCCGCCTGCCCGCCCGAGACCGGCGCATCGACATAGCCGAGCCCGAGTGCTGCCGCCTCTGCCCCGAGATCGCGCGTGACTGCGGCCGAAACCGTCGTGTGATCGACGAAGACGGCGCCCCGGTCCATGCCGGCGA
Source organism: Albidovulum sp. (assembly GCA_020637635.1). Lineage (GTDB taxonomy): Bacteria > Pseudomonadota > Alphaproteobacteria > Rhodobacterales > Rhodobacteraceae > Albidovulum. The sequence goes on from JACKKB010000005.1 coordinate 123,052, forward strand.
AGGCGCCCGCGTCGCCGCGGCAGACGGCGCCGAGGTCGTCGTCGTTGCCGACGCAGGCCATGACGAAGGCGGCACCCTCTACCGCCTCTGCCGCCGTCGCCGCCGCGCGCCCGCCATGGCTGTCGACCCAGCGGGCGGCCTTTTCGGCGCTGCGGTTGTAGACCGCGACCTCATGGCCTTTCGCCGCCAGATGCCCCGCCATCGGGAATCCCATCACTCCAAGGCCGAGAAATGCCACCTTTGCCACGTCACTCTCCCAAGATCATTGCGGTTCGCCAGGTTCTGCCCTAGTTAACCGCTCTGCCCGCGTCGTCAACCGTGTCGGCCCCTGGGCCGCGGCGGGATCGGCGGGCATCGGCAACGCGGGGGGCGGACCGGACCTCATGTTCACACTCTTCCGCTGGCTGGTGCGGATCTTCTCGGCGATCCTCGCGCTGAGCGTCGGCACCGCGATCGTGGTCTACTATTTCGCCGACCGCTCGTTGCCGGACTACAATGCCACCTACAGGATCGAGGGATTGACCGGCCCTGTCGAGATCGTGCGCGACACCGCCGACGTGCCGCATGTCTTCGCCAAGTCCGACGAGGATGTCTATTTCGGCCTCGGCTTTGCCGAGGCGCAGGACAGGCTCTGGCAGATGACGCTTCTGCGCCGCACCGCGCAGGGCCGCCTGTCCGAGGTCTTCGGCCCGGCGACGGTGAAAAGCGACGAACTCATGCGCCGGCTCGATCTCTATGCACTCGCCACCCGGTCGGTCGCGGCGCAGGACGCGCCGGCGCGCGCCGCACTCGATGCCTATGCCCGCGGCATCAACGCCTGGATCAAGATCGTCAACGAAGGTGCCCTCGGGCGCGGCGCGCCGGAATTCTTCTTCGTGAAGAACGAGATCGCCTTCTGGCAGCCGGCCGATTCCATCGCCATCCTGAAACTCCTCGCGATCCAGTCCTCGGCACAGATGCACGACGAGGTGCTGCGCGCGCGGGTCTCGCTTCTGTCCAAGGACTGGGTCCGCGACATCCTGCCCGACGTGCCGGGCCCCGGTGTCGCGGCCCTGCCGCCCTATGCGAGCCTCGTGCCCGGCACCAAGGCCTCCTACGCGGCATTGACCGAGACGCCCCTGCCCTTCCTGGACATCCCCGAGCACAGCTTCGCCGGCGCCTCGAACGCCTGGGCGGCGGCGCCGGAGCGCGCGGCCGCCGCCGGCAGCCTTCTGGCCAACGACCCGCATCACGATTTCTCGGCGCCCTCGCTGTGGTATCTGGCGCGGATCGAGCTCGCGTCCGGCGGTGTCATCGGCGCCACGGTGCCGGGCGTGCCGGCGATCCTTGCCGGACGCAACGCCGATTTCGGCTGGGGCATCACCGCCGCCTGGCTCGACGACCAGGACATCTTCCTCGAAGAGCTCGACCCCTCCGATCCCGACCGCTACCGGACCGCCGACGGCTGGAAGCCCTTCGAGGAGCGCCGCGTAATCGTTTCGGTCAAGGATGCCCAGCCGCTGACGCTCACGCTGCGCTGGAGCGACAACGGCCCGGTCATCCCGGGCGACTATTTCGACCTGAAAAGCGTGACCCCGCGCGGCCATGTCGCCACCCTTGCCGCCACCGCGCTTGCCGACGACGACCGTTCGATGAGCGCCGCCATCCGGCTCATGTCGGCGCGTTCCACCGCCGAGGGCATCGCCGCCGGCGAGGATTACATCGCCCCGGCGCAGATGGTGACCATGGCTGATCACGAAGGCATCGCGATGGCCCTGTTCGGCGCCGCCCCGGCGCGCGATCCGCTCATGCTCGGCCAGGGCCGGGTGCCGGCGCTCGGCTGGATGGCGACCAACCGCTGGCAGGGCCGCCGCCCCTATGCCACCAACCCGCGCTTCGTCCATCCCGAGGGCGGCATCGTCGGCAACACCAACAACAAGATCGTCGACCGCCCCTTCCCCGACCACATCAGCTTCGACTGGGGCGATACCCAGCGCGTCCAGCGCTGGACGCGGCTCATGCAGGAACGCGAGGTGCACAGCCGCGAGAGCTTCATCGCCGCCCAGCTCGACACCATCTCTCCGGCCGCGCGCACGCTCCTGCCGCTGGTCGGCAAGGATCTCTGGTTCACCGGCGAGGCCGCCCCCGCAGGCACGCCCGAGCGGTTGCGACAGCGCGCGCTCGAACTGCTTGCCGAATGGGACGGCGACATGAACGAACACCTGCCCGAGCCGCTGATCTACGCCGCCTGGATCCGCGCGCTCCAGACCCGGCTGATCCGCGACGAGCTCGGCCCGCTCGCCGACGCCTTCACCCATATCGAGCCGCTCTTCATCGAAAGGGTCTACCGCGACATCGACGGCGCCAGCCGCTGGTGCGACATCATGCAGTCGGCGCCGACCGAGACCTGCAGCGACATCGCCCGCATGTCGCTCGACGACGCGCTTCTGCAACTGTCCGAACGCTACGGGCCCAATCCCGAAAGCTGGCGCTGGGGCGATGCCCATCAGGCCGCGCAGGACCATGCGCTGCTCGGCAAGACGCCGCTGCTGAAATGGATCGTGAACATCCGCCAGTCCACGAGCGGCGGCGACTATACGCTCGCGCGCGGGCTGACCGCCGGCACCGGCCCCGACCCCTATCTGAACGTGAACGGCGCCGGCTACCGCGGCGTCTATGATTTCGCCGATCCCGACAGTTCGGTCTTCATCATCTCGACGGGCCAGTCCGGCCACCCGCTGAGCCGCCACTACGACGACATGAGCGAGCTCTGGCGGCGCGGCGAATACGTGCCGATGTCGCTCGACCCCGATCTGGCGCGTGCCGCGGCAACCGGGATCACCGAACTGGAACCGGCGGGCGCCCCCTGAGCCGCGCGGCGAGGCGCGCTGCCCGTATCCTCTCTCCTCTGATCACGGCGGCCCGTCCGATGGCGCGGTCCGGGGCAGCGGCGGTGTCGTCCCGTCCATGGGGTTCGTGGCGGCCCTTCGGCGCGAAACCGGCCTGACCGCCGCTGACCGCGACACCGGCGATTTCGCCGCGCGCCGCGGACGGCGACGCGCCAGAGCGCATGCGACCGAGGGCCCGATCAGATCGCCTCGAACCGGCCCTTCTGCCGCCGCGTCCAGTGGACCGAGAGCGCGAAGCCCCCGTCCGCTTCGCTCTCCGCCGTCACCACGCCCTGTTCGTGAAGCCAGGCGCGCCGCCTGCCCTCGCCGAAACCAAGATGCAGAACCTCGTGCACACGCTCCTCGCCAAGCGCCTCCGACACCGCCGCGAGAAGCCCGTCGAGCCCCTCGCCGGTCAGCGCCGATGCCGCATGCACGCCCGGGCGCCGCGCATCGGTCGCCAAGAGTGCCGCGCGCCGGTCGGCATCGAGAAGGTCGATCTTGTTCCAGACCTCGATCAGCGGCACCGACGGATCGACGCCGAGGCTTTCCAGGATGTCGACGACGTCGGCCGCCTGCTCCTCGCTCTCGGGATGGGCGATGTCGCGCACGTGAAGGATCAGGTCGGCCTCCAGCACCTCTTCCAGCGTGGCGCGGAACGCCGCCACCAGCTGCGTCGGCAGGTCCGAGACGAAGCCAACCGTATCCGACAGGATCACCCGTTCCCCCGTGGGCAGCGCGAGCGCGCGCATGGTCGGATCGAGCGTCGCGAACAGCATGTCCCTGGCCAGCACATCGGCCCCGGTCATGCGGTTGAAAAGCGTCGACTTTCCGGCATTGGTATAGCCCACGAGCGCGACCACGGGGAACGGCACCCTGCGCCGCGCGGCACGGTGCAATTCGCGCGTCTTCACCACCTTGGCGAGCTGGCGGCGGATCTTCACCACCTCGTCGTCGATGGCGCGGCGATCGGCCTCGATCTGGGTCTCGCCCGGACCGCCGACAAAGCCGAAGCCGCCGCGCTGACGCTCAAGATGGGTCCAGGCCCGCACCAGCCGCGTCCGCTGGTAGCTGAGCGCCGCAAGCTCCACCTGCAACACGCCCTCGCGCGTCCGCGCCCGGTCGGCGAAGATCTCGAGGATGAGCCCGGTGCGGTCGAGAAGCTTGACCTGCCATTCCTTTTCGAGGTTGCGCTGCTGCACCGGGCTGACCGGCCCGTCGACCAGCACGAGCGCGATCCCGGCCTCTTCGAACCGCGCCTTCAGCTCGGCGATCTTGCCGGAGCCGAAGAGCATCCCGGCATGGGGCCGCGCCAGCCGCACGACCTCACCGCCCACGACATCGAGATGCGGCAGCGCCGCGGCCAGCGCCAGCGCCTCGTCGAGCGCATGGCCGGGCAGCCGCCGCGCACCGGCGGCGCGCAGGTCGGGATGGAGAACATAGGCACGGGTCCGGCCGGCGCCGTCATCGCCCGCGGGTCCGGCGCCTCGGGGGGGGCGGTCGCTCAGTCTTCGCCCTCGTAAAGCGAGATCGGCTGCCCCGGCATGATGGTCGAGATCGCATGCTTGTAGACAAGCTGCGATTGTCCGTCGCGGCGCAGCAGCACACAGAAATTGTCGAACCAGGTGATGACGCCCTGAAGCTTCACCCCGTTGATCAGAAAGATCGTGACCGGAATCTTTGCCTTGCGGACGTGATTTAGGAAGGCATCCTGCAAATTCTGCTTGTCGGCAGCCATGTTGTTGTCGCCTATATTATTTTTACTCGCGCATATCACGCCTCTCGGCGCTGCACCGGAGGCTTGTGCCAAGTATGCGCAATCGCGAGAGGTTTTCCAGAGCAAAATGCACCGACGGGCGGGCCGGGCCCGAGCCGGCCTCAGCGCGACCAGAAGGCCGGGTTCAGCAGGGCCACCAGCGCCAGCGTTTCAAGCCGGCCAAGCACCATCGCCGCCGCCGAGATGGTCAGCGCCACGCTGTCGAGATCGGCCCAGTGCAGGGGCGCTTCGGCGGCCACGGTGACAAGCGGACCGGTTGTCGACAGGGCCGAGACCGCGACCACGGTCGAGGAGACGAAATCCAGCCCGGTGAGCGACAGCGCCAGCATCGTTCCCGCGATCGAGATCGCGAAGAGCATGAAGAAGATCCACGCCATCTGCGCGCCCTGGCGCCGGAGCCGGCGGGCCTGGATGCCCGATCCGCCGACCGAGTGCGGATGCACGAGCCGCTCGATCTCGCGTTCGCCGTGGCGGAAGAGGACGTAGACGCGCAGGAGCTTCACGCCACCCGCCGTCGTCGCAACCCCGCCGCCGATCACCGAGAGCCCCGCGAGGATCAGCCCCGGCGTGCCGAGCCCCGACCATTGCCGGGCCGAGCCCCAGTCGACGGATTCGAACCCCGTCGTGGTGAGGAAGGAGATGACCGAGAAGAAGGCCCCCCAGAGCGCCTGGAACGAGGCCACGGTGTTGTCGAGGTCGCTGACCTCATAGGCCGCGATCCAGTGGCGCAGGAAAAGAAGCACCGGCACCACCGTTACCAGGAGCGCCGCCATCCGCAGTTCCGGGTCCTGCATCAGCGTCGCGGCGCCGCGCACCGTGCGGCCGCGCGGGAAGAGGTTGCGCGACAGCGCGAAGACCATGAAAACCGCGATGATCGCCTCGCCGCCGACGCCCGAACGCGCGCCCGCAAGCCCGCCGACCGGCGAGATGCCGGAAGTGGCGAGCGTGGACATCGCATGGCAAAGCGCCACCAGCGGCCGATCGCCCGCCATCAGCAGCGCCACCCAGAGAATGAGTGTGAGCGCCCCGTAGAAGGGGAAGAAGAGCTTGGTGACGGTCCAGATCCGTTCGTTGGGCGCCGAGCCGCGCAGCGCCTCGCCGCCGACGACGGCGCCGCGCCCGGCGGTCGCGCCCGAAAGCACCTCGTAGCCGCCGAGGTTCATCGGCGCCAGCACCGCGGCTGCCAGCACGAGGAAGTAGAGCCCGCCCATCCAGCCGACGAGCGCGCGCCAGAGATGCAGCGTCGAGACCAGACGTTCGGGCGCGTAGAGCGTGCCGCCGGTGGTGGTGAGCGAGGAGACCATCTCCCACCAGGCGCGGGTGAAGCTGGTATCGGCGACACTGTCCCAGAACGGGACGGCGAGAAACGCGGGCAGGATCGTGAAGGTCGCGACCAGGCTGAGCAACTGGTTGCGCGCGCCGCGGCTGCCGCCGCCCGCCGCGGTCGCCAGGCCGATGAGCGCGGCGAAGACGAGAAGCAGGGTGCCGGAATAGAAGAAGCTCCGCGACACGTCGTAGTGGCGCGTCACGAAGCCGTGGATCGCCGGCAGATACATGGCAAGGGCGCTGATCCCCATGAGGATCACCAGGATCGGCAGATGGACGAGGCGCCGCATGACTAGAAGAAGTCGATCGAGACCTGCAGGAGACGCTCGACCTCCGGCACGTCGCCCGCCATCGCGAAGAGCGCGATGACGTCGTTCTCCTCGACCTTGGTATCGCCCGTCGGCTTCACGACCTTGTCGCCCTTCATCAGCGCGCCGAGAAGCACGCCCTCGGGGAACTCGATGTCGCGCACCAGCCGTCCGGCGATGAGCGATGTGGAAAGAACCTGCGCCTCGATCACCTCGGCCTCGGCGTCGCCGATCGAGTAGATCGCCCGCACCCGGCCATGACGGATATGCCGGAGGATCGACGAGACCGTGGTGGCGCGGGGGTTGATGTAGGCGTCGATGTCGAGCGCCGCCATGAGCGGCACCAGCGTCGGATCGTTGACGAGCGCGATCGCCATCGCCGCGCCGGCCTGCTTGGCCCGGACCGCGGCGAGGATGTTGGTCTTGTCGTCGTCGGTGACGACGAGGACGGCATCGGCACGCTCGATATTCGCCTCTGCGAGGATCTCGGCATCGAGGCCGTCGCCGTTCAGCACGATGGTCCGCGTCAGCGCATCCGCGGCCCGTTCGGCCTGGGCGCGGCTGCGCTCGATCACCTTGGCGCGGATCCGGTCGGTGCGGGTCTCGAGCGCGCGCGCCACGGCCAGACCGACGTTGCCGCCGCCGATGATCACCACCCGCTCCTGCTTCTTGGTGACCTTGCCGAAGATGTCGAGCGTGCGCGTCACGTCGTCGATATGGGAAAAGACATAGACCTGGTCGCCGGCAAAGAGCTGGTCGCCCGGTTCCGGCGCGAAGAGACGGCCCTCGCGGCGGATGGCGACGACGATGGCGCGCAGGGTCGAGAAGAGATCGGTGAGCTGCCGCAGCGGCGTGTTCAGCACCGGGCAGTCTTCGTCGAGCGCGATGCCGAGAAGCTGCGCCCGACCGTCCATGAAGCTCTCGGTATCGAAGGCCATCGGGGCCGAAAGCCGCTGCAGCGCCGCCTCGGCCACCTCGCGTTCGGGGGAGATGACGACGTCGATCGGCAGATGGTCGCGCCGGTAGAGATCGGAATAGATCGCGTCCATGTAGGACTGCGCGCGCAGCCGGGCGATCTTGCGGGTGATGCCGAAGACGGAATGGGCCACCTGACAGATGACCATGTTCACTTCGTCGGAATGGGTGGCGGCGATGATCATGTCGGCGTCGCTGGCGCCGGCGCGCTCCAGCACGTCGGGATAGGAGGCAAAGCCCGTCACCCCCTGCACGTCCAGCGCCTCGGTCGCGCGGCGCACCAGATCGCCGTTGCTGTCGACGACGGTGACGTCGTTCTTCTCGCCCGAGAGATGCCGCGCGATCTGCCAGCCGACCTGACCCGTGCCGCAGATGATCACTTTCATTGGGCGTTCCCCGGAAATGCCGGTGCCGTCACCGACACCCTTGCCGCCGCTCTAGATAGGCCGGCCGGCCCATCGCGGTCAATGCGGCCCCCGCACCTTTCGAGCCCCGGACCTTTCGCATTCGGGGCCTTTCGACCCCCGGTCCTTTCGCGTTCGGGGCCTTTCGCGCCCCGGGCCTCTCGCGTTCGGGACCTTTCGCGTTCGGGACCTCTCGCATTCGGGGGGGGCTTCGCACCGGACAGGTCGTGTCCGCCCCCGTCCGCGCCCTCCTGCGGCGCTAGACCTCTTCCTCGGCATCGTCGTCGATATGGGCGACGCGCGCGCCCGATTTCGACGTCGTCACCACGCCGAGCGACTTCAGCTTGCGGTGCAGCGCCGAGCGTTCCATGCCGACGAAGGCGGCGGTGCGGCTGATGTTGCCGCCGAAGCGGTTGATCTGGGTCAGCAGGTATTCGCGTTCGAAAAGCTCGCGTGCCTCGCGCAGGGGCAGCGTCGCGAGACCGCCCGACAGCACCACGCGCCCCTCCTCGCCGCCCGGTTCCGCCTGCCCCGGCAGTTCCCTGGCGGCGATCTGCCCGCTGGCATCGCCGAGGATCAGCACCCGTTCGATGACGTTGCGAAGCTGGCGGATGTTGCCGGGCCAGCCCATGGTCTGCATCAGCGCTTCGGCCTCTTCGGAGATTTCGCGCAGCGGCAGGCCCTGGCTCTTGTTGAACGCCTCGATGAAATGGCGCGCGAGTTCGGGAATGTCCTCGCGCCGCTCTTCGAGCGAGGGCACGGCGATCGGCACCACGTTCAGGCGGTCGTAGAGCTCCTGGCGGAAGCGGCCGGCGGCGATCTCGGCGGACAGATCGCGCGTGGTCGAGGAGATCACGCGCAGGTCGACCCGCACCCGGTCGGCGCCGCCGACGCGGGTGAACTGCTGTTCGGTCAGCACCCGCAGGATCTTGGATTGCGTGCCGAGCGGCATGTCGGCCACCTCGTCGAGGTAGACGATGCCGCCATGGGCCTGTTCGAGAAGCCCCTTTTCGACGCCGCGCTCGGGCGTCTCGCGGCCGAAGAGCACCTCTTCCATCCGCTCCGGTTCAACCGAGGCGGAGGTCACGGTCACGAAGGGGCCGCTGGCGCGGTTCGAGTTCACATGGATGTAGCGCGCCGCCAGTTCCTTGCCCGAACCGGGCTGGCCGGTCAGCATCACCCGCCCGTTCGACTTCGTCACCTTGTCGAGTTGCCATTTCAGCGACCGGAACGCATGCGAGGTGCCGATCATGTCGGAAACCGAAACGTCGCGCCGGCGCAGCGAGGCATTCTCGCGCCGGAGCCGCGAGGTCTCCATCGCCCGCGCCACCACGACCGTCAGCTGGTCGATGTTGAATGGCTTCTCGATGAAGTCATAGGCGCCCTGCTTGATCGCGGCGACGGCGATCTCGATATTGCCGTGGCCCGAGATGATGATGATCGGCACGTCGGGATTGTCGCGCTTGACGGTCTTGAGGATGTCGATCCCGTCCATCCGGCTGTCCTTCAGCCAGATGTCGAGGATCATCAGCGCCGGGGCCTCGGCATTCATCTCGGCCATGCATTCGTCGGAATTGGCGGCAAGCCGGGTCGCAAAGCCCTCGTCCTTCAGGATGTCCGCGATCAGTTCGCGGATGTCGCGTTCGTCGTCGACGATCAGAATGTCACTCATGTCCCACCTCCGGCTTGTGCTGCTGCGGCCCGCTCCCTCGGGGCCCTGGCGACCGTGACCCGCGGCAGGCGGATCTCGGCAAGGGCGCCCCTGCGGGCGCCGGGTTCGAACGGCTCGGCATCGCTGAGCGTCAGCGTGCCGCCGTGTTCCTCGATGATCTTCTTGACGATCGAGAGACCGAGCCCGGTGCCCTTCTCGCGCGTCGTCACATAGGGTTCGAAAAGCCGCGCCCGGTCGGCCGGCAGGCCGACGCCGTTGTCGGAGATGCGGATCGTCGCCAGTTCCGGCGCCGCCACCATCGTCACCCGCACCTCGGGCCGATAGCCCTCGGGCGCGCCCTTCTCGACCAGCGTTTCGACCGCCTCGCCGGCGTTCTTGATCAGGTTCGTCACCGCCTGGTTGATCATCGTCGCGTCGAAATCGGCCATGACCGGCCCCTCGGGCAGATCGGCCACCAGCTGGGCGCCATGCAGCGCCCCCTCCTGCAGCGTCACGGCGTCGCGCACGAGCCTGGCCAGATCGTGCTCGCGCCGCTCGGGCTCGGGCATGCGGGCGAACTTGGAGAACTCGTCGACGATCCGGCGCAGGTCGTTCGTCTGCCGCACGATGACATCGGTCATCTGGCCGAGCGTGTCGGCCTCGTCGCCGACGAGGCCCGAGAACTTGCGCCGGATGCGCTCGGCCGAAAGCTGGATCGGCGTCAGCGGGTTCTTGATCTCATGCGCGATCCGTCGCGCCACGTCGCCCCAGGCGGCCATGCGCTGGGCGCTCACAAGCTCGGTCACGTCGTCGAAGGCGACCACATAGCCCTCGAGCCCGCCGTCGGCATTGCGCCGGATCGCCATCCGCACGAGCAGGCTCTCGAGCCGCCCGCCACGGGTCAGCTTGATCTCTTCCTGCGCAACCTCGCCGACACCGTCGCGCAGCCGTTCGAACAGCCCGGCGAATTCCGGCACCGCATCGCCGAGCGGGCGATCGTCGTCGCGATCCTCGGCGAGCCCGAGAAGCCGCGTCGCCGAGCGGTTGAGAAAATCGATCCTGCCGTCGGGACGCAGCCCGACGACGCCGGATGTGACGGAGGACAGAACCGAATCGAAAAGCCGCCGCCGCCGCTCGGACCCGGCATGGCTGTCGATCAGCGCCTGGCGCTGGGTGTTGAGCTGCCGCGTCATCTGGTTGAAGACCCGGCCAAGCATGGCGATCTCGTCGTCGCCCTGTTCCTCGACCACCTGCACCTCCAGGTCGCCGGCGCCGACGCGCTGCGCCGCCCCGGCGAGCCGGCCGATCGGCCGCGAAAGCCGCTCGGCGAACCAGAGCCCCATCCAGATCGCGGCCAGCACGAGGATGAGCGCGAAGCCCACGTAGACGAGACCGAATTCGAAGAGCACCCGGCCGCGCTGGGCCTCGAGCTGGTGATAGAGACCGACCGTGGCGCGCGTGTCGTCAAGCAGGCTGAGGATGCCGCCGTCGACCTGACGGCTGACATAGAGATAACGGTCGGCGAAGGCGGTGAGCTTGACCAGCGCGCGGAATTCGTTGTTGGCCCAGTCCTCGATCAGCACGGTCTGGCCGCTGTCGGCCTCGGCCAGCCGGTCGGCGCCGGGCGGTTCGAAATCGAAGAGATAGCTGCGCTCGCCCCGGGCCTTGATCTCGCCGGCGCCGTCGATCACGAAGGCCTCGCGAAGGCCCCGCTGGATCTGCCCCTGGCCCTGGGTGAGCAGCTGGCGCAACCCGGCATCGGACAACAGGAAGTTCGAGCTTCGCGCGGAGTCGAGGAACTGCGCCAGCGCCTCGCTGTCGGCCACGAGGTCGCGCCGGTGTTCGTTCTGATAGGCCTCGGCGGCGGCAAGCGAGGTGCCGACGACATTGCGCACCCTTTCCGAGAACCAGCCCTCGAGCCCGATGTTGATCGTCAGCCCGGCGAAGATCGCCACCAGCACCGCGGGCACGAGCGCGATGCCGGCGAAGACGCCTGTCAGCCGCAGATGCAGCCGCGAGCCGGCCGATTTCGCCCGCCGCGCCGCGATCATCCGCGCCAGCCGTGCCATCACCAGCGCCGCGAGAAGCAGGAAATAGACGATGTCGGCCAGAAGCACGAGCCGGAGAGCGACCGAGTTCTCGACCTGCCCGAAGGGCCCCAGCGCCAGGAAGGTCGCGAGCGCCAGAAGCGGGCCGAGCACGACGAGCCCGATCATCATCGCGCTCTGCACCCGACGCAGCCGGCGCAGGCGCGTCAGCCGGTCCCATGTCGATCGTCGTACCACGCCTTCCACGAGGGTGCCCTGCACTACGCCGCCCCAGGCGGCCACCGCCGATATGCCGCCGCGGCTTCTCCCTGCTGACGCAGATGGGCCACGGTCTGTGTTGCCGGTTTACATCAACTTGCGGCGGCGTGTCACGCGGATATCCAGCGAGGTGACCTTCTTGCGCAGGGTATTGCGGTTGATGCCGAGCAGATCGGCGCATTTCGCCTGATTGCCGCTTGTCGCATCGAGCGCGATCTCGATCAGCGGAAGCTCCATTTCCTGCAGGATCCGGCCGTAGAGCCCCGGCGGCGGCAGGCTGTCGCCATGCAGGTCGAAGTAGCGCCGAAGGTGGCGCGCGATCGAGGCGGAAAGCTGCTCACCTTCCTCGACGGCCGCCACATCCGGGCGCGACTCGCTGCGCGCGCCGAGGGCGGCGGCGATTTCGCCGGGCCCGATCTCGGCCCCGATCTCGGGCCCGGCCGCGGTCACGGCGAGCCGGCGCAGCGTGTTCTCGAGCTGGCGCACGTTGCCCGGCCAGCGGGCGTTGCGGAGCGCCGCGGCGGCCTCGGGGCCGAGCCTGCGCGCGGGCGCCCCGTCGCGCTCGGCCCGGGCCAGGAAGTGCTCGGCCAGAAGCGGTATGTCCTCGACCCGCTCGCGCAGCGACGGCACCTCCATCACCACCCCGCTCAGCCGGTAGAAGAGATCGGCCCGGAACCTGCCCGCCTCGATGCGCTGGGCGAGCGCCTGCTGGCTTGTCGCGACGATCCGCGGCGCGGTGTCGGGCAGCGCATCGAAGAGCCGGACGATGCGGCTCTGCGTCTCGCTGTCGAAATCGCCGATCTCGTCGAAGACGATGGTGCCGCCGCGGGCCCGCGAGATCAGCGCCGCCGGCGCGTCGAGCCCCTGCAGGTCGCTGGCCTGCACGGTGATGAAGGGCGCCGTGCGACGGTCCGAGAAATCGTGGATCGCGCGCGCGACGAGCGACTTGCCGGAGCCCGACTCGCCGGTGACGAGCAGCGGCAGGTCGGCGTTCACGACCCGCGCGACAAGCCGGTAGAGCGCCTGCATCGCCGGTGTGCGCCCGACCAGCGGCAGATCATCGCCGCCGCCGCCACCGCGCGCCGCATCCGGCGCCGCGCCGCGCCGCGTCTGGCCGAGCGCGCGCGCCGCCCGCTTCATCAGGTCCGGCAGGTCGAAGGGTTTCGGCAGATAGTCGAAGGCCTCGGCCTCGGCCGCCTGGATCGCGGTCATGATCGTGTTCTGCGCCGAGATCACGATCACCGGCAGACCGGGCCGCATCCGGCCGATCTTCGGCAGCGCCGCGAGCCCGTTGCCGTCGGGCATGATGACGTCGGAAATGACGAGATCGCCCTTGCCCTCCTCGACCCACCGCATGAGCGTGACGAGCGACGAGGTCGCGTGGACCTTGCAGCCCGCCCGCGTCAGCGCCTGGGTCAGGACCGTGCGGATCGTGCGGTCGTCGTCGGCGACAAGAACGGTTCCGTCCATCAGGGAGCCTCCGTGTTTTTCGGCGCGACCGGCAGCGAAAGCCGGAACACGGTGCGTCCCGGCACGCTCTCGGTGCTGATCCAGCCGCCGTGTTCGGTGACGATCTTCGAGACGAGCGCGAGACCGAGCCCGGTGCCGTTCTCGCGACCCGAGACGAAGGGATCGAAGATGTCCGCCGCGATCTCGGGCGCGATGCCCGGCCCGTCGTCGATGATCTCGACCTGCAGGGGCAGCGCCTGACCCTTGCCGTCGGCGCGCCTGAGCCTGAGCGCGCGGTCGTAATAGGTGTGCAGCCGGATCGTGCCCGGCGCCGCGCGCGCGGCTGCGGCGGCATTCGACAGGAGGTTCAGCACCACCTGCAGCAGCTGGTCGCCATCGCCCCAGGTCGGCGGCAGCGAGGGATCGTAATCCTCGACGATGGACATATGCGCGGCAAAGCCGAGCAGCGCCGACCTGCGCGCCCGGTCGAGAACGTCATGGATGTTCACCGCCCGCGGTTCGAGCGGCCTGAGGTTGCCGAACTGCTCGACCTGGCCGAGCAGCTTCACGATCCGCCGCGTCTCGGCGACGATCAGATCGGCAAGTTCCAGATCCTCCCGCCCGAGGTTCATCGACAAAAGCTGTGCGGCGCCCGAAATCCCCGCAAGCGGGTTCTTGATCTCGTGGGCCAGCATTTCGGCCATGCCGATGGCCGAGCGGGCCGCCGACTTGACCCCCTGCCCGCGCCCGATCTTGTCGGCGAATTCGCGCGGCGAGATCATCAGCAGCACCGCGCCGCCCTCTTCGCCCAGCGCCGAGGCATGGAGGTCGCAGGACATGGGCGCGCGTTCGCCCGTGCCCACGGCGACATCGTTGACGAAGGCGGTGGACCGGCTGGCGCGGACCCGCGCGAAGATCTCTTCGAGCGGCGCCTCGATGGCCACCCTGTCGAACAGCGCCTGGCCTGTCAGGGACCGTGCCGAGAGGTTGAGGAAGGCTTCGGCGGCGGGGTTGATGTCGAGCGTCCGGTCGGCGCCGTCGATCAGGATCGCCGGCACCGGCATCGAGGTCCAGAGCGTGGCGGCATCGGGAAGCGTCATGCGGCCCGGCTCCCCGCCCCGGCGCCCGTCTCTCCCGCCCCGGTGTCCGTCTCTCCCGCCCCGGCGCCCGTCTCTCCCGGCCCGGTGTCCGTCTCTCCCGGCCCGGCGCCCGTCTCTTCCGGCGCGAAGGCCGTCTCGACCAGCGCCAGGACAGTCTCGGGCGAGGTCTCGGTCAGAAGCCGCGCCCGCAGGTCCGGCGTGACCCCAGCCGTGGCGGCATACCAGCCGAGATGCTTGCGCGCCACACGGATCCCGAGATCGCGCCCGTAGAAGTCGAGCATCTCCTCGTACTGCTCTGAAATCAGGTCGGAAAGGTCGCTTCCCTCAGGAGCCTGGAGAGGCCGCCTGCCGGCCAGGGCCGCGCCGATCTGGCCGACGCGCCAGGGCGCGCCCTGGGCGCCGCGCCCGATCATGACCCCGGCAGCGCCCGAAGCGGCCAGGGCGGCGCGGGCATCGCCGGGCCCGAGGATGTCGCCGTTGACGATCACCGGGATCGCGACCGCGCGCACCACCTCGGCGACCGCCCGCCAATCGGCGCGGCCGCTGTAGAACTGCGCCCTCGTGCGCCCGTGGACGGTGATCATCCGCACCCCCGCCTCCTCGGCCCGGCGCGCAAGGGCGGGCGCGTTGCAGGCGCCCGGCTCCCAGCCGAGCCGGCATTTCAGCGTCACCGGCAGATCGACCGCCGCCACCACCGCGGCGATCAGCCTGAGCGCATGGTCGGGATCGCGCATCAGGGCGGCGCCCGAGAGCCCGCCCGTCACCTTCTTCGCCGGGCAGCCCATGTTGATGTCGATGACGCGCGCCCCGAGGTCGGCGACGATGCGCGCGGCTTCGGCCATCGCCGCCGCCTCGCGCCCGGCCAGCTGCACCGATGTCACCGCGCCCTCGTCAAGACCGAGGTCGCTGCGCGCCCGCGCCCGGGTCGAGGCGCGCCGCGTCAGAAGTTCGCCCGAGGCGACCATCTCCGATACCGTCAGCCCGGACCCGAAGCGCGCGGCGATGCGGCGAAACGGCAGGTCGGTGATCCCGGCGAGCGGCGCAAGGAACGCCGGCGGGTCGAGCGTGACGGCCCCGAGGGAAACCGGGGCGATCGGGGGATGGCCGGAGGTGCCGGGCACTGCCTAATCCTTGTGCATTCGCTCCCGCCGTAGTCAGACCCGCCGGGAATCGCAATCGTCCTGAGGCTTGATAGACAAACACCCGGGGGATTTGCACAAAAAACAGGCGCCTCTTGCGCCGAACGCCCGCGAAGAATGCGTTGCCGTGACCGGCCTGACGGGGTAGAGCATCGGCGCTCGGGGCGGCGCCGGAAGCGGCGCGAAGAAGGGGGGCGCCCATGTCGGACCCAGCGATCGTCATCGTCGCCGCCGGACGCGGCACCCGGGCGGGCGGCGAGGAGCCGAAGCAGTGGCGGCGGCTCGGCAGTCGCAGCGTTCTGGACCATGCCGTGGCCGCGCTTGCCCCCTATGGCCGCGTCATCGTGGTTCTGCACCCCGAGGACATGGCCCGTGGCATCACCCATTTTGGCGGCACCGTGACGCTTGTCGCAGGGGGGGAGAGCCGCGCGGAATCTGTGAGGAACGCCCTTGAAACCATTGATCCAGAATCAGTTTCCCGTGTCCTTGTTCATGATGGCGCGCGCCCGTTTCCGGCCCCTTCCCTGATCGAGCGCGTGCTTGCGGCGCTCGAGGAGGCGCCCGCCGCGGCGCCCGCTCTCGCGCTTGCCGATGCGCTCTGGCGCGGCGATGGCGCGCAGGTCACCGGCCTGGCCTCGCGCGAGGGGCTTTTCCGCGCCCAGACCCCGCAGGGCTTCCGCTTTCCCGAGATCCTGGCGGCCCACCGCGCCCATGCCGCCCGTGCTTCCGGTTCCGCCGGTGCCGCCGACGATGTCGAGGTTGCCCTCGCGGCGGGCCTCGCCGTCAGCATCGTCGCCGGCGACGAGGACAATCTGAAACTCACCTGGCCCGGCGATTTCGACCGCGCCCGACGCATTCTGGAGGGTCGGATGGATATCCGCACCGGCAACGGCTTCGACGTGCACGCCTTCACCGGGGGCGATCACGTCACGCTCTGCGGCGTCGCGGTGCCGCACGACCGCGCGCTTCTCGGCCATTCCGACGCCGATGTCGGCATGCATGCGCTGACCGACGCGCTTTACGGCGCGCTCGCCGAGGGCGATATCGGCCGGCACTTCCCGCCCTCCGATCCGCAGTGGAAGGGGGCGGAGAGCCACATCTTCCTGGCCCATGCCGCCGCCCGCGCCCGCGCCCGCGGCTTTGACATTTCCAATGCCGATGTCACACTCATCTGCGAAAGGCCGAAGATCGGCCCGCATGCCGAGGCGATGCGGCGCCGACTGGCCGGGATCCTGGAGATCGCGGAGGATCGGGTGAGCGTGAAGGCGACGACGAGCGAACGGCTGGGCTTCACCGGCCGCGAGGAGGGCATCGCCGCCATCGCCACCGCGACGCTGGTGGCGCGATGAGCCCGCCCCGTCTTCCCCGGCTGATCGCCACCGTCTTCGGCACCGGCTACCTGCGGCCCGCGCCCGGCACCTGGGGTTCGGCGGTGGCGGTGGCGGCCGGGGTGGTGCTGCACGGGCTCGGCGGCTTTCCGTTGCTGGCCGCGGCGACGCTCGCGGTCACCGCGCTCGGCTTCTGGGCGACGGCGCGGATGGTGGCGGACCTGCCCGACAAGGATCCCTCCGAGATCGTCATCGACGAGGTGGCCGGCCAGTGGATCGCGCTTCTGGCCCCCTCGGCGGGCTTCTGGATGCGCGGGCTCGACAGCTGGGACTTCCCCTGGCCGGGCTGGCTTGCAGCGTTCGTCTTCTTCCGCCTCTTCGACATCTGGAAACCCGGGCCGATCGGCCGCGCCGACCGTCGCGGCACCGCCGCGGGAACGATGATCGACGATCTCTGGGCCGGCGCCTTCGCGGCCGTGGCGACGCTGGTCGCGGCCGGGCTCTGGCACGGGGTCATCGCCCGATGACCGCGGCCGAGCGCCTGCTGGCCGCTGCCCGCGCCGCCGGTGCGACGATTGCCACCGCCGAAAGCTGCACCGGCGGCATGATCGCCGCCGCGATCACCGATGTGGCCGGCGCCTCGGACATCTTCGAGCGCGGCTTCGTGACCTATTCGAACGCCGCCAAGACGGCGATGCTCGGCGTGCGCGCGCAAACCCTTGCCGCCCATGGCGCCGTCAGCGAGGAGGTAGCCCGAGAGATGGCCGAAGGTGCGCAAAGAGAGGCAGATGCGACGCTCGCGGTCTCGGTCACCGGCATCGCCGGCCCCGGCGGATCGGAGCACAAGCCCGAGGGGCGGGTCTGCTTCGGCCTTGCCGCGGCGGGCCGGCAGACCCGGACCGAAACCGTCGATTTCGGCGCCCTCGGGCGGGCGGCGGTGCGCCGCGCGAGCGTCGATCACGCGCTGAGGCTGCTCGTCGACGCCTGCGTCGAAGGCGCCGCGCGCCGCTAGAACCAGGCTTCGAAGAAGTCGAGCAGCGCGGCGTTGGCGCTCACGTCGCGCGTGGCCCCCCTGCGCCCGCCCTTCGGGCCGCCGGGCCAGACATGGCCGCCGCCCCGGATGGTGTAGAGCACCACCTGCGGGCGTCCGCCCGGCCCCGCCCAGACCCTGCGATCGACCGACATGCCGTCATCGGCCCTGTCAAGCGTCGCATCGGTTTCGACAAGCGGGCCGCGGGCGGCCTTGCGGAAGGCCGCGATCGCCGTCTCGACCGGGGCGAAATCGGTCCGTACATAGGATTTCTGCCCGACCCCGCCGGCATAGGGCAGATGGTCGTCCCGCGTGCCATGCATGTGCAGAAGCGGCACCGGCGCCTTCGGCGTGATGTGGCGCGCATCGAATGTCCCGGCCACCGAGCCCACTGCCCGCAGCCGTTCGGGATGAAGCGCGGCATAGGTCTCGGCCATGATGCCGCCATTCGACATGCCGGCCATGAAGACCCGGCCCCGGTCGAGCCCGTAGCGCCCCGTCGCATCGTCGATGACGCGGTCGAGAAAGCCGAGGTCGTCGATGCGGTCGGCGGGCGCATGACCGCAGCAGTAAAGGCCGTTCCAGACCAGAAGCCGCCCGCCGGGGCGCCCGGCGGTGCCGGCCGGCAGAACCACCGCGAAACCGCGTGCGAGTGCGGCGTCGGCGAACCCGCTTGCCGCCGCGAACTGCGCCGGGTTGCCGCCGCCGCCGTGAAGCGCGACGACCACCGGGGGCGCGCCGGTCGTCTTAGGCAGAGCGACGAGGTAATAGCGCCCCGCGCCCATCTCGACGCGGGTGAAGTCGGCCGCGCCGGCCGCGGCCGCGACGCAGAGCGCGGCGACAAGCGCGAGGCCGAGCCTGGCCCGCCGCACAAAGGTTGTGTTCATGACGATCCTCCGAACCGCCCCCACCCCGGGAGCCGCCCCCTGCGCAGCCAAACGTCCGCGCGCCACCGTTCCGTCGCCTCAGGCGCGGGCCCCGTAAAGCGCCGCCGCACGATCCTCGAAAGCGCGCACGACGCGCCGCATCGCCTCGTCGAAGACGGCGCCGATCAGCTTTTGCAGGATGGCGTTGCGAAACGCGAAATCGACGAAGAAGGAAATCTCCGATCCCCCCTCCGGCAGATCGGCGAAGGCCCAGTTCGAGCGCATGTGGCGAAACGGCCCGTCAAGATACTCGGTATCGATCCGCCGTGTCGCGGGCCAGAGCGTGACGCGGCTGCCGAAGCGTTCGCGAAAGACCTTGAAGGAGATCACCAGATCCGCCTCCATGATGTCGGAACCGTCCGGCTGCGCGGCCCGCGAGCGGATCCGGGCCGCCGCCGTCCAGGGCAGGAATTCCGGATACCGCGCCACATCGGCGACCAGCGCATACATCTCGGCAGCCGTGTAGGGCACCGGTCGTCGTTCCGAATGGCGGGGCATGCCGTCTCCGCTGGTGACACGGGACGACCAAATCGCTAAATCGGAGGGCAAAATCAAGGGCCCGTCATGCCGCAGAACCCCTATGTGATCGACGAGATGATATCCGCCAAGGCGATCGCCGCCCGGGTCGAGGCGCTGGCGCGCGAGATCACGCGCGCCTTTCGCGGCACCGACAAGCTCGTCGTCGTCGGGCTCCTGAGGGGCTCGTTCGTCTTCATCGCCGACCTCGTGCGCGAGATCGACCTTCCGGTCGAGGTCGATTTCCTCGAGGCCTCCTCCTATGGTGACGCCATGCAAAGCTCGCGCGAGGTGCGGATCCTGAAGGACCTGCGCGGCGAGATCGCCGGGCGCGACGTGCTGGTGGTCGAGGATATCGTCGACACCGGCTTCACGCTCACCCATGTCGTCAACCTCTTGCGTTCGCGCGGGCCGAAGCAGCTTGAAGTCTGCGCGCTGCTCGACAAGCCGTCGCGCCGCGAGGTGCCGATCAAGGCCACCTGGACTGGCTTCGAGATCCCCGACGAATTCGTCGTCGGCTATGGCATCGACTATGCGCAGCGCAATCGCAACCTGCCGCATATCGGCAAGGTGCGCTTTGTCGACGAAGGCGGGGCCGCCCGGACGTGAACCTGCGCCATCTTGTCCGGATGTCACGCTGGGCGCGGCACCCGCCACCGCTCTGGCGCGTCAAGCTGGTCTTCGCCGTCGTGGCGCTTTGCCTTCTGATCGTCGGGCTCGACCATTTCGGGCTCTGGCCCGAAGGGCTGCGCCTGCCCGGGACGGGCGGGCTTGTGCCGAAGGTCCGGCCCCTGCCCTGAGGTCCTGCCCCGAGCGGCTTCCCCGAGCGCCCGCCCCGAGCGCCTTCCCCGAGCGCCCGCCCCGAGCCGCCGCCCTGACCTCAGCCGGACGCGCCCGGGCCCGGGGCGAGCAGGTCCGCGTGGCGGGCGACGGCGGCGGCCAGCGTCGTGCGAAGTTCGGCGATGCGCGGCACCTCGACGAAATCGGCATGGCAGGCAACCCAGACCGGCACCGCAAGTTCGGGAAAGACGCCGGGCAGTTCGCAAAGCCGCGGGTCGGCCGCGCCGAGGAAGGTCGGCAGGATCGCCCGCCCCTGTCCCGATGCAGCCAGTTCGCGCAGGATGACGAAGCTGTCGGCCCGGCGCACGATCCGCTCGGGCGCGACCGAGGCGTCGAGCCATTGCTCCGGCGCCGAACGCCTGAGCGGCCCGGCAAGGCCGAGCCAGAGCTCGGGCGCCGCGCCGCGGGCGGCATAGGCGCGAAACGTCATCGTCGCCGCCCGCACCCCGGCCAGATCCTCGGGCAGGCCGAGCGCCGGGCGGATGGTGATTTCGGCATGGGCGCGTCCGAGATCGAGCTGGCGGTTCGTCGACAGAAGCTCGATCTTCAGATCCGGCGCGCTTCGCGCGAGATCGGCGAGGATCGCGGGCAGAAGCAGCAGGCAGAGCGAGTCGGTCGAGGTGACGCGGATCTCGCCCGCAAGCGGGGCCCGGCTGCCATGGATGAGCCTGTCGACCGCGCCGACCGCGCGCTCGACCTCGCGCGCGGCCTCGATGATCCGCCGCCTGGCTTCGGGCACCAGATAGCCGCGCGCCGTCCGGTCGAAGAGGACAAGCCCGGTGGCCGCCTCGTAGGCCGCGACCCGGCGCAGCACGGTGGCGTGATTCACCCGCAGCCGGCGGGCGGCGGCGCTGACCGTGCCCTCCTCGGCCACGGCAAGAACGAACCTCAGATCGTCCCAGTTCTCGCGCATCGCGTCTCACAATCGCGTGACATTGGCTGCCCGGGCCCGGTCCGGACCCGGATCCGGACCCCGGCGCGGCCCGGATTTGCCCAGCATAGCGGTCCGGGCCCGGCCTGTCGCCGTTTCTGTGCAGATTGTCACGGAGTTGCCGCAAAATCGCGGATTGCCATCGAAATTCTCACAGCTACCATTTCCGCCAGGCGTCGCGATCCGCCAATTCCAGAACGCATAGGGAGCCAACGACCATGAGGACCATCCTTTCCGGCCTTGCCTTTGTCGCCACCGCATCCGCCCTTACGCTGAGCGGAGCCGCCCAGGCCCAGGACGCACCCTTCGCCGGGCAGATCAAGGCCCGCCAGGGCATCATGATGTATCGCGCGATCCAGCTTGGAACGCTCGGCGCCATGGCCAAGGGCGAGGTCGACTACGATGCCGCCGCGGCGCAAAAGGCGGCCGACAACCTGCTGAGCGCGGTGACGATCGACACCTCCATGCTCTGGCCGGCCGGTTCCGACAGTGCCGCCGATCCGACCTCGACGGCCCTGCCCGATCTCTGGGCCGAGGGGGCCGAGGTGGCACCCAAGGGCAAGGCGATGGTCGAGGCCGCAACCGCGATGCAGGCGGAGGCCGGCAAGGGGCTCGACAACCTGAAGGCGGCGATGGGCGCCGTCGGAGCCGCCTGCGGCGGCTGCCACAAGGCTTTCCGCAAACCGAACTGAGCATGGACGGGCTGCGGCGGGCATCTGCCGCTGCGGCCCGACCTGCTCGGCGGAACCTCGCCGCTGCGTCGCAGCACGGGGCGATCTGAAACCGGAGTTGCAGCCGCATCATCCAAAGATGGATTTCCCGACCGCATGCTCTCGACGTCAATGCCGGTGCCCCGGCCGATCCGGATCCGGGCCTCATGACGCATTCGAAGGAGCACCCGATGCGCAAGGCGATATTCGCACTGACCACCACCCTTCTCGCCGCCATGCCGGCGCTGGCGCAGGACATGACCAACCCTGACGAGATCCTGACCGCCCGGCATGGCTACATGCTGCTTCTGGCGATGCAGCTCGCGCCGCTTGGCGCGATGGCGAAGGGCACCGCCCCCTATGACGCGGCCGCCGCGACCGAGGCGGCGAAGAACCTCGCGGCGCTGAGCGGGATCGACAGCTCGATGCTCTGGGTGCCAGGCACCGAGGCCGGCGTGCTGACCGACAGCAGCGCCCTGCCCGCGATCATCGCCAACACCGCCGACCGCGCCGACCGTTTCGCGCAGCTCAAGGGCGCCGCCGATGCGCTCGTCACCGTCGCCGGCAACGATGTCGAGGCGATGAAGGCCGGCCTGGGCGGCGTCGGCGCGGCTTGCGGCGGCTGCCACAAGGAATACCGCAAGCCGGACTGAACCGCCGACACCGAACGACCGAAGGAGAGACCCATGCGCCGTATCCTGTCCGCTCTTGTGCTGCTCGCGGTGCTGGGCCTTGCCACCTTCTGGGTCGTGACCCGGCCACGGCCGGTCGATCCGGGCCTTCTCGCCGGGCTCGTGCCCGATGCGGCCCACGGCGAACAGGTCTTCTGGGCCGGTGGCTGCGCCGCCTGCCATGCCGATGCCGACGCGACCGGCGCGGCGAAGCTGGTGCTGAAGGGCGGGCAGCGCTTTGCCTCGCCCTTCGGCACCTTCCTTGCCCCGAACATCTCCAACGATGCCACCGCCGGCATCGGCGCCTGGACGGCGCTCGATCTTGCCAACGCCATG
Source organism: Albidovulum sp. (assembly GCA_020637635.1). Taxonomy (GTDB): domain Bacteria; phylum Pseudomonadota; class Alphaproteobacteria; order Rhodobacterales; family Rhodobacteraceae; genus Albidovulum. Next base: position 145,642 of record JACKKB010000005.1, read on the forward strand.
CTGAGGGGCGTCTCGCCCGAGGGCAGCCACTACTACCCGGTCTTCCCCTATGCGAGCTACGCCAAGGCCACGCCGCAGGACGTGGTCGACCTGCGCGCCTTCCTCGCCACCCTGCCCGCCGATCCGACGCCGAGCCAGCCGCACGAGGTGGGCTTTCCCTTCTCGATCCGCGCCCTTCTCGGCGGCTGGAAGTTTCTCTTCCTGAAGACCGACTGGGTGGTGGGCGGCGAGCTCAGCCAGGAGGAAGCGCGGGGCCGCTATCTTGTCGAGGCTCTCGGCCACTGCGGCGAGTGCCATACCCCCCGCAACGCCCTTGGCGGGATGCGGCTCGGCCGCTGGCTGGCCGGTGGCCCGGTGCCGGGCGGCCAGGGCAATTTCCCCAACATCACCCCGGCCAAGCTCGACTGGACGGTTCCCGATATCGTCGAATACCTGAACTCGGGCTTCACGCCGAGCTTCGACAGCGCCGGCGGCCACATGGCGCTGGTGGTCCAGAACACCGCGCATCTGCCCGAATCCGACCGCAGGGCGATCGCCGACTATCTGAAGCGTGTGCCGCCGGTGGAGTGATCGGGCCGGCCCGGCTCCTCTGGACCGGCCCCTCTGGACCGCCTCCGGCCCGGCCCCGGTCGGGCCCTTCTTGTCAGGCCCGGTCGAGCTTTTGCAGACGCGCCGCCCTCAGCCGCGCGAAATCGTCGCCGGCATGATAGGACGACCGCGTCAGAGGAGTCGCCGAGACCATCAGGAAGCCCTTGCCATAGGCGGCGGTCTCGTAGCCCTTGAACTCCTCGGGCGTGACGAAGCGCAGGACCGCGTGATGCTTGGGCGTCGGTTGCAGATACTGGCCGATGGTCAGGAAATCGACATCGGCCGAGCGCATATCGTCCATCACCTGCCGCACCTCGGCCGCCTCTTCGCCCAGCCCGACCATGAGGCCCGACTTGGTGAACATCGCCGGATCAAGCTCCTTGACCCGCTGCAAGAGCCGGAGCGAATGGAAATAGCGCGCGCCGGGGCGGACCGAAGGATAGAGGCCGGGCACCGTCTCGAGGTTGTGGTTGAAGACGTCCGGGCGCGCTTCCACCACCTTTTCAAGGGCTTCCGGGGCACACTTCAGAAAGTCCGGGGTCAGGATCTCGATCGTCGTCGCCGCAGAGCGATGGCGGATCGCCCGGATCGTCTGGGCGAAATGCTCGGCCCCGCCGTCATCGAGATCGTCGCGATCGACGCTCGTCACCACCACATGGGCAAGCCCGAGCGTCTCGACCGCATGGGCGACGCGGCCGGGCTCGAACTGGTCGAGCGCGTCCGGCCGGCCGGTCGCCACGTTGCAGAAGGTGCAGCCGCGGGTGCAGATCTCGCCCATGATCATCATGGTCGCGTGACCCTGGCTCCAGCATTCGCCGACATTGGGGCAGCCAGCCTCTTCGCAGACGGTGACGAGCCGGTTGGCCTTGAGGATGTCCCGGGTCTGCTTGTAGCCGGCCGAAGTGGGCGCCTTGACCCGGATCCAGTCGGGTTTTTTCGGCTGCGCCTGATCGGGGCGATGGGCTTTCTCGGGGTGCCTCTGGTCCGGCAGTTTGAGGTCGCGCACCGATCTTCCCTCTCATTGGGTCCGAAATCCCAGATAGGCCTTTTCCCATGGGAACGCAATGTGCCGCCGCGCTCGGGCCCGGCGCCCTCTCGGGCGCCGGCCGGCAGGGCCCCTGCGACAGGCGCGGTCCGCGCCCGGGGCTGACACCCGGCAGGACCGCGAGCCGCGGGGCGGCGCCCTCCGGCGCGCCGTCCTTCGGGTCGGGTCCGCTCAGCCGATCAGCGGGGCCTTGCCGCCATAGGCCTCCTGATAGTGCCGGGCGAGCCGCTGCAGCGCGATCCTGAGCACGATCTTGCCCGAGCGCGCCGACCAGCCCAGCCGCTGCTCGGCCGCCTCGAGCCCTTCGAGATAGCAGCAGCACCGCAGCACCATGTCGCCAAGCCCGGGCCCGAGGTCGCGCAGCGCCGCGGCCACACGGTCACGCGCGCCGGGCGCGCCGCCGCCGAGGGCCGCGGCCGGGTTGAACTGGCCGCGGTCGCCGCCGGTCAGGAACCGGTCCCAGTTCTGCGCCACGCGCGGCCCCATCTGGGCAAGCTCGAAATCCTCGCGCAGCCGTTCGCCTGCGGCCACCATCTCGGGCGAGAGAAAGGCCGTGCCGTCCTTGTCGCGCCGCCGCGCCAGGACCGCCATCGGGCTTTCGGCGAGGTTGTAGCGCAGCCGCCGCGGCGTCTGGCTGCCCGGCTCCATCACCGGCCGCTCGGCCCAGATGCGGTGCTGTTCGGCGAAGGGCGCGGGCGCCTCGGCGAAGCCCGGCGCGGGCTCGTCGGCCAGGAGACGCTTCAACGCCGCGCGGCCGGCCGGGGTGATCGTGTAGCTCGTCACCCGACCGGGTTTCGACACGGCGATCCAGTCGCGAAGGGCGAAGGCCTGCGCCACCGCGCGGTCCAGCACCGCGGTGCGCACGGTGCCCTTCAGCACCGCCGCCTTGTCGAGATCGGCCGCCGTCGCCAGAACGGCATCGGTTTCGCAGAGCCGGCGCAGGACGCGGCGCGCCTCGCGCTCGACCGTCTCGGCATCGGCCAGCGGCGCATCGGGATTCGAGAATTGTGCAGTCATCGGGCAGCCCCCCATTTCGGTTCGCGGAAAAGCGCCGTCGTCAGCCAGGGTCCCCGGCCCGGGATGTGCTGTCCCGGCAAGACGTCCGAGGCGGTCGAGCGCCTCGTCCACGAGCGGATCCTCGCGCCGGATTTCCAGCGCGCGGATCCTGCGGAGCACGGTCGAGGGATGGCATCCCTCGGTCCGTGCGATGTCGCGCAGGGAAAGACCGCGTTCGACATGGCGGAGATAGAGCCGCGCCCGGTCCGGCAACCAGTCCGGCCAATCGACTTTCTCCCGCGATGCTGCGGTCATTCTGTCCCCCAGTTTCGGAAACCGCGTTAACGGCGGCTTAAGCAAGATGGGCACAACCCTCGATTGTGTCCGTTACCCATTGGTTAATCGGCGGCTCGGGGGTCAATTTTCCGTTAAAATCAGAATATTCCTTCAACCGGTCGCACGCAGTCCGGTGACAATACGCAACAACCACAGATTGTGTTTCATGCTGGAGGGGCAATGATCGGAGACTGCCATGAACGACCTGCTCAAGGATCTCGCCGCGCTGAGCCGCCCGCGCCTTCTGCTGCGTGCCGCGCGCGCCGGATTGCCCGCCTACGACCGCGTCCGGCACCTGCGCCGAATCGCCCGCCTGCCGGCGGTTCCGGCCCCCCGGGAGGCGCTGACGGTGCTGATGGCGGAAGAGGTCGTCCACGAGGCCGACCGACGCGCCGGCCGCGCCACCTATTCGGTCGCGCGGCACCTCGAGATCCTGATCGCGATCCTCGCCGAGGCCCGGCTGCTGCCGCGCCTCGTCTGAGCCCTACATGAAGGCGTCGGGCATCGACGCCTTCTTCTGCGCCACATAGGCCTCGAGCGCCTCTTCGACGGCCGGGTCGATCGCCGGCTTCTGGTAATCGTGCAGAAGCTTCGCGACCCGGTCGCGCGCTAGCGCCATCGTGTCGCGGGCGCCCTCTTCCTCCCAGGTCTCGTAGGGCTTGTAGTCAAGGATCTCGGTCCGCCAGAACGCGCTCTTGAAGTTCGCCTGGGTGTGGGCGCAACCGAGGTAGTGCCCGCCCGGGCCGACTTCGCGGATCGCGTCCATCGCCTGGCCGTTCGCGCTCATGTCGATGCCGCGGGCGAGACCGTGCAGGACGCCCAGCTGATCGGCATCCATGACGAACTTCTCGAAGGACGACACCAGCCCGCCCTCGAGCCAGCCGCAGGCATGGAGCATGAAGTTGACGCCGGCCAGAAGCCCCATGTTGAGGCTGTTGGCACTTTCGTAGGCGGCCTGCGCATCGGGCACCTTGGAGCCGGTGAAGCCCCCCGCCGACCGGTAGGGCAGGCCCAGTCGCCGAGCCAGCTGGCCCGCGCCATAGGTGATGAGCGAGGCTTCGGGCGTGCCGAAGGTGGGGGCGCCGGAGTTCATGTCGATCGAGGTGACGAAGGCACCGACGATGACCGGGGCGCCCTTGCGCAAGAGCTGCGAATAGGCGACGCCGGCCAGCACCTCGGCCAGGACCTGCGTCAGCGTGCCGGCCACCGTCACCGGCGCCATCGCGCCACCGACGATGAAGGGAGAGATGATCGCCGCCTGGTTGGCCCTGGCATAGACCTCGAGCGCGCCCATCATGATGCCGTCGAAGGTGAGCGGCGAGTTGATGTTGATGAGCGAGGTCATCACCGTGCGCCCGTCGAGGCCGCCAAAGAGGATCTCGGACATCTCGACCGAATCGGCCGCGCGCGACGGCTCGGTGACCGAGCCCATGTAGGGCTTGTCGGAGAGCGTCATGTGCGCCAGCAGCATGTCGAGATGGCGCTTGTTCACCGGCACGTCGGTCGGTTCGCAGACCGTGCCGCCCGAATGGTGCAGCCAGCGCGACATGTAGCCCAGCTTCACGAACTTGCGGAAATCGTCGATCGTGGCATAGCGCCGGCCGCCGTCGGCGTCGCGCACGAATGGCGGCCCGTAGACCGGCGCGAGCACGAGCCCGCGCCCGCCCACGGTGACGCTGCGCTCGGGGTTGCGGGCGTGCTGGACATAGGATGCCGGCGCCGTCCTGCAGAGCGAGCGTGCAAGGCCGCGCGGGATCCGCACCCGTTCGCCCTCGACCTCGGCGCCGGCGTCCCGCCAGCGTTTCAGCGCCTCGGGATTCTCGACGAAGTTGACGCCGATCTCCGCCAGGACCGTCTCGGCGTTCTGCTCGATGATCTCGAGCGCCTCCTCGTTCAGCACCTCGAAATCGGGAATGTTGCGTTCGATGAACTTCGCGCATTCGATCCGCACGGCCGTTCGTTCGGCCCGCCGCGCGGCCCCGCCGCCACCGCGACCCCGTCGACCTTCCATCGCTTCGCTCATGCGCTTCACTCCCGCCGCACCACGTTCGGCGCCTTTTTAGCGCGATCCCGCCCCCCCCCGCAGCGGATAGCGGCATCCTGCGGGCGAAAACGACATTCGCGCCGGCGCGGTCAGGCCGCGGCCGCGACCGCGCAGGGCCGGAACGGTTCGATCGTCACCGCCCCGGCGGCAAAGGTGCAGAAGCTGCCCTGCGGCACCGCCTCCCAGGCCCCGTCGCTCTCAAGCGGCTCGGAGACGACGGCGCGGCCCTTCTGGGTCTCGGACCAGCGGTGATAGAGCGTCGGCGCCTCGGCATCGGAGGCATGGCGCACCGCGAAGAGCCGCGCGCCATCGGAAAACGCGGCCGTGAGCCGAACGTGCGGCTGGCCGCCCTTCTGCCGCGAGAGCGCCTCGAGCCGCGCCGTGGCGCGCTCGAGCGCTCCCTTCGGATCCTCGTCGAGCCCGTCGCCGAGCGCCGCGAGGAAAAGCGCCTCGCTGTCGGTCGCGCCACGGCGGTGGCCGTAAAGGTGGTCCGGGATCAGCATCTCGGCATCGCGGCGGAACCTGTCATAGCCGCCGATCTGGCCGTTGTGCATGAAGCACCAGCGCCCGACGGCAAAGGGATGGCAGTTATTGCGGCTTGTCGCGGTGCCGGTCGAAGCCCGCACATGCGCCAGGAAGAGCCGCGATTTCACCTGTGCGGTCAGGGATCTGAGGTTCGGGTCCGACCAGGCCGGCAGGATGTCGCGAAACAGGCCCGGTTCCTCGCGGTCGCCATACCAGGCGATGCCGAAGCCGTCGGCGTTGATCGCCGAGTGACATTCCGTCGCGCAGTGGCTCTGGTGGATCAGCGAATGACCCGGGCGGCTGACGATCTCCTCAAGGTAGATCGGCTCTCCGGTGTAGGCGGCCCAGCGGCACATCGTCGGTTCCGTTCCTCATGGGGACAGCGCCCCCTTAGCTGCGCAAAACGGCATTATCGCGGCACCTTGGTGGCGCCCTCGGTCAGGCTTCCTCGACCACCATCAGATCGCGCTCCGACGCGCCCCTGGCATGGGCGAGCGCGGCCTGATACTCGGCGCTGTGATAGCAGGCGACAGCGGCCTCGAGCGAGGGAAAGCGCGCCACCACGTTGCGCGGGCGGTCGTTGCCCTCGAGCTGCACGTAGCGACCGCCGCGGGCCAGGAACGTGCCCCCATGCGCGGCGATCGCCGGGCCGGCGAGCGCTGCGTAGCGGCCATAGGCCTCGGCGTCGGTGACCTTCACATGCGCGATCCAGAGCGCTGCCTTCGTCCCGCTCATGACGCCGCTCCGATCACCGCCTCGGCCGCCTTCACCGCCGCATCCGCCTTGCCGGCATCCGCTCCGCCCGCCTGCGCCAGGTCGGCCCGGCCGCCACCGCCCTTGCCGCCGAGCGCGGCTGCCGCCGCCTTGACGATCTCGACCGCCGAAAGACGCCCGGTAAGGTCGTCGGTCACTCCGGCCGCCACCGCCGCCTTGCCACCGGTATCGGCCACCACCAGCACCGCGCCCGAGCCGACGCGCGCCTTCAGCGTGTCGACAAGCGCCGGCAGGTCCTTGCCCGAAACCCCGCTGACCGTCTGGGCGAGGAAACGCACCCCGCCGATCTCCTTCGGCGGCGGCCCCTCGCCGCCACCGCCGCCCACCGCCAGCTCGCGGCGCAGCTGCGCCACCTCGTTGGCAAGCGCCCTGCGTTCGTCGAGAAGCGCGCGCACACGCTCGGGAACCTCGGCCGCCTGCGCCTTCAGGGCGGCCGCCACCTCGCCGAGCCGCGCATCCTGGGCGCGCAGATAGGCAAGTGCCGCCTGCCCGGTCAGCGCCTCGATCCGCCGCACGCCGGCCGACGAGGCGCTGTCGCCGAGCGCCACGAAGGCGCCGATGTCGCCGGTGCGCGTCACATGCGTGCCGCCGCAGAGCTCTAGCGAATATGTATCGCCTTCGGCGCCCTTGCCGGACCCGGTGAGCCGCCCCATCGAGACGACCCGCACCTCGTCGCCGTATTTCTCGCCGAAGAGCGCCTGCGCGCCGAGCGCGCGGGCATCGTCGGGCGTCATGATCCGGGTCTCGACCGGCGCGTTCTGGCGCACGTAGTCGTTGACCTCGACCTCGACGCCGGCAAGCTCCTCGGCGCTCAGCGCCTTGCCGTGGCTGAAGTCGAACCTGAGCCGGTCCTCGGCATTGAGCGAGCCTCGCTGCGCGACATGCGGCCCGAGCGCGCGGCGCAGCGCCTCGTGCAGGAGATGCGTCGCCGAATGGTTGGCACGGATCGCCGTCCGGCGGCGGTGCGACACCTCGAGCTTTGCCGGCTGGCCGCGCGCGATCTCGCCCTCGGTCACTTCGCCGGAATGGATGAAGACCCCCGCCGATTTCCTGGTGTCGTCGACGCGCACCGTGCCGGTATCGGTGCGGATGAAGCCCGCATCCCCCACCTGGCCACCGGATTCGGCATAGAAGGGTGTCTGGTTCACCACCACCTGCACCGCCGCGCCGGTCGTGGCCGAGCCGGTCTCGCTGCCGCCCGAGACAAGCGCGAGGATCTGCCCCTCGGCGGTCTCGGTATCGTAGCCGAGAAACTCGGTCACGCCCTTGGCCTCGGCCAGGTCGAACCAGATCCGCGCGTCCCGGGTCTCGCCCGAGCCGGCCCAGGCGGCACGCGCCTTGGCCTTCTGCGCCGCCATCGCGTGATCGAAGCCCTGCACGTCGACCGTGCGGCCCTTCTCGCGCAGCGCATCCTGCGTGAGGTCGAGCGGAAAGCCGTAGGTATCGTACAGCCTGAACGCCGCCTCGCCCGGCAGCGGCTGGCCCTCGCCGAGCCGGCCGAGCTCGTCGTCAAGCAACCTCAGCCCGCGATCGAGCGTCTGGCGGAACCGCGTCTCCTCGAGCTTCAGCGTCTCGCTGATCAGCGCCTCGGCGCGGCCAAGCTCGGGATAGGCGGCGCCCATCTGGCGCACCAGCGCCGGGACCAGGCGATGCATGACCGGGTCGCTGGCGCCGAGCATGTGGGCATGGCGCATCGCCCGCCGCATGATCCGCCGCAGCACATAGCCCCGCCCCTCGTTCGACGGCATCACCCCGTCGGCGATGAGAAAGCTCGTGGAGCGCAGATGGTCGGCGATGACCCGGTGATGCACCTTGCCGGGCCCGTCGGGGTCCGAGGATGTGGCATGCGCCGAAGCCTCGATGAGGCTCCGCATCAGGTCGGTATCGTAATTGTCGTGCTTGCCCTGCAGGAGCGCGCCGATCCGCTCCAGCCCCATGCCGGTGTCGATCGACTGCATCTCGAGCGCCCGCATCGAGCCGTCCTCGAACTGCTCGTTCTGCATGAAGACGAGGTTCCAGATCTCGATGAACCGGTCGCCGTCCTCTTCGGCCGAACCCGGGGGGCCGCCCCAGATGTGATCGCCATGGTCGTAGAAGATCTCGGTGCAGGGGCCGCAGGGCCCGGTCGGCCCCATGCGCCAGAAGTTGTCGTCGGTCGCGATGCGGATGATCCGGTCGTCGGAAAGCCCGCCGACCTTCTTCCAGATCGCCGCCGCCTCGTCGTCGGTGTGGTAGACCGTGACCAGGAGCCTGTCCCTGTTCAGCCCGAAATCCTTCGTCAGCAGGTCCCAGGCAAAGGGGATCGCCTGTTCCTTGAAGTAGTCGCCGAACGAGAAATTCCCCAGCATCTCGAAGAACGTATGATGCCGCGCCGTGTAGCCCACATTGTCGAGATCGTTGTGCTTGCCGCCCGCGCGGACGCATTTCTGCGCCGTCGTCGCACGCACATAGTCGCGCTTCTCGACGCCGGTGAAGCAGTTCTTGAACTGCACCATGCCCGAGTTCGTGAACATCAGCGTCGGATCGTTGCGCGGCACCAGGGCCGAGGACGGCACCACCCGGTGTTCGTTGCGGCGGAAGAAGTCGAGGAACGTCGAGCGGATGTCGTTCAGGCTGGGCATCGGGCGGCCTCTCGCGGGCGGAAGGGATCAGCCTTGGCGTGTTAGCCCTTGTCTTGCCCCATGTCCATATTTCCGCGCCGCGGCATCAGCTTCAGTGAAGGCGCCGGAAGACCTTGCCGACGAGATGCCAGCGCCCGTCATGCTTCAGGAGCGTGAGGCTGTCGCGAAGATCGAGCCCGGCCCAGACATTCACGACCAGCACCGTGCCCCGTGTCCCCTGCGACCGGGATGGCTTCGACGATATGCGGCGGAACAGGCGCGTCGGGCGCGATGACATCCGCGAGCGAGGACCATTCCGGCTGCCGTCGAAATGGCCCATGGCATTCGCCATCTGGTGAAATGCATGGCGCAGGGTGGCCGCGCCGCCCCGTTCCATGCCCTCAACATGGGGCCGGGCGCACGTCTGAATCGGCTCGAACTCTTCGATCTGCGCTCTCCGAAAAGCAACGCGCGGCCATCATGGGCCGCGCTTCACTCTCTCACGAAACGGGAGTTTCGGAAATCCCGGTCAGGCCTCCATGATCTCGTCGTCGCCGGGTCCGTCCTCGGATGCGCCGAATTCGAGCCCGTGGCTCGCGCGGATCTTGTCCTCGATCTGGAAGGCGATATCGGGGTTGTCCTTGAGGAACTGCTTGGCGTTCTCGCGCCCCTGGCCGATACGCTCGTCGCCATAGGAATACCAGGCGCCCGACTTCTCCACCACGCCGGCCTTGACACCGAGGTCGATCAGTTCGCCGGTCTTGGAAATGCCCTCGCCATACATGATGTCGAACTCGACCTGCTTGAAGGGCGGCGCCACCTTGTTCTTGACGACCTTGACGCGGGTCGTGTTGCCCACCACCTCGTCGCGGTCCTTGATCGCCCCGATCCGGCGGATGTCGAGCCGCACGCTCGCGTAGAACTTCAGCGCGTTGCCGCCGGTCGTCGTCTCGGGCGAGCCAAACATGACGCCGATCTTCATGCGGATCTGGTTGATGAAGATCACCATGCAGTTCGACCGGCTGATCGAGGAGGTGAGCTTGCGCATCGCCTGGCTCATCAGGCGGGCGTGGACGCCGACGCTCGAATCACCCATGTCGCCTTCCAGTTCCGACTTCGGCGTCAGCGCTGCCACCGAATCCACGACGACGAGGCTGACCGCGCCCGAACGCACCAGCGTGTCGACGATCTCGAGCGCCTGTTCGCCGGTGTCGGGCTGCGAGATCAGCAGTTCGTCGAGATTGACGCCGAGCTTCTTGGCGTATTGCGGATCGAGCGCGTGTTCGGCATCGACGAAGGCGCAGACCCCGCCCTTCTTCTGCTCCTCGGCCACCGCATGCAGCGTCAGCGTGGTCTTGCCCGAGCTTTCCGGCCCATAGATCTCGATCACCCGGCCCTTCGGCAGCCCGCCGATGCCGAGCGCGATGTCGAGCCCGAGCGAACCGGTCGAGGTCGCCTCGATCTCCATCACCGGGTTGTCGGCGCCGAGCTTCATGATCGAGCCCTTGCCGAACTGGCGCTCGATCTGCGCCAGCGCGCTGTCGAGGGCCTTCTGCTTGTCTGCGGAGCGCTTGTCGTTCATCTCGAGGATATTCGCTACTGCCATTGTTCCTGTCCTTATTTCACACCCCGTGCGGGGCGGCAATCGTGCCTGCGTTCGCCTCTTGTTCTCGTCTCTATGAGATCAAAAAGTGAACATTTCAATCAAATTCTCTGAAAACCGACTTTTTCTTTGATTGGTGAATCTTTAGTTAATGGCTCCGGGAGGCAGGCCGCGGGGCGGCGGGACTCCGGGCCGACAGGGCGGGAAGGAAACCGATGCTGGTATTCTGGAAAGAGCGGCTGGTCTATCTCGCCACGCCCAAGACCGGGTCGACAGCGATCGAGGCGGCGCTCGAATCGGTGGCGAGCGTGGTCATCCAGCGCCCGCCCGAGCTGAAGCACACCGCCGTCCGCCACTACTGGGAATTCATCGCCCCCTACCTGCAGCGCGCGGCCGACGAGGATTTCATGGTCGTCGCCATGATGCGCGAGCCGGTCTCCTGGCTCGGCAGCTGGTATCGCTACCGCCAGCGCGACGGCGTGCCGCGGCCGGAACGGCGCACCAACGGGCTGAGCTTCACCGAATTCGTCGAGGGCTATCTGGACGATCCGCAGCCCGCCTATGCCCAGGTCGGCTCGCAGGCGCAGTTTCTCGCCCCCCAGCGCGGGCCCGGCATCGACCGGCTCTTCCGCTACGAGCATATCGCGGGCTTCGTGGCCTTTCTCGAGGAGCGGCTCGACTTCGAGATCACCCTGCCGCGGCTGAACGTCTCGCCCGAGGCCCCGCTCGACCTGGCGCCCGAGACGGAGGCGAAACTGCGCGCCGCCCGCGCCCGCGACTTCGCCCTCTACGATACCCTGCCCTGAGACAGCGAGGCGGGGTTCGAGCCGACGGCCGAGCGTGATCCGCCCGCCCGGGCTGACGCCTGCCGCCGCCCGCCATCACGCGCGCTGGAGGCGGCAGCATTGCCGCGAGGCCGATCCGCCCGCGTCTGGTGACCGGTCCTCCCGTGGCGGAACCCGGGGCCGCGGAGCGCCGGGCCGCGAAAGCACTCGGGTCCGGGCGGGCGTATGCCGCTGCCCGCTATCTCATGCGCCGGAGGCGGCATCATTGCCGCGAAGCGATCCGCCCGCGTCTGGTGACCGGTACTCCCGTGTCGGAACCCGGGGCCGCGGAGCCACCCGGGTCCGGGCTGACGTCTGCCGCCGCCCGCTATCTCATGCACCGGAGGCGGCATCATTGTCGCGCGGCCAGACCGCCCGCGTCTGGTGCCAGACCCTCCCACGGCGTCAACCAGACCGCGGAGCGCCGGGCCGCGGAGGCCCGGACCACTGAGCCACGGGGTGCCGGGCTGCGCCGGCAGGGCGCGCGGTCTCCACCGATCTCCGGACTGCGCGTCCGGCACCAGCCAGGCAAGCTTCGGCCCACCGGTCGCCAACCGAGCCCGCTCGGGTCCGCCAGCCGCCAACCGAGCCTGCTCGGGTCCGCCAGCCGCCGACCGAACCCGGATCGATCATCTCGCCCCGGCCCGCCTCCTGCCGGCCCGCCTCCTGCCGGCCCGTCTCGTGCCTTCACACCGTCGATTGACCCTCAGCGCGCCGGCGCGCCAGCGGTCGGCGTGCCCCGTGCCACGCGACGATCCGCCCCACAGCCTTCGCCCGAAAGTCTCCGCCAGACCGCCTTCGCCCGACCGCCTTCGCCCGACCGCCTTCGCCCGACAGCCTTCATCCGAAGGTCTGAGCAGCGCTTCGCCGTGCCGCGCCGGCCTCCGCCTCCTGTCGTCGAGCGCTCTTCTGCGGGGCGCGGCGGTTGGCCTGACGCCGCGGGAGCCGGTCCGGGTCAGTGAATCTGTCCCTGCACCGTCGCCGTGAGCTCGGTGAGCGAGAAGGGTTTCGGCAGGAAGACCGAGTTCGGGATCCGCTCGCGGGTTTCCGTCAGGCTCTCCTCGGCATAGCCCGAAACGAAGACGACGCGGGTGCCGGGTCGGGTCTTCAGTGCCTCGCGTACCCAGCTCGGGCCGTCGATCCCCGGCATGATGACATCGGTCACGAAGACATCGACCGAAAGCGCCTCGTCCTCGAGCAGCTTCAGCGCCTCCTCGGCCGAGCCGGCCTCGATCACGGTATGGCCGCTGAGCTTCAGAGCCCGGCTTGCGAAGGCCCGCACCGGCGCCTCGTCCTCGACCAGAAGGACAACGCCGCTCTCGGCCTCGAGGCGCAACGCCCGCATCTGCGGCGCCGGTTCCGTCTGCGGCTCCGCAACCGCGTCATGGGCTGGAAAATAGAGAGTGAATGTCGTCCCCTGGCCGACGACGCTGTCGCAGAAGACATAGCCGCCGGTCTGCTTGACGATGCCGTAGACGGTCGACAGACCGAGCCCGGTGCCCTCGCCCTGACGCTTGGTCGTGTAGAAGGGCTCGAAGATCTTCTGGATCTTGTCGGGGACAATGCCGACGCCCTCGTCGCTGACCCGGACGGTGACGTAGTTTCCGGTCGGAATGGAAACCCGGTCGCGACGGAAATCTTCCTTCAGGAGAAGCGCTTCCGTCTCGATCCTGATCTCGCCTCCCTCGGGCATCGCGTCGCGCGCATTGACGACGAGGTTCATCATCACCTGTTCGAGCTGCCGCCGGTCGGCCCGGATATGACCGAGATCCTGGCCATGGCTGAGCGCCAGCCGGACCTTTTCGCCGACGAGCCGGTTGAGCAGATGCGTCAGGTCCGAAAGCGCCTCGCGCGGGTCGATGATCTCGGGCTTCAGCGTCTGCTTTCGGGAAAACGCGAGCAGCTGGTTGACGAGGCTCGCCGCGCGATTGGCGTTCTGGCTGATCTGCACCAGATCGGCATAGTCCGGTGCCCCTTTGTCATGGCGCAGCAACAAAAGGTCGCAATGCCCTGAAATCGCAGTCAGAAGATTGTTGAAGTCATGCGCGACACCGCCCGCGAGCTGGCCGATCGCCTGCATCTTCTGGCTTTGCACGAACTGCGCCTCGAGCGTTTTCAACTGCGTCGCGTCCGACAGCACCGCGATGATCTCGGTGCGCCCCTCGTCGACGACCTTCGAAAGCGTCACCTGCAGGAACAGGTCCTGATCGTCGCCGCGGACCCGCAAGACCTCGGGCCGTGCGCCGGCGCGTCCGGCGATCGTGTCGCGAAGCCAGTCGGCCACCGGCCGGCCGAGCCCCTCGAAGAGCGCCGCGACATTGTCGCCCGGCGTCACCTTGCCGATGAGGCGGCGCGCAGCGCGGTTGGCCGCCGACAGCTCTCCCGCCTCGTTGAGCCGCAGGAGCGCCACCGGCAGCATCTCGAAGGCGGCGCTGTCCGGCCCCTGCTCGGCCAGGGCCTCGGGTGCCGGCATCAGATAGACTTCGGAACGTCCGCCGTTGCCCTCGATCACCACGACGAGCGCGCGCACGACGCCGTCGGCCGCGGCGATGTCGTGCACCTCGCCCGACCGCAGCGGCAGGTCGCGAAACACCCGGTCGAGCGTGCGGGCACGTTCGCCCACAAGCCGGCGCGCGACCTCGTTCATGAAGAGGATCGTGCCGCTCCGCGAGACCGTGAACATCGGCAGGCTGAGCCCCTCGGCCCCGCGCCCGCCGGCGCCGCGCTCGGCCATGTCTTCGAGCCGCCAGAGGAAGCCGCCCTCGCCCATCCGGTGCACCGCGAGCCTCAGATGCCCGCGCCGCGTGACCAGATCCTCGGAGGCGAAGCCCCGCGCCTCGGCCCGATACTGGAGCCGCGCGAGGATCGCCCGCGGATTGGCGAAGAGCTCGCCCAGCGTATGGGCCAGCGTCGCCTCGTCGCAGGCACCGAAGCGGTTGCGCGCGGCACGGTTCAGGCTGTCGATCCGCCCCTCGGCATCGGTGGAGAAGCTCGGCGCCGCATCAGCCTCGACGAAACGGGCGATCTGGGCGCGAAAACGGCGTTCGGCGCCGTCGCGCGCACGCACGATGCCACGCACCAGGGCCGCCGTGGCGGCGAGCGCGCCGGCCCCGGCGAGCGCCGTCAGCCCCAAGATCCCGTCGGCCCAGAAGAAGGCCCCCGCCGCCGTGACCGCAGCCACCACCGTCAGCAGGAGCCCGTGCGCGTAAAGATTGCGCGCGGTCCGGGTGAGCGGCGGCGAAGACATGATGGCATCGGACACGGGCGCACCTTCCCTCAGATTCGATGCCTCCATAGGACCGACCATTCCTTAAGTCGCGATTAATCGCGCCCGGACTACAATCATTGATTGTGTAGAGTGACTAATTCTCGCGCGTCAAGTGTGCGCTGAAAAAGCCGTCGCCGCCGCCAAGCGGCGTGAAGAGCCGCGCCTGCGCCAGGCGATACCCCGGGGCGCGGCCGAGGAACCGCTCGATCTGTCCGAGGTTTTCCGCCGCGAGCAGCGAGCAGGTCATGTAGGCGAGCGTCCCGCCGGGCGCCACAAGGGCGGCGGCGGTGTCGAGGATCGCGGCCTGCAGGGCGAGGAGATCGGCCAGACCGGCCGGGTCGAGCCGCCACTTCGCATCCGGCGTCCGCCGCCAGGTGCCGCTGCCCGAGCAGGGCACATCGGCAAGCACGAGATCGAACGGGCCGGATGCCGCGAGATGCTCCGGCGGCAGGATCGTCACCCCGGCGCCGGCCCGCGCCGCCCGTGCCGGAAGGTCCGCCATCCGCGCCGGCAGCGCGTCATGGGCAAGGACCGGACCACGATGGCGCGCGACGATGGCGAGGCTCTTGCCGCCGCCGCCGGCGCACAAGTCGAGGACGCGTGCGCCGGGCGTCAGGGGCAGCGCCGCGACGGCGGCCTGCGGGCTGAGGTCCTGCAACTCGACCAACCCAGCCAGATAGGTGGTGCAGGCGCGAATCTTTCGCGCGTTCTCAATGACTTCCAGGGCGGTTTCAACCTGTTTGTCCGGCTGCGTGACGATGCCGTCGGACGCAAGCGCCGCCTGCGCCTGCGCGCGCGTCGCCCGCGCCAGGTTGACCCGCAGCCAGACCGGGGCGCGCTGGCGCATGAGGCCGAGGACCGCCCCGCATTCCGGCCCGAGGGCAGCGTCGAGTGCCGGCAGGAGCCAGCCCGGCATGTCGGTCCGGGGCGCGGCGGCACGCTGGGCGGCACGGTCGACCGCTGCCAGTGCCGCCGTCTCCGCCGCGTCAAGCGGCGCGGGCGCGTGCGGGGCGCCGGTGAAGAGCTCCGCGAGGGGTTGCTCCGCCGCGACCGCGCGCCCGATCATCAGCGCCCGGCCCGTGGGCGTCGACGCGCCCGCGAGTGCGGTGTAGGAGCCGCGGCAGCGCAGGGCGTCGAAGACGAGGTCGCGCAGGGCGGCACGGTCTCCGGATCCGGCGAAACGGTTGCCCCGCGCCCACCCCGTCAGGACCTCTTCGGTGGCAGCTCCGGCAAGGATCCGGTCGAGCATCTCGGCCGCGCTCAGGATCCGCGCGTCAGGCCGCATCCGGGCCGCCCGGGGAATCCGAGAATCCGGCCATAACGCGCTGATCCGAAAGCAGATCCATCGTCACATGACGCGGTAGTTCGGGCTTTCGCGGGTGATCTGCACGTCGTGGACATGGCTTTCCTTGAGCCCGGCACCGGTGATGCGGACGAAGCGGCAGTTCTGCCGCATCTCCTCGATCGTGCGGTTGCCGGTATAGCCCATGGCGGCGCGCAGGCCGCCGACGAGCTGGTGCACCACGGCCGCGGCCGAGCCCTTGTAGGGGACCTGTCCCTCGATCCCTTCGGGGACGAGCTTGTCGGAGGCCGCATCCTTCTGGAAATAGCGGTCGGCCGAGCCGCGCGCCATCGCGCCGAGGCTCCCCATGCCGCGATAACTCTTGAAGCTACGGCCTTGATACAGAATGACTTCCCCGGGGCTTTCATCTGTGCCCGCGATGGCCGAGCCGACCATCGCGCAGGAGGCGCCGGCGGCGATGGCCTTGGCGAAATCGCCCGAATACTTGATGCCGCCGTCGGCGATGACCGGGACATCCCCGGCTGCACCGGCCGCATCCATGATCGCGGTGAGCTGCGGCACGCCGACGCCGGCCACGATCCGCGTGGTGCAGATCGAGCCCGGCCCGATGCCGACCTTCACCGCATCCGCCCCGGCCCCGATCAGCGCCCGCGTCGCCTCGGCCGTGGCCACGTTGCCGGCCACGACCTGCACCGCGTTCGACAACGCCTTGATCCGCTCGACCGCCCGCGCAACACCCTCGGAATGGCCATGCGCGGTGTCGACCACGACCATGTCGACGCCGGCCTCGATGAGCGCCTGGCTGCGTTCGAACCCCGCCTCGCCCACCGTCGTCGCCGCGGCAACGCGCAGGCGGCCGAGCTCGTCCTTGCAGGCATGCGGGTTGAGCACCGCCTTTTCGGTATCCTTGAGCGTCAGAAGCCCGGTGAGCTTGCCGGTGCCGTCGGTGACGAGAAGCTTCTCGATCCGGCGCGCCTTCATCAGGCTCTTGGCCTCTTCCAGATCGGCCGGTTCGCGCAACAGCGCGAGGTTGTCGGCAGTCATCATCGCCCGCACCGGCGTGCGGTCGTCGGAGGCGAAGCGCATGTCTCGGTTGGTGACAATCCCCACGACCCGACCGTCATTGTCGACAACTGGGAAACCGGTGACGTTGTAGCGATCCTGCAGCGCCTTGGCGTCGGCAAGCGTCTGGTCGGGCCGGAGCGTGATCGGGTTGTAGACGACGCCGCTCTCGAAGCGCTTCACCCGGCTCACCTCGGCCGCCTGTTCGGCGATCCCGAGGTTGCGGTGGACGACGCCGATGCCGCCGGCCTGCGCCATCGCGATCGCCATCCGTGCCTCGGTCACGGTGTCCATCGCCGAACTGAGAAGCGGAATGTTGAGCCGGATCGACCGGGTGACCCGCGTCGCGGTGTCGGCATCGGCCGGCAGCACGCTCGATGCCGCGGGAACCAGTAGCACGTCGTCGAAGGTGAGCGCCTCGCGAATCTCCATTGGGGTCTCCTCGGGGATGCGTCGTTTGGCGGCTCCCTGTTTCACGGGGCGGGGCGGAACGCAACCCCTCGGGCGCCGGACGGGCGGAGATTTCCGGCGCCGGACCTTGGCGGGGCCTCTCGCCGCGGCTATGGATTGGCGCAAGGAGCCCCGATGCGCGTCGCCGTCGTTCACAACACCAGGGTATCGAACCCCGGCCTCGTCGGGGCCGCGCTGAGCGAGGCCGGCGCCGAAATCGCCACCTTCCGGCCCCATGCCGACGGCACCCTGCCCGACACCGGCCATGACGCGCTTGTCGTCTTCGGCGGCGAACAGGCGGCGACGGCGGATGCGACGCACCCCTACCTGCCGGCGCTCGCGCAGCTCATGCGCGCCTATGGCGAGGCCGGGCGCGCGGTGCTCGGCATCTGCCTCGGCGCCCAGATCCTTGCCCGTGGCTACGGCGCCGAGAACATGATCGGCACCGCGCCGGAATTCGGCTGGTGCGAGATATCGGCGCGGGGCAGCGACCCGGTCCTCGCCGCGGCGGCGGGCGCCGGTGGGCGCTTCACGAGCTTTCAGTGGCACAGCGACACCTTCTCCCTGCCCGCGGGCGCCAGCCACCTGGCCGCGGGAACCAGGGTCGCCAACCAGGCCTTCCGCCTTGGCCGTGCCGCCTATGGCACCCAGTTCCACTTCGAAGCCGATGCCGCCGTCGTTTCCGAATGGGCAGCGGCCTTTCCCGGCGAGATGCGCAAGATGGACGCGGCCTGGCCCGATGCGCTGGACGCGCAGACCGCGCGCCATGGGCCCGCGAGCGATGCGGCGGGCCGGGCGCTGGCGCGCGCCTGGGTGGCGCTGATCTGAGCCGGATCAGGCCGAGGCGGCGTTGGTCTTGACCGCCAGCGTTCCGCGGAACCAGAGCCGCAGCACCTGCGCGGCGATCGGCAGGATCACGAGAAGCGCCAGGACCAGCGCCAGCGCCCCCGGCACCCGCCAGATGCCGCCGACGGCGATCCAGAGCGAGGCGGTCGCGGCGAGGGGAAAGGTGAACGCCCCCCAGAGCGCCGAGAACCCCCAGGCCGTGAGCCAGCGCACGCGCAGCACGAGCCAGGCCAGAAGCATCGCCGAGATTGCCGCGAACCCGCCCGCGACGACCTGAAGCTCGAGCCCCTCGGCGACGAGACCGAGAAGCGCGAGCGGCGCGAGATGGATCGCGAGCAGCGGCCTGAGCGGGCCCGGCACGTCTTCCTTCAAGATCTGGTCAAGGCTCACCGACCAGATCAGCGCGGCCAGAAGCGCGCTGATCGCGAAGATGACCAGCGCCAGCGAATAGAGCTCGAAGGTCAGGGCCGCAAGGGCGCCGATGATGGGGCCGACGAAGATCAGGTGCCAGACCGGATTGACCCGTCGCTGTTCCGCCGGCCCGGTCGCGTAGACGAAGAGAACGAGTGCGACGAGCACCAGATGCAGGGCGAAGCCGGCATAGAGGATCCAGAGCGCGCCGGCCCCGTCATAGGGCGCAAGCACGAGCGAGAGAAGATAGAGCGAGAGCACCATCGTGGTGACCCCGGCGCGCCCGGGCAGGATCCGCAGATCCTCGACGAGCGCCGCCGGGCGGCGCAGGGACTTGGCCAGGTACATCGCGAGCGCCGCGAGATAGAGCAGCGTCACCGCGCCGAGCACGATCTCTCCGATCGCGGCCGGCAGCGCGAAACTCGCCGCCGCGCGCCGGAGCGCGAGGCCGAGCCCGAAGAGCCCGAAGATCGAGGGGAAGACCGCGGGCGGCATCCGCCGCCAGAGGCTCTTGACGGGGCCAGCGGACCGGGGCGCCTTCGAGGCCGGATTTTTCGGTGCTGACGGTGCAGGGTGGATGACGGCGTGACCATGGAATTCTCCGAAAACCGCCCCATCACTACCCCCTGCGCGCCGCTCCCGCACGACCGCAAAGCGCCGCCGGGCGGAAAATTCTGCGCCGTTGCGGCTTCGCTGCCGCAGGACCTCCGGCCTCGGCCACGGCCCGCCGCCCGCCCCTTCCGTTTCCGCCGCGATGGCGCTAGCGTCGCCCGCGCCGGGCAGCAGCCGAGGGGCGCCGGGGCATGGGAGAACGTGCATGGCCGGACACGGATATGAAAGCGGGCGGCTGAACCTGCCCTTCGTCGGCATTCCGACATTTGCCAAGCGCCCCTATGTCGCCGACTGGGGGGCGATTGCGGCCGATGTCGCGGTGATGGGCGCGCCCTTCGACTTCGGCACCCAGTTCCGCGCCGGCGCGCGCTTTTCGGCCCGCGCGCGGTGCGCGAGGCCTCGACGCTCTTCAGCTTCGGCCATGCCGGCGCCTATGACCACGAGGACGACTGCACCTATCTCGGCCCCGATGTGCGCATTGTCGATATCGGCGATGCCGACATCGTCCACACCGATACCGAGACGAGCCACGCCAACGCCGAGACCGGCGTGCGCGCGATCCTTGCCGCCGGGCGCGCTGCCGGTGGTGATCGGCGGCGACCATTCGGTGAACATCCCCTGCATCCGCGCCTTCGATGCCGCCTGCGCTGCAAAGGCCGATCCACATCCTGCAAATCGACGCCCATCTCGATTTCGTCGACATCCGCCACGGGGTCCGCCACGGCCACGGCAATCCGATGCGCCGCGCCGCCGAACGCGCCCATGTCGCGGGCATCACCGCGCTCGGCATCCGCAACGTCTCCTCGACGGCGCGCGATGGCTACGAGGCCGCCCGCGCCATGGGCGACGATTTTCTCAGCGTCCGGCAGGTCCGCAAGCTCGGCACCGATGCCGTCGTGGGCCGCATTCCCGAAGGCGCGCGCATCTACATGACGATCGACATCGACGGCTTCTGCCCTCGATCGCGCCCGGCACCGGCACGCGTCGCACGGCGGCTTTCTCTACTACGAGGTGCTCGAGATCCTGCAGGCCGTCGCCCGGCGCCACGAGGTCGTGGGCATCGACCTCGTCGAGTGGCGCCCGACTACGACCAGACCGGCGGCACCGCGATCCTCGCGGCGCAGCTTCTGCTGAACACGCTCGGCTTCGTCTTCCACGCCCGCGGCCCCTGGCGGCGGCGCCTGAACATGGCGGTGACCATGCCCATGGCCGAGACCGCGCCCGCACGGCCGCTTGCCGCGGCACTCTGGATGGTCGGCTCGATCAGCGGCTTCACGCTCCTGTCGATCTCGGGCCGCGAGATCGGCAAGGCACTCGATACATTCGAGATGATGTTCTACCGCTCGCTCATCGGCACCGTTGCGATCGTCGTCTTCGCCCTCGCGACGCGCCGGACCGGGCTCATCTCGCACCGCCACCTCGGGCTGCATTTCCTGCGCAACGCGGTCCATTTCGCCGGACAGAACCTCTGGCTTCACGCGCTGGCGCTGATCCCGCTCGCGCAGCTCTTCGCGATCGAGTTCTCCTCGCCGCTGATCGTCGCGCTCGCGGCTCCCTTCGTGCTCGCCGAACGGCTGACCCCGGCGCGGGCGCTTGCCGTGGCGCTCGGCTTCTGCGGCGTCCTCATCGTGGCGCAACCCTTCGGTCAGGCCAGCCTTTCGCCGGGGGTGTTGAGCGCGCTCGGCTCGGCCTTTTCCTTCGCCGCGACCGCGATCCTGACCAAGCGCCTCACCCGCCGCGTGCCCGTCCTCTCGATCCTCTTCTGGCTCGCCGCGATGCAAAGCGCGATGGGTCTCGTCACTGCCGGCTGGGACGGCGCCATCGCCCTGCCCCACGGCCCGGTGCTCGGCTGGGTCCTGGTCATGGGGCTTGCCGGGCTTGGCGCCCATGTCGGTCTGACCAAGGCGCTCTCGCTCGCGCCCGCCACGGTCGTCACGCCGATGGACTTCCTGCGCCTGCCGATCATCGCGCTTGTCGGCATGAGCCTTTACGGCGAGCCGCTCGATGCGATGGTCTTCGCCGGCGGCGCGATGATTCTCGGTGCCAACTGGCTCAACATCCGCGCCGCGCGCGCCGGCGCGCGCAGCGTCGCGACTGCGGCTTCCTGACCTCACTTGCCGCCCGGTGCGACGGGACGCCGCGTCAGCCATTGACGCGCGCGCCGGAAACTTCAAAACTTCGTGAGAGAGGACACCAGGTCAGGGATGAGGGAAATGAAACGTCTTAGCTATGGTGCCGGCCTGTTCGCACTGACTGCGACGACCGCGCTCGCCGGTGGCATCGACCGGTCCGGTCAATCCGTCGGCGTCATCTTCGAAAGCGGCAACTATGCCGAGTTCAGCTTCGGCCTCGTCAGCCCGGATGTCTCCGGCGTGGCGGTGCCGCTTGCCGGTGGCGCGCCCTCGGGCGACATGGCCGGCAACTATGCGCAGTTCAGCGGCGCCTACAAGCACCAGTTCAGCGACGCGGTCAGTGCGGCGATCATCGTCGATCAGCCCTTCGGCGCCGATGTCGACTACCCGGTCGGAACGGGCTACTACGCTGCCGGCGCGACGGCCAAGCTGAAGACGCTCGCGACCACGGGCGTGGTGAAATACACCATGCCCTCGAACCTCAGCGTCTATGGCGGTGTGCGCTACCAGACGCTCTCGGCCGTGGTCTCGGTGCCGTTTGTCGCCGGCTACACCGGCGACGGCGCGCGCGACGGCAGTTTCGGCTACCTCCTCGGCGTCGCCTGGGAGAAGCCCGAGATCGCGCTCAGGGTCGCGCTGACCTACAATTCCAAGATCAAGCACGAGATCGATACGACCGAGAACTCGCTTCTCGGGCCGCTGACGTCGATCACCACCGTCGAGACGCCGAAATCGGTGAACCTCGACTTCCAGAGCGGCGTCGCCAAGGACACGCTTGTCTTCGGCTCGGTGCGCTGGGTCGACTGGTCGAACTTCGACATCACGCCGGCGCAGTATCAGGGCATTACCGGCGGCTCGCTGGTATCCTATGCCAATGACACCGTCTCCTACACGCTCGGTGTCGGGCGGCGCTTCAACGACCACTGGTCCGGCGCCGTCACGCTTGGCTACGAGGGCGCGCACGGCGGCTTTGCCTCCAACCTCGGTCCGACGGACGGCTATCGCAGCATCGGGCTTGGCGCCACCTACACCCAGGACAACATGAAGATCACGGGCGGGGTGCGCTATGTCTCGATCGGCAAGGCCCAGACCCAGCTCGGCGCCATCGCTCCGGCCGCCAACTTCACCGACAACAGCGGTATCGGTGTCGGCCTGAAGCTCGGCTTCTCCTTCTGAGCGGCGGCAGCGCCGTTTGACCGGCCCCGGGGCTTCCCGGGGCCGGTTGCTTTTCGGGCCCCGCCTTTCGGGCCCTGCCGGTCAGAAACCGTGACGCGCCGGATCGGAAGGCGCAGGATCCGGGTGGCGCAGGAGCCCGCGCGGCGCCATGGTGCGCCGGCGGGCCGCCTCAAGGCCCTCCTTCCGGGTACCGCCCATGCACTCCTCCGACGAAATCCGCGCCTCGAAGACCCCCGCCCCGGCCGCCTCCGCATCCGCCTCAGCATCCGTCGCCGCATCCGTCGCCCCCTGGCGCGCACCCCAGCAGCGGATGAATGCCCGCGCCTGGTTTCTGCTCGGGCTCCTTGCGCTTCTCTGGGCCGGGTCGTTCCTGTCGAACCGCGCCGCCCTCGTCGAGGTCGGCGTCCTGACGACCGTCGCCTTCCGGGTCGCCGGCGGGGCGCTGGCGCTTTGGCTCTGGATCGCCTTGCGCGGTCTGCCGGTGCCGCGCGACCCGCGCCTTGCCGGGCGCTTCATGATCATGGGATTTCTCAACAACATCATACCCTTCACGCTCATCGTCTGGGGCCAGACGCGGGTCGAGAGCGGCCTTGCCTCGATCCTGAACGCCGCCACGGCGATTTTCGCGGTTCTGGTCGCGGCGCTGGTCTTCGACGACGAGAGGCTGACGGTCGACAAGGCGGCCGGAGTCGCGCTCGGCTTTGCCGGCGTCGCGCTGGCAACCGGGGCCGGGGCGCTTCTCGCGCTCGATCCCCGCGCGCTCGGCCAGATCGCCGTGCTCGGAGCCTCGCTCTCCTACGCGCTGGCGGCCGCCTATGCCCGCGGCGCGGTCCGCGGCCTGCGCCCCGAGGTGGCCGCCGCCGGGATGCTGACCGCCGCGTCGCTCGTCATGGTGCCGGCGGCGCTTCTGGTCGAGGGTGTGCCCGGGCTCGCCTACGCGCCCGCGACCTGGGCCGCGCTCTTCTATCTGGCCTTCATGGCCTCCGCCCTCGCCTACCTGCTCTACTACGCCGTCCTCCAGGCGGCGGGGGCCGGCAACCTCTCTCTCGTCACGCTTCTCATTCCGCCCGTCGCGATCGCGCTCGGTGCCGCCGTCTACCACGAGGCGCTGCCGCTCCACGCCTATGGCGGTTTCGCGCTCCTGGCGCTCGGGCTCCTCGTGCTCGACGGTCGCCTCGGGTGGCCCGGGCGCCGCCGCTGAGGGCGCGGCAGCGGTGCCGCAGCCACCCGCCATCTGCCGGAGCCGCGGAAAAAGCGCGTGAAATCGCCCGGCGTTCCGGCTAGGCAGGCGGAAACCGGAGACCGAGCGCGATGATCTACCAGACGGCACAGGACTGGCGCGGAGCCGACCACAAGCGGCTCCTGCTCTTCGGCATGTCGGGTCTCGGCAAGACCCATGTGTCGAACGCGCTCCGCGCCGGCGGCGACTGGTTCCACTATTCGATCGACTACCGCATCGGCACCCGCTACATGGGCGAACACATCGCCGACAACTTCAAGCGCGAGGCGATGAAGGTGCCGCTGCTGCGCGATCTGCTGATGACGGATTCGGTGCGCATCACCTCGAACATCACCTTCGACAACCTTGCCCCGCTCTCGACCTATCTCGGCAAGCCCGGCGATCCTGCCCGCGGCGGGCTGCCCTTTGCCGAATACCAGCGCCGCCAGGATCAGCACCGCAGTGCCGAAGTCGCAGCGCTTCTCGACACGCCCCGGTTCATCGAGCGGGCGCATGCGCTTTACGGCTACGCGCATTTCGTCTGCGATTCCGGCGGCTCGATCTGCGAGGTGGTGGATCCCGAGGATGCCGCGGATCCGGTCCTGCGCCGGCTCGCGGACGAGCTTCTGATGGTCTGGATCGAGGGCACCGAGGCCGATACGGCCGATCTCGTGCGCCGCTTCGACCGCAACCCGAAGCCGATCTACTATCAGCCCGATTTCCTCGGCGAGATCTGGGCGCGGTACCTGGCCGAGAACCGGCTGGACGCGGCCGAGGTCGATCCCGATGCCTTCCTGCGCTGGGGCTATGCGCAGGTGCTGGCCCATCGCCAGCCGCGCTACCGCGCCATCGCCCGCAACTGGGGCGTGACCGTCGCCGCCGGCGACATCGCCCGTGTCAGAAACGCCGAGGATGTAACCGAGGTGGTCGCCCGCGCCCTTGAGGCGCGCCGCTCCGCCCCCTAAGTCCGGTCGGAAAGGCCCGCGCGCCGCCCCCGGGGGGGCCCGCACAACCCGAGAGCCAAATGCCCATCACCCTGCCAGAGACCCTGCCCGCCTTCGACGTCCTGAAGCAGGAAGGCGTCATGGTGATGTCGCCCGACCGCGCCGCGCATCAGGATATCCGCCCGATCCGCATCGGCCTGCTGAACCTGATGCCGAAGAAGATCCAGACCGAGAACCAGTTCGCCCGGCTGATCGGGGCGACGCCCCTGCAGATCGACCTACAGCTGATCCGCATGACCGGGCACGAGACGCGCAACACCGCGGCCGAACACATGGAAGCCTTCTACCGCCCCTTCCAGGAGGTGAAGGCCGAGAAGTTCGACGGTCTCATCATCACCGGCGCGCCGATCGAGCATCTGCCCTTCGAGGCGGTCACCTACTGGGACGAACTCCGCGAAGTGATGGAGTGGACCCAGACCAACGTCCAGTCGACCTTTGGCGTCTGCTGGGGTGGCATGGCGATGATCCACCACTTCCACGGCGTCGGCAAGCACATGCTGGCGGAGAAGGCCTTCGGCTGCTTCCGCCACCAGAACCGCGCCCCGGCCTCGCCCTATCTGCGCGGTTTCTCCGACGACTGCGTCATCCCGGTGAGCCGCTGGACCGAGATGCGGCAGGACGAGATCGACGCCGCGCCGGGGCTGCGGACGCTTCTCGGCTCGCCCGAGGTCGGGCCCTGCCTGGTCGAGGATGCCGCGCATCGCGCGCTCTACATCTTCAACCATTTCGAATACGACAGCGACACGCTGAAGCAGGAATACGATCGCGACGTGGCCGCGGGGGCGGCGATCAACGTGCCCGCGAACTACTATCCCGACGACGACCCGACCCGCGCCCCGCTGAACCGCTGGCGCAGCCACGCGCATCTTCTCTACGGCAACTGGATCAACGAGATCTATCAGTCGACCCCGTTCGACATCTCCAGGATCGGCACCGCGGACTAGGCTGCCCGGCCCGCGCCACGCTTGAAGCTTGGTCGTCCCGAAACGAGACCGCCCCGAGACGAGACGGGCGCCCGAAGGCGCCCGTTCCTTGCCTAGAAGATCCGCGGATCAGGCCGCAGCGCGGTGCAGGCGCGCGTTGAAGAGCGGCCCCGAGGAGATGCCGTTCAGCGCCTTCGCCGCCGCCAGCACCGCCAGGTCGATGAGCGGCTCGATCGCGACCACCAGCATGTAGGCCGCGCCGAACGAGGTCACGGCGGCCACGTTCGCGGCGCCGAAGCCCTGACCGTAGAAGGCCCAGAAGCCGACCCAGGCGACGATCCCGCCCTGATAGGCGGTCGACATCGCCAGCGCCTGGCCGTAGCTCAGATCGACATAGGCGGTGTTCGGCGCCACGATCTTGCGGGCAAGGAAGCCGAGACCGGCAAGCGGCACCAGAAGCGTGGTCACGTTCATGCCGTATTGCGGCAGGTCGAACGGAGCGAAGAAGACGCCCTGGATGAGCAGGCCAAGCGCGAGCCCGATCGAGGCGGCACCGCCGCCGAACATCAGGAAGAGCGTCGAGCCGAGGATCAGATGCACCTCCGAGACGCCGACCGCGTAATGCGGCAGGATCTGGAAGAAGCTGAAGACGAGAGCGGTGCAGATCGCGCTGCGCGCCACGAGCGCCGTGGCGCCGTTCTGGCGCAGCGTGTCGAGCGCCATTTTCGAGGCGAGCCCGAACGCGCCGGCCGCGGTTGCGTAGCTGAGGACGATCTTGGCGCCGTCGACGACGCCGGGATTGACATGCATGTTTCACTCCTTCGCGCACCCGCCGTGCGCAATGCGGTTGAGGGGCCGTGGCCCCGGTTCCCGATGGCTGGTCTCCTGGCTCGCGGTGTTGCGCCTCTTCCGCCTTCCCGACCCCTCGGGGGTCAGTGGCATTCCGGTCGAGGCAACCGCTTACAGTTGCGGGGGCAGCCACGGATTTGGTCCCACCTGGGTCCGCCGCACCGTGTTCCCAATTGCGTCCCGGCCGACCTCTTGCGTCCGGGAACCATCGTCCCTCCAATCTGCCCGAAACCATCGCGAAGTAAAGAGGCAAGACCGGCAGCGGCGGGGCGAAATGCGACCGCGCCGGCTAGCCGGTCCCGCCGCTCTCGGCCTTCTTCTGCCAGCGTCCGCCGGTGTCGTTCCAGTATTGCGCCGCGATGCCGGCGCCGGTCAGCGCCTTCCACTGGCCGCGGGCGCGATCGACGGCGGCGGGATCGTTGCCGTCGAACAGGATGCAGACCCGTTCGAGCGCGGCGCAGTCCGCCTCGCTGACCTCGGCGCCGTCGACCGCCATCAGGCAGGCCGCTCCGTTCGGCCGCTCGGCCCCGGTCGTGAGCAGGATCGGCTGGCGCGCATCATGCGCGCCGCCGGCGCGACCATGCGGCAGGAAGCCCTCCTCGGGCCCCGCCCAAAGCCTTGCGTCGAGCCAGTCGAGCCGGGCCGCGTCCGGCCCGCGCACGACGACATGCCAGCCGGCCTCGAGCGACTTCTTCAGCAGACCGGGCAGCGTCGCCTCAAGCGGCTGCTCGCTCAGGTGATAGAAATAGGCAGCGCCCATCAGCCTTCCAGAAGATCGGCGATGAGCCGGTTCAGCGTCATCACGCCCCAGCCCGTGGCCCCCTTGGGCGCGAGCGCGGTTTCCTTCGGCGGCAGCGCCACGCCGGCGATGTCGATATGGCACCAGGGGGTCTCGTCCTTGACGAACCGGCGCAGGAACTGCGCCGCGGTGATCGACCCGCCCGGGCGGCCCCCGGTGTTCTTCACATCGGCCAGGCGCGACTTGATGAGGTCGTCATAGGCCGGTCCCATCGGCATCCGCCAGGCGCCCTCGCCCTCGGCGGCGGCGGCCTTCAGGAGCGCCGCGGCAAGCTTGTCGTCATTCGAGAAGACGCCGGCATTCTCGTGGCCGAGCGCCACGATGATCGCGCCGGTCAGCGTCGCGAGGTTGATCATCCCGCTCGGCTTGAACCGCTCCTGCGCATACCAGAGCACATCGGCGAGCACGAGCCGCCCCTCGGCATCGGTGTTGATCACCTCGATCGTGTCGCCCTTCATCGAGGCGACGATGTCGCCCGGGCGCTGCGCCCGCCCGTCGGGCATGTTCTCGACGATCCCGACCAGCCCGACGACATTCGCCCTGGCCTTGCGCAGCGCGAGCGTGCGCATGACGCCCGCGACGACGCCGGCGCCGCCCATGTCCATCGTCATCTCTTCCATGCCGGCCGCCGGCTTGATCGAGATGCCGCCGGTGTCGAAGACAACACCCTTGCCCACGAGCGCGAAGGGCGCATCGCCCTTCCTGCCGCCGGGCCATTCCATCACCACCACCTGGGAGGGGCTCTGCGAACCCTGACCGACGCCGAGAAGCGCCCGCATCCCGAGTGCCTCGAGCCGGCCCTCGTCCAGCACCTCGACCTTGAGCCCGAGCGCCGTCATCTCGGCCAGCCGCCTGGCGAAATCGGTGGTGGTCAGCACGTTCGCGGGCTCGTTGACCAGATCGCGCGTGAAACAGACACCCTCGGCCACCGCCGCGAGCGGCGCAAAGCCCTCGGCCGCCGTCCCGGGGGCCGCGGTCTGGATCGTCACCGGGCCCTTCGGCTTGACCTCTTCGGTCTTGTAGCGGGTGAAATCGTAGCCCCTGAGCGCGATGCCGAGCGCCAGGTCGCCCGGGCGCCGGAAGCTGCCGGCAAGCACGCAGAGTCCGCCGGCGTCAAGCCCCCGACCAAGCGCCGCGCCCGCCTTGCGCGCCTCGGCGCCGTCGGGCCGCTCGGACAGCTTCACCAGCGTCACCGCCTCGGCGGCGATGCCGGCGGGAAAGGCCAGGTCGAGCGCCTGTCCGGGCTTCAGCGCCTTCCAGGCCGCGCTCTCCATGGCCCGCGTCACCGCGCCGCGCATCCGCCGGTCGAGCTTGCGAACCGCGGGCGAGGGTCGCCCGGCGGCCGGCAGCAGAAGTGCCACCCGCCCCGCGAACGCCGCGAGAAGCTCCAGATCGACCTCGGTGAACTGAACGGGAATGCTGCTGCTCATGCGATCTCTCCGGCGATGTTTCGCCCGGACACTAGCCGCCCGTCCGCGGCTTGGCCAGATATGAGTTTTCCGCCCCCGCGCGATGGGCTAGAACGGGTCAGGCAAGAAACGAAGGCAGACCGGGCGTGTCCAGATTCGACAGATACATGCTGTCGCAGCTTCTGATGCTGTTCGGCTTCTTCGCGCTCGTCCTGGTCTCGGTCTACTGGGTGAACCGCGCCGTCAGCCTCTTCGACCAGCTCATTTCCGACGGCCAGTCGGCCTGGGTCTTTCTGGAATTCACCGCGCTCACGCTGCCGAACGTGATCCGTCTCGTCCTGCCGCTCGCGGCCTTCGTGGGCACGGTCTACGTGACCAACCGGCTCAGCCAGGAAAGCGAGCTGGTGGTGATGCAGGCGACCGGCTTCTCGCCCTTCCGCCTGGCCCGGCCGGTGCTCTACTTCGGTCTTGTCGTCGGGCTCATGATGGCCGTCCTCGTCCATTTCCTGGTGCCGGCCAGCCGCGCCAGGCTGGCCGAACGCCAGCTCGAGATCTCGCAGAACACGGCGGCGAAATTCCTCGTCGAGGGCACCTTCAACCACCCTGCCCGCGGGCTCACCTTCTACATCCGCTCGATCGACCTGTCGGGCGAGCTGACCGACCTGTTCCTCTCCGACAAGCGCACCGCCGGCCAAAGGTCGATCTATACCGCCAAGCGCGCCCGCCTCGTCAGCGACGACACGGGCCCGAAGCTGGTTATGTTCGACGGCATGGTCCAGACGCTCGACAGCACGACCGCCCGGCTGACGGTGACGCGCTTCGTCGATTTCACCTATGACGTCGTCGCGGCGGCCGGCGACGACGGCCCGCGCCGCGCCGATGTCGACGAACTGGCCACCGCCGCCCTTCTCTTTGCCGATGACGCCACGGCCGGCACTCTCGGCCTTACCTCCGCGCGCATGCGCTTTGCCGGCCATGAACGGATCGCACAGACGCTGCTGCCGGCGTCGACCGCGCTCATCGGCTTCGCGACGCTGCTTCTCGGCGGCTTCAGCCGCTTCGGCCTCTGGCGCCAGATCGCCGGCGCGGCCGGGTTCATCATCGTGCTGCAACTGCTTGCCAACGCCGCCTCGAAGGCGGGCACCAACCAGGGTGCGCACTGGGCGGTGGCCTATGCGCCGGCGCTTGCCGGGCTTGCGGTGGCGGCGGCGCTGCTTCTGCTTGCCGGGCGCGGCCGGCGCCCGCCCCGCCCCTACGAGCCGGAGCCGGCATGACGCTCTCGCTCTACATCGCGCGCCGGTTCCTCAAGACCTTCCTGACGGTCTTCGCGGGCTTCTTCGTCGTGCTCTACCTGATCGACATGATCGAGCAGATCCGCGCCTTTGCCCGCAACGACGTGAGCCTGACCGAGCTTGCCGAACTGGCGCTCCTGAATACCCCCGCGTCGGTCTACCGGATCCTGCCGCTGGTCACGATCCTCGCCTCGGTGGCGCTTTTCATCGCGCTCGCGCGGTCCTCCGAGCTTGTGGTGATCCGGGCTGCCGGCCGCTCGGCCCTGGCCGCTCTCATGGCCCCGATCGTCGCCGCGCTTCTGATCGGCGCTGTTGCCGTCAGCGCGCTCAATCCCATCGTCGCGGCCACGACCAAGCGCTATGAGGCGCTCTCGAGCCGCTATCGCAGCGGCGAAGCCAGCACCGTCTCGGTCACCCGCGAGGGGCTCTGGCTGCGCCAGGGCGGCGCCGACGGGCAGGTGGTCATCAACGCCCAGCGGTCCAACCCCGACGGCACGCAGCTGGAGCGCGTCGTCTTCCTGTCCTTCGATGCCGCGGGCGCGCCCGAGACCCGCTGGGACGCGCGTTCGGCAATCCTGAAGAACGGCGCCTGGGACCTGAGCCAGGTGAAACGCTGGCGCTTCGGCCCGGGCACCAACCCCGAGCGCGACGCCGAGACGCTGGCCGGCATCAGCCTGCCATCCGACCTGACCCCCGAACGGATCCGCGACAGCTTTGCCAAGCCTGCGTCGATCTCGGTCTGGGATCTGCCCGGCTTCATCCAGGCGCTGGAGCGTGCGGGCTTCTCAAGCCGCCGCCATGCCGTCTGGCTGCAGATGGAACTGGCCTTGCCACTGCTTCTGGCCGCCATGGTGATGGTGGGCGCGGGCTTCACCATGCGCCATGCCCGCTCGGGCAAGACGGGCACGATGGTGCTTCTCGCCATTGCCGCCGGTTTCGCGATATTCTTCCTGCGGAACTTCGCGCAGGTTCTCGGCGAGAACGGCCAGATCCCGGTCATGATCGCTGCCTGGACACCGCCCGTCGCGGCGGTGCTTCTGGCGCTGAGCCTGCTTCTGCATCTGGAGGACGGCTGATGGTCCGGCGCCCCTTCGCGCTGATCCTTGCCGCGGCGCTGGCGCTCGCCGGCCCGCTCGTGGCGCCCTTGCCCGCGGGCGCCCGGACGGGCGCGCCCGCCGCTGCCCCCGACCGCGCCAGCATGGTGGCCGACCGTTTCACGCTTTCGGGCAACGACACGCTGACCGCCGAGGGGGCGGTCACGATCTTCTACCAGGGCGCCAGGCTGACGGCACCACGGATCGTCTACAACGGCAAGAGCGGTCTGCTGACCATCGAGGGGCCGATCACGCTTGTCGACGGCTCGGGCACGGTTCTCATCGCCGATGCCGCGGAGCTGTCGCGCGACCTGACCGAGGGGATCCTGAGCTCGGTCAGGATGATCCTCGACGACCAGCTCCAGATCGCCGCGGCCGAGATGCGCCGCGGCGGCGATGGCGGCCGCTATACCGAGATGAACCGCGCCGTGGCCTCGTCCTGCCAGGTCTGCCCGCAGAACCCGACCCCGCTTTGGGAAATCCGCGCCGACCGGGTGGTGCACGACCGCGATCTGCGGCAGATCTACTTCGACAGCGCGCAGTTCCGCGTCGCCGGCCTGCCGATCTTCTACGTTCCCCGGCTGAGGATGCCCGACCCGACGCTCGACCGTGCGACCGGTTTCCTGATGCCCAGGATCCGCACCTCGACCGAACTCGGATTCGGCATCGAGGCGCCCTATTTCATCACCCTCGGCGACAGCCGCGACCTGACGCTGAAACCCTATCTCACGACCGAACGCAGCCGCACGCTCGGGTTTCGCTACCGCGAGGCCTTCCGCACCGGCGGCATCGAGGTGAACGGCGCCGTGACGCAGGACCGGCTGACCCCCGATCCGCTCCGCGGCTATCTCTTCGCCGACGGCCACTTCACCCTGCCCG
This sequence comes from Albidovulum sp., assembly GCA_020637635.1. Taxonomy (GTDB): domain Bacteria; phylum Pseudomonadota; class Alphaproteobacteria; order Rhodobacterales; family Rhodobacteraceae; genus Albidovulum. The sequence goes on from JACKKB010000005.1 coordinate 177,705, forward strand.
AGGACTTCCGGCTCGATTTCACGCTGCAGAAGGCGACCGACCGGGCCTATCTCCTCGACTACGGCATCACCGATTCCGACCGCCTGACCAGTGGCGTCTCGATAAGCCGGACCCGGCGCGACGAATATATCGGTCTCGGCGCCTACAGCTATGAATCGCTGCGCAGCGGCGACGTGAACCCGCTGTTGCCGAACACCGTGGCCGATGCGACGCTGATCCGCCGCTTCAGCCCCGCCTATCTCGGCGGCGAGGGCCGCTTCAGCTTCGACCTGCACGGCTACCGCCGCGCCTCTACCGTGCGGACCGACGCCAACGGCGACGGCATGGTCGACGGCCGCGATGCCGCGCGGGCCACGGCGGCGGTCGACTGGCGGCGCAACTGGATCCTGGCGAACGGCATGGTCGCCGCGATCGGGGCCGAGCTCGACGCCGATTTCTATGCCATCGCGCAGGATGCGGGCTATCCCGGCACGGTGGCGCGGCTTACCCCCTACGGAATGGCCGAACTGCGCTGGCCCTGGAGCCGTGCCGGCCAGGGCGGCGCGACCCAGGTGATCGAACCCGTGGCCCAGCTTGTCTGGAGCCCCGACAGCGGCAAGCCGGCCCCGAACGAGGACAGCCGCACTGTCGCCTTCGACGAGGGCAATCTCTTCGCCTTCAGCCGCTTTCCCGGCGCCGACGAACGCGAACGCGGCACCCGGCTCAATCTCGGTGTCGGCTGGACGCGCTACGATCCCGGGGGCTGGACGCTCGGCGTCCTCGCCGGGCGCGTCATCCGCCAGAAGGACCTCGGCCAGTTCCGCGCCGGCAGCGGCCTTGACGGCGCGCAGAGCGACTGGCTCCTGGTGACCCATCTCGACAGCGGAACCGGCCTGCAGGTCATCAACCGCGCCATCTTCGACGATGCCTTCAGCTTCTCGCGCGACGAGTTCCTCCTCGGCTACGATCGCGGGCGGCTCGATCTCTCGGCCGGCTACACCTGGCTCGTCGCCGACCCCTCCGAGGGGCGCAACTTCGCCAGTTCCGAGATGATCTTCGGCGGCGGTCTCGATTTTGCCCGCAACTGGCACGCCACCCTCAGCGGGCGCTACGATTTCGAGGCCGAACGCACCACCCGGGCCGGGCTCGGCCTCAACTGGCGCAACGAATGCGCCGAGGTCGATCTTTCCCTCTCGCGTCGTTTCACTTCCTCGACTAGTGTAAGGCCGAGCACGGATTTCAGCCTGTCCGTGGCGCTTTATGGCTTCGGCACCGGTCAGGACGGACGCCGTTACCGGCGCGCCTGCGGTGGCTGAAGCGGGCGGGCGGAGGAGCCCCCGGACGAAACCAAGCCGGCAGCGCTGAGACCGGCAGCAACGAGCGGACCGACAATGACCAAACTACGAGCGCTGACCCTGATCGTGCCGCTGGCGTTTCTGGCCGCCGTGGCGCCGGCCACCGCCCAGACGGGGCGCTTTGCCCCCGCGATCACCGTGAACGACGAGGTCGTGACGCGCTATGAGCTGGAACAGCGCAAGCGCTTTCTGACCGTGCTGCGCATTCCGGGTGACATCGAGCAGATGGCCGAGACCGGGCTGATCGAGGATCGGCTGCGGTTGCAGGCCGCCAAGGCCATGGGCCTGACGCTGACCGACGAGCAGCTCACCGCCGGCATGGCCGAGTTCGCCGGCCGTGCCAATCTTGAGACCGAGCAGTTCCTGACGGCGATCGGGCAGGCCGGGGTCGAGCCCGAGACCTTCCGCGATTTCGTGCGCGCCGGCCTTCTGTGGCGCGACGTGGTGCGGACGCGCTTTGCCCCGAAGATTTCCATCTCCGAGGCCGAGATCGACCGCGCGCTCTCGGTGCCGGCACAGCGCGGCGCCGGGCCGCGGGTGCTGCTGTCCGAGATCCTGATCCCCTTCGGCCCCGCCAACGCCCCGGAGGCGCGGCGCACCGCCGAGGAACTGTCCAGGAGCCTGCGCTCCGAGGCCGCCTTCGCCGCCGCCGCGCGGCAGTATTCGGCGGCCGCGTCGCGCGACCAGGGCGGCCAGATCGGCTGGATCCCGTTGACCAACCTGCCGCCGCAGGCGCGCAGCGCCGTCGCCGCGCTCGCCAACGGTCAGGTGAGCGAGCCGGTCCCGCTCGGCAAGGCCATCGGGCTTTTCCGGCTGCGCGGCATCCAGCAGGGTGGCGAGATAAATCCGCGCGACATTTCCGTCGATTACGCGCAATACCTCATTCCCGGCGGCCAGGCTGCCACCGCCGAGGCCGAGCGGGTCCGGGGCGAGGTCGACACCTGTGACGATCTCTACCGCATCGCCCGCAAGCAGCCGGCGGACCGGCTGATTCGCGAAACCCGGCCGCAGGGCGCCCTGCCCGCCGATATCGCCCGCGCGATTGCACCGCTCGACGACAACGAAAGCACCACGCTGAACCGCGGCGGCACTCTGGTCTTCGTGATGCTCTGCAAGCGCAGCGCCACGGCCGGCAGCATCCAGGGCGGCGCGCTCGCCGCCGCGGTTCCGCTCGACGGTGCGCCGGCGATCGACCCCGATCTCGGCTTCGGCAAGGGGCCGGGCCGGGCGCAGGTGCGCGAGGAACTCGTGAACCAGCGCCTCGGCGGGCTGGCCGAGGGCTACATGGCGTCGCTGAAGGCCAACGCGATGATCGCGCGGCCCTGACGGCCCGCGATGTCCCTCTCCACGCGCGATCCATCGACGACGGCGGCCGGGCGCCCGCGCGCGGTTCCGGACCTGCCCGTCGCGCTCAGCGTCGGCGATCCCTCGGGCATCGGCCCCGAGATCGCCGTGAAGGCACGCGACCGGCTCGGCGCCGGTCTGGCCTTCTTCTGGATCGGCGATCCCGCGCATCTGCCGCCCGGCACCCGGATCCGCGAGATCGCCCGGCCGGCCGAGGCCGTCTCGGTGCCGTCGTCCCTTCTGCCGGTGCTGCCGCTCGGCTTTCCGGCCGCCGCCCGGCCCGGCCGGCCGTCGCCCGAGAACGCCGCCGCCGTGATCGAGGCGATCGCGACCGGTGTCCGGCTGGTGATGGCGGGCGAGGCGGCGGCGCTCTGCACCGCGCCCATCAACAAGAAGGCGCTGAAGGACGGCGCCGGCTTTGCCTTTCCCGGCCATACCGAATATCTCGCCCATCTCGCGGGCGTCCGGCAGGTGGTGATGATGCTCGCCTGCCCGGAGCTCCGGGTGGTGCCGACGACGATCCACATACCGCTGGCCGAGGTGCCGCGCAGGCTGACGGCCGGGCTGCTCGCCGACACCCTGTCGCTGACCCACGCCGCCCTTCGCCGCGATTTCGGCATCGCTTCGCCCCGGATCGCGGTCGCCGGGCTCAACCCCCACGCCGGCGAGGGCGGCGCAATGGGGCGCGAGGAAGAGGAGATCATCGCCCCGGTGATCGCCGCGCTTGCGGCCGAGGGCATGGCGATCAGCGGGCCGCATCCGGCCGACACGATGTTCCACCCCGTTGCCCGCGCCGGCTATGACGCGGCGGTGGCGATGTATCACGATCAGGCGCTGATCCCGATCAAGTCCATCGACTTCGCGGGCGGCGTCAACATCACGCTCGGCCTGCCCTTCGTGCGCACCTCGCCCGACCACGGCACCGCCTACGACATCGCCGGCGCCGGCCGTGCCGACCCCGCAAGCCTGATCGCCGCCCTGACAATGGCGCACGGGATGGCAGCGATGCGTGCCGAGGCCGCGGCCCGCGAGGCGTCCGATGGCCGCGCCTGACGGCCTGCCGCCGCTGCGCGAGGTGATCGCGACGCACGGGATCGCGGCGCGCAAGGCGCTCGGCCAGAACTTCCTTCTCGATCTGAACCTCACTGCCAAGATCGCCCGCGCCGCCGGCGATCTTGGCGCCGCCGACGTGCTCGAGGTCGGGCCCGGCCCGGGCGGGCTGACCCGGGGCCTTCTGGCCGAGGGCGCGCGCCGCGTTCTGGCGATCGAGAAGGACCCCCGCTGCCTGCCGGCCCTGGCCGAGATCGCCGCCGCCTACCCCGACCGGCTCGAGGTCATGAATGCCGATGCGCTGGATGTCGACGCCCGCGCCCACCTGACGCCGCCGATCCGGGTCGTGGCCAACCTGCCCTACAATGTCGGCACCGAGCTGCTTGTGCGCTGGCTGACGCCGCCGGACTGGCCGCCCTACTGGCAGAGCCTGACGCTGATGTTCCAGAAGGAAGTGGCCGAGCGTATCGTCGCCCTGCCGGGACAGAAGGCCTATGGCAGGCTGGCGCTCCTCGCCCAGTGGCGCACGGATGCACGCATCGTCATGACGCTGCCGCCCGAGGCCTTCACCCCGGCGCCCAAGGTCCGCTCCGCCGTGGTGCATCTGACGGCGCTTCCCGCGCCACGGTTTCCCGCCGATCCCGCGACGCTGAACCGCATCGTCGCCGCCGGGTTCAACCAGCGGCGCAAGATGCTGCGGTCGAGCCTGAAGGGCATCGCGCCGGGGATCGAGGCCCGGCTCGAGGCGGTCGGGATCGCGCCCACCGCCCGGGCCGAGGAGATTGGACTGGAGGCCTATTGCCGCCTGGCACGGGCGCTCGACGGCGGCTGAGCGGCGGCCGAGTGGCCCCCGTATCAGAGGTTCGGAACGGGATCGCGGCAGGGCCGTCAGAGCGCCCCCGGGGCCTTCGAGCCGGGGGCCGGCGCCGGGCCTTCGGCCCCCGGACAATCGCCGGGGCGCCTGCCGGCGATGTTCATTCGGCGGCGTCGGCGGCGCCGTCGCGGGTCTTGTCGCTGGCGCTGCTCTCCTGGTCGCCGCTCTTGGCGCGCGGCTTGCGCGGGGCGCGCTGCTTGGCCCGCGGCGCGGGATCCGCGTCCGGGGCCGGCATCTCGGGGATCATCGGCGCACTGCGCTCGGACATATGGCTGGCCTCGGGCGTCTCGACGAGACCGGGGCCTTCGTCAGCGCCGCCGCCGAAGGCAGGCTCGCTGGCCGGGCGGTCCTGACGGCCACCGTCATGCCGCCGTCCGCGCCGCTCGCCGCCGTCCTGATCGCCGCCATGGCCCTGGCCGCCGTAGGGATTGCCGCCCTGACCGCCATTGCCGCCACCCTGGCCTCCGCCCTGCTGGCCGCTGCCCTGCTGAGCTCCGCCCTGCTGACCTCCGCCCTGCTGGCCGGAATAGGCGTTGCCGTTCTGGCCCTGACCGCCTTGATGGCTGTAGCCTTCGCCGCCCTGCCGGCCTTCCTGTTCGCGCGCCATCTCGCGTTGCGCCTCGCTCAGCATCCGCGTGTAGTGCTCGGCATGCTGAAGGAAGTTCTGCTCGGCGACGCGGTCGTTGGAGAGCTGCGCGTCGCGGGCGAGCATGAGGTATTTGTCAATGATCTGCTGCGGCGTGCCGCGGACCTTGCCCTCGGGGCCGGAGCTGTCGAAGACGCGGTTGACGATATTGCCAAGCGAACGTTGCCGGTTCGATTTGGAACGCGAGCGGGATTTCGAAGATCTCATATGCTTTCGTATTTCCAGGCCATTGGCGGGGATCGGACTTGCCCGGTCCCGCACCCGGCACCGACGGTTCGGCGCGATGGCAAGACGCTTGGTTCTGGGCAAGGCCGTCGGGGCAGACGGGAAATATCCGCCCGCGACAGATCCCTTAATGCATGTTGCTGCCCCGGGGGCAAGCGATTTCTGCGCGAAGGCCGCCGGTTCCGGCGTTTCGGCGACAATATGCTGCAGGCAGAGACCCCTGGCCGCCCGGAAGGCCTCAGGTTGCGCCGCAATCGCCGCTTTCGCCGGGCTTGCGGGCCAGCACGACCCGGTCGCGCCCGTCGAGGTCGGGGCGGATCTCGATCGCAGCGAACCCCGCCGCCCGCAGAAGCGCGGTGACGGAAGCCCCCTGCGTGGGCCCGATCTCGACGAGGAGCCGCCCGCCCGGCATCAGCCGCGCCCCCGCCCCCGCGGCAATCGCCCGGTAGGCGGCAAGCCCGTCGCCGCCCGGGCTGAGCGCCAGATGCGGCTCCCAGTCGCGCACTTCGGGGGCGAGCCCGGCCATCTCGGCCCCGGCGATATAGGGCGGGTTGGAGACGATGAGATCGAAACGCCCCGCGATCCCGTCGAACCAGTTCGCGCGCTGGAACCGGGCCCGCTCCGCGACCCCCAGCTGCCTGGCGTTACGCAGCGCCACCTCGAGCGCCGCCTCGGACAGATCTGTGCCGACGCCTTTTGCAGAGGGCCGGTCGGCCAGAAGGCTGATCAGGATGCAGCCCGAGCCGGTGCCAAGATCCAGCAGCCGGGTAAAGGGCTGCTCCAGCGCCGCGACGACGAGCATCTCGGTCTCGGGGCGCGGGTCCAGCACGTCCGGCGTGACCGCGAAGTCATGCCGCCAGAAGGCGCGCCTTCCTATGATCTGCGACACCGGCCTGCGGCGGGCGCGTTCCGCAAGCGCAATGCCGAACATCTCCAGCGTCAGGTCGTTGGGGGTGTCGCGGCTTTGGGATTCCGGCGCGCTCTGTCCGATCTCGTAGGCCCAGTCGAAAAGCCGTCGCACATCGCGGGCCGGGTCGGGCACCCCCTTCTCGGCCAGCACCTTCACGGCACGGGACAGATTCACGCCTCCATCTCCGCCAGCCGTGCCGCCTGATCCTCGGCGATGAGCGCGTCGATGACCTCGGTCAGGTCGCCCTGCATCACCTGGTCGAGCCGGTAGAGCGTGAGGCCGATCCGGTGGTCGGTCATGCGGCCCTGCGGGAAGTTGTAGGTGCGGATGCGTTCGGAGCGGTCGCCGCTGCCCACCTGGGCCCTGCGGTCGGCGGCGCGGGCATCGGCGGCCTTCGAGCGTTCCATGTCATAGAGCCGCGCCCGGAGCACCGCCATCGCGTTGGCGCGGTTCTGGTGCTGCGACTTTTCCGAGGAGGTGACGACGATGCCGGTCGGAAGGTGGGTGATCCGCACCGCCGAGTCGGTGGTGTTGACGTGCTGGCCCCCCGCGCCCGACGCCCGCATCGTGTCGATGCGGATATCGGCGGCCGGGATGTCGATCTCGACCTCCTCGGCCTCGGGCAGGACGGCGACGGTGGCGGCCGAGGTGTGGATGCGGCCGCCCGCCTCGGTCTCGGGGACGCGCTGGACGCGGTGGACGCCGGATTCGAACTTGAGCCGGGCGAAGACGCCCTCGCCCTCGACCCGCGCCATCGCCTCCCTGACGCCGCCAAGCTCGGTCTGGCTGAGTTCCAGAAGCTCGAAGCGCCAGCCCATGCTCTCGGCGTATTTCTGGTACATGCGCAGAAGATCGCCGGCGAAAAGCGCCGCCTCCTCGCCGCCGGTGCCGGGGCGGATCTCGACGATGGCGGGGCGGGCGTCGGCGGCGTCCTTCGGCAGAAGCGCGATCCTGAGGCGGTTCTCCATCTCGGGGATGCGGGCCTTGAGGGCCGGGATCTCGTCCTCGGCGAGCGCCCGCATCTCGGGGTCGGAAAGCATCGTCTCGGCCTCGCCGAGGTCCGCCAGCGCCTGCCGGTAGGTGGCGATTTCGGCGACGACGGGTTTCAGACCGGAATATTCGCGGCTGAGCGCGGCGATCTCGGCAGGCTCGGCGCCGGCGGAAAGCTTCGCTTCGAGGAACTCGAAGCGGCGGCGGATCTGGTCGAGCTTGTCCAAGGGCACCATGGCCGGGGTTTGGCGCGTGTCCGCGCGGCGGTCAAGGGGGAGAGGCCGGGGGTTTCACACCCCCGGACCCCCGCGGGATATTTCCGAACAGATGAAGCTCAGCGACCAAGCCGTGCGAGCCAGTCCCCGAGCCGCGCGGCGTTGACGCCGAAATCCTTCCTGCCGAAGCGCTGGCGGGCGAAGAGGAGGACAGCGGCGCCCCGATCGCTTTCGCGCACCTCGGCGGTGGTGTAGTCGGGAAATCCGAAGATCGCGGACCGGGTGATCCAGGTCATCAGTCCCGCCTCTGGACTGCCGGCGAGCCTGGCCGTTCGGGGCGTCGACAGGGCCACGAGATCGAGGCGGTGCAAGAGCTCGGCGGGGGTATCCGGGTAGAGCCGGCTGATCCCCCGCGCGCCGTCCGCGTCCTGCTCGACGCTGTCCCCGCGGCCAGGGCCGGCGATGATCCGGCGCCCCTCCTGGAACCGCCCGTCGCGGACATTCCACCGCGCCGGGTCGGAAGGGGCGAGGCGGATCCAGGCCATGCCCCCGAGCGCAAGCAGCGCGAGGAGGAGGAGTGCCGGTCTCACGCCCTCCGCCGTGTCCATCCGTAAAGGCAGATGAGCTCGTGCGCGACGTGTGCGCCGGCGATCGCCGTCGCCCCGGTCGTGTCGTAGGCGGGGGAAACCTCGACCACATCGCCGCCGACAAGCGAGATGCCGGCGAGATCGCGCAGGATCGCGGCCGCCTGCCAGGAGGCGAGCCCGCCCCAGACGGGGGTGCCGGTGCCGGGCGCGAAGGCCGGATCGAGGCAGTCGATGTCGAAGGTGAGATAGGTCGGGCGGGTGCCGACGATGTCCTTGATCTTGGCCACAACCGCCGCCGCGCCGGTCTCGTGCACCTCGCGGGCGTCGATGACATGGACGCCCATGAAATCGTCGTTGTGGGTGCGGATGCCGACCTGGACCGAGGTCGCGGGATCCACGATCCCGGACTTGATCGCCTTGTAGAACATCGTCCCGTGGTCGATCCGGGTGAAGTCGTCGTCGACCCAGGTGTCGGAATGGGCATCGAAGTGCAGAAGGCTGATTGGGCCGAACCTTTCGGCATAGGCCTTGAGGATCGGGAAGGTGATGTAGTGATCGCCCCCGAGCGTCAGCGTGCCCGCGCCTGCGGCGAGGATACCCCGGATATGCGCGCTGAGCGCGTCGGGGAAATCGGCGACCCTGGCGTAGTCGAAGGCGAGATCGCCGTAGTCGACGATGTCGAGCTCCTCGAGCGGCGAATAGCCCCAGCCGTAGGGCGGATCGAAGGGCTGCAGCGCCGAGGCCTCGCGCACCGCGCGCGGGCCGAAGCGGGTGCCGGTGCGGTGCGACACCGCCTGATCGAAGGCCACGCCGGTAATCGCCAGGTCGACGCCGCTGAGATCCTTCGAATAGCGCCGGCGCAGGAAGCTGGTGGCACCGCCGAAGGCGTTCTCGAAGGCAAGGCCGCGCCGGTCCGCCCGGGTGAATGCGAGGTCGACCTCGCTTTTCGCGTCTTCCAAAGCCATGGGAGGACTCCGTGATGGGGTCTGGCGTCGTTCAAGCCGGAGACGCCGCCGATCCGGATGGGGCGATCCGAGGCGATCGGGGGCGATTCGTCAAGAACGCTTGATCAAATCGCCCAGTCCCCCTGGCGGGTCCACCGGTCAGCCCCCCCGATCTGCACGCCGATCTGCACGCTGATCTGCCCCACCTGGGCGTGGCGCACTCAGAGCGGCTGCGCCGTTTCGGCTACGCGGGCAAGGAAGCTTGCCCCGTAAGGTGCTGCCTCGTCGTTGAAATTGTAGGCCGCGTGGTGGAGGCCGGCCCCGGCGCCCTGGCCAAGGAAGAGGTAGCAGCCCGGGCGCTTTTCGAGCAGGTAGGAGAAATCCTCGGCCCCCATCTCGCGCCCCGCGCCCGCCTCGACGCCGGCGGCACCGGCGATATCGGCCGCGACATCAACGGCGAAGGCGGTCTTGTCGGCGTCATTCACGGTCGCCGGATAGCCCCAGTCATAGTGCGTCTCGGCACTGACCTGATGCGCGGCGGCGATCCCGGCCACGATCTCATGGACGCGGGTCTTGATGAGCGCCCGCACTTCGGGGTCGAAGCTGCGGATCGTGGCGGTGAGCCGTGCCGTCTCGGGGATGATGTTCGAGGCGGTTCCGGAGTGAATTTCCGTCACCGAAACAACGGCTTCCTTCAGCGGGCTGATGTTACGGCTGACGATCGTCTGCAGGGAAGTGGCAAGCGCCACCACGGCCGGGACGGGGTCGATGCAGTCATGCGGATAGGCGCCGTGCCCGCCCCGCCCGCTCAGCGTCACGAACAGCGTGTCGACCGCGGCCATGATCGGGCCGGGCCTGGTCACGAAACGGCCGAGCGGCACGCCCGGGGTGTTGTGGAGGGCATAGACTTCGGCGATGTCGAACCGGTCGAGGATGCCTTCCTCGACCATCACGTTGCCGCCGCCGCCATCCTCCTCGGCAGGCTGGAAAATGAGCGCCACGCGACCGCGAAAGCGTCGCGTCTCGGCCAGGTACTTCGCCGCGCCGAGCAGCATCGCGGTATGGCCGTCATGGCCGCAGGCATGCATGACGCCCGGGCGCTTCGAGGCATAGTCGAGCCCCGTCGCCTCGGTGATCGGCAGCGCGTCCATGTCGGCCCTGAGCCCGATCGTCGGCCCCGCGCCCTGCCCCTCGATGATCGCCACGATCCCGGTCTTCGCGATGCCCTCGTGGATCTCGGTGATGCCGAACTCCCGCAGCCGCGCCGCGACGAAGGCGGCGGTCTCGTGGCAGTCGAAGCCGAGTTCGGGGTGTTCGTGCAGGTGGCGCCGCCAGGAGGCCATTTCGGGCGCCAGATCGGCGATGCGGTTCAGAACGGGCATGTGGACTCTCGGGCGAGGTTGCGCTTAGTCGGCGACAGAAGAGCCGAAAAGACGGAGAGGTGCAATGTCCCAGGCGACGCGATCCCCCAGGGAGCCGGTGCACGACCCCGAGGGCGGCATCGCCCGCCTGGTCGAGATCATGGCCCGCCTGCGCGATCCCGCCGGCGGCTGCCCCTGGGACCTGGAGCAGGACTTCTCGACCATCGCCCCCTATACGATCGAGGAGGCCTACGAGGTTGCCGACGCGATAGACCGGCAGGCCTGGAGCGAGCTGAAGGGCGAGCTCGGCGATCTGCTGTTCCAGGCGGTGTATCACGCGCGCTTGGCCGAGGAGGCCGGGCATTTCGCATTCGGCGATGTGGTCCGGGCGATCTCGGACAAGATGGTGGCGCGCCATCCGCATGTCTTCGGCGACGAGAGCCGCGACAAGAGCGCGGCCGAGCAGACCCGCGACTGGGAGCGTCTCAAGGCGACCGAACGGGGGGCGCAGGGCACGCTCGACGGCGTGGCGACGGGATTGCCGGCGCTCACCCGCGCGATCAAGCTGCAAAACCGCGCCGCGCGCGTGGGCTTCGACTGGCCGACGACGGGCGAGGTGATCGACAAGATCGCCGAGGAAGCGCGCGAGTTGACCGAGGCGCGCGACAGCCTGGGCGCGGCCGAGGTCTTCGAGGAGATGGGCGATCTGCTCTTCGTCGCGGCCAACCTCGCGCGCCATCTGCAGGTCGATCCCGAGGCGGCGCTGCGGGCGGCGAACGCCAAGTTCACCCGCCGGTTCGCCGCCATCGAGGCGGCGCTCGCGGCGCGGGGCAAGCGGCCCGAGGACAGCGATCTGGCCGAGATGGATGCGCTCTGGAACGCTGCGAAGGCGGCCGAGAAGGCGGCGGGGAAGATGGCCGGGAAGGCGGCCGAAGATGCCGGGGATACTCCGCGGCCGGGGAATACGTGACTAAAACGCTCATGTATTGACAGGCCCGGCGCCGTCCCGCATAACCGGGCAAACCTGACAAAAGGACTCGGACATGATACTGCGCGCGACAACCACCGCCCTGCCCCTTCTCGCCATCGCCCTGCCGGCGCTCGCCGACGAGGTGAACGTCTATTCCCTGCGGCAGCCCGAACTGGTGCAGCCGCTCTTCGATGCCTTCACCGCCGAGACCGGCATCGCCGTCAATGTCGCCTTCATCGACAAGGGCATGGTCGAGAGGCTGGTGAGCGAGGGCGACCGCAGCCCCGCCGATCTGGTCATGACGGTCGATATCGCGCGGCTCTCCCAGGTGGTGGACGCGGGCGTCACACAGCCGGTCTCCTCGCCCGTCCTCGAGGCCAACATCCCGGCCGAGTTCCGCGACCCCGGCAACCAGTGGTTCGGACTGACCAGCCGCGCGCGCATCGTCTATGCCAGCAAGGAGCGGGTGAAGGACGGCGAGGTGACGACCTACGAGGATCTGGCCGATCCGAAGTGGACGGGCCGCATCTGCACCCGTCCGGGCACGCATGACTACAACCTCGGCCTTGCCGCGGCGATGATCCTGCACCACGACGCCGCCTACATGAAGACCTGGGCCACGGGGTTGCGCGCCAATCTCGCCAAGAAGCCCGAAGGCAACGACCGCAGCCAGGTGAAGTCGATCTGGGCCGGAGAATGCGACATCTCGCTCGGCAATACCTATTACATGGGCGAGATGCTGGCCGATCCCGAACAGGCGGAATGGGCCAATTCGGTGCGCATCGTCTTTCCGGTCTTCGAGGGTGGCGGCACCCATGTGAACGTCTCGGGCGTCGCCATGACCAAGGCCGCGCCGAACCGCGCGGCGGCGCAGAAACTGATGGAGTTCCTGTCCTCGGACGAGGCCCAGAAGATCTACGCCGAGACCAACAACGAGTTTCCGGTGAAGCCCGGCGTGCCGGCCTCGGCGCTGGTGCAAGGCTGGGGCAGCTTCACGCCCGACACGGTGAACCTGATGGATGTGGCCCGCGAACGGCCCGAGGCGCTGAAGATCATGGAAGAGGTGAACTTCGACGGCTGAGCCGGGCCCGTCGTCCCTTCGGGCGGGCGCCCGGCGGGGCCGGCGACATCCAGGGGGTGGAGACGCTGGACAATCCCGGCGCCGCCCGCCAGACTCGGCGAAAAGCGGCACCGGCGGCGGTCCGGGCAGAGAAGATGGGGCGGGCAGAGAAGATGGTGCGGGCGGAGAAGATGATGCGGGCAGAGAAGATCATCATCGACACCGATCCCGGCCAGGACGATGCCGTGGCCATCCTTCTGGCCCTCGCCTCGCCCGAGATCGAACTGCTGGGCATTACCGCGGTTGCCGGCAACGTGCCGCTCGACCTGACCGAGCGGAACGCCCGCATGATCTGCGAACTGGCCGGGCGGCGCGACATTCCGGTCTTCGCCGGCGCCGCGGCCCCGCTCAGCCGCAAGCTCGTCACCGCCGAATACGTCCACGGCAAGACCGGGCTCGACGGCATCGCGCTGCCTGAACCGACGATGCCGCTGCAAGCCGCACATGCCGTCGATTTCCTCATCGAGACCCTGCGCCGCGAGCCGCCGGGCAGCATCACGCTGGTGCCGATCGGGCCGCTCACCAACATCGCCAGCGCCTTCACCCGCGCCCCCGACATAGTCGCGCGGGTCGGCCGCATCGTGCTCATGGGCGGCGCCTATTTCGAGGTCGGCAACGTCACCCCGGCGGCCGAGTTCAACATCTATGTCGATCCCGAGGCGGCCGAGATCGTGTTTCGCGCGGGCGTGCCGCTGGTCGTCGTGCCGCTCGACGTGACGCACAAGGCGCTCACCACCCGGTCTCGGATCGAGGCGTTCCGCGCCCTCGGCACGCCCGTCGGCGCCGCGGTCGCAAGCTGGACCGATTTCTTCGAACGCTTCGACATGGCGAAATACGGCAGCGAGGGCGCGCCGCTCCATGACCCCTGCACCATCGCCTACATCCTCAGGCCAGATCTCTTCACCGGCCGCCACGTCAACGTCGAGATCGAGACCTCCGGCCGGCTCACCACCGGCATGACCGTGGCGGACTGGTGGGGGGTCAGCGGGCGGGCGCCGAACGCGACCTTCCTCGGCGGGATCGATGCCGGGGCGTTCTACGGCTTGCTGACCGAGCGGCTGGCCCGGCTCTGATCGCGCATTCGGCGCTTGCGGACGACGTGGCGCGGCGCGATGCTGCCCCGGCGCGCATTCCGCCCGGAGGCATCATGACCGTCCAGACCCGCCCCAACCTCGACCATGTCGCCGAACGCACCGATCTTGCCGCCGCCTTCCGCTGGGCGGCGCGGCTCGACATGCACGAGGCCGTCGCCAACCACTTCAGCCTCGCCGTGAACGAGACGGGATCGCAGTTCCTGATCAACCCCTTCGCGCGCCATTTCGCGCGCATCCGTGCCTCCGACCTGCTCCTGGTCGATGCCGACGATCCGGCCACGCTGGACCGGCCCGATGCCCCAGACCCGACCGCCTGGGGGCTTCATGGCGCGGTCCACCGTGCCTGCCCGCATGCGCGCTGCGTGATGCATGTCCATTCGATCCACGCGACCGTGCTGGCCAGCCTCGCCGATTCGCGCCTGCCGCCCATCGACCAGAACAGCGCCATGTTCTTCGGCCGCCACGTGATCGACGGCGCCTATGGCGGCATGGCCTTCGAGGAGGAAGGCGCGCGCTGCGCGAGGCTGCTGCGCAACCCCAAGGTCCATACCATGATCATGGGCAACCACGGCGTCCTGGTGATCGGCACCAGCGTCGCCGAGACCTTCAACCGGCTCTACTATCTCGAGCGCGCCGCCGAGACCTATATCCGGGCGCTGCAGACCGGCCAGCCGCTCAGGGTGCTGCCCGACGAGATCGCCGAGAAGACCGCCCGCGAATGGGAGGCCTATCCCGATACCGCTCACCATTTCCTCTCCGAAATCAAGGCGCTCCTTGATGGCGAGGGCAGCGACTTTCGCAACTGAGCCCGCTCAGCGGTGATCGCGCGGGATCGTGTCGCTCTTGGCGGTCTCGAAGACCAGCACCTCGTTCTCGAAGGCCTGAAGCGTGGCGTCGAGGTGAAAGGCCTGCGCGTCCGACCGCATCGAACAGCGCGCCTCGGTCCGCAGCCGGATGCCGTCGCGCTCCACCACCTCGCTCCAGTGCGCCTGACCGCGCGCCGAGAGCGGATCGTCGGGATGGATGTCCCAGCGTTCGCGCGCCACCGAGCCGGCAATGAGCCCGTGGTCGAGATTTTCCGCCTCGCCGAAGTCATCCTCTATGATCAGGCTGACGATGCCAGTGCGCTGGTCGATCTCGGTGCGCCGCACATGGCCGCCGGGCCGGATCTCGCGGGCTTGCAGCGCCGGCGCCGCCTCGGCCGGCTCGAAGCGCACCTCGTCGCCCGCCCCGCCCGCGGCGCGCACCGGCAGGTCGACCGAGCCCCCGCTCAGCACCAGCGTCGCGGCCTCGGGTACCGGCCAGACCATCGGCCAGTAGGAGGTCGAGACCGAGAGCCGGAGCGCGTGCCCCTCGGGCAGGCGGTAGGCGATGTGATCGAGCGCGAGCGCGATCTCGATCTCGCGACCGGGCACCAGCGGCTCGGGGTGCTCCATGGACCCCGCGCGACAGAGGTTCAGCACCCCCCAGGTGATCCGCGTCGCCGCGCCGTCGGGGTGGACATGGTTGAGCCGCACCGCGATCTGCGCCACCGGCTTGTCGGGCGTGAGCCTGAGCCGCACCACCGGCGCCCCGACGATATCGGTCGCCGCCATCGGCGCGCTGTCGAAGGTGGCCGACAGCGCATCGTCGCGGCGCTGGTCGCCCGGCATCTCGGGGCCAAGCCAGATCGCGCAGAATTCGCCGCCATCCATGCCGCAGTCCTGCGGGCTCGCGACCGTCACCCGGAACGGCGCGCCCGGCCCGCCAGCCCCCGTGCCAGTTCCCGTGCCAAGCGTCCCGTCCCCCAGCACCAATGTCTCGGTGGTGATCCCCGGCGCCGGCCAGGCGGGCTCGGCGATCCAGCGACCGGGGCGGTGGTCATACCATGAGGCCGGCCGCACGCCGTCCATCAGATAGACCCGATAGGCCGGCTCGTCCTCGACCCCGTCGGGCGCACCGGCGAGCCAGCGCCGCCACCAGCGCAGCGCCTCCTGCAGAAAGCCGATCCGCGGCTCGGGCACCGCGAAATGCGGATACTTGTGCACCCAGGGCCCGACGATCCCCTTCACCGGAGCTGCGATGTTCTGCACCAGCGCCGGCACGGCGTTCTTGTAGCTGTCGCCCCAGCCGCCGACGGCCAGCACCGCTGCCTTGATCGCCCCGTAATTCTCGCAGACCGAGCCGTGTTTCCAGTAGGCATCCCGGTTCTGGTGGCGCAGCCAGAGCGCCGGCAGGAAGGGCTCGGCGGCCAGCCGCTCCTGCCACATCTCATGCCAGCCCTGGCGCAGCGCCGGATCGGGCGGGCGCGACGAATAGGCCCACATCGTCGCCCCCCAGCCGAGGTTCTCGTTCAGAAGACAGCCGCCCTTGTAATGGATGTCGTCGGCATAGCGATCGACCGTCGAGCAGAGCGTGACGATGGCCTTGAGCGGTTCGGGCGCAAGCGCGGCGACCTGAAGCGAATTGAAGCCGCCCCAGCTGATCCCCATCATGCCCACACGGCCGTTCGACCAGGGCTGCGCGGCGATCCAGTCGATCACCTCGACCGCGTCGGCCAGTTCCCGGGGGCTGTATTCATCTTCCATCAGCCCCTCGCTGTCGCCGTTGCCGCGCATGTCGACACGCAGGCAGGCGAGCCCGTGCCCGGCGAACCAGGGATGGGTCAGCGCGTCGCGCACGGTGGTGCCGTCGCGCTTGCGATAGGGCAGGAATTCGAGCACCGCCGGGAAGGGTCCCGGGCCCGCGGGCATCCAGACCCGCGCCGAAAGCCGGGTGCCGTCCGCCAGGACGATGCCGGTATCCGGGGTTTCGTCTACCGCGTGGGGAAAACGCTCGACCGTTCGCATGCGCCGCTCCGTAGTGCCTGCGGCGAGACTGACAGAGGATCGCGACCGTCGCCATGCCGCTCGCGTCACGTCGATGTCGCCCCGCGACGCGCAGCGCCCGCCCGGCCTGTCACGCTGCGGCCGAACGAAGCGCGAAGAGAGAGCCATGACACGCCCCAACATCCTCATCCTCATGGTCGACCAGCTGAACGGGACGCTCTTTCCCGACGGTCCGGCAGACTGGCTGCACGCACCGGCGCTCAAGGCGCTCGCCGCACGTTCGGTGCGGTTCCGCAACGCCTATACCGCCTCGCCGCTCTGCGCGCCGGGGCGGGCCTCCTTCATGACCGGCCGGCTGCCCTCGCGCACCGGGGTCTACGACAATGCCGCCGAGTTTGCTTCCGACATCCCGACCTTCGCGCATCACCTCCGCCGCGCCGGCTACCAGACCTGCCTCTCGGGCAAGATGCATTTCGTCGGCCCGGACCAGCTCCATGGCTTCGAGAGCCGGCTCACGACCGATATCTATCCTGCCGATTTCGGCTGGACGCCCGACTACCGCAAACCCGGCGAACGGATCGACTGGTGGTATCACAACATGGGCTCGGTCACCGGCGCCGGCGTGGCCGAGATCACCAACCAGATGGAATACGACGACGAGGTCGCCTTCAACGCCGAGCAGAAGCTCTACGACCTGGCGCGCGGCGCCGACACCCGGCCCTGGTGCCTGACGGTGAGCTTCACCCACCCGCACGACCCTTACGTCGCGCGCAGGACATACTGGGATCTCTACGAGGATTGCGACCACCTCCTGCCCGACGTGCCGGCGATGGCCTACGAGGATCACGATGCCCATTCCAGGCGCATCTTCGACGCCAACGACTGGCGCAGCTACTCCATCACCGAAGACCACATCCGCCGTGCGCGCCGTGCCTATCTCGCCAACATCTCCTATCTCGACGACAAGATCGCCGGGATCCTCAAGGTGATGGAGGCGACCGGACAGGAGGCGATCGTGGTCTTCGTCTCCGACCACGGCGACATGCTCGGCGAACGCGGGCTCTGGTACAAGATGACCTTCTTCGAGGGCTCGGCCCGGGTTCCGCTGATGATCGCCGCCCCCGGAGTCCGGCCCCACCGCATCGACGTGTCGGTCTCGACCCTGGACGTCACGCCCACGCTCTGCGAGCTCGCCGGGGTGTCGCTGGACGAGGTCCTGCCCTGGACCGACGGCGAGAGCCTCGTGCCGCTCGCCAACGGCGCCCGGCGCACTGCGCCGGTCTGCATGGAATACGCCGCCGAGGCCTCCTACGCGCCGCTCGTCGCGCTGCGCGAGGGGCGCTGGAAATACACCCGCTGCGCACTCGACCCCGACCTGCTCTTCGACCTCGAGGCGGATCCGCACGAACGGACCAACCTGGCCGGCGACCCGGCCCATGCGGAGACGCTGACCCGCCTCAGGGCGCAGTCCGAGGCGCGCTGGGATCTCGCCCGATTCGACGCCGAGATCCGTGCCAGCCAGGCGCGCCGCTGGGTCGTCTACGAGGCACTCCGCAACGGCAGCTACTTCCCGTGGGATTTCCAGCCGCTCCGCGATGCCTCGGAACGCTACATGCGCAACCACATGGATCTGAACGTGCTCGAAACCTCCAAACGCTTCCCGCGCGGAGACTGAGGGCGCGCTCCGCGCGGGGATATTTGTGAACAGATGAAGCGGGCCAGCCTTCGCCTGTTCGGCAAATATCCTCCGGGGTGAATTGGCCGCAAGGCCAAGAGGGGGCGGAAGCCCCCTCAGCGCCCCTTCCAGACCGGGTCGCGCTTTTCGGCGAAGGCGCGGGCGCCCTCGAGCTGGTCCTGCGAGGAATAGAGCCGGTCGACCGTCGCGAGCTGCCGCTTGGTGATCCGGTTCAGCGCGTCCTGAAAACGCAGGGCCTCGGCCTCGCGCACCACTTCCTTGATCGCCGCATAGACGAGCGGCGGCCCGTTTTCGAGAAGCCGCGCAAGGTCCCAGGCCTTGTCCAGAAGCTCCGCCGGCGTCGTGATCTCCTTCACGATTCCCCAGCGCAGGGCCTCTTCGGCATCGAACCAGCGGCCGGTCAGCAGCAGATCCATCGCCACGTGATAGGGAATGCGCTTCGGCAGCTTGACCGAGGCGGCGTCGGCCACGGTGCCCGAACGGATCTCCGGCAGCGCGAAGGTCGCGTTGTCGGAACAGAGGATGAGATCGGCCGAGAGCGCCAGTTCCAGCCCGCCGCCGCAGCAGATGCCGTTTACTGCCGCAATCACCGGCTTGTTGAGGTTCGGCAGTTCCTGAAGCCCGCCGAAGCCGCCGACTCCATAGTCGCCGTCGACCGCATCGCCCTCGGCAGCGGCCTTGAGATCCCAGCCCGGGCAGAAGAACTTCTCGCCCGCGGCGCGCAGGATCGCGACCCGCAGGCTCTCGTCGTCGCGGAAGTCGCGGAAGACGAGCCCCATGATCCGGCTGGTCGCGAGGTCGATCGCGTTGGCCTTCGGCCGGTCGAGCGTCACCTCGAGCACGCCGCCCTCCACCCGGGTCCGGATCGGGCCATCGGTCCGCATCGTCATCGCCGCCATCAGAGCGCCTCCCTAATCAGTGCATCCACCGCGACCGCACCCGTCTCGCGCAGCAGGATCGGGTTGATCTCGATCTCTTCCAGTTGCGGGCGCGCGTCCATCGCCTGCCCGAGTGCCACCGCAACCCTTGCGAGGGCCGCGACATCGGCCTCAGGCCGCCCCCGGTAGCCGTCGAGCAGGGGCCAGAGCCTGAGGCGCCGGAGCGCCTCCCGCACCTCGGCCTCGCCGACGGGCAGCACCAGCGTCACCGTGTCGGCCAGCAACTCTGCCGCCACGCCGCCGAGCCCGAGCGTGAGCGTCACGCCATAGACCGGGTCGCGGCGGAGGCCGATCAGGACCTCCGCCACGGCATCGCTGACCATTTCCTCGACGAGATAGCCGCTCACCCCGTCCATTTCCGCCTGTCCGTCAAGGCTGGCGAGACCGAGCCGCACCGCGCCCGCCTCGGTCTTGTGGGCGAGGCCGAGCCCCTTGAGGACGAGAGGAGGCCTGAGCCCGGCGGCCTTGCGGCCGGCCTCGGCCAGCGTCCTTCCGGTCACGCCGCAGGGGATCGCCACTCCGGCGACATCGAGCAGGCGCTTTCCCTCGGCCTCGTCGAGAAGCCGCGTCGGGCGGGGCCGCAGCGCCGGCACCGGGCGCCAGCCGGCCCGGCCCGGCGGCGTTTGTGCCGCCTTCAGCGCGCCGAGCGCGGCATCGAGACCCATGAGCGGCACGACGCCGCCCGCGATCATGGCGCAGGCGCGCTCCTCCTCGAAGTTCTCGGGCAGCGAGGCCACCGGAAACGCCGGCTTGCCGGTCGCGCGCGCGGCCGCGACGATGGCGTCGAGCGCCGGCTCGAAGGAGGCGGGATCGCAACGGTCCGGTCGCGGCGGGTCGATCACGTAGATGCCCGCATCGTAGCCCGAAAGCATGGTCGTGAAGACATCCGTCGTGCGTGGCCCGTCGCCCCAGATGAAGGTGTGGTAGTCGAGCGGATTGGCGATGGCGACGATCGGGCCGAGGATCTCGCCGAGGCGCGCGCGCTGACCGGCCGAGGGCGGCGGGAAGTCGATGCCATGCGGTGCGGCGAGGTCGGAGACGAGCCCCGCCTCGCCACCGGAACAGGACAGCGAACAGAGTCGGGTCCCGATCTGCGGCCCGTGGACGTGAAATATCTTCAGTGTTTCAATAAGTTCCGGGAGCGTGCTCACTTCCGCCACACCGGCCTGGCGCAGAAAGGCGGAGGAGGCGGCGCCACCCCCGGCAAGGGCTGCGGTATGCGAGGCCGCGGCGCTTTGCGCGGCCTCGGTCTTGCCCGACTTGATGCAGACGATCCCCTTGCCGGCGGCCCGCGCGGCTTCGGCGAGCGCGGCGAATGCCGGCGCATCGTCGATCCCCTCGACATAGAGCCCGAGCGCCGTCACACGGTCATCGGCCAGAAGCGCGTCGGCGAGCTCCGCCAGCCCGATCTGCGCGGCGTTGCCGAGGCAGGCGACATAGGCCAGGGGCAGGCCGCGCGCCTGCATCGTCAGGTTGATGACGATGTTGGACGACTGGCTGAGAAGCGCCACGCCCCGTTCCACCCGCCGCCCGCCGTGCTGATCGGGCCAGAGCAGCGCGCCATCGAGGTAGTTGATGAGGCCATAGCAATTCGGCCCCAGGATCGGCATCTCGCCGGCGGCCGCCACAAGGCGGTCCTGCAACTCGGGCTCTCCGGCCTCGGTCCAGCCGGAGGCAAAGCAGATCGCGCCGCCCGCCCCTCTCGCCGCGAGCGCGCCGACCACGTCGACGGTGGCGTGCCGGTTGACGCCGACGAAGGTGGCGTCGGGCGCTGCCGGCAGATCGTCCAGGTTGGCGTAGGCCCGGAGCCCGCCGATCTCGCTGCGCGTCGGATGAACGGGCCAGACGGCACCGCCAAAGCCCATCTTGCGGCACTGGGCGATCACGTTCCCGGCCCAGACCGAACCCATAACGGCGATCGAGGCGGGCCTCAGCAGGCGGGAGAGATCGCGGCTCATCTCCGGCCTCCCCGGGCTCGGCACGCGCCGGGGGCGCTGCCCCCGGACCCCCGGGATATTTCCGAACAGGCGAAGACGGGAGGCCGGCCTCCGGCCGCGGTGTCGCGCGACCGGAGGCCTTCACCTGTTGCGGTCATCGGCTTCCCAGCCTGTACCGCCTCTCCGTCATGAGCGTTCACGGTTAAGAATTCCTTGCTTCATCTGTTGAAAAATATCCGCGGGGGGTGCCGGGGGGCAGCGGGCCCCCCGGCCGCTCTCAGGCACCGAGGGGCCTGAGGAGTTCGCGACTGATGATGTGGCGCTGGATCTCCGATGTCCCCTCCCATATCCGCTCCACGCGCGCGTCGCGCCAGATCCGTTCGAGCGGCAGTTCGTCCATGAGACCCATGCCGCCGTGGATCTGGATCGCCTCGTCGGCGATCATGGCGAGGACCTCGGTCGCCTTCAGCTTGGCCATCGCCATGTCGGCTTCGCTCACCGTGCCCCGGTCATATTTCCAGGCCGCCTCGCGGGTCAGAAGCTCGGCCGCCTTCAACTCCATCGCCATATCGGCAAGCTTGAAGGAAACGCCCTGGAACTTGCCGATCTTCTGGCCGAACTGCTCGCGCTCGGCGGCATAGCCGATCGCATGGCCAAGCGCCCGTTCGGCCCGGCCGAGGCAGGTCGAGGCCACCTGCAGCCGGGTCGCTCCCAGCCAGGAGTTCGCGACCTCGAAGCCCCTGTGCACCTCGCCGAGGATCTGCCCGGCCGGCAATCGGCAATCGTCGAATTCGAGGATCGCGTTGGTGTAGCCCCGATGGCTCACGTTGTGGTAGCCTTCGCGCACGGTAAAGCCCGGGGTGCCCTTGTCGACGAAGAAGGCGGTGATCTTCTTCTTCGGTCCGCGCGGCGTCGTCTCCTCGCCGGTCGCCATGAAGACGATGGCGAAATCCGCAAGATCGGCATGGCTGATGAAGTGCTTCGTGCCGTTCAGCACCCAGTCGCCGCCGTCCTCGCGCGCGCTGGCCTTCATGCCGCGCAGGTCCGATCCGGCGCCGGGCTCGGTCATGGCGAGGCAATCCCACTTCTCGCCCCGGATGCAGGGAAAGAGATACCGCTCGCGCTGCTCGGCATTGCCGGCAAGGAGGATGTTCGAGGGCCGCGCCACGCAGGTCCAGTGCAGCGCGTAGTTGGCCCGGCCAAGCTCCTTCTCGTAAAGCAGCCAGGTGAGGGTGTCGAGCCCCGCACCGCCCACGTCCTCGGGCATGTTGGCTGCATAAAGGCCGGCCGCTATCGCCTTGGCCTGCAACTCCTTTATCAGCTCGATCGGCAGATGGCCCGCGCGTTCTACCGCCGCCTCGTGCGGGTAGAGTTCGTTCTCGACGAAGGCCCGCGTCGTCGCGACGATCATCGCCTGTTCTTCGGTCAGGCCGAAATCCATGTCCTACACCTTGGGGTCCGGGTTGATGGTGAAGCCGTCGACGGTGATCGCCTGGCCCGAGACCATGCGCGCGCCCGGCGAGGCGAGAAAGACGGCCATGTCGGCGATGTCGCCGGCCTGCGCGAGCCGGCCGAGCGCGGTGCCGGCGGCGTAGCCCGCGCGCACCGCCTCGATCGTCATGCCCTTGGCCTCGGCCTCGGCGGCGAAGACCCGGTCGATACGGGCGCCCTCGACCGAACCGGGGCAGATCGCGTTGGCGCGGATGCCATGTGGCCCGAGCTCCATCGCCACGGTCTTCATGAGGCCGATGACGCCCCATTTCGCCGCCGCATAGGGCGCGCGATAGGGAAATCCGTAGAGCCCGGCCCTGGACGAGGTGAAGATCATGGCGCCGGCGCGCTGCGCCTTCATCACCGGTGCCACATGCTTGGCGGCCAGAAAGGCGCCGTCGAGATTGCCGGAAAGGCAGGCGCGCCAGTCCTCGAGCGCCATCTCGTCGATCGCGGCCGTCGGCCCCTTGACCCCGGCGTTGGCGCACAGGACGTCGATCCCGCCCCATTGCTCGACGATCCGATGCACCAGATCCGCCATCGCGCGCTCATCCGTGGCATCGGCCATCGAGCCGCGCGTGCCGGTCGGCAGTTCCGTCAGCATCTGCGCGTCGATATCGCAGACCCAGACCTCGGCGCCCGCCGCGGTGAAGGCCGCGGCCATGGCAAGTCCGATGCCGGAGCCCCCGGCGGTAATGAGCACGCGTTGCGTCATGATCGGCCCCCGCTCCATGCCCCCTTCCGGAACCGTGCGCCTGCCCCCGCGCACCGACCCACGCACCGGCACCCCGCGCACCGGCCCGGGCGCCAGACTGCGGCCATTTCCGCCGCTTGTCGACCGCCGGCCGGCGCCCTGCGGGGAGCAGCCCGGATCATGCCTTCGACCGCAGGCCGACGTGGCGCCCCGCCGCCTCGGGCCGGGGCAGCGCGGCATGCGCGGCGGCGATGGGCAGGAGCCGTGACAGCACCCCGGCGGCGGCCGGGCAGGTCCGGCCGGCCTTCATGTCGACATGCAGGAGCATCTGTTCGAGGCTCGCCACAGTCTCGTCGCCGCGGACGATGCGGATGAAGACGTGCAGCCGCTTTTCGTCGGCCGCCAGGACCTGCAGCGTTCCCGTCAGCCGGTCGCCGAGCCTGGCCTCGCCGAGATGCATGACATGGGTCTCGGCGGTGTAGTAGCTGTGGCCGCCCGCGACATAGTCGATATCCGCCCCGATCAGCCTCAGGAAGGCATCGGACGTCTCTGATGCGGCAAAGAGATAGCGGCTTTCCGTCATGTGGCCGTTGTAGTCGATCCAGCCCGGCAGAACCTGCATCTCGGCCATCTTCAGGGGCATCCCGCCGGGATCGGCCGCCGCCGCCGCCGCGCCCTCGCGGCGACGCTTGTCATGGTCGAGAAGCACCCGCCCGGCGCCCCAGTTCCGGTCCTTGAGCGCCCGCAGGAAGCCGATGAGGTTCGAATCGCGGATCCGTTCAAGCTCGCGGATCGAGTGGGCGCCCGATTGCGCGTCGGACTGGCCGGCGATCAGCTCGACGAGTTCGTCATTGAATTCAGGCACATCCATGAGCTTCGTCCAGGGCCAGGTGAGGCAGGGGCCGAACTGTTCGAGGAAGTGCTTCATGCCCGCCTCGCCGCCGGCGATGCGGTAGGTCTCGAACAGGCCCATCTGGCCCCAGCGCAGGCCGAAGCCCATGCGGATCGCCTCGTCGATCTCCTCGGTCGTGGCGATGCCGTCCTTGACCAGCCAGAGCGCCTCGCGCCACACGGCCTCGAGGAAGCGGTCGGCGATATGGGCGTCGATCTCCTTGCGCACATGGAGCGGGAACATGCCAATCTCTCGCAGGATTTCCTTTGCGTTCTCAATGACTTTTGGGTCAGACTTCGCGCTTGGCACGACCTCTGCCAGCGGCAGGA
Source organism: Albidovulum sp. (assembly GCA_020637635.1). GTDB lineage: Bacteria > Pseudomonadota > Alphaproteobacteria > Rhodobacterales > Rhodobacteraceae > Albidovulum. Next base: position 202,153 of record JACKKB010000005.1, read on the forward strand.
GATAGACCGGGTTGAACGGGTGCGCCACGAAGATCACCGACGGGTCTGCGGCGCCCTGCTGCAGCTCCGAGGGCTTGAATCCCGAGGTCGAGGAGCCGACGGGGATGCCGTGGCTGGCCTGCTGTATCTGGGCGAAGACGCGGTGCTTCAGGTCGAGCCGCTCGGAGACGGATTCCTGGATGTAGGCGGCACCTTCGACGGCCTCGGTCAGGGTGCCGGCGAAGCGGAGCCTGCCCTCGGCCGGCATCGGCACGTCGGACAGCGCCGGAAGGCTGGCGCGTGCATTGGCCAGCACCTCGGCGATCTTGCGTTCGGCTTCCGGGTCCGGATCGAAGACAGAAACGTCCCAGCCGTTGAGCAGGAACCGCGCCGCCCAGCCGCCGCCGATGACGCCACCGCCGATGATTGCCGCCTTTTTCGCGCTCATGCCCTGTCTCCCCGGGATCCGGCGGTTTCCGCGTCGACCAGTGCCACCCGTTCGCCGGCGCGGATCACTGCCGGGTCATGGGCCTTGCGCGCGAAGACGCGCTCGACCATCGGCCGGAAGAAGTCGAGCGGCAGGTTCTCGTGACCGGGATCGAAGCTCGACTGATCCCAGCGTTCGCAGAACCCGGCGCAATCCTCGAAATAGGGGTGATCGCGATATTTCTCGCGCGTGTTGCGGTCGCCGCCCAGGTGATGCGCGTAGTAGAGCCGCTGGAAATCGCCGTGCTTTTCCACCACCCAGGCGCATTGTTCGCGCACGAAGGGTCTCAGGATCGCGGCGGCATATTCGTCGTGATTGTAGGGCGCGTAGATATCGCCGATGTCATGGAGAAGCGCCGAGACCACCCAATCCTCGTCGGCACCGTCGCGCCAGGCCCGCGTCGCCGCCTGCAGCGAATGGCCGAGCCGAGTGATCTGATAGCCCGAGAGGCTTTCGTCCAGCCCCTCGAGCGCGCCGAGAAGCCGCTCGGCGGTCCTGGCCGCGTAGTCGCTCTCGTGCTCGCTCAGAAAGGCGTAGTCCTCGGCGTCGCCGTCCTTCATCGCGGTGAACTTGACGGTCTTCATCGCGCGGCCCTCGGCGCGCGCTTCGTCAGGCCGAGTTTCCGGCGCACCTCTTCGGGTCCGATCACCCGGGCGCCCATGTTCGTCACCACGGTGGCGGCGCGTTCGACAAGCTGGGCGTTGGTGGCGAGCACGCCCTTGTCGAGCCAGAGGTTGTCCTCGAGCCCGACGCGGACGTTGCCGCCGGCAAGCACGGCGGCCGCGGCATAGGCCATCTGGTTGCGCCCGAGCGAGAAGGCCGAAAAGGTCCAGTCGTCGGGCACGTTGTTGACCATCGCCATGAAGGTGTTGAGGTCGTCGGGCGCGCCCCAGGGCACGCCCATGCAGAGCTGGACGAGCGCCGGGCCCTTCAGCACGCCCTCCTTCACCAGTTCCCTGGCGAACCAGAGATGGCCGGTGTCGAAGGCCTCGATCTCGGGGCAGACGCCGAGCTCGGTCATCATCGCGCCCATGGCGCGCAGCATGCCGGGGGTGTTGGTCATCACGTAGTCGGCCTCGGCGAAGTTCATCGTGCCGCAGTCGAGCGTGCAGATCTCGGGCAGGCAGTCGGCCACATGCAGGACACGTTCGGCCGCGCCGGCCATGTCGGTGCCCTGTTCCCTGAGCGGCAGCGGCCGTTCGGTCGGCCCGAAGACCATGTCGCCGCCCATCCCGGCGGTGAGGTTGAGGACCACGTCGACATCGCTCTCGCGAATGCGCTCGGTCACCTCGCGATAGAGCTTCGGATCGCGCGAGGGTTTTCCGGTCTCGGGATCGCGCACGTGGCAATGGACGATGGCGGCGCCGGCACGGGCCGCGTCGATCGCCGAAGCGGCGATCTGCTCGGGCGAGCGCGGCACATGCGGCGAGCGGTCCTGCGTGCCGCCCGATCCGGTCACGGCACAGGTGATGAAGACGTCGCGGTTCATGGAAAGCGGCATGGAATCCTCCTCGGCTCACCCGACTATATCGGCAGAACCGCGCCGCATTTTACCAAATGCGAAACGAGTTGCGCGAATTACGCGACCGCGCGCATCGCCCCGGTCCCGGCCGCCCACGCCGCCGCGCGCTGCGCGCAGCGCGGCATTGCCGCGCGTGCGCGGCCGCCAGACCACCTTGCTCGCGTCCGTGGCACAGGTGACGGGCCGATCCCGGCCCGGCAACATGACCCCGGCGCTATCGGGCGAAAGGGCGATTGCGCGCGTCCTTTCAAGGGGTTGCTGACCGCTCGCCAGGCCGCTTCCAGAGCCCGCCTCGGAGGGCGCGGCGATTGTCGCGCGTTCCGGGACAATCGCCGCGGCGCCACGTCAATTGGCCGCCCGCCCCGGGCCGGCCCCCGCAACACGCCGGTTTTTATGGCAACGGGCGCGGTTCGGTTTCACAATTCTTCCGCGCACAGGTAATAGGCGAATCGTTCTTGCACGGTTCGGCCGCAAGCCATTATCAATCCGGTCGTTTCATGATGAAGAAGATCTCCATCGTCTCGCCTTGCTTCAACGAGGAAGACAACGTCGAGACCTGCTACGAGACGGTCAAGGCCATCTTCGAGCGCGACCTGCCGGGCCATGCCCGCGAACATATCTTCGTCGACAATGCCTCCTCCGACCGCACGGTCGAGATCCTCAAGCGGCTCGCCGCCGCGGATCCCGCGGTGAAGGTCGTCGTGAACGCGCGCAATTTCGGCGTCTTCCGGTCGTCCTTCAACGGGCTGCGCTATGCCACCGGCGACGCCACGCTGGTGATGCTGCCGGTCGATCTGCAGGACCCGCCCGAGCTGATCCCGGAATTCGTCACCCTCTGGGAAGCCGGGTACGAGGTCGTGGCCGGTGCCCGCTCGACGCGCGAGGAGAGCTTTGCCCTGCGCAGCGCGCGCAAGATCTTCTACCGCATCGTCAACGCGCTTTCGGATTTCGAACTCTCGCCCGACGTGGGCGAGTTCCAGCTGATCGACCGCAAGGTGCTCGACGCGGTGCTGAGCCATAACGACAACTATCCCTATATCCGCGGCATCATCGCCTCGGTCGGCTTCAAGCGCATCGTCAAGCCCTATACCTGGCGGGCCCGCAAGCGCGGCGTCAGCAAGCACAACTTCATGCAGCTGACCGATCAGGCGCTGAACGCGATCTTCGCCTTCACCAAGGCGCCGATGCGGTTTTGCACCTTCGCCGGGGTCGGCATCGCCGCGCTCTGCGTGGTGATGAGCGTCATCTCCATCGCCGCCTATTTCGCCGGCATCGGCAATCCGCCGCGCGGCACCACGACGATGATCGTCTCGCTCTTCTTCCTCTCCGGGGTGCAGCTGATCTTCATCGGCATGCTCGGCGAATACATCACGGCGATCCACAACCAGGTGCGCGGCGGCCCCTCGGTGATCGAGAAGGAGCGCATCAACATCGACGCGCCGGCGCAGCCGAGCGCAGCCATCACCCCGCTTCCGGCACGCAAGACGAGGACGGAATGACGCCGGCGACCCAGCGGAGTGCCGGACGGGCACTGATCCTCCTTGCCGTCCTATGCCTCGTGCCGGCGGTCGTTCCGGCGGTCGAACGCGCGCTGAGCGGCGGCGGCAACTTCGCCCCCATCGATCGCTGGGCCATCGTGGTTCTGGCGCTGGCGATCTTCGTCGCGGGCCACGCTCTCCGGCGCGGGGCGGCGGCCTTTGCCGCCCTTGCCTTCGTCTTTCTGACCGGCGGCGGCGCGCAGCTCTACCTGACCGAGCCGCTCTGGTTTCCCGCCCTCCGCCTGACCCCGCAGGACTGGCGCGACTATGCGATGATCGCGGCGCTCGCGCTCGAGGGTCTGGTCGCGGTTGCCGTGCTTCGTCGCCCGGCCGCCCGTGCGCTTCTCGCCCGGGGCACCGCCGATCTGGGCGCCGGCCGGGTGAGCGCCTTCTTCGGCCTCAGCTTCGCCTTTTCCGTGCCGGTCATCATCTACATCTCGCGCGGTGCGCTCCTCGCCTATCTGGCCCATGTCTTTGCCGCCGCGGTGCTGATCGCGCTCAATCTCACCGTCGTCATCGCCATGAGCCTGGTGAAGAGCCCGGTCAGCGGCCTGCACCGGACCACCGCCGCGGTGCCCGCCGTCGTCACGCTTGTGGCGAGCCTCGCGCTCTCGCTCTTCGCGTTTCAGCACATGCCCCATGTCGAGGACGAGGTCGCCTATCTCTTCCAGGCGAAGATGTTTGCCGGCGGCGCGCTCAGCGTCGACGCGCCGCCCGAGGCGGCCCGCGCCGGGCTCGACTATTACCTCTTCGACATCCAGGACGGGCGCTGGTTCTCGGCCACCCAACCGGGCTGGCCGGCGGCGCTGGCGCTTGGCGTTCTTGTCGGTCTGCCATGGCTCGTCAACCCGATCCTGGCGGCGCTGAGCGTGCTTCTTGCCTACGACATCGCGCGGCGCAAGGCCGGCGCCGAGGTCGCCGACATCGTCGCGCTGACGATGGGCTGCTCGCCCTGGCTCATCGCCGCCGCCGCCTCCTACATGCCGCATACGCTGACACTGTTCCTGCTGCTTCTGGCCTGGTGGCTCATCCTGCGCGGCGAGACCGGCGCCGGGCGTCCCCGGCGCTCGGCTCTCCTCGCGGGACTGGCGCTTGGCTGGATCTTCGTCACGCGCCCGCTCGACGGGCTCCTCCTCGGGCTGCTGACCGGGCTATGGGTGCTGGCGGGACCCGGCGGCTCGCTGCTGCGCGCCTCCCTCTACGGGCTCGGCTGCGCGCTCGCCGGCGGTCTCCTGCTGATCTACAATCTCCACATGACCGGCAGTGCCTTCGACATGCCGCTCGCGCTCTATCTCGACCGCCACTGGGCGCCGGGCGCCAACGCCTATGGCTTCGGACCCGGGATCGGCCCGCCGGGCGGCTGGGGCACGCTCGACCTCTGGCCCGGCCACTCGCCCCTCGAGGCGCTTATCAACACGGTCAACCTGATCGTCAGCCTCCAGTTCGACCTTCTCGGCTGGACGATCGGCTCGCTGGCACTGATCTTCGCCTGGCTTCTCTGGCAGAGGCGCGGCGCCTTCGACCTCGCCATGGTCATCGTCATTGCGGTCGTCGTGGTGGCCGTGGCGCTTTACTGGTTTGCCGACAGCTACTATCTCGGCCCGCGCTACTGGTTCCCGGCGGCCTTCGCCTTCTTCTACCTCGGCGGCCGCGGCTTCGAGGCGTTGCGCGACCGTTTTCCCGGCGCCGACGGCATGGGCTTCACCCGCATCGAGGCGGTGGTGACGCTCTGCTGCTTCTTCGCGCTCGCGGTCTTCACGCCCTGGCGCGGGGTGACGAAGTTCCACGACTACGGCGGCTACCACGCCGACATCGCTTCCGCCGCCGCTTCCGGCAGTTTCCCCGACGCATCCGTGGTGCTCGTCACGACCGGGGGCGACATCGGCTCGGCGCTCTGGCTGAACAACCCCTGGCTTGCCGCGGCGCCCGGACCGATCTTCCTGAAGGCGCAGGCCAACACCGACGAGGCCGCGATTGCCGCGGCCTTCCCCGGCCGCAAGATCGTGCAATTCACCTCGGACTGGACCGAACCCGCGGCGCCCTGACCTAGCGCGTGCGCCCGAAGGGCAGCCGCCCGGTCAGCGCCAGCGACACCAGCACGAAGGCCAGCGCCGCCATCGGCACCAGCAGGAGCGCCTGCGCTAGCGCCGGCACGAGGCCGAGCACGATCAGCCCCCGCATCGCCGCCATGTTGGCGCCAAGCACCGCCAGATAGGCCGCGACATACTGCGGCAGGCGGGCGATGCCCCCGGCGCCGAAGACGAGCCGCGCATGGGTCAAGTAGTTCCAGAGCACGCCGAGCGCATAGGAGGGCACGAGCGCCGCGCCGGGCGAGAAGCCGAGGAAGCGGTAGAAGACGAACCAGGCGACATAGCCGAAAGCGGTGTTGAGCACACCCACGGCAAGGAACTTGGCGAAACGCCAGAGATCGGGCCGGGCGCGCAGCCGCGCGATCATCGCAGCGCCCCCTCGGCGCGCAGGACATCGACGAGCCCGGCCTGCAGATCGAAGCGCGGCCGGAACCCGACCTCTTCGGCAAGCCGCGTCACATCCGCCTCGATCAGCGCCGGATCCCCGTCGGGCCGCGGCCGCGCGCCAAGCCGGACCCGCCCGGCCCCGCCCAAAAGGGCGGCGATCTGCCCGATCATGTCGCGCAGCGCCACCGCCCGGCCGGAGCCGATGTTGACCGCACCCTCCACCGGGCTCGCAAGCAGCGCCACGAGCGCGCCCGCGACATCGGCGCTGTGCAGGAAATCGCGCCGCTGCAACCCGTCGGTGCAGGCGGCGACCCTCACCCGGCGGCGAGCCTTGGATGAGATCGCCGAAGCCCCCGCGCGGCTCGCCCGGCCCGTAGACGAAGAAGGGCCGCGCCCAGGCGAGCGAGAGGCCAAGCCGCCCTGCCCCCGCCCGCGCCGCGATCCCGGTCGCGGCCTTGGCGGCGCCGTAGAGCGTGGCCGGGGTCAGCGGGCTCGTCTCGGCAAGCCGCCCGGCTCCGTTCCAGCCGTATTCCGCGCAGCTGCCGACCATCACCGCGCGTCGCCCGCCGGCCTCGGCGAAGGCCCGCATCAGCCTCAGGCTCGCCCCCACCCAGTCGAGATTGACCGGCGCATTCCAGCGGTCGCCCGACCCGTCGTGCCAGGCCAGATGCACCAGAGACGCAGCCCCCGCCGCGCGCACAACCGCCTCCGGATCGGCCAGGAGATCGCCCCGTATGTCGCCGCCCTGGCCCCGCGAGACGCTCACCGCCTCGTAGCCGCGCGCGGCAAGCGCCGCGGCCATCTGCCGCCCGATCAGCCCCGAGGCGCCGGTCACGAGAACCCGCCCTGGCGCCAGCGCGGTCATGCGGTGACTGTGATGCTCGGCACCGCGGTGACGAACCGCGTCCCGCCGTCGCGCAGGTCGGCAAGCTGGCGGATGACCTCGGCCTTGAGGTTCCAGGGCAGGATCAGAACGAAATCCGGCGCCCTGTCACGCAGCTTCTCGACGGCATGCACGGGGATGTGGCTTCCGGGCAGGAGCGTGTTCTGCTTGGCCGGGTTGCGGTCGACGCAGAAGGACACGAGATCCGGCCCGATGCCGCAATAGTTCAGCAGCGTGTTGCCCTTGGCGGCCGCCCCGTAGGCGACGACCGTCTTGCCCTCGGCCCTGGCCTGCCTGAGGAACCGCAGGAGCCCGTCGCGAACCGCCTCGACACGCTCGGCGAAGCCCGCATAGCCCTCGGGCCGGTCGAGCCGTGCCGCCGCCTCGTCGGCGCGGACCTTGGCCACGCGCGCGCCCTCGCGATGGCCTGCCCCGGCAAGACAGGCGAAGACCCGCAGCGACCCGCCATGCGTCGTCAGCTCCTCGACGTCGAAGACGCGAAGCCCGTGCGCGGCGAAGATCTTCTCGACCGCGAGCAGCGAGAGATAGGAATAATGCTCGTGATAGATCGTGTCGAACTGCACCTCTTCGATCATGCGCAGCAGATGCGGGAACTCGACCGTATAGACCGCGTCGCCGGTCAGGATCTCGGCCACGCCGGCCACGAAATCGTCGATCTTCGGCACATGCGCGAGGACGTTGGCCGAACAGACGAGATCGGGGGCGAGCCCCTCCGCGCGGAGCTCGCGGGCCAGCGTCTTGCCGAAGAACTCGACCCGCGTCGGCACGCCGATCTTCTCCGCCGCCGCCGCGACGCTGCCCGAAGGCTCGATCCCGAGCACCGGGATCCCCTTCTCGACGAAGTTCTTCAGCAGATAGCCGTCGTTCGAGGCGATCTCGATCACGAAGCTCTGCGGACCGAGCCCGAGCCGCGCGATCATGTCGATCGCAAAGGCCCGCGAATGCGCGAGCCAGCTTTCCGAGAAGGACGAGAAATAGGCATAGTCGCCGGTGAAGATCTCGTCGGCCGGAACGTCGTGGCCGAGCTGCACGAGCCAGCAGGTTTCGCAGACCGCGGCGCTGAGCGGGAACTTCGGCTCCGGCGCCGCCGCCTTGTCGAGGGGCACGTATGAATTCGAGACCGCCGAAACGCCGAGATCGACCAGCGACAGGGTCAGGGGCGCGCCGCAATGGCGGCAGAGGGGTCGGGAATCGTCAACCATGGCAAACACCTTCGTATCTGGCGATCTGGTCGCGGCAGAGCGTGGTCGCAGCCACCCCGTCGGCCCAGCCGGCATACCAGTCCGCGGTGAGGCGGACGCAGTCGTCGAACGCGAGCGCCGGCACCCAGCCGAGCTCCACCCGCGCGCGCGTGCAGTCGAGGCGCAGCATCTTCGCCTCGTGAAGTCCGCCGTCCGCGCCCTCGGCGATGTCGATCCGGCCGCGGCCGAGCGCCTTCGTGATCGCCGTCGCGACCTCGACGACCGCGCGTTCATCGCTGCGCTCGGGCCCGAAGTTCCAGCCCGAGGCGGCGGCGTCGTCGCCCCCGTGCAGCCGTTCGGCCAGCATCATGTATCCTCGGAGCGGCTCCAGCACATGCTGCCAGGGCCGGACCGAGCCGGGCGCGCGCAACACCACTCGGCCCTCCGGGCCAAGGCAGCCGCGAACGATGTCGGGAACCAGACGGTCCTGCGCCCAGTCGCCGCCGCCGATCACGTTGCCCGCCCGCGCGATGCCGACGCGGGCCGGGTGGCCGCCGGGCGCGAAGGGCGCGAAATAGCTCCGCGCCATCGAGGCGGCGGCGATGTCTGCCGCGCCCTTGGACCCCGAATAGGGATCGCGCCCGCCGAGCGCATCGCCTTCGCGGTAGCCCCAGATCTGTTCGCGGTTCTCATAGGCCTTGTCGGAGGTCGCGACGACGACGGCGCGCAGATCCGTCACCGCCCGCGCGGCGTCGAGAAGCTGCACCGTGCCGAGCACGTTCGCGGCAAAGGTGCCGACCGGATCGCCGTAGCTGCGCCGCACAAGTGCCTGGGCAGCAAGGTGAAAGATCACTTCCGGCCGGCTCTCGGCCAGGGTCCGGTCGAGCGCGGCACGGTCGTTCAGATCGGCGATGACGGAGCGGACCCCGTCAAGCCCGAGCAGGGACCAGAGGTTGGGCTCCGTCTCCGGTGCGAGGGAATAGCCCGTCACCTCGGCCCCCATGCGCCCGAGCCAGGCCGCGAGCCAGGCGCCCTTGAAGCCGGTGTGGCCGGTCACCAGCACCCGGCGCGATGCCCAGAACCCCGGCGTCACGACCAGATCTTCCACGGTGCCTGCCCCGTGGCCCAGTGCTCCTCAAGCTCCTGGCGTTCGCGGATCGTGTCCATCGGCTGCCAGAAACCGCGGTGTTCGAAGGCGCAGAGCTCGCCATCGGCGGTCAGATTGCGCAGCGGTGCCTGTTCCAGCACCGTCGCATCGCCATCGAGATAGCCCGCAACCCTCGGCGACATCACGAAGAAGCCGCCGTTGATGAGCCCGCCCTCGCCGATCGGCTTTTCCGAAAAATCGGCGACCTGATCGCCCTCGAGCCGCAACTGTCCGAAGCGCCGCGGCGGCGGCACGGCGGTGACCGTCGCGATCTTGCCATGGCCGCGGTGGAAGGCCACGAGCCGGGTGATGTCGACATCGCCCACGCCGTCGCCATAGGTCAGGCAGAACGCTTCCTCATCCTTCAGGAACGGCATCACGCGCGCCAGCCGCCCGCCCGTCATCGACTGTTGCCCGGTATCGACCAGCGTCACCCGCCAGGGCTCGGACGAGGTGCGGTGCACTTCCATCTGGCCGCTGGCGATATCGAAGGTCACGTCGGAATTGTGCAGGTAGTAGTTGGCGAAATATTCCTTGATCACATAGCCGCGGTAGCCGAGGCAGACGATGAAGTCGTTGATCCCGTGGGCACTGTAGATCTTCATGATGTGCCACAGCATAGGGTGACCGCCGATATCGACCATCGGCTTGGGAATCCGCACCGTTTCCTCGCTGAGCCGGGTGCCGAGGCCACCCGCCAGAATAACGCATTTCATCCGTAACCACCTTCGGCCAGCGGCAAATGGGCCGCGTCTTCGCGCGTCTTTGAATGCCCCGCTTTTGCGCGTTTCCGGGCGGGCTGGCAACCAGATTGTCGTTTTGCGGCAAGCGGCGGTGCACCCCCTTGTCAGTCGGGCCGGCGCGGCCGGATTGTCTCTTGCACGTCCACAACCGGGTCCGGTCGTTTCAGCCGAGCGTGCCGAGACCGGGAAATGTTTCGAGCAGCCAGTAGGAGAACTGGCTGAGCCCCCCGGTGAGCATCAGGAGCCCGATCGTCCAGAGCAGGAGCCCCATCACGCGCTCGATCCGCGCCATGTGGCGGCGGAAGAACGCCATCAGCCCCTTCAGCCGCGGAAAGAACGCGGCAACCAGGAGGAAGGGAATGCCGAGCCCCAGCGCATAGACCGCCAGAAGCGCCGTGCCGCGGCCAAGCGAGCCGCCCTCGGCGGCGAGCGACAGGATCATGCCGAGCTGCGGGCCGATGCAGGGCGTCCAGCCGAAGGCGAAGGCAAGACCGAGAAGATAGGCGCCGAGTGCCGAGCCGCCGCGGTCGCCGGCATCGATGCGCGCCTCGCGTTCGAGAAACGGGATCCGGATCACGCCGAGGAAATGGGCGCCGAAGACCATCACGAGCATCCCTGCGCCGGCCGAGAACCATTGCTGGTTGCCGAGAAAGAACCGCCCCGCGGCCGAGGCGGCGAAGCCGAGCAGCAGAAAGACCGTCGAGAGACCGAGGACGAAGAAGGCGGCGGCCAGAAGCGCTTGGCGCCGGCCCGCGGCCTCGCCGTCGAGACCGCCCATGCCGATGCCGCTCATGTAGGCCAGATAGGGCGGCACGATGGGCAGGACGCAGGGGCTGAGAAACGACAGGAGCCCCGCCAGAAGGGCGACGAGCGCTGCGACGGCAAAGCCCGCGTCGATGATGCCGGTTTCCCACATGTCCCCGCCTTAGCCGAAGCCGCGCGCGAGGTCACGTGCGGTTTCGCGGCTGCCGGTCACAAGATCGTCGGCGCCGGATCCGGAGAAGAAAACGCCGGGCCCGGTGCCCGGCGTTTCCCGTCTCCGCGCAGGCGCGCTCAGCGGCCGAGCGACCACCAGCCGCGTCGCTTGGACTTCGGCTCACCGCCCTTGCCTTCGTCCTTCTCCGGATCCGCTGCAGGCGCGGGTGCCGCTGCGCGTGCCGGTTCGCCGCCAGTGCGGGCGCCAGCTCGGGCATCGGAGGCGATCGGCCGCACCGTTGGTCGCCGCCGCGGCCTTCGGCGTCGCCTCCTGCGCGCGCGTCGAGGTGCTGCGGCTGCGGGCGGCTTGGGCTTTGCTGCCGGCTCGGCCCCGGTCGAGACCTCGGCGTCAGGCGCAGCCACCGCCTCGGCGGCGGCCTTAGGGTGCCGCGCAAGGCTTCCCTGCTGCGCGTGCTCGGCTTGCGCTTCGGCTTTTCCGCCGGCTCCGTCCCGGGCTCGGCTGCCCGAGACGCCCGGGCGGAAGCCGTCGAGGGCGCCCCGGCAGGCGCAGTGTCGGGGGGCAGTGTCGGGCGCGGTGACGGGCGCGCGCTGTCCGGCATCCTGCGATGCCGCCACGCCAGCGCCCTCCGCCGGTTTCTGCGCTGCTTGCGCGAAGACGACCGCGTGCGGCTGCGCTTGGCCTTGGGCTTGTCGCCGGCCTCCGCCGGCGCGCCCCGGGCGCTTGCCTCGGCGATCTCGCCCGCGCCCGGATCGCTCCGGCCCGGCGCGTCGTCCGGCGCGTCGTCCGGCGCCGACGATGCCTCCCCGGCAGCCCCTTCCCGGCCGCCATGGGCCTCGCCCGCGGCGCCGCCGACCGGCTTCTTCTTCCGCCGGCGCCGGCGCTTCTTCTTCTTCGGCTGATCGCCCTCGGCGCGCGGGGATTCGTCTTCGTCGGCCTCGGCCTCGTCCTCGACGTCGGTCAGGGCCTCGTCCTCGTCCTCGTCCATGCGCAGGGCGTCGACCGAGACGACCGCGCTCGCCGGTTCCGGCACCGAGCGCGTGGCGGTCTTGAACTTCTCCATCGAGAAGTCCGGGCTCACCATCGCCGGATCGGCCTCGATCCGCACCGCCATGCCATAGCGGGCCTCGATCGTGGCCACATGTTCGCGCTTCTGGTTGATGAGGAAGTTGACCACCGCGACCGGCGCCTTCACCAGCACCTCGCGCGACCGCTTGCGGGTGCCCTCCTCCTCGATCTGGCGCAGCACCTGAAGCGCCATGGAATCGTCCGACCGGATGATGCCGGTGCCGTGGCAATGCGCGCAGGGCGCCGTCGTCGACTCGATCATCCCCGGACGCAGCCGCTGCCGGCTCATCTCCAGAAGGCCGAAGCCCGAGATGCGGCCGACCTGGATGCGGGCGCGATCGGTCTTGAGCCTGTCCTTCAGCCGCTTTTCGACGGCGGCGTTGTTCCTGCGCTCTTCCATGTCGATGAAGTCGATGACGATGAGCCCCGCGAGGTCGCGCAAGCGCAGCTGCCGGGCAACCTCCTCGGCCGCCTCGAGATTGGTCTTGAGCGCGGTTTCCTCGATCGAGCCTTCCTTGGTCGCGCGCCCCGAGTTCACGTCGATGGCGACCAGCGCCTCGGTGACGCCGATGACGATGTAGCCGCCCGAGCGGAGCTGGACCGTCGGGTTGAACATGCCGGCGAGATAGCTTTCGACCTGGTAGCGTGCGAAGAGCGGCAGCCCCTCGTGGTAGTGCTTCACGTTCTTGGCGTGGGACGGCATGATCATCTTCATGAAGTCCTTGGCGGCGCGGTAGCCGCGCTCGCCCTCGACCAGAACCTCGTCGATATCCTTGTTGTAGAGATCGCGGATCGACCGCTTGATCAGGTCGCCCTCCTCGTAGATCGGCGCCGGCGCGATCGACTTCAGCGTCAGCTCGCGGATCTGTTCCCAAAGGCGCATGAGGTATTCGTAGTCGCGCTTGATCTCGGCCTTTGTGCGCTGAGAGCCGGCGGTGCGGATGATGAGGCCCGCGCCCTGCGGCACCTCGATCTCGCCGGCGATCTCCTTGAGCTTCTTGCGGTCGGACACGTTGGTGATCTTGCGGCTGATGCCGCCGCCGCGGGCGGTGTTGGGCATCAGCACGCAGTAGCGTCCGGCGAGGCTGAGATAGGTCGTCAGCGCCGCGCCCTTGTTGCCGCGTTCTTCCTTGACGACCTGCACCAGCATGATCTGGCGCACCTTGACGACTTCCTGGATCTTGTATTTGCGCGGCCGCGGCTTGCGCTGCTGGCGGATCTCGTCGGCCACGTCCTCGTCGGCGACGGATTCGATGTCCGCATCCGTGTCCGAGGCGTGATCGGCCGCAACATAGGGCTTCTCGGCGCGTTCGGACTCCGCAACCTCGGGTTCAGCGGCATCGGCAACGGCGATGTCGGGCTTGGCGGCGCCCAGATCGGCGGCGCCCGTCTCAGCGGCGCCCAGATCGGCGGCGGGCACCGGCGCGTCCGCGGGGCGCTCCGCTGCGGCGTCCGTTCCCGCCCCGACATCGGCCTCGCCGTCGTCACCGGCATCGACCACGCCCATGCCCGGGATTTCGTCGCTCGTGGCCAGGCTGTCGGCGCGCGCCGTCTTCTCGGCCTTCGCCCGCGACCCGCCGCGGCCCCTGGAACGGCCGGTGCCGTTCTCCTCGGCCTCCAGCGCCTCGGCATAGGCGCGCTCTTCCTCGAGCAGCGCCTTCCGGTCGGCGACCGGGATCTGGTAGTAGTCGGGATGGATTTCCGAGAAGGCGAGGAAACCGTGCCGGTTGCCGCCGTAATCGACGAAGGCCGCCTGCAGGGACGGCTCGACGCGGGTGATCTTCGCTAGATAGATATTGCCGGCAAGCTGGCGTTTGTTGACGGTCTCGAAGTCGAATTCCTCGACCTTGTTTCCGTCCACCACCACGACGCGGGTCTCTTCCGCGTGGGTGGCATCGATGAGCATTTTCTTGGCCATGAATACTTTCCGAACGCGCCAGGCGGCCAGACCCGCAAGGGGCTGGCGCACAGGCCGTGTTCAATGCTTGAGGCGAATGACGCCGCGGGAAACACAGCGGCGGCGGCCGATGGCCTGCCCGTTGTCCGCTGCTCTGCCCTCGCGCGTTTCATCGCGGTTCTTTCCAGGATGCCTCGCGGCATCCGACTCTGATACCCCGGCCAGATCGGGCTACGGGGCATATGTGAGGCCTTTCGGCCATTCGGTCTGTCCTTCGCGCTCGTCTGCACGGGGCTTGGAGCCATGAAACGACAGAAAATCCTGCGTGTGGGAGCCTGGCCGTCACGCCCGCTCCGGCGTTGGGCAACATTAGCGGGTAAGGCCGGTCGAACACAATGGCGAATTTGGCGAGGTTGCGCGGGTGCGGTTCCTGGCGGCGGTCGGGCCGGCCCCTGGCTCCTGCCCCTTGCGGGGGTCGGCGGGGCGGTTTTTCGTTGACTGTTTTGGTCGGATATGCCTCTCTGCGCCGATCACAGGGAAGTGAGGGAACACGAATGTCATTTATCGGACCGATCACACGGGCACTCTGCGCCGTCGGGCTGGGGTGGGCGACGCTTGGCGCCGCAACGGCCCATGCAGAGACCCGGACCTATTACATCGCCGCCGAGGAAATCGACTGGAACTATGCGCCCGAAGGCCGCGAGATGATGATGGGAATGGAGTTCGACGACGACCAGAAGGTCTTCGTCGAACCGGGGCCGTCGCGCATCGGCAGTGTCTACCACAAGGTGCACTATGTCGGCTACACCGACGCGGACTTCACGACCAGGACGCCGCTGGACGACCCCTCGATGGGCATTCTTGGCCCGGTGATCCGCGCCGAGGTCGGCGACGAGATCGAGGTGGTGCTGAAGAATGCCAGCACCGTTCCGGTCTCGGCCCATCCGCATGGCGTCTTCTACAACAAGGATGCCGAAGGCGCGATGACCAATGACGGCACCACGGGGGCCGACCGCAAGGACGACATGGTGATGCCGGGCGAGACCTACACCTATCACTGGGGCGTGCCCGAACGCGCAGGCCCGGGGCCGAACGACGGCTCATCGGTCGTGTGGCTCTATCACAGCCATGTCCATTCCATCGCCGACACCAATTCCGGCCTCGTCGGCCCGATGGTGATCACCGCGAAGGGAATGGCCAATCCGGACGGCTCGCCCAAGGATGTCGACCGCGAGTTCTTCTCCTTCTACAGCGTGCTGAACGAGAACGAGAGCCTCTTTCTCGACGACATGATCGCGAAGCTGCCCGAGCCGCCGGGCGAGGACGACGAGGAAGAGTTCGAGGAATCGAACCTGATGCATTCGATCAACGGCTACGTCTACGGCAACATGCCGATGCCGCAGATGCATGCGGGCGATCATGTGCGCTGGTACGTGATGACGCTGGGGACCGAAGTCGACCTGCACACGCCGCACTGGCACGGCAACACGGTGTTGTCGAACGGGCACCGCAAGGATGTGGTGGAGCTGCTGCCGGCGACGACGCTGGTTGCCGACATGGTCCCCGACGCGGTGGGCGTCTGGATGTATCACTGCCATGTCAACGATCACATCGCCGCGGGCATGACCGGCCGCTACGAGGTTCTGCCCGCCATGTGAGCCGGCCGGGGCCTCACCGAACCCGTGCCGGGGCCGCGTGACAGCGCGCGGCCCCGCCTTGCCGAGCCCCGCCTTGCCGAGCCCCGCTTTGCCGCTGTGTCGCGGCTCAGAGGTAGTCGGACCGCTGCAGCCCGTATTTCGCCATCTTCTCGTTCAGCGTCCGGCGCGGCAGGCAGAGTTCCTCCATCACGTTGGCGATGGAACCCTTGTGGCGGCGCATCGTGTTGTCGATCAGCATCTTCTCGAAGCTCTCGACATAGTCCTTGAGCGGCTTGCCCTCGGTGGTCATGACCGGGCCGGCCTCTTCGTTCTCGGCCATCAGAAGCGAGGCGATGGAGCCGGAGCCGCGGCGGTTCTGCAACACGGCGCGTTCGGCGACGTTGATGAGCTGGCGGACATTGCCGGGCCAGGGCGCCTGCAACAGCTGCGCCGCCTCCTGCGCCGTCACCTGCGGCGCCTCGCAACCATATTCCTCCGAGAACTGCTCGGCGAGCCGGGTGAAGAGCGTCAGGATGTCCTCGCCGCGCGTCCTGAGCGGCGGCAGAACGATCTTCAGCGCCGCCAGCCGGTAGTAGAGATCCGGGCGCAGCGCGTCCTCGACGGTGCGGCCCTGTTCGTGATCGTTGCAGATGGCGATGATCCGGGTCTCCGCCGGGGTGCCCTGATCGTTGATGAAGGTCAGGAGCCGCGCCTGCAACGGCTGGCTCAGCGCCTCGACATCCTCGAGCACGAGCGTGCCGCCGCGCGCCTCTTCGGCAAGCGGAAGTCGCGCGCCGTCGGCGATCGGCCCGAAGAGCCGCGCCGCCAGCATGTCCTCGGCATAGGCCGCGCAGGAAATCACCGCGAACTTCTTGCCCGCCCGCGGCCCCACCGCATGCAGCGCGTGCGCCACGAGCGTCTTGCCGGTGCCGGTCTCGCCGTCGATCAGCACGTGGCCGTCGGCCTGGCCGAGATCGAGGATATCCTCGCGCAGCCGCTCCATCGCCGGCGAGGCGCCGATGAGCTTCTTCATGATCGTCGAGCCGTCCGAGAGTTCCTTGCGCAGCGCCCGGTTGTCGAGCGTCATGCGCCGGTTCTGGCTGGCGCGCTTGGCAAGCTCGGTCATGCGGTCGGGGTTGAACGGCTTTTCGAGAAAGTCGAAGGCACCGACCCGCATCGCCTCGACCGCCATCGGCACGTCGCCATGGCCGGTGATCATGATCACCGGCAGGCCGGAATCGAGGCTCATGAGGCGCTTGAGGAACGACATCCCGTCCATTCCCGGCATCTTGATGTCCGAGACCACGACGCCGGGATAATCCGCCCCGATCGTCTTCAGCGCCTCTTCGGCGCTCGAGAACGCCTCGGTGTCGAACCCCGAGAGCGCCAGCCACTGGCTGATCGACTGGCGCATGTCCTGTTCGTCATCGACAATCGCCACTTTCATCGCACGGGCCATAAGCACCTCATTCCGCAGCCTGGGTCTTCTGGTTCAATATGGGGAGCAGGACCTCGAATACAGCCCCCCCGCCGGTGGCATTGCGCGCCGTGAGGCGGCCGCCGAGATCCTTCACGATGCCCGACGAGATGGCCAGGCCGAGCCCCACGCCCTCGCCCGGCTTCTTGGTCGTGTAGAAGGGCTCGAAGAGGTTTTCCAGATCGATGATGCCATGGCCGTTGTCGCGCACCGTGAGCGTCGCCATCTCGCCGGCGGTGAGCAGGATCTCGATCTCGGGCCTGGCGACCTCCTTGGTGGCGTCGAGCGCGTTGCGAATGAGATTGATGATCACCTGTTCGAGCCGGATCCGGTCGGCCTGGACGATCACCGGCCCGCGCGGCATGGTCCGCTGGATGCCGATGTCGCGCTCCTTCAGCGTCGGCTCCATCATCGAGAGCGCCGAAGAGACGCTGGCGCGCACATCGACCGGCTCGAAGGCCTCGCCGCCCTTGCGGGCATAGGACTTGAGCTGCCGGGTGATGGCCCCCATCCGCTCGATCAGGTCGTCGATGCGCTGGAAGGACGAAAGCGCCTCGTCCGGCCGCTTGCGCTGCAACAGAAGCCGCGCCCCGGCAAGATAGGTCTTCATCGCCGCCAGCGGCTGGTTGAGCTCGTGGCTGACCGCGGCCGACATCTCGCCGAGGGCGGCGAGCTTGGAGGCCTGCGCCAGCGTCTGTTCGGCCACGGCGAGGTTCTTCTGCACCTTCTGCCGTTCGGCGATCTCGCGCTGGAGGCGCGCGTTGAGCTGCCTGAGCTCGGCCGATTCGCGCCGGAAGAGCGCCGTCTGCCGCCGCGCCCGGCGCGACAGGATGTAGAAGATCGCCGCCAGGAGCACCGCGAAGCCCATGATCTCGAGCGCGAGGACCGCGTTGACCTGCTCGCGGATCGAATCGTAGGTGGTGAAGCTGACGAGCTTCCAGCCCCGGAACGGGATGCGCGCGTCGTTGCGCATCACCGCCTCGCCGCGCACATAGGCGTCGGGCGGGGCGTTGGCCCAGTCGGCCGTGGCGCGAATGGCGCGCTCGATCGCGTTCGTCGGCGCCCGCCGCGCCAGCGCCTCGTTGATCGGCAGCCCGCGCCAGCGCGGCTCGGTCGAGAGCAGCACGCGGTTCTCGCTGTCGACGACGGCCACGGCATCGGAGATGCCGGCCCAGACCTTCTCGAACTTCGACAGTTCTGCGGCCACGACGATGACGCCGACGATGCGGTTCTCGGAGACCACGGCGCGCGAATAGTTGAACTCGACTGCGCCCGAGGTCGTCTCGGTCACGCTGAAGACGGTATCGAAGGAGCTGTCCTTCGAGCGCTGCGCGTCGATGAAATAGGCCATCTTGGCGTGGTTCGATCCGATCTTGTTGCGGTCGGTCGCGGCGACGGTATGGCCGGTGCTGTCCAGCAGCAGGATCGAGGCCGCGCCGATCTCGTTCTGGGCCGAGATCAGGCGCTGCGATGTCGTGCTGTAGTCACCTGAATTCAATGAGGAAATAAGCGCCGGGTCGCGTGCCAGAAGGAGCGGCACGACAGAGGTCCGTTGCAGCTCGCTCATGACATGGCCGGTGTAGAGCGCGAGCCTCACCTCGGCCCGGTTGCGCGTCGATTCCAGCGCCCGGTCGGAGAGATAGAGGTTGGTGAACCAGATCAGCGCCACCGCCACCGCGATGAAGCCGATGACGATGAGCCGCACCCACCAGGGGCTGCGCGCCGGCGTGAAGAGCGACAGCACGTCATCGGCGCCCCGGCGGCCGCGCCCGACCGCCGCCCCGTCGTTCGCCCCGTCGTTAACCTCGTCGGTCGCCCCGTCGTTAACCTCGTCGGTCGCCCCGTCGGTTACCTCGTCGGTCGGCTCATCGGACGCCGCGCCGCGGCCGGCGGTATCCGGTTCTCCGGGCGCGCGCGAGCCATCCGTGGCCGCAGCGTCCCGCTCCGCCTCCTGCATCTGCGCCTCTGTCTCTCGCCCGCCGTCTTCGGCGTTCAGCTTTTCCGCCATGGGCGCGACTTTACGCCTGCGCCGCCCTGCCAACAAGCTGCGACGGTCAGGCGAGCGCCAGTGCCCCCATGAGCGAGCGGAAAAGCACCGATCCGTCGGTGCCGCCATGGGGGTTTTCCGCCATCCGCTCGGGATGCGGCATCATTCCGAGCACGCGGCGGTTCGCCGACAGGATGCCGGCGATGTCGGCGGTGGCCCCGTTGGGGTTCTCGACATAGGTGAACGCGATCCGGTCCTCGGCCCCGAGCCGCGCCAGGCCCTCGGCGTCGATCGTGTAGTTGCCGTCGTGATGGGCGATCGGGATCGTCACGCGCGCGCCGCGGGCCCAGCCCGAGGTGAAGGCGCTGTCGGATGTCGCGACCCTCAGCGCGAGCGCCTTGCAGACATAGCGCAGCGTGGCGTTGCGCAGGAGCGCCCCCGGCAGGAGGCCCATCTCGGTCAGCACCTGAAAGCCGTTGCAGATCCCGAGCACGTAGCCGCCGCGTTCGGCATGGGCGCGGACCGCCGCGGCGACCGGCGACCGGGCGGCGATCGCCCCGCAGCGCAGGTAGTCGCCGAAGGAGAAACCGCCGGGGACGGCGACGACATCGGTCCCCGCGGGCAGGGCCGCGTCCTTGTGCCAGACGCGCGCCACCTCGGCGCCGGCGCGTTCGAAGGCGACGGCGAGATCGCGGTCGCAATTCGATCCGGGGAAGGTGATGACGGCGGCTTTCATGTCCGGTGGCTCGCTCTCATGGGAAGGGCCGGGGCGCTGCCCCGGACCCCGGGGTATTTCGACAACGAAGAGGCCGGGGTCGCTCAGGCGATCTCGACGGTGTATTTCTCGATCACGGTATTGGCGAGAAGCTTTTCGCACATCGCGCGCACCTCGGTCTCGGCCGCGGCGCGGTCGCCGGCGGCGAGGTCGAGCTCGATCACCTTTCCCTGCCGGACCGCCTGCACGCCCTCGAACCCGAGCGTGCCGAGCGCGTGGCGTACCGCGTCGCCCTGCGGGTCGAGCACCCCATCCTTCAGCATCACGTGGACACGGGCTTTCATCGGCCGGCCTTTCAGTTGATGAGCGTCGGTTTCGTCATCGGCGTCGACTGGGTCGGCAGCACGCCGAGCCGCCGGGCCACCTCGGTATAGGCGTCGGACAGCGAGCCGAGGTCGCGGCGGAAGACATCCTTGTCGAGCTTCTGGCCGGTCCTGATATCCCAGAGCCGGCAGCTGTCGGGGCTGATCTCGTCGGCGACGATGAGGCGCATGAAGTCGCCATCCCAGATGCGGCCGATCTCGATCTTGAAATCCACGAGCTTGATGCCGACGCCGTAGAAGACGCCGGCGAGGAAGTCGTTGACGCGCAGCGCGAGGCTGACGATGTCGTCGAGATCCTGCTGGTTGGCCCAGCCGAAGGCGAGGATGTATTCCTCGGAGACCATCGGATCGCCGAGGGCGTCGTTCTTGTAGCTGTATTCGACGATCGGCCGTGGCAGGGCGGTGCCCTCTTCCATGCCGAGGCGCTTGGAGAGCGAGCCGGCGGCGAAGTTGCGCACGATCACCTCGAGCGGCACGATCTCGACCTGGCGGATGAGCTGTTCGCGCATGTTGACGCGGCGGATGAAATGGTTGGGCACGCCGATATTGGTGAGCCCGGTCATGAAGAATTCGCTCAGCCGGTTGTTGAGGACGCCCTTGCCCTCGATCGTCGCCTTCTTCTGCGCGTTGAAGGCCGTCGCGTCGTCCTTGAAGTACTGGATGAAGGTTCCCGGCTCCGGGCCTTCGTAGAGAATCTTCGCCTTGCCCTCGTAGATCTTCTTGCGACGTGACATGAACGCTCCCGCGAAGGCGGACCGACCGCCTTCCTGCCGCCGCTATAGGACAAGCGGCCCCGGGCCGCAAGCGCGGGGGGGGCACGCGCGCGCAGGTGCAGCCGCGCCGGCCCTGCCTCGGGGCTTGCAGCGCGGCGGTGCTGCGGGCATATGGTGCCATGACCGAAGCCAGAGTTCAGAAGGGGCCACCTCATGACCACTTTCGACGATCGCGAAAACGCCTACGAGAACAAGTTCGCCCATGACGAGGAACTGCGCTTCAAGGCCGAGGCGCGGCGCAACAGGCTGCTCGGGCTCTGGGCGGCGGAGCTCATGGGCAAGACCGGCGAGGCGGCCGCGGACTATGCCCGCTCGGTCGTGGCCGCGGATTTCGAGGAAGCGGGCGATGAGGACGTCTTCCGCAAGGTCGCGGGCGATCTCGGCTCGCTGACAGACGACCGCGCGATCCGCGCCAAGATGGCCGAGCTGATGGTCGAGGCCCGGCGCCAGGTGATGGACGAGGCCTGAGCGCCGGGGCGGTTCCGCGCGCCGCGGTCCCGACCCGGCGCGCTGCCGTGAATGTTCATTTGCGTCGCGTCGGGCGGCATGGCACACCGGAATTGCGGCCCCGGCCCTGCCGCGTCCGGTCGCGCGACACGATTTGAGGAAAGGTATTTCCCATGAGCGATCCGCTCACCCGCCTGCTTGCAGAGCGCGACTGGCTGATGGCCGACGGCGCCACCGGCACCAACCTCTTCAACATGGGGCTGACGGCCGGCGAACCGCCGGAGTTCTGGAACACCGACCGCGCCGACGACATCCGCAGTCTCTATCGCGGCGCGGTCGAGGCGGGGTCCGACCTCTTCCTCACCAACACCTTCGGCGGCAATGCGAGCCGGCTGAAGCTTCACGGCGCCCAGGGCCGGGTGCGCGAGCTGAACCGGATCGGCGCCAGCCTCGGCCGCGAGATCGCCGATGCCGCGGGACGCAGCGTGATCGTCGCCGGGTCGATGGGGCCGACGGGCGAGATCATGGCGCCGATGGGCGAGCTCACGCATGAGCGTGCCGTGGCGATGTTCCACGAACAGGCCGAGGGGCTCAAGGAGGGCGGCGCGGACGTGCTCTGGGTCGAGACGATCAGCGCGCCCGAGGAGTTCGGCGCCGCCGCCGAGGCGGCGCGGCTGGCCGCGATGCCCTGGTGCGGCACGATGAGCTTCGATACCGCCGGGCGCACGATGATGGGCCTGACCTCGGCGCAGATGGTGGCGCTGGTCGATCGTCTGGAGCATCCTCCGATCGCCTTCGGCGCCAATTGCGGCGTCGGTGCCGCCGATCTGATGCGCACGGTGCTTGGCTTTGTCGCCGCCGGGCCCGAACGGCCGATCATCGCCAAGGGCAATGCCGGCATTCCGAAGTATCACGACGGCCACATCCACTACGACGGCACGCCCGAGCTCATGGCCGACTATGCCGTGCTGGCCCGCGACGCGGGTGCCACGATCATCGGCGGCTGCTGCGGCACCATGCCCGAGCATCTGCGTGCCATGCGGGCCGCGCTCGAGAACCGGCCGAAGGGGCCGAGCCCGACGCTCGACGAGATCGCGGCGCGGCTCGGCGGCTTCTCTTCGGCCTCGGACGGCACCGGCGAGGATGCGGGTGGCGGGCGCGAGCGGCGCGGACGCCGCCGGGGCTGACGGGAGGCCGGGAAGCCGGATTTCGGAGCCCGGAGGCGCCGGGATCAGGAGGCGCCGGGATCAGGGGGCGCCGGGATCAGGGGGCGCTGCCCCCCGCGCCCTTGCGGGCGCCCCCCCGGGGGTATTTCGGCAACGAAGAAACCGGGGTCAGAAAAGGGCCATCTGGTCCCCCGGCCGGGGCGGCGCGGCGAAGAGATCGCAGCGCAGGGCGGGGCCTTCCCTGTCGAGCCCGTGGCGGCGGAGTGCCAGGGCGAAGCGGCGCGCGATGAGATCGGCATGCACGCCCTCGCCCCGCATCCGCTTGCCCCATTCGGCATCGTAATCCGCCCCGCCGCGCATCTCGCGGAGCCGGTTCAGCACATGCGCGGCGCGGCCCGGACAGGCCTTGGCCAGCCAGTCGCGGAAGAGCGGCGCCACCTCGTGCGGCAGGCGCAGGAGGATCCAGCCGGCCGACGCGACGCCCGCCCCGGCGCCGGCGGCGACGAGCGCCTCGAGTTCGTGATCGGTCAGCACCGGAACGACCGGCGCCACCATGAGCCGCACCGGCACGCCGGCGGCGGTCAGCCGGGAGATGGCGGCAAGGCGCCGGGCGGGGGCCGGTGCGCGCGGCTCCATCGCCCGCGAGAGCGCCGGGTCGAGCGTCGTCACCGAGACGCCGACCTGGACCAGCCCGCGCCCGGCCATGTCCGACAGCAGATCGATGTCGCGCTCGATGAGCGTGCCCTTGGTCACCACCGAGACCGGGTGGTTCCAGTCCGAGAGCACCTGCAGGATGGCGCGCATGATCCGGTAGCGTCTTTCGATCGGCTGGTAGGGGTCCGTGTTGGTGCCGATCGCGATCGGCGCCACCCGGTAGCTCCGCCGGCCAAGTTCGCGCGCCAGCACCGCCGCGGCCTCGGGCCGGGCGATGAGCCGGGTCTCGAAGTCGAGCCCGGGAGAGAGGCCGAGATAGCCGTGCCCGGGCCGCGCGAAACAGTAGCTGCAGCCGTGTTCGCAGCCGCGATAGGGATTGATCGTGCGGTCGAAGGGCAGATCCGGCGAGGCCACGTAGTTGATCAGGCTTCGCGGCCGTTCCTCGCGCACCTCGGTCGCGAGCAGGCGTTCCTCCTCGGGCAGGTCCCAGCCGTCGCTCTCGCGCGCGTGCTCAAGCGGCTCGAACCGCCCCGCGGGGTTCGTCGCGGCGCCGCGTGCGCGCAGGCGCAGGAAGGGATCGGCGGGGGGAAGGGTCATGGCGCCGTTATGGAACATTTGCAGAACGTGTTGCAAGTGGCAAGGCCCCGCCCGCCCCCCTGACAGCCGCATCGGGTGGCTTTAGGTCGCCCGAAGTGCGGCCCATGTCGCAAAACGCCAAGTGGCGCGGGCCGAGTGGTCGCATTAAGACCGAAGAACCGCCAGGAGACACGCTATGGCCGACGAAGAAGACATCATCCTCAGCGAACTCGACGACGAAGAGCTTGTCCTGCAGATGCACGACGACCTTTATGACGGTCTGAAGGAGGAGATCGAGGAAGGCGTGAACATCCTCCTGGGGCGCGACTGGGCGCCCTACGACGTGCTCACCAAGGCGTTGGTCGCCGGCATGACGATCGTCGGCGCCGACTTCCGCGACGGCATCCTCTTCGTGCCGGAAGTGCTTCTTGCCGCCAACGCGATGAAGGCGGGGATGGCGATCCTGAAACCGCTGCTGGCCGAGACCGGGGCGCCCAAGGTCGGCAAGATGGTGATCGGCACCGTCAAGGGCGACATCCACGACATCGGCAAGAACCTTGTCGGCATGATGATGGAAGGCGCGGGCTTCGAGGTAGTGGACCTCGGCATCAACAACCCGGTAGAGAAATACCTCGAGGCGCTGGAGCGCGAGGAGGCCGACATCCTCGGCATGTCCGCGCTTCTGACCACGACGATGCCCTACATGAAGGTCGTGATCGACACGCTGAAGGAAAAGGGCATGCGCGAGAACTACATCGTGCTGGTGGGCGGCGCGCCGCTGAACGAGGAATTCGGCCGCGCCATCGGGGCCGATGCCTATTGCCGCGACGCCGCCGTGGCGGTGCAGACGGCCAAGGACTTCATTGCCCGCAAGCACAACAAGCTCGGCGCCGGCTGAGCCTCGGGCGATCCGGCCGGAACTCCGGCTCCGCCGCCGCGCCGCGCCGGGGCCGTCTGGCGGCGCCGGCGCGGGGGCTTCACAGGCCGGCTGCGGACCCCCATCTTGAGCCGAGGAGATGCCGATGCCCCCTGCCCCTCTGATCCTGGTGCTTGTCCTCGTCCTTGCCGCCGCCGCGCTCAGCGTGGCGCTCGCGGCCTGGCTGGCACCGGCCCTCGGCGCGGGCGCGGGCGTGACGGGGGCGCTGCTCGTTCCGGCACTTCTGATGGCGCTCGTCCTGCGTCGCCTCGCCCGGAGGCAGCCGTGACCGGCGCGCCCGACGACCGGACCCTGACCGAAACCGGCCTCGCGCCCGGCCGCAACGGGCGCATCCTCCTCATCGCCTGTGGCGCGCTCGCCCGCGAGATCCTCGACCTCAGGGCCGCGAACGGCTGGACCCACCTCGATCTCACCTGCCTGCCGGCCAAGCTGCATCTCTACCCGGAGAAGATCACCGCCGCCGTGGAGGAGACGGTCGAGAAGCATCGCGCCGACTACGACGGCATCTTCGTCGTCTACGCCGACTGCGGCACCGGCGGGCTTCTCGCCGAGAAGTGCCGCGCGCTTGGTGTCGAGATGGTCGCGGGGCCGCATTGCTATGCCTTCTTCGAAGGCAACGACCGCTTTGCCGAACATGCCGAGACCGAGATCGCGGCCTTCTACCTGACCGATTTCCTCGTCCGCCAGTTCGACGCCTTCGTCTGGAAGCCGATGGGGCTCGACCGTCACCCGGAACTGCGCGACATGCTCTTCGGCAACTACGAGAAACTCGTCTACCAGGCCCAGACCGAGGATCCCGCGCTTGATGCCAAGGCGCGCGATTGCGCCTTGCGGCTGGGGCTCGCCTATGAACGCCGCTTCACCGGCTATGGCGACCTCAAAGGCGCGCTCGCCCGGCTCTGAGCCTCTCAGGCGGCCGCTGCGAGCGCATGGAGCCGCGCCACCATCGCCCTGAGCCCGTTCGACCGCTGCGAGGAGAGATGCTCGTCCAGCCCGAGCCGCGCCAGCTCGGCCGCGGCATCGACCCTGGCCGCCTCGGCAGCACTCAGACCCGAGAAGAGCGCATGCAGGATGGCGATGAGCCCGCGCACGATCATCGCATCGCTGTCGCCCTGAAAATCGAACCGCGCCGCCGCGCCCCGCCCCTCGATCCGCGGCAGGAGCCAGACCTGGCTGGCGCAGCCCTCGACCTTGGTCGCCGGCACCTTCACCGCGTCGTCAAGCGGCGCCATGGCACGGCCAAGCTCGATCACATGGCGATAGCGATCCTCCCAGTCGTCCAGGAAAGCGAAAGTCTCGGCGATCTCCTCGAAGGCTTCGGTGGCCATTGTCCCCTCCGGCAGGCTTGCCCCACGGGAGGTAGTCGCAAACCCGTCCGAGGTCCAGCCGGGCGCCCCCTTTTCTTGGTCCGGCAATTGGGCTACGCAGGGTGTCGAAGCACCGCCCTACCGCAACCCGGGAGCCGCGCATGAGACTGCCCGTTACCGCCGTTCTGATTGCAGCGCTGTCGCTCGGCGGCTGTGCCAAGGTCCGCGACAGCAAGTTCAATCCGCTGAACTGGTTCGGCCGCTCGCAGGCGCAGACCGCCGCCCCGGGCACGGTGCCCGCCGACCCGCGCAGCCTGGTGCAGCAGGTCACCGCGCTCGAGGTCGCGCGCCAGCCGGGCGGCGCCATCGTGCGCGCCTCCGGCCTGCCGCCGACCCAGGGCTGGTGGGATGCCGAACTGGTGGCCGAGAACGACGGCATCGCCAAGGACGGCGTGCTCAGCTACCGCTTCGTGGTCTTCGCCCCGCCGGGCGAACGCCGCGTCTCGACGCCGCAATCGCGCGAACTGACGGCGGCCATCTACCTGTCGGACATGCGCCTGCAGGACGTGCGCCAGATCGTCGTTCTGGGCGCGACCAACAGCCGCTCGGTCCGCCGCTGAGCCTGGGCCGGAGGGGCGAGCGAACGCGGGCCGAAGCTCGAGCGGCGCTCAGACAGGCACCACCCGGACCGCGCCGCCGCGCGCCGAAAGCGCGATCTTGCCCTCGCAGAGCCTGAGCGCGTCTTCTCCGAAAACCGTTCGGCGCCAGCCGGTTACAGCCGGAACCTCGGTTGATCCGGCCGCCAGCGCATCGAGATCGGCAGACGAGGCGACAAGCTTCTGCGCCACGCCCTCGGCCTCGCACTTGGCCTTCAGGAGCACCCGCAGCAGATCGGCAAGCGCGCTGTCGACCTGCGGCTGGGCGCGATCGGCATCCACCCTCGGCAGGTCCTCGGCGCGCGCCTCGACCCCGGCCTTGACGGCGGCGAGGATGCCTTCGGCGATATCGGGGCGCCGCCCCTCGCGCAAGAGCAGCCGCGAGCGGCCGAGATCCTCGGGCGTCGCGGGCTTGGTCGAGGCGAGCTCGAGCAGCGCATCGTCCTTGAACACCCGCGACCGCGGGACGTTGCGGCTCTGGGCATAGTCCTCGCGGAAGCGTGCCAGTTCGCGCACCACGGCCAGGAACCGCCCCGAGCTTGTCCGCGTCTTGACCCGCTTCCATGCCTCTTCGGGCCGGTTGATATAAGTCTCGGGGTCGAGAAGGGTCGCCTCCTCCTCCTCGACCCAGCTCTGCCGGCCGGTCCGCTTCAGTTCCCTGGCGAGAAATTCGTAAATCACTCGCAGATGCGTCACATCGGCCAGCGCATAGGTCTTCTGCGCCTCGCTGAGCGGCCGGCGCGACCAGTCGGTGAAACGCGAGGTCTTGTCGAGCGACTGGCGCGCGATCTTGCGCACCAGCGTCTCGTAGCCGACCTGATCGCCGAAGCCGCAGACCATGGCCGCGACCTGGGTGTCGAAGAGCGGCTCGGGAAAGACCTTTCCCTCGACGAAGAAGATCTCGAGATCCTGCCGGGCGGCGTGAAAGACCTTCACGGTCGCCCTGTGGCGGAAGAGGTCGTAGACCGGCTCGAGCGACAGCCCGTCGGCCAGCGTGTCGACCAGCACCGCCTCGCCGTCGCCGGGCAGCGCCATCTGCAGCAGGCAGAGCCTGGAATAGTAGGTCCGTTCGCGGAGAAACTCGGTATCGAGCGTGACATAGGGTCCCGCCTTGGCCTGGTCGCAGAAGCCAGCGAGATCTTTCGTGGTTGTGATCGTGCGCATGCGCGTTCCGTTTTGCGCGGGGGCATCCCGCAGGGTCTGGCCGTCTTATGCGACAGTGCGGGGAAATGAAAGAGGACCGGAGCGGCCCGCCCTGCCCGCCCCGCCTTGCCCGGTCCTGCCCCGCCCTGCCCGGTCCTGCAAGGCATGGCTGCGGCCGGCGGTCGGCGCCGCAAGGGCTGACCTAGCGCGTCCGCGGGGGCTCGGCGCCGGCCTGCGGCACGACCCCGTCCAGCAGATCCTCGATCAGGAGGCTGACAAGCTGGCTTCGCCCCGAGAGGCCCGACTTGCGGTAGATCGCGTTCAGATGCGTCTTGACGGTGCCCTCGGCCGAGCCGCGCATCTCTGCCACCTCGGCGATCGAACAGCCCTTGATGGTGAAGGTCGCGATATCCGCCTCGGCCGGGGTGAGCCCCCAGTCCTCGAAATAGGTCTCCATCACGGCCTGCAAGGCGCCCGTCGCGGCGGCGATCGTGCGCTGTGCGTCGGCATGACGGCGCAGGAGCCGCACCAGATAGGCGCTTTCGAAGACGAGCGCGCCGAAGAGCCCGAGGTTGGCGGCGACCTCGTAGACGAGATGCGGGCGATCGGCGGGGATGCCGGATTCGGCGGCGATGTCCCTCAACACGTCGATGACGAAAAAGATAGACGCAAAGGCCTGCAGGCAGATGAGCGCGATGATCACCAGCCCTTCGGTCGGAATTGCCTTGAGCAGTTTCACCATGATTGCCCCTTCCGCATCCGCTGAGCGCCTTCCTACCGGGGCTTGAACGCTTGCGAAAGCGCTACTCCGTCGCACTCGCGATCGTGATAGGCATGGGGCGGCGCGGTGCGCATTCGGGGTTTCTTGACCATGGCCGCTTTTCTTGGCCGCCACGCGGTGGTCTAAAGGGCGGCAACAGAATCGAGAGGAGAGATCGCATGGCGGGATCGGTGAACAAGGTCATTCTGGTGGGCAATCTCGGCCGCGATCCGGAAGTGCGCTCGTTCCAGAACGGCGGCAAGGTCTGCAACCTGCGCATCGCCACGTCGGAAACCTGGCGCGACCGCAACACCGGCGAGCGCAAGGAACGCACCGAGTGGCATTCGGTGGCGATCTTCAACGAGAACCTCGCCAAGATCGCCGAGCAATATCTGCGCAAGGGCTCCAAGGTCTATATCGAGGGCCAGCTCGAGACCCGCAAATGGCAGGACCAGTCGGGTGCGGAGCGCTATTCGACCGAGGTCGTGCTGCGCCAGTTCCGTGGCGAACTAACGCTGCTTGACGGGCGGGACGGCGGCGGGTCGGGCGGCGGCGGTTCGGGCGGCGGCGAGCGCGACTATGGCGGCGGCTATGACGACGACCGCGGCGGATCGGGCGGTTCGGGCGGCGCAAGCCAGGGCGGCGGGCGCTCCGACCTCGACGACGACATCCCGTTCTGAGGCGGATGAACAGAACGGTCGACCGCGGGGGCGTTCCGGTGCCGGTGCGTCCCTTCTGCCTGGCGGATACGCCGGCGACGGTCGCTCTCCTGTCGGAGATGCAGGCGCACTATGGCGTCCCCTGCCCGGCCGCCGAAGAGATCGCCGCCGCGCTTGCCGATCTGCCACCGGGCAACGGCATCCTGCTGGCCGAGATCGGCGCGTCTCTCGCCGGTTTCGCCGGTTGGTCGCTGCAATGGCCGGGACCGGGGCTGAAGCGGGGGCTCTTCCTGAAAGAGCTTTACGTCGCCAGCACCTGCCGCGGCATGGGCGTCGGTCGTGCGCTCATGGCAGGGCTGGCGCGGCTGGCGCTCCACCACGGCGCGACACGGCTGGATTTCACGGCGGATGCCACGAACGCAAGGCTTCTCGCCTTCTACGTCCGGCTCGGTGCGGCGCCGGACGGGCGACGGTTTCACCGGATCGGCGGCGGTGCGCTGAGCGCATTGGCAGCGTCCTAGCCGCGCAGCGCCAATGCGTCCTCCAGGACACCCAGCACCGCCTCGCCGGGTACATCCCCGGCCACGAAGGCCGCGCCGATGCCGCGGGCAAGGATGAAGCGCAGGCGGCCGTCGACCACCTTCTTGTCCTGCCCCATGAGCGCGAGAAGCCCCTGCGCATCCGGCAGGTCGCCCGGGATGTCGGCCAGATCGACCTTCATCCCCATCGCCCTGAGATGCGCGCGCACCCGGCTCGGCGCTTCCTGCGCGCAAAGCCCGAGGCGCTGGGAAAGTTCGAAGGCCAGCGCGCATCCGATCGCCACGCCCTCGCCATGCAGGAGCCGGTCGGAATAGCCGGTGGCCTTTTCAAGCGCGTGGCAGAACGTATGCCCGAGGTTCAGAAGCGCGCGGTCGCCCTCCTCGGTCTCGTCGCGCTCCACGATCCGCGCCTTCATCTCGACCGATCGGCGGACGGCATGCCGGCGCAGCCCCGCATCGCCGGCGGCCAGAGCGGGGCCGTTCGCCTCGAGCCAGTCGAAGAAGCCGGCATCGCCCAGAAGCCCGTATTTCACCACCTCGCCATAGCCCGACAGAAAATCGCGCGGCGCGAGCGTGCCGAGGACGGAAATGTCGGCCAGCACCAGCGAGGGCTGGTGGAAGGCGCCGATCAGGTTCTTGCCATGGGTCGAGTTGATGCCGGTCTTGCCGCCGACCGAACTGTCGACCTGGGCCAGAAGCGTGGTCGGGATCTGCACGAACCGGACCCCCCGGCGCAGGACCGCGGCGGCAAATCCCGCCAGATCGCCGATCACGCCGCCGCCGAAGGCGATCACCAGATCGCGCCGCTCGATCTTCTCGGCCAGAAGCCAGTCGACGGCCCGCGAGAACTCCGCCCAGCCCTTGGTCGCCTCTCCCGCCGGCAGCGCAAGCGCCGTCATCGCGATATCGCCGAGCCCCGCGCGAAGCGCCTCGAGATGGGTCGCGGCGACCGTCGCGTCGGTCAGCACCGCCACACGGCGCCGGTGCAGCAGCGGCGCGATCTCGGCCCCGGCCCGGGCGATGAGCCCGCCGCCGATGCGCACCTCGTAGCTGCGCGCGCCAAGATCGACTGCCACGGTCTCGGCCGCGCTCGGATTGCTCTTTGTCATGCCGGTTCCAGAATGTCTGGGCGCGAGGCGAGTGCCTTCAGCACCGCCCGCGCCGTGTCGTCGATGGAATAGTCGGCGCGCGCATCGACCGCCAGCCCGGCCTCGGAATAGATCGGCGTGCGCGCCGCAAGCAGCGCAGCAAGCGTGCCGCGCGGATCGGCGGTCTGCAGCAGCGGCCGCGTCGTCTTGTGGCGGACCCGCTGCCAGAGCAGATCGAGATCCGCCCGCAGCCAGACCGCGACCCCGTGTTCGGCGATGGCGGCACGGTTGGCTGCCGACAGGAACGCCCCGCCACCGGTCGACAGGATCGCGGGAGGCCCCGAGAGCAGCCGGCGCAGCACCTCGCCTTCGCGGGCGCGAAAGAAGCTCTCGCCGTCGCGGGCGAAGATCTCCGCCACGCTCATCCCGGCGGCGCGCACGATCTCGTCGTCGGAATCGACGAACGGCACCGCGAGAACCCGCGCGAGCGCCGTGCCGACGGCGGTCTTGCCCGCCCCCATCATGCCGATCAGCGCGACGGTCTTCTTCAACCTGATTTTCTGGGCCACTGGCCGAACCTATCACTACGCGCGGCATTCTGCCGTCAATTCCGAAACTTTCGGCCTTGAATGGCGTGAACTCGCGCGAAATGCCATATATATTCGCGCCAGAGGCGGTTCGCGCGAGGGAGGGCGGCGGACCCGAACCATCACCGGCGGCCCGCCCGCCCCAGAACGAGAACGGCAGAACGCGATGCTGCGACTACTGAAACTGGTGCTCTTCCTCGCCGTGGCCACCTTCGTGGCCGCCACGAGCTTCGCCTATCTCGGCGACATGACGCCGGCACGAACCGATGTGACACAACCGGTCGAGCTGAATGTTGGTCAGTAGAAAGGCGCCGCTGGCGCTGACTGTTCCCTTCATCCTTGCCCTTGCCGGCCCGGCAGGCGCCGAGACGGCCAGGCAGCCGCTCTCTGCGATCGACTGGCTCTCGCGGTCGGTCACCGATCCGGCCGCGGCGGCGCCGCGCCGGCCGGCCGCGAACGAACCGGCCGTCGTGGCCAGTGCGACGGTGCCGCCGATCACCACGCGCGTCCTCGGCGGGCCGACGCTCGACGGGCTCGGCATCCTCTCTCCCGAGGCGTCCGGACTGCCGCACGATCTCTGGGGCGCGAGCCCTTCGGAGGAGCTGGTGCGGCTGATTCGGACCGAGCGGGTCGATACCCTGCCCTCGATCCAGGCGCTCCTGATGACGCTCCTTCTGGCGGAACTGGCGCCGCCCGACGATGCCACGCAGGATGGCGCGCTCTTTCTCGCCCGGATCGACAAGCTTCTCGACCTCGGCGCGCTCGACCCCGCGCTCTCGCTTCTGGAGCGGGTGAAGGACCCCGAGCCCGAGGTCTTCCGCCGCTGGTTCGACGTCGCGCTTCTGACCGGCAACGAGGATCGCGCCTGCGAGGTCATGCTGCAATCGCCCGAGATCGCGCCCACCTTCCCGGCGCGGATCTTCTGCCTTGCGCGGGGCGGCGACTGGAACGCCGCCGCGCTGTCGCTGCGCACCGGCGAGGCGCTCGGCTATATCGACCGCGCCATGGCCGATCTGCTGTCGCGCTTTCTCGACCCCGACCTTTACGAGGGCGAGCCCGACCTGCCGCTGCCGTCCCGGCCCTCGCCGCTCGTCTTCCGCCTCATGGAGGCGATCGGCCAGCCGATGCAGACGACGCTGCTGCCGCTTGCCTTCGCGCAGTCCGACCTGCGCGCCAACACCGGCTGGAAGACCCGGCTCGACGCCGCGGAGCGGCTGGCCCGGACCGGCGCCATTGCCCCAAACCAGCTCTTCGGGCTCTATTCCGAACAGAAGGCCGCGGCCTCGGGCGGTGTCTGGACCCGTGTCCGCCTGGTCGCGGAACTCGACCGGGCGCTCGACGCCGGCGACGATGCCGCGATCACCCGGACGCTGCCGAAGCTCTGGAGCGAGATGGCGGCGAGCGAGCTTGAGGTGTCGGTCGCGCAGATCTTCGGCGACAGGCTCTGCCCCCGCGACCTGGCCCCGGAGATCGCGCCGCTCGCCTTCCGGATCTGCCTTCTCACGCCCGATTTCGAACGCTGGGCCGGCAGCCGCCCGGCAACCGACACCGAGGAACGCTTCCTGGCCGGCATCGCCCGCGGCCGCGGCCACGACGCAGCCCCCCCCGATCAGCTCGGCGTCGCCATCGCCGAGGCCTTCGCGCCCGACCGGCCGCTCTCGGACGAGTTCACCGAGCTCGTTGCGCGCAACCGCGTCGGCGAGGCGATCCTGCGCGCCATCGACAAGGTCACCGAAGGCGCGCGGGGCGACCTGCGCGAGGTGACCGAGGGGTTGCAGCTGATGCGCGCGGTCGGGCTCGAGACCACGGCGCGGCGGGCGGCTCTGGAACTCGTGATCCTCGAACGGCGGGGCTGAGATGATCACCGAGGACCGCTGGATTTCGGCCTTTCTCGAAGCCCAGGCGGCCGAGCTCGACGCGGCGCGCAACACGCTTCTCGCCTATGGCCGGGATCTGAAGAATTTCGCCGCCTGGCTCGCCCGCCGCAAGAGCGGCTTCGCAAGGGCCACGCGCGGCGATGTCGAGGCCTATCTCGTCTGGCTCGATGCCGAGGGGCTGTCGCGGGCGACCCGCGCCCGCCGGCTTTCCGCGATCCGGCAGCTCTACCGCTTTGCCCATGACGAGGGGCTGCGCGCCGACAATCCGGCGATCCAGATCAGCGGCCCCGGCAAGGCGCAGAGGCTGCCGATGGTGCTGGGCCTCGACGAGGTCGAGGCGCTCCTCGACGCCGCGCGCGCAAGCGGCCGCACGCCCGTCGAGCGGCTGCGCAACACCTGCCTGATGGAACTTCTCTACGCCACCGGGATGCGGGTGAGCGAGCTGGTGACGCTTCCCGTCAGCGCGGCGCGGGGCGACCCGCGGATGGTGCTGGTGAGGGGCAAGGGCGGCAAGGAACGGATGGTGCCGCTTTCGGCCCCGGCGCGCGCGGCGCTCTCGGCCTGGCTCGCCCTGCGCGATGCGGCCGAGGAAAAGGCACGGGTGGAAACCGGCGCCCCCCCCGGCAAACACCTCTTTCCCGCCCGCGGCAAGGCCGGGCACCTGACCCGGCATGGCTTCCACGGGCTCCTGAAGGAGCTTGCGCTTGCCGCCGGCATCGACCCCGCAAGGGTCACTCCGCACGTCCTGCGCCATGCCTTCGCCACGCATCTTCTGGCCGGCGGCGCCGATCTGCGCGTCATCCAGACGCTTCTCGGCCATGCCGATATCTCGACCACCGAGATCTACACCCATGTGCTCGACGAGCGGTTGAAGGCACTGGTGCTCGATCATCATCCGCTGGCCCGCGATCACGGCTGAGGGCCACGCTTGCGGGCCGATGCGCCGCCCCGCATAAAGGGGCGAACAAGGGAAATCGATCATGGCCGCGTTCTTCGACCACACGTTCTGGCTCACCGCCGGATCCATTGCGCTCCTGCTGCTGCTCTCGGCCTTCTTCTCGGGCTCCGAGACGGCGCTGACGGCCGCCTCGCGCGGCAAGCTGCGCGCCCAGGCCGACAAGGGCAGCAAGGGCGCCGAAGCCGCCCTCGCCGTCACCGAGGACGGCGAAAAGCTCATCGGCTCGCTTCTGCTCGGCAACAATGTCGTCAACATCCTCTCCGCCTCGCTCGCGACGGCGCTCTTCTCGCGGCTGCTCGGCGCCCAGGGCGTTGCGGCCGCGACGGTGGTGATGACGGTTCTGGTCCTCGTCTTCGCCGAGGTGCTGCCCAAGACCTATGCCATCACCGCACCCGAAACCGCGGCCGCCCGCGTCGCCCGCCCGATCCGCGGCCTCATCGTCGTGCTGTCGCCTGTCGTGACGCTGGTGCGGTTCGTCGTGCGCGGGCTCCTGCTTCTCTTCGGCGTCCGCACCGACCCGGACAGCCATGTGCTGAGCTTCCGCGACGAGATCGCCGGGGCGCTGACACTCGGCCATTCCGAGGGCGTCGTGCACAAGGATGACCGCGACCGCCTGCTTGGCGCGCTCGATCTTTCCGACCGCACCGTGGAAGAGGTGATGCTTCACCGCAGCCAGATCGAGATGCTCGATGCCGCGGCGCCGGCCGGAGCGATCCTGAGCTCGATCCTCGCCTCGCCGCATTCGCGCCTGCCGCTCTATCGCGGCGAACGCGAGAACATCCTCGGCGTCATCCACGCCAAGGATCTCCTGCGCGCCGTCGAGAAGACCCTGCGCGAGGGCAAGGGCGACATGACCGCGCTTGCCGATTTCGACATCCTGAGCGTGGCGATGAAACCCTATTTCGTGCCCGAGACGACGCCTCTCGACGAACAGATGCGCGAGTTTCTCAAGCGGCGCACCCATTTCGCGCTCGTCGTCGACGAATACGGCGACCTGCGCGGTCTGATCACGCTCGAGGACATCATCGAGGAGATCGTGGGCGAGATCGCCGACGAGTTCGACATCGATCCCGAGCACCCGCTCAATCGCAGCGAGGCCGGCGACTATGTCGTCGACGGCGCCATGACGATCCGCGACATCAACCGCGCCACCGACTGGTCGCTGCCCGACGACGAGGCCAACACGATCGCCGGGCTGGTGATCCACGAGGCGCAGATGATCCCGGCCGAGGGCCAGGTCTTTTCGTTCCATGGCTTCCGCTTCGAGGTGCTGGCGCGGAAGGAAAACCGCATCACCCGACTGAAGATCCGCCCGCTCTGAAGGCGCGGCGGAACCCGGGCAGCGGCAAAGGAAAACCCCCGCCGGATCGCCTCGGCGGGGGTGCGTTTCGCGTGGTCGCCCTGGCAGGCTCAGAGCTTGCCGTTGCGCTGCTGGATCATCATGAAGGTGTCGTAGTTGTATTCCGCCACCTGCGCCCAGAGGTAGTATTCGCTGCGGAACGCCTTGATCGATTCCCAGATCTTCTTGAAGGGCTCGTTGGTGGCTTCCATCTCGGCGTAGACGCCGTCCGCGGCATCGAAGCAGGCCTGCAGGATCTCCGGGCTGAAGGGCCGGAGCTGCGCGCCGGCGCCGACAAGCTCCTTGATGGCGGTCGGGTTCTTGTAGTCGTATTTCTGCAGCATGTCCGAGTTCTCGGCCTGGCAGGCGGTGCTCAACAGCGACTTGTAGGCCGGCGGCAGTTCCTCGTACTTGCCCTTGTTGAAGAAGAAGTGGACCGTCGGGCCGCCTTCCCACCAGCCGGGATAGTAGTAGTAGGGCGCGACCTTGTTGAAGCCGAGCTTCTGGTCGTCATAGGGGCCGACCCATTCGGCCGCGTCGATCGTGCCCTTCTCGAGCGCCGGATAGATATCGCCGCCCGGGATCTGCTGCGGCACGACGCCGAGCTTCTCCAGCACCTTGCCGGCAAAGCCGCCGACCCGGAACTTCAGCCCCTTGAGGTCGTCGATCGTGTTGATCTCCTTGCGGAACCAGCCGCCCATCTGCACGCCGGTGTTGCCGCCCGGCAGGGCGAAGATGTTATGCGTGGCCATGTACTCGTTGTAGAGATCGATGCCGCCGCCGTGGTAGTGCCAGGCGTTGATGCCGCGCGCCGAGAGCGAGAAGGGAACCGCCGCGGCGAGCGCGAAGGTGGGATCCTTGCCGAAGCTGTAGTAGCCGACGGTGTGGCAGGCCTCGACCGAGCCGTCGGTCACCGCTTCCTGCGCGGGCGCGCCACCCGGCACGATCTCGCCGGCGGCGAAGACCTGGATCTGGAAGTTTCCGTCGGTGGCCTCGCTGACCATCTTCGACAGCACCTCGGCGCCGCCGTAGATCGTGTCGAGCGACTTCGGGAACGACGATGTCATGCGCCACGTCACCTTGGGCATCGATTGCGCGATGGCCGGCGCGGCAAGCGCCGAGGCGGCTGCCGCCGCCGTGCCGCCGACGGCGGCCTTTGTGAGAAATGAACGACGATCCATTGGGTCCTCCTGGTTGCAAACGGTAACGATACTAGTTGGATTGAGTGCCGAAGCTCGGCGGTTGAGTGAGATCCGGCGCCGGGGCCGGGGCGGATGGCGCGGGTGCTGTCCCGAAGCTCGGCGGCTGGCTGAGATCGGGTGCCGCGCCGCCGGAGGCAGGTGCGGCGTTGCCGGACTCGCCCCCGAGATCGCCCCCCAGCCCGCCGCCGAGACCATTGCCGAGACCGCCGCCCAGGCCGCCGCCCAGGCCGCCGCCCAGGCCGCCACCCAGTCCGCCCGTCGACGGCACGGTGAAGGTGACGTTCGTGGCATCCACGACCGGGCCCTTGTAGTGCATGACCATCTGCGGGAACAGGATCACGAGCGCGATCATCACGATCTGGATGCAGACGAAGGGCACCGCGCCCCAGTAGATCTGACCCGTGGTGACTGGCGCCGTCATCCTGCCCGTCACATGGTCCTCGAAGGGGGCCCGCGGCGCCACCGACCTGAGATAGAAGAGCGCGAAGCCGAAGGGCGGATGCATGAAGCTCGTCTGCATGTTGACGCCCAGGATGATGCCGAACCAGATCAGGTCGATGCCGAGCTTCTCGGCCGCGGGGGCGAGAAGCGGAACGATGATGAAGGCGAGCTCGAAGAAGTCGAGGAAGAAGGCAAGCACGAAGACCAGAAGCGAGACGACGACGAGAAAGCCGTATTCCCCGCCCGGCAGCGAGGTCAGCAGATGCTCGACCCACCTGTGGCCGTTCACCCCGTAGAAGGTGAGCGAGAAGACCCGCGCGCCGATCAGGATGAACATCACGAAGGAGGACAGCCGCGTCGTCGAGGCCAGCGCCTGGCGGATCACGTCGAGCGAGAGCCGCCGCTTGACCGCCGCGAGGAAAAGCGCGCCCACGGCCCCCATGGCGCCGCCCTCGGTCGGCGTCGCGATGCCGAGGAAGATGGTGCCGAGGACGAGGAAGATGAGCGCGAGCGGCGGAATGAGAACGATGATCACCTGCTGGGTGAGCCGCGACATCAGCCTGGTCTTCAGCGCCTTGTCGAGGATCGCCACGGCATAGACGATCGCGACGGCGAGTGCCGCGGCCAGGATGTCGGCCGACTTGCCCTGCGTCGGCTCGAGCCAGCGGAAGAGTCCGTAACCCAATGCAAGGGCCAGCACGATCATCACCAGAAGCGACATGACGCCCGAGCCGAGCGTGCGCGCCTCGGCCGGCAGGGCCGGCACCCAGGAGGGCCGCAGGATCGAGACGACGAAGATGTAGCCGAGATAGATGCCGGTCAGCACTAGGCCCGGAATCAGCGCCGCGGTATACATGTCGCCGACCGACCGGCCGAGCTGGTCGGCCAGGATGATGAGAACGAGCGAGGGCGGGATGATCTGCGCGAGCGTCCCCGAAGCGGCGATGGCCCCCGAGGCGACGCGCCGGTCGTAGCCGTAGCGCAGCATGATCGGCAGCGAGATGAGCCCCATGGCGATCACCGAGGCGGCGACGACGCCGGTGGTGGCGGCAAGAAGCGCGCCGACGATGATCACCGCATAGGCGAGCCCGCCCCGCACCGGCCCGAAGAGCTGGCCGATCGTGTCGAGCAGGTCCTCGGCCATGCCCGATCGCTCCAGCACGATGCCCATGAAGGTGAAGAAGGGAATCGCAAGCAGCGTCTCGTTCGAGAGCACCCCCCAGTCCCGCGATGGCAGGGTGATGAGCAACGGCCAGTCGAGCGTGATCGTGCCGCCCGAGAGCGGCGCCAGCCAGACCCCGATGACGAAGAAGAGAAGTCCGTTCGCCGCCAGCGAAAAGGCCACCGGATAGCCGATGAGCAGGAAGACGACGAGCGAGGCGAACATGATCGGCGCCATGTTCAGCGCGATGAACTCCATCATTCGGAGACCTTGCCGGCGAATTCCTCGGCCTCGACCTCGGCCGAATGATGCGACGACACGAAGGGCGTCGGATCCTCGATCAGCCCGCGCATGACCGCGATCTTCTTGACGATCTCGGACAGCGCCTGGGCCAGAAGCTGGATGAAGCCGACCAGCAGAAACCCCTTGGCCGGCCAGAGAATGAGCCCGCCGGCGTTCGACGAATGCTCGCCCGAGCGGAACGACTGCAGCACATAGGGCCAGAGCAGCCAGACCATGAGCACCACGAAGGGCAGAAGGAAGAGGACGTGGCCGACGAGGTCGATCCAGTGCTGGGTGCGCCGAGACCACATGCCGTAGACGATGTCGATGCGGATATGCTCGTTCTGCTTCAGCGTATAGGCGGCGGCCATCAGGAAGGCGGCGCCGTAGAGATACCACTGCAGTTCCAGCCAGGCGTTCGACGAGGTGTCGAAGACCTTGCGAACCGTCGCGTTCACCGCCGAGACGAGGATGGCGACAAGGATCAGCCAGCCGACCGTCCTGCCGATGATCTCGTTGATCCTGTCGATGGCGCGGCTGAGCGCCAGAAGAGCCTGCATCATTGTCCTCTTTTCTTGGCCAGTTGCCCGGTCGTTGCACCGGATCCGATACCGGCGTGCCGCCGCACGGCTAGATCGGACACGGCACCCCGTTCGCCCGACGACGGATCGCTGACACCGGCTGCGCGGTGAGCGTGACGGATTTCAAAAGATACTCCCCTGCGCTTGTCGCGTCTGGTTGTTCACGTCTGGTTGTGGCGTGCCAAGCGTATCGGGGCCTTCTGTCTCTCTTCCCCGGCAACGGCGACACGCCAATGCTGCGCTGATAGAAGGTGACTGCGGCGGTTACGTCAAGCCATTGATTGCAAGGCCATGAGAAGGCTCGCGAATAGTCAGGCGAAACGGCCGGGGGTAGTCAGGCGAAAAGGCCGGGGGGCGCCCGCCGGCCCTGGTGGCCGGCAGATCGACGGTCCCCGCCGGCGGCGACCGGTGTCGCGTTCCGCCCGGCCCGAGCCGGCCGGGCGCGCGCCCGTCAACGATTCGACCGCCGTTCCGGCGCCGCCCCGTCGGGCGGGGCGCGCTTGTGCTCCGCACGGGAATGGGCAAGATCGCTGTCGCCGGCGCGATGCCGGCCTGGATGGAGACCGGGATGACGCTGTTGACCGTTGCCGCCACGCAGATGGCCTGTTCCTGGGATCTCGATGCCAACATCGCGCGCGCCGAGGCGCTGGTGCGTGCCGCCGCCGCCGACGGCGCCCGGATCATCCTGCTGCAGGAGCTTTTCGAGACCCCCTATTTCTGCCTCGAGATCTCCGATCGCTTCTTCGATCTGGCGCACCCGCTGAGCGAGAACCGCGCCGTGGCGCATTTCCGCGCCCTCGCCCGCGACCTCGCCGTGGTGCTGCCGATCTCGTTCTTCGAACGCGCGGGCCAGGCCTTCTACAACACGCTCGCCATCATCGACGCCGATGGCGAGATCCTCGACTGCTACCGCAAGACCCATATCCCGCAGTCCGCCGGTTACGAGGAGAAATACTACTTCATCCCCGGCGATACCGGCTTTCGGGTCGTGCAGACGCGCTATGCCCGGCTCGGTTGCGGCATCTGCTGGGACCAGTGGTTTCCCGAGACCGCGCGCGCGCTGGCGCTGGCCGGCGCCGAGATCCTGATGTTCCCGACCGCCATCGGCTCCGAACCGCTCTACCCCGAGATCGACAGCTCCGACCACTGGCAGCGCACGATGCAGGGCCACGCGGCGGCCAACGTCATGCCGCTCGTGGCCTCGAACCGGGTCGGCACGGAGCGCGACGGCCGCACCGAGCTTACCTTCTACGGCCGCTCCTTCATCGCCGATCATACCGGCGCGATCCTGACCGAGGCGGGCCGCGGCGCAGAGGGCCATATCGTCGCGCAGGTCGATCTCGACGCCATCGCGCGCTACCGCCGTGCCTGGGGCCTCTTCCGCGACCGCCGGCCCGAGATGTATGGCCTTCTCGCCACATCCGACGGCCGCACCCGCCCGGCGGGCTGAGGTCCGCCCCCCTTTCCCCGGCCGCGGGATTGTCCTAGAGCCGGCACGATCCAGGCAAGGGGAAGCGGACATGAGGGCGGCAGGAACGGGCAGACCCGCGGCCACGGAAAGGGCGGGCGGGCGATGAACACGCTGCGCGGCGTCTTTCTGGTGACCTTCTCGATGGCCGCCTTCTCGGTCGAGGACGCCCTGGTCAAGCATCTGACCGAGAGCCTTGCCGTCGGCCAGGTGCTCTTCTCGGTCGGCCTCGGCGGGGCCGCGATCTATCTCGTGCTGGCACTGCGCGCCGGCCACCGAAACCCTCTGGCCGTGCTCGCCGACCGCGCCGTCCTCGTCCGCACGCTGAGCGAGATGGTCTCGACCGTCACCTTCGTGACGGCGCTCTCGCTGGTGCCGCTCTCGACCGTCGCCGCGGTCTTCCAGGCCACGCCGCTGGCGGTCACCGCCGGCGCCGCGCTCTTTCTCGGCGAAGTGGTGGGCTGGCGCCGCTGGACAGCGATCTCGGTCGGGTTCGCGGGTGTCCTCATGATCATCCGCCCGGGGTTCGCGGGCTTCCAGCCGGCCTCGATGCTGGTCCTCGTCACCGTCGCGGCCATCGCGCTGCGCGATCTCGTCACCCGCCGGGTGCCGGCGCATATCCCCTCGCTTCTGGTGGCCTTTCACGGCTTCAGCGCGCTCGTCGCGGCGGGCGCGCTCCTGCTCGCGCTCGGCCAGCCGGCGCGGATGCCCGCCCCCGGCGACTGGCTCGGGCTCGCGGCCGCGATCGGCTTCGCCGCCGCCGGCTATTACGCCATCGTCGCCGCGATGCGGCTCGCCGATGCCTCGGCGCTCATGCCGTTTCGCTATGCGCGGCTCGTCTTCTCGCTGATCCTCGGCGTCGCGATCTTTGCCGAACGGCCCGACGCCCTGACGCTCGCCGGGGCGGCGGTGATCCTTGCGGCCGCCTTCTACAGCTACCGACGCGAACGCCGCCTCGCGCGTGCCGCCGCCGCCGCGCCCGGCCCGGCCTGATGCCTCTTTTCCTTGGCCGCTCCGGCGCGTAAAGACCCCCCAATGCGATTTCAGCCGAGGGAGGCCCCGCCATGAGCACCATCATCGACATTCATGCCCGCGAGATACTCGACAGCCGCGGCAACCCGACCGTCGAGGTCGACGTCACGCTCGACGACGGCTCGCTCGGCCGCGCCGCGGTGCCCTCCGGCGCCTCCACCGGCGCCCACGAGGCGGTGGAAAAGCGCGACGGCGACAAGAAGCGGTATCTCGGAAAGGGCGTCCTCGATGCCGTGGCCGCCGTGAACGGCGAGATCGCCGAGGCGATCGTCGGCATGGACGCGACCGAACAGGTGGCGATCGACCGGATGATGATCGAGATCGACGGCACCGCCAACAAGGGCCGGCTTGGCGCCAACGCCATCCTCGGCGTCTCTCTGGCCGCCGCCAAGGCCGCGGCCGATTTCACCATGCAGCCGCTCTACCGCTACGTCGGCGGCACATCGGCCCGCATCCTGCCGGTGCCGATGATGAACATCATCAACGGCGGCGAACATGCCG
Source organism: Albidovulum sp. (assembly GCA_020637635.1). GTDB lineage: Bacteria > Pseudomonadota > Alphaproteobacteria > Rhodobacterales > Rhodobacteraceae > Albidovulum. The sequence goes on from JACKKB010000005.1 coordinate 244,364, forward strand.
ACAACCCGATCGACATCCAGGAATTCATGATCATGCCGGTCGCAGCCGAGTCGGTCCGCGACGCCATCCGCATGGGCTCCGAAGTGTTCCACACGCTGAAGAAGGAGCTTTCCGCCGCCGGCCACAACACCGGGATCGGCGATGAGGGCGGCTTCGCGCCGGGTCTCAACTCCACGCGAGAAGCGCTTGATTTCATTCTGAAATCCGTCGAGAAGGCGGGCTACAAGCCGGGCAGGGACATCTATCTCGCGCTCGACTGCGCCTCGACGGAATACTTCAAGGCCGGCAAGTACGACATGAAGGGCGAGGGCAAGGTGCTGAGCTCGGCCGAGAATGTCGACTATCTCGCCGCCCTCTGCGCCGACTATCCGATCATCTCGATCGAGGACGGCTGCGCGGAGGACGACTGGGAGGGCTGGAAGCTTCTCACCGACCGGCTCGGAGCCTCGGTGCAGCTCGTCGGCGACGATCTCTTCGTGACCAACCCCGCCCGGCTGGCGGAGGGCATCGAAAAGGGCGTCGCCAACTCCATGCTCGTCAAGGTCAACCAGATCGGCTCGCTCACCGAGACCCTGCAGGCCGTCGATATGGCGCATCGGGCAGGCTATACCAACGTCATGTCGCACCGCTCGGGCGAGACCGAGGATTCCACAATCGCCGATCTCGCGGTCGCCACCAACTGCGGCCAGATCAAGACCGGCTCGCTCTCGCGCTCGGACCGGCTCGCCAAGTACAATCAGCTGATCCGGATCGAGGAGATGCTGGGCGAGACGGCCGAATATGCCGGCCGTTCGATCCTGAAGCGCTGAGGCCCCCACCGGTCGCGAATCCGGTCGCGCGCTCCGGTCGCGAATGCCGGCCCCAGGGGGGCGCTCCTTTTCCGGCATCGGGGTCGGCTGCCGTGACAGGCGGCGGCCCTTGGTTCGGCCTGCGCGCCGCGCTATCGTCGCGCCATGTCAGCCGATCCGCGCCCCAAGCTCATGCCCCGCGCCGCCTTCCTGCGCCGCGCCGCGCTCTTCGGCCTCTTCGCGGCCGGCTTCCTGGCCGTCGCGCTCGGCGCCGGGATCGCCGGCTACCGGTTCTTCGGACATCTCTCCTGGGTCGATGCCTTCCTGAACGCGGCCATGATCCTGACCGGCATGGGCCCCGTCGATCCGATGCCCGACGACGGCGCCAAGATCTTCGCCAGCCTCTATGCGCTCTTTTCCGGGGCGGTCTATCCGGTCATCACCGCGATCGTCCTTTACCCCTTCGTGCACCGGATGCTGCGGGCGCTTCATCTGGAGTTCCTCGATAGCGATGACGACAAGGCGCCATGACCGCCGCAGAGATCATCGCCCGGCTCGGCCTCGCCCCGCATCCCGAGGGCGGCCACTACCGCCAGACCTGGGTCGCCCCCGGCCCCGGGCGCCCGGCGGGAACCTGCATCTACTTCCTCCTCGCCGCCGGTGAACGGAGCCACTGGCACCGCGTCGATGCAACCGAGATCTGGCACTTCTACGCCGGCGCGCCGCTGCTGCTGTCGCGCGCGGCCGTGGCCGCCGGCCCGCGCGAGGAGGCCCTGCTCGGGCCCGATCTTGATGCCGGAGCCCTGCCGCAGCTGATCGTGCCGGCCGGCCACTGGCAGGCGGCGCGGCCGACCGGCGACTGGACGCTCGCCGGCTGCACGGTCAGCCCGGGCTTCCGCTTCGAGGGGTTCGACCTGGCAGCGCCCGGCTTCGACATTCCGCCCTGAGGCGCGAATGTATCGGGCACAAAAGCGCCAGTGGCGTCCGCCCCGCCGATCCGCTAGGCCAGAGGCGGAGACATCATGACCGACACCCGACCCTCTGCCGCGCCGCAGGCCGGCCTCGCCCCCGCCCCTCCCCCGACGCCGGCACCCGGTGCCGGCGCAACGTCGGGCGGCGACAGCCTCGCGGGGTTCTTCTACGCGCTCGGCGCCTATTCGCTCTGGGGTTTCCTGCCGCTCTACATGAAGGCGCTCGCCCATGTCTCGCCGGTCGAGGTGATCGTGCACCGCGTGATCTGGTCGGTCCCGGTGGCGATTGCCATCCTCCTGGTGACCGGGCGCACCGCCGATCTGAGGCGCGCCCTGGTCACGCCATCGACACTGGTGATGGGGGCAACGACCGCGGTGCTCATTTCGGTCAACTGGGCGATCTACGTCTGGGCTATCGGCTCGGGCCACGCGCTCGACGCCGCGCTCGGCTACTACATCAACCCGCTCTTCTCGATCCTGCTCGGCGCGGCCCTGCTGCGCGAACGGCTCGCGGCGCTGCAATGGCTCGCCATCGCGCTGGCGGCGCTGGCGGTGGCGCTTCTGACCTGGGACACCGGCCGGCTTCCCCTCGTGGCGCTGTCGCTGACGCTGAGCTGGGGCATCTATGCCTTTCTCAAGAAGAAGCTTCCGATCGGCCCCAACCAGGGCTTCACCCTCGAGGTTCTGCTGCTGACGCCGCCGGCCCTGGCCTATCTTGCCTGGCTGACACTGCGCGGCGAGAGCCATTTCCTTGCCGGGGTGGCGCAGGATACCTGGCTTCTCTTCGGCGCCGGCATCATCACCGCCGTGCCGCTCATGCTCTATGCCAACGGCGCCAAGGGGCTCACGCTCTCCACGATCGCGGTGATGCAGTATCTCACGCCGACGATGATCTTCCTCACCGCCGTCTTCATCTTCGACGAACCGATGAGCCGGGCGCGGATGATCGCCTTCCCGCTGATCTGGTCGGCGCTTGCGCTCTACACCGGCTCGATGCTGCTGCAGGCCCGCGGCCGGCGCGCCGCGCGGCTCAGCCGCCCGGCCGGCTGATCTTGCCGCCGCCGACCGCCGCGGCCACCCCCGTGGTGCCGGGGCACGAGGTCGGCAAGCCCCGCGCGACACGCACCGCGAGATGGGCGAAGGCCTGCGCCTCCAGCATGTCGCCGTCGAGCCCGACCGCCTCGACCGGCCTCACCGGGCAGTCCATCCCGGCCGCGATCATCTCCATCAGCACCGCGTTGTGGCGGCCGCCGCCCGCAACCAGGACCTGCGAGACCGGCGCCGGAAAATGCGTGGCGCCGAGCACGACGGCGCTGGCGGCCGCTGCGGTCAGCGTTGCCGCCGCATCCGCGTCCGACAGCCCGTCGACCGCCGCGAGAAGCCAGTGAAAGGCGTTCCGATCCAGGGACTTGGGCGGCACTTTGAAGAAATGCGGCTGGTGCCTGAGCCGCTCGATCACCGCCGCATCGACGCGCCCGGCGCGGGCCAGCGCCCCGCCCTCGTCGCGTGCCTGACCGAGCCGGCGCGCCATGAGATCGTCGATCGGCGCATTCGCGGGCCCGGTATCGAAGGCCAGGCAGGCCCCGGGCAGTTCCGGCGCCGCGCGGCGCGGATCGAGCCAGGTCACGTTGCCGACCCCGCCGAGATTGAGAAAGGCGAGCGGTTCCGTCGCGCCGATCCATTTCGCGCAGGCGAAGTGGAAGAAGGGGGCGAGCGGCGCGCCCTGGCCGCCTAACTCGACATCGGCCGAGCGGAAATCCCAGACCACCGGCAGACCGAGCACCTCGGCCAGAACCGCTCCGTCGCCGACCTGATGGGTGCGCCGCCCGGCCGGATCGTGGACCAGCGTCTGGCCGTGAAAGCCGGCGATATCGGCCGCCCGGGCGAGCGGCGCCATGACCGCGGCATGGGCGGTCTCGACCGCCTCGGCTGCCGCCTCGACCCCGGTTTGCCCCGGCCAGCGGCCGAGGGCGGCCCGGATCGTCGCGCGTTCTTCGCGCTCGTAGGGCCGGTAGGCTGTCGCCGCGAAGGCCTCGATCGTGACGCCGTCGGTCCGCACAAGCGCCGCGTCGACCCCGTCGAGCGAGGTGCCCGACATCGTGCCCAGGGACCAGACCGCGCCGCCTTTCAACATGCCCTTCCCCTTGCCCCCTGCCCCCGGTATAGCGGGCCCGTTGAGAATGGACGAGGCCGCGATGACCTACCACCCGAAATCCGACTTCATGGCAACGATCATGGAACGCGGCTTTCTGGCCGACTGCACCGATTATCAGGGGCTGGACGAGGCGCTTCGGAAAGGGTCGGTCACCGCCTATATCGGCTATGACGCCACGGCGAAATCGCTGCATGTCGGGCATCTTCTGAACGTGATGCTGCTGCGCTGGTTCCAGAAGACCGGCCACAAGCCGATCACGCTGATGGGCGGCGGCACGACCAAGGTGGGCGACCCCTCGTTCCGTTCGGAAGAGCGGCCGCTGCTGGGGCCCGAGCAGATCGAGGAGAACATCGCCGGGATGAGGCAGGTCTTCGCGCGCTACCTCGACTACGGGGACGGCGGCGCGCTGATGCTGAACAACGCCGAATGGCTCGACGATCTGAACTATCTCGACTTCCTGCGCGATATCGGGCGGCATTTCTCGGTCAACCGGATGCTGAGCTTCGAGAGCGTGAAGTCGCGGCTGGACAGGGAGCAGTCGCTCTCCTTCCTCGAATTCAACTACATGATCCTTCAGGCCTATGATTTCCTTGAGTTGAACCGCCGCCATGGCTGCCTGTTGCAGATGGGCGGGTCGGACCAGTGGGGCAATATCGTCAACGGCATCGACCTGACGCGCCGGGTGCTCGATCACGAGATCTTCGGGCTGACGACGCCGCTCCTGACCACGTCGGACGGGCGCAAGATGGGCAAGAGCCAGGGCGGCGCGGTCTGGCTGAACGGCGACATGCTTTCGCCCTACGAGTTCTGGCAGTTCTGGCGCAATACCACCGATGCCGATGTCGGGCGGTTCCTGAAGCTTTACACCGAATTGCCGGTGGACGAGTGCGACTGGCTGGGCGCGCTCGGCGGGTCGGAGATCAACGAGGCGAAGATCAGGCTCGCCAACGAGGTGACGGCACTTCTGCACGGGGCCGAGGCGGCGGCGGCGGCCGAGGCGACGGCGCGCGAGGTCTTCGAGAAGGGCGGCGTGGGCGAGGATCTGCCGACACTGACACTCGCGCCCGACGACGTGGCCGGGGGCATCAGCCTTGCCCAGCTCATCGTGCGGTCGGGCCTGGCGAAATCCGGCAAGGACGCCAAGCGGCTCATCGCCGAGGGCGGCGCCCGCGTGAACGACGAGATCATGACCGACGCCGGCCAGATGTTCGGCGCCGGCCATTTCGCCGATCCGCTGAAGCTGACCGCCGGCAAGAAGCGCCACGCGCTCGTCGTGCTGTCCTGATCGCCCCGCAGGCGCCCCAAGGGCACCCCGCAGGTGCCACCCTGGGCGCCCCGGGGAGGAGCGGCCGCGAGGGCGCCGCTCAGTTGATCCGGGTCGAGACGATCCAGTCGGGATCCTGGACGGCCCCGTTCAGGTCGGGATCGCCCTTCTTGATCCGATCGACGATCTCCATCCCGGAGATGACATGGCCGATAACCGTGTAGTCGCCGTCCAGGTGCTGGCCGGCGCCGAGCATGATGAAGAACTGCGAGTTGGCGCTGTCGGGCTGGGCCCGGCGGGCCATGCCGACCACGCCCCGCAGGAACTGCACCTTCGAGGGCTCGAGCGCCACATCGGGCAGTTTCGACCCGCCCTGCCCGGCCTTGGACAGATCGCCGGTGATCTTGCCGTATTGCACATCGCCGGTCTGCACCATGAAGCCGTCGATCACGCGGTGGAACGAGACGTTGTTGTAGGCGCCCGACCGGGCCAGTTCGATGACCCGCTCGACGTTCTTAGGCGCGATGTCCGGCATCAGGTCGATGACGATGTCGCCGCGCGCCTGGCCGGCCACCGTAAGCATCAGGTTCGGCCCCGGCCCGTCGGCGCCCTGAAGCGGGCTGATCGATTCCTTCGTGTAGAGCCAGTAGGCCGCGACGATGGCCGCAAGCCCCGCGAGCATGCCGCCCGCGAAGACCCTGGTGTCAGACATCGGCCGCGACCCGGACGCTGATCATCCGGTCGGGATTTGCCGGCGGCTCGCCGCGCGCGATCCTGTCGACATGCTCCATCCCCGACAGCACGCGGCCATAGACCGTGTATTGCCCGTTGAGGAAGTTGTTGTCCTTGAAGTTGATGAAGAACTGGCTGTTGGCCGAGTTCGGATTCATCGACCGGGCCGCGCCGAGCGTGCCGCGCGCATGCGGCAGCTTGGAGAACTCGGCCGGCAGGTCGGGCAGGTCCGAGCCGCCGGTGCCGGCCCGGCCGGGGTTGTAGCCCGCCTCCATGTTGGCATGCTCGACATCGCCCGTCTGCGCCATGAAGCCGTCGATCACCCGGTGGAAGGCGACGTTGTCGTATTTGCCGGCGCGGGCCAGTTCCTTCATCCGCTCGCTGTGTTTCGGTGCCACCTCGGCCAGAAGCTCGATCACCACATCGCCGTCCTTCAGCGTCATGATGATGGTGTTTTCCGGGTCCTTGATCTCTGCCATGTTCAGCCTCCGTCGGTTTGCGCCGGACCCTAGTCGCTGCGCCCCGCCAAGGGAAGCGCGAAAGCGGGGCGTGGCACCCGGGCCCGGCCGCCGCGCGCCGCTTCGCGCCCGCGCAGCGAGGGCCTAGGCAAGCCGCGCCGCGACCGCTAAACCGGGACCAACGCCCGCAGGGAGCCGCGAAAGGACGCCGCCATGAGCTGGAAAACCCTCGACGACATGGATTTCAAGGGCAAGACCGCGCTCGTGCGCGTCGATATCAACGTCCCCGTCGAAGCCGGCCGCGTGACCGACGCGACGCGGATCGAGAAGATCGTGCCGACGGTCAGGGACATCCGTGCCAGGGGCGGCAAGGTCGTGCTTCTGGCCCACTTCGGCCGGCCCAAGGGCAAGGTCGTGCCCGAGATGAGCCTGCGCGTCACCCTGCCCGCGCTCGAGGCGGCGCTCGGCACGCCCGTGGCCTTCGCCGAGGATTGCGTCGGCGCCCCGGCCAAGAAGGCGGTCGCGGCGCTGGCGCCGGGCGAAGTGCTCCTGCTCGAGAACACCCGCTTTCACGCCGGCGAGGAGAGCAACGACCCGACCCTGGCCGCGGGCCTCGCCGCACTTGGCCAGATCTACGTGAACGACGCCTTCTCGGCCGCCCACCGCGCCCATGCCTCGACCGAGGCGATCGCCCATCTGATGCCCGCCTGTGCCGGGCGGCTGATGGAGGCCGAGCTGAAGGCGCTCGACGCCGCGCTCGGCGATCCCGAGCGGCCCGTCGCGGCCGTCGTCGGCGGCGCCAAGGTCTCGACCAAGCTCGACCTCCTCGGCAACCTCGTCGAGAAGGTCGACCACCTCATCATCGGCGGCGGCATGGCCAATACCTTCCTCGTCGCCAGGGGGATCGAGGTCGGTGCTTCGCTGGCCGAACGCGACATGGCCGAGACCGCGCGCGCGATCATGGCCAAGGCGAAGGAGGCCGGATGTTCGATCGAACTGCCCGTCGACGTGGTGGTGGCGCGCGAGTTCAGGGCCGGCGCCGCGAGCCGGACGGTGGCCGCCGATGCCTGCCCGGCCGATGCGATGATCCTCGACGCCGGGCCCGATACCGTCGACATGATCACCGAGGTCTTCGCCCGCTGCCGCACGCTGATCTGGAACGGTCCGCTCGGTGCCTTCGAGATCACGCCCTTCGACGCAGCCACCAACGCCGCCGCCCGCAAGGCGGCCGAGCTGACGCGCGGCGGCAGGCTCGTCTCGGTCGCCGGCGGCGGCGATACTGTCGCGGCGCTGAACAAGGCCGGCGTTGCGGGCGACTTCACCTTCATCTCGACGGCGGGCGGCGCCTTCCTCGAATGGATGGAGGGCAAGACCCTGCCCGGCGTGGCCGCGCTCGGCGCCTGAGGGGCGGCGGCCCTTGAAGATCACCGCGCAGCCGTTACCTTCCGGGGTGACACTGCGGAGGCCCTGATGTCGGCGAAATGGACCCTGATCACCGGCGCTTCCGAAGGGCTCGGCGTCGAATTCGCGCGCCTTGCCGCGGCCGAGGGGCGCGACCTCATCCTCGTCGCCCGCCAGGCCGACAAGCTCGACGCGCTCGCCGCCGAGCTGCGGGCGCGCCACCGGATCGCGGTCGAGGTGATGCCGGCCGACCTGAGCGACCCCGAGGCGACCGAGGCGCTCTGGCGCCGCGCCACCCACCGCCGCGCGATCGAGATCCTCGTGAACAACGCGGGTCTCGGCGACAACGGTGCCTTCGCCGAGGGTGACGGCGGCCGCGAGATGAGCTCGGTCATGGTCAATGTCGCCGCCCTCACGCAGCTGATGAAGCGCGCGGTCGCCCACATGGCGCAGCAGGGCGGCGGCAGGGTGCTGAACCTCGGCTCGACCGCGGGGTTCCTGCCCGGCCCCAACATGGCCGTCTACCACGCGACCAAGGCCTATGTCCTGTCGCTGAGCGAGGCCGTGGCCGAGGAGTTGCGCGGCACCCCGGTCAGCGTGACGGTGCTCTGCCCCGGCGCCACCGCCACCCGCTTTGCCGAGGGCGCCGGGATGGAGGGGATCTTTCTCTTCCGCAGCCTGCCGACGGCCGATGCCGCCCGCGTCGCGCGGGCCGGCTGGCGGGCGATGCATCGCGGCCGCCGGATCGTCGTGCCCGGGCCGATCAACAAGGTCTTCGCCTTCGCCCCGCGTCTCTCGCCGCGCGCCCTGACCACCCGCGTCGCGGCAATGTTTCTGAAATGAGTGCAATCTTCGGGCGTTAGCGCCACCATGTTTGCAAGCGCCCCGGGCCTGCCCTAGAAGCGGGCGTGACGGTCACCCGGACGGTCACCCGGACGGCCACCCGGACGGACGGCGGCGGATCATTTGGCGGAGTTTTCCATGTCACGGCAGAAACAGGCGGAACAGATGCGCACCGGCAAGGGCTTCATCGCCGCGCTCGACCAGAGCGGCGGCTCGACGCCCAAGGCGCTGAAGCTCTACGGCATCGGCGAGAACGCCTGGTCGACCGAGGCCGAGATGTATGCGCTGATCCACGAGATGCGCTCGCGCATCGCGACCGCCCCGGCCTTCACCGGCGCCCGCGTCATCGGCGCGATCCTCTTCGAACGCACGATGGACGGCACCATCGCCGGCAAGCCGGCCGCGACCTACCTATGGGAGGAGCGCGGCGTGGTGCCGTTCTTGAAGATCGACAAGGGGCTCGAGGAGGCGACCGACGGCGTCAAGCTGATGAAGCCGATGCCCGGGCTCGACGCGCTTCTCGACCGCGCCGCCAGGGCCGGCATCTTCGGCACCAAGGAACGCTCGGTCATCGACGCCGCCAACCGCAAGGGAATCGCCGCCAACGTCGCCCAGCAGTTCGAGGTCGCGCGTCAAGTCCTCGCCCACGGCCTGGTGCCGATCATCGAGCCCGAGGTGACGATCTCGATCCCCGACAAGGCGGCGGCCGAGGACATCCTGCTGGCCGAGATCCTGAAGAACCTCGACACTCTGCCCGCGGGCAGCGAGGTGATGCTGAAGCTGACGCTGCCGAGCAAGGCCAATCTCTACAAGCCGCTCGTCGACCATCCCAGGGTGATGCGCGTCGTGGCGCTCTCTGGCGGCTATTCGCGCGACGAGGCCAACGCGATCCTCGCCAGGAACACCGGCATGATCGCGAGCTTCAGCCGCGCGCTGACCGAGGGCCTCTCGGCGCAGCAGTCGGACACCGAGTTCAACGCCGCGCTCGACGCCGCGATCCAGAGCATCCACGACGCCTCGGTCGCCGGCTGACCCCGGGGCGCACGGTGCCTCTGGACCGGATCGCCGCGCCGGTCTAGCATTTGAACGCATGTTCATTTCGTGGAGGCCGGCATGGAGGTGAGTGAGGTTTGCGCGGTCGTCACCGGCGGCGCCTCGGGGCTCGGCGCGGCAACGGCAGAGGCCTTTCGCGCCGCCGGCGCCCGGGTCACGATCTGCGACCGCGCCGCCGAGGGTGCTGCCTTCGCCGCGGCCATCGGCGCCACCTTCGCCGCGACCGACGTGACCGACGAGACCTCCGCCACCGCCGCGATCGAGACCGCCCGCAGCGCGATGGGCCGCATCGACGTGCTGGTGAACTGCGCCGGCATCGCCACCGGGGCGCGGATCGTCGGCCGCGACGGGCCGCACGATCTCGGCGCGTTCCGCCGCACCATCGACGTCAACCTCGTCGGCAGCTTCAACATGATGCGCCTCGCCGCCGCGGCGATGGCCGCGAACCCCGGCCCCGAACGCGGGGTCATCGTCAACACCGCCTCGATCGCCGCCTTCGACGGGCAGAAGGGACAGGCCGCCTATGCCGCCTCCAAGGGCGGCATCGTCGGGCTCACGCTGCCCGCCGCCCGCGACCTCGCCACCCTCGGCATCCGCGTCTGCGCCATCGCGCCCGGCATCTTCGCCACACCGATGATGCGCGCCCTGCCGCAGGAGGTGCAGGAGAGCCTCGCCGCCGAGGTGACCTTCCCGCCGCGCCTCGGCGATCCGGCCGAGTTCGCCGCCCTTGTCCGCTTCATCGTCGGCTGCGGCTATCTGAACGGCGAGGTCATCCGGCTCGACGGCGCGCTCAGGATGCGCTGACCCCCGGGCCGGGATCGGCGCGCGCGCGGCCCGGCCCGAAGCGTCTTCAAGCCCCGCCGCGCGGCTGCTATGAGCGGCACATGACGCTGCGCATCGCCTCCTACAACGTGCACAAGGCCGTCGGGCTCGACCGGCGCCGCGACCCCGGCCGAGTGCTTTCGGTCATCGCCCGGACCGGCGCCGACATCGTCGCCCTTCAGGAGGTCGACCGCCGCCTTGCCCCGCGCCCGACGGTCCTGCCGCGCACCGAGATCCTGCGCCACACCGGTTACGAACCGCTCGGGTTTGTCGCCGACGGTGCGCCCTCGCTCGGCTGGCACGGCCAGACGATCCTCGTGCGACGCGGCATCGGCGTGATCGCCGCCGAAGGGATCGAACTGCCGGGGCTTGAGCCGCGCGGCGCGGTCATGGCCGAACTTGAGACCCCGGAGGGCGCGCTGCGTGTCGTCGGCGTGCATCTGGCGCTTCTGAAGCGCTGGCGGCTGATGCAGATCGCGGCGATCCACGCGGCCGTCGCGGCCCGCGTCGAGATGGCCACGGTGATTATCGGCGATTTCAACGACTGGAGCACGCGGGGCAGCGGCCGCGCGCTGGCCGACGGGTTTCGCCTGCACGCGCCGGGTCGCAGCTTTCCCGCCAACCGCCCGCTCGGCGCGCTCGACCGCGCGGCCCTCGGCCCCGGCGTGCACCTGCGCCGCGCCGAGGTCGTGAGCGCCGGCGCCGCGCCCATCGCCTCGGACCACCTGCCGATCCTGATCGAGGTGGCGCTCGGTGACTGAACCGCCGGGACCGCGACACCGGCGCACTGGACGCCCGCCGGCCCGGCCGCTAAGTCTGGACCACCCGAAACCGGAGCCGCGCCGATGACGTTTGACCGTTCGCTGAAGATCGCGCCCTCGATCCTCTCCGCCGACTTCGCCGATTTCGGCCGCGAGATCGCGGCGATCGAGGCCGAGGGGGCGGACTGGGTCCATGTCGACGTGATGGACGGCCATTTCGTCCCCAACCTGACCTTCGGCGCGGCGCTCTGCAAGGCGATCCGGCGCCATATCACCACGGTGATGGACGTGCATCTGATGATCGCCCCGGTCGACCCCTATATCGAGGCCTTTGCCGACGCCGGCGCCGACATCCTCACCGCCCATCTCGAGGCCGGGCCGCACAGCCACCGCACGCTGCAGGCGATCCGCGCCAGCGGCTGCAGGGCGGGGCTCGCGCTCAACCCCGGCACGCCCGCGGCGGCGGCGGCGCCGCTTCTCGATCTTTGCGACCTCGTCTGCGTGATGACCGTCAATCCGGGCTTCGGCGGCCAGAGCTTTCTCGACATGACCGCCAAGATCGCCGAGCTCCGGGCGCTGATCGGCGACCGAGCGATCCATATCGAGGTCGACGGCGGCGTCACGCCCGAGACCGCGCCCCGCGTCGTGGCTGCCGGAGCCGACGTGCTCGTCGCCGGATCGGCCGTCTTCAAGGGCGGCTCCGTCGACAACCCCGCCCCCTACGGCGCCAACATCCGCGCCATCCGCGACGCCGCGGGAAATGCCACCCGCGCCGCCTGAGCCCGAGGAAAGGATCCCGCCATGGCCGTTTCAACACCGGTTTGCGATTTCGGCTGGCAGGCGCCCGCCTTCAGCCTGCCCGGGACCGATGGCAAGGTCTGGTCGCTGAAGGACGTTGCCGGCCGTCGCGGCACGCTCATCATGTTCATCTGCAACCATTGCCCCTATGTGCTCGCGGTCATCGACCGTATCGTGCGCGACGCGGGCGCGCTGCAGGCCGAGGGCATCGGCGTTGCCGCGATCTGTGCCAATGACGCTGCCGAATACCCTGCCGACAGTTTCGAGAACATGGCGAAGATGGCCCGCGAATGGCGCCTGCCCTTCCCCTATCTGCACGACGAATCGCAATCGGTGGCAAAGGCTTACGGTGCGTCCTGCACACCGGACTTCTTCGGCTTCAACGACCGGCTGCGCTTGCAGTACCGCGGAAGGCTCGACGGTTCGGGCCGCAACCCCGCGCCCTCCGACGCCCGCCGTGAACTTTACGAGGCGATGCGGCTCGTGGCCGAGACCGGCCATGGCCCCGCCGACCAGGTCCCCTCGATGGGCTGCTCGATCAAGTGGAAATCCGCGTGACAGCGCCCGCCGTCGTCTTCGATCTCGACGGCACGCTGATCGACAGCCTGCCCGACCTGCTGGCGGCGGTGAACCGGATGCTGGGAGCCGAGGGCCAGCCCCCGATGGATCGGGCCGAGGTGCAGTCCTATGTCGGTGACGGCGCCCCCAGGCTCGTTGCCCGGGTGATGGCGGCGCGCGGGCTCGCCCCGGCACGCCACGCGGCGCTGAGCGCGGCGCTCGTCGCCGACTACACCGCCCATGCGGCCGAGGCCACGAGGCTTTATCCCGGCGTCGCGGCGGCCCTGGCGGATCTGGCGGCGGCGGGCCATCCGCTCGGGCTTTGCACCAACAAGCCGCTTGGTGCCACGCGGGCGGTGATCGGCGCACTCGGACTTGGCGAAAACTTCGCCGCCATCATCGGCGGCGACAGCCTGACCGCCCGCAAACCCGACCCGGCTCCGCTCTGGGCGGTTTTTGCCGAGCTTGGCCGGCCCGGGATCTATGTCGGCGACAGCGAGGTCGATGCCCGCGCCGCCGAGGCCGCCGGCGTGCCCTTCCTGCTGCATGCCGGGGGTTACCTGCGGGTGCCGCGCAGCGAGATCCGCGTCCACAGCGCGTTCGACGATTTCGCGGCGCTTCCGGGGCTCGTCGCCGACCTGGCCGGCGTGGCCGGCGCGCTCTAGCCGCGCCGCCCGGCCTCGCCACCTGCCCGTGCAGGCTGGAAAATATTCCGGAGTTGATATATGTTGCCTGCGCTTGCCGGTTCTGGGAATTTGCGGCGGCGAGACGCCCAGTGGGAGACCGTGGAAATGACGACCGATCCCAAACCGGAAGTCGCCGGCTTCTTCGACGAGGCGACCAACACGATCACCTATGTCGTGAAGGATCCCGGCAGCACCGCCTGCGCCATCGTCGATTCGGTGCTCGACTTCGACTATGCCTCGGGGCGCACCGATACGCGGTCGGCCGATGCGGTCATCGCCCATGTCGGGGAACGGGGCCTGAAACCCGTCTGGGTTCTGGAAACCCATGTCCATGCCGACCACCTGTCGGCGGCGCCCTACATCCAGGAACGGCTCGGCGGCAGGATCGGCATCGGCGAGAAGATCACCGTCGTGCAGGACACCTTCGGCAAGGTCTTCAACGAAGGCACCGAGTTCCAGCGCGACGGCAGCCAGTTCGACCGGCTGTTCAGGGAAGGCGACAGCTTCGAGATCGGCGCGCTGAAGGGCCGCGTGCTGCACACGCCCGGCCATACGCCCGCCTGCCTGACCTATGTGATCGGCGACGCGGCCTTTGTCGGCGACACGCTCTTCATGCCCGATTTCGGCACCGCGCGCTGCGACTTTCCCGGCGGCTCGGCCGAGGCGCTCTTCGCCTCGATCCAAAAGATCCTGGCCCTGCCCGACGCGACGCGGATCTTCGTCGGCCACGACTACAAGGCACCGGGGCGCGAGGAATTCGCCTGGGAAACCACCGTCGCCGAGGAAAGGGCCCGCAATGTCCACATCGGCGCCGGCCGGTCGGAGGCCGAGTTCGTCGCCATGCGCCAGGCCCGCGACAAGACGCTCGCCATGCCGCGGCTGATCATTCCCTCGTTGCAGGTGAACATGCGCGCCGGCCAGATGCCGCCGCCCGAGGAGGACGGCAAGACCTTTCTGAAGGTGCCGGTGAACGGGCTCTGAGCCCCGGCGGCGGCGCTCAGACGATCGCCTGTTCGAGGAACGGCCGACCGGCCAGCACGCGCTCGGGGCCGAGAGGCGAGAGGTCGATCGTCCGGTAGGCGCCCTCGAGGATAAGTTCGGCCATGCCCCGCCCGACGGCCGGAGACTGCTGCAACCCGTGGCCGGAAAACCCTGCGGCGACATAGAAATTCTCGTATCCGGGCCAGAGCCCCAGGATCGCGTTCTGATCGAGCGTGTTGTAGTCGTAATGCCCGACCCAGAACCGCGTCACCTTCACCGCGTCGAACCCCTCGGCGCGGTTGTAGAGCTTCTCCCAGATCGCCTCCTCGAACTGGGCGTGATCGGGGTCCCAGTCGTCCTCGCTGCAGGGGCCGTCGTCGTCGGGCACGGTGGCGGTGATCCAGCCGCCATGCTCGGGGCGCAGGTAGATGCCGGTGTGGTCGATGATGAGCGGCGCCTCGGGGTGGCGCGCGTTCGGCGCGTCGATCACGAAGACGGTGCGCTTGCGCGGTTCGACCGGAAGCGCGATGGCGGCCATGCGGCAAACCTCGGCCGATCCGGTTCCGGCGGCGCAGAGCACCGCCCCGACGCCGATCCGTCCCGCCTCGGCAAGCCGGGCCCCGGTGATCCGGCCACCCTCGCGGTCGAGCCCGACCACCCTGTCGGCCAAGAATCGCGCCCCGCGCGCCCGCGCCGCCGCCCGGAATCCGTTCAGAAGCCCCATGTTGTCGAACCAGCCCTCGTCGCGGGTGCCGATGCTGCCGGCAAGCACATCGTCGAGCCGCATCCACGGAAAGCGCGCCGCAAGCGCCGCGCGGTCCAGAACCTCGGTCGCCGCACCGAGGCTGCGCTGCATCGCCGCAAGCTCCTCCAGAAGCCCCCGGCCGATATCGCTGCCGGTCAGGAAGAGATAGCCGTTCTCCTTCAACCCGAGCGAGGGCACGCCCCCTTCCGGGCCGATCATCTCCGAGAAGTTCCGTATGAAATCAACGCCGAAGCGCGATATCTTCACGTTCACGGGATTGGAGAACTGCTGCCGGACCGAGGCCACCGAAAGCGCCGTTGCGGCCCGCGCATAGGTCGGGTCTTTTTCGGCCACCACGACCCGCAACCCCGGGCGCTGGCCGAGAAGCCACCAGGCCGTCGCGGCCCCCGTCACCGCGCCCCCCACAATCAGCACGTCGCAGTTCGCGTCCATCGGCCACCTCATCCGTTTCCGCCACAGCTAGCAGGAATGGCCGAGAAGGGAAGTCCATCTCGACAGAGGCCGCGCGACGTGAGATGAATGGGGTGGGGATGCAGCGTAATCATCAACGCTTGCCTGATGTTACCGGCAGTCTTGTCGGTGCGGGCAGCACATGTGTTTGCCCCGGTTCGGTTACGCGCCAGAGGTGAGGGGCCAGAGTGTCGGTGTCGCTTTTCGAGCATCTCGAACGGGTCTTCGTTCCGACCACCATCGAGGCGGTCTGGACGCAGCACTGCGAGAAGATGGCCGAATACGGGTTCGACCGCCTGTTCTACGGCTACACGCGGTTCCGCACCAACCATTCGCTCGGCAACGCCGACGACGGCATCCTGCTGTCGAACCATCCCCAGTCCTATCTCGAACACTATCTTGGCCAGGGTCTCTACAAGCACGCGCCGATGGTGGACTGGGTCACAGAGAATGTCGGCGCCTGCTCGTGGCGGCTACTGGCCGACCGCGTCAAGGCGGGGCCGGTGTCGGACATGCAGGAGCGGCTGTTCGCGCTGAACCGGCGCTTCGACGTGGTGGCGGGCTATGCGATCAGCTTCCGCGACCTTTCGATCCGTTCCAAGGGCGCGATCGGGCTTTGCGCGCGCGTCGGGCTCAGCCAGGACGATGTCGATGCGATCTGGCAGCGATCGGGCCGCGAAATCGTGCTGATCAACAATCTCTTCCACCTGCGGATCACCTCGCTGCCCTATGCATCTCCCGTCCGATCACTGACCGCGCGGCAGCGCGAGGCGCTGGAATGGGTGGGCGATGGCAAGACCATACAGGACATCGCGATCCTCATGGGGCTGACCACCGCGACGGTAGAAAAGCACCTGCGCCTCGCGCGCGAGTCTCTGGCGGTCGAGACGACCGCGCAGGCGGTGCTGAAGGCCTCGTTCCAGAATCAGATCTTCGTCGACCGACAATAGCAGGCAATCCCGGGCGATTGTTTCCGAAAGCGCCCTGATGCCCCGGTGCAACTGATCGGGAAGCGCGCCGATCGCCACGAAAACAGGCAGTTCGTGCATGGTTCAGGGACCAGGACGCTCTGCGAGGTAAGGATTTCCCTACTTTCCTGACGCGACGTAACCCGGCACCCTGCGTCTTGTTCCAAGAGTGGTGGCATTGGCCAGGAACAGCGTCCCCGACCAGCCCGGTGTTTTGCGGGGGAAGGGGAAGCCCGGGAAACCGGAAGTCGGGTCCGCAGGGTGGATTCACGCCAGGCGGGCCCGACGACTAACGCGCCCTGTCCTCATCCCCAACAGGGTCCGGCGCGTGGTTTGGCGGTGCGCATCGACGGGTGCGCACCGTTTTCCCTGCCAGTCTGCCCCGTGCGGTGCCCCGTCCGGGGCCAGGTCAACCGACCCCGCCGACCCGCGAGACCGGGGCGGACGTCGGAGTGCGAAGCGCGGGCAGAAGACTTCGGCGGCAGAGCCGCCCCGGAACGCAACGGCCGGGCAGTGCCCGGCCCCGGAACGCAACGGCCGGGCGGTGCCCGGCCGTGTCGTGCCCCGGGGCGCGCCCTCGGTCAGGCGCCGCGGGTCTTGGCGACCTCGGCGGCGAAGTCCTCTTCCTTCTTCTCGATACCTTCGCCGACCATCACGCGGGCGTAGCCGGTGATCTCGACGCCGGCCTCCCGGGCCGCCTGCTCCACCGTCAGGTCGGGGTTGATGACGAACTGCTGGCCAAGCAGCGTGTTCTCCGAGAGGAACTTCTTCATCCGGCCGGGGATGATGTTGTTATGGATCACCGCATCCGGCTTCGGCTTGGCCGAGGAGGCGTTCTCCTCGAGCGCCTTCTGGGTCTGCACGGCCAGCTCGCGTTCGACCACGGCCGCGTCGAGATGGGCTTCCGAGAGGGCCAGCGGCGCGGTCGCGGCGATGTGCATCGCGAACTGCCGGCCGATCGCCTCGGCCTTGTCCTTCGGCCCGTTCAGCGCCACGAGGACGCCGATCTTGCCCATGCCCTCGGCGGCGGAGGAGTGGACATAGGACACGACGGTATCGCCTTCGAGGACGTGCATCCTGCGCAGCGTCATGTTCTCGCCGATCCGTGCGATGGCCTCGGTCAGGACCTCGTCGACGGGCTTGCCGTTGAGATGGGTGGCCCGCAGAACGTCGATCTCGTCGGCGGAGCTCAGCGCGACATCGGAAATCTCGCGCACCATCTTCTGGAAGTCCTCGTTCTTGGCGACGAAGTCGGTTTCCGAGTTGATCTCGATCGCGACGCCGCGGCCATCGCGAACGGCGACGCCGATCAGCCCCTCGGCGGCAACGCGGTCGGCCTTCTTGGCGGCCTTGGCGAGCCCCTTGGTGCGCAGCCAGTCGACCGCGGCCTCCATGTCGCCGTTCGTCTCGGTCAGCGCCTTCTTGGCGTCCATCATGCCCGCGCCGGTGCTCTCGCGCAGTTCCTTGACCATTTGTGCGGTGATCGCCATCGCGGCTCTCCTTCAGATCGCTGGGTCAGGCGGGGGAGATCCCCGCCCGAAGACAGTGCCGTGACGGAGCGCCGCAAGCGCCCCGCCCCGCCGGAAACGGGTTCAGGCCCCGGCCGATTCCTCGGCCACCGCCTCTTCGGCCGGCGCCTCGGCAAGCGCGCCGAGATCGACGCCGGCGGCGCCCATCTGCGCCGACATGCCGTCAAGCGCGGCGCGGCTGACGAGATCGCAGTAAAGCGCAATCGCGCGCGCGGCGTCGTCGTTGCCGGGGATCACGTAGTCGACGCCCGAGGGCGAGCAGTTGGTATCGACGACCGCGACGACCGGGATGCCGAGTTTCTTCGCCTCGAGGATGGCAAGGTCTTCCTTGTTCACGTCGATGATGAAGAGAAGGTCCGGCAGGCCGCCCATCTCGCGGATGCCGCCGAGCGAGGCCTGAAGCTTGGCCTGTTCGCGCTCCATCCCGAGCCGTTCCTTCTTGGTCAGCCCCTCGCCGCCCGAGGCCATGACCTCGTCGATCTGCTTGAGGCGCTGGATCGATTGCGAGACGGTCTTCCAGTTGGTCAGCGTGCCGCCGAGCCAGCGGTGGTTCATGTAGTACTGCGCCGATTTCTCGGCGGCCTCGGCGACGGGCTTCTGGGCCTGGCGCTTGGTGCCGACGAAGAGGATGCGGCCGCCCCGCGCGACGGTCTCGCGGATGACGTTCAGCGCCGCGTCGAGCATCGGCACGGTCTGCGTGAGGTCGATGATGTGGATGCCGTTACGGTCGCCGTAGATGAACTCCGCCATGCGCGGGTTCCAGCGCTGGGTCTGGTGGCCGTAGTGAACGCCAGCTTCCAAGAGCTGACGCATGGAGAATTCGGGGAGCGCCATGTCCATTTCCTTTCCGGTTTGCGCCTCGGCGAAGCCATGAGGGGTTGCCCCCAACCGGCGGACCGGACGGGATGTCTCCCCGAACGGCCCAAGCTTCGCCTGTGAAGTGGCGCGCATATAGGACGGATCGGGCGGCCGCGCAAGCCCCCCCCGGCAGGCGCCCCGGGCGGCAACCGGGGCGCCTGCCGGAGGGCGCGGATGCCTCCGGCGGGGGTATTTGGCAACGAAGAAGCGGCCGGGTGAGGCGGCTGGCGGGGCCGGTTGGCGGGGACGGTTGGCGGGAGGGCGCTCAGAGCGCGTCGAGCCAGGAGACGAGCGGCATCAGCCGCGCGCAGCGGTCGAGAACCTCGTCCACCGCCTCCGGCCCCTCGATCCAGCGCGGCATCATCTGACCGTCCATGGTGCGCAGCACAAGTCCCTTGTAGCGCAGAAGGAAGTCCCAGTCCGGCGTGCCGGCATGGCCCTTCGGCACCGTCTTCAGATGCGGTTCGTCGAGATAGCAGCCGATGCCGCGCCCGGCCTCGATCGCTGCGAGAAGCCGGTCGCGTTCCGCCGGATCGGCGAGGCGCGCGCGGTAGCGCGCGAGCAGGTCGCCCTCGAAAGCCCAGCGGCCGGCGCCGTAGCCGATGCCGTCGGCCCGCAGCACGAAGTGGAACCCCGCGCCGCGGTTCGGATGTGCGCCGGGCCAGAAGATCAGGTGAAGTTGCGGATCGTAGGGGGTCTTGTCGAGTGCGAAGCGGGTGTCGCGATTGATCCGCCGGAGCGAGCCGTTCAGGCGGGGTTCGGCCTTCATCGCCGGGGTCATCGCCGCCATGCCGGGCCCGAGCGCCTCGACGAAGGCCAGGCCGGGTTCGCGCCAGAAACGCTCGTAGCGCGCGCGGTTGGCCTCGAACCAGCTGCGGCGGTTGTTCTGCGCGAGTTCGTCGAGAAAGGCGAAGGTCTCCTGGGGAAAGCCCGCGAAGAGTGCCATGGTCATGCTCCTTGCCGACATTGGCCGGTGGCAGGATCATAGCAGCGAAGCGCGCGGGGACCAAATCGTGCGTCGTCTCGTGTCGTCGCGGCGGGACGCAGCCGTTTCCGGCGCCTCGGCGCCCCCCCAGGGGCGCAATCGCTGCGAGGAGCCCGGGCGCCGTATGCCTTGCCGTGTGCCTTGCCGTATGCCTTGCCGTATGCCTCGCCGTGTGCCTCGCCGTGTGCCTTGCCGTCCGCTTCGCCGTCCGCGCTTGCGAAGCGCGGCAATTGTCGGCAAGAGGGATCTCGTGAACGCGGCACCCGACATCCTCTGCATCGGTTCGGTCCTCTGGGACATCATCGGCCGCGCGCCCACCCACATGGCTGCCGGGGCCGACGTGCCGGGGCGGATCACCCGCCTGCCCGGCGGGGTCGCCATGAACCTGGCCGCGACCTTCGCGCGCTTCGGCCTCACGGCCGCGGTGCTGAGCGCCGTCGGTCGCGACGGCGAGGGCGACGAACTGGTCGCCGCCTGCGCCCGGCGCGGCATCGACACGCGCCATCTCTACCGTTCGGACGACCTGCCGACCGACCGCTACATGGCCGTCGAGGGGGCAAACGGGCTGATCGCCGCGGTCGCCGATGCCCATTCCCTCGAGGCGGCCGGCGCCAAGATCCTGCGCCCGCTCGAGGATGGCCGCCTTGGCAGCGCGGACGCGCCCTGGGCCGGGCTCATCGCGCTCGACGGCAACCTGACGCAGGAGCTCCTGGCCGATGTCGCCGGCTCTGCCGCCTTCCGTGCCGCCGACCTTCGCGTGGCCCCGGCCAGCCCCGGCAAGGCCGAGCGGCTCCTGCCGCTCCTGCCGCGCGCGCGGGTCACGCTTTACGTCAATCTCGAAGAGGCCGGTCTCATCTGCCAGCGCCGCTTCGCTGGCGCGGCCGAAGCGGCGGCGGGGCTCGTGGCGCGCGGCGCCGCGCGCGTCCTGGTGACCGACGGCGGGCGGCCCTGCGCCGAGGCGACGCATCAGCGGCTGCTGGAGAGCTGCCCGCCACCGGTGCTCGTCACCCGGGTGACCGGCGCCGGCGATACGTTCATGGCCGCCCATATCGTGGCCGAGCGTGCCGGAAAGGATCCCGCCGCCGCGCTCGAGGCCGCGCTGGCGGCGGCGGCGGACTATGTCTCGGGTGGCGCCGGCGGCTAGGCCGCGCCGCCTGCCCTGCCGCCCGGCCTCCTGTCGCCCGGCCTCCTGTCGCCCGGCCCCTTTTCACCCGGCCCCTTTTCACCTGGCCCCTTTTCACCCGGCCCGCCGTCTTCGCCCTCTTCCTGCGCTCGGCTTCCTGCGAGCACCAGCGCCAGCGCCGCAAGCCCGAGGACGAGCGCGCCCTTGCCGCCGAGCCCCGGCAATGCGGCCAGTGCCGCGGCCCTCAGCATCCCCGCCTGCCGGGCGGCCGCGGCGCGGCGGCGATGCGCGCGCGCCTCCAGTTGCAGCGCCACGATGAGGCCGAGGCAAAGAAGGAGACCGAACCCGAGCGCTAGCGCGAGCGCCGTGACCGCCCCGAACCGGAGCGCGAGCAGGGTGATGGCGAGCGCCACGGCGACGAGCAGCGAGAGCGCCGCGGCAACGACAAGCGCGACCAGGAGCCAGGCACGACGCCCGGCATGGCGCCGCCAGAGCTCGATCTCCTCGGCCGCACCGAGGCTGAGAAGACGCCAGAGCAAGCGATCCCCCTCAGCGCCGCAGCACGAAGCCGAGCGCGAGCCCGGCCAGCGCGGCGAGGCCGAGGCTGCGCCAGGGGCGCGCGCGGGCTTCCCGGGCGATGCCGGCGCCGAAGGCCTCGACCGACGCCGCACCCTCGCCAAGCTCGGCCACGGCCGCGGCGCGGGCCTCCTCGACCCCCGCCCGGCCGATCCGCTTCAGCGTCCCCGCCAGCGCCTCGATCTCCGCACGCAGTGCTTCGATCTCGGCCCCGAGTTCGATTTCCGTCTGCGCTTCGCCTTTCTTGGTCATGTTCACCTCCGCGTTTGATCCTCCTTAGATAGTCACCTCGCGCCCGCGCATGGAAGGGGCGGCGGGAAATCGCCGATACCCCATTGCGCCACCCCCCGCGACTGGACTAGGCCGGACGAAAGGCACGGAGGCATGATGGAACCGGTATTCTCTCCCGAAGTGGCGCAGGCGCGGGCCGATGCCGCGCCCATCGTTGCGCTCGAATCGACAATCATCACGCATGGCATGCCTTTCCCCCAGAACCTGGAAACGGCCGAGCGCGTCGAGGCCGAGGTCCGCGCCGCCGGCGCCGTTCCCGCCACCATCGCGGTGATGGGCGGGCGTATCCACGTCGGGCTCGCGCCCGAGGCGCTCCGGACCCTCGCCCGCACCGAAAGCGCGGCCAAGCTCTCACGCGCCGATCTCGCGGCCTGCCTGGTCTCCGGTCGGACCGGCGCGACCACCGTCGCCGCGACGATGATCTGCGCCCACCGTGCCGGCATCGAGGTCTTCGCCACCGGCGGCATCGGCGGCGTCCACCGCGGCGCGGAGACGAGCTTCGATGTCTCCGCCGACCTGCGGGAACTGGCACTGAGCCCGGCCACCGTCGTCGCCGCCGGGGCCAAGGCGATCCTCGACCTGCCGAAGACGCTCGAAGTGCTGGAAACACTCGGCGTGCCGGTGATCGCCGTCGGCCAGGACGCCTTCCCCGCCTTCTGGTCGCGCGACTCCGGCCTCGCCGCGCCCCTGCGGATGGACAGCGCCGCCGAACTCGCCGCGGCGCACCGGATGCGCCGTGCGCTCGGCCTCGCCGGCGGTCAGCTTGTCGCCAACCCGATCCCCGCGGAAGCCGAGATCCCGCGGCAGGAGATCCTGCCCGCGATCGAGACGGCGCTGGCCGAGGCCGAGACCCTTGGCATCGCCGCCAAGGCGGTCACCCCGTTCCTGCTGCAACGGATCCATGAGATCACGGCAGGGCGCTCGCTTGCCGCCAATATCGCGCTCGTGCTCAACAACGCGCGCCTCGCCGCCGCCATCGCCGGCGAAATCGCCGCCCTGCCCGCCCGCCAGACGCGCTGATCCGGCCCCGGCCATTGCCGCGCCGCGAGCCAGCCCCTACATTCTGCCGTGCCGGCGGCAGGCGAGTGACGGGGGACGGACGATGGGTGGACGGCGATGAGTTCCGAACGCGATGGCCAGGAGGCCACGCAACATCGTCGCCGGGGCCTTGTCGCGCGGCTTCGCGCGAATTTCCTCACCGGCCTCGTGGTCATCTCGCCGATCGGGCTCACGCTCTGGCTGATCTGGACGGTGACCGGCTGGGTCGACGGCTGGGTGCTGCCCTGGGTGCCGGCGCGGTACCAGCCCGACCGGCTCCTCGAGACGCTCTTCGGCATCCATAGCCAGATCAACCTGCGCGGCGTCGGCGCCGTGCTCTTTCTCGTCTTCACGGTCTTCGTGGGCTGGGTCGCCAAGGGGCTCATGGGCCGCTCGCTCATCGCCTGGGGCGAAAGCCTCGTCGACCGGATGCCGGTGGTGCGCTCGATCTACAACGGCGTCAAACAGGTCGCCGAGACCGTGCTGTCGCAGACCGAGACCAAGTTCGACAAGTCCTGCCTGATCCAGTATCCGCGCCCCGGGATCTGGGCGATCGGCTTCGTCTCGACCCTGGCCAAGGGCGAGATCCTGGCCAAGCTGCCCGATGACGAGGTGCTGACGGTGTTCCTGCCGACCACGCCCAACCCGACCTCGGGCTTCCTGCTCTACGTTCCGAAGGGCGACGTGATCTTCCTCGACATGTCGGTCGAGGATGCGGCCAAGCTGGTGATCTCGGCCGGGCTCGTCTATCCGCCTGCGGTTCCCAAAACGGCCGCCCCGCCGCCGGCCGCGGCTGCCACCCTGCCGGCCGGCGAGGCGACGGCACGCTCCGACGCTCCCGCTACGGCGGGCTGACGCCGTCGAACAGCGCGCCGAGGTTCACGCTCGCCTCGCGATTGAGCTTCTCGCCATGGCCTTCCAGGAACCGCCCCGCGGCATTGCGCCCGGCGGCGCGCAGCGCCCAGAGCAGGTCCGGCGCGGGCGCGAGCTTGCTTGAGGCGCCGAGCTCGGCCATGAACCGGTCGTCGGCGATGACATGAACCAGCACGTCCTTCATCGCCCCGGCCTCGATCCTGCCCTCGGCGATGAGCCTGCGCACGAAACGGATCGCCCGGAGTTCGCTCAGGAGCGAGGCGTTGAAGCTGATCTCGTTGATGCGGTCGAGGATCTCCTGTGCCAACCGCGGCACCTGGTCGCGGTAGAACGGGTTGATGCTCACCACGACGATGTCGGGCGGCAGGCCCGGGGCGTAGAGCGGGAAGAGCGCCGGGTTGCCGGTATAGCCGCCATCCCAGTAGGCCTCGACCTGGCCGCTGGCGGGGTCGGGGATCTCGATGGCCTGGAAGATCGTCGGCAGACAGGCCGAGGCAAGGATCGCCTCGGGCGTGATCTCGTCGCCGGAAAAGACCCGGATCCGCCCGGTGCGCACATTCGTCGCCGCGACAAAGAGCGCCGGACCGGCGTCGGAACAGACCCGGTCGAATTCGAAATGCCGCGCGACGCCGTCAAGCGGGTGCTGGTAGAAGACGCCGTAGTCATAGGGGCTGAACAGGCGGGAAAAGGTCTCGGCCGGAGAGAACGGCATGAACCGCTCGGTCATGCTCGTCCAGGCGGTCTGGAACGGCAGCATCGCCCGGAACCAGGCGCCAAGCCGCATGTCACCCACCGCCCCCACCCGCGACCAGAGCCAGTTCAGGGCCTCGCGCGCCCCCTCGCGCCCGCCGGCAATGAGCCCGGCCTTGAGCGCGGCCCCGTTCAGCGCCCCGGCCGAGGTGCCGGAAATGCCCGCGATCTCGATCGTCTCGTCCTCGAGAAGCCGGTCGAGCACGCCCCAGGTGAAGGCGCCATGCGCGCCGCCGCCCTGCAGGGCCAGGTTGATGCGCCGAACCGTCATCCGCGCCTCCTCGTCTTCGTTGGAAAATACCCCCGGGTGGGTCCGGGAGGGTGGAACCCTCCCGGCGGGTTGCACCCCGGATCCCGCCCCGGCGGATGCCGTCTCACATCGCCGTCCAGCCGCCGTCGACGCTGATCGTGGTGCCGGTGATCTGCTGTGCCGCATCGCTGCACAGGAACACCGCCGTGCCGCCGATCTCCTCCACCGTCGCGAACTGCCGCGACGGCTGGCGGTCCAGCATCACCTCGCGGATCACGGTCTCGCGGTCCATCTTGTGGACCTTCATCTGCTCGGGGATCTGCGCCTCGACCAACGGCGTCAGCACATAGCCCGGACAGATCGCGTTGGCGGTGATGCCCTTGCCGGCCACCTCGAGCGCCACGGTCTTGGTCAGCCCGACGATGCCGTGCTTGGCCGCGACATAGGCCGACTTGAAGGGCGATGCGGTGAGCCCGTGCGCCGAGGCGATGTTGACGATCCGCCCCCAGCCCCCGGCATTCATCCCCGGCAGCGCCGCGGCCGTGGTGTGGAAGGCCGCGGACAGGTTGATGGCGAGGATCGCGTTCCATTTCTCGACCGGAAACGCGTCGACCGGCGCGACGAACTGGATCCCGGCGTTGTTGACGAGGATATCGCAGCCGCCGACGCCCTCGACCAGCGCGCGGCACTCCGACCCGTTCGACATGTCGGCCTTGACATAGGTCACCTTGACGGCGAACTCGGCCGCCATGTCGGCGGCAAGCTCGTGATCGGCGTCGGTGTCGGTGAACGAATTCAGCACGATCTCGGCTCCTGCCGCGGCCAGGGCCCGCGCCACGCCAAGCCCGATGCCCGAGTTCGAACCGGTGACGATGGCTCTCTTGCCCGCAAGTGTCATGACTGATCTCCTTCTCTCGATGTGCCTGTTCAGAACCTTAGATGCCGCAGCCGCGAATGAAAGGGGCCGGCGCGCAACCGCGATGGGTCATCGATTCGCCCGCCCGTCTCGCCCGCCCGTCTCACCCGCCCGTCTCACCGAATCGTGTTCATGCGCCCACGCGACCCGGCGCAGCCAATAAAAAAACGCCCGCACGAGGCGGGCGTTAAGTTATTGAGGCAGGTTTCATACAGGCAAGAAACCTATCGAGCAGTGAGGTCTTTATACGCGCTCCTCTGCCGCTGTCCAAGCTAAAAGTTTGAAATGCTTGAGAAGCAGAGATAGCTTCGGTGCAACAATCGCCAGGCAGTGAGGTGGGTCGGCATGAGGCTTTTTTCCGTTGCGGGGATGAGGAAGGGCGCGCTCCTGGCCGTTGCGTCGCTCTGGACGAGCGCGGCCGCGGCCGAACCGCAGCACGGCATAGCTATGTATGGGCGCCCCGCGCTCCCACCCGATTTTGTGTCGCTCCCCTATGCCAATCCCGATGCGCCCAAGGGCGGGCGGATCGTCTTCGGCGAGCCGGGCGGGTTCGACAGCCTCAACCCCTGGATCCTGAAGGGCTCCGCCCCCTGGGGGCTCGGTATCCACACGGTGGAAACGCTGATGGGCCGCTCGATCGACGAACCCTTCACGCTCTACGGGCTTCTGGCCGAATCGGTCGACACCGACGACGCGCGCTCCTGGGTCGAGTTCACGCTGCGCCCCGAGGCGAGGTTCTCCGACGGCGCCCCGGTCACTGTCGAGGATGTGATGTGGAGTTACGAGACACTCGGAACCCTCGGCCATCCGCGCTATCAGACGGCCTGGAAGAAGGTCGCCCGGATGGAAAAGACCGGCGAGCGCAGCATCCGCTTCACCTTCACCGAGCCCGACCGCGAGCTGGCGCTGCTGATGGGGATGCGCCCGATCCTCGAAAAGGCGCAGTGGGAGGGCAAGGATTTCACCGAAAGCTCGCTCATGGTGCCGACGGGCTCCGGGCCCTACGTGGTCGAGAGCTTCGAGCCGGGTCGCTTCATCACCTTCCGACGCAATCCCGACTACTGGGGCCGCGACCTGCCCTTCAACAGGGGGCAGAACAATTTCGACGAGATCCGCTATGACTATTTCGGCGACGGCGACGTGACCTTCCAGGCCTTCACCGCCGGCGAGGTGACGAGCTTCCGCGAGAGCAATGCCGCGAAATGGACGAGCCGTTACGACTTTCCGGCCGTGGCCTCGGGCGAGGTGGTGAAGTCCGAGATCCCCAACCAGCGCCCCTCGGGGATCACCGGGCTGGTGATGAACACCCGCAACCCGGTCTTCGCCGACTGGCGCGTGCGCGAGGCGATGATCGACGCCTTCAACTTCGAGTTCATCAACCAGACCATGAACGGCGGCACCGATCCGCGCATCACCTCCTATTTCTCGAACTCGCCGCTCGGCATGGATCATGCGGCAGCGACCGGCAAGGAAGCCGAGCTTCTCGCCCCCTTCGCCGCCGACCTGCCGCCCGGCACGATCGAGGGCTATTCCCTGCCCGTGGGCGACGCCGCCCATGCGCTCGACCGCGCCAACCTGCGCCAGGCGCTGAAGCTCTTCGAAGAGGCCGGGTGGACGGTGCAGGACGGGGTGATGAAGGATGCCGCCGGCACGCCCTTCACCTTCGAGATCCTGCTCGCCTCGGGCGCCACCGACAGCCAGACGGTGGTCGACATCTATGTCGAGGCGCTGAGAAACCTCGGCATCGTGCCGACCGTGGCCGCCGTCGACAGCGCCCAATACAAGGAGCGGACGAACACCTATGCCTTCGACATGGCCTGGTACACGCGGTCGCTGTCGCTCAGCCCCGGCAACGAACAGATGCTCTACTGGGGGTCGACAGGGGTCACCGAACCCGGCAGCCGCAACTGGATGGGCATGAACTCGCCCGCCGCCGAGGCAATGATCAGGGCGATGATCGAGAGCCGCAGCCAGGAGAATTTCATCGCCGCGACCAAGGCGCTCGACCGGGTGCTGACGGCCGGGCGCTACGTGATCCCGGTCTGGTATTCCAAGGTTTCGCGGCTCGCCCATTCGAAGAAGCTGCACTACCCCGACCGGATCCCGCTTTACGGCGACTGGCCGGGATTCCAGCCCGAGGTCTGGTGGTATGAGGAGTGAGGCGATGCGCAGGGCTTTGCTGATCGGCCTGCTGGCGCTTCTGGCGGGATGCAACACGGTGGCCGGCGTCGGCGACGACGTCTCGGCCGGGGCCCGCACGGTGCAGAGCTGGTTCTAGGACCGCCCCGGCGCCTTTCGGCGGCCTCTTGCGCGGACAAGTGGTGCGGGATAGAGGGCTGACATGACCGGACCCGCCCCCTGCCCCGTCGATCGCGACCGACCGGAATGCCGGACCGGCAGGGCATGATGCTGCGGCGGCTCTCGGCAGAGGCGCTCGGGACCGCCTTCCTCGTGCTCGCGGGCGTCGGCTCGGCGATCATGGCGGCGACGCTGTCGCAAGGGAACGATGCGCTGGCGCTTCTGGCCAGCGCCATCGCGACGGGATGCGCGCTTTATGTCCTGATCACGGTGCTGACGCCGGTCTCGGGCGGCCACATCAACCCGGCG
Source organism: Albidovulum sp. (assembly GCA_020637635.1). Lineage (GTDB taxonomy): Bacteria > Pseudomonadota > Alphaproteobacteria > Rhodobacterales > Rhodobacteraceae > Albidovulum. The sequence continues at coordinate 272,615 of JACKKB010000005.1, forward strand.
GTGACGCTCGCCTTCCTGATCACCGGCCAGATCACGCCGCGCGCGGCGGCGGCCTATGTGGCGGCGCAGATCGCCGGCGGCATCGTCGGCGTCTGGGTCGCCCATGCGATGTTCGGGCTCGAGATCTTCCAGTTCGCGCAGATCGCCCGCAACGGCGCGCGGATCGCGCTGGCCGAATTCGTCGCGACCTTCGGGCTCATCTTCGTCATCGTCGGCGGGGTGCGGAACACGCCGGCCCAGGTGCCGGCGCTGGTCGGCACCTATATCGCCAGCGCCTACTGGTTCACCGCCTCGACCAGCTTTGCCAATCCCGCCGTCACGATCGCGCGGATCTTCACCGACACGCCGACCGGCATCCTTCCCGTGAACGCGGCCGCCTTCGTCGCGGCCGAGCTTCTCGGCGCGGCATTGGCGGCGTTTTTTCTGCCGCGCCTCTTTTCCGCATGACCGTTCGGGTGCACACTCGACCCCGGTTCGAGACGACAGGGTGACGGCTATGCGTTGGCATCACGTTCAGGAAAACTGGCCCGCGTTCTTCGACGCGATCCTCGACAAGTGGCCCGACGCCGACGAGACGGAACTGGAAGAGATCGACGGCGACCAGCGCGCCTTCGTCGCCTATATCGCCGGACTGACCGGTCAGGAACCCTCCGATGCCCGCGAGGAGATCCGCGACTGGCTGGCGGGCGAACTGCCCTCGGACGTGGTCATGGACGAACGCCACGACGACCAGTCGATCCGCCTTTCGGCCAAGTATCTGCCCGAGGGCGAGGACGAATACGACGACGACGCCCGCTTTGGCGACGACGGCTGAGCCGTGCAGGCCAGCCGAGCGCGCCGATCAGCCGAGCGCGTAGCCCGCGCCGCGCACCGTGCGCACCGGATCGTCGCCGCCAAAGGCGCAGAGCGCCTTCCTGAGCCGCCCGACATGGACATCGACGGTGCGGGTATCGACATAGATGTCGCGCCCCCAGACACGGTCGAGAAGCTGTTCGCGGCTCCAGACCTTGCCGGGCCTTTCCATGAACGTGGTCAAGAGCCGGAACTCCGTCGGGCCGAGCTTCAGCGTCTTGCCGGCGCGGTTGACCCGATGCGTCTCGGGGTCGAGCGTGATGTCGCCGAACTCCAGCAATGCGCCGAGCGCCGAGGGCCGCGAACGGCGCAGCTGCGTGCGCACCCGCGCCATCAGCTCGGCCACCGAATAGGGCTTGACCATGTAGTCGTCCGCGCCGGTCTCCAGCCCGCGCACCAGATCGACCTCTTCGGAGCGGGCGGAGAGCATGATGATCGGCACGTCGCGGGTCTCGGGCCGCGCCTTCAGCCGCCGGCAGACCTCGATGCCCGAGACGCTCGGCAGCATCCAGTCGAGCACGATCAGGTCGGGCGGCGCCTCGAGCGCTAGCAGCAGCGCCTCCTCGCCGTTGTCGGCCTGCGCGACGCGAAAGCCCTCGGCCTCGAGGTTGTAGGTCAGGACCTCCCGCTGCGCGGCCTCGTCCTCGACGACCAGTACGCTCGGCGCCGGCATCTCAGCTTTCCCCGACCCCGACCGTCGTGACGTTCTCGACCTTCGGCCGGTCGTCATCGGGCAGCGTGCCGGTTACCAGATAGATCACCTGCTCGGCGATGGCCGTGGCATGATCGCCCATCCGTTCGAGGTTCTTGGCGATGAAGTGCAGATGCATGCAGGCGGTGATGTTGCGGGGATCCTCCATCATGTGGGTGAGGAATTCGCGGAAGAGCGCGTTGTACATCTGGTCGACCTCGCGGTCGCGCACGCGCACGTCCTCGGCCAGCTGCGTGTCGCGCTGGATATATGCGTCGAGCGCGTGGCTCAGCATGTCGGTCACCGTCCTGGCCATGCGCCGGATCGCCCCGCCCGCGCCCGGGACCGCCGGCATCTGACCGAGGACATTGGCCCGCTTGGCCATGTTCTTGGCATAGTCGCCGACCCGCTCGAGGCTCGCGGAGATCTTCATCACGGTCAGCACCGTGCGCAGGTCCGATGCCGTGGGCGCCCTGAGCGCGATGAGCCGGGCGGCATCCTCGTTCACCCGCTCCTCGAGCGCGTCGATGGCCTTGTCGTTCAGGCGCACCTTCTCGGCCTGCTCCTCGTCGCGGCTTTCAAGCGCCTCGGCGGCTTCCATGATCGCCGTCTCGACCATGCCTCCCATGCGCATGACCATGGCCTGGATACCCTCCAGGTCGCGGTCGAAGGCCCTCAGGATATGGCGATCGTTCATCTCGGTCCTCCTCAGCCGATGCGGCCGGTGATGTAGCTTTCGGTGCGCGGGTCCTTCGGATTGGTGAAGACCTGCGAGGTTTCGCCGAACTCCACCAGGTTGCCGAGGTGGAAGAAGGCCGTGTTCTGGCTCACGCGCGCGGCCTGCTGCATCGAATGGGTGACGATGACGACGGCGAAGCGTGACCGCAACTCGTCGATCAGTTCCTCGACCTGGGCCGTGGCGATGGGGTCCAGCGCCGAACAGGGCTCGTCCATCAGCAGCACCTCGGGGCTGGTCGCGACCGCGCGCGCGATGCAGAGGCGTTGCTGCTGGCCGCCCGAAAGCCCGGTGCCGGGCGCCGCGAGCCGGTCCTTGACCTCGCCCCAGAGCGCGGCGCGGCGCAGCGAGGTCTCGACCACCTCGTCGAGCTCGGCCCTGGAGCGCGTCAGCCCGTGGATCCGCGGCCCGTAGGCGACATTGTCGTAGATCGACTTCGGAAACGGATTGGGCTTCTGGAACACCATGCCGACCTTGGCGCGCAGCTGCACCGGATCGACGCGGCGGTCGTAGATATCGTCGCCGTCGAGCCGGATCTCGCCCTCGACCCGGCAGACCGGGATGGTGTCGTTCATCCGGTTCAGGCAGCGCAGGAAGGTCGACTTGCCGCAGCCCGAGGGGCCGATGAAGGCGGTGACCATGCGGTCGTTGATGTCGACATCCACATCCTTGATGGCATGGTTGGCGCCGTAATGGACCTGCACCTTGCGGGCGGCGATCTTGATGTCGGTCAGGTTCACGCCCGTCTCCGTCCGGCTCATGTCGTTCATTGCCATTTCCCTTGCCATCATATCACCAGCGCCGTTCAAAGCGACGGCGGACGACAATGGCCGCCGCGTTCATCGCCAGAAGGAAGATCAGAAGAACGATGATCGCGCCCGAGGCGCGCTCGGCGAAGGCGGGATCGGCACGCTGCGTCCAGTTGTAGATCTGCACCGGCAGGGCCGAGGCGGGATCGAACAGCCCCCCGGGCAGACCCTCGGGATAATCGCGCACGAAGGCAACCATGCCGATCAGAAGAAGCGGCGCCGTTTCACCGAGGGCCTGCCCCAGCCCGATGATGAGGCCGGTCAGGATGCCGGGTGTCGCCAGCGGCAGGACATGGTGGAAGACGGTCTGCATCTTCGATGCGCCGACGCCGAGGGCGGCATCGCGGATCGACGGCGGCACCGCCTTGATGGCAGCGCGGGCGGGAATGATGATCCGCGGCAGCGTCATCAACGTCAGAACCAGCCCGCCGACGACCGGCGCCGACTGCGGCAGCCCGGCGAAGTTGATGAAGATGGCCAGACCGAGGATGCCGAAGACGATCGATGGCACCGCGGCGAGGTTCGAGATGTTCACCTCGATCAGGTCGGTGAAGCGGTTCCTGGGCGCGAATTCCTCCAGATAGATCGAGGCCGCGACGCCGATCGGCAGCGACAGCGCCAGAACGACGATCATCATGTAGGCCGAGCCGAGGATCGCGATGCCGAGCCCCGCCGCCTCGGGGCGCAGCTCGGAGGCATCGGGATCGGTGATGAAACGCCAGTTGAAGGAAGTGCCGAGAAGCCCCTGCGCCCGCAGCGCATCGGCGAGATGAAGCTGCGCCGGCGAGACATTGCTGTCGCGCGCGGCCGAGTCCTGCGTCACCCGGCCCTTCATGTATCCGTCGATCCGGCTGCTGGCGAGGATCCGGAACTCCTGCGTGGTGCCGATCAGCGCCGGGTCGGCCAGCACCGCCGAGCGCACCGTGGCGGCGGCCTGCCTTGACACCATTCTGGAGATGTCGGACTTGCCGAGCCCCTCGACCGTGATCCCGCTGGCGGCGATGGCCTCGCCGAGCGCCCTGTCGATGAGCCTGCCATAGCCGATTGTGGTGACCTTCCGCAGCGCCGCGGGGTCGCGCGTGCCGGACGGGTCGAGCACCGCCTCGTCGAGCGCGATCGGTAGGTGAAGGAAGGTCTGGCGAAAGGCGCTCGTGCCATGCGACAGGATCGAGATGAGCAGGATCATGAGCGCGATCATGGCGATGGCGATGGCGGTCACGCCGTAGAGCCGGAACCGGGCCTCGGCGGCATTGCGCCTGAGCGTGCGGGCATCGGGCTCGAGCAGCGAGCCGCCGCGCGGGCGCGCGGGGGGGAAGGCCGCATCGGTCATTCGTATTGCTCCCGGTATCTGCGCACGACGTAGAGCGCGACGATGTTGAGCATGAGCGTGAAGACGAAAAGCGCCATGCCGAGCGCGAAGGCGACCAGGGTCTCGGGCGAGGCGAACTCGGTGTCGCCGGTCAACTGGCTGACGATCTTGACGGTGATCGTGGTCATCGCCTCGAAGGGATTGACGCTCATCCTCGCGGCGGCCCCCGCGCCCATCACCACGATCATCGTCTCGCCGATGGCGCGCGAGGCCGCGAGCAGGATCGCGCCGACGATGCCGGGCAGCGCCGCCGGCAGGATCACCTGCTTGACCGTCTCGGACTGCGTGGCGCCGAGCCCGTAGGAGCCGTCGCGCAGGCTCTGCGGCACCGCGTTGATGATATCGTCCGACAAGGACGAGACGAAGGGGATGAGCATGATCCCCATCACCAGCCCCGCCGTCATCACCGAGGACGAGGAGGTGCCGAGACCCATCGGCTGGGCGAAGAAGTCGCGCAGGAAGGGCCCGACCGTGACCAGCGCGAAGAGACCGTAGACGATGGTCGGAATGCCCGCGAGGACCTCGATCGCGGGTTTCACGAAGGCGCGCATGCGTCTGGTCGCGTATTCCGACAGGTAGACCGCGCTCAGAAGCCCGACCGGCACCGCGAAGAGAAGCGCCACGAAGGAGATGTAGAGCGTGCCCCAGAGAAGCGGCCAGATGCCGAGCGAGGAGCCGCCGCCGAACTGCGGGTTCCAGGTCAGGTTGAAGAAGAAGTCGCGCGCCGGATAGAGGCTGAAGAAGTGGATCGATTCGACCAGAAGCGAGGCGACGATCCCGAATGTCGTCATGACCGCGATGAGCGAGGAGCCGATGAAGAGCATCAGCACGAAACGCTCCGAGACGTTGCGGGCGCGGAACTCGACGGTGATCCGGGCGAGCGAGAAGCCGAGCCCGGCAAGCGCCAGCGCGATCGCCGCGATCGTCATCGCGCGGGCCGACAGATGCGTGAGGCGCCGGTATTCGCGGGCGGCCGTCAGCACCTCGCCGCGCACCCTGCCCGCCACCGCCACGCCGGCCGTGCCGAGCGTGCGGCGCAGGTCGGTGCCTTCGACGCTGAGGCCCGCCACCGCGGCCTCGCTCAGATCCCCCTGCGCCACCAGACGGTCGAGCCCCGCCGCCACCCGGTGCACATCGCCGAGCGCAAGGTTGAGCGCGCCCTCGCTGCGCTCCGAGGCCAGCAGCCCGGTGACTCGTTCGGCGATGACCGCGGGCTGAACCAGAAGCCAGACCGCGATCAGCAGAAGCGCCGGCACCGCGGTGAAGAGAAAGACCGCCTGGCCGTGAAAGCCGACAAGCGAATGCAGGGCGCGCGTGTCGCCCTCCGACGCCCGGCGCGCCCGCGCGCGGCCGGCAAGGAAGCCCGCCGCCGCGATCAGCACGATAACGATAACCAGCAGTCCGATGCTCATGTCCCGTCCGCCATACCCTGCCCCGCCCGGGGCCGTCACCATCCGCGCGGCACGCCATGGCGCCGCCCGGCCAGCTGTTTTGCCGCCTACTCGAGCGGCCCCATCGGGGTCTCCGACGCGACCATGTCCCGGGTCGCCTTCAGCTCCGGATCCGGGACCAGACCATAGTCCGCAAGCAGGCCATCCGGGCCGGCGATGTCATCGGAGACGAAGAACTCCACATATTCCCTCAGGCCCGGAATGACGCCGACATGCGCCATCTTGACGTAGAAGTAGAGCGGGCGCGACACCGGGTATTCGCCCGAGGCGATCGTTGCGGTCGTGGGCGTGACCCCCGATATCGGCGCCACGCGCAACTTGTCGGTGTTGTTCTCGTAAAACGACAGCCCGAAGACGCCGAGCGCCGCGGGATTCGCCGCAAGGCGCGAGAGCGTCTCGGTATAGTCGCCGTCGATGTCGACCGACGCGCCGTCGGTGCGCAGCTTCAGGCAGCCCTCGGCCTTCTCGTCGCCTGCGGCCTTCATCGCCTCGGCAGCGCCGGTGGCCTCGCAGCCGGCCTCGATCACCTTCACGTCGAAGACTTCGCGGCTGCCGTGCTTGGTGCCGGGGATGAAGGCGAGGATGTCCTGCGCGGGCAGCGCCGGGTTCACGTCGGCCCAGGTCCTGGCGGTATTGTCGACGAGCGCGCCGTCCTTCACGACACGGGCGGCCAACGCGGAGTACCAGTCCGCCGGCGTAAGGGCGTATTCGGCACCGTTGATCGCCGAGGCGAAGACGATGCCGTCATAGCCGAAGCGGACTTCCATGATCTCGTCGACGCCGTTGGACCTGCAGCTGTCGATGTCGGATTGCTTGATGCGCGAGGACGAGTTGGCGATGTCGATCGTGTTCTCGCCCAGGCCTTCGCAGAGCTTCTTGCGCCCGGCGCCCGATCCGCCACCCTGCACGACCGGGGTCGGGAAATCGAAGTTCTCGCCGAAGGCCTCGGCGACGATGGTCGCATAGGGCAGCACGGTTGATGAGCCGGCGATCTGGATCTGGTCGCGCGCCTCGGCGGCAGTCGCGGCAGCCACGAGGGCAATCGCCGGGACGGTCAATCTCGCGGATGTCATCGCACCCTCTTGCAAGTGTCGCTCGGGCCGCCCGCGGTGGCGGCCCCGGGGACCCGTCTAGGGGGGGCCGGCTATGCTTTTGTGACATGCGCGTAACAGTTTCATGACAGGGCCCGAAACGCGCCGCGGCAGAGCTTCAGCCAAGCGGCAGGATGACGATGAAACTGCTGCCCTTTCCCGGCTCGCTCTCGATCTTCAGGCGGCCCCGGTGGCGGTTGACGATATGCTTCACGATGGCCAGTCCGAGCCCGGTGCCGCCCTGTTCGCGCGACCGATGCGTGTCGACCCGGTAGAATCGCTCGGTCAGCCGCGGCAGATGCAGCGCGTCGATTCCCTCGCCGCGGTCGATCACCTCGATCTGCACCGCCGGCCCGCGCAATACCGGTTCGCGCTCGAGACTGCGGATCCGCACCGTCACCTCCTTGCCGACCGCGCCATACTTGATCGCGTTCTCGATGAGGTTGTGGACCACCTGCGTCAGCTGGTCGGCATCGGCCCCGAGCCGGATCTCCTCCTCGGGCGCATCGAGCGACAGCGTCACGCCCGCCGCCCGCGCGCCGTCGCGGTGGGTCAGGAGAGCCGCGCGCACCAGCGCCAGGACCTCGACCTCATCGCCGGGCCGGCGCCGCTCCTCGGCCTCGACCCGGCTCAGCGACAGAAGATCGTTCACCAGCCGGATCATCCGCGCCGCCTCGCGCTCCATGATCGCGAGGAAGCGGTCGCGCGCCGCGGCATCGTCGCGCGCGGCGCCGCGCAACGTGTCGATGAAGCCCACGAGCGCGGTCAGCGGCGTGCGCAGTTCGTGGCTGACATTCGCGACGAAATCGCGCCGCATCGTCAGCGTCTGTTCCTGGGCCGTGAGATCCTCGAACGCGATGAGCGCCAGGGCCCCCTCGTCCAGATCGACGGGCGCGAAACTGGCCGCGAGATGGGTCTCGGCGCCCCTGACCGAGATCGTCACCCGGCGCCCGCCGCCGCGCCGTTGCCGCAGCGCCGCCTCGAGCCCCTGCAGGAACTCGGGATGGCGCAGGAACGAGGCGCAGGACCGCCCGTCGAGCGCGATCCCGAACAGCGTGTTCGCCACGGCGTTCGAGGCCAGGACCCGTTCGTCGGGCCCGACGACGATCACCGGCGTCGGCACGGCATCGAGCACCGCGCGCAGGGTTGCCATGTGCATCGCTCTCTCCTGACGTCCGCTTGCCCCGGGACAGGGGCCGCTCGCCGCTGGCCCGGTGATACGCGAATTCCCGGCAATCGCACATGCTTTGTCTGGGCCTGCCGACGGTTTGGCGCTAAACCGATTTCCGGGCGAGTCGAACGTTCGCGTTCGCCCATAGGATGCGTTGCCTGGCCGACCGGCGAAAGACCGGGGGCCAAGAATGAGGGACCGGCAATGACTTCGATGCGCAAGCCGGGCCGGGGGGCCACGCGGCCGCCGACCTCGGACGAGCCTGCCCCTCGGGCAGATGTGCCCCGCGTCCTCATCATAGCGCCGGATCACCCGTTGATGCGGGCGATCCAAAGCGACATCGGAACGGGTTTCACCGCCGGATCGTTGCAGGACCTCGATGCCGAACACCTCCGCCGCAGCCGCGCGGAGGTGGTGCTGGCCCCGCTCTCGCTCGGGACGCACGACATTCTCGACATCGCCGAGCGGCTCCGCGGACTGAAGTTCCGCGGCGAGCTGAAGGCCGTCACGGGCCCCCTGCCCGACCCCGAGACCGTGGCCAGCGAGGTTGGTGCCGCCTGCAACGGCTTCCGCTTCGAGCTGATCGTGCTCGGCGAGGACGACGCCCGGCCCTGACCGCGCCGGCCCGAAAGCCGCCGGGGCCCCGCTGCTCTCGAACTCCCAATCTCAGTTCGCCGCTCCCGGGCCGCCGTTCCCGGGCCGCCGCTTTCAGGCTGCCCGTTTCAGACCGCCCCGCGCGCCGCCGCCAGACCGGCGTCGAAGTCGCGCAGAAGCACCTCGATCTCCTCGACCCCGACCGAGACCCGGAAGAACCCCTCGGAAATTCCCAGCCGGGCGCGCCCCTCTGGCCCGAGCGAGCGGTGCGAGCTCGACGCCGGGTGCGAGAGCGTGGTGGCGATGTCGCCGAGCGTCGGGGCGAAGTTCACCTGTGGCATCGCCCGGGTCAGCGCGTTGGCCGCCGCGCGCCCGCCGGCCAGCTCGAACGAGACCATGTGCCCGCCGCGCGGACCGAGGATCGCCGCGGCACGGTTGTGATCGGGGTGGTCGGGCCGCCCCGGATAGAGCACCCGCGTCACCCCCTCACGACCGGCCAGATGGTCGGCCAGCCGCGCCGCATTCGCCTCGGCCCGGTCATAGCGAAGATGGAAGGAATAGAGCCCGCGCTCGGCCAGCCAGCAGTCGAAGGGGCTCGGCGTCATGCCGGTGGTGACTGCGAAATCGTAGATCGCCCGGCGCTGCGCGGGATCGCGGGCCGCGACATAGCCAAGCGTCACGTCGGCGTGGCCGGCCAGCATCTTCGTCACCGACTGGATGACGACATCGGCGCCGTGATCGAAGGGCCGGTATCCGCGCGGCGTGGTGAAGGTGTTGTCGACAAGGACCGGGATCCCGCGCTCCCTGCCAAGCGCCAGGATCGCGGCCATGTCGGCGACCCGGAGCGTCGGGTTCGAGACCACCTCGATCAGGATCGCCCGCGTCTCGGGCCGGATCGCTGCGGCGAAGGCCCCGGCATCGGTCGGATCGGCAAGGCTTGCGGTGATCCCGAAGCGCGGCAGATCCTGGGTCAGCAACCTGAGCGAGCGGCCATAGAGCTGGTCGCCGCCGAGCACATGGTCGCCGGCGCGAAGAAGCCCCAGAAGCGCCGCCGTCACCGCCGCCATGCCCGAGCCGAGCATGATGCCGCCGCCACCCGCCGCCGGCACCGCCTCGAGCGCGTCGATCTTCCCTGCCAGCACCGTCGCGTTCGGATGGCCCTCGCGGGCATAGGTATAGCCCGACACCCGCCCCTCGTATTGCGCATCGAGCTGGTCGGGGCATTCGGACGCGTAGACGACCGAAGGTTGCAGCGGCGTCACGACGGCGCGGCTGACGCTGTCGGGCCAGGCACTGCGCCGCACGAGATTTTCGGGAATGTCGCGCCGGGAGAGGTCCTTGTCAGACATTCCTGAGCCCTCCGGCAAAGCGGCGCGCATTGCGACGATAGCCCTCGGCCGAGGCCAGTAGCCGTGCCTGCGCGTCGGCGTCGAGCATGCGCACGACGCGCCCCGGCGCGCCCATCACGAGGCTGAAGTCGGGGATCTCCTTGCCCTCGGTCACGAGCGCCCCGGCACCGATGAGGCAGCCCCGGCCGATGCGCGCGCCGTTGAGGATCGTGGCCCCCATGCCGATGAGCGTGCCGTCGCCGATGGTGCAGCCGTGCAGCATCGCCTTGTGGCCGATGGTGCAATCCGCCCCGATGGTCAGCGCAAAGCCGAGATCGGTGTGACAGACCGTGCTTTCCTGCACGTTCGAGCCGCGGCCGACCCGGATCTCTTCGTTGTCGCCGCGCAGGGTGCAGCCGAACCAGACGCTGGACTGCGGCTCCAGCACCACCTTGCCGATCACGTTGGCATCCGGGGCCACCCAGGCGTCTGAGGCGATTTCCGGAGCGATTCCATCAAGTTCATAGATCATCTTTCATCAAACTCCCGGTTGAGGCCACGCACGAAATCGGTCAAGCCCGGCTGCCGGTCGCGGCGCATCCGCTCGGCTCTCAGGATCGTCTTCAGCTCCGCCTCGGCCTCGTCGAGGTCACGGTTCACGAGCACGTAGTCGTATTCCGCCCAGTGGCTGATCTCGGCCTGCGATTTCGCCATCCGTCCGGCGATCACCGCATCGCTGTCCTGCCCGCGCGACCGGAGCCGCCGTTCGAGCTCCGCGATCGAGGGCGGCAGGATGAAGATCGACACGACATCGCCCGCCATCGCCTGCTTGATCTGCTGGCCGCCCTGCCAGTCGATGTCGAACAGCGTGTCGCGCCCCTCCTGCATCGCCTGGGTGATCGCGGCGCGCGGCGAGCCGTAGAGCTGGCCGAAGACCTCGGCATGTTCGAGCATCTCGCCCGCTGCCACCATTGCCTCGAACTCCGGCCGCGCCTTGAAGGAGTAGTCCTTGCCGTCGGTCTCTCCGGGACGCGGCGGGCGGGTGGTGGCCGAGACCGAAAAGCTCAGCGTCTCGTCCCAGGCCATCAACCTGCGCGCAAGCGTCGATTTTCCGGCCCCCGACGGCGATGAAAGAATGATCAGCAAGCCCTTGCGTTTCATCGTCATTCCAAGTTCTGAACCTGTTCGCGCATCTGGTCGATCACGGTCTTGAGGTCAAGCCCGATCCGCGTCAGTTCGGCATTGCCGGATTTCGAGCAGAGCGTGTTCGCCTCGCGCATGAATTCCTGCATCAGGAAGTCGAACTTTCGCCCGACCGCCCCCGGCGCGGCGAGAAGCGCCCGCGCGGCGGCCACATGGGCGCCGAGCCGGTCGATCTCCTCGGTCACATCGGCTTTGACCGCAAGAAGCGCCAGTTCCTGCGCCACCCGCTGCGGATCGGCCTCGGCCGCCCCGGCAAGCACCCGCGCGAGCGCCTCGTTCAGCGCCCGCCCGGCCTCGGGCCGGCGCGCCTCGGCGGCGGCGGCGGCGGCCCCGGTCAGCTCGGCGATCCGCGCGATCTGGCCCGCCAGAACCTCTCCCAGCGCCATTCCCTCGGCGGCACGCGCGGCGGCGAAATCGGCCAGCAGGGGGTCGAGATCGGCCAGGAGTGCCGCCGCCAGCGCGCCGCCGTCATCGGCCTCGGGTGCGGCCTCGGTCACACCGCGCAGCGCCAGGATCTCGGCCGGGCTCGGATCCGCAACCGGCAGGCCGCGCGCCTCGGCCTCGGCGCGCACCGCCACCAGCGCCGAGACCGCCGCGGCAAGACCGCCGGGGCTGAGCCGCGGCGCCTCGGTCCCCGTCTCGCGCGCCAGCCTGAGCGAGAGGGCGATGTTGCCGCGCTGCGCGACCCGCGCCACCGCCGCGCGCGCCCCGGCCTCGAGCCCGTCGATCCCGTCGGGCAGGCGCAGCCGCAGGTCGAGCCCCTTGCCGTTGACGGAGCGCACCTCCCAGACCCATGCGGCGCCGGCGCCGGCGCCCCGGCGGCTCGCGAAGCCCGTCATGGAAACCACGGCGTTATTAACCATTTAGGACTTTTTCCCTTCGTTCCCGCCTGCCCCCGCTGTATCCAGAGAGGGCATTAACAGTTCGGTAAGCAATTCTCGAATAGGGTTAACAAAACCTGACCGCCGCCACAACGCGGTCGCGGTCGGCAGGACGGGGCAAGATCATGGGATTTGGCGGCGAGACGGGAAACGGGCACGACAGGGTCGTCCCGTTCCGGATGTCGGGATGGGCGGCGACGGGGCGGCGTGACGGCAGCGAGACCACCACCCGCGCCACGGCCGAACTGCGCGCCTACTGGGAAGCGCTGCGGGCCGGGCGTCCGGCGCCCTTCCGCTCCGAGATCGACCCGCGCGGCATCGAACGCGCGCTCGAATACACCTTCATCCTCGAACGGATGGCCCCGCGGGTGGCGCGGCTGCGGCTTGCCGGCAGCCATCTCAACACCGTTATGGGCATGGAAACGCGCGGCCTGCCGCTCACCTCCTTCTTCATGCCCGAGGCGCGCGATCAGATTTCCGACACGGTCGAGGCGGTGTTCGACGGTCCGGCCACCGCCGATCTGCGGCTGGCTGCCCCGGCCGCCGCCGGACGCCCCGCGCTTGTGGCGGAGCTGACGCTCCTGCCGCTGACGGACGACAGCGGGGTGATCTGCCGGATGCTCGGCTGTCTGGTGATCGATGGACCTCTCGGCCGCGCACCGCGCCGCTTCACCATCGCCGCCGGCCACATCGCCCCGATTCTCGCCACCGTCCCGCGCCGTCCGCCGATGCCGCAAGGCGCGGCGGTGCCGGGCGGCTTCGCCGAGCCGCGCGCAGGCTTCGGGCCGGCGCGGGCCGGCCACCTGCGGGTGGTGGTCAGCAACGACTGAGGGGGCCGACCGCCGATCGGCGCGCCGGTCTCCGCGCGCGCGGACCCGCGGAGCCCCGTCAGATCACCGTCAGGTCGGCGTCAAAGCCCGGCGGCCTTGCGCATGTCGCGCCGGTCGTGCAGCTCCTCGGCCACGAGGAAGGCAAGCTCCAGCGACTGGCTGGCATTGAGCCGCGGGTCGCAGGCGGTGTGATAGCGGTCCGAGAGATCCTCGTCGGACACCGCCCGCACCCCGCCGGTGCATTCGGTCACATCCTTGCCGGTCATCTCGAAATGCACGCCGCCCGGGATGGTGCCCTCGGCCTTGTGCACCGCGAAGAACTCGCGCACCTCGCGCAGGACGCTCTCGAAGGGCCGGGTCTTGTAGCCCGACGCGGCCTTGATCGTGTTGCCGTGCATCGGATCGCAGGTCCAGAGCACCCGCGCGCCCTCCGACTCGACCGTGCGGATGAGCCGTGGCAGATGGTCGCCCGCCTTGCCCGCCCCGAATCGCGCGATGAGCGTGAGCCGCCCGGCCTCGTTCTCGGGGTTGAGCCGCGCCATCAGCCGCTTCAGGTCGTCGCCGGTGAGCGTGGGGCCGCATTTCAGCCCGATCGGGTTCTGCACGCCGCGGCAGAACTCGACATGGGCGCCGTCCGGCTGGCGCGTGCGGTCGCCGATCCAGATCATGTGGCCCGATCCCGCAATCGGCAGGCCCGAGGTCGAATCGACCCGGCAGAGCGCCTCTTCGTATTCCAGAAGCAGCGCCTCGTGGCTGGTGTAGAAATCCACCGACCCCATTGCATGGACCGTCTCGGAGGTGACCCCGGCCGCACCCATGAAATCCATCGCGTCCTGGATGCGCCCCGCCACCTCGCGGTATTTCTGCGCCTCGTCCTCGTCGGTGAAGCCGGAAATCCAGCTCTGCACCCTGTGCATGTCGGCATAGCCGCCGGTCGAGAAGGCGCGCAGCAGGTTGAGCGAGGCCGCCGCCTGGGTATAGGCGGTCAGCATCCGCTGCGGATCGGGAACCCGGGCTTCGGGCGTGAAGTCGAATCCGTTGATGATGTCGCCGCGGTAGGACGGCAGCTCGACCCCGCCCACGACCTCGCTCGGCGCCGAACGCGGCTTGGCGAACTGGCCGGCGACGCGGCCGATCTTGATCACCGGCAGTTTCGCGCCCCAGGTCAGCACGATCGCCATCTGCAGGATCACCTTGAACGTGTCGCGGATGTTGTCGGCCGAGAACTCGGCAAAGCTCTCGGCGCAGTCACCCCCCTGGAGCAGAAACGCGCGCCCCTCCGACGCCGCGCCGAGCGCGCGGCGCAGCGTGCGCGCCTCGCCGGCGAAGACGAGCGGCGGCAGCTTGGCAAGCTGCGCCTCGACCGCCTTCACGGCGGCCGCGTCGGGATAGTCGGGCATCTGCACCCGCGGCTTCCTGCGCCAGTCGGATCTGGTCCAGCCCGTCGTCATCGCGGCCTCCTCAAGGGTCTCTCGTGAACGGCATTCCTATAGACCCGGCACGCAGCCCGTGCAAACCGATTGCGACGCGAAATGCCGCTTGCGGCCCACCGATCTTAATGCTCTTGTCCGACAAACGACAGTTTGGGTCGCATTATGTCCACTGGCAGCGCGCGCGCCGGGCGCGAAACCTCGCAGGAAGCCAAGCAGAGACGTTTCGTCTTTCTGCTTCTCGACCACTTCACCATGCTTTCCTTCGCCGGCGCGATCGAGCCGCTCAGGATTGCCAACCGGGTGATCGGCCGGCGCGCCTACGAATGGGTTCTGGCCGGCGAGAACGGCATCGAGAGCACCTGTTCCAACGGCGCCTCCTTCCGGCTCGACATGGGGCTCGGCGAGATCGAGCGCGAGGATACGGTGCTCGTCTGCGGCGGCATCGACGTGCAGCAGTCGACGACGCGGCCGATCCTCAACTGGCTCCGGCGCGAGGCCCGTCGCGGCGCGGCGATCGGCGGGCTCTGCACCGGTGCCTACACGGTGGCCAAGGCCGGGCTGCTCGACGGCAGGCGCGCGACGATCCACTGGGAGAACCAGGACAGCTTCGTCGAGGAGTTCGACGAGGTGAAGCTGACCAAGTCGGTCTTCGTCGTCGACGGCAACCGGATGTCGACAGCCGGCGGCACCGCCTCGATCGACCTGATGCTGAAGATCATCGCCCAGGACCACGGCGAGGAGATCGCCAATACCGTCGCCGACCAGCTCATCTATTCCTCGATCCGCACCGATCAGGACGTGCAGCGGCTGTCGATCCCGACCCGGATCGGCGTCCGCCACCCCAAGCTCAGCCAGGTCATCCACCTGATGGAAAGCAATATCGAGGACCCGATCAGCCCCGCCGATCTCGCCGCCGAAGTCGGCATGTCGACGCGCCAGCTCGAACGGCTCTTCCGCCGCTACCTGAACCGCAGCCCCAAGCGCTACTACATGGAGCTGCGCCTGCAGAAGGCGCGCAACCTGCTCATGCAGACCGACATGAGCGTGATCAACGTGGCGCTCGCCTGCGGCTTTGCCAGCCCCTCGCATTTCTCCAAATGCTACCGCGCGCATTACGAGACGACACCCTACCGCGAGCGTGGCAGCCATGGCGCCCAGGCGATCGCCACGCCGCGCCTGTCGTTCTGAGCCTTTGCGACAAGGCGGCCGCGCCACGTGGGGGCCGTGGCCCCTGCAGCAGGCGCACACCGGGAAAAGGCCCCGCCGGCACAACCCGAGGGGCAAAAAGCCGGCCGGACCGGCCGTTTCCGCGAGGTTTGTCCATCGGCAAGGCACTTTTCTTTTGTTGGACGCCACACTAGGCTTCGCGCAGAACTAAGATCCAACATGGGAGTACAAGAATGAAACGGCTTCTCTCGGCGACCGCTCTGGTCGCCCTGATGTCCTCTGGCGCGCTGGCCGAAGAGGTTAAGATCGGTGTGATCCTCGGCTTCACCGGGCCGCTGGAATCGATCACCCCGGCCATGGCCTCGGGCGCGGAACTGGCGATGAAGGAAGTGTCGGACTCGGGCAAGCTGCTCGATGGCTCGACGGTCACGTCGGTGCGCGGCGACTCGACCTGCGTCGACGCCGCTGCGGCGACCGCCGCGGCCGAACGGCTCGTCACCACCGACAAGGTGAACGCGATCATGGGCGCCGACTGCTCGGGTGTGACCGGCGCGATCCTCGCCAACGTCGCGGTGCCGAACGGCATCGTGATGATCTCGCCCTCGGCCACCTCGCCCGGCCTCTCGACCGCCGAGGACAACGGCCTCTTCTTCCGCACCGCACCTTCCGATGCGCGCCAGGGCGAGATCGTCCGCGACATCCTGAAGGAGCATGGCGTGAACTCCATCGCCATCACCTATACCAACAACGACTACGGCAAGGGTCTTGCCGAGTCGATCCAGCGCAACTGGGAAGAAGCCGGCGGCAAGGTCACGATCTCGGCCGCGCATGAGGACGGCAAGGCCGACTATTCGGCCGAAGTGGGCGCGCTTGCCGCCGCCGGCGGCGATGTTCTCGTCGTCGCGGGCTATGTCGACCAGGGCGGCTCGGGGATCGTGCGCGCCGCGCTCGACACCGGCGCCTTCTCGACCTTCTACTTCCCCGACGGCATGGTCGGCGAGAAGCTGAACGAGAACTTCGGCGCCGAACTGAACGGCTCCTACGGCGCCTATCCGGGCACCGACAGCCCCGGCGCCGCGAAGTTCCAGGAAATGGCCAAGGGCGCCGGCTTCGACGGCACCTCGGCCTTCGCGCCTGAAAGCTACGACGCCGCCGCGCTCATCCTGCTGGCGATGGAAGCGGCGAAGTCCTCGGCCTCGGGCGACTTCAAGGACAAGGTGATGGATGTCGCCAACGCACCGGGCACCGAGATCTATCCGGGCGACCTGGCCAAGGCGCTTGAAATGATCGCCAACGGCGAGGACGTGGACTATGTCGGCGCCTCGGCGGTGGAACTGATCGGACCGGGCGAATCGGCGGGCAGCTACCGCGAGA
>JACKKB010000006.1 GCA_020637635.1 Albidovulum sp.
GAGGTCGAGCCCGTTCATCCAGCGCAACCGTTCCATCGCGACGAGCACCGATTTCAGCCGCGCCTCGGGGCCGAGATTGACCAGCGCGATGGTGCCGGTACCGGCGACGCCGTCATCGGTCAGGCCGTTGTCGACCTGAAAGCTCTGGACCGCCCGCTGCAGCGCGCCGTCATATTCGGCTGACGCCGTCCGGGCGAGATAGCCCATGCGGATCATGCGGTCGCGGAGCGCGATGACCGCGGCACCGGAATCGCCCGGCGCGAGCTTCGTGGCCCGGACCTCTGGCCCCCAGCCGCCGGCCTCCGCCGCGGCCTGGAGCCGTCCGGCCGCCTTCAGAAGCTGGGCGTATTGGGGCGCGCCCGGCGGCAGGGCGCGCAGGAAGGCACGCGGCTCGGCAGCGGCAAAGGCGCGCAGCACCGTGAGCGGGTTCTTCCGCGGCACGGCGCGGACGATGCCGGGATCGACGCTCACGGGATCGAGGACACCGTTCGCGGCATCATGGGCATAGGCGAGAAAGGCGCGGGCCGTATCGACCTCGAGAAGCCCCCGGGCACGTTCGGAGCCGGCCGCCTCGTAGGCGGCGCGCAGGGCCTCGGCGCCGTAGCGCCGTGCCGGCAGCCCCTGTTCGCCGGCGCGGTCGAGCGCCTCGAAGAGCGCGGCCCGGCGCTCACGGTCGGCGCCCGCGGTCCAGAGCGGGTCATAGCCCCGTTCGCGGTAGAAATCGGCCAGCGCCGGGTCGGCCGCGGCGGCCTCGGCGACCGCCTGACGGAAGGCGAAGCTCTCTTCGGCGCCGGCCGGCAGGCCCAGGGTCGCACCGATGAGGAACACGCAAGCGATCAACGCCCCGAGCCGCCGGATCGGACGATTGCGGGGCGAACGGTCGGCGGCGCGCGGGGCGGCTTGCGGCATGGGATTCCCTTGACGTGGTTCGGCGGCAGTCGGCGCATAATCGGCCAGCCGGGCGGCGCTGTCCACCGGCAGTCGGCGCCGGGGCGCTTCAAGATTGCGCGAAACGTTGCGGCGATGCAACAGACTGCGACAATCTTGCACCCAAGCCACACCAGGCCGGCTTTCAGCGATTTTTCGCCGATCGCGCTTGCCTTTGCACAAATACGACAACTCGTCGGTTGGCGGAGGATTCGTCTTGTGGCATAAGTGTGGCGCACGTGGGGACTGCACCAATACAAGTCGTTGATAAAGCGGCAGAATAGACGGGACAGGCGCAAGCCATGACAAATGAAACCACTTCCGGACTGTCGCGGCGGGGCCTTCTCGGCATCTTCGCGGCCACCACTCTTGCCGCCGCGCCGAGCATGTCGAATGCCTTCGGATTGTTGCGGGGGGCGGGCGATATCCGCCGAATCCGCATGTATTCCGGCCGGACCGGGGAAAGCCTCGACACGATCTACTGGATCGAGGGGGAGTATATCCCCGAGGCGCTGAACGAGATCACCTATTTCATGCGCGACTGGCGCCAGGACGAGAAGAAGGATATCGACCCGCGGACGATCGACATCGCCGCCGCGGCGCATCGCCTGCTCAATGTGGGCGAGCCCTACATGCTTCTGTCCGGCTACCGCACCGCCAAGACCAACGCGATGCTGCGGTCGAACTCCCGGGGCGTGGCGAAGAACTCGCTCCATATCCGGGCGCAGGCGGCCGATCTCCGGCTGCGGTCGCGCTCGGTCAGCCAGATTTACCGTGCCGCGACGGCCTGCGAGGCCGGCGGGGTCGGCAAATACTCCCGCTCGAACTTCGTCCACATGGATTGCGGTCCGATCCGCACCTGGGGCAGCTGAGCGGTTCCAACTTCGTTATCGTTGATCAGGGGCGCCGCGGTCTTCCGCGGCGTTTCCCGTTTCTGCCCCCGCGTCGGCCCCCGCATCGCCCCCCTCGTCTGCCCCCTGCCCCTCGGGCCGGTAGTGCGAGATCATGAGATAGTCCTTGCGCGGCCCCAGCACGCGCCACTCCGCCCTCCAGCGCGGCCAGTCGCCGAAATCATACCGCACGCGGTAGTCGTCGGCCCCGCAAAGGTGGCGGGCATCCTCCCTGCCGGGGCAGAAGCTGTGGAACGCGCGCCCGTCGGCGTGATCGACGACGATCGTTCCAGCGGGGCCGGAACGCCAGAGATAGCAGCGCCCGGCCTGATAGCTGCCGCCGCCGGAAATGCAGAGCAGGCCGGTCTCGCGGTAGAAGAGCCCCCCGGCCACGGGCGAGAAGACGGCGGTGCCGTCGAATCGCGCCGCCGGGCCGCGCCGGTCGTCGATCCGGCGCGAGATCCGCCAGGCGCCCTCGAAATCCTGCAATTGCGGCACCGATACCGCCTGTCCTTGCCCTTGACCGGCGCGCAGTCTAGGACACGGCCGCGCTGCCCACAAACGAAAGGCCCGCCGATGATCCCGCGCTACGCCCGCCCCGAGATGGTCGCGATCTGGTCGCCCGAAACCCGGTTCCGCATCTGGTACGAGATCGAGGCCCATGCCTGCGACGCCCAGGCGGCGCTCGGCGTGATCCCGAAGGCCAATGCCGAGGCGGTCTGGCGGGCGAAGGACGTGGCCTTCGACGTGGCGCGCATCGACGAGATCGAGGCGGTCACGAAACATGACGTGATCGCCTTCCTGACCCATCTGGCCGAACATGTCGGTGCCGAGGATGCGCGGTTCGTGCATCAGGGGATGACCTCTTCGGACGTGCTCGATACCGCGCTGAACGTGCAGCTTGTCCGCGCCGCCGACCTTCTTCTTCTCGATCTGGACCGGGTTCTGGCGGCCCTGAAGAGCCGCGCGCACGAACACAAGGATACCCTTCGCATCGGCCGCAGCCACGGCATTCATGCCGAACCGACGACGATGGGCCTGACCTTCGCACGGTTCTATGCCGAGATGGACCGCAACAAGAACCGGCTTGAAAAGGCCCGGTGGGAAGTCGCGACCGGCGCCATTTCCGGTGCCGTCGGCACCTTCGCCAACATCGACCCGGCCGTCGAGGCGCATGTCTGCGAGAAGCTCGGCCTGCGCCCCGAGCCGATCTCGACCCAGGTGATCCCGCGCGACCGCCATGCGATGTTCTTCGCCACCCTCGGCGTCATCGCCAGTTCCATCGAGAATATCGCCATCGAGATCCGCCACATGCAGCGCACCGAGGTTCTGGAAGCGGAGGAGTTCTTTTCCCCCGGCCAGAAGGGCTCCTCGGCGATGCCGCACAAGCGCAATCCGGTGCTGACCGAGAACCTCACCGGCCTTGCGCGGCTGGTCCGCATGGCGGTGATCCCGGCGATGGAGAACGTGGCGCTCTGGCACGAGCGCGACATCAGCCATTCGAGCGTCGAGCGGGCAATCGGACCGGATGCGACGATCACGCTCGATTTCGCGCTGAACCGGCTGGCCGGGGTCGTCGAAAAGCTCGTGATCTACCCCGGGAACATGTTGAAGAACATGAACAGGTTCAAGGGTCTGGTGATGTCGCAGCGGGTGCTTCTGGCGCTGACCCAGGCCGGTGTCAGCCGCGAGGACGCCTACCGGCTGGTGCAGCGCAACGCCATGAAGGTCTGGGAAAAGGGCGCCGATTTCAAGGACGAGCTGCTGGCCGATCCCGAAGTCACCGCCGCGCTGTCGCCGGCCGAGATCGAGGAGAAGTTCGACCTTGGCTATCACACCAAGCATGTCGACACGATCTTCGCGCGGGTCTTCGGCGGCTGAGCCGGCAGGGCCCGAAGCCAGGGCCGAGGTTGCACGACACCGGCGGTCGGTGGCATTCTCTTGCCAGAGAGAGGAGGTAGCCATGTTCAGACTTTCCGTCGCCGCAGCCCTCGCGCTCGCCGCGAGCCTTGGGCCCGCGCTGGCCGCCGCGGGTGGCTGCAACCACGACCGGCAGGCCCGGATCAGCTGTGCGCAGGGCACGACCTGGGACGACGCCACCCGGCGCTGCATCACCGTCGGCAGCTGACCCCTTCGCCGCCGGCCGCGCACAGGCTAACGCGGCCTTAACCCGGCGCTGCCACTCTGGTCACGGAACCTGAACCGGAGGCCATGAGTGAACGCCGTGACCAGCCTGCCGTCACGCCCGGGTGCGGCACCTCTCGCCGGGCCGCGCGCCCTTTCGGGGCGCGAAAAGGCGGCCGTCATCGTGCGCCTTCTTCTCAGCGAGGGGGGCGAGCTTCCGATCAGGGGCCTGCCGGAAGGGATGCAGGCGGCGCTGACCGAACAGATCGGGACGATGCGCAGCATCGACCGCGCGACGCTGCGCAGCGTCGTCGAGGAATTCCTGCAGCGGCTCGAATCGGTCGGGCTTTCGTTCCCCGGCGGGATCGAGGGCGCACTGGCGCTGCTTGACGGCCATCTCTCGCCCCCCGCGGCCGAGCGGCTCCGCGAACGCAGCCACGGCGACCGCCCGCCCGACCCCTGGGAGAGGATCGCCGCCCTGTCCGACGACCGGCTGATTGCCGTCCTCGGCGCTGAAAGCACCGAGGTTGCCGCCGTGGTGATGTCGAAGCTCGCGGTGCCGCGCGCGGCCGAACTTCTCGGCAAGTTGCCGGGCGACCGGGCGCGCCGGGTGCTGCATGGCGTTTCGCTCATCGCCGGGATTGCGCCAGAGGTCGTGGCAGACATCGGCGCGGCCCTTGCCGCGGCCCTTGGCGAGGAGGCGCCGAAGGCCTTTGCCGCTGCGCCCCACGAACGGGTCGGCGCGATCCTGAACGCGGCTACCGCATCGATGCGCGACGACGTGCTGGCCGGGCTCGATTCCGACGATGCGGACTTCGCGCTCAGGGTGCGCAAGGCGATCTTCACCTTCGCCGACATTCCGGCGCGGGTCGCGGTGCGTGACGTGCCGAAGGTGCTGCGCGGCATCGACCAGTCGGTGCTCGTCACCGCGTTCGCCGGCGCCGCCTCGGAGGCGGACGGGCAGACGGTCGAATTCCTGCTCGCCGGGATGTCGCAACGCCTCGCCGCGAGCCTGCGCGAGGAGATGGCCGAGCGCGGCGCGGTGAAACTCAAGGATGCCG
This sequence comes from Albidovulum sp., assembly GCA_020637635.1. Classification (GTDB taxonomy): domain Bacteria; phylum Pseudomonadota; class Alphaproteobacteria; order Rhodobacterales; family Rhodobacteraceae; genus Albidovulum. Next base: position 5,003 of record JACKKB010000006.1, read on the forward strand.
AGATGGCGATGGCGGCGCTCGTCGGCAATATCCGCGAGATCGAGGCCGCGGGCGAGATCACGCTCATCGTCGAGGAAGAGGACGAGGCGTGAGGCGCCGCTGGCGGCGGCCCCCGAAACGGGGCGGGCCTTGCCCGAACGCCGGCGGCACGGGGCGGCTTGAGCGCGGCGCCGGCAGTCTCTATGTCTGGCCGAGTCCGGAACGGACGGGGGAGCGGGTGTGGCTGGCGGCGACGAGCGCAGATCAACGGGCGGGACGGCACCGGCGGACCTCTCCTCCGAGCCGGGCCGGGTGCCGACCCTTGGCGACCGGATCTCCGATCGGGCCTTTCGCAGCCTCTTCGCGCTGGCGCTGAGGCTGCCCTACGAGCGGCGCGTGCCCCTTGCCGGCTGGATCGTCGCGCGGCTCGTCGCTCCGCTCGCGGGCTATTCGTCGCGGGTGCGCGCAAATCTCGCCCGGATCTGCCCGGAGCTGTCGGCCGCGACGGTGCACGATCTGGTCCGGCGGGTGCCCGACAATGTCGGCCGCACGGTGATGGAGCTCTACTCCGGCCCCGAGTTCGTGGCCCGGGTGCGCGACCTGCCGCTTTCCGGGCCCGGCGCGGCGGCGCTTGAAGCTGCGCATCGGGAGGGGCGTCCGGTGATCCTCGCCACCGGTCATTTCGGCAATTACGACGTCGCGCGTGCGGCGCTCATCGCCCGCGGTTACCGCGTTGGCGCGCTCTACAAGCCGATGCGCAACCCGCTCTTCAATGCGCATTACCTGAAGACGATCTCCGCCATCGGAACGCCGCTTTTCCCGCGCGGGCAGCGCGGCATGGGGCAGATGCTGCGGTTCCTGAAGCAGGGCGGCATGCTGGGGCTCCTGATGGATCAGCACATGGCCCATGGCGCGCCGGTCACCTTCTTCGGCCAGACCGCGCGGACCGCGACCTCGGCCGCCGATCTGGCCCTCAGATACCGTGCCGAGCTGATCCCCGTCTACGGCATCCGCGAGCCGGACGGGCTGAGCTTCCGCATCATCGTGGAGGCACCGATCGCGCATGGCGATCCGGTCGAGATGACGCAGGCGATCAACGACAGCCTCGAGGCGCTCGTGCGGGCGCATATGGACCAGTGGTTCTGGATCCACCGGCGCTGGAAGCCCTGAGGCTCAGCGCATCAGCAGCCGCGCCGTCAGCCGCGCGAAGCGGCCGCCGGGGGCCCGGCCGAGCGGTATGAGGCTGCGCCGCGGCTGATGGAAGATGCCCCTGGCGTGGCTGAGGGCGAGGAACCCGGCCTCGCCGTGGCAGGCACCCATGCCACTTTCGCCGATGCCGCCGAAGGGCAGCGTGTCGACGGCGAAATGGGTGAGCGCACCGTTCACGGTCACATTGCCGCTCACCGTCCGGGCGAGCACCCGCTCCAAGAGCGGCCCCCCGGGGCCGAAATAATAGAGCGCGAGCGGCCTCGGCCCGGCGTTCACATGGGCGATGGCGGCGTCGATCCCGTCGTAGCCGACGATCGGCAGGAGCGGCCCGAAGATCTCCTCGCGCAGGAGCCGGACCCCCTCGGGCAGGGTCTCGACCAGCGCCGGCCCGATCGCCCGTCCGGCGCCCGGGGCGCCGATCCGGGTGACGCGGGCACCCGCCGCCTCGGCCTCGGCCAGAAGCGCGCGCAGCCGCTCGGCATGACCCGCGTCGATGATCGTGGTCAGCCCCGGATCGCCGCCGCCCTCGGGGGCGATCCGGGCCATCTCGGCGGCGAGCGCCGCGACCAGCGCCGGGCGCAGCGGCTCGGGCACCAGGACGTAATCGGGCGCGATGCAGGTCTGGCCGCCGTTGGTGAGCTTGCCATAGGCGATCTCGCGCGCCGCCGCCTCGGGATCGGCGCCCGGGGCGACGATGGCGGGAGACTTGCCGCCAAGTTCCAGCGTCACCGGCACGAGGTTCTCGGCCGCGGCGCGCATCACCTTGGGCCCGACCGCGGTGCTGCCGGTGAAGACGAGATGATCGAAGGGCAGCGCGGCAAAGGCGGCGCCGGTCGCGGGGCCGCCGAGGACCGCGGCCACCTGATCCTCGGCAAAGGTCGCGGCCAGAAGCTCGGCCAGCGCGGCAGCACTTGCCGGCGCCAGTTCCGAGGGCTTGACCATCGCCCGGTTGCCGGCCGCGATCGCGGAGACGAGCGGCACGAGCACGAGGTTGAAGGGATAGTTCCAGGGCGCCATGATGCCGATGACGCCCTTCGGCTGGAACCGGATCTCGGCGCGGCCGGGGCGCAGGAGCCAGCCGACGCTGCGCCGTTCCGGCCGCATCCAGCGCTTGAGATGGCGGCGGGCGTGGTTGATCGCCTGAACCGCCTGGCCGAGATCGTTGATCAGCGTCTCGCTGGCGCTGCGGCGGCCGAAATCCTCGGCGGCGGCGCGAACAAGGCGCTGCTGGCCGGCGCGGATCGCCGCCTTCAGGCGGGCGAGGTCGGTGCGCCGGCGGTCGGCATCGGGCGGGGGCGCGGCGGCAAAGGCGGCGGCCTGCGCGTCAAGCAGCGCGCGCAGCCGCGCGGTCTCTGGCGGCGGGGCTGCGGAAGGTCCGGGATCGGGCACGGCGGGGCTCCTCGGCCGCGGCTCTGCCGTTTCCTGCTACCGGCCCCGGTCCGCCCGGTCAATGCCCGGCCGACCCCGGCGCGGCGCTATTTCAGCCTCGCGGCGGCGAGGATCTCGCCCGGGCCCGGCGCCTGCAAAATGACCACCACCGGCTCGGCGCCCGGCGCCTTCACCTTCATGTCGAGCGGCCCCTGCCCGTCCCATTCGCCGATCGCATCCCAGCCGGTGACGATATTGCTGTAGTCGATCGTGCGGCCGGCGTTCTCGCCGCGCGAGATCTCGACGCGGGCATGGGGCGAATAGCGCACGAGCTGGACGATGGCACCCTCGTCCAGCGGCCTGCTTGCGCGGGCCGAGATGGCGACGACATTGCCGGCGCGGCTGAGGTGGAGCAACACCGGCGCGGCATCCGACCCATGCTGGCGAATGAGCGACTCGAGCTCGGCCGGGCGGACGCCCATCACGTGGTCGCTTCCGCCCACGATCATCTGCGGCGTATAGACTGTGCGTGCGCCGAACGCCCTGGCGTAGGCGCGCTGGCGTTCGCTGAAACGGGCGTCGCCGAAGGCGTCGGCCCAGCCGATGTAGTCCCAGTAGTCGACATGCAGCGCCAGCGCGATCACATCGTCGCGACCGGCGAGACCGGCAAGGATGCGATCCGCCGGCGGGCAGGACGAGCAGCCCTGCGAGGTATAGAGCTCCACCACCACCGGGTGATCGGCACGCGACTGGGCAAGGGCCGGCGACAGGGCGGCAAGCCAGATCGCGAGCGCGGCGGGCGCGATGCGCGCAAGTTTCGACATGAACGGTCCCGTTTGCTTCCTGCCCTACCTATGTCACCCTGCCGTTCGAGGCCAATCAAGGTTTTGCGAGACCCGGAGCCCCGGACGGGCAGTCGGCAGTGGCTCTTGCGCCGCATTGTGCACAATGGTATACAGCATCCGCAAGAGCGCACTTGAAGGCTGAGGCCCAATCCGGCATAGCCCATGGGGCAAGCGTTCCGACCACTCACATCCGAGGGAGATTTCCATGCCCATCGTGACCGGCAAGGACACCGCGAAGACCCGCAAGACCCTGACCGTCGGCGGCAAGACCGTCGCCTATTACTCGATCACCGCCGCCGAAAAGGCCGGGCTCGGGAGCTTCGCGAAGCTTCCCGCCGTGCTGAAGGTGGTGCTCGAGAACATGCTGCGCTTCGAGGATGGTGGCCGCACGGTTTCGGTCGATGACATCAAGGCTTTCTCCGACTGGGGCAAACAGGGGGGCAGGAACCCGCGTGAGATCGCCTATCGCCCGGCGCGCGTGCTGATGCAGGATTTCACCGGCGTGCCGGCGGTCGTCGACCTTGCCGCGATGCGCGACGGGATCAAGGCGCTTGGCGGTGACGCGCAGAAGATCAACCCCCTGAACCCCGTGGACCTCGTCATCGACCATTCGGTGATGATCGACGAATTCGGCAATCCGCGTGCCTTCCAGCGCAACGTCGATCTTGAATACGAGCGCAACATGGAGCGCTACGTCTTCCTGAAATGGGGCCAGAACGCGTTCCGGAACTTCCGCGTCGTGCCGCCCGGGACCGGCATCTGCCACCAGGTGAACCTCGAATATCTCGCCCAGACGGTCTGGACGGACAGCGACCAGTCGGGCGAAACCGTCGCCTACCCGGATACGCTCGTCGGCACCGACAGCCACACCACCATGGTCAACGGCCTTGCCGTTCTCGGCTGGGGCGTCGGCGGGATCGAGGCCGAGGCGGCGATGCTCGGCCAGCCGATCTCGATGCTGATCCCCGAGGTCGTGGGCTTCAAGCTGACCGGCCGGATGGTCGAAGGCACCACCGCCACCGATCTCGTCCTCAAGGTCGTGCAGATGCTTCGCAAGCACGGCGTGGTGAACAAGTTCGTCGAGTTCTACGGCGAGGGTCTCGATCACCTGCCGCTGGCCGACCGCGCGACGATCGCCAACATGGCGCCGGAATACGGCGCCACCTGCGGCTTCTTCCCGATCGACGCCGAAACCCTGCGCTACCTGCGCCAGACCGGCCGGGACGAGGCGCGCATCGAACTCGTCGAGGCCTATGCCAGGGAAAACGGCTTCTGGCGCGGCGCCGACTACGATCCGGTCTACACCTCGACGCTGCATCTCGACATGGGCACGATCGTGCCGGCGATCTCGGGTCCGAAGCGGCCGCAGGACTACCTGCCGCTGACCGATGCGGCGTCGGCCTTCTACAAGGTCGTCACCGACTATCGGGGCATCGACACCTCCAAGCGCGCCAACGAAATGGTCGATGAGGGCGGTGCGGTCGCGGTGGCCGACAAGGTGGACCTGCGCAAGTCGGCCGCCGTCGAGGGCGAGGATTACCGGCTGCACGACGGCTCGGTCGTGATTGCCGCCATCACCTCCTGCACCAACACCTCGAACCCCTATGTGCTGATCGGCGCCGGTCTGGTGGCGCGCAAGGCGCGGGCGCTCGGCCTCAATCGCAAACCCTGGGTGAAGACCTCGCTCGCCCCCGGGTCGCAGGTGGTCTCCGAATACCTTGAAGCCGCGGGGCTGCAGGAGGATCTCGACGCGCTGGGCTTCAACCTCGTCGGTTACGGCTGCACCACCTGCATCGGCAATTCGGGGCCCCTTCAGCCGGAGATTTCCAAGGCAATCGCCGATAACGACCTGATCGCGACCGCCGTCCTCTCCGGCAACCGCAACTTCGAGGGCAGGATCAGCCCCGACGTGCGGGCGAACTACCTCGCCTCGCCGCCGCTCGTCGTCGCCTATGCCCTGGCGGGCGACATGAACATCGACCTGACGAGCGAGCCGCTCGGCACCGGCAGCAACGGCAAGCCGGTCTATCTCAAGGACATCTGGCCGAGCAACGAGGAGATCGCCAAACTGGTCCATGCCACGGTCACCCGCCACGCGTTCCGGAAGAAATATGCCGATGTCTTCAAGGGCGATGCCAAATGGCAGGGGGTGAAGGTCACCGAATCGGAGACATACGACTGGCCCGCGGCCTCGACCTATATCCAGAACCCGCCCTATTTCCGCGACATGGGCAAGGAGAAGGGCACGATCCGCAATATCGACGGCGCCCGGATCCTCGCCCTTCTGGGCGACATGATCACCACCGACCACATCTCGCCGGCCGGTTCCTTCAAGTCGACGACACCGGCCGGGCGATACCTGACCGAACGGCAGGTCGCGCCGCGGGACTTCAACTCCTACGGCTCGCGCCGGGGCAACCACGAGGTCATGATGCGCGGCACCTTTGCCAATATCCGCATCAGGAACGAGATGCTGGACGGCGTCGAAGGCGGCTACTCCCTCGGCCCCGACGGCAAGCAGACCTCGATCTTCGAGGCCTCGGAAGCCTATCAGGCCGCGGGCGTGCCGCTCGTCGTTGTCGGCGGGATCGAATACGGCGCCGGCTCCTCGCGCGACTGGGCGGCCAAGGGCACCAACCTTCTGGGCGTCAAGGCGGTCATCGCCGAGAGCTTCGAACGCATCCACCGTTCGAACCTCGTCGGCATGGGGGTGATCCCGTTCGAGTTCACCGAAGGGCAGAACCGCAAGTCGCTGGGGCTCACGGGCTCCGAGGTGATCTCGATCCACGGGCTCGAGGACGACCTGAAGCCGCTCAGCCTCGTGTCCTGCACGATCCGCTATGCCGACGCGACCGAGAAGGTGATCCGGCTCAAGTGCCGGATCGATACCGAGGTCGAGATCGAATATGTCGAGAACGGCGGGGTCCTGCACTACGTGCTGCGCAATCTCGCCAGGAGCTGATCGCCGCCGCCCGGAACGGTGCCGGCGTTGTGCCCCCGCCCGGGTTCCGGGCGGGGGTCCGAATTTTCGGCGGGCGCCGACCGGCGGTGGACCAGGCGCGCGCCATCTCGCCCGACGCGGGAAATCGATTCCCTGCCCCGCGGATGTGCCCCGGGGAGCATTGATTTCCGCGCCGGCATAGTGGCGCGAAACGGCCCGTTCTGTTCGCGCCGGAGCGTCGGGATCTTGCACGATTCTCGCAGCAGTAACGGCAGTTTAACCAAGATTGTGCAGGCTTGCGCCGAACCGCTTGAACCGATCGGGCAGAGGCGCAAAAGCATGGTCATGAGATCGTTCACGTCGAGATGCGCCTTTCTGCCGAGCATGCCCTGGATCGAACTGATCGGGCTGCTGCTCCTGATCGCCGCATCCGAGATCAGGTGACGCCAAGCCGCCGCGGGGTGCAGCTACACCCTCCCCGCGGCGCCCTTCCGGCGCCCCGACCCTTCCCCCCCGGAGGGTCGGGGCCCGGCGAGTGTCCGGACCTGGCAGAAGCCTCTAGCGGCCCCGCGCCTTGGCGAGCGCCGGCAGGAAGCGCTGTTCGAAGTCGCTGCCGACAAGCGGGCCGATGAACTTGAACAGGACCGTGCCGTCGCCCGCGACGATGAAGGTCTCGGGCGGGGCGGTGACACCCCAGTCGATCGAGTTGCGCCCGGTCGGATCGCCCGCGACGGCGATGAAGGGATCGCCCTCTTCGGCAAGATAGGCCTCGGCCTTGGCGGCATCGTCACGGATGTTGACGCCGATGATGCGCACCCCCTCGCCCGCCAGCCGTTTCAACGTCGGGTGCTCGGCCCGGCACGGCGGGCACCAGGTGGCCCAGAAGTTCACGAGCGTCAGGGTGCCGGTGCGCAGGTCGGCATCGGTCGGGGTGGCGAGTTCGCCCACGGTCGCGGTGGCCAGCGCCGGCGCCTGGCGGCCGATGAAGGTCGAAGGCAGGTCGTCGGGATTGTCGCGCCCCATGCCCCAGAAGAACATCGCGGCGATGCCCGCGAAGATCGCCGGCGGGATCAGGACCAGTGGCGAGACTCTAGCCATGGCGCGCCATCCGCCTTTCCTGCGCCTCGAGCCGCTCGCGCATGACCCGGCCCCGGCGGAGCGTTGCGATGACGAGAACCGCGAGCAGCAGGATCGTCACCGCATAGGCCCCGAGAACCGTGGCGGCGTATTTGCCGAGCCCGACCATCAGGCCATCCTTTCCCGCGCCTCGAGCGCGCGGAGCCGTCGGGCGCGGATCTCGGTCCGGGTGCGCAGAAGGACGAGGGTCAGGAAGAGCAGCACGAAGCCCGCCATCGAGGTCCAGAGCGGATAGGCGAAGACATCGGAAACATGTTCCTTGCTGTCGAGCGAGAGCGAGGCGCCCTGATGCAGGCCCTGGTTCCAGAAGAGCACCGCGTAACGGCTGAGAAGCGCGAAGACCGAGCCGACGAGGCAGAGGACCGACGTGAGATCGGCCGCGCTGTCGGGGTCGTCGACCGCCTCCCAGAGCGCCAGATAGCCGAGATAGAAGAGAAAGAGGATCAGGAACGAGGTCAGCCGCGGATCCCAGGCCCACCAGGTGCCCCACATCGGCTGGCCCCAGATCGCCCCGGTGAAGAGCGCGATGAGCGTCATCGTCATGCCGACGGGCGCGGCAGCCTTGGCGGCCAGGACCGAGACATGGTGGCGCCGCACCAGCCAGATCAGCGAGGTCACGAGCATCATCGCCCAGCAGTTGATCGCCATCATCGCCGCGGGGACGTGGATGTAGATGATCTTCACCGTCGAACCCTGGCGGTAGTCGTCGGGGGTGAAGAAAAAGCCCCAGACGAGGCCGGTCAGAAGTGTCACGACCGCAAGCCCCGTCACCCAGGGCAGCGCCCAAGAGGAGGTCTCCATGAACTTCTTGGGGTTCGCGTATTCCCAGATCGACATGGCGCCCTTGCTAGCCTTTCGGGCCCCTGCCCTCAAGCTCTTTGCGCCGAGGATACAGCATGGATCTCAGCGCAGGCCCGCGCGGATTGCCGCAGCGCCGGCGAAGGGCAGAAGCGCCAGCGCGCCGAGCGTGATGCCGGCCAGCATCAGCAGCGGCGTCGCCGGCGAAAGCCCCTCGGTTCCGCGCCGTGCCGCCTCGGCGCCGAAGATCAGGGTCGGGATGTAGAGCGGCAGGACGAGCAGCGACAGGAGGAGCCCGCCGCGCTTCAGCCCCACGGTGACGGCGGCGCCGAAGGCACCGATGAAGGAGAGCGCCGGGGTGCCGAGGGCGAGCGACAGCGCGAGCCAGACGTAGCCGCCCGCGGGCAGGCTGAGAAGGATGCCGAGCACCGGCGCCGCCAGCGTGAGCGGCAGGCCGGTGGTGAGCCAGTGGGCGACGGCCTTCACCGCCACCACGCCTTCGAGCGGCACGGGTGCGGTCGCGAGCAGGTCGAGCGAGCCGTCCTCGCGGTCGAGCGCGAAGATCCGGTCGAGCGAGAGGAGGCAGGCGAGCAGCGCGCCGACCCAGAGGATCCCCGGCGCGATGGCGGCGAGTCGTTCGCTTTGCGGGCCGACGCCGAAGGGGACGAGCACGGTCACGATGAGGAAGAAGGCGAGGCTGAGGCCGAAGCCGCCGCCGGCCCGGGTGGCAAGCCTGAGGTCGCGCAGGAGCAGCGCTAGCATGGCCGCGCACCTCGGGTTCGCTGCGCGCCGGGGCGCTGCCCCGGACCCCGGGGTATTGCGGCAACGAAGAGGCGGGTCATGTGAAGGCCCCGTCGAATGGCCCGTCGAAGGCCCCGTCGAAGCCGCCGCCCTGACCCGCCGCGGGTGGCCGGGCGCGGAAGGCAAGGAGGTCGAGGAGCTCCGCCTCGTCGAGGCCGAGATCGACATGGGTGGCCATGAGCGCCGCGCCGCCCCGGGCCAGATGGGCGCGCACCGCGCCCGCGAAGAGCCCGACCGAGGCCGCGTCGAGCGACACGGTCGGTTCGTCGAGGAGCCAGAGCCTGCGGCCGCTGACGAGGAGGCGGGCAAGGCCGAGGCGGCGTTTCTGCCCGGCCGAGAGGGTCTGCGCCGGACGGTCGGCATGGGCTTGCAGATCCATCGCGGACAGCGCCGGGGCGATGTCGGCCGTGCCGTAGATCCGGGCCCAGAAGCGCAGGTTCTCGGCCACGCTCAGGACCGCCTTCAGGCCGTCGGCATGGCCGGCATAGGCGGTGCCCTCGGCCGGCAGGGCGATCCTGCCTGCGCGGGGCGGCAGGAGGCCCGCGACGGTGCGCAGGAGCGTCGTCTTGCCGATGCCGTTCGGTCCGCGCAGGACAAGAGCCGCGCCGGGCGCCAGATCGAAGGAGAGGCCTTCGAGGATGGCCATGCCGCCCTGGGCGACGGCGAGGTCGGAGACGGTGAGGATCATGGGCACCGGGGTAGCCGATCGCGGCGCCATGGCAAAGGCCCTATGCGACCGGCAGGAGTGCGGCGGCAACGCGCCGCCCCTCGGCGAGGAGCATGTTGTAGGTCCGTGCCGCCGCGGCGCTGTCCATCGGCTCGAGCGCGAGGCCCGCGGCCTCGACCGCGTCGCGCAGGCTCGCCGGCGGGTGGGCGATGGTACGGCCCATGCCGAGCAGGAGGACATCGACGCCATCGCCGAGCGCCGCGAGTGCGGCCGTGTCGCCAAGCCCGCCCCAGGCGCCGACGCCCGCCGGGCCGATGAGGACCGGCCCGCGGACGACCTTGCCGCCGATGCGGAAGAAGCCCGGGCCGTAGCCGTCGACGGGCAGCGCCGCGCCGAAGGCGATCTCGTTCAGGCGGATCATTTGCCCGTCGCGAACTGGGTGCCGGCCGCGCCGTCGTCCTTCTTGCCCCAGTCGCGCTTGACGCCGAGCATCAGGACCACGTTCTTGGCCACGTAGACCGAGGAATAGGTGCCGACGAGCACGCCCCAGGTCATCGCGAAGACGAAGCCTCGGATCACGTCGCCGCCGAAGATCAGCAGCGCGATGAGCGCGATGAGCGTGGTGCCCGAGGTCATCACCGTCCGGCTCAGCGTCTCGTTGACCGAGAGGTTGCAGAGATCGCGCAGCGGCGTCGTCTTGTACCTGATCAGGTTCTCGCGGAGCCGGTCGAAGACCACCACGGTATCGTTGATCGAATAGCCGAGGATCGTCAGCAGGGCGGCGATGATCGTCAGGTCGAACTTGAGCTGGAAGACGGAAAAGATGCCGATCGTGAGCGCGATGTCGTGGACAAGCGCCACGACGGCGCCAAGCGCGAACTGCCATTCGAAACGCAGCCAGATGTAGACGCAGATCGCCACCGTGCCGGCGAGGACCGAGAGGATCGCGGTGCGGATGAGTTCGCCCGAGACCTTGGGACCGACCGATTCGACGGACTGGAACGACACCGCGCCGTCGACCCCCTTCAGCGCCGTCTCGATCTTCTGCACCGTCTCGGGAGTGGCGGATTCGCTGCCCTCCTGGGCCTGAATGCGGATCATCGCGACATGCTTGTCGGGGCCGAAGGTCGGATCGAAGACCTCGGTGATCGAGACATCGCCGAGGCCGAGCGGCTGCATCGCCTGGCGGTAGGCGGCGACATCGACGGGGGCGGTCGATTCGGTCCGGATCGTGGTGCCGCCGCGGAAGTCGATGCCGAAGTTCAGCCCGATGATGAAGCTCGCGATGATCGCCACGATGACGAGCGCGACGGAGCCGCCGAAGGTGATGCGCTGCCAGCGGAAGAAGTCGATGTTGGTATGTTCCGGGACGAGCTTGAGACGGTAGGCCATGGCGCGCTGCTCCTCAGACCGTGATCGTCTTCGGCCGCTTGCGGTCGTACCAGACGACGACCATCGCACGGGTGACGTAGATTGCGGTGAAGACCGAGGTGACGAGGCCCACGGTCAGCGTGACGGCAAATCCCTTCACCGGGCCCGAGCCGAGGACGAAGAGGATCAGCGCGGTGATGAAGGTGGTGATATTGGCGTCGACGATCGCCGACATCGCCTTTTCATAGCCAAGCTCGATGGCCCGCGCCGGCCCCTTGGCGGTGCGCAGCTCCTCGCGGATGCGTTCGAAGACCAGCACGTTGGCATCGACCGCCATGCCGATCGTGAGCACGATGCCGGCGATGCCGGGCAGCGTCAGCGTGGCGCCGATGGCCGAGAGGAAGCCGAAGATCATCGCGATGTTGAAAAGCAGCGCGACGCTCGCGAAGACCCCGAAGAGCCCGTAGCTCGCGACCATGAAGGCGATGACGGCGACGAGGCCGATCACGGCGGCAAGCCGCCCGGCATCGATCGAATCCTGGCCAAGCTCCGGCCCGATGGTGCGTTCCTCGAGGAAGGTCACGGCCGCCGGCAGCGCGCCCGCCCGCAGCTGGACGGCAAGCTGGGTGGCGCTATCGGCGGTGAAATTGCCGGTGATGATGCCCGATCCGCCGGTGATCGCGGTCTGGATCCGCGGCGCCGAGATCACCTTGCCGTCGAGCACGATGGCGAAAAGCTCGTTCACATGTGCCGAGGTATATTCGCCGAAGGCGCGCGCGCCGGTGGTGTTGAAGCGGAAGCCGACAGCGGGGTGGTTGTACTGGTCGAAGTCGAGCTGCGCGTTCACCAGCTCGCTGCCGGTCACCACCGGGGCGGAGTCGAGCGTGTAGTAGACATCCTTCTCGTCGTCGGCGGGCAGGATCAGCTGGCCGGGCTGGGCGATCTGGTTCGGATCGGAGCTGCGCCCGAGGACGGTGTGGAAGGTCAGCTGCGCGGTGGCGCCGATAAGCGCCTTCAATTCGGCCGCCGAACCGAGCCCCGGCACCTGCACGAGGATGCGGTCGGCGCCTTCGCGTTGGATCGTCGGTTCGCGGGTGCCGACGGCGTCGATCCGGCGGCGGATGATTTCCAGCGATTGCTGCACCGTGCGGTCGTCGGTCGCGGCCTTCTCGGCATCGCTCAGCTGGATCACGAGGTCACTGCCCTCGGCAGTGATGGCAAGGTCCTTCTGGCCGACGCCGCTCAGCGTGACGACGTTGGTCGCAAGCCCGCTTGCGACCTCGATCGCGCGGGCCATGGCCTCGGGCTTTTCGATCCGGATGCGCAGCTCCGAAGGATCGGAGGCGACGCGACGGATGCCGCCGATCTCGCTGCGCGCATCCGAAAGCGCCTTGCGCATCTCCGGCCAGAGCGATTCCATCCGCGCCTTGTAGACATCGGCAACCTGCACCTGCGCCAGCAGATGCGCGCCGCCGCGCAGGTCGAGACCGAGGTTCACGAGCCCCGAGGGCAGGAAGCTTGGCCAGAGCGCCGCATCCGCGGCCTGTTCGGGCGTCGTGGCGCCCGTCTTCTCGATCGCGGCGATGGCGTCGTTGTGACGCTCGACACGGCTGTAGAAGGCGTTCGGCAGCGCCATCAGCACGCCGAGGGCACAGAGCCCCCAGATGAGGATCGCCTTCCAGAGGGGGATTCGCAGCATGTGGCTGTCTTTCGCGGCTTGGTTCGCGGCAGTCCTTCGGCGGGCGCGCCCGGCCCGGCGCTCAGGTCTTGGCGGCGGGCTCGGTCTTGTTCAGAACCTGGGACACGGTCGAACGGACGATGCGCGCCTTCACGCCCTCGGCAATCTCGACCTCGATCTCGTTCTCGCCTTCCTTGACCTTCGACACCTTGCCGATGATGCCGCCCTGGGTGACGACCTGGTCGCCGCGGCGCAGCGCCTCGACCATGGCGCGATGTTCCTTCATCTTCTTCTGCTGAGGGCGGATCAGCAGGAAATACATGATCGCGAAGATGAGAACGAGCGGCAGGAACTGCATCAGCCCAGCGGCGCCACCTGCGCCACCGGCCGTCTGAGCATAGGCGGGAGTGATGAACATGCGTTTCGTCCTCTCGTCAGGGCGGCCGGGCCGCTTTTGATTGGCGCGGAACCTATAGGCGGCAATCGGCCTTTGCAAGGCGGGCGCGTCGGCCTGTCGCGGGGCGGGCAGGCGGTGCTCGGTGCGCAGGCGCACGGCACCGCTGCGCCATCGGCCCTTTTCGGTGGCGCGGTCGGGCCTATAGTCATGTGCCACCCCTTTGCGGAGCTGACCATGAGCTACACCGTGCCGGCCGAGACGCGCATCGGCCATGTCCATCTGAAGGTCGCCGATCTCGAACGCGCGATCGGCTTCTATTCCGGCGTGCTCGGCTTCGAGCTGATGCAGCGCTACGGCAGCGGCGCCGCCTTTCTCTCGGCTGGCGGCTACCACCACCACATCGGCCTCAACACCTGGGAAAGCCGTGGCGGAACGCCGCCCGCGCCCGGCCATACCGGCCTTTACCACACGGCGATTCTCTACCCCTCGCGCAGGGCGCTGGCCGGGGCGTTGAAGCGGCTGGTCGCGGCGCGCTACCCGCTCGACGGCGCTTCAGACCACGGGGTGAGCGAGGCGATCTACCTCAGCGATCCGGATGGCAACGGCGTCGAACTTTACCGTGACCGTCCCGAGGCCGACTGGCCGCGCGACGCGGCGGGCGAACTGAAGATGGTGACGGCGCCGCTCGACCTGCAGGCGCTTCTCGCCGAAGCGGAGTGAGGGGCGGCTTTTCCCGGTTCACCTGATGGCGCGCTTCATGCTAACTCGCGCGGGAACCGACCCGGAGATGAACCCATGCACGACATCCGCGCGATCCGCGAGAACCCCGCCGCCTTCGACGCCGCGCTGACGCGCCGGCCGGGCGTGGCGGCGATGTCGTCCGAGATCCTCGCGCTCGACGAGGCACGGCGGGCCGGGATCCTTGCGGCCGAGACGGCACAGGCGGCGCAGAACGCGGCCTCGAAGGAGGTCGGTGCCGCCAGATCCCGGGGCGACGAGGCCGAATTCGAACGGCTGAGGGCGCTTGTGGCCGAAAAGAAGGCCGAGGTGGCGCGCCTGACCGAGGAAGCGGCGGCCGAGGATGCGCGGCTCCGCGATCTCCTCATGGGCCTGCCCAACCTGCCGCTCGACGAGGTGCCGACCGGCGCCGACGAGCATGACAACGTCGAGATCCGCCGCTGGGGCACCCCGCGCGACTTCGACTTCGCGCCGGTCGAGCATTACCAGATCGCGGGCGCGCAGAAGGGTCTGGACTTCGAGACGGCCGCCAAGCTTTCAGGCGCGCGCTTCGTCCTTCTGCGCGGCGGTGTCGCCCGCGTCCATCGGGCGCTGGCGCAGTTCATGCTGGATCTGCACACGACCGAACACGGGCTGACCGAGACGATGACGCCGGTGCTCGTGAAGGACGAGGCGATGTATGGGACCAACCAGCTGCCGAAATTCGCCGAGGACAGCTATCAGACCACCAACGGCTGGTGGCTGATCCCGACCTCGGAGGTCACGCTGACCAATACCGTGGCCGGCGACATCCTCGAGGAAGGCGCGCTGCCGATCCGCATGACCGCGCACACCCAGTGCTTCCGCTCGGAAGCGGGCAGCGCGGGCAAGGACACGGCGGGCATGCTGCGCCAGCACCAGTTCGAGAAGGTGGAGATGGTGTCGATCACGACGCCGGAAACCAGCCTTGACGAACACGTCCGCATGACGAAATGCGCCGAAGCCGTGCTGGAGCGGCTCGGCCTGCCCTACCGCACGGTGGTTCTGTGCACCGGCGACATGGGCTTCGGCGCCCGCAAGACCCATGACATCGAGGTCTGGCTGCCCGGTCAGGACACCTACCGCGAAATCAGCTCCGTCTCGGTCTGCGGCGATTTTCAGGCGCGGCGGATGAATGCGCGCTACCGCCCGGCCCGCGCGGAACATGGCGGCGGCAAGCCCGAGTTCGTCCATACGCTGAACGGATCGGGCCTGGCCGTCGGCCGCTGCCTGATCGCGGTGCTGGAGAACGGCCAGCAGGCGGACGGGTCGGTCACCATGCCCGAGGCGCTGGTGCCCTGGCTTGGCGGCAGGACGCAGCTGACGGCCGCGGGCACGCTGATCTGAGATCGTCGGGCGACCGTGCCGGGGCCGCCGGCCGCGGGTGCTACTTCTTGACCTGCGTGCCCCGATGCTTGCGCAGCCGCGAGGGGGTGTGGAACTTGCGGTCCTTGAACGGATTCTTGTCGCCCTGATCGCGGAAGGTCAGCCGGACCGGCGTTCCCGGCATATCGAAATCCTCCCGCAAGCCATTGACAAGATAGCGAGAATAGCTTTCCGGAAGCTGGTCGCCATGGTTGCACATGACGATGAAGGCCGGGGGCCTGGTCTTGATCTGGGTCATGTAGCGCAGCTTGATGCGGCGCCCGCCGGGCGCCGGCGGCGGATGCGCCTCGGTCATGGCGCCCAGCCACTGGTTCAGCTTCGCCGTCGTCACGCGCCGGTTCCAGACCTCATGGGCCTTCAGGATCGCCGCATGGAGCCGGTCGAGCCCCTTGCCGGTCCTGGCCGAGACGGTGACGAGCGGCGCGCCCTTGAGTTGCGGCAAGAGCCGTTCGAAGGCCTCGCGCAACTCCTTCAGCTTTTCGGTCTTCTCCTCCTCGAGGTCCCACTTGTTGGCGGCAAGCACCACCGCCCTGCCCTCGGTCTCGGCGAAATCGGCGATCCGCAGGTCCTGCTGTTCGAAGGGGATCGCCACATCGAGAAGCACCACGACGACCTCGGCGAACCGGACCGCGCGCAGCCCGTCTGAAACCGAGAGTTTTTCAATCTTGTCAGTAACTTTCGCGCGCTTCCTCATGCCGGCGGTATCGAAGATCCGCACCGGCGTTCCGAGAAAGTCGGCGGCCACCGAGATGGCGTCGCGGGTGATCCCGGCCTCGGGCCCGGTGAGCAGCCTGTCTTCGCCGATGATCCTGTTGATGAGCGTCGACTTGCCGGCGTTCGGCCGGCCGATGACGGCGATCTGCAACGGCTTCTCGCGCGTCGGCTGGCGTGGCCCGGTGTCCTCGTCCGCCTCGTCGATATCAACATCCACCTCGGGCGCGTCGCGGGCGGCCTTCTCTGCCAGCGCCTGGGCGTGCGGGCGCAGGATGTGATAGAGTTCGTCCATCCCCTCGCTATGCTCGGCCGAGATGCGCACCGGCTCACCGAGACCGAGCGAATAGGCCTCGAGGAAACCCGCCTCGCCGGCGTTGCCCTCGGCCTTGTTGGCGGCAAGGATCACATGGGCATTCTTCTTGCGCAGGATCTCGGCGAAGACCTTATCCTGCGGCGTCACGCCCGCCCGCGCGTCGATGACGAAAAGGCAGATGTCCGCCATCTCGACCGCGCGCTCGGTTAGGCGCCGCATCCGGCCCTGAAGGCTGTCGTCGCTCACGTCCTCGAGCCCGGCGCTGTCGATGGCGATGAAGCGCAGATCGCCGAGCCGCGCCGCGCCTTCGCGCAGGTCGCGCGTGACGCCGGGCTGGTTGTCGACGAGCGCGAGCTTCCTGCCGACCAGCCGGTTGAAAAGCGTCGACTTGCCCACGTTGGGGCGCCCGACGATGGCAAGCGTGAAGCTCATTGCGGTTCCTTCCCGGCAGAAGCCGCCCTCTTACAAGGACTGCGGCTCAGCGGAAAGCCCTCAGTCTGCCGTCCTGGCCGACGACATAGAGCACGCCGTTCGCGATCGCCGGGGCAGCCGCGGCAGGAGCGCCGAGCGCGACCGTGCCGAGAAGCGCGCCCGAGGCGGGATCGAAGCTGCGCAGGAGCCCGTCCGAGGAGACGGTCACGAGGTGCCCGCCGGCGATGAGCGGCCCGAAATGGGTGTAGATGTCGCGCCGGCGCCTGTCCCTGTCCTTGGTGAAATAGGGCATGTCGATGCGCCAGACCTCGGCGCCCGTCGCTGCGTCGAGCCGCAGGAGCTGATCTTCGTCGTTGACGAGGAAGAGCGCGCCCCCGGCGGTGGCGACGGGATTCAGCGCGCCGTCACGCAGGGTCCAGACCGGCTGGCCGGTATCCACGTTCACGGCGGCAATCTGGCCGGCGGCGGAACCGGCGATGACCATGCCGCCCGCAATCACCGGCACGCCGGTCACGTCGGAGATGGTGGCATAGGCCCGGCCGCGCCGCTCGCCCGCCACATAGCTCGACCAGAGGCCGGTGCCGCGCGCCTTGTCGACCGAGAGAAGCTGGCCCGAGGAGAAGGGGAAGACCACCTGGCGGGCGTCGACCGCCGGCGCCGAGCCGCCGTTGATGCCGGCTGCCGAGGGGGTGCCGGTCAGCGTCCAGAGCACCTTGCCGTTGCTGGCGTCGAGCGCCCAGGCCGCGCCGTCGAGCGACACCGCGTAGACGCGACCGCCGTCATAGGCGGGCGCGCCGGTCACGGCGGCGTCGAAACGCTGGCGCCAGAGCTCCTTGCCGCTTGCCGCGTCGAGCGCCACGAGATCGCCGAAACCGGTGGTCGCGAAGACCGCGCCGCCGCCGGTGGCAAGTCCGCCGCCCGAGGCGTCGTCGGCGCGGTCCGCCGAGGGCGTCAGGTCGGTCTGCCAGACGGTGGCGCCGCCGGTACCGGTCGCGGTCACCACCGCGCGGCTGTCGAGCGTGAAGATGCGCCCGCCCGCGATCACCGGCTCGGCAGTGATGCGGTGCTTGCGGTTCTCGCCGGCACCGATCGGGGCCGCCCAGAGCGGCTGGGGCGTCGTGGCAAGCGCGACGTTGCCCGGGGCATGCTGGGCATTGCCGGCGGGTTGCGTCCAGTCGGCATTGGCCCGCGCCGCGCCAAGCGATACCGGCACCGAGCGGTTTTCGCCGGGCGCCAGCGAGACCGCCTCGTCCGGGGTGCCGCCGATCACCGCGTCGCGCACGTCCTGGCGCTGGCCGGTGAGGATCAGCTCGCCCTTGCCGCATCCCGAGACCAGCGCCAGAAGCGCGACCACGCCAAGCCCTTGGGTCAGTTTCACTGCAATGCCCCTTCGTTCTCTGCCGGCGGTGCCGGGGTCTCATGCCGCGTCGGGAGTGCCCCCGAGCACGACGATCATCTGCTGCACGCGCCGGCGCAGTTCGGCACTGGCATCGGCATCCACGAGGAGCCCCTGAAAGAGCTTCAGAGCCCCCTCGCCGTCGCCATCCGCCATCAGCGCGACGGCCTGCTGCTCGACCGCGAGCGGCCGGTAGGGCGCGCCGGCGGTGGCAAGTTCGGCAAGCGCCGCGTCGCGGTCGGCCGGCGTCATGCCGTCACCCGCGAGGATCACGTATTTCAGCCGCGCGAGCTGGCCGAGATTGGCCGGAAGCGTAGCATCCGCGGCGATCTCCTCGAGCCGCTGCAGCGCGCCGTCGCGGTCGCCGGCGCGCAGCGCCTCGTCGGCGGCCAGAAGCCCGACGATGGCGGCCTTGGCGTGGTCGTCGGTGCCGCCGTCCCGGGTGATCGCGTCAAGCGCCGCGACCCGTGCCGCCGGACCATCTGCGGCAAGCGCCCCGATCACCGCATCGCCGAAGGCGCGGGCCGCCGTCTCGGCGCTGGCCTTGCGCCATTCTATCCAGGCCGTGCCGCCGACGATCGCCGCCACCGCCAGCACCCCGATCCAGGCATATTTGCGGAAGACCGCGAAGAGCTTGTCGCGGCGGACCTCTTCGGTCACTTCGTCGATGAAACTGTCGCTCTCGCTCACGTCCCGCTCCACCGGCTCCGAGGGGGCGTTGGTCGCCCGGGTCTGCACGCTCGTCTCAGGGCCCGTCTTACACGCAAGCCCAAGCGCTTGCCAAGCCCGAGCCGCCGGGGCACGGGTTCAGTTCATCGGCAGGGAGCGGAAGCCACGCCAGCCGATCTCCTCGCCCGCGGCCTCGTCCTGGTGCTCGCCCTCGGGCCGGCTTTCCTCGGCCGACTGGCGCGCCCACATCGCCGCATAGCGCCCGCCCGCGTTCACCAGGTCCTCGTGGCGGCCCTCCTCGACGACCTCGCCGCGCTCCAGGACCACGATGCGGTCGCTGTCGGCGATGGTGGAGAGCCGGTGAGCGATGGTGATGACCGTGCGGCCGCGGCCCATGGCGCTCAGGCTTTCCTGGATGTCGCGTTCGGTCTGGGTGTCGAGCGCCGAGGTCGCCTCGTCCAGAAGCAGGATCGGCGGGTCCTTCAGGAGCGTGCGGGCGATGCCGACGCGCTGCTTCTCGCCGCCCGAAAGCTTCAGCCCGCGTTCGCCGACGCGGGTCTCGTAGCCTTCGGGAAGCGACTGGACGAAATCGTGGATCCTGGCGGCGCGGGCGGCGGCGACGATCTCGGCCTGGGTCGCTCCGGGCCGACCGTAGGCGATGTTGTAGCGGATCGTGTCGTTGAAGAGCACCGTATCCTGCGGCACCACCCCGATCGCCGCATGCAGGCTTGCCTGCGTCACGTCGCGCAGATCCTGCCCGTCGATGCGGATGGCGCCGCCGGTCACGTCGTAGAAGCGGAAGAGAAGCCGCCCGATGGTCGACTTGCCGGAGCCGGAGGGGCCGACGATGGCCACCTTCTGGCCGGCGCCGACGCGCACCGAGACGCCTTTCAGGATCGGGCGCGCCGCCTCGTAGCCGAAGCGCAGGTCGTCCAGCACCACCTCGCCCCCGGTCACGGCAAGCGCCGGCGCGCCCGCCCTGTCGGTGATCTCGGCCGGCTGTTCGAGAAGATCGAACATCTCGCCCATGTCGGTCAGCGCCTGGCGGATCTCCCGGTAGACGGTGCCGAGGAAGTTGAGCGGCATCGTGATCTGGATCATGTAGGCGTTGACCATGACGAAGTCGCCGACCGTCAGGGTGCCGGCGCGGACCCCGGCCGCCGCCATCACCATGACGATGACAAGGCCCGCGTTGATCAGGAAGGCCTGGCCGAAGTTCAGCATCGACAGCGACTGGCCGGTCCTGATCGCGGCCGCCTCGTAGCCCTGCATCGCCGCGTCATAGCGCGCGGCCTCGCGGCCCTCGGCGCCGAAATACTTCACCGTCTCGAAGTTCAGCAGGCTGTCGACCGCCTTCTGGTTGGCATCGGTATCCTGTTCGTTCATCCGCCGCCGGATCTGCACCCGCCATTCGGTGATCTTGAACGTATAGGTGACGTAGAGCACGATCGTGGCCAGCACGACGACGGCATAGCGCCAGTCGAAGAGCACCGCGAAGAGCACCGTCACCATGCCGAGTTCCAGGATCAGCGGCCCGACGGACAGGAGCATGAAGCGCAAGAGGAACTCCACCCCCTTGACCCCGCGCTCGATGATGCGGCTGAGGCCGCCGGTCTTGCGGGTGATGTGGTAGCGCAGCGAGAGGGCATGGATATGGGTGAAGGTCTCGAGCGCGAGCTTTCTCAGCGCGCGCTGCCCGACGCGCACGAAGAGCGCGTCGCGCAGTTCGTTGAAGCCGATGGAGCCGATGCGGGCGATGCCATAGGCCACCGTGAGGCCGACGGCGCCGAGCGCCAGCAGCCAGCCGTCGTCGCGCGCGGTGCCGGAGAGCGCATCGACCGCGGTCTTGTAGAGAAAGGGCGTCATCACCGCGATGACCTTGGCCAGCCCCAGCGACAGCAGCGAGAGCACGACGCGCCGGCGCACCCAGCGTTCTTCCGGCGCCTCGGGCCAGAGATAGGGCGCCACCCGCCGCAGCGTCCGCATGCTGCGCCGCCAGCCCTCGTCGCCCCTGCCCGCTGCCGCCATGGCCCCACTCCTCCTGACCGTCCGCTTGATTGCAGATGGCGCTGCCGCTATCAAGGGGCCCGGTTCAATATTTCATGAATGGTTGAATGATGGAACGCCCCGAGGCACTCGCCGCCTTCTCCGCCCTGGCCCACGAGGTGCGTCTGGACCTGATCCGGCGGCTTGTCGTCGCCGGGCCGGAGGGGGCGAGCGCCGGGGCTCTGGCCAACGGGCTCGGCATCTCGGCCTCGCGGCTCTCGTTTCATCTGGCGGTGCTGTCGCAGGCCGGGCTCATCGGTTCGCGGCGGGTGTCGCGGCATGTCATCTATCGCGCCGATGGGGCGCGGATCGCGGCGCTTCTCGGCTATCTGATGCATGATTGCTGCTGCGGCTTGCCGGACCTGAGGGCCGGGATCGCCGCCGCGGACTAGGGCGGCGCGGGCCGGCCCGACATTTCGACCCGGCAAAAGGCCCGTGTCGGCAGAAGCCCCGTCCCGGCAGCGGCCCCGTGTCGGCAGAAGCCCCGTTCCGGCAAAAGCCCCGAGTTGGTGGCTCAGCTCCAGGAGCCGTGATGGCCGTGGCCGGGATTGTGCGGCCGGCCGGGATGGCCCGGGTGCCAGGGACGCCACGGATCCCAATCGCCCCAACCGCCATGGCCCGACCAACCCCCGCCCG
This sequence comes from Albidovulum sp., assembly GCA_020637635.1. Taxonomy (GTDB): domain Bacteria; phylum Pseudomonadota; class Alphaproteobacteria; order Rhodobacterales; family Rhodobacteraceae; genus Albidovulum. Next base: position 26,542 of record JACKKB010000006.1, read on the forward strand.
ACCAACCCCCGCCCGGCCTGCTTCCGCCCGACCAACCCCCGCCCGGCCTGCCTCCGCCCGGCCTGCCTCCGCCCGGCCTGCCATAGCCGGGTCTGCCATAGGCGGGTCTGCCGTAGTCGGGCCTGCCATAGCCGGGCCTGCCATAGTCGGGCCTGCCATAGCCGGGTCTGCCGCTGCCTGGGCGAACGAACCGGGGCGCACCCGGCGCATCGGTCTCGACGGCCACCGGCTCGATCTCGCGGGCGGCGCCCTCCCCCACGGCATCTGCGGCAGCTCGCAGCGCCTCGCCGAGGCCGCGGTTGCCGGTGGTCGCCGCCGCCGTTTCGAGGCCTGCGACGACATTGCCCGACAGTCCCGGCGTCGTGCGCGCAAGATCCACGAGCGTATCGGCGATCTCGGCCACGGCGGCATCGAGCGCGGCGCCCGGCGCGCGGCGGCGTGACGCCCCTTCAAGCTCGGCCTCGACCGCGTCGGAACAGGCGCCCGCTCGACATGCGGCGGCCAGCGACGCGGTGTCTACAGGACCGGCTGCGGCGGGGGAAACCAGCAGCGCCAGGATCGCTGTCGGCGCAAGGAGCTGAGCGGGGCGGAACGGTTGCATCTGGGCCTCGAGCAAGAATCATGCAATCAGTGCGATAATTACCAATCCAATTATACTACTTTTACGTGTATTCCCACCCCATGACCGCCCCCTCCGACGATTCGGCCACGCTGCGTTCCGCCACGGGTGCCCCGGGCCAGCGGGCAGGCGCAGGGGCGCACCGGGGGGCTCCGGGGGCAGCACGGGTATCAGCTCGGGGAGCAGCACGGGAAGCAGCAGGCGGGACGCAGATCCTGCCGGCCGCGCTCGCGGTTCTGGCGCTGGCGCTCGCGGGGTTCGCCCTGCCCCGCCTTCTCGCCGAACTCCGCCACAGCGCGGCCTTCCCCGTTGCGCTCGCCGAGGCCATCCCCGAGGTCATTCCCGAGACCATCCCCGAGACCATTCCCGAGACCATTGCCGCCGCCGGTCCCGCCGCTGTCCCGGCCGAGGCGCGACTGCCGTCACCCGAGCCGCCCTTCGGATACGAGGCGCAGATGCGCGAGATGAGCTATTGCCTGACCCGGCTCGATGCGCTCGCCTGGGGCGTTCCGCAGGATCCGGCCGCGCTGGACGGCTGGCGGGCCGCAGCCGATCGCGCGGCCGACTTCTGCCAGTTGCGGGCGGAAATGGCGATCGCCGAGAGCCCGGTCCTGGCCGCGGCATATCAGGTCCGGGCCGAGGCCGAGGTGCTGGCCGGCCACCCGGGACGCGCGCGGGCCGACATCCGCGCCGCCGCGATGCTCGCCCCGCGCGAGGTCTGGCTGATGCAGCGCCGGGTGATGCTGGCGCTCCTGCCCGTCGGCGGCGAGGCGGTGCCGGCGGCCCTTCTCGATGCCGATATCGTGGCGCTCATGCGGCTTTCCGAGACCCGCGGCTGGCTGGCCGACATCTATCGCGGCACGCCGGCGCTCGTGCCGGTCCTTGAACGCAACGCGGGTGCGATCGCGCCGGCCGACGCCCGGCAATTCCTGAACGCCCTGCGGCGACAGAACCCGGTCGCGCCATGAGCGGCGGTTCGGCCCCTCCCCCCGGCGGCCTTCGGGGCCGTGCCTCGGCGGCCGCAGGCGGCGGCCGGATCGCCGTGCTCGCGCTCGGGCTTTCACTTGCCGCCGCGCCGCTGCCGCTCGGGTCGAACCGGGCGGTGCTCTGGCTTGGCTGGGCGGTGCTGGCGGGCGCTGGCCTGGCGCTTCTCATCGCCTTTCGCGCCCTGCCCGGCGCCCGCCCGGCGCTGGCACGGCCCGGGCTGATGGCAATTCCGGCGGTCGCCGCGATGCTGCCCATCTGGGGGCTGGTGCAGATCCTGCCGCTGATGCCCGACGACGCCGTCCGGCAGATCGCGATCTCGCTCGACCCCGACACGACGCTGATCGCGGTCTTTCGCCACGGCGCGACGCTCGCTGTCTTCTTCATCGCGCTGATGGCGGCGCCGGCGCGGCCGGAACGGCTGGTCTTCGCGCTTTTCCTCGCGGTCGCGGCCTATGCGCTTTACGGGCTGGCGGCCCTTTTCGCGCTCGGCGACAGCGCGCCCTGGGGCGCCAAGACCGCCTATCTCGGCAGCGCCACCGGGCCCTTCATCAACCGCAATGCGTTTGCGGCCTTTCTCGGGTTGGGGCTCATCCTCGGCGCGACGCGGGCGGCCCGGCCCGAGACCTGGCGGGGTGTCGTGGACCCGGTCCTCGTCCTCGCCGGGCTCGCCACCATCCTCGCCGCGCTCTTTGCCACGCAATCGCGGATGGGCACGGCGTCGAGCCTTGTGGCGGCGGCGACGGCGCTGGCGCTGTCGCGTAGTGGCGGCACGGGGACCAGCGGCGCGGGGGGCGGCGGAACGGGGGGCGCGCCGCGGCGACCGGCGCCCGCAGGGCAAGGGAGCATGCGCCTTGCCGCAGCCGGCCTCGCGCTTTCGGTTCTGGCAATCGGCGGGCTTTACGGCACGGGGCTTGCCGGGCGGTTCCTCTCGGGGCCGCGTGACCTCGAGATCCGCGCCGGCATCTGGCAAAGCGCCGCAAGGCTCGTCGCCGAGCGGCCACTGACGGGCTTCGGGCTCGACAGTTTCGCGCTGGCCTTTCCTGCCGCCCGCAGCGCCGCGGCCTTCGACGCCTCCAGCTATGCCGACGCCCATTCCACCTATCTGGAGAACTGGGCCGAGGCCGGGCTGATCTTCGGCTCGGCGCCTCTCGTGGCAGGGCTTCTGGCCCTTTCGGCCCTCCTCGGGCGCTGGCGGCGCGCCCGCGGCGCGGCGCGGGCCCTGCCGGCCGCGGCGCTTGGCGCGCTGCTCCTGGCGGCACTGCATTCCAGTGTCGATTTTCCCTTCGAGATGGAGGCCAACCTGATGCTGCTGGTGGCGATCCTCGGCCTTGCACTGGCTCCGGACCCGGGCCCGGACACCACAACTCCTTGGCGCAGCTAGCCAGTTTCTACAATCTTCGATTGTGCGCGCACATGATACGCTGCTAAACCGGGGCCGGGCAGAAGAGGACGCAAGATGGCCGATATCCCCGCCGAGACCATGGATCTGAAAAGCCTCGTCGCCCTGATACGGCGGCAAATCCGGCCGATCCTGCTCGTCACCTTCTTCCTCACCGGGGCGACCGCGCTCTATCTGCTGCAGGCGACCCGGATCTACGAGGCGCATGCGCTGGTGATCGTCGATCCGACCCAGAAGAACATTCTCGACGGGCCCGACCAGAGCGCGCGATCGAGCACCACCGAAAACGCCCGGGTCGAAAGCGAGCTTGGCATCCTGCAGTCGCCGAAGGTGCTGCTGACGACGATCGAGCGCGCCGGGTTGATGCAGGACCCGGAGTTCGGGCCGCGGCTGGGTCTGATCGACAAGGCGCGCGCGGCGCTGAGCCTGCCGCCGGCGCCGCCCCGGTCGGCGAGCGCGCTTGTCGACGAGACCCGGGCCGCGTTCGAGAAGGCGCTGAGCGTGAAGCGCCGGGGGCTCACATATCTTCTCGATGTCGCGGTGCGGTCGCGGTCGCCGGAAAAGGCCGCGTCGCTCGCCAACACGCTCGCGCGGACCTATATCGAGCTGCAGCTCGCCGCCAAGGTCGATCAGGCGCTCGGCGCGCGCGATCTTCTGCAAGCCAAGCTCGACGATGCGCGAAAGGCGCTCGCCGAGAGCGAGGACCGGCTCGATCTCTACATTGCCGGCAACATGGACCGGATCGCGCGCGAGACCGGCGACGGCACGCTCGACCGGCTCGGCCGGCAGGTGCGCGACATCGACGGGCGCCGGCTGGCGCGCGAAGTGGCGCAGCAGGATGCCGACCGGGCCCTGGCCGAGCGCGACTGGTCGCGTCTTGTCGGCACGCTGAACGACCAGGCGCTGGCGTCGCTGGAGCGGCAGCGCGCCGAACTGTCCGCCCGCCTCGGGGCCGCATCGGCGGGCACGCCGGAGGCGATCGACCTTGGTCGCGAACTTGCGGCGATCGAGGCACGGTTGCAGGCCGACGGGGCGCGGGCAGTGAACGGATTGCGCACCGAGGTCGCGCAGCTCACGACCGAAGGCAACAGCCTGCGCGAGACGCTGCGCCAGGAGGTGCTGTCGAGCGCGCTCTCCTCGGCGACGCTGACCGAGATCTACGAGCTCCAGCAGGAGGCCGAGATCGCCCAGCGGCAATACACCTCGCTGCTGTCGCGGATGCGCGATCTGGAGACGCAGGCGGTGCTGCAGGTCGCCGATGCGCGGATCGTCTCCGAGGCGCTGGCGCCGGCCGATCCGGCCTATCCCAAGCCGCTGGTCTTCCTCGCGCTCGCCGCGCTGGCCGGACTCGGCGCCGGCACCGCGCTCGCCTTCCTGCGCGAATACTACGCCGGTGGCGTCTTCGCCGCCGACCAGCTGGCGCAGATCCTGCCGGTGCCGGTCTCGGCCTCGGTGCCGGCGGCCGAGGCGCGCGCGGGATGGCTCTCGATTGCCGACGCGGTGCGCGAGCACCCGCTTTCGGGCTATGCCGAGGCGCTGCGCAAGCTGCGCGCGACGCTGGAGCTGGCCACCAACCGCAAGAGCGGCGCCAAGGTGATCATGGTCACCTCGGCCCTGCCGGCCGAGGGAAAGTCGACCGTGGCGCTGGCGCTGGCGCGGACCTATGCCGCCTCGGGCAAGAAGGTGCTGCTGATCGATGCCGACCTGCGCAAACCGTCGATCCATTCGGCTCTCGGGATCGAGCCCAGGATCGGCTTTCAGGAGTTTCTCTCCGCGCCCGAGGAATCGACCGACGAGGACGATTTCTACTGTGTCGATCCGCTCTCGCCGCTCGGCGTGATCCTCGGCCGGGGCCGCTCGACCGTGCCGACCGACCGGCTCCTGCAGTCCGACACGTTCCTGCGGCTCATCAACCATGCCCGCAACGCCGTCGCCGTGATCGTGATCGATACCTCGCCGATCATCCCGGTCGTCGATGCGCGCTATATCGGGGCCGTGGCCGACGCCGCGGTCCTTGTCGTGCATCACGCGACGACGCCGCAGACGGCCATCCGCTCGGGCTTCGAGCAGCTCCGCGCGGCGCTTGCCGATACGGTGCCGGTCGTTGCCGTGGTCAATGGCGAGGCCGCCACCGCCACCGAATTCGGCGGCTACTACTACGCCGAGGCAACAGCCTGAGATGGCCGCCGTCCGGGCCGGAAGCGCCGGCGGAGAGCCGGGACGCCCTTCGCGCCGCCCAAGGGGATGCCCCGGGGGGCGCTCTGGGGGACACCCCGGGGATCGCTCCGGGGGACGCAGCGGGGGGCGCTCTGGGGGATGCTCCGGGGGGCGCCCCTGGAAGCGGCCTCCGGAATGCCCGACGCGACGGTCACTGCCCCCTTGCGCCCTCGCCGGCCATGGCCGGCTGCGCCGACGGCGCGATCTCGACCCCGGCGCCGGTCCAGATCTCGTGGCGGAGGAAAAGCGAAAAGATCCGCGGGCCGTCGACCAGATAGCGCCGCCACATGCGGCGCGGATTGGTCAGCAGCCGATGCGCCCATTCGAGGCTGAGCCGCTGCCAGAGCTCGGGCGCGCGCTCCTGCCGGCCGGTCAGATAGTCGATGCTGGCCCCGGCGCAGATCGCAAAGCCGCGGTCGATGCCGCGACGCTGGAGATCGTGGACAAGATATTCCTGCTTCGGAAACGAGAGGCAGCTGAGCAGGATGTCGAAGTCGGCCGCGGCGACATCATTCAGCAGCCTTTCCCATTCCGGGCAGTCGCGGCTGAGGCCCGGCGGCGCCGGCACGAAGCCGAGGCTGGCATCGGGATAGCGTGCGGCGAGCGCCTCGAAATCGCGGCGCGACGGGCCGATGACGGCAATGGTGAGCCCGCCCGCGGCCGGATGCGCGAGAAGCCCCTCGACAAGATTGGCGCCCGGCAGTGCCGGCAGGGTCTTGCCGGCAAGGCGGGCCAGCTTGGCGAGGATGCGGCTGTCGTTCATCATCGTCTCGGCCCCGCCGTAGGCGGTCCGGTCGACCTTGCCACCGAGAAGCTGCACGATGTGATCGACATTCGGCGTGACCATGTAGCCGAAGCCCGGCTCTGCCGCGCGGGCGATCAGGAAGGCGATCCACTCCTCGAGGCTGCGTCGCGTGAATCTCAACGTCATGAAAACCGTCTTCGGTGCCGAATGGTGGGTCGAGGCCGCCATGTTTTTCTCCCGTGCCAATGTTTGCCGGTGGCTGCGCGATTCTACCTGGGGTTGTATCTAGCACGCAGGCCGTCATGGTAAACAATCGGTTTATTCCTAATTTAGTGTTAAAAACCGGCGCATCTTCGCCAAGGAAACCGGCCATGAGAACACGCAATGGTTGATGAAACGATGCACAGGCGGTCGCAACCCGCCGCGCCGGCCGGCGGCGGCACGCTCATGGTTCCCGTCTCCATGGTCGCGGCCAGCCTCGCGGGGCTGGCAGTGTCGCTTCTGGCCCCGCATCTGCTGGCGCCGTCGGACTATGGCAGGTTCGCGACCGCCTGGGCCCTCGGCCAGCTGGTGGCGAGCCTCGGCTACGAATGGATGCGCTTCGGTGTGCTGCGCTTTGCCGGCGGCGCGGACGCGGCCCGCGCGGCGGGGCGGCTCGGGCTTCTTGCCGGCGGCTACCGGGCGACGACGCTGCTTCTGCTGCTGGCCGCCGTCACGGCCATCGGGCTCTGGCGGCGCGAGGCCGTGCTTGTGGCCGCGGTCCTCGTGTTCGCCGCCTGCAACGGGATCTTCGATGGCCGACAGGCGCTCCTCAGGGCGCGGTTCGACAATGCCGCCTTCGCCCGCGGCCGGCTCATCCGCTCGGTGCTGAGCCTCGTCTTCGCGCTGGCCGCGGCGCAGGTCACGGGCACGGCCGAGGCGGTGCTGATCGGGCTCGCGCTCTCGTTTCCGGCGGCGATGGTTCTTGACCGCGCCGGCGCCGCCCACCCGCCGGCGCGCGCCGCCTGGGCCGAGTTCGGGCCGCTCTTCGCCTTCGGTCTCTTTGCCGCGCTGGCGACCAATCTGGCGCTCGCAGGGCCGGCGCTGCAACGGGCGCTGGCGCTTGCCCATTTCGCGCCGGTGCCGGCGGCGGCGCTGACGCTCGCCTTCGATCTGGCCGGAAAGGCGGTGGCGGTGACCGGGCTCGCCGTCAACGTGGTGATGATGCAGCAGTCGATCCGCACCGCCGAGTTCGGACCCGCGGAGGACCAGCCGCACCAGGCAGGTCGCCAGATCGCCGTCACCGCCGCCTTCATCGCCCCGGCGGCCTTGGGCGTGGCGCTTGTCGCGGAACCGCTCGCCGGGCTCGCCGTGCCGTCCGACCTGCGGCCGGATTTCGTCGCGCTTGCGGCACCGGCGAGCCTCTCGGCGGGGCTTCTCGCGCTGCGGCTCTTCGGGCTCGATCCGCTCTTCGTGGTGCGCCGTCGCACTGCCCTTGGCGTGCCGGGCCCCCTGGTCTCGGCGCTGGCGCTCGGTGCGCTCTTCCTCGCGCCGTCCTTCGGCCTCGCGGCACTGGCCTGGGCGATGGCGGCAACGGCGGCGCTCGGGCTGGCAGTGGCGGCGCTGGCGCTTGCCGGCTCGGGGCCGATCGCCTGGCCGCTCGCCGATCTGGCGCGCGTGGCCTTCGGCTGCGCGACCATGGTGGCGGCCGCCTGGCTGGTGCCGGTGCGCGCGGGCTGGATCGGGCTCGCGCTGACCGTTCTCGCGGCGACGCTGGCTTATGCGGCGGCGGTCTGGGCGACCGACGCCGCGGGGCTGCGCCAGGCCCTGCTGCGGCAGAGGCGCGGCCGCCGTCGCAGCGGGGAGATGCCGCGATGAGCCCGATCGCCTCCCGGCTGCAGGTCCTGCCCTCCCTGCCCCCGCCGCCCGCAGTCCCGGTCTCGCCCGCCGGCCCGGCCCGCGCCTCTCGCGCGGCGCAGCTCTGGCTCGGCTTCCTCTTCGTCCTGATGAGCGGCGCGCTTCAACGCCCGCTCGGCGGCGACGGGCTCGAAGGCTCGATGACGACGATGATCGTGCAAAGCGAGAACCGGGCCATCCAGATCGTCGGCGCGGGTGCGATCGCGCTCACTTCGGCGCTGCTGGTCCTGCGCGGCCGCCGCGTGGCGCTGCCGCCGGGCAGCCACTGGGCGCTGGCGCTGAGCGTGCTCGCGCTTTTCTCGGCGCTGTGGAGCCCGCTTCCGGGCGAGACGCTGAAACGGGCGCTCGGCTTCGCCGGCGCGGTGCCGATCGCGCTTTTCGCCTATTCGGCCTTTCGCTGGCAGGAGGCCGCGCGCGCGCTCTTCTGGGCGGCAGCGCTTCTGGTGCTCGGCACGGCGGTGCTGGCGCTTCTTGCGCCGAGCTACGCCTTCCATCAGGCGGGCGAGTTCTACGGCGAACATGCCGGGCTCCTGCGCGGCAGCTACGTGCACAAGAACGCGCTGGCGCGGTTTCTCGCGCTCGCGCTTGTCGTGATCGTGCTTCTCGGCCCGGATGCCGGCGCCAGGCGCGGCCCGATCGTGCTTCTGGCCGCGCTCGGGATCGGCCTTCTGGTGCTGACCGGCTCGGCCAAGACCTTCGTCACGGTGCCGATGTCCTTTGTCGCGGCCTGGACGCTGCTGCGCGGCCGCACGAGGCTCGCTCGGCTCGTGATCCTTGCGGCCATCGCCTATCTGACCGGACTCGTGGTGCTCTCGGGTCTCGACGACTGGCTGAGCGCCGCGCTTCTTGAACGGCTCGGCCGCGACACGACGCTTTCGGGGCGCACCCTCATATGGCAGGCGGCCATCGACTACACGATCCGCCATGGCGACTGGCTCGCGGGCGGCGGCTACGAGACCGCCTGGCGCGCGGGGCTGGGCGACTACGTGCAGGCGCAGACGAGTTTCAACCCCGGCCATCCGCACAACGGCTACATCGCGATCTTCAACCAGCTCGGCGTCATCGGGCTTCTGGTCGCCGCCCTGCACCTTCGCGTCGCCTTCTGGCGGGCGCTGGCCGGGCAGGAAAGCGGGCGGCGCGGCGGCACAATGTTTCCCGTCGCCTGGCTCATCCTCTTCCTGGCGAACAACGCCACCACGACCTGCTTCATCGAGCCGATGGATCTCTACTGGCTGCTGATCCTGCTCACGCCCGCCTTCGCCGCCTGGCGCGAGCGCGACCGCCGGACGCCGGTGGTCACGCCCGGGTAAACTCCACCCGCGCCAGATGCCGGCTGCCGAGAACCGGCCAGCCACCGGCGGCAAGCGCTATTCCGGACAGCGTCTGTATGCCGCCCCCGACCGCAGTCGCGACGGCATTGTAGGTCCCCGCGGAGAGAGACGAGGAGATCGCTTCGGCGGCGCGCATGACAGCGCTTGCGGTCGTCGGGATGTAGCTGGTTGCGAAGCTGCCGGTCTCGATCTGAACCCCGAGCACGACAATCGTCTCGCCCGAAACAGTCGTGAACGGACCGATCCCGAGAGAATGCGTGCTGGTGATGGCGGGCGTGAAGCCGAGCCGGAGCCGGCGCGTCAGGCCATCCCCGAGAAGGATGTCCGACAGGATCGAGATCGACCCGGCAGAGGTTCCGCTCACCGCAAGGGAACCGATGCTTCCCTGCGCCTCCGAGGTCGAGCCGCTCGGTTCCTGCTTGAACATGAAGAGGCCCTTGCCCGAGGTGCCGGCGCGGTAGAAAACCGTCGCGACACAGGGTTGCGCCGCGGTCAGATCGACGAACTTGCGGGTGCGGTTCCAGTTCTGGTTGTTGTTCAGCGCGGCGATCTGGATGCCGGCGAAACGGCCGAGCGCGTTCAGCGCGAGGTTCGTCGTCACGGCGGAGGTGTTGCTCCAGGTCGAGGCGTTGCCCTCGGAATAGGTGAAGAGGTTCGTCCGCGAAGGCTCCACCAGCAGACCCTTGCCGGCTGCCGGCAGGGCCGGATCCGCCGAAAGGCGCGGTGCGCCCGAGGCGAAGCTCAGGATGGTGCCGGTCGGCCCGAACCCGGTCCCGGTCGAGGCCCGCGTCAGGCCGATGCCCGGCGGCAGCGCCGCGCCGGTGAAATCGTAGACGGTGGTCGCCGGCGCCCGCCGCGCGAAGATCGCCTGCGTCATCGGCGTGATTTCCAAGCAGAGCATGCCGGTTCCTCCCGATTCAGGCGAGCAGGAGCGCGTGAATGCCCGTTGCCGTGGTTCCCGTCGCCAGAACCCGGCGGACGCCGAGCGGCACGTAGGAATAGGCGGGCACGGCGAAGCTGCGCGTCGTGCCCGAGGCGGTCATCACGGCGACCGTGCCGGCGCCGACGACGTAGAGCGCGATGGCGGTCGTGGCGAACTCGTTGCTGTCGCTCGGAGTGACCGGCATGATGTCGGTTGCCGGGCCGGAAAGCCCCGGGGCGCGGTTCTTGAACGGGTTGCTCATGGCGTATCCTCATGGCTGGTCAGTGAGGTCCGGGGCCCGGAACTCGGATGCGCCGATGCTAGTTTTTGCGGTTTAGCTCCCGGTAAAGCCAGCGCGCGCAGCCCGCGCCTCAATCGGCGCGGGTGTGCGGGGGTCGGGGGTGCGGAAGTCGGGTGCGGGGGCCGCCCACCAAGGGCGAAGGCCCCGAGGTTCAGAAGGACCGGCGCGCCGCGAGCCCGCGATGGGCGTCCCAGATCCTGCCCAGCAGCCGTTCCGGGCGGTGGCTCTCGGCCGCAACGGCCACGGTCTCGGGTGCGGTTTCACCCGCGCGGATCCGCGCCTGCAAGGCGAGGATCGCCTCGGCCAGCGCTGCCACCTGGTCCGGCCCGCGGGCCACGAGCGTGCCGGCGTGACCGGTCGCGAACATCGCCTCCAGCTGCGGCAGATGCAGCGCCACGACCGGCCGCCCGGAGGCCACACATTCGATCGCGAAGCGCGGCATGCCCTCGAATTCGGAGGTCAGAAGCCCGATATCGGCGCCGCCGATTATCCCCGCCACGCCGGCCGCATCGCACCGTCCGTGCGTCACCACGCAATCGGCGACCGGGCCATGACCCTCGACCGCAGCCAGATCGCCATCGCCGACGAAATGAAACTCGACCGCGTGGCCCGCTGCGCGCAGCCGTGCCACGACGGCAAGCATGATGTCGAGCCGCTTGAAGGCGTCGGTCCGGCCGGCGAAGACCAGCCTGAGCGGCCCGTCGCGGCGAAACGGCAGCGGCCGGAACATGCGGGTGTTCGCCCAGGTTGTCAGCGTGTCGAACCGGGCCGCGAAGGGCCGGTAGCGTTTCGCATAGCGCGCGGTGTAGTCGGGATTGACGCTGTAGAACTTCTCCGACACGGCGGCGGCGGCGAATTCCGTCGCGGTCCTCAGCCAGGGCCGGCGCGCCAGGATCCCGCTCTGCGGTTTGGTGCCGTCGCCCCAGAGATGCACCATGGTAAAGACCGGCACACCCAGCCACCACAGGATCGGCGCGTATTCCGGGCGCCGCACCTCGGCCGAATAGCCACCGTCGCGCAGCACCCCGCGCAAGAGACCGCGGTTCCTCCACAGGCAGCGGGCAAAGCGGAAGGTCTCCGATCCGGCGATGGTGTCGGGGTAGCGGTTGGTGCTGTCGTCCAGGCGGAAGAGCGGCAGGAAGCCGATCCGGCGGCCCCGGAAGAGGACATCGTTCACCCGACCGGGCTGCAGATCGCCGATCTCGTCCGGGCCGACGAAGAGGATCTCGATATCGTCCGGATGCAGTTCCAGATAGTCGCGCGTATAGGTCTCGATGCCGCCGACCTTGAGCCCGCGCGGGTCGGCACTGTTGAGAAGCGCCACGCGCGTGCGTGCCGCGGCGCCGTCGGCGGCCGGCCCGGTCACGGGCCAGCGCGCCGCATCCATCGCCCGGGGCGCGCCCCGTCCAGCCACGCCTGCGACCTGCCAGGCTCCGCTCCGTCCCTTCCGCCCGCGCGGCAAGTCTCCCGCGGCCGCGCCGGCCGGATCGGCCTCGGGCGCGGCGGGGTCCCGCGCGTCATCGGCGGCCGGCTGCACGGTGGCGCGGTGAAACGTCGGGTCGGCGACCATCGGTGTTTACTCTTCCTTAAGTTGTGTTCTGACACTAGACTCTCGCATGCCGAGAGACAAACCGTTTCCCGGACGTCGCAGCCGCTTCGTGAAACTCCGATGGATAATATGAATGTCAGATACTTGCACGACGATCTTCAGGTGATGACAGCGCCCGCGGACCGGATCGACATCGCCGCGCTCGGCGCCACATCGCTGCGCATCGGCATGGGTTGCGCCTCGCTCGGGTCGCGAATCTCCGAACGGGCGGGGAAGGTCGCACTCGCCGCCGCCTTTGAGGCCGGCATCACCTGGTTCGATGTCGCGCCACCCTACGGGATCGGCCGGGGCGAAACCATCCTCGGCTCCTTCGCCCGCGGCCGCCGCGACCGGATGCTCATCTGCACCAAGGTCGGCCTGGCGCCGCCCCAGCGCCGCGCCGCGCTGGCGCGGGTCTACGATCTGGCGCGCCCGGCGGCGACCGCGGCCAAGGGGCTGCGCCGCCGCTTTCGCCAGATTTCGGCCACGCGCAATCTGACGCTGCCGTTGACGCCCGAACTGGTCCTGGCGTCGCTCGATCGCTCGCTCGGCGCACTCGGGACCGACTATGTCGACGTCCTGGCCCTGCACGACGCGATCCCGGCCGATACCCGCCGGGCCGACATTCTCGGCGCACTCCATGACGCCCGCGCGGCGGGCAAGCTCAGGGCCATCTCGGTCGCAGGCAGTCTCGCGGCCTGCGAGACGGCGCTGAAGGTGCCCTCGCCCTTTCAGCTCGTCCAGTTCGCGGCGCCGCCCGGCGATGCCGCGGCGCTGGCCCTTTTCGATGCGATCCGGGGCAGCGCCATCACGCCGCTCAGCCATTCGGTCCTCGGGCTCGGCGCCGCCGCCGACCGGTTCGCCGAACGGCTCGCCGCCAATCCCGACCTGCGCGCGCTCGTCGAGGGCTTTGGTTTCAATGGACGCCCGAACGAGATCGCGGTGCCGCTCCTGCTGCGCCGCGCGCTGGCGGTCAATCGCCGCGGTCTGGTGCTCCTGTCGATGTTCTCGCGCGGGCACCTGGAGGCGGCCCTCGCGGCGCTGCACGCCCCGCCGCTGCCCGCGAGGCTTCTCGACGCAATCGACAGCCTGCCCGTGCGCGAAGAGGAGGTGTCGGAATGATCGTGCCGCTTTCGGCCGCCGTCGCGCGACGGCGCCACGATGTCTGCATTGTCGGCTCCGGCCCGGCCGGGCTTTCGCTCGCGCTCGAGCTCGATCGCGCGGGGCTCGATGTGATGGTGCTGGAATCGGGGCTCGACGGCGTCTCCGAGGCGCATCAGGACCTCGCCGCGGCAGAACGGTTCGATCCCGCCCGCCACGACGACATGCGCATCGCCACCGCGCGCCGGCTCGGCGGCACCTCGAACCTCTGGGGTGCACGCTGCCAGCCGATGGACCCGATCGACTTCGCGCCGCGCCCGGATCTGCGCGAGGCGCACTGGCCCATCGCCCATGACGAGGTCGCGCGCCACTACCCCCGCGCGGCCGAGCTGCTGACCTGCGGCGCGCCGGTGTTCGAGAGCGCGATCGCGGGCCTCGACCGGCCGAGCGGGGAGTTCATGGCGCATCCGGTCGAACGGTTCGCCAATGAACCCGCGACCCAGCGCGCCCATCGCGACCGGCTGGCGACGGCACCGGGGATCACCGTCGTCACCGACGCCACTGTCACCGAGGCGCGGTTCGAGGGCGACCGGCTTGTGGCCCTCGGCGCCGCCACGCGCGCCGGGGCGCGCCACGAGATCCGCGCCGGCCGCTTCGTCATCGCCGCCGGCGGGCTGGAGAGCACGCGGCTCCTCCTGGCGTTCCAGCGCGGCAAGCCCGATCTCTGCGGCGGCGCCCGGGGGCCACTCGGGCGCTACTACATGGGCCATCTGATCGGCGAGGTGGCCGATATCGAGATCACCGCGCCGGAACTCGACGCCGCGCTCGATTTCGCCATCGACGCGCATGGCAGCTATGCCCGACACCGGCTGATCCCCTCGCCGGCGCTGCAGAAGGCACGCAACCTGCCCAACACCGCCTTCTGGCCGGTCGTGCCGCCGGTCTGGGATGCGCGGCACCGCGACGGCATCCTGTCGATGGTCTATCTCGCCTTCGCCTTCCGCCCGCTCGGGCAGCGGCTCGTGGCCGAAGCGATCCGCAAGCGCCATGTGCCTGGAGGCGTGGCCGCGGGGCCGCATCTTGCCAACGTCCTGCGCGGCCTGCGGCGCGTGGCGCTCTATGTGCCGCGGTTCTTCTGGCGGCGGTATCTTGCAACACCCCGGTTGCCGGGGTTCTTCCTGCGCAATCCGGCGCGGCGCTACGCCCTTGCCTATCACGCCGAACAGAGCCCGCGGGCCGAAAGCCGCGTCCGGCTCGGGCGCGAGAGCGATGCGCTCGGCCTGCCGAAGCTGGTGATCGAGCTCGCCTTCGCGCGCAGCGACGCCGAGGCGCTGACCCGCGCCCACGAGGCGCTCGACCGCTGGCTCAGGGAGAACGGCCTTGGCCGGTTGCACTTCCGTCAGTCGCCGGAGGAGACGCCCGCGGCGATCCTGGCTCTCGCCGCGCACGGGACCCACCAGATCGGCACCGCCCGGATGGGGCTCACGCCGCGAAGCGGGGCGGTCGATCGCGACCTGCGCTGTTTCGGCACCGAAAATCTCTATCTCTGCAGCTCGGCCGTCTTTCCGACCTCGGGCCAGTGCAACCCGACGCTGACGATCGTGGCCCTTGCCTGCCGGTTAGCCGCGCATCTCTCGGCCGGCACGCGCGCCGCCGCGCCCGAGCCCGATGCCGCCGTGGCGGTCGCGGCGCAGTAACTGTGGCGGCAGAACAGCCGGGTTCGCCTCAGAAATCGGCCGGGGGCGTCGCCCGGCGCCGGGCGGAGTCGAAGACCCGGCGCTCGACGATCCGGGCGCGCGCCATCCGCCGGTTCCAGGTCAGTTCGCGCTGGCGGTAGATCTCCACCCAGAGATCGCCGCCGTCCTGCACCCAGGGCGCCTCGATCCAGGCACAGGCGATGTTGCGCTTCACCGTGGGCGACCAGAGCGCAGAGGTCACGAAACCCACCTCGCGGCGCTTGCGGTGGTAGACGAAGGCATGATGCGCCGGCTTGTCGCGGTCGATCTCGATCGTCACCAGACGGCGCGCGGGCCTTTGGCGGGAAAGCGCGAGCAGCGCGCGGCGGCCGTTGAAATGCGGCTTGTCGAGCGCCACCAGCCAATCGAGGCCGAGCTCGTAGGGGTTGCGGGCACGTCCCGGGCGCAGATGCGTCTGAGAGGACAGGAAATCGACCCGCGGCAGAAGGAAGCCGGCCTCGATCCGGGCCATCTCGACCGCCGCATAGCCGATGGCACGGATGCCGCGCACCCGGCCCGCCTCCATCAGCCGGTCCCAGAGGCCAAGGGCGGCACCGGGCGCCATCCAGAGTTCATAGCCGAGATCGCCGGTGAAGCCCGTGCGCGACACCATGATGTCATGAGTTTCGACCCGGAAAGATCTGATATCGAACGGTTTAAGCTCTTCCACGCCGGCGAGGCCCGCGGCCTTCAGAACCGCGCAGGAGGTGGGGCCCTGAACCGCCAGCGCGGCGATGGCGGCGCTGTCATCGGTGATCGTGACATCGTAGCCCCAGGCGACATCGTCGAGCCAGCCGAGCTGCGGTTCCTGGCAGCAGAGCCGGAACTCGTTCGGCGCCAGCCGGAAGACGGTGCCGTCGTCGACCACGTTGCCCTCGGCATTGCACCAGATCGCATAGGCGACCCGGCCGGGCTTCAGCTTCCGGATGTCGCGGGTCACGAGGCGGTTCACCACCGCCTCGGCATCGGGCCCCGCGATGCGATACTTGTTCATCGGCGAGATGTCGAAGAGCGTCGTGCCGTTGCGGATCGCGAAATACTCGAACTCCACCGTGTCGAGCACGGTCGGCGAGGCATGGCCCATCCAGCCAGTCCAGCCCTGCTGGCGGTTCAGCGCGGCGATGCGGTCGTGGAACGGGCCGGGCACGAGACCCAGCGGTTCGGGCTGGCGGATCGCCGGCGTCATCTGCGTTTCCCCTCGTCCTTCAGGGCCTGGCCGGCCGCGTTCCAGCCCGGCAGACCGGTGATGTCGCCGCCCGGATGGCTGCCGGCGCCGCAGAGGTAGAGCCCGGCCACCGGAAGGCGATAGCGCGCCACGCGCGCGAAGGGGCGCAGCATCAGCATCTGGTCGGTGCGGAACTCGCCATGGTGCCAGTGTCCGCCAGGCAGACCGTAGCGGGCCTCGATATCGTCGGGCGTCATCGTCTCGATTCCGGTGACCTCCGACCGCAGCCCCGGCAGTGCCTCGTCGAGGGCCGCGACGACCCGGGTTTCGAGCGTGCCGCGGGATTTCCCGGTCCAGCTGCCAGCGGGTGCGTGCGGCACGAAGGTCGCGGTGACCGCGAGGCGCGGCACCGCGCCCGGCACCAGCACCGCCTCGAGCACCGGACGCTCCGGCAGGCCGCCGTATTTCGCACCGTCGAAGGCCGCCTCGACGGCGCCGAGCCGCGGCGCGACGACGAGACGGGTTCCGGCCGGCAGCGCCTCGGGCAGGGTGGCAAGCCGCAGGTCGATCCGCGCCGCCATGCCGCGCGTCGCCATCAGCCGGGCGCGGCGCACGTCCTCGGCATCGAGATGCGCCACCCCCAGAAGCCCGGTGAGCGTCCGGCGCGGATGCAGGTTCGAGAGAACGAGCGGCGCGCGGAACTCCTCGCCGCTTTCGAGCTGCACACCCTCGGCGCGATCGTTGTCGCCGACAAGGATGCGCGCGACCGGCGCCCCGCAGCGCAGGACGCCGCCGGTCGCGGCGACCGCCTTCAGGAGGGCCCCGATCAGGATCTCGGGATCGGCGCCGCGCGGCGCACCCGCGAGCCGGTAGAGAAGCGGCAGCACCGTCCCGGGCGATCGCGGCCCCATGGCACCGCCAAGGGTGGCGTCGAAGGCCAGCGCACCCGCGAGCGGCCCGTCGCCGAGGCTGTCCTCGAGCAGGTCCCAGACGTTCGACAGAAGGATGCGGAGAAGCTCGCGCATGTCGGCTCGGCCAAGCCGGCGAAGGGCGAGACCGTCGAGTGCCAGCGCCAGAAGATCGCCGGCGCCGGCGCCGTTCAGGGGCGGCGGCGTGCGCCCCATGAAGCGGGCGAGAGGCCCCGCGAGCCGCCTGAGCCGCGCGTGCAGCGCCGCATAGGCCGCTGCGGTCTCGGGCGCCACGCCCAGCGCGCTTCCGGCGGTCAGCGTGACCGGCCCGTCCGGACCCCAGGCCCGCGTCGGCTGGGCGACGCCGGGGCCGAGCCCGTAGCGATCGAGCCCGAGTCCCATGGTGACGATCGGATTGAGCCATGTGGGCTGCGCCGCGATCCTGACGCCCGGCCCGGTGCCGCCGCTCCCGGCGCCCTGCCCCGCGGCCGGCGCGCCGAGAAGCCCGCCCGGCCCCTCGAGCGCCTCGAGCAGCAGCACGCGCCGCCCCGCCTGACCGAGGCGGGCAGCGGCGACGAGGCCGTTGTGGCCGGCGCCGACGACAATCGCATCCCAGCTCATGCCGCGGCCCCCATGTCGATCCGCCGGCCGAGGTCGCGCAGGATCTCGCGCGCGGCGTTGGCACCGGGCGCCCCCATCACGCCGCCCCCCGGATGGGTCGAGGACGCGCACATGTAGAGCCCGCGAATGGGCGAGCGATACTGCGCCCAGCCCGGCACCGGGCGGTTGAAGAGGAGCTGGTCGAAGGTCAGCTCGCCCTGGAAGATGTTGCCTTCGCTCAGCCCCACCTCGCGCTCGATGTCGGCCGGGGTGCGCACCTCCTTGTGGACGATGAGATCGGCAAAGCCGGGCGCATGTTCCTCTACCCGGTCGATCACCGTCCGGGCGAAGTCCTCGCGCCTGGCGTCGTTCCAGCCGCCTTCGGGCGCATAGGGGGCGTATTGCACGAAGACGGTGGCATAGTGCTTGCCCGGCGGCGCCATGGTCGGATCGATCTGGGTCGGGATCAGGAAATCGAGATAGGGCCGCGCCGACCAGCGTCCGGCCTTCCAGTCGTCATAGGCGCGCTCGATCTCGGCCATGTCGTCGAGGAAATGCAGATCGCCGCGCAGGAAGCCCGCGCCTTCGGGCGCGGCGGTGAAGCGCGGCATGGCGTCGAGCGCGATGTTGAGCTTGCCCGAAGAGCCGCGGAAGCGGAACCGGCGCACGCCCTTCAGGAAGTCCTCGGGCAGGTCGCGCGCCTCGGCATGGTCGAGAAAGGTGCGCCGCACATCCATGCCGGAGACCACGGTCCTGGCATGAAACTCGTCGCCGTTCGCCAGCGCGACACCCGTCACCCGACCGTCCTTCACGAGGAACCTGTCGAGCCCGGCGCCGGTGCGGATCTCGCCGCCCGAGGCGACGAGGCTCGCCGCCATCGCCTGGGTGATCGCGCCCATGCCGCCGCGGGCGAAACCCCAGGCGCCGATGGCGCCGTCGACCTCGCCCATGTAGTGGTGCAAAAGCACATAGGCGGTGCCCGGCGAATAGGGCCCGAGACCGGTGCCGATGATGCCCGACCCCGCGATATGTGCCTTGACGATGTCGGAGCGGAGGTATTCGTCGAGGAATTCGGCAATCGACATGGTCCAGAAGCGCAGCGTCTCGGCCATGTCGGCGGCGCCGAGGTCGTTGAAGCGACGCAGGATGAAGAGAAGTTCGGAAAGGTCGCGCGGCTTCAGCGAGGTCGGATCCGGCGCGGTTCGCAGCAGAAGCGGCTTGATGAATCGGCATTGCTTCATCACCGCGCGCGAAAACCGGTCGTAGCCGTCAGCGTCGCGCGGGTCGAGCCGCATCAGTTCGCGGCGCAGCGCGTCATGATCGGAGGAGTAACTGAAGTAGCCGCCCCGCGAATCGAAGGTCGCCCCGCTTTCGTAGGGAATCACCTGCAGCCCGTATTTCGGCAGTTCGAGCGCGCGGATGATCTCGGGACGCAGGAGCGAGCAGACATAGGAGCAGTTGGAATAAGTCCAGCCGGGCGTCAGCTCGCGGCTGACCGCGGCGCCGCCGACATGGTCGTTGCGCTCCACCACCAGCACCTTCAGCCCGGCGCGGGCAAGGAAACAGGCGGTGGTAAGTCCGTTGTGCCCCGCGCCGACGACAATCGCATCATAGCTCATGGCAGTCCCCGAAACCTCGCCTCGCCCTCACACTAGCGAAATTCTGAGCGTTCGGTCAAAATAAATCTGAACGCATGCTCAGAAAATTGCATCGTCCCTGCGGCCGGTCTATAGTCTGGCGACCAGGAGCAGTGCGTGACGACCGTGAAGGAACTGATCTCACCCACCAGCCGCCGCACGCAGGCGCGGATCATCGAGGCGGTGATCGACACGATCGCCGCGCGGGGCCTCAGTGGCACGACGCTCGCCAGCGTGGCCGAAGAGGCCGGGGTTTCGCAGGGTGTGCTGGTCTTTCACTTCAAGTCCAAGGAAGGTTTGCTGATCGAGACCCTGCGGCGGCTCTCGGCCGAGTATCGCGCGGCCTGGGAGCCGGCGCTCGAAACCGAGGATCCGCTGGAACAGGTCGTGGGGCTGCTGCGCGCGGATTTCTCGCCGCCGGTCTGCACGCACCGCAAGCTCGCCCTCTGGTTCGCCTTCTGGGGCGAGGCCGCCGCGCAGCCGCTCTTCAGCGAGATCTGCGAAGAGGCCGAGCGGTCGCGCTATGCGGCGATGGAGGCAGCCTGCCGCCGCCTCGTCGAGGCCGTGCGCGGGGAGACCGAGGGCGGGGAAACCGAGGGCGGGGAAACCGGGCGCGGGCCCGATCCGGCCCTTCTGGCCGCGTCTCTCGACGCGATGACGGACGGGCTCTGGCTGCAGCTGCACATCTACGGCCGCCATCTGCGGCGCGAGGACGCACTTGAGATGGCGCTGAACCACCTCGGCTGCCTCATGCCGGCCGTTGCCGAAAGGGTCGGTGCCGGACCCCGCCCGGGGCCCGGCCCGGACCGGCTCAGAAGCCGGCCTTGATCCGCTCGAACTCCTTGATCATCTGATCTCGGATCTCCGGCTTCAACGTCGTCGCGAACATGCTTCGGGCGATGAAGGCGTCGAGGTCGCTGTAGCCGTAGGAGGCCATGAGTTCCTGATCGGCCGCCTTGAAGGCCTTGGCGTTGGAATGGGCATAGCCCCAGGTCTCGAGGATGTACTTGCCCGAATCCACGCTCAAGGTGGAATTCAGGAAATCGTAGACTTCCTCGTCCGGGGTCGTGCCCGAGGCGAGATGGACATAGCCGCAGACCCAGCTGGCGATGCCGACATCGTCACGGCGGATCATCTTGGCGGGGATGTCCTCGCCGATGAGCGTCACCTCGGCGTCGTTCCAGGCCCAGGCCATGTCGATCTCGCCCGAGGTCATGGCGGCGGTCAGCTGGCCGGAATCGGTCCAGTAGAAGCGGACGTTCTTGTGCACCGCACGCAGGAAGTCCGAAGCCTTGGTGACATCCTCGGGCGTCATCGCCGCCCAGTCGGTGACACCGGTCGCAAGCGCGGCCAGCAGATAGGCATCCTCGACCCCGTCGGGGATCGAGACGCGCCCCGCCATGGAGGGATCTGCGAAGAGCTGCAGGTTCGCAGTCGCCTCGTCGACCTTGTCGGTGCGGATGACGAGACCGGTGTTGCCCCATTCGAAGGGCACCATCCAGACCTTGCCGTCGCTCTGGACTTCCTTCAGCGCCGAGATCTGCGGCAGGATGGAGTTCCAATCCGAGATCTTCGTCGCGTCGATCGGCTTCAGCAGGCCGGCATCGCGCCACTTGAAGACCGAACCGATGCAGGGATGCGCGATATCGGCGCTGAAGCCCGCCTGCAGCTTGTTGAAGGCCTCTTCCTCGTCTGCGTAGAAGGAAAAGGCGGGCGGGCCGCCGTATTTCTGCACATAGGCGCCGAAGAAGCCCTCGTCGTCATAGCCAGCCCAGTCGAAGACTGACAGATCACCGGCGCTGCCAGACCCCGCCGATCCACAGAGCACCGCTGCAAGTGCGATGCCTTTCATCGTCCGTCTCATCCTTTCTACCTCCGTTTTTGGCCGTGCCGGCATGGGTCACGGCAATGCCACCAGCGCGCGGCCCCGGAAACCTGCAAAGAGCCGGTCGCCGGGTGCGAAATGCGCCGCGCGCTGGAAGTTCGTCACTGCGGCGATGACGGGGGCGTCGTAGCCGTCGAGCCGCAGGTAATAATGGATCGTCTCGCCGTAGAAGGCGAAATCCTCGACCGTCGCCGCCGCGGCGACTTCGGTCTCGGCCGGGCGCTCGGGCGCAAGGTAGAAGCGCTCGGGCCTGAGGCCGAGCGTGATCTGCCCGCCCGCGGCCGGGATCGCGGGCTCGGTCGGCATCGTCACGGTGCCGAAACCCTTCACCTCGACGCTGGCGCTCTCGGCGTCGCGCGCGCTGACGCGGCCGGAGAGGAAATTGATGCCGCCGATGAATTCGGCCACCTGCCGCGTCACCGGCCGCTGATAGAGCTCCTTGGGACTCGCCACCTGGGCGAGGCGGCCGCCGAACATCACGCCGCAGCGGTCCGAGATGGTCATCGCCTCGTACTGGTCATGGGTGACCATGAGGAAGGTGATGCCGACCTGCCGCTGCAACCGCCGCAGTTCGATCTGCATCTGTTCGCGCAGCTTCTTGTCGAGCGCCGAAAGCGGCTCGTCGAGCAGGAGTACCTTGGGGCGCAGGATCAGCGCCCGGGCGAGCGCCACCCGCTGGCGCTGCCCGCCCGAAAGCTCGTTGGCGCCGCGCTGGCCGAGCCCGCCGAGCCCGACGGTGGCCAGCATCTCGTCCACGCGCGCCGCGATCTCGGTCCGCGACAGCGACTGGCCGGGGCTGCGCAGGCCGAAAGCGATGTTGTCGGCCACGTTCAGATGGGGAAAGATCGCGTAGCTCTGGAAGACCATGTTGGTGGGCCTTCGGTTGGGGGCCACCTCCGCCATTGGCCGGCCGTCGATCGCGATCGTGCCGCGTGTCGGCTCCTCGAACCCCGCGATCATGCGCAGGAGCGTGGATTTGCCGCAGCCCGAGGGACCGAGGAGCGAGAAGAACTCACCCGCCCTGAGGTCGAGATCGACACTCTCGACCGCGGTGAAACTGCCGAAGCTCTTGGTGACGCCCTGCATCCGGACAAGCGCCGCGGCGCCGGCAACCGGACCCGGTTCGGGAGCCGGGTCGGCAGCCGGGGCCATGGCGGGCGCCGGGGCCGTGGCGGGCGCCTGCCCCGCAGGCCTCTGGTTCGAACTCATGCGATGGGCACCCCTTCTTGGACGGCGCTCAGCCGAAGGCTGCGGCGGCGGAAGTATTCCGCCGCGAGAAGCAGGGCCAGCGAGGCGAGAATCAGAAGCGTGCCGAGCGCGAGCACGATCGGCAGCTTGGCGGGAAACCGCACCTGGCTCCAGATATAGACCGGCAGCGTCGGTTCGGTCCCGGTCAGGAAGAAGGCCATGATGAATTCGTCGAAGGAGACGGTGAAGCCGACCAGAAGGCTCGACACGATCCCCGGCGCCACCACGGGCAGCGTCACCCGCCTGAGCGCCCCCCATTCGCCCTCGCCAAGATCGATCGCCGCCTCTTCGAGCGAATCGTCGAACTGTTCGAAGGCCGAGGTCATGATCGAGATCGAATAGGGGATCGTCACCAGCACATGGGCGAGCGCGACGGTAAAGAGCGACAGCGAGAGGCCGAGCGAGAGGAACATGATCAGCAGCGAGACCGCGACGATCACCTCGGGCATGACGAGCGGCGCCATCTGCAGCGCCTGCGAGCTGCGGCGCAGCGGGAAGCGGTAGCGCGTGATGGCGCGGGCCGTGAGCGAGCCGATGGCGGTGGCGAAGACCGTCGAGAAAAGGCCGACAATGATCGAGTTGCCGAGTGCGTTCAGCAGCTGGGTCTCATGGCCGAGAGCGGCGTACCACTTGGTCGTGAACCCCGACATCGGAAAGGCGAGAATCTTGGAATCGTTGAAGGAAAAGAGCGGCAGGAAGAGGATCGGCAGATAGAGGAACGCCAGATAGAGAAGCGCGTAGATCGGCAGGACGCCCGAGGCGAGACGGCGCATCATCAGCGGATCCTCCGCCCGAGAAACCGCAGGAGCGCGGCGGCGGCGAGGGCCGCGATCGTCACGCAGAGCATCGCGCAGATGGCGAGCGCGGCACCGAGCGGCCAGTTGTTGGCCTTGCCGAACTGCACCTGGATGAGGTTCGCCACCATCGCCCCCTCGGAGCCGCCGACAAGTGCCGGGGTCACGTAGTCGCCCACGGTCGGGATGAAAATGATCAGCGTCGCCCCGATGACCCCCGGCATGGAGAGCGGCAGGACGACGCGGAAGAAGGCCCTGAACGGCCCCTCGCCCAGATCCTTGGCCGCCTCGAGCAGGCTGCGGTCGATCTTTTCCAGCGAAACGAAGATCGGAAGGATCGCGAAGGGCGCCCAGGCATGGGTCAGCGTCAGCACCACAGCGTTCACGTCGAAGAGGATCCATTCGAGCGGCTTGTCGATGACGCCGAGCCAGATCAGCGCCGAGTTCAGGACGCCGTTGTAGCCAAGGACGAGCTTCCAGGAGAAGACGCGCAAGAGATAGCTGGTCCAGAACGGGATCGAGACGAGGAGCAGCCAGAGCGCCTTTCGCCGATAGACGTGGAAGGCGATGTAATAGGCCACCGGATAGGCCAGAAGCACCGTCAGGAACGTCACCAGCCCGGCCACGATCACCGAGCGCAGGATCAGCGTCCGATAGAGCGGATCGGTCGCGATCTCGCGGAAATTGGCAAGCGTCGGCGTGCGGTCGAGCGTGACATAGGTCTGGGTCCAGAAACTGTAGGCGACGGCGAGCGCCGCGGGGCCAAGCACCATGAGCGCGACATAGAGCGTCCCCGGCGCCGTCAGCATCAGCCCGCGCCGCGCCTGCCTGTCGAGTGCGATCCCCCGCGCCACCCGTCCCTGCCCCACCTCTCTCAGGCCGCCCAGAGCCCCTCGCGCGCAAGCTCGTCGCTGGCGCGGCGGATTCCCGTGGCAAGAATATCGAACATCTTCTCGATTTCATCCGCCTTGATGACCAGCGGCGGCGAGAAAACGCACATGTTGATCAGCGGGCGCACGATGAGCCCGAGTTTGTGGCATTCGGCGTCGATCCGCGCACCGACTTCCTTGTCGAGTTCCAGCGGATTCCTGGAATGGCGGTCGGCGACGCATTCGACGCAGCCCATGAGCCCCATGCCGCGCGCGTCGCCCACGATCGGCAATTCGGCCAGCGCGGCCAGCCGTTCCTGAAAGAGCGGCGTCATGGCGCGGGCATGCTCCAGCAGCCCCTCGCCCTCGATGATCTCGATGGTGCGCAGCGCGGCGGCGGCGCTGACCGGATGACCGGAATAGGTGTAGCCGTTCGAGAACATCGCGTTCTTCGACCGCGCGCCCGAGATGCTCTCGACAAGCGAGTCGGAAATGATGCAGGCGCCCATCGGCACATAGCCCGAGGTCATGCCCTTGGCGCAGGTGATGATGTCGGGGACGATGTCGAAGACCGCTTCGGAGGCGAACCAGTGGCCGAGCCGTCCGAATCCGGTCACGACCTCGTCGGAGATATAGAGCACGTCGTGTTTGCGGCAGATCTCGAGGCAGCGTCTGTGATAGCCCGCTGGCGGCACGATGACCCCGCCCGAAGCCAGGATCGGCTCGGCGATGAAGGCACCGACGCGGTCGGGCCCGAGGCTCAGGATCGCGGTCTCGAGATCGGCGACCTTCTCGTCCAGGAATGCCTCCAGCGACATGCCCTCGGGGCGCCGGTAGGGATTCACATCGGGCAGGAAATGCACCAGGTCGCTGGCGAAATCGAACCAGCTCTTGTCGCGCTCCTTGCCCGAGACGCTGGCCGACAGATAGGTCGAGCCGTGGTAGGCCTTCTGCCGCGAGATCACGATCTTCTTCTCGCTCCGGCCAAGCAGGTTGTTGCGGAAATGCATGAAGCGGATGGCGCTGTCGACCGCGGTCGAGCCGCCGGTGGTGAAGAAGACGGTGTTGAGATCGCCCGGCGTGCGCCTGGCGATCTCGTGGGCCAGTTTCGAAACCGTCGAATTGCCGTGCGAATAGGGCGAGAAATACGCCATCTCGGCGGCCTGGTCGGCCATCGCCTGACCGATCTCCTGCCGCCCGTAGCCAAGCTGCACGCACCACATGCCGCCGGGACCGTCGATCAGACGCTCGCCGTTCTCGTCATAGACGTAGATACCCTCGGCGCGTTCGTTGAAGGTGCGCCCGCTGGCACCGCGATCGGCCATCATTTCCCAGGGGTGCAGGAAGTTCTCCTCGTCCCAACGCCGGAAATCGGTGAAATCGTTCGCTCCGCGAGCCATTGCCGCCTCTCGTCCTTCACTGTGATTCTTGCATTTCCATTTTGAATGAACGTATGTTCATTGTAAAGCGGGCGGCATCACGCTTGTCATCGGGCCCGCTATCGGCGAGTTCTTGGACCGATAGCCGCAGAAGGAGGCGGGCAGGCATGACCGAGACGGCCCCGGCAGCGCCGGGCACACGGGTGGCGATGAAGGAACATCACCGGCAGGTGCTGATCGACGCCGCTGCCGACGCGATCCTGCAACACGGGCTCGCCGGTGTATCGGTGAGCAAGATCGTCGACAGGGCGCAGTTGTCGCGCGGCATGGTCAACCTGCATTTCTCAAGCAAGACCAAACTGTTGCAGGCGGTTGCTCAGAAGTTTTCCGACGAATATGTGTCCAACTGGCAAAGGGCCATGGCGGCGGCGGGCGAGGACCCGGCCGAACGTCTGCGCGCCATCATCTCCGCCGATTTCGACCCCGTTGTCCTGAACCGCCGGACGATGGCGGTCTGGATGGCCTTTCGCGGCGAGGCCCAGTCGACGACCGACTACCTGCCTTATATCGATTCCCGCGACCGCCGGATGCGCAGCGCGATCCACGACATCTGTGCCGAACTTGCCGCCGACGGCCCCTATCCCGACATCAACCCCTCCTATGCGGCGCTGGCACTCATGGCGTTGCTCGAAGGGCTCTGGACCGATTTCCACCTGCATCCCGATGTCTTCAAGCGCGACGAGGCGCGCCGGATCGTGCTGCATACCGCGCGCGCCCTCTTCCCACGGCATTTCACCGCGGGCTGATCGCTCCGTGAAGGCCCCCGGGTGCAGGCCCCAGCGCAGGCCCCCGTGCAAGGCCCCCGTGCAGACCCCGGTGCAAGGCCCCCGTGCAAGACCCCCGTGCAGGCCCCCGTGCAAGGCCCCCGTGCGTGCCCTGCTCAGCCTCGGCGCCGCGCCGCGACCTTCACGGCCCGAGAATGAGCCCCGCGCCCGCATCCCAGTCGACGCCGACGCCGGCGCCAAGCGCAAAGCCGGCACCATCCTGCAGGTTGTTGACCGAGACAGCGAGCGGCGCGGCGAGACCGGGCACCGTCACCCGGTAATGGATGCGGTCGCCGAGATAGGCGGCCTCGCTCACCGTGCCCGAGAGCTTGCCGCCGCCGGTCGCCAGCCGGAGCTTTTCGGGCCGGAGCGCGAGAAACCCCTCGCCGCCGCTGGCGCTGCCCATCGCCGTGCCCTCGAAACGGCCAAGCGCGCCGGCGTCGAGCACGGCCCCGTGCGCACGCCCCGGGATGAGGTTCATCGTGCCGACGAATTCCGCCACCCGGCGGTTCTGCGGCCCCTCGTAGAGCCCGCGCGGGGTATCGAGCTGCAACACCCTCCCCTCGGCCATGATGGCAATGCGGTCCGAGAGCGTCAGCGCCTCCTCCTGGTCGTGGGTGACGAAGACGAAGGTGATGCCCACCGTGCGCTGCAGCGCGCGCAGTTCCAGCTGCATCTCCTCGCGCAGCTTCTTGTCGAGCGCCGAGAGCGGCTCGTCGAGCAGGAGCACCTTCGGCCGGCAGACGAGCGCGCGGGCGAGCGCCACGCGCTGACGCTGGCCGCCCGAGAGCTGGTGGGCGTTGCGCGTGGCGAGCCCGTCGAGCTTGACGAGGCTTATCGCCTCGGCCACCCGCGCCTGCGCCTCGGGCCTGGTCAGGCGCATGTTGCGCAGGCCGTAGCCGATGTTCTCCTCGACATTGAGATGCGGGAAGATGGCGTAGCTCTGGAAGACCATGTTGGTCGGCCGGCGGTTGGCCGGGACCCCTGCCATCGGCTGGCCGTCAATGAGAAGGCTGCCCTCGCTCGGCTGCTCGATGCCGGCAAGGATCCGCAGGAGCGTGGTCTTGCCGCAGCCAGAGGCTCCGAGAAGCGAGAAGAACTCGCCCTGCCGGATGTCGAAGTCGATGTCGCGCAAGACCGTGAGGCTGCCGAACCGCTTGACGATGTCCCTGAGCTCGATGATCGGGGTGTCGGACGTCATCACAGGTCTCCGGGATTGGACGAGGCGGCGCCGCGCTTGCGGATCACCTCGGCGGCGATCACCAGAACGGTCGAACCAACGAGGATCAGCGAGCCGAGCGCCAGCACGCCCGGCAGCTTGTTGGGAAAGCGCAGCTGGCTGAAGAGATAGACCGGCAGCGTCGTCTCGGTGCCGGAGAGGAAGAACGAGATCACGAACTCGTCGAACGAGATGATGAAGCCCATCAGGAGGCTGGAGATCACGCCCGGCAGCGCCAGCGGGAAGGTGAGCCGCCAGAAGGTCTGCCATGGCGTGCAGCCGAGATCGCCCGAGGCCTCTTCCAGCGCCGGATCGAAGCCTTCGAGCCGCGACATGAGAACCGACATGCAGAACGGCAGGCAGATCAGCACATGGCCCGACGCCACGGTCCAGAGCGAGAGCTGGATGCCGAGGATCTTCAGCAGGATCACCAGAAGTGCCACCGCGATGACGATGGACGGTATGACGAGCGGCAGCATCATGAAGCTCTGCACCCCCGCGCCGCCCGGCAGCCGGAACCGGCTGAGCGCGAGCGCGGCAGGAATGCCAAGCGCGGTCGACAGGACCGCAACCGAGACGGCGATCCTGAGACTGTTCTGGAAGGCGAGGATCATCGAGGTATTGGCGGCCATGGCCGAGAAGTTCTTCAGCGTGAAGCCCTTGAGCGGGAAGGTCGCGAAGGTCCCGTCGTTCAGCGCGAAGACCGGCATGAGCAGCACGGGACCATAGAGAAACATGATGAAGAGGATGGCGTAAATCCATAGAAGGTCTATTCTTTTCGCCATTTCACTGCCTCCTCGCGCGGATCCGGCCGTAGCCGATGGCCCACAGGAAGATCGCCACCACGAGCGCGATGATCAGCATCATCACGATCGCCACCGCGGCGCCGAGGGGGGCGTTGTTCTGTTTCAGGAACAGATCCTGCACGAGGTTGCCGATCATGGTGCCGCCGGGGCCGCCGACAAGCGTCGGCGTCACGTAATCGCCGACGGTCGGGATGAAGACGAGAAGGGCGGCCGCGATCGTGCCCGGTGCCGAAAGCGGCAGGGTGACGCGCAGGAATCGCCGCAGACGGCTGTCGCCGAGATCCGAGGCGGCCTCCAGCAGCGAACGGTCGATCTTTTCCAGCGAGACATAGATCGGCAGGATCGCGAAGGCGACCCAGGAATGCGCCAGCGTCAGCGTGACGGCGCCCGGGTTGTAGAGCAGAAATTCAAGAGGTTTGTCAATGATGCCAATCGCTTTCAGGCCGGAGTTGATGGCGCCGTTGAAGCCGAGCACGATCTTCCAGGCGAAGACCCGCAGAAGGTAGCTGGTCCAGAACGGGATGGTGATCAGGATGATCCACATCGCCTTGTTGCGCGTCACCCGGAAGGCGAGGAAATAGGCCATCGGATAGGCCAGCAGGATAACCGCCACGGTGGCGGTCAGCGACATGATGATCGACTTGATCATCAGGATCGCCGGCACCGGGTAGGACAGGTAGAAGGGAATGCCGAACCAGATCGTGGGCTCGGCGCTTGGCGTCACGAGCGATGCGTAGTTGGCAAGCGTGGGCGTGCGGTCGAGCTCGAACCCGTTCTGGGTCCAGAAGCTCAGCAGCACCAGCGCCGCCACCGGCAGCGCCAGCATGGCGATCATGACCACGAGCGCGGGCGAGAGCAGCGCGTAGCCGCGCAGCCACCTGCGGATCGCGGCGGTGTCGCGTGACCGCGACACCGGATCGGTTTCTTCGGCGATGCTCACAATGCCGTCAGTACTTCAGTGCCTTGGTATCGGCCCAGACCTTGTTGAAGCCCTCCTGCACGGCATCGCTCGGGGTCTTGAAGACGATCGTGTGCTTCATCATCTCGATCGGGTCGGTGATGCCCATGTTTGCGAGCGCCTCGGGATCGGCGATCTCGAAGGACTTCATGTTGGCGTGGCCGTAGCCCGACCCCTCGATCAGCGTCTTGCCGGTTTCCGGGCTCAGCCAGGCGTCGATGAAGTCGTAGGCGGCCTGTTCGTCGGCCTTGCCGGTGTTGAGCAGCGTCAGCCCGCAGAACCAGGTGAACATGCCCTCCTTCGGCGTCGAGAACTCGACCGGGATCCCCTGCCCGCGCAGGTTTGCGACAAGGTCGTTCCAGGCGTAGGCGGCGATGATCTCGCCCGAAGCCATCGCCTGCTGGACTTCCGAGGAATCGGTCCAGAGGAACTTCGAGACGTTGACCGCCTTGGTCCCCCATTCCTTGGCGGCGGCTTCCAGTGCCGCGCCCTCCAGCTTGTAGGCCTCGTCATAGGGCATGCCGCCGACCATCGCGCCGATGGTGATGGCTATCTCGTTGTCGCTCATCGAGACGCGGCCGGCGTATTTCTCGTCGTAGAAGATTTCCCAGGTCGGGTCGGCCTTGAAATCGTCGTCCATGAGATCGGGCCGGTAGGCGAGCGAGGAGTTGCCCCAGTCGGCCGGCGCCATCACCACCTTGCCGTCCCAGACGACGCCCTCGGCGGTCTGCAGATTGGGGAAGATATCCGGCCAGTGGGTCAGTCGCGAAGTGTCGATCTCCTTGGTGACGCCGGCGTTGACGAAGCGGGCGACGGAGTAGTTGCAGGGGTGCATAACGTCGCCCGCGAAGCCCGCCAGCACCTTGGCCAGCGCGTCCTCCTCGCCGGCGAAGATCGAGAAGTTCGGCTGGGCGCCATACTTGTCGACATAGGCCTGGAAATACTCCGGCGCATCGTAGCCACCCCATTCGAGGCAGGTCAGGACTTCGGCCGCCCGGGCCTGCCGCGGCAGGAACAGGCTGCCCACGCCAAAGGCCGAAGCCGCCTGCATCATTTGCCGGCGGCTCAACTTGCCCTGGTACATTTTATCAATGAATTTGATGCGTTGCATGTCTTCGGCTCCCTGTTTCTGGTTGTTTTTCGGCAACCTTAACATCGTTTGACCGATCACAAAGCGCTTTTTGTGCGGACGCTCAGAAAATCTCCTTTACGCTGGGTCAGATCCGCTCAAATCGCTTGCGCGGAGGCGCGTTGCGACAGACATTCAGAGCGAGCCTGGAGAACGACATGCCGTCCGCCGACACGATCGTCATCAACGCCGACATCCGCACGATGGACGTCATCACGCCCATGGCCCGGGCGCTGGCCATCCGCGGCGGCCGGATCGTCGCGGTCGGCAGCCAGGACGAGATCGAGGCACTGGCCGGCCCCGCGACCGAGGTCATCGACGCCGGTGGTCATCTGGTGCTGCCGGGCTTTCACGACACCCATCTGCATGTCCAGGACGGCGGCCAGCACTATTCCGAAAGTGCCGACCTGAGCGACGCGCGCACGCCCGACGAGCTTGTCGCGACTCTGACCGCCTTCGCCGCGAGCCACGAACGGGACTGGGTGCTCGGCGCCTTCTACTATTCCGGCGTCTTCGGCGAACACAATCTCGACCGGCGGCTTCTCGACCGCGCGGTGCCCGACCGGCCCTGCCTGATCATGGCGTCGGATGGCCACAACGGCTGCATCAACTCTGCGGCCATGGAGCGCGTGGGCCTGACAGCCGCGACACCCGACCCCGAGAACGGCCATTTCGTGAAGGACGCCGCGGGCCTGCCCACCGGGCTTCTCTATGAACGCGCGACGAGCTGGGTCGAGGACCGGATGCCGGCGCCGTCGGACGACGACTATGCCGAGGGGGTGCGCTTCGCGCTCTCCCACGCCAATCGGCATGGCATCACCTCGGTTCTTGATGCCTCGGTCGGCGAGCGCCATGCCCGCGTCTACCGCCGGCTGGCCGCCGAGGACGGGTTGACGGCCCGGGTCATCGCCACGGCGCGCGTCGATGCCTCGGAAACGACCGGGGCCGCGCTCGCCCGCCTCGAGGCGCTGCGCCGCGACTGCCAGTTCCCGATGTTCCGCATCCATTCGGCCAAGTTCTTTCTCGACGGGGTGATCGAGAACCGCACCGCGGCGATGATCGCGCCCTATTCGGACGCGGAGGGCGGCAATGCGCCGCTCATGTTCTCGCCCAACCAGATCAACGACATGTTCGTGGCCTTCGATGCGGCGCGATTCCAGATCCATGTTCACGCGATCGGCGATCTTGCCGTTCGCGCCGCGCTCGACGGGATGGCGGCGGCGCGGGCGGCCAATGCGCCCTGGCCCTCGTGGCACCATATCGCCCATGTCCAGTGCATCGACCCGGCCGACATTCCGCGCTTTGCCGAGCTTGGCGTCGTGGCCAATGTCCAGCCGCTCTGGGCCCGGCACGAACCCTCGGTCAGCGATGTGGCGCTGCCGATGGTCGGGCCCGGGCGCGGGCGCTGGATGTATGCCTTCCGGTCGCTGCGCGATGCCGGCGCGCTGCTGACCATGTCGAGCGACTGGACGGTGAGCACGCTCAATCCCTTCGAGATCATCGAGACCGCGATCACCCGCCAGCCGCCGGAGCGGCCGCGCGACCATCCGGTGTTCCTGCCCGACGAACGGCTGACGATCGAGGATTGCGTCGTCGCCTATACGATCAACGCCGCCCGGGCCGGCTGGCGCGAGGCCGAGACCGGCTCGCTCACGCCCGGGAAATGGGCCGATCTCATCGTCCTTGACCGTGACATCTTCGATTGCGACGTGCACGAGATCGGCGATACGCAGGTGCGGCTCACGCTCCTGGCCGGGCGTGTCGTGCACCGTCTCTGAGGCGGCCTTTGCCATTGCCAAGGGGCGGGCCGCGGCGCTATAGGAAAGGCGCCGCGGGTGTAGCTCAATGGCAGAGCAGAAGCTTCCCAAGCTTACGACGAGGGTTCGATTCCCTTCACCCGCTCCAGCTTCCCGCAAAGTCAGCATCACGCGCGGCCGCCTGACACGCGGCTCCAGCTGCCACGAGAACACCATTGTCGTCATCCTCGCCCGCGGACGGATTTGGCTTCCCAGTTTGCAGTGCACCTGCTAGCGGAGTGGCATGAGGCGCCGCACCACACTCGCGTTGTTCGTAGGTCTCCCTGCCGTCGCTATCGGCCTAGCGATCTATGAGTACCATCGTCTTGACCTTCCGACGATGCCACCTGTACCCGAAGGATCGTTCTGGATGGCCTTCAAGACCGGTTCTCGGCTGATCATTTCGGGCGTCGCAGACGAACGATCGACGCGAACATTCTTCGTTCAACGCAACACTGAAGTTCCGGCCTATTTCGCGGGCGCGTGGTCGCACCGTTCCCCGCCGAATGCTGACGAAGCAGCCCATATCCAACAGTCGATGCCGACCACGCCGGGGGCCCGCCTTGAGGCAGTCTGCACAATCGAGGCCGACGGCGAGGTCATTCTCACGGATCTGCTCTATTCTGCGCCCAAGCTCTGAGCCGCTCGCAACGATCAGGCAGCGATGCGAGACGCGCTCGACCATGGTGCTGAAAGCTTGGCCAGCCGTCGCCTCTGGCTCCCGCCCCGCGGCTGCGCTATGCCGGCGGCGTCGAACAAGGAGGCTGACATGACCACCATCACCCGTATCGAGACCGGCGCGCGCATGTCGAACGCGGTTGTCCATGACGGTATCGTCCATCTGGCCGGCGTCGTCGGCGAACCGGGCGGCGACGTGAGCGCCCAGACGCGCGACTGTCTGGCCGAGATCGACCGGCTGCTGGCGCTTGCCGGGTCGGACAAGACGCGGATCCTGCGCGCGCAGATCTGGCTGGCCGATATCGGCCGCGACTTTGCGGCGATGAACGCGGTCTGGGATGCCTGGGTGCCGGCCGGCAATGCCCCGGCGCGGGCGACGGGCGAGGCCAAGCTCGCGGCGCCCGAGTATGTGGTCGAGATCATCATCACCGCCGCGCAGGCCTGAGCCGGCGGCTTCGGTGGCCGTGCTAGAGCGCGGCCACCATCACGCAGAGGATCTCGAACATGAGCGAGGCGGCGAGCCAGGCGGTGCCGCCGGTCTGGTCGAAGGGCGGCGAGACCTCCACGAGATCGGCGCCGACGATGTCGAGCCCGGCCGCCTCGCGCACCACCTCGATCGCCTGAAAGGCATTCGGCCCGCCCCATTCGGGCGTGCCGGTGCCCGGCGCGACCGAGGGGTCGACGAAGTCGATGTCGTAGGAGAGATAGGCGGGCCGGGTGCCGACGGTCTCGCGCGCCTCGGCCATAACATCGGCGATGCCGCGGGCGAAGAGCTCTTCGATCGGCACGATGCGGATGCCGTGCGCGCGGGCGAAATCGCGATCGGCGCTGTCATAGATGGTGCCGCGGATGCCGATCTGGATCATGCGCGCGGGATCGAGGAGTCCCTCCTCCACCGCGGCGCGGAACGGGTTGCCATGGGTCAGCACCGTGCTGCCGAAATAGGGCGGAAAGAGGTCGGTGTGGCTGTCGAAATGCAGCAGTCCGAGCGGCGCCTCGGCGGCCAGGGCGCGCAGGACCGGCAGCGTGCAAAGATGATCGCCACCGGCCGAGAGCGGCCGGATGCGGCGTGTCTTCAGCGTTTCGAAGTAGGACTGGAAACGGCGCAGGGTCTCGGGATTGTCCACGGGATTGGGACCGACGTCGCCCATGTCGGCGCAGTTGGCTGATTCGAACGGGCGCACCCCGCTCACCGGATGCTGGGCGCGGATCATGCTCGAGGCGTCGCGGATCTGGCGCGGCCCGTGGCGCGGCCCGGGGCGGTTCGAGACGCCGCCATCCCATGGCAGGCCGACGAGGCCGATCTCCACCTCCGCCGCCCGCGGGTGCTCGAGTGTCAGATGCGGCAGGCGCATGAAGGTGGGCACCCCGGCGAAGCGCGGCAGATCCATCCCGGAAACCGGCTGAAAGAAGGGGTCGGCCATTCAGTTGCTCCCGATGCTGTTGGTGATGCGCGCGGGCGGCGCCGGAGCGTGGCGGAAGGGGGCCTGCCCTACTCCTCCAGCTCCGCATCCCAGTAGAGAAAATCCGCCCAGCTTTCATGGAGATAGTTCGGCGGAAAACGGCGGCCGGCGCTCTGCATCTCTTCGGCGTCGGGACGGTGCGGGCGGCGGCGCAGCGTCAGGCCCGAGCGTTTCAGGAGCCGGTTCGCCTTCTTGAGGTTGCACGGTGCGCAGGCCGCCACCACGTTTTCCCAGCTCGTCACCCCGCCGCGCGACCGCGGCAGCACGTGATCGAAGGTCAGATCGCCTTTCGAGCCGCAGTACTGGCAGCGAAACTCGTCGCGCAGGAACAGATTGAAGCGCGTGAAGGCGACGCGCTTCTGCGGACGCACGTATTCCTTCAGCACCACGACAGAGGGAATGCGGAAGGCCGCGCGCTGCGAATGCACGACCTCGTCGTATTCGGCGATGATCTGAACCCGGTCGAGGAAGACCGCCTTGATCGCATCCTGCCACGGCCAGAGCGACAGCGGATAATAGCAGAGCGGGCGAAAATCCGCGTTGAGCACCAGCGCGGGAAAATGCTTCAGCGCCGAGGGTTCGCGCACGAAGCTGGTCCGGAAATCCGCGCTGTTGACGTCGTCGAGCATTCCGAAGTCCTCGGGTTGACCCCGGAAACCTGCACCACGCGGCAGGCCGCCGAGGTTGTCCGAACTATATATGGCGCTTGCCGGGTGGCAAGCCCCGCTATTTCGACTAGACTGCCCGGGCGACATGAAGACAGCGAGATGACGACAGACCCCGCCCCGCCGATCCTCGGAACGCTTGAAAGCGCGCTCTATGCCGACGATCTCGCGGCGGCGGAAGACTTCTATGGCGGGGTTCTTGGCCTCAAGCGCATCCAGCGGCAGGAAG
Source organism: Albidovulum sp. (assembly GCA_020637635.1). Taxonomy (GTDB): domain Bacteria; phylum Pseudomonadota; class Alphaproteobacteria; order Rhodobacterales; family Rhodobacteraceae; genus Albidovulum. Next base: position 61,636 of record JACKKB010000006.1, read on the forward strand.
GGCGCCATGTCTTCTTCGCCAGCGGCGCCTCGATGCTGCTGATCTTCGTTCCCGCAGCGACGCGGGTGGCGGCCGCCGCGGCGATACGGGTTCCCGTCCACGGCGCCAGCGGACCGGGGCACTACTGCTTTTCGGTGGAACCCGAGGCGCTGGACCGCTGGCGCACCTATCTGCCGGGCAAAGGCATCGAGATCGAGGCCGAGATCACCTGGCCGAACGGCGCACGCTCGATCTATGTCCGCGATCCGGCGGGCAATTCGGTGGAGTTCGCGGAGCCCGGCCTCTGGGCGCGCTAGGCACGGCCTCTGGGCGCGCTGGGCGCGCCGGTCAATCCCGCGGCGCGCGGCGGGTGTTCACCGGGATCCGGCGCGGCTCCCGGCGCGGCTGGCCCGCAAGCGTCAAACCCAGAACCAGGGCGGCAGACAGAACGATAACGGCAGTGACCATATTGGAAATTCCCCAGTCAGAATATGGCAAGCCTACGCCATTGGCCCGAGCGTGCAAGGCCTAACCGGCGGCGGGCAGCTTTTCCCTCAGGAAGGCAAGCGCGACCGAGAGCCCGTCCGGGGCGATTCCATGGCCGGTTCCGCGCATCACATGGGCGTAGATCTCGAACCCCGCCGCGGACAGCGCCCGGCCGGCCCGCTCCATCTCGGCGAAGGGCACCATCGGGTCCTGGTCGCCATGGACCAGCAGGACCGGCGGCTTCGCACGCGTCTCGGCCGCGAGGCGGTCGGGTTCGAGAAGCCGGCCCGAGAAGGCGACGAGGCCGGCAACCGGCGCCGGACGGCGCGGCAGCACATGCAGCGCCATCATCGTGCCCTGCGAAAAGCCCAGCACCGCCAGCGCCTCTTCGCCGAGCCCCTCGGCGGCAAGGCGGGCGTCGATGAAGGCGTTCAGGTCATCGGCGGCCCGGGCGAGCCCGGCGGCGGCCTCGGCCTCCGATGAGCCGTCGAGCCAGGGGATCGGGAACCACTGGCGGCCGAACGGGTTGCCGGCGCAGGGTTCGGGCGCGTCGGGGGCGACGAAGGCGGTGCCCGGCAGATGCGCCCCGAGCGGGTCGGCGAGGCCGAGCAGGTCGTTGCCGTCGGCGCCGTAGCCGTGCAACAGGATCACAAGCGATGTGGCCCTGCCCGAGACTGCGGCCCGACGGCCGAAACCGAGTTCGCGTGTCACCGGATTCCCTCGCGCTGCTTCACCAGCCGGTAGTAGGCCCAGAGCGCGCGCGCCGCAACCGCTCGCCACGGGCTCCAGGCCCTTGCCATGCCGCGGAGCGCCGCCTCGTCCGGGCGCCGGTCGAGATCGAAGATGAGCCGCGCCGCCTCGCGCAGCGCCAGGTCGCCCGGCGCGAAGGCATCCGCCCTGCCGAGCGCGGTGATGAGATAGATCTCCGCCGTCCATCGGCCGATGCCGGGCAGGGCCACCAGACGCGCGACCACGCTCTCGTCGGGCAGGTCGCGCAAGGCGGCATAGTCGATATCCGCCTCGGCCAGCGCCAGCGCATGGCGCGCCTTCGGCCGCGAGAGCCCGGCGGCACGAAGCCGCTCCTCGCCGGCCCGGGCAAGTGCCTGCGCCTCGGTCAGCCCCGCGGCCTTCAGGCGCGCGCATATCGCGGCGGCAGCGGCGGTCGAGACCTGCTGGCCGACGATCGCATCGAGGAGCGCCGCGAAGCCGTCGGCGCGGCGGCGAAGCGGCAGCGGCCCGGTCAGTGCGAGCGCGGCCGCCAGGCGTGGCTCGCGCGCGGCGAGCCAGGCCGCCCCCTCGGCGACGCAGGCGTCGCCTGCGATGATGCGGCCGGGCCCGGCGCTCATACCGGCAGGTCGCCCGGAGGGTTGCGCAGGAGCCGCGTCATCGCCGCGAGCGCGCGCACGAAGTCGGGTTCGGGCGAGCGGCCGTCGATGGCGATGCGGATCGCGTTCGGTGCCGAGCCGTCCATCAGCGCGTATTCGTCGGCCGAGCGGACGAGCACCCCCACCGTCTCTGCCTCGCGCATGAAGGTCGAGGCGCGCCAGCCCATCGGCAGCTTCAGCCAGACGAAGGCCAGCCCGGGCCGCCAGGACAGATCGTAGCTGCCGAGCGCATTCACCGTCAGCTCCAGGCGCCGCTCGAGCACCGCCTGCGCCTCATCGCGCAGCCGCCCGGCCTCGCCGCTGGTGAGGAGCTGCTGCATCAGGTCGACAAGCGGGCGGGCGAGGCCGAAATAGGAATGCTGGGCGGCGAGACGGGCATATTCGCCCTGCCCCGTCGGACAGACGATGGCGCCGAAGCGCAGGCCCGCGGCGATCGATTTGGAGATCGAGCTCACGTGCCATGTGCGCTCGGGCGCGAGCGCGCGCAGCGACGGGGCGCTGGCCTCGCCGACCGAATAGCAGTCGTCCTCGATGATCTGCAGGTCGTGGTCGCGGGCAATGGCGACGATCTCGGCGCGGCGTTCCGGCGGCATCTGCGCAGTGGTCGGGTTCTGCGCCTCGCTGGTCAGGCAGACGATCCGCGCGCCGGTGCGCCGGCAGGTCTCATCGAGCGCTTCGGCCGAAAGCCCGCCGGCGTCGAGCGCCACCGGCACGACCTCGGCGCGGGTCAGCCGCGCGGCATGGCGAAAGCCCGGATAGGCCAGTTCCTCGAGCATCACCTGGGGACGTGGCCCCTTCAGGCAGCACTGGAGCGCCAGGCAGATCGCGTTCTGCCCGCCATGGGACAGCACGACGTCCTCGCCGGAGATCGGTCCGAGACAGCGGTCGGCGAGCCAGTCCGCATAGGCGGCACGCAGCGCGCCGTCGCGCCGGAGACCGGGATAGCCGAGATAGTCGAACCCGGCCCCGATCATGGCCTCGAGCGCGCGCGCCATGCTTTCGTTCTGGCCGACATCGGGAAGCTGGGGGCTGCGCAGGTCGATGAGCGGGTGGCCGGGTGCAACCGGGGGGCGCAGGAGCGCCGGCGCCTCGGGGATGAGCGCCTGATCGGCGCCGAACCGCGGCCGGTTGCGGGCGACGAAGGTGCCGCGGCCGACGGTGGCGTCGAGAAGCCCCTCCTGGGTCGCGATCTGATAGGCGCGCGCCACCGTGCCGGGGGTGATGCCGAGCGACCATGCCAGCGTCCGGACCGGCGGCAGCCGATGCCCGGGGCCGAGACTGCCGCCGCGCACCGCGTCGCGCAGCGCCCTTACAAGGCCGAGGTATTTCGGCCCGTCATAGCCGGAGAGATCGGGCTGCCATTTTGTATCCATACAATATTGTCCTAGACGGCGAGCACGGGCGTATGTACCGTCATTGCTACCAGAGACCCGCAATTGTATCAACACAAAGTTTCGCCATGACACGCCTGACGCCCCAAACCCTGCCGCTTCCCCTCGCCCTTGCCGACCGCCTCGGATCGGTTGTGCACCGTGTGGCCGAACAGGTGACAACGGCGCACCAGGCCGCGCGGAGCCGCCGGGCGCTCGCCCGGCTCGAGCCGCACCGGCTCGATGACATCGGCGTTTCGGAAAGCGCCCGCGCCAGGGAACTGGCGCGACCCTTCTGGAATGTCTGAGGGTCCCCGCATCCCCGAGGGACCACTTCCTGGGCCGGACTTTGTCCGGCCTCTTTTTGTCGCGGAACGGTCCCGGGACGCATGACCGAGATCACGCTGCACCAGGCCGACGCCTTCACCGACCGCCCCTTTTCGGGCAATCCGGCCGCCGTGGTCGTCACCGAGGCGCCGCTCGACGCGGCTCTCATGCAGGCGATCGCGGCCGAGATGAACCTCTCCGAGACCGCCTTCGTGACCCCTGCCGCCGCCGAGGACCATGGCGGCGACGCTGCCGGGTCCGACGGCGGGATCTGGGCGATCCGCTGGTTCACGCCGACACTCGAGGTCCCGTTCTGCGGCCACGCGACGCTGGCCGCCACGCATGTGATGGCGGCCGAGCTCGGTCTCGGGTCACGCTTTCGCTTCGTGACCGCAAGGGTCGGCACGCTGGCGGCAGCGCAGACCGGGCCGGGGCGCTATGCGCTCGACCTGCCGCGGCTGGAACCGGAGCCGCTCGACCACGTGCCCGCGGCGATCGCGGGCCTTTTCGGCACGCCGCCCCGTGCGGCCTTCGGCACTTTCGAGAACCTCTTCGTCGAGCTGGGCGACGCCGGGGCGGTGCGCGGCTTTCGCGCCGACCCGGCGGCCATCCTTGCCGCGACCGCCGCCGCCGGGCTGCCGACGGCAGGGCTTGGCATCACCGCTGAGGGCGGCAGGACGCCCGCGGGCGAGCCCGTCGACTTCACCTCGCGCTATTTCGCGCCGGCGCACGGCATCGCCGAGGACCCGGTGACCGGCTCGGCGCATGCCACGCTCGCGCCCTGGTGGGCCGGGCGGCTCGGGCGCGGTGATCTTCGCGCCCATCAGGCGTCCGCGCGCGGCGGCCTGATCGGCTGCCGCGTTACCGGGACACGTGTGGAACTGACCGGCGACGCCGTAACGGTCCTTGCGGCACGCCTGCGTCTGCCGGGCTGATCTCAGCCGGCGATCGCCTCGATGGCGATCGAGCGCCGCTTCAGCTCGGCATAGAGCGCCGGCAGAACGCGGGTCTGGTTGACGGCATGGCGCAGCGCATCGCGAATGACGCTTTCCTTCGCCTGGCTGCGGACGCGCCAGACCAGACGGCGCCGGACGCCATCGTCATAGACGATTTCGACCGCCCCCCCGGGATTGCTGCGCAACCCAAGAACGTCGAAGCCCCCAAGGGAGCTGTGGTAGGAATGAACGGGCATTGAACTGCTCTTTTTTGACTGCCTCTGCGTGCACCATCACCGCGGCGGGGGCACTCGGTCAAGCGAGGCGGGGTCAAGAGCGCGTGAGCGCGGCAGGAACGCCACAAGATCGGCAGGAGTTGCGCGGAAACCCGCCGCTTCGGGCCCCTGGCGCGACCGCGGCGACCGACGCGCGAACGGCCGCGCCCGGGGGGCGCGGCCGTTGCAGCGACATCGGCTGCGATCAGCGCTTGGAGAACTGGAACGAGCGGCGGGCCTTGGCCTTGCCGTATTTCTTCCGTTCCACGACGCGGCTGTCGCGGGTCAGGAAACCCGCGGCCTTGAGCGCCGGACGCAACGCGGGCTCATAGAGTTGCAGCGCCTTGGAGATACCGTGCTTGACCGCGCCGGCCTGGCCCGAGAGCCCGCCGCCGGCGACCGTCGCCATCACGTCGAACTGGCCTTCGACATTGGCGATCTGGAAGGGCTGGCGCAGGATCATCTGCAGCACCGGGCGGGCGAAGTATTTCGCCATTTCCTTGCCGTTCACCGTGACCTTGCCGGAGCCCGGCTTGATCCAGACCCGGGCGACCGCATCCTTGCGCTTGCCGGTGGCATAGGAGCGGCCGAGCGCATCGCGCTGCGGTTCGCGCGGCGCTTCGACCGGCGCCGCAGCCGGCGTGCCTTCGACCGCCGACTTCAGATCGTCGAGGGATTTGATGTCTTCGGCCATCTTACGCGCTCCGGGAGTTCTTCGGGTTCATCGACTTGACGTCGAGCACTTCGGGCGCTTGCGCCTCGTGCGGATGATCGGCGCCGGCATAGACGCGCAGATGCGTCATCTGCAGCTTGCCGAGCCGGTTGCGCGTGATCATGCGTTCGACCGCCTTGATCACCACGCGCTCGGGATGGGCGCCGTCGAGCACCTGCTCGGCGGTGCGGAACTTGATGCCGCCCGGATAGCCGGTATGCCAGTAGTAACGCTTGTCGGCACGCTTGTTGCCGGTCATCTGCACCTTGTCGGCGTTGATGACGATCACGTTGTCGCCCATGTCCATATGCGGCGTGAACGTGGGTTTGTGCTTGCCACGCAGGCGGTTGGCGACGATCGTGGCGAGGCGGCCGAGAACGACGCCCTCGGCGTCGATCAGGATCCACTTCTTCTCGATCTCCGCCGGTTTCGCGGTGTAGGTCTTCATTGTCTGCCCCTGGTCCTCGGCATCGCGGAAAGGCGCCCGCAGCGGCGGGCGATCTGGATGCGGGCTTTTCCATCATCCCCGCGGTGCAGTCAAGGGAAACTGCCGCTGTTTATTCATTGTATTTCAATGCTTTGCAAAATAGGTATTCAAATACCCCAAAGCCAGGCGCCCCTCCCGGCTCAGAACTGCTCGCGCCGGGGCGGAATCGAATAGGTCATGTTCGACCGCGCGACCGGCGCGTCGCTGCCCTCGGAGCGGATCAGCACATCGCCCACGGCAAGGACCCGGCCGAGCTTCAGGAGCCGCGCCTCGGCCAGAAGATCCACGCCGGCGGCGGGCTTGCGCAGGAAATCGACCGTGCCGTTGGTCGTGACCGCCAGGGCGACCGGGCCGATGCGCGCCAGGATCGCCAGATAGACAGCGACATCGGCGAGGGCGAAGATCGAAGGGCCGGAGACCGTGCCACCCGGGCGCAGGTGCCGGTCGTCCACCTTCAGCCGCATCACGATCCCGTCCGCGGTCAGCCGCTCGACCCGGAACTCCTCGGCGACCTGGGCAAAGGCGCGCCGCATGAAGGCCATGAGCTCGGCCTCGGTCATCACCGCTTGCATCTTCCCTCCCGCTCTTTCGCCGCCTAAGGTTTCGCCAAAGGAAGGGATTGGCAAGATGAAGGACGACATTCTTCTGCGCGCCGATGCGGACGGCATTGCCACGCTCACGCTGAATGCGCCGGGCAGTCTCAATGCGCTCTCGGATGCGATGCTGGCGGCGCTGAAGGCGGAATTCGCCCGGCTCGGCCCCGACCGATCGGTGCGTGCGATCGTGCTCAGGGGGGCGGGCAAGGCGTTCTGCGCCGGCCACGACCTGAAGGAGATGCAGGCGGGCCGGCAGGCAGAGGACCGGGGTCGCGCCTATTTCGCCGATCTCTTCGCGCGCTGCGCCGAGGTCATGCAGATGATCCCCGCCCTGCCCCAGCCGGTCATCGCCGAGGCGCATGGCATCGCCACCGCCGCGGGCTGCCAGCTCGTCGCCTCCTGCGACATGGCGGTGGCGGCCTATGGCACGCGCTTTGGCGTCAACGGGGTGAACATCGGGCTTTTCTGTTCGACCCCGATGGTCGCGCTTTCCCGCAACGTGCCGCGCAAGGTCGCCTTCGAGATGCTGACGACGGGTGCCTTCATCGATGCCGAGCGCGCGGTTGCGGTCGGGCTCATCAACAAGGCGGTGCCGCATGAGGCGCTCGGCGCCGAGACCCGGGCTCTGGCCGGGACCGTGGCGGACAGGCTCGCCGCCGCGGTGAAGATCGGCAAGCGCGCCTTCTACGACCAGATCGAGATGACCCGGGCCGAGGCCTACGACCATGCGGCGGCCGTGATGGTCGAGAACATGCTCTGGCGCGATACCGACGAAGGGATCGCGGCCTTCATCGAAAAGCGGGCGCCGAATTGGGCGCGCGACCGCGACGCGACCTGAGGCCCGGGGAGCGCGGGCGCGCGCGCCCGCATCGGCTTGCCGGCGGGCCCGCCCCGTCAGAGCCCGTAGATGGCGCGGAACTTCGTTTCGAGATAGTCGAGAATCGGTCCCTCGTCCGGCGCGAAACCGCAGGCGCGCTCGATCACCTCGGCCGGCGGGTAGAGCGCGCCGTGGCGCTGCACCTTCTCGGCCAGCCAGGCGGTGGCCGGACGCGCATCGCCGGCGGCGAGGTGCGTATCGAGATCCGGCAGGTCGGCGCGCATCGCGAGGTTCAGACAGCCGGCATAGAGATTGCCGAGCGTATAGGTCGGGAAATAGCCGAAAAGCCCGACAGACCAGTGCACATCCTGCAAGAGCCCGTTGGCGGGACGATCGACCGACATGCCGAAATCCTGCGCGAAACGGGCGTTCCAGGCCGCTTCCAGATCCGCCGGGCCGAGGTCGCCGGAGAAGATCTGCCGTTCAAGATCGAAGCGCATCATGACGTGGAGGTTGTAGTGCACCTCGTCGGCCTCGGTGCGGATGTAGCCGCGTTCGACCCGGTTCACCGTGCGATAGAACGCCTCCGCCGAAAGCCCGCCAGTGGCGCCGAAGCGGTCGGCCATGCGGCGATGCAGCCAGCCGGTGAAGGCGCGGCCGCGGCCGAGCTGGTTTTCGTAGATCCGGCTCTGGCTTTCATGGACGCCCATCGAGACGCCGGTGCCGAGCGGCGTCAGAAGCCAGGCCTGATCGACGGACTGCTCGTAGGTCGCATGGCCGACCTCATGGATCGCCGCATAGAAACACATGAAGGGATCGGTCTCGTCGACGCGGGTCGTGACACGCACGTCGTTGCCCGAGCCGGACGAGAACGGATGCACCGCAAGATCGAGCCTGCCGCGCCTCCAGTCGTAGCCGAAGGCGGTGCCGAGTTCTTCTGCCAGCGCCATCTGGGTTGCCGCCGGGAACTGGCCCTTCAGCGGCACCGGCGGGTTGGCGGCGCCCTCGATCGCCTCGCTCAGCGCCACGAGACGCGGGCGCATGCGGGCGAAGAGCGCCGCCAGCGTTTCGGCGGTGGCGCCGCTTTCGTAATCGTCGAGAAGCGCGTCATAGGGATCGCCGCCGCCGAAGCCGGCCGCGGCCAGCGCCGCGCCCTTTTCGCGCGTGAGCGCGACCACGCGCTCCAGCGCCGGCAGGAAATGGGCGACGTCGTCACGGGCGCGTGCCTCGGCCCAAACGCCCTGGGCGACGCTCGTGGTGCGGGCAAGCTCGCTGGCCAGCCGCGCCGGGGTGGCGCGGTTGCGGTCGTAGCCGCGGCGGATGAGGTCGATCATCCGGGCCCCGGCGGCGTCCGGCGCCTCGGCGGCCGCGAGCCAGTCGCCGATCCGCGGATCGGTGCGGCGGGCATGCAGGACCGCCTCGATCGCCGCCATCTCCTCGCCGCGCTGCTCGGCGGCGCCGCGTGGCATCATCGTCTCCTGATCCCAGCCGAGCCGGCCGGAGATCTGGTTCAGCGCCTCGGTATCGCGCTGGTAGGCGATGAGATCGTCGAAACTCGTCATCTGGGGCTCCTCACGGACTGAAGGACGGGATAGGCGGCGCGGTGGCGGGCGCGCAGGATCAGGACCCAGACGACCACGGCACCCAGCTGGTGCACGAGCCCGAGGCCGAGGGGGGCTGCGTGCAGGACCGTGACGATGCCGATCACGACCTGCCCGAAGATCGCCGCCGCTGCCCAGTCGAAGGCCCGCCGCGTTGCCGGCCGCGCCGAGCGGCGGGCACGGAACCAGGCGGCAAGGGCAAAGGCCAGAAGCAGGTAGCCGGAGAGCCGGTGCACGAATTGCACGAGGCCGGGGTTTTCGAAGAACGCCAGCAGTTTCGGCCCGCCGTCGGGCAGGTAGAAGGCATCGGCGGGGAAGAAGCTGCCGCCCATGAGCGGCCATGTCGGAAAGGCCCGGCCCGCGTCGATCCCGGCCACCAGCGCGCCAAGGAGGATCTGCAGGAAGGCGAAATGCATGAGCCCGGTGGCCAGCCCGAAAAGCGCCCGGTCACGCTGACGGCGCGCCTGGAGCATCTCGGTCTCGCCGCGCGAAAGCGACAGGATCGACCAGGCGATGAGGCCGAGAATCGCGAAGGCAAGCCCGAGGTGGATGGCCAGCCGGTAGGAGGCGACATCGACCATGCGGCCGGTCAGCCCCGACGAGACCATCCACCAGCCGATCGCCCCCTGCAGGCCGCCGAGAAGGCCGAGCGCGGCCAGACGGCCGGTCCAGCCGGCGGGGATCTTGCGCGAGAGCCAGAAGAGGACGAAGCCCGCCGCCCAGACAAGGCCGATCAGCCGTCCGAGCTGGCGGTGCCCCCATTCCCACCAGTAGATCGCCTTGAAGGCATCCAGTGTCATGGCGCTGTTCTGGAGCTGGAATTCGGGCGTCGCGCGGTATCTGTCGAATGCCGCCTGCCAGTCGGCCGCATTCATCGGCGGCAACGCCCCGGTGACAGGCTTCCATTCGGTGATCGAGAGGCCGCTGTCGGTCAGCCGGGTGAGGCCGCCGACCGCGATCATCGCCACGACGAGCGCGAAGAGCAGCCCGAGCCAGAGCCGGATCGCGCCGCGCGCGCCCCTGCGCCCACGGTCGATCATGCCGCCCTGCGGCCCCTCGGGGCGTTTCGCCTCGGCGCCGACCTCTTCGAAGATGCTGCGCTTGCCTGCCATTTCCGCCACTCCCCGTGCCCGCGCCGGACACTAGGGCGGTGCCCGGCCCGCCGCAAGGGCGGCCCGGGGCTCAGCCGTCCTGCCGTCGCACGAGCTGGCGCAGGACGCCGTGCAGCGTCTGCACATCGGCGCGCGTCAGCGGCATCCGGCTCCAGAGGTTGCGCAGCGTCAGCTTCATCGCCGGCGCCTTGTGATCGGGAAAGAAGAAGCCCGCCGCCTGCAGCCGTTCCTCGTAGTGATCGGCCAATCGCGCCACATCGCCCGCCACCGCATGTTCGGTGCCGGCAAGCGCCAGAACCTCGGGCGGGGTCGCGTCGATCTGCCGGCGCCATTCGTAGGCGCAAAGAAGCACCGCCTGGGCAAGGTTCAGCGAGGGAAAGTCGGGATTGACCGGGACCGAGATGAGCGCGTTCGCGCGCGCGACGTCCTCGTTCTGGAGCCCCGCGCGCTCGGGTCCGAAGAGGACGGCCACCTTCTGCCCGGTGGCCATCAGGGCGCGGGTGTGTTCCATCGCGCGTTCGGGTGTCATCACCGGCTTCGTCAGGTCGCGGCCGCGCGCGGTGGTGGCGAAGACGAAGCCGCAGTCGGCCGTCGCCTCGGGCAGCGCCGAAAAGACGCCCGCATGATCGAGCACCCGGCCCGCGGCGCCCGAGGCCATGGCGACAGCGCGCGGATTGGGCCAGCCGTCGCGCGGATCGACGAGGCGCATGTGGCTGAGCCCGAAGTTCAGCATCGCGCGCGCGGCGGCGCCGATGTTCTCGCCCATCTGCGGGCGAACGAGGATGAAGGCGGGCTGGCGGTCGGTCATCGGCATTCCCAGGAACTCGGGCGCCTGATACTCTGGCACGACCCGCATCGCAACCGAAGGGGGCCCGGATGGCCTATGACGAAGGGCTGGCGCAGATCTTCCGCGACGATCTCTCGGACCTTCCCCTTGTCCAGAAGCGGATGTTCGGCGGGCTCTGCTTCCTGGTCAATGGCAACATGGTGGCGGGCGTCTATCCGGGCGGCGGCATGGTTCGGATCGCACGGGCCGACCGCGCGGCGGCGCTGGCGGTCCCCGGCGCCGAGGAGATCCGCATGGGCGCGCGTGTCATGGCCGGCATGGTCGGGCTGCCGCCCGCGCTCATGGCCGACGACACCCGGCGCGGACAGCTTCTCGCGCTGGCCCGTGCCTATGTGGCAAGCCTGCCGGCAAAGTAGCCAAGGGCGCGAATCTCGGCTAAGCCACGGCGACCGACAGGAGACCCCGATGGCCGAAGACCGCCCGCAGATCTATCTCATCAGCCCCTCCGATCCCGATCCCGAGCTTTTTGCCGACCGGCTCGCACGGGTGCTCGACACGGTCGGGATCGCCTGCGTGAGGCTGGTGACGACCACGCGCGACGAGATGCGGATCGGGCGTGCCGCCGATGCGCTGCGCGCCGTCGCCCACGAACGCGACGTGGCGATCGTGATCGAGACGCATTTCCGCATGGCCGAGCGCCACGGGCTCGACGGGGTGCACCTGAGCGACGGGGCGCGATCGCTGCGCGAGGCCCGAAAGCTCCTTGGCCCCGACGCGATCGTCGGTGCCTTCTGCGGCGCGTCGCGCCACGAGGGCATGACCGCGGGCGAGGCCGGCGCCGATTATGTCAGTTTCGGCCCGGTCGGGACCTCGGCGCTCGGCTCCGGCGCGACCGCCGAGCAGGCGCTCTTCGCCTGGTGGTCGGAGATGATCGAAGTGCCGGTCGTGGCCGAGGGGGGGCTCAGCCCGGAACTGGTGCGGGCCTGCGCGCCGGTCTGCGACTTTCTCGGGATCGGCGACGAGATCTGGATTTCCGAGGATCCGGTGGCGTCGCTGACGGGGCTTCTCGCGCCGCTCGGCTGACCTCAGGGGGGCGGGTCGCCGGCACGCTTGAGCGCCCCGCGCACCGCCCGTTCGCAGTGCCGGGCAAGGGCCTTGCGGTCGGCGAAATCCTGCACGGCGACGGGGTCGTGAAACGTCACCTCGGCCGCGCCATGTCGCGGTGCCGCGAGGATCTTCAGAAGATTGGGGGCGAAGGACATCTCGCCCCACCAGCCGTAGAAATCGGCGGCCGCCCCGCCGGCACCCTCGCTGGCACCCCCGCCTGCTCCCTCGCCTGCACCCTCGCTGGCACCCCCGCCTGCTCCCTCGCTGGCACCCTTGCTGGCACGCGGCCGGTAGACCACGCTCACCGGCTGGATCCGCAGCGCGGTGCCGAGCCCCTCGGCGAAGAAGGCGGCAAAGAGCGTCGGCTTGAAGTCGAGCACCCTCAGCCCGTCGGTCGAGGTGCCCTCGGGGAAGAAGAGGAGCCGGTGCCCGGCGCGCAAGCGATCCTCCAGAAGCGCCTTCTGATGCGCCGCGTCGCGGCGGTCGCGGCGGATGAAGACGGTGCCGGTCGCGCGCGCGAGCCAGCCCACGAGCGGCCAGCCGGCGACCTCTTCCTTGGCCACGAAATAAACCTGCTGACAGGCGTTCAGTGCGAAAATGTCGAGCCATGAGACATGGTTGGCGACCACCGCCCCCTGCCCTTCCATCGGCCGGCCCGTGACCCGGTAGTCCATCCCGATGAGCGCGATGGCGGCGCGGCTGACGCCCATCGCGATGCGTGGCGTCATCGGCCGCGCGGGCCCGAAGAGCGGCCGCTCGATGAGCCGCAGCGCCAGATGCAGCCCGAGCCCGCCCAATACCACGGTGACAAGCGGCAGGCCGCGGCGGGCGATCCTGAACCAGTCCCGCGGCCCGAGGCGGAGCGACGGATCGCCGGTCCCCGCGCCCCAGGTCGTCACGTCCGTGCCCCGTGCTTGCGCGTGTAGAAGCGCTTGTGCCGGCTGCTCATCGCCGCGGTGTCCATGAGCAGACAGACATCGGTGGTGTTGAAGGCGCGGTCGATGAAGGCGCCCTCGCCCACGAACCCGCCAAGGCGCAGATAGGCCTTGATGAGCGCCGGCATCGCCACCATCGCGCGGCGCTGGTCCAGCGCCGCCGGCGCGACCAGATCCATGCGCTGGAAGGCCGCCGGCAGCGCCCGCACCCGCAGGGCCTCGGGCGCGAGATGATGGTGGTGAAGCCAGGACAGCGGCATCTGCAAGGGCGCGATCTCGGTGCCGTGAAAGCTCGCGACGCCGAAGAGCACCTCGATCCCGTGGTCGAGCACATATTCGGCGAGCCCGTTCCACAGCAGGAACATCGCCGTGCCGCCGCGGTAGCCGGCATCGACGCAGGAGCGCCCGAGTTCAAGAAGCCGGCGCCCCGAGGCCTTGAGGCGCGTCAGATCGTATTCGCCTTCGCTGTAGTAGCGCCCGAAACCCGCCGCCTGATCCGAACGCAGAAGCCGATAGGCGCCGACGACGTGATCGAATGCCGCCGCATCGCGCCGCGTGTCGACCAGCACCAGGTGATCGTTCACCGTGTCGAAGGCGTCGCGCTCGAAACGCCCGGCATGGTCGACCCGGTCCCCGTCGCCGCCCAGTTCCTCGACGAAGACGCGGTATCTCAGGCGCTGCGCCCCGAGCAGGTCCGCTTCGCAGGTCGCAAGCCGGATCTGCAGATATGTCGTCTCTGGCGTCATTCGGATCCGGTCATCCGCAGGGCTCCTCAGCGGGTATTAGGCAGCGGATGTGACATTTGCAACAAGGCGTGCCGGCAGGCGGGCGCATCACTGGCGTGTGCGCGCAAAGGTTGACACACCCACCGGTTGAAGTATCAATCGACCAACCGCCCGGGCTACCGGCCCGTTCCCGCCACCGGGATCAGCTCGATCCGCCCTGCCTCGATCACCACCTTGCCCGCATGTTCGAAATTCACCGTGACGCGCGTCCCGATCCGCGACTGCACCTGGCCAAGCCCCCAGTCATCGCGCTCGGGGTGGCGGACCAGCATGCCCGGTTCGAGGAGTTCATGCATCGTGCGGCCCCTTTCGCAGGAACTGACATGACATCAACCGCCGCCTTGCCGGAGCCTCGGGCCGAGGCCGACCTTGCCGCGCTGATCGGATCGCGAATCTGCCACGATCTTATCAGCCCCCTCGGCGCCATCGGCAACGGGCTCGAACTACTGGCCATGGCGGGCGCGGTCAGCGGGCCGGAGATGGAGCTCATCGCCGAGAGCGTCGCCAATGCCAACGCAAGGGTCCGGTTCTTCCGGATCGCCTTCGGCGCCTCGGACGCCGGGCAGATGGTGCGCCGCGGCGAGATCCTCTCGGTTCTGGCCGACATGGCGCGCGGCGGTCGCGTCGCCTGTGCGTGGGACATCGCCGGCGATGCGCCGCGTGCCCGGGTCAAGGCGGCATTCCTGGCGCTTCTCTGCCTCGAGACGGCGCTGCCGCATGGCGGGCGCGTGGTCGTGTCGGCCTCGGGCGACGACTGGCACGCGGTCGGCCGCGGCCCGCGAATCGCGGTCGACGCGCCGCTCTGGTCGACGCTTGCCGGCGGCGCCGGGGCCGATATCTCGCCCGCGCGGGTCCAGTTCGCGCTGCTGCCGGCCGAGATCGCGGCCCAGGGCCGGCGGATCGCCTGGCGCGAGAGCGGCGACAGTGTCGAGATGACCTTCTGAGCGGCCCTGTCCGCCGCACCGGACAGGCAACCTCGGCCGTGCGGTCTCGGCCCCGCAGCCTCAGGGACGCAGCGTGCCGTCACCCTCGACGAGATACTTGAAGCTCGTGAGCTGCTCGGCGCCGACCGGGCCGCGGGCATGGATCCTGCCCGTCGCGATGCCGATCTCGGCGCCCATGCCGAACTCGCCGCCATCGGCGAACTGGGTCGAGGCATTGCGCATCAGGATCGCCGAATCGAGCCGGGTGAAGAAGCGTTCGGCGGCGGCATCGTCCTCGGTCAGGATACAATCGGTGTGCTGGCTGCCATGGGTACGGATGTGTTCGATCGCCGCCTCGACATCATCGACGACCTTGGCTGCGATGATCATGTCCAGGAATTCCTTGCCGAAATCGTCGTCTTCGGCCGCCTTGGAACCGGTCAGGCCACGGGCGCGAACCTCGACGCCCGCCGCCTTCAGATCGTCAACGATCTGCTGGCCGAGCCCTGCCGCGATCTCGCGATGGACAAGCAGGCATTCCGCCGCGCCGCAGATGCCGGTGCGCCGCGTCTTGGCATTCAGCACCACCGCGCGGGCCTTGTCGGGGTCGGCGGCCCTGTCGACATAGACGTGACAGATCCCCTCGAGATGGGCGAAGACCGGCACGCGCGCCTCGGCCTGCACCAGCCCGACGAGCCCCTTGCCGCCGCGCGGCACGATGACGTCGATGACGCCGACCATGCTCAGCATCTCGGACACCGCGGCACGGTCGCGCGTGGGCACGAGCTGGATCGCCGCCTCCGGAAGGCCCGCCGCGCGCAGCCCCTCGACAAGGCAGGCATGCAGCAGCCGCGCGGAGTTCAGGCTCTCCGAACCGCCGCGCAGGATCACGGCATTGCCGGCCTTGAGGCAGAGCGCGCCGGCGTCCGCGGTCACGTTGGGACGGCTTTCGTAGATCACGCCGACGACGCCGAGGGGCGTTCGGACGCGACGGATATGCAGGCCCGACGGGCGATCCCATTCGGCGATCACCTCGCCCACCGGGTCCTTCTGACCCGCGACCGCGCGCAGGCCCTCGGCGATGCCGCGGATCCGCCCCTCGTCGAGCATCAGCCGGTCGGTGAGCGCGGGCGAAAGCCCCCTGGCCGCGCCATGGGCCAGATCCTCGGCATTGGCCGCGACGATCTCGGCGCGGCGGGCCCAGACGGCATCGGCCGCGGCGTTCAGCGCCGCCTGCTTGCGCGCGGCGCTTGCGAAGGCAAGCTCCCGCGCCGCCGCGCGCGCCTGCGCTCCCATGGCACGCATCAGGGTGGGAATATCGTCGAGATCCTTCATTCCGGCTCCCTTCTTCTGCCCGGGGCACCCCCGAGGGGGCGGTCCGGTCAATGGGCCATGTCGTCGCGATGCACCATCGGGCCACGCCCGGCATAGCCGAGGATGGTTGCAATGTCACCCGACCTGCGGCCGGCGATGGCGCGCGCCTCGTCGGCGCTGTAGCGCACCAGACCCTTGGCCAGAACCGTGCCGTCGGGCCCGAGGATCGCCACCGCCTCGCCGCAGCCGAAGCGGCCGGTGACGGCTGTGATGCCCGCGGGCAGGAGCGACTTGCCGCCGGCGAGCGCCGTCACCGCGCCGGGGTCGAGCGTGAGCTCGCCGCGCGGCTTCATCGCCGCGATCCAGCGCTTTCGCGCCAGCTGCGGGCTCGCCTCGGCAAGGAACCAGGTGCAGGGGGCGCCATCGCGGATCGCCGCCAGCGGCCGGTCGGCAAAGCCCTCGGCCACGACCATCGCGCAGCCGCCGGCGACGGCGGTCTTGGCCGCGAGGATCTTGGTCCGCATCCCGCCCCTCGAGAGGCCGGAGACGGCATCGCCCGCCATCGCCTCGATCGCGGGGGTGATCCTCTCGACGACCTCGAAGCGGCGGGCGGTGGGGTCCTGTTTGGGATTGGCGCTGTAGAAGCCGTCGACATCGGACAGCAGGACCAGCTGATCGGCACCGACCGTCACCGCGATCTGCGCCGCCAGCCGGTCGTTGTCGCCAAAGCGGATCTCGTCGGTGGCGACGGTATCGTTCTCGTTCACGATCGGCACCACGCCCAGCGCCAGCAGCGTCTGCATCGTGGCACGCGAATTCAGGTAGCGGCGGCGGTCCTCGGTATCTTCGAGCGTGACGAGAACCTGCCCCGCGGTCAGCCCGTGCGGGGCCAGAACCTCCTCGTAGGCACGCGCGAGGCGGATCTGGCCGACCGCCGCGGCGGCCTGGCTCTGATCGAGGCTGAGGGGCCCGGAGGGCAGCCCGAGCGCGCGGCGGCCAAGCGCGATGGAGCCCGAGGAGACGAGGATCACGTCGGCGCCGCGGGCCTTGATCTCGGCCACGTCGCGGGCAAGCGCGGCAAGCCAGTTCTGCCGGAGACCCTCGGTGCTGTCGACGAGAAGCGCCGAGCCGATCTTGACGACGAGCCGCCGGGCGCTGCCGATCGCGGGCGTCAGGGTCGCCATGGCCGCGTCTCGGGTTCGGCGGCGGCGCGGGAGCCGGCGATGACCGCGGCAAGGGCCCTGAGCACCTCGGGCACGCCGGCCTTCGAGACGCCCGACATGGTCAGGACCGGACCGCCGGCGGCCGCTTCGAGGCTGCGCCGCCTGCGCGCGAGGGTCCTTTGATCGAGCGCGTCGATCTTGTTCAGGACGGTGATCCGGGGCTTGGCGGCAAGGGCCCCGGAATAGGCTTCCAGTTCCCGCAGGATCGTCTTGCAATCCTTTGCAATCGTTGATGATGTTCCGTCGACAAGGTGGAGGAGCACGGCACAGCGCTCGACATGGCCGAGGAACATGTCGCCCAGCCCGCGACCCTCCGAGGCGCCCTCGATGAGGCCGGGGATATCGGCCATGACGAATTCCTTGCCGTCGATGCCGACGACGCCGAGGTTGGGAACCAGCGTCGTGAACGGGTAGTCGGCGATCTTCGGCCGCGCGTTCGAGACCGCGGCGAGGAAGGTGGACTTGCCGGCGTTGGGCAGGCCGAGCAGACCGGCGTCGGCGATGAGCTTCAGCCGCAGCCAGAGCGTGCGTTCGACGCCTTCCTGCCCGGGATTGGCACGCGAGGGCGCGCGGTTGGTCGAGGACTTGAAGCGCAGATTGCCCCAGCCGCCGTTGCCGCCCTCGGCCAGCAGC
This sequence comes from Albidovulum sp., assembly GCA_020637635.1. Lineage (GTDB taxonomy): Bacteria > Pseudomonadota > Alphaproteobacteria > Rhodobacterales > Rhodobacteraceae > Albidovulum. The sequence continues at coordinate 79,425 of JACKKB010000006.1, forward strand.
ACGCGCTGGCCCACCTCGGTCAGGTCGGCGATCAGCGTCTCTTCGTCCTCGTCGAGGATCTCGGTGCCGGCGGGGACCTTCAGCACGATATCCTCGCCCGATTTGCCGGTGCGCTGGCTGCCCATGCCGGGCTGGCCGTTGCGGGCAAAGAAATGCTGCTGGTAGCGGAAGTCGATGAGCGTGTTCAGCCCGGCGACCGCCTCGGCCCAGACCGAGCCGCCATGGCCGCCGTCGCCGCCGTCGGGGCCGCCGAACTCGATGAACTTCTCGCGCCGGAACGAGACGCAGCCGGCGCCCCCGCCGCCCGAGCGGACATGGACTTTGGCAAGATCGAGAAACTTCATCGCGGCGCTTTCCCCTGGTCGGTCAGGCGATAGTCGCTGGCGCAGGTTTTCGCAAGGGCGCGCCGGGGGGACCGTCGCGCCTTGATCGGATGGGGCGCGGGCCCGGCGAACGCGGGGCACGGGCGGGGGGCACGGGCGGGGGGCTGTCTGCCCCCCGGGAGGGACCGCGGACGCGGTCCCTCTTCCCCCCCCCGAGGATATTTGCGAACAGATGAAAGGCGCGGGCTCAGCCCATCTTGCGCAGGTAGGTCCGGGTTGGGACCGTCGTGTTGCGGGCGACGCAGAAGGCTTCGGCATCGCCGAGATAGTCGAAACCCGAATTGGTGAGCACGCGGGCCGAGCCGGGATTGTCCTTGAAGACCTGGGCGAAAAGGGTGCGGGCCTTGTGCGGATTTGCGCGGACGATCGCGGCGACCGCTTCGGAGGCGTAGCCGGTGTTCCAGAAGGCGGGCGCGACCCAGTACTTGATCTCGCTCTGGCCGCGATCCATGGGCGCGAGGCTCACGAGGCCCAGCACCTCGGCATGGCCGAGGCCGGAGCCGTCCATGACCCAGACATCCTCGCGGCGGTCCTCGGCGAGCGCCTGGGCGATGAAGGCCTCGGTGGCGCCGGGCGGCAGCGGATGCGGGATCGACCGCGTCGCCTCGGCCACGCGGCGGTCCCCGGTGTGAAGTGCGATCAGGCCGGCGTCGGCCTTGCGCAACGGGCGAAGCACGAAACGCTCCGCAGAAAGCGCGGGCTGAACCACGATGGGTTCCTGCAACATTCCTTCCTCCTCCGGATGTGCGACGCGGGCCTCCCTACCGGCTCTGTCGCCACCCTCCTTGCTTATATGACCACCTCTGGAGGCGGTCGGTAAACTCCGGTCTTCATGCCTGACCCCGAGATGGTCTTCGGAGCGGCCGATTGCAATGGCCCCGGGGACAATCCCGCCGCACCGCTGCGGACTGTCGCGAGGCAGGATCGGGCCGGGCGATTCTCCCCAGAAAGCGGAAGGGACCGGCCTTTCAGCCGGTCCCTCCTACAACGCGATCGTGAAGGTTCGGCTTATTCGGCTGCCTTCGCCGCGGGAAGGACGGAAATGAAGGTGCGGCCCTTCAGTCCCTTGCGGAAGGTCACGTGGCCCTCGGCGGTGGCGAAGATCGTGTGATCGCGCCCCATGCCGACGCCTTCACCCGGCCACCAGGTGGTGCCGCGCTGGCGCACGATGATCGCGCCCGGCTGGGCGGACTGGCCGCCAAAGAGCTTCACGCCGAGACGGCGGCCGGCGCTGTCGCGGCCGTTGCGGGAGGAACCGCCTGCCTTCTTGTGTGCCATGGGGTGTTACTCCTTCGTCTTGGCCGCGGCCTTCCGGGCCGGGGCTGTCTTCGGGGCCGGCTTCGTCGCCGGGGCCGGCTTCGTCGCCGGGGCCGCTTTCGACTCGGCCTTCCCGGCCGGAGCGGCGGTGTCGTGTGCCGCGACGCGGGCGGCAGCGGTGCCGATCGCTTCCTTCACGCCCGATTTCTCGGCGCCGGAGGCAAGGATGTCGGTCACGCGCAGGAGCGTCAGCTTCTGGCGGTGGCCGCGGGTACGCTGCGAGGAATGCTTGCGGCGCCGCTTCCAGAAGGTGATCACCTTGTCGGCCTTGATCTCGTCGATGACCTCGGCCTGCACGGCCGCGCCCTTCACGGTGGGCGTGCCGAGCACCGGGCTGTCGCCGCCGACCATGAGAATCTCGTTGAACTGGACTTTGTCGCCAGCTTCGGCCGCAATCAGTTCCACGCGCAGCACGTCGCCCGCCTGAACCTTGTATTGCTTGCCGCCCGTCTTGAGGACCGCGAACATGGGTCTTTCCTTCGTTTCTGCCGCGCCCTGTGGCCCCGGATCTCCGGCGTTTCGGGGGGCTCCCCCGCCTCGGACAGCGCGCCCCTTTCGGGACGTGTGTTCAAAAGTGACAATCCCGGCCGGGCCAGACGACCCGCCGGGATGCGGGCTTATCGGGCAGGAGGCCGCGAAAGTCAAGCGCCCGGCGCGGGGTATTCTCGCGCTCCGCGGCGCCCGCGCCGGCTTGCCGCGCGGCGTCGCGGGCGTCTATCGTCGGGGCGCGGCAGCAAGGGAGATCCGGCTATGGAACGGTTCGGCGGCGGATGCCTCTGCGGTGCGGTCAGGGTCGAGGCACGGGGACTGCCCGACCGGGTCGGCATCTGTCATTGCAGCGACTGCCGGCGGCACCATGGCGCGCTATTCTACGCCGCGGCGATCTATCCCGCGGGCGCCGTGAGCGTGACGGGAGAGACGGCGGAGTATCAGGGGCGGCATTTCTGCCCGCGCTGCGGCTCGTCCGTCTTCGCGCGCACGGGCGCGGAGATCGAGCTGCATCTCGGCGCGCTCGACGCGCCCGGGGCGCTGGTCCCGGAATACGAATGCTGGACGGTGCGGCGCCTGCCCTGGCTGCCGCCCTTCCCGGTCCGTGCGCGCCATGATCGCGACCGGCTCCCCAGGGCGCCTCAGTAGGCGGCGCGGTAGATCGCGAGCGCATCGGCCTCGTCGAGCGGGCGGGGGTTGTTCACCAGAAGCCGGGTCTGGTTCATCGCCTCGGCGGCAAGCCCGGGCAGCGCGCTTTCGGGGATGTTCATCGCCGCGAGCCGCACCGGCAGGCCGCAGTCGCGGGCAAGCCCTGCGATCCGGTCGCAGAAGGCGGCCGCCCGCGCCTGCCCCTCGTGGCGGGCGAGATCGGGAAAGGCGTGCGGCGCGAGCTCGGCATAGGGTTCGGGCGCGGTGACGCAGTTGAAGCGCAGCACATGCGGCAGGACAAGCGCGTTCGAGAGCCCGTGCGGGATGTGGAAATGTCCGCCGAGCGGATAGGCGAGCGCGTGGACGGCCGCGACGGGGGAATTGGCGAATGCCTGGCCGGCGAGCATCGAGCCAAGGAGCATGTCGGCGCGCGCCGCGGCATCCTTGCCGGTGTGCACGGCGGTCAGGATCGCCCCGCCCATGAGGCGCAGCGCCTGCAAGGCAAGCTGCCGCGACAGGGGGTTGTTGTTCGGGCTCGCCGAGGCATAGGCCTCGATCGCATGGACCATGGCGTCGATGCCGGTCGCGGCGGTGATCGCCGGCGGCAGGCCATGGGTGAGCTCGGGGTCGAGCAGCGCCACGTCGGGCAGGAGATGCGGGCTGACGACGCCCATCTTTTCCCGCCGCCCGGTCGTGACGATGGCGATCGGCGTCACCTCGGACCCGGTGCCCGCCGTCGTCGGGACGAGGATCAGCGGCAGGCGCGGCCCCCGGGCGCGGCCGACGCCGTAGATCTCGCCCAGCGTCTCGGACCCCGGTGCGAGGAGTGCCGCGAGCTTGGCCACGTCGAGCGAGGAGCCGCCGCCGAGGCCGATGACGCCGAGGGCACCCGACGCGCGGGCCGCGGCGACGGCAGCCCCGATCACGGCCTCGGGCGGATCGGCACTCACCCCGTCGAAGAGCGTGGCGGTGACGCCGGCGGCGGCCAGCGCCGCGAGCGCGCGCGCGACGATGCCGGTCGCCTGCAGCCCGGGATCGGTGACGACAAGGGTCCGGGTGCCGATCGTGCTCTGCGCGATGGCGCCGATCTCGCTCAGGGACCCGGCGCCGAAACACAGCGATTTCGCGGTGTTGAAGGTGAACGCGGTCATGGATCCGGCCTCCCCGTGGCTGGCCTCCCCGTGGCTGGCCTCCCCGTGGCTGGCCTCCCCGTGGCTGGTTTCCCCTTCGCCGGCGGGCGGCGGAGCATCTCGAACGCCTCGCGCCGCGCCGGTTCGATCGGATGCGGCCGGTGCCCGTCGCGGGTCACATAGACATGAACGAAGAAGCCCTCGGCCGCCGCCAGATCCTCGTCGTTGCGGAAAAGGCCGATCTCGAAGCGGACCGAGCTGGTGCCGAGATGGCCGAGCCTCAGCCCGGCCATGACCCGGTCGGGAAAGGCCATCTCGGCGTGATAGCGGCAGCCGGTCTCGACGACGAGGCCGAAGGTCTCGCTCCGCACCGGATCGAGCAGGCCCGCCTCGACCAGCCAGCCGTTCACGGCGGTGTCGAAGAGCGCATAGTGCACGACGTTGTTCAGATGGCCATAGCAGTCGTTGTCCATCCAGCGCGTAGCCAGAGGACGGAAGAGCGCATAGTCGGCGCGGCGGGCGCGCGGGGCGGTCATGGCGGAACCTCGCTCGGGCAAGCGGCGGGGCGGTTCGGTTGCGGCGGCAAGCTGCCCCGGCCCCGCCACTATGCGGCATTCGCCACCGAAGGCAACGCCGTCGGTCCGGGGGGGAGGAGATGGGTCTGCCCGGGGGCTGCCTGGGATCTGCCTGGGGGGGCGGTCTGGGGGCTACCTTGGGGGACCTGGCGGGGGGTCCGCTCGGGTCGCCGCCCGCGGCAGCGGCCCGCAGGCGCCGAGCCCTGCGGCACCCGCGGACGCGGGCGATGAGCGTCCGCAGCGCGAAATGGCCGGGTCGGGCACCGCCCGGGGCGCGGCGCGGGGCCGGCGGACGGCCCGGACGTCGCGAACCTCAAGGGCAACCACAGCGCCTGCCATGGCCGTCCTTCGCAAGGCGCCTTGCCGCTCCGGGCGGGGTCCGGCGTCGGCCGTCGTCGGCAGGCGCCTCGACAGACCGGAGCGAACCACGCCCGCACGGGGTCTGGCAGGACCTTCCGCGCCGGCGAGGCCTTGGCGACATGCACCGCGGCGGGGACGGACCCCTGCCCCCGCGCGCGCGATTCCGCCCGCCTCAGGCCGCGGCGCGGTGCTCTCTGGAAATGCGCTCGGCCTCGCGGCCGAAGATCTCCTCGTAGTGATCGAAGCTCGCCTCGTGCCAGGCGGTGCCCTGGGTGGCCGAGCCGAGCCCCTGCACGAGATCGTCCTCGGCCGAGGCCGGCAGGAGCGCGCGGAAGACATCCCAGCCGCGGAAGAGCGGATCGCGGTCGAAGCCCAGCACCTGCCCCTTCAGGGTCGAGACGAGCGAGACCATCGCCCCGGAATAGACCGAGGGCACGTGGATCTCGATCCGGTCGACCGGCTGCAGCAGCACCGGCCCGGCCTTGGGCAGCGCCTCGCGCAGCGCCATGCGCCCGGCGGTGCGGAAGGCGTAGTCGGAACTGTCGACGGCGTGGTGCTTGCCGTCGGTGAGCGTGATCGCCAGATCGGTGACCGGAAAGCCGAGCGGCCCCTCGCCCAGCGCCTCGCGCGCGCCCTCCTCGACCGAGGGGATGTAGTTGCGCGGCACGGCGCCGCCCTTCACCGTCTCGGCGAAGGTCACGCCCTCGCCGCGCAGGCGCGGCTCCAGCGTGATCGCGACATCGGCGAACTGGCCGGCGCCGCCAGATTGCTTGCGATGGCGGTAATGTTCCTCGACCCGGGCCGAGACGGTCTCGCGGTAGCGCGTTCCCAACACCCGCGGCTCGACCTCGATGCCGAAATCGTCGGCGAGCACGCGCATCACCTCGCGCAGGTGGATGGGCCCCTGCAGGTGCAGGACGGCATGGCCTGTCAGCGCGTCCTGGCCGAGGCTCAGCATCGGGTCGACCTCGGCGAGCCGCGTCAGCGCCGCCGAGAGGCGGGCGTCGTCACGATCATGGACGGGGGTGACGATCCGGGCCAGCGCCGGCGCGCAGCCCTTCCCCCAGTCGGGCGCGGGCAGGACCGCCGCCTCCGAGAAGACGGCGCCCGCGCGCAGCTGATCGCATTTCACGGTGATGCCGATCTCCCCCGGCTCCAGCCGGTCGAGCCCGGTCTTGCCGGCGATCGCGGCGAGCCCGCCGACACTGTCGCCGCCGAGCCGCGCGCCGGTCGCAAGCGGCGCGCCGAGCGCACGCACCAGGATGCATTTGCCGAGATGCTTGCGGTTCTCGGCATGAAAGCCCACCGCCCTGAGGCCGTCCGCGCCGATCCGCGCCGCCAGGGCCTCGGCACCCGGGGCCTCGTGGCGCAGGGCCTTCATCAGCCGCATGACCCCGTTCGCATGACTCGCCGCACCGAGAAAGGCCGGCATCAGCACGCTGTCCTGCGTCTCGCGCCGGGCGATCTCGAAAAGCGCGCCGGTGGCCGGCTCGTGATCCTCGATCAGCTCTTCCAGCAGCGCGTCGTCATAGTCGGACATCTGTTCGAGAAGCTCGGCGCGGGCCTCGTGCTCGCGCGCCGCCTCGGCCTTGGGCACCGCGACAAGCGTCGAGGGCGCACCCTCGCGATAGCGCCAGGCGCGTTCGGAGATGAGGTCGATGGCGCCGACGATCCTTCCGCCCTCGCGAATCGGGATCTGGCGCAGAACGATCTTGTGGCCGGTGTAGCCCTGCAGCGCGGCGACGATGTCGCGCACGCGCCCCTTGGGCGCATCGATGCGATTGATGAAGATGAAGCAGGGCGTGCCGGCGGCCTCGATGGCGCGGAGCCACGGCGCGGCCAGCACCGCCTCGTCGGGGTCCGGCGCCACGCAGAGCACCACCGCGTCCGAGGCCAGGAGCGGAGCCGCGGCCATGCGCGCGTGTTCGGGGCCGCCCGACATGTCGATGGCGCACCAGTCCTCGTCCATGAAGCGGAAGCGCGTGAGGGCCAGGTGGCCGGCGGTCTCGGTCCGGGGCGGTTCGCCACCGTCGAGCTGGGCGAGCTGCTTCGCGAGCTCGGTCTTGCCCGACTGCGACGGCCCCATGATTGTGATGCAGCGCATGAACGCCTCCCCTCCGGCATGGTTCGGGCGCGGCAGAAGTGCCGTCCCCCATGCCGCCGGGGACTGTGCGCCCGCGCCGTTTGACTGTCGGCCGGGATCGGCCCGGGGTCAAGGACCAGCCGCGCCGGGCGGGCATTTCCGGACCGCCGGGCGCGGCCTCTGCCGCGCGTCTGCTACCTGCCGCTGAACCGCGGCGGGCCTGCTACCTGCCGCTGAACCGCGGCGGGCCTGCTACCTGCCGCTGAACCGCGGCGGGCGCTTTTCGAGAAAGGCGCTGACGCCTTCGCGGAAATCCGCGGTCCGGCCGCATTCGCCCTGAAGCCGCGCCTCGAGCGCGAGCTGGGCGTCGAGCCCGCCGGCGAAGCTTGCCCTGAGCGCCTCCTTCACGCGGGCATAGGCCGCCGTCGGACCGCTGGCGAGATGGGCGGCCCGGGCTCGCCAGCGGGCATCAAAATCTTCGTCGGGCACGGCTTCCCAGATCATCCCCCAGCCGGCCGCGCGCGCCGCCGGGATCGGCTCGGCAAAAAGCGCCGCGCCCATCGCGCGGGCCATGCCGACGGCGCGCGGCAGGCTGTGGGTGCCGCCGGCATCGGGGATGAGGCCGATGCGGGTGAAGGCCTGGATGAAGCTCGCGCTTTCGGCCGCGATGACGACATCGGCGGCAAGCGCGAGATTGGCGCCGGCGCCGGCAGCGACACCGTTGACCGCCGCGATGACCGGCAGCGGCACCGCGAGGATCGCGCGCAACATCGGCTCGTATTCCTCGGCCAGCGTGCGTTCGACATCGAAACTGCCATCGGCAGCACCGTCGCCGAGGTCCTGGCCCGAACAGAAGGCGCGGCCGGCACCGGTCAGCACGATCACCCGCGCACTCTCCGCCGCCTCGGTCACAGCGGCGGTGATCTCGGCCCGCATGGTGCGGTTCAGCGCGTTCATCATCGCGGGCCGGTTCAGCGTGATGACCGCCACCCCGTCCCGCAGGTCATAGCCGATCGTTTGATGGTTCATTGTCGCCTCCCTCGCCCCGGGCGCAGAGTAGCGTGACGGGCGGGCGGGCAAAGCCCCGACGCGGCGTCACTCCTTCATGAGTTCCGCGATCCGCGCCTCTTCCGCGGCGCTGAGCGGCGCCGGGGCGCCATCGGGCTGGCGCTGGCGGCGGCGGAGATAGGCCGCCGCGCCACCAAGGCCGAGAAGCAGCATCGCCGGCCCCGCGACCCAGAGAAGCAGGTTGGCCCCGGTCGCGCGCGGCTCGAAGAGAACGAACTCACCGAACCGGTCGACGATGTAGTCGATCACCTGAGCGTCGCTGTCGCCCGCCGTCAGTCTCTCGCGCACCACGAGGCGCAGCTCGCGCGAGACGGGCGCATTCGATTCGTCGATGTTCTCGCCCTGGCAGACCGGACAGCGGAGCTTTGCCGAGATCGCCCGCGCGCGGGCCTCGAGCACGGGATCGCCCAGAACCTCGTCGGGCTGCACGGCAAGCGCGCTCGACAGGAGCGGCGCCGGCGCCGGCCCCAGGGAGACTGCCAGGGCGATCAGGAACGCCGGCGGCAGGATGCGCGGCAGCCTCATTCGGCGGGCGTCGCGGCAGCCGCCGCGACCGCAGGGCGGCGGGCGCCGGCGGCGATCCGGTAGCGCCGGTCAGAGAGGCTGAGGATGCCGCCGAACGCCATCAGAAGCGCCCCGGCCCAGATCCAGTTGGCGAAGGGCTTGACATAGGTGCGCACCGCATAGCCGCCATCCGCCTGCGGATCGCCGAGCGCGATGTAGAGATCGCGGAAACTCCCCTGCAGGATCGCGGCCTCGGTCGTGGGCATCCCGGCAACCGGATAGAAGCGCTTCTCGGGCAGCATGGTGCCAACCTCGGCGCCGTCCCGGGTGACCGCGATCTCGGCGCGGCGCGCGACATAGTTCGGGCCCCTGACCTCGTCGACCGAAGCCAGCCGGAAACTGTAGCCGCCGAGATCGTAGCTCTCGCCCGGCTTCACGACGCGGATATCCTCGAGGTTCCAGGCGGTCAGGCAGCCGATGCCGGTCATGACGATGCCGAGCCCGCCGTGGGCGAAGGCCCGGCCCCAGTCGGCGCGCGGCAGCCGCTTCAGCCGGGTCGGGCGCCGTCCGGCCCTGAGCCAGAGATCGGTCATGGCCCCGAAGACGAGCCAGCCGCCGAGAGCGGCGGCGACCGGGGCGATCGCCGAGCGCCCGGTGCCGAGCGCGAAGGCCAGTGCCGCGAGCGCCAGCGCCAGCGCGACGGCCCCGGCCAGAGGCCGCGCGGCGCGCGCCAGCCGCGCCCGTTTCCAGGGCAGGATGGCGCCCAGGGGCAGGATCACGGCGAGGATCAGCATGAAGGGGGTGAAGGCCTTGTCGAAGAAGGGCGCGCCGACCGAGAGCTTGCGCCCGAAGGCCATCTCGGCCACGAGCGGCCAGAGCGTGCCGGTGAAGACGACGAAGGCGGCGACGGCAAGGAGGAGGTTGTTCGCGACCAGGGCGGATTCGCGGCTGACGGTCGAAAAGACGCCCTTGGCCTCCATCGTTCCCGCCCGCGCGGCATAGAGCGTGAGCGCGCCGCCGACGAAGAAGGCCAGAAGGCCGAGGATGAAGATCCCGCGCTCGGGGTCGTTGGCGAAGGCGTGGACCGAGGTGATGACGCCCGACCGCACGAGGAAGGTGCCGATGAGCGAGAAGCCGAAGGCGAGGATGGCAAGCAGGATGGTCCAGTTCTTCAGCGCCTCGCGCTTTTCGACCACGATGGCCGAATGCAGAAGTGCCGTCGCGAGCAGCCAGGGCATGAAGCTGGCGTTCTCGACCGGGTCCCAGAACCAGAAGCCGCCCCAGCCGAGCTCGTAGTAGGCCCACCAGGAGCCGAGCGCGATGCCGATCGTCAGGAAGACCCAGGCCGCCAGCGTCCAGGGCCGCACCCAGCGCGCCCAGGCGGCGTCGACACGCCCCTCGATGAGGGCTGCGACGGCAAAGGAGAAGGCCATCGAGAGGCCGACATAGCCGAGGTAGAGGAAGGGCGGATGGAAGGCGAGCCCGGGGTCCTGCAGGAGCGGGTTCATGTCCTGCCCGTCAAAGGGCGGCTCGGCCAGGCGCAGGAACGGGTTCGACGTCAGGAGGATGAAGGCGAGGAAGGCAAACCCGATCAGCCCCTGCACCGAGAGCACATGTGCCTTGAGCCGGAGCGGCAGGCCGGAGCCGAACCCGTGCAGCGAGGCGCCGAATCCCGACAGGATCAGCACCCAGAGCAGCATCGAACCCTCGTGATTGCCCCAGACGCCGGCCACCTTGTAGAGCATCGGCTTCAGCGTGTGGGAGTTCTCGAAGACGAGCTTGACCGAGAAATCCGAGGTCACGAAGGCCCAGGTGAGGGCCGCGAAGGAAATCGCGATCGCGGCGAACTGCAAGGTCGCGAGCGGTGCGGCAAGCGCCATCCAGCCGGTCCAGCCGCGTGCGGCACCCCAGAACGGCACAACGACCTGAACCGCTGCCAGCATCAGCGCGAGAACGAGGGTGAAATGGCCAAGCTCGACGATCATCGGGGCGAGCATAGACGCTTGCGCTGCCCGGGCCAATGGGCTGCGCCGCGATGTCGCGGCGCCGTGATGCGGGTGCGATTCGGCTGCGGCGGCCGGGCGGCTCGCGGCGGTGTGGCTAGCGGCGGCGGGGCGGCGGCGGGCAGGGGCGGCGGGGCGGCTCGCGGCGGCGGGCGGGGCGGCGGGGCGTCTAGCGTTCGTCGTGGCCGCGCCATTCGCGCAGCGCGGGATTGTCCTCCGGTGCGGGCGCAGCGCCCGCCGATGCGTCCCCCGGCGCTGGGGCACCGCCGGCGTTGCCCCCGGGCCCCACCGGGCGGGCACGGAAGTAATGCGCCTCGCGGGCGCCGAAATAGAAGCCGACGATGGCCGCGAGCAGCCACCAGAGCGGTTCGGGCACGTAGTTCAGCCCCACCATGCGGCCGGAAAAGCCCACCGGGTCGACCATCGCATAGACGAAGAGCCCGAGCGTGCCGAAGGCCAGCATCGGTCGCGGCAGCCGGTTCAGCCCGTTCACCAAGCGGTCGAAGACGCCGGGGCGGACATACTGGAACTCGACCCCGTGTTCGTCGATGGCGGCCATGTAGGCCTCGTGCGCAGCCTCCATCTTCCGGGTGGCGTTGGGCAGGAAGACCTCTGCCACGTCCTTCACCACCCTGCCGACGGCCCCGGTCGCGGCGGGGGTGCCGAGGATGCGGCCGATCATGCCCAAGATGCGGTCCTTTCGCGGTGCTCGGCCTCGCTCAGCCGGAAGCGGGGCGAAATGAACTCCTCGGCGCGGACGATCCAGCCGCCCTTGCCGCCGTCCCGGCGGCGGGCGAACTTGCGCAGAGCCGGGCGGTCCTCGGCGAGCCGGTAGTAGTAGTTGCGCCGCGCGATCCCGTAGGCATCGGCGAGCAGGCCCGGATCCCGCGCCGCGGCACGGGCGGCCGCGGCGCAGGTGAGCCTGCCGCAGACGCCGTCGGCCACCAGGTCCTCGCCCATCTCGCCCAGGAGCCGCTGCAGGATCTTCACCGCATTGGCGCCGGCGTTCACATACATGTCGAAGACCGGCGGTTGCAGCGCCTCGGGCAGGCCGGCAAGGCCCGGACGGCGGAAATAGTGCTCGACGAAGATATCCGCGGCGCGGTCGCGTGTCAGCGCGCGGACATCGGCCGCGGTGGTGCGTCCGTCGCCCGTGAGGTCGAGGCCGAGCCGGGCCATGGTGGCCTGCGTCACCCCGTATTTGGTGGCGCCGCCCGGATCGTCGGGATCGTTCACATAGCCGCCCTCGCGGGCGACGATCTGGCGGGCGATTTCGGTGACGTCGGGCATGGGCCTTCCCCTTCAGCTTGGGGGAAGGCTCCGCGAAAGCGGTTAATTCGTTGCAGGTGCTGCGTTCGGATCGACATAGACACCCTGTTCCTTCAGCGCGTCGACGACCTCTTTCGGCATGTAGGTCTCGTCGTGCTTGGCCAGGATCTCGCTGGCGCGGAAGGTGCCGTCGACATAGCGGCCGGTCGCCACGACGCCCTCGTTCTCGCCGAAGAGGTCGGGCAGCACACCGGTATAGCTCACCGGGACCGAGGCGTTGGTGTCGGTCACCCGGAAGGTGATCTCGGCCCCCTGCCCGCGCACGAGGCTGCCCTTTTCCACCAGGCCGCCGATGCGGAAGGTCTCGTAGGGCGGCGGCGCCGATTGGGCGACCTGGCTGGGCGAGCGGAAATACTGCAGCGCGTCGCCGGCGGCGAGGTAGAAGGCACCGAAGCTCGCCGCCATGGCGATGACGGCCAGGACGATGATCTGGATGCGGCGCTGCTTCTTCAGGCCCTTCATCGGTGCTCTCGCTCGGGCGCGGGCACCCTGCCCGCCTGGACCCGCCCTATCTAGGCGTTCCGCACCGTCACGGCAATCATGCCGCGTCGAATGCGATCTTGCGTCGCAGGAACTGGGTCGCCTTGGTCGAGACGCGGGCCGGCTCGCCGGTGGTCAGGAACCGCACGCGGCTGCCCGGCCCGCGGAACCCGGGCCGGCGGGCGAGATAGTCCTTCAGGCTCGCGGCGACGAGTGCGGCCTGCGAATAGACCTCGACCCCGGGGCCGAGCGCGGCGCGGAAGATCGGTTCCATGAGCGGATAGTGCGTGCAGCCGAGGATCGCCGCCTCGGGCTTCAGCATCCGCCTCAGCAGCGCCTCGACATGCGACCGAACGAGCGCCTCGGCGAGGATCTCGTCGCCCTCCTCGATCGCGTCGACGACCCCGCCGCAGGGCTGCGCCTCGACATCGACGCCGATGGCGCGGAACGCCAGTTCGCGCTGGAAGGCGCGGCTCGCGACGGTGGCGGGCGTGGCAAAGAGCGCCACATGCTTCACCCGCACCTCGCGCGGCGGGCTGTTGTCGCCCCATTGCCGTTCGGTGAGCGCCTCGATCAGTGGAACGAAGACGCCGAGCACCCGCTTGCCTTCGGGCACCCAGCTTTCCTGCATGCGACGGAGCGCCGCGGCCGAGGCGGTGTTGCAGGCGAGGATCACCAGATCGCAGCCCTCGTCCCAGAGCCGCTCGACGCCGGCGCAGGTCAGATCGAAGATGTCGCCGGCATCGCGCACGCCGTAGGGCGCATGGGCATTGTCGCCGAGGTAGACGAAGGGGACCTCGGGCAGCGCGGCCGCGACGGCGTCATAAACCGTCAGCCCACCGAGCCCCGAATCGAATATCCCCACCGCCATCGCCGGCCCCCACCGCCCTGTGGCGGTATTTCTCATCGAACTCAAAGCCGTAGCCCGTCGGGGGCCAGAGGCTTCGGGGACAAGTCATACGTGGCCTTGCCGAGGAAATCCATCATCCCCTTCGGCGCCCGGCGAACGGGCGCATGCCTTTCGCGCGGAGCCGGCCTGCCGAACGGGATCCGCACCGGCTGGCCGTTCTTGCTGCGAAACGCGCGGATCGATGGCCCCGTCGGCACCTCGTGGCGCTTTGGCCCGCGCGCGGGAGGGTTCGCGGATCGGCACCGTCGGTGCAGATCGGCATCACGGCAGCGTCCGGCCGGGTGTTCCCTCCACCCGCAAAGCCGCGCCGGAGCGGATCGAGCCGGCGCGAGAAGCGACCTGGGCTGTGGAGACGGTGCCGCCCGCGGCGACGGGGAGAGGCTGACCCGGGTGCCCCATTGCCCCGCATCTGCGGCCTGCCCGGCGCATCCCTGCCGGGCGGTGTCCATCGTTTCGAACCCGGCCGCGCGACAGGGACGGAAGCGGCCGGGGTCCGCGCGGCGATGCCGGGCGCCCGCGCGGCGCCCGCGGGGCTATTCCGCCGCCGCGCGTTCGGGGCTGCCGCCGGCGCGGATCGCCGCGAGAAGCTCCTCGCGCCGGCGCGCCGCCTTGCTGGCCGCCGCCTCCTTCACCGGCCCGTAGCCGAGGATCTCGAGCGGCAGCCGCGCGAGCGCGCGCACCGCCGCCTCGGTCGCCGGCGTGACCGCGGGCAGGAGCGTCTCGAGATCGGTCTCGTACTGGGCGATGAGCGCGCGCTCGCGCTTGCGCTCGCCGCTCCGGGCGAAGGGGTCGAGCCGGGTGCCGCGCAGCCCCTTCATCGCCGCGAGGATGCGGAAGAGCGGCAGCACCCAGGGCCCGAAGGCGCGTTTGCGCGGCCGCCCGTTGCCGGCCTTGCCGCCGAGGAAGGGGGGCGCGAGGTGGAAGACGGGGCGGAAATCGCCCTCGAATTCGTCCCGGGCCTTGTCGAGCGTCTGCAGATGCAGCCGCGCCACCTCGTATTCGTCCTTGTAGGCGAGTAGCTTGTGATAGCCCTCCGCGACATCCAGCCTGAGCGCCTCCGGGGCGCGGGAGACGAGCTTGCGGAACCGCGCCGCATAGGCGGGGTCCTGATACGCCGCCAGATGCGCCGCGCGCCGTTCGATCCGGTCCTCGGGCGACAGCGGCGCCGGGGCCGGCGCCGCGCTTCGTGCCGCCGCTTCCTCGGGGTGGAGCGCGGCCCAGCGGCCGATCTCGAAGGCCGCGAGGTTGCCCTTGACCGCGGCGCCGTTCAGCTCGATCGCCGCGCGGATCGCCGCGCCCGGCAGCGGCACGAGGCCGCGCTGCCAGGCGGCGCCGAGAAGCAGCATGTTGGAATAGATCGAATCGCCCAGCGTCGCGCGGGCCAGCTCGCTCGCGTCGAAGAACTGCGCCTCATCCCTGAGGCGCGCTTCAATTGCGATCCGCAAGCCATTCACCGGAATGCGGAAATCGCGGTCACTGGTAAAGGCGCCGGTGACCGTTTCGTGGCCGTTCACCACCGCGCGCGTGCGCCCCGCCTTCATCAGGCCAAGCGTGCGCGCGCCGCCCGTGACCACCAGGTCGCCGCCCAGCACCGCATCGGCCTCGCCCACGGCGATGCGGATCGCGCTGATGTCCTCGGGGCGCCGGGCGAGGCGCAGATGGATGTTGACCGCGCCCCCCTTCTGCGCGAGCCCGGCCATTTCCATCATCCCCGCGCCCATGCCGGCGATATGCGCCGCCTGCGCCAGCACCGCGCCGATCGTCACCACGCCGGTGCCGCCGACCCCGGTGACGAGGAGGTTGTAGGTGCCGGAGATCGCCGGCAGCACCGGATCGGGCATCTCGGGCAGCGCCACCTCGGCAGCGGCGGCCTTGCGCGGCCTGGCGCCCCGCAAGGTCACGAAGGAGGGACAGAAGCCGTCGAGGCAGGAGAAATCCTTGTTGCAGGAGGACTGGTCGATGGCCCGCTTGCGGCCGAACTCGGTCTCGACCGGCACGATCGAGACGCAGTTGGACTGCACCCCGCAATCGCCACAGCCCTCGCAGACATCGGTGTTGATGAAGACCCGCCGGTCGATGTCCGGGAACGTGCCCCGCTTGCGCCGGCGGCGTTTTTCGGCGGCGCAGGTCTGAACATAAAGAATGACGGACACGCCCTTGTATTCACGGAACTGTTTCTGGACTTGCGGCAGCGCGTCGCGGAGGTGGACCTCGATCCCTGACGGGTAATCGGACAGGTCGACATCCTCCTTCTCGTCGTAGACGAGCGCGATCCGCCCGACCCCCATCGCGGCCACCTCGCGGGCGATGCGGGGCGCGGTCAGCCCGCCCTCGTTCGTCTGCCCGCCGGTCATCGCCACGGCGTCGTTGAAGAGGATCTTGTAGGTGATGTTGGTGCCGGCGGCGAGTGCGGCGCGGATCGCCAGCATGCCGGAATGGTTGTAGGTGCCGTCGCCGAGGTTCTGGAAGACATGCGCGGTCCTGGAGAAGGGCGCCTCGCCGATCCAGTTCGCGCCCTCGCCGCCCATCTGCGTGAAACCGAGCGTCTCGCGCCCCATCCACTGAACCATGTAGTGGCAGCCGATCCCGGCATAGGCACGGCTGCCTTCGGGCACCTTGGTCGAGGTATTGTGCGGGCAGCCGGAGCAGAAATAGGGCAGCCGGGCCGCGATCTCGGGGGCGTTGTCGGCGCGGCGCGCCTCGGCCACGGCGGCGAGACCGGCGCGGATCCGGTCGGTGCCGCGGCCTTCCTCGATCAGGATGGCGCCGAGCTTTTCGGCGATCCAGGCGGGATCGAGCGCATAGCGGGTGGGAAAGAGCTCTTCGCGATGCAGACTGCCGGCGCCGCCCTTGTACCAGCCATAGACGCGGCGGCCCTGACGGTCGTCGAAGATCGCTTCCTTGATCTGCACCTCGATGAGCTTGCGCTTTTCCTCGACGCAGACGATGAGTTCGAGCCCCTCGGCCCAGTCGTGGAACCCCTTCATGTCGAGCGGGAAGGTCTGGCCGATCTTGTAGGTGGTGATGCCGAGCCGCTCGGCCTCTGCCGCGTCGAGCCCCAGAAGGCTCATCGCCTGCATGAGATCGAGCCAGTTCTTGCCGGCGGCGACGAAGCCGATCTTCGCGCCCGGCTTGCCCCAGATGCGCCGGTCCATGCGGTTGGCGTGGCTGAAGGCCTCGGCCGCAAACCGCTTGTGGTCGATCATCCGGGCTTCCTGGGCCACCGGCGTGTCCTGCAGGCGGATGTTGAGACCGCCCTCCGGCATCGGGAAATCGGGCCGCGCGAAGTCGAGCCGGAAGGGATCGCCGTTCACCACCGCCGTCGCCTCGACGGTGTCCTTCATCGTCTTCAGCCCGACCCAGACGCCGGCAAAGCGGCTGAGCGCCCAGCCATAGAGGCCGTAGTCGAGGATCTCCTGAACGCCGGCGGGGCTCAGGACGGGGATGTAGGCATCGACCATCGCCCAGTCCGACTGGTGCAGCGTGGTCGAGCTTTCGCCGGTATGGTCGTCGCCCATCGCCATCAGCACGCCGCCGTTCGGCGCGCTCCCGGCCATGTTGGCGTGGCGCATGACGTCGCCCGATCGGTCGACGCCCGGCCCCTTGCCGTACCAGAGCGCGAAGACGCCGTCATAGCGGCCATCGCCGCGCAATCCGGCCTGTTGCGAGCCCCAGATGGCGGTGGCGGCCAGATCTTCGTTCAGGCCGGGCTGGAACCGGATGTCGGAGGCCTCGAGCAACTTGCGCGCGCGCGTCATGTTGAGATCGACGGCGCCGAGCGGCGAGCCGCGGTAGCCGGTCACATAGCCGGCGGTGTCGAGGCCGGCGCGGGCGTCGCGCGCCTTCTGCATCAGCATCAGGCGCACCATTGCCTGGGTGCCGTTCAGCAGGACCGGGCTCTGTTCGAGATCGTAGCGGTCGTCCAAGGACATGCCGGACTTGCTCATGCGTTCCCCCTTTGCCTGTCGCGCCCGAGCGATTATAGGTCAAAACATCTGACCTACAAAGTGCAAAATCTTTGGGCACTTGCCGCATGGTTCCGCCTCGGATAGCCGTTTCCGGTCCCGCCGCGGGAAATTCCATGATAGACGATGCGCGAATTTCGAAGGGAATTGTGCCCCATGGACTGGGACAAGCTGAGAATATTTCATGCCGTGGCCGACGCCGGGTCTTTGACCCATGCCGGGGAAACGCTGCACCTGTCGCAATCGGCGGTCAGCCGACAGATCCGCGCGCTCGAAGAGACGCTGAACGCCACGCTTTTCCACCGCCATG
Organism: Albidovulum sp.; assembly: GCA_020637635.1. GTDB lineage: Bacteria > Pseudomonadota > Alphaproteobacteria > Rhodobacterales > Rhodobacteraceae > Albidovulum. Next base: position 96,979 of record JACKKB010000006.1, read on the forward strand.
CGCGGGGACTGATTCTGACCGAGCAGGGCGAGCTTCTGTTCGAGGCGACCGCCTCGATCAACCGCCGGCTGGAGACGGCGGCGGCGCGGATCCGCGACAGTGCGGACGAGGTCTTCGGCGAACTCAAGGTGACGACGACGATCGGCTTCGGCACGCTCTGGCTGGCGCCGCGGCTGGTCAAGCTCTACGAGCGCTATCCGGAACTGAAGATCGACCTGATGCTCGAAGAACGGCTTCTCGACCTGCCGATGCGCGAGGCCGATGTCGCGATCCGCATGAAGGAGCCGAGCCAGGCCGATCTGATCCGGCGCCGGCTGATGAACATCCGCATGCGGCTCTACGCGACCGAGGAGTATCTGGCCGGTGCCGGAACGCCGACCCGGCTTGCCGATATCTCCGACTACCGGCTGATTAGCCAGAGCCCCGCGACCGCCCAGGTCGCGGCAGGGGCCGATCTCGTGCACACGCTGATGGCGAACGACATCCGCTCGACGCTCACCGTCAACAACTATTTCGGCGTGCTGCAGGCGGTCTTGAACCATATCGGCATCGGCGTGCTGCCCGACTACCTGACCGAGGACTTCCCGAACCTCATCCGGGTGCTGCCGGAAATCGAATCGACCGAGGTTCCGGTCTTCCTCGCCTATCCCGAGGAACTGCGCCATTCCAAGCGCGTCTCGGCCTTCCGCGAGTTTGTCATGCAGGAGATCATGTCCTATCGCAAACGCAAGGTCGAGGAAGACTCACCCATGGGTTGAACTGCGGCATGTCGGCAACGCATAGCGGCCATGCTGCAGGTGCGTCGTGATTTTGCTTGAACAGCGCGCACAGCGATCATAAATCGGGCTGGAAGGCGATGGTTGAGGTAACTCCAATCGCTTTCTACCTCCCTGTTGGACTAGGGCCGAGCTTGTCTCGGCCTTTTTTTTCGTCCTCCCGGCAGTCCGACGCCTTCCGGTGACCGAGTGGGCCAAGCGCGTTGCTGCGGCCGCGAAGATGCGTTGGCTCCCGCCCGGTCCGCCAAAGCGCGATGGCGCGCGCATCGGCGCTGCGTGCGGCGCCGGGCTGGCCCTCATGCGCGGCGATCTCGGCACCAGGGACGCGGAACGGCCGATGGTCCGCGAGGTGTGGGACGAGGCGTTCGGCTCGGCCTCGGCTTCGTCGAGCGCGCCAAGGGCGAGAACGGCCGCCGCGCGGTCAAGACGCTCCACTTGCGACGGCCCGACCTGCAGCAGCACTTCGTGATGAAGACCTAAATGCCGACGATCGCCGGCCCCGGCGCGGCCTGCATCTTCTGTAGCTGCCACAGAATCGCCCCAAAGGGCGCGCAGGCTCAACCAGTACGCGAACATGTGCGTCATTTTTCTAAGGAGGGTAGCATGACCAAACGTGTAACTATGCCACTTCTCGGACTGGCCATCTGGTCGATTTCAGCGGTCAGCTCACTGCCTGCTCAGGCGCTGAACATCGGCGGCGGCCTTTCGCTCGGCGGCGTCGGTGCGGGAGCCAATGTGAACGTGGGCGGCGGTGGCCTGTCGGCCGGCGCAGGCGTCTCCGCGGGAGGCAGCGGCGGCGTGAACGCCGGCGCAGGCGCCAGCCTCGGCGGAAGCGGCGGCGTGAATGCCGGCGTCGGCGCCAGCCTCGGCGGAAGCGGCGGCGTGAATGCCGGCGTCGGCGTAGGCCTCGGCGGAAGCGGCGTGACTGCGGGCGCCACCGTCGGAGGGACCGGCAGCGTCGACGTCGGTGTGACGACCGCAGGCACAGGGACAACGCTCCAGCCCGTCCCGACGATCGACCCGAACGCCCCGATCCTGTCGAACGATCTTCTCGGCAAGATGGTGGTCTCGTCCGATTCCAGGGTGATCGGTCGTGTTTCGGACGTCACGCAGAAATCGGACGAGCTCGTGTTGCGGGTCAGCACCGCCGAGTCGCTTCATGACCGGGTTCCGGCGGTGCTGCTCAGGTACCGCCAAGCGCCGCGGGTGACGGACGTTCTGCGCCTTCGCCTGACCTACGCCCAGTTCGCGGCCCAGTTCTAGCGCCGACACGAGATCGGGCGAAGCGGCATCGGGCGGGGCGTGGCTCCACGCCCTGTCCGAACCGGCCCACAGGGCGCCCTACTCCGGCCTTCCCTCCCGCGGAGCGAGCCCCTAAAAGCTCTGCGAACGGAAGGGAATCGGCCGCATGCAGGAACCTGAGATAACCGAGGAACTGATTGCCGCCCACGGGCTGAAGCCCGACGAATATGCGCGCATCCTCGAGATCATCGGCCGGGTGCCGACCTTCACCGAGCTTGGCATCTTCTCGGCAATGTGGAACGAGCATTGTTCCTACAAGTCCTCGAAGAAGTGGCTCCGCACCCTGCCCACGACCGGCCCCCAGGTGATCTGCGGGCCAGGCGAGAATGCGGGCGTCGTCGATATCGGCGACGGGCAGGCGGTCGTCTTCAAGATGGAAAGCCACAACCACCCCTCCTATATCGAGCCGCATCAGGGCGCGGCGACCGGCGTGGGCGGCATCCTGCGCGACGTCTTCACCATGGGCGCGCGGCCCGTCGCGGCAATGGATTCGCTGTCCTTCGGCCTGCCCTCGCATCCCAGGACCGTGCATCTGGTCAAGGGCGTGGTCGAGGGTGTCGGCAGCTACGGCAACTGTTTCGGCGTGCCGAACGTCGGCGGCGAGGTCCGGTTTCACGCCGCCTACAACGGCAACTGCCTGGTCAACGCCTTCGCGGCCGGTCTCGCCGATGCCGACAGGATCTTCTACTCCGCCGCCTCGGGCGTCGGCATGCCGGTCGTCTACCTCGGCGCCAAGACCGGCCGCGATGGCGTCGGCGGCGCGACGATGGCCAGCGCGGAATTCGACGACACCATCGAGGAAAAGCGCCCGACCGTTCAGGTGGGCGACCCCTTCACCGAAAAGCGCCTCCTGGAGGCCTGCCTGGAACTGATGGCGTCCGACAGCGTGATCTCCATTCAGGACATGGGGGCCGCGGGCCTCACCTGCTCGGCCGTGGAGATGGGCGACAAGGGCAGGCTCGGCATCCGGCTCGACCTCGACCGGGTGCCGTGCCGCGAAAAGGGCATGACCGCCTACGAGATGATGCTGTCGGAATCCCAGGAACGGATGCTGATGGTCCTCAAGCCGGAAAAGGAGGCCGTGGCCCGCGCCATCTTCGAGAAATGGGATCTCGATTTCGCCATCGTCGGCGAAACCATCGTCGAGGACCGGTTCCTGATCATCCATGGCAACGAGACCAAGGCCGACCTGCCGCTCAGCAAACTGTCGAGCACCGCGCCGGAATACGACCGCCCGTGGGTGGCGACGCCGCCGGCCGCGCCGCTTGGCGAGGTGCCGGCCATCGACCCTGTCGAGGGGCTGAAGGCGCTGATCGGCAGCCCCAACCACGCCCACAAGGCCTGGGTCTGGGAACAGTACGACACGATGGTCATGGCCGACACCGTGCGCCTGCCGGGCCTCGGCGCGGGCGTGGTGCGTGTTCACGGAACGGAAAAGGCGCTCGCCTTCACCTCGGACGTGACCCCGCGCTACGTGAAGGCCAACCCGTTCGAGGGCGGCAAACAGGCGGTGGCCGAAGCCTGGCGCAACCTCACGGCGGTCGGCGCCACGCCGCTCGCCGCGACCGACAACCTCAATTTCGGCAACCCCGAAAAACCCGAGATCATGGGCCAGTTCGTCGGCGCCGTGAAAGGCATCGGCGAGGCCTGCACGGCCCTTGCCATGCCGATCGTGTCGGGCAACGTCTCGCTCTACAACGAAACCGACGGCAAGGGCATCCTGCCCACACCGACCATCGGCGCGGTGGGCCTGCTGAAATCGCTCGACGAGCTCATCGCGGGGCAACCGGCCGAGGGCGACCTCGCCGTGGTCATCGGCGAAACGCGCGGCCATCTCGGCCAGTCGGCGCTCCTCGCCGAGGCCTTCGGCCGCGAAGAGGGCGACGCGCCCGCCGTCGATCTCGCCGCCGAGCGGCGCAACGGCGATTTCCTCCGCCAAAACCGCGCGCTCCTCGGTGCCGCGACCGACCTCTCGGACGGCGGGCTCGCGCTTGCCGCCTTCGAGATGGCCGAGGCGGCCGGGATCGGCGTCGCGCTCGACAGCGGCGATATCGGCCAGCTCTTCGGCGAGGATCAGGCACGCTATCTGGTGGCCGTCGCGCCCGCCAGGCTCGAGGCCCTCCTGACTGCCGCCGCCGCCGCCGGGGTTGCGGTCTCCCGCGTGGGCCGGTTCGGCGGCAAGACGGTGCGTCTCGGCGCCGCCTCGGCGCCCCTGGCCGAGCTCTCGCGGCTCTATCGGACCGCCTTCGCCGCCGCGGTTGCGGGCTGAGGCCGCACGACATGCGCGCCCGTCCGGCCCGCAGGCCACCCCGCCCGCGGGCCGGACCCCGGCCCGGCCTCAGGGACCCTGAGCGCGTGCCCGGGCAGCCTCCGGGGGCGCCCGCAGGCCTCTTCGTTGCCCAAATACCCCCGCCGGAGGCGTCCCGCCGCGGCGCCGCGCCACCTTGCGGCGGCACGCGGCAGGGCCTAGGTTGACATCAAGACAGGAGATACCCATGCCGATCAGCGCCGAAGAAATCGAGATCCTCTTGCGCGAGAGCTTTCCGCAGGCACGGATCCAGGTCGATGGCGACGATGGCGCGCATTTCGCGGCTCTGGTCGAGGACGAGAGTTTCCGCGGCATGAACCGCGTCCAGCAACAACGCGCGGTCTATGCCGCGCTCAAGGGAAAGATGGACGGCGCGCAGGGCGAATTGCACGCGCTTGCGCTGACCACGAAGGCACCGGAGTGAAGCCATGACCACCACTGCAAAAGACCTGATCCGTGACACCGTCACGGCCAACGACGTCGTTCTCTACATGAAGGGGACCAAGGCGATGCCCCAATGCGGCTTTTCGAGCCGCGTCGCCGGCGTCCTCAACTTCATGGGCGTCAGCTATGTCGACGTGAACGTGCTTGCCGACGCCGACATCCGCCAGGGGATCAAGGATTTCTCCGACTGGCCGACGATCCCGCAGCTCTACGTGAAGGGCGAATTCGTCGGCGGCTGCGACATCATCACCGAGATGACGCTCTCGGGCGAGCTCGACCAGCTCTTCGACGCCAAGGGCATCGCCTATGACAAGGCTGCCGCCGAACAGATCCGGGCCGCCAACGCCTGAGCCGGTCGGCCCGCCGGAACCGGGCTCAGCCCGCCACCCTGCAGGCGCCGTAGAGCGTGACCTCCTGCGAGGTCGCGCCGTCGGCCCATGACAGCGTCGCCTCGTCGCCCTTGGTCCAGAAGACATAGCCCGACCCGTCCGACGGCCAGGCATAGCGCGCGCCCGAGCCGGAAACCGCCTGCGGCAAGGCGATCTGCCGCCCTTCGACGGTGAGAACCGCGACCGACCCGTCCGCGGCAATCACGAAGGTCACGGGGATTTCGACACCGCGTTCGCAGCGAAAGGTGATGCCGATCACCTCCGGCGCCGCGCAGGCCGGCGCCGCCGCCGCAAGCGCCGCGACGAGCACGGCGGGCCCGCGGATCATGAGGCGAGGCGCTCTTCGAGCCGGGCGGCGATGGCCTCGGTCCGGGCGGCGATCTCGGCGAAGGTCTCGGTCACGACCTCGGGGATCACCGGCACCTCGACCCGCTCGGGGTTGGCACGCGCGTTGGCCGCGACCCGCTCGGCCACCACCGCACGCTCCTCGGCGGCGCGCAGCTGGTCCTCGAGCCCGGCGGCCTTGTCGGCCAGCATGAGCCCGGCCATGAGCAGCATCCGCGCCTCGGGGATGCGGCCGATCTGACCGACGAGCACGCGCGCCTCGTTGTCGAGCAGCTTGGCGGCGGAATGCAGGAAATGCTCCTCGCCCGGCTGGCAGGAAACGTCGAACTCGCGGCCGCCGATGGCTATCTTCACGTCGGGCATCAGGCCACCTCCTCGATCAGCGGGCGCAGTTCCGAAAGGATCTCGTCAAGCTCCGCGACTTCGGCGGCGCGCGCGGCGCGCAGGGCATCAAGCTCGGACATCATCGCGCGATTGATGAGATGCGGCTCGGCAACGCCCGCCTCGGCGGAGGCGGCGAGCGCGCGATTGGTCTCGGTCAGTTCGATGTTGAGCCGCTTCAGCCGCTGCAGCTCCTGGCCATTGGCATCGAGCTGAGCGCTCAGATGGGCGACCTTCTGTTCCAGCGACGCGACCATGCGTTCCTGCTTGTCCTTGATCGCGCGGACCCGTTCGTTGAGCTGCGCATTCGCCGTCCGTTCGGCTTCGAGCGCTTCGGTCAGCGCGGCCGAGGCGTCGCCCCCTGCCGGTGCCGCAGCCGGACCGGCCTGGTCCAGTGCCGCTCCGATCCGCGCGAGCGCGGCCGAAATGCGGCGTTCGAACTCGGTAATGTCACTCATGTGCAGTCCCCACCGGTTTTTGTCCAGCGCGCAGTCGGTTCTGCGCAAGGCGTGGGGATCTTGCGACAGCGCGCACCGGCGAATCGGCGGCCCCCACGGCCAGGGCAAAGTCTAGACCAAAGCCGGTGGGCAATGCTTCCCCTTTCGCAAAACCGCCGCCCGACGCGCTTGATCTTGCCCGGCAGGCTGCTATCAAGCCGCAACCGTCGCCAAAGGAAGGACAAGCCGTGGATATTGCAACCCTGCGTTCGCACCACCCCGATCACTGGGCCAGGGCCTGCGCCATCCGTGCGCTGGCCATGGACGCGGTTCAGGCAGCCAGTTCCGGGCATCCGGGAATGCCGATGGGCATGGCCGATGTCGCGACGGTGCTCTTCGGAAAGCATCTGAAGTTCGATGCATCGGCGCCGAAATGGGCCGACCGGGACCGCTTCATCCTCTCCGCCGGGCACGGCTCGATGCTGATCTATGCGCTCCTCTACCTCACCGGCTACAAGGACGTCACGCTCGACCAGATCCGCGCCTTCCGCCAGTGGGGTTCGATCACCGCCGGGCACCCGGAATACGGCCATGTCTCCGGCGTCGAGACGACGACCGGCCCCCTCGGTCAGGGCATCTCGAACGCCGTCGGCTTCGCCATCGCCGAGGAATCGCTGCGCGCCCGTTTCGGCGCCGGGATCGTCGATCACCACACCTGGGTCATCGCCGGTGACGGCTGCCTGATGGAGGGCATCAGCCACGAGGCGATCGGGCTCGCCGGGATGCAGAAGCTCTCGAAACTCATCGTTCTTTGGGACAACAACGACATCTCGATCGACGGCAGGATCGGCCTGTCCGACATCACCGACCAGCGCGCCCGGTTCGCCGCGGCCGGCTGGACGGTGCTGCATTGCGACGGCCACGACCCCGTCGACATCGACCGGGCGATGAGCGCGGCGAAGACCTCGGACCGGCCGGTGCTCATCGACTGCAAGACTCATATCGGCTTCGGCAGCCCCAGGAAGCAGGACACCGCCGGCGCCCATGGCTCGCCGCTTGGCGCCGAGGAGATCAAGGCGGTGAAGGAGATCTACGGCTGGCCGCACGGCGCCTTCGACATCCCCGCCGACATCCTCGACGCCTGGCGCAGGACCGGCGCGCGGGGCGCGGCGGAGCGCAAGGCGTGGGAAGGCCGCCTGAACGGCCTCTCCGCCGCGAAGAAGGCGGAGTTCGCGCGTCAGACGGGCCTTGAGGCGCCGAAGAAGCTGGCCGCGACGATCCGGGCGCTGAAACGGCAGGGTTCGGAAGCGCAGCCCAAGGTCGCGACGCGCAAGGCCTCGGAAATGGTGCTCGAGGTAATCAACCCGGTGATGCCCGAGACGATCGGAGGCTCGGCCGACCTGACCGGATCGAACAACACCAGGACCGGCGATCTCGGCATCTTCGACGCCTCGAACCGCAAGGGCCGCTATATCCACTACGGCATCCGCGAACACGGCATGGCGGCGGCGATGAACGGCATGGCGCTGCACGGCGGCGTGCGCCCCTACGGCGGCACCTTCCTGTGCTTCACCGACTACGCGCGCGGTGCGATGCGGCTTTCGGCGCTGATGGGAGTGCCGACCGTCTATGTGATGACGCATGACAGCATCGGCCTTGGCGAGGACGGGCCGACCCATCAGCCGGTCGAGCATCTCGCCATCTGCCGCGCGACGCCCAACACCTGGACCTTCCGGCCCGCCGACCTGATCGAGACCGCCGAGGCCTGGGAACTGGCGCTGACCTCGGAAAGGACGCCCTCGGTGCTGGCGCTCAGCCGGCAGAACCTGCCGACGGTGCGGACGCAGCATGCCGGGCGCAACCTGACCGCGCAGGGCGCCTATGTCCTGCGCGAGGCCGAGGGCAAGCGCCGGGCGATCCTGATGGCCACCGGATCAGAGGTCGAGATCGCGCTGAAGGCACGCGAGATGCTGCAGGAAAAGGGCATCGGAACGCGCGTCGTCTCGATGCCCTGCATGGAGCTTTTCGCAGCCCAGCCAGAGGCTTACCGCAAGAAGATCCTGCCTGCCGGGCCGGTACGGGTCGCCGTCGAGGCCGCCGTGCGGCAGCCCTGGGACCGCTGGCTTCTGGGCGAGCGCGGGCGCGAGGCCAAGGCCGGCTTCGTCGGCATGACGGGCTTCGGCGCCTCGGCCCCGGCCGAGCGGCTCTATGCCGAATTCGGCATCACCGCCGAGGCCGTCGTCGCGCAGGTGAGCGGAATGCTCTGACGTCGGTCCCGGTCTGGCGGTCCCGGTCTGGCGGTCCCTGTCGGGCGGTCCCTGTCTGGCGGACCCTGTCTGGCGGGCGTTGGCGGGGCGGGCGTTGGCGGGGCGGGCTAGTGGCCGTCCCCCTTCGCACCGGTGACGAGCGCCAAGAGCGGGCCGAGGACCCGCTTCGCGAGCGGAATGAGCACCAGTCCGAGCGCGAGGCCGAAGGCGGCATCGCAGAGCGCGGCCACGGACCAGCCCAGAAAGCCCGACAGGCTCTCGGGCGCCGCATCGGCGGCGGCCCCGGCCCAGTGGTGGATCGTTGCGTAGGGCCCGGGCCAGCCGAGCACGTCTAGCCCGTGCAGGATGATCTGGCCGCCGACCCAGAGCATTGCCGCGGTGCCGACGGTCGCGAGCAGCTTCAGGAGCTTCGGCATCCCGCGCACGAGCCCGCGGCCGAGCGCGCGCCCCGCCCCGGTCCGCGCCCGGCGCGCCAGAAAGAGACCGATGTCGTCCATCTTGACGATGAGCGCGACCGATCCATAGACGACAAACGTGATCCCCACGCCGACCAGGCCGAGCGTCAGCGCCTCCATCCAGAGCGGACTTTCGGGGATCGCGGCCAGCGTGATGGTCATGATCTCGGCCGAGAGAATGAAATCGGTCTTGATCGCGCCGGCAACGCGGGTCTCCTCCAGATGCCGCGGGTCGCCCACGTCGAGGTCCTGGTCGACGGCGGCATCGCGGTGGGGAAAGAGCGCGTGAAAGATCTTTTCGGCGCCCTCGAAGCACAGATAGGCGCCGCCCAACATCAGCAGCGGCGTCACCAGCCAGGGCGCGAAGGCATTGAGCAGGAGCGCAGCCGGCAGAAGCAGCACGATCTTGTTGAAGAGCGAGCCGCGGGTGATCTTCCAGATGATCGGCAGTTCGCGCCGGGCCTCGAATCCGTGAACGTATTTCGGCGTCACGGCGGCGTCGTCGATGACCACGCCCGCGGCCTTGCTGCCGGCCTTGGCGGCCATGCCGGCCACGTCGTCGACGCTTGCCGCCGCGACCTTGGCGATCGCCGCGACATCGTCCAGTAGCGCCAGAAGCCCGCTCATACCCGCCCCGCCTGCCTGCCCCGCCTGCCTGCCCCGACTACCGGCCACGTCTGCCCGACCGTCTCCTGGCCGCCCGTCTCCTGGCCGCCCGTCGCCTGGCCGCCCGTCGCTCGTTTCCAGTCGCTCGTTGCCGGGCCAGCCTAGACGATCCCGGTCCGGGGGCAAGGGGCGGCCCGGCCGCCGCGCCCGCCGGAGGCGCCTCGGCCAGGTTCGCGGGGCGCGGCGGCGGCGGGGCGCCGCCGGTCCCGGGCGCGGAACAAGCGGGCAAATCCACGGCGATTGTCCCGGGTGTTGCCGCTAACAATCGGCTGTTTTCGCTAACATGTTGAATATGCGTATTTTAGGCGCCTTTGGTCTCTGCTAGGAGATCTACCACAGGGATCGGGGCCCCGGCCTCATTCAGGGCGTTCAGGAGTTCGGAACATGACGGTGACCATCGGCATCAATGGCTTCGGCCGGATCGGGCGCTGCACGCTCGCGCATATCGCGGAAGCGGCGCGCAACGATGTCCAGGTGGTCAAGATCAATGCCACCGGACCGATCGAGACGAACGCGCATCTGCTGAAATACGACAGCGTGCATGGCCGCTTCGGCGGGCCGGTGAAGGTTTCGGGCAACACGCTCGACCTCGGCCGCGGGCCGATCGAGGTGATGTCGACCTACAATCCCGACGAGCTCGACTGGGACGGCGTCGATGTCGTCCTGGAATGCACCGGCAAGTTCAACGATCGCGCCCGGGCCGCGGTCCATCTCGACCATGGCGCGCGGCGGGTGCTGGTCTCGGCGCCGGCCAAGAATGCCGACAAGACCGTGGTCTATGGCGTGAACCACCGCGAGCTGAAGAACGAGCATCTGGTGGTCTCGAACGGCTCCTGCACGACCAACTGCCTGGCGCCGCTCGCCAAGGTGCTGAATGACAAGATCGGCATCGAGAGCGGCATCATGACCACGATCCATTCCTACACCGGCGACCAGCCGACGCTCGACCGCCGCCACAAGGACCTCTATCGCGCCCGCGCCGCCGCGATGGCGATGATCCCGACCTCGACCGGCGCCGCGAAGGCGCTCGGCGAAGTGCTTCCGGAACTCTCGGGCAAGCTCGACGGCACCGCGATCCGGGTGCCGACGCCGAACGTCTCGGCCGTCGACCTGACCTTCCAGGCGGGCCGCGACGTGAGCGTGCACGACGTCAACGAGATCGTGCGCGAAGCCGCCGCCGGCTACATGGGAATGGTGCTGTCCTACGATCCCGAACCCAAGGTCTCGATCGACTTCAACCACACGCCCTATTCGTCTATCTTCGCGCCCGACCAGACCAAGGTCGTGGGCAAGCGCACCGTGCGCGTGCTCGCCTGGTACGACAACGAATGGGGCTTCTCCTGCCGGATGGCCGATGTGGCCGGCGCGATGGGGCGGCTCCTGCAATAAGGAGCCCCGCGGGCGCCGTGCCCGGCCCATGACCAACCGAATCGCCTTCGTGCTCGCGGCGCTCGTGGTGCTGCTGATCGTTGTCGACCTGGCCATCTTCGCCGGGGCCGGGTCGCTCTTCCTGGCGCGCAAGCTCTCCGAACTGATCGAATGGCTCGCCTTCTGGCGCTGAGGCCGCTACTCTCCGGTTGACGTGGTGCGATCGCCATGCGACCCGGCGGCCGCGCCATGTTAGCGCAACCATCGGGCCGGTGCACGGCAACCCGCCGCCCGTCCACATCGCCAACACCGGAGGCAGGAATGACCGTCAAAGTAGCCATCAACGGGTTTGGCCGGATCGGCCGCAACGTTCTCAGGGCAATCGTCGAATCGGGGCGGCGCGATATCGAGGTGTTGGCGATCAACGATCTCGGCCCGGTCGAGACCAACGCCCATCTGTTGCGCTTCGACAGTGTGCACGGCCGCTTTCCGGCCGAGGTGACGACCACCGAGACGACGATCGACGTCGGCCGCGGCCCGATCGAGGTCACGGCGCTGCGCAACCCCGCCGATCTGCCCTGGGCGCATGTCGACGTGGTCATGGAATGCACCGGCATCTTCACCTCGAAGGAGAAGTGCCAGGCGCATCTGGAAAACGGCTCCTCCCGCGTGCTCATCTCGGCCCCGGGCGAGGGTGCCGACAAGACCATCGTCTACGGCGTCAACCACGACACGCTGAGCAGGGACGACATCGTCGTCTCGAACGCCTCCTGCACCACGAACTGCCTCTCGCCGGTGGCCAAGGTGCTGAACGAGGCGATCGGCATCGAGAAGGGAATGATGACGACGATCCATTCCTATACCGGCGACCAGCCGACGCTCGACACGATGCACAAGGATCTCTACCGCGCCCGCGCCGCGGCGCTCTCGATGATCCCGACCTCGACCGGGGCGGCCAAGGCCGTGGGCCTGGTGCTGCCGGAACTGAAGGGCAGGCTCGACGGTTTCGCCATCCGGGTTCCGACGCCGAACGTGAGCGTGGTGGACCTGAAGTTCATCGCCAGGCGCGCGACCTCGGTCGACGAGATCAACGCCGCGATCCGCGCCGCCGCCGACGGGCCCCTGAAGGGCATCCTCGGCTATACGCTCTTCAAGAACGTCTCCTCGGACTTCAACCACGACAGCCGATCCAGCGTCTTTCACATCGACCAGACCAAGGTCATGGACGGAACCCTCTGCTCCGTCCTCTCCTGGTATGACAACGAATGGGGCTTCTCGAACCGAATGGCAGATACCGCCGTCGCGATGGGAAAGCTGATCTGAGCGCGGCGTGCCCCGGGCTCAGGGCAGCACCGGCCGGTCGGCCCCGCGGGTGAACCAGCCGCCGCTCGCGGCCTCATAGGCCATGCCGGCGCGGAAGACATCGCGGTCGGCATAGGTCTTGCCGACAAGCTGGATCCCCGTCGGCACGCCCGAGGCGGCGCGGCCCGAGGGCAGCGACAGCACCGGACAGCGGCTCAGCATGTTGAAGACCGGCGTCATCGCCCAGCCGAGCGCGGGATCGACCGGGCGGCCGTTGATCGAGAGCCTATCCTTCGACTGGTCGAAATCGGCCGGCACCGCGGGGATCGCCAGCGTCGGGCAGACGAAGAGATCGTAGCGCTCCATGAGCGGCCCGAAGGCGTCGTAGGCGGCGCCCGCCACTTCGAGGCTGGCCACGAAATCCGTGGCTGTCGAGCCGAGGCCGGACCTCGCAAAGGCACGGGCATAGGTCGTCATCTGGTCGCCGTGCTCGGCCTCGAGCTTGCCGATATAGGCGCCGAAGATGTGGTGGAGATAGGCCATCGCCGCCTCCATCGTGCCGGGCGGCAGGCCGGGATCGACCATCTCGACAGTGGCGCCCAGATCGCGGAACCGGTCGAGCGCCGCCTCGGTGTTGCGGCGCACCTCGGGATCGATCTCGAAAAGGCCGAGATCGATCGAGGCCGCGATCTTCCAGCCGCGGATCGGCGCATAGCTCCCGGGCAGGCGCAGTTTCGGCTTCAGCGAGGCGATGTCGCGCGGCGACGGCCCTGCCATCACGTTCTGGAGCAGGATCGCATCGCCCACCGTCCGCGCCATCGGCCCGTTGTGGCAGTAGAAATCGAGGTTGAAGGGCGGGTCCTCGGGGTTGCGGCCATAGGGCGGCTTGTAGCCGACCGTGCCGGTGGCCGAGGCCGGGATCCGGATCGAGCCGCCGATGTCGGAGCCGGTGGCGAGCGGCGCGAGCCCGGCCGCCAGCGCCGCGCCCGAACCGCCGGAAGAGCCGCCCGGCGTCATCTCGCGGTTCCAGGGGTTGCGCGTGACGCCCCAGAGCCGCGACCAGGTGTAGCCGGCGCAGGAAAACTCCGGGGTCGCGGTGCGGGCGTGGACGATGCCGCCCGCCTTCAGGATCCGCGCGTTCACCTCCGACGTGCTCTCCGCCACGGTCCCGGCCATGAGGAGCGATCCGTTCGAAACCGGCCTGCCGGCGATGGTGCTTTCGTCCTTGACCGCCACCGGCAGCCCTTCGAGCGGGCGCGTGCGCGCGCCCTTCGCATAGCGCGCCTCGGCCTTGCGGGCCTCGTCCATGGCCTCGTCGAAATGGCGGTAGGTCAGGCAGTTCACCGCCGGCTCGACGGCCTCGGCGCGCGCGATGACCGCGCTCATCAGCTCGACCGGCGAGAGGCTGCGGTCGCGAAACCGCGCCAGAGCCCCGGCTGCGGACAGGTAACAGAGATCGCTGTCGCTCATCGCCTCCTCCGGATCGGTTCGAGACGACCGTGGCACGGGCTGCGCTCCTCGGGCAACGGAAATCGCCGTGGCGGCGGCAGGCAGCGCGCTCAGAAGCGCGCGCTCAGCGCCGCGGCCACGGAGGGGGTGACAAAGCGCGAGACGTCACCGCCGAGCCGCGCGATCTCCTTGACCAGCTTCGAGGCGATCGCCTGACGGCGCGCATCCGCCATCAGGAACACCGTCTCGATGCTGTCGTCCATCGCGCGGTTCATGCCGACCATCTGGAATTCGTATTCGAAATCGGCAACGGCGCGCAGGCCGCGAACGATGATCTGGGCGCCGACCTCGCGGGCGCAGTCGATCAGCAGGGTCTCGAACGGATGCACCACGATCTCGCCGCCGGTCTGGCTGAGGATCGGCGCGCATTCCGCCTCGACCATGGCCACGCGTTCCTCCAGCGAGAAGAGCGGCCTCTTGTCGCGGTTGATCGCGACGCCGATGACGAGGCGGTCGACCAGCACCATGGCGCGCTTGATGATGTCCGTATGACCAAGCGTCACCGGATCGAAGGTGCCGGGATAGAGGCCGATGCGCATCGCGGAGTCCTTCTTGATGGAATGGCGCGCGGTCGCGGGCACGCAACATTATTGCGCGGTAGATTGCAAGGGGGCGCGCGGTCTCAGTTGCCCATGATCATGCCTTCGAGCGCGGATTTCTCCATCGCCAGTTCGGAAAGCCGCGCGGCCACCACATCGCCGATCGAGATGATGCCGACCATGCCGTCGCCGTCCATGACCGGCATGTGGCGGAAGCGGCCGGCGGTCATCTTTTCCAGCACGTCGTCGGTGTTTTCGTCGGGCGCGCAGGAGATGACGTTGCGCGTCATCAGCGCCTCGACCTTCTCGCCAAGACAGATCGCCCCGCGCCGGCCGAGATCGCGCACGATGTCGCGCTCGGAAAGAATGCCGAGTGGGCTGCGCCCGTCCTTCGAGACGATGACCGCGCCGATCCGTCTCTCGGCCAGAAGCCGTGCCGCGTCGGCGACACTGGAGCCGGGCTGCACCGTGATGATGGTCGCCTTGGGCTTGGACCGGAGAATCTGGTGGACCTGCATGATATCCTCCCGAGATTGCAGAGCTTTCCGCAGCGTCCCCTGTCGCCCGGCTTCTGTCAAGCCAAGGCTTCGAGGCGGCTCACCTCGCGGCGGATCCCCTGCGCCAGCAGGGCTGCGAAGCGGTTCAGCCGTTCGACCCTGCGGTCGTCGGCATGGCGGATCAGGTAGAAGCTGCGGGTGAGCGAGAACGCCTCGGTGAGGATGCGCGTGACCCCCGGCGCGGCCGGCAGCGTGAAGTCGTGGACGATGCCGACCCCGGCCCCGGTCCTGATCCAGTTGAACTGCACCGAGACCGAGTTCGACGCCAGACTCACGGTCTCGACCCCGGTCGCGGCGAGGTAGTCGATTTCCTTGTCGAAGATGAGATCGGGGATATAGCCGATCATCCGGTGATGCCGGAGATCGGCAAGGCCGCGGATCGGCGGCCTGGATGCCAGATAGTCGGGCGCGGCGGCCAGATGCAGATGGTAGTCGGTCAGCTTCTGCACCGTCAGACGCCCGGTATCGGGGCTCGAGACGGCAATCGCCATGTCGGCCTCGCGCTTGGACAGGTTGAAGACCCGCGGCAGCGCGACGATCTGCACCTCGAGCCCGGGATGGTCGTCGCAGATCGCCGCGACGACCTGCGGCAGCAGGTAGTTCGCGGCGCCGTCGGGTGCGCCGAGGCGGACCTGCCCGCTGAGCCGCCCGGGCACGCCCCGCACCTCGTCCAGCGCGCCCGCGACCGCCTGTTCGGCACCGAGCGCCTGGTCGAAGAGCCGCTGGCCCGCTTCGGTGGGCGCATAGCCCTGGGCCGAGCGGGTGAAGAGCCGCGCGCCCACCGCCTCCTCGAGCCGGGCGATGCGGCGCCCCACGGTCGCCGGATCGAGCTTCAGAAGCTTGCCCGCGCCCGAGAGACTCTCGGCGCGCGCGACGGCCAGGAATATGCGAAGATCGTCCCAGTCGGGCATGTCGGCCTTTGCAAAATTGCAAAACACATTTGGGAAACTGCCTCTTTCCCACGCAAATTTGCAAGCCTATTCTGCGCCGGACTGAATCGGGAGGATCGAATGACCGAACTGACGCACTGGATCAACGGCAAGCATGTGAAGGGCACCTCGGGCCGCTTCTCGGATGTGATGAACCCCGCGACCGGCGAGGTCCAGGGCCGCGTGCCGCTGGCCACCAGGGACGAGCTCGATGCCGCCGTGGCCGAGGCCGCCAAGGCGCAGCCGGCCTGGGCCGCGACCAACCCGCAACGGCGCGCGCGGGTGATGATGCGATTCGCCGACCTCATCAACCGTCACATGGACGAACTGGCCGAACTCGTCAGCCGCGAACATGGCAAGACGCTGCCCGACGGGCGCGGCGACGTGCAGCGCGGGCTCGAGGTCATCGAGGTCTGCATGGGCGCGCCGCATCTTCTGAAGGGCGAATACATGAACGACGGCGGGCCCGGCATCGACCTTTACGCGCTGCGCCAGCCGCTCGGCGTCGTCGCCGGCATCACGCCCTTCAACTTTCCCGCGATGATCCCGCTGTGGAAGATGGGCCCGGCGCTGGCTTCGGGCAACGCGATGATCCTCAAGCCGTCCGAACGCTGCCCCTCGACCGCGCTGCGACTGGCCGAACTGATTCAGGAGGCGGGCCTGCCCGACGGCGTCCTGCAGGTCGTGAACGGCGACAAGGAAGCGGTGGACGCGATCCTCGACAACGAGACGATCCAGGGTGTCGGCTTCGTCGGCTCGACGCCGATCGCGCAGTATATCTATGGCCGCGCCTGCACCAACGGCAAGCGCGCGCAGTGCTTCGGCGGCGCCAAGAACCACATGATCATCATGCCCGACGCCGATCTCGACAAGGCCGCCGACGCGCTGGTGGGCGCGGGCTTCGGTGCGGCGGGCGAACGCTGCATGGCGATCTCGGTCGCGGTGCCCGTGGGCGAGAAAACCGCCGACGCGCTGATCGAGCGGCTGGTGCCGCGGATCGAGAAGCTGAAGGTCGGTCCCTATACCGCCGGTGCGGACGTGGACTATGGCCCCGTCATCACCAAGCAGGCCGAGATGCGCATCCGGGGCCTCATCGATTCGGGCGTCAAGCAAGGCGCCAAGCTTGTCGTCGACGGGCGCGGCTTCAAGCTTCAGGGCTACGAGAACGGTTATTTCGTCGGCCCCTCGCTCTTCGACCGGGTGACGAAGGAGATGGACATCTACCGCGAAGAGATCTTCGGCCCCGTCCTCAGCACCGTCCGCGCCGGGTCCTATGAAGAGGCGCTGAAGCTGACCATGGACAACCCCTATGGCAACGGCACCGCGATCTTCACCGCCGACGGCGACACCGCGCGCGACTTCGCCTCGCGCGTCAACGTCGGCATGGTCGGCATCAACTTCCCGATCCCGGTGCCGCTCTCCTACTTCTCCTTCGGCGGCTGGAAGAAGTCGGCCTTTGGCGATCTGAACCAGTATGGCCCCGATGCCTTCAAGTTCTACACCAAGACCAAGACGGTCACGGCGCGCTGGTTCTCGGGCATCAAGGAGGGTGGCGAGTTCGCGTTCAAGGCGATGGACTGAGCGTCAGGTGGCGGGAGGCATCCGCCCCCTGGTCGGTGGTCCGATGACATGGGCCGGGGGCGGTTCCGCCTCCGGCCCTTTTGCTGAGGGCGCACCAAGGGCGTTGGGCAGGTCCGGCGGCGGGCAGCGCATCGCCTCGGCCAGCGGCAACCGGCGGGTGCGGGCGCGACCGCATTCGAAGCTGCCCGCCCGGAATGCCCGGCAGGCCTCGGGGCGGTGCCGGTAAAGGGCGCAGGTCAGGCGGTTGTCGGCGGTCCGGGTCAGCTGCGCGCAGTGCCCGTCGCGCATGGCCATGAAGAGGCGCCCGTCGATCTCTGTCAGGGCCGAGGGCGGGATCTCGCGGCCGGCATCTTCGGGAAGGATCGCGACATAGCGGTCATGCGTGCCGAAACAGCAGGCGCCGCAGGTCGTACAGTCAGCACGATCGGAGGGCAATCGAAGGACCCGGAAGCCGCGCCGGCCAGGGCCGCGTCATGCCCCCGGCGTGCGCCGTGCGCGCCATATCCCGGCGCTGTTCGGGCCGCAAGGGGCGGAAATGAAAAGGGAGGGGTCGCCCCCTCCCCTTCGGATCTCGAACCGGCTGGCCTCAGGCCTTGCGGCGGCGGCGCAGAGCGGCCAGGCCGCCAAGGCCGCCCAGGAGCAGGAGCCCCGCTGCGGGCACCGGCACAGGCGCCGGCGGCGTGGTGGTCGAGCCACCCGAACCGCCCGCACTGCAGCTGGCGCTGCCGGTCTGGCAGGTGCGATAGAAGAGCCCGGCGACGCGGGTCTTGTGGCTGCTCAGCCAGTCGCCCGTCAGCTGGCTCGGATCGAGCAGGAACGCGGCGAAGCCACGGCCGGCCTTCAGCACGAGCACGACCTCGGTCGCGACCGGGAACTGATCGAGCGTCCAGGTGCCCGAGGTCGCCCGCCGGGCGGAATTGAGCGTCAGGTCGATGAACCCGTCACCGCGGCTGGTCTGCTTGAAACCCGACTTGCCGTTGGCACTGCGCCGATCCTTGTCGGCGAGCGACCAGGAGCCGTTCGCATCGTCGAAAACGCCGCCCAGCTTGGCGATGTTCTTCGCCGACAGTCCGCCACGGCCACAGGCCGCACCGATCGGATCGCTGACCGAGGTCGCCGCAAAGTCGAGCGACTTCTTTCCAAGGGTCGTCGTGCAGGTCGCGGCATTTGCCGCACCAAGGGACCCCACCATGGCGGCCGCCCCAACAACAGCCGCGAGCACATGCTTTCTCATGTCACCCTCCGAAACACTAAAAGTTCGTTACACCCTTCTCGCCTTCGTGTTTGCCGGCTCGGGACAGGGTTGTCAAAACCTTAAAGGCGCTTTTCGCCACTTCTGCGCGAATTCGATCCAATTCGCCTCAGTTCCGCCACGTTTTCCGCGGGTATGAAACCCGCTCGCGTGCACAGTTATGACTTGGGGTATCCTTTGTTGAGAAAACGCGAACAGTATGGCCTGTTTGTCATGATAAACACCGTCTTTCCGAATCGATCCGGAAGAATGTGGCACAATTCGGGCGCCCGTCCGGGGCCCAAACGGATGCTTGCGTCGCGCGTCCGGATGGCGTTAATTAAACGCACGTTCATTTTATCGGGAGGCCGGAATGGACCTGTCGCTCAGCGAGGAGCAATCGGCGATTTTCGACATGGCGCTGGCCTTCGGGAAGGAGCATGTCGCCCCCCACGCGCGCGATTGGGAACGCGACGGAACCATCCCGAAGACACTCTGGCCCAAGGCGGCGGCGCTCGGCCTCGGCGGCATCTACGTGCGCGAAGAACACGGCGGCTCGGGCCTCGGGCGGCTCGATGCGACGCTCGTCTTCGAGGCGCTGGCGATGTCTTGCCCGGCGGTCGGATCGTTCCTGTCGATCCACAACATGTGTGGCGGCATGATCGACAGGTTCGGCTCGCCCGAGACCCGGGCGCGCTGGCTCCCGGCCCTCTGCTCGATGGAAAGGATCTTCTCCTATTGCCTTACCGAACCCGGCTCGGGCTCCGACGCGGCGGCGCTCAGAACCCGTGCCGAGCGCACCGACGAGGGCTGGAAACTGAACGGAACCAAGGCCTTCATCTCGGGCGGCGGCTATTCCGATGCCTATGTCGTCATGGTCCGCACCGGCGCGGACGGGCCGAGAGGCATCTCGACCGTGATCGTCGAGGACGGCACGCCCGGGCTTTCCTTCGGCGGGCTCGAGGAGAAGATGGGCTGGCGCGCGCAGCCGACCGCCCAGGTCCAGTTCGACGATTGCGTGATCCCGGCCGAAAACCTCGTCGGCGACGAGGGCAAGGGCTTCGGCTACGCGATGGCCGGGCTCGACGGCGGGCGGCTCAACATCGCGGCATCGGCACTTGGCGGCGCGCAGGCGGCGCTTGACGCGACGCTGGCCTACATGGGCGAGCGCATGGCGTTCGGCCGCACGCTCGACCAGTTCCAGGCGCTGCAGTTCCGGCTGGCCGAACTTGAGACCAGGCTGCAGTCGGCGCGCATCTTCCTGCGCCAGGCGGCCTGGAAGCTGGACCACGGGACGCCCGATGCGACGAAGTTCTGCGCCATGGCCAAGATGCTTGTCACCGACAACGCCTTCGAGGTTGCCAACCAGTGCCTGCAACTGCATGGCGGCTACGGCTATCTGGCCGACTACGGGATCGAGAAGATCGTCCGCGACCTGCGCGTGCACCAGATCCTCGAGGGCACGAACGAGATCATGCGGCTGATCGTGGCGCGCGCGCTTCTGGCCGAGAGAGGCTGATGGCCGAGATCGCGATCCGCCGCGACGGCCGCGCCGGGCGCATCACGCTCACCCGGCCGCAGGCGCTGAACGCGCTGACCTACGAGATGTGCCTGGCGATCGACGCGGCGCTCGTGGCCTGGGCGGGCGATCCCGCGGTGGCGCTCGTCCTGATCGATGCCGAGGGCGAACGCGCGTTCTGCGCCGGCGGCGACATTGCCGAGATGTATGCCACCGGCATGGCGGGCGACTTCGGCTACGGGCGCCGCTTCTGGGCCGACGAGTACCGGATGAACGCGCGCATCGCGGAGTATGGCAAGCCGGTGGTGAGCTTCCTGCAGGGCTTCACGATGGGTGGCGGCGTCGGGCTTGGCTGCCATGGCAGCCACAGGCTCGTCGGCGAGAGCGCGCAGATCGCGATGCCGGAGTGCGGGATCGGGCTGGTGCCGGATGTGGGCGGGACCTTCATCCTCGCCTCGGCGCCGGGCCATCTTGGCGACTATGTCGGAACCACCGGGGCACGGCTCGGCCCGGCCGATGCCATTCTCGCGGGATTTGCCGATCACTTCGTGCCCGAAGCGCAATGGCAGGCGTTGAAGGCGGCGCTTGCCGAAACCGGCGATGTGACCTGCCTCAGCCCTGCCGCGGCCAGGCCGCCCGAGGGTCGGCTTGCCGGTCTCAGGGCCGAGATCGACCGGCATTTCGGCGCCGGCGGGCTGGCCGCGGTGGCAGCGTCGCTCGCCGCCGGCCCCGGCCCCCTTGCGGCCGAGGCTGGCAAGGCGCTGGCCCGCGTCGCGCCGCTTTCGGCGGCCTGCACGATCGAGATGCTGGCGCGATTGCGCGGGCGGGCGACGATCCGGGAGGCGCTGGCGCTGGAATACCGCTTCACCTGGCGGGCAATGGAGCAGGCGGATTTCCTCGAAGGCATCCGCGCGCAGATCATAGACAAGGACAGGACGCCGCGGTGGCGTCATGCCGGGCCCGGGGCGGTTCCGGACGCAGACGTCGCGGCGATGCTCGCGCCGCTCGGCGACAACGCCCTGACATTCGAGGAGGAGATTCGATGAAGATCGCATTCGTCGGGCTGGGAAACATGGGGGCGCCGATGGCGCGCAACCTCGCGGCGGCCGGTCATGAGGTGGCCGGCTTCGATACCGCCGCCCCGGTTCCCGAGGGTGTCGTTCCGGCGGCGAGCGCGGCCGCGGCAGCCGCCGGCGCCGATGTGGTCATCACCATGCTGCCGAACGGCACCATCCTGCGGGCGGTCGCGGCGCAGGTGATCCCGGCGATGCGCCCGGGCGCGGTGCTCTGCGACTGCTCGACCGTCGATGTCGAAAGCGCCCGCGCGGTCGCGGCCGAGGCGGCGGCGTCCGGGCTCGGCGCGCTCGACGCGCCGGTCTCGGGCGGGGTCGGCGGGGCCACCGCTGGCACGCTCACCTTCATGGTCGGGGGCACCGGGGCGGCCTTCGCCACGGTCGGGCCGCTCTTCGAGATCATGGGCCAGAAGGCCGTACATTGCGGCGAGGCCGGCGCCGGCCAGGCCGCGAAGATCTGCAACAACATGATCCTCGGCGTGACCATGATCGCCACCTGCGAGGCGTTCGCGCTGGCCGACAAGCTGGGGCTCGACCGGCAGAAGATGTTCGATGTCGTGTCGACCTCCTCGGGCTATTCCTGGACCATGAACGTCTATTGCCCGGCCCCGGGGGTGGGGCCGAAGTCGCCGGCCGACAACGGCTATCGACCGGGGTTTGCGGCCGATCTGATGCTGAAGGACCTGCGGCTTTCCCAGCAGGCCGCCGAGGGCGCCGATGCCGACACGCCGATGGGCGCGCTTGCCGCCGAGCTCTATGCCCGCTTCGTCGAGGAGGAGGACGGCAGCGGGATGGATTTCTCGGCGATGCTGCCGCGGTTCGAGAAGCGCCACAGGGGATGAGCTGACGCGCCGCACTCTCTGGGGCTTTCCGGGGTCAATGCCGGATCGACCACCGCCGGCCCCGCCCTGGCCCCCCTGCCCGAGGCCGGCCGCGCCCGGCTTGACCGCCGGTGCCGGCGCGGCTGGCCCAGGGCAAGGGCCCTCTTTCGTCCCGGCGAAGGCGCCCGCGGCGTCATCCCGGTGCCCGGCGGGCGGATCGAGGTGTTCCTCGGCGGGCCGACGGGCCTTGGCATCCCGCTCTTTGAGGTGGCGCCCGGGCCCTCCGGT
The DNA here is from genome assembly GCA_020637635.1 of Albidovulum sp. Taxonomy (GTDB): domain Bacteria; phylum Pseudomonadota; class Alphaproteobacteria; order Rhodobacterales; family Rhodobacteraceae; genus Albidovulum. The sequence goes on from JACKKB010000006.1 coordinate 119,466, forward strand.
GTGCGCACGACGCTCGGCCTGCTCGGCGGCGCGTCCCGCTCCGGCGCGGCGATCGCCGCCCGATCAGGCCTCATCCTGCAGGTCCGGCGCGAGGCGCGACCGGCGCAAGGGGCGGTTCGGCGCCGTGCCGACGCTTCGTCTCCAGCCCGTCTGCGGCCCGTCTGCAGCGCGTTTGCGGCGCATTTGCGGGGCGTTTGCGGGGCGTTTGCGGGGGAAGATGCACTGCCGGAACGCGTCGCCCTTCAACGGGTCGAGAGCCGGCGCGCCAGGGCGCTTGCCGGCCGTGCAGAACAGGCGCGGGTCACTGCCGCGCACCAGGAACTTGCCGCCGCCGTCGGCACGGGCGCGCGCGGCGATCCCGCGCCGGCTCGATGCCTTTGCGCGGGCCGGCCGGGTCGCGGCCGAGCGTGGCACCGTGGCGCTCGCCGATCTGCCTGCACTGCGGCGGCTTGCCGCAGGCGGCGCCCGGTGCGACGAGATCGCAGACAGCGCCCCGGTTCGGTTCCATAGTGGCGAAGACGGGTCGGGTTGGCCCGCAGGCTGTTCCAAGGAGACTAGTATGTTCAAGACCAATGTCGGCGACATCGACCGCACGCTGCGCCTCTTCCTCGGCCTGGCGCTGATCGCCTGGTGGTATTTCTCGTCCGGCACGGGGCTGAACTGGCTGCCGCTCGTGCTCGGCATCGTCGCGCTCGGCACCGGATTGATGCGCACCTGCCCGCTCTATTCGTTGCTTGGGCTCAACACCTGCCCGATGAAGAAGGGCTAGGCGCTCGCACGCGACCGCCGGGCCCTGCTATCATGGCCGGGTGTCATGAGTAGACGGAGGTCCGCGATGCCCCGCTTCCGCGCCGCCCTTGCAACCGGGCTTGCCCTTGCGCTCGCCGCGGCGGTGCCGGCGGGCGCCAACTGCCGGATCCTGAAGGAGACCGGCAAGTGCATCTTCGTGCCCAAAGCGGCGCGCCACGTACCCGATTTCGCCGTCGGCGACGCCTTTCCGGTCTACAAGTTCAGCATGCTGATCGACATCGACCGCTACGGGCTGAAACCCGTCGACGGGGCATGGCGCTATTACAAGTCAGGCCCCGACATCTACCGGGTCGACGCCACGACCTACCGCGTGCTCGAGATCATCCAAGGCTATCGTCGGCGCTGAGGTCATTCGGCCGCGACGCGTGGGCGCGCCTTCAGCATCTGCGCAAGATAGCGGCCGGTATGGCTGGTCTCGACCCTGGCCACGGCTTCGGGCGTGCCGGTGGCAACAATCCGGCCCCCGCCATCGCCGCCCTCGGGGCCGATGTCGATGATCCAGTCGGCGGTCTTGATGACGTCGAGATTGTGTTCGATGACCACCACCGTGTTGCCCTGATCGACAAGTTCGTGCAGCACTTCCAGCAGTTTTCGAACATCCTCGAAGTGCAAACCGGTGGTAGGCTCGTCCAGAATGTACAAAGTGCGACCTGTCGAGCGTTTGGACAGCTCCTTGGACAGTTTCACCCTCTGCGCCTCGCCGCCCGAGAGCGTGGTCGCCTGCTGGCCGACCTTGATGTAGCCGAGCCCCACCCGGACCAGCGCGTCCATCTTTTCGCGGATCGACGGCACGGCGGCGAAGAAGCCCTGCGCATCCTCGACCGTCATGTCGAGCACATCGGCAATGGACTTGCCCTTGAACCTGATCTCCAGCGTCTCGCGGTTGTAGCGGTGGCCCTTGCAGGTCTCGCAGGTGACATAGACGTCGGGCAGGAAGTGCATCTCGATCTTGATGACGCCGTCGCCCTGGCAGGCCTCGCAGCGCCCGCCCTTGACGTTGAAGGAAAACCGCCCCGGCTGGTAGCCGCGTGCCTTGGCCTCGGGCAGGCCGGCGAACCAGTCGCGGATCGGCGTGAAGGCGCCGGTATAGGTGGCGGGGTTCGACCGCGGGGTGCGGCCGATCGGGCGCTGGTCGATGTCGATCACCTTGTCGAGATGCTCGAAGCCCTTGATCGTCTCGCAGGGTGCGGGCGTCTCGCGCGCGCCGTTGAGGCGCAGCGCCGCGTTCTTGTAGAGCGTCTCGATCGTCAGCGTCGACTTGCCACCGCCCGAGACGCCGGTCACGCAGACGAAGCGGCCGAGCGGAAACTCGGCCGTCATCTCGTGAAGGTTGTTGCCGGTGGCCTTCACCACGGTCAGCTTCTTGCCATTGCCGGCGCGCCGATGCTTCGGCACCGCGATTTCACGCGCGCCGGAGAGATACTGCCCGGTCAGCGATGCGGGATCGGAGGCGATCTCGTCGGGGGTGCCGCGGGCGACGATCTGGCCGCCGTGCACGCCGGCACCGGGACCGATGTCGAAGACATAGTCGGCCTCGCGGATCGCCTCTTCGTCGTGTTCGACCACCAGCACCGTGTTGCCCTGGTCGCGCAGGTTCTTCAGGGTGCCGAGAAGCCGGTCGTTGTCGCGCTGATGCAGCCCGATCGAAGGCTCGTCGAGCACGTAGAGCACCCCCGTCAGCCCCGACCCGATCTGGCTCGCCAGCCGGATGCGCTGGCTCTCGCCGCCCGAAAGCGTGCCGGCATTGCGGCTGAGCGTGAGGTATTCGAGCCCGACGTTGTTGAGAAACCCGAGCCTTTCGCGGATTTCCTTCAGGATCAGCCGGGCGATCTCGTTCTTCTGCTGGCTGAGCCGCGCGGGAACGGTGTCGACCCAGGCATAGGCCTCCTTGATCGACATCTGCACGACCTCGCCGACATGGATGCCGGCGATCTTCACCGCCAGCGCCTCGGGCCGCAGCCGGAAGCCGTTGCACACCCCGCAGGGGCGGTTGTTCTGGAACCGCTCCATCTCCTCGCGGCTCCAGGCGCTGTCGGTCTCGCGGTAGCGGCGCTCCATGTTGGGGATCACGCCCTCGAAGCTGCGCGTCACCTCGTAGACCCTTCCGCCCTCGTCGAAGCGGAACCTGATCTCCTCGTCGCCCGAGCCGCGCAGGAAAAGCTCCTGCACCCTTTCGGGCAGATCCTTCCAGGGCTTGCGGGCATCGAAGCCGTAATGCCTGGCAAGCGAGTCGATGGTCTGCAGGAAATAGGGCGATTTCGACTTCGACCAGGGCGCCAGCGCCCCGTCCTTGAGCTTGAGCGTGACGTCGGGCACGATCAGCCGCTCATCGAAGAACAGCTCCACCCCGAGCCCGTCGCATTTCGGACAGGCCCCGAACGGCGCGTTGAACGAGAAAAGCCGCGGCTCGATCTCGGGGATGGTGAAGCCGCTCACCGGGCAGGCGAAGTTCTCGGAGAAGGTGATCCGCTCGGGCTCGCCCTCGGCCGGCGCGGTCTCGAGAATGGCGATCCCGTCGGCGAGGTTCAGCGCGGTGCGGAAACTGTCGGCCAGCCGCGTCTCCAGCCCCTCGCGCACCACGATCCGGTCCACCACCACGTCGATGTCGTGGCGGAACTTCTTGTCGAGCGCGGGCGGCTCCTCCAGTTCGTAGAAGGTGCCGTCGACCTTCACGCGCTGGAAACCCTGCTTGCGCAGCTCGATGAATTCCTTGCGGTATTCGCCCTTGCGGTCGCGCACGATCGGGGCAAGAAGATAGCCGCGCGTGCCCTCCTCCATCGCCATCACCGCATCGACCATGTCCTGCACCTGCTGCGCCTCGATCGGCTTGCCGGTCGCCGGGCTGTAGGGCGTGCCGACGCGCGCGAACAGAAGCCGCAGGTAGTCGTAGATCTCGGTCACCGTGCCCACCGTCGAGCGCGGGTTCTTCGAGGTCGTCTTCTGCTCGATCGAGATCGCGGGCGACAGGCCGGTGATATGGTCCACGTCCGGCTTGCCCATCATGTCGAGGAACTGCCGGGCATAGGCCGAAAGGCTCTCCACATAGCGCCGCTGGCCCTCGGCATAGATCGTGTCGAAGGCGAGCGAGGACTTGCCCGACCCCGAAAGCCCGGTGATCACCGTCAGCCGGTCGCGCGGAATGTCCACGTCGACCGATTTCAGGTTGTGTTCGCGCGCGCCGCGCACCTCGATGAACTTCTGTTCGGCCATGCCTGCCCCCGCGGATCAGGGTTAAGAGATAGTCGAAGCCGGACGAGTCTCCAACCGCAATCTGAGAACAATAGGCGAACTCTCGCAACGCAAGGTCACAAGACCGCGAAAGGCGATTTCAAATTCACGAAACTGAATATAATCTTGCCAGGCGCCCGAATCCGTGGCGCGGCCCATGAGACGGAATGACATGAGACTCTTCGGTTCCTCCCCCGCCCCCCGGATGCCGGCCTCAGACATCGTCGCCCGCGTGGGCACCGGCGAGATTGTGTTGATCGACGTGCGCGAGGCGGGCGAGCTTGCTGCCTTCGGCAGGGCCGAGGGCGCGCTGCACGTGCCGCTCGCGGTGCTGCGGATGAAATGTGACCCGTCGTGCCCGGAGTGCCTGGCCGAGCTGAAGTCCGGCCGGCCGATCGCGCTCTACTGCGCCTCGGGCGCGCGCAGCCAGATGGCTGCGCAGGTGCTGAAATCGCTCGGTCATGGCGAGGTCGTCAATCTCGGCGGTCTCGGCGACTGGATCGCGGCGGGCGGCGCGGTCAGCCGCTAGGCTGGCGCGCCCGTCGACGGGCAAGCCAGCCATGGGTCGCGATGCCGCCGAGGCAGAGCGGCAGGCCGAACCAGAGCACCGCCGGAAGGCCCCACAGGTCGGTCATCCGCAACAGGACGGGCGTGCCGAGCGTGGTGCCGACGTTGCCGAGCTGAGCGATGGCGCCCGCAGCCTCGGCCCTTGCCGGACCGGCATCGTTCAGTTCCGAGATGGCGGCGAAGCTGCCGCCCTGGACGAGGCCGAGCGCGCCCGAGATGGCCATGACAGCGACAAGCGCCATCACCCCCTGGCCGGCGCTGGCGACCAGGAGCGCGATGACGAGCGCGGTCGCGCCCAGGCCGACCTGGACGGTAAGGACCGCGCCCCGCGCCCGGGTGAGCGCCACTCCGAGACCGAGCGAGACCACGATCGAGACGAGCGGCATCACCGTTGCCGTCAGAAGGCGCCATTCGGGGGCGATGAGATCGGGCAGCAGGGTCAGGAAGGCCACGAACATCAGCGTGTAGAAGACGAAGCCGAGTGCCGGGGCGGCAATGCGCGGCGAGGCATAGATGCGCCGGTGCGCCTCGATCAGCCCGGCGCCGGCGATGGCGTCGCGCGGCACCCTTTCGCTTTTCGCGAGCAGGACCGAGAGCAGCAGCGCCGCACCCGCCATGAGTGCCGCATGGCACAGGAAGAGCGCCGCCGGCCCCGACGCCGCGACGAGCGGGCGTCCGACGAAGGCGGTGATCGCGAAGGCAACGGCGAAGAAGGTCGACCAGAGCGTCATCGCCGCCGGCTGGTCCTCGGGGCGCGCGCTGGCCGCGATCAGGACCGGGGCGGCCACGACGATGGCGAGATGGCTCATCCCCTCGAGTGCGCGAAGCACGATCATCACCGCGAGCGGCGGCATCAGGCTCTCGGCCAGCGACAGCGCGGCGCCGACGACGAGGGCGGCAAGCAGCATCCGCCGCGGGCCGATCCGTGCCACCGCGATCCCGGCCGTCGTGCCGAAGAGGATGCCGACAAAGCCCACGACCGAGACGACGAGGCCGAGCCAGACCCCCGCCCCCGGCCAGACCGGGCGCAGCAGGTCGATGATCACGGCGGTCTTGGCGAACTGGCCCGCGGCGGTGAGCCCGGCGAACCAGAGCGCCGCGATCAATCCCCAGCGGGTTCCGGCCATGGCCACGTTCCTTTCCGGTCCGCCGGCGATGGCTGCGCCCGGCCCTTCGCCCGCGCTGCGGCGCGCGGGGCTGTCGGGCTCACATATGCAACGCGCGGCCGTAGGCGTCCAGCACCGCCTCGTGCATCATTTCCGAAAGCGTCGGATGCGGGAAGACCGTCTCCATCAGCTCGGCCTCGGTGGTCTCGAGCGTGCGGCCGACGATGTAGCCCTGGATGAGCTCGGTCACTTCGGCGCCGACCATATGGGCGCCCAGAAGCTCGCCTGTCCTGGCGTCGAACACCGTCTTGATCAGACCCTCGGGTTCGCCGAGCGCGATCGCCTTGCCGTTGCCGATGAAGGGGAAGCGGCCGACCCGGACCTCGTGGCCCGCCTCTTTCGCCTTCGCCTCGGTCAGGCCCACGCTTGCCACCTGGGGATGGCAGTAGGTGCAGCCGGCGATGGAATTGGGCTTGATCGGGTGCGGATGCCCGCCGGCGACAAGCTCGGCCACCATCACGCCCTCGTGGCTGGCCTTGTGGGCCAGCCAGGGGGCGCCGGCGATGTCGCCGATGGCAAAGAGCCCCTCGACGCCGGTGCGGCAGAATTCGTCGGTCACCACATGGGTGCGGTCGATCTTGACGCCGAGCGCCTCGAGTCCCAGGTCCTCGACGTTGCCGACGATGCCGACGGCGGAAATCACCGTGTCGAACTCGGCCGTCGTGGTGCCCTTGGCATCTTCCAGATGCGCGGTGACCTTGCCGCCGGCCCGGTCGAGCTTCTTCACGGTGGTCTTTTCGAGGATCTTCATCCCCTGCTTGACGAAGGCCTTCTTGGCAAAGGCGCTGATCTCGGCATCCTCGACCGGAAGCACGCGATCCATGACCTCGACGACGGTGGTATCGGCGCCGAGCGTGTTGAAGAAGGAGGCGAACTCGATGCCGATGGCGCCCGAGCCGATGACGAGCAGCTTCTTCGGCATCCGTTTCGGCATCAGCGCATGCTTGTAGGTCCAGACCAGATCGCCGTCGGCCTCGAGCCCCGGCAGGGTCCTCGCCCGGGCGCCGGTGGCAAGCACGATGGCTTTCGCGGCCAGCTCCTCGCTGCCCTTGTCGGTCTTGACGCTGACGATGCCCTTCGCGGCCAGGCGCGCCTCGCCCATGAAGACGGTGACCTTGTTCTTCTTCATCAGATGCCCGATGCCGCCCGAAAGCTGCTTGGCGACACCGCGCGAGCGCTGCACCACCGCGTCGAGGTCGAAACCCACGCCGTCGGCCTTCAGCCCGAAATCCTTGGCGCGGTGCATGAGATGGAAGACCTCGGCCGAGCGCAGGAGCGCCTTGGTCGGGATGCAGCCCCAGTTGAGGCAGATGCCGCCCAGATGCTCGCGCTCGACGATGGCCACGTTCAGGCCCAGCTGGGCGCCCCGGATCGCCGCGACATAGCCGCCCGGACCCGCGCCGATGACGATCATGTCGAATGTCTTCGCAGCCATGTCTCTCCTCCCTCAGAAAAGTAGTTTGGCCTTAAACTATTTCTTTTCGACGAGCAATCCGGCTTGCGCCGCAGCGCCATGCGCTGGGTGCATGGCAGTGCTCAGCCCTTGTCCGCAAGGGATCTGAGCACGGCACCGTAGCCCCCGGCGTTCAGGAACTCCTGTTCCTCTTCCGTCGTCTCGCGGCCAAGCGCGGCGTTGCGGAACGGAAAGCGCCCGAAACGGCGGATGATCTCGCGGTGCGCCCTGGCATGCGGCAGGTTGTTGCCGCCGGTCTCGGGAAGAGAACTTTCGACGAGCTTCACCGCGCGGTCCTGATCGACGGGATCCTCGGAGTGCATCAGCGGCAGATAGAAGAACTGCCGCTCCGGCTCGGCGATTTCCATGTCGAGACCGCGCGCGATCGCGGTTTCGGCGACACCGCGGGCCAGTGCATCGGTGGCAAAGCTGCGCGCGTCGCCGCGGAACATGTTGCGGGGATACTGGTCGGTCAGGATGAGAAAGGCGAGCGTGCCGCGCGCGTCGGCGCACCATGTCGCGCGCTCGCCTGCAAGCGCTGCCTCCCAGTCGGGCAGGAACCGGCGCCTGATCTCGTCGTCGATCGCGGGATCGACCGCATACCAGTTGGCCGTGCCGACCTCGCCGAGCCAGTGGCGCAGAACCGTGTCAGGTTCGGTCATCCGCTCCTCCCATCCGCTCTTCCTTGCGTCGCTCGGCCCAGCGTCGCAGGAACCGGCCCGCTTGGGAAGCCTCATCCGCGCGGGGGCTGCGATCCCGCGGCGTCGTCGCCCTGGGCGGCTTCCATCACCGCCTCGACGGCCAGCACGCCGGCGCTCGGCGACAGGGGCGTGTAGCCGCCGAGCTGGTCGGCGACCACCACGCGGCGCTGCGTCATGCGCCAGAGCGCATAGGCGGCGAGAAGCGCGAAGAGAAGGCCCATGAAGAGGAAGTAGCCCTCCGGCCCGATCCGACCCATCACCCAGCCGGTGATGATGGGCCCCGAGATCGCGCCGAACCCGTTGATGAAGATGAGCCCGGCCGAAGCGGCGGCCATGTCGGAGTTGTCGAGAAAGTCGTTGGTATAGGCCACGAGCAGCGAATAGAGCGGGTTCGAGATGCCGCCGATGAAGAAGGCCACGACAAGCAGGGCCGGAAAGCCGAGATCGAGGACGCCCGCCGCCAGCGTGACAAGCGCGCCGGCGGCCGCGAGCCACAGCACCAGCATGCGCCGCCCGAACCGGTCCGAGCCCCAGCCGATCGGATATTGCAGCACCAGTCCGCCGATGTAGATCACGGCGACGAAGATCGAGATCTGGCGGACGCTGAGCCCGGCGGCCGAGCCCCAGACCGAGGACATGCCGAACTGGGCCGAGAAGATGCCGCCGAGGATGAACATGCCGACGCAGCCGAGCGGCGAGGCGCGGTAGAGCGCGGCGAAGCTCAGCCGCTTGGTCGATTCGAAGGCCGGTGCGGTCGAGGCGGCAAGCAGGATCGGCGTGAAGGCGATCGAGACCAGCACCGAGGGGATGACGAAGAGGACATAGCCCGAGGGATCGCCGAAGTTCAGCAGCGCCTGCGCCGCGATGATGCCGATCATCTGCATGATCATGTAGAGCGACAGCGCCTGGCCGCGGGTCTCGTTCGTCGAGGCGTTGTTGAGCCAGCTTTCCGCGGTGATGTAGACGCCGGAGAAGGAAAAGCCGATCACCACCCGCATCGCCGCCCAGGCCAGCCAGTCGGGCGCGGCGGCATAGAGGATGAGCACGGCCGAGATCATCGAGCCGAGCGCGGCGAAGACCCGGACATGGCCGACACGGCGGATCATCTCGGGCGTCATCCGGCTGCCGAACAGGAAGCCCGCGAAATAGGCCGACATCACATAGGACATCTGCGCGGTCGAAAAGCCCTCGATCGCGCCGCGGATCCCGAGGAGCGTGCCCTGCATCCCGTTGCCGAGCATCAGGAGCATGATGCCCAGAAGCAGGGCCCAGGAGTTTCGCAGAACCGTCAGCATGGCATTTCCTTCATCGAACCCAAGCGATAGCCGGCTTCGGCGACGGCGAAGGCGACGGCAGCGACAGCGACCGGGCCGAATGCGTCATTGGCCGCCCCCCCTGCGGGCCGGCAGGAGAAGCGAGGCGTCGCCGTAGGAGAAGAACCGATATCCGGAGGCGATCGCATGGGCATAGACGGCGCGCATCCGGTCGAGCCCCATGAGCGCCGAGACGAGCATCAGGAGCGTCGATTTCGGCAGGTGGAAGTTGGTCATCAGCCCGTCGGTCACACGAAACCGGAAGCCGGGGTAGATGAAGATGTCGGTCGGGCCATGCCAGGGCTCGACCCGGCCCGAACGGGCGGCGCTCTCGATCAGCCTCAGCGCCGTGGTCCCGACCGGGATCACCCGGCCGCCGGCGGCGCGGGTGGCGTTGATCTCGGCCGCCGCCTCGGGCGTGACCTCGCCCCATTCGGCATGCATCCGGTGGGTCGTCACATCCTCGACCTTCACCGGCAGGAAGGTGCCGGCACCGACATGCAGGGTGACGCGGGTGAAGGCGACGCCGCGGGCGGCGAGCGCGGCCAGCAGGTCGGCGTCGAAATGCAGCGAGGCGGTGGGCGCGGCCACCGCCCCCGGGCGCGCGGCGAAGACGGTCTGGTAGTCCTCGGCGTCCTGCGCATCGGGCTTGCGGAGTGCCGCGATATAGGGCGGCAGCGGCATGTCGCCCGCCGCCGCCAGCGCCGCGTCGAACGCCGCGCCCCGGCGGTTGAAGCGCAGGACCGCCCGGCCCTCGGCGATCCGCGCCACCACGGCCGAGAGCCCGCCGGCGAAGGCGATCGTCTCGCCCTCGCCGAGTTTGCGGAGCGGCTTGACGAGGGCCTGCCAGGCACCGTCCTCCACCGGTTCCAGCAGCGTCACCTCGATCCGCGCCGTGGCCGTGCCCTGCCCCGTCGCCCGGCTCCGCCTGCCCGCGAGCCGCGCGGGGATCACGCGGGTATCGTTCAGCACCAGCCGGTCGCCGGGACCGAGGAGCGCGGGCAGATCGCGGACGTGGCGATCGGCGAGGCTCTCCGGCCCCGCCACGAGCAGCCGCGCGGCGCTGCGCGGGCGCACCGGACGGGTCGCGATCAGCGCCTCGGGCAGGTCGAAATCGAAATCGCTCAGCTGCATGGGCTTGCCTATTCGCTGGCCTTGGGCGGGCTCGCGCGGAAGATGTCGCGGAACATGCCCGGCGTCAGGATCGAAAGCGGATTGACGCTGACCCGGGGCGAGCCTGCGGGCCCGGTCATGCGGTAGTTGAAGCCGAAGAGCCCCTCGCCCTTGCGTGCGAAGATGCGCCCGATGCTGTTCACGATGTAGAGTGGCGAGACGGTGCCCTGAATGTCGATCTGTCCGCGCCCGAGATCGTAGAGACCGGCGGCCGAGATGCCCATCGACGGGCCGACGGCGGCGCCATTACGGATCTCGATCTGCGTCGGGCCGAGGCCGAATTCGCCGCTCACGCTGGTGAAGGCGATGCCGGGGCCGTTCAGCTGGGCGAGGAGCCCCACCACCGAGACCGCGTTCAGAAGTTCGGCCAGCGCCGGCACGTCGGTGACGCGGACGTCGCGGATGCGCATCGTGCCGTCATAGTGACCGGCAGCGCCCACCGGCGTCAGCGCCATGTCGAGAACGCCGCCGCGCGCGCGCTCGAAGATGCCCGCGGCCGAAAGCGCGACTCCGGCGTCCTCTGCCCGCAGCCGGAAGGCGCTGCGACCCTCGTGCGGCAGGACCTGCCCCTTCACCTGCGCGCGTCCGTTCAGCCGCGCGGCGAAGCCGCCCTTCAGGCCGCCGCCGGTGGTGAAGCGGCCGCGGAACCCGTCGAGCACGATCGTCGGGGTCACCTGGAGCCGGTCGAGCATCACCTCGAGCGGAAGGTCGCTGCCGTCGCCGGCCCCGAACTGCGCCCGCGTCAGGTCGGCCGCACCGGAGCGGACAGCGACGGCGACGGTCTGGCCCGGCCCGCGCCCCTCGATATCGGCGGAACCCTCGAACCAGTCGCCGATCCTGAGCTTGTCGAAATGGGCGAGATCCAGCCCGCCCCCGGGCAGGAGCGTGATCCTGCCCGCCGCCTTCAACCCGGGCGCCTCGAGCGTGATCGCCTCAACCGAGGCGGGCTTGCCGAGCGTGCCCGCGACGGAAAAGTCCGCCTTGGTGGCAGCGGGTTTCGACCAGCCGAGCGCGGGCAGGTCGAGCGTGACGCCGGCCAGCGAAGAGGTCAGGCGGAACTGCGCCGCCTTGCCCTCGGCCAGATCGAGAGAGAAGCGGGCGGGCGCACTGCCCGCGACCATGCCCGCGGGCAGCGCGATGTTGAAGGCCTTCATGAAGGCGGGCGAGATCGTCAGGCTGCCCTCGACCCGGCTCTTGCCCTTTTGCGCCGGCGCAAAGTCCTGGTGCCAGCTCAGATCGGCGGCGACGCCCGAGATCGACATCGGACCCGCGATGGTAAGCCCGGTGCGGTCGGCGGACAGCCTGAGATGCTTGCCGGTCAGCAGCTGGCCCGGCGCGATCTTCTCGGAGCGCAGATCGTCAAGTTCTGCGGTCACGTGATAGTCGACATCCTCGGTCTTCAGCTTCTGGATCAGCGGCAACCGCAGGTCGGCCACCACCCGCGCCCGCCCCTCGGCCAGATCGGTGGGTTTGCCGGCCTTGGTCAGAAAGGCAAACGGCGGTTCGTCGAGAAGCGAGAGCGCGGCGGGAATCGCACTTTCGGTCCGCAGCGTGATCTCGGCCGGCGTCTTGGCATCGCGGACATCGGGAATGCGCATGACCGAGCCCGCGACCTCGATCCGCCCGCCGGCCGGCGCCATCACGTGGCCGCGGTCGACGACGAGCGTATAGGTGCTGCCGTCGATCGTCGCATAGCCGGCGCCGTCGAGGATCGGCGGCAGGGTCTTCAGCACCCGCACATCGGTATCGCGGTATTCGTAGCCGAGACTGACCACCGGCTCTTCGCCCGGGCGGGCGCGAAGTGCCGCGCGGACATCGAAGAGCTCGCTCGTGGCGACGTTCTCGCTCAGCCACTTGCGCGTCTTCGGGACCAGCTTCGGCGGCCAGAGCGCCAGCAGGCGGGCGCTTTCGATCGCGTCGATGCCGATATCGGCCGAAACGCCCCAGCCCGCCGGCAGCGCCTCGGCGCTGCCTCTGGCGCGGATCCGGTGGCTGCCGTCGATGAGCACGAACTGGCCCATGTCGACGCGGAAGGGATCGAGCGTCAGCCGGAAATCGAGCGCGCCGCCGCCGAAGACCAGCGGATCGGCGAAGACGCCCTCGGGATCGACACGCAGCTCGCTCAGCTTGATCTGGGCCACAAGCGCCGCCGGCAGGCCGGCGCCGAAGCTGCCGAGCCAAGCCTTGGCCGTCGCGCGGGCGCTCACGGTCCGGCTGTCGACGGTCAGATCGTCGAAGAGGATCTGTCCCGTCGCAGGGTCGTAGCTGAGCGAGAGCCGCGCCTTGTTGAAGCCGACGGGGGCCGTCGTGTCGGAAGGCCTCAGCGCCCCGGCACCGAGATCGAGCGTGGCGCTGAGCGCGGCGATGGCGCCCGCAGCGTCGATGCCCGAACGGATTTCGCCCGAGATCGGCGCATCGAGCGCGGCCAGCCAGGCCAGCGCCGGCGCCTGCGCCGCCAGATCGCGCGAGGGGACGTTGAGAACGCGGGCCACGACACGCGCCTCCGGCGAACCCTTGACCGAGACAAAGCTCAGATCCGCGCGCGCCGGGGCCGCGGCGCCGGGCGCGGGTAACGGCACCGTTTCGCCCGCCGCCGGGGTCGCGTCCGCCTGCCCGGCCAGTGCAAGCCCGATGTCGATCGCCAGCTCGGTCCCGCTCTGACGCAGGGCGAGCCGGCCATCGCGCAGCGTCCAGACCCTGCCGCTGCGGCTGTCGTCGAAGCGCAGCCGCAGACCCGTGACGTCGATCCGGTCGAGTCCCTTCAGCGCCGGCAACTCGAAGGTCGCGTCGATCGCGTTCAGAAGTTCGCCCGGGCTGAGTGCCCCCGAAGCCGGGGCGCCGGATGTCGCGACCCCGGGATCTGGGCCCGCATCGGGGCCCGCATCGGGGCCCGCATCGGGGCCGGCATCGGGATCGGACGCGGGCCCCGTGCGGGGAAGTGCGGCTTCGGGGATCGCCTCGGCATCCGCCACCGTGGCGTCGGACTCCGCGCCGGGATCGGGCGCCTTGGCCACATCGAGGCTGCCATCGGGCAATCGCAGGAGATCGAGCCGCGCGCCGTCGATCCGGAGCATCCTGAGTTCCAGTTGCCCGTCGACGAGCGCGCCGGCGTCAAGCGTCGCACGGACGTCGGGCAGAAGCGCGATCCGCGCCCCGCGGCCGGAAAAGAGCGCCACCTCGCCAAGCCGCACATGCGGCACGAAGTGGTTGTCGACGAGAAGGTCGACGCTGCCGATCTCGGCACGGATCTCGCCTTTGAAGAGCGCGTTGGCGCGGGTCTCGACCTGGCGCACGACCCAGCCCGGCGCGGCGATGACGCGGCCGGTGAGCCCGAGCGCGACGAGGGCCGCGAGCAGCAGCATGACGAGCAGAATGCCGAGAAGCCAGAGCCGCCTCCTGCCGCGCCGGCGCGGCGGCCGCACCGGCGGCTGTTCGGGCTGAGGCTCGGGCTGCGCCTCGGACTGCGGCTGGGGCTGCGCCTCGGACTGCGGCTGGGGCTGCGCCCCGGACTGCGGCTCGGGCTGCGGTTCGGGCTGCGGCTGGTGCTGCGGCTGGTGCGCCGACCGGGGCGCGGGGTTCGGTTCGGGGTTCGGTTCGGGGTGCGGTTCGGGGTGCGGGGGTGCGGCGGCATCGGCGGCTGCCGCGGTCCCCTCGGGGGCCTCGGTTGCCTCGGGCGCCAGGGCGTCGCCCGGCCCTGCCTCGCTCCTGTCCTCGCCGGTTCCGCTCATGCCGCGCCGCACCTCCGCCCGCCTGTCGCGGCGTTTCGGGTTACTCCCCTTTATCTTTGCGCAACAGGGATTAAAACAGAAACGGACACTCCCTGGAAAGGATCGCGCGAAGATGATCAGCGCCGGCGCGCCCGCCCCCGACTTCACCCTGCCCCGCACCGGCGGCGGCACGCTCACGCTTTCGGCGCTCAGGCCGGCCAAGGTGGTGCTTTACTTCTATCCCAAGGATGACACGCCCGGCTGCACCACCGAAGCGCTCGACTTCACCCGGCTTGCAGCGCGCTTCCGCGCCGCCGGCACCGAGGTGATCGGCATCTCGAAGGACAGCCTTGCCCGCCACGAGAGCTTCTGCGCCAAACACCGGCTCGGCGTCACGCTGGTCTCCGATGCCGAGGGCCGGGTCTGCGAGGAGTACGGGGTCTGGGGCGAGAAGAAGCTCTATGGGCGGGCCTTCATGGGCATCACCCGGACGACGGTGCTTGTCGGCGGCGACGGCATCGTGGCGCAGGTCTGGCCCAGGGTTACGGTCGCCGGCCATGCCGAGGAGGTCCTCGCCGCCGCCGCCGCGCTGTGACGACGCTGGCCGAACTGGCGGTCGAGGTTCTGACCACCGCCGACGGGCGCGCCAAGACGGCGCTCTCGCATGCCCATGCGGCACGCTGGCGGCAATCGCGGGCCGAGGGCCGGCCGCTTGCCATCGGCCGGGCCGAGCCGCCCCTGCGCCCGGCGCGCCCGGCGCGCCCCGAGCTTCTGCCGCCGCGCGAGGTGCCGCGCCGGCGGCCCGGATCGCACGAGGGGCGTATCGCGCTCCTGCATGCGCTCGCCCATATCGAGCTCAATGCCGTCGACCTGCACTGGGATATCGTGGCGCGGTTCACCGATGCCGGAATGCCGCCCGGATTCTATGACGACTGGGTCAAGTCGGCCGATGAGGAATCGAGGCATTTCAACCTGCTCTGCGACTGTCTCGAGCAGATGGGCAGCCACTACGGCGCCCTGCCCGCCCATGCCTTCATGTGGCGCGCGGCCGAGGACACGGCCGGCGATCTCCTCGGCCGGCTCGCCGTCGTGCCGATGGTGCTCGAGGCGCGCGGGCTCGATGTCACGCCGGGGATGATCACGGTCTTCGAGAAGGCCGGCGCGACACAGGCCGTCGCCGCGCTCGACGTGATCTATGCCGAGGAGGTCGGCCATGTGGCCTATGGGGTGAAATGGTTCAACTGGCTCTGCGGGCGTGCCGGCGACGACCCGAAGGAGATCTTCCACGACCTCGTGCGGCGCTATTTCCACGGCCCGCTGAAGCCGCCCTTCAACGCCGTGAAGCGCGCCGAGGCGGGCATGCCGCCTGATTTCTACTGGCCGCTCGCCGACGAGATCGCCGATGCGCCAGGCACCGCGGGGTTCCGCTGACAGGGTCGCCACGGCAGCCGCGCCGTGGGCGAAAATCCGCCGATGGCGGCAAGGCGCCGGCGTCTCCGGGCAAAATCCTTGCCCCACCCGGCGCCGGTTGTTAATCGGCTTGGGGTAGCCGGCACTCAGGGGACGTGCCCGGCGCCTCAGACCGCACGACCGACCGCAGACGAGGGGACACCTTGCCACGACGTCTTCTGAACCGTTTGAACGCGGCCCTTGAACGGCGGCTTCCCGAACAGCGCCTCTTCCTGCGCACCGATACAGACACGCGCTTCGTGCGGCTGAGGCCGCTCACCCAGGCGGTGGCGCTGACAGGCACCGCGGTGATGGTGGCCTGGACGATCGTCGCGACGGCGATCCTCTTCATGGATTCGATCGGATCGGGCAGCGCCCGCGAACAGGCCAAGCGCGAGCAGCTCATGTACGAGCAGCGTCTCGACGCGCTCTCGGGCGAGCGCGACCAGCGCGCCGAGGAAGCGCTCGCGGCCCAGGAACGCTTTGCCGTTGCGCTCGAACAGGTGTCGCAGATGCAGTCCGCGCTCCTGGCATCCGAGGAACGCCGGCGCGAGCTCGAGACCGGGATCGGTGTCATCCAGTCGACGCTGCGCACCGCGATGACCGAACGCGACT
Organism: Albidovulum sp.; assembly: GCA_020637635.1. Classification (GTDB taxonomy): domain Bacteria; phylum Pseudomonadota; class Alphaproteobacteria; order Rhodobacterales; family Rhodobacteraceae; genus Albidovulum. Next base: position 135,648 of record JACKKB010000006.1, read on the forward strand.
CCGCGCGCAGCGATGCCGAGACGCTGCGCAGCGAGATGACCGCCGATGCCCGAGCCGCCGGCGACGAGGGCCCCTCGGCCGAGGATGTGGCCGCAACGCTCGGTTATGTCACGGCCGCACTTGGCGCCACCGCGGCGGATCGCGACCGGATGAGCCGGCTTGCCGACAGTGCCGAGGTCGACGCCGATCGGGCCGCCCTCGATCTGCGCCTGGTCGAACAGCGCCATGACGAGATCTTCAACCAGCTCGAACAGGCGGTCACCGTCTCGCTCGAGCCGCTCGACAAGATGTTCAAGTCGGCCGGGCTCAATCCCGACGACATCCTCGGCCAGATCCGGCGCGGCTATTCCGGCCAGGGCGGACCGCTGATGCCGATGTTGCCGTCGGTCCAGAGCGACGGCTCGCCCGACGACAGTGCCGAGCGCGCGGGCCGCATCCTCGAACAGCTCGATCGCATGAACCTCTACCGGCTCGCGGTCGAGAAGACGCCGTTCGCGCTGCCGCTCAATACCTCCTTCCGCTTCACCTCGCCCTTCGGGCGGCGCTGGGGCCGGATGCACGAAGGTGTCGATCTAGCCGGCTCCTACGGCTCGCCGATCTATGCCACCGCGGACGGCGTCGTGGTCCATGCAGGCTGGTCGAGCGGCTACGGAAATCTCGTCAAGATCCGCCATCAGTTCGGCATCGAGACCCGCTATGGTCACATGTCGAAGATCAGGGTTCATGTGGGGCAAAAGATCTCGCGCGGGGAACGGATTGGTGATATGGGAAGTACCGGTCGCTCGACCGGCACGCATCTTCACTACGAGGTCCGCGTGAATGGCTCAGCGATCAATCCCATGACGTATATCAAGGCAGCCAAAGATGTTTTCTAAGAGCAGGATCAACGAACCCGGCCCGAAGACGGGAACCGAGCCTGAGCAGCCCAAGGCGGCCGAAAGCGCCCCGAAACCGGCGTTCGACTACTCCGCTCCGTCCGGCCCCAAGACCAAGGTCGCGCCCTCGGTCCTGTCCGCCGATCTGACGATCCACGGCAATCTGAAGACCTCGGGCGACATCCAGGTCGAGGGCGTCGTCGAGGGCGACATCCGGGCGCATCTGCTGACCGTGGGCGAAAGCGCCACGATCAAGGGCGAGATCGTCGCCGATGACATCGTCGTCAATGGTCGCGTGGTCGGCCGCGTCCGCGGGCTGAAGGTGCGCCTTACCTCGACCGCCCGGGTCGAGGGCGACATCGTCCACAAGACGATCGCGATCGAGAGCGGCGCGCATTTCGAAGGCTCGGTGCAGCGCCAGGAAGACCCGCTCGCCGGCGGTGCCAAGCCGGTCCTGCCGGGCGCTGCGGCGCCGGTTCAGGGCTGAGGCCGAAGCCGGGCCCGCAAACCTGACCGAGAGACCGGACCAGCCGGTCGGAACGGGGCGCCGCGGGCGCCCCGATTGCTTTCGGGCGCCCGCGGCGGCTCAGCCGCGTGGCAGGATCCGGCGATACATGTGCCAGGTCGCGTGGCCCAGCACCGGCAGGCCGATGAAGAGGCCGAAGAAGAGCGGCAGCATCGACAGGAACAGAAGCGCCGCGATGACCAGGCCCCAGAGGAGCATCGGCCCGGGATTCGCAAGAACCGCCTTCACGCTGGTGATCATCGCGGTGACGAAATCCACCTCGCGGTCGAGCAGGAGCGGCAGGCCGACTACGGTGATCGAGAAGAGAACGGCGGCGAAACCGGCACCGATCGCGGTGCCGACCAGAAGCATCATCGGCCCGTAACCCTCCAGCAGCAGGCCCAGCGAGGTCGTCACGTTGGTCATCGCCGAAAGCCCCATGAAGAGCGCGAAGATGGTATGCGCGACGAAGACCCAGAACATGAACATGAGCAGGATCACCATCGCCATCGAGGGGATCTGCCGGTCCTTCTGCGAGAAGACGACGCCCAGCACCGCGCTCCAGACCAGCGGCTGGCCCGCCTCGATGCGCCGGCTCACCTCGTAGAGCCCGACCGCCGCGAAGGGCGCGAGCAGCGGGAAGCCGACGACCACCGGGATCAGCCACCACTCCTGCCCGACGGCACGGTAGACCATGTAGATGATCAGCCCGCCGGCCACGTAGACGGCGCTGAAGAAGACACCGAAAAGCGGCGCGCGCATGAAATCGCGCCAGCCAGCGCGCAGAACGGCGCCGATTGCGGCAGTGCCGACCGCCTGAACCTCAGGCACCGTGTCGGCGCCCGTGCGAACCTCTGACATCATCCCTCCTTCCTCGCGCGCCGGGCAAGGCTAGGGTGGAGGGCGGCCGTCTGGCAAGGGGCTGGTAAGGAATTGGCACAGGGCCGGTCCGGGGCCGTTCAAGGGCCGGTCAGGCGCCGCTGATCGGATCGCGAGGCGCGCCGCGCGCGCGCGGCCCGGGGGGCCAGTGGCTTCCCGCCCCCTCCTGAACCCCTTGGAGGCTTCGGCACTCAGTCCTCGCCGCGCGCCTCGGCGCGGCTCTTGCCCTCGACCCCGGCGGCCAGCGTCGCAGCCATGAAGCCGTCAAGATCGCCGTCGAGCACGCCCTGGGTGTCGGAGGTCTCGTGGCCCGAGCGCAGGTCCTTGACCATCTGGTAGGGCTGCAGCACGTAGGACCGGATCTGGTTGCCCCAGCCGGCATCGCCCTTGGCGTCATGCGCCTCGTTGATGGCGGCGCTGCGGCGGTCGAGTTCCATCTGGTAAAGCCGCGCCTTCAGCGCGTTCATCGCGATCTCGCGGTTCTGGTGCTGCGACTTCAGCGACGAGGTGACGACGATGCCAGTCGGGAAATGGGTGATGCGGACGGCGGAATCGGTCTTGTTCACGTGCTGGCCGCCGGCGCCGGAGGAGCGGAACGTGTCGATCCGGATGTCCTTGTCCTGGACCTCGATCTCGATGTTGTCGTCGACCACCGGATAGACCCAGACCGAGGCGAAGGAGGTCTGGCGCTTGTCGCCCGAGCCGAAGGGCGAGATGCGCACTAGCCGGTGCACACCGGATTCCGATTTCAGCCAGCCATAGGCATTGGGCCCGGAGATCTTGTAGGCGACCGACTTCAGCCCCGCCTCTTCGCCCGGCGTCTCGGAGAGCATCTCGACGGTGTAGCCATGCGCCTCGGCCCAGCGCGTGTACATCCGCGCCAGCATCTCGGCCCAGTCCTGGCTTTCGGTGCCTCCGGCGCCGGCGTTGACCTCGAGGAAGGTGTCGTTGCCATCCGCCTCGCCGTCGAGAAGCGCCTCAAGCTCCTTCTGGGCGGCAAGCTCCTGCAGCGCCCGCAGCCCCGCTTCGGCCTCTGCGACGATCTCGGCATCGCCCTCGGCCTCGCCAAGCTCGATGAGGTCGGTGTTGTCCCTGAGCTCGCTCTCGATGCGGCGATAGGTGGCCAGCGCATCCATCAGCATCTGCCGATCGCGCATCAGTTTCTGCGCGCGGGCGGGATCGGACCAGAGATCGCCATCCTCGATCAGGGCGTTGAACTCCTCCAGCCGGTGCTGGGCGGTTTCGAGCCCGAGTCGCTGGCCGAGCAGCTTCAGCGAATTGCCGATCGCGTCGGCGACTGTCTCCATCTCGGCGCGCATGGGTTCCGTGATCCTTCCTCGTTCCGCCGGCGGTGATAGCCGACGGGCGCCGGGGCGGCAAGCGGCCCGGCGCCGGGCCGGCTCAGTAGAGGCCGCCGGAACTCAGGGTGCCGAAATCGGCCTTCTTGGGGATGATCTTCTGTTCGCCGGTCGAGGTGGTGATCGAGGTGCCCTCGTCGCCGCCGAGCTCGCCATAGGCGTAGAGCGGCAGGTTCTGGCCCATCGCGAAACCGCCGTCGACAAGCGTGCCGATACCGAAGATCGGCACCTCGCCGTCGCGGAAATACTCGGCCTGCACATAGTCGCCCGAAGCGTTGTCGGGCAGCCTTTCGCCGGTGAAGCGGTTGATCTTGATGAAATGGCCGCCCGGCGGGACGCGGAATTCGCTGCCGCCGTATTTCTTTACCGCCTGCTTCATGAAGGCGTTGAAGACCGGAACGCAGAGCGTGCCGCCATAGGCGCCCCGTCCGAGCGTGCGGGGCTGGTCGTAGCCCATGTAGCAGCCGGCGACGATGTTCGAGGTGAAGCCGATGAACCAGACGTCCTTGGCATCGTTCGTGGTGCCGGTCTTGCCGGCGACGGGCACCGGCAGGCGCACGCCCGAGCCCGAGCCGCGCAGCACCACGCCCTGCAGCATCGAGGTGAGCTGATAGGCGGTGACCGGATCCATGACCCGTTCCCGGTCCGAGACGATGGTGGGTGCGGTGCCCGCCGGCAGGTTCGCGTCCGCGCAGCCCTCGCAGAGGCGCTGGTCATGGCGGTAGATCGTGTGGCCCCAGCGGTCCTGGACCCGGTCGACCAGCGTCGGCTCGACCCGCTCGCCGCCATTGGCGAACATCGCGTAGGCGGCGACCATCTTGAACAGCGTCGTTTCCTGCGCCCCGAGGGCATTGGCGAGATAGGGATCGAGCCGGTCGTAGACGCCGAAGCGTTCGGCATAGCCCGCGACCACGTCCATGCCCACTTCCTGGGCGATCCGCACCGTCATCAGGTTGCGCGACTGCTCGATCCCGGTGCGCATCGGCGTCGGCCCGTAGAACTTGTTGGAGGCGTTCTTGGGCCGCCAGACGCCTTCGGGCGTGTTCACCTCGATCGGCGCGTCGACGACGATGGTCGCGGGCGAGAAGCCGCTGTCGAGTGCTGCGGCATAGACGAAGGGCTTGAAGGACGATCCCGGCTGGCGTTCGGCCTGGGTGGCGCGGTTGAAGACCGAGGACTGGTAGGAAAAGCCGCCCTGCATCGCCAGAACGCGGCCGGTCTGCACGTCCATGGCCATGAAGGCGCCCTCGACCTCCGGCACCTGGCGGAGCGACCAGCGCTTGAAGGATCCGTCATCGTTGGCAAGGGCGGCGACCAGCACGATATCGCCGGGCGAGACGAGATCGCCCGGTGTCCTGGCCTTGGGCCCGAGCTTTCCGTTCTCCAGCCGCTTGCGCGCCCAGGTCACGTCCTCGGCCGGGATCCAGTGGCCGTCGGCATCGTCGGAGACGCCCTCGATGCCGATCCGTGCGGCCTTGTCGCCGAGTTCGAGGACCACGGCCGGCAGCCATCCGGCCACGTCGCGCGGCACCTCGACGGCGGCCAGATCGGCGCGCCACTTGCTCTCGTCGCCGAGATCGTCGACGGGGACGGTCTTGCGGGTGCCGCGCCAGACGCCCTGCGAGCGGTCGTAATCCTCAAGCGCGCCCTGCAGCGCCTCGGCGGCGCCGAGCTGCATCTCGGGATCCTCGGTGGCGCGGATCGTCAGGCCGCCGCCGAAGAACTCCTCCTGGCCGAAGCTCTTGGAAAGCTGGCGGCGGATTTCGTCGGTGAAGTAGTCGCGCGGCGGCAGGTTGGAGCGGAACGAGGCATAGTCGCCGCCCTGCACGGTTCTCAGCGGCTGGGCGCGCGCGGTCTCGTAGGCGGCCTTGTCGAGATAGCCGTTCTGCCACATCTCGCGCAGCACGTAGTTGCGCCGGTCGACGGCGGCCTCGTGATTGTAGACCGGGTGATAGCTGTAGGGCGCCTTCGGCAGCGCGGCGAGATAGGCGGCCTCTTCGGGCGCAAGTTCGGCTAGCGTCTTGTTGAAATAGGTCTGCGCCGCCGAGGCGACGCCGAAGGACTGGAAGCCGAGGTCGATCTCGTTGAGGTAGAGCTCGAGGATCTTGTCGCGCGGCAGCGTGTTCACCAGCCGGTTGGCGATGATCAGTTCCTTGATCTTGCGTTCGGCCGTGCGTTCGCCGCCGAGAAGAAAGTTCTTCGCCACCTGCTGCGGGATCGTCGAGGCGCCGCGCAGGGTCTTGCCGCCCGAACGGATCGCCTCGTAGGCGGCGCCGAGCATGCCGCGGGCATCGAAGCCCTTGTGGGTGTAGAAGTTCTTGTCCTCGGCCGAGATGAACGCCTCTTTCACCAGCGGCGGGATCTCGTCGATGGGTGCGAAGATGCGCCGCTCGGTCGCGAATTCGTCCATCAGAAGACCCTCGCCGGAATAGATCCGGCTGATGGTCTTGGGCGTGTAGTTGGCGAGGTATTCGTGATCCGGCAGGTCGCGGCTGTACATCCAGAAGATGGCGCCGAGCGTCAGCGCACCGAAGACGAACCCGGTGACGATCCAGCTGAAGAGGCCGCCGAAGAAGGACAGGATGAAACGGATCACGGACGACTCCCACACTTCCGCGGTCTATATAGCGCGCCGCTGCAGCGGTCAAAACAACTCCGGATGAAGACGTTGCGGCAGCGGAGCGCCGCCCGGGGAATTACTGGCGGATCAGACGCGCCTCCGCCGCGTCGGCCACCGCCCAGCCCTGCAGCGCGGTCAGGATCGCCCCCTGCATCACGCTGCGCCAGACCGGATCGGCGAAGCGGGCACGGTCTTCCTCCGAGGACAGGAACCCGATCTCGAGAAGAAGCGAGGGGATGTCGGGCGACTTCAGCACCGAAAAGCCGGCCTCCTGGATCGGGTGGCGGTGCATCTTGATGCCGGCCCGCTTCAGTTCGGCCGCGATCGTGGCGGCAAGCCGGTCGGCGCGCGGTTCGGTCTCGCTGCGGGCGAGATCCATGAGGACCGCGGCCACCGTGTCGTCCTGGCCGCTGAGGTCGACGCCGGCGAGGAGGTCGCCGCGGTCGTGCCGCTCGGCGAGCTTGGCCGAGGCGGAGTCGGAGGCGGTGGCGGCAAGCTTGTAGACGGTTGCGCCCGTCGCCTCGCCCTCGGCGAGGGAATCGGCGTGGATCGAGAGGAAGACATCGGCGCGCGCCGCCCGCGCGACGCTGATCCGGGTCTCGAGCGGCACGAAGGTGTCGCCGTCGCGGGTGAGAACCACGGTCATGCCGGCACGGCGCAGGGTCTCGGAAAGGTCGCGGGCAAAGGCAAGCACGACATCGGCCTCTTTCTCGGTCGCGGTTTCGGCGCCGGGGTCGATGCCGCCGTGGCCAGGGTCGAGCACGACGACGAGCGGCCGATCGCCGGTCTGGCGGCGCATCGGCGCCTCGGACGGGACGGCGGCGCGCGGCAGGGTCCAGCGCGCGGCCGGCGGCGGGCCGGCGCGGGCGCGTTCGGCAAAGCGGCCGGCCTCTTCGGGCAGGAGCTTCAGGCGGATCGCCGCCCCCGCCGCGCCCTGCACGCGCTCCTCGGCGCTGGCGATCCGGTAGGGGCCGTCAAGCTCGGCCACCAGCCGCGACCAGCCGGGCCGCACCACGCCCCAGCTGAGCGCGCGCACCGCCTCGGAGCCGTTCAGGGCCTCGGGCCGGTCGTGGCCGAAACTCACCTCGGAGAAATCGAGCACGAGCCGGGGCGGCGCGTCGAGGAGGAAGGCGCGGTAGGGCACGCCCTGGCTGAGGGCGAGGTCGATCTCGATGCCGCCGCCGGCGTCGGCCAGGCGCGACTGCGACGGCAGCAGCCGCGCGAGGGCGGTCATCTCCTCGGCGCGCGGCGCCCGCGACGCCAGCCCCGCCGCAAGAGCCACGGCAAGAATGCCGACGATCCGCCAAGGCCATCGCATCGGTTTCGTCCCCTGCCCCGTTCCTGCCCGGCTTTCCCGGAAGTCTGTCGCCGAAGTCTATCGCCCCGCCGCCGGCAAGAAAACCGTCAGCGCCGGGCGCTCATGAAGGCGTGAAGCCTTGCCAGCCCCTCGCGGATGTCGGCGGTGGCGCGGGCGTAGGAAAAGCGCAGCGTCCGCCCCCCGCGCGCCGGATCGAAATCGAGCCCCGGGGTGACGGCGACACCGGCGCCGGCCAGGATCTCGGCGGCGAAGGCGCGGCTGTCATCGGTCAGATGGCCGACATCGGCATAGATGTAGAAGGCGCCGTCGGGCGGGGCGATGCGATCGAACCCCATGGCCGGCAGCGCCGCGAGCATCAGCCGCCGGTTCTCGGCATAGACGGCGCGGTTGGCCTCCAGCTCGGCAGAACAGTCAAGCGCGGCAAGGGCGGCGATCTGGCTTGCGTGCGGGGGGCAGATGAACATGTTCTGGGCCAGCCGCTCGATCCGGCGCACATGGTCCTCGGGAACGACCATCCAGCCGATCCGCCAGCCGGTCATCGAGAAGTATTTCGAGAACGAGTTGATCACGTAGACCGCATCGGTGACCTGCAGCGCGCTGACGGCGGGGGTCTCGTAGTGCAGCCCGTGATAGATCTCGTCGGAGACGAGCGCGATGTCGCGCGCGGCGGCGGCCCCGGCGAGCGCTGCCAGCTCGTCCTGCCCGAGCATCGTGCCCGAGGGGTTGCCGGGCGAGGCGACGATGAGCCCGTGTACGTCCTCGGGGATCTCCTCGGGGCGCGGCTGGTAGCGGTTCGCGGCCGCGGTCGGGATGCCGACCGGCGTCACCGACATGGCGCGCAGGATCTGCCGGTAGGAAGGATAGCCCGGCTCGCCCAGCGCCACCCGGTCGCCGGCGTCGAAGAGGGCCGCAAAGGCCAGCAGGAAGGCACCCGAAGACCCCGCGGTGACGACGACGCGGGCAGGATCGAGTTCGACGCCGTGCCAGCGGGCATAGAGGGCGGCGATGCCGGCGCGCAGCTCCGGCAGGCCAAGCGCCACGGTATAGCCGAGCGCCCCCTCTTCCATCGCCCGGGCAAGGGCGCGCCGCGCCCCTTCAGGTGCCGGCGTGCCGGGCTGACCGACCTCCATGTGGACGATGCTGCGGCCCGCCGCCTCGGCCGCGCGCGCGGCTTCCATCACATCCATCACAATGAAGGGATCGACTTCCCCGCGGCTTGATCTGCGCATCGCTCCCTCACTATCCTCGGCCCTGCATCCCGCGATCGGTTGGGATCGGACGGGGCCGTTCTTTCCAGCCCCGGGTCGGAAGGTCAATGGGCCGCGGAACCGGCCCTTTCCGTGCGCCGCCGAATCTGTGATGGTCGCCCTGCGCCCCTGCGCCGCACCGGTGGCGCCGCCCCGGCGCTGCCCCAACCGATGGAGAGAGACGATGAAGCTCGCCCCCTTCGCGCTTGCCACCCCCTTCGCGCTGGCCGCAATTGCCGCTCTGGCCGCCGGCCCCGTCGCCGCCTTCGACATCGCCAAGATGACCGACGCCGAGCGCGCGGCCTTCCAGACCGAGATCCGCAGCTATCTGCTGGCCCATCCCGAGGTGCTCGACGAGATGGCGAATGCGCTCGACGCGCAGAAGGCCGAGACCCAGGCCGTCGTCGACCGGGACCTCGTCTCGGCGAACCGCGCCGATCTCGACAGCGATCCGGCGAGCTATGTCGGCGGCAATCCCGAAGGCGACCTGACGGTGGTGGAGTTCATCGACTACCGCTGCGGCTATTGCCGCAAGGCGCATGGCGAGGTGGCCGAACTGGTCAGGTCGGACGGCAACATCCGCTATGTGGTCAAGGAATACCCGATCCTGAGCGAACAATCGGTGATGGCGGCGCGGGTCGCGATCGCGGTGCTGCGCGAGCTCGGGCCGGAGGCCTATGCCAAGGTGAACGCGGGCTTCTACGAGAGCTTCCGCGGCGACATCACCGACACGACGGTTGCCGCTTTCCTGACCGGGCTCGGGCTGGATGCCGAGCGGGTCATGGCCCATGCAAACGACGCCGAGGTGACCCAGATCCTGCGCGACAACCACGATCTGGCCAAGCGGCTCCAGATTCAGGGCACGCCCACCTTCGTCATCGGCGACACGATGCTGCGCGGCTATGCGCCGCTCGACCACATGCGGCAACTGGTCAGCGGCGAGCGCGGCTGAGCACGCCCCGGGGCGTTGCACCATCGGATCTGTCCGAAGCGGGCCGGATCGGGCCGGGATCGGACCGGGATCGGGCCGGGGGTCCGGCCGGGGCCGGGATCGGGCCGGGATCGGGCGAAACCGGGTTGAACCGGGGCGCCCGATCGGATCTGCTTCCGCGAAACCCTGCCGGAGACCCTCTCAGTGCCCGCCATCCTTCGCCCGCTGGTCGCCCGCGACCCAGACGAACAGCACCGCGCCGCGACAACGCTCGAACTTCTCTTCGACCTCATCAGCGTCATCGCCATCGCCTCGGTCACGGCCGGCCTGCACCATGCGATCGCCGCCGGCCACGGGCTCGAGGCGTTGCCGCGCTTCGTCTTTCTCTTCCTCGCCATCTGGTGGGCCTGGATGAACTTCACCTGGTTCGCCTCGGCCTTCGACAACGACGACGGGCCCTACCGGCTCCTGGTCATGGTGATCATGTGCGGCGCGCTCGTCTTTGCCGGGGGCGCCGGCCAGATCTTCGAGACCCTCGATCTCAGGTGGGGCCTGCTTGGCTGGATCATCATGCGGTTCGGCATGGTCGGGCTCTGGCTCAGGGCGGCCGCGGGATGCCCGGAGTTTCGCACGACGGCGCTGCGCTATGCCGCCGGGATCGTGGTCGCGCAGATCGCCTGGACGGCCTGCTACTTCGCCTCCGAACCGGGAAGCATGGGTTTCTACCTTCTCGGGATGCTCTGCTTCCTCGTCGAATGGGCGGTTCCGCCCTATGCCGAGAGCGCCCGGCAAACGCCCTTTCACCGCCACCACATCATCGAGCGCTACGGCCTTCTGATGATCATCTCGCTCGGCGAGATCATGTTGTCGATCAGCCACGGGTTCGGTGCGCTCTTCGGCGACCACCCGGTCTACGGCGCGGCCGTCGTCTCGGTTTCCGCGCTCGTCATCGTCTTCTCGATCTGGTGGATCTATTTCTGCGAGGAAGAGCACCTGGTGTCCAAGTCGCTGGCGACCGCGCTCGTCTGGGGATATGGCCATGTCTTCATCTTCATGGCGACGGCGGCGCTCGGCGCGGCTGTCGCCGCCTCGATCGACGTGGTGACGCATCACGCCCATGCCGACCAGAAGGAGGTCTCGCACTGGCTGGGAGGGAGCCTCGCGCTCGGCGCGCTGGCGCTCTGGGTGGCGCGCGACCGGGTGCTGCCGATCGCGCCGGCGCTGAAGGCGGCGCTGCCGGTCATGGCGGCGGCCAATCTTCTGGCCGGGATCCTCGGCCAGCCGGTCTGGGTCTTCGCGCTTCTCGCGGTGGGGACGATCCTCTGGCGGGCCCCCGGCACGGCGCCCCGCCGGCCGGCGCAGAGTGTCCGCGGCGCCGGGACGGGCGCGGCGGCGCGGGATGGACATTGACGCAGGCGGCCTCCGCGATGCCGCTCGCGGACATTGCCCCGCCCGACGAACGGCTTACATAGAATAGCGAACCTCAGGAAAGTGCGCCCATGGCCGACGACGCCCTCGTCATCTTCACGCCCTCCGGCAAACGCGGCCGCTTTGCGATCGGCACCCCCGTCCTGACCGCCGCGCGCCAGCTCGGCGTCGATCTCGACAGCGTCTGCGGCGGGCGCGGCATCTGCTCCAAGTGCCAGGTGTCGCCCGGCTATGGCGAGTTCTCCAAGCACGGCGTGACCGTCACCGAGGGCGCGCTTTCGGAGTGGAATGAGGTCGAGGCGCGCTATGACCGGATCCGGGGCCTGAAGGAGGGTCGCCGGCTCGGGTGTCAGGCGAAGGTCATGGGCGATGTCGTCATCGACGTGCCGCCCGAAAGCCAGGTCCACCGCCAGGTGATCCGCAAGTCCGCGACCGCGCGCGAAATCATCATGGATCCGGCCGCGCACGCCTATTACGTCGAGGTCGCAGAGCCCGACATGCACGAACCCTCGGGCGATTTCCAGCGCTTCGCCCTGGCTCTGAAGGAACAGTGGCAGATCGAGGGGCTCGAGGCCGAGCCGGCGCTTCTGCGACGGTTGCAGCCGATCCTGCGCAAGGGGGACTGGAAGGTCACCGTGATCCTGCACAAGGACCACCACGGGCGGGTGCGCATTCTCGACCTGCACCCGGGCTTCTGGGAAGGGCGGCTCTACGGCCTTGCCATCGACCTCGGCTCGACCACCATCGCCGCGCATCTGTGCGACCTGCGCAACGGCAACGTCCTTGCCTCCTCGGGGGTCATGAACCCGCAGATCCGCTTCGGCGAGGATCTGATGAGCCGCGTGAGCTACGCGATGATGAACCCCGGCGGCGACCGCGAGATGACCGGGGCGGTGCGCAGCGCGCTCAACGACCTCGCGCTGACGATCGCAGGCGAGGCGGGGATCGACCCGTTGCAGATCGTGGAAACCGTCTTCGTCTGCAATCCGGTCATGCACCATCTTCTTCTCGGCATCGACCCGGTCGAACTCGGCCAGGCGCCCTTTGCGCTTGCCACGTCGGAGAGCCTCTCGCTGCCTGCGCGCGATCTGGATCTTCTGGCGATCCACGAGAATGCGCGCGTCTACGTGCTGCCCTGCATCGCGGGCCATGTGGGTGCCGATTGCGCGGCGGTGGCATTGTCCGAGGAGCCGAACAAATCCGACGACATGGTCCTGATTGTTGACGTCGGCACCAATGCCGAGATCCTGCTTGGCAACCGCGACCGGGTGCTCGCCTGTTCCTCTCCGACCGGACCGGCCTTCGAGGGCGCCCAGATTTCCTCGGGCCAGCGCGCCGCGCCCGGCGCCATCGAGCGGGTCGAGATCGACCCCGTGACCAAGGAGCCGCGGTTCCGCGTCATCGGCTGCGACATCTGGTCCGACAGCCCCGACTTCGCCGCCGCCACGGCGCAGACCGGGATCACCGGCATCTGCGGCTCGGGCATCATCGAGGTGGTGGCCGAGATGCGCATGGCGGGGCTTCTCGATGCCAGCGGGCTCATCGGCTCGGCCCAGCAGACCGGCACCGCCCGATCGATCCCGCAGGGGCGCACCCACGCCTATGTGCTGCATGACGGCACCGCCGAGGGCGGACCGCTCATCACCGTCACGCAGGGCGACATCCGCGCGATCCAGCTTGCGAAATCCGCGCTCTATGCCGGCGCGCGCCTGCTGATGGACGAACTTGGCATCGAAACGGTCGACCGCATCGTGCTGGCGGGCGCCTTCGGTGCGCATATCTCGTCCAAACATGCCGAGGTGCTGGGCATGATCCCGGATTGCCCGCTCGACAGGATCAGTTCGGCCGGCAATGCCGCCGGAACCGGGGCGCGTATCGCGCTTTGCAACATCGCCGCCCGCGCCGCGATCGAGGAAGAGGTGACGCGCATCCACAAGGTCGAGACCGCGATCGAGCCGCGGTTCCAGGAACATTTCGTCGCCGCCAACGCGATTCCGCATGCAACCGCACCGTTCCCGGAACTGGCCCGGATCGTCACCCTTCCCGATGTCTCGTTCAACACCGCAGGCGGCGGCGAGGCCGGCCGCAGACGGCGGCGCGGATGATGCCGGATGATCCGATCGCCGGGCTGATCGTCGCCACGGCCGGCGCCGACCGCAACGAGTTCCGAAACCTCTATCGGGCGACTTCGGCGAAACTTTTCGGCGTCTGTCTTCGTATCCTCAAGGACAGAAGCGAAGCCGAGGATGCGGTGCAGGAAGTCTTTACACGGGTCTGGCTGAATGCCCGCCGCTATGACGCGGCGCGGGCGCGCGGCATGACATGGCTGATCGCCATTGCCCGCAACCATGCCATCGACCGCCTGCGCGCCCGTCCGGCCGCCCGCGAGGGCGATGACAGTGCCATCGCCGAGATTGCCGATCGCGCCCCGGGACCGGAGGCGCAGGTGGTGGCCAGAGGCGAGGCCCGGCGCATCGCCGACTGTTTCGAGGGTCTGGAGCCGGCGCGCGCCGAGGCGATCCGCGGCGCCTATCTGGGCGGGCTCAGCTATGAAGAGCTGTCGCGCCGTCACGACGTGCCGATGAACACGATGCGATCCTGGCTGCGGCGGGGGCTGATGAAACTGAAGGAGTGTCTCGAGGCATGACCGAGGCCGGCGAACACATGCCCGAACGCGAGGCGCTGGCGGCCGAGTATGTGCTCGGCACGCTGCCGCTTGCCGAACGGCTCGCCGCCGAGGCGCTGATCGACTCCGACGCCGCCTTCGCGGCGCTGGTCGAGGCATGGCGCGACCGGCTCGGGCCCCTGAACGCGGCTTATGTCGAGGTCGCGCCACCGCCCGGGCTCCTCGACCGGATCGAGGCGCGGCTCTTCCCGCAAGCCCCGCGCAAGCGCCGCTTCCTCACGTTCCGGGGCGCGCTTGGCGGCCTGGCCGTGGCGGCGCTTGCCGCAATCGTCGTCAGCGTGACGCTGATGCGCCCTGCCCCCATCACCGCGACGCTGACCGGCGCGGGGCAGCCTCTCATGATGGCGGCCAGCTACGATACGCGGGCGCATGAACTGACGGTCCGGCGCACCGAGGGGCCGGCGGCGGAGGCAGGCAAGGACTACGAGCTCTGGATCATCCCCGCGGGCCAGGCCCCGATCTCCATCGGCGTCGTTCGCGACGCGGCCCTGTCGATCCCGTTGCAGGAGCTGCCGGAGGGCGCCACCCTTGCCATCACGCTCGAGACGCTGGGCGGCTCGCCCACCGGCGCCCCGCAGGGACCGCTTCTCGTCGCGGCCGTCATCGGCGACAGCTAGAAAAAGTTTTCGGCGCGCCGCAACTTTCGCGGCGCAGCCTTCGTAGCTCCCTGTGTGAAAGGAGGAATGGTTCCTCCGATACGCAAGGGAGATACACATGTTCATGAAATCCACAGCGCTCGCCCTGACGCTCATGGCCTTCGCCGCGCCGATGCAGGCCGCCGAGAATCCGATGGTCGGCGGCGCCGCGATGTACGACACGAAGAACATCGTGGAAAATGCCGTGAACTCGGCCGATCACACCACGCTCGTCGCCGCCGTGAAGGCCGCCGGGCTTGTGGATACGCTGGCGGGCCCCGGCCCCTTCACCGTCTTCGCCCCGACCAACGAGGCCTTCGCCAAGCTCCCCGCCGGCACGGTCGAGAACCTGCTCAAGCCCGAGAACAAGGACACGCTGACCAAGATCCTGACCTGCCACGTCGTCGGCAAGGCGGTCATGTCGGACGCCCTGCGGGGGATGATCATGGATGACGGCGGCAAGCATCCGGTGCCGACGCTCGGCGGCTGCACGCTGCAGGCCAGCTACGAGGGCGACAAGATCATGCTCGAAGACGAGATGGGCAATGTCGCGACCGTGACCATCGCCGACGTCGTGCAGTCGAACGGCGTCATCCACGTGATCGACACGGTGATGCTGCCGAAGATGTGAACGGTTCGGTAGCGAGTAGCGGGGCGCCCGATCCCTCAGGCGCCCCAGTTCCCCAGAACCTCCTCGGGATCGAGCGGCGCGCTCGCCGCCTCGGCGATCCGCCCCGGCGTGCGGCCGAAGCGCGGCGCCGGGGCCGCCTGCACCACCCCGTCCCGGCAGAGATAGGTGGCGCGGGCAACGTTGTGGCGGTGCGCCGGCGCCTCGGCGATCGTCAGGACCGGCGTGAGGCAGGCGTCGGTTTCTTCCATGTCCGCGGCCCATTCGTCCCGCGTCCGTTCGGCCAGCCGCTGCGCGACGATGGCGCGCAGCTCGGGCCAGCGGTCGCGGTCCCACTGATCCGGCAGGGCCCCGGCATCGAGCCCGGCAAGCCGCAGGAACTCGGCCCAGAATGTCGCCTCGATGGCGCCGAGCGCGACGAAGCCGCCGCAGCGGCAGCGATAGGTCGTGTAGAAGGGTGCCGCGCCGTCGAGGATGTTGGACCCGCGGCGGTCGATCCAGAGCCCGCCCGCCGCCATCGCCTGGATCATCGCCATGAGATGCGCCGAGCCGTCGCTGATCGCCGCATCCACCACCTGCCCCTCCCCGGTCCGCGCCGCATGCAGAAAGGCCGCGACCATTCCGAGAGCCAGATACATGCTGCCGCCGCCGAAATCGCCGAGAAGGTTCAGGGGCGGCACCGGCGCGTCCTCGGGGCCGATGGCGTGCAGCGCGCCGGAGAGCGCAATGTAGTTGATGTCGTGCCCCGCCGACCGGGCAAGCGGCCCGCATTGGCCCCAGCCGGTCATGCGGCCGTAGACCAGGCGCGGATTTCCGGGAAAGTCCCCCGGCCCGAGCCCGAGCCGTTCCATCGCGCCGGGCCGCATCCCCTCGATCAGGCCGTCGGCCCGGGCGATGAGGCGCCGTGCCACCGCGTGGCCCCCGGCGGATTTCAGATCGAGCTCGACCCGGTCGCGGCCACGGTCGAGGACATCGCGATCGAGCCCGAGCAGATGGCGCCGCCCCGGCCGTTCGATCCGCACCACCTCGGCGCCCATGTCCGCAAGCGTCATCGCCGCGAAGGGCGTCGGCCCGAGACCCGCGATCTCGACGACCCTGAGCCCGGCGAGCGGGCCGCTCACCCGTCGGCCCTTTCCGCGAGCGCGAGCCATTCCTCCTCGGCCGCATGAAGCGCCGCCTGACGGTCCGCCAGACCTTCCGACGCCTTGCGGAACTTCTCCGGCGCGGCCCGGAAGAGCTCCGGATCGGCGAGGAACTCGGCGAGCTTGCCGATCTCCGCCTCCAGCCGCGCGATCACCCCCGGCAAGGCGTCGAGCCGGTGTCTCTCCGTGAAGCTGAGCCCCTGGCTGACCGTCTTCGGCTTCGGCGCGGGGCCCGATGCCACCGCCTTCGGGGCCGGCTTCGCCGCCTCGGGCACGGCCTCGGGGCGCTGCGCGCGATAGTCGCTCCAGCCGCCGGCATAGACCACCGCCCGGCCCGCCCCCTCGAGCGCCACCGTGGTCGTCGCCACCCGGTCGATGAAATCGCGGTCGTGGCTGACCAGGAGCACCGTGCCGTCGTAATCGGCCAGCACGTCCTGCAGCAGATCCAGTGTCTCGACATCGAGATCGTTCGTCGGCTCGTCCAGCACCAGAAGGTTCGACTGCCGCGCCATGATCCGCGCCAGCAGGAGCCGCGCCCGCTCGCCGCCCGAAAGCGACCCGATCGGGGCCCGGGCCTGTGCCTCGTCGAAGAGGAAGTCCTTCAGGTAGGCCACGACATGCTTCGGCGTGCCACGCACCATGACCTGATCGGAGCGGCCGGAAACCGCCATCCCGGGATCGCTCACCAACCCGTCCCAGAGGCTCATGGCCGGATCGAGCGTGGCGCGCGCCTGATCGAAGACCGCAATCTCGAGCTTGGTGCCCTGGCGGAGCCGGCCCGTGTCGGGCGCGATCTCGCCGGTCAGGATCTTCAGAAGCGTCGTCTTGCCCACGCCGTTCGGGCCGACAAAGGCCACACGGTCGCCGCGCAACACCGTCAGATCGAACGGCCTGAGGATGAGCTTCTCTCCGTAGGCCTTTGAAATTCCCTTGGCCTCGATCACGAGCCGGCCCGAGACCGGACCGCTTTCAAGCGCCATCCCGGCGCTGCCCTGGCGGCGGATCTGCGCCGCCCGCTCGGCCCTCATCGCCGCCAGCGCCCGCACCCTTCCCTGGTTGCGCTTGCGCCGCGCCGAAATGCCCTCGACCGCCCAGCGCGCCTCGGCCCTGATCCTGCGGTCGAGCTTGTGGCGGGCGAGGTCCTCCTCCGCCCAGACCGTCTCGCGCCAGTCCTCGAAGGCCTCGAAGCCGCGCTCGTTCCGGCGCAGCGCGCCGCGATCGATCCAGAGCGTCGCCCGTGACAGGGCCCGCAGGAAGGCCCGGTCGTGGCTGATCACCACGAAGGCAGCCCGCGTCTCGACCAGACGCGCCTCCAGCCAGCCGATCGCCTCGATGTCGAGATGGTTGGTCGGCTCGTCGAGCAGCATCAGTTCCGGCGCCTCGGCCAGCAGCCGCGCCAGCGCCGCCCGCCGGCGCTCGCCGCCCGAGGCCGCGGCAACCGGTGTGGCGGGGTCGAACTTCAGCCCCTCGGCCGCCACGTCCACCCGAAATCCCTCGCCCTCCGCCAGACCGGCCGCGGCGAAGTCGCCGAGCGTCGCGAACCCCGCGAAGGACGGGTCCTGCTCCAGATAACCCACGCTCACCCCCGGCGGCACCACGCGGCTGCCGGCATCGGGCTCCACCAGACCCGCCATGACCTTCATCAGCGTCGACTTGCCCGAACCGTTGCGCCCCACGAGAGCCAGCCGGTCGCCGGCCTGGACCGTCAGATCCACCGCGTCGAGAAGGGGATTGCCGCCGAAGGTCAGAGAGAGGCCGGAAAGCTGGAGAAGGGGTGCGCGCGCCATGGCGCCTCAGCTAGCGCCGGCCCCGTCCGCCGTCAACGCCCGGCCGACACCGCCCGCCCCTTCAGTGTGGCGCAAGTACTCCGGGGGTGCGGGGGCAGCGCCCCCGCTAGCCCTCTGCCACCGCCTCGGCCGCCGCGCCGGTCCCGGCCCCGCCCGCAGCCTCGCCCGCAGCCTCGCCCGCAGCCTCGATCTCGGCCGCGCGCTTCTCGACGAGGTCGACGATGTGGTCGATCATCCGGTCGTTGCCCTGCTTGTGGCTCTGCCTGCCGGCCAGATAGACCATGCCGGATCCCGCACCGCCGCCGGTAAAACCGATATCGGTCATCAGCGCCTCGCCCGGCCCGTTGACCACGCAGCCGATGATACTAAGGCTCATCGGCACCTTGATGTGTTCGAGCCGCTTCTCCAGCGCCTCGACGGTCCTGATGACATCGAAGCCCTGCCGCGCGCAGGAGGGGCACGAGATGATCTGCACGCCGCGGGTGCGCAGGCCCATCGACTTCAGGATCTCGTAGCCGACCTTCACCTCCTCGACCGGATCGGCCGAGAGCGAGACGCGGATCGTGTCGCCGATCCCCGCCCAGAGCAGGCTGCCAAGACCGATCGCCGATTTCACCGTGCCGGAAACCAGCCCGCCCGCCTCGGTTATGCCGAGATGGATCGGCGCGTCGGTGGCCTCTGCCAGTTGCTGGTAGGCCGCCGCAGCGAGAAAGACGTCGGACGCCTTGCAGGAGATCTTGAACTCGTGAAAGTCGTTGTCCTGCAAGAGCTTGATATGGTCGAGCCCGCTTTCGACCATGGCGTCCGGGCAGGGCTCGCCATATTTGTCGAGCAGGTGCTTCTCGAGACTGCCGGCATTCACCCCGATGCGGATGGAAGCGCCGTGGTCCTTCGCCGCCTTCACCACCTCGCGCACGCGGTCGGCCGAACCGATGTTGCCGGGGTTGATGCGCAGGCAGGCGGCCCCCGCCTCGGCCGCCTCGATGGCGCGTCGGTAGTGGAAATGGATGTCGGCCACGACCGGCACCGGGCTCTCGCGGCAGATCTCGCGCAGCGCGCGGGTCGAGGCCTCGTCGGGCGTCGAGATGCGGACGATGTCGGCCCCGGCCTCGGCGACCCGGATGACCTGCGCCAGCGTCGCCGCCACGTCCGAGGTGTCGGTGTTGGTCATGGTCTGCACGGTGATCGGCGCGTCGCCGCCAACCGGCACGTTGCCGACCATGATCCGGCGCGACACGCGCCGGTCGATGTTGCGCCAGGGGCGGATCGGATTGTGTGTCATCGGGTAGCCTCGGCCGATCGTGTCGGAGCCTCGATAGCGCGAACGGCGCGGCGCGGCAATCGCCGCAGCGCCGTTCGGCGCCTATTGGCTCGGCGCCGGCGTGCCGGTGACACCGGTTGCGTCGGCGACGGCGACCATGGCGGCCAGATCGGCATCCTTGCTCAGATCGGCCAGCGCATAGCGCCCGGTCAGGGCTTCGGGCGAGAGGATCACATCCTTGGTGACCGTGCCGCGGCCACCGGCCGGGCCATAGGTCTGACCGTTGACTGCGAAGTAGAGCGCGCCGCTTTCCCCCACGCGCAGCTTCGGCGCGGCTTCGAGCTTGGGCAGCGCATAGCGTTCCCCGGCGTCGAGGATCTTTTCGAAGATGACCGTGCCATCCTGGGACTGGACCCGGACCCAGGCCGGGCGCACCGCAAGGATCTCGACGGCCGGCGCATCGGCGGCGACAACCTGGACCGGGGTCTCGTCAAGCGGCGTCGTCTCGGGCTGCTGGGCGGCGGGGGTCTGCAGCCTGGCCAGCGCGCCCACCGTATCGGGGTCGATCGAGGCGATCGGGCCGTCGCGCGCCACCATGACCGGGGCATCGAGCGTCTCGGGGCGGTAGAGCCGGTCGAGTGCTTCGGGTGCCGTCGGCGGCAGGTCGCTGGCGGGCATCGCGCCCAGCCTCGTGTCGCCGGTCCGGGCCTGGCTGTCATGCGCGGCGCCGGCGGCGGCGAAAGGATCGAGATCGGCGGTCACGCCGGGCGCCTGCTCGACCGGGGCCAGCTGCACGCGCTGCACCTCCTTGAAGACCGTCCAGCCACCGAAGCCGACACCGCCGATAAGCGCGATCAGCACGACGATCGAGCCGATGGCGCCCGGTTGCACGCGCGACAGGAAGGCCTCGCCGCGGGGCACGAAAGATGCGTTGGGATTGGCGAGCGGTTCGGCGAACTCGCCGCGGGCAAGCGGCATGGCCGGACGCCGCGATGAGGCGGCGGCCGACATGCCGTGCGCGACGGTGAAGTTCGCCTCGTCGCAGAAGCGGCGGAAGGCCCATTCCGGGTCCATGCCGAGATAGCGCGCGTAGGAGCGGACATAGCCCGCCACGAAACCGGGCGTCTCGAAGGCGGAGACGTCGCAATTCTCGATCGCGGCGATGTAGCTCGCCTTGATCTTCAGCTCGCGCTGCACGTCGAGAAGCGATTTGGCCATCGTCGCGCGTTCGCCGCGCATCACGTCGCCGAGGCGCAGTTCGAAATCGTCAAACCCCCTGGGCTTGTCCGTCTCGTCTGCCGAAGGTGTGCCCTTCCGCCCGATCATCCCCGTCGCCTGTCCCACTTCACATACGTCCACGATTCGCGTGGCCGCGCCCCGTCCTATTCAGGGATTCATATCATAGGGCAAGCGTCAAAGCGACCGCGGATGCCCCGTCACGCCGAAAGTTCAGCGCGATTCAGCGCACAGTAGCGCCAGAGCCGGTCCATGGCCTTCACCAGCCGGTCGATGTCGTCGGTGCCGTGCACCGGCGAGGGGGTGAAGCGCAGCCGCTCGGTGCCCCGCGGAACGGTGGGAAAGTTGATCGGCTGCACGTAGATGCCGTCTTCCTCCAGCAGCATGTCGGAGATCTTCTTGCAATGGACCGGATCGCCGACATGAACCGGCACGATATGGGTGCCGTGGTCGATGATCGGCAGGCCGAGAGCGCGCAGACGGTCCTTCAGGATGCGGGCGTGTTCCTGCTGTCTGGCGCGCAGCGACCGGTCGGTCTTCAGATGCCGGACCGAGGCCGCGGCGCCGGCCGCGACCGCGGGCGGGATCGAGGTGGTGAAGATGAAGCCCGGCGCATAGGAGCGCACCGCATCGCACATCGCCGCGGAGGCCGCGATATAGCCGCCCATCACGCCGAAGGCCTTGGCGAGCGTGGCATTGATGATGTCGATCCGCCCCATCAGCCCCAGCTTCTCGGCGACCCCCGCCCCGCGCGGGCCGTACATGCCGACGGCGTGGACCTCGTCGAGATAGGTCAGCGCGCCGAATTCCTGGGCGAGATCGCAGATCGCTTCCATCGGGCTGATGTCGCCATCCATAGAATAGATCGATTCGAAGGCGATGAGCTTCGGCGCCGCGGGATCGTCGGCTTCCATGAGTTCGCGCAGATGGGCCAGGTCGTTGTGGCGCCAGATGCGCTTGTGCCCGCCATTGCGCTTGATGCCCTCGATCATCGAGGCGTGGTTCAGCGCGTCGGAATAGATGATGAGCCCGGGGAAGAGCTTCGGCAGGGTCGAGAGCGTGGCGTCGTTGGCGATATAGGCCGAGGTGAAGACGAGCGCCGCCTCCTTGCGGTGCAGATCGGCCAGTTCCGCCTCGAGCCGCTTGTGATAGACCGTGGTGCCGGAGATGTTGCGGGTGCCGCCCGAACCGGCGCCGGTGGCGTCCAGCGCCTCGTGCATCGCCGCGAGCACCACCGGATGCTGGCCCATGCCGAGATAGTCGTTGCCACACCAGACGGTGATTTCCTTCTCGGTCCCGTCGGGCCGGGTCCAGACCGCCTTGGGAAACTGGCCCTTGCGCCGCTCGATATCGATGAAGGTCCTGTAGCGGCCTTCGTCGTGCAGGCGCTTCAGCGCCTCGTCGAGTTTCGCGGCATAGTTCATCTCGGTCTCCCGGCCTCTTCAATCCCGAAAGACTAGCCTCGGGTTCGCGCCCGGCCTTGATAGAGGTCAATCTCCGCGAAAGCGAGTGCGCAATTTGCCGCCCCCCCCTTGAACGCCCCCCGCGCCCGCGCCCCGGCTGGCTCTGGACAGCGGTGCGCCGTTCGCTAGGCTCGACCGCAGCCCGCGATGCCTTTGCAAGGAGCCCGACCATGAGCCTCGAAGCCGTTCTCGCCCGGATCGACGAAACCCTGCCCGAGGCGACAGATCGCCTCTTCGAACTCCTGCGCATCCCCTCGATCTCGACCGATCCCGTCTACAGGGGCCACTGCGCGCGGGCGGCGGAGT
The DNA here is from genome assembly GCA_020637635.1 of Albidovulum sp. Taxonomy (GTDB): domain Bacteria; phylum Pseudomonadota; class Alphaproteobacteria; order Rhodobacterales; family Rhodobacteraceae; genus Albidovulum. The sequence goes on from JACKKB010000006.1 coordinate 157,953, forward strand.
GGCTGGCCGATGAGCTTCGCGGGCTTGGCTTCGATGCCGCGACCCGGCCGACCCCGGGCCACCCGATGGTTGTCGGCCAGAGCGGCGGCCAGGGCCGGCATCTGCTCTTCTACGGCCACTATGATGTTCAACCTGTTGATCCACTTGACCTTTGGCACCGTGACCCCTTCGACCCCGCGATCGAGGAAACGCCCGCCGGCCGGGTGATTCGCGGCCGCGGCGCCTCTGACGACAAGGGCCAGCTGATGACCTTTGTCGAGGCCTGCCGGGCCTGGAAGCATGTGCATGGCGCCCTGCCCGGGCCGCTCACGATATTTTTCGAGGGCGAGGAGGAAAGCGGCTCGCCCTCGCTCGTGCCCTTCATGCAGGCACATCGCGAAGAGCTTTCGGCCGAGATCGCCCTCATCTGCGATACCGGGCTCTTCGGCGACGGCCAGCCGGCGATCACCACCATGCTGCGTGGCCTTCTGGGCGAGGAGATCACCATCACCGGGCCCGGAAAGGACCTGCATTCGGGCAGCTACGGCGGCGCGGCGATGAACCCGATCCGGGTTCTGACGAAGATCATCGCCTCGCTGCACGATGCCGAGGGCAGGATCACGGTGCCGGGCTTCTACGACGGCGTCACCGAGCTGCCCGAGGCGGTGCGGGCACAGTGGCAGGCGCTGGCCTTCGATCATGTGAAGTTCCTTGGCGATGTCGGGCTTTCGGTGCCGGCCGGCGAACACGACCGCACGCCGCTCGAAATGCTCTGGTCGCGGCCGACTTGCGAGGTCAACGGGATCTGGGGCGGCTATACCGGCGCCGGGTTCAAGACCGTCCTGCCCTCCAAGGCCCATGCCAAGATCTCGTTCCGCCTGGTTCCGGGGCAGGATCCGCAGGTGCTGCGCGATGCGTTCCGCGCCCATGTGCGCACCATGGTGCCCTTCGACTGCGAGGTCGCCTTCCACGAACACGGCACCGGCCCGGCAAGCGTGATGGACATCGCCGACCCGGCATTCGAGGCGGCGCGGGCGGCGCTCGGCACCGAATGGGGCAGGCCCGCCGCCTATATCGGCTGCGGCGGATCGATCCCGATTGCGGGCTATTTCAAGGAGGTTCTCGGCATGGATGCGATGCTGATCGGCTTCGGCAAGGATGACGACCAGATCCACAGCCCGAACGAGAAATACGACATGACGAGCTTTCACAAGGGCATCCGCAGCTGGGCCCGGATCCTCGACGCGCTGGCATGAGCGCGCCTTCGGTCCGCGATGCCGCGGAAGCCGACGCACCGGCATGGCGCAGGCTCTGGCAGGCCTATCTCGATTTCTACGCGGTCGCGCTCGCGCCCGGCGTGACCGCGGCCACCTGGGCGCGGCTCATGGACCCGGCAAGCCCGCTCAAGGCGCGTGTTGCCGAGGTCGGCGGCCAGGTCGCGGGCTTCGCCATCCACCAGCACCATCCGTCGAGCTGGATCGATGGCGATGACTGCTATCTGGAGGATCTCTTCGTCGACGCCGCGGCCCGCGGGGCGGGCGTCGGTCGGGCGCTCATCGACGATCTCATCGTCCTGGCCCGGGCGCGCGGATGGAAGCGGCTCTACTGGCACACCGATGAGGACAACACCCAGGCCCGCGCGCTCTACGACAGCTATGTGGCGACCGACGGTCATGTCCGCTACCGGATCGCGCTCTGACGGCAGAGGCCCCGGGCCAGGGTCCATCGGTCAGGGGCCATGGGTCAGGGGCCTGCGCCCTGCGCTGCGGAGGGGGGTGGTGGGCGATAACGGATTTGAACCGCTGACATCTTCGATGTGAACGAAGCGCTCTACCGCTGAGCTAATCGCCCGTGGCGGGGTTCCTAGCCCTATTCGCCGCCCGCCGCAAGTGTCTCGTCTTCGCCGTCCGCGGGCTTCGCCGCCGGCCCGTTGCGGCGCAGTTTGATCACCAGCATCTCGCCCGAGCCGAGGTCCTTCTGGCGGTTCACCTTGGCCTTGCCGAAGGGCGGCAGCACCAGGTCCTCGCCAGCCGCAAGCGCATCGCCAAGCACCCTCAGGGTCGCCTCGACCACGCTCTTGGCGTCCTTCTTCTTGACCCCGGAGGCCGCGACGACCCGCTCGACCAGTTCCTTCTTCTTCAGGACGGTCGGCCCTTCCGGCAGTCCCGCGGCGCTGGCGGCGGCGGTCACGAGGCTCACGACGCTGCGGATCGGCTCCGGCGCGGGGGCGGCCCGGACCAGGTCCTGCGGGTGCAGGGCGGCGGGGGTGCGGGGCGCGCCGCTGCCTCCTGCGGTCTTCCCGGCGGGCTTGGCGGCGGTCTTCGGTTCGGCCTTCGCGGCGGATTTCGCGGCGGATTTCGCGGCGGCCTTCGCGGCGGGCTTCGGGTCGGCTTTCCCGGCGGATTTCGCGCCGACCGACCGTTTGGTCTTCGACGTCGTGCCTGGGCTTCGCGGCGCAGCGGATTTGCGCGGTCTCGGGGTCGTTGCCATGACTGCCTCCTGTTTGGCGCGACTATATCAGGCCGGCCGCGCCAGCACCATCACCCCGCGAGGCTCTTGAAAGCAGAAAGGCGCGCCCCTCGGTGAACGCGCCTTTCGTTTTCCGGCAAGCGGCCGGGATGTTCAGTGCGCGGTCAGCGCCGCACTGTCCCTGCCGGCCTGCGCCGCGGCGGCCGCGGCCTCTTCGGCCTCGGCATCCCATTCGATCGGCTCGGGCTTGCGCACCAGCGCGCGGTCGAGGACCTCGCGGACATGCGTGACCGGGATGATCTCCAGCCCCTCCTTCACGTTCTCGGGGATCTCGGTCAGGTCCTTGGCATTCTCCTCGGGGATCAGCACCGTCTTCACACCGCCACGCAAGGCCGCGAGGAGCTTCTCCTTCAGCCCGCCGATGGCGGTGGCATTGCCGCGCAGGGTGACCTCGCCGGTCATGGCGATGTCCTTGCGCACCGGGATCCCGGTCAGGACCGAGACGATGGCGGTCACCATCGCAAGGCCCGCCGAAGGCCCGTCCTTGGGCGTCGCGCCATCGGGCACGTGGACGTGGATGTCGATCTTCTCGAAGACCGGCGGCTTGATGCCGAGCTCCGGGCTCACCGAGCGGACATAGCTCGACGCGGCCTCGATCGATTCCTTCATCACGTCGCCAAGCTTGCCGGTGGTCTTCATCCGCCCCTTGCCGGGCAGCTTCAGCGCCTCGATCGACAGGAGGTCGCCGCCGACCGAGGTCCAGGCGAGCCCGGTGACCACGCCCACCTGATCCTCTTTCTCGGCAAGGCCATAGCGGAACTTCTTCACGCCGAGGAAGTCCTCGAGATTGTCCCGCGTCACCTCGACCTTCACGGCATCCTTGCGGACGATCCTGGTCAGCGCCTTCCGCGCCAGCTTGGAGATCTCGCGCTCGAGATTGCGCACCCCCGCCTCGCGGGTATAGGTGCGGATCATCTCGTGCAGGGCCGCGTCGGTCAGCACGAACTCGGTCTTCTTCAGCCCGTGGTTCTTGACCTGCTTCGGGATCAGGTGCTGCCTGGCGATCTGCAGCTTCTCGTCCTCGGTGTAGCCGGCAAGCGGGATGATCTCCATCCGGTCGAGAAGCGGCCCCGGCATGTTGTAGCTGTTGGCCGTGGTCAGGAACATCACGTTCGAGAGGTCGTATTCGACCTCGAGATAGTGATCCATGAAGGTGTTGTTCTGCTCAGGGTCCAGCACCTCGAGCATGGCCGAGGCCGGGTCGCCGCGGAAGTCCTGGCCCATCTTGTCGATCTCGTCGAGAAGGATCAGCGGGTTCGTCGTCTTGGCCTTCTTGAGCGCCTGGACGATCTTGCCGGGCATCGAGCCGATATAGGTCCGCCGGTGGCCGCGGATCTCTGACTCGTCCCGCACCCCGCCAAGCGAGATGCGGATGAACTCGCGCCCGGTGGCCTTGGCGACCGACTTGCCAAGCGAGGTCTTGCCGACGCCCGGGGGGCCGACGAGGCAGAGGATCGGGCCCTTCATCTTCTGGCTGCGCTGCTGCACGGCCAGATACTCGACAATCCTCTCCTTGACCTTTTCCAGACCATAGTGATCGTTATCAAGGACTTCCTGAGCTTTCTTCAGGTCCTTCTTGACGCGGCTCCTGACGCCCCAGGGCAGGCTCAGCAGCCAGTCGAGGTAGTTGCGCACGACGGTGGCCTCGGCCGACATCGGCGACATCGACTTCAGCTTCTTCAGCTCCGCCTCGGCCTTGTCGCGGGCTTCCTTGGAGAAGCGCGTGGCCTTGATCTTCTCGGTCAGCTCGTTGATCTCGTTCTGGCCTTCCTCGCCGTCGCCGAGCTCCTTCTGAATGGCCTTCATCTGCTCGTTCAGATAATATTCGCGCTGGGTGCGCTCCATCTGGCTCTTGACGCGGGACTTGATCTTCTTCTCGACCTGCAGGACCGACATCTCGCCCTGCATGAGGCCGTAGACCTTCTCCAGCCGCTCCGCCACGTCGAGCGTCTCCAGAAGCTCCTGCTTCTGCTTCACCTCGAGCCCGATGTTGCCCGAGACGAGATCGGCGAGCTTGGCCGCGTCATGGGTCTCGGCGATGGTCGTGAGGGCCTCTTCGGGCACGTTCTTCTTGATCTTGGCATAGCGCTCGAACTCCGCGGCGACCGAGCGCACGAGCGCCTCGACCACGGCGGGTTCGCCCTCGGTCTCGTGCACCGCCTCGGCGCGGGCCTGGAAATAGGCCTCGTTGGCGAGGAAGTCGGTGATCCGCACACGCCGCTTGCCCTCGACCAGCACCTTCACGGTTCCGTCGGGAAGTTTCAGCAATTGCAACACGTTGGCGAGAACGCCCGCGCGATAGATCCCCTCGGTCGAGGGGTCGTCCTCGGTCGGGTCGATCTGCGACGACAGCAGGATCTGCCTGTCATCGCTCATCACTTCCTCGAGCGCCCGGACAGAGCGTTCCCGACCCACGAAAAGCGGCACGATCATGTGGGGGAAGACCACGATGTCGCGCAGCGGCAGGACCGGGTAGCTTGGGGCAAGTCGTTCAGTCATTGGCGTTTCCTTGTTCGCAAGAGGACACCGGCCCCGGTCATCGGCGGCACCCGGCCCTCTCCGTTCGCGCGGCGCCCTGCGGCGCCAGACGCATATCTAAGTGCCGCCAGCGCCGGGTTCAACGGGCGCTCCGTCGTGGCGATGGCAAAGACAGTGCCGCCATGCGGCGCCGGGGGCAAGCTGCAATTGCAGAAAATCGTCCGCAGGCGTTTGCCGCAGGCCGTCGCGGCGGCTCGGGACGGCGGCTCGGGACGGCGGGTGGCGGGGCCGCATGAGGCGGGGCCGCGTGAGGCGGGGCGGGATGGCGGGGCGCTGACAAGGGCGTCCTGGTGGCAAGCGTCGTGTCACGCTCCTGTGCCGCGAGCCGGAGCCGGCCGGAAACCCGCCCACCCGCCGGGGCCGACTGCCTGTGTTGCCTGCCGGTGTTGCCTGCCGGTGTCGCCTGCCGGATTCGCCCCGGGGCGCCCGTTCAGGACCCCGCCGGTGAGCGCGCGGGCGCGGCGGCGCGCAGCACGAGGGCGACGACGCCCCAGTAGACGAGCCACCCCGCGAGGGTCACCCAGTCGGGCGCGGCGCGGTAGCCGGTCAGCGCGGCGACGATCCCGCCGAGCCGCCCGCCGTCGTCGAGAAGCCAGGACAGATCCCAGAGCGGCGGCGCGAAGGGCAGCACGCCGGCGCCCACGAGATTGCCGATCCCGGTCGTGAAGAGCGCCGCGCCAAGCAGCAGCAGCATCGCCTCGGACAGACGGAAGAAACGCCGCCACGGCAGGAGCCGGCTGCCGAGCTGCATCAGCGCGTAGGTCGCAAGCGCGATCGCGAGACCCGCGGCGATGGCGGCGATGACCGGGGTCATGCCGGTGCCGCGCGCGCCGGACCCCGCGAGCATGCCGTAGAGAAAGACGACCGTCTCGCTGCCCTCGCGCGCAACGGCGATGGCGGCGAGCGCGAAGACCCCCCACCAGCGGCCGCTCGCGGCAGCCCGCGACAGGCCGCCCTCGAGATCGCGCTTCAGCGTGCGTCCGTTGCGGCGCATCCAGACCACCATCTGCACGATGAGACCCGCGGCGAGGAAGATCATCGCCGTCATCATCGCCGTGCGATCGCCGGGCGAAAGCAGTTCGGCGAAACCGAGCATCGTCGCGGCGAAGGCGAAGGCCGCGGCAAAGCCCGCCGCCACCCCGCCCCAGAGATAGGCGCCGCCCCTGGCGGCGGTGCCGCTGCGGCTCAGCCAGCTTGAGAGGATGCCGATCACGAGAAGCGCCTCGATGCTTTCGCGCCAGATGACGAAGATGATCTGCCCGGCCATTGCGGCGCCCCTACTTGACGATCACGACACCGCGTGCGGCGGGCTGATCCTCGTGGAATTCCTCGACGAATTCGTAGCTCCCTGCCGGGAGCGCCGGCAGTGTCAGCGTCACTTCGGCGCCGGGTGCGATGAGCTGTTCCTGCTTCATCGGCTTGCTTTCGAATTCCGCCGCCGTAACCCCGGTGTTGCGCAGCACGAGCGTGGTCGCCTGCCCCGCCGGGAGTTCCAGTTCCTGCGGCGCGACGACACCGTCGGTGAACTCTATGACGATGGGCTCGGCGGCGGCGGCGCCGGCCGCGAGGCCAAGTGCGACCAGGGCTGCGGCGGCGCGGCGGACGGGATCGGGGTGCGGCACGTGTCTCTCCTTCACTCTGTGTCCGGGGGTGCCCGGTAGCTCCGCCATATCCGAGTAAATGAGTCTGTTAAAGCATTTTCTGACTAAATCAGTAACCTAATCGTGAGGCGCGGCCACCAGCGCCTTGCCGAGTCGCGGCAGCCGGGCGCGTTTCAGAAGCGCGCGCACGGGCTGCGGCACGCCCGAGAGCCGCTCGGCTTCGGCGCGCACCTGCTCGACCACCGCCGCCACGCGCTCCGGCGCGTTCCGGAAGAGCGCGCGCAGGAACTGGTCGGGATCCTCGCGCCGCAGACCTTCCTCGGCCAGGGCCCCGCGGGGAAAATCGCGCGCGTTGAAGGTGATGATGAGATCGGCGCCGCCGGCAACGGCCGCGGCCAGCACGTGGATGTCGTCGGGATCGGGCAGCCAGAGCCGGCGTTCGAGCCCCGGCTCGACCGCGACGCTGGCGGCGGGAAAGGCCGCGCGCAGCGCCGCGATCTCGCCACGGGCGAGATCCTCGGCGCCGGGGCCGAGCTTGCGCGTCGCGCGGGCCCATTCCTCGAGGATGCGCTCGGACCAGAGCGGGCAGAAAAGCCCCGCCCCTGCCACCCCTGTCAGGATCTGGCGCAGCACGGTCGGGTAGAGCACGCAGGCGTCGAGAAGCGCCTTCATCCGTCGAGCCGGAAGAAAAGCGCCTTGAGATAGCCGCTCTCGGCAAGCTGCGGCAATTGCGGATGGTCCGGCCCGGCAAAGCCCGTATGCAGAAGCTGCGCCCGCCGCCCGCCGCGGCCGATGCCGCGCGCCGAGGCGGTGCGGAACTGGGCGAGATCGGCGGCATGGGAACAGGAGCAAAGGCAGAGATAGCCGCCCGGGGCGACAAGCGCCGCGGCGAGCCGCGCGACGCGCTCGTAGGCGCGCAACCCGGCCTCGAGCGCCGGCTTGGCGGGCGCGAAGGCGGGCGGATCGCAGATCACGAGATCGAAGCGCGCACCCTCGCCCGCCAGCGCCTCCATCTCGGCGAAGGCATCGCCGCGCCGCGTCGCCAGGCGCGCCCCGACGCCGCTTGCCGCCGCGCCCTCGGCCGCGAGCGCCAGCGCCGGCGCCGAGGCATCGACGGCGAGTGCAGTCTCGGCGCCGGCGGCAAGGCAGGCGAGTGCGAAGCCGCCGACATGGGCGAAGACATCGAGAACCCGGCCGCCGCGGGCCAGGCGCGCGGCGAAGGCGTGGTTCGGCCGCTGGTCGAAGAAGAGCCCGGTCTTCTGGCCGCCGACGAGGTCCGCCATGTAGGTGGCGCCGTTCATCGCCACCGGCACCGGGCCGTCGAGCGTGCCACGCTGGATCAGCGTCTCTTCGGCCAGCCCCTCCGGTCCGCGTGCCCGGCCGGTGCCGTTCTTGACGACATTCGCAACGCCGCTCACCTCGATCAGGGCGTCGGCGATGTCTTCCACCATCCGCTCGGCCCATGCGGCATTGGGCTGGATCACCGCCGCGGCGCCGAAACGGTCGATGACCACACCGGGCAGTCCGTCGGCCTCGGCATGGACGAGCCGGTAGAAGGGCGCGTCGTAGAGCCGTTCGCGCAGGGCCTGCGCGCGGTCGATGCGGGCGGCGATCCAGTCTCGGTCGATCCGGGCCCCGGGATCGCGGTCCATCATCCGGGCGACGATCTTCGAGCCGGGATTGACGGTGACGCACCCGAGCGGGCGGCGCTCGGCATCCTCGAGCGTCGCAAAACTTCCCGGCGCGAGGGCGCGGGTGCGGCGGTCGATCACCAGCTGGTCGGCATAGACCCAGGGAAAGCCGTGACGGATCGATCGCGGATCGACCTTCGGCCGCAGCCGGACCACCGGCAGCGCGCCGGGGCGGGCCGCGCCGCCCTCGCCCGTCATTGCTGGGTCCGTCCTGTCTGGGTCCGTCATTGCCGGGTCCGTCCTGTCTGGGTCCGTCTTGTCTGGGTCCGTCCTGTCTGGGTCCGTCATGGCTGGGTCCGTCCTGTCTGGGTCCGTCCTGTCTGGGTCCGTGAAGGCCGGGTCCGTGAAGGCTGGGTCCGTCATGGCTGGACCGGCGTCCTCGGGGCGCCGATCGCGGTTCCGGCCCGGTTCCCGGGGCCGCTCCCCTCTAATGCGAAGCCGCCCCGGGCGGAAGCCCCCGCGGCGGCGGCGGCGATGCCGATTGCCGGCGCCAAAGTCGTTGTTAGCGCTAACGTGACGTGATATTGCCGCCAAGAACCCCTAGACTGCGACCATCGTCGCCCCCGTCACCTGCGAGGTGCCCATGTCCGTCACATCCGCCATTGCCAAGGTTACCGAGCGCATCGTCCGCCGCTCCGCCGCCAGCCGCGGCGCATATCTCGACCGCTTGTCCAGGGCCGCCGAGGAAGGGCCGGCGCGGGCGCATCTGTCCTGCGGCAACCAGGCCCATGCCTATGCGGCGATGTCCGAGGACAAGCGCGCGCTTGCCGACGGGCGGGCGGTGAACATCGGCATCGTGACGGCCTATAACGACATGCTCTCGGCGCACCAACCCTATGAGGACTATCCCAAGCTCATCCGTGCAGCGGCGCGAGAGGCCGGAGCCACGGCGCAGGTGGCCGGCGGCGTGCCGGCGATGTGCGATGGCGTCACGCAGGGCCAGCCGGGCATGGAGCTGTCGCTTTTCTCCCGCGATGTCATAGCCCTGGCGGCCGGTGTTGCGATGTCGCACAACTGTTTCGACGCCGCCGTGTACCTCGGCATCTGCGACAAGATCGTCCCCGGACTCGTCATCGCCGCGGCGACCTTCGGCCATGTGCCGGCGCTCTTCGTGCCCTCGGGGCCGATGACCTCGGGCCTGCCCAATGACGAGAAGGGCAAGATCCGCCAGATGTTCGCCGCCGGCGAGATCGGCCGGGCCGAGCTGATGAAGGCCGAGATGGCGTCCTACCATGGGCCGGGCACCTGCACCTTCTACGGCACCGCCAACACCAACCAGATGCTGATGGAGTTCATGGGGCTGCACCTGCCCGGCGCCAGTTTCGTCAATCCCGGCACGCCGCTGCGCGAGGCGCTGACCCGCGCCGCGATCCTGCGTGCGGCCGCGATCACCCATCTCGGCAACGACTACCGGCCGGCCGGCCGGATCCTCGACGAACGCGCCTTCGTGAACGGGCTCGTGGGGCTGATGGCGACCGGCGGCTCGACCAATCTTGTGCTGCATCTGCCGGCAATGGCGCACGCCGCCGGGATCGTGCTGGAGCTCGACGACTTCGCCGCGGTCTCCGAAGTGGTGCCGCTGATGGCCAAGGTCTATCCGAACGGGCTGGCCGACGTGAACCATTTCCATGCGGCGGGCGGGCTGGCCTACATGATCGGCGAGTTGCTCGACGCGGGGCTCCTGCACGAGGATGTCGAGACCGTCGCGGGCACCGGGCTTGCGCGCTATGCCGATGAGCCGGGGCTCGACGCGGCGGGCCAGCTCGTCTGGCGCCCCGGCCCGAAGGCGAGCGAGAACGACCGCATCCTGCGCCCCGCGCGCGATGCCTTCGCGCCGCATGGCGGGCTCACCCAGCTGTCGGGCAATCTCGGCCGCGGGGTGATCAAGGTCTCCTCCGTGGCGCCCGATCGGCACGTGATCGAGGCGCCGGCCCGGGTCTTCGCCGATCAGGATGCGGTCAAGGCCGCGTTCCGTGCCGGCGAATTCACCGCCGACACGGTTGTCGTGGTCCGCTTCCAGGGCCCGCGCGCCAACGGCATGCCCGAGCTGCATTCGCTGACGCCGGTGCTCTCGGTCCTGCAGGACCGCGGGCTCAAGGTCGCCCTTGTCACCGACGGGCGGATGTCGGGCGCATCGGGCAAGGTCCCGGCCGCGATCCACATGAGCCCCGAGGCCGCCGCCGGCGGGCCGCTCGCGCGGCTGCGCGACGGCGATCTCGTGCGGCTCGACGCGACGCGGGGCACGCTCGATGTGCTGGCCGCGGACTTCGCCGGGCGTCCCGCCGTCGAGGCGGATCTCTCCGGTTCGCGGTTCGGAACCGGCCGCGAGCTCTTCGAGACCTTCCGGCGGGCCGTCGGCCCGGCGACCGCGGGCGCCTCGCCGCTTTACTGATCCCCTGGACGCCGCGTGAAAGGACTTGCCGATGACACCCGCCGAACAGAGCCGCCACGCCGCCGATATCTGCGCGCTGGCGCCGGTGATCCCGGTACTCGTGGTCGAGGATGCCGCCAGCGCCGCGGATCTCGCCTCTGCGCTGGTGCGGGGCGGGTTGCCGGCGCTCGAGGTGACGCTGCGCACGCCTGCCGCGCTCGATGCGATCCGGGCCATGGCCGCGGTCGAGGGCGGCATCGTCGGTGCCGGCACGCTGCTGACGCCGGCCGATGTGAAGGCCGCCAGGGACGCGGGCGCGCGCTTTGGCGTCTCGCCCGGCGCCACCGAGCGGCTCTTGGACGCCTGCGCCGAGGCGGACCTGCCGCTGCTGCCGGGGGCGGCGACGGCGACCGAGGTGATGATGCTGCTCGAAAAGGGCTACACGGTGCAGAAGTTCTTTCCGGCCGAGGCTTCCGGCGGGGCGCCGGCACTGGCCGCCATCGGGGCGCCGATCCCGCAGGTCCGGTTCTGCCCGACCGGCGGCGTCGGCCCGAAGAACGTGGCCGATTACCTGCGGTTGGCGAACGTGCTCTGCGTCGGCGGCAGCTGGGTCGCGCCGAAGGCCGATGTGATGGCCGGGAACTGGGCCGGCATCGAGGCGCTGGCGCGCGCCGCGGCGGCCTTGCCGAGATAGGCGCCGGGGGCGGCGGCGGCACGCCCGTTCTCGCGCTTGAGGGCCCGGCCGACGATGCCCGGGTCGAAAGCGGCGAGCGCGATGAGCGCCGCGCCGACGGCGAAGAGCACGAGGCCGTAGCCGAAGGTTGCCGCCGGCCCGTCGGCAAGCAGCATCGGGTGATCCAGAAGCCGCGTCAGCTGGACCGCCACCGTCGCGAAGCCAAGCGTGACGAGCGCGAAGCCGGCGGCATGGCGCAGCGGCGCGCGGCGCAACTCCAGGATGACCGTGATCGGTGACGGCGCGCGCGGCGATGCGGGCGCCAGCATCGGCCTCAGCGCGGCCGCGCGCAGGGCCATGACATGGGCGAGGAGCGCCCCGAGCGGGTAGAGATACCAGGCATCTGCGGGCATGATCCGGCCGAGCGCCAGCGCAACGCCAAGGCCGGGAACGAGGCTCGTCATGAACCTCCGCAACGGACGGTAGCTCGCGTCTCTGTCAAACATCGCACACCTTCACTGCCGCCCGCGCCGACGGTTCCTGAAAAGCCTGCCCGAGGCAGCGCGCCCGCGGCCAGGCAAATTCGTGATCGCCGGAAATTGGGGTTAATTTGCGACCGGTCCGCGCAACAGCGGCGGCAGATCGGTGGCCTTGTTCAGCCCGGCGAAACAGCGGCGCGCGGAAATCCGCCGACGACGGGAGGGGGAGTCGCGCGCGCTGTCCGCACGTGGTCCGCGGGCGGGCGCCGCGGGCGGGCGCCGCGGACGGGGGCGGCTTCAGCCCGCGTCGCGCGAGGCCAGACGGCGGGCGCGGCCGCCACGGCGGACCGGCACCGCCGGGGCGGCGAGCGCCTCGGTCAGGATCGCCGTCATCGGGTGTTCGGGCGCCTCGAGCCCGTAGGCGGCCAGGAGGGCGCGCACCGCCTCGGGCTCGTCGGTGCCGCCGCGCAGGCTGAGCGCCCAGTCGAGGAAGATCGAGCGGCATTCGCCGACGGTGATCCCCTCGATGCGGTAGCTTTCCCGCACCAGCCCCTTCGGATCGGCCTCGCCCAGCTGCATGATGGTTCTCGCCAAGAGTTCGCTCCGCCGCAGTGTCGTCCCCGGGTCCCCGGCCGGTCAAGTCGTGTCAAGTCCGCTCAAGTCCGCTCAAGTCCGGTCAAGTCCGGCAGAGGCCGGTTCAGGCCCCGCTCAGGATCCGGCTCACGATAGCGCCCGCGCGTTCGCCATGGGCGGCAAGCTGCGACGCCATCGCATACAGATCCGACGCGCCGGTCTCGCGCAGAAGGAAGGCGCGGCCACCCTCGCCGATCGCCTCCATGTCGAGCCCGCGGTCGCTCAGAAGCCGGCCACCCGCCTGCAGGCGCCAGAGAAACCGATAGGCCGTTTGCAGCACCGCCTCGTCCGCCGCCTCAAGAAGCCCGGCACGATGCCCGGCGCGCAGCTGGTCCTCCACCCGCCGCTGCGGCGCGCCCGAGCGCAGCGCCAGGAGCTGGGCCAGAAGCTCGATGTCCTGCAGCCGCCCGGGTCCGATCTTGGCCTCCCAGGCGCCGTCGGGCGGCTTGGCGGCGAAGATCCGCGCCCGCATCTCGGCGGTATCGGCGGCGATTCCCGGGCCGGCGCCCTTGGCGGCGAGGACGCTCCTGCGGATCGCCTCCACCTCGGCACCGAGATCCGCGTCGCCGGCGATCGGCCGCGCGCGCGTCAGCGCCAGATGCTCCCAGGTCCAGGCCTCGGTCATCTGGTAATCGCGGAAGGCCCCGAGCGAGGTGGCGACCGGCCCCTGCCGCCCGGAGGGGCGCAGCCGCATGTCGACCTCGTAGAGCCTGCCGTCGGCCATGGGCGCGGTGAGCGCGGTGACCAGCATCTGCGTCAGGCGCGCGTAGTAGGCCCGCGCGGCCAGCGGGCGGCGGCCTTCGGACATTTCCTGCCCGGCGGGATCGTAGATGACGATGAGATCGAGATCCGAGGCGGCGTTGAGCCTGCCCGCGCCGAGCGAGCCCATGGCGATCAGCACCGCCCCCCTGCCCGGCGGCGCGCCATGCTTGGCGGCGAACTCCGCCTGCACCTCGGGCCAGATCGCGGCCAGCACCGCCTCGGCCAGATCGGCATATTCGCGCCCGGCCTGGGCGGCATCGACGAGGCCGCGCAGATGGTGGACGCCGATGCGGAAGTGCCACTCGCGGGCCCAGCGGCGGGCGATGGCGAGCCGGGCCTCATAGTCCGGCGTCGCCGCGAGCCGGCCGGAGAGATCGGCTGCGAGCGCCGCCCCCCCCGGCCAGGCGGCGAAGAAGTCGCCGCCGATCACGGCATCGAGCACGGTAGCATTGCGGGAAAGATAGGCGGCGAGCCCGGGCGCCGTTGCACAAATGTCGACAATGAGGTCGATAAGCTGGGGATTGGCGTCGAAAAGTGAAAAGAGCTGCACACCGGCAGGCAGGCCGGAGAGGAAGCCGTCGAACTGGCGCAGCGCCTCGAGCGGGTTCGCGGCGCGGTCGAGGCGCGACAGGATCTCGGGCTGGACCCGCTTGAAGATCGCGACCGCGCGTTCCGAGCGCAGCGCCGGATAGGCGCGCCAGCCCTCGACGATTTCGGCCATCTCGGGGGCAAGCTCGGGCACCGCGCGGGCCTCGGCCGGGGCAAAGAAGCCCTCGGTCAGCTCGTGCACGCGGGCAAGGCGCCCGGTGATGCTGCGGCGCAGCGCCTCGGTATCGCCCTCGCCCAGGAACCGTGCCAGCCGGTCGAACCCCTCGGGCGCAGAGGGCAACACATGGGTCTGGGCGTCGCCCACCATCTGCAGCCGGTGCTCGACCTCGCGGTGGGCGCGGTAGAGTGCGGCCAGTTCGCGCGCGTCGTCGGCCCCGACCCAGCCCTTGCGGGCCAGCGCCTCGAGCCCGCCGACCGTGGTGCGGTCGCGCAACTCGGGATCGCGGCCGCCGGCGATCAGCTGCCGGGTCTGGGTGAAGAACTCGATCTCGCGGATGCCGCCGCGGCCGAGCTTCATGTTGTGGCCTTCAAGGACCACGGGCCCGTGGAAGCCCTTGTGTTCGCGGATCCTGAGCCGCATGTCGTGGGCATCCTGGATCGCCGCGAAATCGAGATGGCGGCGCCAGACGAAGGGCGTGAGCGCGGCAAGGAAGCGGGCGCCCGCCGCGATGTCGCCACCCGCGGCGCGGGCCTTGATATAGGCCGCGCGTTCCCAGGTGCGGCCTTGCGATTCATAGTATTGCTCGGCCGCCGCCATCGAGATGCAGACCGGGGTCACGGCGGCGTCCGGGCGCAGTCGCAGATCGGTGCGGAACACATAGCCGGCCGCGGTCAGGTCCGACAGAAGCGCCGTCATCTTGCGGGTCACGCGGATGAAGGCGGCGCGCGCTTCCTGCGCATCCTCGCCGTCATAGCGGCTCTCGTCGAAGAGGCAGATGAGGTCGATGTCGGAGGAATAGTTCAGCTCCCCCGCGCCGCCCTTGCCCATGGCAAGCGCCACCATTCCGGCCGCCGTCGCCGCATCGTCGTCGGTCGCGCCAGGGATCCGGCCACGGCGGATCTCGGCCGCGGTGAAGGTCACGAGCGCCCGGTGAACCGCGAGATCGGCCAGCCGGGTCAGCGCGCCGGTCACCGTCTCGAGCGGCCAGACGCCGCCGAGATCGGCCAGCGCCGTGAGAAGCGCCACGCGCCGCTTGGCCTCGCGCAGCGCCAGGCCGAGCGGCTCGGGCTGGTCGTCCCCGACCGTCAGGACGGACGCGAGCACCGCGTCGAGCGCGGCCTCGGGCGAGCCGGCCAGCGCCGTCTCCAGCCAGTCGGCCTCGCGCAGGATCAGATCGGTCAGAAAGGGGCTGCAGCCGGCGGCGCCCTCGAGCAGGCCGCGCAACTCGGGCGCGAGTCCGGCGAAACGGTCGCGCAGATCGTCGAGCCGCGCGGGATCGAAGGGAATCGGCGAGCGCGTCAGGCGAGAGGCGAATGTCATGGCCGCAGGTTAGCCGGCGCGCCGGCGCCGTCAACGTCGTGCCGGCCGCTGCCGGTCCTGCACGCGCCCTGCCCGATGAGGTCGCCACCGGGGTGCTGCCGGGGCGGGACTGGACGGGACTGGACAGGGACGCGGCGCCGGGCGACGATGGCGCCAGCGCGGACGGCAGGGCCGCGGCAGCAACGTTGCGGGAGCGGCGGCCATGGCGGCGGATCCCAGGATAGAGACCTACTTCGCGAAAGCCCGGCACTGGCCGGACGAGCTGCGGGCGCTGCGCGAGATCCTGCGCGGCGCGGGGCTGGAGGAAACCTTCAAGTGGCGCGGGCCCTGCTACGTCGCCGAGGGCGGCAACATCGCCACGATCTGGGGGTTCCGCGACGCGCCGGCGATCGGGTTCTTCAAGGGCGTGCTCCTGCCCGACCCCGAGGGCCTCTTGCAGCCGGCGGGCGAGAATTCCCGCGTCGTGCGGGTGATCCGGTTCCGCGACGGCGCCGAGATCGCGGCGCGGACCGGGGCATTGCGCAGCCTGATCGCGGCGGCGGTATCCGTCGAGAAGGCGGGGCTGAAGCCCGACCTGCCGAAGGACGATTTCGCGCTTCCGCCCGAACTGGTGGACCGGTTCGACGCCGACCCGGCGTTTCAGGCGGCCTTCGCCGCGCTCACCCCCGGGCGCCAGCGCGGCTATGCGCTGCATTTCGCCGGCGCCAAGCAATCGGCGACCCGCGCCGCCCGGATCGAGAAGCATGCCGCCCGCATTCTTGCCGGCAAGGGGCTGCAGGATCGTTGAGGCCTTGCGCCCCGGCCGCCGCCGTGGCCATCTGGCGCCCGGAGGAGCCCGCCATGAGCAAGAGCCTGACCCGTGTGACCGCCGCGCTTGAGGCCGCCGGGCTGCCCGCCCGGATCGTCCGGACCGGGGCCGAGACACGGACCGCCCTGCAGGCGGCCGAGGTCGCCGGCTGCGCGGTCGACCAGATCGTGAAGTCGATCGTCTTCCGCGGCGAGGCGACCGGCCATGTCGTCCTCTTCCTGACCGCCGGCGGCAACCGGGTGAACCCGGCCAGGGCCAGCGCGGTCGCGGGCCAGACGCTCGGCAAGGCCGATGCCGATCTCGTGCGCGCCGAAACCGGTTTCGCGATCGGCGGCGTCGCCCCGCTCGGCCATCTGATGCCGATCCGCAGCTTTGCCGACCCGCGCCTGCTCGATTTCGATACTGTCTGGGCCGCGGCGGGAACCCCGCACCATATCTTCGCCGCCGAGCCGCGCGCGCTCTTCGCGGCAACCGGCAGCGACATCGCCGATTTCACCGACTAGCGGCGCGGATGTGAATTTCTTTCACATGAGATCTTGACGGCGGGCCCCGGGGTTCCGATCTTGGTGATGTGAAACGCATTCACATGACCTTACGGAGGACCTAATGACCGCTATCGCCGCCTGGCCGAGCCGTGCCGAAAGCTGGCTCGACGAGCGGGGCAAGTGGGCCTGGATCGCCGCCATGATCCTCGGCTTCATCTTCTTCTGGCCCGTGGGCCTCGCCCTTCTCGGCTACATGATCTGGAGCAAACGCATGTTTTCCGGCCGCTGCGCGCACCGGCGCGCCTTCGATTCCCATCGCTACGGCGCCCGCCACGGGTTCCGTTCCTCGGGCAACAGTGCCTTCGATGCCTACAAGGCCGACACGCTCGACCGGCTGGAGCGCGAACAGGAAGAGTTCGAAGCCTTCCTGAAGCGGCTCCGCGACAGCAAGGACAAGGCCGAGTTCGACACCTACATGCAGGACCGCGCCCGCACCGCCACCGACGACGAGACGCCGCCGGAAGCGCCGAAGGGTGGCTCGGGCGCCTACTAGGCCCGGGCGGACACGCCGAAATCCGTTACAATCGGCCCGCCGCGCGCGGGCCGATTGCGTTCGGGCAACACCCGCAACTCTGGTCTTGGCGGACGCAACCTGCCTTGCTAACGTCTGCCGTATCGCCCGAGGAAACAGCTCTACACCATTCGCCATGCGTCACACGCTCCCGATCGCGCCGCAGTTCTATGTGACCGCACCCCAGCCCTGCCCCTATCTGGAAGGCAGATCGGAGCGCAAACTGTTCACCGCGCTGCAGGGCGAAAACGCGGAAAGGCTGAACGACGCGCTTTCCAAACAGGGGTTCCGGCGGTCGCAGAACGTGCTCTACCGGCCGTCCTGCGCGGAATGTTCGGCCTGCCTGTCGGCGCGCATCCGGGTCAGCGATTTCGCTCCGAGCCGAAGCCAGAAGCGGACGCTGAAGCGCAATGCGATGCTCAGGCGCAACCCGACCAGCCCCTGGGCGACCGAGGATCAGTTCGCACTCTTCCGCCGCTATCTCGACAGCCGCCACGCCGACGGCGGCATGGCCGACATGGACATCTTCGAGTTCGCCGCGATGATCGAGGAGACGCCGGTGCGCAGCCGGGTGATCGAATACACGCGGCCGGACGAGAACGGCGACAAGCGGGGCCTCCTGACCGCGGTCTGCCTGACCGACGTGCTCGATGACGGGCTCTCGATGGTCTACAGCTTCTACGACCCCGAATTCGACCATCACAGCCTCGGCACCTACATCATTCTCGACCATATCGAGATCGCGCGACGCTCGAACCTTCCTTACGTCTATCTCGGCTACTGGGTGCCCGGCAGCCGGAAGATGGGCTACAAGGCCGGGTTCGGCGCGCTCGAGATCTACAAGAACGGGCGCTGGGAAGACATCGGCGACCCCGAGCGGCATTCCGGCGAGACGCATCCGCTCTCGGTCGATCCGATCGCCGAACAGGTGGCGCGGATCGCCCTGCCCGAGGCACGCCCGACCAAGGGCTGAGGCTCAGCCGCGCTGGGTCAGGACCACGCCCAGCGCCATGAGCGCGAGGCCCGAGGCCCGCATCGGCGTCAGCACCCGCACCATCGCGCCCATGAGACCGAACTGGTCGATCACCGCCGCCGAAATCAGTTGGCCGAGCAGCACGCACATGATCGCGTTGCCAAGACCGAAACGCGGCGCGACCCAGGTGATGGAGAGCACGTAGAAGGCCACGAGAAGGCCGGCGAGGAAGAGATGCTTCGGCTGCTCGGGCGCGGCGAGAAGCGCGCCCTGGCCGCGGGTCGCGACCATCGTCGCCGCCGCGCCGGCAAAGGCCACAGCGAAGAGGATCGTCGCCGCCGCCGCGGGCGAGCCGATGCGCACCCCGAGCCGCGCGTTCAGCGCCGCCAGCACCGGGATGCCGATGCCGGCCAGAAGCATGATCGCCGCGTAGCGCATGGTTTCACCGCTCATCCCGCCCTCCCCGCATCGCCCTGCCCCGGCTTGCGGTTCCGGGCGGCGCGGCGACCTTGCGATGGACGCCGGGGCTTGTCCAGTGCAAGGGCGGCCGGCCCGCGCGAAACGCGGTCCACGTGCGCCGCTGCCCCTTGCAAATTCCCGCCGGGTGCCAATCTTGACCGGACGGATCGGAGGTCGGCCTTGCTATATCTGATGTTCGCGGCGGGGCTCGCCGGGTTGTTCCTCGGCGGCGAGTTCCTGGTGCGCGGCGCCGTCGGCATTGCCCGGGGGTTCCGGGTGCCGCCCTTCGTCATCGGCCTGACCGTGGTCGGGTTCGGCACCTCGGCGCCGGAGCTCCTGGTCTCGATCCAGGCGGCCCTCGAGGGGGCGCCCGATCTTGCGATCGGCAATGTCATCGGCTCCAACATCGCCAATATCCTGCTCATCCTCGGCCTCAGCGCGCTGATCCTGCCGGTGCCGATATCGATGCGCGAGAGCTGGCGCGATTTCGCGGTGCTGGTCGGCGCCACGGCTCTTTTCTGGGCGTTGCTCCTCGGCGGCGAGATCGGCCGCCCGCAGGGAGCCCTTCTGATCGCGCTCCTCTTCGGCTATCTGGTGCTTTGCCTGCGGGGCCCGCGCGGTGCCGCGAACACCGACGCGGCGCCCGCGCTGCCCGGGTGGGCGAACCTCGGCCTGACCCTTGGCGGCCTCGCCGCGCTCATGATCGGGGCGCGGCTTCTGGTGACGAGCGCGACCGAGCTCGCCCGCGACTTCGGCGTCAGCGAGGCGGTGATCGGGCTCACCATCGTCGCGATCGGCACCTCGCTGCCCGAGCTTGCAACCTCCGTCGTCTCGGCGCTGCGCGGCCATTCCGAGATCGCGGTCGGCAATATCCTCGGTTCCTGCATCTTCAACATCCTCTGCATCGTCGGATTGACCGCGTTGGTGGCGCCGATCCCGGTCGATCCGCGGTTTGCCCGGCTCGACATGGTCGTGGCAGCGGCGGCGACGCTTGCCATGATCGGGCTCGCGGCGCGCGCGGGGCGGACCGGGCGCGCGGCCGGGGCCATGCTGCTTGCCGCCTATGCGGCCTATCTGGCAGTCCTGACCTGAGCGAATGCGCTTTCCTTGCGTCCGGCATCTGGCTTGCGCAAGAAAAGTAGCCCGACAGCGGAGCGCGCGACATTTTGTTCCGGATTTTGCCGGTTGACGCCCAAGCGGAGCCTGCATAATGTCGCCCCGCAGCAATGGGGCGCTTCAAGATGGCACCGATCCTCGTACTCGTCGGAACGTGGCGCATGGGCCGGTAACGGTAGACCATCACGGTTCCCATGCGCCCCGGATCGCCTCCGGGGCTTTTTGTTGCGCGAAGCGCGGAAGAATGGAGACTTCAGACGATGTCACGGCAGATGACCGGTGCGAAGATGGTGGTGCAGGCGCTCAAGGATCAGGGCGTCGATGTGGTCTTCGGCTATCCGGGCGGCGCGGTGCTGCCGATCTATGACGAGATCTTCCAGCAGAACGACATCCGCCACATCCTCGTGCGGCACGAACAGGGTGCGGTGCACATGGCCGAGGGCTATGCCCGATCGACCGGCAAGCCGGGCGTGGTGCTCGTGACCTCGGGGCCCGGGGCAACGAATGCCGTCACCGGGTTGACCGACGCGCTGATGGATTCGATCCCGCTCGTGGTGCTGACCGGCCAGGTGCCGACCTTCATGATCGGCACCGACGGGTTCCAGGAGGCCGATACGGTGGGCATCACCCGCCCCTGCACCAAGCACAACTGGCTTTGCAAGGATACCGAGACACTGGCCGAGACGATCCACCAGGCCTTCCATGTCGCCACCCGAGGGCGGCCGGGCCCGGTGCTGATCGACATCCCCAAGGACGTGCAGTTCGCCACCGGCACCTACCGCGAGCCGAAACAGGCGCGGATATCGCACTACCAGCCGAAGGTGAAGGGCGATATCGAGAGCATCACCGATCTCGTGGCGCTGATCGAGAAGGCCGAGCGTCCGGTGCTCTATACCGGCGGCGGCGTCGTCAACTCCGGTCCCGCCGCGAGCCAGCTCCTGCGCGAACTAGCCGATGCGACCGGGTTCCCGGTGACCTCGACACTCATGGGGCTTGGCGCCTATCCGGCCTCGGGCAAGAACTGGATCGGGATGCTTGGCATGCATGGGCTCTACGAGGCCAACCTCGCCATGCATGGCTGCGATCTGATGATCAACATCGGCGCCCGCTTCGACGACCGCATCACCGGGCGGATCGCCGATTTCAGCCCGAAATCGAAGAAGGCCCATATCGATATCGACCCCTCGTCGATCAACAAGGTCATTCATGTCGACGTGCCGATCGTCGGCGACGTCGGGCATGTGCTCGAGGACCTTCTGCGGGTCTGGAAGGCGCGCGGGCGCAAGACCAACAAGGAGGGTCTGGCCAAGTGGTGGCGCCAGATCGAGCAGTGGAAGCTGAAGAAATGCCTCGCCTACCGGGGGTCGGACAAGGTGATCAAGCCGCAATACGCGCTCGAGCGGCTCGAGGCGCTCACCAGGGGGCATGATCGCTATGTCACCACCGAGGTCGGGCAGCACCAGATGTGGGCGGCGCAGTATCTCGGCTTCGAGGCGCCGAACCGCTGGATGACCTCGGGCGGGCTCGGGACGATGGGCTACGGGCTGCCGGCCTCGATCGGGGTGCAGATCGCGCATCCCGAGGCGCTGGTCATCAACGTGGCCGGCGAGGCCTCCTGGCTGATGAACATGCAGGAGATGGGCACCGCGGTGCAGTTCCGCGCGCCGGTGAAGCAGTTCATCATGAACAACGAGCGTCTCGGGATGGTGCGCCAGTGGCAGCAGCTTCTGCATGGCGAGCGCTATTCGCAGTCCTGGTCCGAAAGCCTGCCCGATTTCGTGAAGCTGGCGGAAGCCTTCGGAGCGCGCGGCGCCAGGGTCGAGAGCCCGAAGGAGCTCGACGATGCGATCATGGCGATGATCGAGAGCGATGGCCCCTATATTCTCGACGTCCTGGTCGAAAAGCACGAGAACTGTTATCCGATGATCCCCTCGGGCAAGCCGCACAACGAGATGCTTCTCGGTGATGCCGGGGTCGAGGGGGCGATCCAGGCCGGCGGCGCGGTGCTGGTCTAGCGGCCGGGGTCGACGGCCGGGGGTCCCCCCCGGACCCCCGGGGTATTTTGGCAACGAAGAAGCAGAGGGCAGCATGTCCGCACTGAACATCAAGAAGGGCGCGACCAGCCATTCGGCCTACGATCTCCGCGATCCCAATTCGCAGGTGACGGAGCGGCACACGCTGGCCGTTCTCGTCGACAACGAGGCCGGCGTGCTGGCGCGCGTGATCGGGCTCTTTTCGGGCCGCGGCTACAATATCGACAGCCTGACCGTCGCCGAGGTGGATCATCAGGGCCACCGGTCGCGGATCACGGTGGTGACGCGCGGAACGCCTTCGGTGATCGATCAGATCAAGGCGCAGCTCGGCCGGCTGGTGCCGGTGCACGAGGTTCATGACCTGACCGTCGAGGGGCCGAGCGTGGAGCGCGAGCTTGCGCTCTTCAAGGTGGCGGGCACCGGCGAGCGGCGGATCGAGGCCTTGCGGCTGGCCGAGATCTTTCGCGCCAATGTCGTCGATTCGACGCTCGAGAGCTTTGTCTTCGAGATGACCGGGACGCCGGAGAAGATCGACGCCTTTGCCGAGCTGATGCGGCCGCTCGGGCTGACGCACGTGGCGCGCACGGGCGTGGCGGCCCTGTCGCGCGGGGCGTGACGGCCGCGACCCGGGCGCCGCCTGCCCCCTGCAGATGTCGAAGGCCCCGGGGCGAAGCGCGCCGGGGCCCTCTCAAATCCGGTGTAGCGCCGGCTTACTTCGCGATCGTGCCAGCGTCCTGGGCGGCGGCGAGCTCGTCGGCATCGACGGCGCCGTCGGCGTTCGCGTCGATCTTGGCGAACAGTTCGGCGTTCATGTCCGGATAGGCCGCGGTCAGCTCTTCGACCGAGTAGGTGCCGTTGCCGTCGGTGTCGGTCACGACGGTCTGCGCAAGGGCAGCGCCGGCAAACGCGGTGATGGTGCCGAGGGCAAGAACGATGATCTTCATTGTAGCTCTCCATTTGTGGGCCGGGAGGCCCGCGAATCAGCGACTTGAGCGTCGCCGTTCGCTATGTGCGGCCAGTCAATGTGGCGGACAAGAGGGGGTCAGCAGCTTCTCACGGGTCCGTGAAGGGCTTGGCGGCAAGGCGCTGATCGCTGTCCGGATTCCGGCGCGCTTTCGCTGTCTTCCAGCCCCTCCGCGCGCGCGCCGGCCGATCACGCGGCTATCCGCCGAGCGCGGCGCCTGCCCGCTTCCGGCGCCCGGAAAACCGCTGCCATGGCGACCCTGCGGCAAAGAAAAGGGGGGCCGTGGCCCCCCAGTCTCGCCGTTCAGGCTCATTTCATACCGCTCGGTTTCTGCCTGCGGCCTGAACGTCGTCGGGGGCGAGCGCACCCGCCCCGTGACCTGTCACCGGAGTGACCGGCAGTCCGTCAGCTGCACCCGCTGGTTCCGCCGCAGGTGTTGCACTTCATGCAGGTGCCGTTGCGCACCAGCGTGTAGTTGCCGCATTCGCCGCAGGGGTCGCCCTCGTAGCCCTGCATGCGGGCCTTGGTGCGGGCATCCAGGGCGACGGTGCCGGAGCCGAGCGCGGTGGCCGCGGTCGCGGTCGCGGCCTGCGCCGTGACCGGCACCAGCGTGTTCAGCGCCGCGATCGGGTCGCCGGCCAGCGCCGTGGCGCCGGCACCGCCCTGCAGGACGATGAGCTCCTGCGGCAGGCGCTTGCGCATGTAGCCGGTCGAGGCCACCTGCTTCAGCACCTCGAGCGATTTCGAGGCGCTGCGCTCGCTCGGTTCGGCCAGGTTCGACATGCCCGCATCCGAGCCGTTGCCGAGATCGTCGAAGGAGGCGCCCTTCGGCGCCACATGGGCGAGATCGGTGCGGTCGAGGTAGCTCACCGCCAGTTCGCGGAAGATGTAGTCGAGGATCGAGGTCGCGTTCTTGATGCTGTCGTTGCCCTGCACCATGCCCGCCGGCTCGAACTTGGTGAAGGTGAAGGCGTCGACGAATTCCTCGAGCGGCACGCCGTATTGCAGGCCGACCGAGACGGCGATGGCGAAATTGTTCATCATCGCCCGGAAGCCGGCACCTTCCTTGTGCATGTCGATGAAGATCTCGCCGAGCGAGCCGTCCTTGTATTCGCCGGTGCGCAGATAGACCTTGTGGCCGCCGACGATGGCCTTCTGGGTATAGCCCTTGCGCCGCTCGGGCAGCTTCTCGCGGTGGCTGCGGACGAGTTCCTTCACCACGATCTTCTCGACGATCTTCTCGGCCAGGACCGCGGCCTTTTCCTGCGCCGAGCCGGTGGCGAGGATCTCCCCGGCCTCTTCGTCATCCTCGACGAGCGCGGAGGCGAGCGGCTGGCTGAGCTTGGAACCGTCGCGGTAGAGCGCGTTGGCCTTGACGCCGAGCCGCCAGCTGAGGTCGTAGGCGGCAAGCGTGTCCTCGATCGTGGCGTCGTTCGGCATGTTGATCGTCTTGGAGATCGCGCCGGAGATGAAGCTCTGCGCCGCGGCCATCATGGTGATGTGGCTGTTGACGGAAAGGAAGCGCCTGCCCTTCTTGCCGCAGGCATTGGCGCAGTCGAAGACGCCGAGATGTTCGGCCTTCAGGAAGGGCGCGCCCTCGAGCGTCATCGTGCCGCAGACGTGATCGTTCGCGGCCTCGATCTGGGCCCGGGTGAAGCCGAGGTGGCGGAGCAGGTCGAACGTCGGGTCGTTGAGTTTTTCCGCCGGGATCCCAAGGGTTTCGCGGCAGAAGTTCTCGCCCAGCGTCCATTGGTTGAAGACGAAGCGGATGTCGAAGGCCGAGGGCAGCGCCGCCTCGATCTTCTCAAGCTCCGCCTGGCCGAAACCGTGGCCGATGAGCGAGGTGTGGTTGATGCCGGGGCAATTGCCGAGCGAGGCATGGCCGACGGCATAGGCGATCATCTCCTCGATCTGCGCGCTGCCGTAGCCGAGGCTCTCCAGCGCCGCGGGCACCGAGCGGTTGATGATCTTGAAGTAGCCGCCGCCGGCGAGCTTCTTGAACTTCACCAGAGCGAAGTCCGGCTCGATCCCGGTGGTGTCGCAATCCATCACCAGGCCGATCGTGCCTGTCGGTGCGATGACCGTGGCCTGGGCATTGCGGTAGCCATGCCTTTCGCCCAGCTCCAGCGCCTGATCCCAGGAGGATTTCGCAAGCGCCACAAGGGTTTGGTCCGGGCAGTTCGCGTGATCCAGGGCGACCGGCCTTGTGGCCAGATCCTCATAGCCGTCGGTCCTGCCATAGGCCGCGTTGCGGTGATTGCGGATGACGCGCAGCATGTGGCCCGCGTTCTTCGCATAGCCCGGGAAGGCGCCGAGCTCGCCCGCCATTTCGGCCGAGGTGGCGTAGGAGACGCCGGTCATGATCGCCGTCAGCGCCCCGCAGAGCGCGCGGCCCTCGTCGCTGTCATAGCCGAGCCCCATGCTCATGAGCAGGCCGCCGATATTGGCATAGCCGAGCCCGAGGGTGCGGAAGTCGTAGGACCGCTGGGCGATGTCCTTCGACGGGAACTGCGCCATCGTCACCGAGATTTCCAGCGTCACCGTCCAGAGCCGCGTGGCATGAACATAGGCGTCGGCGTCGAACCCGTTGTCCTTGTGGAAGGTCAGCAGGTTCATCGAGGCGAGGTTGCAGGCGGTGTCGTCGAGGAACATGTATTCCGAACAGGGGTTCGATCCGCGGATCGCGCCGTCCTCCGGGCAGGTGTGCCAGGCATTCACCGTATCGTGGAACTGGATGCCGGGATCGGCGCAGGCCCAGGCGGCATGGCCGACCTGCTCCCAGAGATCGCGGGCCTTCACGGTCTTGGCGATCTTGCCGTCGGTGCGGCGGATCAGTTCCCAGTCTGCGTCGTCACGGACCGCCTGAAGGAAGGCGTCGGTGACACGCACCGAATTGTTGGAGTTCTGGCCCGAGACGGAGGCATAGGCTTCCGAGTCCCAGTCGGTGTCATAGGTCGGGAACTCGATGCTGTCATAGCCCTGCCTTGCGTAGTCGAGCACGCGCTTGACATAGGTCTCCGGGATCAGCGCCCGCTTGGCCCCGCGGATCGCGTCCTTCAGCGCCTCGTTCTTCGCCGGATCGACAGCGTCCTCGGTGGCGCCGTCCCACTGGCGGATCGCCGCGAAGATCTCGTTCAGCTGGCGCTCATGCGCCTTGGAACCGGCCACGAGGCTCGCGACCTTCTGTTCCTCGATGACCTTCCAGTTGATGAAGGCCTCGATATCGGGGTGATCCATGTCGCAGATCACCATCTTGGCGGCGCGGCGCGTGGTGCCGCCGGACTTGATGGCGCCCGCCGCGCGGTCGCCGATCTTGAGGAAGCCCATGAGGCCCGAGGACTTGCCGCCGCCCGAAAGCTTCTCGCCCTCGCCGCGGAGCGATGAAAAGTTGGTGCCCGTCCCCGAGCCATATTTGAACAGCCGCGCCTCGCGGACCCAGAGGTCCATGATGCCGCCGTCGTTCACCAGATCGTCCGAGACGGACTGGATGAAGCAGGCATGGGGCTGGGGATGCTCGTAGGCGCTTTCCGAACGGGTCAGCTTGCCCGTCGCGTGATCCACGTAGAAGTGCCCCTGCCCCGGCCCGTCGATGCCGTAGGCCCAGTGAAGCCCGGTATTGAACCACTGGGGCGAGTTCGGCGCGGCCATCTGTTCGGCCAGCATGAAGCGCATCTCGTCGTAATAGGCGCGGGCGTCGTCCTCGCTCGAGAAGTAGCCGCCCTTCCAGCCCCAATAGGCCCAAGCGCCGGCGAGCCGGTCGAAGACCTGCTTGCCCGAGGTCTCGCCGGTGTAGCGCTCATCCTCGGGCAGAACGGCAAGCGCCTTCTCGTCAGCGACCGAGCGCCAGAGGAAGTCGGGCACGCCCTTTTCGCGCACCGTCTTCAGCCGAGCGGGCACGCCGGCCTTGCGGAAGTATTTCTGCGCCAGCACGTCCGAGGCGACCTGGCTCCAGCCTTCGGGAACCTCGACGCTGTCATTGCGGAACACGATCTTGCCGTCGGGATTGCGGATCTCCGACGTCGTGGTCCCGAAACGGATTTCGGAATAGGCATCCTGCCCGGCCCGGGTGAATTTTCTCTCGATCTTCATCGCTGCCCCATACTTGTGCGTTCTGTCTCTCGGCGCGCTCCTTGTCGGAACGTCTTGCCGCCGGCCGTCACAGGGATGCGACGGCGACAGGTCTCCATCGCGGTGCGTGCGCTCACCACGTCAGGCCGCTTGCTGCGGTGCCCTGCTACCGGATCTGTCCCCGTCGAACCGGCCACTAGATGTTGTGGCTTTTCCTCCGACGCCCCACAACCTGCCGTAGGGGCCGGGCCCGGTCAACATCTTTTTTAGCGCTCTGGCACAGAGATAGGGGTTGACCTGGCGCCGACAGTCTGCGCCCCCGGCGCGGGCAGATTTGACCCCCTTGCCGGCGGGTCGAAAGAAAAGCCTTGTCATCGGCAGGCTTGGCGCAAGGTGCTGCCGCGGCACCTCACGAAAGCGCGAGTCGCGCCCGCGCGCGGCCGCGGCAATGACGCGGCAATGCGGAAATGCCCTGTCCGAAATCGCGAGGGGCCGAATGCGAGGGGGGCCCGAATGCGGTGGGGCCGAATGGGGTGGCGCCGAATGCAAGGGGCCCGAAAGCGCGGGGGGGCGGGATCGGCGCGCCGCGGGCCGGGGCCGAGGCCCGGGCCGCGTCTCTCGGCGGGACGCCCGCACGAACGACCGGGGATCCCGTCAGCAGCTGGCGGAATGTGGTCGGGGCGGCGAGATTCGAACTCACGACCTACGGTACCCAAAACCGTCGCGCTACCAGACTGCGCTACGCCCCGACGTGCCGTCTCTAGCCGCAGAACCGGCCGAGGGGAAGGACTATGGTTGGATCTTCGGACGCGGGCAGCGCCAGGCCGCGCCGTCGCGGTCGATTCGCGGGTGACGCATCTCGGCGCCGGGCGCGATGCCGAGCCTGGCCGCAAGACCGCCGTTGATCTCGAGCACCATGAGCGTGTTGTCGGGCCCCGGGATCGGCGTCAGATCGCCCGGCTTCGCCTCGGGATGCACCGCAGTCACGGTGCCGGCCGCATCGAGGAAGATCATGTCGAGCGGGATAAGCGTGTTCTTCATCCAGAAGGAGACCGGCTGCGCATGGTCGTAGATGAACAGCATGCCGGCGCCGACCGGGAGCGACTCGCGCGCCATCAAGCCGTGGGCGCGTTCCTCGGCATCGTCGGCGATCTCGACGGCGAATCGCGCCTGGCCGCCATCCCAGCGCAAATCGGCGACCGCCTCGTCGCATTCGGCGCGCGCCATCCCGGCCAGCGCCCCGCAAAGAACCAGCCCCGCCAGCCCTGCGCGCATGAAACGCATCACTTCTTGTCCCGCATCGCCGTTTCCCAGGACACGATCTGCACCGCCATGCGGCCACGCTTGCCCTCGATCACCCGCAGGCAGATCGCCTCGCCCGGCTGAAGATCGGCAAAGCCCGACCGGCGGAGCACCTCGATGTGAATGAACACGTCCTCCGGGCGTCCGTAGATGTTGGCAAAGCCGAAGCCCTTGATCTTGTCGAACCATTTCACCCGCGCCGGTTCGAGCGCGAGCGCCGCCGTCGCCTCGGCGTCGTTCTGGTTCAGGTCCTCGATGCCGAAACCCGGCTCGATCGCCGGTGGCTGGATCTCGAGCACCTCCACCGCCTGGGAGCCGCGCGACGTATCCTGCACCAGGACCCTGATCCGGGCGTTCTCGGCAACCGAGCTTTGCCCGAAGTTCCGCAACACGTTGGCGTGGAGCAGGATATCTCCTTCCCGGTCGTCGGCGACGACGAAGCCGAACCCCTTGGCCGGGTCAAACCATTTCACGCGCCCCTCGACCTCGTGCTGGTCTTGTTGTTCTTCTGTCATTTCCCGTCAGTCCCATCGGCAGAGGGCACTCCTGCGCCCCCTGCCATCGCAAGCATACGTGCCAAACTGCCATACTGAACTCGTAAATCCGTTGGAGATCAGGGGTAGAGGCGCTGGACTTCCCAGGGCTCCTCGACCGTGCGCCGGGTCCACCGGAACCGATCGTGCAGGCGGAACGCACCATCCGCCCACAATTCCATCTCCAACGGCCGCAGCCGGATCCCCCCCCAGAAGGGCGGGCGCCTTGGCGTCACTCCCTGCGCCGCGGTGACCTTCGCCACCTCTGCAACAAGCCGCGCTCGCGACGACAGCGGTTCGGACTGGCGCGATGCCCAGGCGCCGAGCCTGCTTTGCAACGAACGTGACGCAAAATACTCGTCCGCCTGACTACCGCTCTCGCGGCAGGTCAGGCCACGCACCCGGACCTGACGACGCAGCGACTTCCAGTGCATCACGAAAGCCGCCTTGCCACTCGCCTCGATCTCTTGCCCCTTGGCCGATCCATAGTTGGTGTAGAAGATAAATCCGTCAGCCTCAATCTCTTTCAGCAGCACCATCCGGACATTGGGAAGCCCCTGCGCGTCGACGGTGGCCAGAGCGATGGCGTTGGGATCGTTGGGTTCCGTGGCCTCGGCCTCGCCCAGCCAGCGCCGGGCGACGGCGATGGGATCCTCGCCCGCGAATATCCCGCCTCTGTCCGACATTGCACACCCTCTCGCGCCCGGCGCGCGCCAACCCCGTCGGGGCCCGGCCGCTGCCCTTGAAGCCCCCCTATAACTCGCCTAATGCTTCACCACCTGGAAATGAAGCGCCGCGGGGACAGATATGGCAACCAATTTGATGGCGGGCAAGCGCGGGCTCATCATGGGGCTCGCGAATGACAAGTCGATCGCCTGGGGCATTGCCAGGGCCTGCGCCGAACATGGCGCGGAGCTGGCCTTTTCCTATCAGGGCGAGGCATTGAAGAAGCGCGTCGAGCCGCTTGCCGCCCAGGTCGGCTCGTCCGAGATCATCGAATGCGACGTGGCCGACGAACGCTCGCTGGACGCGCTCTTCGCCCATCTGGAAAAGGTCTGGGGCAAGCTCGACTTCGTGGTCCACGCCATCGGCTTTTCCGACAAGAACGAGCTGCGCGGCCGCTATGTCGATACCGGGCCGGAAAACTTCCGCATGACGATGGACATCTCGGTCTATTCCTTCACCGCCGTCTGCAGGCGCGCGGCGGCGATGATGCCCGATGGCGGCTCGCTTCTGACGCTGACCTATTACGGGGCGGAACGGGTGATGCCGCATTACAACGTCATGGGCGTCGCCAAGGCCGCGCTCGAGGCTTCGGTGCGCTACATCGCCGAGGATCTCGGCAAGGACGGGATCCGCTGCAACGCGATCTCGGCCGGGCCGATCAAGACCCTGGCCGCGAGCGGCATCGGCGATTTCCGCTACATCCTGAAGTGGAACGAGCTGAACTCGCCCCTGCGGCGCAACGTCAGTCAGGTCGAGGTCGGCAAGTCGGCGCTTTACCTTCTGTCCGATTTCGGTTCCGGCGTCACCGGCGAGGTGCATCACGTCGACTGCGGTTATCATGTCGTCGGCATGAAAGCCGTCGACGCGCCCGATATCGACGCCACCACCGGCCGCAAGGAGGAGTGAGGCGACGATGGACCGGCTGCCGCACGAAAAGGGTTTTCACGTCTCCTGGGACCAGATCCACCGCGACGCCCGCGCGCTCGCCTGGCGGCTGGACGGCAAGGGGCCCGACAAGGGCGCCTGGCGCGCGGTCGTGGCCATCACCCGCGGCGGCATGGCGCCGGCGATGATCGTCAGCCGCGAGCTAGACATCCGCACCGTCGACACGATCTCGGTCAAGTCCTACAACCACCAGGACCAGACCATGCCCCGCGTCATCAAGGAGCCGCAGGCGGCGATCATGGGCGCCGACGGCGAGGGCGTCCTGGTGGTCGACGACCTCGTCGATACCGGCAAGACGCTCGAGCTTGTCCGCAAGCTCTATCCCAAGGCACATTTCGCCACGGTCTATGCCAAGCCCGAAGGCCGCGCCATGGTCGACACCTATATCACCGAGGTGAGCCAGGATACCTGGATCTTCTTCCCCTGGGACATGGCGCTGCAATATGTCCAGCCCTTCCGGGGCACGGACTGAGGCCATCGCCATGGCGCCTCGCGACTGGCCGCGTCTTCTGCACGAGGCCTTCGAGGTCGGCATCGCCGCCAAGGCGCTTTTCGCGCTGGTCGAGACGCTCGCCGGGCTCGGTCTTCTCGTCTTGCAGAACGGCTGGCTTCAGGCCGTGGCGCGCTGGCTGACGGCCGGCGAGCTCGGAGAGGATCCGGCCGATCCGCTCGCGCGGTGGGTCATGGCCGCTGCCGGGGCCTTCAGCCTGTCCACCCAGCATTTCTGGGCCATCTATCTCGTCGGTCACGGGCTGATCAAGCTTGCCGCCGTCGGCGCGCTCGTCGCGGGGTTCCGCTGGGCCTATCCGCTCTCGATGGCGGTGCTCGGCGGGTTCATCTTCTGGCAGATGCAGAAATGGGCGGCGACGGGATCGGTGTCGATGCTCGCGCTCTCGGTGTTCGACCTCGCGGTGATCTGGCTCATCTGGCACGAATGGCGGAGCCTGCCGGACTAGCGGCCCGCGCTTGCGCCACCGCCGCCGCGCGCTAAAGTCGGGCGGGAACAGCCCCGGAGCGCCCGATGACCCTGCCCCTGACTGCCGAGATGGATGCGACCGAGGCACCGCCGGTGATGGAGGCGCGGCGCTGGCTTCAGGGCGTGACCTTCCCCCCCGAACGCCCGCTCATCAACGTCAGCCAGGCCGCGCCGATGGAGCCGCCGCCGGAGCCGCTTCGCCGCGCCATCGCCGACGCGGCGCTCGGCGATCCTTCGGCGCATCTCTACGGGCCGGTGCTCGGGCTGCCGGCGCTGCGCGAGGAGATCGCCGCCGCCTGGTCGGCGGGCTATGGCGGGCAGGTCCGGGCAGAAGAGGTCGCGATCACCCAGGGCTGCAACCAGGCCTTCTGCGCGGCGCTGGCCACCCTGGCTGCGGCCGGAGATGAAGTCATCCTGCCAGCGCCCTGGTATTTCAATCACAAAATGTGGCTCGACATGCAGGGCGTGCGGGCGGTTCCGCTGCCGACCGGCGACACGCTCCTGCCCGATCCGGAGCGGGCGGCCTCGCTCGTCACCGCCGCCACGCGGGCCATCGTTCTCGTGACACCCAACAATCCGGGCGGGGTCGAATATCCCGCCGCGACGGTCCGCGCCTTCTTCGATCTCGCCCGCGCGCGGGGCATCGCGCTCATCCTCGACGAGACCTACCGCGACTTCGACAGCCGCGCGGGCGCGCCCCACGATCTTTTCGCCGATGCCGGCTGGCAGGGCACGCTGATCCAGCTCTATTCCTTCTCCAAGGCCTACCGGCTGACCGGGCACCGGGTGGGCGCGATCGTGGCCGATGCGGCGCGGCTCTCGCAGGTCGAGAAGTTTCTCGACACCGTCGCCATCTGCCCGGGCCAGCTCGGCCAGATCGCCGCTCTCTGGGGGATGCGCAACCTCGCCCGATGGGTGGCGGGCGAACGCGCCGAGATCCTCGCCCGGCGCGGCGCGATGCACGCCGGCTTCGCCGCCCTGCCCGACTGGCGGCTCATGGGCTGCGGCGCCTTCTTCGCCTATTGCGAACACCCGTTCGACCTGCCCGCGCCGGTGCTCGCGCGGCGGCTCGTGGCAGAGGCGGGCGTGCTTCTCCTTCCGGGCACGATGTTCATGCCGGCGGACGACCCCGCGGGAGCGCGTCAGCTCAGGATCGCGTTTGCCAATATCGGCACCGGGGGCATCGCCGAGCTCGTCCGCCGGCTCGCGGACTTCCGGCACTAGGCGGGCCCGGGCGCTATTGCCCCACCGGCCCCCGTGGCCTAAACACCGATCACTCAGCCTTTCGAAGGGGCCGCCATGTCAAACCGCCTGCGCAACAAGAAGCACGGAAACGTCATCGTCTGGGTCCTCCTGGCGATGCTGGTCTTCGGTCTCGGCGGCTACGGCGCGCGCAATTTCGGCGCGTCGGTGCAATCCATCGGCACCGTCGGCGACCGCGCCATCGACCTGCGCGACTATGCCCGTGCGCTGCAGGGCGACATCCAGACCCTTTCGGCCCAGATCGGCCAGCCGGTGAGCTTTGCCCAGGCGCAGACTCTGGGGGTCGTGCAGCAGGCGCAGGGGCAGATCATCGCCACGACCGCGCTCGACTACGAGGCGGGCCGGATCGGCATCTCGGCCGGCGACGACGAGGTCCGCGACCGGCTGAGCAAGCTGTCGGCCTTTCGCGGCGCCGATGGCCAGTTCGACCGCGATACCTACAAGCTGCTTCTGCAGCGCGAGGGCATGACCGAGGGCGAGTTCGAGGCCAAGCTGCGCGACGAGACCGCGCGCACGATCCTGCAGGACGCCGCCGTGGGCGCAACGGAGGTTCCGGGTTCGGTCGTGTCGGCACTGACCGCCTGGACGACCGAGACCCGCGATTTCACCATCGCCGAGCTGATCGCCTCGGACCTGCCCGAGCCGGTTCCGGCGCCCGACGAGGCCGCGCTCAAGAGCTATTACGACGCGCATCCCGCCGATTTCACCCGACCCGAGGAGCGCAAGATCACCTATGTCTGGCTGCGCCCCGAGATGCTCGCCGACAAGGTGACGCTTGACGAGGCGGCGCTGCGCAAGAGCTACCAGGACCGGATCGGCGAATTCGTGACGCCCGAGAAACGGCTGGTCGAACGGCTCGTCTATCCCACCGAAGAGGCGGCGAAAGCGGCGAAGGCACGGTTCGATGCCGGTCAGGCGACATTCGAGGCACTGGCCAAGGAGCGCGGGCTGGAGCTTTCGGACATCGACCTCGGCGAGGTGACCGAGGCGGATCTCGGCGCCGCCGGCGCGGCGGTCTTCGCGATGGGCGAACCCGGCGTGGCGGGGCCGCTGCCATCTGAATTCGGGCCGGCGCTCTATGCCATGAACGGCATCATCGCCGCGCAGGAGACGACGTTCGAAGCGGCCAGGGAAGAGCTTGCCTCGGAGGCGTCGCTCGATCAGGCGCGCCGGCTCGTGGCGCAGCAATCCGAGAACATCGCCGACCTTCTGGCCTCTGGCGCCACGCTCGAGGAGGTGGCGAAGGAGGCCGGCATGGAGCTGGGCCAGATCGACTATTCCGAGGCGAGCGAGGACGGGATTGCGGGCTATGGCGAGTTCCGTCAGGCCGCCGCCGCCGCCCGGACCGAGGATTTCCCGCAACTGCTCACGCTGAAGGACGGCGGGCTCTTCGCGCTCCGGCTCGACGCGATCGTGCCGCCGGCCCTGCGGCCGATGGACGAGGTGCGCGACGCGGTCGCCGCCGGCTGGACCGCCGAAGAGACCCACCGCCGGCTCGCCGCGCGCGCGGCCGAGTTGCAGGCCGGTCTCGCGAATGGCGCCAAGCTCAACACCTCCGGTCTCGTGGTGACGCGCTACACCGATTTTGCCCGCAACGGCCATCTCGCCGATGCGCCGGGCGAGATCGTCAGCCGCGCCTTCGCGCTCGATCTCGGGCAGAGCGCCGTGATCGACACCTCCGGTCGCGTCTTCCTGGTCCAGACCGACGCGATCCACGCCGCGAGCCCCGACAGCGCCGAAAGCAAACGGATCGCCGCCGCCGTGAAGGCCCAGCTCGACCAATCGCTCGGCAGCGACATGTTCCAGTTCTACGTGCAATCGGTCGAGAACGAGGCCGGCATCTCGCTCAACGCCGCGGCGATCAATGCCGTGCATGCCCAGATGAACTGAAAGGGTCAGAAGAGTGGTGGCGATCATCCCCTCGTTCGAGGCCTTCGAGGCCTGCTGGGCGCGTGGCGACAGCCAGCTTGTCTACGCGCGGCTTGCCGCCGATCTCGACACGCCGGTCTCGCTGATGCTGAAGCTCGCCGAGGCGCAGCCGATGAGCTTCATGCTGGAATCCGTCACCGGCGGCGAGGTGCGCGGGCGCTATTCCGTCGTCGGGCTGAAGCCCGACCTGGTCTGGGATTGCCATGGCCGGAAAAGCCGGATCAACCGCCAGGCGCGGTTCGACGCGACCGCGTTCGAGGACCTGCCGGGCGACCCGCTCGATACCCTGCGCGCGCTCATCGCCGAAAGCCGGATCGAGATGCCCGAAGGGCTTCCGGCCATCGCGGCGGGGCTTTTCGGCTATCTCGGCTATGACATGATCCGGCTGGTCGAACATCTGCCGAACGTCAATCCCGATCCGATCGGCACGCCCGACGCGGTCCTGATGCGGCCGACCGTGGTCGCGGTTCTCGATGGGGTGAAGGGCGAGGTCACGGTCTGCTCGCCGGCCTGGGCGGGGTCCGGCCTTTCGGCACGGGCGGCCTATGCTCAGGCGGCCGAGCGGGTGATGGATGCGGTCCGCGATCTCGAACGCGCGCCGGCGGGCGAGACGCGATCGCTCGGGGACACCGCGCATCTGGGCGAGATGCGTTCGAACTTCACGCCCGAGGCCTATCGGGCGGCGGTCGAGAAGGCCAAGGATTACGTCCGAGCCGGCGACATCTTCCAGGTCGTCCCCTCGCAGCGCTGGAGCGCCGAATTCCGGCTGCCGCCCTTCGCGCTCTACCGCTCGCTGCGGCGCACCAACCCCTCGCCCTTCCTGACGTTCTTCAACTTCGGCAGCTTCCAGATCGTCGGCGCAAGCCCCGAGATCCTGGTGCGTCTGAGGGGCGGCGAGGTGACGGTCCGCCCGATCGCGGGGACGCGCCCGCGCGGACGCACGCCCGAGGAGGATCGCGCCAACGAGGCCGATCTGCTGGCCGACGGCAAGGAACTGGCCGAACATCTGATGCTTCTCGATCTCGGGCGCAACGACGTCGGCCGGGTGGCCCGGATCGGCAGCGTCCATCCGACGGAGAAGTTCATCGTCGAACGCTACAGCCACGTGATGCACATCGTCTCGAACGTCGTGGGCGAGATCAGGCCCGGCGAGGATGCGCTTTCGGCGCTGCTTGCCGGCTTGCCTGCCGGCACCGTCTCGGGGGCGCCCAAGGTGCGGGCGATGGAGATCATCGACGAGCTCGAACCGGAAAAGCGCGGCATCTACGGCGGTGGCGTCGGCTATTTCGCCGCCAATGGCGACATGGACATGTGCATCGCGCTGCGCACGGCCGTGGTGAAGGATGCAACGCTCTATATCCAGGCCGGCGGCGGCATCGTCTACGATAGCGACCCCGAGGCGGAGTTCCAGGAGACGGTGAACAAGTCTAAGGCGCTGAAGGCCGCGGCCGAGGACGCCGGTCTCTTCGTGCAACGCGGCAACCGCTGACGGCCAGGAACCGCTCACGGCCAGGAACCGCTGACGGCCAGAAACCGCTGACGGTCTGGCGCCCGGGGCCATCGCGCTCAGCCGCCGCCCCCTGAACCGCCGCCATCCCCGAGTGCCGCGGAAACCGGACCGAGAATGGCCGCCTTGCCGCCCCGGGCCTGCCACTGCACAAGCGCCCCGACCGTTGCCGCATCGGCATGGCCGAACAGGACGACCCGCCCGACCCGCTCCGCCTCGAAGGCGGCGCGGTCGAGAGAGCGTGCGATCGTCTCGGGGCTCTCGCCGCCGCTGTCGAGATCGCGGTAGATTGCCATCGCCGGCACGCTTTCGCGCTCAGCGGCCTGCAGCGCCGGATTGAGCCCCCGCGACCAGGTGACGAGCCCGAGCCCCTCCGGGGCGAGCATCGAGACGAGGTGCTGGGCGGTCTGTCGGTCGCTCTGGAAGGCGGCGTCGGGGCTGGCGATGACCGCGACCGCCCCGGGCACCAGCCCGATGGCGCCCTCGTAGGCCACCTCGAGATCGGAGGCCGTCGCGTCTGCCGGCAGGACCGGCAGGTCGAGCGCGACCTCAAGCCCGGCGGCGCGGAATGCCGCCGCGCGCGCCGCGGGATCGCTGCCGAGCGGATCGACGGCCAGGGTGAGTGCGACCCCGGCCGCGGCGAGCGTCCGGGCCGCGGTCAAGGCCGCCGCATCGCCGCTGTCGCGCAGCACGACCGCCAGGAGCGGCCGGCCATCTGGGTTCGCAAAGGCAGCGGCAAAGCGCGTCAGGGCGGGATCCACGGGTTCGGCCTTGGGCGCCGTGAGGATGAGCGGCTTGCCCGGCAGCGCGGGCTTTGGCCCGGCTTCGGGCAGCACCGCCCCGGCGGCCCCCTCGCCTTCGGTATTGCCGCCGATGGGCGGTGCCCCGGCCCCGGCGCCGGCGGCGCCAACCGCGGGCAGGCGGTTGATCTTCACGCCGGGGACCGAGCGGTTGAAACCGGGCTGCGGCGCCGAGGGCGCAACGGCGATGATCCGCGGCGTCACCGCGGCCGGGGCCTCGGGCGAGACGGCGCCATCGGCCGGCGCGGCATCGCCGCCGCCGATCTGCGGCAGGCGCGAGCTTGGAACCGTGGCGAAGCCGGGCTGCGGCGCCGGG
The DNA here is from genome assembly GCA_020637635.1 of Albidovulum sp. Lineage (GTDB taxonomy): Bacteria > Pseudomonadota > Alphaproteobacteria > Rhodobacterales > Rhodobacteraceae > Albidovulum. Next base: position 195,072 of record JACKKB010000006.1, read on the forward strand.
GCCAGCGGCGCGGCCCCCGGTGCCGGAATGATCTCGGGCTCGGGTTCGGACGCCGGAGCCCCGGGGATGATTTCCGGCAATGCCGCAGGTTCGGCGGGGGCAGGTTCGGCGGGGACGGCATCGGGGGTCGCGGGTTCTGGGGCCACGGGTTCTGGAGTCGCGGGTTCAGGACTCGCGGGTTCAGGAGTCGCGGGTTCAGAGCCACGGGTTCTGGGGCCACGGGTTCGGTGGTCAGCTGAGGCTCGGGTTGCAGCGCAGACGCGACTTCGGCGGGCTGGCGCCGGGTGGCGAGGCCACGGGCGCCGCGTCGGGCGCCGGCTGCGGGGGCAGATCAGGGGCCCCGGCCTCGCCGGGCGGCGGGACCGGAACGGCGGCCTCGGCCTCCGGCGCCGGGGCGCGGCACCTTCGGAAGCGATCAGAGCCGCCGGCGCCTCGGGCGCGGTGCTCCTGACCGAAGGCGCCGCGGCTTCGGCTTCGGTTTCAGGCGCGGCGGGCGATGCGGCATCGGCCGGCGCGGGCAGGTCGGGCGTCGCTGGCGCATCGGGCACGGCCGGTGCTGCGGCCTGAGGCTGCAGCGCGACGGGTGCCGCAGCTTCGGCGGCGGGCGCGGGAAGTGCCCTCGCCCTCAGGCGCGCTCAGCGCCTGCGCCGTCGCGGTGCCGACCTCGGGACCGGCGCCGGTTCGGCAGCCGGCGCCAGGGTCTCGGCGCTCGGCTCGGGAAGGCGCTCCGGCGCAGGCTGCGGCGTGATGCCCTCGTCCGCGGCCACAGGCGCGGCCGGCTGAACCGAAGATGGCGCCGGTTCGAGCGCGGCCACGGCCTCGCTTGCCGGTTCGGGCGCGCTCTCCCCGGGGGCCGCCTCGGGGGCCGCCTCGGGTGCGGCCGCCTCGGGGGCGGCTGCAGGCGCGGATGCCGCCTCGGCTGCGGGCGCCTCGGCTGCGGGCGCCTCGGATGCGGGCGCGGCCGGAGCCTCGGCTGGCGCCGGCGCGATGCCAAGCTCGGGCATCGGCGAGGCGAAGGGAATGACCAGCGTCACACCGACGAGACTGGCCGCGGACAGGCCCGCGCCATAGATCAATCCGGTAAGAAAGCCTCTGCCCACGTCCGCCTCCGACGCAACTCTTATTTCCTTGGCCCGCTTCCGCCTTGACCCGACGGGCGTGCTCTGACCATTTATAGCCCGACATGCCCGCGGGTTCACCCCCGGATCGTGCCCGACGCCGACGACAGTATCGCACCGCCACACGAGAACAACACCATGCTGCTCCTGATCGACAACTACGACAGCTTTACCTACAACCTCGTGCACTATTTCGGCGAGCTCGGCGCCGATGTCGAGGTGCGGCGCAACGACGCGCTCGACGTGCAGCAGGCGATGGCGATGCATCCGGGCGCGATCGTTCTCTCGCCGGGGCCCTGCGATCCCGCCCAGGCCGGCATCTGCCTGGCGCTGACCGCGGCCGCGGCCGAGACGAAGGTGCCGCTTCTCGGGGTCTGTCTCGGCCATCAGACCATCGGCGAGGCCTTCGGCGGCAAGGTCGTGCGCTGCCACGAGATCGTGCATGGCAAGATGGGAACGGTCCACCACGCGGGCAAGGGCGTCTTCGCCGGCCTGCCCTCGCCCTTCCTCGCCACCCGCTATCATTCGCTCGTGGTCGAACGCGAGAGCCTGCCCGATTGCCTCGAGATCACCGCCTGGCTCGAGGATGGCACGATCATGGGGCTCCGGCACCGCGAGCTGCCGATCGAGGGGGTGCAGTTCCACCCCGAATCCATCGCCTCGGAACATGGCCACCGGATGCTGCAGACCTTCCTCGAAACCGCGGGCCTGCCCCTGGCGGTGCCGGCATGAGCGACGAGCTGCGCCCGCTGATCGGCATCGCCGCCGACCGGGCCCTGACCCGGGCCGAAGCCGAGGCTGCCTTCGAGGCGCTTTTCGAGGGCACCGCGACACCGAGCCAGATGGGCGGTTTCCTGATGGCGCTCAGGACCCGCGGCGAGACCGTCGAGGAGATCGCCGCGGCCGCGCGCGTGATGCGGGCGAAATGCCACGCCGTGCGCGCGCCCGAGCGGGCCATCGACATCGTCGGCACCGGCGGCGACGGCAAGGGCACGCTCAACATCTCGACCGCGACGGCCTTTGTCGTTGCCGGTGCCGGGGTCGTCGTGGCCAAGCACGGCAACCGCAACCTGAGTTCCAGATCCGGCGCCGCCGATGCCCTCACGCAGATGGGCGTGAACGTGATGATCGGCCCGGAAGCCGTTGAAAGGGCTCTGCAAAGCTGCGGAATCGCCTTCATGATGGCGCCCATGCACCATCCCGCAATCCGTCATGTCATGCCGACCCGGTCCGAGCTTGGCACGCGCACCGTCTTCAACCTGCTCGGGCCGCTCACCAACCCCGCCGGGGTCAAGCGGCAACTGACCGGCGCGTTTTCGGCGCGCTGGATCCGGCCGATGGCCGAGACGCTCGGCCAGCTTGGCTCCGAGACCGCCTGGATCGTGCACGGAGCGGACGGCACCGACGAGATCTCCATCGCCGGGCCCACGGCCGTCGCCGCGCTGGAGGCGGGAACCGTGCGCGAGTTCACGCTGCACCCCGAGGACGCGGGCCTGCCGGTGCATCCGTTCGAGGCGATCATGGGCGGCACGCCCGAGCAGAACGCACAGGCCTTCCGCGCACTGCTCGGCGGGCAGAGCGGGGCCTTTCGCGATGCTGTGCTCCTGAACAGCGCCGCGGCACTGGTCATCGCCGGGGCTGCGGCGGACCTGAAGGAGGGTGTCGCGCGGGCCGGCGAAAGCATCGACAGCGGCGCCGCCCGGGCCAGGATCGAGGCGCTGGCCCGGGCGACGCAGGCGGCATGATCCCCGCCGCCTGGGCACATCTGCGCTTCTTCTCCGAGAGCTGGCCCGCGCTCAGGGCCCGGATCGACGCAGAGACGGTGCCGGTCTACCCGCCCGACCGGCAGCGTTTCGCTGCGCTGCAAGCCTGTCCGCCCGAAGCCGTGCGGGTCATCATCCTCGGTCAGGACCCCTATCACACGGCAGGAAAGGCCGATGGGCTGGCGTTTTCGATCGCCGGCGCATTTGCCGGACGTCTGGGCAGCCTTGGAAATATATTCAAGGAGTTGCAGGACGATCTTGGAGTGAATCGCACCGGCACCGGGCTGCAGGACTGGGCGCGGCAGGGGGTCCTGCTTCTCAACACCGCGCTCTCGGTGCCCGAGGGACGGCCCGGCGGGCATGCGCGAATCGGCTGGGAGCGGCTGGTGAGCGAGGTGCTTGCGCTTCTCGACCGTCAGCCGCGGGCGGTCCTGCTCTGGGGCGCGCCGGCGCAGAGGATCGGGGCGCGCTGCCTGACCCATCCCGACCATCTCAGGATCGCCTCCGCGCATCCCTCGCCGCTTTCGGCGCATCGCGGGTTCTTCGGTTCGCGCCCCTTCGGCCGGGTCAATGCCTGGTTGCGCGCGCAGGGCACGGCGCCGATCGACTGGGCGGGCTGAAGCCGCGGGACGGGTATTTGCGCAGCAAAGAAGCCGAGGGCTTTTCGTGGCGGTACGGGGCGGATAAGACGAGGTCATGGACATTCTCGACCGGATCAGGGCCTACAAGCTCGACGAAATTGCCGCCGCCAAGGCGCTGCGCCCGCTCTCGTCGATCGAGGCGGCGGCCCGTGAGGCCGGGCCGCCGCGCGGCTTTGCCGCGGCACTCGCCGGGGCCGCGGCGGAGGGCTACGGGCTCATTGCCGAGATCAAGAAGGCGAGCCCCTCGAAGGGACTGATCCGCGCCGATTTCGATCCGCCGGCCCTGGCGCGGGCCTATGCGGCGGGAGGCGCCTGCTGTCTTTCGGTGCTGACCGATGGGCCATCGTTCGAGGGGGCGCCGGAGTTCCTGACGGCAGCGCGGGCGGCGGTGCCTCTGCCGGCGCTGCGCAAGGATTTCCTCTTTGACACCTATCAGGTCGCCGAGGCGCGGGCCTGGGGGGCGGATTGCATCCTGATCATCATGGCCGCCGTCGGCGATGCGCTCGCCGCCGAGCTCGAGGATGCGGCGACGGGCATGGGGATGGATGTGCTGATCGAGGTCCACGACGCGGCAGAGCTTGACCGGGCGCTGCGCCTGAAATCGAACTTGATCGGCATAAACAACCGTAACCTCAAGACCTTCGATGTTTCTCTTGATGTGACGCGCGCGCTTGCGCCGCGCATCCCGGAGGGACGGACCGTGGTCTGTGAAAGCGGGCTCTTCACGCCCGGCGACCTGGCCGAAATGGCCGCGGTCGGGGCCCGTGCCTTTCTCGTCGGAGAGAGCCTGATGCGGCAGGCCGATGTCACGGCGGCGACGCGGGCGCTTCTTGGTCATCCGGTGGAGGGCTGAGATGGCGCTCACGCATTTCGATGCCGAGGGCAATGCCCACATGGTCGATGTCTCGGACAAGGCCGTGACGTCGCGCCTGGCCACCGCCGAGGCGCGGGTGCTGATGGCGCCAGAGACCCTGGCCCTTGTCACCGAGGGGCGCGCGACGAAGGGCGACGTGCTTGGCGTGGCGCGGCTTGCCGGGATCATGGCGGCCAAGCGGACGGCGGAGCTGATCCCGCTCTGCCACCCCTTGCCGATCACCCGCGTGGCTGTCGATCTGATCGCCGATGCCGCGCTCCCAGGGGTGCGGATCGAGGCCACGGTGAAGACCACCGGCCAGACCGGGGTCGAGATGGAGGCGCTGACGGCGGCCTCCGTCGCGGCGCTCACGGTCTATGACATGCTGAAGGCGGCGGAGCGCGGCATGCGCATCGACGGATTGCGCGTGATCCTGAAAGATGGCGGCAAGTCAGGCCGTTACGAGGCGAAGTGATGGCATCTGGCGGGTTGATCCCGGTCGAGGAAGCGCTGGCGCGGCTCTTCGCGCTCTCCGCCCCGCTCGGGGTCGAGACGGTTGCGCTTCGCCATGCCGCGGGCCGGGTTCTTGCCGGCGATGTCACCGCCCGGCGCGACCAGCCGCCTTTCGCCGCCTCGGCGATGGACGGCTATGCGATCCGCGAGGAGGACCATCGCCCGGGGGCGAGGCTTGCCATCACCGGCGAGGCCGCGGCCGGCGGCCGCTTTGCCGGCCGGCTCGGCGCCGGCGAGGCGGTGCGGATCTTCACCGGCGCGCCGGTTCCCGAAGGGGCCGGGCGTGTCGTCCTGCAGGAGGACGTGACCCGCGACGGCGCCACCATCGCGCTGACCGGGCAGCTCGGGGAGGGCACCAACATTCGCCCTGCCGGGCAGGATTTCCGCGCCGGCGACCGGGTTGTGGCGCCGCGCCGGTTGAGCCCGCGCGATCTGGCTCTTCTCGCCGCGATGAACGTGCCGGACGTGACCGTCGCCCGCCGCCCGGTCGTGGCGCTCATCGCCACGGGCGATGAGCTCGTGATGCCGGGCGAGGAGCCGGGGCCCGACCAGATCATCGCCTCGAACAGTTTCGCGATCGCGGCGATGGCGGAGGCCGCCGGCGCCGAGGCGCGGCTCCTGCCGATCGCGCGCGATCGCGAGGAGAGCCTTCGCGCCGCCTTCGGGATGGCTGCGGGCGCCGATCTCGTGGTCACGATCGGCGGCGCCTCGGTCGGCGATCACGATCTGGTCGCCGATGTGGCCGCCGATCTCGGGCTCGAGCGGGCGTTCTGGAAGATCGCGATGCGGCCGGGAAAGCCGCTCATGGCCGGGCGGCTCGGGCCGGCGGTGCTGCTTGGCCTGCCGGGCAATCCGGTCTCGGCGATCGTCTGCGCGCATCTGTTTCTGGTGCCGATGCTGGCGGTGCTGCAGGGGCTGCCGCCCGCGCCCGCACCGCGCCGGCGCGCGCGGCTTGCCGAACCCGTGGGCGCGAACGGCGCGCGCGAGCACTACATGCGCGCCCGCGTCAGCGCCGGCCCCGAAGGCGCGGTCATCGCCCCCTACAGCCGCCAGGACAGCGCGCTCATCGGTATCCTGACCGAGGCGAATGCACTCCTGCTGCGCCCCGCTGGCGACCCGGCGCGGGCTGCGGGCGAGATGGTTTCCTACTTGCCGCTCTGAGCCGCCGCCGGCTGTCTCCCCGATTCGTTGACATGAAACGGGAACATGTGTAGAACGGGCGCAGAACAATACGCCAAACGGCAGAGGAAGACAGGCGCAATGCTGACCCGCAAGCAATTGGAACTGCTGGACTTCATCCAGAAGCGCGTGACGCGCGACGGGGTGCCGCCCTCCTTCGACGAGATGAAGGAGGCGCTCGACCTGCGCTCCAAGTCGGGCATCCACCGGCTGATCATCGCGCTCGAGGAACGCGGCTTCATCCGCCGTCTCGCCCATCGGGCGCGGGCGATCGAGATCGTCAGACTGCCCGAGGCGATGGACAAGCCCGGCTTCACGCCAAAGGTGATCGAGGGCGACCGCAAGGCGCAGCCGCGCGGCGCGATGCCGGTCTCCGAGGTCCATGCGCTGGAACTGCCGGTGATGGGGCGGATCGCGGCCGGCGTGCCGATCGAGGCGATTTCGGAAGTGTCGCACCATGTCGCGGTGCCGGGATCGATGGTCGCCGGGCGCGGCAATCATTACGCGCTCGAGGTCAAGGGCGATTCGATGATCGAGGCCGGGATCAACGACGGCGACGTCGTGGTGATCCGCGAACAGGCGACGGCCGACAACGGCGATATCGTCGTCGCGCTCGTCGAGGGGCATGAGGCGACGCTGAAGCGGTTTCGCCGGCGCGGCGGCATGATCGCGCTCGAGGCCGCGAACCCGGCCTACGAGACGCGCGTCCTGCCCGAGGACCAGGTGAAGGTCCAGGGCCGGCTCGTCGGGCTCATCCGCAGCTACTGAGACCGCCGCAGCCCGGGCGTGTTCCAGAGCCGCGCGCCAGCCGCGCCCCGGGCGGTGACGACGACGAGACCCGATGGTCCGGCGTCGATCGCAAGCGCGCCGGTCTCGCGCAGGCGGCGGCTGTCGTAGACATCGCAGGCAGTGCTGCCCACGTCCCAGGGCTCGGTCAGCACCAGAACCGCGCCGTCGCGGCATTCCGGCCGGGCGCGCGCCCGAGCCCCCTTGCCCGTCACGATCACGACCGGCTGGCCGCCAAGGCGCGCTCGCCAGACCCGGTCGCCGGTCGTGAAACCTGGCCGCAGGGCGGCGGCGTCCTGGGCCACGGCATCGCCGTCGTCCTCCAGCCAGGCCGAGGCCACGAACCCTGCCCCCTTGGGCTTGCTGAGCGCCCTGCCCGCCTCGGTCATGAGGCCGGCGAGCGTGCCGTCGCCCGCCACCAGAAGCGTCGGACGGCTGGCGCCCGCCCAGAGCGCGAAGCCCGCGACGACCAGCGCCGCGCCGGCGCCCACGAGCGGGCGCCGGGCGCCGGTCGCAACGATGAGAAGCCCGCCGAGGGCCAGGAGCGGCAGCACCGCCACGGGCGGCGCCGGCACGGCGACGACGGCGCCGTCGAGGCCCGAGATCCAGGCCGCGACCGCAAGGATCAGCGCCGTCGCCTGACCGAGCGCCCAGATCGCCGGTTGCGCCAGCCCAAGCGGCGCCAACAGCGCCGCGACGACCCCGAGCGGCATCACGAACGTGCCCATGAGCGGAACCGCGACGAGGTTGGCCAGGAGCCCGTATTCGGCGATCCGGTTGAAATGCGCCGCCGCGATGGGTGCGGTGGCGAGCCCCGCGGTCGCCGAAGAGACGACCAGCATCGCAACCGGCCGGGCGAGCCTCGGCAGCCGCCGGGCGAATCCGGTCCAGGACCGGAAGACCGCGATGAGCGCGATGGTGGCGCCGAAAGACATCTGGAAGCCCGGTTCGACCAGGCTCTCGGGTTCGACCACGAGGAGGATGAGCGCCGCAATCGCCACCGAGCGGAAGGAGATCGCGCGGCGGTCGGCCAGAACTGCGCCCAGCATGACGGCCGCCATGATGAAGGCACGCCGCGTCGCCACGCTCGGGCCGGCCAGGAGCAGGTAGAGGACCGCCGCCGCAAGTGCCACGAGGGCCGCGATCTTCTTGGCGGGGATCCGCATGGCGAAAGCGGGAAAGAGGGCGAGCCCATGGCGCAGGGCGGCAAAGACGAAACCGGTCAGCAGCCCCATGTGCAGCCCGGAAATGGCGATGAGATGCGACAGGTTGGCGCCCCTGAGCGCATCGGTCGTCTCGCGGGAGAGGCCGGCACGGTCGCCGGTCAGCACCGCGGCGGCAAAGGCGCCGGCCTGTCCCGGGATACGGGCCTGAAGCCCGTGCGAAAGCGCCATGCGGGTGCGGAAGACGGCAAGCTTCGCGCCCCCCTCCGGCGGGGCCACAAGCTCGGGCGGGTTGCGGCTGTAGCCGACCGCGCCCAGCCCCTCGAACCAGGCGAGACGCTGGAAATCGAAGCCGCCCGGCGCCACCGGCCCGTCGGGCGGCGTCATGTGCGCGACGAGCCGCACCCGGGCGCCGGGGGCGAGGGTTTCGGGCGCGGCCTCGCCATGCAGGGCGACGCGCACCTCTGCCGGCGCCGGATCGCGGCGCATTCCGTCCATCGCGACGTCGTCGAGGGTGAGCCGCAGGCGGTCGGAGAAGGAGCGGTCGATATCGATGATGCGGCCCTCGACCGGCCCGTAATAGCGAAACGGGAGCACCGGGGCGGCCACCAGGTTGGCGCGCAGCGTGGCCACCAGAAGGCCGAACGCGATCAGACCGCAGGCCGCCGCGGGGGCGCGCCAGACAAGCGCGCCCGGCAGCCGGAGTGCCGCGAGCGCGACGGCGCAGCTTGCCGCCGCGACCACGCCCGCGGCCCGCAGAAGCGCGGGCGACGGCTCGGTCGGCCAGGCGAAATAGCTGCCGATGCCGATCGCCAGAAACACCGGGGCCCAGGGCAGGAGCTGCCCGCGCGCCGCCGCCAGGGCCTGCGGAAGTGCACTCATGGGCCGCACTTGTTTCCCCGTCCAGCATTGCCTAATGAACCGTGAACAGCCTCGCCGTTCGTGGTTTCAGAAAGGTTAACGCGCGCATGACCAACTCCCGGCAAGAGATCGTCACCCGCTTCGCGCCCTCGCCCACCGGCTATCTGCATATCGGCGGGGCCCGGACCGCGCTTTTCAACTGGCTCTATGCCCGCGGTCACGGCGGCAGGTTCCTCTTGCGCATCGAGGACACGGACCGCGAACGCTCCACGCCCGAGGCGACCGAGGCGATCTTCCGCGGCCTGAAGTGGCTCGGTCTCGACTGGGACGGCGAGACCACGAGCCAGTTCGCCCGCAAGGACCGCCACGCCGAGGTCGCCCGCGAGATGCTCGCCCGCGGCAGCGCCTACAAGTGCTTCTGCACCCAGGAGGAGATCGACGCCTTCCGCGCCGCGGCCGAGGCGGAGAGGCGCTCCACCCTCTTCGTCAGCCCCTGGCGCGATGCCGACCCCGCCGATCACCCCGATGCACCCTACGTGATCCGCATGAAGGCGCCGCGCGAGGGGGAGACGGTGATCGAGGACCGCGTGCTCGGCAGGGTGCAGGTCGCCAATGCCCAGCTCGACGATATGGTTTGTTTACGCTCCGACGGTACGCCGACCTACATGCTGGCGGTCGTGGTCGACGACCACGACATGGGTGTGACGCATGTGATACGTGGCAACGAACATCTCAACAATGCCTTCCGCCAGGTCATGATCTATCGCGCCATGGGCTGGGAGCCGCCGGTCTGGGCGCATATTCCGCTGATCAACGGCACCGACGGCAAGAAGCTCTCCAAGCGTCACGGGGCGCTGGGCGTCGAGGAATATCAGGCGATGGGCTATCCCGCGGCGGGAATGCGCAACTACCTCACGCGGCTCGGCTGGAGCCATGGCGACGCCGAATTCTTCACCAGCGAAGAGGCCATGGCCTGGTTCGAACTCGACGGAATCGGCCGCTCGCCCGCGCAGTTCGACTTCAAGAAGCTCGAGAACCTCTGCGGCCAGCATATCGCCGCCATGTCCGAGGCCGCACTTCTGCCCGAAATTGAGGCATTTCTGACGGCCGCGAAGCGCCCGCCGCTTTCGCAGGCGCAGAAAGATGGGCTTGCGCGGGCGCTCTACTGCGTCAAGGAGCGCGCAAAGACATTTCCGGAACTCCTTGAAAAGGCGCATTTCGTTCTGGGAAAGCGCCCCTTTGTTCCTGACGCCGGGGCGGCCGAGGCGCTCGATCCCGTATCCCGTGGTATACTGTCTGAATTGACGCCGCAGCTGCAAAATGCTAGCTGGGATCGCGACGAGCTGGAGGCTGTCGCCGCCGGCGTCGCCAAGGCGCATGGCATCGGGCTCGGGAAGATCGCGGCGCCCCTGCGCGCGGCACTATCTGGACGAACAGTCAGCCCCAGCGTGTTCGACATGATGCTCGTCATCGGGCGGGAAGAGACCCTCGCCCGGTTGCGGGATGCGGCTGGCGCCTGAGCCGGGCCGGCATCCGCTGACAGGATGTAACCCGCCGCCGGCCCTGCCCGCGCGGCGCGATCGGAGAGAGAGCGTGATGGACATGACCAACAAGACTGCGACGCTGAGTTTCGAGGGCAAGACGCTTGACCTGCCGATCCTGAAACCCACGCACGGGCCCGATGTGATCGACATCCGCAAGCTCTACGAGACCGGCGACGTCTTCACCTACGACCCCGGCTTCACCTCGACCGCGGCCTGCGAAAGCACCATCACCTTCATCGACGGCGACAAGGGCGAGCTTCTCTACCGCGGCTATCCGATCGAACAGCTGGCCGACAAGTCGCACTATCTCGAGGTTTGCTATCTGCTGCTTTACGGCGAGCTGCCGAACGCCGCCCAGATCGAGGATTTCGAGGGGCGCGTGACCAAGCACACGATGGTGCACGAACAGATGCACAACTTCTTCCGCGGGTTCCGCCGCGACAGCCACCCGATGGCGACGATGGTGGGTGTGGTCGGCGCGATGTCGGCCTTCTACCACGACAGCCTCGACATCAACGACGCCTGGCAGCGCGAGGTTGCCGCGATCCGCATGATCGCCAAGCTGCCGACGATCGCGGCGATGGCCTACAAGTATTCGATCGGCCAGCCCTTCGTCTATCCGAAGAACACGCTCGATTACGCGGGCAACTTCCTGCACATGTGCTTCGCGGTCCCCTGCGAGGACTACGTGGTCGAACCGGCGCTCGCCAAGGCGATGGACCGGATCATGACGCTGCATGCCGACCACGAGCAGAACGCCTCGACCTCGACCGTGCGCCTGGCCGGGTCGTCGGGGGCCAACCCCTTCGCCTGCATCGCCGCCGGCATCGCCTGTCTCTGGGGCCCGGCCCATGGCGGTGCCAACCAGGCCTGTCTGGAGATGCTGCGCGAGATCGGCACCGTCGACAAGATCCCCGAGGCGATCCGCCGCGCCAAGGACAAGAACGATCCCTTCCGGCTGATGGGATTCGGGCACCGGGTCTACAAGAACTTCGACCCGCGCGCCAAGGTGATGAAGGAAAGCGCCGACGAGGTGCTGGACCTTCTCGGGTTCCACAACAACCCGACGCTTCAGGTCGCCAAGGAACTGGAGCGGATCGCGCTCGACGACGACTACTTCGTCTCCAAGAAGCTCTATCCGAACGTGGACTTCTATTCCGGCATCATTCTCGAGGCGATGGGCTTCCCGACCTCGATGTTCACGCCGATCTTCGCGGTGAGCCGCACCGTCGGCTGGATTTCGCAGTGGAAGGAAATGATCGCCGATCCGACCCAGAAGATCGGCCGGCCGCGCCAGCTCTACATCGGCGCCGCGCGTCGCGACTATGTGGACGTCGCCGCACGCTGAGGCCCGCGCGCCGCTTTCTCGACAGGCAGACGGCCGCCCGCCGGGGCGGCCGTTTCGCGTTTCCGGGGCTGCCCACCGGGGCGGCTGTTTCGCGTTTCCGGGGCCGCCCGGCGGGGCGGCTGTTTCGCGTTTCCGGGGCCGCCCGGCGGGGCTCAGGGGCGCGAGAGGGCGCGCGCCAGTGCCCGGTAGGAGGCCTTGGGGCGCCGCTCCATCGTCTCGAAATCGACATGGACGAGGCCGAAGCGCTTGTCGTAGCCCGCCGCCCATTCGTAGTTGTCGAGCAGCGACCAGACCACGTAGCCCGCCACCGGCACGCCGGCGGCGATGGCACGGCGGACCTCCTCCAGATGCGCCTCGAGATAGGCGGTCCGCTCGGGATCCTGCGCGGGATCGCCGCCCTGCCCCGCGCTCGCCATGCCGTTCTCGGTCACGTAGATCGGCAATGGGCCGCTGTGGTCGCGCGCCAGTCGCACCAGGAAATGGCCGAGCCCCTCGGGGAAGATCTCCCAGCCCATGTCGGTCTTGGGCAGCGGCCCCGGCACCTCGCGGAGCGCCGGCCAGGGGCCGGTGTCGGGGGCGATGAGCTTGCGCGTGTAGTAGTTCGCGCCGACCCAGTCGAGCGGCGCCCCGATGGTGGCGAAATCATCCTGCCAGCCGGCGGGCAGATGCGGCTCGAGCCCCTTCAGGGCGGGCTCGGGATAGGCGCCGTTGAAGACGGCCGAGACGAACCAGCGGTTGTAGATCGCATCATAGAGGTCGGCGGCCGCGCCGGCACCGGCGCTGGCGTCCGCGGGGGCCGCATATTCGAAGTTGAAGACGCCGCCGATATTGCCGATGCCGGCGGCGCGCAGGGCGCCGACCGCCGTCCCATGGGCCAGAAGCACGTGGTGCATGGCGCGCGCGGCGGCGCGGATGTCGCGCAGGCCGGGCGCGTGCAGCCCGAGGAAATGCGACAGCCAGGCAACGCACCAGGGTTCGTTGATCGGCGCCACCGCCCAGACCCGATCGCCGATCCGCGCCATGATCCGTTCGGCGAAATCGGCGAACCAGCCGGCGATGTCGCGGTTGCGCCAGCCGCCCCGGTCGGCGAGCGCCGAGGGCAGTTCCCAATGGTAGAGCTGCGCCATCGGCTTCAGCCCGCGGGCGCAGATGCCGTCGACGAGGCGGTCGTAGAAATCGAGCCCCTCGGGGTTGGCCGTGCCCCGCCCCTCGGGCAGGATCCGCGCCCAGGAGAGCGAGAACCGGTAGGCATCGAAGTTCGCCGCGGCCATGAGGTCGAGATCTTCGGCCCAGCGGTGATAGTGTTCGCAGGCGCGGGCGCCGTTCTCGGCGCGCACGACATTGCCGGGCGTGGCGGCGAAATCGTCCCAATGCGTGCGCCCGGCGCCGCCGAAGGCGTGGCCCTCGATCTGGTAGCTCGATGTTGCCGCGCCGAAGAGGAAGCCTTCGGGAAAGTCGCCGCGTGCGAGCTTCATCGCCTGTCTCCCCGACCCTTGAACCATGCCCAGAGCGGTTTCAGGTCGAGCATGACGACCAGGACACCGAGCGGCAGCATCCAGAATCCGAGCACCGGAAGAAAGCCGAAAACGCCGCCCGCGATGAGGACGAGGCCAAGGATCGTGCGCAGGCCAGGGGGCACGGTCCTGCGCACCCGCACCAGCAGCCGTGCCAGCCGTCCGCGCAGCGATCCGAGGTCGAGCCGCATCGCCCCGCCCGGGCTCAGGCGCTCTGGGCGCGGTTGTGAAGGACCGAGGAGAAGAGCGCCAGGCCGATGAACCCCGATCCGAGCACGCCCGTCACCAGTTCGGGAATGTGCCAGAGCGTCTGGGCGAACATGATCATCGAGAGCACGAGGATCGAATAGAAGGCGCCGTGTTCGAGATAGCGGAACTGCGACAGGGTCCGGCGTTCGACCAGCATGATCGTCATCGAGCGGACATACATCGCCCCGATGCCAAGGCCGATCGCGATCAGGAAGAGGTTGTGGGTCAGGGCGAAGGCGCCGATCACGCCGTCGAAGCTGAACGAGGCGTCGAGAACCTCGAGATAGAGGAAGGCGCCGAAGCCGCCCCGCGCGGCGACGCCGAGCACGGCCTGTTCGCGGTCGAGCACATGTCCCAGCACCTCGACTCCGAGGAAGGTGAGAAGGCCGCCCACCGCGGCAAAGAGGAAATCGTCAACGCGCTGATCGGGCACCAGGGCGGCGAAGACGAGGATGACGGCGAGGACGAGCGCGATCTCCATGCCCCGGACCGAGGCGCAGCGGCGAAGCTGACATTCGAGCGTGCGGATCCAATCGACCTCCTTGCCCTCGTCGATGAAGTAGCGCAACGCCACCATCATCAGGAAGGTGCCGCCGAAGGCCGCGATCGACAGATGCGCGCCGCCGATGATCCGGGCGTATTCCTCGGGCCGGGTCGCGGCCAGCCGCAGCGCCTGCCAAGGGCCGATATGCGCGGCGATGACGACGATCAGCAGCGGAAAGACGATCCGCATGCCGAAGACCGCGATGACGATGCCCCAGGTCAGGAAACGCCGCTGCCAGAGCGGCTCCATCGTCTTCAGCTTGTTGGCGTTGACGATGGCGTTGTCGAAGCTGAGCGAAATCTCGAGCACCGCGAGAACGGTGCCGATTACGAAGAAGGTCAGCGCCGTGCCGAGATTGCCGCCGTAGCTCCAGCCGAGCCAGAAGGCCAGCGCCAGTCCCAGAGCGGTAACGACGAACGCCCAGCGAAAGTAGTGCAGTGCCGCCGTCATCGCGTCCCTCCGATGCACCGCCGCGGCCAAAGCCGGCGATTGCTGTCGAGATAGGCATTCCGGCCCCGGAGCGCAAGGCGGGGCCGGCGGCCCAAGACCGTCGTGCAACAGCGCTCCCGGGGTCATTCTTTAGGCGGCGAAATGCCCCCCATGCGCCCCCGCCCCGCCCAAATGACGCCCCTTTTGGCGGGCAAACCCGAGGAGTACGCGCCATGCCGGTTCGCGACGGAGGGGATCATGTCGTTTCTCAGCCAGGTGTCTTTCGACGACATCGTTGCCAGCCTTCTGGTCTGTCTGATCCTGCGCGAAACCTTCGTGCTGGTGTTGCCGGACCATGTCGCCGGGCCCGGTGGCTGGCTGGTCGATACCGGCGAAGAAGAGGCCTGAGCCGCCGAATTCCGCAGATGCCGGGCGCGATGGCCCCGGCCGGGCGCCTGACGGCCGCCGCCCCGATGCGGCGGTTTTGCCTTGCCAGGCGGGGTTGTCGCGGCGGGCGCGCGGACCGCGCCTTTCCGGGAGATGCCGGTTCCGGGGTGGCAGCCCGCCCGCGTGGCCGATATCATGGCGCCAACCGGATCAGGACCGCGCATGAAACCGATGACCCCAGACCCGAGCCCTGAGGGCCGGCGCGCCTTTCGCGACGCGCTCGGCCGCTATGCGACCGGGGTCACGGTCGTGACCGCGCTCGGCCCCCGCGGGCCGGTCGGGATCACCGCCAACAGCTTCACATCGGTCTCGCTCGACCCGCCGCTCGTGCTCTGGTGCCCGGCGCGGGACTCGCAGCGGTTCGCTGCCTTCTCCGGGGCGGGCCATTACGCGATCCACGTGCTTGCCGCCGATCAGACCGACCTGGCGCTGCGCTTCGCGCGCGGCGGCGAGGATTTCGCCGGGCTCGGCCGGGCCACGACGCCCGAGGGCCTTCCCGCGCTGCCCCGGTGCCTCGCGCGGTTCGACTGCGCCGCCCATGGCAATCACGACGGTGGCGATCACGCGATCCTCGTGGGCCACGTGTTGCGTGCCACCGTGTTCGGCGGCGATCCGCTGCTGTTCTGGGGTGGGCGCTACGGCGATTTCCTGCACCACGGCTGAGCCGGCAACCGCCGGAGCCCGCTCAGGCGCGCAGGAAGATCGCCAGATCGCCGACGCTGGTTCCGGTCGGCGCAATCTCGAACAGTGCGCCGGCGCGGCGCAACAGATCCTGCGGATCCTGATGCTCGAGACAGTCCGGCCAGTCGAACCCGGCCGAGGTGATCCGCCCGACGAGGCCGCTGTCGATCAGCGCCCCGCCGGCGGCGGCACTGCCGCGCGCGCCGCCCGATGTGGTGGCGAGGAGAAGCGCCCAGGGCCCCGGCAGGCGGCGGTCGCGGGCCTGAAGCGCGAAGCTGAGGGCGAGCTGGTGGAGCGGCGCGCCGGCGAGAAGCCCGCGCCGGCGGGCGCGCGTGAGGGTCGCGGTGCCGCCCGCTTCGTCGCTGTCGTCCGGCAGGGCTTCCCAGCTCTCGGGATCGTCGCCGTCACGGTCCTGCGCCATCGGTATCGCCATGAGTTCGATGCGGCCGCCAAAGACCATGGGTTCGCCCGGCAGGGCGGCCGAGATCGCGGCACGCAGCTCGTGCGCCACCTCGTCGGCGTCGCCGATCAGCGGCCGGCCATAGGCCCGCGCGCCCCTGACCGCGATCGCGCCCACCGCCTGCAGGTTCGAGCCGACGACGAGGCGCTCTTCCGTCGGCAGCTCGGGCAGCTCGGGTTCGGGCGCCAGAAGCCGGGCGCGCACCGTGGCCGGCATCCAGTTCCAGAGATTGCGCAATTCGAGAAGCGCGCGCGCCGTCTCGCGTCCGCCGAGCGGCGCCGAAAGCGGGCCGCCGGCGATCTCGCCGAGCGCCGCGGCGGTATCGTCGGAAAGGAGGAGCGTCGTCACCCGGGCCGGCAACGCGGCGCGGGCGAAGCCGCCGGCCTTGATCGCCGAGAGATGCTGGGCCACCAGCATCATATCCCAGCGCGACGCGCCGGAGGCGCGCAGGAGATCGAGCGCCACGCGCTTCTCGGCCAGGCTGATGCCCTCGGCCGGCAGCGTCAGCATCGCCTCGGCACCGGCGGAGAGCATGAGCAGCACGCGATCCTCGGGACCGAGCCGCGCGAGCGTCGCCATCGCCGCTTCGGAGGCGCGCACGGCCGCGGCGTCGGGATTGGGGTAGCCGGCCTCCATCACCCGCGCCCCGGCGATCTGGCGCAGGTTGGCCCTGTCGGTGATGACGAGCGCCTCGCAGGGGCCGAGCACCTCGAGCGCGGCCTCCGCCATGGCCGCGGCGGCAAGACCGACGGCGATGATGACCCGCCGTCCGCCGGGCCCCGGCAGACCCCGGCCGTCGCTTGCCAGCGCGGCGCGCACGGCCGCACCGGGCTGTGCCGCTGCAAGCCCCTCATCGAAGAGCGCGCGCAGTTTTCTGCGCAGAAGATCGTGCTCGGCCCCCATCCTGGGCGCAGGATCGCCGAGTTCCCCTCGCAAGAAAAGGCGCTTCCGGCTCCGTGCCCGGGCCGGCACCCGGCGCCACTGGCAAATCGGCAAACAACCGCTTACAATTTTGACATGACGCAGGAAGGAAACCCCCGCCCCATGGTCAGCGCGCCTCCGGATGCGGCGCGCGGCTGCGCCCTTGGCGGGGCGCCATCGGACATGGTGTTGCGCGCCGAGGCGGCCTCGGGGCTGCTGAAGGCGATCGCGCACGAGGGCCGGCTGATGATCCTGTGCCATCTCTCGGACGGCGAGCGGACGGTGACCGAGCTTGAGGAACTGCTCGCCACGCGGCAGGCCGCCGTCAGTCAGCAACTCGCCCGGCTGCGCTCCGAGGGGCTCGTCCAGGCCCGCCGCGACGGCAAGGCGATCTACTATTCGCTGGCCGATCCCAAGGCCGCGCGGCTGGTGGCGCTGCTTTACGAACTCTACTGCCGGCCCGACGCCGACTGAGCCGGCCGGGGATCAGCCGGTTCGCACCGGGGCCGATCAGGTCGCCTCGAGCGCCTCTTCCATCGCCGCGAGGAAACGGCGCACCTCGTCGAGACTGTTGTAGTGGCAGAGCGAGACGCGGATGCAGGCGTCGAGCCCGAGCGGGGCGAGGATGTTGCCGCAATAGTGATCGTTCTTGCGGATATGGACGCGGATCCCCCGCGCGGCGAGGAAGGACACGAGCGCGCCGGCCTCCATGCCGTCGAGCGCCAGCGACACGACGCCCTCGCGGCCCGCAACCGCGGCACCGCCGATGAGGCGGAGCCCCGGCATCTCGGCCAGGCCGCGCTGATTGCCGGTGCCCTCCAGCATTGCCGCCGTCAGCGCCGCCTCGTGGGCATGGATCGCGGCGCCGGCGGCTTCGAGCCGTGCGCGGCGATCGCCGGCGTGCGAAACCCGGGCGCCGAGCCAGTCGAAATAGTCCACGACATCGCAGAAGGTGGCATAGGCGCCGGCGTCGCGCGTGCCAAGCTCCCAGGCGCGCCCCGGCCCGCCCCGGATCTGTTCCTTGGCGGCCTCTGTCAGCCGTTCCGAGGCCCAGCCGACGCCGTAGCCATGGCGCGAGAAGACCTTGTAGGGCGAGACGGCATAGCCGTCGGCGCCGTAGGCCGCGCAGTCGATCTGGCCGTGGCTCGCGTGCTGGATGCCGTCGATGACGATGAAGGCGGAGGGGGCACGGGCGCGGATCGCCGCGGCGATCGCCGCCACATCGACGGCCATGCCGGTCACCGGCGAGGTCTGGACGATGGTGGCCACGCGGACCTCGGGGGTGATCGCGTCCAGATGCGCCTCCGGCGTGACGGTGCCCGTGGCATCGTCATGGGCGACCAGCACATGCGCCCGCCCGGTCACCTCGGCCCAGCGCGCCATCGCGCTGCGCGTGGCCGGATGTTCGAGCGTCGAGCCGAGCATCAGGCCGCCGGGCGCGCCGGCAAGCGCCGCCGTGCGGATCAGGCGGAAGAGGACCTCGGTCCCGCTTTCGCCGACGAAGACCTCGCCACCCTCGGCGTTCAGGAAGAGCCGCATGTCGGCGCGGCCGCGTGCGATGGCCGCCACGAGCGCCTGCGAGGCGGGGTTGTCGCGGCCCTGGTTGTCCGGATAGCCGGCATAGGCGGCGGAGGTCTCGATCACCGACTTCAGCCGCAGCGCGCCGCCGGCATTCTCGAAGAAGATGCGCGGGCCCGCGAAGGGGCAGGACTCGACATGGGCGAAACGATCGCGGATCGCCGCCAGAAGGCCGTCGTCGAACAGGGTCGGATGGCTGGTCATCGGATGCTCCGGATCTCATGGACGGTGATGCGCCGGGCGATCCGGTGCGACGGGAGGTCGTTTGCTGCTGCCACCAGAGAGCGATGAACCGTTGCCTTGCCCGAAACCGCCACGGCCCTGCGGGCCGGGCACGCCGCGCCCGGAGGCGTGGGGCGATCGACATGTCTGGTTGGTGCCCCCAGAGAGACTTGAACTCCCGACCTCGAAATTACAAATTTCTTGCTCTACCAACTGAGCTATGGGGGCCAAACCACACGTCGTCTTCCGGCGAACGGGGGCCTTGATCATGGATCCGATCGAAACGCCCCGATAGCTGGAGCCCGGCGAAGGAAGCAACCGCAAGGTGCATCTGCAACACCCCATGGCAGCCTGCATGACCCGGACCTCGGCCGTAGGTGCTCATACCGGCAAGCGGATCGGCACGCAAGCCACAAGCATTCGCGCGCCCGTCGCGGTTCCTCGCCGGCCCGGCCTCAGGCCGAGAGGGGAACGCGCAGGATCATTGCGATTTCATCATTTCGACCGTGGACAGGAGCTTGCTCTGATCGACGGCGATCAGGCCCCGGCGCGGTCGATCAAGATCGATGATCAGGAAAACGAGCACGACGATCAGCATCATCATGGCGTAGATCGGTATGCCGGGTCGCACCCCCGAAATGGCGTAGGTAAATCCGATGACCGCGCCCAGCACCACGAAGGTGCCGAAGAGCAGGTAGAGAACCGGCTCGGGAACGTGGCGTTCAATCGCTGCGTCGCGACTTGAAAGCGCGTCCGACACATCGTTCAGACTGGTTGCAAAGGCGACGGCCGCGGGCCCGCCGGGATCGAGGGCTTCGTCAGCCGCGATCGACCAGAGCTGGCCGAACAGCGTCTCGGCACGGTCGACATGCTGCTCCCGTTCCTGACTTCTGGCGGCAGAGATGTCCGTTCCTTCGACGCGCACCTCGGCGTAGCGACGCAAGAGATCCTTGGCGGCGTCGCGGCGCGCTTCGCTCACGAAATCCGTCCGCAGCCAGGCGGTGCCGATCGCATTCGCCTCTTTCACCACTTCGGCGGAGCGTTCGTCGAACCGCCCGAGCGCCAGGGAAAACGTGAAGCCGAGCAACAGCGCGAGAAGGCCCAGGAGCGAACCCTGAACCGCGTTCGCCTGACTCTTGCTTTCGCTGTTCTCGTTTACCTGCCAACGCTTGCCGGTCGCGATGCCGAGCCACATGGCCGTGGTCATCGAGATCAGCAGGACTGCGGCAATGAAGAAGGAGGGAATGTTGTACATGCAACTTCCGGGACGCAACGATGGGCGAAAGCGTCATCGTGGATTATCGGTCGCTTTGCAATAGGCGCGTCTTGCGATGGCGGCGGCCCGCGTGGCACCCCGGAGGCGAGCACGCCTTCCATGTGCCCCCCTTCGCGGCCCGGCGTCGCCCGGGCATTGCCGCCCTGCCCGCACCCTCATGCCGCGACCGCGGAAAACGCAGAAGCCTCGCAGCGTGGCGGCACTGCACGGGCCGCATCGCGGCCGGGGTCAGTGCAGACGCCGCTGCGCGCGCGCCAGAAGCGCCACCGAGACAAGCCCCACGGCAATGACGAGAAGCGCCGGCGGCGCCGCCTCGGCGAGGTTCTCGAGGCTCGCCTTCTCGTGCACCCGGGTGGCAAGCGTGTCGTAGTTGAAGGGCCTGAGCAGCAGCGTCGCCGGCAGTTCCTTCACGCAGTCGACGAAGACGAGCAGCAGCGCCGCGCCGACCGATCCGCGCATCATCGGCAGGTAGACGGCACCGAGCGTGCCGCCGGCGCTGCGGCCGAGCGAGCGCGCGGCCATCGGCAGCGAGGGCGGCACGCGGCCGAAGGCGGCATCGGTGGCGCCCTGGGCGATCGCGAAGAAGCGCACGAAATAGGCCAGCACGATGGCCGCGGCCGAGCCGGTGAGCAGAAGCCCGGGATCGTGGCCCGTCGCCCAGGTCCAGGCATCGGCGATGCGGTGGTCGAGTGCTGCGAGCGGGATCAGGATCCCGACGGCCAGAACCGCGCCCGGCGCGGCATAGCCGATCGTCGTGAGCGGCAGCAACCGGCGCGGCACCGCATGGCCGCTGAGACGCACGCCGTAGACCAGGACGAGCGCGCCCGCCACGGTCAGCGCCGCCGCCGCGCCGCCGGTCACGAGCGTGTGCAGCAAGGCGCGCAGAAGACCGGCATCGACCCAGCCCTCCGCGGTCGTGGCAGCATGGCCGGCGATCACCGCGAGCGGCAGGACAAAGCCCGCCAGCACCGGCAGGGCGCAGGCAGCCGTCGCCGCCAGGGCCGCCGGCCCCTTGAGGGCGATGCGCACCACCGGCCGCGGCTGGCGCGCGGACTGGTAGTATCGCGACCGCCGCCGCCCGGCCTTTTCAAGCCCGACAAGAAGCAGGATCGCGGCCAGGATCACGCAGGCGATCTGTGCCGCGCCACCGGCATTGCCGGTCTCCAGCCAGACCGAGAAGATGCCGGTCGTCAGGGTCTGCACGGCGAAATAGTCGACGACACCGAAATCGTTCACGGTCTCCATCATCACCACGGCGGCGCCGGCGGCGATGGCGGGCCGGGCAAGCGGCAGGCCCACGCGCCGGAAAAGCGCGATCGGGCCGGCGCCGAGGGCACGCGCCACCTCGTAGCTGCCGGCGGGCTGCTCGCGGAAGGCGGCGCGGGCCAGCAGGTAGACGTAGGGGTAAAGCGCCGCCGCCAGCACCACGATCGCGGCCAGGGGCGAGCGGATCTGCGGAAACCAGTAGTCGCGGGCCGAACTCCAGCCGGCCGCGGCACGCAACGCCACCTGGACCGGCCCGGAATAGTCGAGAAAATCGACCAGCGCATAGGCCCCGACATAGGCCGGGATCGCCAGCGGCAGGAGCAGCAGCCACTCGAGCGCGCCGACCAGCGGAAAGCGATACATGGTGACAAGCCAGGCCGCGCCCGCACCGACGGACGCGGCCAGCGCGCCGGTGCCGAGCGCCAGGATCGCGGTATTGGCGGCATAGCGCGGCAGGGTCGCATGGAGAAGATGCGGCCAGATGTTCTCGGTCGGATGGAAGGCCAGCACCACGACCGAGAGGATCGGAACCGCGACCAGTGCCGCGATCAGCGCCGCGCCCAGCGACCAGAGCCCGCTGGCCGGGGCCGTCGCGCCGCGGTCGGGGCGGCCCGGCGCGGCAGCATCCGCAAACCCGCGCGCGGTCTTGAGCTCGGCTTGGCGCGGGGGCATTTCTTACGGTTTTCCTCGGCTGGCCTCCCCGGCGGTTACAGGAAAGCGGTTTTCCTGTCCAGCGCGGGCGTATATGGTCGCACGAAGACCGGATGACCGGCGGCAGAGCGGGCAGAGATGCAGATAGCCTATCACCTTGGCGCACATGGCACCGACGACGAGCGGCTGGTTCGCGGATTGATGCGCAACCGGGCGACGCTGGCCGAACACGGCACCGACGTACCGGCGCCGCGGCTCTATCGGGCGCTCCTGCCCAAGATCGCGCGGTCGCTGCGCGGGGCGCCGGCGGGCGAGGACGCGCAGCAGGTCTTTCTGGACTCCATCCTCGAGGAGCACACCCCGGCGCGGCTGGTGCTGAGCGGCGAGCAGCTTCTCTGCTTTCCCATGCAGGCGATCATGCCCGAGGGATTCTACACGCTGATGCCGAACCGGGTTCTGGCCTATTCGAACCTCTTTCCGATGGAGGACACGCAGTTCTTCATGGCGTTGAAGAACCCCGCCACGCTCATCCCCGCGCTTATCGCCAAGGCCAACGGCGGCACCTACGAGGCGGTGATGAGCGGCCACGACCCGCGCCAGCTGCGGTGGAGCGACGTGATCCGCGCCACGCTCGACGTGGCGCCGGGGCTGCGGCTCACGCTCTGGTGCGACGAGGACACGCCCTTCGTCTGGCCCGAGGTGGTCCGCGCGGTCGCGGGCCTCGGGCCCGAAGACGCGCTCGATACCGATTACGACGTGCTGGGCGAGATCCTGAACGAAGACGGTCTCGCGAAGCTCAAGGCCTATTTCGATGCCAAGCCTCCCACGACCATCGAAGAGCGGCGGCGCATGATCAGCGCCTTTCTCGACAAGTTCGCCGATCCGGCGGCACTCGAGGTCGAGCTGCCGCTGCCGGGCTGGACCGATGACCTCGTGGCCGAGATCACCGACGCCTATCTGCGCGACTGCGCGGCGATCGCGCGGTTCCCGGGGGTGACCTTCATCACCCCCTGACCGTATCGCCCGACCGCATCGCCTCGCCGCATCCCCTCGCCGCATCCCCTCGCCGCATCCCCTCGCCGCGTCCCCTCACCGGGCGCCGCGGTGCCTCTTGCGGCCGGTCGCGCGATCGCCGAAAGTCGCGCCTACCGCAGGGAGATGCCGATGACCGACCCGTTTCGCACACCTTCGGGGAAACCGCGCGCCCGCGCGCTGGGGCTCGCCTTTCCCGGATCCCCCGGACCGCTCAACGCGATCACGGACGTGCCGGGCGTTGCGGTCGGCTACACCACGCTCGTCTCCGGCTCGGGACCGCTCGAGGTCGGCCGCGGGCCGGTGCGCACCGGCGTGACCGCGATCCTGCCGCGACCGCGCGCGCACCTGACGCAGCCGGTCTTCGCCGGGATCTCGAGCTTCAACGGCAACGGCGAGATGAGCGGGTCGCACTGGATCGACGAGGCCGGGCGCTTCGCGCTGCCGATCACGATCACCAACACGCATTCCTGCGGGCTCACGCGGGACGCGACGCTGAAATGGGCGGCGGCGCGCTATCCCAACACCTTCGCCGACAGTTTCGGCCTGCCCGTCGCAGCCGAGACCTATGACGGATATCTGAACGACATCAACGGCTTCCATGTGCAGGACGCGCATGTCTTCGCGGCCATCGACACCGCCACGACGGGCGCGATCGAGGAAGGCAGCGTTGGCGGCGGAACGGGCATGATCTGCTTCGGCTTCAAGGCCGGGTCGGGAACCGCCTCGCGGCGTGTCGGCTTCGACGGCACCGAATATACCGTCGGCATCTTCGTGCAGGCCAATTTCGGCTATCGCGACGACCTGACCGTGGCCGGGCAGCGGCTTGGCGCGCGCCTGCACGCCGAGGCCGCGGCGGGCGCGCCCGCCACCGATCAGGAACTGTCCTCGATCATCGCCGTCGTTGCCACCGACGCCCCCTTCCTGCCGCATCAGATGAAGCGGCTGGCGCGGCGACCGGCGATCGGCATGGGGCGCGTGGGCGGCTACGGCCGGCATGGCTCGGGCGACATCTTCATCGCCTTCTCGACCGCTAATGCCGCGGCCACGGACGACGATGCCAAGGGCCTGCAGAGCGCCCGCTTCGTGCCCGACAACCAGATCGATCCGTTCTTCGAGGCGGTGGTGCAGGCGATGGAAGAGGCGATCCTGAACAGCATGATCGCCAACGAGGCGATGACGGGGCGCGACGGCAATCACATTCCCGCCCTGCCACGCTCGGGCCTGCAACGCGCGCTCGGGCTGTGAACCGGGCCCGGTTCAGCCCATGCCCAGCGCGGCCTTGTACATCTCCAGCACCGCCTCTTCTTCGGCGAGGTCGTCCTTGTCGCGCTTGCGCAGCGCGATCACCTTGCGCAGCACCTTGGTGTCATAGCCGCGGCCCTTGGCCTCGGCCATGACCTCCTTCTGCTGGTCGGCGATGTCCTTCTTCTCGGCCTCGAGATGTTCGTAGCGCTCGATGAACTGGCGCAGTTCGTCGGCGGCGACGGAATAGGTGGCATCGGAAACGGGCTGGTCCATCGCGGCACTCCTTGGCTGATCAGGGCCCCTGACTAGTCGCTCGGCCGCGGTGCTTCAAGCCCCGCCTTGATGCCGCCTGCGGTTCGCGCTAGGCCGGGGCGAAAGCGGGAGGGAACCTCATGGACTGGCTCATCTGGACCGGCGCGGCGGTGGTGGTCGCGGGGCTCGCGCTTCTCGTCACGGCGATCCTGCGGGTGGCGCGCGACCGCAACGCCGGACTTGACGATGCCGCCCTTCGGGCGCGGTTGCAACGCGCGATCGCGGTGAATTTCGCGGCCCTGCTGCTCTCGGCGCTGGGGCTGATGATGGTGGTTCTCGGGATCACGCTGCGCTGAGGCGGGTCCGTTCGCGCGCCCCCGGCGCCCGGTCAGGGCTGGTTCAGATCATCGAAGCGGCGGCCGTTCTTGATCAGGTCGTCCCAGAGCGGCGCGGGGGCCCAGAACCCCGGCTCTTCGCGCGCGTAGACGCGCAGGTCGTCGCGCAGCCCCAAAAGCCCCTCGGTGTCGGCCGCCTGCATCGGCCCGCCGCGCCAGCGCGGAAAGCCGAAGCCGAGCATCATCACCACATCGACGTCCGAGGGCCGTTCGGCAGTGCCTTCGGCGACGATGCGCGCGCCCTCGTTGGCCATCGCGGCAAGCGCTCGGCGGCGGATCTCGCCGTCGCCGACGGGCCGCGGCACGATGCCCTTGCGGGCGCGCTCCGCCTCGATCAGGCGCAGGACATCGGGATCCTCGACGCCGCCCCGCGTCCCCTCGCCATAACGGTAGTAGCCGCGCCCGGACTTGCGGCCGAGGTGGCGGCGTTCGACCAGCCGGTCGGCGATCTCGACGCTGCGCCCGGCCGGATCGCGGCGCTGGGCATGGGTCTGGCGCCGGTGCCAGTCGACGTCGAGCCCGATCCGGTCCTGCGCCGCATAGGGACCGAGGGCAAAGCCGTAGCCGGTCAGCGCCCGGTCGACCGCGGCCGGCGTCGCCCCGTCCTCGAGCAGGAAGTCCATCGCGGTCAGGAGGGCGTTCATCACCCGGTTGCCGATATGGCCCTCGCCGACGCCGCTGCGCACCCCGATCCGCCGCAGCCGCGCCAGAAGGGCGAAGCCGGTCGCGGTGACATCGTCGGCGGTGCGGGCGCCGGGCACGACCTCGACGACACGCGCGCTGGCCGTGGGCGCGAAGAAATGCAGCCCGATCACGTCGGCGGATCGCTTCGAGGCGGCGGCGAGCAGGTTCAGGTCGAGACAGGAGGTGGTCGAGACCAGCACCGCACCGCCCTTGGCAATGCCGTCGAGCTCGGCGAAGAGCGCCTGTTTCAGCGCCGGGTCGTCGGGCACCGCCTCGATCACCATATCGGCCGCGGCGAGTTCCTCGATCGCGATCGATCCGGTCAGCCGCCCCCATTGCTCGTCGCGCCCTGCCTTGGTCAGCTGGCCGCGCGCGACGGCGCTTTCGTGATGGGCGGCGACGCGGCCGAGGCCACCGACGAGCGCGTCGGCATCGCTTTCGACCAGCGTCACCGCGTAGCCTGCGCCAAGCAGGAGCGCCGCGATGGCGGCGCCGGTGTCGCCGCCGCCGATGAGACCCACGCGCTCGATCTCGCGCGGGCGGGTGCGGATCAGGGCCGCGTTGCGCTGCGCCCGGCGTTCGGCCACATGGGCGTGGCGCAGCGCCGCGGCCTCGGGGCTAGGAGCAAGCTCGTCATAGGCCGCGCGTTCGAAGGCAAAGCCCTCGTCCTCGGGCAGAAGCAGGGCCGCCTCGACGCAATCGACGATCCGGCCGGGTGCCGGAAGCCGGCCGGTGCCGAGCCCCTTGCGGGCCTCGGCGATGGCCCTCAGCCAGTCGCCCGGCGCGGCCCGCAGCCGGCGGTCCTCTTCGGTCGGAAACTCCGCGAGCCCCTGCAGATGGGCGGAGGCGAGCCGTTCGGCGACCGCGGCGACCTCGTCATCGGCCACCACGTCGACAAGCCCGATCTCCTCGGCACGCGCCACATCCATGGGCAGGCCGCCGAGCAACATGCCGAGCGCGGGCTTGGCGCCGATCAGCCGCGGCAGGCGCTGACTGCCCCCCGCGCCCGGCACCAGACCGAGCGCCACATCGGGCATGCCGAGCGTGGTGCCCGCGCCGGCCAGCCGGACCGTCGCGGCGAGAGCCAGTTCCAGCCCGGCACCGAGGACAGTGCCGCGCAGGCCCGCGACCACGGGCTTGGTCATCGCCGCCATCGTGTCGCACACTTCCCAGAGCGCCGGCGCCACCTCGGGCCTGCCGACCTCGCGCAGTTCCGCGCCTGCCGGCCATGTATGACCGTTGGCGAGCAGCACCACGACGCGGACGGCCGGATCGGCCTCGGCCGTCACGAGCGCCTCGAGAAGCGACGCGCGAAGCCCGGCAGAGAGCGCGTTGACTGGCGGGTTGTCCATCCGGATCGTCGCGATCCCGTCCGAAACCGTGCTGTGGACACGCCCGCTCATAGAGCTCCCCCGTCGCTCGATCCTGTGCGCCTCACTCTAGGGCCTCTCGCGACAATCGCAATGGCCGCGGCTTCGTGCGCGCCGATCGCCGGCCTGTGGAGGGGAGGTGGCTGCAAACCGGGCGGGGGTGATCTGTCGGCCGGGGCGTCCGGCTCGGAAGTGGCGGGGCCCGCCGCCCGAAGGCCGGCCGGCTCACTTCGGCGCGCAGTCGCGGCAGAAGGGCGTTGCCGGCACGAGATCGAGCCGCTCCTCGGCGATCCGTTCGCCGCAGGTCACGCAGAAGCCGTATTCGCCCTCCTCGACCCGTTCCAGCGCGGCGTCGATCATGCGGATCTCGGCCTGGGCGGACTGGCCGAGATCCTCGAGCACCTCGTCGCCCTCGCGTTCGGTCGCCATCTCCTCCCAGTCCTTGGCATCGTGACTGTCGAGCTCGTCGCCGATGCCGGCGATCCGGCGGGTCAGAAAGGCCTTGCGCGCCTCAAGCTCCCGGCGCCGCGCGTCGACCGTCTTCATGTCCGCCTCCTTCGTGGTTCTCGGTCAGGCTTGCCAGCACCGGGCGCAGGCGGCCTTGATGCAGGTCAAGCCGGAGTGAAGCGCGAAACCGTGCTGCCGCGCAACCGGAATCGCCCCCGGCACTGCGAGGCGCTTGCACGGTGCCGGCCGGTTCGCCAGTATCTGCGCGAACAGGACTGCCGGTACCACCGCCGGAAACTGGAGAACGCAATGCAGACGGACTGGCTCTGGGGTCTGGCCGGAGGGCTCCTGATCGGCGCCGCCGGGGCGCTTTACCTTCTCGGCGCCGGCCGCATCATGGGCGCCTCGGGCATCCTCGGCGAAGCGGCCGAACGGATATCGGACCGGATCCTCGGCGCGCCCCCGCGGCGGGCGGGGGGCGGCAGCGCCGACGGCGGCTGGTTCATCGCCGGGCTGGTGCTGGTTCCGGCCGCGGTGGCGCCGCTTCTCGGCCGGGCGGACACGCATGCGGCGGCGCCCTACGCGCTTCTGGTCGTGGCCGGGCTTTGTGTCGGCTTCGGCACCCGCATGGCCAATGGCTGCACCTCGGGGCACGGGGTCTGCGGCATCTCCCGGCTGTCGTTCCGCGGGATCGTTGCCACCCTTGTCTACATCTTCGCGGGTGCGGTCACGGTTCTGGCCATGGCGATGCTCGGGCGCGCCGCCGCGGGGACGCTCTGATGCGGCGCGGCGGCTTCGTCTTCTTCTGCGGCGGCCTCTTCGGGCTCGGCCTCGTCGTCTCCGGCATGACCGACACCCGCAAGGTCGTCGGCTGGCTAGATGTATTCGGCGATTGGGATCCGACGCTGGCCTTCGTGATGGCGGGCGCGATCCTGCCGATGGCGCTAGCCTGGCGCGTGGCGGCAAGGCGCGACCGGGCGATCTTTGGCCGCGCCATGCCGCATCCGAGGCGCTTCGATGCCGGCGCGCGGGTCGACGCGCGGCTCGTCGCCGGCTCGCTTCTCTTCGGCGCGGGCTGGGGGCTCGCCGGATTCTGCCCGGGGCCCGCCCTGGCCGCGGCCGGCTTCGGCGATCCGAAGGTGGCCGTCTTTCTTCTGGCGATGATCGCCGGTATGCTCGCCGCGCGCCCGCGCCCTGCCGCCGAAAAAGGGCTGCCCGTCCCCGAAAGCCGCTGACCCCGAGGAGCCCATGGAGATCCGTTCCCTGACCGAAGACTATGCCGTCTCACCGCAGATCGAACCCGGCGACGTGCCGGCGCTGGTCGCGGCCGGCTTTACCACGATCATCGACAACCGCCCCGACGGCGAAATCCCCGGCGCGCTTCACACCGAACCTATGCGCAGGGCGGTCGAGGCGGCGGGCCTCGTCTTCGTGGCCAATCCGGTGATCGGCGGCGCGATCAGCGACGGGAACGTCCTCGCCCAGCGCGCGGCGATCGCGGGCTCGCGCGGGCCGGTCCTTGCCTATTGCGCCTCGGGCAACCGCTCCTCGATCGTCTGGGCGATGGCCGAGGCGGGCATGCAGCCGACCGGGTCGTTGATCGACACGGCCGCACGCTGGGGCTACAATCTCGAGCCCTATCGCGACCGCATCGAGGGTTTTGCGGCAACTCGCTGAGGCCGGGCCCCGCCGCCTGCTCACCGCCGCCTGCCGACCGCCGCCTGCCCAACGCCGCCTGCCGACCGCCGCCTGCCGACCTTCGCATGCCGGTGACGAGCGGCCAAACGGCTCGGGGCCATGCGATTCGGGGCCATGCGGTCAGCAGCCAAACGGCTCGGGGCCATACGGTTCCCGGCCAATCGGTTCGCGGTCAGGTGTCGGGCGGTCAGGCGTCGGGCGGTCAGGTCTCGGGCGGTCAGGTGTCAGGCGGTCAGGTGTCAGGCGGTGCGCGCCGGTTCGCGTGGCCCGGTCGCCCGGTCGGCCGGGGCGGCATCGCGCGGCGGCGCGGCGCCCGTGGCCGAGGCGCCGGTAGCCGAGGCGCCGAACGCCGGGGCGGTTGCGGCCGAGGCGGTTGCGGCCGAGGCGGTTGCGGCCGGGGCGCTTCTTTGCAGGCTGGCACCGGAGCCCAGGCCCGAGCCAACGCCCGAGCCGATGACCGAACCGGCGCCCGAACCGCCGCCCGAGCCGCCGCCCGAACCGGCAACGGGCGCGGCCGCGGCGTCGGGCGCGAATGGCGCGGCCCCGGCGGGCGCCCCGGCGGGCGCCCCGGCTGCCGCACCGGCTGCCGCACCGGCGGGCGCACCGGCGGCAGAATCCCTCGCCGAACCGGGTGCGCCCGACTGGAAACGCGAGGACGAGCCCTGAGGGGTCGGCATCGCGGCGGCGAGCGCGGCAGGTCCGGCCGCCGCCGGCCGGCCCGGTGGCGGTGCCAGTTCGGTCAGGCGAAGCGCGATGCGACCCTGCATCTGGCCGAGCCTGCCATGCGCCAGAAGCTGTCCGTCGGCACTTTCGAGCCGCACGCGCCCGGCGGCGCCGGGGCGGAGCGGCAGTTCGTCACCGGGACGCATCGCCGTGGCACCGGCCAGCGGCATCGCGATGCGGTCGAGGACCGCGACGATCCCGGCCCGGGCCCCCAGCACGCGCTCTTCGAGCCGCGCCTGCCAGAGACCCGCACCCGCATGGCGCGCCGGATCGTCGCCTCTGGCCGGCGCCACGCGCCCCGGCGAAAGGAGAAGCGTGATCGTGCCCGTCCTCGCCCCCTCGTCGCCAAAGCTGGCGGCCAGGCGCAGCCCGCGCGGCGGCGCCTCGCCAAAGACGAGTGCAAGGCGGCGCGGATCTCCGAAGGCACCGTCGGTCACCATGCCACGGGGCCAGTCCGGCACCCCGGCCTCGCCCAGACGCTGATCTGTCGCGGCGAGAAGCCGGTCGAGCACGCGGCGCATCAGCGCCGCATCGGTCGGTGTCGGCGCGCGGGCGGTGGCGGGATCGGCCGAGCGCAGCCGGCCGGTCGTCAGAAGCTCGGTGAAGACCGCAAGCGCGCCCGGCGAAAGCGCAAGGACACCCGCCCCCGCCGGCATGCGCAGGGCGACGAGA
The DNA here is from genome assembly GCA_020637635.1 of Albidovulum sp. Classification (GTDB taxonomy): domain Bacteria; phylum Pseudomonadota; class Alphaproteobacteria; order Rhodobacterales; family Rhodobacteraceae; genus Albidovulum. Next base: position 225,600 of record JACKKB010000006.1, read on the forward strand.
AGCGCGCCGGGGTCGATCCAGTCCCCGATCGCATCCGGCGCCAGACGCGCCTCACGCTCGGCCGCGATGCGCACGCAGAGCGCGAAAGCCTCCTCGCAGCTGCGCACGAGCGCCTGGGCAAGGGCGCGCACCGGCCGCGGCGCCGTGCCGCTGCCGCCACCCGCCCCGGCCATCCGGCCGAGCACGCCCCGCTCCGTCCGATCGTTCATCGCCACTGCCTCGTGCAGGCGCCCGGCGCGGGCGCATGTACGACGATCCTGGCCGATCCGTGGTTACCATCGGGTTTATGCGGTCTCGCGATCGCCCGCCGCGGTTGCCCCTGCGCTCTGCGGGCGCAGCGGCAGCGAGACACGGAAGGCCGCCCCGCCCTGACCGGGCAGATAGTGGATCGTGCCGCCCAGATTGACCAGGATCTCGCGGCAGATCGCCAGGCCGAGGCCCGCACCGCCGGCTCTCTGGGTATCGGTCAGACGGGAGAACTTCTCGAAGATGAGGCTTTGCGACTTCTTCGGAATGCCCGAGCCGTTGTCGATGAAGTCGACCGTGAGCCGCGCGCCCCGGCGGCGCACCGCGATGGTCAGCTCCGGCCGCTCGGCATCGCAATACTTGCGCGCGTTCGAGATGAGGTTGATGAAGACCTGCACCAGCCGGTCGGTGTCGGTGATGACGGGCACATGTTCGGTGGCCTGGTCGCGGTGGATGACGAAGACCCGTTCGGCCCGCGTGTTCGAGGCCGAGCGCAGCGCCCGGTCGATGAGGTCGTGAAGGTTTTCGGCGCGGATCGAAAGCTGCACCTTGCGGTTTTCAAGCACGCTCAGATCGAGAAGGTCGTCGAGAAGGCGCGTCAGCCGCACCGCCTCTTCCTGGATTACGCCGGCATAATGGGCGGCCATCTGCGCCGGCAGCTCCGGGTCCATCAGAATCTCGGAAAAGGCGCGGATCGAGGTCATCGGCGTGCGCAGCTCATGGCTGATCTGGCTGAGGAACGCATCCTTCTGCACCGAAAGGTCGCGCAGCTTGTCGTTGGCCTCGGAAAGCTGCCGGGCGGTGCGGGCCAGTTCCTCGGACTTCGCCTCGAGCTGGGTGGAGTATTCGAGGATCTGCTGCGCCTCGGAGGCGACGGCCATCAGGTCCTGGGCCGAAACCGCCGCGCCTTCCGCGAACTGGGCGACCATGGCATGGGCGGTCGCAGAGCCGACGGCGCCCGCGAGCCGGCGTTCGAGCCGGTTGATGAAGTCGGGCGAGGCGTCGGGCAGGTAGCCGGCGACACCCTGACGCCGGGCCTCGGCCTCGAAGAAGGCCTGCGCCTCGGTCGCGCCGATGATCCCCTGCGCCATGGTCAGGAGGTCCTCTGTCTCGGCACCGCCGCGCGACCAGGCGCGGGCGCCGGGATCGTCGTCGAAGACGTTGACATAGGCCAGGCCCTGCATGCGCTCGACCGGCCCGGGAAAGCTTGCCAGCGAGACGGCGACGAAGCCGAAGGCGTTGAGCGCGACCGACCAGAAGAGCGCGTGCAGCAGGGGATCGAGCCTCTCGATGCCAAAGAGCGCGTGCGGACGCAGCCAGCCGATGCCCCAGGGGCCGTCGGCAAGGATATGCGGCGAGATGAGGCCGCTGTCGCCGAAGGAGGGCAGGTAGAGCGAGTAGAGCCAGACGGAGAAGCCCGTCAGCAGGCCCGCCATCGCCCCCTTGCCGGTGGCGCCGCGCCAGAAGATGCCGCCGATCATCGCCGGCAGGATCTGGGCCACGCCGACGAAGGAGATGAGGCCGATCGAGGCCAGCGCGGCCGAGCCGCCCGAGAGGCTGTAGTAGATGTAGCCGAGCGCGAGGATGCCGGCGATCGAAACCCGTCGCGACATGAGCACGAGGCCGCGCACGTCGCCCGGCGCCCGCGCGCCGCCGGCGCGCAGCGACAGCCAGAGCGGTGTCACGACATGGTTCGAGACCATCGTGGCAAGCGCGATGGCCGCCACGATGACCATCGAGGTGGCCGAGGAGAAGCCGCCGAGAAAGGCCAGCATGGCAAGCTTGCCCTGCCCCTCGGCCAGCGGCAGCGTCAGCACGAAAAGGTCGGGATTGGCGCCCGCCGGCATCCGCGCGAGGCCCACGGCGGCGATCGGCAGCACGAAGAGGCTCATCAGGAACAGGTAGAGCGGAAAGGCCCAGGAGGCAGTGGCGAGGTGGCGTTCGTCGGAATTCTCGACCACCATGACCTGGAACATCCGCGGCAGCGTCACGAAGGCGGCAGCCGAAACGAAGGTGAGCCCCATCCAGCGCCCGGGCACCAGGGGCAGTTCGGCGATCGGCGAGGCGGCGATGCGCTCGGCCACGCCCTGCCAGCCGCCCGAAAGGCCCCAGACCGTGAAGATCCCGACCGCGAGCAGGGCCACGAGCTTCACGACCGCCTCGAGCGCGATCGCCATGACCACGCCGTGGTGGCGTTCGTTGGCGTCGAGGTTGCGGGTGCCGAAGAGGATGGTGAAGAGCGTGAGCCCGCCCGCCACCCAGAGCGCGGTGGCGCTCTGGTCGGGCAGTGCCCAGCCCTCGGGCGTGCCGCTCGCGAAGACGCCGAAGGAGAGCGTCACCGACTGCAGTTGCAGCGCGATGTAGGGCGTGGCCCCGACGACGGCGATCAGCGTGACGACGACGCCGAGCAGGTTCGACTTGCCATAGCGGGCCGAGATGAGGTCGGCGATGGAGGTTACGCGATGCGCCTGGCCGATGCGCACGAGCTTGCGCAGGAAGGCCCACCAGCCGATCAGGACGAGCGTCGGACCGAGGTAGATGGTGACGAATTCGAGCCCCGAGCGCGCCGCGTAGCCGACAGCACCATAGAACGTCCAGGCGGTGCAGTAGATCGAGAGCGAGAGCGTGTAGACGATGGGCGAGCGCAGCCAGCCCGCCTTGCCGCGCTCGGCCCGCCGCTCGGCCACGAAGGCGACGAGGAAGAGGATGCAGACATAGGCGAGGCAGACCGCGACAAGAATGTCGAAGGGAACCATCAGCCGCCCCCCTCGTCCTCGCGCGGGCCGGATGCGCCCTCGGCGTCGTCCCCGGGTTGCGGCTGGTCGCCGAGCCGATGCGTCAGCAGGAAGGCCAGGACGATGAGCACCGCCCAGGCGGTGAAGAGGTAGAACCCGCCCGCTGCGGTATCGGGCTCGGTCGTCGTTGCCGGCGCCCAGAGCAGCGGCAGCCAGAAGAGGAAGAGCCCGAGCAGCGGCAGAAGCCGCATGGCGTCGACGAGCCGCCGCCGCCGGTAGCTGCGCCGGGCAAGGAAGAGAGGGCGGCCTGGTGCCTTCATCGGCGTTGCCTCACGGTCCGGCGACCTCGCGCAGCGCGGCCACGATCTCGTCATTGGCGAAGGGCTTGGCGATGAAGCGGTCGGCGCCGGCGGCCTCGGCGCGGCCACGTTCGCGGGAATTGGCGCTCAGCACCAGGACCGGGATCGCGGCCAGCGCCGGATCGTCCTTCAGATCGCCCAAGAGCTCGATGCCGCCGCGGCCGGGCAGAATCACGTCGAGAACCAGCGCGTCGGGGCGCTCGCGGCGCACCGCGTCGAGCGCGGCGTGGCCGGTTGCGTGGCTGGCCACGGTCCAGCCGTCGCGCGACAGGATGAAGCGGATCGCCTCGGCGATATGCGGCTCGTCCTCGATCAGCAGCACCTTTCGTGCCATCTGCCTCTCCCCGCTCCGCCCGCCCCGTGGCTGTTCCCCGAGATGCCGCCCGTGATGCCGCCCGTGCGCCGACTATCGCCCAGCCGGCCCGGCACTGTCAAAATCCAATCGCGCGCCCGGCTCGCCGCGGTGGCGCGTCGCAGACCGGGCAGCGGGGTCAGCCCGGCTCGGCCGTGCCGAGGATCGAGGGTTCGCGCCGTGCGAGACAATCGCCGCGGGCGCAGATGCGGCAGGAGACGCCGATCGGCCGCTCGGCCCCGGTGCGGGGCCCCTCGGCCGGCAGGATCAGCATCATCGCCTCGATCACCGGCGGGCCGTCGAACCCCCCGGGGTGGCGCGGCTCGCTGAAGGAATAGGTGAGGAACCGATGCGAAACGCGGCCGTCCATCTCGACCTCGGCACGCAGCGGCACCATCGGTCGGGCCAGGGCCTCGTAGAGCGGCCAGAGCGGACAGGCGGCGCCGAACCGCGGCAGGGTGAAGCCGCGCGCCGGCTTGCGGAAGGTCAGCGTGCCCGAGGCATCGCAGGTCACGAGCCCGATCTCCTGCCCCTGCCCCGCCGGCAGCGTAGCCAGGCGGCGGAAGACCGCGGCGAGCGGACGGTCGAGCGCCGCGGCGATCCGCGCCGGGTCCGGCCCCTCGGCCGCGAGGGCGCGGGTGATGACGGCCAGCGGCATCGCCAGCGCATCATCGCGATAGCGCCCGGCATGGGCGGTGGCGATCGTTCGGGCGGCATCGCTTGCCAGTTCTTCGGCGCGCGCGACAAGGCGGGCGGCGGGAGGCGCCTCGTGGCCCTCGAGCGCGGCGAGGTGATAGCCGGTGGCGGCAAGCCAGGCCTCGACCTCCTCCTGCGGCGAGGAGAGGCCGGTCTCGCCGTCCTGACTCGAATCGAGATAGGCGACCAGCGCCGCCGCAGCCTCGGACAGGCGAATGCTGTCCTCGTAGATGTTGCGGTGAAAGCGCCGGCGCCAGACGGCCTCGATCGCGTCGGTCTCGGCGAGGATCGCGGCGGTCGAGCGGACCGAGGTGACGGCCGAGACGATCTCGTGGAGCGCCGCGGAGAGATGGGGATCGTGCGCCATGCGTTCGTTCAGCGCCTCGACCGCGCGCTCGAGCGCCGCGATCCTTGCCTGGCGGTCGGCCAGCAGCTCGGCCCAGCCCGGAAAGCGGCCGACGAATTCCTCGATCCGCTCGATCTCGGGCGCTCGGGCCGCGGCCGAGGCGCCGGCCGCGGCCTCGCGCAGACCGCCGATGAGCGCGGTCTCGGCACCTTCGGCGAGTGCCGCCGGATCGAGGCCGAGCGCGGCCGCGAGCGTGACCAGAAGCGGCTCGCCCACGCGGCGGCGGTTGTGTTCGATGAGGTTCAGATAGGCCGGCGAGATCCCCGCTGTGCGCGCCAGATCGGCCTGCTTCAGGCCAAGCAGCAGGCGCCGCTCGCGGACCCTCGTGCCGGTCAACGCCGTGCGCGGCATCCTGGCTCTCCCTTTTCAGGCAGAGATTTACAGATTTTCAGCCCGGTGAAAAGCGCTTAGCCCGCCGGGCAGTTCGGCGGCGCGGCGTCGTGGGTGCGGGCGATCGCCGGTCGATCCCCCTCGCACGGCGTCAGGGGATAGCGGTTGCGGGCACAGCCCGCAAGCACGAGGCCACCGACAAGGGCCATCAGGATCAGCGCCATCGGTGCCGGTTTCGTGCCTGCCGAGGTTCCGCCCATGGTGATCCCGCCCCCTTTGCGCCCTGCCCGAGATAGACCGCGAATGCCCCGCTGGTGCAAGTGAAAAGGCGCGCGGCCGGCCAAAGCCGCCGCGCGCCCGGGTCTCATTTCAACGCCGCGTCCGTGATCTCCAGCGTATAGGCGCCTTCCGGTGCCTTGGTGATCGCCGGGTTCTCGGGCGAGACCGCCGCCAGCAGCGTCGCCACCGTCTCGTCGTAGTCGGCCGGGTCGAGCGCGCCGTTGGAGCCGGCGGTGAGCTTGGCCACCTCGCTCATCATGTATTGCTGATGTTCGAGCGTCTGCGCCCCGGAGGCGTCGTTGTCGATGACGATCTGGGCCGCCTCGTCGGTATGCTCCTCGGCGTATTTCCAGCCCTTCATCGAGGCGCGCACGAACTTCACCATCTTGGCCTTGAAGGCCTCGTCCTTCAGGCTGTCCTCAAGGACATAGAGCCCGTCCTCCATGACGCCGACGCCTTCCTGGAGATAGTTGAAGGTCACGAGCTGGTCGGGCGTGATGCCGGCATCGAGGACCTGACCGTATTCGTTGTAGGTCATGACCGAGATGCAGTCGGCCTGCTTTTGCAGCAGCGGATCGACGTTGAAGGCCTGCTTCAGCACGGTGACGCCGGCGTCGCCGCCTTCGGTCGGAATGCCGAGCTTGGCCATCCAGGCGTAGAACGGATATTCGTTGCCGAAGAACCAGACGCCGAGCGTGTGGCCGGGGAAATCGGCCGGGCTGGCGATGCCGGTCTCCTTCAGGCAGGTGAGCTCCAGCCCGCCGTGCTTGAAGGGCTGGGCGATGTTCACCAGCGGCAGCCCCCGTTCGCGCGCGGCGAGCGCCGCGGCCATCCAGTCGACGATCACGTCGGCGCCGCCGCCGGCGATGACCTGTTCGGGCGCGATGTCCGGCCCGCCCGGCTTGATCGTGACGTTGAGCCCCTCTTCGTCGTAGTAGCCCTTGTCGAGCGCCACGAAGTAACCGGCGAACTGGGCCTGCGTGACCCATTTCAGCTGCAACGTCACGTCGTCGGCCGCCCAGGCACCCGACGCCAGAAGGCCCAGCGCCGCCGCCGAAGTCATCAGTCTTTTCATTGTCGTTCTCCCTGTTGTCAGCCCCGCGCGCGTTGCGACGGGTGCCAGAAGGTGACGCCTTTCTCGATCAGCGCCACAAGCCCGTAGAAGGCCGAGCCGGCCAAGGCCGCCACGGCAATCTCCGCCCAGACCATGTCCAGCGCAAGCTGGCCCACGGAGGTCGAGATCCGAAAGCCCATGCCCTTGACGGGAGAGCCGAAAAATTCTGCAACGATGGCGCCGATGAGGGCAAGCGTCGTCGCGATCTTGAGCCCGTTGAAGATGAAGGGCATCGCCGCCGGCAGGCGCAGCTTGAGCAGTGTCTGCCCGTAGGAGGCCCCCCAGGTCGCCATCAGGTCGCGCTGCATCCGCTCGCTTGCGGCAAGCCCCGCGATGGTGTTCACTAGAACCGGAAAGAAGACCATGACGACGACGACCGCCGCCTTCGACTGCCAGTCGAAGCCGAACCACATCACCAGGATCGGCGCGATGCCGACCACCGGCAGCGCGGCGACGAAATTGCCGACCGGCATCAGCCCCCGTTGCAGGAAGGGCGAGCGGTCGATGAGGATCGCGGTCAGCACCGCCGCGCAGCAGCCGATCAGATAGCCGCCGAGCGCACCCTTCAGGATCGTCTGGACGAAGTCCTCGCCCAGCGTCGGCAGCGCGCCGAGGATCCGCGCCCAGATTGCCGAGGGGGCGGGCAGGATCACCGACGGCACGTTCAGGCCCCGCACCACGCCCTCCCAGAGAACCAGCAGGGTGATGCCGAAAAGCGCCGGAATGAAGAGCGTCACGACGCGGCCCCGCGCGCGCGCGCGCCCTGCGAGCCAGGCATTGAAGGCCCATGCCGCCAGCCAGAAGAGAAGCGCCCCCCAGAGCCAGGTCATCGCGCCATCCCCATGCGCCTCAGCGTGACGCGTTCGATCGCGCCGATCGCGATCACCAGCGCCGCCGCCAGCATCGCCGCGGCAAGCAGCGCCGCCCAGATCTGCACCGTCTGCCCGTAATAGCTGCCCGAGAGCAGCCGCGCGCCAAGCCCGGCGACCGCTCCGGCGGGAAGCTCGCCGACGATGGCGCCCACCAGCGAGGCCGCCGCCGAAACCTTCAGCGAGGCGAAGAGAAAGGGCATCGAGGCCGGAAGCCGGAGCTTCCAGAAGACCGGCCAGGCCCCGGCGCCATAGGTCCGCATGAGATCGAGTTGCATGGCGTCCGGCGATCGCAGCCCCTTCACCATGCCGACGACGACGGGAAAGAACGACAGATAGGCCGAGATGATCGATTTCGGCAGGAGCCCCGTGACCCCGAGCGAGGCCAGGACGACGATCACCATCGGCGCGATGGCAAGGATCGGGATCGTCTGGGACGCGATCGCCCAGGGCATGACGGACAGATCCATCGCCCGGTTGTGGACGATCCCGACCGCCAGCAGGATGCCGAGCCCGGTGCCGATGACAAACCCCAGAAGCGTCGCCTCCAGCGTCACCCATCCGTGATAGACGAGGCTCCGCTTCGAGGTGATCTTCTGCCCGAAGAGCCCCTCCCAGAGCCCCGCCAGCACCTGATGCGGCGCCGGCAGCACCGGGCGGTCCTGATGCATCGTCTCGGCGACGACCTCGGTAAGGCTCACCTCCACCCCCGCCCGCGCCGCCTGGTCGTAGCTCCACTGACTGTTCATCCAGACCGCGCCCGCATACCAGAGCGCCACGATCGCCGCGAGAACCGTCAGCACCGGCAGAAGCGCTCTCATGACCCCGACCTCTTCGCCTGTTGGCAAATATCCTCGGGGGGCGTCGCCGGCCGCGCCGGCGACCGGGGGGCAGACGGCCCCCCGCCGCGGCACCGGAGCGGCGCCTCACTCCTCATGGCTGTGCCCCGCCCTGAGGCCCTCGCGCACCCGATGCGCGATGTCGATGAACGCCTTGCTGTCGCGGATGTCGAGCGGGCGTTCCCGCGGCAGCGCGCTTTCGATGACATCGGTGATCCGCCCCGGCCGAGGCGACATCACGACGATCTTGGTCGAGAGATAGACCGCCTCGGGGATCGAATGGGTGACGAAGAGCGTGGTCTTGCCGGTCCGCGCCCAGAGCTTCAGCAACTCCTCGTTCAGCCGGTCGCGGACGATCTCGTCGAGCGCCCCGAAAGGCTCGTCCATGAGCAGGATGTCGGCGTCGAAGGCCAGCGCCCGCGCGATCGAGGCCCGCTGCTGCATGCCGCCCGAAAGCTGCCAGGGGAACTTCTTGCCAAATCCGTCGAGATCGACCAGCGACAGCACTTTTTCAACACGGGCATCCTGCTCGGCGTGCGAGTAACCCATGATTTCAAGCGGAAGTTTCACATTTCCCGCAATCGTGCGCCAGGGATAGAGCCCCGCCGCCTGAAACACATAGCCGTAGGCGCGCGCCTGCCGCGCCGCATCGGGGCTCATCCCGTTGACGCTGAGCGTGCCCTCGGTGGGATGCTCCAGCGCCGCGACGGCGCGCAGGAAGGTCGTCTTGCCGCAACCGGAGGGGCCTATGAAACTGACGAACTCGCCCCTGGAGATCGTCAGGTCCACCCCCTTCAGCGCATGCACCGGCCCGTCGCCGGTCTCGAACGTCAGCCCGACGCCCCGCGCATCGATCACCGTCGTGGCGCTGGCGGCCGTGTCCTTCACTCAGACCCCCGTCGCCGGTATGCCCGTCCGCTGCACCGGACGCGGAGCGGTCAGGTCCTTCCACGACGACAACGCCCTGTTGACGGGGTTGCCGGCCTTGCGGGCGACGAACTGCCCGTGGCCCTCGCGGGTCTCGACCTTGCCGTCATTCACTGCGACGACCCCGCGGGTCAGCGTATAGCGCGGCAGGCCCTTGACCTTCTGGCCCTCGAAGACGTTGTAGTCGATCGCCGACTGCTGCGAACCGGCGGAGATCACCTTCTCCTTCTCGGGGTCCCAGACCACGAGATCGGCATCGGCGCCCACCAGAACTGCGCCCTTTTTCGGGTAGCAATTCAATATCTTGGCGATGTTCGTCGAGGTGACGGCCACGAACTCGTTCATCGTCAGCCGGCCGGTATTCACCCCATGCGTCCAGAGCATCGGCATCCGGTCCTCAAGCCCGCCGGTGCCGTTCGGGATCTTGGTGAAGTCGCCGACGCCGTAGCGCTTCTGCTCGGTGGTAAACGCGCAATGGTCGGTCGCCACGACCGAGAGCGAGCCCGACTGCAACCCGGCCCAGAGGCTGTCCTGATGCTTCTTGTTGCGGAAGGGCGGCGACATGACGCGCCGCGCCGCATGGTCCCAGTCGGCATTGAAATACTCGCTCTCGTCGAGCGTCAGATGCTGGATCAGGGGCTCGCCCCAGACCCTCTTTCCCGCCATCCGCGCCCGCCGGATCGCCTCATGGGCGTCCTCGCAGCTCGTATGCACGACATAGAGCGGCACGCCGGCCATGTCGGCGATCATGATCGCGCGGTTGGTGGCCTCGCCCTCGACCTGGGGGGGGCGCGAATAGGCATGGGCCTCGGGGCCGGTGTTGCCCTCGGCCAGAAGTCGCGCCGAAAGCTCCGCCACCACGTCGCCGTTCTCGGCATGGACGAGCGCGATGCCGCCAAGCTCGGCCAGCCGCTTGAACGAGGCATACATCTCGTCGTCATTGACCATGAGCGCGCCCTTGTAGGCCATGAAGTGCTTGAAGGTGGTGATGCCCTCGGTCTCGATCACGGTCTTCATCTCGTCAAAGACCTTCTCGCCCCACCAGGTCACGGCCATGTGGTAGGAATAGTCGCAATTCGCCCGGCCGGACTTGTTGTGCCACATCTTCTTGGCGTCGATGAGGCCCTGCCCCTGCCCCGGCAGCACGAAGTCGACGACCATCGTGGTCCCGCCCGCGAGCGCCGCGCGGGTGCCGCTCTCGAAATCGTCGGTGGAATAGGTGCCCATGAAGGGCATCTCCAGATGCGTATGCGGGTCGATCCCGCCCGGCATGACATAACAGCCGGTGGCGTCGAGGGTCTTGTCGCCCTTCAGGTTTTCACCGATCTGGGCGATCCTGCCACCCTCGACCAGCACATCTGCCCTGTAGGTCAGATCGGCGGTAACGATGGTGCCGTTCCTGATGACTGTGGTCATAGCATTGTCCTATCGTCCGAAATATGGTCCTATTGCTGGGTAGTAGCCTGCGGCCAAGGGTTGGATTGAGACGGAGTATCCGCCGACTTCCTCTACATGAAGATCGACACAGACAGCTGGGTATCGAATTAGAACCGGATCACACCAAACGCCGTTGATCTCTTGAAAACCCGCACGCAGTTCGCCTTCTGCATCGTTATTCGCCGAACCATCAAAGTACCTGTTCGTGCGCCAAGCTTGCTCCAAGAGCACAAGCGAAATCTCATCGTCAATGGTCTCTGGATAAACGAAATCGCGGGGGTCGTCCTTCTCTGCAACAACCACCGGCGCAGCTTTGCGCCCCACGGTTTCAAACCACATCGGGTTTCTTGATTTCCGGGCGACGTCAAATTCAACAAATATTCTTTGCTTAGAAGCGACGGTTACGGTTTCGCCCGTCCACTTAGCTCCGTTTATCCGAATCGAGGACTGAACACCATCTGTGCGGACGTCTCCGACAGGAAAAACGCCCAAGGAGTGGATTTCTGAAACCACGACGTCGTTGGTCGAGTTATTAAGGATCTCGTAGCGAGCAGTGAAGTAAATACCGGTTGCCGTTAGGACTGGTGCTCGATTGTAGAGCCAACGAATCTCCAAATCCGGCGACTTGGACATCCAAGCGTCGAAATTCAAGTAGGTAGTAACGGCAGACAACAACAAGGCAATGCCCGAAATTATTAGTGCCGCGTTTTCGCGCCTCACCCCACAACCTCCGCCGTCTCCAATACCGCGTGCAGGAGCACATCCGTCCCCGCCGCCGCCCACTCGGGCGAAATCTCCTCGGCCTCGTTGTGGCTCAGCCCGTCGACGCAGGGGCAGAAGATCATTGCGGTCGGCGCCACGTCGTTGATCCAGCAGGCGTCGTGGCCGGCGCCCGAGACGATGTCCATATGGCTGTAGCCGAGCCGCTCGGCCGCGTTCCGCACCGCCGCGACACAGGTCTCGTCGAAGGCCGGCGGCTCGAACTGGCCCGAGATCTTGTGCTCGAACCCGACCCCGATCCCTTCGCAGATGCCCGGCGCGCGGTCGTAGAACTCCTGCTCCATCGCGTGCAGCTTCTCGGGCAGGTGCGAGCGGAAATCGACGGTGAAGACGACCTTGCCCGGGATCACGTTGCGGCTGTTGGGATAGACGTCGACATGACCGATGGCGCCGACCGCGCCCGGCTGGTGCTTCATGGCGATCTCGTGGACCAGCTCGGTCAGAAGCGCGAGGCCCCTTCCGGCGTTCCGGCGCATGTGCATCGGGGTCGATCCGGTATGGCTTTCCTTGCCGGTCACCGTGCATTCGATCCAGCGCAGCCCCTGCCCGTGGGTCACGACGCCGATATCCCTGCCCTCGGCCTCGAGGATCGGGCCCTGTTCGATGTGCAGCTCGAAGAGCGCATGGATCTTGCGGCCGCCCGGCCTTTCGTCGCCGACCCAGCCGATCCGCTTCAGCTCGTCGCCGAATTTCCTGCCGTCGTGATCGACGCGATCGTAGGCCCAGTCGAGCGTGTGCCGCCCGGCGAAGACCCCGCTCGCGAGCATGGCGGGGGCAAAGCGCGTGCCCTCCTCGTTGGTCCAGTTCACCACCACGATCGGGTGCTTCGTCCGGATGCCGAGGTCGTTCATGGTGCGCACGCATTCCAGCGCACCGAGGACGCCGAGGACGCCGTCATACTTGCCGCCGGTCGGCTGGGTATCGAGATGGCTGCCCATGTAGACCGGGGCGGCGGCGGGATCCTCGCCCTCGCGCCGGGCGAACATCGTTCCCATCTGGTCAACAGCCATGGTCATGCCGGCCGCCTCGCACCAGCGCTGGAAGAGCCGGCGCCCCTCGGCATCGGCGTCGGTCAGCGTCTGGCGGTTGTTGCCGCCGGCGACTCCGGGGCCGATCTTCGCCATCTCCATGAGGCTGTCCCAGAGACGCGCGGGGTCGATCCTGAGGTTTTCTCCGGCGGCGGGCATGGTATACTCCTGTCAGTCTGGACGGGGTCTTCATGCCCCTTGCGACGAGTCGTTTTCTGACCGTATGGTCAAGGTTGAGAGCACCACAGCCCGACCATACGGTCAACCTGAATCTGGGGTCCCGATGAGCGCGCCGGAACGACTGACGAAACGCGACGCGACACGGCGCGAGAACGAGCGCGTGATCCTCGAGGCGGCCGAGAAGGTCTTTGCCGAGGCCGGCTTCGGCGGCGCGACGATGCAGCTCATCGCCGACATGGCGGGGCTGCCGAAGGCCAACCTGCACTACTATTTCCCGACCAAGGAGGAACTTTATCGCAAGGTCGTGAGCCGGATCTTCGAGATCTGGCTGCGCGCGGCGGCGTGTTTCGACGCCGCCCCCGGCCCGGTCGAGGGCATCGGCGCCTATGTCGAGGCCAAGATGGAGATCTCGCGGCGCCATCCGCACGGCTCCAAGGTCTGGGCGAGCGAGGTGATGCACGGCGCCCCGGTGATCCAGGACTATCTCGAAACGACGCTGCGCGACTGGACTGCGGGACGGGCGGCGGTGATCCGGCGCTGGATCGCCGAGGGCAAGATGGCGCCGGTCGATCCGCACCACCTGCTCTACATGCTCTGGGCGACGACCCAGCACTATGCCGATTTCGGCCACCAGATCGAGACGCTGAATGGTGGCCGGCCGCTTTCGGACCGCCAGTGGCAGGCGGCAACCGCGAGCGTGAAGCGGATCATCCTCGGCGGCATCGGGGCTGTGGCCACGGGCACCGATTTGTGAACGTCCGGAGACAATTCTGTTGACGCTCCGGCCGTTTGAGGCCCCAATTCCCGCATGACGTTTCGGACGGTGGAGACAGAGACGCGGCGGTCGATCCGGCAGGCACGGGTCTTTCACGGGCTTCGCGCCCGGCTTCTCTATGCCGTGATCGGCTGGCTCACGCGCCATGCCACGCACCTGACCTTCATGAACTACGGCTATGCCGGCGCGCTGCCGGCCCCGCTGAGGCCCGAGGACGAGGCGCAGCGGATCCCGGCGCAGCTCTATCATGCCGTCGCGGGCCAGGCCGACCTTCGCGGTCGCCGGGTGCTCGATGTCGGCACCGGGCGCGGAGGCGGCGCGCGCCACGTGCAGGTCTATTTCGGCCCGCAAAGCACGACGGGTTGCGATCTGACGGCGGGCATCCTCGACTTCTGCCGGCGCGTGCATCGACATGTTCCCGGGCTCGACTTCGTGGCCTCGGACGCGATGGCGCTGCCGTTCGCGGCGGCGAGCTTCGATGCCGTCCTCAGTGTCGAGAGCGCCCATTGCTACCCCGAGCGGGAGCGATTCTTCGCCGAGGCGGCGCGGGTCCTGACCCCGGGCGGTGTCTTCCTGTTCGCCGATTTCACCCCGGCCGACACCCGCGAGGCGCCCGGCGCCTGGCTTGCACGGACCAAGGCCGAACTTGCCCGGGCAGGATTCGAGAGGATCTGCTTCGAGGACATCACCGCGGGCGTGGTGCGCGGGCTCGCGGCCGACAGCGACCGGCGCTGCGCCGAGATTGAGCGCCGCTTTCCGCGTGGCACGCGACGGCTGGCGCGGCTTTGGGCGGGAACGACGGAAAGCTGGATCTACGACGATTTCCGCGGGGGTCGGCGGCGCTACTACCGGGGCCGGATGGAGCGCGCCGGCGCCCTGCCGGAACGCCACGCGCGCCCGGCCCGCGTCGATTATGGTTTGACCGCGGAGTTGGAGCCAACTACCTGACAGGAAGGCAGTCAGGAGGGGACCTTGGCCGAACCGACGCCGGCCGCGCGGCCGCTTACCCGGATTCAGCAGAAGAACCGCGAGACGATCCTCAACGCGGCGCTCGACGTCTTCTCGCAGCATGGCTTCCGCGGCGCCACGCTCGACCAGATCGCCGAGGTCTCGGGGCTCTCGAAGCCGAACCTGCTTTACTACTTCCCCTCCAAGGAAGAGATCCACGCCCAGCTTCTGGCGACGCTCATGGACACCTGGCTGGCCCCGCTCAGGGCGCTCGATCCCGGGGGCGACCCGGTTGCGGAGGTGCTGGCCTATGTGCACCGCAAGCTGGAGCTCAGCCGCGACTATCCGCGCGAAAGCCGGCTTTTCGCCAACGAGGTGCTGCAGGGCGCGCCACGGATCATGGCGGGTCTCGCGGGCGATCTGAAGCGGCTCGTCGACGACAAGTCCGAGGTGCTGCGGCGCTGGATGGAAGAGGGGCGGCTTGCCGAACTGCCGCCGCATCACCTGATCTTCTCGATCTGGGCGCTGACCCAGCACTATGCCGATTTCGACGTGCAGGTGCGTGCGGTTCTCGGGCCCGGCCACGATCCCTACGCCGAGGCGGACCGCTTCCTCGACACGCTCTTTCGCAGGCTTCTCGTGCCCTAGCGGCGCCGCTCGGCCCAGCGGCGGTAGCGCACCGTGATCTCGGATTCGAAGATCTTGAAGCCGAGCCAGTTGATCAGCACGACGGTACCGTAGAGCGCCAGTTCGGCCGTCTGCCAGAGCGCGCCGAGGCGCACCGCGTCCCAGCCGCCGCTGCGCAGGAAGCGAAGGTTGGCCATCGCATGGACAAAGAGGTTGATCGAGGCAAAGGCCAGCACGGTCGCCGTCATGCCTGCGCCGAGAAAGACGAGGGCCAGGGGCCACCGGGTGATGTTGACGATCTGCATGTGCCGCTTCCGCCGGCGAGGATGCCGGCGGCGGCGTGCCGGCGCAAGACTATTCGGCCGCCTTCACCGCCATCGGATTGTTCGGATGCGTGGTCCAGTTGGCATAGTCGCCGACCTTGCGCCCGGTGCGCGGATCGGTCTCGCCCTTCTTCAGCGGCCGCATGGTGATGCAGTTGTCGACCGGGCACACGTCGATGCAGAGGTTGCAGGCGACGCATTCGGCATCGTTCACCTCGAAGGTCCTGCCCTCCTTCATCCAGATCGCCTGATGCGAGGTATCCTCGCAGGCGGCAAAGCAGCGGCCGCATTTTATGCAGAGATCCTGGTCGATCTCGGCCTTGGTGACGTAGTTGAGATTGAGCTGGTTCCAGTCGGTCACGTTCGGAACCGCCCGGCCGACCAGATCGGCGGTGCCGCCAAGGCCCTTTTCATCGAGATATTGCGACAGACCGGAGATCATCTCCTGCACGATCTTGAAGCCGTAGGTCATCGCGGCCGTGCAGACCTGCACATTGCCCGCCCCGAGGGCGAGGAACTCCGCCGCGTCGCGCCATGTCGTGACGCCGCCGATGCCCGAGATCGGCAGTCCCCGCGTCTCGGGATTCCGCGCGATCTCCGACACCATGCTGAGCGCGATGGGCTTCACCGCGGGCCCGCAATAGCCGCCATGCGCGCCCTTGCCGTCGATCGTCGGTTCGGGGGCGAAACTGTCGAGGTTCACGCTGGTGATGGAGTTGATCGTGTTGATGAGGCTGACCGCATCCGCGCCGCCGCGCCTGGCCGCCTCGGCCGGTCTGCGAATGTCCGAGATATTGGGCGTCAGCTTGACGATGCAGGGCATGCGGGAATACTGCTTCACCCAGCGCGTCACCATCTCGATGTATTCCGGCACCTGCCCCACGGCCGAGCCCATGCCGCGTTCGCTCATCCCGTGCGGGCAGCCGAAGTTCAGCTCCACCCCGTCGGCGCCGGTATCCTCGATGCGCATCAGGATGTCCTTCCAGCTCTCCTCGTCGCAGGGCACCATGAGCGAGATCACCAGCGCCCGGTCGGGCCAGTCGCGCTTCACGCGGCGGATCTCGTCGAGGTTGGTCTGCAGCGGCCGGTCGGTGATCAGCTCGATGTTGTTCAACCCCAGCAGCCGCCGGTCCGCGCCCCAGATGGCGCCATAGCGGGGGCCGTTCACGTTCACGATCGGCGGGCCCTCGGAACCGAGCGTCTTCCACACGACCCCGCCCCAACCGGCCTCGAAGGCGCGGCGGACGTTGTATTCCTTGTCGGTGGGCGGCGCCGAGGCCAGCCAGAAGGGGTTGGGCGAGGTGATGCCGATGAAAGTCGTCGTCAGGTTGGCCAAGTCAGCTCTCCTTCAGAGTTGCGGCAAATCCCGCAATGAGCCCCGGATACTCTTCGGGCGACGGGAATTTCGGGTAGCTATGCGGCGCGCCGGTCTGTGCCCAGGGAAGCTTTTCGGAAACGTAGGTCTCGATGAAGGGCGCGAACCAGGCGGTATCGTCCAGCATCACCGCGCGCAGGTTCACGAAGGGCCGGGCTTCGTCGAAGGTGGTGAAGACCCAGCCATGGCAGTCCGGGCAGTGGTGGTGGTGGATGTCTGGCCCCTTGAGTCCGCCGATGACGGGCGTGCCCGCGATCACCGCGAATCCGTCCAGCGGGATCATCGCGGTGGTGGAAAAGGCGCTGCCCGACATGCGCTGACACCCGGTGCAATGGCAGGCCGACGTCACGATCGGCTGGCGGGTCACGCGAAAGCGCAGCCCGCCGCAGCGGCAGCCGCCTTCAGCCGGAAGGGTCATCGGTCGCATGGTGTCCCCGGCCCCTCTCGTGGCGGCAGATGCGGCCCTGCGTGGGTCATGGCATCAGGCTCGCGTGGATGTCCTCGGCGGCATCGCGGCCCTCGGCGACCGCCGTCACCGTCAGGTCCTCGCCGCCCTCGGCGCCGTCACCGGCCGCCCAGACGCCGGGCAGGCTCGTCCGTCCCGCGCCCGTCACGGCGATCTTGCCGCCCTCGATCCGCACTCCCTCGGGCGCGCCGTCAAGCGTCTGGCCGATGGCCTTCATCACCTGATCGGCCTTCAGCCGGAAGGTTTCCGCCTTGAGCGTCAGCCCCCCCGGCCCGTCCTCGGTATAGGCGAATTCCACCTCCTGCGCGGCGCCGTTGCCATGCACCCGCACGGGGGCGGCGCCGTGGATGATCCGCACCCCGACCGACGCCGCGTGGTCCTGTTCATGCGCCGAGGCCGACATCTTCGCCCGCCCGCGGCGATAGACGATGGTCACGCTCTCGGCGCCGAGGAGCTTCGACTGCACGGCGGCATCGACCGCCGTCATGCCGCCGCCGATGACCACGACATTGCGACCGACCGGGATCGACGCGCGGTCCGGCGCCTGACGCAGCGCGGCGATGAAATCGACCGCATTCACCACGTTTCCGAGCCCCTCGCCCTCGGCGCGCAGGGCGTTCACGCCGGCCAGCCCGATCGCGAGCACAACCGCGTCGTGGTCCTTGCGCAGCGTGGCGAGCGACAGGTCGGCGCCGAGCTTTCTGCCGTGCTCGACCGTGATCCCGCCGATCTGCATCAGCCAGGCGACCTCGGCCTGGGCAAAGCCGCCCGGCGTCTTGTAGCTCGCGATCCCGTATTCGTTCAGGCCCCCCGGCTTCGGCCGGGCATCGAAAAGCGTCACCGCATGGCCCTTCATCGCCAGGCGATGGGCGGCGGCAAGTCCGGCCGGGCCGGCGCCGACGACCGCGATGCTCTTGCCGGTGTCGGCGGCGCGGGTGAAGGGATGCACGCCGGTCTCGATCAGGCGGTCGGTGGCGAAGCGCTGCAGCCGGCCGATCTCGACCGGCTTGCCCTCGGCCGCCTCGCGCACGCAGGCCTCTTCGCAGAGCTGTTCGGTCGGGCAGACCCTGGCGCACATGCCGCCAAGGATGTTCTGCGAAAAGATCGTCTTCGCCGCCGCCTCGGGCGTGCCCGTGGCGATCTGGCGGATGAAGAGCGGGATGTCGATCGCGGTCGGACAGGCGGTGATGCAGGGCGCATCATGACAGAAATAGCATCGGTCCGCCGCCACCCGGGCCTCGTGGCCGTCAAGGCGCGGGGCGATGTCGGCGAAGTTCCGGGCATAGTCCTCGTCGCTCAGCCGGCCGGCGGCGACACCGGGCGTCAGCTGGCTGTTGGTCGCGCTTGTGCTCACGCTCGGGCCTCCCTTGGCGATGCGTTGTGCGAAGGCTGCCAGCGAATCAATTTTTTATCAACTGGTAAAACATTTCCCGCCCGCCCTCGGGGGGCTGTCGCGCGGCACCAGGGGGAACCGGCGGGGCCGCTCGGGGTCGGCGAAGGACGGCCCGGGAAACTCGCGCTTTCCAGCCCGGCGCCGAGCGCGTATAAGCAGGCCAGAGCACGGCCCGCGCCAAGACGGGCGGACGAGACCACCCGAGGAGTCCATGACCAAAACCCCCCACGATGGCGACGTCGCCTTCATCGAGGCGCTCGCAGAGCTTCTGAACAAGAACGGCCTGGCCGAGCTTAGCGTCAAGCGCGACTACGGCGAAAACGACAGCCTCAACGTGAGGGTTTCGAAATACGTGTCCCGCGCGGCGCCCGCGGCCCCGGCGGCACCGGTACCTGCCGCGGCCCCCGCCGCAGTCGCCGCGGCTGCCCCCGTAGGTTCGGCCGCGCCGGCAGATCCGGCCGATCCGGCCTCCCATCCCGGGGCCGTCACCTCGCCCATGGTCGGCACCGTCTATCTCTCGCCCGAACCCGGCTCCGAACCCTTCGTGACCGTCGGGGCCAGCGTCAAGGAAGGCCAGACGGTGCTCATCGTCGAGGCGATGAAGACGATGAACCACATTCCCGCGCCCCGGGCCGGCACCGTCAGGCGGATCCTCGTCGAGGACGGGAGCCCGGTGGAATACGGCGCGCCGCTCCTGATCGTGGAGTGAGGCGCAGATGTTCGAGAAAATCCTCATCGCCAACCGGGGCGAGATCGCGCTGCGCGTGATCCGCGCCTGCCGAGAAATGGGGATCCGCTCGGTCGCGGTCCATTCCACCGCGGATGCCGACGCGATGCATGTGCGGATGGCCGACGAAAGCGTCTGCATCGGGCCGAACTCCTCGGCGCAGTCCTATCTCTCGATCCCGGCGATCATCTCGGCCTGCGAAATCACCGGCGCCCAGGCGATCCACCCGGGCTACGGATTCCTGAGCGAGAATGCCACCTTCGTGCAGGCGCTCGAGGATCACGGCATCGCCTTCATCGGGCCGACGGCGGAACATATCCGCATCATGGGCGACAAGATCACCGCCAAGGAAACGGCCAAGGCGCTCGGCATCCCGGTGGTGCCCGGCTCGGACGGCGGGGTGCCCGATCTCGACGCGGCGCGCGGCGTCGCCAGCGACATCGGCTATCCGGTGATCATCAAGGCAACGGCCGGCGGCGGCGGTCGCGGCATGAAGGTCGCGAAGTCGGCCGACGAGCTCGAGATCGCCTTCCGCACCGCGCGGTCCGAGGCCAAGGCGGCCTTCGGCAACGACGAGGTCTATATCGAGAAATACCTGCAGAAGCCGCGCCACATCGAGATCCAGGTGTTCGGAGACGGCAAGGGCAACGCGGTGCATCTCGGCGAACGCGACTGTTCGCTGCAGCGGCGCCACCAGAAGGTCTTGGAAGAGGCGCCGGGGCCGGTCATCACCCCTGCGCAGCGCGCCGAGATCGGCGGGGTCTGCGCCCGCGCGGTGGCCGAGATCAGCTATATCGGCGCCGGGACGATCGAGTTCCTGTTCGAGGACGGCAAGTTCTATTTCATCGAGATGAACACCCGTCTGCAGGTCGAGCATCCGGTGACCGAGGCAATCTTCGGCGTCGACCTGGTGCGCGAACAGATCCGCGTCGCCGACGGCTATCCGATGTCCTTCGGGCAGGACGATCTGGTCATCAACGGCCATGCGATCGAGGTCCGGATCAACGCCGAGAAGCTGCCGGGCTTTGCGCCCAGCCCGGGCAAGATCACCCAGTATCACGCGCCGGGCGGGCTTGGCGTGCGGATGGATTCGGCCCTGTACGACGGCTATTCGATTCCGCCCTATTACGACAGCCTGATCGGCAAGCTCATCGTCCACGGCCGCGACCGGCCCGAGGCGCTGGCGCGGCTCGACCGGGCTCTGGGCGAGCTCATCGTCGATGGCATCCACACCACGATCCCTCTCTTCCACGCGCTGCTCGACGCGCCCGATATCCAGACCGGAGACTATTCGATCCACTGGCTGGAAAAATGGCTGGCCGAGCAGTTCGGCTGAGCCGGCCGTGACGGGCGCGTCACGCCTGCTCGGCCCGCAGGAGATGCTCGCCGGTTATGCGCAGGGCATCTTTCCGATGGCCGAGGCGCGCGGATCCGAGGTGCTTCACTGGGTAGATCCGCGGTTTCGCGGAATCATGCCACTGGACAAATTCCACATTTCGCGATCGCTCGCGCGCCGCATCCGGCGTGAGAATTATGAAATTCGAACAAATTCGGCCTTTCTGGACGTCGTCGATCTCTGCGCCGCCCGCCCCGAGACCTGGATCAATGCGGCGCTGCGCGATCTCTACGGACGGCTGCACGCGATGGGGTTCGCGCATTCGCTCGAGGTCGTGCAGGAAGGCGCGTTGACCGGCGGGGTCTTCGGCATCGCGCTTGGTGGCGCCTTCTTCGGCGAAAGCATGTTCTCGACCCGGACCGATGCGTCGAAGATCGCGCTTGCCTATCTCGTCGAGCGGCTGGCCCGCGGTGGCTTCCGGCTTTTCGACGTGCAGTTCATGACCGACCATCTCGCCAGTCTCGGCGCGGTCGAGATCCCGCGGGCGCGCTATCGCGCGCTTCTGGCCGAGGCGCTTGCGCTGGATGCCGATTTCGACCCGGGGCCGGCCGATGCCTATTCGGTCCTGCAGCGCAGCACCCAGACGTCATAGCGCGGATCGTCGAGCGCCGAGAGCGCCGGGCTCGAGGCCACCATCCAGGCGTCGAAGGCGGTCTCGCCGGTCCGGGTGTCGCTGATCGTGAGATGGGCATAGGCGTTCGACGCGGGGTCGCCCGCGGGATAGCGGCAATCCGAAAGCGTGATCGTGAGCCGCCCGAAGGTGGTGCTGGCGCCGGTTGCAAGATCGAATTCCTCGGTCTGGCCCGAGACCTTGTCGAGCCCGCGCAGGATCGCGCCCGGTGCGCTTGCCGCATCCTGGGCCTGACCCGCCTGCGCAGCGAGCGCGAGGCCGAGGATCAGCGCCGCCCGGACGATCATTGCGTGCCGCCCTCCGCGGCTCCGTTCGCCGCGCCACCCGAGCCATTGTCGGACCCGCCGCCGGCGAACTTCATCATCAACGAGATGACGCTGACCGCCCCCTGGGTATCCTCGACCTCGGCGCCCGGTTCGAGGTCGACCGGGCTGCCGCCGGGGAGGATTTCGAGGAAGGCGCCACCAAGAAGCCCCTCGGAGGCGATGACGGCGGTGCTGTCATCGGGGATCACGATGCCGTCCTTCACCGAAAAGCGGGCATCGGCGAAGAAGGTCTGGGGGTTCAGGGCCAGCGACGTGATGGTGCCGACCTTGACGCCCGCCATGCGCACATCGGTGCCGACGGTCACGCCCTCGACCGAACGGAAGCTCGCCTTCAACTCGTAACTGTCGCGCGCGCCGCCCGAAAGCCCCTCGCCGCCGCTGGCATAGACAAGGAACCCTGCCGCGGCCGCCAGGACTCCGGCGCCGGCGAGTATTTCTGAAATGCGTCCGGTCATTATTCCGGGCTCCACGCCTCGTAGTCACGCCGGTCTGCGGGATGCGCCTGACGCAGCGAGCCGGCGGGCGCATAGGCCATCGCCGTGCCGGTCAGGTTTTCCTGATGCGGCTTTTCCCAGGGCTTGCGCGCCAGCGCCACCTTGCTCGGCGGTTCATCCCAGGTGAAATGCAGCCAGCCGTGCCAGTCCGGGCCGATCCTCGAGGCCTCGATCTCGCCGTTGTAGATGACCCAGCGGCGCTTGCCGTCGCGGGTCTGGTAGAAGGTGTTGCCCTGATCGTCCTTGCCGACCTTCACGCCCTTTCGCGCCGTGAAGATCTGGGTGCCGAGCGTCTGGCCGTTCCACCAGGTAAGCAAGCGAAGCAGGAATTTCATGGGCGCACTCCGGCTGGGTCTGCCCCCTTATAGCGCAGGAGTGCGCGAGGTCCAGAGGCCGTGGGTGCGCTTGCGCGCCGGGGCAGCGGCGCGCGGCGGTCCCGTCGTCGAACCGGCATGAAAGGACGCAGGGCGCTTCGGACCCCATGTCGCTCCACTGTGCGATCGGCGCCGATCAGGATGAACCGCGCCGGCCCGAACAGCGGCGCCAGGGCGGCGCGGTTCATCCAGCCGGTTTCAGCTGTCACCCCGCCGTCGCGGTCTTCTCGCTCTTGGTGTCGGCGTGAATCAGAAGCGGCTTTGCGCCGGAATCGACGGCCTCTTCGTTCACGACCACCTCTTCGACCGACGCCAGCCCCGGAAGTTCGAACATCGTGTCGAGAAGGATATCCTCCATGATCGAACGCAGGCCACGGGCGCCGGTCTTGCGCTTGATGGCGCGCCGCGCGATCGCGGTCAGCGCATCCGGCGTGAAGGTCAGCGCCACGCCTTCGAGATCGAAGAGCTTCTGGTACTGCTTCACGAGCGCGTTCTTCGGTTCGGTCAGGATCGTGACCAGCGCCGCCTCGTCGAGATCGGTCAGTGTCGCGATCACCGGCAGACGGCCGACGAATTCCGGGATCAGGCCGAACTTCAGCAGATCCTCGGGCTCGAGTTCGGCGAAAAGTTCGCCCACGCCGCGGGCATCGGGGTCCTTCACCTCGGCACCGAAGCCGATGGCCGAGCCCTTGCCGCGCTGGGCGATGATCCGCTCCAGCCCGGCGAAGGCGCCGCCGCAGATGAAGAGGATGTTGGTCGTGTCCACCTGCAGGAATTCCTGCTGCGGATGCTTGCGCCCGCCCTGCGGCGGGACCGAGGCGACGGTGCCCTCCATGATCTTCAAAAGCGCCTGCTGCACTCCTTCCCCGCTCACGTCGCGGGTGATCGAGGGGTTGTCGGACTTGCGCGTGATCTTGTCGACCTCGTCGATATAGACGATGCCGCGCTGCGCGCGCTCGACGTTGTATTCGCTGGCCTGAAGGAGCTTCAGGATGATGTTCTCGACATCCTCGCCGACATATCCGGCCTCGGTCAGCGTCGTGGCGTCGGCCATGGTGAAGGGCACGTCGAGGATCCGTGCCAGCGTCTGCGCTAGCAGCGTCTTGCCGCAGCCCGTCGGGCCGATCAGCAGGATGTTCGACTTGGCCAGCTCGATATCGGCGGATTTCGAGGCGTGATTCAGGCGCTTGTAATGGTTGTGCACGGCGACCGAGAGAACGCGCTTGGCATGTTCCTGCCCGATCACGTAGTCGTCGAGCACCTTGCAGATCTCGCGCGGGGTCGGCACCCCGTCGGTCGACTTCAGCCCGGTGGACTTCGTCTCCTCGCGGATGATGTCCATGCAGAGCTCGACACATTCATCGCAGATGAACACGGTCGGGCCGGCAATCAGCTTGCGCACCTCATGCTGCGACTTGCCGCAGAAAGAGCAGTAGAGAGTGTTCTTGCTGTCGCCGCCGGTATTCGTCGCCATCGTCACCCTTTCGTGGCCTGTTCGCCCAGCTGATTTCGCCTTGTGACCGTCATTTTGGACAAGATTAGGGCAGCCCCCGGACCATCACAATGGCAAATTGCCGGCAATTCCGTCACGGTTTCGCGCCCTGCCGCCCCTCCCTAGGCGGTCTCGCCCGGCCGCGCGGTCAGGATATCGTCGATCAGACCCCAATCCTTGGCCTCTTCGGGCGACATGAAATTGTCGCGCTCCAGCGCCGTTTCGACCTTCTTGATCGGCTGGCCGGTGTGCTTGTGGTATATCTCGTTCAGCCGCTCCTTGAGCTTCTGGGTTTCCTGGGCATGGATCATGATGTCCGTCGCCTGGCCCTGATAGCCGCCCGAGGGCTGGTGCACCATGACCCGGCTGTTGGGCAGCGAGAATCGCATGCCCTTCTCGCCCGCGGTGAGCAGCAGAGAGCCCATCGAGGCCGCCTGGCCGATGACCAGCGTCGAGACCTTGGGCCGGATGTACTGCATCGTGTCGTAGATCGACAGGCCCGAGGTCACGACGCCCCCGGGCGAGTTGATGTACATCGCGATCTCCTTCGAGGGGTTTTCCGCCTCGAGAAACAGAAGCTGCGCGCAGATCAGCGTCGACATGCCGTCATGGACGGGTCCGGAGAGGAAGATGATCCGTTCCTTCAGGAGCCGCGAGTAGATGTCATAGGCCCGTTCCCCGCGCGAAGTCTGCTCGACGACCATCGGCACGAGGGTGTTCATGTAGAGATCATAAGGGTCTTTCATGTCGTCCGTCTTTCGCTGCTGTCCGCGGGAATGCCTAGGGCCTGAACCTTACTCTTGTCTTAGTGGCGCGCTCAGGGGGCTGCAAGGGGCGGCGGCCCGGGTGCGGCGGGCAAAGGCGGATTGCAGGCGTCCCGGGCTCGGCCTAACCTCGACCCCGGCAGAGGTCCGGAGGAACGAGGGATGATCGACGCATACGACGACTGGGACGCGACGGAGATGGCGCGCCAGGTGGCGGCGGGCGCGGTCAGCGCCGGAGAGCTCCTCGACGAGGCGCTGGCACGGGTGGAGCGTCTCAACCCGAGCATCAATGCCGTGGTGCTGATCCAGGAGGAGGCGGCGCGGCGCGCCATCGACCGCGGCCTGCCGGAGGGGCCGCTCAGGGGGGTGCCGTTCCTGATCAAGGATCTCGGTTGCGAGGCGATCGATTTCCCCTCGCACAACGGCTCGCGGCTTCTGGCCAACACCCGCTACAGCTACGACAGCGCCATCTTCGAGCGGATCCGCGCGACCGGCGTCGTCACCTTCGGCCGCACGACCTCGCCCGAGGGCGGGATCGGGGCGGCGACGGAATCCGCCGTCTATGGCGGGCCGACGCGCAATCCCTGGAACCTCGATCATACGCCGGGCGGCTCTTCGGGCGGGTCTGGCGCCGCGGTCTCGGCCGGCATCGTGCCGGCGGCGCATGGGTCGGACGGCGGCGGTTCGGTGCGGATCCCGGCCGCGTCCTGCGGGCTCTTCGGCTTCAAGCCGACGCGGGCGCGGCTGCCGGACGGGCCTGCCGCCGGCGAGGGCTGGGCCGGCATGGCGATCGATGGCTTTCTCACCCGCTCCGTGCGCGACAGCGCGGTGCTGCTTGACGCCTGCGCCGGGGCGGATCTCGGCGCGCCCTACTGGGCGCCGCCGCTTGGCGCGGGCTTCATGGCGGCCCTGCAGAGGCCGCCCCGGCGGCTTCGCATCGCGCTCTGCGACACGACGCTCACCGGTGAGCCGATCGCGCCCGAGGCGCGCGCGGCGGTGCTCGATGCCGCCGCCCTTCTCGAAAGCCTCGGCCACAGCGTCGTGCCGGCGCGCCCCGCGGCCGACACCCGCGGCATGATGGCCGCCTGGACGAAGATCGTCGCCTGCGGCACAGCGCTCGGCATCCGCAGCACGCTTGCCGCGCGCGGCCGCGACCTCGGCGAGGACGAGATCGAGGCCGTGAGCCGCTCGGCGATGGACCATGCCGCGGGCATCTCGGGCGCCGACTATCTGCAGGCGGTGGGCAAGATCCATGCCTACGGGCGCGAGATGGCGGCCTTCCTTCGGGACTGGGACGTGCTTCTGACCGCCACGCTTGCCGAGCCGCCGGCGCGGGTCGGGCGGTTTTCGCATCGGGACCGCGACTATGTCGACTACCGGCTCGGCAAGGGCATGATCTTCGACTACTCGCCCTTCTGCGCCGCCTTCAACGCCTCGGGCCAGCCGGCGATGTCGCTGCCGCTCCACTGGAGCGACGCCGGCCTGCCGGTCGGCGTGCACCTGGCCGCCGCCTTCGGCGCCGACGAGATGCTGATGGCGCTCGCGGGCGAGGTCGAGGCGGCGCGACCCTGGGCGGGACGACGCCCGCCCCTGGCCCGCGCAGGCGCCGCCGCATGAGCGATCCGACCACGCTTCCGGCCTCGGACCTGGTGCGCGCCATCGCCTCGGGCCGGATCACCGCGCGCGAGGTGATGGAGGCGACGCTCGACCGGATCGAGGCCCTGAACCCGAAGATCAACGCCATCGTCTCGCTGCGCCCGCGCGCAGAGCTTCTGGCCGAGGCGGAGGCCGCCGACCGGGCGGGCCCGGGCGGGCTGCTCCACGGGCTGCCGATGGCGCCCAAGGATCTGGTCGCGACCAAGGGGCTCCGCACCACCTGGGGCTCGCCGCTCTTTCACGATTTCGTGCCGACATCGGACGACCTTCTGGCGGCGCGGATGCGGGCGGCCGGGGCGATCTTCATCGGCAAGACCAACACGCCGGAATGGGGCCATGGGTCGCACAGTTTCAACCCGGTTCACGGCACCACACGCAACCCCTATGACCCAAGCCGGACGGCCGGCGGATCGTCCGGTGGGGCGGCGGCGGCGCTCTCGGCGCGGCTCCTGCCACTCGCCGACGGGTCGGACATGATGGGCTCGCTCCGCAACCCGGCCGCCTTCTGCAACGTCTACGGCTTCCGTCCGACCTGGGGCCTCGTGCCTGCCGATGCCGAGGGCGATACCTTCCTTGCCACGCTCGCGACCGAGGGGCCGATGGGGCGCAGCCCCGAGGATATCGCGCTGCTTCTGGAGGTGCTGGCGGGGCCGAACCCCGAAACGCCCTTCGGCCGCCCGTCGGAACCCTATCGCCAGCGACTTGCCTGCGACCCGAAGGGCTTGCGGATCGGCTGGCTCGCGGATTGGGGCGGCGCCTATCCGACAGAACCCGGGATCCTGGAGACCTCCGCCGCCGCGCTTGCCGTGCTGGAGGATCTTGGCGCGGTGGTCGAGCCGGTGGCGGCGCCCTTCGCGGCCGAAGAACTCTGGTCCGCCTGGATCACGCTGCGCGCGATGCTGAACGCGGGCGGTCTCGGCGCGCTTGCCGCCGATCCGGAGAAGCGCAAGCGCATGAAGCCCGAGAGCCTCTGGGAAGTCGATCGCGGCGCCGGGCTTTCGGCCGCCGAAGTCCATGCCGCGAGCGTGATCCGCTCGCGCTGGTATCGCGGCGCGGTGCGGCTTTTCGAACGCTTCGATGCGCTGGTGCTGCCCGCCGCGCAGGTCTGGCCCTTCCCGGCCGACTGGCGCTGGCCCGAATCCGTCGCCGGACGCCCCTGCGACACCTACCACCGCTGGATGGAGATCGTCGTGCCGGTCAGCCTGATCGGCCTGCCCTGCCTGGCGATGCCGGCCGGATTCGGGCCCGAGGGCCTGCCGATGGGTGTCCAGCTTTTCGGCGCCGCCGGCGCGGATGCGAAGATCCTCGCTCTCGGCCAGGCCTATCACGCCGCGACCGGCTGGCCGGACCGGCGGCCGCCCTTCGCATGACCGGGCCGGCGCTCAAGATCCGGCTCGTCGTCGAAGGCGGCGACTGGCTCGGCCCGGGCAAGGCCGACCTTCTCGAAGCGATCGCCGAGACCGGCTCGATCTCGGCCGCCGGGCGGCGCATGGGGATGAGCTACAAGCGCGCCTGGAGCCTCGTCGAGACGCTGAACGCGATGTTCCGCAGCCCCCTTGTCAGCTCCAGCCGTGGCGGCGCCGGCCACGGCGGCGCGGCGCTGACGGAGAGCGGCGCCGAGGTGCTGCGCCTTTACCGGGCGATCCAGTCCAAGGGCGCCGAAGCGGTCGCCGGCGAGGTCGCGGCCCTGCACCGGCTTTCCGTTATGTCCGCTGAAAAATAACGCTTGCCCGACGGGCCGCGGCATCGTTATGTCCAATCAGATATAACGAGGTTCCCGTGCATCTTCTCCCCAGACTTGCGCTTGTCGCCGTTCTCGCCGCCGGACCGGGGCTCGACGGCGGCGCCCGGGCCGACGAGGCCCTGATCGCGGTGGCCAGCAATTTCCTGCCCGCCGCGCATGCGCTGGCCGACAGGCTTCAGGCCGAGACCGGCCACCATGTGGCGCTCAGCGCCGGGGCGACCGGCAAGCTCGCCGCCCAGATCGCGCAGGGCGCGCCTTTCGACGCCTTCCTGTCGGCCGACGCGGCGGCACCGGAGCGGCTGGAGGCCGAAGGTCTGGCGGTGGCGGGAAGCCGGTTCACCTACGCGCTCGGACGGCTGGTGCTCTGGTCGGCCGATGCCGGGGCCGATCTCGCCGATCCGGGCACCGCGCTTGGCCGTGCGCGCCATGTGGCGATCGCCAGCCCGAGCCTCGCGCCCTATGGCAAGGCGGCGATGGAATGCATTGACAACATGGGGCTTTCCGAAACCGTCGCCGGCAAGATCGTGACCGGAGAGAACATAGGTCAGGCCACCGCGCTGGTGGCCTCGGGCGCGGCCGAGATCGGCTTCGTCGCGGCCGCCTCCACCATCGGGCAGGGCGGCGCCACCCTGCCCCTGCCCGAAGACTGCCACGGGCCTATCCGGCAGGACGCGGTGCTGCTCCGCCACGGCGAGGCGAACGCCGCGGCCAAGGCCTTTCTCGACCTTCTCCGCTCTGCGGCGGCGCGCCCGACACTCGCGGGCTTCGGCTACGGAACGACGGAAGGCGGCACGGCGGAAGGCGGCACGGCGGAAGGCGGCACGGCGGAGGGCGGCACGGCGGAAGGCGGAACGGCGGAGGGCGGTTGAGCACGATGGAAGACCTGCCCGCCCTCTGGCTGACGCTTCGCCTCGCCGCACTCGTCACGCTCATCCTGCTCGTCCTCGGCACGCCGCTTGCCTATTGGCTGAGCCGCAGTCGCGCCCGAATCAGGCCGGCGATCGAGGCGCTGACCGCAATGCCGCTGGTGCTGCCGCCGACCGTCCTTGGGTTCTACCTTCTTCTCCTCTTCAGCCCCTCCGCGCCGCTCGGGCGGTTCTGGCTTTCGCTCACCGGCGGAACGCTGACCTTTTCCTTCGCCGGGCTGGTGCTGGCCTCGGTGCTCTATTCCCTGCCCTTCACGGTGCAGCCCCTGCAGGCCGCCTTCGGCCAGCAGGGGCGGGCCTTCGGCGAAACGGCGGCAAGCCTCGGCGCCGCGCCGCTCGACGCCTTCCTGACCGTGACCGCGCCGCTCGCCGCGCGCGGATACCTGACCGCCGCCGTCCTGACCTTCGCCCATACGCTCGGCGAGTTCGGCGTGGTGCTGATGGTCGGCGGCAATATCCCCGGGCAGACGCGGCTCGTTTCGATCGCGATCTACGAACGGGTTGAGAGCTTCGACTACGCCACCGCCCACAGGCTGTCGGCGATCCTCGTCGTGCTCGCCTTCGCGATCCTGCTCGCGCTCTACACACTCAACGGGCGGCGGGACGCGGGCCGGGCATGAGCACGCTCGATCTCGATATCCGCCTTGCGCGGGCCGGCTTCACGCTGGCGATCCGCCGGTCGCTGCCGCTTGCCGGCCTCACCGCCATCATCGGGCCGAGCGGGGCCGGCAAGACGACGCTCCTGCGCGCGATCGCGGGGTTCGAGCGCGTCGAGGGACGGATCCGCTTCGGCGACGAGATCTGGGCCGAGGGCCGCCGGTTCGTGCCGCCGCACCGGCGCCGGGTGGCGATGGTCTTCCAGCGGCCGAGCCTGTTTACGCATCTCGACGTCGCCGGCAACCTCGCCTATGCGGCACGGCGCGCCGGCGAGACTGCGGCACTGCCGGCAATGGCGGCGCGGTTCGGGCTCACGGCGCTTCTCTCCCGACCGGTTGCGGCGCTTTCGGGCGGCGAAGCGCAGCGGGTGGCGCTTGCGCGGGCGCTCCTGACCCGGCCGCGGCTCCTGCTTCTCGACGAACCGCTGACCGCGCTCGACCGGCAGAGCCGCGACGAGGTGCTGCCACATCTCGAGATGCTTCGCGATGCGGCTGGCCTGCCGACCCTCTACGTCAGCCATGTGCCGGCCGAGGTGGCGCGGCTCGCCACCCATGTGATGACGCTCGCGGGCGGCGCGATCGCCGGCTTCGGCCCGGTGGCGGATCTGCTGCCCGAGGCCTCGGAACTTCTCGGGACCGAGCGCGGCAGCGTCATCGCCGCGCGCGTTGCGGGAGCCACGGCGGACGGACTGACCGAGCTTGCCTTCGCAGGCGGCACGATCCTCACGGCCGAGCCCACCGGGCTGCCGCCGGGCGGCGAGCTTCGCCTCTTCGTGCGCGCCCGCGACGTGGTGCTGGCACGGACCCGGCCCGAGAGGCTGAGCGCGCTCAACATCCTTGCCGCCGAGGTCCGCAGCCTGTCTCCGAGCGGCGCTCACTCGGCCGAAGCGGTGCTCGACTGCGGCGGCGCGGTGCTGCGCGCCGAGCTGACGCAGCGCTCGGTCGCGGCGCTCGCGCTTGCGCCCGGCGTCCGCTGCCACGCCGTGGTGAAGTCGGTCGCGCTCCTGCGTGGCTGATTGCCTTCGCGCGTCATTCGGCTAGGCTGACGGCGCCATGGACCGCCCCCCGTCCCGAACCAGAACCCGTCGCGAGGCGCTCATCGTCGCGCACGGGCAGCCCTCGGCGCCGGAGCCCGCCGAGGCCGACCTCGCCCGGCTCGCGGGCTCGGTCGCCGGCGCCCTGCCCGGCTGGCGGATCGCCGCGGCGACACTGGCGGCCCCGGGGGCGCTCGACCGGGCGCTGGCAGCCCTCGACGCGCCGCTCGTCTTTCCCCTCTTCATGGCCGACGGCTGGTTCCTGCGCGATCTCCTGCCGCGCCGGCTGGCAGATGCGGGATTGGCCGCACCCCGCATCCTGAAGCCCTTCGGTCTTATGCCCGGGACGCAGGCGTGCGCGGCCGCGATCGTGGCCGGGGCGCTTGCCGAGGCGGGCTGGCGCGCAGAAGACACGAGCCTCCTTCTCGCGGCGCATGGCTCGGGGCGCAGCCGGTTTCCGGCAGCCGCCGCGGCCCGGACCGCAGAGGCACTGGGCAGGGCGCTGCCGCTGCGCAGCATCGCGACGGGATTTCTCGAGGAGGACCCGAGGCTCGGGTCCGCCGCGCAAGGGCTCGGGCAGCGGGCACTCTGCCTGCCGCTTTTCGTCGCCCGCTGGAGCCATGTGGTCGAGGACGTTCCCTCCGCGCTTGCCGGGGCGGGCTTTGCCGGGCGCCTGCTCCCGCCTCTCGGCGACCATGCCTCCGTGCCCAAGCTCATCGCGGCCGCGCTCGCGGCCGGCTGAGCGGGAATTGCGCAAGCCGCCTTGTGAAGGCTTTGTAACAGATTTATGACAGCCTGACCGACAGCGCGCAGCAAGACCGGATCATGACCGAAACCTCTCCCCTTCTCTTTCTTTTCCATGTCGCCGCCGCCGCGGCCCTTCTCATCTGGGCGGTGCGGCTGGTGCGGACCGGGGTCGAACGTGGCTGGTCCGTGCCACTACGACGGCTCCTCAGACGTGGCGCCGACAATCGGCTCGTCGCGGCCCTGACCGGGGCCGGCGCGGCGCTGGTGTTGCAAAGCTCGACCGCCGTCGCCATGCTCACGGCGAATTTCGTCGCCGCCGGAACGCTCGCGGCCAGTGCCGGCCTCGCGATCGTGCTTGGCGCCGATGTCGGCTCGGCGCTTGTCGTCCAGCTGCTCGTCCTGCGCACCGACTGGGTCATGCCGGTGATCCTGCTCGTGGGTGTCACGCTCTTTCTCAAGTCGCACGGCCGCAGCGGACGGATGGCGGGAAGGGTGCTGATCGGCCTCGCGCTCATCTTCGTGGCGCTCGGCATGATCCGCAGCGCGACCGCGCCGCTGAGCGACAGCACCGCGCTCGTCGGCGCGATGTCCTATCTCGGCGGCGACCCCCTCACCGCCTTCGCCATCGGCGCGGTCTTCGCCTGGGTGGTGCAATCCTCCGTCGCCGCGGTTCTTCTGGTCGTGACGCTCGCGGCGCAGGGTCTGATGCCGGTCACGGCCGGCTTCGCCATGGTGCTGGGCGCCAATCTCGGCGGCGCCTTCATCGCCTTCGTGCTGACGCTCGGGGCCGATGTCACGGCGCGCAGGATCGTCGTCGCCAACCTGGCACTGAGGGGCGGGGTCGCCATGGTTGCGCTCGTCGCGCTCAGTTCGTTCGTTCCGCCCGTCGGGCTCCTCGGGGCGACGCCGGCGCGCCAGATCATCAACCTGCATCTGGTCTTCAACCTGGCGCTGGCGCTGCTGGCGCTGCCGGTGGCGGGGCTCGTGCTGCAGCTTGTCACGCGCTGGGTGAGCGTGCCGAGCGAGAGTGCGACGCTGGCCCGTGTCAGCGCGCTCGACCCCTCTGCGCTGAGCCGGCCCGACCGCGCCCTTGCCTGCGCCACGCGCGAGATCCTGCAGATGGGCGAGCAGATCGAGGCGATGCTGCGTGCCATTGTGGGTCTTTACTCGGACTGGTCCGACACGATCGCGACCGCGATCACGGACAAGGAACGCGAAGTCGACAAGATCCACATAGATACAAAACTTTATCTGGCGAAGCTCCAGCGACAGACGGGGGATGGCGAGATCGCCGCACGGGCGCTGGAACTGGCCGACATGGCGGTCAATCTGGAAAGCGCGGGCAATGTCATCGCCGATACGATGCTGGCCCTGGCGCGGCGTCTCGATGAGGGCGGCACCGCCTTTTCGCCGACCGGACAGACCGAGATCCGTGATTTCCACGACCGCGTTCTGGCCAATGCGCAGGCGGGCCTGAACGTGCTGATGACGATGAACCCCGACGCGGCGCGGGCGCTGGTCGAGGAAAAGGACCTCGTGCGCGATCTCGAGCAGCAGCTGCAGCGGTCGCATCTCGACCGGCTGCGCCAGGGCCTGAGCGAGAGCATCGAGACCTCGAACATCCACCAGGAGACGCTGCGCGCCCTGAAGCAGGTGAATTCCGCCTTCACGATGATCGCCTATCCGATCCTGTCCGAAACCGGCGATCTCTTGCAGAGCCGGCTCAGCCGTGCCCCCAACAGAGCCTGAGATCAGGCCTCTATCGCCCTGATATGGCGTTGGAATTCCGCATCCGCCATAAGCGCCTTGCAGCGCCCGAAGCGGGTATCGGCATAGGCGCGGAAATCGTCGGCGGGATTGCCGTTGGCAAGCTGGATGAGCCCCCAGAGCGTCCAGAGAAGATCGCACATCGCCTTGTAGATCACCATCCGACCACGGTCGCGCGGGCCGGCCTCGGCGCCGAAATAGGCCGTCAGCATTGCCTCGTCCTGCGCCGCGTCGAAGCCGCCCTCGACGGAAAGGTCGCCGAGATCCCACATCGGGTCGTTCATGCCGGAATATTCCCAGTCGACGATCCACATGCGCGCGCCGGTATCGAGGAAGTTCTCGCACAAGGGATCGCAATGGCAGGGCGCGAGCGGCAGCGGGCGGGCGGCGAGCGCGGCACGCACCGCGCCCGCCTCGGCGACGACATCGTGATAGCCCTCGGGAAGGGCCACCTCCTTGCCGGCGAGGATGGCGAGATAATCGTCGATCATCGCGAAAAGCTCGAAGCGGAAGGGGAAGACCGCGCCCGAGGCGTGTAGCCTGGCAAAGGCCTGCCCGGCCCGGGCCGGGGCGCCGGCGCGGCTTCGGAAGGCCTCCGGGCTCATCGTCGCGGCGCCGTCGATGAAGCGCGTCACCATCACCCCGGTCGCGGCATCGACATGGATCACCTCGGGACTGACGCCCGCCCGCGCCGCCTCACGCGCCGCGACGGCCTCGTTGGCGCGGTCGATATAGTCCTCGGTGCCCTTGCCGGGAATGCGCAGACAGTGATCGCCGACGCGGAAGACGAGATTGGTGAGCCCGCCGAGCCGCTCGGGCGCGCCGGCGCCGGCCAGGGCCGGAATGGCCGCGATCGCGGCGCGGGCAAGATCGAGATCGCTCATGACTTCAGCCTTTCCATCCGTGCGTCGTAAAGGCAGCGCGGCCCGCGGACGGCTTCGTAGGCGGTGCCGAAAGCCTCGATGGTGAAACCCTGTTCGCCGGCGAGAGCGGCGGGCAGATAGCAAAATCCGATCGTCCGGCCGAGGTGGTGGCCGTAGCCGGCCGAGGTGAGCGAGGCGACCGGGCGGCCCGCGTGCAGCACCGTCTCGCCCGAGAGGAAGGGCGCGAAGCCCGCGACCGAAAGCGTGACCAGCCGGCGCGACGGTGCGCCGGCGGCAGCGAGCGCCGCGCGGCCGGTGAAATCGCCCTTGTCCATCGCCACGGCGAAGCCGAGCCCGGCTTCGGCGGGGGTGGTCTCGGGCGAAATGTCGGCCGACCAGTAGAGATAGCCCTTTTCGAGCCGGCAACTCTCGATCGCCCGGTAGCCGGCGTCGCGAATTCCCGCCGCGGCGCCCGCGGCCTTCAGGACCTCGTAGACATGGGCGCCGTAATCGACCGGGACGTAGAGTTCCCAGCCCAGTTCGCCCACATAGCCGACGCGGACGGCCAGCGCCTCGGCCATGCCGACGGCGATGTCGCGCGCAGCGAGGAAGGGGAAGGCGGCGTTGGAAATGTCGGCGTCGGTCACCCCGGCCAGCACCTCGCGCGCCCTCGGGCCGCAGAGGTTGAGCACGGCGAAGGCGTTGGTGACATCGCGCAGCGCCAGCCCCTTTGGCAGCTGGCGACCGATCCAGCCGGCGTCGCGAACGCCGAATCCCGATCCCGTGACGATGAGGAAGTCGTCCTCGCCCCGGGAGAGGATCGTCAGGTCCGCCTCGATCCCGCCCCGCGCGTTCAGAAGCTGGGTGTAGATCGCCCGGCCCGGCGCTTCGGGCATGGCGGCGGCGGCAATCCGGTCGAGCGCCGCGCGGGCACCCGGCCCCTTCAGTTCGAACTTGGAAAACGAGCTCTGGTCGATCAGCGCCACGCCGCCGCGGATCGCCGCCACCTCGGCGGCGACGGCGCCGTGCCAGCCGGGCTTGCCCTCGAAGCTCGGGGTATCGGTCGCGTCGGGGTCGGAGCTGCGGAACCAGTTGGCGCGTTCCCAGCCGAAGCGCGATCCGAAGACCGCGCCCGCTTCCTTCAGCGGCGCGTAGAGCGGCGAGCGGCGGAGCCCGCGCCCGGCGGTCTTCTCCTCGCCCGGCCAGTGGATCTTGTAGTAGGCGGCATAGGCCTCGACGGCGCGGGCGGAAAGCCAGGCGGCCCGGGCATGGGGGGCGCCGAAGCGGCGGGTGTCGAAGGGCCATAGGTCGAGCCCCGGATCGCCGTTCACGATCCAGTTGGCCATCGCCTCGCCGGCGCCGCCGGACGCGGCGATGCCGGCGGTGAAGCCGCAGGCGAGGTAGAAATTGTCAAGCTCGGGCGCCAGCCCCATGATCGGCTCGCCATCGGCCGAGACCGGGATCGGCCCGTTGATCACCGTCTTGATGCCGATCTCGTTCAGGACCGGCAGGCGTTCCGCCGCGGGCAGCGCGAAGAGCTCCAGCCGGTCCATATCGGCCGGAAAGAGCTCGCGCGCGAAGTCGAAGGGCGGCCACTGGTTCCACGGCGCGCGCGTCCCCTCCTCCCAGCCGCCGATCGCCCAGGAGCCGCCGACATCGGGCTTGAGGTAGAAATTGTGGTCGGGGTCGCGGAGCGTTGTCAGATCGGCGGGGAAATCGAGCCCCTTCTCGGTCACGAAATACTGGTGTTCGACGACCCCGGCGGCGACCGGCACCCCGGCCATGGCACCGACGCGCCGCGCCCAGTAGCCGGCCGCGTTCACCACGATCTCGGCCGCGATCGTGCCGTGATCGGTGACGACGCCCAGCGCCCGGCGGCCGGCCACGGGAATGGCTGTGACGGTCACGCCCTCTTCGATGCGCACGCCGCCCTTTCGCGCCGAGGCCGCGAAGGCCGTCGTGACGGCGTAGGGGTCGATGTAGCCGTCGCTCGGGATCCAGGCGGCCCCGACCACGCCCTTCGGGTCGATATGGGGGAACATCCGTTTCGCCTCGGCGGGCGAGACCTGATGCGCCTCGAAGCCGAAGCTCTTGGCGAGCTGGATCGAGCGGCGGATCTCGCTCCAGCGCGCCTCGGAGGCGGCGAGGCGGAGCGAACCCACCTTCTTCCAGTCCGTCGCCATGCCGCTTTCGGCGCCGAGCCGGTCGAAGACGGCGACGGAGTTCTGCATCAGCCGCGTCAGCGCCCGCTTGCCGCGGAGCTGCCCGACAAGCCCCGCCGCATGCCAGGTGGAACCATGGGTGATCTGCGCCTTTTCCAGCACCAGCACGTCGCGTTCGCCCATCCGGGCAAGGTGATAGGCGATGGCGCAGCCGACCGCGCCCGCGCCGATGATGACGATCTTCGCGTGCCTGTCGGCCTTCATGATTTCACCCTCGCGCCCTGCGGATCATAGAGCGGCCCGAGCACGAGCCGCGCGGGGAAGCGCTCGTTCGCGACGACCAGCTCGTAGTCGCCGGCGTTCAGGAAGGCGTCGGTCACGCCTTCGCGATGGCGGACATAGCCGTAGCCGATCCCCTGCCCCAGCGTGTAGCCGTAGCCGCCCGAGGTAAGGTAGCCCACCGTCTCGCCGTCGCGCAGGATCGTCTCGCGGCCGACCAGCACCGCCTCGGGCGCCGCCAGAGTGAAGCCCGCAAGGCGTTTCCTCGGCGGCGCGCCCGCCGCGGCCTGCAGCGCCTCGCGGCCGAGGAAGGGCCGGTTGGTCTTCATCTTCACGGCCCAGCCGAGACCGGCCTCGAAGGGCGTGTCGTTGGGCGTGATGTCCGAGGACCAGGCGCGGTAACCCTTTTCGAGCCGGAGCGATTCCAGCGCCCGGTAGCCGACCGGACGGATCCCTTCGGGCGCGCCCGCCGCCATCAGCGCGTCGAAGACCGCGCCGGTGGCGGACAGCGGCACGTGAAGCTCCCAGCCAAGCTCGCCCACATAGGTGACGCGAAGCGCGCGGACCGCGGCGCCGGCGATGACGATCTCGCGCACATGGCCGAAGGGGAAGCCCTGGTTCGAAACATCGGCCCCGGTGACCTTTTCCAGCACCGCGCGCGCCCGCGGCCCCATCAGCGAGAGCGTGCCCCAGTCTTCGGTGATGTCGCGGATCGCGACGTCGCCCGGCGGCAGGTGTTCCGCGATCCAGGCCAGGTCATGCGTGCGGAACCCGGTCCCGGTGACGATGTAGAACCGGTCCTCGGCCAGCCGCGCCACGGTCAGGTCGGCCTCGATCCCGCCGCGCGAGTTCAGAAGCTGGGTATAGGTGAGCCGGCCCGGCGCCCTGGTCAGATCGCCGGCGCAGACGTGATCGAGCGCCTGCATCGCGTCCGTCCCCGTCACCTCGTATTTGGCGAAGGAGGACTGGTCGAAGATGCCGACGGCCTCGCGCACATGGGCATGTTCCTCGCCCACCGGCGCGAACCAGTTCTGCCGGCCCATGGAATAGACGTCGCGCGGCTCCACGCCGCCGGGCGCGAACCAGTTCGGCCGCTCCCAGCCGAGCTTGGAACCGAAGACCGCGCCATGCGCCTTCAGCCGGTCATAGAGCGGCGAGACGATCCGGGGCCGGCCAGAGAGGTATTCCTCATGCGGAAAGCCGATCGTGTAGTGCTTTCCATAGGCTTCGCAGGTGCGGTCCGAAACCCAGCGCCGGTCGCGGTGCATGCCGGAAAAGCGGCGGATATCGACCACCCAGAGATCGAGCGGCGCCTCGCCCCGCATCGCCCAGTCGGCCAGCACCCAGCCGGCGCCGCCGCCAGAGGCGATGCCGAAGGCGTTGAAGCCCGCGCCCACATACATGTTGGCGCATTCGGCCGCGGCACCGAGGATGAAGTTGCCGTCCGGCGTAAAGCTCTCGGGCCCGTTGATCATCTGCTTCACGCCCGCCTCGGAAAGCGCCGGCACCCGCGCGATTGCCTGCACGAGATGCTGCTCGAAATGGTCGTAGTCGTCCTCGAAGAGATGGAACTGCCAGTCGTTCGGGATGTCGCCCGGCGGCAAGGGCTGCGGGTTCGGCTCGTAGCCGCCCATCACGAGCCCGCCCACCTCTTCCTTGAAATAGGTGCGCCGGTCGGGGTCGCGGATGGTGGCGGCATCGCCGGCAAGGCCGGGGATCCTCTCGGTCACGACATACTGGTGGCGCACCGCCTGCAGCGGCACCTCGATGCCGGCCATGGCGCCCAGCTGCCGCGCCCATTGGCCGGCGCAGTTCACCACCGTCTCGCAGGCGATCTCGCCCATCGTCGTCTGCACCGCGGTGATGCGGTTGCCCGCCATGGCGAAGCCCGTGACCCGCACCCCCTCGACAATCCGCGCGCCATGCATCCGCGCTCCCCTGGCAAGGCTCTGGGTGATGTCCGAGGGGCTCGCCTGGCCGTCGGTCGGCAGCCAGCTCGCGCCGACGAGGTCCGAAGTCTCCATCAGCGGCCACATCCGCTTCACCTCCTCCGGCGAAACGAGATGCATCTCCATGCCGAAGGACCGCGCCGTCGTGGCAAGGCGCTTGTATTCGGTCCAGCGGTCGGCATTGGTGGCAAGCCTGAGACAGCCGGTCATCTTCCAGCCGGTCTCGAGCCCGGTCTCGGCGGCGAGGCCCTTGTAGAGCTCGACCGAGTATTTCAGCACCCGGGTGATCGAGGCCGATGAGCGGAGCTGGCCGACAAGCCCCGCGGCATGCCATGTCGATCCCGAGGTGAGCTTGCCCTGCTCGATCAGAAGCACATCGGCCCTGTGGTCGCGGGCGAGGTGATAGGCGGTCGAGCAGCCGATGATGCCGCCGCCGATGACGACGATCTGGGCGTGGGAAGGCAGGGTCATGTCGGGGTCTTTCCGTGGTCGGTGCGATAACGGTCGAGCGCGGCGTCGAGCCGGTCGAGATAGTCGCGGGCATGGGCGTCGTAATCGGCCCCGGGCGCGGCGAGGAACAGCTCCGAGACCATCGCCCACATCGCCTCCCGCGCGAGCGAGGCGCATTGCATCGCGTCGAAGGCCCTGAGGAAGCCGGCATCGGGCGCCTCGCCGAGATAGGCGGCCAGCATCGCCTCCGCCGCCCCGGCCTCCATGCCCGCGTTCGAAGCGGCGCCGGCGAGATCGAACATCGCGGTGCCGAAGCCCGCGTATTCGTAGTCGATGAGCCAGAGCCGCCCTTCGGCATCCTCGAGGAAATTCGCCGGCAGGAGGTCGTGATGCCCGAAGACGACCGGCAACGGCACCTGCGCCGCCTCCATCTCGTCGGCCAGCGCGCGAAGCCGCCCGAGCGCGCCCGCGAACCGACTGCCGCCCGCCTGCAGCGTGCGGGCATAGTCACGGATCACGTGGAAGACCCAGAAGATCGCCCCCGGCCCCGACACTTCCGCCAGCATCCGCCGGTGAAACGCGCGCAGGTAGCGCCCGATGCGGCCGGGATCGGCCCTCAGGTCCGCCGCGCCCCAGGTCCGTGCCTCGAGGAACCGCGACACCATCACGCCCGCGCCGGCAAACTCCACCTCGGGCGCGAAGCCGGCGCGATGCGCGGCGCGCGCCGCCATCACCTCGTTGGCCCGGCTCACATGGTGAAAGGGAAAATCGGCGCCAAGACGCACGACATGGGCGCCGGCCGCGTCACGCACCTTCCAGCTCTCGTTCGACAGCCCGCCGGTCAGCGGCTCGGCCACCACCTCTCCCCGCCAGCAACTCAACGCGCGGATCCGCTCGATGCTCATGCGGCCCCCGTTTCTTCGTTGCGCCAAATACCCCCGCCGGAGGCTCCCGCAGCTTCCAGGGGCGCCCCGCTCACCTTTCGCCCTCCCCGAGCCCGAGCCGCGCACGCGCGGCGGCGGCACCGGCATGGATCATCCGGTCGGAGACGATGGCGATGAAGGCGACCGCCAGCCCGGCCACCAGCCCGCGACCCGGATCGGCCTTGGTCAGCGCGATATAGACCTCCTGGCCGAGATCGCGGGTGCCGACGAGCGCGGTGATGACCAGCATCGAGAGCGCGAACATGATCGTCTGGTTGAGCCCGAGCAGGATCTCCGGCAACGCCAGCTTCAGCTTGATCCGGGTGAGGATCTGGTGCTCGGTGCAGCCCATCGCGCGGCCGGCCTCGATGAGCCGCGGATCGACGCCCTTCAGCCCCAGCACCGTGTAGCGGATCGCAGGCACCACCGAATAGGCGACGACGGCGATCATGGCGGTGAAGTCGCCGACCCGGAACAGCATCACCGCCGGCATCAGATAGACGAACGAAGGCAGCGTCTGCAGCGTGTCGATCACCACCCGCACCAGCGCCCAGAGCCGCTCGCGCTCGGCCGCGAGGATGCCGACCGGCACGCCCACCAGCATCGCCAGGATCACCGAGATGCCGCAGAGATAGACGGTGATCATGGCCTTTTCCCATTGCCCGGTCAGGGCGATGAGCGCCCCGAGCGCCGCGACCGTGAACGCAAGCCGGAGCCCGCCGAGACGCCAGCCGCCATAGGCGAGAAGGCCCACGACCCCGACCCAGGGCAGGCCGAGGAGAAACCGTTTCGTCGGTACCAGCAGGTGCAGCAGCACCGCGTTCTTCACCGCCTCGATCGTGTCGAAATAGTTGACGTTGATCCAGGCGACCGCGCTGCTCCAAAAGGTGCCGGTCGACAGCTCCGCCGCGGGCGGGAACCGGTGCACCGCCGGCACCACCAGCCCCAGGAGCCCGATGGCGACCAGAAGCGTCAGCGCCGCCAGAAGATAGGGATGGCGCGCGACGATGCCCCCGGTCGCCCCCGCGCCGCGGCGCAGCGCGACCGCCTGGCTCAGCCGGTCGAGCACGACGGCAAGCGCCACGATGGCGAACCCGGCCTCGAGCCCGGCGCCGAAATCGAGCTTGCGCAGCGCCGCGAGAACGTCGAATCCGAGCCCGCCGGCGCCGATCATCGAGGCGATGATCACCATGTTCAGCGACAGCATGATCACCTGATTGACGCCGACCATGAGCGCGTCCGTGGCAGACGGCACCATCACCCGCCAGACCATCTGGCGCGGCGTGCAGCCGACCATGCGGCCGAGGTCCGAGAACTCCGGGGGCACCCGCGCGAGTGCCAGTTCGGTGATGCGGGTCATCGGCGGCACCGCATAGATGAGCGTCGCCACCACCGCCGCCGTCGGCCCGAAACCGAACAGGAAGAGGATCGGCACAAGATAGGCGAAGACCGGGATCGTCTGCATCAGGTCGAGGGCCGGCAGAAGCGCGCGCGAGAACCAGCGATGGCGCCACGCGAGGATGCCGAGCATCAGCCCCAGCGCCACGCCGAGCGGAACCGCGACGAGGATCGAGGCCAGCGTGACCATGGCGCTCTGCCACTGGCCGAAGGCGGCGATGAAGAGAAAGGCGCCGGCGACGACGAGCGCGAGCCTCACCCCTCCGGCCCAGAGCCCGAGAACCGAGAAGACCGCGGTGACGCCGAGCCAGGAGAGCGGTGGCAGGATCTCGCGTGCCGAAGATCCCCGGCCGTCGAGAAAGCCGGTCGAGAGAAGCGACAGCGCGAAGCGGTAGGGCACGTCGATCACCGCCGCGATGAAGCGGGTCAGTTCCGCGAAGGTGAAGAACCCGAAGCTCGCGTCGTTGAGCAGCCATTTGGTGAAGGCCGTGATCCATCGGGCCGCCGGCAGGGTCAGCGCCCGCGGCCAGTCGAAGGCCCAGGGCAGGAGTGCCGCGCCGCCAAGCCAGAGGGCGCAAAAGAGCACGAGCGCGAGCCCCCAGCCGACGAGAGCCCGCCCGCCGCCGCCGGGCCAGCCACCGCCGGGCCAGCCACCGCCGGGCCAGCCACCGCCGCGC
Source organism: Albidovulum sp. (assembly GCA_020637635.1). GTDB lineage: Bacteria > Pseudomonadota > Alphaproteobacteria > Rhodobacterales > Rhodobacteraceae > Albidovulum. The sequence continues at coordinate 267,519 of JACKKB010000006.1, forward strand.
CAACCGCGCGCGGCAACCGCGGCGCCGGGCGGCGGGATCTCGGTCCTTGCGGGTGCAGCCGGTTCCATCGCTCAGCCCCCGAACATCAGCCGCACCACCTCGGCGCGCTGCAGGCTGCCGACGACGGCGCCCGCCGCATCGGTCACGGCGATCGCCTCGGCGCCGTCGAGGAAGAGAGGCGCCGCCTCGGCGATCGTGGCGGCCGCCGCGACGGTCGCGGCACCGCCGGCGCCTCTGCCCGGAACCATGGCGCTGCGCACCCGCACGACCTTCGCCTTGGGCACCGCCAGGGTGAATTCGCGCACGTAGTCGGTGGCGGGTCGCAGCACGATCTCCTCGGGCGTGCCGGTCTGTTCGACGGCCCCGTCCTTCATGATCGCGATCCGGTCGGCAAGCCGGATCGCCTCGTCGAAATCGTGGGTGATGAAGACGATGGTCTTCTTCAGCACCGACTGCAGGCGAATGAATTCGTCCTGCATCTCGCGCCGGATCAGCGGATCGAGCGCCGAGAAGGGTTCGTCGAGGAACCACAGCTCCGGCTCAACCGCCAGCGAACGGGCGATGCCGACGCGCTGCTGCTGGCCGCCCGAAAGCTGGCGCGGCATCGCCGTCTCGCGCCCCGCGAGCCCCACGAGAGAGATCATCCGGGCGGCGCGTTCCTCGCGTTCGGGCCGCGCCACGCCCTGGACCTGCAGCGGAAAGGCCACGTTGTCGAGCACGCTCAGATGCGGCAGGAGCGCGAAATGCTGGAACACCATGCCCATCTTGTGGCGGCGGATCTCGACCATCTCGCGGTCGGCAACGGCGCGCAGGTTCTGGCCGGCAAAGAACACCTCGCCGGCCGTCGGCTCGATCAGCCGCGACATGAGCCGCACCAGCGTCGACTTGCCCGAGCCGGAAAGGCCCATGATGACGAAGATCTCGCCGGTGCGGACCTCGAGCGTCACGTCGCGCACCGCCGGCACGAGACCGGCCTTGCCGAGCGCGGCGGCAGAGGGCTGCGGCCCGAGCCGCGCCAGAACCTCTTCGGCGCGGGCACCGAAGAGCTTCCAGAGGCCGCGGCAGACGAGCTTCGCCTCCGGTCCGGATGCGCCTGAGGTTGGCACGTCCGGGGCGGTTGGCACGTCCGGGGCGGTTGGCAGGCCAGGGGCGGCGGGAGCGGATCGAGGGTCAGTCGGCATGCGGGGTCCGTCAGGAAGTGTCGCCGCGCGCGGGCCGCGCGGATCGGGGGCGACCCGGCGCCAGACGGGC
>JACKKB010000007.1 GCA_020637635.1 Albidovulum sp.
CGCCGGGCCATCGCGCAAGAGGCAGATCAGCCGCTGGCCGGAGCCGAGCACCGGAACCAGCCGTTCGAAGGGTGCCGCGTGCAGCCCGAGGCAGACGACATCCTGCAGCGACCAGCCAAGGCGAGATGCCGCGAGGGAAAAGGTCGAAGGCGCCGGATGGCAGCACCATTCGTGCGGCTCGAGCGCCGCGGCGAGGCTGCCACCGGCGCCGTGCCAGAACGGATCGCCCGAGGCGAGAACCGCCACGTTTCGGCCCCGTTCGGCAAGAACAGGGTCGATCGTGAACGGAACCGGCCAGGCGCATCCGCGACCCCTGGCGTCGACCAGCGCCAGATGGCGCGGGGCGCCGAAGACAATCTCGGCCCGGGCGAGTGCCGCACGACTTGCCTCCGAGAGCCCCGCCGGTCCATCTTCGCCAAGTCCGATCACCGTCAGCCAGGGGTCAGCCATGACGCGCATCCTCCTTCTGGGAGGCACCACCGAAGCGGCCGATCTGGCCCGCGCGCTCGCGGACCGCCGTGTCGCGGCGATCTATTCCTATGCCGGCCGAACGCAGTCGCCCGCTCCCCAGCCGCTGCCAACCCGCATCGGCGGCTTCGGCGGCGTAGAGGGACTCGCCCGCTATCTTCGCGACGAAGGCATCAGCCATATCGTCGATGCGACCCATCCCTTCGCCGCCGGGATGAGCCGCAACGCGATCGCCGCCGCCGCCGCCACCGGAACCCCGCTCTGCGCCTTCGAGCGTGAGGCCTGGAAACCCGGCCCGGGCGACCTCTGGCAGCCGGTCGCGACCGCTGAGGCAGCCGCCGCGGCCCTGCCGGACCGGCCCGGACGGGTCTTTCTGGCAATCGGCCGCCAGACGCTCGCGCCCTTCGCCGCGCGCCCGCACCACCATTACCTCCTGCGCTTCGTCGATCCGCCCGATGGGCCGCTGCCGCTGCCCGACGCCGAGGTCATCGTCGCCCGCGGCCCCTTCACCGAAGAGGACGACCGTGCGCTCCTCGTCTCGCACCGGATCGGCTGCGTCGTGGCCAAGAACTCCGGCGGTATCGGCGCGCGCGCAAAGCTCGACGCGGCGCGCGGGGAGAGCATACCTGTGATCATGATCGAGCGTCCGACCCTGCCGCCGCGACGGGTCGCGCACGATCTCCGGACGGTCCTCGGATTTCTGTCTCATCCGGCGGACCTCGGCGTATAGACGAACCTTCCGACCCGGCGCGTATCGGCATTGCCGAGAATGACGACGGTGCGCATGTCGGCCATGTCCGGCACCGCCTCGGCCAGAGTGACGGTCAGCAGCCGTTCCTCGGCGGTCGTGACCGCGCGGGCGAAGGAGATCAGCCGATCGCCCCCGCATTCCTCGCGCAACAGATCGAGCGCTCGCCCGAACTGGTGCGGGCGGCTCCTAGAGCGCGGGTTATAGAAGGCCATTGCAAAACCCGCACGCGCGGCGAGCCTGAGCCGCGTCTCGACTAGCGCCCAGGGCTTGAGGTTGTCGGAGAGGTTGATCGCGCAGAAATCGTGGCCGAGAGGCGCGCCGAGCCGCGCCGCCGCCGCCAGCATCGCGGTGATCCCGGGCAGGACGCGGATATCATGGGCATCGGGGTCGCGCCTTCGGGCGAGCGCCTCGAACACGGCCGCGGCCATGGCAAAGACCCCGGGATCGCCCGACGACACAACTACGACCCGGCGACCGGCCTCGGCCAGATCGAGCGCATGATTCGCGCGCTCGAGCTCGACGCGGTTGTCGGAGGCGTGAAGGGTCAGCCCGGGGCGGGGTGCGACACGCCCGAGATAGGGAATGTAGCCGATGACATCGGTCGCCTCGGCGAGCGCCTCCTGCACCTCATGGGTCAGCAGCCGGTCGTCCCCCGGTCCGAGGCCCGCGATGATCACCGATCCGCTCATTCCTCCCACTCCGGCCGGCGCCCCGTCCCGTGCACGATCACGATGGCGAAATAGGGGCAGTCGCCCGCATCGGTCTCGATCAGCGGCAGGACCCGTTCTCCAGGCATCGTTCCCCGTTCGACCAGCCAGGCGGTTTCGAGCCGCCCGGCACGCTCCAGCGCACGCTTGATCTTCGGCAGGTTGCGCCCGGTCTTCATCACCACCAGCGCATCGGCAAGTTGCATCTGCGTGAAAAGATCCTCCTCGGAGAGGGTGCCCGGAAGAACGGTGAGCACGTCGTCGCCCCAGGTAACGGGCATTCCGGTCGCGTTCCAGCAGCCCGCCATCCCGGGAATGCCCGGAACGACCTCGACGCACACGCGATTGCGAAGCCGCGTGTAGAGATGCATGAAAGAGCCGTAGAGAAACGGATCGCCCTCGCAGAGAACCACGACCTCTTCGGTGGCCGCCAGTGTTGCCAGGCGCCCTGCCCAATGATCGTAGAAACGCGCCAGACAGGCGATGTAGTCAGGTTCTCCGAAGGGAATTTCGGTCGTGACCGGGTATTCCATCGCGTGTTCGACGACCCCGTCCGCCAGCATTCCCTCGACGATCTGCCGGGCCATTCCGGGCCGTCCCGCCTTGCGGAAATAGGCGACATGGCGGGCGCTCCGGATCAACCTGTCGGAGCGAACCGACAGGAGGTCGGGCGCCCCGGGGCCCAGGCCTGCGCAGATCACCTTGCCGGGTGCCGGGGTCATGGTCACTCCTTCCGGCTGGCGAGCGCGTTGACCGCGGCAACCGTGATCGCCGAGCCGCCGAGCCTGCCCTCGACGATGACCGAAGGGGCCGGCAGAATCTGCATCAGCGCGGCCTTGGATTCGGCCGCACCGACGAAGCCGACGGGACAGCCGATGATCGCGGCAGGCCTTGGGCAGACAGGATCTTCCAGCATGTCGAGCAGGTGAAAGAGCGCGGTCGGCGCATTCCCGATCGCGACCACAGCGCCCGCGAGATCCGGGCGCCAAAGCTCGAGCGCGGCGGCAGAGCGGGTGGTCCCCAGCTCGGCGGCGAGATCCGCAACGCGCGGATCCCGCAGGGTGCAGATCACCCGGTTCCCGGCCGGAAGGCGTGGCCGCGTGATCCCCTCGCTCACCATGTGGGCGTCGCAGAGGATCGGCGCACCCTCTTCGAGTGCGGCGCGCGCCGCCACCGCCATTCCCGGCGAAAACCGCACATGACTTTCAAGCCCGACCATCCCGGCCGCATGGATCATGCGCACGACCACGACCTCTTCCTCCGGCGTGAAGCGGGCCAGATCGGCCTCGCGCCTTATGGTCGCGAAGCTCTCGAGATAGATGGCGGCACCGTCGGTCTCATAGTGGTGGGGCATGGTCTATTCCGTCTCGAAAAGGTCGGAGGCAAGCGCGTCAGCCGGGATGCCGGCCCGAGCGGCGTGTCCCGCAGCGGTGCCGGCGCGGATCAGATCCCAGTGGTCGGCGCCCCTGGCAACGAGCGTGAGCGGGGCAGCGCCCGGATGGGCGCAACCCTTGGCGCAGCCGGAAACGTGCAGCATCGTGCCGTCGCGCAGTCCAGGCGCAAGGCGCCGCGCGAGCGCCCGCGTCGGTGCAAGGGCCTGGACACAGCCGGGCGCACCGGTGCAGGCAACGACGTTGAGGAGGGGGTCGGTCGGGTCGGTGATGAGCTCGGAAAGCGCAGGCGCCCTGGCCAGCCCTTCGATCAGAATCATGCGCCACGGAGTCAGGCGGAGCGGGCCGAGGTCGGCCAGCGCCGCGAAAGTGTCGGCATTGGTCTGGCCGAAGGCCAGTGCGACGAGGAAGCCCTGCGGACAGGGGCCGGGCAAGGGGTTCGCCGCGCCGTGCGAAACCGCGCGACCCTCTTTGAACCGGGCCGGCAGCAGATCCTCGCGCGCCTTGGCTGACTTCTCGGGCCAAAGCCGCGACATGCGTCCGCGCCCGTCCACCCCGCCGCCGCCCTGTTCGACGAACCAGTGCGCCAGTTCCACCGCAGCCTCTGCGATGTCCGCAGGCGTCGTTGCCCTGGCCCCGGTGACGAAACCCTCACCGCGCACCAGAAAGCCGTCGCTTTGCCATTCGATGCGGATATCCGAGGACACGCCGCGCAGAACCGGCACCTCCGCGCTTTCGATGCTGTATCCGAACTTTCCCGGCGTTGCCGGAGCGCAGGGTTTCGAAAGTCGGCTTTCCAGCGTGGCCGCGATCTCCTGTGTCCCATCTCCGGCTGCCCAGAATGGCGTCACGACGATATTCCGCCGCGCCTCGGCCTCCGAAGAGATGTCGATCACGCCGAACTTCCGCAGCCCTTCGATCAGGGGTGCGTGGCTGTCCGCGGTCACGCCGCGCAACTGCACGTTGGCGCGGGCGGACAGGTCGATCAACCCGTTGCCATGCTTGCGCGCTAGGTCGGCGATGCCGCGAACCTGCGCAGGTTCAAGCCGCCCGCCACGGGCACGCACCCGCACCACCAGCCCGTCGCCCGATATCATCGGACGCAGCGCGCCGGGACACCAGCCCTGGATGACGGGCGCGCTCATTGTGTCGCCCCCACGGCGGTGGAGTTGCGTCGCGTGACCCAGAGGCCCGCGTCCTGAAGCGCGGCGAAGCGGTCCCTCAGCGCGGCCAATGCGGCGGGGTTCTCGCGCTCCATGAAGGTCACCACCTGATCCCGGCCTAGCGTCGCGTCGTGATAGAGATCGAAAAGATGCGCGGGCACAGTCCGTGCCAGATGCGCGAAAGCCGCAAGCTGGTCGAGCGTGGCGGCAATCTCTGCCGCGCCGCGGAAGCCGTGCCGCATCATCCCGTCGGCCCAGACCGGGTTGGCGGCGCGGGCGCGAACCACCCGGGCAATCTCCTCGCCGAGCGTGCGGGTGCGTGGCCTGTCCGGCTCCGTCGCATCGAGATGGTAGAGCGCCGGGACCTCGCCGCCGAGCCGGGCGACCGCTGCCGCGAAACCGCCCTCGTGCGCCGCGTAGTCGGAGGCGAGCAGCAGATCGGTTTCGGTGAGGTCCTGGACATGGACGAACCCATCCGCGGCGCGCACCTGCGCCTCGAGCGCCTTGCGCTCCTGTTGTGCCGATCCGGCGGCGTCGATCGCCCAGGACGAACCCGCCAGCCAGGCCTCGCCGGCGGCAGCGCGCCCATCGGGCCCGTAATCCTCGATCGCCGTGCCCATCGCCAGACCGTAAAGCCCGGGCTTCGGGCCGAAGACCCGAGGCCCGGTGCTCAGATAGGGGTTGTCGTCCGCCGCCTCCTCACGCTGCGACAGCGCGGCTGCAGCCGCTTCGAAAAGCTGGGCAAGCCCGGGAAAAACGTCTCTGAACAGGCCGGAAACGCGCAAGGTGAGGTCGATCCTCGGCCGTCTCAGGAGCGCGAGAGGGATCACCTCGAACCCCGAGACGCGCTCGGACCCGTCATCCCATTTCGGGGCCAGCCCGGCCAGATGCAGCGCCATTGCGAACTCCTCGCCGGCGGTCCGCATCGTCGCCGACCCCCAGAGATCGACCACCAGAGATCGCGGCCAGTCGCCGTGATCCTGCAGGTGGCGCCGCAGCAACTCCTCGGCGAGTTTCACGCCCTGCGCATGGGCAGAGCGGGTGGGCACGGCACGCGGATCGGTGGTGAAGAGATTGCGCCCGGTCGGCAGAACGTCCGACCGGCCACGGAAGGGGGAACCCGAGGGCCCGGCATCGACCCGCCGACCGTCGAGGGCGCTGATGAGCCCGGCCATCTCCTCGCGGCCGCAGGGCCCACTTCCGAAGACATGCAGGCCCTCGCCAAAGCGGCTTTCCTTGAGGTCGCAGACGAAGCGGTCGATGCGTGTGATCGCCTCGGCCGGCGAGGCGTCGGCCGGCAGACCCAGATCGGCTTCGACACCGCGACCGCCCGCCTCGTCGCGAATCGCCGCGATCAGCCGCGCACGGCGCGCGGGATCGAGCCCGTCGGCCGTCGAGTACTCGTCGAGCAGCCGTTCCAGATGGCCAAGATCGTCGGGCAGCGTGCTCGGGCCGAGCGGTGGCGGCATGTGGCCGAGCGTGACTGCCCCGATCCGCCGCTTGGCCTGAGCCGCCTCGCCGGGGTCGTTCACGATGAACGGATAGATGACGGGAACCGCGCCGATCAGCGTCTCGGGCCAGCACGCCCCGGAGAGCGCGACGGATTTGCCCGGCAGCCACTCGAGCGTCCCGTGGGCGCCGACATGAACGAGCGCGTCGATCCGCTGTTCGCGAAGCCAGAGGTAGAACGCGACATAGGCGTGCCGGGGCGTCCTGCCGAGGTCATGGTAGTCGTCGCCGCGCCGCGCCAGTTCGCCGCGCTCGGGCTGCAGGGCGACCAGCGCATTGCCGCACCGAAGCGCGGCGAACCGGAACACGCCGCCCTCTACGTCAGGATCGTCCTCGGGCGCCCCCCAGGCCGAGAAGAGCGCATCGCGCAGCGGTGCAGCCAGGCCGGAAAGTGTGTCTCTGTAGGCGGAAACCGGCCATTCCAGGCGGGTATCCAGAAGCCCCTCGCCAAGCGAGGCGCGCGGCTCGACAGCATAGCCCGCCTGTCGCAGCGCGGTCAGGATCGCTTCGGCCGAGGCGAGCGCATCGAGCCCGACAGCATGGGCAATCTGATAGGCCTTGCCGGGATAGGTCGAGAGCACGAGCGCGAGCTTGCGAGCCGTTGCGGGCCGTGCCGCGAGCCTGTGCCAGCCCGCCACCCGCCGTGCGATCGCCGCGGTCCGGTCCGGATCGGCACGGTGCGCGAACCGCGCGAACTGCAGGTCAGGGTCGCGGCGCGCGGGGCTCTTGAAACTCGCCACGCCCGCGAAGATGCGCCCATCGACCTCGGGCAGGACGACATGCATGGCGAGATCGGAGGGCGACAGGCCGCGCTCGGCGGCGGCCCATTCCTTCTTCCGCGCCGTTGAAAGGGCGACCTGGAAGACCGGGCAACCGGCGGCGTCGAGCGGCGAGGGCGCGCCATCCGATCCGCGCGCCGAAAACGCCGTCGCATTCAGGACTGCCGCCGGCTGAAGCCGTTCAAGCTCTGCGCGAAGCCAAACGGAGGCAAGCGGATCCTTCAGGCTGGGCGCGAAGGCTCCGATCGCGGCGAAGCCCTGCGCCTCGAGCGCCCCGATCAGCGCATCGACCGGGTCGGTATCCGCCGCCGTGAGATAGGACCGGTAGAAGGTCACGACCGCGAGCGGGCCCGAACCGCTCTCGGGCGCCGGCGTTACGCCAGACCCGGGGCGATACCAGCCGAATGCCGGCACCGTCTTGTCGCCCAGCACCGGTCCGGCATAGAGCCCGGCGGCAAGCGCAAGCTGCTGCAGCGCCGCCTGCGCGGCAACTGCGCCACCGGTATCGCAGAGCGTTTGCAGCCGGCGCAGGGTCGATTTCGGCAGGGTCGAAAGTGCGTCGAGCCGCGGGTCCTCGCGCCCGTCAGCCGGCAGAATGGCAAGCGCGATACCCGCCCGTCGCGCCAGGTCCTGAACCTGACCGAGCCCGTAGGGCCAATAGCTTTCACCGCCGATCAGCCGGATGAGAATGCCCTTCGCGGCGCAGAGTGTCCGCTCGACATAGGTGTCGACAGAAAGCGGATGCCGCAAGGCCACGAGATTGGCCAGACGGAGAGCCGGCAGACCGCCCGAGGCGCGATGCCACCCGGCCGCGAAGGCGCCAAGGTCGCTGTCGGAGAAGGACAGCACAACCAGATCGGCCGGATCCTGGCCGAGATCGGTCGGTGCGTCGGTCTCCTCCAGCCCGTGGCTCTCGCGGAAGATGACATGCATCGGTTCAGGCCCTGGCGGCGGCGGGCAAGAGAACGCGACGGATCGCTTCGGGATCGACATCGTCGTGCTCGGCGATGACGACGAGACGCGAGAGTCGCGGCGACGCGCCCCATGGCCGGTCGTATTGCGCCCGCACGCGCTCGCCGACCGCCTGCACCAGCAGCCGCATCGGCTTGCCGGCGACCGCCACATATCCTTTCACCCGAAGCACGTTCTGTTCGCGCGCGAGCCGGGTGATCGCGGAAGCAAGGGCCTCGGGGTCGGAAACTTCGGGAAGGTCGATCACCACCGTGTCGAAATCGTCGTGCTCGTGGTCGTCTGCCCCGTCGTGATGCGAGGGGCGGGCATCGAGATCGTCCTCGGCCGCCGCATTGAGCCCGAGGATCACCGATGGATCGATCCGCCCCTCCTGCATGGCCAGGATCGGCAGCTTGCGCGGCGCCTCGGCCTCGACCACCGCACGCGCGGCGACGATGCCCGCCTCTCCGGCCAGATCGGCCTTCGACAAAAGCACGATATCGGCGCAGGAGATCTGGTCCTCGAACACCTCGGACAGGGGTGTTTCATGGTCGATGCTGACATCCGCCTCGCGCTGCGCCTGCACCGCGTCCACATCCGGCGCGAAACGCCCCGCCGCGACCGCCTCGGCATCGGCCAGCGCGATGACGCCATCCACGGTGATGCGCGAGCGGATCGCGGGCCAGTCGAAGGCCTTCAGCAGCGGCTTCGGCAGCGCCAGGCCCGAGGTTTCGATCAGGATATGATCGGGCCTCTGCGGCAGGGCCATCAGCGCTTCGATCGTCGGGATGAAATCGTCGGCGACCGTGCAGCAGATGCAGCCGTTGGCCAGTTCGACGATGTTCTCGGCCGGACAGTTCGCGTCGGCACAGCTCTTCAGGATATCGCCGTCGACACCCACCGACCCGAATTCGTTGACGAGCACGGCGAGCCGCCTGCCCTGAGGATTCTGCATCAGATGACGGATAAGCGTGGTCTTGCCGCTGCCCAGAAAACCGGTGATGACGGTGACGGGTATCTTGTTCAGGTCGTTCATTTCAGCGTCTCCACTGGCGGGATTCGGGCAAGCGACTGCTTGCGGAAGATTTCCGGCCGTGCGCGCCAGGGCACGAGTCCGTCCGTTGTTGCGGCATAGGCGGCTGAACCCGCAAGGATGTCGGCCACATGGGTCTCCGGGTCGAGACCGCGATAGACATAGGACCATCGCCCGGGCCCCGAGAGAGCGATGTTGCAGCCATGATCGCAGGCCGAAAGGCACTCGACGGCGACGATCCGGACGCCCTCGGGCGCCCCGGCGGCCTCGAGGGCGGCCAGCAGCCGCGCCCCGGGGCGGGGCACGCCCTCTTCCACGGGCAAGCCCATCTTGCAAGTGGTACAGACATGCAAAGTCACGGTCACCGGCAGCGATCCCTTCTTCTTCGCGAACGGGGATGCCTGCGGGGGGCCGTCGCCCCGGGCCGGTCGCGGAACCCCCCGTCCGCCGTCACGTCGTCGCGCTGGCAGGTCTCCCGGCTTGCGGATGTCGGGGCATCGCCCCTGCGGCCCGCCCGCCTTCCCGGCATGACGCCAGTGGCACGGGGCGGACCTCTCCGGTCACGGTCGCGGGGGCGGCTGCGCTTCGGACTTGCGCAACGGAGCGTCGCAAAGCCTGTCGCATTCCCTCTTCGCCTGCCCTAAGACAGGAACCAGCGCCGCCTCACCTGAGGCATCGGGCGCCTGCTTGTCAAGCAACGGAAGGGACCATGGCCGCACCGAAACCGACCGATCCGGCGGAAGACGCCGCCCGCCACGCGCAGAAGATGGCCAAGAAGAAGGCCGCGCGGGACAAGATCATGGCGACGAAAGAGGGCGAAAAGGGCCTGATCATCGTCCATACCGGGGCGGGGAAGGGCAAATCCTCCTCCGGCTTCGGGATGATTCTGCGCTGCATCGCGCATGAGATGCCCTGCGCCGTGGTGCAGTTCATCAAGGGCGCCTGGGACACCGGTGAGCGGCGACTCATCGAGGCGCATTTCAGCCATCTCTGCCAGTTCTTCGCCATGGGCGAGGGGTTCACCTGGGAAACCCAGGACAAGGAAAAGGACATCGCCGCCGCCCGGCGCGGATGGGAAAAGGCCAAGGAGCTGATCCGCGACGAGCGCAATCGGCTGGTGCTGCTCGACGAGATCAACATTGCGCTGCGCTACGACTACCTGCCGATCGACGAGGTCGTCGCGTTCCTCAAGGCCGAGAAACCGGCGCTGACACATGTCGTTCTGACAGGGCGGAACGCCAAGGAAGAGCTGATCGAGATCGCCGATCTGGTGACCGAGATGACATTGGTGAAACACCCCTTCCGGTCAGGGATCAAGGGGCAGAAGGGCGTCGAGTTCTGACGCAGCGGCCGGGGGCGCCGCCCCCGGTCCCCCGGAGTATTTTAACCACAATGAAACAGGTTTTGCTCCAGGCTTCGGTCGCGGTACAGGCGGGAGCGCCGATGACCGTCCACAGTGAAAGCCCTCCGTCTCCCCGGAACGTTCCGCCCGAGGCGGAGGGCCGCCGCTGCACCTTCCCCGCTGATTTCATTGTGGCGGAAAATACTCCCGCCGGAGGCCTCCGCGGACGCCGCCCTCGCGGTACGGGAAGGAAACCATGACCGCACTCATGATCCAGGGCTGCGGCTCCAATGTCGGCAAGTCGCTTCTTGTCGCGGGTCTCTGTCGGGCTGCCCGCAGGCGGGGCATTTCCGTCGCGCCGTTCAAGCCGCAGAACATGTCGAACAACGCTGCCGTGACCGTCGACGGTGGGGAGATCGGGCGGGCACAGTCGCTGCAGGCGCTTGCCGCGGGGCTTGAACCGCATACCGACATGAACCCCATCCTCCTGAAGCCCGAGACCGAGACCGGTGCGCAGGTCGTCGTGCAGGGCAAGCGGCTGAAAACGGTGCGGGCAAGAGACTATGCCGCCCTGAAGCCGCAACTGCTGCTCGCCGTTCTCGAGAGCTTCGCGCGCATGCGGGCGGCACATGATCTGGTGATCGTCGAGGGCGCCGGCAGCCCGGCAGAGGTGAACCTGCGTGCCGGCGACATCGCCAACATGGGGTTCGCCCGGGCCGCAGATCTGCCCGTCGTGATCGTCGGTGATATCGACCGCGGTGGCGTCATCGCCCAGCTGGTCGGGACCAAGGCCGTGCTCGATCCGGCAGACGAGGCGCTTGTCGCCGGGTTCGTCGTCAACAAGTTCCGCGGCGATCCCGGGCTCTTCGATGCCGGTTACCGCCTGATCGAGGAGCGAACGGGCTGGCGGGGTCTGGGCGTCCTGCCCTACTTTGCCGCGGCGGGCAGACTGCCGGCGGAGGACGCGCTCGATCTTGGCGGGACGACCGGCACCGGGTCTCTCAGGATCGCCTGTCTGGCGCTCAGCCGGATCGCGAATTTCGACGATCTCGACCCGCTGAAACAGGAACCCGGCGTTTCCCTGACCATGGTTCGCGCCGGCCAGCCGATTCCGGGTGATGCGGCACTGGTCATCATCCCGGGATCGAAATCGACCTGCGGCGACCTGGCATTCCTGCGCCAACAGGGTTGGGATGTCGATCTTGCCGCACATGTCCGGCGTGGCGGCCATGTCCTCGGCATCTGCGGCGGGTACCAGATGCTCGGGCGACACATTGCCGACCCCGAGGGGGTCGAGGGGCCAGCGGGCGCGGTCGAAGGCCTGGGCCTTCTCGATGTCGAGACCGTGATGACGGGCGACAAGCGGCTGAGCCGGACGACGGCGGTGCATCTGGCAAGCGGCGCTCCGATGACGGGATACGAGATCCACATCGGCCGGACCGAGGGGCCGGACCGCGCCCGACCCTTCGCCCGCCTCGGCACCGGCGACGACGGCGCCGTCTCGCGCGACGGGCGCATTGCCGGCAGCTACCTGCACGGGATGTTCTCGGGCGATGACTTTCGCGCGGCCTTTCTGGCCCAGTTCGGCACCGCCTCTTCGGCGGGCTACTCCGCCGCGGTGCAGGACACGCTCGACGCGCTTTCCGATCACATCGCCAGGTATCTCGATCTCGATGCGCTCTTCGCGCTAGCACGCTGAACGGCCGCACGCCTGTCGCCGTCCGGGCCTCAGTGGCCGAGCGCCGCCTCGATCCGCTTCCACTCTTCTGCCGGGCCGGGCAGGCCGAGCCGCAGCCAACCTGCCGACCAGGGAAAGCGCCGCGACCAGATCTGCGTGGCGGCAAGCCGCTCCTGCGCCGCCGCGGCATCTCCCGTCTCGTAGAGGCGGAAGAGACTGGTGCCGCCGACAAGTCTCCAGCCGGCACAACTGGCCAGCCGGTCGAGCGCGATGGCCTCCGCGCAGAGCCGCGTTGCCGTCGCCGCGGCCCAGGCCTCGTCGCCGAGCGCCGCGCGGCCGATCTCGATCGCGGCACCCGAAACCGGCCAGGGGCCTGCCATTTCGCCAAGCCGGGCGATGTCCTCCGCGCCGCCGAGAACGAAGCCGAGCCTCAGCCCTGCGAGCCCGTAGAACTTGCCGAACGAGCGCAGGACGAGAAGGCCCCTGCCCGCGTCGGGGGCGACGGAGAGCGCAGGCTCGGGGTCGGCGAAGCTCTCGTCGACGACGAGACGGCCGACAAGCGGCCCGAGCGCCCGGATCTCGTCCGGCGTCAGCCGCCGGCCGTCGGGATTGTTCGGGTTGACGAGGACGGCCATGTCCGCGCCGGCAAGCGCATCGGGATCCGCAACCGTTTCGACAGTCCAGCCCGCGGCTGTGAGCGCCGCGGCATGTTCGTTGTAGGTCGGCCCGAGGACCCGGGCCAGTCCGGGCGGTGCCAGGAGCGGGATCATCTGGATCGCCGCCTGGGCGCCGGCGACGGGAAGAAGCCGTGCCCGCGTCCGGTAGCGGCGCTGGGCGACCTCGACGAGACCGGCAATGGCGGTTTGCGTTGGCAGCATCGTCCAGGCATCGGCGCTGATCCCAGGCAGCGGATAGGGCACCCTGTTGATCCCCGTCGACAGGTCGATCCACGCCTCGCGCGCGCCGCCGAACCGCTGCCGCGCACCGTCGATATTGCCCCCGTGGTCACGCATCGCCGTCTCCGTCAGAGAAGCGCGCATACCGTGAGAACGAGGGCGAGCGCAAGGATGGCGTAGCGGTAGAGCCGGAAGAGCCGGGGAAAATCCGCCGCCCTCGGATCGGGCGCGCCTTCGTTCAGCCAGGGCTCATCGGCCACCGTGTCGGCATAGTGCCGCGGACCCGACAGGCGGATGTCGAGCCCGCCGGCGATCGCTGCTTCCGGCCAGCCCGCATTCGGTGAGCGGTGTTTGCGCGCATCGCGCCACATGATCCGAAGTGCAACTTTCGGTCGCGTCGAAAGGAGCGCGAAGAGGAGGCCGGTCAGGCGGGCGGGAATGAGGTTCACGAGATCGTCGAGCCGCGCCGCCGCCCAGCCGAAGGCCCGGTGGCGCGGCGTGCGATGGCCGATCATCGAATCGAGCGTATTGATCGCCTTGTAGCCCATGATCCCGGGCAGCCCGAAGATCACGCCCCAGAAGATCGGCGCCACGACGCCGTCCGAACTGTTCTCGGCCAGGCTTTCGATCGCTGCACGGGCGATCCCGGCCCGGTCGAGCTGGTCGGGATCGCGCCCGACGATCCGCGACACGGCATGGCGCGCAGCGGCGAGATTGCCCGCGGCAAGCGGCTCTGCCACCGCGGCCACATGGTCGTAGAGCGATCGTGCCGCGATGAACGGCCAGGCGACAAGCCCGCCCACGACCATTGCGACGAGCCCGGGCGGCAGCGCCTGGGTCAGCATCCAGCCGATGGCGCCGCACAGCCCGACCACGAGAACCGTGACGAATGCCCCCGCCAGCCGCAAGAGCGCCGGATGCGCGCCGGAAACGTTGCACCACCTGTCGAGCGCCCGGATCAGGGCGCCGATCCAGACCACGGGATGGGAGATGATCCGAAACAACCGGTCGGGCCAACCCAGGATCGCGTCGAGCATCAACCCGACGAGCATCATTGCCGCGCCAATCATGCAAACCCGCCAACCGTGAACCGCACAACCTGTCTGAACCCTGCGCGGATGAGTTCACTCTCGGCGGTCTTGCCAGAGGTTCCCGGCCGAAACAACAATGCGCGCGCAGAGCCGGTATGGGCGATGGCGAAGCCGCAGGCGCCGAGCCGCTCCGCAAGCGCTTCGGTCGGGTCGCCGGAAGGCCCGCGCAGCGCGAGCGTCCGGCGCGCGGAATCCGAGGCCAGCGCCGCAAGGGCCGGCGCGTCGGCGGCCCCTGCGGCGGTGCGCCAGCGATCCACCAGATCGGCTATGTCGGGAAATCGCGCGTCGGCGGCAACCGTGCGCCGGTTCGGGCCGAAGAAGCCGCCAACGACCTCCATCCGCGGCAGCGCCGGGAACCCCTCAACAATCCTCGCCTCGCGCGATGCCCAAAGGAGGCGCTCCGGCCTCGGGAACATCAGCGGATCGCTCGCGCCCTCGTTCCGCACGCAGGCCGCCGCAAGGGCGGGCGGGGGGCCGGCATGGCCCGCGACCCGCGCCAGCGCGACGAGCGCCGCGGTCGAGGCCCCGGCACCGCCGCCGACGGGCATCTCCGCCGCGATCGTGACCTTGCCGTCGATCCGCAAGCCGAGTGTTTCGAGAAAGCGGACGGCACGCGCCGGCTCGATGAGCCCTTGACCGCGATCCTCGATGCCGAAGGCCTCTGCGGGCGAGACCCG
Organism: Albidovulum sp.; assembly: GCA_020637635.1. Classification (GTDB taxonomy): domain Bacteria; phylum Pseudomonadota; class Alphaproteobacteria; order Rhodobacterales; family Rhodobacteraceae; genus Albidovulum. The sequence continues at coordinate 14,437 of JACKKB010000007.1, forward strand.
CGCCGACACCTGCAGCACCGGGCAGGGAAGCGTCACCAGAGCGACCGGCCCGCCAGGACCGAGAACGCCCTGCAGGAACTCGCCGAGATGCCCGGCAACGCTGGCGCTTGGCTGCGTCATGGGCCGGTCCAGTTGACGCCGGCTACCGACCAGCCGGCAGAGGTGATCCTGAGTCGCGTGACGGAAAGCGGTGCGACCTCGAACGAGAGCGCGCCCGCCTGGGAACCGATGGCCCGCGCAAGCGCCGCGCGAACGGTTCCGGCATGGGCGACGACCACGGTCGTTTCCCCGCCGGCAAGCGCCTCCAGGGCCGGCACGATGCGCCGACAGAGATCGCCGAAACTCTCGCCCCCGGGCGGGCGAAACTGGGCAAGTGCATCGGGGGTGAGCGCACCGAGATCGGGAAGCGCATCGGCCGGCTGGCCCTCCCATTCGCCGAAATCCTGTTCGAGAAAGGCGGCTTCGATGATGCCGGGCACCCCGGACCAGAGTGCCTCTGCCGTCTGGCGGGCCCGCAGGGCACCGCTCGTGATCAGGCGCGGAGGGGTGCCGACCTGCGCCCGGACCGCCGCCAGCGCCGCCGGATCCGAACAGTCGGCGGCAACGTCGCGGCGCCCGCACAGACGCCCCTCCGTCAACGCAGGCGCGTGACGGATCAGGATCAGATCTGTCGCCCAACTGGCGGCCACGGTCGCATTCTCCCTAGTCCGACCGGCTCGTTTCTGCTTTGAGACAGGGCTATGGGCAAGACGATACTGATTACCGGTGGCGCGCGGTCCGGCAAAAGCCGGATCGCCGAGACAATGGCCCTGTCGCTCGGCGACTGTGCCGTCTACGTCGCCACGGCCGAGGCGCTGGACGCGGAGATGGCGGAGCGCATCTTGCAGCATCAGGCACGGCGCGGTTCGCAATGGCGCACCCATGCCGCGGCGCGCGATCTGGCCGCAGCACTTCGCGCCACGGACGGGCAGGGGCCGCGGCTCGTCGATTGCCTGACGATGTGGCTCTCGAACCTCATGCTTGCCGATCTTCCATGGGAGAGTGCGGCCGACGCGCTGCTGGCAGCACTTCGCGGCCAGCGCGATCCGGTCGTCTTCGTGACCAATGAGGTAGGCATGGGCATCGTTCCCGACAACCCGCTCGCACGGGCCTTCAGAGATGCGGCCGGAAGTCTCAACCAGCGCATTGCGGCGGCCTGCGATGAGGTCTATCTCGCCGTCTCTGGTCTGCCCTTGAAAGTGAAATGACATGACGCTTCCCCGTATCACCACCCTGTCGCAGATCGCGGCTCTGGCCGACCGATTGCCCGCCGCCGATGCCCATGCTGCAGAGGCCGCACGCGCACGCCAGAACTCGCTGACCAAGCCGCCCGGCTCGCTTGGCCGGCTCGAGCAGCTGGCCGAGTTCATGGCCACCTGGCGCGGAACCGCCCGACCCGCGATCGACAGGGCGCAGGCGCTGGTCTTTGCCGGCAACCACGGCATCTGCGCCCAGGGCGTGAACCCCTACCCTCAGGAAGTGACCGCGCAGATGGTGGCCAACTTCGAGACCGGAGGCGCCGCCATCAACCAGCTGTGTGTCGTCACCGGCGCCACGCTGTCGGTCATCGCGATCGAGCTCGAACGCCCGACGGCCGATTTCACCGAGGCCCCGGCGATGAGCGCGACCGACTGCCTCGACGCGCTCTGGCAGGGCGCCTCCGCCGTGGACGAAGATGCCGACATCCTGATCCTCGGCGAGATGGGGATCGGCAATTCCACCGTCGCCGCAGCGCTCGCGGCCGCCTGTTTCGGCGGCCCGGTGGCCGAGTGGGTGGGGCCCGGCACAGGCTCTGACAAGGCCGGAATCGAACGCAAGGTCAGCGCCATCACGCGCGGCCTCGCCCGACATTCGGCCACTGCGGGCGATGCTCCGGCCATCCTGGCCGCCCTCGGCGGGCGCGAACAGGCGGCCATCTGCGGCGCGGTCCTGGCCGCGCGCGCGGCGCGGATCCCGGTCATTCTGGACGGCTTCATCTGCACGGCCGCAGCCGCGGTTCTCTACGCCGCCGATGCGCGCCTGCTCGATCACTGCCTTGTCGGCCACGCCTCGGCCGAGCCCGGGCACCGCAAGCTCCTGGCCGCGATTCACAAGCGCCCGGTGCTCGAGTTCGACATGCGGCTCGGCGAGGGTTCGGGCGCGGCACTCGCGCTTGGCATCGTCCGAGCCGCGCTTGCCTGTCACAACGGCATGGCGACTTTCGGCGAAGCCGGCGTCTCCGAGGCATGAACGACGGGGACATGAACGACGGGGGCGAGGGGCACGGGGGCGAGGGGCACGGGGGCGTGCGACCCGGCGGAATGAACGGTAGGCGGATCGAGGAGTTCCGGCTTGCGGTCATGTTCCTGACCCGGCTGCCGGCGGGGCGGCTCTCGGGCGCCCCGAAGATGGCCGACAGCGCCTGGGCCTGGCCGATCGTCGGCGCCGGGGTCGGAGCGATTGCCGCCCTGGCCGCCGCGTCCGCCTTATGGCTTGGAATGAGCCCGGCGATGGCGGCGCTGGTGGCGCTAGCTGCCGGCGCCCTGGTGACCGGTGCGATGCACGAGGACGGACTCGGCGATGTCGCGGACGGCTTTGGCGGCGGCGATACCGCTGCCCGCAAGCTCGACATCATGCGCGACAGCCGCGTCGGATCCTACGGCGTGCTCGCGATCGTTCTCGCGATGCTCTTTCGGGCCGAGGGCATTGCGACTGCGCTCGGCCATGGCATCGGCGCCGCCGCGCTCATCGGACTTGCGGCGGCCTCGCGCGCCTGCCTGCCAGCCCTTCTCGCCCTGATGCCCGCCGCGCGGACCGACGGGCTTGGCCGCGCGGCCGCCAAGGTGGCGCCGCGGACAGCCCGGGCAGCGCTGGCGATGGGCGCGCTCTGCCTGCTGCCACTCGGGTTCGAAACGGCTCTTGCTGTCGCCGTCGCGATGGCGCTCGCCGCGACCTCGATCGCGGTGCTCGCGCTGCGCCAGATCGGCGGCCAGACCGGCGACGTGATGGGGGCGGCGCAAATCCTTGCCGAAATCGCAGGATGGGCGACACTAGCCGCGATGTGCTGGTAAGAAATTTGATCAAACATCATGATTGCTTGGCCTCGGCAAAGCCGATATTGACTTTGCACGCACCGACAATTTGATCATAACGTGTGACGCGTTCGGCAGGAGGCTGCGATGGACACCACCAGATCACCCTTCGCGGGCGTTGGCCCTGCGCGGCTGGCTGCCATGGCCGAGCGCGAAAAGCGTCGTTTCGAGAGCTCGCGGCCGAAGACCCGTGCGGCGCTGGCAAGCGGCGCCTCCGACTATCTCGATTCCGTGCCGATGCACTGGATGAAGGACTGGCCGATGCCCTTCCCCCTCCTCGTGGCCAAGGCGAAGGGCGCCCGCCTGACCGATCTCGACGGCTACGGGATCGACGATTTCTGCCTCGGCGATACCGGCTCCATGTTCGGCCATTCACCGAAGCCGGTGGCGCGCGCGATCCGCGCGCAGGCAAGGAACGGCCTGACCTACATGCTGCCGACCGAGGACGCGCTTGCCGCCGGCCGACTGCTGACGGAACGGTTCGGCGACTTCAAATGGCAGATCGCCACCACCGCCACCGATGCCAACCGCTTTGCGCTGCGCGTCGCCCGTGCGGTGACGGGACGCACGAAGGTATTGGTGTTCAACGGCTGCTACCATGGCACCGTCGAAGACACGATGGTCGAGCGCCGGAACGGGATCACCGTGGCCCGGCCCGGTTTGACCGGACAGGTCGCCGACCTGTCCGAACTGGCCGCATGTGCCGAGTTCAACGACCTCGAAAGTGTCGAGCAAGAGCTGAAAACAGGCTCTGTTGCTGCGATTCTGACCGAACCCGTGATGACGAATTCCTGCATGGTGCTCCCCGAGTCGGGCTTCCACGAGGGCCTTCGGGAGCTGGCCACGCGCTACGGTGCGCTTCTGATCATCGACGAGACGCACACGATTTCCTCGGGGCTTGGCGGCTACACGGCCGTGCACGGGCTCGACCCGGACATCTTCGTGGTCGGAAAATGTGTGGCCGGTGGCATGCCGACCGCGATCTGGGGCCTGCGTCCGAATGTCGCCACCAAGTATCTGCGCTACAATGCCGGGCGGCCGTCGGGACACTCGGGGATGGGCACCACGCTTTCGGCCAATCCGATGCAGTTCGCCTGCCTGCGCGCGACCCTCTCCGAAGTGATGACCGAGGCGAACTACGCCCATATGGAGAAGGGCGCCGAAAGGCTCGCGTCCGGCCTTTCCGCGGTGATTTCCCGCCATGGTGCGCCCTGGCACTCGGTCCGGGTCGGCGCCCGGGTGGAATTCATCTGTGCCCCCTGCCCGTTGAAGAACGGCGCCGAGGCGGCCCTGGCCCACGTTCCCCAGGTCGAGGCCACGCTGCACACCGCGCTTCTGAACCGCGGCTGCCTGATTGCCCCGTTTCACAACATGATGCTCGTCAGCCCGGCGACGAAGAAACGGCAGATCGCCGGCCTCGTCGCCGCATTCGACGAGATCCTGACCGAGCTCTTTTCCCCGGAATGACCATGACCCAGACGACAAGCCCTTCAGGCGCGACCATCGCCGAGGCCGAAGCCTTTCTCGACGCCCACCCCGAGATCGAGGCGGTAGACATCGTCTTGCATGATTCGAACGGGATCGGTCGCGGAAAGATCATCCGCCGTCACGAGCTTCTGCCGCTCTTCAGGTCCGGACGCCACATGCCGATATCGATCCTCGGGCTCGACGTCTGCGGCGAGGACGTGCACGAGACCGGCCTCATCTGGGATCAGGGCGACGGCGATCTGAGGGCCTGGCCGTTGCCGGGCACGCTGAAGCCGCTGCACGGGACCAATCCGCCGCGCGCAGAGGTCTTTCTGTCGCTCTACGAGCTTGATGGACGTCCGATGACCTCCGACCCTCGCCATGCGCTTCGCCGTCAGGTCGATGCCCTCGCGGCGCGCGGGCTTGTGGCGGCCGGTGCCTTCGAACTCGAGTTCTTCCTGCTCGCGCGTGATCCCGATGCGGCCGGCCGGATGCAACCGGCTGCCGACGTGCTCGACGGTCGCCGGAGCCACAAGACCGAGGTCTATTCCGTCGATCACCTCCAGGGCATGCTGCCGCTCTTTTCCGATGTCTATGCGGCGGCCGAAAAGGCCGGGATTCGCGCCGAGACGCTGATCTCCGAATATGCGCCCGGGCAGTACGAACTGACGCTGCACTACCGCGAGGACGTGATGCAGGCGGCCGACGACCTGATGCGCCTGAAGCGGATCGTGCGGGCACAGGCGCGCGCGCATGGTGTCGTGGCCTGCTTCATGGCCAAGCCGATTGCCAGCTATGCGGGTTCGGGGATGCATTTCCACGTCTCGCTGCGCGACGAGAGCGGCCGCAACATCTTCGCCGAGAAGACCGCAGGGACCTGGACCGAGCCGCTTCTCCACGCGCTGGGCGGGCTGCGCGCGACCATGGCGGAATCGATGCTGGTCTTCGCCCCGCACCTGAATTCCTGGCGCCGGTTCGCCAACCAGAGCTATGCGCCCGTCTCGACCGCCTGGGGCGTCAACAACCGCTCGGTGGCGCTGCGCGTGCCCGCGGGCGACGTTTCCGCGCGGCGGATCGAGCACCGCCCTTCGGGCGTCGATGCCAATCCCTATCTCGTCGCCACGACGGTTCTCGCGGGCATCCAGCATGGGCTGGATCTGCGGCTCGATCCCGGCCCGGAAACCACCGGCAACGCCTATTCCGAAGATCCCGAAGGCCCGCGTATCCCGCGCGACTGGCGGGCCGCCATCGATGCGGCGACGCATTCGGATTTCCTGAAGGCGGCGCTGGGCGAAGACATGCACCGCACCTTCACCGCGGTGAAGGCGGCCGAATACGCACGCGTTGCCCGCACCATCAGCGAGGTCGACTTCGATCTCTACCTTCACACGGTCTGATCAGACCGCCTGATCAGACCGCGAGCCGTCTGCTCAGGGTCTGCCAGAGCGCCACGGGCGCAGCAAGAATGCCGTTCGACCGGGCGCTCTCGGAATTGTAGCGCACCCGGCGGCCGGTGCGGTCTGAAACCTCAGCCCCCGCCTGTCGCGCGATGAGGTCGCCGGCGGCGATATCCCATTCCCAGGCGGGCCCGAGGCTTATCGTTGCATCGGCGCTCCCCTCGGCCACGCGGCAGAGCCGGAGCGACATTGCCGGCCCGAACCTGCGCGTCAGCCCCTCGGGGACACCGCCCCGCCAGTGTTCGGGTGCAAAGGCGGCCTTGGCGCCCAGGACCGTCGCGCCGTCGGTACCGTGCCGCGCGGAAACCCGGATCGGCTGTCCGTTCAGCATGGCCGCGCCTCCGGCCTCGGCGGCGTAGAGCGCCTCCTCGATCGGCAGATAGACCACCGCCGCGGTTACGGTCCCCTCCCGCGCCACTGCCAGCGCATGGGCAAAGTTGGTGTCGCCCTTGATGAAGGCGCGGGTGCCGTCGATCGGATCGACGATGAAGACACTCTCGGCCTCCAGCCGGTCGCGGCTGTCGGGGGTTTCCTCCGAAAGCCAGCCGTAGTCCGGCCGCGCGGCAAGAAGCTCGGCCTTCAACATCTCGTTGACCGCGAGGTCGGCCTCGGTCACGGGACCCTCGTCGCCGGCCTTTTCCCAGATCGTGGTCTGCCGGCGGAAAAAGCGCCGGGCGATCTCGCCGGAAGCACGCGCGGCTGCGACCAGAAGCTCCAGATCAGTCGCCGGCAAGCGTCAGCCCCTCGACCAGAAGCGACGGCACGACATGGCTTCGATGCGCAAGCGCATCGTTGGCCGGCTGTATCCGCAGCAGCATCTCGCGGAGGTTCCCGGCAATGGTGCATTCGTTGACCGGAAAGGCGATTGCCCCGTTCTCGATCCAGAACCCAGAGGCCCCGCGCGAATAGTCCCCGGTTGTCGGGTTGATCGACGCGCCGATGAGCCCGGTGACATAGAGCCCCGTGCCCATCTCCTCCATGAGTTGTGCGGGCGACCGGTCGCCCTGGGTCAGCGCGATGTTGCTGACGCTCGGTGCGGGCGGAGAGCCGGCCCCGCGTGAGGCCGAGCCCGTCGAGCGCATGCCGAGCCGGCGCGCCGTGCCGAGGTCGAGCGTCCAGCCCTGCAGCACGCCAAAGCGCACGATGTCGCGCGGCGAGGAGGCCAGCCCCTCGGCATCGAAGGGGCGCGAGCCGCCGATCCGCGGCCGCAACGGGTTTTCGTGAATCGAAAGACCAGCGGGAAGAACCTGCTCTCCCAGCATGTCGCGCAGCCACGACCCGCCGCGCACGATGGCACTGCCGTTGGCCGCGGCCAGAAGATGCCCGATGAGCCCCCCGGCCACCCGTTCGTCATAGAGAACCGGAAAGGCGCCGGTACGGGGTTTGCGCGCCCCGAGCCGCGCCACCGCCCGTTCGCCGGCCAGTCGGCCGATCGCTTCTGCCGCGGGCATGTCGCTTGCGTAGACCCGGCTTTCGGCGGCCCAGTCCCGTTCCATCTTGAGGCCCTCGCCGGCGGTCGCAACCGCGGAAACCGATCGCCCGCTACGGCTGTAGCCGCCCGAAAATCCGTTCGTCGCCGCCAGATGGATGCGCCGGCGCGAAAAGGTTGCTGAGGCCGATTGCACCCGCGTGACGCCTGCCACCGAAAGCGCGGCTGCTTCGGCATCGCGCGCAAGCGCCTCAAGCTCCGCCGCCGCCGGCTCCCTTGCCGGGTCGACGAGGTCGAGAGCGGCCAGATCCCAGCCGCGCGCCAGGTCCTCCGGCCGCGCCAGGCCGAGACTGTCGTCCGCGGGCGCGGCGCGCGCCATCGCCACGGCCCGCTCGGCCATCTCGCCGATCGTGCGTTCGGATACGTCCGAGGCCGAGACGCAGGCCTGCCGATTGCCCGTCAGCACTCTGAGCCCGATCTCGATGCCCTCGGCGCGTTCCGCCTGTTCGAGCTTGCCGTCGCGGACATCGATCGAAATCGATGTGCCATCGACCGCCAGCGCATCGGCGGCATCGGCACCGGCCCGGGTGGCGGCGATCAGAAGCATCTCGGCAAGGCGCGACAGTCGGTCGGTCATGGGCGGCGTCGGCTCCTCGGGGTCTCAACCTGCACGTAGTCCGCCCCGGCGGTCGGCGCAAGTCTGCCAAGGCCCGGGACCTCCGGCTTGCATCCGCGGAGCAGTTCTGCACGTAGTGCGCCAAGCCAGTCACCCCACGCAAGGAGATCCGATGAAGCTGTTGCGCCATGGTCCCGCGGGGGCGGAACGCCCCGGTCTCTATCACAGCGACGGCACGATCCGCGACCTGACCGGGCTCGTGCCCGACATCGCCGGCGCGGTCCTTTCGGATCAGGGCATCGCGATGATGCGCGCGCTCGACCCCGCGCAGCTGCCGACCGTCGATCCCGCGACCCGCATCGGGCCCTGCGTCGGAGGCACCGGGAAGTTCATCTGCATCGGGCTCAACTATGCGGACCACGCCGCCGAAAGCGGCATGCCGGTGCCGCCCGAGCCGGTGATCTTCATGAAGGCAACCTCGGCAATCGTCGGGCCGAACGACCCGATCGTGATCCCGCGCGGATCGCAAAAGACCGACTGGGAGGTAGAGCTCGCCGTGATCATCGGGACCCGCGCCAAGCATGTCGACGAGGCCGATGCGCTGGCTTGCGTCGCCGGCTATGCGGTCGCGAACGACGTCTCCGAACGGGCCTTCCAGATAGAGCGCGCCGGTCAGTGGACCAAGGGCAAGAGCAGCGACAGCTTCGGCCCCCTCGGTCCCTGGCTCGTCACCCGCGACGAGATCCCGGACCCGCAGGCGCTCCGGCTCTGGCTGAGCGTGGGCGGCCGCCGGATGCAGGACGGAACGACAGCGACCATGGTCTTTGGCGTCGCCCATCTCGTGGCCTACCTCAGCGCCATCATGACGCTCCATCCGGGCGACGTCATCTCGACCGGCACGCCGCCGGGCGTCGGCATGGGCATGAAGCCGCCGCGCTATCTGAAGCCCGGCGACGAGGTCGAGCTTGGTGTCGAGGGGCTCGGCCAGCAGACCACACGGGTGATAGCCGAGCGCTGAGAGGACCCCAGATGCGAAAGGCCGCCCCGGGGGCGGCCCTTCAGGATCATCCGGCGCGGTGCGCTACTGGATGCGCTGGCCGTTGGCGTAGATGCCGCCGTCTTCCTTGAACTCGATCTTGGAGGTCAGCGTGTCCTCGCCCTCGGGCACCGCGAAGAGGCCCAGCATCATCCGCGCGCCCATCGCCTGATCCTGCGGAATGAGACCCATCTCGACCAGCTTGTCGATCAGGGCATTGCCGCCGACGAGCTTGAGGTTGACCGCGCCCAGGGGCTTCGGTTTCGGTCCGGAATTGTCGAGCGTAACATCGCCGTCCCCCGTCAGATCGGCGCCGACGGCCGTGACACGGAGCTGGTTGAGCTTCACCGCGCTGACCTCGCCCGGGGCACCCTTGTCAAGCCGTTCCGCATTCGCAGGGTCGAAAATGTTGATGTCGAGCTTGGCCATGCCCGCGGCGTCGATGATCAGGGTCGCCGGATCACGTGGCAGTTTCTGGCCCGGATCGAAAAGGCCCCAGAGCATCTCCGAAACCTCGAGATCGGCGATCTTGATGAGGAAGGAGAAGGGCTGTTCCTGATCAGAGGCCGTGACCGGCATCAACATGTCGAACGCCGCTTCCCCGATCGAGAAGTCGACCGGCGGCATCTGCGGGATCTGCATGCTCACCTTGTCGCCGCTGCTTTGGCCGCCGTAACGCAACCCGTCCTTCGACATGGTCATGTGAAACGAGCCGCCCGCGCCCGAGGCGTTGCCGCTCGCCGCATCGGCCTTGTCGTGGAAGTCGAACGTATAGGCGCTGGCACCGTAGTTCATCGCCGTGTCGATCGACATGCCGGCGTTCAGCATTGCCAGGAGATCCTGGCTGTTGATCCCCTCGATCAGTGTCGCTTTGCCGGTCCCGCTCAGACCGTTCAGCGTTCCCTCGAAGGCCAGGCTGCCCTCCCCCTTGGGATCGTTCGCCTTCATCGCGAAATCGAGCTTGTCCGAGGAGAAGTCCGAGCTGATCTGACGGGTCGTGCCGTCCTTGACCATGTGGTAGGCGCCGGCCAGGTTGGCGAGATTGCCCGAAATGGTCATCGGCACAGCCTCGCCGTTGACGGTCAGGCTTTCGACGTCGATCCCCATCGTGGCCGAGTTGAACGTGTAATCGGTGGCGGTGTTGTCGCCCGAGATGACGAAGGTCATTCCCGACTGGGTGAGCTTCATCGCCATGTCGATGGCTTCGTCCTTCGACGAGGTCATCTTCACCGAAAGCGGGATATCCGGCGACATCGTCACCTCGACGCGCCCGTCGCCCATCTCCTTGAGACGGATTTCCTCGACGCTGAGCCTTGCGTCGCCCTCGGGCAGATGCGTGGCGAACTCTGCGCCGCGCACGACAAGCGTGTCGCCTTCCTGCCCCTGCGACGCGGCTGTGACCGACTGGCCCATGCTCGCGTAGTAATCCACGATACCCTGCCAGGCCTCGGCTGCCGTAATCTCGGCGCCGGCCGGCCCCGTGGCGATCAGCATCGCGGCAATCGCGGCCGCGCCGCCTTCGGTCCAATGTCTCATGAGTGTCCGCCTCGTTGAAATATTGCGCGTCCCGCGCGATCGGTTCATAGCATGGCCAGGCGCATCGCCCAACGGGCACCCTGCACTCGGTTGCCGACAATGCACAGCAACAATCTGGCTATTTCAAGGCGATAATAATTTGATTCGGATACAAAGTGACGGCGAACTCCTGAACCTCTGCCTTTCGCGGACCGACAAGGCGAATGCGCTGACCCGCGAGATGCTGAGGGACCTCGTCACCGCTGTCGAAGAGGCACGCCGCAGCGGTGTCAGGGCGCTTGTCCTCAGCGGCGAGGGCAAGGTGTTTTCCGCCGGTGCCGACCTCGACGAGGCGCGCGCGGGGCTCGCGAGCGACCCGGTGTGGGAGCATCTCTCCTCCGCGATTGCGGCGTTGCCCTGTCTCACGATCGCGGCCCTGAACGGAACGCTGGCGGGCGGCGCCTTCGGCATGGTGCTCGCCTGCGACCTGCGCCTCGCCGTCCCCGAGGCGAAGTTCTTCTATCCGGTGATGCGCCTCGGCTTTCTCCCGCAGCCCTCGGATCCGCGCCGTCTGGCGGCGCTCATCGGACCCTCGAGGGCGAAGATGATCCTGATGGCCGGCCTGAAGATCGGCGCGGACGAGGCGCTGGGCTGGGGTCTGATCGACCGCATCGTGGCACCCGGGGCGCTCGCCGCCGAAGCGGCCGCGCTCGCCGATGCCGCCCGTGCGGCCGACCTCGGGCATGTCGAGGCGATCAAGCGCCTCATCGCCCCGGAGCCGGCGGCGCACGGGTCGCTCTGAGTCCGGCGGCTGCGGTTTTGTCGCCGGCCCGGCACAAGTGACGGCACGGGGGCCGACTGTCGCTGAACGCCGCGCCATCGCAGCACCGGGGCGTCGCCCGTCGGATCACGAAAAACGCCTGCATTTCAGGATCTTGCGGGCCCGTCGGCGCCTCGATCTCGGCGAGATGGCACTCGGGCGCCACAAGACGGTCGCGCCGGATGCGCGCGCGATGTATAAGGCCGCGAAACCGGCCCGGCCCATGTGTGTAATGAGCAATACCGATCAGGATCTGTCTTCGTGGAGCTCCGACGACAGTCTCACCGTCATCGTCGTCAGCTACAACACCCGCGAGTTGACGCTGGCCGCGCTGCGGACGCTCTTTGCAGAGACCCGCAATCCCTATCTGCATGTGGTCGTCTACGACAACGATTCCCGCGACGGATCCGCCGATGCCGTCGCCGCCGCCTTCCCGCAGGTGGAACTGATCCGCAGCACCACCAATGAAGGCTTCGCCAAGGCGAACAACATCGTCGCCGCACGGGCCCGGAGCAACTGGCTGCTGCTCCTGAACCCCGATACCGAGGTGCAGGACGGCGCCGTCGACAAGCTGCTCGCCTTTGCGCGGAGCCGGCCCGCGGGCGGCATATACGGTGGCCGCACCGTCTTTCCGGATGGCACACTCAACATGGCCTCTTGCTGGAAGAAGATCACGCCGTGGAGCGTCTTTTGCGCCGCGAGCGGGCTGATCACGCTCTTTCCCGGGTCGTCCCTCTTCAATCCCGAGGCGATGGCCGGCTGGCCCCGCGACACCGTGCGCGAGGTCGACATCGTGGTCGGCTGTTTCCTGATGATCCGCCGCGAGCTCTGGGACCGGCTGGGCGGCTTTGACGCGCGCTACTTCATGTATGGCGAAGAGGCCGATCTCTGCCTGCGCGCTGCCCGGCTCGGCTATCGGCCGGTGATCACGCCCGGGGCCCAGATCATGCATCTGGTCGGCGCCTCGGCCAGCGTCCGCTCCGATCGAATCAAGAGCCTTGCCAAGGCGCGGGTCTCGCTCATCCGCGATCACTGGCCGCGTGCCTGGGTACCCTTCGGCATCGCGATGATGTGGATCTGGGCCGCGATAAGGTCCAGCGGTTTCCGCCTCAAGGGGGCGTGGAAGGGTGGCGAGGCGCGCGACAAGGCCGAGGCCTGGGCGGCCGCCTGGCACGACCGCCGCGACTGGCTGAAGGGCTACTGAGATGGATGTCGCAACACCGCGAGCCGGAGTTCCATGCCATTTCGGCGCGCGGGGCCGCGCATGAGCGCGACCGAAGAGCACCCCGCCGCTGGCGGGCTCGCGCCGCTATCGCCTGCGACGACCGGGACGGGGCTGCCGGCGATCGCGCTGCTCTATCTCCTCGGGCTCATGATGCCCTTCGATTTCAGCATCGGATCGCTCGCGATGTCGCCCTCGCGGATCGTGCTGCTGGCCGTGATCGTGCCGCTGATGATCAATCTCTTCACCGGAAAATACGGCCGCGTCCTTCCCGCCGACATCTTCTTTACGCTCCACATGTTCTGGGTCGGCGTGGCGCTGGCCGTGAACAACCCGGATCGGGTCGTGCAGAATTTCGGCGCCACCGCGCTCGAGTTCCTCGGCGGCTATGTCGTCGGGCGTGCCTGCATCCGCACGCCGGCGCAGTTCATCGCGCTCACCCGGTTCCTGCTCTGGGTGATCGCGCTGTCCATTCCCTTCGCCCTGATCGAGGCGCGCACCGACAGCGCCGTGGTGCTCGAGTTCTTCCGCAAGCTCGGATTGAACGCCTATGCCGACGTGCACCATGAGCCCCGGGTTGGTCTCTATCGCGCGCAGGTGAACTTCTCGCACCCGATCCACTACGGGCTCTTCTGCTCGGTCGCCATATCGCTCGCGTTTGTTGGCCTGCGCGGGGCGATAAGCACCTTCCGCCGTTTCATTCTGACCGGCATGGCTGTCTTCGCGACCTTCCTGTCGTTGTCGAGCGGCGCCCTTCTGGCCGCCATCCTGCAGATCGCCCTGATCGCCTGGGACACGATCTTCCAGAAGCTCCGCTGGCGCTGGCTGCTTCTGATCGGGCTGTTCTGCCTTGCCTATATCGTCGTCGACTCACTGTCGAACCGGAACCCCATCCAGGTGATGATGAGCTATGCGACCTTTTCGGCGCAGACGGCCTTCTGGCGGGCGATCATCTTCGAATACGGGATGAAGAACGTCTGGAACAACGAGATCTTCGGCCTCGGCCTGCGCGACTGGGACCGCCCCTACTGGCTGCTTTCGAGCTTGGACAATTTCTGGCTGCTCATGGCAATGCGCTACGGCATTCCCGGGTTCGTTCTCATCGTGCTCGGCTATTCCTCCGCACTCTTCCAGGTTGGGCGCCGGAAGTTCGTGCCGCTGACGCTGGTCTCCAACCTGCGCCTGGGCTGGATGTTCACCTTCCTCGGGCTGAGCTTCACGCTCGTCACCGTGCATATCTGGGAAGTCGTCTACTCCTTCGTCTTCTTCCTGATGGGAGCCGGCCTCTGGCTCATCTACTACGAACCGGAAGAAGCCGCGCAGACCGCACCCGCCGATGCCGGCCCCATGCGGGGCTCTCCCGCTCCGCTCCGCGCACCTGCCGCGCTCAGCCGCGCGGCCGCCGCGCGCATCCAGTCCGGCGACGCCGCGCCCGTCGCGCCCGTCGCGCCCGTCGCGCCCGTCTCGCATGAGCCACTGGCCGAAAGCGCCGTGTCCGACGCCGCCGCGCCGGAGGGCGCCGCGCCCGGGGCCGATTCCGGGACCCCGGCCGGCTCAGGCTCGCCCTTCACGCGGTTCAGTCAGGAAAAGCAGCGGAGCAAACCGCCGAGGCGGCGCTACTAGGCGCCCGGCTGCCGGGTCTCGAAGGCCCGGCCGACATGGCGCTCGCCGCGGGCGCGGGCCAGGGCTTCCTGCCGATGGCGCTCGCGGAAGCGGGCGCGAGCGGCGTCGCCGAGACGCGCACTGCAGCCGGGGCACGAGACGCCTTCGTCAAAGTCCGGATGCTGCAAGTCCTCCGGTCCGACCGGATGACGGCAGGCCCGGCAAAGGACATGGTCGGTTTCGACAAGGCCGTGGCCGACAGCCACACGTTCGTCGAAGACGAAGCAGGCGCCCTGCCAGAGGCTCTCGCTCTCGGGCACCTCCTCGAGATACCTCAGGATGCCGCCACGCAGATGAAAGACCTCGCTCACCCCTTCCGAAAGCAGGAAGTTCGTCGACTTCTCGCAGCGGATACCGCCAGTGCAGAACATGGCGATCCGCCTGTTGGCGAACCGCGCGCGGTTCTCGCGCCACCAGGCGGGAAAGTCGCGGAAGCGTTCGGTGCCGGGATCGATGGCACCGGCAAAGCTGCCGATCGCCACCTCATAGGCGTTGCGGGTATCGATGGTGACGACATCCTCGGCTGCGATGAGCGCGTTCCACGCATCCGGCTCCACATAGCGGCCGACCGCGCGGCCGGGATCGACGCCCTCGACGCCGAGGCTCACGATCTCGCGCTTCAGCCGGACCTTCATGCGGCCGAAGGGCATCGCCGCGGCCCGGCTCTCCTTCCAGGTAAGCGCCGCGCAGCCGGGCAGCGCCCGGATATGGGCCAGAACCCCGGCGATGGCCGCCGGGCTGCCCGCGACGGTGCCGTTGATCCCCTCGGGCGCAAGCAGGAGCGTGCCGCGCACTCCGGTCTCCTCGCAGAGCCTCAGGAGCGGACCGCGCAGGGCAGCGGGGTCGGCGAAGGGCGTGAAGCGATAGAGCGCGGCGACGGTGACCATCCCTGCCTCATAGGAAAGCGGCGCCGCGATAACAAGCGCCGCCGCGCCGCCGGATCCGCCGCGGCCATTGACCCGGTGCGGCGCGCTCCTTAGGCATAGACCGTTACGAGGAGAACCGTCATGCGCGACGCCAGCGAAGCCCTGATCGTCATCGACGTGCAGAACGATTTCTGCCCGGGGGGTGCGCTCGCGGTCGCGGGCGGCGACGAGATCGTGGCCGGGATCAACGCGCTCATGGGCGGTTTCTCGATCCGCGTCCTGACCCAGGACTGGCACCCGGCGGATCATGCCTCCTTTGCCGCGAACCACCCCGGCGCGGCGCCCTTCAGCGTGACCGAGATGCCCTATGGGCAGCAGGTTCTCTGGCCTGTTCATTGCGTCCAGGGCACCCCCGGCGCCGCCTTTCACGCAAAGCTCGCGACCGATCCCGCCGATCTGGTGATCCGCAAGGGCTTCCGCGCCGCGATCGACAGCTACTCCGCCTTTTTCGAGAACGATCACGCCACACCCACCGGGCTTGAGGGCTACCTGAGGACGCGCGGCGCAACGAAACTGACGCTCGTTGGCCTCGCCACCGATTTCTGCGTCGCCTATTCGGCGATCGACGCGGCGAAACTCGGGTTCGATGTGACCGTCCGCACCGGGCTTTGCCGCGCGATCGACCTCGACGGTTCGCTCGCCAAGGCGGAGGCCGGGATGCGCGCCGCCGGCGTCCGCCTGGAGCGCTGACATGGTCGATATCGCGACGCGCGTCTACAACCACAACTTCAAGATCGACCCGATCGTGAGGTCGATGATCGACACCGATTTCTACAAGCTTCTGATGTGTCAGTCAGTGCTGCGCAACTGGCCGAAGATCAACGTCGCTTTCAGCCTGATCAACCGCTCTACCGCGATCCCGCTCGCCCGCCTCATCGACGAGGGCGAGTTGCGCGAACAGCTCGACCATGTCCGCTCCCTCTCGCTGACGCGCGGCGAGAGCACCTGGTTGCGCGGCAACACCTTCTACGGCAAGCGGCAGATGTTCTCGCCCGCCTTCATGGAGTGGTTCGAGAAGCTGCGCCTGCCGCCCTACCATCTGGAACGCAGGGTCGACCAGTACGAGCTCACGTTCGAGGGCAGTTGGCCCGAGGTGATGCTCTGGGAGATCCCGGCGCTTGCCGTGCTTATGGAATTGCGCTCGCGCTCGGTCCTGGCCACGATGGGCAAGTTCGAACTGCAGGTTCTCTACGCGCGGGCAATGACGAGGCTGTGGGAGAAGATCGAGCGCCTGCGCCGCATCGACGGGCTCAGGATCGCCGATTTCGGCACCCGCCGCCGGCATTCCTTCCTCTGGCAGGACTGGTGCGTCCAGGCGATGATCGAGGGTCTGGGCGAGGCCTTCGTCGGCACCTCGAACTGCCGCATCGCCATGCGCCGCGACATCGAGGCGATTGGCACCAATGCGCATGAATTGCCGATGGTGACGGCTGCCCTTGCCGATACCGATGCGGACTTGCGGCAGGCTCCCTATCGCGTCCTCGCCGACTGGCACGAGGAACATGACGGCAATCTGCGCATCATCCTGCCCGATACCTATGGCACCGAGGGGTTCCTGAAGAACGCGCCCGACTGGCTCGCCGGCTGGACCGGCATCCGCATCGACAGCGGCGATCCCGCCGCCGGCGCCGAAACCGCGATCCGCTGGTGGAAGGAGCGCGGCGAAGACCCGGCCGGCAAGCTTGTCATCTTCTCCGACGGGCTCGACGTCGAGAAGATCGAGGAACTGCAGGCGCGGTTTGCCGGCCGGGTCAAGGTCTCCTTCGGCTGGGGCACGCTTCTGACCAACGATTTCCGCGGCTTCGCGCCGAACGACGGGCTTGCCCCCTTCAGCCTCGTCTGCAAGGCCGTCTCGGCCAACGGCCGCCCGACGGTGAAGCTCTCGGACAATCCCAACAAGGCGATGGGGCCCGCCGACGAGATCGCCCGCTACAAGCGTGTCTTCGGTGTCGGTACGCAGCAGCGGTTGGAGGTCATCGTCTGAAACGGCGCCCGCAGGGTTCTTCGTGATCGCCGCATGTCGCCGTCACGGCCGCTTGCGAAGCTGCGTCGGTCCAGATATTATGCATCCGTATAATTTCTGGTGACCCTCCGTAGAATCTCTGGTGACCCGATGGCCGAAACGCGCCGGACCTTTACACGGGACGATCCCGAAAGCCGGCGCGCGGATCTCGTTGCCGCCGTCCTCGATCTGACTGCCGAGGCCGGGCCGCAGGGGGTCACCGTCCGCGCCATCGCCGAGCGCGCGGGTGTCACCCAGGGTCTGATCCGGCATTATTTCGCGACCAAGGAAGCGCTGATCGACGCGGCCTATACCGCCCACATGGCCGCGCAGACCGAGGCCGCCAGGGCCGCCGCGGGGCCCGAGGCCGACCCGCCGCTCGACCGCCTCCGCCGCTTCATCGCGGCCTCTCTCACACCGCCCGTCAGCGACAGCCGGACGATCTCGCTCTGGGCCGGGTTCATCCATCTGATCAGGCGCGACCCGGCGATGCTGGCCACCCACGAACGCAGCTATCTCGCCTTTCGCGACCAGCTGCAGGCGCTCATCGTCCGCGCACTCGCCGAGCGCGACCGGCTGCCCGGTGCCGACGAGGCCCGCCGGCTCGCGATCGCCTGCAACGCCGTTCTCGACGGGCTCTGGTTCGAGGCCGGCGCGCTGCCGGATGCCTTCGCGCCGGGTGAGATCGTCGCCATCGGATCAGGCGCGATCGGCACGATCCTCGCGCTGCCGCTTGCCAACGAAAAGGAGAGATGATGCGCTACGCACCAGTTCTGGACAGGCTCTCTGGCCTCGGCGGCGCGAAATGGGAAGTTCATTTCGCCGCGCGCGACATGCTTCGCGAAGGCCGCGACGTGATCGATCTGACGATCGGCAACCCCGATGTCACCGCTCCCGCCGCGCTGGTCGAAAGCGCTGCGGCGGCGATGCGCGCCGGCAGGACGGAATATTCCAACGGCCGTGGCGAAGAGGGTCTGCGCGCGGCGCTCGCCAGGCGTTATGCGCAACGCACGGGGCGCCGGATCACCGACGGTCAGGTGCTTTGTTTTCCCGGCACCCAGACCGCGCTCTATGCGGTCATCATGGGCATCGCGGAACCGGGCAGCGAGGTGCTTGTCGGCGACCCGATGTATGCGACCTACGAAGCCGTGATTCGTGCCGGCGGTGCCGTCCCGGTGCCGGTGCCGCTCCGCCCCGGGCGTGGCTTCCGGCTCGCCGCGGAAGACGTGGCGGCGCGCGTCACGCCGCGCAGCCGCGCGATCCTCATCAACACGCCGCACAACCCCACGGGCGCGGTGCTCTCCGAAGCCGATATCGATGCGCTTGGCGCCGTGGCGCAGGCAGAGGATCTCTGGATGGTCGTCGACGAGGTCTACGAGGAACTGGTCTTCGACGGCGTGCGCTTCGTCTCGCCGCTTGCGCGGGCCGATCTCGCCGACCGCGTCGTCGTCGTCTCGTCGATCTCGAAATCGCACGCGGCGCCGGGATTCCGGTCCGGCTGGTGCATCGGTTCGGAGAGCTTCTGCGACCACCTGCTGCCCCTGTCCGAGACCATGCTCTTCGGCAACCAGCCCTTCATTGCCGACATGACCGAACTGGCGATCGCCGCTCCCTCCGAAGCGGCTGCCGGCATGCGGCGGCGCTTTGCCGCCCGCGCGGCGCTCCTTGGCGGGCGCTTCGAAGGCGAGACCCGGCTCCGCGCCAACCGGCCCGAGGCGGGAATGTTCGCACTGGTCGACATCCGCCCGACCGGCATGGACGACCGGCAATACGCCTTTGACCTGCTGCAGCGCGGCGGCGTCGCGGTGATGCCCGGCTCTGCCTTCGGCGCGACGCTCGCGGGCTTCGTGCGCATCGCGCTCACCGTCGATGATGCCGCCTTCGCACGCGCCTGCGACCGGATCGTCGCACATGCCCGGACCTGCACCCTGCAGGAGATTGCGCAATGACCACCGTTGGCGAACAGCTTGTCCGTGACCTCGAAGAGCAGGGGGTCGATACCGTCTTCGGCATCCCCGGCGTGCATACGATCGAGCTCTATCGCGGCCTGGCCGGGGCGCGGATTCGCCATGTGACCCCACGCCACGAACAGGGCGCGGGCTTCATGGCCGACGGCTATGCGCGGGTCTCCGGGCGGCCCGGCGTGGCCTTCGTCATCACCGGGCCGGGCCTGACAAACGCGCTCACGCCCATGGGCCAGGCGCGTGCGGATTCCATTCCGATGCTGGTCGTCTCGGGCGTCAACGCACGGCCGACGCTGGGTCTTGGCCACGGCCACCTGCACGAACTTCCCGACCAGAGCGCGCTCGCTGCCGGGGTGGCGCTGACCTCCACCCAGGTCGCGGCCCCCGAGGACCTGTCGCCGGCAATCGCCGATGCCTTTGCGACGCTTGCCAACGCGCGCCCGGGTCCGATGCATATCGAAGTACCGCTCGACGTGATGCCGCTGCCCGCCGCCACCCCGGTCCCGGCGGCGCCCCGCCGGCCGCCCGAGGCGAGCGATGCCGAGATCGCCGCCGCCGCCCGGATCCTTTCTGAGGCATCGTCACCGGTGATCCTGGTCGGCGGCGGCGCGAAATTCGCCGGCGCGCCGCTCCGCGCCCTGGCGGAGCGGCTCGACGCGCCCGTCGTGCAGACGTCGAACGCCCGCGGCCTCATGCACGGCCACCCCCTGATCGTCCCGGCGAGCCCGAGCCTGGACGCGGTACGCGCCCTTCTCGGCGCGGCCGACGCCGTTCTGGCCGTGGGCACCGAATTCGGCCCCACGGATTACGACATGTATGCCCGCGGCGGGTTCCCGCGGCTCCGCAATCTCGTGCGCATCGACATCGACGCAGCCGGGCTCGGCCGCCATCCGGCGGATCTCGGGATCCATGCGGCCGCCGAACCGGGGCTCGCCCGGCTTGTCGAGGCGCTCGGAGCCGGCGGGCAAGGGGCCCGTGGTGCGCCCCTTGCCGCGGCCACGAGAGAAGCGGCATTGGC
Organism: Albidovulum sp.; assembly: GCA_020637635.1. Classification (GTDB taxonomy): domain Bacteria; phylum Pseudomonadota; class Alphaproteobacteria; order Rhodobacterales; family Rhodobacteraceae; genus Albidovulum. Next base: position 34,681 of record JACKKB010000007.1, read on the forward strand.
CGAGATCGGCCCGGCCATGGCTGCCCGGGTCGCCGTCCTCGAAGCGATCCGCGACACGCTACCCGGTGCGATCATCGTCGGCGACTCGACGCAGGCGATCTATGCCGGGAACCTCTGTTACGATCACGACCGCCCGGCAGGCTGGTTCAACGCCGCGACCGGCTTCGGCGCGCTCGGTTACGCCATCCCGGCCGCCATCGGGGCCGCGCTGGCCGCGCCCTCGGCCCCGGTCGTCTGCCTTGCCGGGGATGGCGGCGCGCAGTTCACGCTGCCCGAGCTCATGACAGCCGTGGACGAGAAGTTGCCGATCCGCTTCCTGATCTGGAACAATCGCGCCTACCAGGAAATCGCCGATGCGATGCAGGCAGCGGGCATCGAGGTGATCGGCTGCGATCCGACGCCACCCGATTTCGCTGCGGTGGCGGCCTCCTGCGCCATGCCGTATCTGCACTGCGCCGGGACACCCGAGGACGTTGCCGGGGCGCTGCGAAAACTGCCGCCGGCGGATGGCCCGGTGCTGATCGAGATAGACGCCCGCTAGTCCTCGTCTTTCCAGTCGCGGATGATCGCCATCGCCTCTTCCGCGGTGTCGACATACCGGAAGAGGTCGAGATCCTTGGCCGAGATGGTCCCCGCCTCGGCCAGCGCATTCCAGTTGATGACCTTTTCCCAGAAGGTGCGCCCGAACAGCAGGAACGGCACCTGCGTCATTCGCCCGGTCTGGATCAGCGTCAGCGTCTCGAACATCTCGTCGAGGGTTCCGAACCCGCCGGGAAAGATGCAGATGGCACGGGCCCGCATCAGGAAATGCATCTTGCGGATCGCGAAATAGTGGAAGTTGAAGCACAGGTCGGGCGTCACATAGGCGTTCGGCGCCTGTTCGTGCGGCAAGACGATGTTGAGCCCGATGGAATGACCGCCCGCTTCCATGGCACCGCGGTTGCCCGCCTCCATGATCCCCGGCCCGCCGCCCGTCACGATGACGTTCTCGCGCCCGTAGCTTTCGAGGCTGAGCTCCGTGACCATCCGCGCCAGCCGCCGGGCCTCGTCATAGAAGGGCGCCAGAGCGCTGAGCCCCTCTGCGGCGCCATCGGATGCGGCGCCGGGTTCGGGAATGCGCGCCGAACCCATCAGCACCACCGTCGATTCCACCCCGCGCTCGTCCATGATCATCTGCGGCTTGAGCAGCTCGAGCTGGAGCCGCACCGGCCGCAATTCCTCGCGGCAGAGGAAGTCATGGTCGTTGAAGGCAAGCCGGTAGGCCGGGGCGCGGGTCTGCGGCGTGTCCGGGATGCGATCAACCGCCGCCACGTCCTGATGGCTGCGCCGGAACGGGTGGCTGCGCGGCTCGTCTTTCATGTCGCTGTCCTTCATTGGCCTCTCTCGAACCTAGCCTCTGCCATGCGGGGTGGCCAGACTAGCCAGCCAAGATGGCCGAACTGTGACCCGTGCCCGGGCTGTCCGCCCGCATTGCCTTGCAGCGTCCGGCGCCCTATAGGGCGGGGAAGGGGCCACGACAGATCCGGGGGAGACCATGTCCGACGCAGCGCTCGAAACCGCCATCGAAGCCGCCTGGGAGGCGCGCGACACGATCACCCCCGCGACCGGGGGCGAGACGCGCGAGGCGATCGAGGATACGCTGAACGCGCTCGACAGCGGCAAGCTGCGGGTGGCCGAGAAACAGGCCGACGGCGACTGGCACGTGAACCAGTGGGCCAAGAAGGCGGTGCTGCTCGGCTTTCGCATCAAGGACATGGAACATCAGCCGGGCGGCCCGCAGGCCGGTGGCTGGTGGGACAAGGTCGACAGCAAGTTCGCCGGCTGGGGCGCGAACCAGTGGAAGGCCGCCGGCTTCCGCGCGGTGCCGAACTGCGTGGTGCGCAAGTCGGCCTTCATCGGCAGGGGCGTGGTGCTCATGCCGTCGTTCGTTAATCTCGGCGCCTATGTCGACGAGGGCACGATGGTCGATACCTGGGCCACCGTCGGCTCCTGCGCGCAGATCGGCAAGAACGTGCATCTTTCGGGCGGCGTCGGCATCGGCGGCGTGCTGGAGCCGATGCAGGCCGGCCCCACGATCATCGAGGACAACTGCTTCATCGGCGCGCGCTCCGAAGTGGTCGAGGGCTGCATCGTCCGCGAAGGCTCGGTCCTCGGCATGGGGGTCTTCATCGGCAAGTCGACGAAGATCGTCGACCGGGAAACCGGAAACGTGAGCTACGGCGAGGTGCCGGCGGGTTCGGTCGTCGTCGCCGGATCGATGCCGTCGAAGGGAGGCATCAACCTTTACTGCGCGGTCATCGTGAAGCGGGTCGATGCCCGGACCCGGTCGAAGACCTCGATCAACGAGCTTCTGCGCGACTGATACCGGCAGGGAGAGCGCCGCGATGCCCGAAGACCGGAAGGACGCCAGCGACCGGCCCGCGACCGCGCGGCCGAAGCGCCCGCAGCAGGTCTATACCCTGCTCGTTCAGGTCGGGCGGAAGACGGGCGACGGCCTGCCGAAGGCCGCCACCGGTGCTGCGCTCATGATCTATGCCTCGGGCGTGGACGAGGACGAGGCCGTGCGCGAAACCGTGGCGATCCTCAAGCAGGCCGACGTGGCGCCGCTCGACGTCACCGGCTACGGCACGGCCGAAGAGCGCACCGCGCAGGGCCACGAGATCGGCGCGGAAGAGCGCGCGCTGATGGATCGCGCGCTGGCCGAGAACGCGGTCATCGTCGCCGAGGTGACGCCGTTCTTCGACTGAACGCGCGGCCCGAAAACTGTGCCCGCCCCTTGGCCTTTGACGAATTCGCGCTCATATAGGGGGCGACACTCAATCGGGGGCCAGACATGCTCGAATTCGGTCAGACGCAGGAGAAACCGGCGGTCGCGGGCGACCTCGTCCGTGATGTGACCGAGGCGACCTTCATGTCCGAGGTGATCGACGCCAGCAACGAGGTGCCGGTGATCGTCGATTTCTGGGCGCCCTGGTGCGGCCCCTGCAAGACGCTTGGTCCCCAGCTCGAGGCCGCGGTGACGGCGGCCAAGGGCAAGGTCCGCATGGCCAAGGTCAATGTCGACGAAAACCAGATGATCGCCGGGCAGCTTCGGGTGCAGTCGATCCCGACCGTCTACGCCTTCTGGCAGGGCAAGCCGGTCGACGCCTTCCAGGGCGCCGTCCCGGGATCGGAGGTCAAGGCGTTCGTCGAGAAACTCGCGGCCCTTGCCGGTGACGGCGGGCTCGGCGAGGCGATCGACGCCGCCGAGGCGATGCTGGCCGAGGGGGCTGCGGCCGATGCCGCCGAAACCTTCGCCGCCATTCTCGGGGAAGAGCCCGAAAGCGCCGCAGCCTATGCCGGCCTGGTTCGCAGCCAGCTCGCGCTCGGCAACGTCAACGAGGCCGCGTCCCTGCTCGGCGCGGTTCCCGCCGCGATCGCATCCGCGGCCGAGATCGAAGGCGCGCGCGCACAGCTCGAGCTTGCCCGCCAGGCCGCGAACGCCGGTCCGATCGGCGAGCTTGAGGCGCGCGTGACCGCCGATCCCGCCGATCTCGGCGCCCGCTTCGAACTGGCACAGGCGCTGCACGCGGCCGGGCGCGTCGAGGAGGCCGTCGATGCCCTTCTTGCCATCGTCGCGCGCGATCGCGACTGGGACGACGGCGCGGCGAAAAAGCAACTCTTCACCATCTTCGATGCGCTGAAGCCGAACCATCCGATCGCGCTCAAGGGCCGCAGGAAGCTCTCGTCGCTGCTCTTCGCGTGACCGCGGAGGTGCGGCCATGACGCTCCGCGGCGACCTGCCCGAGAAGATCCCGCTTTTTCCGCTGCCGGGGGCGCTGCTCTTGCCGCGCACGCGGCTTCCGCTGCAGATCTTCGAGCCCCGCTATCTGGCGATGCTCGAGGAGGTGCTGAAGACCAGTGCCCGGATGATCGGCATGATCCAGCCGCGCCCCGGTCCCGATGGCGAGCCACGGCTGGCGGCGATCGGCTGTGCCGGGCGCGTCACCGCTTTTTCGGAAACCGAGGACGGTCGCTACATGATCACGCTCACCGGGATCTCGCGGTTTCGCCTGATGCGTGAAGTCTCGGGCTTTTCGCCCTACCTTTCCGGCGAGGTGTCCTGGGCAGGGTTCGAGGCCGACCGTGGTCCGGCGGAAGAGGATCCGGGCTTTGACCGCGAACCTTTCCTGCGGCTACTGTCGCGCTACTTCCGGGCGCAGCAGTTGTCGGCCGACTGGGACAGCCTCCGCGAGACCGAGGACGAGCTGCTGATCAACTCGCTTTCGATGCTCTGCCCGTTCGACCCCGAGGACAAGCAGGCGCTGCTCGAGGCTCCGTCGCTGACCGCGCGCCGTGAAACGCTGGTGACGCTCATGGAGTTCGCCCTGCGCGGCGGCGACGAGGAGGTGCTGCAATGACCGAGCAAACCCGGGCAGAACGCCACATGCTCGAAGGGCTGGTCTGCCCATTGACCCATGCGCCGCTGTCCTACGATGCCGAAGCTCAGGAACTGGTCTCGCGCCCGGCCAGGCTCGCCTTCCCGATCCGCGACGGCATCCCGATCATGCTCGTCGACGAGGCGCGCAAGCTCGATTGAGCGGTCAGAGCGGCTGCCCGCGCAAAAGGCGCGGCGGCCTCCCGGCGATGCCTGCCGCCTGCCGGATGAAGGCCCGGCGCAGCCCTGGCAACTTGCCGACAACGCCCATCCCCAGATCGCGCGCCGACCGCAGGATCGGATTGTCGTTCGAAAACAGCCGGTTGACGCCATCCATCCCGAGCGCAAGCAGGGTCGAGTCAAAGCGCCGCCAGCTCTGGTAGCGGTCGATCACGTCGACTGCGCCGATGTCTTCGCCGCGGCGCCGGGCGTCTACCAGAACCTCCGCCAGCGCACCCACATCGCGAAAACCGAGGTTCAGACCCTGTCCCGCGATTGGGTGCACCCCGTGCGCGGCATCCCCCACCAGGGCAATCCGGGGTGCCGTGTAGCGCTCTGCCAGGGTGAGGTTCAGGGGATAGCGGAAGCGGCCGCCCGCGAGGCTGATCGGGCCGAGGAAATCGCCGAAGCGCGGCCGCAGGACCTCAAGGAACGCGGCGTCGTCAAGCGCCGAGATCGCCTCCGCGGTCGCCGCCGTCTCGCTCCAGACGATTGACGAACGATTGCCCTTCAGCGGCAGGATGGCCAGCGGCCCGGTGGGCATGAAGAACTGATGGGCGGTGCCGAGATGCGGCTCTTCATGGGCGACGGCGCAGACGATGGCGGTCTGGCCATAGTCCCAGCCCGTCCGCCGGATCCCGGCCCGCTCGGCGGTGCCCGACTGGCGACCGTCGCAACCGGCAAGAACGCGGCCCCGGACCTGGCCACCGTCGGATAGCGTCACCGTGACGCTGGCGGCGCCGGCCTCCTGCGCCACCACCCTTCGCCCGGGCAGATGCACAAGCCCCGGCAGAGCCTCCATCGCCGCGAGGAATGCCGCATAGAGCTGCCGGTCTTCGACCATGTACCCCATCGGGCCCGCGTCGATCTCGCCAGCCTCGAAATCAAGGAAGAAGGGTGCCGCTCCCTCGCCGGCGCGGCCGTCGCTGGTCCGGATTGCGAGGATCGGCTGCGCCTCTTCCGCGAGCGCCTGCCAGACACCGATCGCACCAAGAAGCTGCTTTGACGCCACGGCAAGCGCATAGGCGCGGCCGTCGAACCTGGCCTCGGCCCGCGCGCGCGCCGGCTGCGCGTCGATTACCGCGACCCTGAGCCCGGCCGAAACAAGCGCCAGCGCAAGTGCCGGCCCGTTCAGCCCGCCGCCGGCGACGATGACATCCGTTTCGATCTCCATGCCTCCACTATCGCCGGCAGCGCGGGATTGTCCATGCGCCGCGGTGTCGCTACCGTCGAGGGCGGCAGAGACGGGAGGCGACATGACCGACTGGTTGAGGATGAGCGCGGCGGACCTCGGTCGCGCAATCGGACGGCAGGAAATCGACCCCGAGGCGCTGACCGACGCCTGCTTTCGGGCGATCGCGGCGGCGCCGGAAACCCCCCGCATCTTCGCTCGCCTGACCGAGCCGCGGGCGCGCGCCGAGGCCGGGGCCGCGGCAAGGCGGGCGCGGGCGGGCCAGCGCCTGTCGCTTCTCGACGGCGTGCCTCTGTCGTGGAAGGATCTCTTCGATACCGCCGGCACGGCGACCGAGGCGGGGTCGCGCCTTCTGGAGGGGCGCCTGCCCGACCGTGACGCACGCGTTCTGCGAAACGCGACTGCGCGCGGGCTGGTCTGTCTTGGCAAGACCCACATGACCGAGCTTGCCTTTTCCGGTCTCGGGCTGAACCCCGTCACCGCGACGCCTCCCAACATCAACGACCCGGCGCGCGCGCCCGGCGGCTCGTCTTCCGGCGCCGCGGCCTCGGTCGCCTTCGGTCTCGCGCCCGCTGCCATCGGTTCGGACACGGGCGGGTCGGTGCGCCTGCCGGCGGCCTGGAACGACCTCGTCGGCCTGAAGACCACGGCCGGGCGGCTCTCGCTCGAGGGTGTCGTGCCGCTCTGCGACAGTTTCGATACGGTCGGCCCGCTCTGTCGCACGGTCGAGGACGCGGCAGAGCTTCTGGCCGCGCTCGAAGGCGGCAAGGCGGCGGATCTCGCCGGGGTCACGCTCAGGGGCCGGCGGTTCATGATCCTCGAAACGGTCGCCTTCGACGACATCCGACCCGAACCTCTCGCCGGTTTCGAGCGCGCCATCGGGCGCATGCGCGACGCCGGCGCCGAGATCCGGCGCGGTGCCGTGCCTGCGCTTGCCGAAGCCATGGCGCTGGCCGGCATCCTCTTCACCACCGAGGCTTATGCCACATGGCGCGAGGCGATCGAGGCCGCCCCCGACAAGATGTATCCGCCGGTGCGGGAGCGGTTCCGCGCCGGCGCCCAGCACGCGGGCGCCGATTTCGTGGCCGCCTGGCGGCGGCTGCGGCGACTGCGTGAAGACTGGTCCGAGGCGACCGCCGCCTTCGATGCTGTCCTCGTCCCGACGGTGCCTTCGCTGCCGCCGGTGATCGCGCGGCTGGAAGCGGAATCAGACTATTTCATTGCCGAAAACCTGCTCGCGCTGCGCAATACGAGGATCGGTAACCTGATGGGCCTCGCCGGGCTGACCCTGCCGACGGGTCTCGCCTCGACCGGGATCACGCTTCTCGGGCGTCCGGGGCAGGAAGAGCTGCTGTTGCGGCTTGGCGCGGCGGCAGAAGCCGCACTTGCCTGACGGCGGAAATGCCACAAACGCGCAGTTGCAGGCCACGGAATCCATTGTGATATCTGGACCCGAGCGTTGCGGATCGCTAATCTCCTTGCAAACGGAGCGGACGACTCCGGCGATTGAGGCAGCAATGACGTTTCCAGAGCGGTTTTCGGACCTGCCCGAATATGCCTTTCCGCGTCTGCGGACGCTTCTCGATTCCCATGAGCCGGGAAACGAGCCGATTGCGATGTCGATCGGCGATCCGCGCCACCCGATTCCGGACTTCGTCGGGCCGATCCTGCAACAGCATCTCGAGGAATTCGGCCGCTATCCGCCGAACGAGGGCGCGCCGGGGCTTCTTGCCGCTATCGCGGGCTGGATCCGCCTGCGCTACGGAGCCGATCTGACGAGCGACCGGATCATGGTGCTGAACGGCACCCGCGAGGGTCTCTTCGACGCCTGTCTCGCGCTTTGCCCCGAGGTGAAGCGCGGCCGGCAGCCCGTCGTGGCGATGCCGAACCCCTTCTATCAAGTCTACACCGCCGCCGCGCTTTCGGTCGGGGCCGAGCCCGTCTATGTCCCGGCGACGGCGGCAACCGGCTTCCTGCCCGATTATCGTGGCCTGCCGGGCGATCTGCTCGACCGGACAGCGCTCGTCTACCTCTGCTCGCCGGCCAATCCGCAGGGCGCCGTCGCCTCTCGCGACTACCTGGCCGACCTTCTGCATCTGGCGGAAAAGCACGATTTCACCCTGCTCGCGGACGAGTGCTATTCCGAGATCTGGCGCGACTATCCCCCGGTCGGCGCGCTACAGGTCGCCGACGAGATCGGCGCCGACCCCGAACGCGTGGCTGTCTTCCACTCGCTCTCGAAGCGCTCCAGCCTCGCCGGGCTGCGCTCGGGCTTTGTCGCGGGCGGGCCTGCCACCATCGCGCGCTTCCGCCAACTCAGGAGCTATGGCGGTGCGCCGGTGCCCATGCCGATCCAGCGTGTCTCCGAACGGGCCTGGAGCGACGAGGCGCATGTCGAGATGAACCGCGCGCTCTATCAGGAGAAATTCGCCATCGCCGACAGCGTCTTCGCGGGCCTGCAGGGCTATCAGCCTCCCGAGGGCGGCTTCTTCCTGTGGCTGCCGGTCGAGGATGGCGAGGCGGCGGCGCTGAAGCTCTGGCGCGAAACCGGTGTCCGGGTGCTGCCCGGTGCCTATCTTGCCCGCGACGTGGGCGGCGACAATCCGGGCAAGGGCTACATCCGCGTGGCGATGGTGGCCCCCAAGGAAGAAATGCAGCGCGGCCTCGTTCGGCTTCGCGACTGCCTCTACGGTTGAGGACGAGGGACTATGGCTTCATATCAGGCGCGGCAGCGCGACCCGCTACTCGACCAGAACCTCCAGGCGGCCATCGAGCGGCGCGGCAAGGAGCTTCTGGGAGTGGCGCTCATCGTTCTGGCGGGTCTGACGGGCCTCATGCTGGCGAGCTACTCGCCTGACGATCCAAGCTGGCTGACGGCCAGCGACGCGCCCGTGCACAATTACCTCGGCCATTTCGGCGCCTCGATCGCCTCGCCGCTTTTCGTCATCGCCGGGCTGGCGTCCTGGGGCATCGCCGTCCTCCTCGCCGCCTGGGGTGCGCGGTTCGTCACCCATGTCGGCGAAGAGCGGGCGCTTGGCCGTGTCATCTTCGCTCCGATCGCCATCGCGGTCGCCGCCGTCTATGCCTCGACCCATGTGGCGAGCGCTGCCTGGGACCACAGCTTCGGTCTCGGCGGGTTGTTCGGCGACACGGTGCTGGGCGCGGCGCTCGGCATCGTTCCCGTCGGCGCGAGTTTGGGGCTGAAGCTCATTTCGCTGATCATGGCGCTCACCGCATGTTCGGCCGCGCTCTTCGTGCTCGGGTTCGACCGCAACGAACTGAAATCCGTGGCCCGCTTTCTGATCGTCGGGACGATCTTTGCCTATGACGCGCTGATGCGCCTTCTCGACCGCGGCGCCCGTGCCTCGCTCGATGGGGCGCAGGCGCTGCGCGACCGCCGTCGCGAGCGCGCCGAAGCGACGACCGCCCCGCGCGGCGCCGAGCATCGCGCCGAACCGCCCGTCGAGATGCCGCCCGAGCCGAGACGGCGCGCGAGCATCCTGCGGGCCGATCAGCGGCACGACGACGATCTGCTTGAACAGGCGCATCCGCGCGAGAAGCGTGGCATCCTCGCACGCTTCGGAGAAATGGCGCGTCGCGGCGCGCTCGGTGCCGATGCGGCGAACGCGATCGAGTCCGAACTGGTGGAGCGGATGCCGCGCGACGGCTGGGACGACGCCACGCCGAGCGAGGAGCGCATCCGCGCTCGCATCGCCGATGCCGTGCGCGCCCGCGGCGTCTCCGGCCCCGCCGCCCGCGTCGAGCCGCCGCTGACCGCGGCCCAGGGCGGGGTCGGCACAGCCCTGCGCGCCGCCACCGAGACCACTGCAGCACTGGCACGAACCGCTCCGAGCGAGGGGCCGGAGCTCGGCCTGACGGCAGAGCCGCTCTTCGAGACCGACGACGATCTCGACCGCAACGCCTTCCTCGGCCTCGATCAGGACGATGCCCAGCTCGCACAATCCGCGCGCGGTCTCGTGCAGCACGCACCCCGCAAGTCTCCGCAACCCTCCAGGCGCGCCAGGGCCGAGGCCGAGCCGCTCCTGCAGTTCGACGAGCCGAGCGCGGCCTACGAGATGCCACCCTTGTCCTTGCTGGCAAGCCCGAGTTCCATCCAGCGCCAGCCACTGTCCGACGAGGCGCTGGCCGAAAACGCCCGCATGCTCGAATCCGTGCTCGACGACTATGGCGTCAAGGGCGAGATCGTCTCGGTCCGCCCGGGCCCGGTGGTGACGATGTACGAGCTTGAGCCGGCGCCGGGCCTCAAGGCCTCGCGCGTCATCGGCCTTTCGGACGACATCGCCCGCTCGATGTCGGCTCTTTCGGCCCGTGTCTCGACCGTTCCGGGGCGCACCGTGATCGGCATCGAACTGCCGAACGCCTTCCGCGAGAAGGTGGTGCTGCGCGAGATCCTGTCGGCCCGCGAATATGGTGATTCGAACCTGCGCCTGCCCCTCGCCCTCGGCAAGGACATCGCCGGCGAACCGATCATCGCCAACCTCGCCAAGATGCCCCACCTCCTGATCGCCGGCACGACCGGTTCGGGCAAGTCGGTGGCCATCAACACGATGATCCTGTCGCTTCTCTACAAGCTCACGCCCGAGGAATGCCGGCTCATCATGATCGACCCGAAGATGCTGGAGCTTTCCGTCTATGACGGCATCCCGCATCTCCTCTCCCCCGTCGTCACCGACCCCAAGAAGGCCGTCGTCGCGCTGAAATGGGTGGTGGGCGAGATGGAGGAGCGCTACCGCAAGATGTCCAAGATGAACGTCCGCAACATCGAGGGCTTCAACGGCCGTGTCCGCGAGGCGCTCGCCAAGGGCGAGATGTTCAAGCGCACCGTCCAGACCGGCTTCGACGAGGAAACTGGCGATCCGGTGTTCGAGACCGAGGAAATCCAGCCCGTGGCACTTCCCTACATCGTCGTCATCGTCGACGAGATGGCCGACCTGATGATGGTCGCGGGCAAGGAGATCGAGGCCTGCATCCAGCGTCTCGCCCAGATGGCCCGCGCCTCCGGCATCCACCTCATCATGGCGACACAGCGCCCCTCCGTCGATGTCATCACCGGCACGATCAAGGCCAACTTCCCGACCCGGATCAGCTTCCAGGTGACGTCGAAGATCGACAGCCGCACCATCCTCGGCGAGATGGGCGCCGAGCAGCTCCTCGGCATGGGCGACATGCTCTACATGGCCGGCGGTTCCCGCATCACCCGCATCCACGGGCCGTTCGTGTCGGACGAGGAGGTCGAGGAGATCGTGACCCATCTCAAGTCCTTCGGCCCGCCCGAATACATGTCCGGCGTGGTCGAGGGCCCGGACGAGGACAAGGAGGGCGACATCGACCTCGTCCTCGGCCTTGGTGGCGACGGCGGAGAGGATGCGCTCTACGACCAGGCCGTGCAGGTTGTCCTGCGCGACCGCAAGGTCTCCACCTCCTACATCCAGCGCAAGCTCGGCATCGGCTACAACAAGGCCGCCCGGCTGGTGGAGCAGATGGAGGAAGAGGGTCTGGTTTCCGGCGCAAACCATGTAGGCAAGCGGGAGATACTGGTCCCGGAACAGTAGGGGCACGCCGTCTCCGTCTCACCCGCATCACCGCAGCTGGCAATGCCGGCGGTGGCCCTATCGGCGGTCGCCGCGTGGTTTGGCCGAAGGGCGGAAAACCGGGCGGAGCAGCAGCAACTGGACATCGGCAACGTTGGTTCCCGTCGCGCCCGTTATGAGCAGATCGCCCGAAAGTTCCAGTGCCGCGTGGCTGTCGTTGTTGGCCAGAAGCGCATCCGGGTCGCCGCCGGAGTGCCGTATCCTGGCGATCGTGCCGCCATCGACGATTCCGCCGGCGGCATCGGTCGGGCCGTCGCGACCATCCGTCCCGCCGGACAGAAACACCCATTCGCGCTGCAGCTCCGGCATGGCGAGCGCGACACGCAGCGCCAGCTCCTGATTGCGCCCGCCAACGCCGTTGCCGCGCAAGGTGACGGTGGTTTCGCCGCCGAAGACAAGGCACAGGTTCCGGTCAGCCGCAGCGTTGCGGGCTGCGTTCACGATTTCCTTAGCGGCCTGAGCGACGTCGCCGGTCAGGCGGTCGTTCACGATTTGCGCCTCCGGCCCGGCCGCGACGGCGACGGCATTGAGACTCTTGCGGTTCGATCCGACGAGCAGATTGCGCGCTTCGGGCACCTGCGCCGAGGGTGCATCGCGTTCAAGGATGGCGCGTGCGGCCGAGGGAATGCTTTCCCAAAGTCCTTTGGAACGCAGAAGCGCCCGCGCTTGGGCGCGCGTACCGATCGGCGCGACGGTCGGACCGGAGGCGATGACCCGCAGATCGTCGCCGATCACGTCGGAAAGGATATAGGCAGTCAGCGGCGCAGCCGTGGCGCGCAGGAATCCCCCGCCCTTGAGCCGGGAAACCTGCTGGCGAATCAGGTTGATCTCGGTGATCTCGAAGCCGTTGGCGAGCAGGATACGGTTGAGTTCCGCCTTTTCATCGAGACTGAGGCCGGCAATCGGTGCCGGAAGAAGCGCCGAACCACCACCGGATATGAGCGCGATGACCCGATCGGCCGGCGTTGCCGCGCGCAGCATCCCTTCAACCCGATCCGCGGCGGCAAGGCCGTTTTCGTCCGGCACCGGATGGCCGGAGGCGAGCACCGTCGCCCCGGGCAGATCGCGCGCGTTTTCGTAGTTGGTCACGACGATCACCTCTGCCGGGGCGCCATCGAGCTGGTCCAGCAGACAGGCCGCCATCGGGATGGCGGCCTTGCCGACCGCGACGACGCGATAGACACCACCCGGATCGGGGCGTGGCAAGGGCGACGCGACCAGCGCGCTTGTCAGGGCATGCGCCGGATCGGCGGCCGCGCAGGCCGCCGCGAAGAGATCCCGTGCCGTGTCGCGCAGTCCGGACAATCGCTCAGGCCCCCGAGATCTGCCTTGCCTTCTCGACCAGCACCTCCGCCTGCCGGATGGAGGCATAGTCGATCAGCCTGCCATCGAGCGAAACCGCGCCCTTGCCCTCGGCCGCGGCCTGTTCCATCGCGTCGAGGATGCGCTTGGCCTTTGTCACCTCGGCCTCCGAGGGGCTCATCACCTCGTTGGCGAACGCGATCTGGCTGGGGTGGATGGCCCATTTGCCTTCGCAACCGAGGACGGCGGCGCGGCGCGCGGCGGCCTTGTAGCCGTCGGGATCGGAGAAATCGCCGAAGGGGCCGTCCACCGGGCGAAGTCCATTGGCGCGCGCCGCAACCACCATCCGGGCAAGCGCGTAGTGCCACATGTCGCCCCAATGGACTGCGCGGCTGCCGTCTTCGAGCTTGTCGGTCAGAACCGAGTAGTCGGGATTGACGCCGCCAATGATCGTCGTTCGCGCCCTTGTCGAGGCGGCATAGTCGGCGACGCCGAAATGGAGCGACTCGTTGCGCCTTGAGGCGCCCGCGATCTCGGACACGTTCTGCATGCCTAGCGCGGTCTCGATGATATGCTCGAAACCGATCCGCTTCTTCAGACCCTTGGCGTCCTCGATCTGCGTCACAAGCATGTCCACCGCATAAACGTCGGCTGCGGTGCCGACCTTCGGGATCATGATGAGATCGAGCCGCGCGCCGGCCTGTTCGACCACGTCCACGACATCGCGATACATGTAGTGGGTGTCGAGCCCGTTGATTCGGACCGACATGGTCTTCTTGCCCCAGTCGATCTCGTTCAGCGCCTTGATGATGTTCTTGCGCGCCTGCGCCTTGTCGTCCGGCGCGACCGCATCCTCGAGGTCGAGGAAGATCACGTCGGCCTCGGAAGCGGCAGCCTTTTCAAACATTTGCGGGGCACTGCCCGGGACTGCCAATTCGCTCCGGTTAAGTCGGGCTGGGGCCTGTTGAATGACGTGGAAGGACATCTGGGCGCTCCTCGCGTTCTGGGAAAGTGGACTCGGCACTAGCCATCCGTCAAAGCGACCTTTCCAGTCAAGAATAAAATATTCTTCGCATTGCGTTCTGAATCAGAAGTCTCCCTTCGCCGCGCGGTTGGCATAGTAGAAGGCGATCGCCTGCGCGCGGTTCTTGACCGACAGCTTGTCGAACAGGTTCGACAGGTGGAATTTCACGGTGTTCGGGCTGATGCCGAACTCCTGTGCCAGATCGCGGTTGGTGGAGCCTTTCGACAGCGCTTCGAGGAGTGATCTCTCGCGGCGCGAAAGCTGCTCGATCGGGTCCTGCTGGAGTTTGCGGACGTCGAGGAAGGGAAAGACCATCTGTCCGTTGGCGACGGCGAGGCACGTCTCCAGCAGCCGTTCGACCGAGCCCGATCGCGCGGCGAAACCCGCCGCACCCGCCGACATCGCCTTGCGCGATGTCTCTGAAGATTCGTCCCCATAGACTACCAGGCGCGGTGCGCTTTCCTGTTCGCGCAGAACTTCGATCAGCTTGGCGCCGCCCAGAGCCGGGAGGTTCCAGTCGATCACACCGACCTGAACCGGCATCCGCATGACCGTCCCCAGAAAGCCCTCGGCGGTGGAAGAGGTCGCGATCAGGGAGAATCGGGGGTCGCGTTCGAATATCTCCGACATGGCCGTCAGCATCAGCGGATTGTTGTCCGCTAACATGACCGTTACCCAGTTTTCGACGCTGTGTCTGTGCTCATTCTTCATCAAAGCCTCCCAAAACCTACCCAATCTGGTAGGGGGTTTCGTCGTATACCATTATAAACCAACCTGTTTGGGTAGTTTCTTCCCCGTAAGAATAGATACCCGAAAGCAGGATATTCGAACGTTGCGCGAATTGTCGACTCGATATTCACTAGCCTTAGGAAAGTTAACCCAGAGGAAAACCGCCCGGCAATCTGGCTGATCCCCGGATCTGCCGCCGGATCGGCCCCGAACGTTCCCTTTCCTCCTTTGAGAGCTTCAGCGGCATCTTGCGGCGGGATCTCTTGAGGGTCAGCCAAACCAGAGCGCAAGGCAGGGGTGACAGATGAGCGACGTTGAGATTTTCCCGCAGCTTCAGATTCCCGAAACTTTGGCCGCAGGCCCCGGTCCGGGCAACACCGATCCGCGCGTTCTCGCCTGCTTCTCGAACGCGGGTCTCGCCGATCACATGCAGACCGACGTCCTTCGCGGCATGATCGAGTGCAAGCAGATGCTGCGTTTGCTCTGGGGTACGCGCAACACCTACACGTTCGGCGTTGGGGGCACCGGCTTCAGCGGCCTCGATTGCCTCTTCAGCGCCATCCTGCCCGGCGATGAGGTCGTCGCCTTCACCAACGGCACCTTCAGCGGGATCGACGGTCTGACGATCCGCATGAAGGCGTCGGGCCGGGAAGACCTCAAGGCCAATCCGATGGATCCGAAGCCGGCCAACGTGACGATGATCACGGTGCCGCATGGCCAATCCGTGAACGCCGAGTTGATCGATTCCGTCCTGGCCGAAAAAAAGCCGAAATGGGCGTTCATGGCGCATTGGGAAACCGGATCGGGTCGGATCAACGATCTGCGCGGGTTCTCGGATGCGTGCGAACGGAATGGCGTCATGGGCCTCGTGGACGCGGTATCGTCGCTTGGCATCGAGGATTTCGCGATCGACGATTTCCCCGGCGTGGTCGGCTGGGCCTCCTGCCCGCAAAAGGGTGTGCTCTGCCTGCCCTTGACCTATGCGCCGGTCAGCTTCAGCGACCGTTACATCGACGCGATCAAGGCGAGCGGGTGCCACACCTACGTGCATCACCCGATTCTCGAGGCGCGGCATTGGGGCATCGTCGATGGCAAGGATGTCGCGGCAGGCAGCTATCACAGGACCCATTCGGGATACGCCGTCGCGGCCTTTCACGAGGCGCTGCGCATTACCCTCCAGCATGGCCGCACCCAGAAGGCACGTGACTATGCGCATCATGAACGCGCATTGCGCGAGGCGGTTGTCACGCTCGGGTGCGAGGTCACGTCGAACATGACCAGCCTCGTCGTCCTCGACCTGCCGCCGGCGCTCGCGGGGCGCGAAAAGGAGCTGGTGCAGGGTTGCCGGGCCAGGGGGTTCGGCATCTGGCCGACGCTGTCGGAACCGGTGCAAATCCGCATCGGCATCCTGAACCAGCTTTCCGAGCAAGCGATCACGGAGATCGTCGTTCGCTTTGCAAATGCCATGAACGAGATGGGGGCAGGGGCGGATGTCGCGCGGGCGACCGAAGGGCTGCGCCGTTACTACACGCAGAAGATGGCCGCCGAGTAACTCGGTCACAGGGAGGCATATATGGACATTCACGAATATCAGGCCAAGGAGATCCTCGCCAAGTTCGGGGTGACCGTGCCCCAGGGCGGTTTGGCCTACAGCCCCGAACAGGCAGCCTATCGGGCCCGCGAGCTGGGCGGCAACCGCTGGATCGTCAAGGCGCAGGTCCATGCGGGCGGGCGCGGCAAGGCGGGTGGCGTGATGCTCTGCAATTCGGAGCATGAGATCCAGGACGCCACGAACGAGATGTTCGGTCGCAAGCTTGTCACCCACCAGACCGGACCGGAGGGCAAGGGCATCTACCGCGTCTATGTCGAGAGTGCCGTGGATTTTGAGCGTGAGATCTACCTCGGCTTCGTCCTCGACCGGAGCTCGCAGCGGGTGATGATCGTGGCGTCGTCGGAAGGCGGCATGGAAATCGAGGAAATCTCGGCAGAAAAGCCAGACTCGATCGTCCGTTCCACGGTAGAACCCGCAGTCGGGCTTCAGGAATTCCAGGCGCGCGAGATCGCCTTCGCGCTCGGCATTCCCACCGCGCTGACCCAGCAGATGGTGCGCACGCTGCAAGGCTGCTACCGCGCCTTCCGCGAGCTGGATGCGACCATGGTCGAGATCAATCCCCTGGTCATCACCTCGGACAGCCGCATCCTCGCACTCGACGCGAAGATGACATTCGACAGCAATGCTCTTTTCCGGCATCCGCATGTCGCAGAGCTTCGCGACAAGAGCCAGGAGGATCCGCGCGAGGCACGCGCCGCAGACCGCGGGCTGGCCTATATCGGGCTGACCGGCAACATCGGCTGCATCGTCAACGGCGCCGGACTTGCCATGGCGACGATGGATACGATCAAACTCGCGGGCGGCGAGCCCGCCAACTTCCTCGACATCGGCGGCGGCGCCACGCCCGAACGGGTCGCCAAGGCGTTCCGGCTGGTGATGTCGGACGAGAATGTGGAGGCCATCCTCGTCAACATCTTCGCCGGGATCAACCGCTGCGACTGGGTCGCAGAAGGCGTGGTGCAGGCGCTGACCGCGAACCCGGTGGATGTGCCGGTGATCGTCCGGCTTGCTGGAACCAATGTCGAAGAGGGTCAGAAGATCCTCGCCAAATCGGGCCTGCCGATCATCCGTGCCGGGTCGCTGATGGAAGCGGCGGAGCGGGCGGTGACAGCCTGGAAGAACGACCAGAAACAGAACACCAAGATGAGGGCGATCTGATGAGCATCCTTCTCGACAGGGAAAGCCGCGTCGTCGTGCAGGGCATCACCGGCCGCATGGCGCAGTTCCACACCAAGGAAATGCAGGACTACGGCACCAATGTCGTGGCCGGCGTCGTGCCCGGCAAGGGCGGCGAGACGGTCTTTGGCGTACCGGTCTTCGACACCGTGAAGCAGGCGGTCGCGGCGACCGGCGCGGATGCGAGCCTTGTCTTCGTGCCGCCGCCCTTCGCGGCCGACAGCATCATGGAAGCCGCAGACGGCGGCATCCGCTACTGCGTCTGCATCACCGACGGCATTCCGGCCCAGGACATGATCCGCGTCAAGCGCTACATGATGCGCTATCCGCGCGAACGGCGCATGGTTCTGACCGGGCCGAACTGCGCGGGCACGATCAGCCCGGGCAAGGCGCTGCTTGGCATCATGCCGGGGCACATCTACCTGCCGGGCCCTGTCGGCATCGTGGGCCGGTCAGGAACGCTTGGCTATGAGGCCGCCCAGCAGCTCAAGGATCGCGGCATCGGCGTGTCGACCTCGGTCGGCATCGGCGGCGACCCGATCAATGGATCAAGCTTCCGCGACATCCTCGAACGCTTCGAGGCCGACCCCGAAACCCAGGTCGTCTGCATGGTCGGCGAGATCGGCGGCCCGCAGGAAGCCGAGGCCGCCGCCTATATCCAGGAGCATATGACCAAGCCCGTGATCGCTTACATTGCCGGGCTGACCGCCCCCAAGGGCCGCACCATGGGCCATGCCGGGGCAATCATCTCGGCCTTCGGCGAAAGCGCTTCGGAGAAGGTGGAGATCCTCACCGCCGCCGGTGTCACCGTGGCCGAGAACCCATCGGTCATTGGCGAGACCGTCGCACGGGTCATGAAGAAGAAGGCCGCCTGACGAGGAGGAGCCAATGACGAAACCCAGAATTCTCGTGACACGGCGCTGGCCCGAAGCGGTCGAGGCGCGCATGGCAGAGGTCTTCGACCTCGACCTCAATGGCACCGACACACCGCTTGGAGAGGCGGACTTGCGCGATGCGATGGGCAAGTATGACGCCATCCTGCCCACGGTGACGGACCGTCTGCCCGCCGCGGTTTTCGATCGGCCATCGGCGCGCACGAGGATTCTGGCCAACTACGGCGTGGGTTTCGCCCATATCGACACGGAGGCCGCGAAAAGCCGGGGTATCACCGTGACCAACACTCCCGACGTCCTGTCGGAATGCACCGCCGATATCGCCATGACGCTGATGCTGATGGTGGCTCGGCGCGCGGGCGACGGCGAGCGCGAGTTGCGTGAGGGCAGGTGGTCCGGGTGGCGCCCTACGCATCTGATCGGCACCAAGGTATCCGGCGCGACGCTGGGCATCATCGGTTTCGGCCGCATCGGTCAGGCGATGGCGCAGCGCGCGCATTTCGGCTTTGGCATGAAGATCATCGTGCAGAACCGCTCGCCCGTCCCGGCCGATGTTCTGGCGCGCTACGGCGCGGTACAGGTTCCCGCCATAGACGATCTGCTTCCCTTGTGCGATTTCGTGTCGCTGCACTGCCCGGGAGGCGCCACCAACCGCCACCTCATAAACTCGCGCCGGCTTGACCTGATGCGGCCGGGCGCCTTCCTCATCAACACCGCGCGCGGCGAGGTGGTTGATGAACATGCTCTGGCGCAGGCGCTCTGGTTCGGCACCATCGGCGGCGCGGGCCTGGACGTGTTCGAGCGTGAGCCGCATGTGCCCGCGGAACTCCTCGGCGCGGACAATCTCGTCATGTTGCCCCATCTCGGATCGGCGACGCGCGAAACCCGCGAGGCGATGGGCTTTCGCGTCCTGGACAACCTGATGGACTTCTTCGACGGCAAGACCCCGCGCGACCGGGTTGCCTGAGCCATGGGAACCGCGCCCAGGATGCTGCTGTCGGAGAGCCCGGACGACCATGACTATGCGGCGGGCCTTCGGCAGGACATGCGCAGGCTTTGGCGCAACGTCATTCGCAGGCGCGCGCCGCATGTGGCGGAGTTGATCGAGCAATCCGGTCATGATCTGCCGCCGGGCGAAGCGGCTGTGCCCTGCCTCCAGGCGATCAACATCTGGTTCCAGCTTACCAGGATCATCGACGAAAACACGGCGATGCGCGACCGGCGTCAGGCCGAGGCGCGGAACGGCGCCGAGGCGGTGGAGGGAAGCTTCGCAAGGGCTTTCGTCGAGATCGATCCGCAGATGGCAACCGAGTCTTTCGAAGCCATGGCCGGCCGGCTCTCGGTCGGCCCGACGCTGACGGCGCATCCGACCGAAGCCAAGCGCGTCACCATCCTCGAGATCCATCGCCGCATCTACCGCCTACTCGTCACGCTCGAGACACAACGCTGGACCCCGCGCGAGCGCGAGGATTACCTTCTCGACATCGAAAGTGAGATCGACCTTCTGTGGATGACCGGAGAGTTGAGGCTCGAACGTCCGAGCCTCAAGGACGAGATCGAGTGGGGGCTGCAGTTTTTCCGCGACAGTATCTACGACGCCATTCCCCAGCTTTTCGAGCGGTTTCATACCGGCATCAGGGCGCGCTTCGGGAAGGATCTTGAAATCACGCCCTGCGTCCGCTTCCATTCCTGGATCGGCGGAGACCGCGACGGCAACCCGAACGTGACTGCCGAGGTGACGCGCGATGCGATCCGCCGGTCGCGGCTGGCGGTGCTTGAGAAATACGTCGGCGCGGTGCGTGCGGCCGCCGCCCGGATCAGCATCACGTCACGTATCGTCACCATTCCGGCGCTCGATCAGGGGCGGATGCGCGCCATCATCGCCGAGACGGGCGAGGCGGAGCATTATGAGGACCGCAATCCCGGAGAGTTGTTTCGGCAGGCCCTGACGGCCGTCGCGGAACGGCTCCAGGCGACGACGGAGGGAGGTGCACATGCCTATGTGACGGTCGGCCAGTTCGTCGCCGACCTTCGCACGCTGGATGACGCGCTGGTCGGGATCGGGGCCGGGCGCATCGCCGAACGGCATCTGCGGCCGATCCGCTGGCAGGCGCAGACCTTCGGCTTCCGGACCGCGACGCTGGACGTGCGTCAGAACTCGACGGTGACGACCTCGGTCCTCGCCGAGATCTGGGGCCTTGGCGGTGCCGCGCCCGCCTACAACACCAAGGCCTGGTCTGACCGCCTGCGCAAGGAACTCGCGCAACCCGATCTGGAGTTCGTCGACCGCGCGAAACTCGGACCCGAGGCGCGCGAGCTGCTCGACCTCCTTGCCCTGATGCGCGATGCGCGCCTGTCCGACGACCCTGACGCAATCGGGCCGTTCATCCTGTCGATGAGCCGGTCAAGCGACGATATCCTCGGCGTCTATCTTCTGGCGCGTTACGCCGGCTTCGGCGCGGAGAAAGTCGATCTCCGGGTGGTGCCGCTCTTTGAGACGATCGAGGATCTGCGCCATGCCCCGGCAGTTTTCGACGAGCTCCTGAGCGTGCCCCTGGCCCATCGGAGCATCCGGTCGCGCGCCGGCACGATCGAGGTCATGCTCGGCTACTCCGACAGCAACAAGGACGGCGGTTTCGTCTGTTCGACCTGGGAGCTTGACAAGGCGCAGCGGCGCATCTCGCAGGCACTCGCCCGGCACGACATTCAGCCGGTCTTCTTTCACGGCCGCGGGGGATCGGTCAGCAGGGGCGGCGCGCCGACCGAACGCGCCATCGCCGCGCAGCCGATGGGGACGATCCACGGCCGGCTCAGGATCACCGAACAGGGCGAGGTCGTCTCGTCCAAATATGCCAATCGCGGCACCGCCCTCAATCAGCTGGAACTTCTCGCCTCGTCGGTGCTCGTCCACATGCAGACCCGCATGCACCAGGCGGCGGACCCCGAACACGGAGACGCACTCGAGGCGCTGTCCGGGATGTCGCAGACCGCCTATTCGAACCTGCTCTCTCTGCCGGGCTTCATCGAGTATTTCCAGCAGGCGAGTCCGGTGGAAGAGCTGGCCATGCTCAAGATCGGCTCGCGCCCCGCCCGCCGGTTCGGGGCGAAGAGCCTTTCCGATCTAAGGGCGATACCATGGGTATTCGCGTGGTCGCAAAACCGCCATCTCCTGACCGGCTGGTACGGCTTCGGGGCGGCCGTAAGCTCGTTCCGCCAGGTGCGCGGCAAGGACGGCGACCGGCTCTTGCGCGAGATGTTCACCCGGCACCGGCTGTTTCGCCTGATGGTGGACGAGGTCGAAAAATCGCTGATGCTTTCGGACATGGAGATCGCCGCGCGTTACGCCGGACTGGTCGAGGATGCGGCCATTCGCGATCGTGTCTTTTCGCGTGTTCAAGAGGAACACGCGCGTGCCGCGACGGCGATCCGCGATCTGACCGACGGCGCCGGGATAGGCACCCGGTTTCCCAACATGAGCGACCGCTTCCAGCGCCTTCGCCCGCAACTGGACCGGATTAACCGGCTTCAGGTGGATCTCTTGCGCAGCGCCCGTGCGGAGGCTTCGCCGCGCGCCAACATCCCGCTCATGCAATCCATGAACTGCATCGCCGCCGGCCTTGGATGGACCGGCTGATCTCAGGAGACGCCCATGAATGCCCCGCAACGCGACGCCGGATTCTTCACCGAAACACTTGCCAGCCGCGACCCCGAACTTTTCGCGGCCGTCACCGACGAGCTTGGACGGCAGCGCGACGAGATCGAGCTGATCGCATCGGAAAACATCGTCTCGCGCGCGGTGATGGAAGCGCAAGGCTCGGTGCTGACCAACAAATATGCCGAGGGCTATCCGGGCAAACGCTACTATGGCGGCTGCCAGCATGTCGATGTCGCGGAAAACCTCGCGATCGACAGGGCGAAGAAACTATTCGGCTGCGAATTCGCCAACGTGCAGCCGAACTCGGGTTCGCAGGCCAACCAGGGCGTGTTCAACGCTCTCCTGAAGCCTGGCGACACGATCCTCGGCATGAACCTGGCGTCTGGCGGCCACCTAACGCATGGGGCGGCGCCGAACCAGTCGGGCAAGTGGTTCAACGCGGTTCAGTATGGCGTCAGGAAGCAGGACAGCCGGATCGACTATGACGAGGTCGCCGCCCTGGCGAAGGAGCATCAGCCGAAACTCATCATCGCGGGCGGATCGGCGGTGCCGCGCGTCATCGACTTCGCGAAATTCCGTCAGATCGCGGACAGCGTCGGTGCGTATCTTCTGGTCGACATGGCGCATTTCGCCGGCCTCGTCGCCGGCGGCCAACACCCGTCCCCGTTCCCCTACGCCGACGTCGCGACCACCACGACTCACAAGACCCTGCGCGGCCCGCGCGGCGGGATGATCCTGACCAGCAACGAGGAGATCGCGAAGAAGGTCAATTCCGCGATCTTCCCCGGCATCCAGGGCGGCCCCCTGATGCATGTCATCGCGGCCAAGGCGGCGGCCTTCGGCGAGGCGCTGCGGCCCGAGTTCAAGACCTACGCGGCACAGGTCGTGAGGAACGCCCAGGCGCTGGCCGATGAACTGTTGAGGGGCGGGCTCGACATCGTCACCGGCGGGACGGATACGCATGTGATGCTGGTCGACCTCCGCCCGAAGAAGGTGAAGGGGAACGAGACCGAAAAGGCGCTCGGCCGCGCCCATATCACCTGCAACAAGAAC
Source organism: Albidovulum sp. (assembly GCA_020637635.1). Taxonomy (GTDB): domain Bacteria; phylum Pseudomonadota; class Alphaproteobacteria; order Rhodobacterales; family Rhodobacteraceae; genus Albidovulum. The sequence continues at coordinate 57,565 of JACKKB010000007.1, forward strand.
GGCATTCCGTTCGATCCGGAAAAGCCCACGATCACCTCGGGCATCCGCCTCGGCACCCCCGCAGGCACGACGCGCGGCTTCGGCGAGGCGGAGTTCCGCCAGATCGCGCGCTGGATCATCGAGGTCGTCGATGACCTTGCGGCACATGGCGCGGATGGAACTGGCGCCATCGAAAACAAGGTAAAGGCAGAGGTTGCCGAACTCTGCGCACGCTTCCCTCTCTATCCGGGCCTCTGAGGCTGGAAAAGAAAACCGCCGCCCCACGGGCGGCGGCAGTCCGGGTGACGTTGGAAGCGTGCTTCTTCAGATATCGAGCGTGTTCTCATGTTCCCAGCGGGAGAAGTGGGAAACGAAACTGTCCCACTCCTTCTGCTTGAGCTTGAGATAGGCGGTCGAGAATTCTTCGCCCATCATCGCCTTCAGGGTCTTGTCCTTGTCATATTCCCGCAGCGCATCCAGAAGGTTGAGCGGCAGCTTCGGCGCGCCTTTCACCTTGTGGCCGTCCTGATACATGTCGATGTCGTAGCGGCGCCCGGGATCGGCCTTCGTACGGATCCCGTCGATACCTGCGGCAAGGATCACGGCCTGCATCAGATAGGGGTTGGCCGCACCGTCGGGCAGGCGCAACTCGAACCGTCCGGGTCCGGGGACGCGCACCATGTGGGTGCGGTTGTTGCCGGTCCAGGTGACCGTGTTCGGCGCCCAGGTTGCGCCGGAGGACGTGCGCGGCGCGTTGATCCGCTTGTAGCTGTTGACAGTGGGGTTGGTGATCGCCGCCAGCGCCGAGGCGTGCTTCATGATGCCGCCCAGGAAGTGGCGGCCCTGATCCGACAGGCTGAGTTCCTTGCTGTCGTCGGCAAAGACGTTCCTGGTGCCGTCGAGGCTCCAGACCGAGATATGGGCATGACAGCCCGACCCGGTGAGACCCTTGAAGGGCTTCGGCATGAAGGTGGCGCGCAGTCCGTGCTTTTCCGCGATCGACTTCATCATGAACTTGAAGAAAGAGAGCTTGTCGGCCGACTGCAGCACGTCGTCATACTTCCAGTTCATCTCGAACTGGCCGGTCGCATCCTCATGGTCGCTCTGGTAGGGTTCCCAGCCGAACGCCATCATGTAGTCGGCGACTTCGGCGATCACGTCGTAGCGGCGCATGATCGCCTGCTGGTCGTAGCAGGGCTTTTCGGCCGTATCCCAGGGATCGGATACTTTCTCGCCATCCGGTGAGAGCAGGAAAAATTCCGGCTCTACACCGGTCTTGACGCGCAGGCCCTCTTTCGCCGCCTCGTCGACGAGCTTGCGCAGCACGTTGCGAGGCGCCTGGGCAAGCGGCTTGCCCTCCATGACGCAATTGGCCGCGACCCAGGCGACCTCGGGCTTCCACGGAAGCTGGATTGCCGAACTTGGATCGGGCACCGCCATCATGTCGGGATGGGCGGGCGTCAGGTCGAGCCAGGTCGCAAAACCGGCAAAGCCCGCGCCATCCACCGCCATTTCGTTGATTGCCTGAGCGGGAACCAGCTTTGCGCGCTGGCCCCCGAACAGGTCGGTGAACGATACCATGAAATACTTGACGCCCTTGGACTTCGCCCATTTCTCGAGGTCGGTGGCCATAGACAACTCCCTGTCATGTCTCATTTTTTTAGTATCCCGCGTTCCGCCCGGGAATCCAGCTCGTGCCGGCAAGGGGGACCCCGGCCATGGCTGCGGCTTCGATCGTCAGCGAGCAGAGGTCTTCCGGTTCGAGGTTGTGCAGGTGGTTCTTGCCGCAGGCGCGCGCGATCGTCTGCGCTTCCAGCGTCATGACCTTGAGGTAGTTCTTCAGGCGACGGCCGCCGAGGACGGGGTCGAAGCGCTTGAAGAGCTCCGGGTCCTGAGTGGTAATGCCTGCGGGGTCCTTGCCTTCGTGCCAGTCGTCATAGGCGTCGGCAGTGGTCTGGAGCTTCTGGTATTCGGCTTCGAGCTTAGGATCGTTGTCGCCAAGGGCGATCAGCGCCGCGGTCCCGATCGCCACCGCATCCGCGCCCAGCGCCATCGCCTTGGCCACGTCGGCGCCCGTGCGGATCCCGCCCGAGACGATCAGCTGCACCTTGCGATGCATGCCGAGGTCCTGCAGCGCCTTCACCGCCAGCGGGATGCAGGCGAGGATCGGCATCCCGACGTGTTCGATGAACACGTCCTGCGTCGCCGCCGTTCCGCCCTGCATGCCGTCCAGCACCACCACGTCCGCACCGGCTTTCACGGCAAGCGCCGTGTCGTAGTAGGGCCGCGCGCCACCGACCTTGACGTAGATCGGCTTTTCCCAATCGGTGATTTCGCGCAGTTCCATGATCTTGATTTCCAGATCATCGGGGCCAGTCCAGTCCGGGTGACGGCAGGCGCTGCGCTGGTCGATCCCCTTGGGCAGGTTCCGCATCATCGCGACACGGTCGGAGATCTTCTGGCCGAGCAGCATGCCGCCGCCGCCGGGCTTGGCGCCCTGGCCCACGACGACCTCGATCGCATCCGCGCGGCGCAGGTCATCGGGGTTCATCCCGTAGCGCGAGGGAAGATACTGATAGACCAGCGTCCTGGAATGGCCACGCTCTTCCTCGGTCATCCCGCCGTCGCCGGTGGTGGTTGAGGTGCCGGCCTCCGAAGCGCCACGGCCCAGGGCTTCCTTTGCCGGACCCGACAGCGCGCCGAAGCTCATCCCGGCGATGGTCACCGGGATATCCAGATGGATCGGCTTCTTGGCAAAGCGGGTGCCCAGCCAGACGTCGGTCGCGCATTTCTCGCGGTAGCCTTCCAGCGGATAACGGCTGATCGAGGCGCCCAGGAACAGGAGGTCGTCGAAATGCGGCAGGTGCCGCTTGGTGCCGCCGCCGCGGATATCGTAGATGCCGGAGGCCGCGGCGCGACGGATCTCGGCGTTTACCGCCGGGGTGAACGTGGCCGAATAGCGCGGCGGGGTATGGGGAAAATCGCTCATCTTTGCCTCAGTATGCCGCTGCGTTGTCAATGTTGAAGTTGTAGAGCTTCCGGGCCGAGCCGTAGCGCTTGAACTCTTCCGGCTTCGCCTTGCCGTCCGCCTCGCCGCGCTTCAGAAGCTCGGCGAGAAGCGCCAGGTGTTCCGGCCGCATCTCCTTCTCGATGCAGTCCGCGCCCAGCGATTTCACCGAACCGCGCACGAAAAGCCGCGCTTCATAGAGCGAGTCGCCGAGTGCGTCGCCAGCATCGCCCAGCACCACCAGGTTGCCGGACTGCGCCATGAAGGCCGACATGTGGCCGATGTTGCCATGGACGACAATGTCGATCCCCTTCATCGAGACGCCACAGCGCGACGAGGCATTGCCCTTGATCACCAGAAGGCCACCGCGGCCGGTGGCCCCCGCATACTGGCTGGCGTTGCCGTCGATGATGACAGTGCCCGACATCATGTTCTCGGCCACGCCCGGACCGGCGCTGCCCTTGATCCGGATCGTCGCCTGCTTGTTCATGCCGGCACAGTAGTAGCCGGTCGAACCCCTCACGGTGATCTCGACTGGCGCGTCCACGCCCGCTGCGATCGCATGGGCGCCCTTGGGGTTGACGATTTCCCACGCTGTCATGTTCGTCTTTCCCTTGAGGGAATGAAGCGTGGCATTGAGTTGGCGAAGGCCGTCGGCGGCGAGGTCGAACTTCTGCATCGCCGCTGAATCCTGGACGTCAGTTTTCATGTTCAATGGTTCCAGAAATAGACGGTTGCGGGTTCAGGCTCCCAGACGCGGGCGTCTTCGATGCCAGGCAGGTTCACCAGTGCCCGGTACTCGGATCCGAAGGCAACATACTGATCCGTTTCTGCCATCACCGCCGGTTTGCAGGCGATCGGGTCGCGGACGACGCCGAAGCCGTCCTTGGTGCCGACGACGAAGGTGAAGAAGCCGTCGAGATCGTCGAGGCTCGATTCCAGCGCCTCACCGAGCGTCGCGCCTTCGCGCATTCGCCAGGTTATGTAGGCAGCGCCAACCTCGGTGTCGTTCTGCGTCTCGGTGCGAATGCCTTCGTGGGCGAGCTGGCGGCGAAGGCTGTTGTGGTTCGACAGCGATCCGTTGTGCACGAGGCATTGGTCCGAACCGGTCGAGAACGGATGCGCACCGAGCGTCGTCACTGCGGATTCGGTCGCCATGCGGGTATGACCGATGCCGTGTGTCCCGGTCATCTTCGACAGGTCGAAGCGTTTGGCCACATCCTTGGGCAGACCAACTTCCTTGTAGATCTCCAGGCTGTCGCCTACGCTCATCACTTTCATGTCCGGCCGCAGATGGGCGAGGGCGCTGCGGGCGGCCTCGGTCTGATCGGCCGGAAACTCGAGCACGGCATGGGTGCTCTTGATCTTCATCGCCACGGGTTTGCCGATGGCCTCTTTGAGGTCCTGGTCGAGCGTTGCGAAATCCCGGTCGGGATTCGCGGATTGCACCGTGATCTTGGTAAGGCCGTCCTCGGCACCGCCGTAAATGGCGATCCCGGCGCTGTCGGGGCCGCGATCGGTCATCGTGATGAGCATGTCCGTCAGCATGGCGCCGAGTTTGGGTTCGAGAGATTTGTCTTTCAGGAATAGTCCGACAATGCCGCACATGATCTGATTCCCTTGCTGGTTTCAGCCTAGGCTAGCAGCAGGCCCGCGTTGCAGCAACTAGGAAGAAACAAATATTCTTGTTAGAGAAATTCTGCAAAAGCCTCGCCATTTGGTCGTGTCGTCGTCTGTCGATACCAAGATCAGTGTCTGACGGGACGATCCCGAGCGGCGCCCCGATACCCGAACGGCAGATCCCGGGGCGCTGTCCGACCATGCGGAAGTCGCATCCCGTATTTCCACTGTTGGTAATGTTTTTTTCTTGCCTGTGAGGGCGAGTCGTCCCCATATTGCCGTCGGGCGGAACGTTGCCTCTAATATCTGGGGGCTTCGACCACGAAGATTATTCGCTGACGATGCGGCGTTCGCGAACAGAATGTCACCGCAAAAGTCATGGCCAGGCAGGAGAGGAAACGCCGTGCTGCCTGAGGTCGGGAAACGCTAAACACATGAGACAAGGGAGTACTCAATGACGGCATCTTGGAGGTTCACCGCACTGGGCGATCGCCATCGCGCGCTGGGTTCGGAGCTGGAAGACTGGAGCGGAATGGGAACGGCGTGGTCCTACAGCAAGGGCGACCCGGAAAAGGAATACCTCGCGATCCGGACCAAGGCCGGGCTGATGGACGTCTCCGGTCTCAAGAAGGTCCACATAACCGGACCGGCGGCGAGCCACGTTATTGACCGCGCGACGACGCGCAACGTCGAGAAGATCATGCCGGGGCGGTCGGTCTACGCGACGATGCTGAACGATGCAGGCAAGTTCGTCGACGACTGCGTCATCTACCGGATGGGTCCGAACAGCTGGATGGTCGTGCATGGCTCCGGCCAGGCGCATGAACAACTGACGATGGCCGCCACCGGTCGTGATGTCGCGATCCGTTTCGACGACAACCTGCATGACCTGTCCTTGCAGGGCCCGCTGGCGGTCGACTACCTCCAGAAGCACGTCGAAGGCATCCGCAACCTCAACTACTTCAGCCACATGCAGACCTCGCTCTTCGGTCTGCCGGTGATGATCTCGCGCACCGGTTATACCGGTGAGCGCGGGTATGAGATCTTCTGCCGCGGGCAGGATGCGCCGACGATCTGGGACCGCATCCTGGACGAGGGTGCCTCGATGGGCATCATCCCCTGCCGGTTCACCACGCTCGACCTGCTCAGGACCGAAAGCTATCTGCTCTTCTTCCCCTACGACAACTCCGAGATGTATCCGTTCGAGAACGAAGGCCCCGGCGACACGCTCTGGGAACTCGGCCTCGACTTCACCGTCTCGCCGGGCAAGACCGGGTTCCGCGGCGCGGAGGAGCACTACCGCCTCAAGGGCAGGGAGCGTTTCAAGATCTGGGGCCTCAAGCTGGACGGGACCAACGCGCCCGGCAACGGGGCGCCGGTGTTCCAGGGCAAGAAGCAGGTCGGCGTGGTGACCCAGGCGATGTATTCGTCGCTGAACAAGCACAATATCGCCATCGCCCGCCTGCCGGTGGATTGCGCCAACGACGGCACCAAGTTGACGGTGCGCTGTTCCACGCATGGCGAGATTGCCGCGACCACGCATTCGATGCCGTTCTACGACATCGAAAAGAAGCGACGGACCGCCAAGGGCTGACGATCGGCCGATGCGGGCCGGCACGGCCCGCATCACGCCCTCAGATTCAAGACAGGGAAATGTCCGCGACATGTCCAAATTCCAGTTTCCGAAATCGATCCAGAGCAGACCGGTCTACGGCACCCTCGCCGCCCGGCCCGGCAAGGACCATCTGATGATCGCGGATGCCGAAGGCGCCGAGGCGCTTCTCGATCTTGCCGGGACCGCACGCGACCTGATGGCCAAGGCTCAGGTCATCTATATTCCCAGGGACAGCGACGACCGTTACCTGGCTCGCTTGCGCGAGGCCGCGCCGGCGCAGCTTTACGTCGGTCCGAGCTATGCCGCCTGCGTGCCGCGGCTGCGCAGAATTCTGGCGGACGCCCATATGGGTTTGCAGGTCTACCTCGCCGGCACCGAGGGGCTGATCGGGCAGGCGATGCTCGAGGCGACAACTGCCGGCTTTCCCGCCAGCGCCATCCAGACCGAGCATCGCGGCTCTGTCGCGCGCAGGGTTCAGTGCGTTCACTGCAAGGGGATAACCGAGGACGTGGCCAGCACGCCCTTCGTCTGCGCGCATTGCGGGCTGAACCTCTTTGTCCGCGACCACTATTCGCGCCGGATCGCCGCATTTCAAGGGGTGTGCGTCGACGCCGAGGACCCTGGTCAGGTGCCGACCCCGGAGGAGTTGTACAGATGAGCGCCGGAACGAGGAAACTCGACGTCACCCTGACCGAGGTGGTCGAGGTGAACGAAATGGTCAAGCGGTTCCGGTTTGAACGCTCCGACGGCGAGCTGCTGCCTACCTTTTCCGGCGGCGCCCATACCGTCGTGGAAATGCGCGACGACGGCGTCACCCGGCTGAATCCCTACTCGTTGATGTCCGATCCGCGTGATCGTTCGGCCTATACCATTTCGGTGCGTCGCGACGATGAGGGACGTGGCGGATCGCTCTTCATGCACCGGAAGGCCAAGGCAGGGGACAGGATGGTCCTCAGCTATCCGGTGAACCTGTTTTCCCTGGACCTTCGCGCCCGCAAGCATCTGATGATCGCGGGCGGGATCGGGATCACGCCGTTTCTGGCGCAGATCAAGCAGATCAGCGCGATGAACGGCCACTTCGAGCTGCATTACGCCGTGCGGAGCCCGTCGCTCGGCTCTTACGTGGATGAGTTGACGGACCAGCATCGCGGCAACGTCCACGTCTACTACGACGACCACAAGCAGGTCATCGACCTTGTCAATCTTCTCGATGGGCAGCCGCTCGGCACACATCTCTATGTCTGCGGGCCGAAGGGGATGATCAACTGGGTCTGCAGGACCGCCGAGGCGCAGGGCTGGCCCGCAGAGGCGATCCACTACGAGGAATTCCTCGCGCCGCAATCGGGGCAGCCCTTCAAGGTGACGCTGGCCAGGTCCGGCAAGGTCATTTCCGTCGGCGAACATCAAAGCCTGCTCGAGGCGCTGGAAGCCGCCGGTGTCGACGCGCCCTACCTCTGCCGCGGCGGCGCCTGCGGCCAGTGCGAGACCGATGTGGTCAGTCACGATGGCAAGTTCGTCCATCGCGATCACTGGCTGACCGACGAGCAGAAGACCTGCGGCAACAAGATCATGCCATGCGTGTCGCGTTTCGAGGGCCGGTCCCTCGTGCTCGACCGATAGGAGAGCCAGATGACCATCCAGTTCAACGACGAGACCTTCCACGACGATTTCACCTTCCGCAATTCCGAATGGGCGATCCGCCGGTTTCCATTCCCGTTCCACGAAGACAGCTACATGTATTCGGTGAACCTGGAGCCGCATCTTTCGCTGCGGCCGGGCTCGGTCTTCGAGAAGACCTTTGACCTGGACGAACACTACGTTGCCGAAATGCGCGACCGGGCACGGGTCCTGGCCGACGACCCGCTGCGTTGCCAGTCACTGCCGCACATGACGCTGGCGGGCTGGGATCTGCTCGAACTCATCATGGAGGCGAAGGCGCGGGAATATCCCGATCTCTTCGAACTCCACCGCGATGGCGACCGCTGGCACTGGATCAACCGACCCCTCGAGATCGAGCAGAAATTCACCTTCATGGATGAAACCACGCTGCCCTGCGGGCCGATGGAATACATCACCCGGCAGACACAAGGCGATTTCGCCGTGCTCGACCAGCGCGACGACAACCTCTGGCTGGACGCTGGCATGGTGACGACCCAGGCCGACTGGAGCCTCGACTTCGATATCGGGATGAATTTCTTCGAATGGCACGCCCCCGTGCCGCTGGCCGCCGAAATGGGCATCTTTCAACGAGCGCTGAAGTTCTTGCTGAACGTCCAGCAAGGCACGCCCGCGAGGCGGCTGAACTGGACCATGACAGTGAATCCCCTGCTCGACACCAGCCCGGAAAACTACCACAAGTGGGGCGTACAGAAGACCCAGCTGACGCCCGAGAATGTCGGCAAGAAACAGCATCTGCGCGTAGAATTGCAAACGTTCTTTCGCCTGCCGCGCTCGAACGGGATCGTCTTCCCGATCCGCTGCTACCTGATCCGGCTTGAAGATCTCGTGACCGTGCCGAAATGGGGGCGGCGCCTGCACCGCGTGCTGCGCGACCTGCCCGAGGAACTCGCGACCTACAAGGGCTTCATCCGCAACCGGCCGATGATCGTCGAATACCTGTCGAAATTCGATGACGGCGCGCCGACGTCTCCCGGCATCTGGCCGGACTGATCGCTATTTGCTCTGCACGTAGGAGATGATCGACAGATAACGGGCCGGAAGCTTTACAAGCACTTCCGGCCCGTGCGGCGCGTCCGCATCGAAGAACAGCGAATCGCCGGGCCTGAGCGGATAGACGTTCTTGCCGTGCCGGTAGTCCACCTCGCCTTCGAGCATGTAGAGCATCTCGATGCCCTCGTGCTGGAACGTCGGAAAGACATCGGAACCCGACGTCAGCGTGATGAGATAGGGTTCGACGACGACGCCGGAGGTATTGGCGCCGATGTGCCCGAGAAGCTTGTACTGATGGCCCGCCCTCGTTCCGCGCCGTTCGGTTTCCACCCCTTCGCCCGCCTTTGTATGGACCGCATGGTGAACGTCCTCGAAGCGTCTGAAGAAGGATGTCAGCGGCACGCTCATGGCATGGGCCAGCGCCTGGAGGGTTGAAAGGGAAGGCGAGGTGTTGCCATTCTCGATCTTGGACAGCATCCCGATCGACAGCCCGGTCCGATTCGACAGATCGGCGATCGTCATGCCGCTCTGGTGCCGGAAGGCGCGCACTTCGCGCCCGATGGCGACTTCGAGGATATTCTCGCGTTCTTCCCGGACTTTGTGGGGATCTTGTGCCAAAAGTGCTGCGCTCATACAAACTCCGGATCATGCGTTAGAGATATGAAGCACAAGGTTTCAAATCAAATCCCGACCCAACTGGGTCGGAGCCCGAATACCTCCGCCGCTTCGACAGCCATGTTTCCTGATAGTAATATGCAAATACCCGCTCATCAACGCGCAATCACCATCGGATTCCTGATTTTTCCAGGTTTTCCCATGTCTTGCCTGACGTCGATGATCGAACCCTTGCGTGCGGCCAATGAAATCGCAGATTGCCGCGCATTCAACTGGCGTATCCTGTCGGAAACCGGCGACCGCGTTCCGTCCAGCGCGCAGGTCGTGTTCGACCCCGATCTCACGCTGGCCGACGCCGTCGACATCGACTACCTCTTCCTCCTCAGCAGCCCGACGGCGAGCTTCGCGGATCGCAAGGGCGCCGAGGGGCACCTGAGACGCCTCGCCCGGCACGGCACCGCCGTGGGCGGGGTGAGCGGGGGTGTCTTTCCTCTCGCGCGTTCAGGGCTGCTCGATGGTCATGCGGTTTCGGTTCACTGGTGCTACGAGGCCGCCTTCGCGCAGGAGTTTCCGAACCTGCCGACGCGCGACGAGGTCATCGTTTTCGACCACCCGCGCTATACCGTCTCGGGCGCGGCCGCGGCCTTCGACCTGATGCTTGCTTTCATCGAGGACCGGCTTGGCGGCGACGTGGCGACCGAGGTTGCCTGCTGGTTTCAACATGCAGTGGTGCGGGGCAGGGGCGTGCGCCAGAAGACGCCGACCTTTCGGCGCGAAAGCACCGCCGATCTCCTGCCCTCGCCGGTGGCGAAGGCGGTCGACATCCTGGGCAGGCATGTCTCCGAGCCGATCGCGGTGGAGGAGCTTGCCGAGACGGTCGGGGTTTCGCCCCGGCAACTGGAGCGCCAGTTCAAGAAGGCGACCGGGCAGAGCCCGTCGCGCTACTACCGGACGCTCCGGATGAAAGCCGCCCGCCAGCTCGTCCTCTTTTCCAAGGAAGGCATTTCCCGCATCGCACTGGCAGTTGGCTATGAAACCGTACCACCCCTGGTCCGCCACTATCGCGAGGAATTTGGCATCAGCCCTGCCGAGGACCGCAACAAGATCAACCGATTCCGGGTCGAAGACAACCGGCCGCTGCCATCTGCCTGAGAGGTCAGGCGACGCTCCGGGCGGCCGCGCAAAGCGCGTGACGAAGCGATCCGGCGAAGGAACGCGGGGCGATCAGGCTGAAATGATCGGGCTCGCGGCAGATCACGAAGCATCCCATGTGCTCAATGATGCTACGCGTCGCGTCGCCCTTCTTCATACGCCGGGCGGGAACCGGGCACAGGCGTTCGAGCATGTCGACCGCGGTCTTTCCGGCGAGGTCGAAACGGACCCAGCCGTCGGTCTGCTCGGTCACCGAGGCCGTGTCCCCAAGCGGTTCCTTGACGATCCGGGCGATGTCTTCGTGCGTTCCGAAAGGGGCCTCGACGAACCATTGTTCCGGCCCGGTCCAGATCAGGCCGTAGGTGGCGCCGTCGGCCCAGTGTCCGGGCGTGGGCAGGCCGGTGCCGAACAGCTTCTTCGCCGCGCTCTGGAACGGCGTGGACTTGCCCGCGCGGCAGCTGACGGAGGCAAGGGCCCGGTCGGTCACTTCCGAGATCGTCATGGCGCCAATGCGATCGACCTTCGGAGCGGTCGCGCCAAGCGGAGTCAGGGCAGCAAGATCATGCACGGAGACGGTCCCCCTCAGGGTCGATGAAATGGGCGCTGACGACTTCGACCAGCGTTTCGACGTTCTGCACCGGGTTGACGGCGCGCAGCACCTCGCCCTTCCGCGCCGCGCCGTTCTTCAGGAAGCCGAGCCCGATGGTGTGGCCGAGGTTCGGCGAGAAGCAGACCGAGGTCATGTAACCCTGGTCGTTCTTCGCATTCGCCTCGGGCCCCATGGCGATGAAGTGGGACCCGGCGGCGAAGGTTTCGGCCGGGTTGACCGGCCGGAAGCCGACGAGGGTCAGCGCGTCGTCGCGGTTCATCCCCTCGCGTTCTGACAGCGTAGACCCGATGGCATCCTTCTTCTTCGACACCATGCCGCCCATGCCAAGGTTCAGGGCGCTGGTCGTGCCGTTCAGCTCGTTCCCCGCCGCGTGGCCCTTTTCGATCCGCATGACGCCAAGCGCCTCGGTGCCGTAGACGATGGCATCGAATTCGCGTCCCACCTCGACCATGCGGCGGACCAGCGCGTCGCCGTAGCGGGTCGGCACCGCGATCTCATAGGCCAGTTCGCCCGAGAAGGAGATGCGGAAAAGCCGCGCACGCAGGCCGCCGCAAACGGTGATCTCGCCGCAGCCCATATAGGGGAAGGCTTCGTTCGAGATGTCGAAGGCCGGATCGACGATCTTTTGCAGAAGCCTCCGGGCATTCGGCCCCGCGACGGAGAACTGCGCCCAGGCTTCGGTCGTGGAGATGACCTGCACGTCCATCTCGGGCCAGAGACACTGGCGGCAGAATTCCATGTGGCGATAGACGCCGACCGCGTTGGCCGTGGTGGTGGTCAGCACGAAGTGATCCTCGGCCAGGCGCGCGGTGGTGCCGTCGTCCATCGCCATCCCGTCCTCGCGCAGCATCAGGCCGTAGCGGACCTTGCCGACGGCGAGCTTGGCGAAGGGGTTGGCGTAGATGCGGTTCAGGAACTCCGCCGCATCGGTGCCCTGCACGTCGACCTTGCCGAGCGTGGTGACGTCGCAGATGCCGACCGACTTGCGCGTTGCCAGAACCTCGCGGTCCACCGATTGCCGCCAGTGGGTCTCGCCTGGGCGCGGGAACCATTGCGCCCTGAGCCACATGCCGACCTCGACGAAGACGGCGCCCTGTTCGGCTGCCCATTTGTGGCTGGGCGTCTGACGGACGGGGCGGAAATCCTTGCCCGCGGAGCGGCCGGCAAAGGCGCCGATGGCAACCGGCGTGTAAGGCGGACGGAAGATCGTCGTGCCGGTTTCCGGGATCGACTTGCCCGTCATCTCGGCCATCACCGCCAGTCCGCCGATATTCGCGGTCTTGCCCTGATCGGTCGCCATGCCGAGTGTCGTATAGCGCTTCAGGTGCTCGACCGAGCGGTAGCCTTCCTGATGGGCGAGCTTCACGTCCTTCACGGTCACGTCGTTCTGCTGGTCAAGCCAGGCGCGGCCCTTGCCCGCCACGTGGAACAGCGGCGAAATCCGCACCGGCGCATCCTCGGCCTCGGGCAGATCGGCGGGCCTGGCCTTGAAGCCAAGATCGGCAAGGGCGGCGACCGCCTCGGCGGCACCCGAGGCGAGTGCCCCTGCGGTGGACATCGCCCCGTTCGCGGCACCCGCGACGGTCATGCCGGGGGGCAGCGCGCCGCCCGGAAGGAAGGCCGCAAGCGCCTCGTTCCACACCGGCCGCCCGCGCTGGTGGCAGGTCAGGTGGACATTGGGGTTCCAGCCGCCCGACACACCCAGCGCCTGACAGGCGATGGTTCGCGTCTCGCCGCCCTGAAGGCGCACGGAGATCGAGCTAAGCCCGAGGCGTCCCGAGGACCCGATCACCTGCGCCCCCGCCAGAACCTCGTATCGATTGGTCCCTGGAGCGTCCGATTTGCGGTTGTCGATGACCGCCGCGACCTTGATGCCCTTGGCCAGCAGATCTGCGGCGGTGCGATGGCCGTCGTCGTTGTTGGTGAAGATCGCCACCTCCCTGCCGGGCACCGCCGCCCAGCGGTTGGCATAGGACCGCAGTGCCGAGGCGAGCATGATGCCGGGGCGATCGTTGTTCTCGAATGCGATGGGGCGTTCGGTGGCGCCTGCGCAAAGCAGGCTGCGCTTGGCATAGATGCGCCAAAGGGTCTGGCGCGGTTTGCCCTGTGCAGGTTGGGGCAGGTGGTCGGACACCCTCTCCAACGCGCCGTATATGCCGTGGTCGAAGGCACCGATCACGGTGGTGCGCGGCATCAGCCGGACAGTCGGCATGGCGGCTAGTTCCGCCACCGCTGCCCGCGCCCAGTCGGCGCCCGCGTCATCGCCAAGCGCGAAGGTCTCGGCATTCAGTCGCCCGCCGAGGACGAAATCCTCATCCGCCAGAATGACATCCGCGCCCGCGCGCCCAGCCGTGAGGGCTGCCGCGAGACCGGCCGGGCCGGCCCCGATGATAAGGAGATCGCAGTGCACGAAGCCCTTGTCGTAAACGTCCGGGTCAGGCTCGCCCGTCAGGCTGCCGAGGCCGGCCGCGCGGCGGATCATGGGCTCGTAGAGCTTTTCCCAGAACGCCTTCGGCCACATGAAGGTCTTGTAGTAGAACCCCGCCGCGAAGAACGGTGAGAGAAGGTCGTTCACCGCCAGAAGATCGAACGAGAGCGATCCGACGCGGTTCTGGCTGCGCGCGTCCAGTCCTTCGAAAAGCTCGGCGGTCGTCGCGCGGGTATTCGGCTCCTGCCGCGCACCGCTGCGCAGCTCGACGATGGCATTCGGTTCCTCCGACCCTGCGGAGATCGGCCCGCGCGGCCTGTGATACTTGAACGAGCGCCCCATCAGCCGGACGCCATTGGCCAGAAGCGCCGAGGCGAGCGTATCGCCGGGATGGCCCTGGAAGGTCTTGCCGTCGAAGCGGAAGCTCAGGGTGCGCGCGCGGTCGATCAGGCCGCCGTCGATCCGGTTCGTCTGGCTCATTTGCTGCGCCCCCTCGTCCGCGCCACGTCGCGGGCAAGCTCTGCGGAGATGATTTCATGGGTGAGTGTGTTGCGGGTCACGACAAGCCAGCTGCGGTCGCCCTGTTCGTGGAACCAGAGTTCCTTGTGCTCGCCCGCCGGGTTGTCGCGCAGGTAGAGGTAATCGTGGAAGCGATCGACCGCATCCTCGGCTTGCCAATCCGGGCGGTCGATGAGGTTCGCGTCGCCGAGATAGGTGAATTCCTGGCTGTCGCGCGGACCAAGCAGCGGGTGGGGGATGATCATCGTGTCTTCCTCAATGCAGGTTGGGCTGCGCGCCCATGCCCTTTTCGTCGATCATCAGCCCCTTGCGGAACCGGTCGAAACGATAGGCCGTCGCGGTTTCATGCGGGCGGTCGGTGGCAAGCAGGTGGGCGAAGCACCAGCCGCTTGCCGGCGTTGCCTTGAAGCCGCCATAGCACCAGCCACCATTGAAATAGAGCCCGTCAACGTCGGTGCTGTCGATGATCGGCGAGCCGTCCATCGACATGTCCATGATCCCGCCCCACATGCGCAGAAGGCGCGCGCGCCCGATCATCGGCATCAGGCTCATCCCGCCTTCGCAGACATCCTCGACCACGGGCAGGTTGCCGCGCTGCGCGTAGGAGTTGTAGCCGTCGATATCGCCGCCGAAGACGAGCCCGCCCTTGTCGGACTGGCTGACGTAGAAGTGCCCCGCACCGTAGGTGATGACGCCCGGAATGATCGGCTTCAGCCCTTCGGAGACGAAGGCCTGAAGGACATGGCTTTCGATCGGCAGGCGGTTGATCCCGGCCATTGCCATGACGCGGCCCGACGATCCGGCCACCGCGACGCCCACCTTTCCGGCGCCGACAAAGCCGCGCGTGGTCTCGACCCCGAGGCATTTGCCATTTTCGATGCGGAATCCCGTCACTTCGCAGTTCTGGATGATGTCCACGCCCCGGCTGTCGGCGCCGCGGGCATAGCCCCACGCCACAGCGTCATGGCGAACCGTGCCCCCGCGCGGCTGCAACAGGCCGCCCTTGATCGGAAAGCGGGCGCTGTCGAAGTTCAGGAAGGGTGCCATCTTGCGAACGCCCTCGGTATCCAGAAGCTCCGCATCGACACCGTTCAGACGCATCGCGTTGCCGCGGCGGCGGAAGGCATCGCGCTGTGCATCGGTGTGGCACAGGTTCAGAACGCCGCGCTGGCTGATCATCGCGTTGAAGTTGAAGTCCTGCTCAAGGCCTTCCCAGAGCTTCATCGAAAATTCGTAGAAGGGTTCGTTCCCGTCCAGCAGATAGTTCGAGCGGATGATCGTGGTGTTGCGCCCGACATTGCCGCCGCCGATCCAGCCTTTTTCAAGCACCGCCACGCTGGATTTCGAAAACACCTTGGCAAGATAGTAGGCCGTCGCCAGCCCATGCCCGCCACCTCCGACCACGATGATGTCATAGTGGGACTTGGGCGCGGGATCGCGCCACGCAGGTTGCCAGCCCCTGTGACCCGTCAGTGCTTCCTTGAGGACCTTGAAGCCCGAATAGCGCATGTCAACCTCGGAACAGTTCGTATCCAGGGTGCATCAGATACGGCCTGCGCAATAGTGCCGGTTCGGACATCGTTGTGGCGACTTCCGACACGGCGCGGCTTCAGCCTGGCCTTTCACTCGCCATAGCGGGTGCGGGCGGCGCTGACGCTCATCAGCCAATCCGAAACCTCGGTACGGCTTGGAAAGGCAGGGTGGTTCTGCGGCGTCAGCAAGTAGTACCCGAAGGTCGTGCGCACATGGGTTCCGCCGAGCGGCCGAACCAGCTTGCCGCTGTTCAGGAACTGATCGACCAGATGCCGCCATCCGAGCGCGACGCCGACACCGTCTACGGCCGCGTAAATGGATAGCGGATAGGAGTTGAACAGGTTCGTCCGTTCCAGGCGGCGCGGCTTCGCGCCCACCCGCTCGAGCCAGCTCTGCCAGTTCATCCACTCCGTATGGCTGCTTGAAACCTCGATGAGCGGCGCCGAGGCAAGGTTGCCGATGTCGGCAATCTCGGGATTTCGCTTCAGGAAATCGGGTGAGCAGACCGGAAAGATCGTCTCGCCGAAGACGAGCCGGGATTCGAAGCCCTTCCAGTTTCCATCGCCTCGCAGGATCGCCAGATCGACGGTCTCGGCCATGCATTCCTCGTCAATATCCGAGGCGACGAGCATGATGCTGAGATGCTGGTTGGCCTGACGGAACTCGTGCAGGCGGGGCGTCAACCAGAGCGACGCGACGGAATTCGTCGCCGCGAGGATCACCGGTCGCTTCTTGCTGGTCTTGAGCGCACTGTCCGCGGCCTCGCGCAGCGATTCAATAGCTGGAGCGATGCGCGCAAGGAACTCCCTGCCATAGGGCGTCAGCTCGATTGACCGGTGCCCCCGCGCGAAGAACGGCAGACCAAAATGTTGCTCGAGCAGGCGAACCTTGCGGCTGATCGCGGATTCACTGATGTTGATCTGCCGAGCCGCCCCGACGAAGCTCCCGGTCTCGGCGGCGGCTTCGAAGGCGAGAAGATAGTCAAGCGGAGGCAAGGGTCTGCGACGTTCCGCGTTCGCCCTTGAATGCGAGTTCTTTCGGTTCATCGACATCGCCGGTTCGCTTCTCTTGCCGCAGTCGCTCTAGTGTCGGAAGCCGCGATATCCTAGCGCTTTCACTCCGGGTAGCCATCACAAATTAGTGGCAACGGCCACAAAGATTCTACGCAGAATCCCGGCCGACAATTGGCATGATCCGGGCGGAAACCTGACGCAAGAGCAGGGCCGCCAATCAACGTTGTTTCAGGGAGACAAGATGAAAGCCATCAAACTCGTTTCGATAGCGGCGCTCTTCGCTGCGTCGGTATCCTCGGCCCAGGCCCAGGACAGCTCGGATCCGATCATTATCCCGATCCACAACTGGTCCAGCCAGATCGTCATGAGCCATGTCATCGGCGACATACTTCAATCTCTGGGCGATCACGTCGAATACGTGACCACCGACAGTCAGGCGGTCTACGAATCCATCCGTCTCGGCGACGTGACCTTCGAACCGGAAGTCTGGGAAGGCGCGTTCGGCGCTTCGTTCCGCGCCGCGATGGAAAAGGGCGGGATCGAGGACGTCGCAACGCACGCGGCGATCACCCGCGAAGACTGGTGGTATCCGATGTGGACCAAGGATGCCTGCCCCGGCCTGCCGGACTGGAAGGCCCTGAACGACTGTGCCGCCCTGTTCGCCACCCCGGAAACCGGGACCAAGGGCCGTTTCCTCGGCGGTCCGGTCGACTGGCTCAAGCATGATGCGGAAAAGGTCGATGCGCTCGGTTTGAACTTCCAGGTTGTCAACGCGGGTTCCGCCGCCGCGATCTGGGCCGAACTCGCGGCGGCCGAGAAGGACAAGAAGCCGATCGTGGTCTTCAACTGGACCCCGAACTTCGCCGAAGCCGTCTGGCCGGGTGAATTCGTGAACTTCCCCGAATGGGTGGATGGCTGCGACACCGATCCGGCGGTCGGACCCGTTCCCGACAAGACCTACGACTGCGGCAATCCCGCCAACGGCTATCTGAAGATCGCCGCCTGGGACGGCATGAAGGACAAGTGGCCTGCCGCCTACGCGACGCTCAAGAAGGTCAGCTTCACGAACCACCAGATCGCGGAGATGGCCAAGCTGGTCGATATCGACGAGATGGAGCCGGAGGACGCCGCGCAGGCATGGCTCGATGCCAACGAGTCGGTTTGGCAGCCCTGGACGAAGTGAGTCCGATCTGACGACGCCGTTTCGGGGGGGGGCGCTTTCCCCCCCCCGAAGCCACGAAACAGGAAACATCGCCACATGTCCGCTGCCGAACCCATCATTTCTTGCCGCAATGTCTGGAAGCTCTTTGGCCAGAAACCCGAATCCTTCGTCGCCTCGGCAAAGGGCAAGAGTTTCGAGGAAATTCGACGGGCGGGTTACATCGCCGCCGTCCGCGATGTGTCGATCGAGGTTGGCCGCGGCGAGCTTCTGGTCGTCATGGGCCTCTCCGGCTCGGGCAAATCGACGCTCGTTCGCTGCATGTCGCGCTTGATCGACATTACGGACGGCGAGATCATCGTCGATGGCCAGAACCTCATGTCGCTGAGCGAGAAGGAGCTTATCGGGCTGCGGCGCCGCAAGATGGGCATGGTGTTCCAGAGCTTCGGCCTGCTGCCCAATCGGAACGTCCTCGACAATGTCGCCTTCCCGCTGGAGATGCGCGGACAGGATCGCCACGACCGGCGCGAACGCGCCCTGGAAGTGATCAAGCTTGTCGGGCTTGAGGGGCGTGAGGAATACTTTCCTCGTGAGTTGTCCGGCGGACAGCAGCAGCGTGTCGGGATCGCCCGCAGCCTTGCCATCGAACCCGACATCTGGTTCCTGGACGAACCGTTCTCGGCGCTTGACCCGCTCATCCGTCGGGAGATGCAGGACGAGTTCCTGCGCCTGCGGGGAATGCTCGGCAAGACGATCGTCTTCATCACCCACGATTTCGACGAGGCGCTGCGCCTCGCCGACCGCATCGCGATCATGAAGGATGGTGCGGTCGAACAGTGCGACACGCCCGACAAGATCGTCCTGAAGCCGGCGACCGAATACGTCCGGAAGTTCACCGAGGATGTGGAGAAGTCGCGCGTGGTTCATGCGCGCGGGCTGGCGCAGCCGATCAACGGCCACGCCGTCGAAGGCCCGGCGGTTCCGGCAAATGCGACCGTGCTGCAACTCGCCAGGCAACTGGTCAACGAGCGCAGGGAGTATCTCCCCGTCGCAGACGCCGGCGGCAAGCTTGTCGGTGCGATGAATCGCCAGGAAGCGCTCGACATCCTCCTGGGATCGGCGTGATGTCCGACACGACCGTGCCCGTGATCAGAGCGGTACCGGAGCGCGCCCTTCCCGGAGGGGCGGCGATCCTTCTGGCCGTGGCGCTCGCTCTAGCGGTGGCCCGGCCCGTTCTGCCCGAACTCTTGGTGCGCGTTCCGGATTGGGCCATCCCGCCCTATCAGGACTGGATGCAGGCGCTGTTCGACTTCATCAAGGACGATCTCGGCCTTATCCACGTCACCCGGGCGATCTCGGCCATTCTGGAATGGTTTCTCGATGTGACCGCGAACCTGCTCTACGGCAAGAACCGCTGGCCCTATCTCGGCCCGTTGCCGTGGACGGCGGTTGCCGCCGTGGCGGCTGTTGTCGGCTACGCGGTGGGGCGCTGGCGGATGGCGCTTCTGGCCGGAGGCACCTTCGCCTGGATCGCGCTGATCGGGCAGTGGGATCTGGCGATGCAGACCCTTTCCGTCATCGCCGTCGCCGCGCCCACCGCCTTCATGGTGGGGTTGATCCTGGGCATTCTCGCCTGGAAGTTTCCGCGCTTCGAGGCGGCTTTGCTGCCGATCCTCGCGGTCCTGCAGACCCTGCCGTTCTTCACCTACCTTCTGCCGGCGGTGATCTTCTTCAAGGTCGGACCGACGGCGGGCTGCGTTGCCACCGTCGTCTATGCCATTCCGCCGATGGTCCTGATGACCGCGCTCGGGCTCAAGAAGGTGGCCTCCGAGGTGATCGAAGCGGGCCACATGAGCGGTTCGACCCGCTGGCAGATGCTGCGCCACGTCTATCTGCCGTCGGCCCGGACCGAGATCCTGGTCGGCGTCAACCAGGTGATCATGCTGTCTCTGGCCATGGTCGTGCTGACCGCGTTCATCGGGATGCCGGGCCTCGGCGCGAAGCTCCTGTCTCTAATGAACTCTCTCAAGCTCGGCCGCAGCTTCGAAATCGGTGTCACGATCGTCCTTATCGCGGTGACGCTGGACCGGATTTCCAAGGCATGGGTGGTCAAGCAGCCTGTGCATTTTGAGCGCGGGACGCCCTGGTGGGAACGCAACCGGCTGCTCCTGATCGCGCTTGGCGCATTCGTCGGCTGCATTCTGATCGCGCAATTCGTGCCGCTTGCCAACGAGATCGACCGCAAGCACGAACTGTCGATGGGATCCGAGATCGACACCGTCATCCGCGCCGTTCTCGCCAACGAGACGATTGATGCTGCCACCGCCTGGCTGCGGGGCTTCCTGACGGTCTCCGTGCTCATCCCGTTCCGCGATGCGGTCCTGTGGCTACCATCGCTGTCGGTGATCTTCATTCTGGCGGCGGCAGGCTATGCCGTCGGCGGCCCCCGCTCGGCACTGCTGGCGGGTGGCTTCTTCGCCATCGTCGCGCTGACCGGCTGGTGGGACAGGGCGATGATCACGCTCTACACGGTCCTGTCCGCCGTGGTGATCGCCGCCGCCGTCGGCCTGCCGCTGGGGATGCTCGCGGCACGGCGCAAGAAATGGGCGCAGCCTGTGCTTCTGATCTGCGACACGGCGCAGACCTTCCCGAGCTTCATCTACCTGATCCCCGCGATCATGCTTTTCGGGGTGAACGACGTGTCGGTCATCTTCGCCATCTTCATCTTCGCGACCGTGCCGCTGATGCGCTACACGATCGAGGGTATCCGCGCGGTCCCCGAGGAACTGCTTGAAGCGGCGGACATGTCCGGCGCCACCCGCAGCCAGAAGCTCTGGAAGGTGCAGATCCCCTTCGCATTGCCGACCATGGCGATCGGCTTCAACCAGGCGATCATGTTCGCCTTCTTCATGGTGATCATCGCCGCCTTCATCGGCACGCAGGATCTGGGGCAGGAGCTTCAGCGCACCCTTGCGGGCAACCAGCTCGGCAAGAACTTCGTGCTCGGGATGTGTGTCGCGCTGATGGCACTGACCTTCGACCATATCATCATGCGCTGGTCCGCGACGCGGCGCAAAGTGCTCGGGGTGTGAGGGGCATGGGCCGACATCTCAAATCCCGACACATCGCCCGGTTCGACAGTTCGGATTTCGTGCCGATGCAGGCCTTCGGGGGGACGGAAGGCACGATGACCTGGCACAACGTCTCGTTTGACGCTGCCACCGGACGCGGAAGCTATCTGATGGTGATGGCGCCAGGGGCCAGCAGCACGCCGCATCGGCATGACGGGGCCGAGGAGTTCTTCGTGCTCGAAGGCGAGCTTTTCGATTTCGACGGGCATGTCTATCGCGCCGGCGATTTCGTGCGGCTGGAGCCGGGCACAACCCATACCTCGCTCTCTCCCGGCGGCTGCAAGCTTCTCGTCACGCAATGGGGTCAGCACGAGACCGTGGGGATCAGCCATCTGGAGCCAATACCATGAACTTGCAGCCGGTTTTCGAAAAGCCCTTCGAATCGTCAGGCGTTGTCGTCCCCGGTTTGCCGGTTCTGCCGCCAGGGGTCGAACGGCACCCGGTACCGGGCGGCGGCAGCCGCGCCGTGCCGATATACAAGGGCGATCAGATCACGATTCAGGATCGCGAGGGCCTGCAACCGGTCGAGCTGGTGTTCTTCGCCCATGACGGTCGGTCGGATGCCGCGATGATCGGCGCCAAGGGCGGGCGCGACCCGAAGGGGCTCAAGGCGGCGCTTCTCGGCGATCCGTCGGGGGCCAAGGTGGTGCGCGCGCTTGACAAGGCGGGCTTCGACCTTGGCAAGGCCGACGCCTCTCTGGTGTTCGAGGAAGGCTCCCGTCCCGGCGATTACGCGACCTTCATCGCATCGCTCGACGGCCTGCTGATCGTCTGCGCCGCAGGTGGTCCGATGGAACCCTACGACCATTGGGCGCCGACCGATGTGACGCTCTACATCCGCCGCGCCGTGTTGCCGGACGGCAAGAGCCCGCTGACCGCCCCTGATCCGCTTGCCGATCCACTTCTCGACGCCAACATCCGGCCGGGGCAGGCAGTGCCCTACGAGGTGAAGGCAGGCCAGTATATCCAGATCCTCGACGTCAAGGGCCGGGAATGCTCCGACTTCCAGGCGTTTTCGATGCGCGCCCTCGACAAGGGGCTTGAACGCGAGATCGACCCGACGACGACGCGATCGCTGATGGGCTCGCTCTATCCGATGCCTGGGCTGCACGCGAAATACTTCTCGGTCGATCACGAACCGCTGGTGGAGATCGTTCAGGATACCGTCGGGCGGCACGATACCTTCGGCCTGTCCTGCACGGCCCGCTACTATGAAGATCTCGGTTATCCCGGGCACATCAACTGTTCGGACAACATGAACCGCGAACTGGCGAGCTATGGCATCCGCCCGCGCGCCGGTTGGCCCGCGATCAACTTCTTCTTCAACACGCTGC
The DNA here is from genome assembly GCA_020637635.1 of Albidovulum sp. Lineage (GTDB taxonomy): Bacteria > Pseudomonadota > Alphaproteobacteria > Rhodobacterales > Rhodobacteraceae > Albidovulum. The sequence goes on from JACKKB010000007.1 coordinate 79,950, forward strand.
TGGACGACACGCATGCGATCGGCATGGACGATCCCTGGTCGCGTCCGGGGGATTACGTGCTGCTCAGGGCGCTGACCGATCTGGTCTGCGTCTCGACCGCCTGTCCCTGCGACATCGACCCGGCCAACGGCTGGAACCCGACCGATATCCAGCTGCGGCTTTATGACAAGACCGAGGATTTCAAGCGCTCCATTGGCTGGCGCAAAACACCGGGGGCTGATTTGGAAGAGACGAAGAAAACCGGTTTCCACGATTGCTTCGCACGCCACACGCGGAACTTCGTCGAATACAACGGCTACTGGCTGCCGAACGAGATGACCAACCATGGCGCCACCGCGGAATACTGGGCCGCGCGGGAAAAGGCCGTGGTGATGGACCTGTCGCCCTTGCGCAAATACGAGGTGACCGGTCCCGACGCCGAGGCGCTGATGCAGCTTTGCGTGACCCGCGACATGAAGAAGCTGCCCGTCGGCGGCATCGTCTATACCGCGATGTGCTACGACCACGGCGGCATGATCGACGATGGCACCGTGTTCCGTCTGGGCGAGACCAACTTCCGCTGGATCGGCGGCAACGACCAGTCGGGCCTGTGGCTGCGCAAGCAGGCGCAGGAACGCGGGCTGAACGCCTGGGTGCGCGTGTCGACCGACCATCACTGCAACATCGCGGTGCAGGGGCCGCTGTCGCGGGAGATCCTGAAGCAGGTGATCTGGACCCCGCCGCACCAGCCGACGGTCGAGGAGCTCGGCTGGTTCCGCCTCACCATCGGCCGCCTCGGCGGCTTCGACGGGCCCGGCGTCGTCGTGAGCCGCACTGGCTACTCGGGCGAGCTGGGATATGAGGTCTTCTGCCACCCGAAGGACGCGGAGCAGATCTTCGACGCGATCTGGGCAGTGGGCGAGCCGATGGGGATGATCCCGCTCGGCCTCAAGGCGCTGAACATGCTGCGGATCGAATCCGGGCTGATCTTTGCCGGGTCGGAATTTGACGATCAGACGGACCCCATGGAAGCGGGCATCGGCTTCGCCGTGCCGCTCAAAGGCAAGACCGACGATTTCATCGGCCGAGCCGCGCTTGAGGCGCGCAAGGCAAATCCGCAGAAAAAGCTCGTCGGGCTCGATCTCGAAGGGGGCATCGTGCCGACCCCCGGCGATTGCGTCCATTTCGGCAAGCCGCAGATCGGGGTCGTGACCTCCGCGGTCAAGTCGCCGATCCTCGGCAAGGTGATCGCGCTCGCCCGGGTGGACATCACGCATTCCGAGAACGGGACGGAGCTGGAGATCGGCCGCTTGGACGGTGATCAGAAGCGGCTCAAGGCGACCGTGGTTCCCTTCCCGCATTTCGATCCCACGAAGGAACGGGTGAAAGGCAACTACTGATCGCCCTTCGATCCCGGGGCCCGGCCGTCAGAGGCCGGGTTCCGGTTCCCGCGCCGCCAGACCTCGATGCGAATCCGGGCCTGCTTGTAGGCGTCGAACAGCGACATCGCATAGACGAAGATCCCCCCCGCCAGCTTGCCCACGATCGAGACATCGGGCGAGGCGGTCTTCAGCGTGTAGCCGCCCAGAAGCAGGATGAAGAAGAGAAACATCAGCCCGCGCACCGGCTGGCGGTTCAGGACCTGGCCGCTTCCCGGCAGGATCAGCGCCGCGGCGAGAACGAGAACCGGGTTGGTCGGTTGCTTCATCGGCTCAAGCTCTTTCGTGGTTCGGGTGCGACGCGCAGAACGCCTTCACGCATTGCAAGGAGCGCATCAAGATGGGGCTTCAGCCGGTCGGGCGGTAACGGCGTAACGCCGACTTCCGCGTCGCGGAAGATGAGATAGCGCGCGCGGTTCGCCTCTTCGGCGAGAAAGGTGATGCGCAATCCCCTGGGTGAAAGGACGAGCTCCTTCACCTGTGGATCGTCGAAAAGATCGAGATACGGGCGCAGGAGCGATTCCGGCGGAAGTGCGGAGCGGTCGTCGGTTCGGATCGCGAGTTCCCCGGGAAATCCCGGCGGCGTGGCAACCTGATCGGGGAGGACATGGAAGTTTGAGAACGGTTCCATCCCCGTGGGCCGCATCATCAGGTCGATCGTGCCCCTGAGGGGCATCGGGCAGGGCAGCGTGACAAGAACCCAGAGCGCGGGCAGCTTGCGGAAGGTCAGCGTATCCAGCACCGCCCGAAGATCAAATGTCTGGCCGCCATACGTGCCGGAAAGACGGGGAAACCCGCCGCCGTCCGGTTCGATGCGCGGCGAGGAAAAGAGGGCCGCGCAGGAATCGAGATAAGCCGCGCGCACCGCGCTGCGCGCACGCCCGGCCTTGAGCGCCTGCAGCAGCAGGGCGACGACACCCGTCCCGAGCGCGGCAGCAAGCATTCCCAATCCCAGACGTTCCATTCCCGTTCCCCGGATTGAAATGGCCCGCCCTGTCGGGCGGGCCACTGGTATCATGCGCGGATGGCCTCAGTAACCTTGCGGTCGCGGCCAGGGCATCGTGAACTGGGCCGCGCGGCGCACGAAGCGATAGCGCCAGAAATGGAACCACAGCGACACGATGACGTAGAAGGCGATCATCGCGACGAGTTGCGTGCCATAGCCCAGGAACACCGCAAAGTAGGCGACCCCGCAAAGGAACAGCAGCACGAATGCGGGAAGAGGGTGGAACGGGTGTTCGTAGCCGCGCTTGATCGTGTCGAGCGGCCACTTCCTGCGGAACAGGATCACGTTGATCGGCATGAATGTGTATTCCAGAAGGCCCGACAGGATCGAGAAGGTGATCACCTGGTCCAGCGGTGCCCCGAGCGCGAAGATGAGCGCGATCGGGACGAGGAAGATGATCGAGCGGTAGGGCGTCCGGTAGGTCGGATGAACGGCGCCGAACCAGGCCGGCAGGTAGTGGTCCCGGCCCATCGCGAACCAGGCGCGCGAGGCGTCGTTGATACAGCCGTTCGCCGAGGCGAGCGTGGCGAACAGGGTCCCGATACCCAGGAGCACCATCAGGAAGGTGGATCCCGAAAGCCGCGCCGCATCGAAGAGAGGCACCCCGGCCTGACCGAGGTATTCCCAGGGCATCAGGCCGACGCAGACATACCAGGTCAGCGTCGCCGCGATCAGAAGCGTCATGATCCCCGCCAGTGTCCCGAACGGCAGGGCGCGGGCAGGCGAGCGGACCTCTTCCGCGGCCTGGGTCGTGCCCTCGATGCCAAGGTAGTACCACAGGCCGAAATGCATCGCCGCGAGCACGCCGAGCCAGCCATAGGGCAGGTCCGTCATCAGCTCCCTGTGGCGGAGAACGTCGCCGCCGAAGACCGGCGAGGTCGCCAGGAACAGGATGATGATCGCGCTGAACGCGACCGCGGTGATGACCAGGCTGAAGGTCAGTGTCGCCAGAACGCCGCGATAGTTCAGCCAGGCCAGGAACATGATCGCAAGGACGATGAAGGGCCTTTGGTCGAGCCCGTCATGCCCGGACATGACCGCGACGGTATCGATCAGAAAGCCCACCGTAATCGCATTCGCCGCCTCCAGCATGGTGTAGGCGAAGACGAGGTAAAGTCCGACGTTGAAGGCCATCAGGGGGCCGACGATATGCTTGGCCTGGGTATACTGGCCCCCGGCCGCGGCCACGGTCGAAGTTACCTCGCTGTCGATCATGGCAACGCAGCTGTAGAGCAACCCCGCGAACCAGCAGGCGATCAGCGCCGCATAGGCGCCGCCCTTGCCCACCGCGAAGTTCCAGCCCATGTATTCTCCGACCAGAACGATGCCGACGCCAAGCGCCCAGACATGCGCCGGGCCAAGAACCCTGAGCAGGCCGACGTTGGTGCCGTGCGGCCCCATCCCGTCCATCGTCTTGGAAGTAATATCAAAATCGGTCATCATCGCCCCCTCAGACCTTGTGCTCTTCGGTCATCGCCTCAAGCTCGCCTTCCCGCGAGGACATCAGCACGTCTTCCGGATAGGTGCTGTCGGTTCTTAGCCAGTCCGTGACGATGACAAGGCCGAAGACCGCGGAAAGCGCCCAGGCCGCGTATTCCATGATGTTCCAGATATCCATGATCCGCTTCCCCTCAGTCGCCGTTGAACTTTTCGGCGATCACTTCGCGGTATTCCTTTTCGGAGAACCGCAGCATGATCGCGTAGTACCCGATGATGATGGCGATCATCACAATCAGACTGCCGATCGAGAATGAGTAGTCGAAGCGGCTGGTGATCATTTCCGCCGCCGAAGCGGGATCGCTGTAGCCGAGCTGGTTCCATTTCTCGACCATCACCGGATTCTGCCCGAGGCTTTCCCAGGTAGGGCTTTCGGGGGTGTCCGCGACATGGGCGCTGCCGGCCAGCTTCAGCCAGAGCGGGATGTAGAGTGCGCCGACGGTAAGTGCCAGAAGCACCATAACGTCGATGATCTGGCCGACCCGGCCTTGAACGGGTGGGGTGTATTTCGCCATCGCCGTTACCCCTTCGCCGCGCGCGCAGCATCGAGAAACTTGATGTCGAGCCCGTACATGAAGTCACGATCTTCGCGGTAGTGGCGCAACATCGCCATGATTGCCGCGGTGTTGAAGACAAGAACCGCCGCGCCGCCAGCCAGCAGCAAGGCCCGCGCCCAGCTCGCGGGCGCAAGGTTCCATGTCGCCCAGGCGACAAATCCCATCGAGAGCCACAGGCAGACAACGAATGCCCAGGCAATCATCACGTCACTTCGATGCATCTTTTCGATGCGACCTTCCAGATCTGACATTTTCTCTCTCCCGTTTTTTGGACGTTGCCACGGCGAGGCCGGGGCCCAGGAAACTCCGCACTGGTGAAAATTTTTTATGCTCAGGAAATGATGCCTGCGACATTCTGTCAAGTTTTATCCATCGGGGTCGTGTCGGCTCGAGCCGCCGAGCCCAACACTCTCGCAACCAATCCTGATCGAGATGAATGTTTATTTCATGTAGTGCAAATTTCTGCTTTGTGAGCGTGCCGAACTGCGGCAGAGTGTTTCACGCGTCGAACGCGCCGCGCTGACTTCCAGGAATCAACTGGCCGGACCTCAGGCCTCGGACAGCGTGCGCGCCATAAACAGGGAAAAGGAAACTTACATGCCAAGCGAGACTACTGCGGTCTTTTCCGACGGGATTTCCGCCAAGTCCGGAAATCTGCAACGATCACTTGACTGGCGCGGCGCGTTCTGGGTTGCGGCGGGCGTTCCGCCCCTCGTCCTGTTCTCGATCGGCGGGATCGCCGGTGTCGCGGGGCAGGCAGCCTACGTGGTCTGGATCATTTCGATGATCATGGGCTTTTCGCAATCGTTCACCTACGCCGAGATCGCCGGCATGTTCGGCAACAAGTCGGGCGGAACCTCGATCTACGGAGCGACAGCCTGGCTGCGATATTCAAAGGTGATCGCGCCGCTTTCGGTCTGGTGCAACTGGTTCGCGTGGTCGCCGGTGCTGTCGCTCGGATGCGCCATCGCGGCGGGCTACATTCTGAACGCGCTCTTCGCGATCCCCGCAGCCGACAGTCAGATCGTGCTCGACTGGATCGCCGCCAACGGCGCCCAGTTTACCGCCGACAGCCAGGCGGTCGTCGACTACATGGCAGCGAATGCGGGGGTGTCCGTAGCGGACGCGATCTCCGCCGTCTCGACCACGGCGGCGGTCGACGCGCTCACCCCGGCAGCGCGCGTCTGGGAGGCCTTCAACGTCACGATTCCCGGCCTCGGCACGCTGCACTTCAACTCGACCTTCGTGATCGGCACCATTCTCATGCTGATCATCTTCGCCATCCAGCATCGCGGCATCGCCTCGACCGCGCGAGCGCAGAAGATCCTGGCCGTCATCGTTCTGGTACCGCTCTTCCTTGTCGGCATCGTGCCGATCGTGACCGGCTCCATCGACTACATGAACGTCAGTGACGTCGTTCCGCCCTCGGTTGCCTACGGTGGCGATGTAGGATCGTGGAACATCGGCGGCTGGACGCTTTTCCTGGGCGCCCTCTATATCGCGGCCTGGTCCACCTACGGCTTCGAAACCGCCGTCTGCTACACCGCCGAAATGAAGGACCCTGCAAGGGATACCTTCAAGGCCATCTTCTTTTCCGGTCTGCTCTGCGTCATCTTCTACTTTCTGATCCCGTTCTCGTTCCAGGGCGTCTTCGGCGCGGCGGGCATGCTCGATCCCGGAATCGTCGACGGAACCGGTATCGCCCATGCGCTGGGCTCGATGGTCAGTTCGTCCAATGCGATCAAGCAGGTTTTCGTGATCCTGATGATCATGGCGCTGTTCCTGGCGATCATGACCGCAATGGCGGGGTCTTCGCGGACGCTCTACCAGGGCTCGCGCGACGGCTGGCTGCCGAAGTATCTGAGCCACGTGAACGATCACGGCGCGCCGACCAATGCCATGTGGACGGACCTCGGCTTCAACCTCTTCCTGCTGGCGCTCGCTTCGGATGCCGGCGGGTATTTCTACGTTCTGGCCATTTCGAACGTGGGTTACCTGACCTTCAACTTCCTCAATCTCAATGCCGGCTGGATACACCGGGTCGACTCGGGCCACGTCCACCGGCCGTGGAAGGCACCGACCGCGCTGATCGGGTTCAACACGCTGCTCGCCTTCGCCAACGCGCTCCTTCTCGGTGCCGGGGCGAAGGTCTGGGGCTACTCCGGCGCGCTTTGGTCGGGCATCGCCTTCGCGGCACTGATCATCCCGGTGTTCTGGTTCCGCCACTACGTTCAGGACAAGGGCAAGTTCCCGCCCGAGGCGCTGGAGGATCTGGGCCTGTCGGATGGCAGTCTTGGTGAACGCAAGGCGGGCTTCCTGCCCTATCTTGCGCTGATCGTCGGTGCGGCCATCGTCCTGTGGGCGAACTGGTTCTTCGTTCTGCCGGTCTGACGCGCCGGTGTTCCGGAAATTGACGGGCGGCCCGCAACGGGCCGCCCGCTCGCGTTTCGCATCAGGCTGTTGAGTCACTGCGGAGTTCCGGCTTAACTGTGCGCACGGATTGGGGGGAACCCGCTTGACCACACGCATTGCTCCCTTCGCGGCCCACGAACCGCCCGGCACCTCTGTCAGCGCCACCGTGCAAGGCGTGATCGACACCATCTTCGCCCGGATCAAGGCGAAGGAGTACGAGGTCGACGAGCGGCTGCCGTCGGAGCGGACGCTCGCCGCCGAACTGGGTGTCGCGCGCAACACGGTCCGCGAGGCGCTGGATGTGCTCGAGACCCGCCGCGTCATCCGACGCCGGGCGGGCAGCGGCAGCTTCGTGACCTATGAAAGCGAACTCGGCCGCAATGCCGCGCCCTCGGCACTCGCCTCGAACACAAGCCCGCTCCATCACCTGGTCGTTCGCGGCATCCTAGAGCCGGAAATGGTTCGGCTCGCCATCATCAACATGACGCCGCGCCAGATCGAGGCACTGGGCGAAACGCTTTCGCAGATGGAGCAGGTTCACACCGACGCCGCCGCCTTTTCGCGGCAGGAAGAAGAACTCTACCGGCAGATCGCGCAAGGCACCGGCAACCCGCTTCTGGCCGCCTGTTACGAACTGACGATCGATGCCTGCCGCCAGAATTTCCGCTCGGCCCTTTTGCGGCGGCATCTTACGCCGAAACGGATCGGCGACTATCAGCAGCGTTACAACACGCTGTTCAATGCGATTGCATCGCGCGATATCGAGGCCGCCGTCGAGTTCATCAAGCTGCATCTGATCGAGGAGCAGAAGCTGCTGCTGCAGGAGGCCTGAGATCAGGGACTGCGCCGCGACAGCGGCGTGGTGAGTTTTGCCTTCGCCTGGCGCTGATCCCACATTTGGCCCAGCTCCACCATCTGCTCCTTCAGCAGCCCGCCATGCCGGTTCAGCCAGGCCGGGATCGACCCGAACTCGACGATGCGCGCGCGGCGGTCGCGGATCTGCACGACGGGCCAATCGCCGACCAGCGCATTGTCGATGCCGAAAATCTCCGCGCCCCACCAGCGCGCAGGCCCGAAGGCATGCATGACCGCACCAGATTGCTTCATCGCGGCGAGCACCGAAACCGAGGCCACGCTGCCCGCCCGTTCGACTGCCATCCGCCAGATATCGAGAATGGCGGCGTATTCCCAGGAAACCGCCGTCCAGCTCTGGGGAAATCGGCGCTCGTACTCGATGAAGAAATCCTTGGGACGATTGAAGAAGAACGCCTTTTCGGCGAGCGCCGGATCGTCGAAATCGGGGAACTGAAAGACGAAGCCTTCCATGAAGCCCGGCGAGGTTCTGGCGATGAGCCGCGGATAGGCGTCGAGGGTGCAGGACAGAAGCTGCCCACTGAACCCGGCTGCATGGGCCGCCTCGGTCAGGGCATGGACCATGGGAGTGTAGCTGGTGCACCAGCACAGGATATCGGGGTCCTCGGCCATCATGGCGCGGACCATACCGGCTGCATCGCTCTCTCGCGGGTCGTAGCTGATTTCCTTCACCACGGAAATGCCCGCCGCCCCGCAGGCCGCGCGATAGGTCGCGATCGAGGGCAGCCCCAGGGCATCGGTCTGGGAACAAAGCGCAATCCGGCGCAGACCTGGCTTGGTGCGGGCCAGCCAGTCGATTCCGGTGACATTGTAGATCGGATGCGATTCACTCGGGGCAATCAGATAGGGCGTGTCCGGCGACAGGTCGCTTGGCAAGAGCGTGGCCGTGAGCAGCTTGCGATCCGTCAGAAAGTCGATCACCGGCGCCAGGATATCGCCTCCCAGCGTCAGGAGCATCTTGACGTCGTGATCCTGGACGAGCCTTCGAACCCCTTCAAGCGCCAGTGCCGGGTCATATCCGCAATCGAAGGGCACCAGGCGGAGGCGATGCCGGCGACCGGCCAGGGCCAACCCGCCGACGCGATTGACGCTGTCGGTCCAGATCTGGCACCCGTGCAGCCCCGGCAGGCCCCAGGATTGCACCGGACCGGACAGCGGCGCCAGAAAACCGATGTTGATCGTGTCGGCCACTCCGGCGGTCAACCGTGGCAGCGCGCCCCTCACGGCTAGCCTGTGCGCGAAACTTCCTGAACTCATGACGGGCAGACTAGGAGTATCCTTGCCGATGGATAGCCTCAATCGACACATTATTATCCTCAGGCAAATTTATTTATTGACACGGAGAGAACCGGTTGGCCAAACTGGTCCGAACCAAAAGCACCAGATCAAGGCAAATTGGTTCAAACCGGCAGGAGGTTGACGTGAGGAAACGCGTGGCGATCATTGGCGCAGGCCCGTCCGGGCTGGCGCAGTTGCGGGCCTTTCAATCCGCAGCAAGGGACGGGGTCGAGATCCCCGAGATTGTCTGCTTCGAAAAGCAGGCGAACTGGGGCGGGCTCTGGAACTACACCTGGCGCACCGGCCTCGACGAACACGGTGAGCCGGTGCATTGCTCGATGTATCGCTACCTCTGGTCGAACGGTCCCAAGGAGGGCCTCGAATTCGCCGACTATTCGTTCGAGGAGCATTTCGGCAAGCAGATCGCCAGCTATCCGCCGCGCGCGGTGCTCTTCGACTATATCGAAGGCCGGGTGAAGAAGGCGGGCGTGCGCGACCTGATCCGCTTCTCGACCACGATCCGGATGGTCCGGTACAACGCGGACAAGGGCAATTTCACCGTCACCGCGCATGACCTCAAGGCCGACCGGATGTACGAGGAGGAGTTTGACAACGTCATCGTCGCCTCCGGCCATTTCTCCGTTCCCAACGTCCCGGAATATCCCGGCTTCGACAAGTTCAACGGTCGTGTGCTGCACGCGCACGACTTCCGCGACGCCCGCGAATTCGCTGGCAAGGATCTGCTGCTGCTCGGGTCCTCCTATTCGGCCGAGGATATCGGCTCGCAATGCTGGAAATACGGCGCCAAGTCGATCACGACCGCCTACCGGCATGCGCCCATGGGGTTCAAGTGGCCTGCGAACTGGAAGGAAGTCGAGAAGCTCGAGCGCGTGGACGCGAACACCGCCTATTTCTCGGACGGGTCGTCAAGGAAGGTCGATGCGATCATCCTCTGCACCGGCTACAAGCACCACTTCCCCTTCCTGCCCGACGATCTGAGGCTCAAGACCGCGAACCGCCTTGCGACCGCCGACCTCTACAAGGGCGTTGCATGGGTCCACAATCCGAAGCTCTTCTATCTCGGCATGCAGGACCAGTGGTTCACGTTCAACATGTTCGACGCCCAGGCCTGGTGGGTGCGCGATGCGATCATGGGCCGGATCGCGATTCCCTCCGACAGGAAGGCGCTCTTGAATGACGTCAAGCAACGTGTCGCCGCCGAGGATGCGGGCAAGGACGCGCATGACGCGATCCATTACCAGGGCGAATACGTCAAGGAGCTGATCGCCGAGACCGATTATCCAAGCTTCGACGTCGATGGAGCCTGCGAGGCCTTCTACGAATGGAAGGACCACAAGAAGGAGGACATCATGGGCTTCCGCAACAACCGCTACCGGTCGGTGATCACCGGCACGATGGCGCCCCTGCATCATACGCCGTGGAAAGACGCGCTCGACGATTCGATGTCGGCCTACCTTCGGGAGGAGCTTGTCGTCTGAACGGCGCACCTCGGATTCCCTGCAGCTTTTCTCCCCGAGCTGCAACTTCCCCAGCAGGTCTGACGACCTGCTGGGCTTTTCGATTCAGGGTGGGGCACGAGCGCCACGCGAAAGGAACGGCTGGCGCAGAAGCCCAGCGATCTCGCCGGGGTGAGCCGTCAATTTCTAGAGGCAATCCGGCAAACAACCGTTTGACCAACGAGAATAATATTTTATCATTGGGAATGATTGAGCAAACTATGGGATGGCCCGCTCACAGGAATCTCGCGTCAGCCGACGTCCGACGGATAGATCCGCTGCAAAATATCCCTTCACTCGCAAGCGTGCCCGGTTGACCGGCGCCGCCCGCAACAAACCCAGAGGAAATCAAATGGCATTCAAGACCGACATCGAGATTGCGCGCGAGGCGAAGAAGAAGCCGATCGTGGAGATTGGCAAGAAGCTGGGGATCCCGTCCGAGCATCTTCTGCCTTACGGGCATGACAAGGCGAAGGTCAGCCAGGACTTCATCCGTTCGCTCGAGGGTCGTCCGGACGGCAAGCTTGTTCTGGTGACGGCGATCAACCCGACGCCTGCGGGCGAGGGCAAGACGACGACGACGGTGGGCCTTGGCGACGGTCTGAACCGGATCGGCAAGAAGGCGGTGATCTGCATCCGCGAGGCCTCGCTCGGGCCGAACTTCGGGATGAAGGGCGGTGCGGCGGGCGGCGGCATGGCCCAGGTCGTGCCGATGGAGGAGATGAACCTTCACTTCACCGGCGACTTTCACGCGATCACGAGCGCGCACAACCTCTTGTCGGCGATGATCGACAACCACATCTACTGGGGCAACGCGCTCGAGATCGACGCCCGTCGGGTGGTTTGGCGGCGGGTGATGGACATGAACGACCGGGCGCTGCGCGATATCGTGGTCAACCTCGGCGGTGTCTCGAACGGCTTCCCGCGCCAGACCGGGTTCGACATCACGGTTGCGTCCGAGGTGATGGCGATCCTGTGCCTGTCGACGGATCTGGAGGATCTTCAGAAGCGGCTCGGCGACATCGTCGTCGCCTACCGCCGCGACAAGTCGCCGATCTACTGCCGCGACATCAAGGCGGACGGCGCGATGACGGTTCTTCTGAAGGACGCGATGCAGCCGAACCTGGTGCAGACGCTGGAGAACAATCCCGCCTTCGTGCATGGCGGCCCGTTTGCCAACATCGCCCATGGCTGCAACTCGGTGATCGCCACGAAGACGGCGCTGAAGCTCGGCGAGTATGTGGTGACCGAGGCCGGCTTCGGCGCCGATCTCGGGGCGGAGAAGTTCTTCGACATCAAGTGCCGGAAGGCGGGTCTCAAGCCTGCGGCGGCGGTGATCGTGGCGACCGTGCGGGCGATGAAGATGAACGGCGGCGTGGCCAAGGCCGATCTCGGCGCGGAGAACATCGAGGCGGTGAAGAAGGGCTGTGCCAACCTTGGCCGTCACATTGCCAACGTGAAGGGGTTCGGCGTGCCGGTCGTCGTGGCGATCAACCACTTCGTCAGCGACACCGAGGCCGAGATCCGGGCGGTCAAGGACTATGTCGCGCAGCAGGGGTCCGAGGCGATCCTGTGCAAGCACTGGGCGCAGGGTTCGGCCGGGATCGAGGATCTGGCGAGGAAGGTGGTGCAGCTTGCCGAGGGCGGCAGCGCCAATTTCGCGCCGCTCTACCCCGACGAGATGCCGCTTTTCCAGAAGGTCGAGACCATCGCCAAGCGCATCTATCATGCCGACGAGGTGCTGGCCGACAAGCAGGTCCGCGACCAGCTTCACGCCTGGGAGAAGGCCGGCTACGGCCACCTGCCGATCTGCATGGCCAAGACCCAGTACAGCTTTACCACCGACCCCAACGTGCGGGGCGCGCCCACGGGCCATTCGGTGCCGGTGCGCGAGGTGCGTCTTTCGGCCGGGGCCGGGTTCATCGTCGTCATCTGCGGCGAGATCATGACCATGCCGGGCCTGCCCAAGGTGCCGTCGGCCGAGGTGATCCGGCTGAACGACGCGGGCCAGGTCGAGGGCCTGTTCTGATGCGGGGCGCCACCGGGCGCGGCGAGGGGGGCTTCGCGCCCCCCGGTCCATCGGAAGCCGATGGACGCCCCCCGCGGGGTATTTGACAACGAAGAAGCGGCGACCGGGGAGAGCGGCATGGGCGCGACGATCATTGACGGCAAGGCCTTTGCGGCGAAGGTGCGCGGGCAGGTGGCGGAGCATGTCGCGCGTCTGAAGGCGGCGCACGGGCTGACCCCGGGCCTTGCCGTGGTCCTGGTCGGCGAGGATCCCGCGAGCGAGGTCTACGTGCGCTCCAAGGGCAAGCAGACGGTCGAGGCGGGCATGGCCTCGTTCGAACACAGGCTTGCGGCCGACACCTCCGAGGCGGACCTCCTGGCGCTGATCGACCGGCTGAACGCCGATCCGCAGGTTCACGGCATTCTCGTGCAGCTGCCGCTGCCGAAGCATCTGAACGCGGAGCTGGTGATCAACCGGATCGACCCGGCGAAGGATGTCGACGGCTTTCACATCTCGAACGTGGGCCTGCTTGGCACCGGGCAGAAGTCGATGGTGCCCTGCACGCCCCTGGGCTGCCTGATGATGCTGCGCGACCTGCACGGCAGGCTTGCCGGGATGGAGGCGGTCGTGGTCGGGCGGTCCAACATCGTCGGCAAGCCGATGGCGCAGCTGCTTCTGGGCGACAGCTGCACGGTGACGATCGCGCATTCGCGGACGAAGGATCTGGGCGCGGTGTGCCGCCGGGCCGACATCCTCGTCGCCGCCGTCGGCCGGCCCGGGATGATCCCCGGCGACTGGGTCAAGCCCGGCGCGACGGTGATCGACGTCGGCATCAACCGGGTCGAGAAGGCCGGCAAGCAGGTTCTCGTCGGCGACGTCGACTTCGACAGCTGCGCGAAGGTCGCAGGAGCGATCACGCCGGTGCCCGGCGGCGTCGGGCCGATGACCATCGCCTGCCTGCTCGCCAACACCCTGACCGCCGCATGCCGCGCAAACGGCCTGAACGAACCCGAGGGGCTCACCGCGTGAGGGGTTTGCGTTGAGAAAGTAAGGACGGAACGAAATAACCATTCAGCGTAAACCCGTGCCCTCTGAAGTCAGATCGTGCCTTGCAGAAGGGCGATCAGCGTGCCCTCCGTCTCCGACCGCCACCTCGGCCGTCACGATGGTCAGCCGCTTGCCTGCCTTGCACCACGCTTCCGGTCGCGAAAGAGCCGCGTGCCGGCGGCGGGGCCAGCAGGTTGATCTTCATCTCCACCGTCATCACCTCGGCCTCTGCGGCCATCAGCGTGGCGCGCTGCATAGCCCGCAGCGGTGTCGCCGAGCGCGAAGGTCAGCGCCGCGTGGCCGACGCCGTGTTGCTGGCGCGCGCCAGAGCCAGGATCGGCGATGTCAGCATGCACCTGCCCGGAGGAGAGCGCCGCGATTTCTGCGCCGAAGGTGGCCATCATCTTCTGGCGCGCGAAGCTGTCCCGCACCTTGTCCTCGATCGCGCGGGGCAGGGGATCGGCGCGGGGCATCCTCGCGGCAGCGGCAGCGGGCGCGGCGACCGCCCCGGTCAGGATGGCGATCGCGCCGTCCTCCATCAAGCCGGAAAACCGGCCCGTCGCTGCGCAACCCGCCGGTATAGGTGCCATAGGCGGGCAGGATCACCCGCCGGCTGTCGGCGAGGCTGAAGCAGCGGCAGGCCCGGCCGGCGATGCGCGAGCTTCGGGTAGTGTGCCCGACATCTCGCCGGTGCCGGTTTCGGTTGCGATGTGGCGGAAGCGGAGCGGCCCAAGCGCCATCTCGGCGCGGTGTTCGCCACCGAGCGCCACCGGCCCGGGATCGTGGTTGCCCTCGATCCAGATCCAGCGCCGCCCGGCCATCAGCCGCGCCAGCCAGAGCGAGTGATCCTGTTCGTCGAGCGCCGCCGCCTCGAGGTCATCGAAACTGTCGCCGAGGCAGATGACCCCTGCGCGGCGCCAATGCCGATATCGGCGTCGAGCCGCGCCAGAGGTGTCCTCGACCTCGTAGGGCAGCAGCAGGGCGCGCCCCGCGCCGTGCGCCGCGTTCCGATCGGCCGAGATGGAGGTCCGAAACGATGAGCGTCGCGGCGCCGGGCCACGCGGAGCGCGCCCGATGGCAGCGCCTGCAGCGCCTCTCCGGCCAGTTCGAAAGCGTAGGCGCTCGGCTGGCTTGTTCCTGCCGTGTCACAGCCGCGATTACAACCGTCTTTTCGCCCGCACTGGCCATCGCACCGGCCATCGCCGGCCATCGGCCCCCGTGAAAGATCGGCCCCGCCCAGATCGGCCCCGTCCCGATCGGCCCGGCCCCCTCATCATCCGGCCCCGATCATCCCCCCCGCCTCGGCCATCAGCCGGGCGGCCGTTTCCTCGACGATGCGGTCGCGTGCGGCGCCCTCCACCGGGACCTTCCCGTGTTCGAGAAAGAGCGGCGCGGCCAGCGGCGTGACGCGCGCGAGTGCCAGATGGTCGATCCGCGGACCGACACGCGCCAGAAGCGCCTCGATCCGGCCGAACCCCACGAGCCCGCGCATCGCCTCTTCGCGCGTGACCTGCAGGAGCAGGTGGTCGGGGTCGAAACGGCGCAGCGTGTCGTAGAGGATGTCAGAGGAAAACGTTGCCTGCCGCCCCGATTTCCGTGCCCCGGCATGGTTGCGCTGGATGAGCCCGGCCAGCACCGCGACATTGCGGAAAGTCCGTTTCATCACCGCATTGCCGGCAAGCCAGCCCTCGAGCCCGTCGCGCAGCGCCGCCCGGTCGAAGAGCCGCGCCGGGTCGGGAACCGGATCGAGCCCCCAGACCAGCGTCGCATAGTCGGTCGAGACGAAGCCAAGCGGATGGAGACCCTCTTCCTCCATCCGCTTGGTGAGGAGAAGCCCGAGCGTCTGCTGCGCGGCGCGCCCGAGAAAGCCGTAGGCGCACAGATGCGCGCGCCCCTCGGCCGGAAAGGTCTCGATCAGGAGCCGATCGGGCGCGGGCAGGCGCGAGACCTGGCGCTGCAACGCCAGCCACTCCGCCGTCGCCGCGGGCAATTCGGGCCAGCTTTCCTGGCCGAGCATCTTCAGGATGCGCGCGGAGAGCTGGGTGGAGGTTGAAAACTTGGTGCCGGAATAGACCGCGATCTTGGGCTCGCGCCCCGGCGCCGGCGTCACCTCTAGCGCCAGTTCGCGCAGCCCCACGTAGCGCACCACCTGGCCGCCGATGAGGAAGGTTTCGCCCGGTGTCAAGGTCGAGGCGAAGCTCTCCTCGACCTCGCCGAGAGGTGCCCCGCCGATGCGGTTCTGCCAGCGCACCTTCACCATCTCGGCATCGGTGATCGTGCCGATGTTCATGCGGATGTCGCGTGCCGCCCTCGGGTCGCGAAGCCCCCAGCGCCCGTCGCGCAGCATGAGCCTCTGCCAGCGGTCATAGGCCCTGAGCGCATAGCCCCCGGTGGCGCAGAAATCGAGGCACGCATCGAATGCCTCCCGGCCGAGCGCCGTGTAGGGGCCCGCGCGCCGCACCTCGGCGAAAAGCGCATCGGCCTCGAACGGGCCGGCACAGGCGGCAATCAGGATGTGCTGGCAGAGAACGTCGCGCGGCCCCGGTCCGCGCGGATCGCCGTCGAGATCGTGGGCCCTTGCCGCCTCGAGCGCGGCATGGCACTCGACGACCTCCCAGCGGTTCGCCGGCACGATGAGCGCCCTCGAGGGTGCGTTGTAGCGGTGGTTCGCCCGCCCGATCCGCTGCACCAGTCGCTTGACGTTCTTCGGCGCCCCGATCTGGATCACCAGATCGACATCGCCCCAGTCGATGCCGAGATCGAGCGAGCCGGTGCAGACCACCGCGCGCATGTCGCCCCGAGCCATCGCCGCTTCGACCTTTTCGCGCGTTTCGCGGGCGAGCGAGCCGTGGTGGATCGCGATCGGCAGCAGATCGTCGTTGGCGAGCCAGAGGTCGCGGAAGAACAGCTCGGCCTGGGCGCGGGTATTGTGGAAGATGAGCGTGGTGCGGTGCCGCCGCACCTCGGCCAGGACCTCGGCAATGGCGTAGCGACCGCCACCGCCGGCCCAGGGCGGCGGGGTCTCGGTCGTCAGCATGGCGATATCGGGGTCGGGGCCAGGGTCGGCGACCACGATCTTGCAGGGATCGGGGTGCGAGGCGAGGAAATGCGCAAGGGCGTCGGGGTCCTCGACGGTTGCCGAAAGACCGACCCGCCGCAGACCGGGTGCGAGGCCGGCGAGGCGTGCGAGCAGGAGCGTCAGCTGATCGCCGCGCTTCGATTCCGCGAGCGCATGGACCTCGTCCACGACGACGCGCGAGAGCCCGGAGAAGATCCGCGGCGCATCTTCGTAGCTGAGCAGAAGTGCGAGGCTCTCCGGCGTCGTGAGCAGGATATGCGGCGGATCGGTTCGCTGGCGGCGGCGGCGCGAATAGGATGTGTCGCCGGTCCTGTCCTCGATGCGGATCGGCAGGCCCATCTCTGTGACCGGCCGGGCCAGGTTGCGCCGGATATCGGCGGCAAGCGCCTTCAGGGGCGAGATGTAGAGCGTGTGAAGCCCGGCGCGCGGCGCCTCCGTCAGCTCTGCGAGCGTCGGCAGGAACCCGGCGAGCGTCTTGCCGCCGCCGGTCGGGGCGATGAGCAGGAGCGCGGATTCGCCCGCATTGTCGAGAAGCGCCTGCTGGTGCGGGTGCAGCGCCCAGCCCTGGCGGGCGAACCAGTGGGTGAACGGGGCGGGCAGGCTGCACATGGCCGCAGTCTAGGGCGGCGATGCGCCGGCGCAAGCGGTCCCCGGGTGCCGTGGCGTCTAGTGGAGCGTCCGGTCCTTGCCCGGTCGCACGATCTGGCCGTGCGCGCGCGGCGGGGTCAGCTGTGCACCGCACAGGGCGCTGTCGAGCGCGGCCTCGACCGCTTCCGAGAGGTGATCGCAATCGACCGCGCTCGTCTCTTCTTCGGGACGGTCGCGCAGGGGGCCGTTCAGCCCGGCGAGCAGCGTGCCGGACATGTCGAGAAGCGCGCGATCGTCGAGCCCCTGCGCCGCGGCCCAGTCGAGCGCGAGCCGGGTCATCGCGTTGGCCGAGGTCGCGAGTGCGTCCTGCATCACCTTGGCCGCGGTTCCGGCGCCGAAGGGGCCCATCCGGCTGACCGGCGCCCCAAGCGCTTGCAGAAGCGGCGCGATCTCGGCCGCGGCCTCGGGCGTGGCGCCGAGGTGGAACGCCGCGCGGCCGAGCGACAGTGCCCGCATGCCGCCGCTGAACGGCAGATCGGCAAGCGCCACCTGGCGCGCGATCCGCCCGCGCAGCGCGCGCACATAGCGCAGCGGCAGCGTGCCGACGATCACGATATGCGAAAGCATCCCGACATCGCGCCCGAGCCGCGGCCCCTCGAAGAGCAGCGCCTCGACCTCTGCGACATCGTCGCTGACCAGGACCAGAACCTGCAGGCCGAGCCGGAATTCGGCCTGGCGCGCGGCGTCGGCCGTTTCGGCGAGATGCTCGGGGCAGAGCCCCGCTGCGGTGAAGCGCGCGATGAGCGCACGGCCGGCGCGCCCGGTGCCGGTGACCCCGAGACCGCGCATCAGTGCACGATCTTTTCTTCGCGCACGAACATGTTCGCCCAGGCGCGGTCGATGAGTTCAGGCGTCATCTGATAGGGTATCCCCTCGAAATGGCAGATGGCAATCATCTGGTCGATCAGGAACACCGGCTGATAGTTCGCGTAGATGTTGTTGATCGTCGGGTATTTCGTCTTCAGCAGATGCACGAGCGCGCGTTCGTCGATCGGCATCTTCTTCTTCTTGGCCACCATCGCGAAGATCTTCAGGAACATCTCCTGGTTCGGGCCGTCGATCTTGATCTTGAAGAAGATCCGGCGCAGCGCCGCCTTGTCGAAGATCTCGTTCGGGTGGAAGTTGGTCGAGAAGATGACCAGGGTGTCGAAGGGCACCTCGAACTTCTCGCCCGACTGCAATGCGAGGATGTCGCGGTTTTCCTCCAGCGGCACGATCCAGCGGTTGACGATCTTCTGCGGCGGTTCCGCCTGACGGCCAAGGTCGTCGATGATGAAGACGCCGCCGGTGGCCTTCATCTGCAGCGAGGCCGTATAGGTCCGCGCCGTCGGGTTGTAGGTGAGATCGAGCATGTCGAGCGACAGTTCGCCCCCGGTGATGACCGTCGGCCGCTCGCAGAACACATAGCGTTGGTCGAACCGGTTCGACGAGCGGCGCAGCATGGTCGGATCTTCGGGCGCAAGCTCGACCGCCGTATGCACGATCGGGTCGTAGACCGTGATCACCTGGCCCGCGTATTCGACCGCGCGCGGAATGTAGATGTTGTCGCCGATCGCGTCGCGGATGCCGTTCGAGATCGAGGACTTGCCGTTGCCCGGCGGCCCGTACATCAGGATCGAGCGCCCGGCGCCGACGGCCGGCCCGAGATGGTCGAGAAGCTCGTCGGGCAGGATCAGATGCCCCATGGCGCCGGTCAGTCGCTGGCGCGAGATCTGGATATTGCGGATCGACTGTTTCTTGACTTGCTCGCGGTAGGCCTCGAGCGGCACCGGCATCGCGCCGTAGTATTCCGACTGGCTGAGCGCATCGAGCGCGCGCGCCTTGCCGGCGTCGGCCAGTTGATAGCCCATCTCGCCGCCGGAGTTCGCATGCAGCGTGCCCGTCGCCTCGAGGAGCTTCTGCGACCGCGCGAGGTCAATGAGTTCCTGCGCCACCGGGATCGGCAACGCCAGCACGCGCGCGATCTCGGTCGTGGTCTCGAGGTTCATCCGGAACATCGTCTTGAGAAGGATGTCGCGCATCATCACGACCGACAGGCCGGCATCGCCGAGCCCGCGCGGCGCGGCGGGTGCGATGACATTCGGCACCTGCATGTTCATTTGGCAGCCCTTCCTGACCTTGTCCGGTCGCACGGCGCGCCGCCAGCGAGCGGACAGCGGCGCACAATGAGATTCACAGGGTCAATCTGCCGGGCTATTGTGGCCAAAAAATGGAAACAAGACCGCAGCGACGGGGCCGAATGAGCAGATTGAGATCACTTCCCGTGCCAGCCACGTTCCTTCTTGTCGCCGCGCTCCTCGGAGGGCTGCCGCTTCTGAAGGGCGCGCTCTACCTCAACAAGCACCAGCTCGATGCGGTGCATCTGGCCGATCTGGTGCTGCGCATGGCGCGGGGCGAGCTGCCGCATCTCGATTTCATGACTCCCATCGGGATCCTGGCGGTCGCGCCGATTGCCGCTTTCGTGCGCGCCGGGGCCGAGCTTGGCCATGCCTTTCTCTACGCCCAGCTTCTGGTCGCCGCGCTTCTGCTGCTGCCCGCGCTCCGCGTCGCCCAGAGCCGCTTCGCCGGCCCCTGGCGCCATCTCTACGCGGCTGTGGTGATGATCTTCTGCCTGGCGCTCGTCTATGGCGAGGCGCAGCCGGCGATCAGCGTCTCGATGCACTACAACCGGTGGGCATGGGCGATCGCCTACGTGATCCTGCCGCTGGCGCTTGCCGGTCCGCGCACGGGGCCCGACCGGCCCTGGCTCGAGGGCGCGATCATCGGTGCGGGCCTTGCCGCCCTTCTCCTCATCAAGGTGACCTATCTCGTGGCCCTTGCGCCCGCGGTCCTGGTGCTGCTTCTGGTCCGCCGGCAGGGCACCGCGCTGGCAAGCGCGGTTCTGGCGGGGCTTCTCGTGATCGCCGCCGTCACGCTCTGGACGGGGCCGGCCTTCTGGCTTGCCTATCTGCGCGACCTCCTGACCCTCGCGGGGTCGGAGTTCCGTCAGGCGCCGGGGCTGGACTTCGGTTCGACCGTGACCGATCCGGCCTATCTTGGCGCCAGCATGGCGCTCCTGATGGCGGTTGTCCTGGTGCGCCAGGCTGGACGGGCGGAAGCGGGGCTCGGGCTTCTCCTGCTCGCGCCCGGCTTCTTCTACGTGACCTACCAGAATTTCGGCAACGATCCTCAGTGGCTGTTTCTGGTGGCGCTCATGCTGCTGGCGCTGCGCCCCGCCGCCGGTCTGCGCAACGCTCTCGGCTGGGCGATTGCCCCGGCGATGACCCTGACCGCGACACTGGCGTTCGGGTTCGGCCTGCCCTCGATGCTGAACCTCGCCTGGAGCCCGGTGACCATTCTCGGCGGCAGCGACGACAGCTTCACGCCGCTACTTGGCACGGCGGCGGGGCAGGGCGACTTCCTGACCAGCATCGGACCGGCGCAGGGCGTGCAGCGCAAGATGCCCTATGACGGTCCCGGAACGCCCTTCGCGAGCTTCCGCGCGGGCGCCAAGCACCCCGAGCCGGCGATGCTGAACGGCGAGGCTCTGCCCGAATGCGCGCTCGACGGCGGCTTTGTCGCCTGGTTCCAGGTCGTGGCCGACGATCTCGTGGCCGCGGGCTATGGCGGCGACCGCATCGTCACGGCCGATCTCTTCGGCTCGTTCTGGCTCTATGGGGCTCTGGAGCCGGTGAAGGGGGCGGCGCCCTGGTATTACACAGGCACGCCGGGCATCGCGAATGCCGATTATGTTCTCGTGCCGCTCTGCCCGCTGAACGGGATGCAGCGCGCGCGCATGCTGAAGGCGTTGACGGAGGATGGCTGGCACCTCGACGAGGTCCGGCGCACGCCGCTCTACATCCTCGTCAGACCCACCAGCGAGAGAAGCCAGGGATAGAGCGGCGGGAAGGCGACGAGCGCCAGATAGGCGACGAGCGTGCCGACAAGCGCCAGCCCCATCGGAAAGTCCTTGCGCTGCCAGGAGACCCAGTCGGGTGTCATCCGGCGGACCAGGGGGATTGCCCGCATCAGCCTGTGCGCGGCAAAGGCGCCGAGAAGGAAGGCCGCGAAAAGCGGCAGCACCAGGCGGATGTCGGCGGCATGGAAGAAGGGTGCGGCGGCGGCCGCGAACTTGGCGTCACCCGCCCCGACATTGGCGGCCGCGTTGAGCACGAAACCGATCGCCAGCACCACCGCGAAATTGAGCCACCGCCAGACCCAGACATCAAGCGGCAGCACAAGAAGGCCGGCGAAGAAGAAGACCACAAGCAGCGACATGACCGCCTTGTTGGGGATCTTCATCGTCTTGAGGTCCGACCACGCGACCCAGGCCGCGATCGGCAGGACGCAGACAAGCAGGACCTGATAGGCGTGGGCGATGGACAGTGCCAGCATTGCGGTCTCAGCCGCTCGTGGTGACGTTGGCGTTGAGCGCATCGAGCGCCCGCGCGGCCTGTTCGAAATGCGTCGGGCTGGTTTCGACCGCGTTCTCGAGCAGCGCCTTGCCGGTGTTCACGTCGCCCTGCTTGATGGCCGAGAGCGCGGCCGTATAGAGCAGTTGCGCGCGCTCCTCCTGCGTCATCGAGATGATCGGCATGTCGTAGTTGTGCTGCGCGGCGCGGGCAAGAACGAGGTTGTTCTTGGTCGTGAAGCTTGCGCTGTCATAGCTCAGCGCTTCGTCGAAGAGCTTTTCGGCACCGGCAAAATCACCGCGCGTCAGCTTTGAGAAGCCCCAGTTGTTGAGCACGCCGGCCGGCTTCGTGGTCAGCCCGAGCGCCGTATCGTAGAAGCTGTCGGCCTTGTCCCACTTCTTGTTGGCATCGGCCACCATCGCCTCGAGCCGGTAGCGCTCGTAGGTCTCGTGGGTGGGCGGGATCTGGTTCAGCACCTCCTCGGCCGGCTGCCACTGGTTGGCGCGGATGAGCGCGTCGGCCAGCGCCACGCGGTCGTCGTTGCTGCCCTGCGGATCGGCGATGACCGCGCGCCAGACCTGCGCCGCCTCGGTCGGCTTCTTGGCCCGCACGAGTGCCTTGGCGAGCCCGCGCTTGAGATCGATCCGGTCGGGATTGTCCGCCACCGCCTTGGTGAAATAGGACACCGCCTCGTTCGGATCGGCCGAGGTCAGCATGACGTCGTTGAGGTTGGACTCATCGATGACGTTGACGTCCTTCAGCGCCCTCTGAACCTCGGCGTCCGAGTTCTTCTGGCACGCGGACAGGCCCGCAATCCCTGCAATGCAGAGGGAAACGAGAATTGGGTGGCGCATTTGCTGCGTCCTTTGCTGCTTCTGCCTCAAGGTGTGGAGAGGAGCAGGTATTCTCCGTTCCCGCGTCTCACCAGGTCGTAATTATATGTTTCCGGCTCAACATACGCGGGATTTTTCAGTTTGGCGAGCGCCCGGCGAAGATTTTCGCGGATGGAGTCCGATTGGCCACTGTCGAGCGCGAAGGCGGTCTGGAAGACCCGGCTCGCCTCGCCGACCTCGCCCTTCTCCATCAGGACGACGCCGAGATTGTTCCAGGCCGGCACGAAGGTCTCGTCGGCCTCGATGGCGCGCCGCAGCATGGTCTCCGCCTGCCCGAGCCGGCCGAGCTTCAGATTGCAGGAGCCGATCGCGGAAAGCACGTCGACGGTCGGACCCTGTTCGGCCGCGGCGCGCAGATAGGCCTTCATCGCCAGTTCGAACTCGCCCGCGGCCATAAGCCGGTGGCCGACGATCAGCCCGTCGACGGAATCGGCCGCGTTCACGCGACCGGTGGGGGCGAAGGGAGAGCCCGGATCGACGTTCTGGCCGCCCGTCAGCTGACAGGCGGCGAGAAAACCGGTGACGACCAGAAGTCGCGCCTTTGGAAATGCCATGGCCTCAAGGTTTGAAGTTCTTGAAGATCTGCAGCATATCGTAGACGGACGGGCCCACAAGGATAATCAGGAGCGGCGGCACGGTGAACATCATCGTGCCGAGCGTCATCTTCGTCGGCAGCTTGTTGGCGGCCTCTTCGGCCCGCATCACCCGCTTGTCGCGCATTTCCGACGCGTAGACCCTGAGTGCCTCGGCGATCGAGGTGCCGAAGCTCTGCGACTGGATCATGACCGTCACGAAGGAGGCAACGTCGGGCACGCCCGAACGCTCCGAAAAGCCCCGGAGCACCGTCGCCTTGTCCTTGCCGGCCTTGACCTCCTGGGCCACGATCTCGAACTCCTCGGCAAGCGCCGGATAGCCCGAGCTCAGTTCCTTGGAGACGCGGATGATGCCCTGGTCGAGCGACTGACCGGCCTCGACGCAGACGAGCAGCATGTCGAGCGCGTCGGGAAAGCCGTTCTGGATCTCGCCCTGGCGCGACTGGATGCGCCGCTCGACCCAGTATTTCGGCAGGTAGTATCCCGCCGCGCCCGGCACCACGACCGAGAGCACCAGCATCGTCGAGGAGATCTCGCCCGTCGCCGAGGCGATGATCGCGTAGATCACGCCGAAGAGAAGGAAGAGCACGCCGAGAATGAACTGGATGGCGTGGAACGTGCGCACCGCGTTGCGGCCGCGATAGCCCGCGCGGGTCATCTTCAGCCGCGAGGAACTCAGCTCCTCCTCGGTCTTGGGTTCGAGGAAGGTCGCGTATTTGGCAAGCTTGTCGCCGCCGCTCTTCTGGCGCAGCGTCTTGCGCTTGTCGTCGTCGCGCCCGGAGACGGGCTTCGGCGCGGCCTTCAGCTTGGCATAGGGATCGGCGCGCTTCTTCAGCATCGCCGGAAGCGTTGCGGCGATCATCACGAGCCCGAGCGCCGCTATCGCGGCGAGCGGCCCGAGAGGCCCGAAGGTCGCGATCAGAAAATCGTTGAGATTGCTGAGCATGGGACCCCCTCAGACCTTGATGTTGACCATGATCTTCATGAAGACCACGTTGATCGCGAGGAAGGTGAAGACGATGAGCGCCGCCGGGATGAAGGCCGGCGTGTCCTTCACGGTGTCGAAATAGTCCGGCTTCAGGATCTGGATCACCGCAAGAACCACCAGCGGGAAGGACGACAGGAACATGCCCGACCACTTGGCCTCGGCCGTGATCGCGCGGACCCGGCGGAAGAGCCGGAACCGTGCCCGGATCACCTTGGCAAGCCCGTCGAGGATCTCGGCCAGGTTGCCGCCCGACTGCTGCTGGATCGTCACCGCGACGGCAAGGAAGCGCAAATCCTGCATGTCCATGCGCTCGGCGAGGTCCTTCAGCGATTCCGAGACATCGCGGCCATAGGCGCTTTCGTCCGCGATCATGCCGAACTCGGTGCCGAGAGGATCGGGCACCTCCTTGGCGACGATCTGGATCGCGGCCGCGAACGGGTGGCCGACGCGCAGCGACCGCACCATCAGTTCGACGGCGTCGGGCAGCTGCTCCTCGACCATGTCCATGCGCTTCTTGGCCTTGCGGTGGATCCAGAAATAGACCGCGCCGATGCCCATCACGAGCGCCACGGCGATCTGGACCGGCAGCGAGGCCGTCGTGCCGATCTTCAGGCCGAGGAAGGCCACGACCGACAGCAGCCCCATGATGCCGATGAGCGCCCTGGGCGAGAATGCGATGTTGGCCTTCTGCGCCTTCGCCGACAGGATCGAATAGAGCGGAATGCCGCGGGCGCGCAGGTGCTGGCTCGCCTCCTTGCGCAGCTGTTCGAGAACCTGCTCGCGCTGGCCGCCCTTCTCGAGAAGGTCGAGCCGGCGGTTGACCTTGGAGTTGAGCGAGATCGACTTGCCGAAGACGGCGAGGTAGATCCCCTCGACAAGCAGGAGAACGGCGATGAAGATCAGGCCGTAGATGAGGGGCGCGGGAGAGATGATCATGGCGCCTACTCCGCCGCCACCGGCTCGTAGATCGAGGCCGGCAGGTCATAGCCCCAGGCGCGGAACCGGTCTGCATAGGCAGAGCGCACGCCGGTCGCGGTGAAGCGGCCGATGATCTTGCCGTCCGGCCCGAGCCCGAGGCGTTCGTAGCGGAAGATCTCCTGCATCGAGATCACGTCGCCTTCCATCCCGGTCAGTTCGGTGATCGAGACCATCCGGCGCGAACCGTCCTGAAGGCGCGACGCCTGCACTATGAGGTTCACGGCCGAGGCGATCTGGCTGCGGACCGCCTTGAGCGGCATCTCGATGCCCGCCATCGCCACCATGTTTTCCAGGCGGCTGATGCCGTCGCGGGCATTGTTGGCGTGGATCGTGGTCATCGACCCGTCGTGGCCGGTGTTCATCGCCTGCAGCATGTCGATGACTTCCTCGCCGCGGGTTTCGCCGACGATGATGCGGTCCGGGCGCATCCGCAGCGCGTTTCTAAGACAGTCGCGCTGGCTGACCGCACCCTTGCCCTCGACGTTGGCCGGGCGGCTTTCCATCCGGCCGACATGGACCTGCTGCAGCTGGAGTTCGGCCGTATCCTCGATCGTCAGGATGCGTTCGGAATTGTCGATGAAGGACGACAGCGCGTTGAGCGTGGTCGTCTTGCCCGAACCCGTGCCGCCCGAGACGATGACGTTGAGCCGGGTCGAGACCGCGGCCTGCAGATAGGCGGCCATTTCCTCGGTGAAGGCGCCGAAGCGGACCAGATCGTCGACGCCGAGCTTTTCCTTCTTGAACTTCCGGATCGAGACCAGCGAACCGTCGACGGCGATCGGTGGCACCATGGCGTTGAAACGCGACCCGTCGGCGAGACGGGCGTCGACATAGGGGTTCGATTCATCGACCCGCCGGCCAACGGCCGAAACGATCTTGTCGATGATCCTGAGCAGATGACGTTCGTCCTTGAAGGTCGTGTCGGTCAGTTCGAGCTTGCCTGCACGCTCGACGAAGACCTGCTGCGGGCCGTTCACGAGAATGTCGTTGACGGTGTCGTCCTGCAGCAGCGGCTCCAGCGGGCCGAGGCCCATGACCTCGTGATAGAGTTCCTGAAAGAGGCCCGAGCGTTCCTCCTTGTTCAGAACCACGCTCATCTCGTCGAGCGCCTCGGTCGAGATCGCGACGATCTCCTGGCGAAGCTCGGATTCGGAGGCATGCTCGAGCGCGGAAAGGTTCAGGTTGTCGAGGAGCCGCTTGTGCAGCTCGACCTTCAACTCGCCCATCCGCTCCTTGCGCTTCTTTTCCTTGTCGGCGGCGGCGCTGTTGGCCGGCACGGCCGACATCGCCTTGCGCTGGACCGCTGCGGGCCGCGCGGTCTCGACCGCGGGCCTGGCGGGCCCCGGCGCCGGGGTTGCAGCCGCGGACTGCGGCGCGTTGGGCTTCTTGTAACGAGAAAACATGGACTATCCCCCGGGGTATCAGGCCGTAGCCGCCTCGCTGGCCACGTTCAGGTCGTAGATCGACTTGGCCAGCTTCTGGATCTCGCGCCGCAGCGGGTTCTTCGCGGCGGTCTCGGCGAGCGGGAGCCCGTGATCGTTCGACTGGGTGACCTGCTTGGTGCCGTCGGGCAGATGCAGTTCGATGGCGATGTCGAGGCTCTCGGCGAGCCGCTTGGCGCGGCCCTTGCCCGAGAGATCGGTGAATTTCGGGGCGCGATTCAGCACGTAGCGGAGCTTTTCGTAGGGCAGCTCCTCGGACTTCAGCGCGCGGATCATCCTGAGCGTGTTCTGTGCCGAGCGCATGTCGAGCTCGATCGTGGCGAAGTAGACATGCGCCTGATGCAGCACCGCCTCGGTCCACTGCACGACGGTCGAGGGCATGTCGACGACGACGAAGTCGAAGTTCGCCCGCGCCACATCGAGCACCTTGGAAATATCCTCCGAGCCAACGATGTCGAGCGGCAGCATCTCGGACGGGGCCGTCAGAACATGCAGCTTGTCGCTGAAGTTCAGCGTCGCCTGCAGGAAGCTTTCGTTGTCCATCGCGCCGGTGTCCGAGAGCATCTCGTAGACGGCTTCGCGGCGTGGCAGGTCGAGATAGGTCGAGACCGAGCCATACTGGAAATCGAGATCGATGAGGCAGACCCGCGGCGGGTTGTCCTTCTGCACCGTCGCCAGTTCCCAGGCGAGGTTGACCGCGAGCGTCGTGGCGCCGGTGCCGCCGGCGATTCCGTGCACGGCCAGAACGACGCCGTCGCGGTCCCCCTTGGGCTTGAAGCTGGTGGGCGCCGCCGCTTCGAGGACCGCAGGCGCCTGCGCGAGCCGTTCGACCGCCTCGTGCAGCGCGTTTTCGGGAAGCGGGTAGGGGACGAAATCGTCGGCACCGAGCTTCAGCAGCTGGTGCAGCGCGATCGGGCTGACCTCTTCGGCGATGAGGATCACCTTGATGCCCTTGTCCTTGGCCGTCGAGATGATGCCAGAGATCCGGGCAAGATCGCCCTCGTCCTCGCTGTCGACCGCGATGGCCACGAACTCCAGCGCATCGGCATCGGGTTGGTTCAGAAACACGATCGCGTCGTTGAACGTCAGATCTCCCCAGCTTTCGCCGAGCTCGGTTTCCATGTCCTCGATCAGGAGATCGAAGTTGCTCACATCGCGCGAAATCGTGCACGCGGTGATCGGCGCCGGTTCCGGCTGCAAGGCTACGACACTGCTCATTCCCACACGTCCTTCCTGATGGGCCTCGATCGCATTGTCCGGTCCCAGAACCGGTCAGGGATCCATGGCCCGGCGCGACTCGGAAATCGCGCCGATGGTTCCTGAGATCGAAACTCCCCGAAAATCTGGGCAAGATTGCGGCCAAATCATCGTATTTGTTGGAAGTTCGGGGACGATCCAAAGGCGAAGGCGGTCTTTGTTGCCAAAGACCGCCTCCAGACCGCGCAATCGTTACTTAGGGTTAACCCCCCGAGCCGCCGCCGCTGTCGCCACCGGAGCCGCCCCCGGTGCCACCGGCCCCCGCCTGCGGATGCGGCGGAACCCCGCTTGCCACGTATTCGCGCCAGATCACCTGAGCGTATTTCCCGTTCAGATAGGCCGGGTTCTTGTCGACGAAGCCGGACACCTCGGTCACCGTGCGGCGATTGCGACGCTCGGGCGTCTGCACGAAGACGAGCGGCTGCGTCTCGCCGAACGAGGCGACCGCCTCCAGCCGGCTGCGGCTGATGCCCTGGCTGGTCATGAAGGCGACGACCGCCTGGGCGCGGCGCAGGCCGAGCCGCTTGTTGTAGGCGTTCGAGCCGACGAGGTCGGTATGGCCGTAGACGCGGAAGCGGATCTCGGGGAACTGCTTGATCCAGTCGGCCTGCCGGCGCAGCGTGTCCTGCGCCTCGCCGTCGAGAACCGCGCTGTTGAAGGCGAAGTTCACGGTGTTCGGCACATCGGCGGCGAATTTCCGCGTCATGTCGATGATCATCGCCTGCTGGTTCGTCTGAACCAGGGTGTTGTGCATCGTCGAGTTGCCGAAATCGCCGGTTTCGATCTCCGATCCCGCCTCGGTGTAGAGACGGCGGAAGGCGTTGCTTTCCGGCGAGCAGCCGGCAACGGCGGCGATCCCTGCGGAAAGAAGGAGGAAGCGAAGGGTGTTCTGCATCGTCTTACTCCATCACATAGCCGTAGGAGCCGCTGAAGTCCTGCCGCGCGACCTCGCCGGCGGCGCCCTTGGACTTGTTCTGGGCGGCGGTCTTGCCAAAGAGGAAGAGCTCGGCCTCCGAGGGCGGCTTCACCCGGTCGGTCGGCAGCGCGAGCGCCTCGCCACGGGTCGGCGTGACCAGGTGCGGCGTGACGATCACCACGAGCTCGGACTGGCTGCGCTGGTAGTTGGTCGACCGGAAGAGCGCGCCCAGCACCGGAATGTCGCCGAGCCAGGGAACCTGCCCGTTCAGGTCGCGGAAGTCGTCCTGCAGGAGGCCGGCGATGGCAAAGCTCTCGCCGTCGCGCATCTCGATCGTCGTTTGGGCCTCGCGGCGCTTGAAGGCGTTCACCTCGAAGCCGTTCGTCGTCACCGAATTGGTCGAATCGATGCCCGACACGGCGGCGTTGATCACGAGGTTGATGATGTCGCTGTCGACGACGGTGGGCGTGAACGCCAGCTCGACACCGAACTGCTTGTATTCGATCGAGACGCCGTCGCGGCTCGAGACCGGGATCGGATACTCGCCGCCGGCAAGGAACTTGGCCTCCTGACCGGAAAGGGCAACAAGGTTCGGCTCGGCGAGCGTCCGCACCAGGCCGCGGTTCTCCATTGCCTCGAGAAGCACGTTGAACTGGAATGCGCCGGCCCCGAAGCCGAGCAGCGCCTGGCCGTTGTTCTCGCTGTTGAGCTTGACACTCGGGTTGATCGGCGCGAGGCCGGTCACCGGATCCGGCGTACCCGTCGTCAGGCCGCCGGCGCCGAGGCCGAAGCCGCCGGTGAGGTTCGACGTGCTGAAGCTGGCGGCGACACCGGCCTCGAGCTGTTTGGCTACCGAGCGCTGGACCTCGGCGAAGCGCACCTTCAGCATCACCTGCTGGACGCCGCCGACGTTCATCAGGTTCGACACCCGCCCCGGCGCATAGCGTTCGGCAAGGTCGAGCGCGCGGTCGAGCTTGGCGGTCGAGGAAACGGTGCCCGAAAGCACGATGCCGTCGTTCGCCGTGCGCACCTCGATGTTCTCGCCCGGAAGGATCTGGCCCAGACGTTCCTTGAACTCGGCCACGTCGAGCGAAACCTGCACGTCGACATTGGTGATCAGTTGCCCATCCGGGGCCAGGAGCGTCAGCGTCGTGCGGCCCGGCGCCTTGCCGAGCACGTAGATCGACCGGTCCGAAAGCGTCGAGATATCGGCGATGCCCGGATTGGCGATCGACAGTTCCGCAAACGGTGTGTCGGATTCCACGATGACGGCACGGTTCATCGAGACGTTCAGAGTGCTCGCAGAGGTGCCGTTCACGATCTTGAGGGTTTCCGCCTGGGCGAAAACCGTGGGCATCATGATGAGCGAAACGCCCAGCATGCCTGCCGCAAGGGTAGACTTCATGCTCATGTGACCTGCCTCTCCGATCACGATTGGTTTGTGGGTCTTTGTCGCCCGTATTGCCCGGAGAATGCGGCAGCGAGCGATTTTTTGCAAGAATCAAACATTTGCAGAGATGCCCTTATGTGTGACGCGCGCAACACAGGGCACTTCTTGCGGAATGCAAAACGGCCGGCCACCATATCGGGTAGCCGGCCTTTCATGGCACTGATCCGGGATTGGGTGTCCGCGTTCGGCCCCGTCCGGCCCCGTCCGGCCACGTCCGGACCGGTTTCCTGACCCGGTCGCTGCCCAGCTTGTTTCATGGCCCCATTTGTTTCAGGGTCCCGTTTGTTTCAGGGCCCCGTTTGTTTCAGGGCCGGTCCCTGGCGCGTTCAGTCGGTGCAGGGGATCGGTGCATCGATGATCTCGCCGCCCTTGTTGGTGCGGATCGAGCAGACACGGGCCTGCGGCGCCTGCACCGGGGCCTCGTTCACGATGCCGAGCAGTTTCGACCGGTCGATCTCGATCGCACCGACCTGCTGGGTGTCGTTCGCGCCGACAAGCGCCAGCGTCAGGCGGCCGGTCTGCTGCGCAAGTGCCAGCGAGGCGACCTGTTCGGGTTTGGCCTCGATGGTCACGGTGCGCGCGACCATCGTCTCCTCGCTGCGATCGGCATCGGCGCTCTGGTCGATGGCGATGAGCTTGACGGCGGTGTCGATGAGCTTGGTCGCGTCCTGATCACCGATCCGCCCCGACCAGTAGACATCGACCTTGTCGCCCGGGCGCAGGAACCCCGAAACGCCGCTCGACGTGTCGACGTTGATCGTGAAGGCGCGCATGCCGGGGGAGAGCCGCGCGGTGATGCCGGCATCGACGCCGGGTTCGGTCACGCGCGAGGCGAGGATGGGTTCGAAGGGCAGGAAGCTGCGCATCGCGGCGCGCGGCCGTGTCTCGCCCTCCCAGAAGACCGGCACCTTGGCGGCGTCGCCGCCCTGCGGCGCAACGATCGTATTGAAGGCGCCTTCGGGCACCTTGCCTTCTTCCCATTTCACGACCTCGAGGTCGTCGCGGGTGAAGCGGTCGCCATAAAGCAGTTCCTTCTTGGCGACGACAACATCGACAAGCCGCGTGGCCTGCGCCTGTTCCATCGCCAGCTGGTCGCGCTCGGCACGGGTCTTCTCGATGAAGCCCTGCGCCATGTAGACCGCGAATCCTGCCAGGCCGATCCCCAGCACCAACACCAAACCGAATACCAACCGCATGGATTGTCCTTTCGTCCGCTCGAACGGGGGCCATGGGCCCGCGCCTCTCACGCTTTCTTTGCGAGAATTTTATGCGTGAATGCGGCAACATCGTGGTCAAAGCGAGCCGCAGCAATGATTTCTTTTCCAAAGCGGAAACACTTGCGCGGATTCATGCGCACTGGAAATGGAAATGGCGCCGACCGCGGCGCCATTCTCGCTATCGTGATCGCGCGCCGGCCGCGATCACGGAACCGAAACGCTCGACAGATAGTTCTGAACGTTCTGGCCGACCGAGGACATGTTGCCCTTGATCCCCGCCATCGCGATCCCGACCAGCGCCACGACCGCAGCGGTGAGCACCACCCAGTCGACCGTCACCGCACCATCTTCTTCCGACGCGAAGTTCTTCAAGCTGAACATGCGCATAATGCACTCCATTGCCAAACTCGTTCCGACCCGGGTCGGGCCCTTTGCTTCTCCAGGGATAGGGAACCGCTTGCTCGTGGCAGCAATGAGGCGCGCGCGGGACTTTTTCACGCATTCGTGTGAAGATCTGCCGGGGCGGGGCTTACAGCGCAAAGGCCGCCCCCGGGGGTGCGGCCCGCGCCGGGCGCCGCGAGCGGCGCGGGTGCCACTGGATCAGGGCACCGAGATCGACGACATGTAGCTGCCGATCTTGCCCGAGATCCGGTTCGTCCCCCCCTTGATCAGCGTCAGGGTGGCAACGCCGAGACCGACGACCGCGGCGGTCAGAACGACCCAGTCGACGGTGACCGCGCCATCTTCGTTTGCGGCAAAGCGGTTGATCTTGAAAAATCGCATTCTCTTACTCCGATGTTACACCTGAACCGGCCCTTCGGCCGTCGGAAACTCACCAAGCGGCGGCGCGTCTTGGTACAGAAATGGGGCCACCCGAAGGAGTGGCCCCCGCGCCACATTCGTGACGAAATGCCTTGCGCCTGTTGCGGTGCTTACGGCACCGAAACCGAGGACAGGTAGCCGTTGATGCGGCCCGAGAGCTGGTTGGTGCCGCTCTTCACCGCGGTCAGCGCGGCAACGCCGAGGCCGACGACGGCGGCGGTCAGCACGACCCAGTCAACGGTCACAGCGCCGTCTTCTTCGTTGTTGAATTTCTTCGCAAGCTTGAACAGTTTCATGTCATTCTCTCCGTTTGATACGCCCTTTTCGCCACCGCTTCGCAGCACACCGGGGGTTTTCCCTTCCCGACCCGTCGCGGCATGGCGCTATATGGCCCCCGAATCGTGGCATGAGTGCGGCACGGGTCGTACATTTTGGGGGAGTGGATTCTTTCTTAATTTCTTGGCAAGATATTGCAATTAATCGGTATTTTCTTCTGCCGCCATGGCGATCCCGGCGAAATTGTTGCGAAAAGGCCAGTTTGGCCCGCCAAGATCGGCTCCGGCCCGCGACGCTCTGGCGCTCGGTCGGGCGACATGAGACAAGGGGGGAAAGAAAGAAACGGGCAGGAGCAGCGAGATGACCCGACGGCGGGAGATCGCCCTTCTAGGCGGTGCGCTGTGCGCGCTCGTCGCGCTGCCCGTCGGTGCCAGCCCGAGCGGCCCGGTCTGGACGCCCTTTGCCTCGGCCCCGGGCGAGAGCCGGGCCGGGATGACCGAGAGCGGCGCCGCCGCGAGCTCCGGCGACAGCGCCACCCCTGTGCCAAGCGTCGAGAAGGCCCCTGAAGGTGCTTCCGGGTCCCCCGCCTTGCCCGCCGCCAGGGCGGTCCAGGCGCCCCGCAAGGAGTTCGAACCCTTTACATTCAAGCGCATCTCGGCACCCGTTGCGGGTGCCGCCCCCGCCGGCGCCAGACGCATCACCGTGCAGATCGACCCCGACGAGCAGGCCCGGCGGCTTGCCACCGCGGCGCTGCCGCTGCCGGAAAACCCGATCCCGCGGGGAGCGGCCGCTCCCGGGCTTGGGCCCGTCCTGCCGCAGCCGAGCGACTATGACTGGTACTGGAACAGCGTCTCGCCGGCGCTCGGCGCCACGGACGGGCGCTTCCCGCAGGCGCTGGCGGCCCTGAACGCCGGCCCCGAGGGCAAGCACGTGCCGACACCGAGGTCGCAGAAGCTCCAGGACATCGCCGCGATCCACGGCCGCGAGATCCTGAGCGCGACCGTGGGAACGAATGTCTCGCCCGCACTGGTGCTGGCCATCATCAGCGTCGAGAGCGCGGGCCGCGCCGATGCCGTCTCCTCGGCCGGGGCGGCGGGGCTCATGCAGCTCATCCCGGCGACGGCCGACCGATTCGGCGTCGACGACCGGATCGACCCGTCCGACAACATCAAGGGCGGCGTCGCCTATCTCGACTGGCTGATGAAGGAGTTCAACGGCGACCCGCTGATGGTGATCGCCGCATGCAATGCCGGAGAGAACTCGGTGAAGGGCAATGCCGGCGTGCCGCCCTTTGCCGAGACGCGCGCCTATGTGCCGAAGGTGCTTGCCGCCTGGTCGGTGGCCCGCGGGCTCTGCGTGACGCCCCCCGATCTCGTGACCGACGGCTGCGTGTTCGCCGTCAACGGATGAGCCCGCCCGATGTCCGAAGCCAAGCCGCTCGTCCTTGATGTCGATGGCACCTTCCTGAAGACCGACCTCCTGTTCGAGACGTTCTGGGCTGGGCTCGGGCGCGATCCGCGCGCCACGCTCACCGCCTGTTTCCGGCATTTTCGCGACCGCGCCCGGCTCAAGGCCGAGCTGGCGATGATCGCGCCGCTCAGGATGGACCTTCTTCCGGTCAACCCCGACGTGGCGGCACTCGCGCTCAACAACCGCATGGCGGGGCGCGAGGTGGTGCTGGCCTCGGCCTCCGATCGCCGGCTCGTCTCGACGCTTGCGGCCGACTACGGGTTGAGCGAGCGCTTCTTCGCCTCGGACGGCACGACCAACCTCAAGGCCGCGGCCAAGGCCGAGGCGCTCGTCGCCGCCTACGGACGCCAGGGCTTCGACTACGCGGGCAATTCCGCCGCCGACCTGCCGGTCTGGAAAGAGGCCGAGAACGCGCTGGTGGTCGGTCGCGTGCCCTCGGCGCGGGCGCTGAGCGCCGCCGGGCAGAACATCGTCGAACTCGACGGCGGCTGGAGCTTCCGCGCGCTTCTCAAGGCGATGCGGCCGCATCAGTGGGTGAAGAACGTGCTCCTGCTTCTGTCGATGATCGCGGCGCATCGTTTCGATCTGGCGACGCTCGTGCCCATACTCTGGGGCATCGTGGCCTTTTCGGCGGCGGCCTCCTCGATCTACATCGTCAACGACCTCCTCGATCTCGAAGCCGACCGCCTGCACCCGACCAAGCGCAATCGCCCCCTGGCCTCGGGCGAGGTGCCGATCGCGGTGGGGATGGCGACCTTCGGGGGGCTCATGCTCCTCGCGCTCGGCATCGCGGCGATGCTGAACCTCGCCTTCTTCGGCGTCGTCGTGCTCTACATGATCACCTCGCTCGCCTATTCGCTGAAGCTGAAGCGCATGCGCTGGGTCGATATCTCGACACTCGCCGCACTCTACACGGTGCGCGTGATCGCCGGCGCCGCTGCGGGGCAGGTGAAGGTCTCGATCTACATGCTGATCTTCATCTTCCCGATCTTCGTCACGCTCGGCTGCGTGAAGCGGCTGACCGAGCTGACGCTCGCGACCTCCGACGCGCCGCTGCCGGGCCGCGGTTACGGCCGCACCGACCGGGGCGACCTGCTGAACGTGGCCGGCCTTGGCACGGCGGGCGCGCTCATCATCTTCCTGCTCTATTCGGTGAGCGATCAGGGCCGCGAGCTCTATCCCACCACCTGGATCCTCTGGGTGGCGATGATGCCGATGGCGCTCTGGCTGGTCCGCATGGTCATGCTCGGCTGGTTCGGCAAGCAGGATTACGACCCGATCGTCTTCGCCATGCGCGACAAGTTCGGCATCGGCATCCTGATGATAACGCTCAGCCTGATGTTCTGGGCCGCGGGCCTCTGGGCCCGGTGGTTCGGTTCCTAGATCTTCATCTTCTTGAAGAGAGCCTCCGGGATATGCCGGATGATGAGCATGATGTAGCGCCAGAAGAATGGCGTGTAGATCACGTTGCGCCGCTTCGCGACGGCTGCGAGGATGTCGTCGGCGACGTGCCCGGGCGCGGCGACGAGGAAAAGCCCCGGCAACCCCCAGGTCATCGCCGTGTCGACGAAGCCGGGCTTCACGGTCACGACATGGCCGCCGGCCCGGGTAAGACGGTTCCGCAGCCCCGAGAGATAGGTCGCGAACCCCGCCTTGGCCGAGCCGTAGACATAGTTGCCGATCCGGCCGCGATCGCCCGCGACCGAGGCGACCCCGACGACCGTGCCCGTGCCGCGCGCCTCGATCAGGGGGGCCAGCATATGCAGGAAACGTGCCGGCCCGGTGTGGCTGTCGGCGATGACCCCGTCGACGAGCGCCGGATCGGCGTCGGTCGCGCCCTGTTCGGGCATCGAGCCGACAAAGACCGCGGCATTGATCTCGCCCTCCTCGGCCTCGGCGCGGGCGATGATCGCCGCAAAGCCCTCCGGCGCGCGGGCATCGAACGCCAGCGCCTCGGCCATTCTGGCGCCGCGCAGCCGGCAATCGGCGGCGAGCGTTGCCAGATCCTCCATGTCGCGTCCGGCAAGCAGAACCCCCGCGCCCTCCTGCGATACCTTGCGGGCAAAGGCGCGCGCCATTGCCGAGGTGGCGCCGAGAATGATCCAGGTCCTGTTCATGTCGCGCTCCTCAGGGACAGGCGGCGGACGAGATCGGTCGCGAGGGCGCCCTCGGGATCCGCCCTGGCCACGAGCTTTCGCCAGGCCGCGAGTTCGGGATACATCGCCGCCACATCGGTCCCGCGCGCCAGGCTGTCCTTGGCGAAGTAGAGCCGGCCGCGGGCCGAAAGCGTCTCGGACTCGAGCCCGCGGATCAGTTCGCGCGCCTCGCTGCGGTTGGGGAAATCGACGGCGAGCGTGTAGCCCTCCATCGGAAAGCTCAGATGGCCCGCGCGGCCCGGACCCATGCGCTTCAGCACCGCGAGCGGCGAGGCGAGGCCCGAACCCGCGATCTCTTCCAGCATCGCGCGCAGGGCAGGGGCCTCGGCCACCGGCACCACGCATTGGAACTGGTGAAAGCCGCGCTTGCCATAGAGCCGGTTCCAGTCGTGGATCTTGTCGAGCGGGAAGAAGAAATCCGCGATCGGCTTCACGACCGTGCGCCCGGTTTCCGGCACCCGGCGGTAATAGGCGGTGTTGAAGGCGCGCACCACCGGCCCGGCAAGCGCGAAGCGCGGCGCATCGAAGGGCACGCGGCGTGCCTGCCCGCGCTTCGGCAACAGCCCCGAGCCGGTCTCGCCCTCTTCCAGGATGCCGCGTCCGAGCGCCGCGCCCCGGGCCGTCGCGTCGATCCAGCCGACCGTATAGGTGGCCTGCGAGGCGTCGAGCAGGGCCAGGAACTCGTCCCAGCCCTCGACCCGCCGTTCGGTCACGACCATGACGTCGCCCCTGCGCGGCAGGAGCCGCAACCGAGCCGAGAGGATGACCCCGGTCTGGCCGAGCCCGCCTGCGGTGGCACGGAAGAGATCGGCCGTCCTGTCGGGCGTCACCTCGACGACACCCCTGGCGCTGCGCAGGGTGAGCGAGACGACATGCTGGCAGAAGGAGCCGACGTTGTGGTGGTTCTTGCCGTGCACGTCCTGCCCGATGCAGCCGCCGACGGTGGCAAGCCCGGTGCCGGGCATGACCGCCGGCAGCCAGCCGCGCGGCGCGAAGGCGGCGGCGATGTCGCCGATCCGGGCGCCGGCCTCGACATCGAGGATGCCGGTTTCGGGGTCGAAGCCGCGGAACCGGTCGAGCCGGGTCATGTCGATCACCCGGCCGCCGCCGTTCAGTGCCGCGTCGCCGTAGGACCTGCGCATGCCGATCGCGGGCGCGAGCCCCTCGGCCAGAAGCGCCGCAAGCGTGCTTTGCCGTTCGGGGCGTGCGATCTCGCCCCGCGCGACAAGCGCCCGGCCCCAGCCGGCATAGTCAGCGGTTTTCCAGAGCATGTGCCCCCCTCTTCGAGCGGGCCTCGGCGAAGGGGAAGATCGCGAGGCCGAGAACGAGCGCGAACCAGAGCGTGGTCACGCGGATGATGGCGGTGGCGGGCACCGAGATTTCCATCGGCACGCCATCGAGCGCGAGGAGCGAGATCATCGCCGCCTCGGCGCCGCCGACCCCGCCCGGCGCACCGGTGAGCCCGCCTGCGAGCGTGGCGAAGACGAAGATCGTGACAGCCCTCCAGAACCCGAGATCCGCCCCGAGCCAGCCGAGCAGGAGATGAAACGCATAGCCCTCGGCCAGCCAGCCGGACAAGCCGAGCGCGAGCACGCCGGCAAGGAGCCCCGGGCCGGAGACCTGTGCCAGCGCGCGGGTGGCGCGCCGCATGCGCCCGAACAGGCGCGGGACGCGTCCCACGGCGCGATGCGCCAGTGTCACCGCGGCCGCGAGGATCCGGGGCCGGGTCGCGGCGACGGCAAGCGCGAGCGCCAGCACCGCGACCGGCAGCGCGCCGGCCATGTGGCTGCTTGCGAGCGAGACGCCGAGTGCCAGGATGAGCGCCATGGCGGCCAGATCCGAGGCGCGGTCGACGATGGCCAGGGGTGCGGTCCGGTCGATCGGCCAGCCGGTCTCGCGACCGAGCCAGCGCAGCCGGACAAGCTCGCCCACCCGTCCCGGTGTCACCACCATCGCGAAACCGCCGAGGAAGTGGCGCAGATCCTGGCCGAGTGTCGTCGGCAGGCCGAGCCGGCGCGCGAAGACATGCCAGCGCACTCCGCGAAAGAGATAGTTGGCGAGCGCGAGCGCAAGCAGTGCCGCCCCCTGCGCCGGTCCGAGCCGGGCGATCTGCGCCCGCGTCTCTTCCCATCCCGTTGCTCCGGCAAGGCCGATGAGGCCAGCCGCGAAGAGCCCGAAGAGACCGAGCCCGACAAGCATGTCGCGCGGGCGCCGCCTGGGCGTCCGCGATGGGGGGCGGGCTATGGGAGGGTCGGCTCGCATCATTGCCCCGCCTCTAGCAACGGATTCGGGCAGGATTATGGATTTGTTTCGAAGAAAGCGACGATCAGGGCGAGACGAAGAGGTCGGCCCAGGCCGGATGGCGCCGCGCCATCGCCGCGACGAAGGAACAGGCCGGCACGATGGTGACACCCTCGGCGCGGGCGTCGGCAACCAGCCGGTCCACCAGTTGCCTGCCCACCCCGGTGCCGCGCAACGCGTCCGGAACCAGCGTATGGTCGGCGACGATCCGTCCCGGGCCGAGCACCTTCCAGGTCAGCTCGGCCTCGACCCCGCCGAGGTCGAGCACGTAGCGGCCGCCGCCGGGGCCGTCCTCGCGCCGGATGACCGCCTCAGTCGACAATGGTCGCCTCCGTTGCCGCGCGCAGCTCGGCTTCGCTGACGCCCTCGGCAAGCTCGACGATCCTGAGCCCGCCCGGCACCACGTCGAGAACGCCGAGGTTCGAGATGATGCGGTCGACCACGCCCTTGCCGGTGAGCGGCAGCGAGCATTCGCGCAACACCTTCGATTCGCCATGCTTGTTGGTGTGGTCCATGACCACGATGACGCGGCCGACGCCGGCGACGAGATCCATCGCCCCGCCCATGCCCTTGACGAGCTTGCCCGGGATCATCCAGTTCGCGAGGTCACCCTTTTCGTCGACCTCCATCGCGCCGAGGATCGCCGCCGCGATCTTGCCGCCGCGGATCATGCCGAAGGAGGTTGCGCTGTCGAAATATGCAGTGCGCTTCAGCTCGGTGATCGTCTGCTTGCCGGCGTTGATGAGATCGGGATCCTCCTCGCCCTCGAAGGGGAAGGGGCCCATGCCGAGCATGCCGTTCTCGGACTGCAGCGTGATGTCCTTGTCGCCGACATAGTTGGCGACGAGCGTCGGGATGCCGATCCCGAGGTTCACATACATCCCGTCCTGAAGTTCCTCGGCCGCCCGCGCGGCCATCTGGTTGCGGTCCCAGGGCATGGTCAGGCCTCCTCGCGCTTGCGCACCGTGCGCTGTTCGATCCGCTTCTCGTGGGCGCCCTGGATGATGCGGTGCACATAGATGCCGGGCAGGTGGATATGGTCTGGATCGAGGCTGCCGGTCGGCACGATCTCCTCGACCTCGACGACGCAGACCTTGCCGCACATCGCCGCCGGCGGGTTGAAGTTGCGGGCAGTCTTGCGGAAGACCAGGTTGCCGGTCTCGTCGGCCTTCCAGGCCTTCACGATCGAGAGATCGGCGAAGATCCCGCGTTCGAGGATGTAGTCCTGGCCGTCGAAGGTCTTCACTTCCTTGCCCTCGGCGATCACCGTGCCGACGCCGGTCCTGGTGTAGAAGCCCGGGATGCCGCAGCCGCCGGCGCGCATCCGCTCGGCGAGCGTGCCCTGGGGATTGAACTCGAGTTCGAGCTCGCCCGAAAGATACTGGCGCATGAACTCGGCGTTTTCGCCGACATAGGACGACATCATCTTGCGGATCTGCTTGGTATCGAGAAGCTTGCCGAGCCCGAAGCCGTCGACGCCGCAGTTGTTCGAGGCGACGGTGATATCCTTCACGCCGCTGGCGACGAGCGCGTCGATCAGCAGTTCAGGAATGCCGCAAAGGCCGAACCCCCCGCCGCGATGAGCATGCCGTCGAAGAGAACCCGTCGAGGGCCTCGGTCGCCGAGCCGTAGACTTTCTTCATGGTCGTTCCCCGGATCTGTCCCGCCGATTTGTGCCGTGGGCGGCAGGGCGAGTCAATCGCCGCGCTGCGCGCGCCGCTCTCAGCCCTTCCTGCTCTCAGCCCTTCCCGCTCTCAGCGCTTCCCGGCCGCGGTCCTGGCGCCGGCTTTCGCCCCGGCCTTGGCCGCGGGTTTCTTCTTAGCCGGTTTGGTGGCAGAGGTCTTGGCAGCCGCGGCACGGGTGGAACCGCGCCGGCTCCCCCCTGCCGCCTTTGGCGGCCTTCGCGGCGACGAGTTCGAGTGCCTGGGCAAGCGTCACGGCCTCGGGCGTCATTTCCTTCGGCAGCGTCGCGTTCACCTTGTTCCACTTCACATAGGGACCGTAGCGCCCGGCCGCGGCCTCGACCGTGCCGCCGTCCGGATGCTCGCCGAGCACGCGCAGCTGGCCGGTGCCGTGCCGCGCACGCCGCGGTTCGCCTTCTGCGCCAGCACTTCGACGGCACAGTTCATGCCGATGGTGAAGACCTCCTCGGCCTCGCTCAGGTTCGCGTAGATCCGGCCGTGCTTCACATAGGGTCCGTAACGGCCGATGCCGGCCTCGACCGGCTCGCCGTCGTCGGGATGCGGCCCGATCGGGCGCGGCAGGAGAGCAGTCGCAGCGCCCGCTCCAGATCGACCGCTTCCGGCTCCCAGCCCTTGGGCAGGCTCGCGCGGGGGGGCTTCGGCGCCGCCTCGCTCGGCTCGCCGCGTTGAACATAGGGGCCGAACCGCCCCGATTTCAGCCAGATATCGTCGCCGCCTTCCTGGCCGAGCAGGCGATCCTCGGTCGCCGTCTCGTCGCCGTTCGGCGCCGAGAGCGCACGCGTGTAGCGGCAGTCGGGATAATTGGAGCAGCCGATGAAGGCGCCGCCCGAGCGCGCGGTCTTGAGCGCCAGGCGCCCCTCGCCGCAGGTCGGGCAGATGCGCGGATCTGAGCCGTCCTCGCGCGGCGGATAGAGATGCGGCGCCAGCACGTCGTTGATGGTTTCGAGCACCTCGCCGATCCTGAGATCCGCCGTTTCCGACAATGCGGCGGTGAAATCGCGCCAGAAGCGCGACAGCACCTCCTTGTAGTCGCGGTCCCCGGCCGAGATGTCGTCGAGCTCCTCCTCGAGGTCGGCAGTAAAATCGTATTCGACATAACGGCGGAAGTAGTTGCTGAGAAACGCCGTCACGAGCCGGCCCTTGTCCTCGGGGATGAGCCGGCCCTTGTCCTTGCGCACGTAGTCGCGGTCCTGGATCGTGGTCACGATCGAGGCATAGGTCGAGGGCCGGCCGATGCCGAGTTCCTCCATCCGCTTCACCAGCGTGGCCTCGGTATAGCGCGGTGGCGGCTGGGTGAAGTGCTGTTCGGGCGATACGGCGCGCTTTCCGGCCTTCTCGCCGGTCATGATCTGCGGCAGGCGCGCGCTGTCCTCGCCGTCCTCGTCGTCGCGCCCCTCCTCGTAGACCGCGAGAAATCCGTCGAACGTCACCACCTGGCCGGTCGCGCGCAGCATCACCTCGGCGTCGGCGCTGGTCACGTCGACGGTGGTGCGCTCCAGCCGCGCGGCGGCCATCTGGCTCGCGATCGTGCGCTTCCAGATCAGGTCGTAGAGCTTGCGCTGGTCGCCCTCGGCGCGAAGCTTGTCGGGCGAGAGGCTCATGTCGGTCGGGCGGATGCACTCATGCGCTTCCTGCGCGTTCTTGGCCTTGTTCTTGTACATCCGCGGGCTCTCGGGCACGTAGTCGGCACCGAAGCGACGCTTTATCTCGTCGCGCGCCGCCATCACCGCCTCGGGTGCCATGTCGATGCCGTCGGTCCGCATATAGGTGATGTGGCCGGCCTCATAGAGCCGCTGCGCCGCCGACATCGTGGCCTTTGCACCCATGCCGAACTTGCGGCTCGCCTCCTGCTGCAGGGTCGAGGTCATGAACGGCGCCGAGGGATTGCGGCTCGCGGGTTTGGCCTCGACCGCGCCGACGCTCAGGTCGCGCGACCGGATCGCCTGGACGGCAAGCTCGGCTGCGGTCTCGTTGGCGAGGTCGAACTTGTCGAGCTTCTTGCCGCCGAGAACCGTCAGCCGCGCCTGGAACTCCTGCCCGCGCGGGGTCACGAGCGTGGCCGTCACGGTCCAGTATTCGCGCGCCCGGAAGGCCTCGATCTCCATCTCGCGCTCGACAATGAGCCGCAGGCAGACCGACTGGACGCGCCCGGCCGACCTGGCCCCCGGCAACTTGCGCCAAAGCACCGGCGAGAGGTTGAAGCCAACGAGATAGTCGAGAGCGCGGCGCGCCAGATAGGCCTCGACAAGCGGTCCGTCGACATCGCGCGGATGCGCCATGGCCTCGCTCACCGCCGATTTGGTGATCGCGTTGAAGGTGACGCGGCGCACCGTCTTGCCCTTCTTCAGGGATGCGGCCAGCGCCTCCTTGAGGTGCCACGAGATCGCCTCGCCCTCGCGGTCGGGGTCGGTGGCGAGGATGAGCGTGTCATCGGTCTTGAGCGCTTCGGCAATGGCGCGGACATGCTTCTTGCTGTCGCTCGCCACCTCCCATTTCATCTCGAAACCGTGGTCGGGATCGACAGATCCGTCCTTGGCAGGCAGGTCGCGGACATGGCCGTAGGAGGCGAGAACCGTATAGTCGGAGCCGAGATACTTGTTGATTGTCTTGGCCTTGGCAGGAGATTCGACAACTACGACGGCCATAATATCCTCGTTCAAACGCGCTTTCGGCTTCGGGCGGCGAACATGTGGGGCAAGGGCCCGGATTGTCAATGCGCGGGTTTTGCCGCCGGCGAGAAGGCCTTCCGGCACCCCTCGCTCACCGCCGCCGGGGCCGGCGTCCCGGCCCGGGGCGGGTTGTGGGAGCGGGTGCCGAGGGAGCCTCCAGCCCCGGGGTGCGCGGGCCTGTTGGCGGCGGCAGGGCGCCGCGAACGGCCTGGGTGAAGCGGGTGACGGGGAGGCGGCATGCGGACGCCCGTGAAGGGCCGCCGGTCCGGCGCGGCTCGGCCTTCAGCCGGCGAGCGAGACGAGCCCGCCCGGCTGCCGCAGGATACGACCGTCGATCTCGAGTTCCAGAAGTTCGGGCAGGATCGCCGCCGGGGCGAGCGCGAGATCGCGGATCAGCTGATCCTCGGCCAGCGGCGCCGGGCCCAGCCGCGCAAGGATTTCCCGGTGCAAGGCGCCCATGTCGCGCGGCGCGTCCGCGGCCTTGCCGGCCGCGGGCCTGGCTGTCGGGGTGCCCCCCGCCGCGCCTGCCGCCGTGCCTGTCCGGCCGGGTGCGGCGGGGAATGCCGGCGCCGGTTCCGGCGCCCTGGTCGTGTTGCGGGTCGCGCCGTGCGCGTCGGCTGGCGCGTCGCCGTGCGCGCCGCCGGGGGCGTCGGCTGGCGCGTCGGGAACGAGGTCTAGCGCATCGAGCACGTCTTCCGCCCCCCGCGCCAGCGTGGCACCGTCGCGGATGAGCCGGTTGCAGCCGGCGGCGCGGCCGTCGAACGGATGGCCGGGAACGGCAAAGACCTCGCGCCCCTGATCGAGCGCGCTCTGCGCGGTGATGAGGCTGCCCGAGCGCGGCGCGGCCTCGACCACGACGACGGCGTGCGCGAGCCCTGAAATGATGCGGTTGCGCAGCGGGAAATGCCGCGCCTGCGGTTCGAGCCCGATCGGCTGTTCGGAGAGAATCGCCCCCCCGCGCGCCAGATCGCGTGCCAGGTCCGCGTTCTCGGACGGATAGACGATGTCGACGCCGCCCGCCGTGACCGCGACGGTGCCGGTGCCGAGCGCCGCCTTGTGGGCGGCGGTGTCGACGCCCCGGGCAAGGCCGGAGACGATGGTGAAACCCGCCGCGCCCAACCCTTCGGCGAGCTTGCGCGCCATGCGGGTGCCGAGCGAGGAGGCATTGCGGGCGCCGACAAGTGCGATCATCGGTCGCAGAAGATGGGCGGGATCGCCGAGGCACCAGAGCAGCGGCGGCGGATCGGCGATGTCGGCCAGAAGCCGCGGATAGCCGGGCGCGCCACGAAAGAGCGCACGCGCGCCGACCTGGCGGGCGGCTTTCATCTCGGCCAGGGCGACGCCTTCGGGGCAGGCGTCATAGCCGGAAAGTCCGGCACTGCGGGCGATGTCGGGCAGGGCGT
The DNA here is from genome assembly GCA_020637635.1 of Albidovulum sp. GTDB lineage: Bacteria > Pseudomonadota > Alphaproteobacteria > Rhodobacterales > Rhodobacteraceae > Albidovulum. The sequence continues at coordinate 124,215 of JACKKB010000007.1, forward strand.
CGAGAGCGGCAGCGGCCGAACCGTGTTCGGCCATCAGGCGCCAGAACGTGGCGATGCCGACCCTTCGGGAGCGAATGAGACGAAGCCACGACAGTCTGTCATCTTCCGTGGTGGGTGGGGTGAAGGGGGTGGGGTAAGAAAACAAACCTTGTACCCTCGTGCCTTCGCCTCATTCGCAGGGTCACTATTGGCGCGCTAAGGTTAACGGGTGGTTACGATTCGCGGCCGAATTTTCACCTTTCAGGTTATTTCCTTTCCGGCTTCTCGCCGACCGAAGGGGGCGGACGCCCCGGGGCGCGGATCGACTGCGCCCAAAGGCAAGGCATGGCCCCGCCCGGCTCAGGCCGCGGAGCCGCCGACCGTGAGTCCGCCGATCAGCAGGGTCGGCTGGCCGACGCCGACCGGCACCCACTGGCCGGCCTTGCCGCAATTGCCGATCCCGGGATCCAGCGCCATGTCGTTGCCGATCGCGCGGATGTTGCGCAGCGCCGTCGCCCCGTCGCCGATGAGCGTCGCACCCTTCACCGGGGCGCCGATCCTTCCGTTCCGGACCCGGTAGGCCTCGGTGCAGGAGAACACGAACTTGCCGTTCGTGACATCGACCTGGCCGCCGCCGAACCCCACCGCATAGATCCCGTCCTTGACCTCGGCCACCACGCTTTCGGGCGCCGCGGTGCCACCGAGCATGATCGTGTTGGTCATTCGCGGCATCGGCACATGGGCGTAGCTCTCGCGCCGGCCGTTGCCGGTCGGCCGCGCGCCCATCAGGCGGGCGTTCTGGCGGTCCTGCATGTAGCCGACGAGCTTTCCGTCCTCGATCAGCACGTTGCGCGCCGAGGGCGTGCCCTCGTCGTCGACGCTGATCGAGCCGCGCCGGCCGGGCAGGGTTCCGTCGTCCACGACGGTGACGCCCCGGGCCGCGATCTCGCTGCCCATGAGCCCGGCGAAGACCGAGGCGCGCTTGCGGTTGGCGTCGCCCTCGAGCCCGTGGCCGATCGCCTCGTGCAGCAGAATGCCGGGCCAGCCGGCGCCGAGCGCCACGTCCATGACCCCCGCCGGCGCCGGCTCCGCCTCGAGGTTGACGAGCGCGATCCGGAGCGCCTCGCGCACCGTCGCCTGCCAGTGGTCGGGTGCGATCAGCGTCAGAAGCCCCGCCCGCCCGCCGCCGCCGTGGCTGCCGGTCTCGCGCCGCCCGCCCTGTTCGGCGATGACCGAGATGTTGAGGCGCGCCATCGGCCGTATGTCGGAGACGAGCCCGCCCTCGGGGCGCAGGATGAAGACCTCCTGAAGCGAGGCCGCGACCGAGGCCGAGACCTGCACCACCCGCGGATCGAGCCCGCGCGCGAAGGCGTCGATCTCGCCCAGAAGCGCCACCTTGGCCGGGAAATCGGCGTCGCGCATCGGATCGAGATCGGGATAGAGGCGCCGGTTGGTGCCGGCGGGCGGTTCGGCCAGCACGCCGCCACCCGCGCCGACCGCAAGCCGCGCGGTCTCGGCCGCCCGTGTCAGAGCGGCCTCGGAGATCTCGGTCGAATGGCCATAGCCCGCGACCTCGCCGGTCACGGCGCGAAGCCCGAATCCCTCGGACGCGTCATAGCTTGCCGTGCGCAGGCGACCGTCGTCGAAGACCAGCGCCTCCGACCGCCGGCGTTCCAGAAACAGCTCGCCATCATCGGCCCCGGCCGTCGCCCGGCGCAGAATCGCCAGCGCGCGGTCCCGGTCCAGATGCGTCTCGAAAGGAGAAAAACGGTCGTCTTCCATGGCGAGCTTTCAGCGGTCCTTGATTTCGATCAACAAGTGACGCCGTGCCGCAACGGTTTCACTTGTCGGCATGCCTCTAATATGATTTTACAAAGCCCGGATACAACCGTCCGCCGCAAGGAAGGGCGGTTCTGAAAGCGGCGCCGCGACGCCGCGGCAGGAACGGGAAGAGAAAATGCGCCTAGCTACCATTCTGTCCGGCCTCGCGGCCGCCGTCACCTCGACCATCATCGCCGGCGCGGCGCTTGCGCAGGACGGGGTGCAGGGGCTTGAAATCGTCGGGGCCCCGCAGCCCGAGCACACGGGCTTCCAGCCGGCGGCGACCGAGCTTGCGCGCGACCAGCAGTGGCTCGACCACATGTTGCTCTATCTCTGCATCGCCGTCGTGGCGCTGGTCCTGACGCTGCTTCTCGTGGTGATCCTGCGCTACAACCGGCGCGCCAATCCAAGCCCGCGCGCTTCAGCCACAACACGCCGGTCGAGATCACCTGGACGATGGCTCCGGTGCTGATCCTCGTGGTGCTCGGCTCGTTCTCGCTGCCGATCCTGCGCAAGCAGCAGATCATGCCCTCGCCGGATGTGCTCATCAAGGTGACCGGCAACCAGTGGTACTGGAGCTATGAATATCCCGACGAGGGGATCTCGTTCGACAGCTTCCTGCTCGGCAAGGACAAGCTCGCCGAGGCCGGCTATCCGCCCGAGGATTACCTTCTTGCGGCCGACAATGCCGTTGTCGTGCCGAAGGGCAAGAACGTCGTCGTGCAGGTCACCGGCGCCGACGTGATCCATTCCTGGGCCGTGCCGGCCTTCGCGGTGAAGCAAGATGCCGTGCCCGGCCGCATCGCCGAGCTGTGGTTCAACGCCGAGCGCGAGGGCATCTACTTCGGCCAGTGCTCCGAGCTCTGCGGCAAGGACCACGCCTACATGCCGATCACCGTGAAGGTGGTGAGCGAGGACGTCTACGCCGACTGGCTCGCGCGGACCAAGCAGGCCGCGCTCGGCACCTCGGCGCCGATCAGGGTGGCGGCCGGCAACTGACGGCCGCCTGGCAGATGACGGGGCGTGCCGCCGCGGCGCCGCCCCGGGGGGAGCGAATGAGCGATCTTAGCGCCATCGATCACGGCCATGAAGCCGGCTTCGGCGACTACGTGCAGCTGCTGAAGCCGCGCGTTATGTCGCTTGTCGTCTTCACCGCGATGGTCGGGCTCATCGTCGCCCCGGTTCCCGTCCATCCCTTCGTGGCCTTCACCGCGATCCTCTTCATCGCGCTTGGCGGCGGTGCCTCGGGCGCGCTCAACATGTGGTATGACGCCGACATCGATCGCGTGATGCGGCGCACCCGCAACCGCCCGATCCCGGCCGGACGGATCGGTGGCGGCGAGGCGCTCGGCCTCGGCATCGCGCTTTCGGGCATCTCCTGCATCATGCTGGGGCTCGCGACCAACCTGGTCGCCGGGGCCTTCCTCGCCTTCACGATCTTCTTCTATGTCGTCGTCTATACCATGTGGCTGAAGCGCTCGACGCCGCAGAACATCGTCATCGGCGGCGCCGCGGGGGCCTTTCCGCCAATGATCGGCTGGGCCTGCGCGACGGGCACCGTCTCGGTCGAATCGCTGCTGATGTTCGCGCTCATCTTCATGTGGACGCCGCCGCACTTCTGGTCGCTCGCGCTGTTCATGAAGGACGATTACTCGAAGGCCGGGGTGCCGATGCTGACGGTCACGCACGGGCGCCGGGCGACGCGGCGCCACATCCTCGTCTACACGATCCTGCTTGCCCCGTTCGCGCTCGGACTCGCGCTGTCGCCGATCGGCGGGCCGGTGGTGCTTGCCGCCGCCGTGCTCCTCAACCTCGGTTTCATCGCCGGCGCGGTGCGCATCCTCGGGCGCGACGAAGCCACCGCCGAGGCCGACGGCTACCGCGCCGAGAAGGCCTTCTTCCGCTTTTCGCTCGCCTATCTCTTCCTGCATTTCGGTGCCCTGCTCGTCGAGGCGAGCCTCAGGGCGCACGGGCTCGGGGGCTGGTGATGGCGATCGCGCGCGAGCACGAGCTTCACCACCGCCGCCGCGGCCGCAACTTCGGCCTCGGCTTCGTGCTGATCGGTTTCGTGGCACTGGTGTTCGGCCTGACGATCGTGAAGGTCTCGCATCAGGATGCCCATGGCAATCCGCCGGGCACCAGCCAGGGGGCGGGCAATTGACCCGGCCGGGCGGCAACAGCCGCACCGCGGCGATCCTGATCGGGATCGTGGTGACGATGGGCGCGCTCGCCTGGGCGGCGGTGCCCTTCTACAGCTGGTTCTGCCGCGTCACCGGCTACGGCGGCACGACGAACGTCGCGACCGAGGGCGCCACAAGGGTCCTGGACCAGACCGTCACGGTGCGGTTCGACGCCAATACCGACCCCGCGATGCCCTGGGAGTTCAAGCCGGTCCAACGGCAGATGACCCTGAAGATCGGCGAGACCGGCATGGCCTTCTTCGAAGCCTACAACCCGACCGACCACACTATCGCGGGCACCGCGGCCTACAACGTCGCGCCCGACCTGGCCGGTTACTACTTCAACAAGATCCAGTGTTTCTGCTTCACCGAGCAGGTCCTGAAGCCGCACGAACGCGTCCAGATGCCGGTGATCTTCTATGTCGATCCCGAGATGATGGACGATGCCGATGCCCGCGACATCCGCGACATCACCCTCAGCTACACGTTCTACCAGACCGAGCTTCCGAAGGATCAGGCGAGCCTTTCGCCCGCTGACGGCGCAACCTATAACTAAGGCCAAATCAGGGAAACCGACATGGCGCACGAGAAGAACCACGACTACCACATTCTCCACCCCTCCATCTGGCCGCTTCTCGGTGCGCTGGGCGGCTTCGTCCTGCTCTTCGGGGCGGTGCTCTGGATGCACCATATCACGCCCTTCGTCTTCCTGATCGGGTTGGCGATGGTGCTCTACGTGATGTACGGCTGGTGGGCCGACGTCGTCCACGAGGGCGAGACCGGCGATCACACCCCGGTGGTGCGGATCGGCCTGCGCTATGGCTTCATCCTCTTCATCATGTCCGAAGTGATGTTCTTCTCGGCCTGGTTCTGGACCTTCTTCAAGCACGCGCTCTACCCGATGGGGCCGAACAGCCCGGCCGTCGACGGTGTCTGGCCGCCGGCCGGGATCGAGACCTTCGACCCCTGGCACCTGCCGCTGATGAACACGTTGATCCTGCTCTGCTCGGGGGCCGCGGCGACCTGGGCCCACCATGCCATCGCGCATGAGAACAACCGCAAGGACATGGTCAACGGTCTCGCGCTCGCGGTCGTGCTCGGGCTCTTCTTCACCGTGCTGCAGGCCTTCGAATACAGCCATGCCGCCTTCGGCTTTGCCGGCAATATCTACGGCGCCTCCTTCTTCATGGCGACGGGATTCCACGGCGCCCATGTGATCATCGGCACGATCTTCCTCCTGGTCTGCATGATCCGCGCGATGAAGGGGCAGTTCACGCCCGAACAGCACGTCGGCTTCGAGGCGGCGGCCTGGTACTGGCACTTCGTCGACGTCGTCTGGCTCTTCCTCTTCGCCGCGATCTACGTCTGGGGCAGCGCCTGAGACCGAGGCCGGCAACGACTTGAAAGCGCGGGGGAGACCCCGCGCTTCGCCTTTGAGGTTGCGTGATGCGTCGCTACATCGGCCCCCTGATCCTCGGCCTCGGCGGGATCGCCATACTCGTCTCGCTGGGGCTCTGGCAGGTTCGCAGGCTCGCCTGGAAAGAGGCGCTTCTGGCTGCGATCGAGACCAAGATCGCGGCTGCACCGGTGCCCCTCGATACGCTTCCCGCACCCGATCCGAAGGCCGATATCTATCGCTCCGTCAGCCTCTCGGGCCGGACCACCGGGCAGGAAATCCTCGTCCTGTCGGGGCAGGCGGGGCTCGGTGCCGGCTATGAGGTGATCGACGCCTTCGAGACGGCGGCGGGGCGACGTGTGCTTATCGACCGCGGCTTCGTGCCCGAGGCCGCCCGCGACCAGCCCCGCCCGCCGGTCGCGCTCTCGGTCACGGGCAACCTGCACTGGCCGCAAGAGGTCGATGCCTATACGCCGCCGCCCGATGCCGCGACTGGCCTCTGGTTCGCCCGCGACGTGCCGGCCATGGCCGCCGCGCTCGGCACCGAGCCGGTTCTGGTGGTGCTGAAATCGGCCGCCGGCGACGCGCAGGGGATCGACCCCGTCCCGGTCGATACCGGAGCGATCCGGAACGACCACCTGAACTATGCCATAACCTGGTTTTCGCTCGCCCTGGTGTGGGCGGGGATGACACTCCTGCTTCTCTGGCGTATCAGGCGAAGGACGAACTGAGGAATACCGATGCGTTACGTTTCCACGCGGGGTCAGGCACCCGTTCTCGAGTTTGACGCCGCGATGCTGACCGGCCTCGCCCGCGACGGCGGGCTCTATGTGCCCGAGACCGTGCCGGAACTTGCGCCCGCGGAGATCGCCGCCCTTTCCGGGCTCGGCTACGAGGAAACCGCGCTCCGCGTCATGCGCCCCTTCACCGGTGCCGCCTTCACCGAGACCGAACTGACCCGCGCAATCGAGACCGCCTATCGCGGCTTTGGCCACGCCGCGCGGGCGCCGCTCGTGCAACTCGCGGCCAACCATTTCCTGCTTGAGCTCTTCCACGGGCCGACGCTCGCGTTCAAGGACTTCGCGATGCAGCTCATCGGCCAGCTCTTCCAGATCGCGCTGGCGCGCGAGGGGCGGCGCATTACCATCGTCGGCGCGACCTCCGGCGATACCGGATCGGCGGCGATCGAGGCCTTCCGCGGCCTCGACAATGTCGATGTCTTCATCCTCTTCCCCGAGGGCCGCGTCTCGGACGTGCAGCGCCGGCAGATGACGACCCCGTCCGAGGCCAATGTCCACGCCATCGCGCTTCAGGGCGATTTCGACGATTGTCAGGCGCGGCTGAAGGACATGTTCAACGATTTCGCGTTCCGCGACGCCGTCGGGCTTGCCGGCGTCAACTCGATCAACTGGGCGCGGGTGCTGGCGCAGGTGGTCTACTACTTCACCTCGGCCGTCTCGCTCGGCGCGCCCGACAGGGCCATGAGCTTCACCGTGCCCACCGGCAATTTCGGCGACATCTTCGCGGGATACATCGCCAAGCGCATGGGTCTGCCGGTCGCCGACCTCGTCGTGGCCACCAACCAGAACGACATCCTTCACCGCTGCCTGACGACGGGGCGCTACGAGACACGCGGCGTCACGCCCTCGATCTCGCCCTCCATGGACATCCAGGTCTCGTCGAATTTCGAGCGCGCGCTCTTCGATGCCTATGGCCGCGACAGCGCGACCGTGGCGGACGCGATGGAAGAGCTGAAGGCGACCGGCCGCTTCGCCGTCGGCGACAATGCGCTGTCAGGCCTGCGCGCCAACTTCCGCTCGGGCCGCGTGTCCGAGGACGAGACGCTGGCCGCGATCGCCCGCTACCGCACGGCTACCGGCGAGCTTCTCTGCCCGCACAGCGCCGTCGGTGTCGCGGTTGCCGACCGCCTCCGCGATCCGGCGACGCCGATGATCACGCTCGCCACCGCCCATCCGGCGAAGTTCCCCGATGCCGTGGAACGTGCCGCCGGAATCCGCCCGGCACTGCCACCCCGCATGGCCAATCTCTTCTCGCTGCCCGAACGGATGACGGTCTTGCCGAACGACCTCGCGACGCTCGAGCGCTTCGTGCAGGAAAGGCGTCGGCAGTGAGCGCGCGTCTGGCGACCCTCTCGAACGGTCTGCGGATCGTCACCGAGCACATGCCGGGCGTCGCCTCGGCCTCGATCGGCATCTGGCTGGCGGCCGGCGGGCGCCACGAGCGACCCGAGCAGAACGGCATCGCCCATTTCCTCGAACACATGGCCTTCAAGGGCACCGCACGCCGCAGCGCCTTTCGGATCGCCGAGGAGATCGAGGATGTGGGCGGCTACATCAACGCCTATACCTCGCGCGAGATGACGGCCTATTACGCGCGGGTTCTGGGCGCTGACGTGCCGCTTGCGCTCGACGTCGTCTCCGACATCGTGCTCAATCCAGTCTTCGACCCGAGGGAGATCGAGACCGAGCGCCACGTGATCCTGCAGGAGATCGGCCAGGCGCTCGACACGCCCGACGACATCGTCTTCGACTGGCTGCAGGAGGCCGCCTATCCGGACCAGCCGATCGGCCGCACCATCCTCGGCCCGGCGGCGCAGGTCTCGGGTTTCGGCCGCGAGGACCTGACGCACTTCGTCGGCACCCACTACGGGCCCGGCCAGATGATCCTGGCCGCCGCCGGCGACGTCGATCACGACGCTCTCGTGCGTTCGGCCGAGACGATCTTCGGCCATCTCCCGTCGCTGACCCCGCCTCCGGCCGAGCCCGCACGCTGGATCGGTGGCGAGCGGCGCGAGCTGAAGCCGCTCGAACAGGTCCATTTCACGCTCGGGTTCGAGGCCCCGAGCGTGCGCGACGCGTCCTTCCATACCGCCCAGGTCTATGCGACCGCTCTCGGCGGCGGCATGTCCTCGCGGCTGTTCCAGAAGGTGCGCGAGGAGCGGGGGCTCTGCTATTCGATCTATGCCCAGGCCGGCGCCTATGACGATACCGGCATGATCACCCTCTACGCCGGCACCTCGGGCGGGGAGGTGGCCGACCTGGCCCATCTGACGATCGACGAGATGCGCCGCGCGGCAGACGACATGGACGAGGCCGAGGTGGCGCGCGCCCGCGCCCAGCTGAAGGCGGGGCTCCTGATGGGGCTCGAAAGCCCCTCGGCGCGCGCCGAACGCATCGCCCGGCACGTCGCGATCTGGGGCGAAGTTCAGGATGTCGCCATCTCGGTGGCAGAGATCGAGGCCGTCTCGCGCGCCGATACCCGGGCCTTTGCCGAATCCGTCGCTGCCGGCTCTGCCATGGCGCTTGCCCTCTACGGCCCCGCCGAGACCGCCCCGCCGCGCGACGCGCTGCGCGAACGGCTCGCCGCATGATGCTGCTGCGCCGGCGCAGCGTCCGCATCGAGACCGAGCGTCTGACGCTCCGCCTGCCGGCGCATGGCGATTTCCGCGTCTGGGCCGAGCTGCGCGACGAAAGCCGCGCCTTTCTCGAACCCTGGGAGCCGAGCTGGTCGACCGACCACCTGACGCGCAAGAACTTCACGAACCGCGTCTACTGGGCGCAAAGGGCCAGCTCCGGGGGGACGGCGCTGCCGCTTGTGCTGATCCGGCGCAAGGATCAGGCGCTCGTGGGGGCGATCACCATCGACAACATCCGCCGCGGCCCGGCACAGGCGGCGACGGTCGGATATTGGATCGGCGCCCCCTATGCGCGCCGCGGGCTCATGTCCGAAGCGCTGCGGGGTGTCATTCACCATTGCTTCTCCACGCTCGATCTCAGCCGGCTCGAAAGCGCCTGCCTGCCGGAGAACCTCGCCTCGCGCGGGGTGCTGGAGAAGTGCGGCTACAAATACGAAGGCGTGGCGCAAAGCTATCTCCAGATCAACGGCAGGTGGCGCAACCACGTTCTCTATGCCAACCTCCGGGCCGACCGGCGCGGCCGAACGGGGGCCGGCTGAACCGCGCGCCGCACCGCCTGCCGAAGGAGACCGCCATGCCGCTCAATCCCGCCGATGCGGCCTTTGCCGAGACGCTGGCCGCGATCCTGCCTCGGGATGTGCTCGCGCCGGCACCGCCCGCCTATCTCGAGGAGCCCAGGCAGAAGGCGCGCACACCGGCCGCGCTGCTCGCCCGGCCGCGCACGACGGCCGAGGTGGCGGAGCTGGTGCGCGCCTGCGCGGCGGCCCGCGTCGGCATCCTGCCCTGGGGCGGCGGCACCGGGCTCGTCCAGGGCCAGGTGATGCCGGAGGGCCCGACGCCGCTCCTGCTCTCGCTCGAACGGATGAACGCCCTGCGCGGTGTCTGGCCCGAAGAGGGGCTGATCGCGGCCGAGGCCGGCATGACGCTTGCCGCGCTGCAGGAGGCCGCCGCCGATGCCGGCCGGCTGTTCCCGCTCTCGCTCGCCTCCGAGGGCACCGCGCGACTTGGCGGGGTGCTCTCGACCAACGCGGGCGGCGTGGCCGTCCTGCGCTACGGAAACGCGCGCGAGCTCTGCCTCGGGATCGAGGCGGTGCTGCCCGACGGGTCGGTCCTGAACGGGATGAAGCGGCTTCGCAAGGACAATACCGGCTATGACCTGCGCGATCTGATGATCGGCGCCGAAGGCACGCTCGGCATCGTCACCGCGGCCGTCCTGCGGCTTTTCCCGCGACCGGCCGCGACCGGAACCGCGATGTTCACCGTCGCCTCCCCGGCCGCGGCCCTCAGCCTTCTGGCCCGTGCGCAGGACAGGACCGCGGGCGGCGTGACGAGCTTCGAGCTCATCGCGGGCGAGGGGCTGCGCTTTCTCGCCGAGAAGATGCCCGAGATCCGCCAGCCGCTGGCCGGTGCTCCGGATTGGTCGGTCATGGCCGAGATCGGGGTGCCGCCCGGGCTCGACCCGGCCGAGATCCTGTCGGTGCTCTTCGAAGAGGCGGCGGCGGCGGGGCTGACCGACGACGGCGTCATCGCCTCGGGTGCCGCGCAGCGCGACCAGATGTGGGCCTTGCGCGAAAGCCTGCCCGAGGCGAACCGCCGCATCGGAGCCGTCGCCTCGCATGACATCGCGCTGCCGCTCGGCGAGATCGCGGCCTTCCTGCCGCGCGCGGATGCGGCGGTGCGGGCGATCGGGCCCTTCCGTATCAATGCCTTCGGCCATCTGGGCGACGGCAACCTGCATTACAACGTCTTCCCGCCGCAGGGCCGCAAGCCGGCCGAGTTCGCAGGCGTGGCGGCGGCGATCACGCGCGCCGTCCACGACCTGGTGCAGGCGCATGGCGGCTCTTTCAGCGCAGAACACGGGATCGGCCGGATGAAGGTCGCCGAACTGGTGCGCTACGGCGATCCGGCCCGGCTTGGCGCGATGCGGGCGGTGAAGGCCGCCCTCGATCCGCAGGGCATCATGAACCCCGGCGCCGTTCTGGCCGCGGGTGGCTGAGCCTCAGGTGCCCTCGAATTCGCAAAGCGCATGCACCTGCATGCCGAGCCGTTCCAGAAGCCGGCGCCCGCCGAGTTCCGGCAGGTCGATGACGAAGGCGCAGCCGACGATCTCGGCCCCGAGTCGCTCGCAGAGCCGGATCCCCGCCTCGCATGTGCCGCCCGTGGCCAGGAGATCGTCGACGATCAGGACTTTTTCGCCCGGCTGAAGTGCATCGTCATGCACCTCCATCACTGCCTCGCCGTATTCGAGCGTATAGGCCTGGCTGATGACGGTGCCGGGCAGCTTGCCCTTCTTGCGGATCGGCACGAACCCGACGCTCAGCTGGTGGGCGATGGCACCGCCGAGGATGAAGCCACGCGCCTCGAGCCCGACGACCTTGTCGATCCGCTCGCCGGCATAGGGATGCAGAAGCTGGTCGATCGCCATCCGGAACCCCCGCGCATCGGCAAAGAGCGTCGTCACGTCGCGGAACATGATTCCTTCGTGCGGAAAGTCGGCGATGGTGCGGATGTAGTCCTTGACGGTCTTCGGCATGGGCAGGCTCCGGCGCAGGGGTCGCCCCCTCCTAGCACGGGCGCGGGCAGCCGGAAAGCGAGCCGAGGCGGGCGACACTCAGGCCCCGAGCACCCGGCCCGCGACCGCGTCGAGCCGGGCCAGAAGGGCAGGGTCGCGCCGCTCGGGTGCGGTCATGAGCGCGGTATCGAGCGCGCGGTCGCAACCGCAGGGGCAAGGCCGGGGCTGCCCGGCAAGCCGCTCGGGCAGCCCCGCCACGGTGTCGCGCGCATGCGCGGCGTTGGCGGCGAGCGTGGCGATCACCGACGCGACGTCCACGGCATCGTGATCGGGATGCCAGCAGTCGTAATCGGTCACCATGGCGAGCGAGGCGTAGCAGAGCTCGGCCTCGCGGGCGAGCTTTGCCTCGGGCATGCCAGTCATGCCGATCACATCGGCACCCCAGACGTCGCGATACATCCGGCTTTCGGCCAGGGTCGAGAACTGCGGCCCCTCCATCGCCAGGTAGGTGCCCTTGCGATGCACCCGGATGCCGGTATCGGCGGCGGCGTCGAGGCAGGCGGCGGCCAGCCGCGCGCAGGTCGGATGCGCGAAGCTCACATGTGCCACGCAGCCGGGGCCGAAGAAGCTCTTCTCGCGTGCGAAGGTGCGGTCGATATACTGATCGACGATGACGAAGTCGCCGGGTGCCATCGCCTCGCGGAACGAGCCGCAGGCCGAGACCGCGACCACGTCGGTCACGCCGAGCCGTTTCAGCGCGTCGATGTTGGCGCGGTAGGGCACCGAGGAGGGTGGCAGGACATGGCCCCGCCCGTGCCGCGGCAGGAAGGCCATCCTCACCCCGGCTAGCCGCCCGGTGAGGATCTCGTCCGAGGGCGCCCCCCAGGGCGTGCCGACGGCGCGCCAGCGCGGCTCCTGGAGGCCCGCCATGTCGTAAAGGCCCGAGCCGCCGATCACCCCGATCATCGTTTCCGTCATCACCGCCTCCGATCGCCGCGTCGCCCGCCGGGGCACAGCCTAGGCCCGGCGTGGCGGCGCGGGAAGGGCAAAGCGGCGCGGGCGTCAACCCGGCCGGCGGTAGATCAGGACATAGCCGTCGCCGAGCGTCCCCGGCAGGCGCCGGACGAGCGTGAGCGGTCCGGCGCTGTCGCGCGCGAGTGCGGGGATGGTGCGGAACATCCGGTCGGGGAAGGCGATGACCAGCAGCAGGGCCCCTGGCGCCTCCATGGCGGCCGCATAGTCCTCTGCGGTATCGATGCGGCCCCAATCGGCGTGGAAAAACCCCTGGAAGATCTCGGCGCCGGGCCCGAGCGCATAGATGCGCTCGCCCTCCGTGCGGGCGCTCTCGGCCGCGGCGAAGGCGCCGGCAAGGTCCTGTTTCGGGGCGCGGTAGTTGCGTTGCAGAAGCCCCGCCGACACCACCAGGAGGACCAGAACGCAAGCGGCGAAGAGGCCGCGCCCCAGCGCCGGCCGGGCCAGGAGCTGCGCCGCCAGACGGGCACCCGTCGCGCAGCCGGCGACGACGAGGATCATCGCCAGGCCGATGTCGGTGAAGAAAAAGCGCGGCCAGATGCGCATGTCGAGCGCCATGAGCACCGCAACGGTGACCAGGACATGGGCCGCGATCGCGGGCGCGAAGAGAGGCGCCCGCCGATGCATGCCGATCGCGCCGAGCGCGATGACGGCCGCCGCCGCAATGCCGATCAGGGCGGCCGGAGCTCCGGCGCTGCCGATCGCGCTGCGCAGCCCCTCGACGACGGACCAGAGCGGGCTCTGGTATTCCTGCATCGGGTCGACGGCCGAGGTGCCCGCGACCGCGCCGATGGTCCGGATCACCTCCGGCACCACCGGCAGATAGAGGAGGATCAGCAGCACCCCTGCCGCGAACACGCCCTGCAGCGGGCGCGCGACGATGCCGGGCACGAGCCGCCCCGCAGCGGCACGGGAGCCAAGCGCACCGAGCCAAAGAAGACCGAGCCCGGCGAAGAAGAAGACGCCAGTCAGATGGGTGAAGACCGCGCCGGCGAGGGCAAGGCCGAAGCCGATCCAGGTGCCGCGCGCCGGCCGCTCCATCCCGCGCAGGAAGAAGATCAGGCCGAGCGTACTGAAGAATGCCAGCTCGGTATATCCGCGGGCATTCTGGCTGAACCAGACCTGGTGATACGAAAGCGCCACCAGAAGCGCGGCGACATGGGCGATGCGCGGGCCCGCGACATCGCGCGCAAGCCACCAGACCGCGGCGACCGTGCCGAGCCCGAACAGGAGCGCGGGCAGCCGAATGGCCCAGATCGTCTCTCCGAAGAGCGCGGTGGCAAGCTTCGCCTCGACGCTGAAGAGATAGTGATGGTTCATCGAGTAGCTCTGCATCATCGCGCTCCAGGGCAGCCGGAGCTGCGTCTGGACGGTGACGATCTCGTCGAACCAGAGCGGGGCGCCGAGACCGGCAAGCCGGACCGCGAGCGCCACGACGAGGATGGCCATGAGCACGCCCATGTCGTGCCCCGAGGGCGCGCCAGGCAGGTCGCCGGCCGGCTCGCGATACTCTGGCGGCACCTGGGTTCCCTGCCTTGTGGCCTTGGCCGAAGGGCGACGGCGAGACTCATTGAATAACTGAGTGATTGACTTTGGAATATTATGACAGATAGTTTTGGTCAACAAATTTCGACGCAGGGCCATCCCCGTCTGACCGCAGGGGGCAGGCGCGATCGGAGACGCAATGTTTGCATCCCGCCAATCCGGCAAAGATACCCGGTGTCCCGACCCGGGCCTGACCCCGTCAGATGCGGCTTGGTGCGCGGCCTTGCAACCCGTGGGGCTCTCGTCCCGCGTGGGGAGGAGATCATGAAGCCTATCGGGCGCCGGACCCGACGCTGGCTGATGCGGGCCGCGGGCTCGGCTCTGTTTCTCGCGGTGCTCCTCCTGGTTCTCCCGCTCGAGGCGGTCGTCGCCGCCTTTCGCGCGATCCCGCCCGCGACCTTCGCACTGGTCCTGCTGGGTTTCCTCGTCGCGCATGTGGCGGCGGCGATGAAGTGGCGGCTGCTGCTCGACAACCGGATCGGTGTATCGCGGGGACTCAAGGCGCATTTCGCCGGACTTGCCGCAAACCTCTGCCTTCCCGGAGCGATCGGCGGCGACGCGGTGCGCGCGGGCGTGGCCTACGGCAGCCTCGGCAACGGCCCCGCCGTGGTGGCCGCTGCGGCCGCCGACCGTCTGGTCGATCTTGCGGCGCTGCTGATCGTTTCGCTCATCGGCGCGACCGAGATGTTCAACCCCGGTGCCGAGACCAAGCTGGCCAAGGTCGCGATCGTTCTCTTCTGCGCGGCGGTGGTGGTGCTTTACGCACTGGTCCAGCTCCTGCCCCAGATCTACCGGCTGGCGCCGAAACTGCCCGGGCGCGGGTTCTTGGTGCGGCTGACCGAAGCGCTCGGCGCGCTCGCGCGGCGCCCGCTGCGGCTCATCTTCGTGCTCGCCACCTCGATTGCGATCCAGATGACGCTGGTGCTTCTCGCATGGTGGCTGGCGGTTGCCGCGGGCGCCGACGCGAGGATCGGCTACTGGGTCTTCGCCTGGCCGTTGGCCAAGGTGATCGCGGTCCTTCCCATCTCGCTCAACGGGCTCGGGATGCGCGAGGCGGCTCTCGCGGCCTTCCTCGCCCCGCATGTGAGCGACCCGGCCATGATCGTCGCTGCCGGCCTTGCCTGGCAGGCGGTGATGTTCGCGGCCGGGCTGATCGGCGGTGCGATCCAGCTGATCTCGCGCGAGAAGCCCGCGGCGCTGACCACGGGCGGGTCTGAACTCTGAAACGGAGGCGGCTGGTGGGTGATGAGAGACTCGAACTCCCGACATCCTCGGTGTAAACGAGGCGCTCTACCAACTGAGCTAATCACCCGACGAACGGGCCTATAGCAACCCTGGCCCCCCGCCGGCAAGCACCTTGGCAACGGGGCGCCTCAGCCGAGGTCCTGCACCACGCCGTCGCGGGCAAGGAAGATGTTGCCCTGGCCACCCGGCAGGCGCATGAGCCCATCCCAGTCGAGCCCGAGGATCAGGCTGCGGATCATCCGGATCGTCATCCCGTGCGCGACGATCGCGGCAGGCCCCCGCAGATCCCCCAGAAAGCTCGCCACGCGCAGCCGGAACGCCGCTTCGCCCTCGCCACCCGGCGCCCGCGGATACCAGTCGAAGGGCCGTGCCGGCTCGATGAGGCCCGGCCAGCGCGCCTCGATCTCGCCGCGCGTCAGCCCCTCGCAGGCACCGACCGAGATTTCGCTCAGCCTCGCATCCTCGGACACGGGCCGGCCGAGATCGGCAAAGGCGCGGCGCGCGGTGTCGCGGGCGCGGCCCTGCGGACTGCTGAACAGCCGCACCTCGGGGCCGAATCCCAGCGCCAGCAGCCGCGGAGCGAGTGCGTCGGCCTGGGCGCGGCCCTTCTCGGTCAGCGGCGAATCCTGCCGCCCCTGCATGCGCCCGGCGCGGTTCCACTCGGTCTCGCTATGGCGCATGAGCCAGAGCGGCGGGCAGCTGATCGGCGCAGTCCTCATCGTTGATCCCTGTCCCTTGAAGCGCCGGTGTCCCGGGCGGGCGCAGATGCCCTTTGCCGAACCGGGCGCGGGGACGCAAGCCAAGGGGTGCGGGCCGCCGGCGATTTTGCGCACCTGCGATTGAAACCGGCCGCCGAGATGCCATGTTAACCCCATGAACACGGAAGACCATGGCCCCGTCCAGGCGCCACTGCCCGCGCCGGCATCCGGAACCGGGCTGATCGGGCTCGAACCGGCCGCGCTGGTCGAATTCGCAGCCCTCGCCCAGCATATGGAGCGGGCGAACGGGCCCGTGATCCGGGCGATGAACCGCTTCGGAGGCGCGGTGGAGGCGCGCCTGCGCCAACTGCCCGCGGGTGCCGGCCTGCTGATGGAACGCGCCGTGGCCGAGGCGCTGGAGCGGATCTACCGGCTTTCGGGCATCGTCGCCGGCGCAACCGCGCTGCCCACGGTCGGCCCCGCTGGCTTCCGCCTCGCGGCCGCGACAAGCGGCGCACTCGGCGGGGCAGGGGGGCTGGCGACAGGCATCGTGGAGCTGCCGGCGACGGTTGCGCTCTATTTCGCCGCCATGCAGAAGATTGCCGCCGGTCACGGACATGCGCCGGGGTCGGACGAGACCCGCGCGCGCTGCATCGAGATCTTCGGCGCCGGCGGCCCGGGCAGCGATGACGACGGTGTCGACACAAGCTTCATCGGCGCCCGCATCGCGCTGAGCGGCCCGGCGCTGCAGGCGCTCATCCGCCGCGTGGCGCCGGGGCTTGCCGCGGCCCTTGCCCGCAAGCTCGCCAGTCAGGCGGTGCCGGTCCTTGGCGCGGCGTCCGGCGCGGCCATCAACCTCGCCTATCTCGACTATTACCGGCACATGGCGCATGTGCGCTTCGGCCTCGCCGCCCTGGCGGAGCGACATGGCGCGGAGCGCGCCGAGGCGGCCTTCCGCGAGGCAGTCGAACGCCAGAGGCGCAGCAAAAGGGCCTGAGCGCCTAGATGTCCTGCGTGGCGAGCCACTCGACGACGGCGGGGCGGACATTGTCGGCACCGCCCGCAAGCTCGCCTTCCAGCAGCCGGCGCAGCGCGCTCAGGTCCACCGCCCGGATCAGATGCTTCACCGGCCCGATCGAGGCCGCGCGCATCGACAGCGTCCGGATCCCGAGGGCGGCGAGGCACAGCGCCTCGACCGGCCGCCCGGCATCCTCGCCGCAGAACGAAAGCGCCGTTTCGGTTTCCCCGCAGCGCGCGACGATGCCCTGGATCATCCGCAGAAAGCTCGATCTGAGCGCATCGTAGCGCCGCCGCACCTGCTCGTTCTCTCGGTCGGCGGCAAAGAAGAACTGCTTCAGGTCGTTGCCGCCGATCGACAGGAAGTCCGTCATCTCGAAGAAGGCCTGCGGCGCGAACGCCAGCGACGGCGTTTCCAGCATCGCCCCCACCTCGACCGTCGTGGGCAGGGTATGTCCGAGCCGGCGTTCGCGCTCCATCTCGTCGATCAGCATCTGCCGCGCCTCGCGGAATTCCTCGAATTCGGCGACGAAGGGGAACATGACCGTCAGCGGCCGCCCGGCGGCACCGCGCAGGAGAGCCTGCAGCTGCATCCGCAGGACCCCGGGCTTGTCGAGGCCGACGCGGATCGCGCGCCAGCCCATCGCCGGATTCGGTTCCTCGACCCGCTTCATGTAGGGCAGGACCTTGTCCGAGCCGATATCGAGCGTGCGAAACGCAACCCGCTTGCCCATCGCGGCATCCAGCACGCCGGAATAGATCCGCGCGAGTTCGGCGCGCTTGGGCACATGGGCGCGGATCAGGAACTGCAGCTCGGTCCGGAAGAGCCCCACACCCTCGGCGCCCGACCCGGTAAGCGACGGCAGATCGGCGAGAAGGCCGGCGTTCATGTGCAGGGCGATCGTGGTGCCGCAGCGCGCCGTCGCCGGCTTGTCGCGCAGCGCCGCATAGCGATCCTGGGCCGCCGCCTGCATGGCGATCTTGTCGCGATAGGCCTTGGCGATGGTCTCCTCGGGGCGCAGGTGCACCACCCCCTGATCGCCGTCCACGACGATGCGGTCGCCGTTCAGCGCCTCGGTCGTGATCCGCTCGGCATGGATCACGAGCGGGATCGCAAGCGCCCGCGCCACGACCGCCGCATGCGAGCCGACCGAGCCCTCCTCGAGCACCACGCCCTTCAGCCGGCGGCCGTAGTCGAGCAGCTCCGCCGGCCCGATGTTGCGCGCCACCAGCACCGGATCGGCCGGCATTTCGGCGCCGGTATCGTTGCCCTGACCGGTCAGGATCCGCAAAAGCCGGTTCGACAGGTCGTCGAGATCGTGCAGCCGCTCGCGCAGATAGGGGTCGGGCACCGTCTCGAGCCGCGCCCGCGCCGCGGACTGTTCCTTTTCGACCGCCGCCTCGGCGGAAAGGCCGCGCGCGATATCCTCTTCCATGCGCCGCATCCAGCCGCGCGAATTGGCGAACATCCGGTAGGCCTCGAGAACCTGGCCCTGTTCGCCGTCGCCCTGGCCGGTGACGCTCAGCATCGCGTCGACCGAGAGCCGGAGCTCGCTCACCGCCTCGCTCAGCCGCTCAAGCTCCCTGGCCGGGTCGTCGCCGACCGGGTTGGTCACCACCACGCGCGGCTCGTGCAGCCAGACATGGCCCTCGGCGGTGCCTTCCTGACCGGTGGCGCCGCGAAAGGTGACCGGATGTTGATGCAGCGCCGAGAGGGCCTCGCCCTCGCCGACGAAGACGCCGAGCTCGGTCATCTCGGCCAGCACCATGGCCACGACTTCGAGCGCATAGAGCTCGTCTTCGGAAAAGAGCCGCTTTTCCTTCGATTGCACGACCAGCACGCCAAGCTTCTCGCCGCGGCGCTGGATCGGCACCCCGAGAAAGCTCGAGAAGATTTCCTCGCCCGTCTCCGGCATGTAGCGGAAGCCGCGCTCCGACGGGGCGTCGGCGGTGTTGATCGGGGACGAGGTCTTGGCGACGCGGCCGACGAGACCCTCGCCCACCCGCATCCTTGTCTTGTGAACGGCCTCGGGTTTCAGCCCTTCGGTGGCGCAGAGCTCCAGCGTGTCGTCATCGCGGAAGAGATAGATCGAACAGACCTCGCAGTCTATCGAATCCGCGATCAGATGGGTGACGTGATCGAGCCGCGCCTGACCTGCATCTGCCTCGGCAAGACTGTCGCGCAACCGCCTGAGAAGCTTGCGACTTTCGCTTTCCGTCCGATCTGCCATCGCCTCGTTGCAACCCCGATGCGGCCTCACGGCGCCGGTCCCGGGAAAAGGCGCCCGCGCGCCTCCTGTAGACCATATAGGTCCCGCCGTGTGAACCGAAATTCGCGCGTGGCCCGCAGGCCGGCTTCGCCCGGCGCGTGTGCTTTCGGGCGCGGCCGTGCCTGATCAGGAGGCGGATTCGAGCCCGAACGTATCGTGCAGCGCCTGCACCGCAAGCTCCATGTACTTGCGGTCGATCAGGACCGAGATCTTGATCTCGGAGGTGGCGATGACCTTGATGTTCACATTCTCGGCCGAGAGCGCCTTGAACATCCGTGCGGCGACGCCGGTGTGGCTGCGCATGCCGATGCCCACCACCGAGACCTTGCACACGTCGGTGTCGATGATCAGTTCGTCATAGGCGATCGCGCCGGCGGCCTGCGCGTCCTCGAGCGCCTTCTGCGCCCGCGCAACCTGGTTCACCGGGCAGGAGAAGGTCATGTCGGTCACGGCGCCGGGATGCGCGGCATCGTAGTTCTTCTCCGAGATGTTCTGCACGATCATGTCGACATTCACGCCGGCTTCCGAGAGCGCCCCGAAGATCGACGAGGCGACGCCCGGACGGTCCTCGATGGTGAAGAGCGTGATCTTGGCTTCGTCGCGCGAATAGGCGACGCCCGAGACGACCTTGGATTCCACGATATCCTCCTCTGCGCAGACGAGCGTTCCGGAATTGTTGTCGGTATCCTCGAAGGACGAAAGCACCCTGAGGCGCACGTTGTAGCGCATCGCGAGCTCGACCGATCGCGTCTGCAGCACCTTGGCGCCGAGAGAGGCCAGTTCCAGCATCTCCTCGAAGGCGATCCGGTCAAGCTTGCGCGCCTTGCCCGAGATCCGCGGATCGGTCGTGTAGATGCCGTCGACATCGGTGTAGATGTCGCAGCGTTCCGCCCCGAAGGCGGCCGCGAAGGCCACCGCCGTCGTGTCCGATCCGCCGCGCCCGAGCGTGGTGATCCGGCCCTCTTCCGAGACGCCCTGGAACCCGGCGACGACCGCGACCTTGAAGCCTTCGGCGAATTTCGCATCGATATTGCCGCGCGGGATCGAGACGAAGCGGGCGGCGGAATGGGCCGAGGTCGTGTTGATCGGCACCTGCCAGCCCTGCCAGCTGCGCGCCGGTATGTCCATCTCCTGCAGGCGCAGCGCCATCAGGCCGGCGGTGACGTTCTCGCCCGAGGCCACGACCGCGTCGTATTCGCGCGCATCGTAGAGCGGCGAGGTCGTCTCGACCCAGCCGACGAGTTCGTTGGTCTTGCCGGACATGGCCGAGACGATGACGATCACGTCGTAGCCGCGCTCGACCTCGCGCCTGACCTTCTCGGCTGCGTTGGCGATGCGGCCGAGGTCGGCCACCGAGGTGCCGCCGAATTTCATCACGAGAAGCGGCATGTCGGCCCCCCTTCGCGGCCCCCGAGTCAATGCGCGCGTTTCTTAGGCGGCGGGACGGCGAAGGGCAAGGGGCCGTTCGCGCAGGCGGGGCGGTCGCAAGGGCCGCTCAGAAGGGGATCGCCTTGCCCTGCCAGTCCTCGAAAACGCCGCTCGTGTCCGGCCCGAGTGCATCGAACCGCGCCAGAAGCCCCGCGGCCGAGGTCGCCGCGTCGATGGTGGCCTGCGCGCCGCCCATGTCGGAGCGCACCCAGCCCGGGTGGTAGATGCCAACGGCGATGCCGGCGCCCTTGAGGTCGGCCGCCAGGTTGCGCCCGACGTTCAGCGCCGCTGCCTTGGAGGCGCGGTAGATATAGCTGCCGCCCGGCGCCCGTGCATCCGACCCCATCGCCGAGGACACGATCGCGATCCTGCCCCGCGCCGCGCGAAGCGCGGGCAGGAAGGCCTGCGCGGTCAGGAAGACACCGGTCACGTTCACGGCAAAGGTCTCGGCCCAGGCCGCTGGCGGAAATCCGTGGTCGAGGTCCTCGCCCCGGTCCACATAGACGCCCGCGTTGCAGACCAGAAGGTCGAGCGGCGCGGTGCCACGGGCCGCCGCGGCCGCCCGCACCGAAGCCGGATCGGTCACGTCGAGCGCGATGAGCCCCCGCTGGCCGTCGCGGGCGGTGCCCTGGACAGCATCGCCGCGGGAGGCGAAAGCCTCGAGTAGCGCGGCACCGATCCCGCGGTTGGCGCCGGTGACCAGAACCTGCATCCGTGTCTCCTTGGTGGTCGCCGGCAGGTCAGTTGGTCCGGCGCGTTGGCAGGAAGGGCAGGGGCGCGACGGGGATCCCGTCCTCGATCAGCCGGCGCGCCTCGTCGCGGCGCGCCTCGCCCCAGATGGATCGCTCCGGGATGTCGCCCTCATGCATCGCCCGCGCCTCGGCCGCGAAGTTGAGCCCGACATAGTCCGAGCTCTCCTCGATCCGGTGCCGCATCTCCGCCAGTGCCGCCTCGACGCCCGAAGCTGGCGCCGAAAGCGCGGGCGCGTCGCCCCCGGGGCCGGCGGAGCGTACCGCCGGCGCCATCAGCGCCTTCTCGATCGCGGTCGAGCCGCAGGCCGTGCAGGTGACATGGCCGGCGTCGCACAGCCGCTCGAACGCGGCGGACGACTGAAACCAGCTTTCGAAGCTGTGGCCTTTGTCGCAGGTAAGGGCGTAATGGATCATCGCGCTATCATGACTGGGCAGTTCTTACTGAATTGGGCAGATGCGGCCGGAAATCAAGCTTTTCCCTTGCCCGGGTCCGACAGATTCGCGCTGGCGAAGCCTTCCAGCAGCGCGCGCAGTTCCGGTTCGGCGACCCGGGTTGCGGCCTTGCGCGGGCGAAACCAGCGCCGCCGGCGGTCGTCGCGTTCGGGGAACTCGTCGGACAGCCGCGCCACCTCGAGCGGATAGAGCGAAACCACGCAGGGCTGGGCGCTGCCGTCGGCCAGCACCTTGTCATAGCTGAAGAAGCCAAGCGGCTCGTCCTTGATCCGACCCTTCACGCCGGCCTCTTCCCAGGCCTCGCGCTCTGCCGTCTCGGCGCCGGTCTTGCCGGCCATCGGCCAGCCCTTCGGCACCACCCAGCGGCGCGTCTCGCGGCTGGTGATGAGAAGCACCCAGAGCCCGTCCCTGGCGCTCGTGCGATAGCAAAGCGCCGCGTGCTGGGCGCGCGCCTCCTCGGTGCCGGTCGGATCCATCTTCTTCATGCGCCGCTCGATTCATCGGGTAGGAGGCGCCTCGCCTCCCCGCCGGTCTTGAGGCCGGCCAGGAGAAGGATAGCATCCCTCCCGTCGCTGTCCAGCCGGCCCGATCAGACGCCCGGCGTGCGGCCTTCGAGGATCGTGGCGAAGGCGCCCGCGTCGATATTGCCGCCCGAGAGGATCAGCCCGACCCGCCGCCCGGCGACCCGCGCGCGTTCCTGAAGCAGGCCGGCGAGGGCCGCCGCGCCCGCTCCCTCGGCGACATTGTGGATGGCGGTGAAGTAGAGCCGCGCCGCGGCGGCGATCTCGTCCTCATCGACGGCGAGGATGCGCGCCGCGCCGGCCCGGTAGATCGCCAGCGCCCCGGCCACCGGCACCCGCACCGCCATGCCGTCGGCGAAGCTGCGCGCGCTTGGCGTCTCGATCACGCGCCCCGCCTCGAAGGAGAGCTTCGCCCCCGCCGCCCCGGCAGCCACGACGCCCACGACCTCGGTCGCGAGCCCGAGCGCGTCGCGCGCCGCGATCACGCCGCAGATCCCCGAACCGCAACCGATCGGGACATAGACCGTATCGAGCCGCGGTGCAGCGCGGAGGAACTCGAGCCCGTAGGTCGCGACGCCGCGCACCAGTTCGCGGTGAAAGGGCGGCACGGGAAAGAGCCCTTCGGCCGCGGCCACGCGCATCGCCTCGTCCTTGGCGGCGTCGAAAATCGGCGCCATGCTCGCGCAGTTCCGCGCCGAACGCGCGCATCGCGGCGTTCTTCTCGGGCGAGTTGCCGTGCGGCACGTAGACGACCGCACGGAGCCCGGCGCGCGTGGCGGCGCGGGCCTGCGCCTGGCCGTGGTTGCCGCGCGTCGCGGTGACGATGCCGGGGCTGTCCGGGTGGCTCCGCCGCAGCCAGTCGATGAAGGTGATGGCCCCGCGCGCCTTGAAGGCCCCGATCGGCCCGTGGTTCTCGTGCTTGACCCAGACCTCGGCCCCGGTCGCGGCGCCAAGCTGCGGCCAGGCATATTGCGGCGTCGCGTCCATCTGCGCGAGGACCGTCGCATGGGCGTCGTCAAGATCTGCGAGCGTGAACTGCATGGCCGCCATCCCCGGAATTCCAGGCGAACCTGCGGGGCAGGGCAGGCGATGTCAACCGCGCCGCTTGGCACTTGCGCCCGCCGCCGCTTCGGGCAGAGTGGCGCCAGACAGGGAGAGAACCATGCACGATGCCTTCAGCGCCCCCGGCCGCTTTTTCCGCGGCAACCTCCACACCCATTCGACCCGCTCCGACGGCGCGCTCGAGCCGGCCGAGGTCTGCCGCCGGTATCGCGACGAAGGCTACGACTTCCTGGCCCTGACCGACCATTTCGTCGGCGTCTACAACTACCCGATCGTCGATACGCGGGCCTTCCGCGCACCCGGCTTCACGACGATCCTCGGTGCCGAGCTGCATACCGGTCGCCAGCAAAGCGGCGATCTCTGGCACATCCTCGCGGTCGGCCTGCCCGAGGATTTCACGCCGCCGAACGCACCCGGCTTCTCGCCGGTCGAGGGGTCTGAAACCGCCGCTGAGCTTGCCGAACGCGCGGTCGCTGCCGGCGCTTTCGTGGCCGTCGCGCATCCCGACTGGTCCGGCATCACGCTCGCCGAGACCCGGGCCATCGCCGCGGCCCATGCGGTCGAGGCCTACAACCATGGCTGCTATGCCGGCTGCGACCGCGGATTCGGCTTCGCGATCAACGATCTCCTGCTTTCCGAGGGCCGCCGGATCAACCTTGTGGCCACCGACGATGCGCATTTCACCGAGCCCGACCATTTCGGTGGCTGGGTCATGGTCAAGGCCGAGGAGAATGATCCCGACGCATTGCTCGAGGCGCTGAAAGCCGGGCGCCACTATTCCTCGCAGGGCCCCGAGATCCGCGCCGTCGAGATCACCGACAAGACGATCGAGGTCCGCTGTTCGGCCGCGGCCTCGGTCATCGTGCAGGGCCACGGCCAGGGCGCGCGTGCGGTGCATGGCCTGTCCATGACGCGCGCCTCGGTGTCGCTCGAACGGTTCCGCAAGTCGCCCTGGGTGCGGATCACCGTCGTCGATGCGGCGGGCCGGCGCGCCTGGACCAATCCCTACTGGCTCTGAGGGCGCTCAGCCGCCCTTCTCGCCGGTCGCGGCGCGATACCAGGCAACGATGCGCGCCCGTTCTTCCGGCTCGATGAACGAGACATTGGCGGGCGGCATCGCATGGCTGAGACCCGCCTGCAGGTAGATCTCGGGCGCCCAGCGGGCGATCTCTTCCGGCCGGTCGAGGATCACGCCCTTCGGCGGCCAGTGGATGCCGTCATAGCCGGGCTCGGTCGAGTGGCACATCGAGCAGCGCCCGAGGACGATGTCGGTCACGTCGGCAAATCCCTCGGCATCGGCGAAACGCTCCTGCGCCGGGCTGAGCGGCACCAGCGCGCCGCTGCTTTCGGCGCGGAACATCGGCGCCGTCGACAGCCAGGCGATGATGATGAAGAGCAGCACCGTCGCGAGCCAGGTCCAGGTCGGGCTGCCCTTGCGCGCGTGGCGGGTGTTGAACCAGTGCCGGATCGTCACCCCCATCAGGAAGACGAGGCTCGCGATCAGCCAGTTGTACTCGCTCGCGAAGGCGAGCGGGTAGTGGTTCGACAGCATCATGAAGATGACCGGCAGCGTCAGGTAGTTGTTGTGCGTCGACCTGAGTTTGGCGATCTTGCCGTATTTCGGTTCCGGCACCCGCCCGGCGACGAGATCCGCCACCACGATCTTCTGGTTGGGAATGATCACCATGAAGACGTTGGCCGACATGATCGTCGCGGTGAACGCGCCGAGATGCAGAAGCGCCGCGCGGCCGGAGAAGACATGCGTATAGCCCCAGGCCATGGCGACGAGGATGAGATAAAGGAGAACCATCAGAAGCGTCGGATTCTCGCCGAGCGCCGATTTGCAGAGCTGGTCGTAGAGGAGCCAGCCGAGGGCGAGCGAGCCGACCGAGACCAGGATCGCCTGCCAGATCTTCAGATCCATCACGTTGGGATCGACCAGATAGAGGTCGGCGCCGAGATAATAGACGAGGCAGAGAAGCGCGAAGCCCGAGAGCCAGGTCGCGTAGCTTTCCCATTTGAACCAGACGAGGTCGTCTGGCATGCTGGCCGGCGCAACGAGGTATTTCTGGATGTGATAGAAGCCGCCGCCATGCACCTGCCATTCCTCGCCGTCGGCTCCCGAGGCGAGACTGCGGTCGCGGTGCAGCCCGAGATCGAGCGCTATGAAGTAGAATGACGAGCCGATCCAGGCGATGGCCGTGATCACGTGCAGCCATCTTACCGCGAATTCGAGCCATTCCCCGAGAACGATGAATTCGAACACGGTGCTGTCCCCCTCCTGAGATGCGAACAACGCTATACCGAAGTCCATCTTCCTGATAATGCTGATGATGGCCAAGAACTTTCAAAGAATACCGAAGAATGGCCGCGCCCCGGGACCGCTGAGATGGCCTATGTGAACAATATCAAGATGTTCGTCCGTGTTTACGAACTCGGGTCGATGTCGGCTGCGGCCCGAGATCAGCGCACCTCTCCGGCGGTGGCCTCGGCGCGCATCGCCGAACTCGAGCGCCATCTCGGCATCCGGCTCTTCAACCGCACGACTCGGCGCCTGCAGCCCACCGAAAACGGGCGCCTCTTCTATGACGGCGCGCGCCGCGTGCTGGAGGTGATCGACGAGGCCGAGGCGGCGGTCATGGCCTCGACCCAGATGTTGCGCGGCACGGTCTTCGTGGCCGCCCCGCTGGGCGTCGGGCGGCGCTTCATCGCCCCCCACGTGCCCGAGTTCAAGGATGCCTATCCGCAAATCGACGTGCGGATGCGCTTTTCCGATCGCTCGATCGACATCGTGGGCGAGGGGCTCGATGTGGCCTTCCATCTCGGACGTCTCGAGGATTCCACGCTGAAGATGCGCCAGGTGGCCGAATGCCCGCGCATCCTCTGTGCCGCGCCGGCCTATGTGGAGCGCCGCGGCGACCCCGAGACCGGCGAGCGGCTGGTCGCGGACCGCCACGACTGCCTGAGCCTGCGTTTTCCGGGCGCGCCGGAGTTCCAGTGGACGCTGGAGACGCCGCAGGGTTTGCGCCGGTACGAGGTCACGGGCCCGTTCGAATCCGATGACGGCGACGTGCTGACGGGTTGGGCGCTCGACGGTCGCGGCATCCTGCTCAAGCCGATCTTCGAGATCGCGGACCATCTGCGCGCAGGGCGTCTGGTTCCGGTGGTGCGCGCGACGCCGCCGGTTCCGGTGAACCTGACATGCCTGACCCAGCACCGGCGGCTGCGCGACCCCAAGCTGCTCGCCTTCACCGAATTCATCATCGCGCGCTGCCGTGCCGATCTGGCGCGTGCCGTCGAAGGGATCACACTCTGAGGCGCCCTGCGCCAGGATCAAGCGGAGAACAGCCATGACAAGCTATCGCAATTCCGACCCGCGCCCCGCGATCATGGAGGGCACGCCGCCGCCACCGGCGATGCGGGTTCCGCTGATCGACTGGGACAGGCCGCCCTGGAACCGCTGGACCTTCCAGCGGGTGCGCCAGATCCTGCCGACGGCCCCGATCCGCCGCGGCGCCACGGTGTCGCCGCTGCCCGAGGCGACCGGCACGCTCGATGCGCTGGGCTACCTGCGCCGTGACGGCACGCGGACCACCTTCGCCGAGATGCTGGACGCGACCTATACCGACGCGATCTGGGTCTGGAAGGGCGGCCGGGTCCTGCACGAGAGCTATCACAACGGCATGGATGCCCGCAGCCTGCACCTCTTGCAGTCGGTTTCGAAGTCGCTCACCGCGACGGCGGGCGCGAACCTCATTGCCGAAGGGTTGATCGACCCCGCCGCCGCCGTCACCGACTACCTGCCGGAACTGGCCGCAACCGCCTGGAACGGCGCGACGGTGCAGCAGGTGCTCGACATGACGACCGGTGTCCGCTTCGTCGAGGACTACGAGGTGCGCGACAGCGACATCGGCAAGATGGATTACGCCAGCGGCTGGAAGCCGGCCCCGCCCGGGACCGACGTGAGCGGCTGGCCGCAGAACATGTGGGACCAGATCACCGGCCTTGCCGTGGCCGAGGCGCCGCATGGCGCGCGCTTCAAGTACCGCTCGATCGAGACCGACGTCTACGCCCATCTGATGGAGCGCGTGACAGGTCAGCGCCTGCCGCAGATCCTCTCCGAACGGCTCTGGCAACCGCTCGGCTGCGCCGAGGATGCCGACATCTCGCTCGATCCCCTGGGCTACGGGCTCGCCTGCGGCGGCATCTCGGCAAGCCTGCGCGATCTCGCCCGCTTCGGCCTTGCCTACCTGAACGGCGGCAGGGTCGGTGACCGGCAGGCGATCCCGGCCAGCTGGGTGGCCGACGTGCGCCACGGCACGCACGGGCTCTTTAACGAGGAGTCGCGCGCGGAGTTCCCGAACGGCAGCTATCGCAACCAGTTCTGGATCGAGGATCGCGCCCTGCCGCGCCACTACTGCCTCGGCGTCTTCGGTCAGATGATCTTTGTCGCCCCCGATGCCGACATGGTGGCCGTGAAGCTCTCGACCTGGCCCGACTTCACCTCGAGCGACCTGCTCCTGCAGACGGTCGACGCCCTGCACGCCATCATCGCCGCCGACCCCTAGAGCCGCGCGATCACCTCGGCGAGCACGCGCTCGGCCGCGCGCGGCAATTGCTGGGCGCGGTTTTGCAGGATGAAGAAGGGCGAAACCGTCATCGTCCTTTCGGTGTCAAGCGCGCAGAGCCGTGCGGCAAGCCGGCTTTGCGTCAACAGCCCCCCGACCTCTTCGGTCATCGGCGCGACGGCATAGGTCTCGGCAAGAAAGGCCAGCACCACAAGCAGCGACGAGGTATTCACGATCCGCCCGGGGATCGCGACACCGGCACCGTGAAAGGCGGCTTCGACCGCCTGCCGGATCGGCGAGCCGCGTTCCTGGATGATCCAGTCATAATCGGTGAGCGCGTCCAGCGGGATCTTCCGGCGACCAGCAAGCGGATGGTCCGCGCGGGCCAGAAGCGAGACCACCTCGGAGCGGGCCGGCAGCACGCGGAAGGCGCGCGCATCCGAGCCCGGGGGAAGCCGCGCCAGAACAAAGTCGAACCGCCCCTCCTCGAGCCCGCGCACCAGTTCTTGCGAGGGCCCGACCTCGAGCGTCGGCTCGATCGCCGGCGAGACCGAGCGGATCGCCCGGATCGCCGGCACCAGGCAGCCGACGGCCGGCCCGGTGACCGAACCGATGCGCACCTCGCCCGAATGGCCGCTGCCGAGCGTCGCGATCTCGGCCGCGAGGTTGTCGAATTCGGCCAGGATCACCCGCGCATGACGCACGAAGGCCGCGCCGATCGCGGTCGGCTCCATTCCCTTGGGATGGCGGTAGAAGACCGGCGCCCCCGCCGCCTTCTCAATCTCCGCAAGCGCCCGCGAGGCCGCCGGCTGCGACATCGCCAGCGCGTCGGCCGCGGCCTGCAGCGTGCCTGTCTCGGCTATCTTCAGCACCAGACGGAACTGGGCGGGTTTCAGGCGCCGGGCGAGCGACGTCGGCATTCTGCATACCAGTTCTGTTATGCAGATAAGGCGTATTCGCATTTGGAAGGTATGTAAAGCGGCGCTAACAGGGGTTTGGGTAGGAGCCCTCATAACGAGAAATGGCGCGGCTGGGCGCAGAGGCCAGCGTGCATCCAAGTGGAGGAAATCATGAAACTGAGAACGCTGCTCGCCTCGGCGGCTGCGGCCGTGGTGTTTGCCACCGGCGCCTATGCCGAAGGCCTCGTGGGCATCGCGATGCCGACCAAATCCTCGGCCCGCTGGATTGCCGACGGCGAGAACATGGTCAAGCAGTTCGAGGCCGCAGGCTATACGACCGACCTGCAATATGCCGAAGACGATATCCCGAACCAGCTGGCCCAGATCGAGAACATGATCACCAAGGGCGTGAACGTGCTGGTGATTGCCGCCATCGACGGCACGACGCTTTCGAACGCGCTCGAGAACGCCAATGCCGCCGGCATCAAGGTCATCGCCTACGACCGCCTGATCCGCGACAGCGGCAATGTCGACTACTATGCCACTTTCGACAACTTCAAGGTCGGCGTGCAGCAGGCCGAAAGCCTCGTCGCCGGTCTGAAAGAGCGCTTTCCCGATGTGAAACCCTGGAACGTCGAGCTCTTCGGCGGCTCGCCCGACGACAACAACGCCTTCTTCTTCTACAACGGCGCCATGTCGATCCTGCAGCCGATGATCGACGCCGGCGACATCGCCATTCCCTCAGGCCAGATGGGCATGGAGCAGGTCGGCACGCTGCGCTGGGACGGCGCGGTGGCGCAGGCGCGGATGGATAACCTGCTGTCGGCCAACTACACCGACAAGCAGGTGCAGGGCGTGCTGAGCCCCTATGACGGGCTCTCGATCGGGATCCTCTCGTCTCTGAAGGGCGTCGGCTACGGTTCGGGCGACATGAAGATGCCGATCGTCACCGGCCAGGACTGCGAGATTCCCTCGATCAAGTCGATCATCGCCGGCGAGCAGTATTCCTCGATCTTCAAGGATACACGCGAACTCGCCCGCGTCACCGTGGGCATGGTCGATGCGATGCTGAAGGGCGGCGAACCCGAGATCAACGACACGTCGACCTACGACAACGGCGTCAAGGTGGTCCCGTCCTACCTGCTCGAACCGGTCTCGGTCGATGCCTCGAACTACGAAAAGGTGCTCGTCGGCTCGGGCTACTACACCGCCGACCAGTTGAAGTAGGACAGCCGACGCAGGACCACAGCAGGTGCGCCCTCCGCCGTGGCGGTGGGCGCCGAACGCCGGGGGAGGAAGATGGCGGCGCTTCTCGAAATGCAGGGCATCACCAAGACCTTTCCGGGGGTCCGGGCGCTCGACAACGTCACGCTCAGCGTCGAGGAAGGCGAGATCCACGCCCTCGTCGGCGAAAACGGCGCCGGCAAGTCGACGCTGATGAAGGTGCTCTCGGGCGTCTATCCGCACGGCAGCTACGAAGGCCGGATCCTCTACGCCGGAGCCGAGGCCGCCTTTCGCGACATCGCCGACAGCGAGTCGAGGGGGATCATCATCATCCATCAGGAACTGGCGCTGGTGCCGCTTCTGTCGATCGCCGAGAACCTCTTTCTCGGCAACGAACGGCACGAAGGCGGCGTGGTGAACTGGCCCGCCACCTTCACCCGGACCGAGGCGCTTCTGGCCAAGGTCGGGCTCTCCGACCCGCCCTCGACGGTGGTCGGCAAGATCGGCGTCGGCAAGCAGCAGCTCGTCGAGATCGCCAAGGCGCTCGGCAAGGAGGTCCGGCTCCTGATCCTCGACGAACCAACCGCCGCGCTTCAGGAAAACGACAGCCAGAAACTTCTTGACCTCATTCTCGAACTGAAGACCCAGGGCGTGACCTCGATCATCATCAGCCACAAGCTGAACGAGGTGCGCCGGGTCGCCGACCGCGTGACGGTGCTGCGCGACGGAGCGACGGTAGCCACGATCGACGCCCGCCGCGAGGAGATCTCCGAGGAACGGATCATCCGCGACATGGTCGGCCGCGACATGGCGCACCGCTATCCCGAACGCCGGCGCACCATCGGCGAGGTGCTGATGGAGGTGCGCGGCTGGAATGTCTGGCACCCCGAGCAGAAGGACCGTCAGGTGATCCGCGATGCCGCCTTCAGCGTGCGCGCGGGCGAGATCGTCGGTATCGCGGGGCTGATGGGGGCGGGGCGCACCGAGCTCGCGATGAGCCTCTTCGGCCGCTCCTATGGCCGCGACATCTCGGGCGAGGTGCTGATCGAGGGCCGGCCGGCCGACACATCGACGGTCCTGAAGGCGGTCGAGGCCGGGCTTGCCTATGTCACCGAGGATCGCAAGGAGCTCGGCCTCCTCCTCGAGGAGCCGATCCTGCGCAACATCACGCTTGCCAACCTTGCCGGCGTCTCCTCGGGCGGCGTCCTCAATCCGGCCGAAGAGCAGAAGGTGGCCGAGCACTATCGCAAGGCGATGAACATCCGCACGCCGAGCGTCTTTCAGCGCGTCGTGAACCTTTCGGGCGGCAACCAGCAGAAGGTGGTGCTGTCGAAATGGCTCTTTGCCGATCCGCGCGTGCTGATCCTCGACGAGCCCACGCGCGGCATCGACGTCGGCGCCAAGTTCGAGATCTACGGGATCATGAACCAGCTCGTGGCCCAGGGACGCGGCGTGGTGATGATCTCGTCGGAGATGCCCGAGCTTCTGGGCATGTGCGACCGCATCTACGTGATGAACGAAGGCAGGATCGTGGGCGAACTGGAGGCGGCTGAGGCCAGCCAGGAACGCATCATGGCGCAGATCCTCAGGCACTGAAGAACGACCGGGAGAGAGCGATGGCGAACACGACCGAAACGGCCGGCCGACAAGAAACGAGGGGCATTCTGAGCTATCTCGGCAGCCACCTGCGCGACTATGGAATGCTGATGGCGCTCATTGCCATCATGGCCTTCTTCCAGATCGTCACCAACGGCACGCTCCTGAAGCCCGTGAACATCACCAACCTCTTCCTGCAGAACAGCTACATCATCGTCATGGCCCTGGGCATGCTGCTGGTCATCGTCGCCGGCCACATCGACCTTTCGGTGGGCTCGGTGGCGGCCTTCACCGGCGCCGTCTCGGCGGTGCTCACGGTCAGGCTCGGCTGGCCGGTCTATGCGGTCCTGCCGTCCTGCCTCGTGGTCGGCATGGTCATCGGCGCGGCGCAGGGCTACTGGATCGCCTACTGGCGCATTCCCTCCTTCATCGTGACGCTGGCGGGCATGCTGGTCTTTCGCGGCCTCACGCTCTGGCTTCTCGGCGGCCAGAACATCGGCCCGTTCCCGAAAGCCTTCCAGTCGCTCTCGACGGGCTTCATTCCCGACCTCTTCGGCGTCGGCCGCCCGAACCTGACCGCCATCGCGCTTGTCGCCGTCGCGGTGGTGGCGATCGTCTGGCAGGGCTGGCGTGGGCGGTTGCGCAATGCCGCCTACGGCATCCAGCAGGAGCCGCTGGCGATGTTCCTCTTCCGCAACGCGCTCGTCGCCGGGGCGCTTCTCTTCGTGGCCACGCAGCTGGCCTATTTCCGCGGCCTGCCGAACGTGCTCATCGTCATGTCGGTGCTGATCGTGGCCTACACGTTCCTCACCGAAAGCACCGTGATCGGGCGGCGCATCTATGCCGTTGGCGGCAACCTGAAGGCGGCGCGGCTTTCGGGGATCAACGCCGACCGGCTGACCTTCCTGACCTTCGTGAACATGGGCGCGCTTGCCGCCCTTGCCGGCATGGTGGTGACCGCGCGGCTCAACTCCGCCACGCCCAAGGCCGGCGTCGGCTTCGAGCTCGACGTCATCGCCGCGGTCTTCATCGGCGGTGCCTCGATGTCGGGCGGGGTCGGCAAGATCGTCGGCGTCGTCGTCGGCGCCTTCATCATGGGGGTGATGAACAACGGCATGTCGCTGCTCGGCATCGGCATCGATTACCAGCAGGTGATCAAGGGCCTCGTCCTGCTCGCCGCCGTCATCTTCGATGTCTACAACAAAAGCAAACAGGGCTGATCCATGACCTTCAAACCCGCCCCGTGGCCCCGCAAGCTCCGCAGCCAGCACTGGTATGGCGGCACCTCGCGCGACGCGATCTATCATCGCGGCTGGATGAAGAACCAGGGCTACCCGCATGATCTCTTTGACGGACGGCCGGTGATCGGCATCCTCGATACCTGGTCCGACCTGACCCCCTGCAACGGCCATCTGCGCGAGCTCGCCGAAAAGGTGAAGGCCGGCATCTGGGAGGCCGGCGGCTTTCCGGTCGAGGTGCCGGTCTTCTCGGCGTCGGAAAACACCTTCCGCCCGACGGCGATGATGTTCCGCAACCTCGCCGCCATGGCGGTCGAGGAGGCGATGCGCGGCCAGCCGATCGACGGCGCCGTCCTGCTTGTCGGCTGTGACAAGACCACGCCATCGCTGCTCATGGCCGCCGCATCGACCGATCTGCCCTCGATCGTCGTCACCGGCGGGCCGATGCTGAACGGCTATTTCCGCGGCGAGCGGGTGGGGTCGGGCACCCATCTGTGGAAGTTCTCCGAAGCCGTGAAGGCGGGCGAGATGACACAGGACGCGTTCCTCGAGGCCGAGGCCTCGATGAGTCGCTCGACGGGCACCTGCAACACCATGGGCACCGCCTCGACCATGGCCTCGATGGCCGAGGCGCTGGGCATGGCGCTGTCGGGCAACGCCGCGATTCCGGCGGTCGACTCGCGCCGCCGCGTGCTTGCCCAGATGTCGGGTCGTCGCATCGTGCAGATGGTGAAGGACGATCTGAAACCCTCTGACATCATGACGAAAGTCGCCTTCGAGAATGCGATCCGCACCAATGCCGCCATCGGCGGATCCACCAACGCCGTGATCCATCTTCTCGCCATAGCCGGGCGCGTCGGCGTCGATCTGACGCTGGACGACTGGGATCGCGCCGGCCGCGACGTGCCGACCATCGTGAACCTCATGCCCTCGGGCAAATACCTGATGGAGGAGTTCTTCTATGCCGGCGGCCTGCCGGTGGTCCTGAAACGGCTCGGCGAGGCGGGGATGCTGCACCGCGGGGCGCTCACCGTCTCGGGCGGGGCGATCTGGGACGAGGTCAGGGATGTCGTGAACTGGAACGAGGACGTGATCCTGCCGGCCGAAAAGGCGCTTGCCGCTTCGGGCGGCATCGTCGTCTTGCGCGGCAACCTCGCGCCCCGGGGCGCCGTCCTCAAGCCTTCGGCCGCCACGCCCGCGCTCATGCAGCACCGGGGCAGGGCGGTCGTCTTCGAGGATATCGACGACTACAAGGCCCGGATCGAGGACGAGGCGCTCGACATCGACGAGACCTGCGTGATGGTGCTGAAGAATTGCGGGCCGAAGGGCTATCCCGGCATGGCCGAGGTCGGCAACATGGGCCTGCCGCCCAAGGTCCTGCGCCGCGGCATCACCGACATGGTGCGCATCTCGGATGCGCGGATGTCGGGCACCGCTTACGGCACGGTCGTGCTTCACACCGCACCAGAGGCGGCGGCGGGCGGGCCGCTCGCGGTGGTCCGCGACGGCGACATGATCGAGCTCGACGTGGCCGGGCGGCGGCTGCATCTCGACGTTTCCGACGCCGAGCTCGAACGCCGGCTGGCCAGTTGGACGCCAAGCCACGAGAGGCCCGAAAGCGGCTATGCCTGGCTTCATCAGGCCCATGTCGAGGGGGCCGACACCGGCGCCGATCTCGATTTCCTGAAAGGCTGCCGGGGTTCACCGGTCGGAAAGGACAGCCATTGATGCAGATCGCTCTCGTCGGCATCGGCAAGATCGCGACCGACCAGCATGTCCCGGCGATCCTTGCCTCGCCCGACTGGGAACTGGCCGCGACCGTCTCGCGCCATGGCAGCGTGCCGGGCGTGCCGGCCTTCACCGATATCGAGACGATGCTGGCGGCGCGCCCCGATATCCGCGTCGTCTCGCTCTGCCTGCCGCCGGTGCCGCGCTTCGACTACGCGATCGCGGCGCTGCGCGCGGGGCGGCACCTGATGCTTGAAAAACCGCCCGGCGCCACGCTCGGCGAATGCCACGCGCTCCGCGGCCTGGCCGAGGAGCGGCGGCTCTCGATCTTCGCGACCTGGCATTCGCGCGAGGCGGAGATGGTGGCGCCGGCGGCGGCCTGGCTTGCCGGCAAGGCGCTGCGCCGTCTGGCGGTGACCTGGAAGGAAGATGTCCGCCGCTGGCACCCCGGGCAGGAGTGGATCTGGGCACCGGGCGGGCTTGGTGTCTTCGATCCCGGCATCAACGCGCTGGCGATCCTCACCCGGATCCTGCCCGATCCGATCCATCTGAGAGCGGCCACGCTCCGCGTCCCGGAGAACCGCCAGACGCCGATCGCGGCGGAGCTTCGGTTCCATCATCCCGACGGCGCCGAGGTGAGCGCCGTCTTCGACTGGCGCCATGAGGGCGATCAGACCTGGGAGGTCGTGGCCGAGACAGATGCGGGCACGCTGGTGCTGTCGCAGGGTGGAGCCAGCATGACCGTCGACGGCAGCACCCGGCAGGACCGGGCGGATGCGGCTCTGGCGGGGGAATATCCCCGCCTCTATCACCGCATGGCGGCGCTCGTGACCGGTGGCAAGAGCGACATGGATCTCGCGCCCATGCGCCATGTCGCCGATGCCTTCCTTCTCGGTCGCCGTGTCGCCGTGGCACCGTTCCACGACTGAGGTGATGACCACGAAGGATCATATCGCGCCCGGCAGCCGCACCCGCTTCGGCACCGCGCCCGACGGCTCGCCGGTCTGGCGGGTCGGGATCGCCGACGGCGGTCTCGGGGCCGCGATCCTCAGCTGGGGCGCGGCGCTGCAGGATCTGCGTTGCGCCGGGCACGGGCCATCGCTGGTGTTGGGCGGGCCCGATCTTGCGGCCTATCTGGGGCCGATGGAGAATTTCGGCGTCATCGTTGGCCGGGTCGCCAACCGGGTGGCGGGTGGCCGCGCGCCGCTCGACGGCCGCCTGCTCGATCTCGAGCGCAACGAGGCCGGCATGACGGCGCTGCACGGCGGCAGCGCCGGCTCCGGATATCGCAACTGGCAGATCGTCGATGCCGGCCCCAGCCACTGCACGCTTGACCTCTCGCTCGAGTCCGGCAGCGGCGGCTATCCGGGCGCGCTGGCGATCCGGGCGCGCTACCGGATCGCCGGCGATGGCGCCGGCGCCGGCACGCTCACGCTCGACCTCGAGGCCGAGACCGACGCGCCGACCTTCTGCAATCTCGCCCATCACGGCTACTGGACGCTCGATCCCGCCGGCGGGCTCGGCGCGCACCGGCTGACCGTTTCGGCCGACCGCTATCTGCCGACCGATGCCGCCAGGATCCCCGCGGGGGCGCCGGCGCCGGTCGCGGGCACGCGCTTCGACTTTCGCAACCCGCGCA
Source organism: Albidovulum sp. (assembly GCA_020637635.1). GTDB lineage: Bacteria > Pseudomonadota > Alphaproteobacteria > Rhodobacterales > Rhodobacteraceae > Albidovulum. The sequence continues at coordinate 160,454 of JACKKB010000007.1, forward strand.
GGGTCCTGATGCAGGGCGATGCACCGCTCGACCATTGCTTCTGCCTGCGCGGAGCGCCCGCGGGCGGGCTGCGACCGGCCTGCAGCCTCGCCGCCGGCGCGCTCGTGCTCGAGATCGAGACGACCGAACCCGGGCTGCAGGTCTATGACGGCGCCATGCTCGCCACCGCGCCCTTCGCCGGTCACGACGGCGCGCCCTATGGCGCTCATGCCGGGTTGGCGCTCGAACCGCAGGGCTGGCCGGATGCGCCGAACCGGCCCGATTTCCCCTCGGTGCTGTTGCGGCCGGGCGAAACCTATCGCCAGACCACGCGCTTTCGCCTGCGCCGCACTGGCCCCGCGCCCGGATGAAAGGAACCAGATGACCCAGCCTCTGACCGGCATCCTGCCCGTCGCCCCGACCCCCTTTCACGACGATGGCAGCCTTGACGAGCCCGGCATGACCCGTGTGCTCGACTGCATGATCGACCAGGGCGTCGATGCGATCTGCATCCTCGCCAACTACTCCGAACAGTTCCTGCTCGCCGACGAGGAGCGCGCGGCGCTCACCCGGCTTTGCCTTGAACATGTCGCCGGCCGGGTGCCGGTGATCGTCACGATCAGCCACTTTTCCACCGCCATCGCCGTGGCGCGGGCGCGTGCCGCCGAGGCGATGGGGGCGGCCATGGTGATGATGATGCCGCCCTATCACGGCGTCGGTCTGGTCCCCGCCGAGGCGGGCATCTTCGAACATTTCGCCGCCGTCGGCGAAGCGATCGCGATCCCGATCATGGTCCAGGACGCGCCGATCTCGGGCGCGACCCTCTCGGTGCCGTTTCTGGCGCGGATGGCGCGCGAGATCGCCAACCTGAGCTATTTCAAGATCGAGACCCCGTTTGCCGCCGACAAGCTCGCGGCACTGATTGCCGCCGGCGGCGCGCAGGTTATCGGCCCCTTCGACGGCGAGGAGGCCGCAACGCTGCTTGCCGATCTCGATGCCGGCGCCACCGGGACCATGACCTCGGCGCTGCAGCCGGACCAGATCCGCAGGATCGTGACGCGCCACCGCGCCGGCGATCTCGAGGGCGCTCTCGACCAGTGGCAGCACTGCCTGCCTCTGATCAACCACGAGAACCGCCAATGCGGGCTCCGCGCGGCCAAGACGGTCATGATGGCGGGCGGAGTCATCGGCAGCGATCACGTCCGCCACCCGCTGAAGCCGATGGGTGAGCGAACCCGCGCGCGGCTTCTCGATCTCGCGCGGCGGCTCGACCTGGTCGCGCTCAACTGGGGGAAATGACATGGGCTACGTTCCGCACGGGCGCCATCTGATCGCCGGCGACCGGATCGCGACCGAGGCGACCTTCCGCTCCGAGCCTGCCGAAGGCCCTGCGCATGACTTCTCTGTCGGGTCGCCCGATCTCGTGGCGCGCGCCTGCGAGGCGGCCGAGAGCGCCTTCCAGACCTACGCTGCCACCACGCGCGACCGGCGCGCCGCGTTCCTCGACGCCATCGCCGACGAGATCGAGGCGCGCGGGCCCGCGATCACCGAGATCGGCGCAGGGGAAACCGGCCTGCCCGCGGCGCGTCTGGAGGGCGAGCGCGGCCGCACCACGGGTCAGCTGCGGCTCTTTGCCCGCCACATCCTGGCGGGAGACCATCTCGACCGCCGCCACGATGTCGCCTTGCCCGACCGTCAGCCGCAGCCGCGCCCGGACCTGAAGTTGGTCCAGCGCCCGGTCGGGCCGGTCGCCGTCTTTGGCGCCTCGAACTTTCCGCTCGCCTTCTCGACCGCGGGCGGCGATACCGCGGCGGCGCTCGCGGCCGGCTGTCCGGTGGTGGTCAAGGGCCATTCCGCGCATCCCGGCACCGGTGAGATCGTGGCCGAGGCGATCCTCTCGGCGATCGGCACCCTCGGCCTGCCGCGGGGGACCTTCTCGTTCATCCAGGGTGGGCGGCGCGATGTCGGGCAGGCGCTTGTCCAGCATCAGTTGATCCGTGCCGTGGGCTTCACCGGCTCGCTTGCCGGGGGCCGCGCATTGTTCGATCTGTGCTGCGCACGGCCGGATCCGATCCCTTTTTACGGCGAACTTGGTTCGGTCAATCCTATGTTCCTCCTGCCGGGCGCGCTCGCTTCCCGGGCCGGCTCGATCGCCGCCGGCTGGGCCGGTTCGCTGACGCTGGGGGCGGGGCAGTTCTGCACCAACCCCGGCATCGCCGTCGTCATCGCCGGCCTCGAGGCCGATGCCTTTGTCGCGGCGGCGCGCGCGGCGCTTGAACCCGTGGCCGGCCAGACCATGCTGACCGAGGGAATCGCCGCGGCCTTCCGGGCCGGGCGCGACCGGTTCGCCGCCACGCCCGGCGTGCAGGAGGTCCTGACCACGGTCAGCGACAGGCGAGGCGCCGCGCCCTGTCTTTTCGCCACCACCGGCGCCGAGTGGCTCGCCAATCACGCGCTCGGCGAAGAGGTCTTCGGCCCGCTCGGTCTTGTCGTGCGGGTCCGCGACGCCGACGAGATGGAGGCGGTCGCGCGAAGCCTCGATGGCCAGCTGACCTGCACGCTGCATCTCGATCCCGCAGATGTCGCGCTTGGTCGGCGCCTGATGCCGATCCTCGAGCGCAAGGCCGGGCGCGTGCTCGCCAACGGCTTTCCGACCGGGGTCGAGGTGGCCGACCCCATGGTCCATGGCGGTCCGTATCCGGCCTCGACCAATTTCGGCCATAGCTCGGTCGGCACGCTTTCGATCCGTCGCTTCCTTCGTCCGGTGTGCTATCAGAACCTGCCCGAGGCGCTTCTGCCCGGTGACTGGGAGTAGCCGATGACCGACCTGTCCTCCTGCGAAGGCGCCTGCGCGCCGGTGCCCGCGCCGGACTGGATCGCGGTCGACTGGGGGACGAGCGCGCTGCGCGCCTGGGCGATGGGCCGTGACGGAAGGATCCACGCCCGCGCCGCTTCCGGCGCCGGCATGGGCAGCCTGTCACGCGCGGAGTTCGAGCCGGCGCTCATCGCCCTGATCGGGCCCTGGCTCGAGACGGCGGCGGCACCAGTCCCGGTCATCGCCTGCGGCATGGTCGGCGCCCGCCAGGGTTGGCAGGAGGCGCCCTACAGAAGCGTTCCCTGCGCGCCGCTGGCCGGCGCCCTGGCGCGGATCGCCCCGCAGGACCCGCGCTTTACCATGGCTGTCGTTCCGGGCCTCTGCCAGGCCCGGCCAGCCGACGTGATGCGCGGCGAAGAGACCCAGATCGCGGGCTTTCTCGTTGCCGAGCCGGAGTTCGACGGCACGCTCTGCCTGCCCGGCACCCATACGAAATGGGTTCACGTGAGCGCGGGCGAGATCGTGAGTTTTCAGACCTGCATGACCGGCGAGACCTTCGCGCTCCTGTCGCGGCACTCGGTGCTGCGCCATTCGATGCCGGGCGAGGACTGGGACGGGGCCGCCTTTGCCGATGCGGTCACCGACGCGATGACCGCGCCGCAGCGCTTTTCCGCGCGCCTTTTCGCCCTGCGTGCCGAGACGCTTCTGGCCGGCCTCGTTCCGGGGGCGGCGAGGGCGCGGCTCTCGGGGCTGCTGATCGGCATGGAACTGGCGGCGACCAAGCCCTACTGGCTTGGCCGTGACGTGGTGATCGTCGGCGCGCCGGGACTCGCGCCGCTTTATGCCGCGGCGCTCGCGGGTGCAGGGGTGGCGGCCCGAACCGCCGCAAGCGATGGCATCACGCTCGCGGGACTGGCGCGGGCATGGCAGGGAGAGAGGCGATGAGCCACCGCAAGATCGTGGCGATCCTGAGGGGTCTCACCCCCGACGAGGCCGAGCCCGTGGGCGCCGCCCTCGTCACGGCGGGGATCACGCTGATCGAGGTGCCGCTGAATTCACCCGAGCCTTGTGAGAGCATCGCCCGGCTCGCGCGGGGGCTGGGTGGCGAGGCGGTGATCGGCGCCGGCACCGTGCTTCACCCGGACGAGGTCGCCCGCGTTGCCGCGGCCGGCGGCCGGCTCGTGGTGTCGCCCGACACGAACCCCGAGGTCATCGCCGCAACCCGCGCGGCGGGTCTTCTCTCCTATCCGGGCGTCATGACACCCAGCGAGGCCTTCGCCGCGATCCGGGCGGGTGCCACCGGTCTGAAGCTCTTTCCCGGATCGCTCGTCGGGCCGGCCGGCCTGCGCGCCCTGCGTGCGGTCCTGCCCCCGGGCACCGAGGTTCTGGCCGTCGGCGGCGCCGAGCCCGGCAATTTCGCCGAGTGGCATGCCGCCGGGGCCGACGGGTTCGGCATCGGCACCGCGCTCTTTCGTCCCGGCATGTCGGCGGCCGAGGTCGGGCAGGCGGCCACGGCGATCGTCAGCCGCTACGATGCGGTCTTCGCATGACCGCCCGGGTCCATGACAGTCGGCTTTGCACGCTCGGCGAGGGTCCGCTCTGGCACCCCGAGCGCGAGGAGCTTTTCTGGTTCGACATCACAGCCGGCCGGCTCCTGTCGCGCCGGGGCGAGGCTGCCTGCGAATGGAACCTGGGCGAGTGCGTTTCGGCGGCCGGCTGGATCGACGCCGATACGCTGCTCGTGGCCTCCGAAACCGCGCTCCTGAGATTCGAGATCGCGACCGGCGCGACCGTGCGTCTTGCCGCGCTCGAGGCCGACCGGCCCGCCACCCGCTCGAACGACGGTCGCGCCGATCCCTTCGGCGGCTTCTGGATCGGCACGATGGGCAAGGAGGCCGAACCGGGTGCCGGCGCGATCTACCGGTATTTCGAGGGCGCCCTCGAACGGCTCTTCGCCGGGATCACGATACCGAACTCGATCTGCTTTGCGCCGGACGGCAAGCTGGCCTATTTCGCCGACACCGCCGAAGGTATCATCCGCAGGCAACGTCTCGACGGGGCCGGCTGGCCGAGGGGCGCCGCGGAACCCTTCCTCGATCTGGCGGCCGAGGGGCTGCATCCCGACGGCTCCGTCGTCGATGGCGAGGGCGCGCTCTGGAACGCGCAATGGGGGGCCGGGCGCATCGCGCGCTATGCCCCGGACGGACATCTTCTCGGCACCTTCGCGGTTGGCGGGCGCAACAGCTCCTGCCCGGCCTTCGGCGGCACCGATCTTTCGACGATCTTCGTGACGACCGCGCGCGAGGGGCTGGCCGACGCCGGCCCGGGCGACGGGCCCGTCTACAGCCTCGCGCCCGGGCCCCGTGGCCAGCGCGAGCATCGGGTGCGGATCGTCTAGGCCGGCTCGGCCTGCCGGCGTGCCCACATCGCCTTGAAGGCCGGACGCGCCTGGCAGGCGGCAAGCCAGGCGGCGAGCGCCGGGTAGCCGTCGACAAGCCCGGGCTGGGCCTGGGCATAGCGCAGCACTTCGGCCATGTTGAGATCGGCCACGGTGAAACGGGTGCCGACCAGATGGCCGGTCGCCCCGAGATGGCCGTTCAGGACCGCAAGCGGGCGGCGCAGGCGGCCCACTTCGGCGGCGACCAGATCGGCTCCCTCCGGCGTCGAGGCGCGGCCCTCTGCGTGGGCGGAAAGCAGCGCCAGTGCCGCCGGTTCGATCGCGCTGACCCCGTAAAGCGCCCATTGTTCCATCAGCGCGTTCTCCTGCGCATCTGCGGGCGCCAGCGGTCCGCCGGCCTTGCGCGCCACATAGAGCGTCATCGCGAGCGATTCCGAGAGCACGAAATCGCCGTCGCGCAGGACCGGCACGGCGCCGGCCGGGCTGATCGACAGAAAGCCCGGCGAGAGCGTGTTGAAGGGCGCGTCATCGGCCGCGGGGTCGGCCAGCCGGTAGGCCTGGATCACCGGGACATGTTCGAACGCCAGCCCGAGTTCCTCGAGCAGCCACAGGATGCGCGAAGCGCGGCTGCGGTAGACGCCATAGACGGTCAGCATGGTTCCTCCGGGTTGGTCGGGAGCAGGCGTCAGGAGTTTGACACGAATCAGGGTGACGCGCCTGCGCATGTGCGACAATCCGCCGTCAGTTCGAACTGGACGGAGCATCCCATGGCCGAACCTTCTGCAACCGCCGCGCCGGCAGGCGCATCCGAAACCGTCGTCACGCCCGAAGCAGGCATGACCGAAGCAGGCAGACCCGAAGCAGGCAGGCCCGAAGGCGCGCATCCTGAGCCTGCCGAGACAAGAGCGGCCGGGCCCGGGGCGCCGGCGGGCGGCACGGCCGGCGGCGCTCCGCGCCAGTTTCCCACGGTCGATCCGGACCGCATCCGCGAGGGCTTCGAAAGCGGGACCTACCCCTATTCGCGCAAGATGGCGGTGAAGGCCTACGAGGCCGAAAAGGCGAAGCTTCAGGCCGAGCTTCTGAAGGTCCAGATCTGGTCCCAGGAAACCGGCCAGAAGTTCGTGATCCTCTTCGAGGGCCGCGACGCTGCCGGCAAGGGCGGCACGATCAAGCGGTTCATGGAGCATCTGAACCCGCGCTTCGCCCGCGTCGTGGCGCTGAACAAGCCGAGCGAGGAAGAAAAGGGACAGTGGTTCTTCCAGCGCTACATCCAGCACCTGCCGACCGCGGGCGAAATGGTCTTCTACGATCGCTCCTGGTACAACCGCGCCGGGGTCGAGCGGGTCATGGGCTTCTGTTCGCCGAGCGACTACCTCGAATTCATGCGGCAGGCGCCGGAATTCGAACGGATGCTCGTCCGTTCCGGCATCCGTCTTTACAAGTACTGGTTTTCCGTCACCCGGGACGAGCAGCGCCGCCGCTTCGGCTCGCGCGAGACCGATCCGCTGAAACGATGGAAACTCAGCCCGATCGACAAGGCGTCGCTCGACAAATGGGACGACTACACCGAGGCAAAGGAGGCGATGTTCTTCTACACCGACACTGCCGACGCGCCCTGGCTCATCGTCAAGTCGGACGACAAGAAGCGGGCGCGGCTGAACTGCATGCGTCACTTCCTCGCCTCGCTAGACTATCCGGGCAAGGACCTTGCCGTCGTTCAGGGGCCCGATCCGCTGATCGTTGGCCGCGCCACGCATGTGGTGCACGGCGCCGCTCACATCCTCGGTACCTCGCTGCATCCCGACATGCGCCGGACGACGGCACCAGCCGAGCCCGTCGCCAGGCCTTCGACACGCAGCCCGCGTTCGCAAGAACCGCGTGCGCGGCGTGAAAAACCCCTGGAAAACGGGGGTGAGAAGCCGAAATCCACGTGACAGGGCCGGACCGGAGCACCTCGCCCCCTGCGCCCGACACTGGCCGTCGACGCCTGAATCGACCACCTGCAGAGCTATGACGCTTCGCAGCCGATATCCGACCGGGTCTGTCCCCGGCGGCTGTCGCGCGGCGATCACGCTGTCTTGCATGCGCATCTGCCGCCGCTGCCTCCGCTCGGCCGGAGCGGCGATGCCCGCGGCGCGCTTGCGGCCTGAGCGTTTCGGTCTGGACCCTTCCCGAGCCCCGGCGTAAGGCTCGCTGATGAGCGAAAGACAGGCATATCGCGCCCACGCCGGCGCTCTCGTGGCGCTGGGCCTGCCGCTCGTCGGCTCGAACCTGGCGCAGATGGCCGTGCATGTGACCGACACCGTCATGGTCGGCTGGTATGGCGTCGAAGAACTGGCGGCGGTCGTGCTCGGTGCGACGACCTTCTTCACGCTCTTCCTGCTCGGCGCCGGCTTTGCCCAGGCGGTGATGCCGCTTGTCGCGACGGCCATCGCGCGCGGTGACGAGACCCAGGTGCGGCGCGATACGCGCATGGGGCTCTGGCTGTCGCTTCTCTACGGTGCGGCGATCTATCCGGCGCTCTTCTGGTCGGCGCCGATCCTGGTCGCCCTGGGGCAAAGGCCCGAGCTTGCCGCATTGGCCGAGAACTACCTCAGGATCGCGGGGCTCGGCATGGTGCCGGCGCTTCTGGTGATGTCGCTGAAGAGCTTCCTCTCGGCGCTTGAAAGGGCGGGGATGGTGCTGTGGGCGACGGTCTTCGGCGGCGTGCTGAACGCGCTTTGCAACTGGGCGCTGATCTTCGGCAACTGGGGAATGCCCGAGCTCGGGGTGAAGGGCGCGGCGATCGCGTCGGTCGCCTCGCAGTCGCTGACACTCCTGGTCATGATGGTCTACGCAACGCGCCATCCGGCGCTCCGCCACTTCCTGCTCTTCCAGCGCTTCTGGCGGCCGGACTGGGTGGCTTTCGCGCAGATCTGGCGGCTCGGATGGCCGATCGGCCTCACCGGGCTTTTCGAGACCGGGCTCTTTTCGGCGGCGGCGCTGATGATGGGCTGGATCGGCACGCTGGAGCTTGCCGCACACGGCATCGCGCTCGAACTGGCCGCGATCTCGTTCATGTGCCACCTTGGCCTCTCGAATGCAGCAACCGTCCGGGCCGGTCGCGCCTATGGCGCACGCGACATGGTGGGTCTCGGCGATGGCGCGCTGGTGGCGATGCTGTTGTCCGGTATCCTCGCGGCGATGATCATCGTGTTGTTCCTGACCGTCCCGGCCCCGCTGATCGCGCTCTTTCTCGACCAGGCAAATCCGGACGCGCCCGCAATCATCGCCATCGGCACGGTGCTTCTGGCCACTGCGGCGCTCTTCCAGTTGGCCGATGCCGCGCAGGTCATGGCGCTCGGCTTCCTGCGTGGCGTGCAGGATACGCGGGTGCCGATGTATATCGCCTCGGTCAGCTACTGGCTGATCGGCATGCCGGTGAGCTATCTCTTTGCCTTCACCTTCGGGCTCGGCGCCGCCGGGCTCTGGCTCGGTCTCGTCGTTGGCCTCACCTGCGCCTCGGTCTTCCTGATGCTGCGCTTCTGGCGCGGTCCCTGGTTCAGCGACAGGCACGCGGACAGGCGCGCTCGAACGCCCGTCTGAGCCGGCGGAGCGGGCGATGCGCCTGCAGCACCGGGGCGATCCTTCCGCGCGGGCAAGACGAGCATGCCGCGATCGGGGCTGTCCATGACGCAGGTGGCGGTCAAACCGCCGAAATACTGTTTCCGTGTGCGGGAAACGGGCATGATGGGGGCACAACACATTCCATGATATGAATGCAAATGGCCTCTCGGCACCGGGAAGGCCGCCACGCCGAGGCCGCCACGCCGAGGCCGCGATGCCGGGGCCGCCATGCCGAGGCCGCCATGCCGAGGGCGATGGGCGCACCCGGATCGCCTGCCGTGCTCAGACGTCGCTCGGTTCGATCGGGCCCAGACGTTCTGACTTCTTCCGCACCAGCATGGCGCGCAGATCGTGCATGGCCAGCAAGAGCGTGTCGGTGACCGCCTCGAGCTGTTCGTCCGTGGCCCGCGACTGCGCCCACTGCGTTGTCAGGTTCAGATGATCGACCGTGCGCAGGATGTCGTCGACATCTCGCATCGCCAGAAGCGCCTGCCGTTCGCTCAGCCAGACGTCGATCGCGGCCCGGTCCTCGTCGGTGAGCGCACGGCCGGCGTGCGCCTTCACATCGCCGTTCTTCACGTTGATGACCGCGATCTGTTCCATTTCTATGCGGCGTTGACGGTTCTCGGTATCGACCAGAAAGGCGGTCGCCCCGTTCTCGCGCACACGGAAATAGTATTTCGGCAGTTTGACCGCCATCGGGTCCTCTCGGGAGTTCGGGCTCAGGACAATTCGGCACAGAACCGCTGGATCCGGCTGCACGCCTCCTCCAGCGCTGCATCGGCGGTAGCGTAGCTGACCCGGAAGTTCGGTGAAACCCCGAAGGCGGCGCCGAAGACGACGGCCACGCCGGTCTCGTCGAGAAGGGCACAGGCGAAGGTCTCGTCATCGGTGATCTTCGTGCCGCCGCGGCTGGTCTTGCCGATGCAACCCGAAATGTCGGGATAGACGTAGAAGGCACCCTCGGGTCGCGGGCAGCGGATACCCTTGGCCTGGTTCAGCATCGACACGACGAGGTCGCGCCGGCGCTGGAAGATGCGCTTGTTCTCGGCAAGGAAGTCCTGCGGCCCGCTCAGCGCCTCGAGCGCGGCATATTGCGCGATCGAGCAGGGGTTCGAGGTCGACTGCGACTGGATCGTGCCCATCGCCTTGATCAGCGTGGCCGGTCCGGCCGCATAGCCGATGCGCCAGCCAGTCATCGCATAGGCCTTGGAAACCCCGTTGCAGGTCAACGTGCGGTCGTAGAGGCCGGGCTCGATCTCGGCCGGCGAGGCGAATTTGAAATCGTCGAAGGTGAGGTGCTCATACATGTCGTCCGACATTATCCAGACCTTGGGGTGTTTCATAAGAACATCCGTCAGCCCCTTGAGTTCGCTGGCAGAATAGGCCGCGCCGGTCGGGTTTGACGGCGAGTTGAAGATGAACCACTTGGTCTTCGGCGTGATCGCCGCCTCGAGCTTTTCCGGCGTCAGCTTGAAGTCGGTCTCGATGCCGCAGGTGACCGGCACCGGCGTGCCGCCGGCCAGAAGCACCATGTCGGGATAGCTGACCCAGTAGGGCGCCGGGATGATCACCTCGTCGCCCGGATTGCAGGTCGCCATCAGCGCGTTGTAGAGCGTCTGCTTGCCGCCGGTGCCGACGGTGATCTGCGCCGGCTCGTAGCTGAGGCCGTTCTCGCGCTTGAACTTGGCGCAGATCGCCTCCTTGAGCTCGGGGATGCCGTCGACGGCGGTGTATTTCGTCTTGCCGGCGTCGATCGCGCGCTTGGCGGCGGCCTTGATGTTGTCGGGTGTGTCGAAATCGGGCTCGCCCGCGCCAAGTCCGATGATGTCCCTGCCTGCGTCCTTCAGTTCGCGCGCCTTGTTGGTCACCGCTATGGTGGGCGAGGGTTTCACCCGCGCCAGCGTGTCGGACAGAAAGGCCATCTCGGGGCTCCGGTTTGTATTCACCGGTCCCATGTCATATGTTGCAGTCCCGCCCCGTTCAAGCAACAACGAAGGAGAACTAGATGGCTGCCGATACGACGACCGGCTGGTACAGTGCCGAAACCGCCACTTTCGGAGACCGTCTGGCGGGCGCGCGCGAGGCACTCGGGATGAGCCAGCGCGATCTGGGTGATCGGCTCGGGGTCAAGACGAAGACCATCCAGCAATGGGAAGACGACCTCAAGGAACCGCGTGCCAACCGGATCCAGATGCTCGCCGGGATGCTCAACGTCTCGCTCATGTGGCTTCTGACCGGCGAAGGCGATGGCGTCGCCCCGCCCGAGGAGGCCGATGCGGCGCCGGACGATGCCGCGCTTCTGCGCGAACTCGGTTCGGTTCGCGGCGAGATGGCGGCACTGGGCGAGCGGATCGGCCGGCTCGAGGTCCGTCTGCGGCGCGTTCTGGCCCGCGAGGCAACATGACCGAACCGCGCGAGGCGCGGCTGAAGCGCATGACCATGCGTTCCTGGCGCCGCGGCACCAAGGAGATGGATCTGATCCTCGGCCCCTTTGCCGTGTCAGAGCTGGGTGCGATGGCGCCCGATGCGCTTGATCTTTACGACACGCTCCTGGCCGAGAACGACCAGGACCTCTACCCCTGGATCACCGGAACGCTGCCGCCGCCGGCGCGGTTCGCGGCGCTTCTGGCCGAGATTTCCGCCTTCGCCCGCAACCGCCTCGCCGGAGCGCGCGGGGGGACAGGAAGCGCTTAACGAAAATTTTGCGCTTTCGCGCCAGTCTCTGCGCCAAAGGCTACAGGCGGAGACGGACGATGTCCCTTCATTCCAAGCTGGGCGCCACCGCGGCGCCCGACGCGGCGCGATCTTATGTCGAGACGCTCGGCCTCGTCGAGCGGCTGCATCGCCTCCTGCTCGATGTGATCAAGGATGAGTTCGAACGACTCGGCAGTGCGGAGTTGAACTCGGTCCAGGCACTCTTGCTCTTCAACATCGGCGAGAGCGAGGTTTCCGCCGGCGAGCTGAAATCGCGCGGTTACTATCAGGGCTCGAATGTCAGCTACAATCTGAAGAAGCTGGTCGAAGGCGGCTACATGCACCACGAACGCAGCACCGCCGACCGCCGCTCGGTGCGCGTCAGGCTGACGCCCAGGGGACAGGAGGTGCGCGACGTCGTCGCCGATCTCTTCAGCCGCCACGCCGGCATCCTGAAGGATGGCGGCGCGGTCGGCTTTGCCTCGCTTGGCGAGATCAACGCGATGCTGAAACGGCTCGAACGGTTCTGGACCGACCAGATCCGCTACATCTACTGAGCGCGCGCCGAAAACCCGCCTCACACCGGGGCGCGCGATTTCGGCAAGGCCGGGGCCGCAATCTCCGGAGGCCCCGCCATGCCGCATCCGCTTCCGGCAGGGGACGCTATCCTGGCCTGCCGGCGCGACGGTGTCGTGGTGATCCGCGGGCTCTTCCGTGATCATGTCGCGGCGTTGCGCGACGGCTTCGCCGCCGACATGGCCGAGCCCGGCCCCTCGGCGGCCGGGCGAAAGCGTGCGCGCGGGCTGGTTCCCCGTGACCTCCCGCCGCCGAGAGCCTCAGCCGCCCGCGGGCATCTCGAGCGCGCCGATCACCGGGCCGCTCAGTTCGCGCAGGAGCTTCTGGCGGATCGCGCGCTCGTAGTCGCGAAAATTCGCCGCCCGGATGACGAAGGCGCCGGGGCCGCGGATCAGCTCCTTGCGGTAATATTCTGCCACCCCCGCCTCGCCGCCCTCTATCGCGAGCCCGTTCACGGTGATCTCCGAGAAATCGAAGGCGCGATAGGCCGCGCTCGGGGGGAAGCCCTCGTTGGTGCGGCCGTCGCCCGAGACGTCGAGCGTGCGCGCCCGGCAGGCCGGCCCACGCCCGAAGAGGATCGCCGCCTCGCCAAGGGCATAGCCAAGTGCCGTCGGCATGTCGTCGCGGCTGCGAACCGACGTCGCCAGACGCTCGGCCGCGGAGGTCAGATCGGCGGCACTGCGCATGATCTGCCAGTCCAGCAGCAGCGTCATGTTGCTCGTCCCGCTCCACTCATAGACGGCAAGCGCCACCGACTCGTCTGGATCGGAGAGGAAGGAGTCGGCCACGTCGGGCGCGATGAGCGCGCGTGCGAGCCCGCCGCGCTGAAGCTTGTCCTCGTCCGCATCGACCGATGCCGACACATCGAGCGCGAGCAGAAGCGCCAGCCGGCAGGCCGCATGCGCGGCGGCCGGTGCCAGCGCGGCGACAAGCGCGGTTGCGCCTACCAGTGCCCGATATTGCCCATGCTTGCCCATGGCTCCTCAGGTGGTTTCGCCTCTCCCCGCTGCAGGATCTCGACCGAGATGTTGTCTGGCGAGCGGACGAAGGCCATGTGCCCGTCGCGCGGCGGCCGATTGATCACGACCCCGTTCGCGGCGAGATGCGCGCAGGTGGCATAGATGTCGTCGACCTCGTAGGCGAGGTGCCCGAAATGCCGGCTGTCGGAGGGCAGGCCAGGATCGCCGTCCCAGTTCCAGGTCAGTTCCACCGGGCAGTCGGGTTGCCCGGGCGGCGCCATGAACACCAGCGTGAAGCGTCCGGCCTCGTTCTCGTAGCGTCGCGTTTCCGCAAGCCCCAGCAGCCGGTAGAACGCCATCGAGGCGTCGAGGTCCTTCACGCGCACCATCGTGTGCAGATATCTGAGCGCCATACCGAGACTCCCCTGTTGACCTTCTGCCGAGCCTAGCAGCCTCTGGACCCCGGCCTCAAGCACAGCCCGCGACGGTCCGGCCCTCGAGGGATCATTTTTCGGTATGGATACCGTCTATCGTGGTTACCCGTCGGACGCCCCATAGATATAGTTGGCCCGATTCGCGACACGGAGGACCGGACGATGACACTCACTCCCGAGCAGCAGGCCGAGATCGACGCGGCACGGAAAGCCCCGCGCCCGACGCTGCGCGCCGTATCCGAGGGGATGGAGCGACATCTCTACACGGCGCACGAAGTGCTCGACCACGGACTCGTCCGCGTCATCGACTACATGGGCGACGACGCCGCCATCACCCAGGCCGCGCGCGTCTCCTACGGGCGCGGCACCAGGGCGGTCTCGAACGACGAGGGTCTGATCCGCTACCTCATGCGCCACTGGCACTCGACGCCCTTCGAGATGTGCGAGGTCAAGTTCCACGTCAAGCTGCCGGTCTTCGTCGCCCGGCAGTGGATCCGCCACCGCACCGCCAATGTGAACGAGTATTCCGCCCGCTACTCGATCCTCGACCGCGAATTCTACATCCCCGCGCCGGAACACCTCGCCGCCCAGTCCACCGTGAACAATCAGGGGAGGGGGGAATTGCTGGAAGGCGAGGAGGCGGCTCGGGTGCTGGATATCCTCCGCGACGACGCCATGCGCGCCTATGACCATTACGAGGACATGCTGAGCCAGGACGGCCAGAAGGGCCTCGCCCGAGAGTTGGCTCGCATGAACCTGCCCGCCAATGTCTATACCCAGTGGTACTGGAAGGTGGACCTGCACAACCTGTTCCACTTCCTGAGGCTGAGGGCCGACGCCCACGCGCAGCATGAGATCCGCGTCTATGCCGAGACGATGTGCGAGATCGCGCGGGACTGGGTGCCGCTGGCTTACGGGGCGTTCGAGGACTACCGGCTGGGCGGGGTATCCCTGAGCGGCAAGGCGGTGGAGGTGTTGAAGCGGCGGCTGGCGGGGGAGACGGTGACGCAGGAGACGTCGGGGATGAGCAAGGGCGAGTGGCGGGAGTTCGAGGGGGTTTGGGAATGAGAAAATGAGCATCGCATTTTGAAATGCTTTCTGACTTTTCTTGGGAATTGTTGCCGGTGCACTAATCCAATTTTTTCTGAATTGGCTCGTTCAATATCGTCAGCGGACAATTGCGAAAAAGCCGCCAAGGGTTGAGGTTGCAATCAACCGCACGGAGCTGAATGGGCTGCGAGGATTTCTTTTGCGCAGAAAGGAACGCTTTGTTGCCCAGCAGCTTGGCGAAACGGATTTTTCATTGATATGTCAGGCTTCAATTATCGGATGATGGATCCCTTGATTAATACGGGTCTGTTTCAAGCCATGCTGGGTACAGACGGGGTGTCCCGATACTTCCGGTTTGCAAGTGAGCTGAATGTACAGAATGCCAATAACTTGACATCGATGCTCCGTTCGGAAAACGAATCTGGAAAATCTTTGTCGTTTCTAGATTGGCTTATTGACGACAAATTGCCTGAATGGCAGTCGCACCTTGATGTTGTAGAAAGTTTGACTGGTGGTCCGGTCAGATTGGCTGCACCAAAGAAAAGCGTAAAGTGAGCCACAGCAAGCCGTAGGGTGCGTGCGAGCATGCACCATTCCCTGCGTCATACGGCGCGTGAGATCGCGCGCCCTGCACTCCCCCCATCCCCCCCCGGCTCGCCCGCGAACCGGGCAGCGCCCGACCGTTCGGCGGGCTTGCGCCGCGCCACTGGCAGGGCCGTGGAGAAGAGACGGACCCTGCGTCTTGCTGGCAGATCGCGCGGCGCCGGCTGGAAATGACCCCTGCGGATCGGATACGGCGGGGCGCTACCCGCCGGAATTCGGTGGCGGCCCTATTCCGCGGCGAACGGGTGATCTTCGATCGCGATCCCGAGGACATAGCTGGTCGAGCCGGCATGTGCGACAAGTTCGGCGAGGGTGGGGGGATGATCGAAGACAAGCTCTTCTGCCGTCGCGCCGTCACGGGTCACAAGCACCGTGATGCGCCGTTGAGGCAGCTTGCGTTCCTCTTCGGCGTGCGTCCGCTGCCGGACCCTGCCGATGAAATCGATCCCCAGTTCAACGCCCATCACCGCACCCGCTGGTTGATCTGACCGCCACGGGTGAGAGTGTCGGTGAAGTCGGTAACTGTGGCAAGTCTGTGGCGAAAATGGGGCGGTTCAACCCTTGATTGCCGGACGTTTCGCCAACAGTCGGGGCGTCCGTGGCGGCATTGTCCGGTTCCCGGCGCCGGCCGCGGGAGATGCCGGTGATTCTCTCTTTCCACTTGTGTCATCGGCCCGGGGCCGGCATGTCGGGGGCATGATCCTTTATGGCCTTTCCAGTTGCGATACCTGCCGTGCAGCGCAGAAGGCGCTTCGCGCCGGGGGGCAGGCAGTGACGTTTCGCGACGTTCGCGCCGATCCGCTCACCGATGCCGAGCGGGCGGAGTTCGTGACCGCGTTCGGCGACGCCATCGTGAACCGTTCCTCGACCACCTGGCGCGGGCTTGGCGCCGAGGCGCGGACGCTGCCGCCGGAGGCGCTGCTCGCCGCGCATCCGACGCTCATGAAGCGCCCGGTTATCCGGGCCGGGTCCCGGTTGCTTCTCGGTTGGAAGAACGACGTGCAGCGCCTTCTTCTGGAATGAAAACGGCCCGCGCGGGGGCGGGCCGTCCGAAGTGCTGCCACAAGGCCTCAGAGCAGTTTCAGGTCGCCCGCCGACGACCGGCCGTCGCGGCCCGACTGCATCTCGTAGGACACTTTCTGGTTGTCCGCGAGCGTCTTCAGCCCGGCGCGCTCGACCGCCGAAATGTGCACGAACACATCCTTGCCGCCGTCGTCCGGGGCGATGAAACCAAAGCCCTTCGTCGTGTTGAACCATTTAACGGTGCCGGTGGCCATCCGTCTCTCCTTCTCCGGTCCCCCCGAGGCGCCATTGCCTCAGGGTCGTGCAGCCAGGTCTTTCGTGTCTTCCGGCTGCCCCATAGCGAGGGAGCGGTAGGAAAGTCTGCGTTCACGGGCAAGAGGATGGACGAATCGGGCGGAAAATCAAGGATTATTCATGAATGCACCGCCCCGCGCGGGGGGCTGCCGCGCCGGGCAATGAGCCGGTCGGCCGACAGGGGCCCGCCGCCCATGAACACCGGGACCGCGAGAAGGACCACCCAGAGCGTCCTCTGGTCGAACAGCAGCGCGTCCGAGGCGCCATCGAACCAGCGCCCGAGATCCGCGCCCATGACGCCGTGGCCGACGACATCGGTGACGCTCTGAACCAGCGTGAAGCCGATCATGCCGAGGCTGGCGAGCCGGGTGAGAAGGCCGATCACGATCAGGAGCGGCAGCAGGAACTCGGCCCAGAGCCCCGCCGTGGCGACCGCCCGGTGAAGGATGCCGAGCATGGAGGGATCGTAGCCCGCCGCCTCGACCGCGCGCGGAAAGATCTGGAAATAGGCGCTGTCCGAGGGCGTCAGAAACCCGAGCGGCCCATCGCCGAGCTTGGTCAGCGCCGAGTTCCAGAAGTAGAAAAGCAGGACCGCCGCAAAGGCGGCGCGCGCCAGGGTCGGCAGCAGGGCGGGTGCAAGCCTGTCGAGATGCCGCACTGCGGTGTCATAGATCGCGAACATCGTCAGGCTCCTCAGCTGATCGTCGTGATGGCGCCGCCCTGCAGGAGGCAGCCGAATGTGGCGGTGAGATCAAAGGGACCGGCGGCCTCGATGGCGGCGCCGACCGTCAGACCGTCCTGCAGCGCAGCGATGAAGGCGGCTGCCCCGGGCGCGAGGAGGAGCGGTTCGGGGTCGTAACCGGGCCGCACGACCAGCACATCCTCGCCGGTCGCGCTGCGCGGTGCCTCCGTGCCATGCACGTTGGCCGACCAGATCGCCAGCACCGGCCAGCGCGATCGCAGGAGCCGGACCGCGGGTGCGAGGCCGAGCCGGGCCGCCATCAGCGCCCCGGGCGACAGCGCCTGCAGCGCCTCGGGGGCAACGGCCGCGGCATCGGCGGCATGATAGGCCTCGCGCAGGGCAAGCTCCAGCCGCGCCACGTCGGGCAGATAGCCAAGATGCGCGACCGGACCGAAACCGGCCAGGAAGTCCGGCAGGGCGGCGCCGTAGAGCATCAGGATCGGCGAGACCGGCGGATGCGCCCGCAGGAATTCGTGCGCCAGCGCGGTGAAGAAATCATCTCCGAGAAGCGTGCGGACAACGGGAAACCCCAGACGCAGGGCATCCGTCAGCGAGACGGCGACATTGTTGCGATAGACCTCGAACCGGCGCCCGGCAGGCCGTCCGTCGGGGCCAGTGAGACCCGGCGGCGGCGGCAGATCGGGGCTCAGAAGGGCGTTGCGGAACTCCCGCTGGCTCATGGCGCCACCCGCGCAAGGATGCGCGCAGCGCGTTCCGCCTCGGCGGCCAGCACCGGCCACTCTGGCACGTCGCTGTCCCATTCGATCAGCGTCGGGCGCGCTCCGCCAAGCTCGATCGTGCGATCGTAGAGCTGCCAGACCGGATCGGTCACCTCCGAGCCATGGGCATCGATGAGAAGCCGCGCGCCAACGTCGTCGCTGTCCTCGTCGTGACCGCCGAGATGGATCTCGCCCACCAGATGATGCGGAAACCGGTCGACATAGGTCGCAGGATCGGTCTTGCGGTTGGTGCAGGAGACATAGACGTTGTTCACGTCGAGCAGGAGCCCGCAGCCGGTGCGCCGGGCGATCTCGTCCAGAAAGTCGATCTCGTCGAGATGGCTTTCGGCGAAGTCGAGATAGACCGAGGGATTCTCGAGCAGCATCTGCCGGCCGAGCACGTCCTGCACCCTGTCGACATGGCGGACGACGTGGGCGAGCGTTTCGGTCGTGTAGGGCAGGGGCAGAAGATCGTTGAGGAACTCCGCGCCATGCGTGGACCAGGCGAGATGTTCCGAGAAACGCGCCGGATCGAGCCAGTCGCACAGCTGCTTCAGCCGTGCGAGATGATCGTTGTCGAGCGGCGCCTCGCCACCGATGGAGAGCCCGACGCCATGGACCGAGATCGGAAAACGTTCGGCCAGCGCGCGCAGCTGCGCGATCGGTCGGCCGCCCGCGCCCATGTAGTTTTCTGCATGGATCTCCAGCCAGGCGACCGGCTCCGGACCGGCAAGGATGTTGGAAAAGTGCTGCGGCTTGTAGCCTATGCCGGGGCGCGCGGGCAGTTCCTTGCGGGCGGTCTGGTCGAACATGGCATCCTCCGGTCTGAAAGGGCCCGCCCGGCGGCGCCGGGCAGGCCGGTGGTTGCGTCTCAGCCCTGCGGCAGATCGCGGTCGAGCGCCTCGAGCGAGCCCATGCGGCCGTCGGGCAATTCCATCGTGGTGCAGGTGCCGGTCGGCACGGCCTTCCAGGCGTTGCCCTGGTAGTCGACCTTGGAGGTTCCGGCGCAGGTGGTGCCGGCACCGGCCTTGCAGTCGTTCTGGCCGGCGAGCGCGACGCCGTAGCATTTTTCCTTGCCGTCCTGCGCGGCGGCCGCGGTGGCGAACTGCGCGGCAAGTGCGGCGGCGAGCGAGCCGGCGACGGCGATGGATTTCATCGAATAGGACATGTCTGGTTCCCTTGCTGTGGGTCGGTATCGGTTATGTCGACTGGCGACGAGAAAAGACTAGGGCGCCGCCGCGCAGCGTGACCATTCACGAACATGTGGGACACAGAGCCGTGAAGGTGGGAAATATTCCCATCACCGGCCCGATAGGCCGGACGCAAGAGGGCGGCCCCGAAAGGCCGCCCTCACATCATTGAAATATATCAGTTTTGATCAGGTGGCGCGGCTTCGGCCACGAGCGCCGCGACCACATCGTCAAGCCCGAAGGTCTCGGTTTTCGTCTCGCCGAGGCGGCGAACTGAAACACTCCGGTCGGCCACTTCCTTCATCCCGATCGCGAGGATCACGGGAATCTTTCCCACCGAATGTTCGCGGATCTTGTAGTTGATCTTCTCGTTGCGCGTGTCGGCCTCGGCCCGAAGGCCGGCGGCGCCGAGCCGCGCCGCGACCTCGTTCACATAGTCGTCGGCATCCGAGACGATCGAGGCCACGACGACCTGCCGGGGCGCGAGCCAGAACGGCATCTTGCCGGCGTAGTTCTCGATCAGGATGCCGATGAACCGCTCGAACGAGCCGAGGATGGCGCGGTGAAGCATGACGGGGCGGTGCTTGGCCCCATCCTCGCCCACATATTCCGCGCCGAGCCGCATCGGCAGGTTGAAATCGGCCTGGAAGGTGCCGCACTGCCATTCCCGCCCGATCGCGTCAGTGAGCTTGAAGTCGAGCTTCGGTCCGTAGAAGGCGCCTTCGCCGGGGTCGATCTCGTAATCGTTGGTGACCTTGCGCACGGCGTTTTCCAGCGCCGTCTCGGCCTTGTCCCAGATCTCGTCGGAACCCACGCGCACGTCGGGCCGGGTCGACAGCTTCACGTCGAACTTGGTGAAGCCGAGGTCGCGGTAGATCGACGACAGAAGGCCGATGAAATCGGCGCATTCGCTTTCGATCTGGTCCTCGGTGCAGAAGATATGGGCATCGTCCTGGGTGAAGCCGCGCACCCGCATGAGCCCGTGCATTGATCCCGAGCTTTCATAGCGGTGGCACGATCCGAACTCGGCGAGGCGCAAGGGCAGGTCGCGGTAGGACTTCAGGCCCTGGTTGTAGACCTGCACATGGCAGGGGCAGTTCATCGGTTTCAGCGCATTGATGCGCTTTTCCTTGGCGCCTTCCTCGTCCACCTCGACGATGAACATGTTTTCCCGGTAGGCCTCCCAGTGGCCCGAGCGTTCCCAGAGCACGCGGTCCACCACCTGCGGCGTCTTGATCTCCCTGTAGCCGGCGCGGCGCAGGCGGCGGCGCATGTAATCCTCGAGCGCGCGGTAGATGGTCCAGCCGTTCGGGTGCCAGAAGACCATGCCGGGGGCTTCTTCCTGAAGGTGGAAAAGCTCCATCTCGCGACCGAGCTTGCGGTGGTCGCGCTTGGCGGCTTCTTCCAGCATTGTCAGATGCGCCTTGAGGTCCTCGCGGTTCCTGAAGGCGACGCCGTAGATGCGTTGCAACTGCTTGTTGCGATGATCGCCGCGCCAGTAGGCGCCGGCGACGGACATGAGCTTGAAGGCGTCGGCCGGCAGCTGGCCGGTGTGTTGCAGGTGCGGACCCCGGCAGAGATCCTGCCAGTGACCGTGCCAATACATGCGCAGGGGCTCGTCGCCGGGGATCGCCTCGATCAGCTCGACCTTGAAGGGCTCGTGCTTGCGCACGTAGTGGTCGATCGCCCGCGCGCGGTCCCAGACCTCGGTCCTGACCGGATCGCGCTCGTTGATGATCGCCTTCATCTCGCGCTCGATCGCGCCGAGGTCCTCGGGCGTGAAGGGCTCGTCCCGGTCGAAGTCGTAATACCAGCCGTTCTCGATCACCGGGCCGATGGTGACCTTCACTTCGGGCCAGAGCTTCTGCACCGCGCGCGCCATCACATGCGCGAAGTCGTGCCGGATGAGTTCGAGCGCCTGGGCGTCGTCCTTCATCGTGTGGATGGCGATCGACGCATCGGCCTCGATCGGCCACTGGAGATCCCAGTGCCGGCCGTCGACCGAGGCCGAGATCGCGGACTTGGCGAGAGAGGGCGCAATCGACTGCGCCACCTCGGCGGCGGTCACGCCACTTGCGTAGTCGCGTCGATTGCCATCGGGGAATGTCAGGGAAATCTGGCTCATGGCCATGCTCCTCGTCGGTTTGGCGCCCACGGAACGCCCGGTTGCGGGTTATGTCGGGGCTTTCTTCGGGGATCGGGGCACCGATGTCAACGGCCGGGGGTTCCACCCCCGGACCCCCGGGAGTATTTGTCGCAACGAAGAAGCGAAGGGGGACGGCATGAGCGGCATTCTGGAGACGCCTGAGGGACGGCGGATCGCCTATGACCGGATCGGGGGCGCGGGGCCGGGTGTGGTCTTCCTCGGCGGCTTCCGGTCGGACAAGGAAGGCACCAAGGCGCTGGCGCTCGAGGCCTGGGCGCGGGCCGAGGGCCGTGCCTTTCTCCGCTTCGACTATTCCGGCCATGGGTCGTCGGGAGGCGACTTTCTCGATGGCGCCATCGGCGACTGGGCCGAGGACGCGCGCGCGGCGATCCGGATGCTGACCGAGGGGCCACAGGTTCTCGTCGGCTCGTCGATGGGCGGCTGGATCGCGCTCCTGATCGCCCGGGACCTGCCGGAGCGGGTCGCGGGCCTGGTGACAATCGCCGCCGCGCCCGACTTCACCGAGACGATGCGGGCAGGCTTCAGCCCCGAGGAACAGCGCGCGCTGATGGAGGCGGGGCAGGTGGCCTTGCCGTCGGACTATTCCGACGAACCCTATGTGATCACCCGCCGGCTGATCGAGGACGGCCGTCGCCATTTCGTGCTGCAGGCGCCGCTCAAGCTGAGGATGCCGGTGCGGATGCTGCAGGGGACCGACGACAGCGACGTGCCGGTGGCGGTCGCGACGCGGCTTCTGGACCATGCCGAGGGCCCCGACCTGCGCCTCACCATCGTGAAGGGCGCCGACCACCGCTTTTCGACGCCCGAGTGCCTGAGGCTGATCGAGGTTTCGGTGCTGAAGGTCCTGCAGCGGGCAGGGGGCGGGCATGGCTAGGACCCTTCGGTTCCTCCTTGCAACGCTCGGCCTTCTGGTGCTGGTGGCGCTCGGGCTCGTCTTCTTCGGGCCGCGCGAACCGCTCGGTCTCGTCCCGGCCTTCGATGCCGCGGCGCTGCCGGAGGATCTCGACACCTATCTCGCGACCCGCGAGGCAACCGTGGGCGGGATCACGCCCGGTGTCGAGAAGCGCATCCTCTGGGCGGGCGCGCGAGGGGCCGTCACCGATTGGGCGGTCATCTACCTGCACGGCTTTTCGGCCACCTCCGAAGAGATCCGCCCGGTTCCCGACAGGGTCGCGCAGGCGCTCGGCGCCAACCTTTACTTCACCCGGTTCGCCGGGCACGGGCTGGGGCCGGACCGCTTTGCCGGGCCGAGTGTCAATGACTGGATGATCGACACCGCGGAGGCGCTGGCGATCGGCAAGAGGATCGGCAGGCGGGTTCTGGTGATTGCCACCTCGACCGGCGGCACGCTCGCGGCCGAGGCGGCGCTGCAACCGTCGCTCGCCTCAGGGATGGACGGGATCGTCTTCGTCTCGCCGAACTTCCGCCTAAAGCCGCCGGTCGCGGCGCTTCTGACCTGGCCCCTCGCGCGCCGTTGGGTGCCGCTTGTCGCCGGGTCGGAGCGCTGCTTCGCTCCGCAGAACCCCGATCACGCGAAATACTGGACGACCTGCTATCCGACCGTGGCGCTCTTGCCGATGGCGGCGCTGGCCGAACATGCGCGCCTTGCCGACTACAAGTCGGTGCGGGTGCCCGCGCTCTTTCTCTTCGCCCGGGCCGATCAGGTGGTCTCCGCCGCCGAGACCGAAGCGGTCGCCGCACGCTGGGGCGGCTCGGTCTCGGTGGTGGAGCAGGTGGCAGGGCCGGGCGACGACCCGTACAGCCATGTCATAGCCGGCCGGATCCTCAGCCCGTCGCGCAGCGCGCCCGTGAGCGAGTTGATCGCGATCTGGGCCCGAAATCTCTGAGCCGGCGCCGGGCCGCCCGGGACGCAACCGCGAAAGGCCGGGCCGGCGCGATCCCCTGCGGGCAGCGGGGCCCCCGGCACCCCCCGGCCGGGATGGCCTCAGACGGCGCGGATCCGCGTCTTGCCGCCGGTTCCCTTGGTCATCGCCACACCGCCGCCGTTGCGATCGATGAATTCGAGCACCAGCGGCCGGATGTTCCTGCGCCAGCTCTTGCCGGCGAAGATGCCGTAGTGGCCGGCGCCGGGCTCCAGGTGGCTGGCCTTCTTCGACTCGGGCAGGCCGGTCAGCAGCGGCAGCGCCGCCAGGCACTGACCGGGCGCGGAGATATCGTCTTCCTCGCCCTCGACGATGTTCACGGCGACCTCGGTGATCTTGCCGATATCCACCTGCTTGTCGCCGACGACGAACTCGTTGAGCGCGATCTCGCGTTTCTTGAACACCCGCTCGACGGTGGAGAGATAGAACTCCGCCGTCATGTCCATGACCGAGAGATATTCGTCATAGAAGCGGTTGTGGGCGTCGCGCTCGCTGTCCTCGCCCTTGGCGGCGGCGAGGATCTTGTCGCCGAAGGCGGCGCTGTGGCGTTCGAGGTTCATCGAGATGAACGACGCGAGCTGCAGGAGACCCGGATAGACGAGCCTTCCGGCGCCGCGATACTTGAAGCCCACGCGCTGGATCGCGAGATGCTCGAGCTGACCCATGGTCAGGCGGCGGCCGAAGTCGGTGACCTCGGTCGGCGCCGCGTCAGGGTCGATGGGGCCGCCGATGAGGGTCATCGTGCGGGGCTGCGCGGCGGGGTCTTCCTCGGCAAGATAGGCGGTCGCTGCAAGCGTCAGGGGAGCCGGCTGGCAGACCGCGACGACGTTGATGTCGGGCCCGAGATGGCGCATGAAATCCACGAGATAAAGGGTGTAGTCCTCGACGTCGAACTTGCCGGCGCTGACCGGGATGTCGCGCGCATTGTGCCAGTCGGTCACGTAGACGTCGCAATCCGGCAGCAGGCTGACCACGGTCGAACGCACCAGGGTCGAGTAGTGGCCCGACATCGGCGCGACCAGCAGCACGCGGCGCGGCATCGGATCGCGGCCGGAGACGCGGAAGTGGATCAGGTCGCCGAAGGGACGCGTGACCTCGGTCTCGATCTGCACCAGATGGTCGCGGTCGTCCGATCCGACGATGGTGCGGATGCCCCAGTCGGGCTTGATCACCATCCTGGCGAAGCTCCGCTCTGTCACACGGCCCCAGGCCGACATTGCCTTGAAGAACGGATGCGGCACCAGACCCCATGCCGGGTACGAGGCGAAGGCCCGCGCCGAGGCACCGAGCCATTCGTTCGTATTCCTGGTGCTTTCCATCAGGTCGTATGAGAACATAGTCTTCATCACGTCTCCTTCGCGCGGGACGCACAATTCGCTGCTAGGCGAAGCGTCGCGGCGACAGTATGCTGCAGTGCAACAGGTTAGGGAGGAAACCGGTAGATGACAACTGAACTTAAGTCTTCACCAGAAAATCTTGAGAAATTGAATACAAATCTGGCGAAACTTGAGGAATTGACGCAACGCCTTGCCCTGGCGATGGCACGCAAGCGTCCACCGAACCCGGCAGTCGAGGCGCCTGGCTCGGGCCTCTTCGCCAATGCCATATCCGCCTACTGGAAGCAGGCAGCCGAGAACCCCGGCAAGCTGATCGAACAGCAGGCAGCGCTCTGGGGCCAGACGCTGCGCCACTATCTCGACGCGCAGCAGGCGCTCGCCGAGGGCCGGTTCGAAGCTCCCGAGGACACGACCCCGACCGACCGGCGCTTTTCCAACCCGCTCTGGCAGACGCATCCCTATTTCAACTTCGTCAAGCAGCAGTATTTCCGCAACGTCGAAGCCATGAACCAGGCGCTGGCGGCCATCGACGGGCTGGCGCCCCACGAACGCCAGCGGGTGGAGCATTTCGCCCGGCAGCTGATGGACCTGGTGGCGCCGACGAACTTTCTCGCCACCAATCCCGACGCGCTCGAACGTGCCGTCGCGACCGAGGGCGAGAGTCTCGTGCGGGGGCTCGAGAACCTCGTGGCCGACATCGAGGAGAACCGCGGCGATCTCCTCGTTCGCCTGGCCGATCCCGATGCCTTCACGCTCGGCGACAACATCGGCGCCACCCCGGGATCGGTCGTCTACCGCAACCGGCTGATCGAGCTCATCCAGTATTCGCCGACCACCAAGCAGGTGCACGAGACGCCTCTCATCATCTTCCCGCCCTGGATCAACAAGTTCTACATCCTCGACCTGAAGCCGGCCAACAGCCTCATCAAGTGGATCGTCGATCAGGGCTATACGCTCTTTGTCGTGAGCTGGCGCAACCCCGACCGCAGCTTCGCCGATGTCGGGCTCGACACCTATGTCGAGGAAGGGTTCCTGACCGCCATCAACGAGGTCAAGGCGATCACCGGCGAGAACAAGGTGAACGCGGTCGGCTACTGCATTGCCGGCACCACCTTGTCGCTCACGCTCGCGCTCATGAAGAAACGGGGCGACAAGTCGGCGAAGTCCGCCACGTTCTTCACCACGCTGACCGACTTCTCCGACCCCGGCGAGGTCTCGGTCTTTCTCGATGACGATTTCGTCGACGGGATCGAGGCTCAGGTGGAGCGCGACGGCTACCTCGACAAGTTCTTCATGGCGCGCACCTTCTCGTTCCTGCGCTCGAACGATCTCGTCTTCGCGCCGGCGATCCGGAACTACATGCTGGGCGAGAAGCCGCCCGCCTTCGATCTGCTCTACTGGAACGGCGACGGCACCAACCTGCCGGCGCGGATGGCGGTCGAATACCTCCGCTGGATCTGCCAGGGCAACCGCTTCGCGGCCGGCAAGATGCCGCTCTGCGGCGAGAAGGTCGGGCTTTCCGACATCAAGGTGCCGCTCTATGCGGTGGCCTGCGAGACCGATCACATCGCGCCCTGGAAGGGGTCGTTCAACGGCGTCCGGCAGTTCGGCTCCAGGGACAAGACCTTCGTCGTCTCCCAATCGGGCCATATCGCCGGCATCGTCAATCCGCCGAACAAGAACAAGTACGGTCACTACACCAACACGGCCGAGATGGACCATGCCGACGAGTGGATGGCGTCGGCGACCTTCCACGCGGGCAGCTGGTGGCCGGCCTGGGAGGCGTGGCTGAAACCGCGTTCGGGCAAGATGGTGCCGGCGCGCAAGCCGGGCGATTCGGACCACCCCGAGCTGGCCCCGGCGCCGGGAACTTACGTCACGGAAATCCCAACCGTCTGAAACGACGGGCGAAGATTGATTTTTCTGCGATGCAGCAATCCCACTTGAAATGCTGCAGCGCAGCATGTATGTTCTCTTCCAGATCGACGGGGCAGACCCGCCCGACCAATCTCAGGAGAGACCGATGCAAAAGACCCAGGATTTCACGAAAGTGATGCAGGACATGGCCGCGAACTTCCCGTTCGACACGAAGGCCTACCAGGAGAGCTTCAAGAGCTCGGCCGTGCTTGGCGAGAAGATGACCAAGGTCGCCCTCGAAGCCGCCGAGAAGTCGAACGAGATCACCTCGAAGTGGACCAAGGACGCGCTCGCCAGGGTTGGCTCGCTTGCCAAGGTGAAGGATGAGCCGGCCGACTACTCCAAGGCGTTCTCGGACTTCGCGTCCGCCGCTGCCGAGATGGCCGCCGAGAACATCGCCGCCTTCGCCGAAGTTGCGAAGAAGGCGCAGATGGAAACGGTCGAGCTGATGCTCGCCGCCGGCAAGGAAATGTCGGAAGACGCGACCGCCGCGGTGAAGAAGGCGCAGACCGAAGTCACCGCCGCCGCGAAGAAAGCCGCTGCCGCGGTGAAGTGATCGGGGTCTGCCCGCGCCGCGCGCGGGCGACCTTGCCACGACGGTCTCCTCACTTCCTCCCTGTCGGCGAGACCGAACTAAGGCGGGCCCCCAAGCCCGCCTTTTTTGCGTTCCGTCCCGGTCGCATGCCTCCGAAAGAGCGGCAGAGGGCGCGCACCTGCAACGGGCCGCGATGCATCGGCGACGTTGCGAACACCACGGAGGCAAGGGCGGGGCGATGGGGAATGGAGGCGGGTACCGGAATCGAACCGGTCTACACGGATTTGCAATCCGCTGCGTAACCTCTCCGCCAACCCGCCGGAAAGTCCTGCGGGGATATACCAAGGCCCTATCCGGTGCAAGCCGTTCGCGACCGGATGTCGCTGCATCGGCGCGACCAGACCCGTTGCGACCCCCGGTTTATTGTGGCAAGAGATTGCAGACGGAAATCAAACCGAAGAGTTCAGTCGATGAACGATTTCGCCGCCCGGCGCACGACGATGGTCGACACCCAGGTTCGCCCCAACGACGTGACGAAGTTCCCGATCATCGCGGCCATGCTCGACGTGCGGCGCGAGGTCTTCGTGCCCTCGGCGCGGCGCGAGGCGGCCTATGTCGGCGGCAACCTCGACCTTGGAGCGGGCCGGGTGATGCTGGAGCCCCGGACCCAGGCGAAGATGCTCGACGCGCTCGACATCCAGCCCGGCGACCTCGTGCTCGATATCGGCTGCGGCCTTGGCTATTCGGCAGCCCTCATCGCCCGCCTCGCCGACGCGGTGATCGCGGTCGAGGAGGATCCGGAACTCGCCGCTCAGGCGCAGGCGCGGCTGTCCGAGGTCGGCGCCGACAACGCCGTGGTGATCGAGGCGCCGCTCGCCGACGGTGCGGCCAGGCACGGGCCCTATGACGCGATCGTCATCGAGGGTGCCGTCGAGGTGGTGCCCGACGCGCTTCTGGCGCAGCTGAAAGAGGGCGGGCGCATCGCCTGCCTCTTCAGTGACGGGGCGCTCGGCGCCTGTCGCATCGGGCTGAAGATCGACGGCGCGGTGACCTGGCGCCTTGCCTTCGCTGCCGCCGCGCCGGTTCTTCCGGGTTTCGGCAAGCCCGGAGGGTTCGTGTTTTGATGATCCCGCAGGCAGTGCTCCGGCAGCGGCCGGCGGTGGATGGAAAGGGTCGGAACATGCGGCGTCGCGGTGTCAGGACTATCCTTGCGGCGGTGACTGCCGTGTTCGCGCTTGCAGGCGCCGCGACGGCCGAGACGCTCGCCGACGCGCTGATATCGGCCTACAAGACCTCGAACATCATCGAACAGAACCGTGCCGTGCTGCGCGCCGCGGACGAGGATGTGGCGAGTGCCGTGGCCGCGCTGCGCCCGGCGCTGAGCTTCATCGCCAACGGCGACTATTCCGACCCGGTTTCGCCCGGCACCAACAACCTGTCCGGCTCGATCGCGCTCAGCGCCCAGATGACGCTCTACGACTCGGGCCGCAACAGGATTGCCGTCGACATCGCCAAGGAAACCGTTCTGGCGACGCGCGAGGCGCTGGTCGGCGTCGAGCAGAATATCCTGCAGAACGCCGTCGAGGCCTATTTCGGGGTCCGCAGCGCCACCGAGAATGTCTCGATCAACCAGAACTCGGTCCGCGTGCTGGGCGAGAACCTGCGCGCCACCCAGGACCAGTTCGATGTCGGCGAGGTGACGCGCACGGACGTCGCACTTTCGGAAGCGCGGCTGGCCGGGGCCCGTGCCGCGCTGGCCGCCGCCGAGGGGCAGCTGGCTGCCGCCCGCGAGCTCTACAAGGCCGTGACCGGCCACTACCCCGGGCCGCTCGCCGTGGCGCCGAAGACGCCGCCCCTGCCGCGCAGCGTCGCCGAGGCGCGTGCCATCGCGCAGCGCAGCCATCCCTCGATCCTGCAGGCGCAGCACCTGGTGGCCGCCTCCGATCTCGGCGTGACCTACGCGGCCGCGCAGCGGTTGCCGTCGCTCACCGGTTCCGCCTCGGTCGCGCGCTCGGACAGCGGCCAGGACGTCTCGCGGCTCGGCATCAACCTGACGCAGCCGATCTATGCCGGCGGCAAGCTTTCCTCGGTCCACCGCAAGGCGATCGCGCAGCGCGATCAGGCCCGCGCCGGCCTCCATCAGGCGGCGGTTCTCATCGATCAGGGCGTGGGCTCCGCCTGGGCCCAGATCGAGGTGACGCGCGCGCAGATCTCCGCCTCGGCCCGCGAGGTCGAGGCGGCGCAGATCGCCTATGACGGCGTCAGGGAAGAAGCGAAGCTTGGCGCCCGCACCACGCTCGACGTGCTCGATGCCGAGCAATCGCTGCTCGATGCCCGCGCGAGCCGGATCACCGCCGAGGCCGATTACCAGACCGCGACCTATTCTCTGCTCGCAACGATGGGGCTTCTCACCGCCGAGCACCTCAATCTCGGTGTGCCGGTCTACGATCCGGCCGGCTACTACAACGCCGTCAAGTCGGCGCCGGTGACCTCGGTGCGGGGCAAGAGCCTCGACCGTGTTCTTGAGGCCATCGGTCGGAACTGATTTCTGCCACAGTGTTGTGATGCATTCGGGGCGGGGCTACAGTCCCGGCGCACCGGTAGAGGAGTCATCATGTCCGATCCCATGGCCAACGTGGAAATCCAGGATGTCCTGTCCTCGATTCGCCGGCTGGTGTCCGAAGACAGGCGCGCCATGCGGAGCGAACTGAAGACGACCTCCCCCTATCCCGAGGCCCCGGTGCGCAACAAGCTTGTCCTGACAAGCGAACAGCGGATCGACGAGGCCGCCGCGCCCGAGACCGATCCCGCCAGGCTCGAAGAGACGATTGCCGAGCTTGAGGCGGCCGTGGCAGGGATCGGCGAGGACTTCGAGCCGGATGGCAGCGAAGTGACGCCGCGCACCGACGAGGCGCTCGATGGCGCTTTCGCCGGCGGATTCCACGTCGACGACTGGCTGGAGGAGAGGGCGGGCACCGCCGCCGGGGATGCCGGTGAGGAGGCTGCCTCCGAGAACCCCGAGACCGGGGTCGCCGCGAGCGAGGTCTCCGCGAGTGACGCGCCGGTGGCGCGATCGGGCGGCGATGTGATCTTGCTGCGCGCCAAGCCGGCCGCGCCCGAAGCGGAGCCCGAAGGCGCCGAGCTGGCTGCCGCCGGCGACGGCGAGAGGGCAGCTTCGGTCGAGGACATCGTCGCCGAGGAACTGGTCGAAGCGGCGCTTTCGGACGATGGCACTCAGGAGGACGAGGCCGACGACCGCGTCGGGCAAGCCGCCATGACGCCGGATGACGCCCATGCCGCGGCCGGGACCGGCCGGGCCGAGACCGAAGACGCCCAGACCAGGGGCGACGGGAGCGAGGAAACGCGCGACTCCACGCCCTGGACGCGCGCCGTGCCCAGTGCTCCCGCCGACCCCGAGGCGCGCGACACCCCCCGGACCGACCATGACCCCCGGACCGACCATGACTCCTGGGCCGACGATGGCCCCGAGGTGCCAGATGGCCACGCGGCCGACGAAGGTCCCGAGACCCTGCAAGAGCCCGAGGTCTGCGAGCCGTCGGGCCTGCGCGACGCCCCGCTCGACCTCACCGATGCGCTCGTCGCGCCGCCAGAGGTCGCGGCCACGCGGAGGAGCGACGACACCACCGATGACGCGGATGCGGCGCCCGAGGTTGCGGCGACGGTGCTCTCGACCTTCAGTTCTGTCCGCATCATCCGCCCGCATTACGTCGAGCCTGCCGCCGAACCGGAGGACAGGACCGGGGAGGCCACCGCCGCGGAAGCGGCGCCCGCGCCCGCGCAAGACGCGGGCCCCTGGGACCGCGACGATGCCGCCCCGCGCAGCAGCGACCCCGTGGCCGGGGAACGCCCCGAGCCGGCGGCGCAGCCCGTGCCTGCCGACGAAGCGGCGCTGCGGGCGCTGGTGGCCGAGGTGATCCGCAGCGAGCTTCAGGGTCCGCTCGGAGAGCGCATCACCCGCAACGTGCGCAAGCTCGTGCGCCGCGAGATCAACCGGGCGCTGGAGGCCGGGGGGGTCTTCGACAACGAGGAATAGGCCGCCGCCGGTTTCACAAACGGAACGGATCAAACGAAAGAGCGCGCCCTCATGGGGCGCGCTCTTTCCATTTTCGAACCTGATCGGCGTGAGAGCCCGTTCAGGCGGCCTCGGCCTCTTCGGCGGCATGGCGGCGTTCGCTTTCCTCGCGCGAGAGCGCGACAGAGGTGCGCACACCCTTGCCCACGAATTCCATCAGACCCTTCACGACACGCTCGTTCGGATCGATCCC
Organism: Albidovulum sp.; assembly: GCA_020637635.1. GTDB lineage: Bacteria > Pseudomonadota > Alphaproteobacteria > Rhodobacterales > Rhodobacteraceae > Albidovulum. The sequence goes on from JACKKB010000007.1 coordinate 191,664, forward strand.
GGCACAGGACAGAACCTCGCGCCCATCGCGGGAGCGCGCCCAGCGGGCAATCTGCTCGGGCCCGTTACCATACTTCTTGTCATCGGCGATGGCATCATCGAGCGCTGCCAGAACCACCGCCGCGAAAAGTTTGCGCGACCGTTGCCCCTGCTCGTAGTTGAATGCCGTGCCGTCTACGAAATCACGCATTTCTCTGCTTCCGTTTTTCTTGCTCTTGCGTTTACCGGCGTTCCGCTGTTTATGGCGATTTGGTCGCGATTCGGTATGCCACTTCTTGCATGTCAGTCATGCGCTGGGGGCATACCTCTGCGAAGACCGATACCGTATCTTGTTGGCTTGCCAGAGAACGACCCGGAATATATAGGTGCGGGCCAAATCCATTCAACCTTTTAGCAAGGTTCCTTTGCATGCCGAAGATCAATGGCAACGAAATCCGCCCCAGCTTTGTGCTGGAGCATGACGGCGGGCTCTGGGCGGCCGTCAAGGTCAACCACGTGAAACCCGGCAAGGGCGGCGCCTTCGCCCAGGTCGAGCTCAAGAACCTGCGCGACGGGCGCAAGCTGAACGAACGCTTCCGTTCGGAAGACAAGGTCGAACGGGTCCGGCTGGACCAGAAGGACCAGCAATTCCTCTATGAAAACGACGGCATGCTGGTCTTCATGGACAGCGAGACCTTCGAGCAGACCGAGCTTCCGGCCGACCTTCTCGGCGACCGGCGCCCCTTCCTGCAAGACGGGATGGTGGCGACGATCGAGTATTACGGCGACGAGGCGCTTTCGGTCTCGATCCCGCAGAAGGTCACCTGCACCGTCACCGAGACCGAGCCGGTGGTGAAGGGCCAGACGGCGGCCAACAGCTACAAGCCCGCGATCCTCGACAACGGCGTGCGCATCATGGTGCCGCCCTTCGTCGGCGAGGGCGAGGCGATCATCGTCAACACCGACACGATGGAATATTCCGAGCGCGCCTGAGTGGCCCGCACCGGTTCGGGCGCCGCTGCGGCGCCCGGCACCTCAGACCGACCGCGTGAGCCCGCCGTCGATGCGCAGGTTCTGCCCGGTCATGTAGCCGCCCTCGACCGAGGCGAGCCAGCCGATCAGCCCCGCCACCTCCTCGACCCGTCCGTAGCGGCCGAGCGGGATCCGCGCGCGGCGGTCTTCCTTTTCCGGCAGGCTGTCGATGAAGCCGGGCAGGACGTTGTTCATGCGGATGTTGTCGGGCGCATAGCGGTCGGCAAAGAGCTTGGTGAAGGCGGCAAGCCCGGCGCGAAAGACGCCCGAGGTCGGGAACAGCGGATCGGGTTCGAAGGCGGCGAAGGTCGAGATGTTGATGATCGCGCCGCCCCCCGCTGCCTGCATGTGCGGGGTGACGAGCCGTGTCGGGCGGATGACGTTCAGCAGGTAGTATTCCATCCCCAGATGCCAGTCGGCATCGGGGATCGCGAGCAGGTCGCCCTTCGGCCCGTGGCCGGCGGAATTGACCAGAACGTCGATCCGCCCCCAGCGGTTCGCCGCCTCGTCGACGAGCCGCGCGAGATCCGCCTCTTCGAGGTTGGAGCCGGTAACCCCGAACCCGCCGAGGCTCTGCGCGAGCGCCTCGCCCTTGCCCGAGGAGGAGAGGATCGCGATCCTGAACCCGTCCGCCGCAAGTCGTCGTGCCGCAGCGGCGCCGAGCCCGCTGCCTCCGGCGGTGACGAGTGCCACACGTTCTTCTGCCATCTGCCGTTCCCTTCTTCGTCAGCCCGTGACTCTTCGTCAGCCCGTGAATTGCAGCCGCGCCGCGCCGGCCCGGAGATCGCCGCCGGCGCGGTCGAGGCGCAGCTGGGCGATGGCGCGCCCGCCCGAACGGGTGAAGAGCGTGCCGGCCGGCTTGCCATCCGCGGTGATCGCGCTGCCGACCGGTGCCTCGCCGTCGATCGCCAGCGTGACAAGCCCCTTGCGGAGCTCGGTCTTGTGCTTCATCCGCGCCGTCACCTCCTGGCCGACATAGCAGCCCTTGCGGAAGTCGACGCCGTGCAGGCGCTCGAACCCGGCCTCGAGGATCAGCGTCTCGTCCGGGACAAGCTCGACGGCGCTTTGCGGGATCGTCGCCGCGACGCGGATCGCATCCCAGTCGATCCGCTGAGCGGCCGTGCAGGGGGCGCCGTAGCGCCGCCAGCCGAGACTCGGGTGACGCGGATCGGCGAAGGCGCCCTCGGGTGCGGGGCCGAGCCCGCGCGTGACCGCGATATCGGCGGGCTCGATCGTCACCCGGGCACGCAGCCGGTACATCGAGAGCCGCCGCGGGAGCGCCTCGGCAAGGTTCTGGTCGACATCCATCAGGATCGCGTCCCCGGCGGGGACGAGAAGGAAATCCGCCAGGTAGCGCCCCTGCGGTCCGAGGAGGGCCGCATAGACGAGACCGTCGCGGAGCTTCGCGACATCGTTGGTCACGAGGCCTTGCAAGAAACTCTCGCGATCCTCGCCGGCGATGCGGAACAGGCGACGGGACGGGGCGGGCTCGCCCGCGCTTTCATCGGTCATGGCGCTTTCCCCCGGGGTCAGTCCGAGAACTGCAGCCGGCAGAGGCTCGCATAGAGCCCGTCGTTCTTCAACAGGCTCTCGTGGGTGCCTTCCTCGACGACACGGCCGCTGTCCATCACGATGATGTGGTCGGCGTCACGCACCGTTGCAAGGCGGTGCGCCACGACAAGTGTCGTGCGGCCACGGCTGAGCCGCTCCAACGCCTGCTGCACCAGTGCCTCCGAGGCGGCATCGAGCGCCGAGGTCGCCTCGTCGAGCAGCAGGATCGGGGTGTCGCGCAGGACCGCGCGGGCGATCGCGATCCGCTGCCGCTGTCCGCCAGAAAGTCCCGATCCGCGCGGACCGGCCGGGGTTTCAAGCCGTCTCGGCAACGCGTCGACGAATTCGCTCACATGGGCGGCATCCATCGCGGCGCGCAGCCTCTCGTTTCCGATCCCGGAATGGCCGACAAGGATGTTGTCGCGGATCGTCTCGTCGAAGAGCGTCGCATCCTGGGTCACGACCGAGAAGAGTTCGCGCAGCGCCGGCAAGGTGAAATCGGTCACGGAACGGGCGCCGATGGTGATCTGCCCGGACTGCGGGTCGATCATCCGGGTGAGCAGGTTGAAGACCGTCGACTTGCCGGCGCCGGAAGGCCCGACGATGGCGGTCGTGCTTCCGGCGCGGGCAGTGAAGCTCAGGCCGCGCAGCACCGGGTGGTCGCCATAGGAGAGATGGACGTTGTCGAAGCGGATCTCCGTGCGCTCCGGGTCCGGCGCCACGGGTTGCCTGGGCGGCAGGATCTCGGAACGCGTGTCGAAGAGCGTGTAGACCCGCGTCAGGCTGGCCGCCGCGACATGCCAGGTGCCGGCCATCGCCCCGAGCCGGCGGAGCGGCTGGAAGGCGAGGATCGTGGCACTGAAGAACGACATGAAATCGCCCACGGTCTTGTGCCCGGCCGCGATCTGCGGGCCGGCAAGCAGGAGGACACCGAGAAAGCCGATCCCCGTCACCACGTCGATGAGCGAGGGCAGGGCGGCGCGGCTCATCGCGGTCTTGACCTGGGCGCGGACGATGCTGCGAATGATCTCGACGAAGCGCGCGAGCTGGAACTCCTCCATCTGGTTGAGCTTGATCGCCGTGATGCCGTGGAAGATCTCGTCAAGCCGCGTGGCGCGGCGTGCGTTCTGCCGGCGCACGAAGATCGCCTTGCGCCGCACGTAGCGCTGCACGAGCACCGTGGGAAGGATCAGCGCGGGGGCGCCGACCAGCACGGCGGCGGTCCAGAGCGGGTTGATCGCAAGCGCCACGCCGAAGAGCGAGATGAGCGAGACGACATCGCGCCCCATGCCCGAGATGATCGTCGACCAGAGCGCCTGCACCGCGTTGGTATCGCCCTGCACCCGCTCGATCAGTGACCCCGGCGGGTTGGTCTGGAAGAACGCGCCGTCGAGCGTGAGCAGGTGGCGCAGCAGATCGATCTGCATGGCTGTCGAGGTCTTGAGCGAGATCCGCGTCAGCATCGTCTTGTAGATGAGGCTGGTCGCCGCACGTACCAGGAAGAGGCCGAAGATCGCCCCGCCGACGAAAGCCATAGATCCGCCGCTGCCGGGCACGAAGACCTTGTCGAAGAGCGGTTTCAGCAGCCACGAAAGCGCGGCCAGGGTGGACCCTTCGATGACCATGACCAGGGTCGCACCGGCCATCCGCCACTTGTGCACGGACAGATAGTCGCGCCAGAGCCGGCCGAAGAGTTCGCGCGAGGTGAAGGGGATGTCGTCGTCAGGCGAGCGGGTGGCGGTGCGGGTCACGGATCCGGCGGCCTTGGGCTGCGCGGCGCCACTGGCCGCTCTCGAGGCGATCTATACCGGCGGGGCACGCTGCGCAAGGTAGCGAGCGCCGATTGACCTTGCCCGGGGCCGGGCCTAGTCCTTGCCCGGGGCCGGGCCCAGTCGTTGCCGGCCAGTCAGGAGAAACGCATGAGTCTGTCCCGGGGCCGCCCCTATCTTGCCATTCCCGGTCCCTCGGTGATGCCCGACCGTGTGCTTGCGGCGATGCACCGGGCGGCGCCGAACATCTATGCCGGCCCCCTGCACGAGATGACCGCGGAGATCCGCGCCGGTCTGAAGCGGGTCGCCTGCACCGCGGCCCATGTGGCGATCTACATCGCCAACGGCCACGGCGCCTGGGAGGCGGCGAATGCCAACATGTTCTCTGCCGGCGACGGCGCGCTTGTGGCCTTGACCGGGCAATTCGGGATCGGCTGGGCAAACTCGGCCGAGCGCATGGGCGTCACCGTCACCCGCCTCGACTTCGGCCGGCAGGCCCCGGCCGATCCGGCACGTATCGCCGAGGCGCTCTCGGCCGACCGTGCGCACCGGATCCGCGCCGTGCTCGTCAGCCATGTCGACACCGCAAGCTCGGTCAGGAACGACATTGCCGCGATCCGGGCCGCGATCGACGCCACCGGCCATCCGGCGCTGCTGGCCGTCGACGCGATCGCCTCGCTCGGCTGCGATCCGCTGCGGATGGACGACTGGGGCATCGACGTGCTGGTCGCGGCCAGCCAGAAGGGGCTTATGACGCCGCCGGGGCTCGGGTTCGTCTGGTTCTCCGAACGCGCGCGCGAGGCGGGACGCGGCGCCAGACTCAAGACCCCCTACTGGGACTGGGAGCCGCGCGGATTCGCGCAGGAATACTGGCAGAACTTCTGCGGCACGGCGCCGACGCATCATCTCTTCGGTCTCGCCGAGGCCCTGAAGATGCTTCTCGACGAAGAGGGGCTCGAGGCCGCCTGGGCGCGCCATGCGCGTCTCGCCGAGGCGGTCTGGGCGGCCTTCGATGCCTGGGGGCAGGGCGGCGACATCGTGCTCAACATCGCCGACCGCGCCTTTCGCGGCCATGCGGTCACCGCGGCGCGGATCGGCGGCGGCGGTGCCGGCCGCCTGCGCAGCTGGTGCGAAACCGAGGCCGGCGTCACGCTTGGGATCGGTCTTGGCATGGCGGCGCCGGGCGAGACGTCCTATGCGGATTTCCTGCGCGTCGCCCACATGGGCCACGTGAACGCGCATATGACGCTCGGCGTTCTGGCTGTGATGGAGGCCGGGATGCGGGCGCTCGGCATTGACCGTGGCGCCGGCGCGCTCGATGCGGCCGCCGCAGTCTGCGCGCGCTGAGCCGTTCGGAACAGGGGCGATGCTCCGGCACCGGCCCCGGCCCCGGCGCGCGGCGCCCTTGGGCAAGCTCGCGGCGCGAGAAGGTTCAGCCGCGCGCCGCGGCCAGGGCCTCGGGCAGGGCGGCGGAGAAGAGCGCGAGGTCCCCGGACTGGCCGCAACTCACCCGGATGCAGCGGTCGTGCGGGGCCACGAAGGGCATGCGCACGAAGATGCCTCGCGCCACCAGTTCGGACAGCACCCGGCGCGCCAGGGCGCCGTCGCCACCGCAGTCGATGGTGACGAAGTTGGTGGCCGAAGGCAGCGGCGTGAGCCCGTTCACCCGGGCGATCCGCGCGATCTCGTCGCGGGCCAGGGCGACGCGGCGGCGGACCGAGGCTAACCATGCCTGATCGTCGAGAGCGGCCAGCGCCCCGGCCTGGGCGAGACGCCCCATGCCGAAGTGATTGCGGATCTTGTCGAAGGCCTTGATGAGGTCCCGATGGCCGATCGCGTAGCCGACGCGCAGCCCGGCCATGCCGTAGCCCTTGGAAAAGGTCCGCAACCGCACGACGCGCGGATCGTCGGGATCGAGCGGCGCCGCCGTGCCCTCCGGAGCAAGTTCCAGGTAGGCCTCGTCGAGCACCAGAAGCGTGCCTTCGGGCACGGCCGCGATCATCCGCCTGATGCGCGCCGCGTCGTGCCACGAGCCCATGGGATTGTCGGGATTGGCGAGGTAGACAAGTTTCGCACCGGTCTCCGACGCCCGCGCGAGCAGCGCCTCCGGGTCTTCGTGGTCGCCGCTGTAGGGGACCTTGTGGAGCACCCCGCCATGGCCCGCGACATGGAAGTTGAAGGTCGGATAGGCGCCGTCGGAGGTCACCACGGCATCGCCCCGGTCGACGGCAAGGCGGACGAGATAGCCGAGAAGCCCGTCGATCCCCTCTCCGACGACGGTGTTTTCCGCCGCAACCTGATGATGTGCGGCGAGCGCCTGGCGCAGGTCGTGGCTTTCCGGGTCGCCGTACATCCAGACGTCGCGGGCGGCCTCGCGCATCGCCAGGATCGCCGCGGGCGAGGGGCCGAAGACGCTCTCGTTCGCACCGAGCCTGGCGGCGAAGGCGGCACCTCGGGCGCGCTCCTGGGTTTCCGGACCGACGAAGGGCACGGTGGCGGGCAGGCTCTCGACAAGGGCGGTGTAGCGCGGTCCGGTCATGGCGCGATCAATTCCAGAAACCGCCGTGCACGGCAAGGCCCGGCTTGCTCCCGCCGGTCGTCCGGCGCAGAAAGGGTGCCAGGACCGATCCGCCGCCGGAGGACAGACCCATCACGCCGCAGCCGACGCTTGCACCCTTTTCGAACCGCGCGTTCCGGGAACTCTGGGTGGCCAGCCAGATCTCCAATCTCGGCGGCCTGATCCAGATGGTGGGCGCGGCCTGGCTGATGGCCGGCCTGACCAACAGTCACGGGATGGTGGCGCTTGTCCAGTCGTCGAACACGCTGCCGATCATGGCTTTCTCGCTTCTGTCCGGGGCGCTGGCCGACAGCTACGACCGCCGGCGCATCATGCTGGTGGCGCAGGGTTTCATGTTCACGGTCTCCTGCCTGCTGGCGGCGGTCGCCTGGACCGGGGTGCTGACGCCCTGGCTGCTGTTGTCGTTCACCTTCCTCATCGGCTGCGGCATGGCGCTCTACAACCCCTCCTGGCAGGCCTCGGTGGGCGACATCGTCCCGCGAGAGCAGGTCTCGGGGGCGGTCGGGCTGAATTCGATGGGCTTCAACCTGATGCGATCCGTCGGACCGGCGATCGGCGGCGCCATCGTGGCCGTCGCCGGCGCCGCGGCGGCGTTTCTGGCGAATGCGGCAAGCTACGTCTTCCTGCTGGTGGCGCTCTTTCGCTGGTCGGGCGCCCCGGCCCGCCCGGCCCTGCCGCGCGAGGATCTCGGCCGGGCGCTGGGGGCGGGTCTGCGCTACATGGCGATGTCGCCGTCGATCCTGAAGGTGATGGGCCGTTCGGCGCTGTTCGGCTTCGCCGCCTCGGCGCTGATGGCGCTTCTGCCGCTCTATGCGAAGGACACGCTGTCGGGAAGCGCGCTCCTCTACGGGCTCCTGCTCGGCTGCTTCGGCCTCGGGGCGATCGGCGGGGTGCTGGTCAACGCGCGCCTGCGCGTGCTGCTCGGCAACGAGAACGTCACCCGCGCGGCCTTCGCGGGCTTCGCGCTCGCGGTCGAGGTGCTGGCGTTCCTGCCCCATCTTGCCGCCGTCGTGCCGGCGCTTCTGCTGGCCGGCAGCTGCTGGGTGCTGGCGCTGTCGCTCTTCAACACCGCGGTCCAGCTCTCGACGCCGCGCTGGGTGGTGGGGCGGGCGATGTCGATCTACCAGACCGCGACCTTCGGCGGAATGTCTCTCGGCGCCTGGGTCTGGGGCCATCTGTCGGACACCCACGGGATCGGCTTCGCGCTGGCGCTTGCGGGCCTGGTGCTGGCCATCGGCGCGCTTGCGGGGCGGCTCCTTCGGCTGTCGGAATTCGAGGATCTCGACCTGACGCCGCTCGGGCTTCTGACCGCGGCAGAGCCGCGGCTCGACCTCAGGGCGCGCAGCGGCCCCGTCTTCATCATGGTGGACTACGCGATCGCGCAGGACGACACCGACGCCTTCCTGGCGCTGATGCGGGAACGGCGGCGGATCCGGCTGCGGGACGGGGCGCAACGCTGGGCGCTCCTGCGCGATCTGGAACGGCCGGAGATCTGGAGCGAGAAGTATTACGTGCCGACCTGGGTCGACTACACGCGCCACCTGTCGCGGCGCACCAAGGCCGATGTCGCGCTGCAGGAGGCGATAAGGGCGCTGCACCGGGGCGCCGAACCGCCGCGCGTGACGCGCAAGATCGAGCGGCAGACGGTTCCCGAACATGACGACGCGCCGCCTCTGCCGCCCGCCGATCTGGCGTGATCGCTCAGGATTTCAGGCATTGCGCCGCGCCTCTTCGGCGCTGGCGCGGCGGATCCCGAGTGTTGCGAACGCGGCCGCCAGGGCCTTGTGCCCGGCGGCGCTCGCGCAGCTTGCCCCGACGCTTCGCAGGGCCATGGCGGGTGTGATCTCCCGGTCTGCTCTCCCGGTCTGGTCGCCCCGTGCAGCGCGTCGGCCCAGGCGATGACCGGGAGAGCGATCGCCTTGGCGGGGTCGATGACGGCATGCCCGGTCCGTCGGGCCTGTTCGCCAGCTGTGGCTTGCGATCCCGATCCGGGGTGGGCCGGCGCCGATGGGGAGGCCGGGGGCGCTGCCCCCGGACCCCCGGGATATTTTGCAACAGATGAAGTCTCAGCCGAGATCGCCGAGGCGCTTCAGGGCGGCCCGGAGCTTGGCGGCCTCATCTTCGGCGAGATCCAGTTTCTCGCGCGTTTCCTCGACGATCTCCTCGGGCGCACTTTCGACGAACCTGGGGTTCAAGAGCCGGCCCCTGAGTCCGCCCATGTCCTTTTCGAGCTTCCCGAGCGTCCCGGAGAGGCGCGCCTTTTCCTCGGCGATGTCGATGACGCCCTCGAGGGGGATGGCGAAGGTGCCGCCTTCGACGGTGACCGTGAGCGCGCCTTTCGGGGCAGGGCCCTCGGTCATGTCGTCGAGCCGTGCGAGGCGGGTGATCATCGGGCCGTTGTTTGCGAGTGCCGCGCGGCCGCGGTCGTCCAGCGCGGTGACAACGACGGGCAGCTTGAGGCCGGCCGGAACACGCATCTGGGCGCGGACCGAGCGGATTTCTTCGATGAGGGTGATCACCCAGTTCATCTCGCGGTCGGCGGCATCGTCGATGAGCTCGGCCCCGTAATCGGGCCAGCCGGCGTGGACGAGCATCTTCGACCGCGTGCCGGTGAGGGCCCAGAGTTCTTCGGTGACGAAGGGCATGATCGGATGCAGGAGCGTGTAGCACTGGTCGAGCACCCAGGCCATCGTGGCGCGGGTCTCGGGGCCGTGATCGCCGTCCATCAGCGGCTTGGCGAACTCGACATACCAGTCGCAGACCTTGCCCCAGGTGAAGGCGTAGAGCGTGTTCGCGGCGTCGTTGAAGCGGAAGGCGGACAGCGCCTCGTCGACCGCGATCCGCGCCCGCGCCGTCTCGCCGATGATCCAGCGGTTGACGGTATGGGTGGGCTCGGGGCGGGCTTCGGTGCCGCCGAAGGCGCCGTTCATCTCGGCGAAGCGGGTGGCGTTCCAGAGCTTCGTGGTGAAGTTGCGGTAGCCCGCGATGCGGTCCTTCGAGAGCTTGAGGTCGCGGCCCATCGCGGCCATCGAGGCGAGCGTGAAGCGGACCGCGTCGGCGCCGTATTCGTCGATGAGGTCCAGGGGGTCGAGGACGTTGCCCAGGCTCTTCGACATCTTCTTGCCCTTCTCGTCGCGGACGAGGGCATGGACATAGACGGTGTGGAAGGGCACCTCGCCCACGACGGCGAGTTGCATCATCATCATCCGGGCGACCCAGAAGAAGATGATGTCGAACCCGGTGACGAGGACGTCGGTCGGGAAGTAACGTTTCAGTTCCCCGGTCTCCTCGGGCCAGCCGAGGGTGCCGATCGGCCAGAGGCCGGAGGAGAACCAGGTGTCGAGGACATCGGGGTCGCGCGAAAGCTTGAGGACCGTGGTGCCCGGTTCCTCGGCAAACGCGGTCGCCTCCTCCTCCTCGCCGTCGAAGAGGACGACGACGCGGTGGCCGAGGCGGGCGCGGTACCAGTTCTCGGCCTCTTCGCGCACGGCGTCGGGGCCGGGGGCGCAGAAGGCGCGCATCCAGTGGCCGCCTTGCAGGAGGATGCCGGGCTCGTCCGGGGGGGTGCCCTCTTCGGCGTGGGGGAAGGTGCCGTCGGGGCGGACGTAGCGGCCGTACCAGACCGGGATCTGGTGCCCCCACCAGAGTTGCCGCGAGATGCACCACGGCTCGATGTTCTCGAGCCAGTGGAAATAGACCTTTTCGTGCTGCTCGGGCAGGATCGTCGTGCGGCGATCGCGCACCGCGTCGATGGCGGGCTGGACGATGCGTGCGGTATCGACGAACCACTGGTCGGTCAGCATGGGTTCGATGACGACCTTGGAGCGGTCGCCATGCGGCTGCATCATCCGGTTCAGTTCGACCAGCGGCACGCGTTCGAGATGTTCGGCGCCGGTTTCCTTGTCGATGCTCTTTTCGAGGACGGTGACCGCCAGACCCTCGGCGGTGATCTGCTCGATCACGCGCTTTCGCGCCCCGTAGCGGTCGAGGCCGCGCAGGTCCTCCGGCACGAGGTTCAGGGCGTCCACCTCGGCCTCGGAGAGCGTCAGCGGCTGTTCGGCAAGACCGGGGTTCAGGTAGCCCTGGCGGATCAGCCAGGACCGCGCGACCTGCTGGGCGATGGCGGCGGCTTCGGCATAGGGCGCGCCGTCGGACCGCATCGCAGCCTTGGTGTCCATCAGGCGATAGCAGGGGATGTCGTTGCGCTTGGCCACGCCATAGTCGTTGAAGTCATGCGCGCCGGTGATCTTCACCGCGCCCGAGCCGAATTTCGGGTCGGGGTATTCGTCGGTGATGATCGGAATGAGGCGGCGGTGCTCCTTCGGCCCTACAGGGATTTCGCAGAGTTTCCCGACGATTGGCGCGTAGCGTTCATCCGACGGGTGAACCGCGACCGCGCCGTCGCCCAGCATCGTTTCGGGCCGGGTGGTGGCGATGGCGATGTAGTCGCGCGTCTCGCGGAGCGTGACGTTGCCGTCCTCGTCGCGCTCGACATATTCATAGGTCTCGCCGCCGGCGAGGGGATACTTGAAGTGCCACATCCGGCCCTCGACCTCGACCTGCTCGACCTCGAGATCGGAGATCGCGGTCTCGAAATGCGGATCCCAGTTGACCAGCCGCTTGCCGCGATAGATCAGCCCCTTGTTATACATGTCCACGAAGACCTTGATGACGGCATCGTGGAAATTGCCCGCCTCGCCTTCGGGGGCGCCGGGCGCGCCGGACATGGTGAAGGCGTTCCTCGACCAGTCGCACGACGCGCCGAGGCGCTTCAACTGGTCGATGATGGTGTTGCCGGACTTGCGCTTCTGGTCCCAGACGAGCGCGGTGAAGGCGTCGCGGCTCAGGTCGGTGCGGCGGCGGTTGGATTTGGCCAGTTCGCGCTCGACGACCATCTGGGTGGCGATGCCGGCATGGTCCTGCCCGGGCTGCCAGAGCGTGTCGAACCCCCGCATCCGGTGCCAGCGCACGAGGATGTCCTGGAGCGTGTTGTTGAAGGCATGCCCCATGTGCAGCGAGCCGGTGACATTGGGCGGCGGGATCATGATGCAGAAGGTCTCGGCCCCCGGCTTCGCGTTCGCGCCGGCCCTGAAGGCGCCGGCCTTTTCCCAGGCCTCATAGAGGCGCTGTTCCGCCTCGGCGGCGTTGAAGGTCTTGTCCATCGCTGTCGTCCCGGTCCCGTGTCGGGTTTCCCTTAGCGAATGGGCGGGCGAAGGGGAAGGGGCCGGCTATTCGGCGGGGGTACCGAAGATGGCGATGACGAGGCCGAAGGCGGCGAGCGCGGCATAGAGGGCGGCGCGGGCGTGCGCCTGTTCGTGCCGGTGCGCGGCGACGGCGGCGATGGCGGCCTGGATCGCGTAATAGACCGCGAAGGCGCGCGAGGCATAGGCGATGATCGCGAAGATGTCGCTGGCCCAGGTGAGCGCCACGCCCGCCCCGACAAGGATCGCATAGGCCATGTGGACCTTGACCCGACCCTTCGTCAGTTCCTGAACCAGCCCGCCCGCGCCGCCGGTATCGGCGACGGCGGCGGAGAACTGCGCGGCGAGGGCAGCGGCGACGAGGAGCAGGGGCAGGATCGGGGCGACGATCCGCATCATGTCAATGATCGCGGTTTCCGAGAGCTGCGCCTCGTCGGGGGTGAAGAGATAGGCGATGAGGCCGATATAGATCATGTAGATCACGGTCGAGAGGCCCTGGGCGATCCGCATCGCGCGGCGGCGCGTCCTGGCGTCGTAGTCTGCGCCAAGATAGCGGGCGGTCTCGAACCCCTGGACGGTGACGATGAGGCCGAAGGCGAGGGTGAGCGCCGGCCAGCCGGTCTGCGTCGGCGGGTCGAAGACGAGGCCGCCGTCGCCGATCCTGGCCGCGAAATACCACGCCAGACCGGCAATCATCGCGGCGATGATGGCAAGCTTGATGCCGACCGAGACCTGCTCCATCCGTTCCAGCGCGTGGAAGCCCCTGGTCCAGCCGGTGACGAGGATCACCGCGAAGACGGCGGTGGTGACAGCCTTTCCGTTGGTGGGGCTGTCGAACGGGGTGAGGCTGACGGCGAAGGCGCCGAAAAGGTTGAGGTAATAGGCGACCGAGATGATGTAGGCGAAGGCGAGGGCCCAGGAGGCAAGGATTTCGAGCTGCTCCTCGGCGGCGGACCGGCCATGCGGGCCCTCCATCCGCATGGTGATGTTGTAGCGGATCGCATTTCCGAAGGCATAGGCCGCGGCGCAGAGGGCGGCCATGACGGCGGGGGCGAAGTAGCCGTAGCTGTGTTCGAGGACCGGCCCGAGAACCAGGAACCCCGATCCGATGATCGAGGCGAGCGGCGTGATCGTGGCGCGCCAGAGCCGGGAACGCGCGAGCGGAGGCCAGACGAGCAGCACCCCGGTCAGGAGCCCGGCCGCGAGGATCAGAGCTGTGAGCATCGGCGAGGTCTCCGGCGGTTCACTGCCAACGGAACGGATTGGCGCGGGGAAGGCAAGCCGCTTGCCGTTCCATCCCCACCGCGCCCGCCAAGTCACTGGTTCGCAACAAGACGCTGGTCTTGCCCCGGCCTGCCGGCTAGAAAGCGCACACTTGCGTGAAGGGTAGACAGATGACCGATCAGATCCGCCCCCAGCCGGGGATCATGGATATCGCGCTCTACGTCGGCGGGGCGGGGCAGGTCGCGGGCATGACCGATGCGATCAAGCTCAGCGCCAACGAGAACCCCTTCGGCCCCTCGGACAGGGCGCGCGAGGCCTATCAGCGGGCCGGCCTTCAGTTGCACCGCTACCCGGTGACCGATCACGCCCGGCTGCGGACAGCCATCGGCGAGGTGCACGGGATCGACCCCGAGCGGATCGTCTGCGGCACCGGCTCCGACGAGATCCTGCTTCTGCTCTGCCAGGCCTATGCCGGACCCGGCGACGAGGTGATCCATACCCGCCACGGTTTCCTCTTGTATCCGATCGCCGCCCGCGCGGTCGGCGCGACGCCCGTCTGTGTCGGGGAGCGTGACCGGACCGTCGATGTCGATGCAATCCTCGCCGCGGTCACCGAGCGGACCCGGATCGTCTTTGTCGCCAACCCCAACAACCCGACCGGCACGATGATCGGCGAGGGCGAGGTCCGGCGGCTGGCCGAGGCATTGCCCGCAACCGCGCTGCTGGTGCTCGACGGCGCCTATGCCGAATATGTCGAGGGTTTCGACGGCGGCGCCGGCCTTGTCGAACGCCACGCCAATGTCGTCATGACGCGGACCTTTTCGAAGATCTACGGGCTTGGCGGGCTGCGCATCGGCTGGGGCTACGCCGCGCGCGAGATCGTCGATGTTCTGAACCGGATCCGCAATCCCTTCAACCTGTCGAACACCCAGCTCGAGGTTGCCGAAGCCGCCGTGCACGACCAGGTCCATGTCAAGCGCTGCCGCGCGGAGAACGCGCGCCTGCGTGCCTGGCTTGCCGAGGCGCTCGCGGAAAATGGCGTGCCCTCAGATACCTCGACCGCGAACTTCATCCTTGCGCGGTTCGCGGATGAGACCGAGGCGGCGGCCTGCGATGCCTTTCTGCAGGCGAACGGGCTGATCGTGCGGCGCGTTGCCGGCTACGGCCTGCCGCACTGCCTGCGCATCACTGTCGGCGACGAGGCCGCGTGCCGGCGCGTCGCCCATGCCATCGGCCGGTTCAAGGAGCAGACATGACCGCCCCTCTCTACGAGCGTGTCGCGCTGATCGGGCTCGGTCTCATCGCCTCGTCGATGGGACATGCGATGAAGGCGGCGGGTCTTGCCGGCAGCATCGCCGGCCATGCCCGGAGCGCCGAAACACGCCAGGCGGCACTCGACCTCGGCTTCTGCGACCTGGTGTTCGCCACGGCGGCCGAGGCGGTGGCGGGCGCCGATCTGGTGGTGCTTGCGGTGCCTGTCGGCGCGATGGGCCCCGTCGCCCGGGAGATCGCCCCGCATCTGGCGCCGGGCGCAACCGTCACCGACGTGGGTTCGGTCAAGCAGGCGGTGATCGAAGCGGTGGCGCCGCATATCCCCGCGGGCGTCCATTTCATCCCCGGCCATCCGCTTGCCGGCACCGAACATTCCGGGCCGCATGCGGGCTTTGCGGCGCTCTTTCGCAACCGCTGGTGCCTGCTCATTCCCGGCGAGGCCCCGGCCGCCGCCGTCGCCCGCCTGCGCGCGCTCTGGGAAGGTATGGGCGCAAACGTGGAGTACATGGAGGCCGCGCATCACGATCTGGTGCTGGCGGTGACGAGCCACACGCCGCATCTCATCGCCTACACGATGGTCGGCGTCGCCGATCACCTGCGCCGTGTCACCGAAAGCGAGATCATCAAGTATTCCGCCGCCGGCTTTCGCGATTTCACCCGCATCGCGGCCTCGGACCCGACGATGTGGCGCGATGTCTTCCTGACCAACAAGGAAGCGACACTCGACATCCTCGGCCGCTTCACCGAGGAGCTCTTCGTGCTGCAACGCGCGATCCGGATGGGCGACGGGCAGGCGCTCTTCGACTATTTCACCCGCACGCGGGCGATCCGGCGCGGCATCATCGATGCAGGTCAGGATACCGATGCGCCGGACTTCGGCCGCGGTGCGCGCGGCGGGGCGGAGTCGGGCAGATGATCCTGCCTGCCTGCCCCGCGCGCGGGCTTCCGGAGCGAAGGCCCGGCCGGGCGTTCTGGCAGGCACTGGCGCTCTGGGCGGCCGTTGCACAGGCGGCGGGAGCAGGGGATCTTTCGGCCTCGCCCCGGCCGAAGCCGCGCCCCGGCAGCACCGCAGTCGCGATCACGCCCAGCGATCTGCCCGGCATCCGCCCGCGGCCGCGCCCGCACATGGCGCAACGCCCCGCCGAGGTTCTCCAGATCGCCGCCGGCCCCGGCGTGACGACGGTCTTCGCCTCGGTCCACCCGCCGGCGCGCCCCGAGAACCTGCGCCGGCTGAGCCAGGCGCGCGCGGTCCTGAGGGTGCCGCAGCCAGCCCCCGAGCCGCTGACCGGGCAGAAGGGCGCCGTCTGCGGCGATCCGGCGATCCGCGGCACGGCGCTGGCGGCGATCCCGGCCCGCCTGGACGGCTGCGGGCTTGAGGAGGGCGTGCGCGTGCGCGCGGTCGCGGGCGTGGCGCTGTCGAGCCCGGTCGATATCGACTGCCCGACGGCGCGGGCGCTGAAACGCTGGGTCGAGACCGGCGTCGAACCCGCTATCGGGCGGCGCGGCGGCGGCGTCGTCGCGCTCAGCGTTGCGGCGAGCTATTCCTGCCGGCCGCGCAACAACGTCCGCGGCGCCCGGGTCAGCGAACACGGTCGCGGCCGGGCGATCGACATCTCCGGATACGTGCTGGCGAACGGCACCGCCGTCTCCGTCCTGAAGGGGTGGGGCTCGCAGGCGCACGGGCGGGCGCTTTCGGCCATGCGACGTGCCGCCTGCGGGCCTTTCAACACCGTGCTCGGCCCCGGATCGGACCGCTACCACCGCGATCACCTGCATCTCGACACCGCGCGCGGCCGCGGACCCTACTGCCGCTGATCAGAAGAGCTGATCAGAAGACCGGAGCCGGCCCGATCGGGATCGGCCCGAGGCTCATCCAGCCCTGACGGAAGACGAGCGGCAGGCTGACCGTGGCGCCATCGCCCTGCGCCGCGGCCAGCTGCGCGAGCCCGCGTTCCCAGGTCGGCGCCGTCTCGGGCCGGATCGCGCCGGCGCCGACAAGCGACTTCAGCACCGGGCGCCAGTTCTGCACCGTCAGCGCGATCCGCCCCTGCGGCCGCCCGGCGCGGTCGATCTCGATCTGGCCGCTGCCACGCACCCGGCCCTGGCCCCAATCGATCTCGAGCGCGCGGATCTCGGCGCCGAGCAGCCGCGGCCCGCCGGCGGCGCCGAGAAGCTCGAGCCCGCCCGAGAGCGCCAATACTGCGTCCAGCCGGGCCCGCTCGACGCGCGCGGGCGGCGCGCTCGCGTCGCTGCCTGCCGCCGATGGCAGGGCAAGCCCGAGCAGTTCGGCGCCGATTTCCTTGCGGTCGGCCGCTCCGGCGCCGCGCAGGGCCAGCCTGAGTTCATCGAGCCGCGCCGCCCAGCCCAGATCGGAGCTGACCGCCAGCGCCTTGCCGACGAACTCGGCATGATCGAGCGGCAGCGTCGTGCCAAGCCCGAGCGTCGCGCTGGCACGCGCCTCGGTCGCGTCGAGCGTCAGCGTCTGAAGGCCGAGCCGCAGCCGCTGCTCGGCCGGAAACTCGGCAATGATGTGGTTCGGCCGGTAGCTGAGCGAATGGACCGTGATCTCCGGCCCCGCCCAGCCATAGCGGCCATCGGCGCTGGCAAAGGCGGGGGCGGCGAGGTGGAAATCGAAGCGCGCCGGAAAGCCCGAGACGCTGAGCGCCTCGTAATCCGCCTGTCCGTGCAGCCTCAGATCGTCGAGCGCCGCGATTGCTCCGCGCTCGGCGGCACGCGAGGCCAGGACCCAGTAGCCGCACCACACAAGGGCGCCCAAGCCGACAAGCCAGAGGATCACGCGCATCGCTGGGGGCCTTTTCTGTCCGCACCGGATGCTGTTTATAGGGGCGGGGAGACGGCAGGACCAGCGGCATGACGATGAATTCCTTGTGGGTCTTCGGCTACGGCTCGTTGCTCTGGGATCCGGGCTTCGCCTTTACCGAGCGGGTCTGCGCGCGGCTCGATGGCTGGCACCGGTCGTTCTGCATGTGGTCGATCCACTACCGTGGCACCGAAACCCATCCGGGTCTCGTGCTGGCGCTCGACGCGGCCGCGGGCGCCTCCTGCGCCGGGCTCGCCTTTGCCGTTGCGCCCGAGGCCGCCGAGGCGACGCTCGCCTATCTGCGGGCGCGCGAGCTCATCTCGTCTGCCTATGTCGAACGCCGCCTGCCGGTCGCGCTCGACGATGGCCGGCGGGTCGAGGCGCTGACCTATGTGATCGACCCCGGCCATCCGCAGTATTGCGGCCGCCTCTCGCCCGCGCGCCAGGCGGAGATCATCGCGCGTGCGGCGGGGGCGCGCGGCCCGAACAGCGATTATCTGATGAACACCGTCGATCATCTCGCCGCCCTCGGCATCGCCGATGGCGAGCTCGCCACCCTTGCCGCCCGGGTGCGCGCGCTGATGGACCGGGCCGCCCGCTAGCCCGTAACGG
Source organism: Albidovulum sp. (assembly GCA_020637635.1). Lineage (GTDB taxonomy): Bacteria > Pseudomonadota > Alphaproteobacteria > Rhodobacterales > Rhodobacteraceae > Albidovulum. Next base: position 209,702 of record JACKKB010000007.1, read on the forward strand.
CTTGTGGCAGCGGCGGCAGGCACCTATTGTCCGTGCAGGAGATTGGGGCAGCAGACCGCGATGAGCAAATCCTTGGGCCAGGCCGAGCCGTTCTTCTCGCAGCCGGTGCGTCAGATCGTCCTGATGCTGCTCGTCTCGGGTCTCGTGGGTGCCGGCGCCTATGTCGCCTACAAGCCGATCCTGTCGATCTTCCTGTCGAACCCCTGGTTGAACGGGCTGATCATCGCGGTCTTCGTTCTGGGCGTCCTGACCTGCTTCTGGCAGGTGGCGCAACTCGTGCGGTCGGTAAGCTGGATCGAGGGTTTCGCCGCCCACAGACCGGGTCACGAAATGACGATCGCGCCGCGGCTTCTGGCGCCACTTGCGGCCCTTCTGCGCTCGCGCGGCAAGCGGGGCAGCCAGATCTCGTCCACCTCGGCGCGCTCGATCCTCGAATCCGTGGCCACACGGATCGACGAGGCGCGCGACATCACCCGCTATCTGGCGAGCCTGCTGATCTTCCTCGGGCTGCTCGGGACGTTCTACGGGCTTGCCATCACCGTGCCGGCGGTCGTCGACACGATCCGCGCGCTGGCCCCGCAGCCCGGAGAGTCGAGCACCGATATCTTCGACAAGCTGATGGGCGGGCTCGAAAAACAGCTCGGCGGCATGGGCACGGCGTTCTCCTCCTCGCTTCTCGGCCTCGCGGGCTCGCTTGTCGTGGGCCTACTGGAGCTTTTCGCCGGTCACGGCCAGAACCGCTTCTACCGTGAGCTCGAGGAATGGATGACCTCGTTCACCCGGCTCGGCGTTGCCGGCGGCGATGGCGAGGGCAGTATCGACCACGATGCCGTCGCGGCCGTTCTCGACAACATGGCCGGCCAGGTCGAGGCGCTGCACGCCGTGCTCGAGCGCACCGACGAGAGCCGGCAGGCGCTGAACGCGCGCGTCGAGACGCTCGTCGCCGCTGTCGGCACGCTGACCGAGACGCTGGCAGCCCGCCCCGATGGCAGCGCCGCGCTCGACCGGATCGCGGCGGGACAGGCGCGTCTCGTCGAGATGGCCGAGCGGAACGCGACCGATGTGCTGATCGACGGCGGTGATCCCGAAAGCCGGATGCGGCTCCGCTCGATCGACGTGCAGATGCTGCGCCTTCTCGAGGAAGTCGCCGCCGGCCGCGCCGAAAGCATGAGCGAACTTCGCGGCGACCTTGCCGCGCTCACGCGCGCGGTGAAGGCGCTCGCGCGGGCCGAGCCGGGGCGCAGGGAGTAGGCGATGGCGCTTTCCGGATCGCGCGGCGGACAGCGATTCTCGGCCAATACCTGGCCCGGTTTCGTCGATGCGATGACGGCGCTTCTCATGGTGCTGATGTTCGTGCTGACGATCTTCATGATCGTCCAGTTCACCTTGCGTGAAACGATCAGCACCCAGGGCGACGAGCTCAGGGCGCTTTCGGGCCAGGTCGCCGATCTGGCCGAGGCGCTGGGCCTCGAACGCGAGAAGACGACCGCGCTCGACAGCCAGATCGGCGGGCTGAACGCCGACCTGGCTTCTGCCCGCAGCGCCGCCGACCGGCAGTCGGCCCTGATCGCGACCCTGACGAGTCAGATCGAGGCGCGGACCGCGGACCTCGGCGCGGCCGAGGCCAGGATCAGCGATTTCGAGGCGCAGGTCGCCTCGCTTCTGGCCGATCGCGACAGCGCCCGCGCCGAAGCCACGGCACTCGGCGCAGAGCGCGACCGGCTGAGCGATGCCAACGAGGCGCTGAACCTCGCCGTTGCCAAGGCCCGCGACGAGATCGACGCCAGGACCGAGGAGGCGCGGCTGGCCGCCGCCCGACGCGAGGCCTTGCAGGCGCTGGTTGCGGATATCCGAAGGCGCCAGGAAACCGCGCAGACCGCGCTCGACGCTGCCGAGGCCGCGCGTCTCGCCGACGCCGCCGCCGCCAAGGCCCTGCGCGAAAAGCTGAAGGGCGCGGAAAGCGAGTTGACGGCGATGACCCTCGCGCTCGAGGCGCGGCGCAAGGAGGCCGAGGAGACGCTGACCAAGCTTGCCGCGGCCGAGGCAGCCGCAAAGGATCTCGACACGCGGCTCGCCGCGGCACTTCTGGCAAAGACGGCAAGCGAGAAGGACCTTGCCGAGGCCCGCGCCGCCATCGCTGCCGGTCGGGACGGGCGGGGCGAGATCGAGGACCGGCTCACCGCGGCGCTGGCGGCGCGGACGCTGGCCGAGACCTCCGCCGCGACGGCGATGAGCGAGGCCGAGCGGCAAAAGGCGCTTGCCGCCGTCGCCGAGACGGCGCTCGCCAGGGAACAGGCGGTCTCCGCCGAGGCGGCGCGGAAGGTGGCGCTTCTGAACCAGCAGGTCGCGGCACTACGCAGCCAGCTTGGCGCATTGCAGGATCTGCTTGATGCCTCGTCTGCCAAGGATGCCGATGCCCGCGTGCAGATCGAGGCGCTGGGCAGCCAGCTGAACTCCGCGCTCGCCCGCGTTGCCGACGAACAGAAACGCCGCGCCGCGCTCGAGCAAGCCGAGCGGCTCCGGCTCGAGGAAGAGGCAAAGGCACTGAAGGCGCAGACAAAGGAGTTGGAGCGCTATCGCTCCGAGTTCTTCGGCCGGCTCTCCGAACTTCTGGCCGGTCGGCCCGGCGTGCGCATCGTCGGCGACCGCTTCGTCTTTTCCTCCGAGGTGCTCTTCCAGCCTGCTTCGGCCGACCTCTCGGCCGAGGGCAAGACGCAGATCGCCGAAGTGGTGCAGGGCCTGCAGGAGATCGCCGCGGCGATCCCGCCCGAAATCGACTGGATCATCCGCGTCGACGGTCATACCGACGCAACGCCGCTCTCCGGTCTCGGCAGGTATCGCGACAACTGGGAACTGAGCCTGGCACGGGCGCTGTCGGTGGTGCGCTACATGCAGGACGATCTCGGCTTTCCGCCCGAACGGCTGGCCGCGGCGGGCTTCGGCCAGTACCGGCCCGTGGCCGAGGGCGACAGCCCCGAGGCGCTGGCCCAGAACCGCCGGATCGAGTTGAAACTGACCGAGCGCTGATGCAGCAGCGCCCCGCGGACACGCCCCGCGGACACGCCCTGCGGCCACGCCGGGCGCGGCCGCAGGGCGCCGGCCGGGGCACACGCCTAGCCGATCCTGTAATGCAATGCGGCCACGCGCTGCGCCGTCTCGCCCGCCTCGCGACCCTTCAGGACGAAGTGATCCGCGAAGATGGCGCGGTGATGCGCGGTGTCCTGAAAGTGATGCGGCGCAAGCGCGACCGAGAGCACCGGCACGCCGGTTTCGAGCCCCGCCGCGAGAAGCCCGCGGACGACGGCCGCGGCCACGAAATCGTGCCGGTAGATGCCGCCGTCGACGATGAGCGCCGCGGCGACAACCGCCCGATAACGGCCGCCTTGCGCGAGCTTCCGGGCAACGAGCGGCAGTTCGAAGGCGCCCGGAACGTCGAAGACCGCGACCTTGTCCGCGGCTATGACCTGCAGGAAGCCGGCAAGTGCCTGATCGACGATCTCGGCATGCCAGTTGGCCTTGACGAAGGCGTAGGGGGTGGGTGTCATCTGGATCTCCTTTCGTAACGACACGTCACCCAAGGCGATCCCATGCCGCTGCTGCGGCCAGCGCGGCCGGGCAGGGCACGTTCTCTTTCATCCGGACTATGACCGTCGGCCCAGGTCTCTCACCTGATCTGCTGACCCTTCCCGGAAGGAAGGCGCTCGCGGGCTCGCGGCCACTGCCGCATACCGCCGGTGGGGAATTTCGCCCCGCCCTGAGAACAGGGACAGTCTGCAGCTTCAGGCAGGACTTGCAAGTGCCCGGCCCGCCGGGTCGATGTGGGCAGGGAACGGCAGGGGCGCTGGCCGTCAACCGCGGGACCGATTTGAGCCCGGGCGCGCTCTGACGCCGGGGCTCACAGGTGACTGAAGATGGCCGGCGCGGCGTGTCGGTCGTTCCGGCCGTCGACATGGACGACGGGCGCGGCTGCCAGAACCTCGTCGGGGACGTTCTCAAGAGAGCCAATATTCACGCCGTAGATGCGCGTTCCGTCCGGCAGGTGGCCGATTCCGAAGGGCCGCACCCCGCAGGTGGCGCAGAACCAGTGTTCGTTCCGGCGGCTGTTGAAGAGGTATTTCGTCAGCCCGTCCTGACCCTGAAGCACGCGGATGCGGTCGGGCGGCACGATCGCGGGCCAGAACCGCGTCCGCGAACAGATCGAGCAGTTGCAACGATAGGTCGGCTCGGTCAGGTCGATCTCTGCCTCGAACCGGACCGCGCCGCAGTGGCAGCTTCCCTGATAGGTCTTCAACATCGGCGCCTTCCCTCGATGGCCAGACTGCCGAAGGCTCGCACCGAACGGTTTCCTGCGCAATGGGCAGAACGGGAAAGGCCCGCCGGAGCGGGCCCTTCAGGTCTGCGCCGGCCGGTGTCAGTCCGCCGTCAGGAGCGGCGGCTTCTGCCCGGTCAGGCGCGGTTTCTGCGGCTCTTCGAACTCGAGTGCGATCGCCCCGTCCTTCATGCCGACACGAACGACGCCGCCCTTCATGAGCCGCCCGAAGAGAAGCTCCTCGGCGAGCGGCTTCTTGATATGCTCCTGGATCACGCGGCCGAGCGGGCGGGCCCCCATCTTGTCGTCATAGCCCTTTTCGCCGAGCCAATCGGCGGCCGCCGGGCTGAGCTCGATATGGACATTGCGGTCCATGAGCTGCGCCTCGAGCTGGAGGACGAACTTCTCGACCACCTGCAGGATCACCTCGCGGGTCAGCGGCGCGAAGGAGATCACCGCATCGAGGCGATTGCGGAACTCGGGCGTGAAGAGACGTTCGATCGCCGCGGTATCCTCGCCCTCGCGCCGGTCGCGGCCGAAACCGATGGCGGCCTTGGCCATGTCGGAGGCACCCGCGTTCGAGGTCATGATCAGGATCACGTTGCGGAAATCCACCTGCCGGCCGTTATGGTCGGTCAACTTGCCGTGGTCCATGACCTGAAGGAGGATGTTGTAGACATCGGGATGCGCCTTCTCGATCTCGTCGAGCAGCAGGACGCAATGCGGATGCTGGTCGACGCCATCCGTCAGCATGCCGCCCTGGTCGAAGCCGACATAGCCCGGAGGCGCGCCGATGAGCCGGGAAACCGCGTGTTTCTCCATGTATTCCGACATGTCGAAGCGAAGAAGCTCGACGCCGAGCGTATCGGCGAGCTGCTTGGCGACCTCGGTCTTGCCAACCCCGGTCGGGCCGGCGAAGAGGTAGTTGCCGATCGGCTTTTCGGGCTCGCGCAGGCCCGCCCGCGCCAGCTTGATCGCCGAAGACAGCGCCTCGATCGCCTTGTCCTGGCCGAAGACGACGCGCTTGAGGGTCTTTTCGAGATCCTTGAGCACCTCGGCATCGTCCTTGGAGACGCTCTTCGGCGGGATCCGGGCGATCTTGGCGACGACGGCCTCGATCTCCTTCGGGCCGATGGTCTTGCGGCGCTTGGATTCCGCCACGAGATGCTGTGCCGCGCCGGCCTCGTCGATCACGTCGATGGCCTTGTCGGGCAGCTTGCGGTCGTGGATGTAGCGCGACGACAGCTCCACCGCCGACTTGATCGCGTCGTGGGTGTAGCGCAGGTCGTGGTGCTTCTCGAAATAGGGCTTGAGGCCCATCAGGATCTTGATCGTGTCATCGACCGTCGGCTCGTTCACGTCGATCTTCTGGAACCGGCGCGACAGGGCGCGGTCCTTGTCGAAGTGCTGGCGGAACTCCTTGTAGGTGGTGGACCCCATGCAGCGCAGCTTGCCGCCCTGAAGTGCGGGCTTGAGCAGGTTGGAGGCATCCATCGCCCCGCCCGAGGTGGCGCCGGCGCCGATCACGGTGTGGATCTCGTCGATGAAGAGGATCGCGTCGGGGTGATCCTCGAGCTCCTTCACCACCGCCTTCAGCCGTTCCTCGAAATCGCCGCGATAGCGGGTTCCGGCCAGAAGCGCGCCCATGTCGAGCGAGAAGATGGTCGAGCCCTGCAGCACGTCGGGCGTCTCGCCCCGGCTGATCTTCAGCGCCAGCCCTCGGCGATGGCCGTCTTGCCGACGCCAGGTTCGCCGACCAGAAGCGGGTTGTTCTGCGCCGCCGGCAGGCACCTGGATGCAGCGCTCGATCTCGCTTTCGCGGCCGATGAGCGGATCGACATCGCCCTTCTTCGACTTCTCGTTCAGATCGACGCAGTATTTCGCAAGCGCGGAATCCTTGCCTTCGCCCCTCGCTCGCCGTGGCGCGCTCTTCGTCCTGTGCCTCGGCGCCGGAAATCGCCGGCTCTCGCCGAAGCTCGGGTCCGTAGCGACGCCGTGGGCGATGAGTTCACCGCGTCGTAGCGCGTCATGTCCTGTTCCTGCAGGAAATAGGCCGCATTCGATTCCCGTTCGGCGAAGATCGCGACCAGCACGTTGGCGCCCGTCACCTCGGTCCGGCCGGAGCTTGGACATGGATGGCGGCGCTGGGATCACCCGGCTGGAACGCGGCCGTCGGCACCGCCTCGGACCCTTCGACACTGGTCACGAGCGAGGAAAGGTCGTCATCGATGAACTCGACGAGCGTGCGGCGCAGATCATCGAGATCGACCGAGCAGGCCCGCATCACCTGGCGGCATCGGGCTCGTCGATCAGCGCGAGCAGCAGGTGCCGAGCGTCGCGAGTTCGTGCTGGCGAGCGTTGGCAAAGCGCCAGCGCGGCGTGGATGGCCTGTTCGAGTGTTCGAAAATGACGGCACCTTCGTGCTCCTTTCCAAGCGGGTCGGGGCGTGTTCGACAGACCCAGCATCGCCTCATAGATTTAAACTTCGGTGGAATTCTGGCAGCTTCAAGTGTTTTTTCCGAGAATTCCGCGAATGCGTCACGCCGGGCACGAAATGTGAATGAAACGCCCCGGCGAGAGCTTATTCGTGACGTCTCGTGAACCCGGCGCTCAGAACCGGTCCTTGCGGGCGCGGATTTCGGCAAAGGCCGCGGCGTCGGACGCCCCCGACATGCCGATCGCGGCTTTCACCTCGGGCAGGCGCGCCCGCAGGAAGGGGTTGGTTGCAAGTTCCTCGGACAGCAGCGACGGAACTGTCGGCCGCCCTGCCGCGCGTGCCTTCGCCACCGCCTCGCAGCGAGATATAAGCGCCGCGTTCCCCGGTTCAATGGTCAGCGCGAAGCGGCCATTGGCGGCGGTGTATTCATGGCCCGAATAGACGAGCGTTTCGGGCGGCAGCGCCGCGAGCTTCGACAGGCTTTCCCACATCCGATCGGGCGTGCCCTCGAAGAGCCGCCCGCAGCCGAGCGCCATCAGGCTGTCGGCGGTAAAGACCGCCCCGCTCTCGGCGAAATGGAAGGCGATGTGCCCCATGGTGTGCCCGCTGACGTCGATCACGCGGCCCGCGGCAAGTCCGACGCGGATGAGATCGGCCTCGCGCACGCGCTCGGCAAGCGGCGGCAGGCGGTGGGCGTCGGCGGCCGCCCCGATCACCCGCGCGCCGGTCACGGCGGCGAGCGTCTGGACCCCGGCCACATGGTCGTCGTGGTGATGCGTGATGAGGATATGGCTCGCCCGCCACTCGCGCTCGGCGAGCGCGTTCAGGATCGGCGCCGCCTCCGGCACGTCGATGACGGCGGTCGCGCCGGTTGCCGCGTCGTGGGCGAGATAGGCGTAGTTGTCGCTCAGGCAGGGGATCGTGACGATGTCCAGAGGCATGGTGTTTTGTCGCGCGCTTTGTATGCTTCGGGCGAACTGTTGCCCAAGGACGCGGCCGGCGCAATGCACCTCGACGTTCACGATCTGCGGAACTTCTATTACCGCACGCCGCTCGGCCGGGTCGCGCAGCGGGCGATCCGCGACCAGCTGCTGCGCCTCTGGCAGCCCACCAAGGGCCACACGGTGGCGGGCTTCGGCTTTGCCGCCCCGCTTCTGAGACCCTATCTGGACGAGGCGCGCCGGGTCATGGCGCTGATGCCCGGACCGCAGGGGGTGATGCCCTGGCCGGCCGGCGCCGACAATGTCGCGATCCTCTGCGAAGAGACGCAATGGCCGGTCGAGACCGGCATGGTCGACCGGCTGATCGTGCTGCATGGGCTCGAGACCTCGGATCAGCCCGCCGCCCTGATCGAGGAATGCTGGCGCGTCCTTGGCCCCGGGGGGCGGGCGCTTTTCATCGTGCCGAACCGGTCGGGGCTCTGGTCGCGGAGCGACGCGACGCCCTTCGGCTACGGCCGTCCCTATTCGATGCGCCAGCTCGATGCCCAGCTGCGCGGCCACGGCTTCACCGCCGAGCGCCAGCAATCGGCGCTCTTCGCGCTGCCCTCGCGGCAGAAGTTCTGGCTGCGCACGGCGCCGATGTGGGAACGCTTCGGTCTCAGGGTCGCGAGCTTCGTGGCCGGCGGCGTTCTGATGCTGGAAGTCTCCAAGCAAGTCCATTCGCCGCAGCGCCCGGGCCTTGCCGCGGCGGTCCGCCGCCCGTTGCGGGTACTCGAGGCGCTGCCGAAACCCACGGCCGAACCGGTCTGATCTGCCGGGCCGGCGCCGCCGGGGCAGGGCGGCACGCGCCGCGGACCGGGGGGATTCTTGGCCCCCCGGCAGATGTTAACGCCCAAACTGCGGCGACGCTTGCCGGGCCATGTTTCCGCCTTGCCGCGAATCCCATGAAATCGCACGATTTTGCGGCTCTCAATTAGTTTACCAAGGCGGTTGCGAGGCACGATGGGCTCTGCTACACCCGCGCCGAATTCAGGTGTGCGTGCCGCGCACGCCTCGGGTGGCCTCTGACCTGAACGCGAAGAAGAGGCGCAGGGACTGAACAATCGGAAGGGTGGACGTGTCCGAACCAGCTTCGATTTCCGCAGGTATCGCCGGGCGCTATGCGACGGCCGCGTTTGAACTCGCGAAAGACGCCAAGGGCCTCGCCGCGCTCGAGAAGGATGCCGAGGCACTCGCCGAGGCGCTCGATGCCAGCGCCGAGCTGCGCAGCGCCATCGCTTCGCCGGTCTACAGCCGCGATGCCCAGGGTCGCGCCATCACCGCGATCGGTGCCAAGCTTGGCCTTTCGGCCACCGTCGCCAAGACGCTGGCGCTGATGGCCGCCAAGCGCCGGCTCTTCGTCCTGCCGCAATTCGTCGCCGCCCTGCGCGGCCTGATCGCCGAGGAAAAGGGCGAAATCACCGCCGAGGTGACGGCCGCGAACGAGCTGACCAAGGCGCAGCTCGACAAACTCGCGGCCTCGCTCAAGGCTTCTGTCGGCAAGACCGTGAAGCTCAAGACCAGCGTCGATGAAAGTCTCATCGGCGGTCTTGTCGTCAAAGTGGGTTCGAAGATGATCGACACCTCGGTCCGCTCGAAACTCGCGTCCCTCCAGAATGCTATGAAAGAGGTCGGATAATGGGAATCCAGGCAGCCGAGATCTCTGCGATCCTAAGGAGCAGATCAAGAACTTCGGTCAGGAAGCGGAAGTGGCCGAGGTCGGCCGCGCTTTCGGTCGGCGACGGCATCGCGCGTCCACGGGCTCGACAACGTCCAGGCCGGCGAGATGGTGGAATTCCCCGGCGGTATCCGCGGCATGGCGCTCAACCTCGAGATCGACAACGTCGGTATCGTGATCTTCGGCTCCGACCGCGACATCAAGGAAGGCGACACCGTCAAGCGCACCAAGGCGATCGTGGACGTGCCGGTGGGCGAGGCGCTTCTCGGCCGCGTCGTCGACGCGCTCGGCAACCCGATCGACGGCAAGGGTCCGATCGTCACCAGGAGCGCCGCGTCGCCGACGTGAAGGCGCCAGGCATCATCCGCGCAAGGGCGTGCACGAACCGATGGCCACGGGCCTCAAGTCGGTCGACGCCATGATCCCGTCGGCCGCGGCCAGCGCGAACTGATCATCGGCGACCGTCAGACCGGCAAGACCGCCGTCGCGCTCGACACGATCCTGAACCAGAAGAGCTACAACGACGCCGCCGGCACCGACGAGGGCAAAGCTCTACTGCGTCTATGTCGCCATCGGCCAGAAGCGCTCGACCGTCGCCCAGCTGGTGAAGAAGCTCGAGGAAACGGGCGCCATGGCCTATACGGTCGTCGTCGCCGCCACCGCCTCGGACCCCGCGCCGATGCAGTTCCTCGCCCCCTTCTCGGGCACCGCGATCGGCGAGTTCTTCCGCGACAACGGCCGCCATGCGCTCATGATCTACGATGACCTCTCCAAGCAGGCCGTCGCCTACCGCCAGATGTCGCTGCTGCTGCGCCGCCCGCCGGGGCGCGAAGCCTACCCGGGCGACGTCTTCTACCTGCATTCGCGCCTGCTGGAGCGTTCGGCCAAGCTCAACGCCGATTTCGGTTCGGGCTCGCTGACCGCGCTGCCGATCATCGAGACCCAGGCGGGCGACATCTCGGCCTATATTCCGACCAACGTGATCTCGATCACCGACGGCCAGATCTTCCTCGAGAGCGAGCTCTTCTACCAGGGCATCCGCCCGGCCGTGAACACCGGTCTCTCGGTGTCGCGCGTCGGTTCCTCGGCGCAGACCAACGCGATGAAGTCGGTTGCCGGCCCGGTGAAGCTCGAACTCGCCCAGTACCGCGAGATGGCGGCCTTCGCCCAGTTCGGCTCCGACCTCGACGCGGCGACGCAGAAGCTCCTCAACCGCGGCGCGCGGCTGACCGAGCTGATGAAGCAGCCGCAGTATTCGCCGCTCACCAACGCCGAGATCGTCTGCGTCATCTTCGCCGGCACGAAGGGTTATCTCGACGGCATCGCGGTGAAGGATGTGGGCCGTTTCGAACAGGGCCTGCTCAACCATCTGCGCACCAATGCCAAGGACCTGCTGGCCTGGATCACCAAGGAAGATCCCAAGGTGAAGGGCGAGTCCGAGGACCGGATCCGGGCTGCGATCGACGAATTCGCCAAGACCTTCGCGTAACGCGGGGGAGAGGACAGCGATATGCCGAGCCTTAAGGACCTCAAGAACCGGATCGCCAGCGTCAAGTCGACGCGGAAGATCACCAAGGCCATGCAGATGGTCGCGGCGGCCAAGCTCCGCCGCGCCCAGGAAGCAGCCGAGGCCGCGCGCCCCTATGCCGAGCGCATGACGGCGGTCATGTCCGGTCTCGCGGCGTCGGTCGGAAATTCGGATTCTGCGCCCCGGCTTCTGGCCGGCACCGGATCGGACCAGACCCACCTGCTGGTGGTCATGACCTCCGAACGCGGCCTCTGCGGCGCCTTCAACTCTTCCATCGTCCGGCTTGCCCGGGCGCGGGTGGCCGCACTGCTGTCGGCCGGCAAGACCGTGAAGATCCTCACCGTCGGCAAGAAGGGCCGCGAACAGCTCAAGCGCGACTACGCGAAGTACCTGATCGGCCATGTCGATCTCTCCGAGGTCAAGCGCATCGGCTACGACAACGCCCATGCCATCGCCCGCGATCTGCTGACGCGGTTCGATGCCGGCGAGTTCGACGTCGCGACGATCTTCTACAACCGCTTCCAGTCGGTGATCAGCCAGGTTCCGACCGAGCTGCAGGTGATCCCGGCCGCCTTCGAGGGCGGCGAGAGCGCCTCGACGCTCTATGATTACGAACCGTCGGAAGAGGGCATCCTCGCCGACCTGCTGCCGCGCGGCGTCGCCACCCAGGTCTTCACCGCGCTGCTGGAAAACGGCGCCTCCGAACAGGGTGCGCGGATGAGCGCGATGGACAACGCAACGCGCAACGCGGGCGACATGATCGACCGGCTCACGATCCAGTACAACCGCTCGCGTCAGGCAGCGATCACCACCGAACTCGTTGAAATCATTGCGGGCGCCGAGGCGCTCTAAGGAACCGGAGAAACCAAGATGGCAAAAGCACCGAAAGCAGCTGCCGCGGCCGGCCGGGTGACCCAGGTCATCGGCGCCGTCGTGGACGTGCAGTTCGACGAACACCTCCCGGCGATCCTGAACGCGCTCGAGACCGAGAACAACGGCAAGCGCCTGGTTCTGGAAGTGGCCCAGCACCTCGGCGAGAACACCGTGCGCGCCGTCGCCATGGACGCGACCGAGGGTCTCGTCCGCGGCGCCGCGGTCAAGGATCTCGGCGGGCCGATCACGATGCCGGTCGGCAACGCGACGCTCGGCCGCATCCTCAACGTCATCGGCGAGCCGGTGGACGAGAAGGGCCCGGTCAAGGCCAAGGAAAGCCGTGCCATTCACCAGCCGGCGCCGGAGTTCTCGGCCCAGGCGACCTCGTCCGAGATCCTCGTCACCGGCATCAAGGTCGTCGACCTGCTCGCCCCCTATTCCAAGGGCGGCAAGATCGGCCTCTTCGGCGGCGCCGGCGTCGGCAAGACGGTTCTGATCATGGAACTGATCAACAACATCGCCAAGGTGCACTCGGGCTTCTCGGTCTTCGCCGGCGTGGGCGAACGGACGCGCGAGGGCAACGACCTCTACCACGAGATGATCGAGTCGGGCGTCATCGTGCCCGACAACCTGGAAGAATCGAAGGTGGCGCTGGTCTACGGCCAGATGAACGAGCCGCCTGGGGCGCGGATGCGCGTGGCGCTGTCGGGCCTGACGCTGGCCGAGCAGTTCCGCGATCAGTCGGGGACTGACGTTCTCTTCTTCGTCGACAACATCTTCCGCTTCACCCAGGCGGGCTCCGAAGTGTCGGCGCTTCTGGGCCGCATCCCGTCCGCCGTGGGCTACCAGCCGACGCTCGCGACCGACATGGGCGCCATGCAGGAGCGCATCACCTCGACCAAGGCGGGCTCGATCACGTCCGTGCAGGCCATCTACGTTCCGGCCGACGACCTGACCGACCCTGCGCCGGCGACCTCGTTCGCCCACCTCGACGCGACCACGGTTCTCAGCCGCGCGATCTCGGAGCTCGGCATCTACCCGGCCGTGGACCCGCTCGACTCGACCAGCCGGATCCTCGATCCCGCGGTCGTCGGCGAGGAACACTACCAGGTCGCCCGTGACGTGCAGGGAATCCTCCAGCGCTACAAGAGCTTGCAGGACATCATCGCCATTCTCGGCATGGACGAGTTGAGCGAAGAGGACAAGCTGACCGTGGCGCGGGCGCGCAAGATCCAGCGCTTCCTCAGCCAGCCTTTCGACGTGGCCAAGGTCTTCACCGGCTCGGACGGCGTGCAGGTGCCGCTCGAAAAGACCATCGCCTCGTTCAAGGCCGTGGTCGCCGGCGAATACGATCACCTGCCCGAGGCCGCCTTCTACATGGTCGGCGACATCGAGGAAGTGAAAGCCAAGGCGAAGCGTCTGGCCGCCGAAGCGGCGTAAGGGGGCGAGATGGCCGACACGATGCAGTTCGATCTCGTCAGCCCTGAGCGGAAACTTGTCTCCGCTCAGGCGCGCGAGGTCCACATTCCGGGTGCCGACGGCGACCTGACGGCGATGCCCGACCACGCGCCGCTGATCACCACGCTGCGCCCCGGGATCCTGACCGTGGTCACCGCAGAGGGCGCGACCGATTATGCCGTCACCGGCGGTTTCGCCGAGATCGGCGCCGAGGGCGTCTCGGTTCTGGCCGAGCGGGCCCATGTCACCCACGAGGTGACGCAGGCGATGATCGACGAGATGATCGCCGCCGCCCAGAAGGCGCACAAGGAAGCCCATCCCGATGTGGTCGACAGCGCCGCGAAACTGCTCTCCGATCTGGTGGCGATGGGCAGCCGGATCGGGCTTGAACCGAAGCTCTCCTGAGCGACCGGACATGCGCGAAAGGCGGCCCCGGGGCCGCCTTTTCCGTTTTGGCGCCAGTTTCGCCTTTCTTCCGCCATTGTTGCGGCCCTAGATTCGTGCCGAGGAGAGGCGATGCGATCGAGCGGGTATCTCATGGGCGTGGAGCGCGGGTCGCTCCTGATGTTCTCGGATTTCGAGGACGGCGGCGCCATGTGGACCGGCGAAGGCCCGCGCGAGCTCAGGCGCAAGGTCAGCTTCGGCGAGAAATACACCCGCCCTCCGGTCGTCCAGGTCTCGATCTCGCTTTGGGACATGGACCAGAAGAGCAACCAACGCGCCGATATCGGTGCCGAAAAGGTTCGCGAGACCGGGTTCGAGATCGTGTTCCGCACCTGGGGCGACACCCGCGTTGCACGCATCCGCGCCGACTGGCTGGCGATCGGACCGGTGGCGACCGAGGACGACTGGGATATCCGCTAGGCCCCGCCGAGCCGCTTCATCATCCGCGCTGCGGTATGATCGCGCAGCCCCATCTGCACCGGGATCCCCTCGATGACGGCCTCGAAGCCCGCCAGTTCCCAGAAGGCGCGGGCGCGCGGATTGGCGTCGAGCACCGCAAGCAGGAACCGCCGCATTCCGTTTCCGCGGCAGACCTCCTCGCTCGCGGCCAGAACCCGGGCGCCGAGACCCGCCCCGCGCGCCTCTGCGGCGACAAGAAGCAGGCCGAGATAGGCGTCGTCCGGCTCCGGCCAGCCGAAGGCGAGCGCGCTCACCGCCTGGAGCCGTCCCGCCCCGAAGGCGCCATAGACCGCCACGTCCTCGGGCCCGAGACCCGGCGGCGCGTCGTCGAAGAGTTCGTCGATCATCGCATCGTCCGGGGGCACTCCGCGTTCGAGCGCGATGTAGTCGGCCGCACGATCGAAAAGATCGGCGAGTGCCGCGCGATCCCTCGCCCGGTCGAGCGCCCGGAAGGTCATGTGCCGTCGCCCTCGGCAACAGCGCCATAGGCGATGGCGCGGATTTCCAGCTCTGCGGTGCCGGCGGGGCGCCGCCAGGTCACGACATCGCCGACACCGGCACCGATCAGCGCCCGGGCAAGCGGCGACTGCGGCGCGATCCGGCCCGCGGAGGCATCCGCCTCGTCCTCGCCGGTGATCTCGTAGACGCTCTCGGTTCCCTCCGCGTCGGCCACCGTCACGCGGGCCCCGAAGGCGACCTCGTCGACCGGCTGACCTGCCGGATCGACCAGGATCGCGCTGCGCAGCCGCGCCTCGAGATACCGGATGTCGCGCTCGGCGGCCTTCTCGGGCAGCCGATCGAGCCGCTCGCGGCGCGCCTTGAGCCGCAGGAGTTCGGCCTGTGTGGCGGCAAGCCGGGCGCCGAGCGCGGCCAGCCCCCGGGGCGTCACATAGTTCGGATGCGGGCTGATCGGCAGGTCGGGCAGCGGCTCGTTGTCGGGCCCGTCTTCCTTGACGAAGGCGCGGCTCATGCGACGATCTCCTCGAGCGGGTCGTAGTGCGCCAATCCGGGCGGGGCGAAGGCCACCTCGGGCAGGCTGTCGGGCTTGAAGCGGATCCCGGCAAGCTCATCGCGCGCGAAGAAGCGGCGGCTGATGACCACGTCCGCCGGGTCCACCCAGGCGGGATCGGGTGCGCCCGAGGTCAGTGTGCAGCGGAAATAGAGATCGACCTGGTGAAAGCCGCTTCGCGGATCGTGGAATTCGTTGACAAGCGCGAGAGGCCCGACCGCGACCGCGATCCCGCATTCCTCGTGCAACTCGCGGCAGAGGTTTTCGGGCAGCGACGAGCCCGGCTCCACGCCGCCGCCCGGCGCGCACCAGAGATCGGAGACGCCGCCCGGATAAGCGTTGACGAGCAGGAGCCGGTCCTGGTGCAGGACGAGCGCACGGACGGCAAGGCGCGGAGAGCGTGTCTTCATGATCCGCCGAGACTGGCTGAGCCGGCGGAGGAGGGCAAGCCCTCACATCCGCGTCTCAAAGCACCTATGTTGTGGCCATGAAGGCGCTCTTCGCCCTGCTCATGCTCGCGCCCGCGCCGGCGGATGCCGATTGCGTCGTGCTGCTGCACGGGCTTGCGCGAAGCCCGCGGTCGCTGGCGGTCATGGAACATGCGCTTGCCCGCGCCGGCTACCGGGTGATCAACGACGGCTATCCCTCGACGCGTGGAACGGTGAGCGAGCTGAGCGAGGCGCATGTCGGACGCGCGGTGGCGCGCTGCGGCGCCGCCCGGATCCATTTCGTCACCCATTCGATGGGGGCGATCCTGCTGCGCGACTGGCTGACGCGGCACCGACCCGCCAATCTCGGTCGTGCGGTGATGCTTGCGCCGCCCAGCCGCGGCTCGGAGCTGGTCGACCGGCTGGGAGGTCTTGCCCCGTTCCGCTGGGTGAACGGCCCGGCCGGGCAGGAGCTTGGCACCGGACCCGGATCGCTGCCGAACCGCCTGCCGCCGCCGCCCATGGAGGTCGGCGTCATTGCCGGCAACCGCTCGCTGAACGCCGCCTATTCGGCGATGATCCCGGGCCCGGATGACGGCAAGGTCAGCGTCGAGAATACGCGCCTTGCCGGCATGCGCGATCATCTGACACTTCCGGTCACCCACAGCTTCATGATGATGAACCCCCGGGTGGTGGCCGAGGTTCTGGCCTTTCTCGAAACCGGCGCGTTCGACCGCAGCCTGACCTGGCGCGCCGCGCTCGGCAGGCTCTGAAAGGGTCGCACGCCCGGCTCAGGCGCGCCCGGTGATCCGGTTCACATGGCCCATCTTGCGGCCCGGACGCGCCTCGGCCTTGCCGTAGAGGTGGATCGCGGTATCGGCCGCACGCGCCAGGTCCTCGACCCGGGCGATATCGTCGCCGATGAGATTCTCCATCACCACATCGGCATGGCGCGCCCCGTTGCCGAGCGGCCAGCCCGCCACGGCGCGGATATGCTGCTCGAACTGGTCGACGGCGCAACCGTTCTGCGTCCAGTGGCCGGAGTTGTGCACCCGGGGGGCGATCTCGTTGACCACAAGGCCGGCGCCGGTGACGAACAGCTCGACCCCCATCACGCCCACGTAATCGAGCGCGTTCAGGATCTTGCCCGCGGTCAGCACGGCGTCGGCACGCTCTGACGCGCCGAGCCGCGCGGGAACCGTCGTCCTGCGCAGGATGCCGTCGCGATGCAGGTTCTCGCCCGGGTCATAGGCCGCGACCTCGCCCGAAACCCCGCGCGCCGCGATCACGGATACCTCGCGCGAGAAGGTCACGAAGCCCTCGTAGATCGCCGCCGCCCCGTTCATGGCGACAAGCGCCGCTTCGGCCTCCGATGCCGCGCCGATCCGTGCCTGCCCCTTGCCGTCATAGCCGAACCGACGGGTCTTGAGGATCCCCGGAACGCCGATTTCGCCGATCGCCTCGGCAAGATCGACCTCGTCGTCGACGGCGGCGAAGGGCGCGGTGGCAAGGCCGAGGTCGGCCAGAAAGGCCTTTTCGACCAGCCGGTCCTGGCTGACGGCAAGCGCCCGCCGTCCCGGCCGGATCGGGCGCAGCGCCTCGATCGCGTCGAGTGCCGCGGTCGGGACATTCTCGAACTCGTAGGTCACGACATCGACCGCAGCGGCGAAGGCCGCGAGCGCCCCCGCGTCCTCGTAGGATGCCGTTGTCACCTGGTGGGCAACGTCGCCGGCCGGCGCCCCCGCCGCGGGTTCATAGATATGGCTGCGATAGCCGAGACGTGCCGCGGCGACCGACAGCATCCGGCCGAGCTGGCCGCCGCCGAGGATGCCGATCGTGGCGCCGGCTGGCAGGAGGTCAGTCATCCCGCGGCACCTCGGGGATCGAGGCCGAAAGCGCGGCGCGCCAGGCATCGAGCCGTTCCGCCAGCGCCGCGTCGCCAAGCGCGAGGATCCCGGCCGCCATGAGCCCGGCATTGGCCGCGCCGGCAGACCCGATCGCCATCGTCGCGACCGGATAGCCCCTGGGCATCTGAACGATCGAATAGAGGCTGTCGACACCCGCCAGCGCCTTTGTCTGCACCGGCACGCCGATCACCGGCACGCGGGTCTTCGACGCCATCATCCCCGGCAGGTGCGCCGCGCCGCCGGCGCCGGCGATGATCACCTTCAGCCCCCGCGCGACGGCGGTGCGGCCATAGTCCCAGAGCCGGTCGGGCGTGCGATGGGCCGAGACGATCCGCGCCTCGTAGGGCACGCGAAGCTCGTCGAGCACCGCCGCCGCCTCGCGCAGCGTCGGCCAGTCGGACTGCGAGCCCATGATGATCCCGACCTGAAAGCCCATTGCGCTGTCCCTCCGGCCCCGATGGAGCGCGCACTATAGCCGCGCGCGCCCGCCTGACAAGGCGCATCAGGCGATGATATCGGGGGTCAGAAGATCGTCGAGCCTGGCGATCTGGTCCTTGAGCATCAGCTTTTGCTTCTTCAGCCGTTTCATCGTCAACTGGTCGGCGCGGCCGGAGCCCTCCATCAGGTGGATCGCCGCATCGAGATCGCGATGTTCCTGGCGCAGCACCTCGAGCTTCACCCGCATGACCTCGATATCGTCCATTTCCATCGGTGCGTTCATGCAAACCCGCTGAGTCGGTGCCCTGGCCGAGGATAGCAAGCGCCGGGGAACACCGGAAGCTTTTCGCACGTGGCGCTTGTCGTCTGCCGGAGGCGTTGCCATATTGAATGTCGCAGACCGCCGATCACGGGGTCTTGCGCTTGTCGCTTGATGCTGAGGGCATGCCATGACGAAACTGACCTTTGCCGCCCATCCGTTCCTTCTCGGCTTCGACGAGCTCGAACGGCTTGTCGAACGCACCGCGAAATCCGGCAGTGACGGCTATCCACCCTTCAACATCGAGCAGAGCTCGGAACACGGTTTCCGCATCACGCTGGCCGTTGCCGGGTTCCGCGAAGGCGACATCTCGATCACGGTCGAGGATCGCCAGCTTCTGGTACGCGGCAAGCAGTCCGACGAGGCCGACGCCGGCCGGGTCTTCCTGCACCGCGGTATCGCCGCACGGGCCTTCCAGCGCAGCTTCGTGCTGGCGGAGGGGGTCGAGGTGGCGGGCGCCAGGCTGGAGAACGGCCTGCTTCACATCGACCTGCAGCGTTCGGTGCCCGAGCGCAGCGTGCAGACGATCCGCATCAGCAAGGGGTAGGAGAGGATCATGAACGCCAAATTCGATTTCGGCCCCGAAGCGGGTGCGCGCATCGTCTATGTCCGCGAGGTTCCGGTCAGCGACCTGCCCGAGGAGATCCGCGCCCAGGTGCAGGGGGCAACGACGCTCTATGCGTTGCACGACGCCTCGGGAGAGCGGCTGGCGCTGGTGCGTGACCGCGGGCTTGCCTTCATCGTCGCGCGCCAGAACGACATGGCCCCGGTCAGCGCGCACTGACCCGCCGGACCGCGCCTCACCGGGCGAGGCTTGCGGCGCGACGGAAGTTCCGGGCAGCTGCGTGTTAGGATTGGCGCACCACCGCCGAGCAAATCAGTTTCGGGAGACCCGGGTTGAAACAGTCCAACGGATACAGCCGCGCACAGATCGTGCTCCACTGGGGCGTCGTCCTGCTCCTGATCGCAAGCTATGTCAGCCACGAGGCGATGAAGGACTCCTGGCGTGCGCTGCGCCGCGGCACCGAGGCTTCCGGCCTCGGCACGGCCGTCCATGTCTGGGTCGGCGTCACGATCCTCGTGCTTTCGCTGGCGCGGCTCGCGCTGCGTGCGCGCTACGGTGCGCCGGCCCTGCCGGAGGGGGGCAATCCCATCCTCGACCTTGTGGCGAAACTCACCCATGTGGCGCTCTACGCGCTCATCGTCCTCATCCCGGCCTCGGGAATCGCGGCCTGGTTCGGCGGTCTGTCTGCCGCAGGCGATGCCCATGAGCTGATGTTCAATCTTCTCGTGGCGGTGGCCGGGCTGCATGTCGCAGGCGCACTCTACCATCAGTTCGTCCTCAGGGACGGGTTGATGGATCGCATGAGGAAGCCTGGCTAACCTGTCCGAAAGGAACGGGAAACCATGAATCTCACTGGGCTTGTCCCCGCGGGGGCGCTCAGAGCCCGGCGCCCTCGTCGAGCCCCAGCATGAGGTTGAGGTTCTGGACCGCGGCGCCCGACGAGCCCTTGCCGAGATTGTCGAGCACCGCGATCACGGTCGCCGAGCCGGTCGCGGCGTTGCCGTGAACCGAAAGCTCGGCCCGGTTGCTTCCGTTCAGCGCCTCGGGCCAGACGCGCGGCTCATGCGCCGCGGCGGGAACGACCGACACGAACCGCTCGCGCGCGTAGTAGTCGCCAAGGGCCTGTTCGGCGCGCGCGGTCTCGGCGGCCGAGAGCGGCAACTGCAGCGACAGCGCCATGCCCTGCACATAGGCACCGACCGCGGGCACGAACAGCGGCGGCCGGGTCAGGTGGCTGTAGAACGCGATCTCCGGCAGGTGCTTCTGGCCCTGCGACACGCCGTAGAGGAACGAGCCGGTGACTGCGCCGCTCTCGTATTCCTCGATCATCGCCTTGCCGCCGCCGGAGTAGCCCGAGATGCCCGAAAGCGGGGGCGCGGCGGCGGGATCGACGAGCCCCGCATCGACAAGCGGGCGCAGCATCAGGATCGCGCAGGTCGCCCAGCAGCCGGGGTTCGAAACCCGCGGCGCCGCCGCCACGGCGGCACGATGCCCGGGCGCGAGTTCCGGCAGGCCATAGCACCAGTCAGGATCGACCCGGTGGGCGGTGGAGGCGTCGATGAGCCGCGTCGAAAGGCCTTCGGCCCTTGCCGCCGCGGCAATCTCCCGCGCCGCCGGGTCCGGCAGGCAGAGGATCGCCACCTCGGCCTCGGCGTAGGCCGCGAGCCGCGCGGCGGGGTCCTTGCGCAGCGCCGGGTCGATCCGCACCAGCTCGACATCGTCGCGGCGTTCGAGCCGCTCGCGGATCTGCAGACCCGTCGTGCCGACATCGCCGTCGATGAACACCTTGTGCGCCATCGCTCTCCTCCTTCGGTTCAGGCCAGTTGAATAGGAGCATTGCAGGCCGATGGCAACGCAAAACGCCCGCAGGGTCTCCCCCCGGGCGTTCGCCACAGCCAGCTGGCTGCCTCAGGCCTTGATGAGCCCCATCGATTCGAGCTTCAGGATCACCTGATGCGCGCAGTTGTCGACCTCGACATTCTCCGTCTCGACCCGCAACTCGGGCGTTTCCGGCGCCTCGTAGGGGTCCGAGATGCCGGTGAACTCCTTGATCTTGCCCTCCCGGGCGAGCTTGTAGAGCCCCTTGCGGTCGCGGCGTTCGCATTCCTCGAGGCTCGTGGCGACATGGACCTCGATGAAGGCGCCGAAGGCCTCGACCATCTCGCGCACCGCGCGGCGGGTGGCGGTATAGGGCGCAATGGGTGCGCAGATGGCGATGCCGCCGTTCTTGGTGATCTCGGACGCGACATAGCCGATGCGGCGGATGTTGATGTCGCGGTGCTCCTTGGAGAAGCCGAGCTCCTGGCTGAGATGCTTGCGCACCACGTCGCCGTCGAGAAGGGTCGTCGGCCGCCCGCCCATCTCCATCAGCTTGACCATGAGCGCGTTGGCGATCGTCGACTTGCCCGAGCCGGACAGGCCGGTGAAGAACACCGTGAAGCCCTGTTTGGCGCGCGGCGGCGAGGTGCGGCGCAGTTCCTGCACGACCTCGGGGAAGGAGAACCAGTCGGGGATCTCCAGCCCCTCGCGCAGGCGGCGGCGCAGCTCGGTGCCCGAGATGTTGAGCACGGTGGCCCCTTCCGGCACTTCATCGACCGGGAAATACTGCGCCTTTTCCTGCACATAGACCATCTGCTTGAACGGAACGACACCGATTCCGATCTCCTCGGCATGTTTCAGCACCAGGTCCTGCGCGTCGTAGGGGCCGTAGAAATCCTTGCCCTGGCTGTTCTTGCCGGGCCCCGCGTGATCGCGCCCGACGATGAAATGCGTCAGCCCGTGGTTCTTGCGGATGATCGCGTGCCAGAGCGCCTCGCGCGGGCCGCCCATGCGCATGGCGAGATTGAGAAGGCTGAGATGGGTGGTCGAGGCCGGATACTTGTCGAGCACCGCCTCATAGCAGCGCACGCGCGTGAAGTGATCCACGTCGCCGGGCTTGGTCATGCCGACGACCGGATGGATGAGAAGGTTGGCCTGCGCCTCGCGCGCTGCACGGAAGGTCAGTTCCTGGTGCGCCCGGTGAAGGGGATTGCGGGTCTGGAAGGCCACGATCTTGCGCCAGCCGAGCTTGCGGAAAAGCGCGCGCAACTCGTTCGGCGTGTCGCGGCGGCCCTTGAAGTCGTAATGCACCGGCGGCTGGATCCCGGTGACCGGCCCGCCCAGATAGACCTTGCCGGCGGTGTTGTGCAGGTAGTTGACGGTCGGATGGGCGATGTCGTCGGCGCCGAAGACGCCCTCGGCCTCGCGCGCCTTGTTCGGCTCCCATTTGTCGGTGACCGAGAGGATGGCAAGGATCACGCCCTCGGCGTCGCGCAGCGCGATGTCCTGGCCGGGCTCGACCTTGGCGGCGAAGTCCTCGCTCACATCGAGGGTGATCGGCATCGGCCAGAGCGTGCCGTCGGAAAGCCGCATCTTCTCGACAACGCCGTCATAGTCGGCCTCGGTCATGAAGCCCTTGAGCGGGTGGAAGCCGCCGTTCATCAGAAGCTCCAGATCGCAGATCTGGCGCTGGGTGAGATCCCAGGAGGGCAGGGAGCCGGCCTCGTGCTTCAGCTTCTGCGCCGATTCATAGGAAACGTAGAGCTCCGGGATCGGAGCGAGGTTCTGTTCCATCAGGGGGATCCTTTTCTTGATCTGGAGAAGACCGCTTGCTGAGCCGGTCAGTTCTGCGTGGAGGGCATCGTATTCGGCGAGCTTTCTGGCGAGAAACCGGTCGGCAAGGTGCGATTTCCGGGCCGCACCGCGCGGGGTCAGTTCATAGGCGAAGCGCTGGCGGCGGTCCGGTCCGGCACGATCCGTCACCCGGATCAGCCCGGCCTCGGCCGCCGCGCGAAGCTGGGCGTTGAGCGAACCAAGGCTGACCCCGATCGCTTCCGCCGTGGCGCGCTGCGAGGCGTCCGGCGCCAGTTCAAGCTGGCGCAGGAGCCGGAATGTCTGGTCGTCGTCGGTGATATCGGCGGGATGCGGCACGGTTTCGGAGGCAACATGTGTTCAGTAATGAACATATCGCATCCGAACGTGCCGAAATAAAGGCAAAGTTCAAAACCTGCGCCGCATCGGCGCAGAGTTGCCGAAGTGCAACGTCAGCGCCCGCGTCCGGAACGGAGTTCGGGCCCTGTCGCTCGGCAGTGCGCCGCTGGCGGCTGTTGCGGCTGCCGTGGCGGGACGGCCGCGATCGCGAGGATCGACGCCCGGTCAGGGCCCGCCTCGCGCCGTCGCGCCTTCATCCTGTTCGGCGAGCCAGCGTTCGGCATCGAGCGCGGCCATGCAGCCCATGCCGGCCGAGGTCACCGCCTGGCGATAGACATGGTCGGTAAGGTCGCCCGCGGCAAACACGCCCGGGATCGAGGTCGCGGTCGAGCCGGGCGCGACCTTCACATAGGCGCCGTTGTGCAGTTCCAGCTGGTCCTTCACCAGCTCCGAGGCCGGCGCATGTCCGATCGCCACGAAGAAGCCGTCGCAGGGGACCACGGTTTCCTCCCCGGTGGCGACATTCCTTGCACGCACGCCGGTAACGCCGAGGGGCGCCTCGGTGCCGAGGATCTCTTCGACCGTATGATCCCACATGAGTGTGACCTTGGGGTTCCGGAACAGCCGCTCCTGCAGGATCTTCTCGGCGCGAAGCGAATCGCGGCGGTGGATCAGCGTGACCTTGCTGGCGAAGTTGGTGAGGAAGAGCGCCTCTTCCACGGCGGTATTGCCGCCGCCGATCACCACCACCTCGCGGCCGCGATAGAAGAAGCCGTCGCATGTCGCGCAGGCCGAGACGCCGAAGCCCTTGAACTTTTCCTCCGACGGCAGGCCGAGCCACTTCGCCTGCGCCCCGGTGGCGAGGATGACCGCGTCGGCGGTATAGGTCGTGCCGCCGTCGCTGGCCGCGGTGAAGGGGCGGGCGGAGAGATCGAGCGACTGGATATGGTCCGAGATCACCTCGGCCCCCATCGCCCGCGCATGCGCCTCCATCCTGACCATGAGATCGGGGCCCTGCACCTCGGTATCGCCGGGCCAGTTCTCGACCTCGGTGGTGATGGTAAGCTGCCCGCCCGGCTGGATGCCCTGCACCAGAACCGGTTCCAGCATCGCCCGGCTTGCATAGATCGCGGCCGTGTAGCCCGCCGGACCCGAGCCGATGATCAGAACCCTGCTGTGCCGCGTGTCGCCCATGTCTTCCCCCGGATCTGCGCAGAAGCGATATAGGCCGCCCGGCCGGCGGGGAAAAGCCCCGGGGAAGGGGCGGATGCTCGGTGCCATCGGCAAGGCGGGCGCCGGGCGCGGAAATATCTTGCGCGAGAGAGAAATAATATTGCGCAGGGGCGGCCCCGACGGTAAGTTCCGGAAAAATCGACAAGGGGAAGCCGATGGCCGGCAATAAACTCGACGAGATCGACCGCAAGATTCTTGCCGAGTTGCAGGCCGACGGGCGCATGACCAATGTCGAACTTGCGCGTCGCGTCGGCATTTCGGCGCCGCCCTGCCTGCGCCGCGTCCGCACGCTCGAGGAGGCCGGCTACATCCGCGGCTACCACGCCGACGTCAATCCGCGCGAACTGGGATTCGAGGTGCAGGTCTTCGCCATGGTGGGGCTGAACAGCCAGGCCGAGGCCGACCTCTCCGCCTTCGAGGCCCGCTGCCGGGCCTGGCCTTTCGTGCGCGAATGCCACATGCTGAACGGCGAGATCGACTTCATCGTGAAATGTGTCGCCCCCGACCTGTCGTCGTTCCAGACCTTCCTGACCGAACAGCTGACCTCGGCGCCGAATGTCGCGAGCGTGAAGACAAGCCTCGTCATCCGCTGCGCCAAGGACGAGCCGGGCGTGCCCTTCGACGTTCTCGAGGCGCGGTTGAAGCAGACCGCCTGATCCCGGGCACCGCCAGGGACCGCCCGGGGGGCGTCCAGGAGCCGCCCAGGGGCCGCCAGGCGGCCCCCGGTGGCTCAGTTCGCGATCGCGAGTTCCATCTCGTCCTCGCTCAGCCGCGGATGCGCGAGCGGGCCGAAGTCGGCGAGCGAGCGCAGCTGCGGGAAGAGGGTGAGGAAAATCGCGGCCAGCTGCGGATCGAGCCGCTCGGAAAGGCCCGGGCCGGGGTTGAAGCTCTCGATCTCGAGCCCGGCTGTGCGGATCGAGCCATGGCGTTCGAGCACCAGATGATAGGCCGTCACCGGCGCGATCGGCGTCACCTCGATGATCGAGACGCCGTCGAGCAGCCCGCGCACCGGCACATAGGCCGCCGAGGCGCCCGCGGCCGCGCGCCCGGCGCCACCTTTCATCAGGATCCGCGCCCGCGGCCCGAGCAGAAGATCGGGTTGCGGCCGGGCCGGCCCGAACGTGTCGGCGGTGATCCGCATCATCCGGGAGGTTTCGAGCTTGGTCCCGCTGCGCGCCGGAAAGACCGACATGCTGCCGATCCATGTGATCGTCGAGAGACTGCCGTCGCCGGTCACGGCCTGCATGCCGGGCGCAAGATCCTCGACGGCGACAGGCCCGTCGCCGGTGGCAATGACGGTGCCGCGCGCGAAGGCGGAAAAGGCCTCCTCGAACTCGGCGATGGCCGGCGCCACCTGGGTTTCCATCTGAACTTGCCCGTTGGCGTCGAGATACGAGATCTCATACCGCCGGGTCATCGTCGCGGATCGAATTCCGCGGGGCTCGACGCGCGGACGCGTCGGAACCAGAGCTTGAGGCATTTGAAAAGTCGAAGAGAAAAGATCCGTCGCCAAACTGGCAACGGTGCGATCAGAATAAGCCACGCACAACACCCTTAACAAAATCACCCGCTGGGCCCCCACCCTACGCGAAATGACGTGAAGACACTGCCGATGCGCAGGGAGTTCGTCAACATTTCGTAAAGATTTGGCGGGCCGGGTGGACAAAGCGGGGGCAGGGCGCCGGCTTTGTTCTTCTCGCGGGGACAAGGGCGGCAGGCATGCCGCGGCACACCGGGGCGGCTGTCAATTGATTCGCCCGAACGTCGGCCCGCCCGGCGAACACCCGCCGGAAACGCGATCGCCCGGCCGACCGCCGATGGAGGGAAGGCGGCCTGCCGGGCGATTGGTCCGGCGGGGGATAACCGGACCGATGAGGCGAGCAAAGGGTTCAGGTGCTGGCGGGCTGACCGACGCGCCGGGTCCGGGTCGGGGTCTTGCGAAGGCGCCGGCGGGTGCTCCGATGCCAGGGGAGGGCGATGTCGGGCCTGGCGCTTTCTTCAAGAATTCCCATGAGCCAACGGGTCTTCGGCGTCATCTCTCTGCTCCTTTTCCTCGGTGAGCGGCCGCTTGGCGGGCCGTTTCGGGTGCCGGTTTCCTCCGGCACGAGCAGGCTAGCTTCGAGACCGGGCAGGATTGCGCAGCCGGCAAGGAATTTGCGTGGCGGAGGGAGCCGCTCCCGCCGGATCCGCGTCGTCCTGGAAAACGCAATAGATTACAGATGGATGAGTGGTTGTTTCTGCGTCAGCGACAATAGCGACTGTGGCAGCATTCGGGCGCTCACAGCCGGATTGCCGACAGGAGCCGGCCGTAGTCGGCTTCCTTGCGGTGAACGGCGCGCCGGAAGCTGAAGAATCGCTCCGGATCGCCATAGGTGCAGTGCCGCGTCCATTCGGCCGTTCGAACGCCGGCCTCGCGCAGTCGGTGCAGCCCGAATGCGGGCAGGTCGAAATGCACCCGGTCGCCGCTGCCGCCCGCGAAGAAGCGGTCATAGGCAGGATCCTCGGCAAGGAAGGACTCGAGGAACTCCGGCCCGACCTCGTAGGCGCGCTGGCTGATGGTCGGGCCGATCACCGCGCTGATCCGATCACGTTCTGCCCCGAGCGCCACCATCGCCGCGACCGTCGCCTCGAGCACGCCGTGAAGCGCGCCGCGCCAGCCGGCATGGGCGGCGCCGATGACCCCGGCTTCGCGGTCGGCGAAGAGCACCGGCTGGCAGTCGGCCGTCAGCACGCTGAGCCCGAGCCCCGGCGTCGCCGTCACCAGGGCATCGGCCCGCAGCGTTGCATCGGGAACCGAAGTCAGCGTGACGACATCGGCCGAATGCACCTGATGGACGCCCGCCAAAGCCTCGGGCGCCAGCCCGAGCGCAGTCGCCGCACGTTGCCGGTTGATCGCCACCGCCTCGCTCTGGTCGGTCGAGCCACGGCCGCAGTTCAGCCCGGCGAAGATCCCCGACGACGCACCGCCCTTGCGGGTGAAGAACCCGTGCCGGCAGCCCGTCAGAGCCTCATGCGTCAGGATCTCAAGTGTCATCGCCCGGTCCGAGCCCCGCTGGCGTCGCCTGACCCGACGGGTAACAGGCGAGCACCTTGAACAACTCACCCATTTCCGCCGGGTGGGTCAAGCGCCGATGCGCGGCGACATGGCTTGCGAGCGCCTCTCCTGCCAGCCCCCGCGCCAGCCTGCGCGCCCTCCCGGTGATGCCGAGCCTTTCGAGAAAGACGCCCTGCGGAACCAGGGCGCTCGCACGCGCGCCCGCGGCGCGGAAGGCGGCGGCGAGCGGTTCGAAATCGACATGCGCGGTCAGGTCGGCCTCGCCCGGGGTGGCGAAGGGATCGACCGGCCGGTGGTCCTTCAGCGCCTGGAACGTGTCGCCGCGGCTTCGCCAGCCGCCATAGTCGATGACGATGGCGACCCCGCCATGGGTCGCGATCCGCCGGCCGATCTCGCCCGCGATGGCGGGCAGGGCGGGGCAGATCTCGACGATCTCGCCGGGGGCGGTGTCGGCCAGCCGGCGATCGAGAAACGGCAGGGAGGTGGCAGGCGCCAGCCCGGGGCGAAGCGCGCCGTCCCCGAGCCCGACCTGGCGTTCCGACCAGCCCGCGGGCTGGCGCTGGAACTGCCGGATCGGCAAGGCGTCGAAGAACTCGTTGGCGACGAGGAACAGCGGCGCCTCGGGCAGCCCGGCGACGCTGTCGTGCCAGACCGGCGCCCGCCCGGCGAGCGTCTCGCCCTGGCGCTTGCGGAGCGCCGGCGAGGTCTCGACGAGATGCACCTCTGCCGCCGTCGCCATCGCCGGCAGCCGTTCGGCTACGCGCAGGATATCGGCCATGAGCGTGCCGCGACCGGGGCCGAGCTCGGCGAGCACGAAATCGGTAGGCGCGCCCTGGTCGGACCAGGCCTGGGCGAGGCAGAGACCGATCATCTCGCCGAAGATCTGGCTGATCTCCGGTGCCGTGGTGAAATCGCCTGCCGCGCCGAAAGGGTCGCGCGTGGCATAGTAGCCATGCCGCGGGTGCATCAGGCACTCGGCCATGTAATCGGAGATCGGCATCGGCCCGTCCTGCGCGATCCGGCGTGCGATGTCCTCGCCGAGCGGCGTCATCCGGGCGCCCGGCGCAGCAGAAGCCAGAGCCCCGCCGCCACCATCGGCAGCGACAGGAGCTGCCCCATCGAGAGCCCGAAGGCGCCGGCCTGCAGCACGTAGCCCATCGGATTGGCGGGCGTGATGAACTGTCCGTCCGCCTGCCGCACAAGCTCCACCAGAAGCCGGGACAGCCCGTAGCCGATGAGGAAGGTGCCCGTCAGAGTGCCGGGCTGTCTGAGCGCGCCGCGCCGGAAGAGGACGAAGAGAACGAGCCCGAGCAGGAGCCCCTCGAGCCCGGCCTCGTAGAGCTGGCTCGGGTGGCGGGCGCAGAGCCCCGGCGCAAGACCGGGGCAGTCCTGCGCCGCCGCACCCGGAAAGATCACCCCCCAGGGCAGCTCGGTCGGCCGCCCCCAGAGCTCGGCGTTGATGAAATTGGCGATCCGGCCGAGGAAGAGCCCGACCGGCGCGACGAGCGCCAGCGCATCGCCGAGCTGAAGAGCCGGGACACCGCGCCTCCAGCTGAAGAGAAGTCCCGCCGCGACGACGCCGAGAAAGCCGCCGTGGAAGGACATGCCGCCCTCCCAGACCTTCACGATGTCAAGGGGATGCGCGAGATACTTCGCAGGCTCGTAGGCCAGCACATAGCCAAGCCGCCCGCCCAGGATGACGCCGAGGATCATCGCCGTCAGAAGATCGTCCATCTGATCGTCGTCGAGCGGCGCACGGCCCGCCGGCCAGAGCCCCGGCCGGCGCATGAGGCCGCGCACCGCAAGGAAGCCGAAGACGAGCCCCGCCAGATACGCCAGCGCATACCAGCGCAAGGCCAGATGGAACCCGAAGAGATCGACGGCGAAAAGCTCGTTCGAGAGATGGGGGAACGGGATCGCGGCGAACATGGGGCCTCCTCGTGCCTCTCTGACCAAGCGCCGCGGGGGAAGTCAACCTTGAGCTTTCCGGCGCGGGCGCGCATATAGGCGGGAATGCTGAAGGAGGCCAGAATGACCGGTCCGAACAGGTTTCTCGACGACATGGCGAAGCTCATGACCAACGCGATGGGCGTGGCGCAGGGCGCGCGGACCGAGGCCGAGACGGCGATGCGGTCCTGGATGGACCGCTGGCTCGCCGACCGCGATTTCGTGACCCGCGAGGAATTCGACGCGGTGCGGGCGATGGCGCTGAAGGCGCGCGAGGAAAACGAGGCGCTGAAGGCGCGTATCGCCGCGCTCGAGACGGCCGCCAGGGGCTGAGCGCCCGCCCGCGCGGTTATCAACAGACCCCGGACACGATTCTGTGGATGCACCGGCCCGGGCCGCGCGCGGCAGCCTGCCGTCAACCGCCTGCCGCACCCGAAACGCGAAAAATTTGCCTTTACAGCAGAGTGGTTTCTTCTACCATATCCGGTAGGGGCGGATACAGGCACACGCCGTCCCTTGTGGCGCGTACAGATCCTTGGGGACTCAACTCCAAGGACATCTAGGTCAGAGGCCGGGCATGACACTTTCAGATACTTTCCTCGATTCCGAGGACGTCCATCCGATCGACGTCGTCGAGACCCTTGCCGAGCACAACGCCTGGGACTTCGACCGTATCACCGAGGATCAGATCGCGATGGCGGTCGAGGGTCAGTGGCGGACCTATTCGATCACGCTCGCCTGGTCGGCCCATGACGAGACGCTGCGGCTCATCTGCACCTTCGAGATGGATCCGCCCGAGGAGAGCCTGGCCGCGCTTCACGACATCCTGAACCGCACCAATGACATGGTCTGGTCGGGATGCTTCACCTACTGGCGCGAACAGCGGCTCATGGTCTGGCGCTACGGGCTGGTGCTGAACGGCAACCAGATCGCAGGGTCCGAACAGGTCGACCGGATGATCGGCGACGCCGTCACCTCGGCCGAACGCTTCTACCCGGCATTCCAGCTTGCCTGCTGGGGCGGGCAGAGCCCGGAGCGCGCGATGGACGTGGCGATTGCGGGCGCCTACGGGCGCGCCTGACGTCGCGCGGGGTCGCCGGGGGGCGCCGGGGGTCGCAGGGGCTTCCCCCTGCCGCCAGGCGCGCTAGTCTGCCGCCGGCAAAACGGAGGCATTCATGACGATGGAAACAGTGCGCCGCCGGGGGCTCGTGCTTCTGGGCTGCGGCAAGATGGGCTCGGCGATGCTCGCGGGCTGGCTGAAGGGCGGCCTGCCGCCCACGTCGGTCAGCGTCATCGACCCCAAGCCCTCGGACTGGCTGCGCGCCCGGGGCGTGGCGCTGAACGCGGGGCTGCCGGTCGCGCCGGCGGTCGTTCTGGTGGCGGTCAAGCCGCAGATGATGGCCGAGGCGCTGCCGCAGCTTGCCGCGATGGGGGGCGGCGAGACGCTCTTCGTGTCGGTCGCCGCCGGCACCACCATCGCCACCTATGAAAGCGTGCTCGGCACGGCGGCGCCGATCGTCCGGGCCATGCCCAATACCCCGGCCGCGATCGGCCGCGGCATCACAGCGATCGTCGGCAACGCGCGCGCGGGCGAGGCGGATCTGGCGCTGGCCGAGACGCTTCTCGGCGCAGTGGGCCAGGTCGTGCGGCTAGGAGACGAAAGCCAGATGGACGCGGTGACGGCCGTCTCGGGATCCGGCCCCGCCTATGTCTTCCACCTGATCGAGACGCTTGCCGCGGCGGGCGAGGCCGAGGGGCTTTCCGCCGACCTGGCGCTGCAACTGGCGCGGGCCACCGTGGCCGGGGCGGGGGCACTTGCCGAAGCGGCGTCGGAGACGCCGGCGGAACTCCGCGTCAACGTGACCTCGCCGGGTGGCACCACGGCCGCGGCACTGTCGGTCCTGATGGATGAGAGCCGCGGCTTTCCCGCCCTTCTGAAAGAGGCGGTTCATCGCGCAGCGGAACGCGGCAGGGAGCTTGGCCGATGACCATCACGTTCGACGACTTCCTCAAGGTGGACATTCGCGTCGGGCGCATCACCCGCGCAGAACCCTTCCCCGAGGCGCGCAAGCCGGCGATCCGGCTCTGGGTCGATTTCGGCGACGGGATCGGCGAGAGGAAATCCTCGGCCCAGCTCACCCGCCACTATGCGCCCGAGGCCCTCATCGGCCGTCAGGTGCTGGCCGTGGTGAACTTTCCACCGCGCCAGATCGGCCCGGTGATGTCCGAGGTTCTGGTCCTCGGCGTGCCCGATGCCGACGGCGAGGTGGTGCTGATCGGACCCGGACATGAGGTGCCGGAAGGCGGGCGGCTCTTCTAGCCGCCGCCTCATGCCGGATCGCGGTCGCCGATCTCTTCGCGCCAGTGCCGGCGGCAGAGCGAGACATAGGTCTCGTTGCCGCCGATCTGCACCTGGGCGCCCTTGCTCTGCGCCCGCCCGTCAGGGCCGCGGCGGACCACCATCGTGGCCTTCTTGCCGCAATGGCAGATCGTGCGCACCTCGCGCATCTCGTCGGCGAGCGCCAGAAGTGCCGCCGAGCCCGGAAAGAGCTCGCCGCGGAAATCCACGCGAAGTCCGTAGCACATCACCGGCACCCCGAGATCG
Organism: Albidovulum sp.; assembly: GCA_020637635.1. Lineage (GTDB taxonomy): Bacteria > Pseudomonadota > Alphaproteobacteria > Rhodobacterales > Rhodobacteraceae > Albidovulum. The sequence goes on from JACKKB010000007.1 coordinate 241,343, forward strand.
TCGACGGCGCGCGCGAGCTGCCAGACCTGCGTCCTGGTAAGAAACTGCGCCTCGTCGAGAAAGACGCAATCGACCGGCCCCGACGCGAGCCTTCGCGAGATCGTCGCGAAGAGGTCGGTCTCGATCCCGTAGGTGTCGGCGGGTGCGGCGATGCCGATCCGGCTCGCGATCCGGCCGGCGCCGGCCCGGTCATCCAGCCGCGCCGTCAAGAGATAGGGCGCCATGCCGCGTTCGCGGTAGTTGTGCGCCGCCTGCAGCAAGAGCGTCGACTTGCCGGCATTCATGGTGGAATAGTGGAAATAGAGCTTCGCCATGCGTTCACATAGCGTCCCCCCCGCCGTGCCCGCAAGCGAAAGGGCAAGACCGGAGAAGCGCGCCACGCGCGCGCCCCTTCCGGCCCCTTCGGTCCCGAAACCGGCCGCCCTCAAGGCGCCCCCGGACCCACTCGTCACATCAAGCCAGACCCGCGCTTCGATCTGCGACACTGCACCGGAAGAGGTGCGTCGCGCCTTTCCGGACGGACCGGATCCACACCTCCCACGCGGTGACCGGCGCGACGAACCCTAACGACTGCCGGCTGCGGGACACCGGCCACATCTACCCGCCCCAACATCGGGACGCTTTAGAAATGACAAATCCGGCCGTCCGCATTAATGGGAAAGGAGAGTGACTTTTCCCCGCCGTAACGAAGGTTCGGGGTTGGTGTTTGGGGAGATGCGAGACGTGTCGAATGCGATTGGCAGCTATCTGAAGAAGCACAGCGAGGCGCTGGTCAAGGACCTGGGCATCGAAGCCGCGGCCGCACTCTGCGGCAAGTCCAAGGCGACGCTCGGGCGCTACTATTCCGACCATCCCGATCATGCCGACCGCTTCATGCCGATCGACGTGGTCGCTGCCATCGAAAGCGCGGCCCGCTTTCCGCATGTGACGGCGGCGCTTGCCGATCTGCGCGGCATCACGCTCAGCTACGATTCCGATCACAAGAACGCGCGTTCGGGCGGGATCAACTCCGACGTCGTGGCGCTCAGCCAGCGTTTTGCTATGTTGATGGCCGAGTACAACCAGTCGATCGAGGACGGCAGGATCACCATCAACGAGGCCAAGCGGCTCCTGACCGAGACGCTGGCGATCCAGAAGGTGCTGATCGACATGAAGCTGCATCTTGAGGACGAGGCAGTCTGAAGGAGCGGTCTGACGGACCAGCCTGACGGGGGGTGCGCAGGGCAACGCCCCGGGCTCGAACGGCCGCCCGCCGCGCGGCAAGAGGGAGACAGCAATGGCCAGAACGCTGAAGATGATGATGGACGAGGCGAATGCCGCCGTCCCCCGGCTCACGGTGGAGGACGCGCGCGCGATGATCTCTACCTCGGCGCCGCTCATCGTCGATGTGCGCGACGCACCCGAAGTCGCGGCGCAGGGAAAGGTCGTGGGCGCGGTCCACGTCTCGCGCGGGATGCTGGAATTCCGCGCCGATCCGGCGAGCCCCTATCACGACGCCCATTTCGACCCGGCGCGGCCGGTGCTTGTCTACTGCGCGTCGGGCGGTCGCTCGGCGCTGGCCGGCAAGGTGCTGAAGGACATGGGCTACGACCGGGTCTTCAACATCGGCGGCTTCAAGGACTGGGTCGAGGCCGGCGGCGAGATCGACCGCCCGGTCGATCCCGGCATGGGCTGAGCCTTTCGCCGGAGGCCAGAGGCACCACCTGCACGCAGGGATGAGGGGCAAGCAGAGGTCCAGTCGACCCTTGCCCCGAAGAACGCCGCGCCCCCGGCGCGGCTGCCTGGGCGGGAGCGGCCCGACTTGTCGCGGGACAAGCTGGGCGGGGTGTTGTACTTGTCCAGAGAGTGGTGCACTGAAGCGCACCCTGCGGCTTGCTACGGGAGGCTATCGTGTAGATAGGGTTGCTTCGATGTTCTTCATCTCTCGAATGCCGCCTTCCAGCACACGCTTGGTATCTTTCATGAGCGCTCTGAGTTTACGTATCTCAACAGAGAAGGCAGTGCCTGGGAGAATATCGACTGTGAGTTTCTTTTCTGTTGCCCCAATGCCAGATACCAAAACTTCCAGCGATTCACGAAACCCTGAGAGTGGGACGCCTATTGAGTCCGAAGTGCCTTGATCAAGTTCACCCCGAGCAGAAAAGATTGAAAGAGATCGTTGGCTGTGGCTCATTGCTGCCATCAGATTAGTGTATAGACTCGGAATTATATCAAGATATCGTCTATTCGTGTGTCTGAGTGTCTTAACCACACGGTCCACCGCTTTAGTTGCCTTTTGGGGCTGCGAGACAATTGCGATTTGAGACAATGCGCTCCTTTTTTCCTTGAGGCTCTTGACGAGCGCAACTGTGGATTTGCTTAATTGGCTCATTTCTCTACTTAAGATCTCTATCGCGTCGGACGCCTCTTGCATTAATACCGACGCATTGACCTCGCTGTCTTCCAGAAGTAGATTTTGCCATTCAGAAAGTGGATCAAACGCTGGAGTTAGGGTATCATCATGGACTAGTTCGTCACTTTTCAACGGCTTCTTTAGAACATTCCTGATTACAGTATGGAGTTGTTGATGGGCTAATATATACAGTGAGAATTCGTCTTTGAAATCGAAGTAAAGAAGGCCAACATCAGAAAGACCTCTTCTAAATTCCTGAATTTTTGAAAGCTGAGCGCCGTCAATTTCTCCCAACTCCGCAGAGCCTCCGTAGAAGAAGAACATGATCTCCGGAGAGCCAGTGTTTTTTTTGCGCTCAACGGCCAGATTGAATTCTTCTTCCGTTCCCGACTCATATTTTTTAGTGCGGGTACCAAATCGTCGACCAAGCATGCCAAGAAAGATATCATAGTCCTGTCCGATCTGCGCATTTATTATGTCTTGTGGGGAATCTCCTATTGCTGAATATGTGTGTGTTTCCCACCGTATCAATTCAATTACAAATCCTTCAATCCCTCCGAGGTCGTGGGACAAATTCTCGCAAACCGTGTTGATGATCTGTCGTTCAGTGGCGAGGTCGCTCGGCGAAGAAAGAAAGACCCTAACTTTTTTTGTGTCGCTTGGCATATCAAGCTCTAATTCTTTCTATTACCCCTGCAACGTCCGCACCCCGATCCCTTCGCCCCTTGCCTTGATCGCCTGGACGGCGGCGACGCTGCCGGCGGCGGTGGTGAAGTAGGGGATCTTGTCGTAGAGCGCGATGGCGCGGATCGAGCGGCTGTCGTCGATCGCCTGGCTCCCCTCGGTGGTGTTGAAGAGCAGCGCCACCTCGCCGTTCTTCAGGCGGTCGACGATGTGCAGCTTGCCCTCCTGCCGGCCCTCGTAGACCTTGTTGACGGTCTCGGCCTCGATGCCGTTTCCGGCGAGGAAAGCGGCGGTGCCGCGGGTCGCCATGATGGTGAAGCCCATCCGGACGAGGTCGCGGGCGGCCCCGGCCATCTCGGGGGTCTTGTCGGCATCCTTGATCGAGATGAAGACAAGGCCGGATTCGGGCAGGTTGGTGCCGGCGCCGATCTGGGCCTTGAGGAAGGCCAGGGGGAAGGTGCGGTCCCAGCCCATGACCTCGCCGGTCGAGCGCATCTCGGGGCCGAGGATGGTGTCGACGCCGGGGAAGCGGGCGAAGGGCATGACCGCCTCCTTCACCGAGAACCACGGCATGATCGGATCGGCGAGCGTCATCGGATCGGCATAGGGAAGGTCGGTGTCGGGGCCGACGCCCTGCGCGTAGGGTGCGCGGACGGGGAAGCCGGAAAGCGGCTCTCCGGCCATGAGGCGGGCGGCGATCGAGGCGATGGCCGAGTCGGTGGCCTTGGCGACGAAGGGCACGGTGCGCGAGGCGCGGGGGTTGACCTCGAGCACGTAGATCTCGCCGTCCTTGATCGCGAACTGGACGTTCATCAGGCCCTTGACCCTGAGCGCGAGCGCCATCGCCTCGGTCTGGCGCTTGAGTTCGGCGACCGTTTCGGGTGTGAGCGAATGGGGTGGCAGGCAGCAGGCCGAGTCGCCCGAATGGACGCCCGCCTCTTCGATATGTTCCATGATGCCGGCGACATGGACGCTTTCGCCGTCCGAGAGCGCGTCCACGTCCACCTCGATCGCGCCGGAGAGGTAGCTGTCGAGAAGCACGGGGTTGCGCCCCGAGACATCGACGGCATGGGTGATGTAGCGCCTGAGCTGGTCCATGTCGCGCACGATCTCCATCGCGCGGCCGCCGAGGACGTAGGACGGGCGGATGACGAGCGGGAAGCCGACCTTTTCGGCAATCTCGATGGCTTGGGCGTCCGAGGAGGCGATGCCGTTCACCGGCTGCTTGAGGCCGAGGTCTTGCAGGAGTTTCTGGAACCGCTCGCGGTCCTCGGCGAGGTCGATGGCGTCGGGTGTGGTGCCGAGGATCGGGATGCCCTCGGCATGAAGCGCGTTGGCGAGTTTCAGGGGCGTCTGGCCGCCGAACTGGACGATGACGCCGTGGAGCGTGCCGTTCGACTGCTCGACCCGGAGGATTTCAAGGACATGTTCGAGGGTCAGGGGCTCGAAATAGAGGCGGTCCGAGGTGTCGTAATCGGTGCTGACGGTCTCCGGGTTGCAGTTGATCATGATCGTCTCATAGCCCGCGTCGGTCAGCGCGAAGCAGGCGTGGCAACAGCAATAGTCGAACTCGATCCCCTGGCCGATCCGGTTCGGGCCGCCGCCGAGGATGACGACCTTCCTGGCATTCGTGGGCCGCGCCTCGCATTCCACGTCGCCCATCGCGGGGGCCTCGTAGGTCGAATACATGTAGGGGGTCTGCGCCTCGAACTCGGCCCCGCAGGTGTCGATGCGCTTGAAGACGGCGGTGACATCGAGGCGTTGGCGGGCGCGGCGGATCGCGGCCTCGTCCTGCCCGGTCAGCTTTGCCAGCCGGGCATCGGTGAAGCCCATCATCTTGAGGCGGCGAAGGCCGGCCGCGGTTTCGGGCAGGCCGCCCGTGCGGATCGCCGCTTCCTCGTCCACGATCTCGCGGATGCGGGCGAGGAACCACGGGTCGAAGGCGGTCGTGTGCTGGATCTCGTCGTCGGAAAGGCCGTGGCGCATGGCCTGGGCGATCAGCCGCAGGCGGTCCGGGGTCTGGGCGGAGATGGCCTTGATCACGGCGGCCTTGTCGGGGGCGCCGTCGATGGCGATCTCGTCGAAGCCGGTCAGCCCGGTCTCGAGGCTGGCCAGCGCCTTCTGCACCGATTCGTGGAAGGTGCGGCCGATGGCCATGGCCTCGCCCACCGATTTCATCGCGGTGGTGAGTTCGGGTTTCGCGCCGGGGAACTTCTCGAAGGCGAAGCGGGGGATCTTGGTCACGACATAGTCGATGGTCGGCTCGAAGCTGGCGGGCGTGACCTTGGTGATGTCGTTGTCCAATTCGTCCAAAGTGTAGCCGACGGCGAGCTTGGCCGCGATCTTGGCGATGGGAAAGCCCGTGGCCTTCGACGCCAGTGCGGACGACCGTGACACGCGCGGGTTCATCTCGATCACCACCATGCGGCCGTCGGCGGGGTTGATCGCCCACTGGACGTTGGAGCCCCCGGTCTCCACCCCGATCTCGCGCAGGACGGCGATCGAGCCGTTGCGCATGATCTGGTATTCCTTGTCGGTCAGCGTCAGCGCAGGCGCCACGGTGATCGAATCGCCGGTGTGCACCCCCATCGGATCGACGTTCTCGATCGAGCAGACGATGATGGCGTTGTCGGCGCGGTCGCGGACCACCTCCATCTCGTATTCCTTCCAGCCGAGGAGCGACTCGTCGATCAGCACCTGGGCCACCGGCGAGGCGTCGAGGCCCGAACGGACGATGGATTCGTAGTCGTCGCGGTTGTAGGCGACGCCGCCGCCGGTGCCGCCGAGCGTGAAGGCCGGGCGGATGATCGCGGGCAGGCCGATTTCCTCAAGCGCGGCCATCGCCTCGGTAACGCCGGCACCGATGTCGAACTTGCCGTTCGCCTTCCTGGGGGCCGAAACGATCGTCGCCTTGGGGTTCTCGAGCCCGATCCGGTCCATCGCCTCGCGGAAGAGCTTGCGATCTTCTGCCATTTCAATGGCGTCCCTATGGGCACCGATGAGCTCGACCTTGTACTTTTCCAACACTCCCATGTCGGCAAGCGCGAGCGAGGTGTTGAGCCCCGTCTGACCGCCCATCGTCGGCAGGAGCGCGTCGGGGCGCTCCTTCTCGATGATCTTGGCGACGATCTCGGGGGTGATCGGCTCGATATAGGTGGCGTCGGCCATGCCGGGATCGGTCATGATCGTCGCGGGGTTGGAGTTGACGAGGATGACGCGGTAGCCTTCCTCGCGCAGCGCCTTGCAGGCCTGGGCGCCGGAATAGTCGAACTCGCAGGCCTGTCCGATGATGATGGGCCCGGCGCCGATGATCATGATCGAGGTGATATCGGTTCTCTTCGGCATCGGCCCGGCCCCCAATTCGCAAATCGTCCGGGGTTATAGAGAGAACCGGCCCGGGCGCAAGGGTCGATGGCGGCTCAAACGTTCCTGCGTGGCGTCCGCATCTGCCAGAGCACCTGCGCCAGAAGGGCGAGCCACACCAGGCAGGCGGCCCAGACGAAATTCGCCGTGGGCCAGGGCAGGAGGTCGAGAAACCGGATCGCCGGCGTGAAGCTCACGGCAAGCAGGCCGATCGCCGAGGCCAGCGCGCGGCCGCGCGGTAGCCCGGCCAGGAAGCCCGGCATCAGCAGCAAGGGCACGATGTAGTAGTGCGCCCAGCCGAGCGGCCCGAAGAGCGGCACCGCGATGGCAAGGACGAGCGCCAGCTGAAGCCGTGCCCGCTCACCCCGCCGGCCGCGCAGAAGGGCAAGCGCCCCCGCGATCGTCGCCAGAAGACACAGCGAGGCGACTTCTCCCGCCCAGCGGGGCGGCGCGGGAAAGACAATCAGCGGCTGGGTCGGGTCGGCCGCCACAAATCCGAGCGTGCTTGCCAGGGCCAGCAGCGCGGGCTTCAGCGAGAGGTTGACGACGGCCAGAAGCGACGATTGCCCGATCGCCTCCGTCAGGGTCAGAAAGGCGCGATGCATCTCCCAGCCGCCAAGCGCGAGGCTCGCGCAGGCCAGAAGCACGCCGGCCAGCGCAAAGGCCGCAAGGGCCCGGAATTGCCGGTCGGCGACAAGGACGACGGCGAAGAGGGCGGGCGAGAGCTTCAGCGCCGCCGCGAGTGCCAGCGCGACGCCCGCGGTCTCAGGGCGCCCGGCCTGAAGCCGCTCGAGAAAGAGAAGCGTCAGGAAGGCGGTGACGATCGTCGGCTGATTGAGGCTGAGCGCGGTGTAACCGGCGGACGAGGCCGACAGGATGGCGAGGCCGAGCGCCGTCCAACCCCAGAGCGGCAGAGCCGCCGGCCGCGCCAGGCGCCCGGCCAGATGCACGCTCGCCCCGAGCAGGCCGGCATGGACGAGCGTCATCAGATTGGCGAATTGGGTGACGTTCATGAGCGCGGTGACGGGCGCCATGAGCGCCGCCCAGAGCGGCGGATAGACGAAGGGAAAGGCAGTTTCGCCCGGCGGCGCGATGGCCGCGATAAAGGGCCTCCACGCCGCGGCAGGGCCGCCGAAGAAGCCCGGCGGCGCGGCATAGACAAGCGCCATGTCGCCCTGATGCCAGAAATGCCCGGCGATGTAGAGCGCGCTCAGGTCGGGCGCCCAGGCGTTCCACTGCAAGAAGGCCACGACCGCCACCCAGAGCCCGGTCAGCAGCGCCGCGCGCCGCAGGTCGGCGCGCCCGTCCGCCTCCGGAGTTGCGACCGCACGCATCCCGCTCATTGCCGGACCCGGGCGCGACGCGCCCGCTGCCCGCCCGGGGCGGGCCGGGGGCAGGGGGTCGGCGGGGTGATTGTTTCGATTTCCATGCCGGTCTTCTGCCCGAGCTTTCAGGCCCCTTTGTGGCGGAAATGCAGAAAACCGCGTGGTTCGGGCCGGCGCGCCGGCCTGCCGTTCCCGCCCGCGCCCTTGACTTCGGCCCCGTGCCAAGGTGTATCGGCGCGAACCATGCCTTCGCCTCTCGAAAGGGGACGCCCGATGCACGCCTATCGCAGCCATACCTGCGCCGATCTTGACAGGAGCCATGCCGGCGAAACCGTGCGGCTTTCGGGCTGGGTGCACCGGGTGCGCGACCATGGCGGCGTCCTTTTCATCGACCTGCGCGACCATTACGGCATGACCCAGGTCCTGGCCGACAGCGACAGCCCCGCCTTTGCCGCGGTCGAGCGGCTGAAGGCCGAGACCGTGATCCGCATCGACGGGCGGGTGAAGGCGCGTGATGCGGGCCTGGTGAATCCCAGGATCCCGACCGGCGAGATCGAGGTCTACGTGACCGCTCTGGAGGTGCTCGGTCCGGCCGAGGAGCTGCCGCTGCCGGTCTTCGGCGAACAGGACTACCCCGAGGAGACGCGGCTTGCCTACCGGTTCCTCGACCTCAGGCGCGAGGGCTTGCACCGCAACATGATGCTGCGGTCGCAGGTGGTCAAAAGCCTGCGCGACCGGATGTGGGCGGCGGGGTTCACCGAGTTCCAGACCCCGATCATCACCGCGTCGAGCCCCGAGGGCGCGCGCGACTTCCTGGTGCCGTCGCGCCTGCATCCGGGCAAGTTCTACGCCCTGCCGCAGGCGCCGCAGCAGTTCAAGCAGCTGATCATGGTCGCGGGCTTCGACCGCTATTTCCAGATCGCGCCCTGTTTCCGCGACGAGGATCCGCGCGCCGACCGCTCGCCCACCGATTTCTACCAGCTCGATGTCGAGATGAGCTTTGTCACGCAAGCCGATGTTTTCGCAGCGGTTCAGCCCGTGATTCAGGGCGTCTTCGAGGAATTCGGCGGCACACGGCGGGTCGACCCTGACTGGCCGCTGATCTCTTACGCCGACAGCGCGCTCTGGTATGGCACCGACAAGCCGGACCTGCGCAACCCGATCAGGATGCAGGTCGTGAGTGACCATTTCCGCGGTTCGGGCTTCGCGATCTTCGCCAGGCTCCTCGAGCAGGAGGGGACCGAGGTCCGCGCCATCCCGGCGCCGGGCGGCGGGTCGCGCAAGTTCGCCGACCGGATGAACGCCTTCGCCCAGGCGCAGGGCCTGCCCGGGATGGGCTACATCTTCTGGCGGAAGGCCGAGGACGGCGCGACCGAGGCCGCGGGACCGATTGCCAAGGCGCTCGGCGCGGAAGCAACCGAGGCGCTGCGCAGCGAGCTTGGTCTCGGCGAGGGCGATGCGGTCTTCTTCGTCGCCGGCAAGCCGGAGAGCTTCGAGGCGGTCGCCGGCCGGGCGCGGATGGAGATCGGGCGCGAACTGGGGCTCGTCGAGGAGGGCACGTTCCGCTTCGCCTGGATCGTCGACTTCCCGATGTACGAGAAGGACGACGAGGGCAAGATCGACTTCTCGCACAACCCCTTCTCGATGCCGCAGGGGGGGATGGAGGCGCTTTCGGGCGATCCGCTGAAGGTGCTCGGCTACCAGTACGACCTTGCCTGCAACGGCTATGAGCTGGTTTCGGGCGCGATCCGCAACCACAAGCCGGAGATCATGTTCAAGGCCTTTGAACTGGCAGGCTATGGCCGCGACGAGGTCGAGAAGCGCTTCGGCGGCATGGTCAAGGCGTTCAGATACGGCGCCCCCCCGCACGGTGGCTGCGCGGCGGGGATCGACCGGATCGTGATGCTTCTGGCCGATACCGCGAATATCCGCGAGGTCATCATGTTCCCGATGAACCAGCGCGCCGAGGATCTGATGATGGGCGCGCCGAGCGAGCCCACGAACGAGCAGCTGCGCGATCTGAGCCTGCGGGTGATCGCCAGGGACTAGGGGCGCGACCGGCCCGGAGCGGCCGGCGCGAGCGCCCCCGGCAGCGGTCTTCGGAGCGCGGCGGCCCACCGTCCCGGACAGTCGGCAAGGTCGCGAAAGGCAGGAGCCGCCCCGGGTGGGGGCGGCTCGCGCGCGGCGCGGCCTCGGGCCACGCAGTCCGAAACGATCGAGTCAGAACGCGTTCGCGGCCGTGGCAGCGACGGCGAAACCCAGCGACAGAACCCCGAGGCCGAACACCGTCCAGTGGGCGATGCGCGTCAGTTTCTCGTTCGTCGCGACTTGGATCAGTTTCTCGGCCATTGCAGTCCATCCCCTCAGGAAGCGGCAGTAGGGCCAAAGTCCACCGGCAATGCGGCAGGATTGCGGTGGCTCCGGGACCGGGTCGGGGCAATTCCGGACAGTTTTCGAGGCTTGCGCCGGATCTCGCCGCCTCTAGTATGCCGGTCGGGGAGCGCACCGCGGGTGCGGCACCGGCAGTTGGGGCGAGCGATGACGGCGACACGCGACCGAAACGAGGAACTGGGCGGCTGGGTGCCACCGCGCCGGCCCGACTGGGCCGTGCAGGAGGGGCGTTATGTCCGCCTCGAACGGCTGGACCCGTCCCGCCACGCGGCAGCCCTTCATGCCGCCAACCGCGAAAGCGACGCGATCTGGGACTACCTGCCCTATGGTCCCTTCACCGACGAGGCCGCCTACCGGGCCTGGGCCGAGGACATGGCGCCGCGCGAGGATCCGCGGTTCTACACCCTCGTCGACCTCTCCACCGGCCGGCCGGGCGGGGTCGCGAGCTATCTTCGCATCGACCCCAATGCCGGGTCGATCGAGGTCGGCCATATCAACTTCGCGCCCGTCCTTCAGCGCAGCCGCGCCGCGACCGAGGCGATGTATCTGATGATGCGCTGGGCCTTCGAGGCCGGCTACCGCCGCTATGAATGGAAGTGCAACGCGGCCAATGCCGGGTCGCGGCGCGCGGCCGAGCGACTCGGGCTGAGCTATGAGGGGCTCTTTCGGCAGGCGACCGTGGTCAAGGGCCGCAACCGCGATACCGCCTGGTTCGCGGCGATCGACAAGGAATGGCCGGTGCTCGACGCGGCCTTCCGGCGCTGGCTGGCCCCGGAGAATTTCGCCCGCGACGGCGATCAGCGCGAAAGCCTCGCCGATCTGACCCGCCCCGTCCTCGTGACCGCCGATCCCGAACGCGCCGGCTGACCGGTTCAGAAGGCTTCGGCCTCGGTCAGGCGTGCCTGCACGAGCCCCGAGATCCGCGCCACGGGGGCGCTGCCATCGCCGCCGCAGCCACGCTCGCGCGTCAGCGCCTCGGCGGCATCCCAAAGCGCGTCGTCGCGTGTCGAGAGCGCGATGCCGGAGAGAAACTGCGCCACATAGTCGAGCGTCTCGCCGGCGCCG
>JACKKB010000008.1 GCA_020637635.1 Albidovulum sp.
ACACGCGCATCACATGGTTGTAACGCAACCGACAAAGCGTTGCGACGCTTCCGTGCCAGGCTCCGCCCGTGGCCGCATCCAGTAAGGAAACCCGAATGTCCGATCTCGTGATCATTACCTTCCCCGAAGAAGCAACCGCGTTCGAGGCGCGCGCGGCTCTCGTGAAGATGCAGCGTGAATACCTCATCGAAATGGAGGATGCCGTCGTCGTGACGCGCAAGCCCGAGGGCGGCGTGCAGTTGCATCAGGTCCTGAACCTTACCGCCGCGGGCGCTGTCAGCGGCGGCTTCTGGGGAACGCTCATCGGCCTGCTCTTCCTCAACCCGCTCATCGGCGCGGCCGCCGGGGCCGGTGCCGGCGCGCTGTCCGGCTATCTCTCCGACATCGGCATCAATGACGACGATCTGAAGAAGCTCGGCGAAAACCTGCCCCAGGGCGGCGCCGCGCTCGGCGTGCTGATCCGCAAGATGACCGCCGACAAGGTGCTCGAGGGGCTGAAGGAGTTCGCCGGCAAGGGCCATGTCCTGCGCTCGTCGCTCTCGCACGAGCAGGAAGCCCGGCTCGAAGCGGTGCTGGAGGGTGTGAAGGAGGGCGCGGCCGTATGATCCGTTTGCGGTTGCGGTGCGGCCGGCCTAGCCTCGCCGCATGAAGGACCGCAGCGCCCCGATCACTCTTCATGAAGCCGACCCGCGCGCGCCCGAGGCGCGCAGCTGTCTCGCGGCCTATTACGCCGAACTTGCCCTGCGCTTTCCGGGCGGGTTCGACGTCACTCTCTCGCGCGATCCCGATGCCGCCGAGATGATCCGGCCGCGGGGCGTCTTCCTCGTTGCCGCGAACGCGACCGGCGCCATCGGCTGCGCGGGTTTGAAGGGGCATGGCTGCTGGGGCGAGGTCAAGCGGCTCTGGATCGCGCCGGCAGTCCGCGGGGCCGGCCTTGCGACCCGTCTCATGGCCGCCATCGAGGCCGCCGCCCGCGATCTCGGCATGACGCTACTCCGGCTCGATACCAACGCCGCCCTGACCGAGGCCGTCGCGATGTACCGCAAGGCGGGCTGGGCCGAGATCCCGCGCTTCAACGACGATCCCTATCCGGATGCGTTCTTCGAGAAGCGGCTCTAGTTGCCCCCCCGGCGTGGCTTCGGTATTGAGGCGCAAACCGGCTTCCCGAAGGATCCTCGCCCATGGCCTCCTACCAGTATGTCTATCACATGGATGGCGTCTCCAAGACCTATCCCGGCGGCAAGAAGTGCTTCGAGAACATCCGCCTGAACTTCCTGCCCGGCGTGAAGATCGGCGTCGTCGGCGTCAACGGTGCGGGCAAATCGACCCTGCTTCGCATCATGGCAGGCATCGACAAGGACTTCTCGGGCGAGGCCTGGGCGGCAAAGGGCGCAAGCGTCGGCTACCTGCCGCAGGAGCCGCAGCTTGACGAAACCCTCGATGTGCGCGGCAACGTCATGCTGGGCGTCGCGGCGAAGAAAGCCAAGCTCGACCGCTATAACGAACTGGCCATGAACTACTCCGACGAGACGGCAGACGAGATGGCGAAGCTCCAGGACGAGATCGACGCCGAGAACCTCTGGGACCTCGATTCACAGATCGACGTGGCCATGGAGGCCCTCCGCTGCCCCCCCGACGATGCGAGCGTCGATACCCTCTCGGGGGGCGAACGCCGGCGCGTGGCGCTCTGCAAGCTGCTGCTCGAGGCGCCCGACATGCTCCTTCTCGACGAGCCGACCAACCACCTCGACGCCGAAACCATCGCCTGGTTGCAGAAGCACCTGATCGAATATGGTGGCACCATCCTGATCGTCACCCATGACCGCTATTTCCTCGACGACATCACCGGCTGGATCCTCGAACTCGACCGCGGCCGTGGCATCCCCTATGAGGGCAACTATTCCGCCTGGCTGGAACAGAAGGCCAAGCGGCTGGAGCAGGAAGCGCGCGAGGACAAGGCCCGCCAGAAGGTGCTGGAGCGCGAACTGGAATGGATCCGCGCCGGTGCCAAGGCTCGGCAGTCCAAGCAGAAGGCGCGGATCGACCGCTACAACGAGCTTGCCGACCAGTCCGAGCGCGACAAGCTCACCCGCGCCCAGATCATCATTCCGAACGGCCCCCGTCTCGGCGGCAAGGTGATCGAGGTCGAGGGGTTGAGGAAGCATCTCGGCGACAAGCAGCTGATCGAGGACCTGACCTTCGCCCTGCCGCCCGGCGGCATCGTCGGCGTCATCGGCCCGAACGGCGCCGGCAAGACCACGCTTTTCCGCATGCTCACGGGGCAGGAAAAGCCCGACGCGGGAAGCATCAGCTATGGCGACACGGTGAAGCTCGCCTATGTCGACCAGTCCCGCGACGCGCTCGACGCGAACAAGACGGTGTGGGAGGAGATCTCGGGCGGCGCCGAGCAGATCGAGCTTGGCGACGCGCAGATGAACTCCCGCGCCTATTGCTCGGCCTTCAACTTCAAGGGCGGCGACCAGCAGAAGAAGGTGGGCCTCCTCTCGGGCGGCGAGCGCAACCGCGTCCACATGGCGAAACTGCTGCGGTCGGGCGGCAACGTGCTTCTGCTCGACGAACCGACCAACGACCTCGACGTCGAGACCCTGCAGGCGCTCGAGGCGGCGCTCGACGACTTCGCCGGCTGCGCCGTCATCATCAGCCACGACCGCTTCTTCCTGGATAGGCTCTGCACCCACATCCTCGCCTTCGAAGGGGACGCGCATGTGGAATGGTTCGAAGGCAACTTCGAGGCCTACGAGGAGGACAAGATCCGCCGTCTCGGACCGGATTCGGTGGAGCCGAAGCGGGTGAAGTACAAGAAGTTCACGAGGTGAGAAATCTGACTCGGCATGACCTCAACGGTTCTCGACTCGGACGAGGTGACAAATGCGTCTTGGATTTTATCTTTTTGCAATGACATCAAGCACCATGCTTGCGGGATGTTCACCTCCAATGGGAGGCGTCTGGAAAATATCCGCGGCGTGCCCTCCGCAGAGCCAGTACGGGGCGATCGAGATCGCCGCCTCCGCGAACGCCGTAGAAACTGAGCCGGGCGTATACAAGGGTACGATTACCAATAATCTGGGACAGCGCGGGGAGTTTGAGAGCAGGCTAGAGGATGACAAACTGCGCACTCAGACTGTTTGGGAAGGCTTGGGACCGACAAATTCTCTGCTTGTTTACAGTGCGCGGTCGAACACGTTCGAAGGAATCGACAGCAACGGTTGCTCAGTTCGGGTACGTCGCCCGTAGCAGGCCGTAGGCAGCATGCTCTAACGCGCCGTTCCCGCGCAATTCCCCGATCCGAAACTGCCAATACCGGTGCGTGAAATCGCGCGCCCTGCGCTCGCTCGCTTTCGGTGCGATGGTGCTTAGCCGGAAAAACGAGGCATGCGCGACATGCTCCACCTCGCCCCGAATGTGATCGGCTTCGTCACCGGAGCTCTGCCCGCTCGGCGCGGCCCTCGGGCCGGGGAGCCGGTCCCCGAACGCATCCTGCCCAAAGAAAAAGGGCGCATGCCCCGCATGCACCCTGTTCTCGCGGCCGTGTCTCCCAACCGGCCCCCTGGTTCAGGCGTAGATGTTCACGACCGTTTCCTGCGCGCGGGCCGATACAAAGATGGCCGGAACATGGCGCACCGACACACGGTCCCCGTGGGCGATGGATCTATGGGCGCCCGGTCCGTACAGTGCGGAAAGGGCGTTGGTGCGGCCGAGACGTGCTTTTTCGATGAGGTTTGTCATACCGTTAGTCCTTGGTTCGTTGAGTGGAACGCTGATTTCTTACTGACAAGAACTACCTGTGGTCGAATCTCGGACAAAGAAATGACCGCGAAAGGGCACATATGTGTCCCTCGACCGGCATTTTCGAGGTGACTCTGTGGTGGGTAGGATCAGCGGGAACAATCCGAACGCGAGCAGGCGATTGAGCGGGCCGGGTTGGCAATCCCTGACCGCACCGATTGCCCGCAGCAAATGCAGAAGTGCCCGGCAGCCCCGCAACGGGCCTCCCGCAAATGCAATGCGCCGAAGGTATCGGGGCCCAGTCCCGTGTACCTCCGGCGCATCAAGTTTTGGTAAGTGGCTCCCGGTGCCTACCGCGCGACGGTGACAGAGCAATGCGCCCGGGCCGCGACCTCTGCCGCGACCGAGCCGAGCACCAGCCGCGAAATGCCGCGCTTGTCGCCGGTGCCGACAACGATGTGATCGTATTCGTTCTGCTCGGCGTAGCTCACGATCCCTGCGGGGGCCTCTCGGCTTGCGAGGACGACGGTATTCGGCGATTTCACCCCATTCGCCTCGGCAATGACGACGGCCGCATCGATGATCTTCTTCACCTCGTCGTCGGTCCAGTGAGAGATCAGCACCCCCCGCGCACCGCCATGCGCGACATTGATGACGCAGATGGTCAGATTGGCCCCGTATTTCTGGGCGAGTTCGGCCGCGACGATCAGCCCCGTCCGCGAATGGTCGGTGCCGTCGGTCGCGCAAAGTAACTTCTTGATCATGGCAATGCCTCCAGCAACAAGTGCCGGAACTACTTCGCGCAGAAGCTGGCCAGGTGTCGTTGATCTGCGTCAATGATCGGGGGGCACGCGATCCAACGCCGAACAGCCCGCGATTGCCCCCGGGCAGCGGACGGCCGCACCCCGGCAGGCCAGCCGCTTTGGCGGCACCCCTGACCAGATCGCAGTCGTGCCGACGTAGCGGGCATGAAGCGCGGACCACCGGGGCCACGGCAGCGGCCGACAGCGGCCTTCCGGTCCGAAACGGGTGCCGGGCCTCGGCCCGCCGGCACCACCCGCGACCGCCCGGCGTCAGCTATGGCGATACGGTGAAACTCGCCTATGCCGACCAGTCCTGCGACGCGCTCGATCGCGCGAAGACGGTGCGGGAGGAAATCTCCGGCGGCGCCGTCATCATCTCCCACGACCGCCTCTTTTCTTGGGCCGCCTCTTCACCCATGGTCTCGCCGCCGGGGCGCGGCGCATGGCGAATCGCGCGAGGGCAACTTCGAGGCCTACGAAGAGTACAAGATCCGCCGGCTCGGGCCGGAAAGCGTGGCGCCGAAGCGGATGGAATCCAAGGAATTCACCCGCTGAGCGGGCGTTACTGGCAGGCCTGGAGGGCTGCGAATTTCGGTCCGCGCGGCGATGTCCAATATTCGGCCGTCGGGTATTTGGCGAACGCGGCGAGGGCTTCGCGGACATAGCAGGCGGACAAGGCATCGAGATCACCGCCCGTCGCCGCGGCCTGCGGCATCATCATGTTGGGCGCCTCGGCCTCGAGGCTCTTCGTGATCCGCGCGGTGGCGATGCATTCGGCGGGGGTGCTCGCGAAGGTCTCGTTGACAATCTCGTTGGCGATCTCGGCCGCGGAGCGATCCGGCGCATAATAGCGTCCGCCCTCCATCTCGGCGCGGAACCGTTTGGCGAGACAGTCGCACTCGGCGACCTCTGCCACCGCACTGTGACCGCAGGAAGCAAGCAACGCGCTTTCGATCTCGGCAATGCGGGCCTTGGCCTTGCCAACGTCCTGCGGCGGCGGCGCTCCGAGCTTGGCTTCGAGCTGGCCGAGCGCCGGAGAGACATCGCTGAACTCTTTGGTGTTGAGAAACTGCATCGTGGTCGGATCGGAGTCGAGCGCCTGTTTCGACAACGCGGCAATGATGCAGGGCCGGCCGTCCTTCTGCGCCGCCATGTTGAAGACCGTCTCGTACTGCGCGGCGTTCAGGTAATCCGGGCCGACGATCGTCTGGACGATCGTCCACTGCGCCGCAAGCGCCTCGTAGCCCGAATTCTGCGGCGACCAGTCGTTGAAGACGCAGACCTTCACCTTGTTGAGATCGGGTTGGCTGAAGAACAGATCGGCGAGGCCCACGTAATACCATTCCGTCGCACGGGTGGCCGAGACAGCCAGTGACAGCGGCAGCGCGAGCGCAAGGGTGCTCCATATCCGGGGCAAAGGGGCATCCTTTCGACGAAGAGAACGGCACATGGGCACGAAGGTATCTCTCCGACGGACGAAAGCAAGTCGCTATCCCGTGACACGCGCTTGCACCCTTGCGGTGCCTGTCGGGCACGGGACCGACATGGGCGGCCCCCGCCGGGGGGGGGGCGGAAGAAGGGCCAGATCGGCTGTCGCGCGATCCGGCCCCTGAAACGCCCGGGGCGTGCGCCCCGTGCCGGAGGGATTACTCCGCGGCCAGCACGGGCTTGAGGTTGCTCTCGGGTTTCTTGACTTCGAACTCCTCGTGGTAGGAGCGCTCCACGTTCACGTTCCAGACATCGTTCTTCTCACCGAGGATGTTGCGCGCAGCGAACATCGCCGAGAGCATCGAATGGTCCTGGTTGTTGTAGCGGTGCAGGCCGTTGCGCCCGACGGTCTGGAAGTTCTCGAGCGAGGAGATCCACGTCTCGAGCACCGCGAGTGCGTCGCGATACTCGCCGTCATAGACCGGATAGGCCTTGGGCTGACGGATGATCGCGGCGCCGATGACGTCGGTCGCCTTGGCAAGCCCGAGCTCCTCGAGTTCCTTCGAGGCGAGCGCGCGCAGTTCCTCGTCCGTCATGTTCCAGAGCCCGTCACCCTGCTGGCAGAAATACTCCATGCCGATCGAGGCGGTGTTCTGGTCGGGCAGCATCTCCTTCGACCAGGCGCGGAAGTTCTGGATGCGGCCGACCTTCACCTTGGGCGAATGGATGTAGATCCAGTTGTCCTTGAACGGGTCGGCATGGTCGAGCACCAGCGTCACGATCAGGAAATCGCGATACTTGAGCTTGTCGGCCGCGGCCACGACCTCGGGCGGCGGCGGCGGATCGAAGGCGTGGATCAGGTCGCGCAGCGCCATCGAGTTGACGAAGTGATCTCCCTCGACACGCTCCATGACCGGCGCCGACCCGTCTTCGCTCCAGTGCTTCACGTCGATCGAGGTCACGCGGTTGCCGTCGCGGTTCACCCGCTCCACGGCTGCGCGCAGATGCACCTCGCCGCCCTGCTTCGCGATCAGTTGCTGGGTCTTTTCCCACATCATGCCGGGGCCGAGGCGGGGGTACTGGAATTCCTCGATCAGGCTCGTGGTGTCGTTGGAACCCGAGATGGCATTCCAGACCGCCTTGAAGAGCGACAGGTTCTTGATCCGCTGCGCGGCCCAGTCGGCGCGGATCTCCTTGGGGTCGATGCCCCAGACCTTCTGCGTGTAGCTGCGGAAGAAGTGCATGTAGAGGCGGCCGCCGAACCGGTTGATCACCCATTCCTCGAAGCTTTCCTCGCGGCGATAGGGGCGGACCTGCCACTTGAAATAGCTGAGCAGGATCCGCATCGACTCGTAGGGGCCGATGTTCCAGAGCGCATTGAAGAGCTTCAGCGGATAGTCGAAGAACTTCTCGCGGTAGTAGATGCGGCTGAGGCGCGGGACAGTGATGAAATCGTCCTCAAGCACCTCGTGCCACATCTTCTCCACCTCCTTCACCTTGGTGAAGAAGCGGTGTCCGCCGATGTCGAACCGGTAGCCGTTGTTCGATTCCGTCCGCGAGATGCCGCCAACCATGTTGGAGGCCTCGTAAACCTTCGGCTTATGCGTGGCGCTTCGTTTCTGAAGCTCGTAGGCCGCGGTCAGCCCGGCCGGCCCACCACCGATCACGACCACCTGGCTCTGTTCGTTCTGCTGCATGCTCACCACCACTGACTTCCGTATGAATGACTAATTCTGAAATCCACCCTTCACGCCGACCTTATACAGCGGCACTCGGGGCAAGCCAAACCCAGTTCGAATTTTCGCCATAAATCTCTAGCACATATGGAACCAATCCGACCTCCGACCGGGCTTTGGTAGAGCTCCGTGCGAACTGTCCACAGACGCTCTGCCTCCGATAGGCCCGAAAGTTGGCCAGGGTCGCTCAACAATTCACTCATTCAAATATACCACGAATCGAAAACGCACGCTGCACGTGCAATTCAGATCTTCACCAGACGGCCGCCGACGGCGCCCGCCTCGGGTCTTGCGAAAGCGTTGCGGGTGTCGAGGATCAGCTTCGCCGCCCCCGCCACCAGCGCATAGTCGACGCCGCTGTGATCGGTCGCAACCAGCACCGCGTCATAGCCCGCCACCGCCTCGGCGCTCAGCGCCACCGAAGCGCGGCCCGCCAGTTCCGGATGGTCGCGCGTCGCAGGCAGGACAGGGAAATACGGATCGTGGAAATCGCAGGCGATGCCCATCGCCTCGAGCCGGTTGAGGATCGCGAGCGCCGGGCTCTCCCGGGTGTCCTCGACATCCTTCTTGTAGGCGATACCGAGGATCAGGACGCGGGCGTCCTGGACCGCCGCACCGCATTTCGACAGCTCGACCGCCACCCGCCCTGCGATCAGATCGGGGGCGCCATCGTTGTTCGTGCGCGCCAGATCGACGATCGGCAGCGACGAGCCGACGTCCCGCGCCCGCCACGACAGATAGACCGGCGAGACCGGGATGCAATCGCCACCAATCCCCGGCCCGGGATAAAAAGGCATGTATCCGAAGGGCTTGGTCGCCGCGGCGCGCACGACCTCCCAGATATCGACGCCCATCGCCTCGAAGGCGACCTTCATCTCGTTGACCAGCGCGATATTCACGGTGCGGAAGCTGTTCTCGGTCAGCTTCACCGCTTCGGCCGTCGCCAGGGAACTGACCGGGACCACCTTGGTGATGAACTGGGAATAGAAGGTTTCGACCAGTTCGCGGGATTTCGCATCGTCGGCGCCGACGATCTTCGGGATCGAACGGGTGGTGAACGTGTCGTTGCCGGGATCCTCGCGCTCGGGCGAGAAGGCAAGAAAGAAGTCCTCGCCCGCGCGCAGGCCGCCGCGTTCGAGAATGGGTTTCAGGACCGTCGCCGTGGCCCCGGGCCAGACGGTGCTTTCAAGCACCACGAGCTGGCCGGGGCGCAGCTGGCTCGCCACCGTCTCGCCGGCGCGGATCACGTAGCTCAGGTCGGGGTCGCGGGTATCGGAAAGCGGTGTCGGCACGCAAATCAGGATCACGTCGCTTTCGGCCAGCGCGGTCACGTCGCTCGTCGCCCTGAAACCGGCCGCAACCGCGTTGCGGATGCGGTCTTCGGGGAAGTAGGAGATGACCTTTTCGCCGGCGTTGATCGCGGCCACGCGGCCCGTGTTCAGATCGAGCCCAGTGACCGGAAAACCGGCCTCGCTCACGGTGAGCGCGAGCGGCAGGCCGACATAGCCCAGCCCCACGGTCGCCGCACGTGCACGATGTGCCGCGATACTGTCCTTCAGGGTCGCGTAGAGCGAAAACGCATTGGTCATAATCGGTCCTGCACAATGTCTGAACGGCGACCGCATACCACGGCCGCGACGACAATGGCAGGCGCATTGTAGCGCAAGCAACCTTCGCGGGCACAGTCAGGAAAGTTGTACCCCAGAAGGCGACAATTGCGTTTGGATGGCCGCTTTTTTCGCATTCTGCGGCTGCCTTGCGGAGGTTTCCGGAACGCCGAGAGCAACGGCCGCAGCGCAGAATCGGGGCACCCGCCAGGCACGGCTCTCACCGGGCGCGGATCGGCGTCGTTCGCGCGGCGCGGTCCCGCCGCCGATCGCGCGCGGGATTGTTTCCGCGTTTGGCGCCGGCGCAAGCAGGCGGTGGCTGGCGCCGTGCGCGCGTGCTAGGGTCCACCGGCCATCTGGACGATCTCATTTTGCGGGGACTCATGCGGATTTTCATCACCGGCGGCGCGGGTTTCATCGGCTCGCATCTCTGCGAACGGCTTGTTCGCGAGGGCCATGGCGTCACGGTCCTCGACGATCTCTCGACCGGCCGGCGCGAGAACCTCGCGGCACTTGAGGGCAACCCCGCGCTGCGCTTCATCGAAGGCACGATCCTCGATGCCGGTCTCGTCCAGGACCTCGTCGACGGGGCCGACGTCATCTTCCATCTCGCCGCCGCGGTGGGGGTGAGGCTCATCATGGAAGAGCCGTCGCGCTCGATCCTGACGAACATCAACGGCACCGAGAACGTCCTGAAGGCGGCGCTGAAGGAGAAGAAGCTCACCTTCGTCGCCTCGACCTCCGAGGTTTACGGAAAGGCCGCGAAGTTCCCCTTCAGCGAAGACGACGATCTCACGATCGGCGCCACGAAGAACCTGCGCTGGTCCTATGCCTCGGCCAAGCAGCTCGACGAGTTCCTGACGCTCGCCTATGTGCGCGAAGTCGGGCTGCCGGCCGTCATCCTGCGGTTCTTCAACACCACCGGACCGCGCCAGACCGGACGCTATGGCATGGTGTTGCCGAATTTCGTGCAGTCCGCGCTCGAGGGGCGGTCGCTCATGGTGCATGGCACCGGTGAGCAGACACGGTGCTTCGGCCATGTCGCCGATGTGGTCGAGGCGCTGGTGCGGCTCATGGCGACGCCGGCGGCGCAGGGCGAGGTCTTCAACGTCGCCAACGATCAGGAGGTTTCGATCCGCGGGCTCGCCGAACAGGTGATCGCGGCGACCGGCTCCGCCTCGAAGATCGAGACCATCCCCTACAGCGATGTCTATCCCGTCGGCTTCGAGGACATGGCGCGGCGTCTGCCCGACGTTTCCAAGCTGGAGCGCACCATCGGCTTCCGGCCGCGGCGGCCGCTGGCCGAGATCATTTCCGACATCGTCGCCGAAAAACGCGCGCTGATGGCCTAGGCCTGCGCCGGGATGAGCAAGCGCCCGGATATCGTCGTAGGCAGCGGCCCGGCAGGGATCGCCGCCGCGCATGCGCTTTTGGCGCGCGGCCGCGCGGTGCTCCTCGTTGACGGAGGGCGGTCGCTCGAAGACGCTGCCGTCGCGCGGTCCGCGGCGCTCGCCGCCCGTGACCCCTCCGACTGGGCGGCGTCGGACCGCGCTGGCTGGATGGCGCCGCAGTTCGACACCCCGCCCGGTCAGGTGCGCCGTTTCGGCTCGGACTTCGCGATGGAGCCTGCCGAGGCGACCTTCGCGGCGCCGGCCGAGTGGATGGAGCTCCGCGCGAGTCGGGCGGCGGGCGGGCTCTCCAACCTCTGGGGCGCGGCCGTGCTGCCCTATGCCGCGAAGGACATGGCCGGCTGGCCGATAGGTGCGGACGATCTTGCGCCACATTACCGCGCAGTCGCGGCGCTGATGCCGGTTGCCGGGTCGCCGGACGATCTTCAGGCTCTCTATCCCACGCTGCCGATGGCGGGGCGCGCGGCCATCGCGCCCTCGCCTCAGGCCCGGCGCCTTCTCGGCCGCCTCGCCCGGCATCGCACCGCGCTGGCCGATCTCGGGGTCACCGCCGGCGCGGCGCGGCAGGCGGTCGGCGCCGATTGCCGGCTCTGTGGCCTTTGCCTCCACGGCTGCCCCTACGGGCTCATCTGGTCGGCGCGTCACGCGCTGGCCGCGCTTCACGGCAAGCCCGGTTTCACCTACCGCCCGGGCGCGGTCGTGACCCGGTTCGTGGAAACGCCCGAGGGCGTGACGCTGCACCTGGCCTCGGGCGGGACGATCGCCGGCGGTCGGGCCTTCCTTGGCGCCGGGGTGCTCGAGACGGCGCGGATCCTGCTTGCGTCGCGGGCGGTGGCCGGGGAACTTGTCCTGCGCGACAGCCAGCACGCGTTCCTGCCGATGATCGAGCGCCGCCTCGGCGGCCCGAGGCCGGATCTGGGTGCCTTTCACACCCTGCCGCAGGCCTTCGTGGCGATCGATGCGCCCGAGGTCTCGCCACACCTCGTCCATGCCCAGCTCTACGGCTGGAACGAATTCTACCCGCGCGACCTGGTCGCGCGCTACGGAGACAGGATCCCGCTCGTGGGCGCGCCGCTGATGACGGCCCTCGCCCGCCGTCTCGTCGTCGCGCAACTGTTCCTGCATTCCGATCATTCCCACCGGATCGCGCTTGGTCTGGCGCCCGACGGGCGACTCACGCTCAGGCTGGATGCAAATCCCGCGGTCGCGAGCGTTCTGAGGGCCGCAACCGCACGCATGGGCCGCGCGATGCGGTTCGGCGGGCTCCTGCCGCTCGGCTTCGCGAGCCGGCCGGGCGCGCCGGGGTCGAGCTTTCACTGCGGCGCCACCGTGCCGATGGCACAGGCACCCGGGCCCGGTCAGTCGGACCGGCTTGGCAGGCCGCAGGGGCTCTCGCGCGTGCATCTTGTCGATGCCTCGTCACTGCCCGCGATCCCGGCCACGACCATCACCTTCTCGGTCATGGCCAACGCGCACCGGATCGCCGCGTCGGCGGACTGAGCGCTATCCGGCGCCGCGCTCCAGGGCGCCTGCCTCCAGCGCGCGCGCCAGATCGCCGTCGCCACGCCGGGTCGCCGCGGCGGCAAAGGCCGCGCCGTAGGCTTCCAGCACGCGATCCTCGCGCCAGACCGCGCCGAAGGCGTCGCGGGCGTTCGCGGCCATGGCCGCCCGGCGCGCGGGATCGGACTGCAACATCCGCATCGCCGCGACCAGCTCGTCCTCGGTCTCGAAGAGCGCCCCGCCCCCTGCCCGCTCGACGATCTCCGGGAACGGGCCGAGCCGCCTGGCGATCACCGGGGTGCCGAGACGGAAACTCTCGATGAGGATGATGCCGAAGGTCTCGTAACAGATCGAGGGCACGATCAGCCCTTCTGCGCCACGATAGTAGGCGTCGAGCTCCTCGGGCGTCTTGCGACCGAGGAACTGGATGTTGGGTCGACCGGCGGCAAGCCGCTTGAGCTCGCCGGCATAGTCGCCGTCGCCGAGGATCAGGAGATCGGCATCGGGATAGCGGTCCATCGCCGGGAACACGTCCTGCAGGCCCTTGATCTTCTCAAGTCGCCCGACGAAGAGGAAATAGGGCCGCGGATGGCCTGCAAAGGGGTCGGCCAGCCTCGGCAGATCGGGCAGGAAGTAGGGCAGCACCGTCATCTCCTGGCGGAGCCCGAATTCGCGGTGCTTGGCGCGGCTGAACTCGCTCTTGGCGATGATGAGGTCGACCTTGTCGAGTGCCCGGTCGAGCATCCCGGTCGCGCGCCAGAGCTGCGGCGGCCGGCGATAGGTCAGCTGGCATTTCAGGCAGCGGCGTTCGTCGCAGAGCTCCTGCCCGTGGCGCCAGAGCACATGGGTCGGACAGACGAGCCAGTGTTCATGCGCCTCGTAGATCTTCAGCGCCTCGCCCATGGGCAGAAGGCCCGGCCCGCCGATCAGCGAGGTGTTGTTGTACCAGAGGATGTCGGGTTTCCGCTCGGCGATGATCTCGCGGATGCGGGCCGCATGCGCGACCGGTCGGCCCAGCTGCTGGGTCATCAGGTTCGACAGAAGCCCGCTGCGGGCGCGCAAGCCGATGCGCCGGACGCCGTCGGGGGCGCCTTCGGGCTGCACCTTGCCGCCAAGGATGAGGTAGCTGTCCTCGTCGTGCACGACGCTCACGTCATGACCGCGGTCCGCGAGCGCGCGCGCCATGCGCTGGACACCGATCGCATCGCCGCCGAAGGAATAGGGCGGGTAGAACGTGGTGAACATGACGATGCGAAGCGATCTCATGCGGGGCCTCCATGGTCAGTCGCCGCGCCGGCACGGCCCGGCGCGATATGGCTCAGAAGAAGGCGCAGCCGGTCGCGCATCAGCGCGAGGGCAAGGGCCGCGAAAACCGCGATGCCGGCAAGGACGCTGAGCGCGAGCGCGAGCGCCGGAGGCAGGCTTCGAGCCGCGCCATGGACGACGAGGACCGCGCCCGACATCGCGGCCGCCGCGGCTGCCGGCAGGAGATTGCAGGTCAGGAGCGGCAAGACCGGCATGTCGCCGAGCCGCGCCACGATCCGGTAGCGGAAGATCCAGAGCAGATAATGCGCCAGCACGAAGGCCGCCGCGATCGCCACGAGACCCAAGGGCGCCACGATCAGGATCAGCACCGCGGCGAGGCCGACATTGGTCCAGGTCAGGAGCGTGATGGCGCCCGCCCGCCCGGCCGCAAGGCAGAAGCTCTGCTGGACGAGCGCGATCGAGAAGTAGAGGCCGAGGAAGGCCAGCACCGAGAGGACCGGCGCCGCGGCGACCCAGTCCGGCCCGAAGACCAGCATGAGGATCGGCCGCGACAGCACCGCCAGGCCGGCGAAGAACGGAAAGGCAGCGAGTCCGGTCAGGCGCGCGATGTCGAGGAGCAGGTCGCCGGCCCGGCCACCCTCGCGCGTGATCGCGGCGAAGGCCGGTTGCGAGGCCATCCGCAAGGGCGTGGAGACGAGGAACGAGAGCGTCTCGACCAGGCGCCAGGAAACCGAATAGAGCCCGGTCGCGACAGGGCCGAGCATGGCCCCGATGATGAGCGTCGGAAGCTGCACCACGGCAAGCTCGGCGGCACGAAGGCCAAGCACCTGGGCCCCGAAGACGCCCGCCCGGTGCAGATGCGCGCGCGTGGTGCGAAACCCCGGCCGCCATTCGACCGAGGTCCAGGCCATTACGACATTGGTGGCGATCATGGCGATCCACTGGCCGACAAAGCTCCAGACCCCCCAGCCGGTCAGCGCCATGGCGATGCCGACCGCGCCGCCGATGATGACCCCGGCGATTGCGCGCAGGGAGAGGACGCGAAAGTTGAACTCGCGCCGGAGGATCGCCACCGGCACCGCGGTGAAGGCGATGAGCAGGACCGTCACCGAAAGCCCCCGGATGAGCCCGGCGACCTCGGGCTGGCGGTAGAGCGCCGCGATCGGCCCCGAGAGCGCCCAGAGCAGGAGCGCGAGGCCGAGGCCCAGCGCCGCGGTCAGCCAGAAGGTGGCGTTGTAGTCCTCGGCCGTCGGATCCGGTGCGGCGATGAGGTATTCGGAGACGGATTCGCGCACCAGGGCCTCGGACAGGACGATGAAGACCGCCGCCATCGACAAGAGCCCGTAGAGCTCCGGCCCGAGGATCTTCGCAAGCGTCACGAAGACGACGAAGTTGATCGCCTGTTCGGTCCAGCCGCCCGCCGCCATCCAGGCGACACCCCTGATGAACTTGTTGCCGACCGTCATGCGGCGCGACCCCCTGCTGCGGCGGGCGCGGTCATTCAGACCCCGCGCCAGGGTTTCACGAGCGCGCCACGGGCTGCGCGCATCGCGGCGCGGGCCCTCAGGTAGATCTCGCCGCGGCCTGCGAGATGCGCGCGCCAGCGGGCGAGGCTGGTGAAGTAGAACATCTCCAGCCGCGGCAGGTCGAAGACGTCGGCCCCGGGGCCGGCCCGGCCAAGCCGCGTGCCGACCGAGCTGTGATAGCTTTCCGCGATCCGCGCCCGCACCGCAGGACCGGCGATTCCGTAAGGCGGCGCGAAGTGGCGCACCGGGTGCCCGAGCCGGTCCTCGATCTCGGTCCGCGCGGTGACGAGTTCCGCCTCGAGCGCCTCGGGCGACAGCGTATCGAGTTCGGCATGGGTCACGGTGTGGCTGCCGAACGCGACTCCTTCGCGTGCGAGAGCGCGGATCGTGGCCCAGCCCATGAGCGCGCGGGGCGGATCGGCGATGCCGCGCCAGCCCTCCGCCCGGCCGACGAAGCTGGTCGGCAGATAGACCATCGGGCGCAAGCCGTGGCGCTGCAGGACCGGCCAGGCGGCGTTGGCGAAGTCCTGGAACCCGTCGTCAAAGGTGATGATCACCGAATGCGGCGCAAGCGCGCCGCGACCCTCGCGCGCGGCCACGAGATCGTCGAGCGTGATGACCGGAAGCTCCGACCGGGCCAGCGCCGCCATCTGCTCGGCAAAGACCGCCGGCGGGATCGAGGTCGCGCCCCCCCGGTTCGAGATCGAGTGATACATCAGGATGTCGACAACGGGCGCGGCCACGCGATCAGTCCTCGACCCGATGGCTTTCGAATTCGTGCCGGTGCTCGGCCCATTTCGCCCGGTCGATACCGCCTTCGGGCGTCAGAACCTCGGCCGCCGCATAGGCCATGGCGAAGGCGTGATGGGTGTTGTCATGGGCGAAGAGCCCCTGTCGCCCGAAGCTCAGCAACCCGTCCAGCGTCGAGAGCCAGGCGTCGACCGTCTCGAAGTGGCGCTGATAGTCGAGGTCGTAGACCGGATAGGCATGGGCGATGCGGCGGGTCTCGGTGCGGATCACCGGGACGTTCACGGGAAGGCCAAGCTGACCCAGCCAGTCGCAGTAGTGCCGGCCGAGGTCCTCGTCGGACATGTCCCACCAGGTCTCGCCCGGGTCGCAGGGCAGTTCGGCGCAAAGAATGGTCTTGCCCTTCGGGCCGGTGGCGGAGTTGTAGTTCTTCGGCTCCGACATGCGGCTGATCGGGATGGAAAGCTCCGGGAAGTAGTGGGCGTCGTACTCGGTGAACCGGTCGGTGCCGAGGATGAGATAGACAAGGATCATGCCCCGAAACCGGATCGCATTCGCCGCCGCGATCACCTCGGGCGGGGGCGGCGGGTCCATGAGCCGCACGAGCGTGGTCAGCGGGATCGTGGAATAGACCTGATCGGGGGTGTGGCGGGTCTCGACCTCGCCCTCCTTCGTCACGACCGCCGTGACCCGGTTCCCGTCGCGCTCGATCCGGACGATGTTGGCGCCGAAGCCGAAGGCGGCCCCCTGCCCCTTCGCCGCCGCGACCATCGCCGAGGAAATCTGGCCGAAGCCCTGCCGCGGATAGAAGAAGCGCCCCGTCGTCTCGCCCCGAAGGCCGGGGATCATGCGGAGCATCTTGCCGAGGATCTTGCCGACCGAGGATCCCGAGACGCGCCGTTCGGCGAGGGTCACGGCGAGCTTGTCGGGATCGAGGCCCCAGAGCTTCCTCACATAGGGAAAGTAGAAGTTTTCCGAGATCGTCGGGCCGAGGCCGTCATAGAGGACCGAGGAAAAGCTCTTCGGCCCGGTCGACTTGCGGCGGAACTTGCCGAGCACCATGTCGCCGATCAGCGAGGCGGCGAAGGCGGGCGGCAGCTTCAGAAGCGCATCCTGCAGCTTCAGCGGGAAGTGGATCCAGCGGCCACCAAGGCGGATGCGCCCGTGGCGCGGCTGCAAAAGCAGGTCCGGCCCGAGCAGGGCCTTCACGTCGGCCAGCACATGCGGGTCGGCCACCGGGTGGAACCGGTGCGAGCCGTAGTCGCACCAGATCCCGTCGATCTGGAACGAGGTCGAATTGCCGCCGGCGACCGCGGCGCGCTCGAGCACCTCGACCTCGGCCTTGCCCTTGCTCAGCGCATAGGCCGCCGCGATGCCCGCGGGGCCGGCGCCGAGGATCGCCACGCGGGGCGGTCCGGTCCTGGTCTTGCTGGCCGCCATCTCAGGGCCTCAGATGCAGGCGCGAGATCATGTCGGCGATCAGACCGAGCGACCAGATCATGATCGCCCCGAGAAAGCCGAAGACCGTGGTTTCGGAGAGATTCTGGTAGAAGATGTCGATGATGAACTTCACCGCGCCGATCCCCATCAGGATCAGCCCCAGCGGAATGAAGATGCGCAGCGGGTTGAAGAGCACGATGACGCGCAGCACGAGGATGATGAAGTTGATGAAATCCACCGGCCGGATCTTCGACTTGCCGACCCGCTTGCCGTATTCGATCGGGGTGTAGATCATCCGCTTGCCGTTGCACGACATGCAAAGCGTGATCGTCGTGGTGAAGGAGAACTTCTGCGGCAGGAGCGGGATGAAGGGCACGAGTTCCGACTTGCGGAAGACGCGCAGCCCCGAGTTCAGGTCGTTCAGCCGCCGCTCGGCGAGAAACGAGGCCAGCGCGTTCAGCATCCATTTCGCGGGCTTGCGGATCCAGGGCACGTTCTTCATCGCCGCGCCTCGGTCGCCCACCACCATGTCCTGATCGCGGCACATCGCCAGCATCGAGGGCAGGTAGTGCGCCGGATAGGTGCCGTCGGCGTCGATGATCGCCACGTATTCGTATTGCGCGCGCCTGATGCCCCGCTTGAGCGAGGCGCCATAGCCGGTGTTCACCTGGTTGCTGTCGACGATCGCGCCGGTTTCCCTGGCGATACTCAGGGTGGCGTCCTCGGAGCCATCGTCGACCACGATGATCTCATAGGGGATGTCAAGCGGCTCGAGTTCCTCGCGCACGCTCTCGATCGTCTGGCGCACCGCGCCTTCCTCGTTGTAGGCCGGGATGACCACGCTGAGCGACATCCCCTCGACCTCCGAGATCAGCCCCTTGTCAGTGCCGGTATCGACCAGTCGATCTGTCATATCCTTCATTCCCTTCACCACTTACGGTCCGGTTCGTTGGTTCGGTTCGCCCGTTACGGGACGTGCAGGCGGTCTTTCACGCCCAGAATGTGATATTCGAACATGCACCAGGCGAAGGCCGCCGCCGAATAGACGTAGTAGACCTGGTGATAGAGGAAGGTGCGCAGGGCAAAGCCGGCGCCGCCGTTGTCGTGCATGAAGCGGATGAAGGCGCGATTGGCCCAGAGCGCCAGCGCAAGCAGCACGAGCGGGGCCGGCCAGAGCCCCGGCCTGAAGGGAAGCGCCAGCACCGACAGGATCAGCAGGCCCGCGATCACCGCCTTTGCCTTCTCGCCGTGCGAGGTATTGAGATCGTTGTGCACGCCCTCGCGCGCGATCATCAGCCGCGACCAGGGCAGCGCCCGGCGGAAGATGTCGGTGTGGATCGCGCTCTTCGGCGTCCAGACCTTGAGATGCTTGCCGAGAAGCGTCGGGTCGACGACGATGCGGCCGCCGGCGTGGCGGATGCGGTAGCCAAGCTCGATATCCTCGATCGAGGGTACCTTGTAGGTCTCGATGTCGAAGCCGCCGATGCGGTTGAAGACATCCCTGCGGACCGCCCCGCAGCCCGCCCAGAAGGTCTGGGCATCACGCTCTGCGTTCTGGTGATAGAAACGGTGCATCAGGTTCTTGTAGCGCGAGAACCAGTGCTGCCCGTCCGGCGTCGCGTCGTAGGAGCCGAAGACGGCGGCGACCGCGGGGTCGACGAAGGCGTCGCGCACCTTGAGGGCACCGTCGTCCCAGACGATCACGTCGCTGTCGACGAACCACAGCACATCGCCCGCGGCCTCGCGCGCGGCCCGGTTGCGTGCGGCGCCGGGGCCGCCGTTGCGCTCCATCTCCAGAACCCGGGCGCCGAGCCGGGCCGCCACCTCGGCGGTGGCATCGGGCGAGACATCGTCGACGACGATGACCTCGGCGATCTCGCCCCTGTCGCGCATCGCGATCAGTGGCGCGAGCACGCGCGGCATGAGCGCCTCGGCGCGGAACGCCGGCACGATCGCCGATATGGTGACGGCCTCGCCGCTCATGGCCGGCGCCCCGGCTGAGGGGCGAACTGCCGGCTGCGCCAGGCGAAGAGCACGAGGATGGTCGTCACCAGCGGCAGAAGCCAGATAACCCGCGCCCCGTAGCGCGTCGCCGGCTGCGAGATGCCGCCGCAGACAAGGGCGTTGGCAAGGATGCCGAAGAGCACGACGACCGCGAGCGCCCGGATCTCTCCCGGCACCCGGCGCGGCGCGAGGACGAGCCCCAGGGTGATGAGCAGGCAGAGCCCGTAGAAGATCTCCTGGGCCGGCGTCACCACCCTGAGCCAGCTCGTGTCGCGGGTGATGCGGCCGTGCTGGAAGTCGCCGGTCAGAAGGCCGGTCACCTCGGAGTTCTGCCAGATGATCTCCTCGTCCGGGATCGTCATCTCGACGCTGACCCAACGGGCCTGCAGGAGCGTGTTGCGGATGAAGGCGTGGATCACGCTCAGCGGCCGGTCACGGAAGACACGGAAGAAGAAGACGATCTGGTTGTCGGCAACGAGGCGCTGGTCCTCGGGCGTCATGAGGCGGAACGACCCGAGCCGCTGGCTCGTCTCGAAGACGATATGGGTGGCCGTGAGACGCCAGGGATCGCCCGAGTGGCTGAGCGCCTCGTAGAGCTTGCAGGTCGGGATCGCCTCGTTCGGGCAATGGCCCTTGAGATAGGCGTAGCCCGGCCCGTCCTCGATCAGGCGCGCGGTGATGTAAGGCTTGATGACAACCTCGGAGTCGGCCATCGATTTGGCGGCGGTGCGCAATGCGCTCTGTTCCGAGAAGCCGATGCCGACGATCAGCAGCGTCAGGGCCGGCGCGATCCACCAGCGGCGGCGCTGCAGCGCCGCGGAGACGAGTGCGACGGCCGGGATCATCACCACCGCGATCGCCAGATGCGAGAGGTGCGACATGATGGCGAGCGAGCCCAGCGCGAGTGCCAGAAGGATCTCCCACGGCCTCATCTGTCTGG
This sequence comes from Albidovulum sp., assembly GCA_020637635.1. Lineage (GTDB taxonomy): Bacteria > Pseudomonadota > Alphaproteobacteria > Rhodobacterales > Rhodobacteraceae > Albidovulum. Next base: position 20,154 of record JACKKB010000008.1, read on the forward strand.
CGAATACGGCAAGCGTGGCGAACACCAGGATCATGACCGGCGAGAATGTATCGGGCATGAGGTAAGCCACGAAGAACGGCAGCGAGCCGAAGCCCGCGACGATGATCGGCAGCGACACCGCCTTGGGCAGGCTCATCGGCAGGCCGAGACGTCGCATCGCGACCCGCATCGGCAGCCAGACCGCGACCAGAACGGCGACCACGTTGAGCGCGATCAGCCCTTCGAGCGCACCGAGATGGGCGAACACGCCGGCGATCAGCGCATAGACGGCCGAGCGCGACCCGTCGACGGTGCGATCGGCGTTGATTTCCGTGGTATCGGGCATCGCCGCCGGCACGCCCTTCATGCGCGCCTCGGTCACCAGTTCGGCGCGCTCGGCAAGGGGCGATTCCCCTGGCACGCCGAGATGGGTGAGCGCGGTGTTGCCCTGGATGATGTAACCTACCGTATCGTAGTAGAAGAGCGGCCGGCCATTGATCAGAAAGACGCTCAGACAGGCCAGCACGGCGGCGGCAATCCACAGGACGCCGCGCAGAACGCCGGCCTTCTCGGTGTGCGGGTGCGCTGCGCTTGTGGCGATCATGCCGGGCTACCTTCGGCCATCTCGAGTTCCTTCCTGAGCACGGCGAAATAGGCGATCGTCCGCTCGAGCCCGTCGCGCAGAGCCACCCGCGGCTCCCATCCGAGCAGGCTGCGGGCGAGCGTGATGTCGGGCCGCCGCTGGATCGGATCGTCGGCCGGCAGCGGTGCCTTCACCAGCGTCGAGCGCGACCCGGTCATCTCGATCACGGCCTCGGCGAGGTCGCGGATCGACATCTCGACGGGGTTGCCGATGTTCACCGGCCCCGTCACGTCGTCGGGCGATTCCATGAGCCGGATCAGCCCCTCGACCAGATCGTCGACATAGCAGAACGACCGCGTCTGGCTGCCGTCACCATAGATGGTGATCGGCGCACCCGAGAGCGCCTGCATGATGAAGTTCGAGACCACCCGCCCATCCTGTGGATGCATTCTCGGGCCGTAGGTGTTGAAGATCCGTGCCACCTTGATGCGGAGACGGTGCTGGCGGTGATAGTCGAAGAACAGCGTTTCGGCGCAACGCTTGCCCTCGTCATAGCAGGACCGGAATCCGATCGGGTTCACGTTGCCCCAATAGGCCTCGGTCTGCGGATGCACGGCAGGGTCGCCATAGACCTCGGACGTCGAGGCCTGCAGGATCTTGGCGCGCAACCGCTTGGCAAGGCCAAGCATGTTGATCGCGCCGTGCACGCTCGTCTTCGTCGTCTGCACCGGGTCATGCTGGTAGTGCACCGGGCTCGCCGGGCAGGCGAGGTTGTAGATCTCGTCCACCTCGACATAGAGCGGGAAGGTCACGTCGTGGCGCATGACCTCGAAGCGCGGATTTCCGATCAGATGGGCCAGGTTGGAACGGCGTCCGGTGAAGTAGTTGTCGACGCACAGGACGTCATGGCCGGCGGCAAGCAGCCGCTCGCACAGGTGCGAACCGAGAAAGCCGGCCCCGCCAGTGACGAGAATTCGCTTTGAAACCACGCTCATTGAATTCCGCCTCTACGCATCCGCTGCAGTCCGACGGGCCCGTGCCGTCCGCTCCGGACAATCCATCCGCTCAAATCCCTGGCGCCCGTCGATCCCCTGACGGGGCCGGCCTGCGCATTCAATACGCTCCCGAAAGGACTGCATGCTGCGATCCTGCGGTCAACGGCACCGTTATCTCCGCGCCGGCGACCGACCGCCAGCCTTTTCTGGAATCCCGCGCCGTTTATCATACTTCGTGCCGCAGCGCGACATCGTGTGTTTCCGTACCGTCACCGGCCGGACCCAGGGACCGCCACCGCCAAGGCAACGGAAACAATTCCCCGCGAATGTGCGAAACCTCCCGCAAGCATTTGAAGTCACGGTATTTCCGATGAGGGAGCGGGGATTTTTCCGTCAGCGGAGGGCGATGGCTGTGCTTTCGGGCGGCCTGAAACCATGGGAATCGCCCACAGGCCTTTCGCAGTTGCGAAGGGCCGGTTAGATTGCGCCGAGTTCATTTGAGACCGGTATCCATGCTTTTAGAGCCAACTCCCCTGCCCGGCGTCGTCGTTCTTACACCCCGCCGCTTCGGCGATGCGCGCGGGTGGTTCAGCGAGGTCTGGAACCAGGCAACCCTGGCCGCGCACGGGATCGACACGGCATTCGTGCAGGACAACCACTCCTATTCGCGCGATGCGGGCACCGTCCGCGGCCTGCATTTCCAGGCCCCGCCGCATGCACAGGCGAAACTCGTGCGCTGCGGCCGCGGGAAGATCTTCGACGTCGCCGTCGATATCCGTCAGGGCTCGCCGACCTACGGCAAGTGGACCGGCGTCGAGCTTTCGGCCGAGGACGGGCGCCAGCTGCTGGTCCCGGTGGGCTTCCTGCACGGGTTTGTCACCCGTGCGCCCGACACCGAGGTGCTCTACAAGTGCTCGGACGTCTATGCGCCCGAGTGCGACGGCGCGGTGCGCTTCGACGATGCCGCGATCGGCATCGACTGGGGGATCGCCCCGGAGGCGGCGATCCTGTCGGCCAAGGACGGCGCCGCGCAGGGTTTCGCCAACTTCACGTCCCCCTTCAGCTACGAGGCCTGACGATGAAACTTCTGGTAACGGGCGGCGCGGGCTTCATCGGCTCTGCGGTGGTTCGACAGGCCGTCCGTGCCGGGCATGCGGTCGTCAACCTCGACAAGCTCACCTATGCCGGCAGCCTCTCGAACCTCGACGAGATTGCGAACAGCCCGCTCTATACCTTTGAAAAGGCAGATATCTGCGACCGTTCGACGGTGGACGCCATCCTTGCGCGCCATCGGCCCGACGCGATCATGCACCTTGCCGCAGAGAGCCATGTCGACCGCTCGATCGACGGTCCGGCGGCCTTCATCGAGACCAACATCGTCGGCACCTACACGCTTCTGGAGGCGGCGCGGAGTTACTGGACCGAAGCCGGCAAGCCCGCCGACTTCCGCTTTCACCACATCTCGACCGACGAGGTATTCGGCTCGCTCGGGCCGACCGGCAGGTTCACCGAGACGACGCCCTACGACCCCCGCTCGCCCTACTCTGCCTCCAAGGCCTCGTCCGACCACCTGGTGCGCGCCTGGCACGAGACCTATGGCCTTCCGGTCGTGCTGACCAACTGCTCGAACAACTACGGGCCCTATCACTTCCCGGAAAAGCTCATCCCGGTCGTGATCCTGAAGGCGCTCGCCGGGGCACCGATCCCGATCTACGGGGCGGGCGACAACATTCGCGACTGGCTCTATGTCGAGGACCATGCCGAGGCGCTGCTGCTTGTCGTGCGGAAGGGCACGGTTGGCGAGAGCTACAACATCGGCGGCGAGAACGAGGCGACGAACCTCGATCTCGTCACCAGGATCTGCGGCATTCTCGACCAGAAGCGACCGGGCAACCGGCCCTATGCCGAACAGATCACCTTCGTCGCCGACCGGCCGGGCCACGACCGTCGCTATGCGATCGACCCGAGCCGCATCCGCGAGGAGCTGGGCTGGCAACCCTCGGTGACGCTCGACGAGGGTCTGGCGAAGACGGTCGACTGGTTCCTCGGCCACGAGGACTGGTGGCGCGCGCTTCAGGATCGTGACGGGGTCGGCCGGAGGCTCGGCACCGGATGAGTTTCCCGACGGTCGCAAGCGTCTCGCGCGGGCGCGACAACAATTTCAACCTGATCCGCATGATCGCGGCGACGACTGTACTCGTCAGCCATGCCTTCCTCGTCTCCTGGGGCGAGGGCTGGGCGCCGTTCCACACTCTCTTCAACGGCATCAATCTCGGCACCATGGCCGTGCTCGTCTTCTTCGCGCTCTCGGGCTTCTTCATCGCCAAGAGTTTCGATGCCGGCGGCAGCTGGCGGCGTTTCCTCTGGGCACGGCTGCTCAGGCTCTGCCCGGCCAATTTGGTCACCGCGGCGCTGACGGTGATCCTTGGCGGGCTCGTCCTGACCACCGTCGCGCCGGCCGACTACTGGCCCGAGGGCCTGTATTTCTTCCTGCGGCAGGCCTCGCTCGTCAGTCCACTTTACGAATTGCCGGGGGTCTTCTCCTCCAACCCGTTCGGCCCTACGGTGAACAGCTCGATCTGGACGCTCTTTTACGAGGCGCTCTGCTATGCCGGCGTCTTCGCGCTCGGCATGACCGGGCATCTTCGGCGCGGGCCGGTGATGATCTGGGTACTGGTCGGGCTTGTGGCGCTCTCGCTCCTCAGCCAGTATGTGGAGCTGCCCGGACGGCTCGCCAATGTCGCACTTCTCTTCCCGCCCTTCGCGATCGGCGCCGCGCTTTATCTCTGGCGCGACAGGTTGACGCTGAACCCCTATGTCGCACTCGGCAGCGCGGTGCTCGCCTATCTTGCGCATGGCACCGCGGTCTTCCCGCTGCTCCTGTCGCTCGCGCTCGGCTATGGCGCCTTCGTGGTAGGGTTCTGGAAATGGCCGCCGCTTCTCGCCTACAACCGGCTGGGCGACTATTCCTATGGCATGTATATCTACGCCTTCCCGATCCAGCAGATCGTGGCGATGTGGGGCGTCACCAACCCGTTCGTGAACATCGCCCTCTCGCTGCCGATGACACTCGCCTGTGCCGTCGTCTCGTGGACGCTCGTCGAAAAGCCAGCGCTCGCGCGCGTCAAGCATGTCTCCTGACCCTCAGCCAAGGCCGCCGCCATGAAAGCTCTCGTCTTCGGAACCACTGGCCAGCTTGCCATCGAACTCGCGCGTCGCGCGCCGAGGGGCGGTGCCGTGATGGCCTTTGGCCGTGAGACGGCGGATCTTTGCGAGCCGCAGAGCAGCGCCCGGCTGATCGACGCCGCCGAGGCCGATATCGTCATCAATGCCGCGGCCTACACCGCGGTCGATGCCGCCGAGACCGACCGCGAGACCGCGCATCTGGTGAATGCCGAGGCGCCGGGCGCCATGGCGCGCGCCGCCGCCCGCCGTGGCGTGCCCTTCCTGCATGTCTCGACGGACTATGTCTTTGACGGCAGCGGAACCCGGCCCTGGCGCGAGGACGATCCGGTCGCGCCCCTCGGCGTCTACGGCCAGACCAAGCTCGACGGCGAACGCGCCATCCAGGCGGCAGGCGGCGACCATGTGATCCTGCGCACCGCCTGGGTCTTCTCGGCCCATGGCAGGAACTTCGTCAAGACGATGCTGCGGCTCGGCGCCGAGCGCGACATGCTCTCGGTCGTCGACGATCAATACGGCGGGCCGACCGCTGCCGCCGACATCGCCGACGCGCTCTGGTCGATCGCGCGGGCCTGGACCCGCGGCCACGGCAAGAGCGGCGTCTTCCACTACGCCGGCACGCCCAGGGTCAGCTGGGCCGACTTCGCCGAGGCGATCTTCGAACGCGCGACATTGCGGTCGCGTCCGACGGTGGTGCGGATCCCGAGCTCCGCCTATCCGACCCCGGCGCAAAGGCCCGCGAATTCGGTGCTCGACTGCTCGCGCATCGGCGACGCGTATGGCATAGATCAGCCCGACTGGCGCGGCAGCCTGTCGAGCGTGATCAGGGAACTGGAGCAGAACACATGAGCGAAACCGGCCGCAGAGGCATCATCCTGGCGGGCGGGTCGGGCACCCGGCTCTATCCGATCACGCATTCGGTGTCCAAGCAGATGCTGCCGCTCTACGACAAGCCGATGATCTACTATCCGCTGTCGGCGCTGATGCTTGCCCGTATCCGCGAGGTCTGCATCATCTCCACCCCGCGCGACCTGCCGCAGTTCCGGGCGCTCCTCGGTGACGGCGCGACCTGGGGGATGCGCTTCGACTATGTCGTGCAGCCCTCGCCCGACGGCCTTGCGCAGGCCTATCTCCTGGCCGAGGAATTCCTCGACGGCCAACCCTCGGCGATGGTGCTCGGCGACAACGTGTTCTTCGGCGAGGGGCTGTCGGCCAAGCTGCGCGCGGCCGACGAACGCACCACCGGCGGCACCGTCTTCGGCTATCGCGTCTCGGACCCGGAGCGCTACGGCGTGGTGGAGTTCGATGCCGCGGGAAAGGTGCTCTCGATCGTCGAGAAGCCGGAAAAGCCGAAAAGCTCCCATGCCGTCACGGGGATCTACTTCCTCGACGGCTCGGCGAGCGCGCGGGCCAAGCGGATCACCAAGTCGGCGCGTGGCGAGCTCGAGATCACCGATCTTCTGAACCAGTATCACACCGACGGCCAGTTGCGGGTGGAAACGCTCGGCCGCGGCTTCGCCTGGCTTGATACCGGCACCCATGAGAGCCTCCTCGAGGCCGCCGATTTCATCCGCACCATCGAGGACCGGCAGAACCTGAAGGTCGGCTGCCCGGAAGAGATCGCGTTTCTGAACGGCTGGATCGATGCCGAGGCGCTGCGTGAGCTTGCCCGGCCCTATCTGAAGACCCAGTATGGCCGCTACCTGGCGCGGATCGCCGATGACCCGGGACTTGCGCAGGCCGACTGATGCGGGCCCTCAGCGTGCGAGGGGTGCAAGGGTGATCCCCGCCGTCTCCAGCGCCTCGCGGACCGCGCGGGCGATGGCGACCGCCTCGGGCGTGTCGCCGTGCAGGCAGATCGTGTCGATCGAGGTCGCGATGCGGCGGCCGCTTTCGGCGATTATGGCGCCCGCCGTCACCATCTCGACCATGCGCGCGGCGGCGCGCGCCGGGTCATGGATCACCGCGCCGGGTTTGGAGCGGCTGACAAGCGTCGCGTCGTCCTCATAGGCGCGGTCGGCGAAGATCTCGCGGGCCAGGGCACAACCGATCTCGCGGGCGGCGCGCTCTTGCTCGGTCGCCGCGAGCACCATCACGATGAGGTCGTCCTGAACCCCGAGCGCCGCCTCGTAGCAGATGCGCGCCATGGCCGCGTCTTCGGCCGCCATGTTGGCCAGCGCACCGTGCAGTTTCAGGTGGTTGAGCCTGCCGCCGACCGAAGCGGCCATCGCCGAGGCGGCGCCGACCTGGTAGCGGATGAGGTTTGCAAGCGTCGCCCCGGGCAGGCGCATCTCGCGCCGGCCGAAGCCGGCAAGGTCGGGAAAGCCCGGATGGGCACCGATTGCGACCCCGTTCGCCACCGCCTCGCGCATCGTCGCTTCCATGACGTCGGGGTCGCCGGCATGAAAGCCGCAGGCGACATTGGCCGAGGTGACAATCTTCAGAAGCGCCGCGTCGTCGCCGAGCGACCAGCGGCCGAAACCCTCGCCCATGTCGGAATTGAGATCGACTGTCGGTGTCATTTCGCTGTGCCTCCGCTGATCTCCTGCTCGGCCGCATCGTGCCCCGCTGTCACCCCGCTCACAAGCTGGTAGGACAGCAGGTCCGGGATCGTCGCCGGGTCGCGCACGAGGGGGCGGATGCGGCGGCGCAGATCGGCGGCGCGCCCGGCGGCCGTGCGGCGGAGCTCGGCCAGCGCCTCGGCCGGATCGACGAAGTCGAACCGCAGGCGTGCACCGGCCGGGGCCTGGGCCACCTGCGCGAGATCGTCGGGCACCACGGTGCCGATCCGCGGATAGCCGCCCATGGTCTGGCACTCGGGCAGCAGAACATAGGGGATGCCGTCGCCGGTCATCTGGATGTCCCCCGGCACCACGACCTCGGACAGGATGCTGAGCCCGCCCTCGGCCGAAAAGGGCGCGCCCTCATGGGCCAGCCGCACGCCCTGGCGGTTGCCGCGCGCGTCGCGGACGAAGTCTGTCGCCGCAAAGCGGGTCCGCTCGGCGGCGGTGAAGAGCCCCGTCTGCGCCGAGGGCACGATACGGATCCGGCCACCGGAAAAGCGCGGCCGGGGCTCAAGCCCGAGGCCGACCGGCCCGCCCGGATCCGCGCCGGCGGGAAGCCGGTCGCCCGCGGCCACGGGGCCGAAGAGCCCGGCCGTCAGATGCGCCGAACGACTGCCGAGCAGCGGTTCCCGGGCGATGCCACCGCCGAGATGAAGATAGCCATATACCCCGGCCTCGGCGGCGCCGATCGTCAGCTCCTGCCCCCGCGCCAGCGCGTGGCAGGCGTTCCAGGCGACCGGCGATCCCTCGATCGCTGCGCGCATCGGGGCGCCGGTCAGCGCGATCCTGAGGTCGCCCTCGGCCTCGAAACGGCCGCCCAGCCCGGCCATTTCCAGCGCCGCGAGCATGCGCCCCTGACCCAGGAGCGCGGCGCCTTCGTCAAGCGCCAGCCCGTCGGCCGCACCGCCGCGCGAGAGGCCTTCGGCCAGCCAGCCGGGCCGCCCCCGGTCCTGCACCGTTACCCCGGGTCCGACGTCGAGAACCCTGAGCCCGCTCATGAGACCGTCACCATGGTCGCGCCGCCGCGATCGGGGTCATCGGCGATGAGGCGCTGCAGTTCGGCTTCGCTGACCGGCGCGAATCTGACCTCGTCGCCGGGCGCGAGTGCAAAGGGTTCCTCGGCATCCGGCCGGAAGAGCCGCAGTCCGGTCTGGCCGATATGGCGCCAGCCGGTGGGCGTCGCGCGCGGGAAGATGATCAGCTGCCGGATCGCGACCACGATGGCCGCTTCCGGGACCAAGGGAGTCAGCCCCGACTGGCGCGGGATGTCCCATCTGGGCGGCAGCACGCCCATATAGGGCAGTCCCGGCGCGAAACCGATGGTGAGCACCCGCACGGGCTCTGCCGCGAGCTCGGCGCGTGCCGCGGCCGGGCTCAGCCCCGCAAGCGCGGCCGCCTCGTCGAACTGCGGCCCGGCGCTGCCCCCAAAGGCCGCCGGCACGGTCCAGCGCCGCCGCGGCCCGAGGCTCTCCGCCGCGCTCCAGTCGCGCGCCAGCGCCAGCGCGCCGGCCGCTTCGGCAAGGGTCGCGGCATCCGTCACGAGCGGGTCGAAGCGCAGCAGGACCGAGGTGAGCGAGGGCGCGGTCTCCTCCACCCCCGGCCAGGCAGCGGCCTCGGCGGCCGCACGGAAGGCGAGCACGGCGCGCTGCACCCGCACGTCGAGCCCGTCTCCGAAGGCCACCAGGAGCCCGTCCAGCCCGACCGGACGCAGGCTCGGAAAGCCTGTCCGGTTTGCCCCTGTCGTCGTGGCGGTCGCCTCGCCCATCCGTCCTCCCGTCGCCTTGCCGGAGCCTAGGCAGCGTCCGCCGGCGCCGCAAGCGCCGCTTCCGCGGCCATCAGCACCGCAGGGCAACAAATTCTTGTGGCGCATATTGAACTTCTCGGTTCACTTGGCAGATAATAGGCCGGAACACGCGCGACTGGCGCCCGCGGCTCTGGCCGCCGGCGGCCCATTGCCGCGAGGCGAGGTATCAGATGGCTTCACGATTGAGATTGCACCGGGCGTTCGCAATCATCGTCCTGGTCGCGGCGGCGATCTGGGTCGGCACGGGCAAGTTTGCCTCGGTCGGCAGCGAAGAGGCAAAGGCCGCCCAGCCGAAGGCCGAGACCGAGACCGCCCAGCCGGCGCAGACGACGGTTGTGCGCACGGTCGCCGCGGTCGTGCCGAATTTTGCCGACCACGCGCGGCTGATCCGGCTCTCGGGCAATACCGGCGCCGACAAGAGTACCGTGCTTGCGGCGCGCACGAGCGGCATCATCAGCGCCCTGCCGATCGAGAAGGGCGCGGCCATTGCCGACGGCACCGTGGTGATGTCGATCGAGGGGCCGGACGTGATTGCCGGGGTCGCGACGGCCAAGGCGCTTCTGGAGCAGCGCTCGCAGGAACTGAGCGTCGCGGAAAAGCTCTTCAAGACCGGAAACACGGCCGAGCTGTCGCTGATCGGGACCCGTGCCGCCAAATCGGCGGCCGAAGCGCAGCTCAGCCAGGCCGAGGCGGCGGCCGACCGTCTGAACCTGCACGCGCCCTTCGGCGGCGTGGTCGAGAGCGTCGATGTGGAGCTTGGCGAGTGGGTGACGGCGGGCACGCCGGTCGCGACCCTGCTCGCGCTCGATCCGATCGTCGTGCGCGCCGAAGTGAGCGAGCTTGATGTCGGTTACGTGGCGGTCGGCGACAAGGCCGAGGTGCGGCTCGTGAACGGCGAGACGCTGGAGGGCACGGTGCGGCATCTGGCCAAGGACGCCTCGGCGACGACGCGCACCTATCCGGTCGAGGTGGCCCTGCCGAACCCCGACGGACGCATCCCCTCGGGCATGACCGCCGAGGTGCGGCTGTTCACGAAGGCGGTGCGGTCGGTCACGGTGCCGCGGTCGGTCATCACGCTGTCCAGCGAGGGCGAGCTTGGCCTGCGCGTTGTCGGCCCTGACAACGTGGCGAAATTCGCCTCGGTCGAACTCATCGACGACACGCCGAAGGGGCTGGTCCTGGCCGGTGTGCCGGACGACGCCCGTATCATCGTTGCCGGGCAGGATCTGGTGCGCGACGGCGAAACGGTGAACGTCAAGGACGTTACCGGCACCGCGGCCGGGGAGTGACGACATGCAGCTCGTCGAAACCGCGATCCGCAATGCGCGGCTGACGATCTCGGTCCTGATCTTCCTCATGCTCGCCGGCGTGCAGGCCTATGTCACGATCCCGAAGGAGGCCGAGCCCGACATCCAGATCCCGATCATCTACGTCTCGATGTCCTATCAGGGGATCTCGCCCGAAGACAGCGAGAGGCTCCTGCTGCGGCCGATGGAGACGCGACTGAAGACCATCTCGGGGATCAAGAAGATGACCTCGACCGCCTACCAGGGCGGCGGCAACGTGCTCATGGAGTTCCAGGCCGGCGCGAATCTCGCGAAGGCGCTCGACGATGTGCGCACCGGCGTCTCCGAGGCCAAGCGCGACCTGCCCTCCGACACCGACGAACCTTCGGTGAACGAGGTCAATATCTCGGAATTCCCCGTCCTCGTCGTAACGCTTTCGGGTGACGTGCCCGAACGGGTCCTGTCGCGGGCGGGCCGCGACCTGCGCGACCGGATCGAGGAGATCCCCGGCGTTCTCGATGCGGCACTTCAGGGCGTGCGCGACGATCTGGTCGAAGTCATCATCGATCCGGCAAAGCTCTCCTCCTACGGCATCCGCCTCGACACGCTGATCGGCGGAGTCACGGCGAACAACCAGCTGATTGCCGCGGGCGCGCTCGAGGGGCAGGAGGGGCGCTATGCCGTCAAGGTGCCCTCGCTCATCGAGACGGTCGAGGACGTTGCCAACCTGCCGGTCCTGTCGAACGGCACCGCAGTGGTGCGCGCGCGCGATCTCGCCTCGATCCGCTCGACCTACAAGGACCCCGAGACGATCACCCGGCTCGACGGCAAGCCGGCGATCGCGATCGAGGTCTCGAAGCGCACCGGCGCCAATCTCGTCGACACCGTCGACGCGGTGAAGAAAGTGACCGCCGAGTTCCAGAAATCCATGCCCGCGGGCACGGAGGTCTCCTTCAGCCAGGACAAGTCGACGACGATCCGTCAGCTTCTGGCGGATCTGCAGAACTCGGTTCTGACGGCGGTCATCCTGGTCTTCATCGTCATTCTCTACGCGCTTTCGGGGCGCGCCTCGATCCTGATCGGGCTGGCAATTCCGGCTTCGTTCCTGATCGGCATCCTCGGGCTGGAACTGGCCGGGCTGACGGTGAACATCGTGGTGCTCTTCAGCCTCATCCTCGCCGTCGGCATGCTGGTCGACGACGCGATCATCGTCACGGAATATGCCGAAAGACGGATGGCCGAGGGCGTGCCGGTGCGCGAGGCCTTCGCGATGGCCTCGCACAAGATGACGGGCCCGGTCCTGGCCGCCACGGCGACGCGGATTGCCGCCTTCTCGCCGCTTCTCTTCTGGCCCGGGATCGTTGGCGAATTCATGAAATACATGCCGATCACGCTTATCGCGACGCTTTCGGCCTCGCTCGTCTATGCGCTGATCTTCGCGCCGACGCTCGGCGCCATCATCGCGCGGCCGATGAAGGCGGAGGCCAAGGGCCGCGACGGGCTCTACATGCGTTTCGTCGCCCGTGCGATCCGCCACCCGATCCTGGTGACGCTGACGGCGCTCGCCACGCTGGTGGCCGTGCCCTATGCCTATGGCACCTTCGGCAAGGGCGTGGAGTTCTTCCCCAACGTGGAACCCGACTACGGGCTTCTCTATGTCCATGCCCGCGGCAACCTTTCGATCGAGGAGAAGGACGCACTCGTGAAACAGGCCGAGGACCGGATCCTCGGCTGGCCCGGCATCAAGACCGTCTACACGCGCTCCGGCAAGGCGAGCGGCGCGGGCAACGATGTCGCCGCCGATGTCATCGGTGTGATCCAGTACGAATTCGTCGATTGGCGCGAACGCAAGGGAGCCAACCAGATCCTCGCCGATCTGCGCGTGGCCATGCAGGGCATCCCCGGCGTCGACATCGAGGTGTCGGTGCCGCAGGCGGGGCCACCCACAGGCAAGGCGGTCCAGATCCGCCTTTCGGCCAGCGACCCAAGCGGCCTGTCCGCCGTTGCAACCCAGGTCGCCGACGAGCTGGCGAAAAACCCCGACCTGATCGACATCGACAACGGCCTGCCGCCTCCCGGTGTCGACTGGGAACTGAACGTCGACCGCACGGCCGCTGCGCGCTACGGCATCTGGCCGGGCTCGGTCGGCGCCGTGGTGCAGCTCGTGACCGGCGGGCTCAAGCTCTCGGACTACCGGCCCGCCGGTGCCGACGACGCCGTCGATATCGTTCTGCGCCTGCCGCCCGACCAGCGGACGATTTCCGAGCTCGACCAGTTGCGCGTCGAGACACCGCTCGGCCCGGTGCCGATCGCCAACTTCGTGTCCCGCGAACCGGCCCCGACCACGGGCACGCTGACCCGTATCGACGGGCGGCGCACGGTGACGGTGCAGGCCAACATCCGCGAGGGGGTTCAGGCCGACCCGATCCGCAAGGCGATCAGCGACAAGCTCGCCGCCGCCGACCTGGAGAGCAAGGGCATCCGCTGGCAACTCGCCGGCGAGGACGAGGAACAGGCGGCGGCCGGTGCCTTCCTCGCCAAGGCCTTCGTGGCCGCGATGTTCCTCATCTTCGTGGTGCTCCTGGCGCAGTTCAACCGCTTCATCTCGGTCGGGCTGATCTTCTCGGCCGTCATCATGTCGACGATCGGCGTCTTCCTCGGCCTCATGATCATGGGCCAGCCCTTCGGCGTGGTGATGACCGGGATCGGGATCATCGCGCTCGCGGGCGTCGTGGTGAACAACAACATCGTGCTGATCGACACCTACGACACGCTGCGCCACGAAGGAATGGACAAGGTCGATGCGATTCTCGAAACCTGTCGCGAACGGGCACGCCCGGTGGTGTTGACGGCGCTCACGGCCATCCTCGGGGTGCTGCCCATCGCCTTCGGGCTGAACCTCGAGCTTCTGAGCCACGAGACGACCTTCGGGGCGCCCTCCACGCAATGGTGGATCTCGCTCTCCTCGGCGATCGTCTTCGGACTTGCCTTCGCGACGGTGCTGACGCTAGTCGTTACGCCCTCGCTGTTGATGCTCACCTCGCGCGATCCGCGCCCTGATGGCGCCAGGCGCAAGCGGCGCTGGTTCGGACTTCGCCGCGCGGCCGGCCCGGCGGAATAGGCTGCCCCATCCTGTTCCGCGCCGGGGCAGAAGGAGCCGGGCGGCGGCTCGGCGGAGGCAGAAATGAATTAGGCCGAGCCCGAAGGGCACGGCCAAATTCTTGTTCAGTGCGATGTCTCGAGGTGCGCTTACGGCACCGAAACCGAGGACAGGTAGCCGTTGATGCGGCCCGAGAGCTGGTTGGTGCCGCTCTTCACCGCGGTCAGCGCGGCAACGCCGAGGCCGACGACGGCGGCGGTCAGCACGACCCAGTCAACGGTCACAGCGCCGTCTTCTTCGTTGTTGAACTTCTTCGCAAGCTTGAACAGTTTCATGTTGTCTTCTCCATCACTATGTCCACTCACCACCACGTCCCTAGCGCAGGCTTGGCAGTTCACCCCGATCATCGCGGTGTGAGAGCTTTTTCACCCCGAAACGTGGCCCAACTTGGGCAGACTCGGTGCGATTAAGAGAAGATTCATCCTTGGACAGAAACAGTCGCGACACTCTGTTTCCGTGACGCGAGCCGTCGCACGGGCCGGTCCGGGCCGGTCCGGCATGCACGCTGGCGCGGATTGTCCAGGCCCTTATGGCCCGCGGCGGCCTTGGCCGGACTCCGGTCGCGGCGGCCTTGGCCGGCCGCCGGCGACGAGAACGTCGCAGCTCTGGAGAGCAATGGGCGGTCTGGCGCAACAGGCGCGAAACAGGATCGGCAGAACCGGGGCGCTTCAGAGTGCCACCGGCCGCGCGGCCCGCGTCTGGACCGGACCCTCGAACACCATTGCGCCCACGGCATGACCAAGGCCGCATCAGAGGCCGGACAACGCCAGCCCCAGGTGACCACGGCAGTCGTCACCGCTTGGCGCGTCTTGACACGAAACGGGGCAATCCCGCAGCGGACCGACCTGCCTCCAGAGTGAATCCGGACCGCATCAGGGCAAGGTGTTCGCCAGTTTGTCCTGCTGCGTTCCGGCCCGTTCTCAAGAACATCTCGGGAAGCGAAGCTCGCTGCCGAACGGACCCGGCACGAACGATCGCGCAAGCGCAATTGCATATGCGATGTGTTTGGTGGAGCAGAGGGGGATCGAACCCCTGACCTCGTCATTGCGAACGACGCGCTCTCCCAACTGAGCTACTGCCCCGCACCGGCGCGGTGTTTCGGCCAAATCCCGGCCGGTGTCAAGCAGCCACGTGCGGGATCCGCCCATTTCGCGGCCGGACCCGTGGTGGCCGGCGGTTCAGGCATGGGAGGCAACGAAGGCCTCGATCTCGGCCGCGGGCCGGGCCCCGGGCAGCCGCGCGAGCTCGCGCCCGTTCTTCCAGAGGACGAGGAGGGGAATACCGCGGATACCGAGGCGCTGCGAGACGGCGGGAAACTCCTCGGTGTTGATCTTGGCGAAACGGGCCCGCCCCTTCAGCGCGCCCGCGGCTTTGGCAAACTCCGGCGCCATCATGCGGCAGGGGCCGCACCAGGGTGCCCAGTAATCAACGACGATCGGCAGTTCGTCGCCGCGCGTGACCTTGTCATGGGTGGCGAGATCGAGTTCGGCCACCTTTCCGGTGACCAGCGGATCGCCGCAGGAACCGCATTTCGGACCCTCGGCAAGCCGTGCCCGCGGCACCCTGTTCGCCTGCCCGCAGGTTTCGCAGACCAGTTTCACCGCCTCGGCCATCTCGGGCCCCTCCACACATTCAGCTAAAGGAATATATCTGCTGCATTGCCGCCGCTTTCAAGACATGCCCGTTGATCCCGTTCGACGACCTGCCACGCCGCTTCCCCCTAGGCCATGAGGCGGCGGACGATCCGCGCCTGATCGGCGAGGATCGCGCCCAGATCGGCACTGACAAGCCTGCCGCCGGCGACCACGGCACGCCCCTCCACGAACAGATCGCGGACGCGGGTCGGCCCGGCAAGCAGAAGCGCCGCGGGATCCCAGCTGCCGGCGCTCTCGATCCCCGAGATATCCCAGACGGCGATGTCGGCGCGCTTGCCGGGGGCCAGCATGCCGCAGTCCGCACGGCCGAGAACAAGCGCTCCGCCGCGGGTCGCGATCTCGAGCGCCTCGCGGGCGCTCATCGCGTCGGCGCCCTGCGCCACGCGCTGCAGAAGCATCGTCTGGCGCGCCTCGGCCACCAGGTTGCCGGCATCGTTGGAGGCCGAACCATCGACGCCGAGTCCGACCTTCACGCCGCGGTCGCGCATCCGGCGCACCGGAGCGATGCCCGAGCCAAGCCGACAGTTGGAACAGGGGCAATGCGCGACACCGGTGCGGCTGCGGGCGAAGAGATCGATCTCGGCCCCGTCGAGCTTCACGCAATGCGCGTGCCAGACGTCGTCTCCGGTCCAGCCGAGATCTTCGGCATATTGTCCCGGGCGGCAACCGAACTTCGCCAGGGAATAGGCGATATCCTCGTCATTCTCGGCCAGATGGGTGTGCAGCATGACGCCCTTCTCGCGTGCGAGAAGGGCCGTGTCACGCATCAACTCGCGGCTGACGGAGAAGGGCGAACAGGGCGCCAGCCCGACGCGCAGCATCGAACCCTCGCCGGGGTCGTGGAAGGCATCGACGACACGCGCCATGTCCTTCAGGATCGCCGCTTCGTCCTCGACGAGGCTGTCGGGCGGCAGGCCGCCCGCGCTTTCGCCGATCGACATCGCGCCCCGCGTGGGGTGGAAGCGCAGGCCGATCTCGGCCGCGGCCTCGATCGTGTCGTCGAGCCGGGATCCGTTCGGAAAGAGATAGAGATGGTCCGAGGTCATCGTGCAGCCGGAAAGCGCCAGCTCGGCCAGACCGACCCGGGCCGAGGCGCGCATCTCCTCTGGGCCGAACCGCGCCCAGACCGGATAGAGCGTGCGCAGCCAGCCGAAGAGCAGCGCGTCCTGCCCGCCCGGCACGGCGCGGGTGAGCGTCTGGTAGAGATGGTGATGGGTGTTGACGAGCCCGGGGGTGACCAGGCAGCCGCGCGCGTCGAGGATCGTCCCCCCGGTCGTCAGCCCCCGCCCCAGTGCCGCGACAACGCCGTCGCGGATCAACAGATCGGCGTCGGCCAGCTCGGGCCGCGCACTGTCCATGGTGAGGATGCTCTGCGCGTTGCGGACAAGAAGTTCGGACATCGGTTCCCTTTCCGTCCCCTTCGGCGGATCGGGCTGCCGGCGACAGAAGGGGGAAAGGACTCGCCCGGCGGCACCACGATAGCCGGGCGGGCAGCCCGCGACCAAGCGCCATTTCCGCGAGGCATCTTCAGCGGTCGCGAAACGGTCAGTTGCCCAGAACCGCGATCGCCGCCCGGTGAAGTGCTGCGTTGGCTGCGGCGAGAATGCGACCGCCGCCATGGGCCGGCCGGCCCTGCCAGTCGGTGACGATGCCGCCCGCCGCCTCGATCACCGCGATCGGGGCCTGAACGTCATAGGCTTGCAGGCCGGCCTCGACCACGAGGTCGATCTGGCCTGCGGCGACAAGGGCATAGGCATAACAGTCGAGCCCGTAGCGGGTGAGCCGCGCGCGCCCTTTCAGACGGTCGAAGGCGTCGCGCTCCTCGGGGGTGCCGACTTCGGGGAAGGTGGTGAAGAGCGTGGCCTCGGCCAAGGGGCGCTCCGGGCGGGTGGCGAGCCGGCGCCGGCCAAGCGGTCCGGTGACTTCGGCCAGCCCGAAACCGCCTTCGAAGCGCTCGCCGATGAACGGCTGGTCGATGAGGCCGAAGATCGGGCCGGTCGCGTCGGCAACCGAAATCAGAACGCCCCATGTGGGCGTGCCCGACATGTAGCTGCGGGTGCCGTCGATCGGATCGAGGACCCAGGTCAGGCCGCTGCTGCCATCCTTGCGGCCAAACTCCTCGCCGAGGATCGCATCGGCGGGGCGACGGCGCGCGAGGATTTCGCGCATAGCGGTCTCGGCGGCGCGATCGGCCACCGTCACCGGGTCGAAATGGGTGCTTTCCTTGGTTTCCGCGGCAAGGTTCTCGGCGCGGAAATGCGCCAGCGTGGCTATGCGGGCCGCATCGGCCAGCTCGTGTGCGGTGGAGATGAGCGACTGGCGCTCTGACTCGGGCAGACGGGACATCACGCTCTCCGGATTACCGGTGAGAGCGCTACCTGCCCCGTTCTGCCCGGTCAAGCCGGTTCACGCCGCGTCCGAGAGGACCTTGGCGAGATCGAAGAGACGCCGCCGCTGCGCTTCGGGGATCGCGTAGTACGACCGCACCAGCATCAGCGCTTCCTTGTCGGCGAGGACGTCGCCATCGACCTCATCGAGCACCCTGTTGCGTGCATCGAGGCCTTCGAAGAAGAAGCTGATCGTGACGCCGAGAGCATCGGCGATATCCCACAGTCGCGACGCCGAGATGCGGTTCATCCCGGTCTCGTATTTCTGAATCTGCTGGAACTTGATGCCAACCTTGTCGGCAAGCTGTTGCTGGGTCATGCCGATCATCCATCGGCGATGGCGCACGCGCTTTCCGACATGGGCATCCACAGGGTGTTTCATTACATACTCCTTGGTTATCTCACTCACACTACGGGCAATGTATTTGCTGAACTCTCGTTTCGTGCGGATTTTCTTTTTTGCGCATATCCATCACGCCGCCTGGTCAACGGCACAAGCCTGACACCCGTACTGCCCCCGGAAGCGCGAACAATCTCCTTATACGCAAAAGAGTCGAGAAATACTCGCGCGAAATGATATTCCCAAAATGCGATGCATTTTGGGAATTACCTAGGGGAAGGAACTCGTATTTTGCAATATTCTGTGCCGGGACTGGCCTTCCGGGCGGCGCGAGGCTAGCCCGCAGGTGAAGCCGCGCCCCTGCGCGGAAGCCTTCTGGGAGCTGGAATCGCGATGAAAGCCTTCGGAATTCGCCGGATCGGCGCCGGTGCGGAGCGAATCGATCTTCCCGATCGCGCCCCCGGACCCGGAGAGCTGCGCGTGAAACTGGCCGCTTGCGGGCTGAACTTCGCGGACCTCCTGCTGGCCGAGGGCCGCTACCAGGAGCGCCCCGACCCGCCCTTCGCCCTCGGCCTCGAAGCGGCGGGCACGGTCGAATCGCTCGGGCCCGGCGTAATCGGACCGGCGCCGGGAACGCGTGTCGCCGTGTTCACCTCGGGCGGCGGACTTGCGGAATACGGCACATTCGCCGCCGAGCGGTGCGTGACCGTGCCGGATGCGATGCCGTTCGAGGAGGCGGCGGCCTTCCAGATCGCCTATGGCACGAGCCACGTCGCCCTCGAAACCCGGGCGCGACTGCAACCCGGCGAAACGCTCCTGGTTCTCGGCGCCGCCGGTGGCGTCGGCCTGACGGCAGTCGAGATCGGCAAGCGCATGGGCGCGCGCGTGATCGCCTGCGCCCGCGGACCCGACAAGCTTGCCGCCGCCGCCGCCGCGGGCGCGGACCATCTGGTCGACAGCGCGACCGCGGACCTGAAGGCCGAGGTGCGGGCGCTCGGCGGGGCGGATGTCGTCTATGATCCGGTCGGAGGCGATCTCTTCGAGGCGGCTTTCCGCGCCACCAACGCCGGCGGCCGGATCCTGCCGATCGGCTTTGCCAGCGGCCAGGTGCCGCAGATCCCCGCCAACCACCTTCTCGTCAAGAACATCTCGGTCCTCGGCCTTTACTGGGGCGGCTATCTGAAATTCCGGCCCGAGGTGCTCACGGACAGCCTGAAGGTGCTCTTAGGCTGGTATGAGGCAGGCGGGCTCCGGCCGCATATCTCTCATGTGCTGCCCTTCGGGCGGGCGGCCGAGGCGCTGGAGCTACTGCGCCGCCGTCAGTCGACCGGCAAGGTCGTCGTAACGCTCTGAGCCGGTCTCGCCGGCGGCCGCGCGACGGCAGCATTCGCCATCGCCATAGGCGCAGCGAAGCTGCGCGAGCAGACGGTCGACGACCTCGCCGCGCTGCATCCCCGCGTCGTAAAGACAGATGTCGAGCTTGCCCAGATCCGGCAGCGCGTTGGCGCCGTCGATCTCGACCGCTCCCTGCGGCAGTGCCCCTTCCATGCGGGCAGTCACCGAGAGATCGGCGGTCACGGTCGCCTCGGCCACCTGCTCGGACTCGCCGCCGACCGCCATTTCCCAGCGAATTCCGGCCGCGTTCAGCGCCGCCTGCGCTATCGGTCGAAAGAAACAGGTCTCGATGAAGGCCAGCCGCAGGGGGCGCTGTTGCCAGGCGATACCGTCGGGCGCGCCGACCCAGACGAGGCGGCGCGTCGCAAGCCGCTCCCCGCCCGGACCCGGCGCGCCCTCGGTGGTGAGGATCACGTCGAACTCGCCCCGCGAATAGCCCTCCTTCAACTTCGAGGTGAAGCAGGAAACGAGGTTGATCCTGAGGCGCGGATACTCGGCGGCCATCGCCTTCAGGATCCGCGGGATCGCGGGATAGACGATGTCATGCGGCACGCCCAGCCGGATCTCGCCCTCGAAGGCGGTATCGGTAAGGCGCAGCAGCACCTCGTCGTTCAGCTCCAGCATGCGACGGGCATAGGCCAGGAGCTGCTCGCCCTCGGGGGTGAGAGAAAGCCTGCGCTGGGCGCGGTTGAAGAAGCTCTGCCCGAGCCCCTCTTCGAGCCGCTTGATCTGCATCGATACGGCCGATTGCGTGAGGTTCAGCAAGCCCGCGGCGCGGGTGACCCCGCCCGCATCGGCAACAGCGGCAAGTGCGCGCAGAGCGGTCAGGTCGAGGTTCCGGGGCATCGTTCACTTACCGTGATGCAAGGTCGATCAATCATTCATTTCCATAATTGATCACGATCGGCAACAAAGATCAAGAGACCTGATGGTTCACCGAGACAACATCACAGAAGGAGGCTATCCGATGTCCCGTTCCAGCCCGTCTGCCCGCCCCGCCGCCGGCCGCCCGGATCGGCGTTCCTTCCGTCCCGGGGTCGTCCTCGGGGCCCTGACGCGGGCCATCACCCTCGACCGCGAGCGCGGACGCCTGGCGGGGCTCAGCGACGCGGCGCTCGACGATGTCGGCCTCACCCGCGCGCAGGCCGACCGCGAGGCGGCACGGCCGATCTGGGACGTGCCGCAGACCTGGTTGCGCTAATCGTGCCGCTCTGGCGCCGAAAGTCTTGAAATGGCGGCCACTACTGCCGATATTTCCGGTGATGCCGTGTCCCTTTGTCGGGGCAGGGCAAACCGGATATGTATCGGGAGGCTTTGAATGGCTGAGAACAGGACGATCCAGGCCGGCCGCGTCGGTGGCGTAACGGCTGCGATCGACGAAGGGCTGAAGGCCCATATGAACAAGGTCTACGGGCTCATGTCCGTGGGCATGCTGCTGACGGCACTTGCCGCCTGGGCGATCTCCGGGCTGTCGGTGACGACGGATCCGACCGCGGCCGCGGCGCAGATCGGCGCCGACCGGTACCTGACCAGCTTCGGCGCTGCGATCTACACCTCGCCGCTCCGCTGGGTGGTGATGTTCGCGCCGCTGGCATTCGTCTTCGGCTTCTCGGCCGCGATCAACCGCATCTCGGCGGCCGCGGCGCAGCTGGTCTTCTACGCGTTTGCCGTGGTGATGGGGATCTCGATCTCGTCGATCTTCCTCGTCTTCACCGGCTACTCGATCGTTCAGACCTTCCTCGTGACGGCGATCGCCTTCGCGGGCCTGTCGCTCTGGGGCTACACGACCAAGCGTGACATCTCGGGCTGGGGATCGTTCCTGATCATGGGCGTGATCGGCCTCATCGTGGCCTCGCTCGTGAACCTCTGGTTCCAGTCGCCTGCGGTGATGTTCGCGATCTCGGCGATCGGCGTTCTGATCTTCGCGGGTCTAACGGCCTATGACACGCAGAACATCAAGAACATGTATCTCGCCCATGCCCAACAGGGCGACAGCGAGTGGCTCGGCAAGTCGGCGATCATGGGGGCGCTGAACCTCTATCTCGACTTCATCAACATGTTCATGTTCCTCCTGCAGTTCCTCGGCGACCGCCGCTGAACGTCGGCAATGCGCAATGCGGAAGGGCCGGGATCATCCCGGCCCTTTTTCATTGCGGTGCCCGCAAGTCTCAGAGCAGATCTTCCTCCTCGCCCGAGACGTCGATGCCGAGCGCCTCGAGCCCGCTTTCAAGGTTCTCGGCCAGATGCGGCATCCCCATCAGGTAGTCCTCGGTCGGCGTCGTTGCCTCGGCAAGCGCGGTCTGCACGGCTTCGGCGAATTCCTCGGCCTCGAACGTGCCGCGCCCGACCCAGGCGATGGCTGTCAGCTCGCCCTTCTCGTCCTCGGGCAGGTTGGCGATGAATTCGCGCAGCTCCGCGGCGCCGGCGCCGCCCTCTCGCGCCAGAAGGATGATCTGAACCACGATGGCGGGTGCTATCTCGAACATGCGCGCGTCCCTTTCTGTCCGCTTCACCGAAGTGATCATGCCTGACCTGACCCGGCCTTGTCCGAGATCAAATTCCGGCCGGCACGCCGCGCGCTGGTCGCCCCCCCCCGAGAAACGCGCCGGTCGCCGGAAAGGCCAGGGCGGCCCGCCCGGCGCATTCCGGGCGGAGCACCGGCGGCAACCGCCTATTCGGCGGCGTCCATGTAGCTCTCGAGTGGCGGGCAGATGCAGACCAGGTTGCGATCGCCATAGACGTTGTCGACCCGCCCCACCGGCGGCCAGTACTTGTCGACCCGGAACGACGCCGGCGGGAAGCATCCCTGTTCGCGGCTGTAGGGCCGGTCCCAGTCGCCGATCAGCGCGGCCACGGTGTGCGGCGCATGCTTCAGCGGATTGTTGTCGCGGTCCATCTCTCCCTTTTCGACCGCCGCGATCTCGTCGCGGATCGCCAGCATGGCGGTGACGAAACGGTCGAGCTCGGCCTTGGTTTCCGATTCAGTCGGCTCCACCATCAGCGTGCCGGCGACCGGCCAGCTCATCGTCGGCGCGTGAAAGCCGTTATCGATGAGCCGCTTGGCGATGTCGTCGACGGTGATCCCGGCGCTGTCGGCAAAGGGTCGCGTGTCGAGGATGCATTCATGCGCGACGCGGCCGCCCCTGCCCTTGAAGAGCACCTCATAGGCGCCTTCAAGCCGCTTGGCGACGTAATTGGCATTGAGGATCGCGACCTTGGTCGCCTGCGTCAGCCCCGCGCCCCCCATCATCAGGATAAAGGCCCAGGAGATCGGCAGAACGCCGGCCGAGCCCCAGGGCGCGGCGCTGACCGGACCTTCCAGCCCGCCGGTCGCAGGGTGGCCCGGCAGATAGGGCGCCAGATGCGCCTTCACCCCGATCGGCCCCATGCCGGGACCGCCGCCGCCATGCGGGATCGCGAAGGTCTTGTGCAGGTTCAGGTGGCTCACGTCGCCGCCGAGGTCGCCCGGCCGAACGAGGCCGACCATGGCGTTCATGTTGGCACCATCGATATACACCTGGCCGCCGAACTCATGCGTGATGGCGCAGACGTCGCGCACCGTCTCCTCGAAGACGCCGTGGGTCGAGGGATAGGTGATCATGCAGGCGGCGAGGTTCGCGCCCGCGGCTTCGGCCTTGGCGCGGAAATCGTCGACGTCGATATCGCCGTTCGGCGCCGACTTCACCACCACGACCTTCATGCCGGCCATCTGCGCCGAGGCAGGATTGGTCCCGTGCGCGGAGACGGGAATGAGGCAGATGTTGCGCTCGGACTCGCCACGGGCGCGATGGTAGGCCTCGATCGTCAGCAGCCCCGCATATTCGCCCTGGGCGCCGGAGTTCGGCTGCAGGCTCATCGCATCGTAGCCCGTGATCGTGCAGAGCTTCGCGGCCAGATCGCGGAACAGTTCGGCATAGCCCTCGGTCTGTTCGGCAGGCGCAAACGGATGCATGTTGGCGAACTCCGGCCAGGAGATCGGCATCATCTCGGCCGCCGCATTGAGTTTCATCGTGCAGGAACCGAGGGGAATCATCGCCCGGTCGAGCGCGAGGTCGCGGTCGGCGAGCCGGCGCATGTAGCGCATCATCTCTGTCTCGGCCCGGTTCATGTGAAAGACCGGGTGTTCGAGAAAGGCGCTCTTGCGGTGCAGCGCTTCGGGCACCCGGTATTCCGGGGTGAAGTCATCGTCCTTGCGGTCGATTCCGAAGGCACGCCAGAGCCGCTCGACGGTCTCGCGGCGCGTCGTCTCGTCAAGCGAGATGCCGATGCGCGTGGTGCCGACCTTGCGCAGGTTGATGCGTTCGCGGCGCGCGGCCTTCAGGATCACCGGTTGCAGCGCGCCCACCTCGACCGTGATCGTGTCGAAGAAATGCTTCGGGTGCACCACGAAACTGGCCGCCTCCAGCACGCGCGCGACGCGCACCGCCTTGCGGTGGATGCGCTGGGCAATGGCCTTCAGCCCCTCCGGCCCGTGGAAGACGGCATAGAACGACGCCATGTTGGCCAGAAGCGCCTGCGCCGTGCAGACGTTGGAGGTCGCCTTTTCGCGGCGGATATGCTGTTCGCGCGTCTGCAGGCTGAGCCGGTAGGCCTGGCCGCCCTGGGCGTCGATCGAGACGCCGACGATGCGTCCGGGCATCTGCCGCTTGTGGGCATCCTTGCAGGCCATGTATGCGGCCGAGGGCCCGCCGAACCCCATCGGCACGCCGAAGCGCTGGGTGGAGCCCACCGCGATGTCGGCCCCCATCGCGCCCGGTTCCTTCAGAAGCGTGAGCGCCAGCGGATCGGCAATGACGATGCCGACGGCACCGGCCGCATGCAGCGCGTTGATCGCCTTGCTGAAATCCATAATGTAGCCATGGGTGCCCGGATACTGGAAGATCGCCCCGAACACGGTCGAGGCATCGAGATCGACCGGGTCGCCGACGACGATCTCGATGCCGAGCGGCCGCGCCCGCACCCGCATCACCTCGATGTTCTGCGGATGACATTCCTGATCGACGAAGAACCGGGGCGACTTCGACGTCGCCACCCGCTGCGCCATCGTCATCGCCTCGGCAGCCGCCGTCGCCTCGTCCAGAAGAGAGGCATTGGCGATCTCCAGACCGGTGAGGTCGCACACCATGGTCTGGAAATTCAAGAGCGCCTCGAGCCGGCCCTGGCTGATCTCGGGCTGGTAGGGCGTGTAGGCCGTATACCAGGCGGGATTCTCGAGGATGTTGCGCTGGATCGCCGGTGGCGTGACGGTGCCGTAATAGCCCTGACCGATCATGGTCGAGAAGACCTTGTTCTTCTTGGCCACCTGGCGGAGGTACCAGAGAAGCTCGCGCTCCGACTTCGGCTTGCCGAAGTCGAGCGGCCGCTCCTGGCGCAGGCTCGCCGGCACCGTCTGGTCGATGAGCTCGTCAAGGTCCTTCACCCCGAGCGTCTTGAACATCTCCTCCATCTCGGCCGGCGAGGGGCCGATATGGCGGCGATTGGCGAAGTCGTAGGGGCGGTAGTCGATGGGGGTGAAGGGCATGGTGCCGGTCCTTATCCGATCAGATCCTTGTAGGCGGCCGCGTCCATGAGCCCGTCGAGCTTCGCGGGATCGGCAAGCCGCATCTTGAAGAACCAGGCCCGGCCGGTCGGATCCTCGTTCACGAGGCCGGGGTTGTCGGCGATCTCCTGGTTGACCTCGACGATCTCGCCGTCGAGCGGCGCGCGGATATCCGAGGCGGCCTTGACGCTCTCGATCACGCAGATCTCGTCGCCGGCGCTTACGGTGCGCCCGGTCTCCGGAAGTTCGACGAAAACGACATCGCCAAGCTGTTCGGAGGCGTGATCGGTGATGCCGACGGTGACGAGGTCGCCCTCGGCCTGCAGCCATTCGTGGTCTTCGGTGTATTTCATGGGTTCGGTCCCTGCTGGTTAACGCTTGTAGCTCGTCGGCTGAAACGGCATCGGCGCGATGGTGGCGGGCAGCCGCCTGCCCCGCACGTCGCCCCAGACGGTCGCGCCCTCGGCCAGGTCTGCGGGCAGATAGGCCATCGCCATCGGCGCCTCGATCGACGGCCCGTAGCCGCCGGAAGTCACGCGCCCGATCGCGGCGCCCCCTTCCGGCGCGGCATAGATCTCGGTGCCCTCGCGCATCGGCGCGCGGCCCTCGGGTCGCAGCCCCACGCGTCTGCGCGCGGCGCCCTCGGCAAGTTCGCGCAGGATCCGCGGCGCACCCGGGAAACCACCCGCGCGCGCGCCACCGGCACGCCGCGCCTTCTGGATCGCCCAGACGAGGTCGGCCTCGACCGGCGAAGTCGTGGTATCGATATCGTGACCGTAAAGGCACATGCCAGCTTCGAGCCGGAGCGAATCCCGCGCTCCAAGCCCGACCGGCGCGACCTCCTCCATCGCCAGAAGCCGGCGGGCAAAGGCCTCGGCAAAGCGGTCCGGGACCGAGATCTCGAAGCCGTCCTCGCCGGTGTAGCCCGAGCGCGAGATCCAGAGCTCGGCACTGTCCCACTGGCGGATCGCGACGTCCATGAAACGCAGGTCGACGACATCCGGCACCAGCCTGGCCAATGCCGCCTCCGCCCGCGGGCCCTGCAGCGCCAGGAGTGCACGATCGCTCACCATGCCGAGATCGCAATCCGGCAGGCCGGCCTTCAGATGCGCGAAGTCCGCCTCCTTGCAGGCCGCGTTCACGACGACGAACAGATGATCGCCGCGATTGGCGACCATGAGGTCGTCGAGTATGCCGCCTGCCTCGTCGGTGAAGAGCGCATAGCGCTGCCGCCCCTCGCCCAGTCCCGCCACGTCGACGGGCACCAGACGTTCCAGCGCCAGCGCGGCATCCTCAAGGCGTCCGGAGCGCGGCGACAACAGGATCTGGCCCATGTGGCTGACGTCGAAAAGCCCGGCGGCGGCGCGGGTGTGCAGATGCTCCTTCAGGACACCCATCGGATATTGCACCGGCATCTCGTAGCCGGCGAAGGGCACCATCTTCGCCCCGAGGTCGAGATGGAGCTGGTAGAGACCGGTTCGTTTCAGGTCGGCCATCGCCGCCTTCTCCTTTCCGCCGGCCGTAGATCCGGCATCGCCCGGGGCAGCCGCGCTGCCCTTTCAGATGCCCCCCCTGTCCTTCCGCCTGAGATCGTTATCCCTTCGGCGCCCCGGTCCAGCCCGGAGTCTCTCCAGAGTTCCGTCGTCAGGACGGTCCTGTCGCCTGAGAGTTTACCGGGGCGGTTGCTCCTTCGGCACCGGGGACAGATGGCTTGCCCGCCGGATTCTCCCGATCCTGACGCTCTCTGGTTAGCCCGGCCCAAGCGACGCGGCAAGCACAAAGCGCGCACCGTCGCGCGCAAAGGACGGCGGCATCCCGGGGGCTTGCCCGGCGCGGCGCCAGCGGTTCTAATCCGGTCATGACACCGCGCCATCCCGCCTTCTTCGGTTACGGCTCGCTCGTGAACCGGGCCACGCATGGCTATGCGCCCGCGACACCGGTGCGGCTCGCGGGCTGGCGCCGTGTCTGGCGCTCGACGCGCCTGCGCCCGCTCGCCTTTCTCTCCGCCGAGCCGGCCGCGGCCACGATCGGCGGCCTGGTCGCGGCGGTGCCGGGCGGAGACTGGAGCGCGCTTGACATCCGCGAGGCGGCCTATCTGCGCGCGCCGGTCGCCGAAGGCACGCTCGATGCCCCGCCCGCCTGGGCCGAGCTGCCGGAAATCTACGCGGTCGACCCCGGCCTCTCCGACGCGCAGGCCTTGCATCCGATCCTGCTGAGCTACCTCGACACGGTCGTGCAGGGCTTCCTGCGCGAATTCGGCACCGACGGGGTCACGGATTTCTTCGCGACTACGGCGGGCTGGACCGCGATCCTCGATGATCGCGCGAAGCCCGCATACCCGCGCCACCAGCCTCTCACCCGGGCCGAGCGTGCGCTCTGCGATGCCCATATCGGAGCGCTCGGCCTGCCGCGCAGGTCGGCCTGATCTTCGCCTGTTGACAAATATCCTCGGGGGTCCGGGGGCGGAATGCCCCCGGCCTCAGCCGCTAGGCCTTGGCGCGCACGCGCCGCAGAAGCGGCATCAGCTCGGCCATGTCCGGCCCCTGCGCCTGTCCGGTCACCGCCAGCCGCAGCGGCATGAAGAGCGCCTTGCCCTTGCGCCCCGTTGCCGCCTTGACCGCGGCCGTCCAGTCGGCCCAGGTGGTCTCGCCGAAGGGGGGCGCGGGCAAGAGTGCCATCGCCTCGGCGACAAAGGCGGCGTCCTCGGCTGCGACCACCGGCTCGGCACCATCGCGACAGAGTGCCCACCACGGCCCGAGATCGTCGAGCGTGGTGATGTTCTGCGAGGCGACGCGCCAGAACCGCTCGGCCGTCTCGGCCGGGACGCCCAGGGCCAGAACCCGGTCCCTGACGGTCTCGAAGGGCAGCGCATGGTTGCGCGCCCGCGTCAGCGGCCAGAGATCCTCGGCGTCGAACTTGGTCGGAGCCGCGCCGAACTGCGCCAGATCGAAGCCTTCCGCGATCTCGTCGAGCGACATCATCAGCTCCACCGGCTGCGACGAGCCGAGCCGCGCCATCAGGCTGAGCAGCGCCTCCTTCGCCACCCCTCTCGCGCGCAGGTCGCGGATCGAGAGCGTGCCGAGACGTTTCGAAAGCCCCTCGCCCTGCGGGCCGGTCAGCAGCGAATGGTGGGCAAAGGCGGGCGGCGTCCCGCCCATCGCCCGCATGATCTGGATCTGGGTTGCGGTATTGGTCACGTGATCGGCGCCGCGCACGACATGGGTGATGCCCATGTCGACGTCGTCGACCGAAGACGCGAAGGTGTAAAGCACCTGCCCGTCGGCGCGGATCAGCACCGGATCCGAGACCGAGGCGGTGTCGATCGACACCTCGCCGAGGATCCCGTCGGCCCATTCGGTTCGGTCCTGGTCGAGCCGGAAGCGCCAATAGCCGTCGCGCTCGGCACGAAGCCTGTCCTTCTCGGCCGCCGAGAGCGCGAGCCCCGCGCGGTCGTAGACCGGTGGTCGGCCCATGTTCAGAAGTTTCTTGCGCTTCAGGTCGAGCTCGGTCGGCGTCTCGAAGACCTCGTAGAGCGCGCCGCTCTCGCGCAGCCCGTCCGCGACCTCGGCGTAGCGGTCGAGACGCAGCGACTGCTGCTCGAGCCGGTCCCAGGTCAGGCCCAGCCATTCGAGATCGGCTTTCAGCCCGTCGATGTACTCCTGTTTCGAGCGTTCCCGGTCGGTATCGTCGAGCCGCAGGATGAAGCTGCCGCCCGTCTTGCGGGCAATCAGGTAGTTCATCAGGGCGGTGCGCAGATTGCCGACATGGATGTAGCCGGTCGGCGAGGGCGCGAAGCGGGTCACGGTCATGGGAACACTCCTGTGGAGCCCGCTCTTTCACACGCCGGCGATTTTGTCCATATGAACGGGGTCAAGGAGCATACGCATGAACGACTGGCTGGGCCGCGCCGCCCCCGATCTCCAGACCATCGAACAGATGGCCCTCAACACGCTGCAGGCACTGCCCGAGGCCTTCGCCGCCGCCGCGCGCGGGGTTCAGATACGGGTCGAGGACTTCGCCCCGGAGGAACTTCTGGACGAGATGGGCGCCGAGGATGCGTTCGAGCTGACCGGACTCTACGACGGCATTCCGATGACCGAGAAGTCGGTGATGGATGTCGTCGATCGCCCCGACACCATCTGGCTCTTCCGCCGGCCGATCCTCGACGAATGGGCGGAACGCGGTGACGTGACGCTCGGCCAGCTGGTCGCCCATGTCACGGTGCACGAACTCGCCCATCATTTCGGCTGGTCGGACGAGGAGATCGCCGAAATCGACCGCTGGTGGGAGTGATCCGTCGACCGGGGCCGGCTACCTTCGAATGGGACTTGAGGCGACCCGGTCTTCGCGGCAGGCTCTGCCCATGACACAGGCCCCGATCCTGACCGTGACGCTCAATCCCGCGCTCGATCTCGCGACGGAGGCGGAGGCGGTGCTGCCGGGCGCCAAGCTGCGCTGCACGGCGCCGCAGGCCGATCCGGGCGGCGGCGGCATCAATGTCAGCCGCGTGATCCGGCGGCTCGGCGGCGACAGTCTCGCCGTGGTCGGGCTCGGCGGTTCCACCGGCGCGCGCCTGAGCGGGCTCGTGGCGCGCGAGGGGCTGCGGCTCCACCGGATCGACGCGCCGGGGGAAACGCGCCAGAGCCTCGCCGTCACCGAGCGGGCGAGCGGTGCGCAGTTCCGCTTCGTGATGCCGGGTCCGGCCTGGTCGCGGCGCCGGGAGCGCGTGGCGCTGCGCGAGATCGTCGAAGCGGCGCCCCCCGATGCCTTCATCGTTCTCTCGGGCAGCCAGCCGCCGGGGGTCTCGGACGATCTTCCCGCCACCCTCGCCCGGCGTCTTGCACGCCGCGGCGGCCGGGTGGTGCTCGACACGTCCGGGCCCGCGCTCGCGCGGGCGGCGGAGGGCGGATCGGGTATTCATGTGCTGCGGATGGATGGCGGCGAGGCCGAGACGATTTCGGGCCTGCCGCTTGCCCGACGCCAGGACAGCGCCGATTTCGCCGCCGGTCTCGTAGCCCGCGAAGCGGCGGCGATCGTCGTCATCGCGCGCGGGGCCGAGGGCTCGGTCATGGCCACGCGCGAGGGTCGCTGGTTCGCTGCCGCCGCCGACGTCCCGGTGCGAAGCAAGATCGGCGCCGGCGACAGTTTCGTCGGCGCCTTCACGCTGGCGATGGCGCGCGGGCGGCCCCTGCCCCGCGCGCTTCAGGAAGGCATGGCGGCTGCCAGCGCCACGGTGATGAGCGCGGGGACCGCGCTGTGCCGCGCCGCGGACGTCCGCCGCCTGGTCGCCGCCTGCCCGGTCACGCCGCTCTAGCGATCAGGCGCGCAGCTTCGCGGTCATCTCGACGAGACGCTTCGCCTGATGCGCGACGGCAGCGCGGCCCTTGTCGTCGAAGGCGCCGGCATTTGCGGAATAGCCATAGGGGTTGCCGCCCGCCTCGGACACGGCCGGATCGGTATAGCCCGGCGCCACGACGATCGCGCCCCAGTGATAGGCGGTCGTGTAGAGCGACAGGGTGGTCGCTTCCTGCCCGCCATGGGCGTTGCCGGCCGAGGTCGTGGCGGTGAAGGTCTTGTTGGACAGGCCACCCTTCATCCAGAGCGGCCCGAGCGTGTCGATGAAGGCGCGCACCTGGCTTGCCACCACGCCATAGCGCGTGGGAGCCGAAATGAAGTAGCCGTCGGCCCATTCCATGTCGGCGTGGCTGACCTCGGGGATATCGGCAGTCTTCTCGGCGTGGGCCTTCCAGGCGTCCTGACCTGCGACGACCTCTTTCGGGGCGGTCTCGGCGAAGCGGCGCAGGCGCACCTCGGCGCCGGCGGCCTCGGCGGCCTTCGCCGCGGCCTCGGCGACGGCATGGTTGGTGCCGTAGGTCGAATAGTAGATGACGGCGATCTTGGGCTTGGGCATGGCTCTGTCTCCTGACTCGTGTCTGGAGTACAATCTGTTGTTTCATCCGTCCGAATGCTTCACCCGGGATCGCACGGATTCTGCGCGCAGGCGCACAGAACCCGTCCCCGTCAGAACGCGATTTCCGCCAGCGTCGCGCGGTGATCCGACGGCCACGGGTCGACCGCGAGGTCGGTGCGAGGCCCGGTCTCGCCCATGATCCAGGCGTTCAGGACCTTCAGCCCCGGCGCCCTGGCAAAGGCGAAGTCGATCCGGTCATGGTGATCTTCGGGGTCCTTCTCGTCGCCCTGCGGGGTCCAGGTATAGGCCGGCTTGGCGACCGGATCGGGCCAGGCTGCGCGGTAGGTATCGACGAAGCCCGCCGCCGAGAGGCGATGCGTCGTCGGCCACTCGACCTTGACCGGCTGTTGCCCGGCGGCGACCGCGGCATCGGTCCAGTCGTATTCCGATGGCTCGTTGAAGTCGCCGAAGACGAAGATCGCGGCCGCGCCCTCGGCCGCCTTCATGTCATCGAAGAGCAGGTCCATCGCCGGCCCGCGCGTCTGCGCGGCCCAGGTCTGTGCCTCGGCTTCGGTCTTGATGAACGGCGCCGGCCCGTATTCGATGCCGAGCAGCTGGTAGGGTTGATAGGGCTCGTCGTCGTGATGGATGTTGAAGGCCCAGACGGTGGTGCCGTTCACGTCGATCGGCACGCCGAGATCATGCGCGCTTGCCGGCCCGATCGGATAGCGCGACAGGATCGCGTTTGCCCAGAGGGCCACGTTCTCCTGGCTCTGGTCGTAGGAGTAGTACCCAAGCGCCTTGGCGATCTCCCCGGCGACCGAGGGCCCCGCGGCCGGGCAGCTTTCGGCGGTGCAGTCGTCACCCTCGATGCGGGTTTCCTGAAGCCCGATGATATCGGGATTGGCCGCACGCAACACCGCGACCGTTTCGTCGACGCCCTTGCCGTCATTGGCGCCACCGCCGTAGATGTTGAAACTCATGATCCGCAGCCTGGTCTCGTCTGCCGCCGCCGAACCGGCGACGAGCGTCGCTGCAAGAAGCCCCGTCAGAATCGCGCGTGTCATGGCCACCTCCCGATGTGAGACGCGGCAAGACTAGGCCGATTCCGAAGCATCTTTGCAACAAGAGTCGCGAGAGCGGCAGGTGTTGGCCGGTGCCCGCAGGCAGGCCCCGTCAGCTGCCGTCGCGCCAGCGGTTGACGATCGGATAGCGCCGGTCGAGCCAGAATGCCATGGTCGTGAGCCGCGTGCCCGGCGCAGACTGGAAGCGCTTGTGTTCGGAGATGAAGACGAGATGCTCGATCTTCCTCACCGTCTCGCGGTCGAAGCCGGCGGCGACGATCTCCGCCACCGATTGTTCGCCCTCGATGAGCCGTTCGAGGATCGCGTCGAGCACGGCATAGGGCGGCAGGCTGTCCTCGTCCTTCTGGTCCTCGCGCAGTTCGGCCGACGGCGGCTTGTCGATCACGCGCGGCGGGATGACCTCTCCCGCCGGCCCCATCATCCAGTCGCGATGATTGGCATTGCGCCAGCGGCAGGTCTCGAAGACGCGGGTCTTGTAGAGATCCTTGAGCGGATTGTAACCCCCGGCCATGTCGCCGTAGATCGTGCAGTAGCCGACCGCGACCTCGGACTTGTTGCCGGTGGTCAGCAGCATCGAGCCGAACTTGTTCGAGAGCGCCATGAGCATGAGACCGCGCAGGCGCGACTGGATGTTCTCCTCGGCGATGCCGGGCCGGGTGCCGGCGAAGAGCGGCGCCAGCGCCGCCTCGACCGCGTCCCGCGGCCCCTCGATCGGCACCGTGTCGAGCGGACAGCCGAGCGCGCCGGCCACCGCCGCCGCATCGGCGAGCGACTGGGCCGAGGTGAACTGCGACGGCAACATCACGCATCGAACATTTTCCGGCCCGATCGCATCGGCGGCGATGGTCGCGACCAGCGCGGAATCGACCCCGCCCGACAGGCCGAGCAGCACCCTGGCGAAGCCGCTCTTGCGTAGATAGTCGCGCAGCGAGAGCACCATCGCATGATAGTCCTGTTCCCAGTCGTCGGGTTGCGGCGTGCGTTCGCCGGGCTCGATGCGCCAGCCTTCGGGGCCTCGCAGGATGTCCAGGTGACGGATCGCCTCGACCATGGGCGGCAGCTGGGCCATCAGCTGCCCGCCCGGATTGAGCGCAAAGCTCGCGCCGTCGAAGACCTGGTCGTCCTGGCCGCCGACGGTATTGAGATAGACGAGCGGCAAACCGGTCTCGACCACCCGGGAGACCATGTGCTGCATCCGCAGGTCGAGTTTGCGGCGGCGATAGGGCGAGCCGTTGGGAATGAAGAGAACCTCGGCTCCGGTCTCGGCAAGGGTCTCGGCCACGTCGTCGTGCCAGGCATCTTCGCAGACCGGCGTGCCGAGGCGCAGCGGGCCGATCCTGTAGGGGCCGGCGATCGGGCCGGCATCGTAGATGCGGATCTCGTCGAAGACATCTTCGTTCGGCAGGTGATGCTTCAGCATCCGTGCCACGATTCGGCCGCCCCGGAGCACGAGATAGGCGTTGTAGAGCTTGTCCCCCTCGGCCCAGGGCGCACCGATGCCAAGGGCCGGGCCATCGCCGAGCTCGACCGCGAGCGCCTCGACCGCCGCCATCGCCTCGCGGTGAAAGGCGGGCCGCCGCACGAGATCCTGGGTCTGGTAGCCGGTCGCGAACATCTCCGGCAGCGCCACCATGTCGGCGCCGGCGTCGCGCCCGGCCTCCCAGGCGGCGCGCGCCCTGGCGATGTTGTCGGCCAGCGCCCCCACCGTCGGATTGAGCTGGGCTATGGTGAGGCGAAATCTGTCGGACATGGCGCTTCCCGTGTGGCCCCGGACCTTTTGTCGAACCTCTTAGCAGAGTTGGGCGCAAGAGAAAGACCCCCGCGCGGCAAGCTTCGCGGCGAGTGCCTTGCCTCGCCCGGGTCGGGCAACTAGGCTTTGCCGGCGGTCGCGGACTGCGGCGGGCCCCTTTCCGGGGGACCCTGTAGCGATTGGGGGCTTGGAGAAATGCGCGGATCGAATGGCGCCGGGCTGGGCGCGGCACTCTTTCTTGGAACCTCTCTGGCGCTTGGCGGCATCGCCGGGGCGCAGGATTTCGCCATCAAGGAATACGAGGACGGCGGCATCTACGAGGGCACGTTCAAGGACGGCAAGCAGCACGGCCACGGCACCTACAAGCTTCCGAACGGCTACAAGTACGAGGGCGACTGGGTCGAGGGCGAGATCCTCGGCGAGGGCACCGCGACCTTTCCGAACGGCGCGATCTACGAAGGCACCTTTGCCAAGGGCAAGCCGAACGGCAAGGGCAAGATCACCTATCCCGACGGCAGCTCCTACGAGGGCGACTGGGTGGCGGGACAGATCCAGGGCGAGGGCACCGCGCATTATCCCAACGGCGTGACCTACACCGGCACCTTCGTCAACGCGCTGCATGACGGCAAGGGCCGCATGACAAGCGCCGACGGATACAGCTACGACGGCGACTGGGTGCGCGGGATCAAGCAGGGCCAGGGCCGGATCACCTATCCTGACGGCGCCGTCTACGAGGGCGGCATGCTGAACGGCCAGCGCGCCGGTCAGGGCAAGCTGACGCTCGCCGACGGGCTCACCTACGAAGGCGGATGGGCGGATGGCAAGATGTCGGGCGAAGGCACGCTGACGCAGCCGAACGGCGATGTCTTCTCGGGCAGCTTCGTCGACGGGAAACGGCAGGGCAAGGGCAAGGTGACCTATGCCAACGGCGACATCTATGAAGGCGATTTCGTCGCTGACAAACGTCAGGGCAAGGGCGTCTTCACCGGCACCGACGGCTACGTCTATGACGGCGACTGGCTCGATGGCCGTATCGCGGGCACGGGCACCGTTACCTATCCCGACGGGACCGTCTACCAGGGCACGTTCGTGAACGATCTCGCGAACGGCACCGGCACGATCACCTATGCCGACGGCTCCAGCTATGCCGGCGGCTGGAAGGACGGCGTGATCGAGGGCGAAGGCACCGCGCACTATGCCAACGGGCTGGTCTATGAGGGCAGCTTCCGGGGCGGCAAGAACAATGGCCAGGGCACGATGACCTATCCCGACGGCTATTCCTACGTCGGCCAATGGGTGGACGGCAGCCGCGAGGGCGAGGGCATCGCCACCTATGCCGACGGGACGGTCTACAAGGGCAGCTTCAAGCGCGGCCAGCGCGACGGTCAGGGCGAGATCACGATGGCGGACGGTTTCCGCTATTCCGGCGGCTGGCGCGACGGACAGATCGACGGCATCGGCACCGCCACCTACCCGAATGGCGATATCTACGAAGGCGCTTTCGTCGCGGGCAAGCGCGAGGGCCAGGGCACGATGCGCTATGCCGACGGCAAAACGGCGAGCGGGATCTGGAATGCCGGCATGCTGACGGGCACCGAGGCAGACGGAACGGCTGGCGGCGCGGCGGGCGAAACGGCGGGCGGCGCGACCGATGGCGCAACCGATGGCGCAACCGATGGCGCGGGCGATGCGGCCACGGGGGGGACCGCCGGGACTGAGAGCACCGGCACGGGCAACTGATCCGCAGATGCCGTCGATTTTTCGCTTTTCCTTCGCGGTCCCTTGGGTATAGTCCGGGCGCATGACCCGGAGACTGTCCTTTTCCCTGCCGTCCCGCGCATTTCGCGCGACGTCGCTCCGCGGCCTTCTCCTCCTTAGCCGCCTCTGAGCGTGCCCTTCGGCGCGACCGCTCAGAGGTGATGAAGGCGCCAGGCAAGCCAGGGAACGCTGAGGAGAAATCGACACCATGACCGAACACACAGACACCAACCGCGTGGTCATTTTCGACACGACGCTGCGCGACGGCGAACAATCGCCCGGCGCCACGATGACGCATGACGAAAAGCTCGAGATCGCCGAGATGCTCGACGAGATGGGCGTCGACATCATCGAGGCGGGCTTCCCGATCGCCTCTGAGGGGGATTTCGAGGCCGTCTCGGATATCGCCCGCCAGACCCGCAACGCGGTCATCTGCGGCCTCGCCCGCGCCCAGTTCAAGGATATCGACCGCTGCTGGGAAGCTGTGCGCCACGCCAGGCGCCCCCGCATCCATACCTTCATCGGCACCTCGCCCCTGCACCGCGCGATTCCGAACCTCGACATGGACCAGATGGCCGAGCGGATCCACGAGACGGTCACCCATGCCCGCAACCTCTGCGACAATGTGCAATGGTCGCCGATGGACGCGACGCGGACGGAACATGACTATCTCTGCCGCGTGGTCGAGATCGCGATCAAGGCGGGCGCGACGACGATCAACATCCCCGACACGGTGGGCTATACCGCGCCACGCGAAAGCGCCGATCTGATCCGCATGCTGATCGAACGGGTGCCGGGCGCGGACGAGGTGATCTTCGCGACCCACTGCCACAACGACCTCGGCATGGCGACGGCCAACGCGCTGGCCGCAGTCGAGGCGGGCGCGCGGCAGATCGAATGCACGATCAACGGTCTCGGCGAACGGGCAGGCAATACCGCGCTTGAGGAAGTGGTCATGGCACTCAAGGTGCGCCACGACATCATGCCCTATACGACGGCGGTCGACACGACCAGGATCATGGGCATCTCGCGCCGCGTCGCCGCCGTCTCGGGCTTTCCGGTGCAGTTCAACAAGGCCATCGTCGGCAAGAACGCCTTTGCCCATGAAAGTGGCATCCACCAGGACGGGATGCTGAAGAACTCCGAGACATTCGAGATCATGCGCCCGCAGGACGTCGGCCTCGCCGGAACCTCGCTGCCGCTCGGCAAGCACTCGGGCCGCGCCGCGCTGCGGGCCAAGCTGACGGATCTCGGCTACGATGTCGCCGACAACCAGCTGATCGACGTCTTCGTGCGATTCAAGGCGCTCGCAGACCGCAAGAAGGAAGTCTATGACGACGACCTCGTGGCGCTGATGACGGACCAGGCGTCGGGCGAGGGCTTGATGCAGGTGAAGTTCCTGCGCGTGATCTGCGGCACCGAGGCGCCGCAGTCGGCGGACCTGATCCTGACCATCGACGGCACGGACCACCAGGTGACGGCACAGGGTGACGGACCCGTCGACGCGACCTTCCGCGCCGTGCGCCAGATCTTCCCGCACAGCGCACGGCTCGCCCTCTACCAGGTCCACGCGGTCACCGAGGGAACCGACGCACAGGCCACGGTCTCGGTCCGTCTCGAGGAGGACGGCAAGATCGTCACCGGCCAGTCGTCGGACACCGATACCGTCGTCGCCAGCGCCAAGGCGTATGTCAACGCGCTCAACAATCTGGTCGTGCGGCGCGCCAAGACAAAGCCCGACGAGGTCGCGACATCGGCTTAGTGCAAGAATCCTGCGGCGCTGGCAATTCTTGCGCCGCAGGATGTTCGATATTGAAAAGACGGCAAAATCCCGCAAAGCGTGACGCGCCGCCCCCTTCCGGAACCGGCGCTCGGCGCCTATAACAGGCACTGGCCCGAGCGACCTGCGAGTCGCCGGACATGCGTATCGGGAACGGGACTTACATCATGGCAGGTTGGGGCGGGTTGTTTTCGTCGGACATGGCGATCGACCTCGGGACGGCGAACACGCTCGTCTATGTGCGTGGCAAGGGGATCGTTCTGAATGAACCCTCGGTCGTCGCCTTTCACGTGAAGGACGGCAAGAAACAGGTCCTGGCCGTCGGCGAGGATGCCAAGATGATGCTCGGCCGCACGCCCGGTTCGATCGAGGCGATCCGGCCGATGCGCGAAGGCGTCATCGCCGATTTCGACGTCGCCGAAGAGATGATCAAGCACTTCATCCGCAAGGTGCACCGGCGAACGACCTTCTCGAAGCCGAAGATCATCGTCTGCGTGCCCCACGGGGCGACGCCGGTCGAGAAGCGCGCGATCCGCCAATCGGTCATTTCGGCGGGCGCACGCAAGGCCGGGCTCATCGCCGAGCCGATCGCGGCCGCGATCGGGGCCGGGATGCCGATCACCGATCCGACCGGTTCCATGGTCGTCGACATCGGCGGCGGCACTACCGAGGTCGCGGTGCTCTCGCTCGGCGACATCGTCTATGCGCGCTCGGTCCGGGTCGGTGGCGACCGGATGGACGAGGCGATCGTGAGCTACCTGCGGCGCCAGCAGAACCTGCTCGTCGGCGAAAGCACCGCGGAGCGGATCAAGACCTCGATCGGCACCGCGCGGATGCCCGATGACGGACGCGGCGCAAGCCTGCAGATCCGCGGCCGCGATCTGCTGAACGGGGTGCCGAAGGAGATCGAGATCAACCAGGCGCAGGTCGCCGAGGCGCTGGCCGAGACGGTGATGCAGATCTGCGAGGCGGTGATGACCGCGCTCGAGGCGACACCGCCCGATCTCGCGGCCGATATCGTCGACCGCGGCGTCATGCTGACGGGCGGTGGCGCGCTTCTGGGCGAGCTCGATCTTGCGCTGCGCGAACAGACCGGGCTGTCGATCTCCATCGCCGACCAGTCGCTGAATTGTGTTGCCCTCGGGACCGGCAAGGCGCTGGAATACGAAAAACAGCTGCGCCATGTGATAGACTACGACAGCTGAGGCCTGCCCCCAGCGCCTGACCGCGAGGCCGCCCGTGGCACGAGACCGCACTGCCGACGCCGATTTCAAGGGCCCGATGCGCCGCGTGCTGATCGCGACGCTGCTCTTCGTCTTCATCGCGGTCTTTCTAGTCTGGCGCATCGACAGCCCGCGGGTCGAACGGTTCCGCGCCGCCTTCATCGACCGCGTGGTGCCCGGTTTCGACTGGGCGCTGGTGCCGGTGAACAAGGTCATGGCGATGATCGACGGCTTCCAGTCCTACGCAAGTCTCTATGACCAGAACCAGGAACTCAGGCGCGAACTGCAACAGATGAAGTCCTGGAAGGAGGCGGCCGTCCGGCTCGAACAGCAGAACGCCAAGCTTCTGGCGCAGAACCAGGTCCGGCTCGATCCCAAGCTCACCACCGTCTCGGGCGTTGTTCTGGCCGACAGCGGTTCGCCGTTCCGACAGTCCGTGCTGCTGAACGTCGGGCGCCGCGACGGCATCGTCGACGGCTGGGCGACGATGGACGGGCTCGGCGTCGTCGGGCGCATCTCGGGCGTTGGCGAAACCACCTCGCGGGTGATCCTGCTCACCGATGCCTCGAGCCGGATCCCGGTCACCATCCAACCGACCGGCCAGCGCGCGATGCTGGTCGGCGACAATACCGCAAGCCCGCCGATCGAGTTCCTCGAAACCCCCGAGAGGGTGCGACCCGGCGACCGGGTCATTTCCTCCGGCGACGGCGGCGTCTTTCCCGCGGGACTTCTGGTCGGCGAGGTCGAGCTTGGCCCCGACCAGAGGCTGCGCGTCCGGCTCGCGGCCGATTACGAGCGGCTGAACTTCCTGCGCGTGCTGCGCAGCCATCCGGCCGAGGAGATCAGTGAGGCGGGCGGTCTGATCGCGCCCGACTTCGCGCCGATGCCGTCCGAACTGCCGCCCCTGCAGGGGTTCGAGGCGCGCCAGCCATGATCGATCCCGTCACCACGCAGCGGATCGGATTTCGCGCGGCCTATCTCGGCATCGCCGTCTTCCTTCTTTTCGTGCAGATCCTGCCGCTCGATCTCGAACCGGTGCGGCTGCCCTGGCCCGACTTCATCCTGCTCATCACGTTCGTCTGGGTGCTGCGTCGGCCCGACTTCGTCACCGGGCTCATGATTGCGGCGGTCTTCTTCGCCGAAGACCTCGTGACGATGCGGCCGCCGGGGCTCTGGACCGCGCTCGTCCTTCTTGCGACCGAGTTCCTGCGCTCCCGCGAGGCGATCCTGCGCGACATGCCGTTCGCGCTGGAATGGGCGGTCGCCGCCGGACTGGTGCTTGTCGTCTCGGTGATCGACTGGCTGGTGCTCGCGCTCTTCATGGTGCCGCAGGCGGAATTCGCGCTTGTGCTGACGCAGACGCTCACCACGGTCCTTGCCTATCCTCTCGTCGCCGGTCTCTCGCGTGCGGCCTTCAGGGCGCGCAGGAGCACGCGGGCCGAGCCCGGCGGGTTCGGGCAGCGGCCATGAGACGCAACGCCAAGGATATCGAGGAAAGCGCCCGCCGCATCAGCCGGCGCGGGCTCATCATCGCCTCGGTGCAGGCGGTGACCGTGGCCTCGCTCGCGTTCCGGATGCGCTACCTGCAGGTCGATCAGGCAGATCAGTTCAGGCTGCTCGCCGAGGAAAACAGCATCAAGATCCGCCTCGTTCCGCCGGCGCGCGGGCTCATCCAGGATCGCAACGGTACCGTCGTTGCTGGCAACGAGCAGAACTTCCGCATCACCATCACGCGCGAGGAGGCTGGCGATACCGATGCGGTCCTGGCCCGGATCGCGCGGCTCATTCCCCTGTCGGAGGATGATCTGCAGCGCACGCGCAAGGAGCTCGAGCGGCGCAGCCCGACGCTGCCCATCACCGTTGCCGACCGGCTGAGCTGGGAAAACTTCAGCCGCATCGCCGTGAACGCCCCCGCCCTGCCCGGCGTGACGACCGAGGTCGGCCTGTCGCGCATGTATCCGCTCGGACCCGATTTCGCCCATGTGCTCGGCTACGTCGGACCAGTCAGCGACTACGACCTGTCGAAGCTCGCCGACCCCGATCCGCTCCTGCAGATCCCGCGGTTCCAGATCGGCAAGCTCGGCGTCGAGGCGCGCATGGAGGATGTCCTGCGCGGCGAGGCCGGCAGCCGGCGGATCGAGGTGAACTCTACCGGCCGGGTGATGCGCGAGCTTGGCCGCAAGGACGGCGTGCCGGGCGCCAACGTGCGCCTCACGATCGACTATCTCCTGCAGAACTACGTCCAGGCGCGGCTCGGCGAGCAGAGCGCTGCGGCCGTCGTCATCGACGTTCGCAACGGCGATATCCTCGCCATCAATTCGGCGCCGAGCTTCGATCCCAATCTCTTCGTGCGCGGCATTTCCGCCGCCGACTATGCGATGCTGACCGAGAACGACCACCGCCCGCTCGCCGACAAGAGCGTGCAGGGTGCCTACCCGCCCGGGTCGACCTTCAAGATGGTGACGGCGCTCGCTGCGCTCGAGGCCGGCGCATTCGGACCCAACGAGACGGTCTACTGCCCCGGCTACACCGAACTTGGCAAGCGCCGCTTCCACTGCTGGAAACGGGCGGGCCACGGACGGCTGTCGCTCGTCGAGAGTCTCGAGCAATCCTGCGACGTCTTCTACTACGAGGTCGCCCAGCGCGCCGGGATCGAGAATATCTCGGCTATGGCGCGCCGGCTCGGCATCGGCGAGGCCTTCGACCTGCCGATGTCGGCCGTCTCGGACGGGCTCGCCCCGGACAAGGACTGGAAGCTCAAGAAATACGGCACCGACTGGCTTGTCGGCGACACGTTCAACGCCGGGATCGGACAGGGCTTCGTGCTCGGCACGCCCCTGCAACTCGCGATCATGACCGCCCGCATCGCCTCGGGTCGCGCGATCCGGCCGCGGCTGCTGAAATCGGTCGCCGACCGCGAGGCCGCGAGCCCCGAGGCGCCGCCGATCGGAATCAGCGAAAGCTCGCTCGACGCCGTTCGGCAAGGCATGTTCCGCGTCATCAATTCGCGCCGGGGTACCGCATATGGCTCTCGCATCGTCGATGACGCGATGGTGATGGCCGGCAAGACCGGCACCAGCCAGGTGCGCAACATCTCCGCCGCCGAACGCGCCGCTGGCGTGATCTCCAACGACGACCTGCCCTGGGAACGGCGCGATCATGCACTCTTCGTCTGCTTCGGACCCTTCGAGGCGCCCCGCTATGCCGTCTCGATCGTTGTCGAACATGGCGGCGGCGGCTCGGCCGCGGCGGCGCCCATCGCGCGCGACATCCTTCTGCAGGCGCTGAATGGCGGGCTGCCGCCGCTGACCGCCTATCCCGAAAGCCAGCGCACCCGCATCGAGGCCGAGCGCAAGGAGCTGCAGCTCATCGAGCCCATCGCCGACAGCAGCGGGAAGAGCCGGGCATGAGCTATCTTGAATACAACCTGCGGACCGTCCCGACGGGCCTGCGCAAGGTGCTCTACGTCAACTGGCCGCTCGCGCTGCTGCTGAGTGCGGTGGCGGCGATCGGCTTCCTGATGCTCTATTCGGTCGCCGGCGGGCGCGCCGATGTCTGGGCCGAGCCACAGATGAAACGCTTCGCCGCGGGAATGGTCGCGATGCTGGCCATCGGGTTCGTGCCGATCTGGTTCTGGCGCAACATCTCGGCGCTGGCCTATCTGATCGCGCTCGCGCTTCTCGTCGCCGTCGAGTTCTTCGGCGCGATCGGGATGGGCGCCCAGCGCTGGATCGATCTCGGGCCGGTCCGGCTGCAACCGTCCGAGCTCATGAAGGTCGCGCTCGTCATGGCGCTTGCGGCCTATTACGACTGGCTCGATATCCGCAAGATCTCGCACCCGCTCTGGGTCGCGATCCCGGCGCTCTTGGTGATCGCGCCGGCGGCCCTGGTCCTCAAGCAGCCCGATCTCGGCACCGCGATCCTGCTTCTTGCCGGCGGCGGTATCGTGATGTTCGTCGCCGGGGTCAGCCTGTGGTACTTCGGTACCGTCATCGCGCTTGTCGTGGCACTTGTCTTTGCGGTGATGGAAAGCCGGGGCACCGACTGGCAACTGATCGAGGATTACCAGTTCAAGCGCATCGACACCTTCCTCGATCCCGGCTCCGATCCGCTCGGGGCCGGTTACAACATCACCCAGGCTCAGATCGCGCTCGGCTCCGGCGGCTGGGCCGGCAAGGGCTACATGCAGGGCACGCAGTCGCGGCTGAACTTCC
The DNA here is from genome assembly GCA_020637635.1 of Albidovulum sp. Lineage (GTDB taxonomy): Bacteria > Pseudomonadota > Alphaproteobacteria > Rhodobacterales > Rhodobacteraceae > Albidovulum. Next base: position 62,745 of record JACKKB010000008.1, read on the forward strand.
TTCCCGAAAAGCACACCGACTTCATCTTCACGACCCTTGCCGAGGAGTTCGGCTATGTCGGATCGGTCTTCCTGCTCATACTCTACGGCCTCATCGTCGGCTTCGGCGTCGCCTCTGCGATGGCCAACAAGGATCGCTACGCCTCGCTCCTCACCTATGGCGTGACGGCCACCTTCTTTCTCTTCTTCAGCGTCAACATGGGCATGGTGATGGGGCTGATGCCGGTCGTCGGGGTGCCCTTGCCGCTTGTGTCCTACGGCGGGACGGCAATGATCATCCTGCTCGGTGCCTTCGGGCTCGTGCAGAGCGCCCATATCCACAGACCGAGGCAGGGATGAGTGTCACGATCCATTTCGCCGCCTCCCGGGACGACTGGGAGAACTATGCGCCGCATCTTCGCCGCGCGCTCGCCGAGGCGGGACTCGACGCGGCCCTGTCACCCGAGCTCGGCGATCCCGCTGCGGTCGACTACATCGTCTACGCGCCGCACGAGGGGCTCAGCGATTTCACCCCGTTTGTGCGCTGCAAGGCGGTGCTGAGCCTCTGGGCCGGGGTCGAGCGGATTGCGCCCAACCCGACGCTCACGCAGCCGCTTGTCCGCATGGTCGATCCCGGCATGACCGAAAGCATGGTCGAATACGTGGTCGGCCATGTGCTGCGCCACCACCTTGGCATGGATGCGCATATCCTTGGTCAGGACGGGGTCTGGCGGAACCGGGTCCGGCCGCCCATCGCGCGCGAACGGAACGTGGCTATGCTCGGCCTCGGTGTGCTCGGGAGCTCCGCGGCACGGGCGCTTGCGGCACTCAACTTCCCGGTCATGGGCTGGAGCCGCAGCGCCCGGACGATCCCGGGCATCGACTGCCGTTCGGGCGAAGACGGGCTGCGCGCGGTTCTGGCCCGGGCCGAGATCGTCGTGCTTCTGATGCCGCTTACGGCCGAGACGCGCGATCTCCTGAACGCCGAACGGCTGGCGCTGCTGCCGAAGGGCGCCGTGATCATCAATCCCGGGCGCGGGCCGCTCGTCGACGATGAGGCGCTTCTGGCAGCGCTCGAAGCGGGCCGGATCGGGCATGCGACGCTCGATGTCTTCCGGACCGAGCCGCTGCCGCCCGAGCATCCGTTCTGGGCGCATCCGCGCGTGACGGTGACGCCGCATATCGCCGCCGACACGCGCGCGGTGACGGCCACGCGGGTCATCGCCGAGAACATCCGGCGCGCCGAGGCGGGAGAACCGATGGCGAACCTCGTCGATCGCGGGCGGGGCTACTAGCGCCGGGCAGGATCGCCCGGATCCGGTCAGAGCCGGACGGGGGCCGCCTTGGCGATGCCGTCGAGGGCCGCGAGCGTCTCGAGCAGCCGTGGCATCTCGGCCAGCGGGATCATGTTCGGCCCGTCCGAGGGCGCACGGTCGGGCGCCTCGTGGGTTTCGATGAAGACCCCGGCGATGCCGAGGCTGACGGCGGCGCGGGCCATGACAGGGGCGAACTCGCGCTGGCCGCCGGTGGCGCCGCCGAGGCCGCCCGGCTGTTGCACCGAATGGGTCGCGTCCATGATCACCGGGTGGCCGGTGCGGGCCATCTCTGGCAGCGCGCGCATGTCGGCCACCAGCGCATTGTAGCCAAAGGAGGTACCGCGCTCGGTCAACAGGATCTTGCGGTTGCCGGTGCTTTCCACCTTGGCGGCGACATTGGCCATGTCCCAGGGCGCGAGGAACTGGCCCTTCTTGATGTTCACGACGCAGCCGGTCTCGCCGGCGGCAATCAGGAGATCGGTCTGGCGGCAGAGGAAGGCCGGGATCTGGATCACATCGACGACCTCGGCCGCCCGGCGCGCCTGGACGGCATCATGCACATCGGTGAGGACCGGGATCCCGGTCGCCGCGCGCAGGTCCGAAAGGACGCGCAACCCCGCCTCCATGCCGATGCCGCGGCGCCCGGAAAGGGAGGTGCGGTTGGCCTTGTCGTAGCTTGCCTTGAAGACGTAGCCGAGCCCGACCGCGACGCAGGCCTCGGCCATCCGGCCGGCGATCATCTGCGCGTGCCCGGCGCTTTCGATCTGGCAGGGGCCGGCAATGACGGTCAGCGGCAGATCGTTGCCGAAGCGGACGGGGCCGACCGCCACCTCTTGCATCGTCGTCATGGCAGTTCCCTCAGGCTGTGACCTGCTCGCGCAGGATCGAGGCGGTGAGCGACAGGAGCAGGTAGATCGCCGCGAAGATCAGGAGCGCAAGCAACGTATCCTCGAAGGCACGCGGATAGCTCGATTCGTCCGGCGCCACCGGGCTGACGCCGAGCGACAGATAGCGCACCTGGCGGTTGGCGTCGATCCGCGCCGCCTCGAGCTGTTCCAGCGCCTGGCTCAGCATCAGCTGACGGGTTTCGAGATCGGCCTCGGCCATGCGCATCTCGCCCGAGATCTGCGCCAGAGAGGCATCGCTGTTCGTGGTTTCGGTCAGCGGCGCGCGCAGTTCGGTGATCAGGCTCTGGAGCCGCGAGATGTCGCCCTCGACGCCGCTCACGCGGGCCTGGTTCGGGCTCTGGTTGTCGAGGAGCTGGCGCAGCTGGAGCCGCTTCATCTGAAGCTGGCCCTCGAACTCGTTGATCTGGGTCATGATCGAGCTGCTCTCGGACTTCGGGTCGAGAACGCCGAGCTTCCTTTGCAGTTCGAGGATCTTTTCCTGCGCCGCGGTGACCTTTGCCTCGGCATCGGCATAACTGTCGCGCGCGCCCTGCATCTGGTCGTTGCGCATCCGTTGCGTGAGGGCGTCGACCTGTTCCTCGGCATAGCCGATGAGCGCCTTCGAGAACGCGGCGCTGACGTGCGGATCCGGGGCAATGACGTCCATCTTGATGACGCCCTCGGTCGGATCGAAGCCGATCTTCACGTATTTGGTATAGGTCTTGTAGGCCTGTTCGTTCGTGGCGCCGTCGGGCAGGCGCTGGATCGGGTCGATCCCGGGCTCGCTGAACTCCCGCTTGAAGCCGAGGTCCGTGTCGAGCCGGAGCATCGCGTCGCGCGATTGCAGGTAGCTCTGGACGGTGATCGAATCCTGCGATGTCGCGAACTGGGTGCCGCGGAAGAGCGATCCGATGCCGGAAGACTGGGATTCCGCCTGCTGGATGACGAATTCGCTGTGGGTGGCGTACATCGGCGTCGCCATGACGAAGAAGTAGTAACCCACGACCAGCGTCGGCAGCAGCACGAAGGCCGCAAGCCGAGCCATGAGCATGGTGAAGTTGCGACGGCGGCGGCGGACGATGTCGCGCTGGATGCGCATCACCTCGGCGGCGCGCTCGCCCTCGGTCAGCGGCGCGGGCGGCGGCGCCTTGGGAGGGGCGGTCACGACCGACTGTCCGGTCTTTGCCTTGGGCGCGCCGCCGGCGTCCTGCCCCGGCTTTCCCGCCCCGGCCTCGTCGGGCGCGTTCGCTCCCTGGACGAGCGCCAGCAGTTGCGCGGGCTGGAAGGGATCAAGACCCTTGCGCCGCAGGAGCCGCACCGCATCATGATCGCTCTCCGCCTCGATCCCGTGGCGCATGGCCAGGCGCCGGGCGATGCGCAGTTGCCGCCCGCTAAGACCCTCGGCCTTGATCGCGTCGATCTCGGCCGCAGTCGCCTTCGGGGCCGGGGCGGCCGCGCCCTGGCCGCGGGCGGTCGGGAAGGGTTCGGAGCCGAAACCGTCATCGAAACCCTGATCGAAGGGCTGATCGTCGACCGCGGCGGGCGGCGCTTCGCGGCGGATGCGGAATCGGGTGGCCTTAGGCGCTGTAGTCATAGAGCTGCTTAGCCTCTTCGAGCGTGTCGAACATGTGCAGCCGACCATCGCGCAGGACGGCCGCCGAACGGCAGAACTTCTCAAGCGTGCCGGGATTGTGCGAGACGACGATCACGGTCGCGTTCGTCAGTCTTTCGCGCAGGATCGAACCGGCCTTGCGGTTGAACTCCACATCGGTCGAGGCCGGCATGCCTTCGTCGATCAGGTAGAAGTCGAACTCGAGCGCCAGCATGAGCGAGAGCATGAAGCGCGAGCGCATGCCGGTGCTGTAGGTGCCGACCGGCATGTCGTAGTATTCGTCGATGTCGGTCAGCCAGCGGCTGAAAGCCTCGATGTAGTCGGGATCGAGGCCGTAGAGGCGGGCGATGAAGCGGGCGTTTTCGCGCGCGGTGTGGCGCGGCACGACGCCGCCCATGAAACCGAGCGGAAAGGAAACGCGGCAGCTGCGCGTGATCCGTCCCTCGTCCGGCTTCTCGAGCCCGGCGATCATGTTGATGATTGTCGTCTTGCCGGTTCCGTTCGGCGCGAGGATGCCCAGCGAATTGCCAAGCTCGACGCGAAAGGAGGCGCGGTCAAGGATCACCTTGCGCTTTTTGCCCGTCCAGTAGGACTTGCTCACGTTCTCGAACTCGATCATCGCCTCGTCCTGGCGCTGCTCCGCCCACCGGACCGTCCTTAGTGGAAATTGATTAACGTGGACGTTACGCCGGCTTTGGGACCGAATTATGGCCGATGCGGCAGGGGCCGGCAATGGCCTAGCCAGGCCGGCCGCCGCAAGGCTCAGCCGGTCACTTTCGTGACGCCCATCATCCTGCCGGCGACGATCGAGACGGCGGCGGCCGCGAAGCTGAAGAGCGCGCCCATCTTGGCCGCGTCCTGGACATCGCCCGCCGGAAAGGCGACCGAGGCCACGAAGAGCGCCACGGTGAAGCCGATCGCCGCGACACAGCCGACCACGACGAGGTCGCGCGCGTTCATTCCCTGTGGCAGGCCGAGGCGCAGAACGAAGGCCGCGAACCAGCCCAGAAGGAAGATGCCGAGCGGCTTGCCGATGAGAAGGCCGAGGAGGACCAGCCAAGTGGGCTCCGAAATGGCGCTGAATTCGACGCCCGCGTTCAGGAGGCCGAAGAAGAAGAGCACGATCTCGACCGGCAACTTCAGATGATGTTCGATCCGGTTCAGGAGGTCGGTGAGATATTCCTCGGCCGCCGCGAAGATGCCGAAGGCACGGTCGGCATGCGGGATCGTCGGCACGATCGGCAGGAGGCCGAGCGCCGGGTGGATGCCCGCCTCCTGAAAGCCGTACCAGCTCAGGCAGCCGGCGACGAGATAGGGCCAGAACGACAGTTTCTCGCGCACCCAGGTCGAGTTGGGCCGGAGCTGGTTGCCGCGGTCGAGCCGTCTCGGCAGCCAGTTGAAGAGCACGAACACGGCCAGAGCGGAGCCGAGGGACAGCAGAAGCCAGGATGGCGCGAGTTCGCCCGTCGGGTAGAAGATCGCGAGGATCACGAGCCCGGCGGCATCGTCGGCAATGGCGAGCAGCAGAAGGAAACGGATCGCCGGGTGACCCGCCCCGAAGACCATGCGCCCGACAAGATAGGAGAAGGCGATGTCGGTGGCCGTCGGGATCGCCCAGCCGCGATGCACATCGGCGAAGACCCCGAGCACGGCAGCAAGGCCGAGATAGACCGCGACCGGCCCGAGCATGCCGCCGGCAGTGGCGATCAGCGGCGTCAGCGCCTTCTTGCCGCGCAGTGAGCCGTTCTCGAGGATCACCGCCTCCCAGACCTCCTTGGCGGCGATGGCAAAAAAGAGCGCCATGAGCACGTCGTTGACGAGGAAATGCAGCGTCAGCGTGCGCGTGACGGATCCACCCTCGAGCTCCGGCTCGCCGATGAGGAAGTCCTCGACGAGCACGTAATGCACAAGGTGGTGATAGCTCTCGGGATGGGTGTTCGCCCAGAAGAGCGCAACCGCGGCGCCGCTGAGGAGCAACAGCGAATAGTTGGCGATGAAGTTCCAGACCCGATACATGCTGCCCCCCCGGTTCGGTCGCTGTCAGGGCCCTTGCGCGTTGGCCACGCCCCATCGCAGTTTCGAAACGCAATAGTGGAAAGAGGGCCCTGGAGCAAGGTGCGTGCCTTGAGCATCGGGGGTGGCTGACGGCTCCGGGCGGGCGCCGGGGCCTGAAGCGACGGGGTGAAGGAGGGGGCGATGACGCTTGAAGACGAGATCGCGGCCTGCCGCCTCTGCGCCGCCGATTTCGCGGCCAGCGCAACTGGTCATGCACCGCGTCCCGTGCTCTGGTCCGGCACCGGGGCGCGGGTGCTCATCGCCGGGCAGGCGCCGGGGGCGCGGGTCCATGTCTCGGGCAAGCCCTTCACCGACCCCTCGGGCGACCGGCTGCGGAGCTGGCTCGGCCTCGATGACGCCGCGTTCTACGACCGGAGCCGCATCGCCATCCTGCCGATGGCCTTCTGCTTTGGGGGATATGACATGCGGGGCGCGGACCTGCCGCCGCCGCGCCGCTGTGCCGAGACCTGGCGGGCGCGGCTGCTTGCCCGGCATCGCGCCGTGCAGGTGACGCTTGCCATCGGCGCCCATGCCCAGCGCTGGCACCTCGGGGCCGCGGCCTGCCGGGGTGGCGTGACCGCCACCGTTGCCGCCTGGCGCGACCACGCGCCGCGCATATTCCCCTTGCCGCACCCGTCCTGGCGCAATACCGCGTGGATCAGGCGCAACCCCTGGTTCGAGGCCGAACTCCTGCCGGCGCTGCGTGCACGGCTGAAAGAGGTGTTCGATGACTGACAAGGCGACGCCGCTCGACCTCGCCCATGCCGCGATGATGGCGGCCGAGGCCGAGGACGCGCCGCGGCTGCGCTACTTCGAGCGGCTGGCGGATTGCGAACTGTTCCTGCTTCTGGCCGAGGACAGCGACGGCACGGTGATCCGTCCGGCCGTGTTCCGGCTCGAAGCCGGCGAGGTGGCGCTGGCCTTCGACCGTGAAGACCGGCTTGCCGCCTTCATCGAAGGGCCGACGCCCTATGCCGCCCTGCCTGGCCGCATCGTGGCGCGGGAACTGGCGGCGGGGGGGCTCGGTCTCGGCCTCAACCTCGGCGTTGCGCCCTCCGCCTTTCTGGTGCCCGCCGAGGCACTCGGCTGGCTTGTCGCGACGCTTGGCCACGAACCCGAGCGGACACAGGCGCGGCCGCGTGCCTTTCATCCACCGGAAGACCTGCCCGGGGGGCTGGTCGCCGCACTCGAGGACAAGCTCGCGACGCTCGGCGGGCATGCCGAATGCGCGCTGCTGGCAGGCGTGACCTACGAAGACGGCAGCCGCGGCCTCATGCTCGCCTTTGTCGGAGCGAGCCCGGACGCGGAACCCGCCCTCGCCAAGGCGGTATCGGAGTCGCTCGTCTTCTCCGGGCTCGAGCCGGGCGCGCTGGACGTGGCCTTTCCGACGGCGCCCGGAGCGCTGGCCGCGATCGGCGAAGTCGGGCGACGGTTCGAGATGCCGGCGCCGGAGCCGGAGCCGGCGCAAGTCGTCGGCGCCCGGGCCGCACCCGGAATGGATCCCGCGAAGCCGCCGAAACTGCGCTGACGCCGGGCCTCAGGCCGCCTGACCCGCCGCCCAGCCCGAGGACCAGGCCCACTGGAAGTTGTAGCCGCCGAGCCAGCCGGTCATGTCGACCGCCTCGCCGACGAAATAGAGGCCGGGCACCTGCCGCGCGGCCATCGTGCGGGCGTCGAGCGCCTCGGTATCGACGCCACCCACCGTCACCTCGGCGGTGCGGTAGCCCTCGGTTCCGACCGGCATGACCTGCCAGGAATTGACCGCGGCTCCAAGCCGGTCGAGCGCCGCATTCGACTGGTCGGCCAGCCTGCCCGCAAGCCCGGCGCGTGCGACCGCGGCGGCGGCGAGCCTCTCGGGCAGATAGCGGGCAAGCGCCTGTGCCGGGCTGCCGCGTCCTGCGCCCTGCCCCGGCTCCTGCCGGGCCGCCGCCAGCGCGCGGGCGATATCGGTGCCGGGGCTGAGATCGAGCGTCACCGGCGTGCCCTCGCGCCAGTAGGAGCTGACCTGCAGTATCGCCGGACCGGACAGGCCACGATGGGTAAAGAGGAGCCCGTCCTCGAACGCGGTGCCCCCCGTTTCGGCGCGGGCGGTGAGCGAGACGCCGGCGAGTGGCCGGATCGGCACCAGCGCCTGCTCCGCGAAGGTCAGCGGCACGAGGCCGGGCCGCGTCTGGGTCAACGGCAGGCCGAACTGTCGCGCCAGCTCATGGGCAAACCCGGTCGCGCCCATCTTCGGGATCGACTTGCCGCCGGTCGCGACGACGAGCGCCGCGGCGGCGATCGTGCCCGCACCGGTCCCGACCGCGAAGCCCGCGCCGCGGCGCGTCACCGAGCGCACCGGGCAGGAAAGCCGCAGTGAGGCGCTGGCTTCGGCCATCTGGGCCACCAGGAGCGCCACGACCTGGCGCGCGGAGCCGTCGCAGAAGAGCTGGCCCGCGGCCTTCTCGTGCCAGGCGATGCCCGCCGCCTCGATCCGGGCGAGAAAGTCGCGCGGGCCGAAGCGCGAGAGGGCGGAAATCGCAAAGCGCGGATTGCGAGACAGGAAGTGCCGCCAGTCGGTGCCGAGATTGGTGAAGTTGCACCGCCCCCCGCCCGAGATTCGGATCTTCTCGCCCGGAGCGGCAGCGTGATCGAGCACCACCACGCGACGCCCGCGCCGCGCCGCCTCGATCGCGCAGATCATGCCGGCCGCGCCGGCGCCGAGGACAATGACATCAAAGGTTTCCACGCCGCGGGCCTAGCGCGAAATCGCGGTTCGCACAACGCGACCCGGGATAGTTTGGACTTGCAGCGTCAGGCCCGCTTGGGTAAGAACCCGCACCGTTGGGGCGTAGCCAAGTGGTAAGGCACCGGTTTTTGGTACCGCGCACCGTAGGTTCGAATCCTACCGCCCCAGCCACATGCTCCCGGAAACTCAGGAAGACAGGGGCTTTCGCGCACCGGTGACACCGTCTGTGTCACACGGAGTCACGCCACGGTCCGGAACCCAACGCGGAACCGGCCGCCGCAGACCGGGTCTCGACCTGCTCCGGCATGATCGCTCTGCTCTGTGGATCACCACTGACCCACCTTGGCACATGGATGCCATCGGGGGGCGGTCACAGCAACAGAGCCAAGGGCAGCGAGAATGGGCTCAGATCGACCAAAGCCTGCACAGGGCCTTGACACCCGATCAGGGATCATCGTCCTCGCCCGCGATGGCGACGATGTCGATGTGCCCCGAGGTTGCCGGCGGCGTTGCCGGTCCATCTGCCGCGGCCGGTGCGCGGCGCATCGGCCTTGACGCGGAACAGGCATTGGCACTGAGTGCCTCGCATCGTTTCTTCGAGGCGGCCGGAGATCAAATCGCCACCCGTCCGGAGCCCGCGAATGTCGATGATGTCCGCGCGATCCTGATGGTCGCGGGTATGTCCTGACAGGGGCGCCCCGGGCGATGCCCTCCCCGAGGGGCCGTTTTTTTTCGGGGATCGTCTCTCGGGAGCCGTCTCTCGGGGATCGTCTCTCGGGGATCGTCTCTCGGGGATCCTCTCTCGGGGTCGCTTCTCGGGGGCCGCCTCTCCGGGTCGACTCTCGGGGCGATGGCCCCGGGGGCGTTTCAGTAGGATGGCGGGGTGCAGGCTGAAATGAGGATGCAGGGCGCGTCGCCCGGGTTGCGGAACCGGTGCGGAACGCGGCTGTCGAAGAGATAGGCATCGCCTGCGCCCAAAACCGCCACATCCTCGCCCACGGTCAGTTCGATCTGCCCTGAGACCACGATCCCCGCCTCTTCGCTTTCATGGGTGTAGCGTTCGACGCCGGTATCGGCGCCGGGCTCGTATCTCTCGTGCAACATCTGCAGCGCGGCGTGGGCGACATTGCCGACCTGGCGCAGCGTGATCTTCTCGGCGGCACCGAAGCTGCGAAAAAGCTTCTGCGGGCTCAGTTCGTGCAGTTCGTCGGCACGGAAGAAGAACTTTTCCCCTTCGACGAGATCGGGCGCGAAGAATTCCGACAGGCTGAGCGGGATGGCGTCGAGGATGCGTTTCAGCGAGGCCACCGAGGGCGAGGAGTGATTCTGCTCGATCTGCGAGATGAGCCCGTTCGTGACGCCGGATTTGCGCGCAAGCTCGCGCTGCGAGTACCGGCGCGCGACCCTGACCGCTTTCAGGCGCGCCCCGATGTCGATTGCGGGTTTCGGTGAAATCTCGGGCACTTGCGGGTTCCTGGGCTGTGGCGCACGGCGCCTGTGCTCTGGCAATCGTAACGCCAGATCGCTTTGCTTAACAAGGTTGAATACTATTTTAAACACGCTAAGATGACGGGAGTGTTACCGGTCTGTCGGCGACAGGGTGCCGGCGGGGACCGGCCCAGCGACAGACACCCGGGCAAGCTTGGCGCGGTCCTTTCGGGGTCCGGCGTGTCGGTTGCGGCCGAGGACGTGCCCCGGGAAGGAAGTGCGACGGCCCGCGGGGCCGAACACGGCGACCAGCCGGGGCAGCAAGATCCCGGGCGTCATCGAGCATCACAGGTTTCGTGACAGGGAGATTTACGATGAAGTACCTCAAGACACTATCCTTCGCGGGCGCAATGGCGCTCGCGACAACGGCCGCGGCCGAAGAGCGGTTCATCACCATCGGAACGGGCGGTCAGACGGGGGTCTACTTCGTCGTCGGGCAGTCGATCTGCCGGCTGGTCAACCGCGACACGCCGACCACCGGGCTCAAGTGCACCGCCCCCTCGACCGGTGGCTCGATCGCCAACATCAACGCCATCGCGGCGGGTGACATGGACATGGGCGTGGCCCAGTCCGACTGGCAGTATCATGCCTATAACGGAACCTCGGAATTCGAGGGCAAGAAGGTCGACAAGCTGCGCGCCGTCTTCTCGGTCCATGGCGAGCCCTTCACCGTCGTCGCACGCAAGGACAGCGGCGCGACCAAGTTCGACGATCTCTTCGGCAAGCGTGTCAACGTCGGCAATCCCGGTTCGGGCCAGCGCGCGACGATGGAGGTCGTGCTGCAGGCGATGGGCAAGACCGACGCCGATTTCGCACTCGCCTCGGAGCTGAAGCCGGCCGAACAGGCCGCGGCGCTCGGCGACAACAAGGTCGATGCGATCATCTACACCGTCGGCCACCCGAACGGGTCGATCCAGGAAGCCACCTCGACCGTCGAGGCGGTGCTGCTGCCGGTTACGGGGCCCGCCATCGACAAGCTTGTCGACGAGAATGCCTATTACGCCAAGGCGACCATTCCGGGCGGAATGTATGCCGGCACGGACAACGATGTCGAAACCTTCGGCGTGAAGGCGACCTTCGTGACCTCTGCCGACGTGCCCGACGAGGTCGTCTACGAGGTCGTCAAGGCCGTCTTCGACAATTTCGACCGCTTCAAGGGTCTGCATCCCGCCTTCGCCAACCTGAAGGAAGAGGAAATGATCAAGGACGGTCTGTCGGCCCCGCTGCATCCCGGAGCAGTGAAATACTACAAGGAACGTGGCTGGATGTGATCCGGCCCGTAGCGCTCCGCCCCTGCCCGGGGGCGGCGCCCACCCGGCGCGGCAGCGACCGGGCCCGGGGAAACCCGTTCGACATCCTGACTGTGAGCGGCCCGTGAACCGGCCAAGGGGGACGATATGACGCAACCGGAACAGCAACAGGCGGCGGCGGTCGAGAACGAGGCCGCGGGGCGCGGCGGGCTCAGCCAGGCGGAACTCGACGAGCTTGTCGCCTCCTCCGATACCGGCTCGCGCGGGTCCACCGGTCCCGTCGGCGCCTTCATCGCCATTGTCGCGCTGGCCTGGTCGCTGTTCCAGATCTGGATCGCCTCGCCGATTCCGTTCATGCTCGGCTTCGGCGTCTTCAACGATACCGAGGCGCGGTCGATCCACCTTGCCTTCGCGATCTTCCTCGCCTTCGCCGCCTTCCCCGCGGCCCGGACCCGGATCCAGCTCGCGCTCGGGGTCGGGGTGCCGCTGATCCTCGGCACGCTCTTCTTCATCTCCGCCAAGGCCGGCACGCCGGTCTGGTGGATCCCGATCGTCTCGCTGGCGCTCGTGGCGGCGATCCTGCTCGGCTCGCCCAAGGACCGGATCCCGGCCTGGGAATGGGCGCTGGCGGTCCTGGGCGCGGCGACCGCGCTCTACCTCTATGTCTATTACAAGGACATCTCCTCGCGCGTCGGCGCACCGATCCTGCAGGATTTCGTGGTTTCGGTGATCGGCCTGATGATCCTTCTGGAGGCGACGCGGCGCGCGCTCGGCCCGGCTCTCATGATCGTGGCGACGGTGTTCCTCGTCTATACCGTGCTTGGGCCCTACATGCCCGAGATCATCGCCCACAAGGGCAACAACCTCTCTGAAATCGTGAACCACCAGTGGATCACGACCGAGGGCGTCTTCGGCATCGCGCTCGGCGTCTCGACCTCGTTCGTCTTCCTCTTCGTGCTCTTCGGCTCGCTCCTGGACAAGGCCGGGGCAGGCAACTACTTCATCCAGGTGGCCTTCTCGCTCATGGGCCACATGCGCGGCGGGCCGGCCAAGGCCGCCGTCGTCTCCTCGGCGATGACCGGCCTCATCTCCGGCTCCTCCATCGCCAACGTCGTCACCACCGGCACCTTCACCATTCCCCTGATGAAGAAGGTGGGCTTTTCCGCCGAGAAGGCCGGCGCGGTCGAGGTCGCGTCCTCGGTCAACGGCCAGATCATGCCGCCGGTGATGGGCGCCGCCGCCTTCCTCATGGTCGAATATGTCGGCATTCCCTATTTCGACGTCGTCCGGCACGCCTTCGTGCCCGCCGTCATCTCCTACATCGCGCTCGTCTACATCGTGCATCTCGAGGCGATGAAGGCCGGGATGGAGGGGCTGCCGCGCGCCTACACGCCGAAGCCCATCGTCCAGCGCCTGATCGGGATCGCCTTCACCATCGCCGTGATCTGCGCCGTTTCGCTGGCGGTCTACTACGGCATGGGCTGGATCCGCCCGACCTTCCCGTCGGCGGCGGGCTACATCGTCTTCGCCTTCCTGAGCGCCGTCTACGTCGGGCTGCTCTGGATCGCCTCGAAGGAAGAGCCGCTGCATCTGGACGACCCCAACGCGCCGGTGACGGCGCTGCCGCTGCCGGGTCCGACGATCCGCGCGGGCCTTCATTACATCCTGCCCGTGGTGGTGCTGGTCTGGGCGCTCATGGTCGACCGCCTGTCGCCGGGTCTCTCGGCCTTCTGGGCGACCGCCTACATGGTCTTCATCCTGCTCACGCAGCGCCCGCTCATGGCGATCCTGCGCGGCGAGGGCGATCTGGGCGGCGCGATCCGCAAGGGGGTCAGCGACCTCTTCGACGGGCTCATCACCGGCGCGCGCAACATGATCGGCATCGGCATCGCCACCGCGACCGCCGGTATCATCGTCGGCGCCGTAAGCCAGACCGGCGTCGGCTCGGCGCTCGCCGATGTGGTCGAAGTCCTCTCGGGCGGCAACATCCTCGCCATCCTGGTGCTGACCGCGGTGCTGTCGCTGATCCTCGGGATGGGCCTGCCGACAACGGCCAACTACATCGTCGTCTCGGCGCTTCTTGCCCCGGTGATCGTCACGCTCGGCCAGCAGAACGGGCTCATCGTGCCGCTCATCGCCGTCCATCTCTTCGTCTTCTATTTCGGCATCATGGCGGACGTCACGCCGCCCGTCGGTCTGGCCAGTTTCGCCGCCGCCGCGGTTTCGGGGGGCGATCCGATCAGGACCGGGGTCGTGGCGTTCTTCTATTCGCTGCGCACGGCCGCCCTGCCCTTCCTCTTCATCTTCAACACGGAACTGCTGCTCATCGACGTGACCTGGGCGCAGGGGGTCTTCGTCTTCGTCATCGCGACGATCGCCATGCTGCTCTTCGCGGCGGCGACGCAGGGATGGTTCCTGGCCCGCAACCGGATCTACGAAAGCGTGGCCCTGCTCTTCATCGCCTTCACGCTTTTCCGCCCGGGATTCTGGATGGACATGATCTTCCCGCCCTACCACGAGGTCGCCCCGGCCGAGATCGCCGCCGCGGCGGGCGAGACGCCGGCGGGCGAGGACCTGCGGATCCGCGTGGCCGGCGTGAACGACCTTGGCGACCCGATCGAGTTCGTGGCGCTGGTGCCGATGGGAAGCGAGGCGACGGGCGAGGAGCGGCTGGCCGCGGCCGGCCTCGCCTTCCGCCAGGACGGCGACAAGATGATCATCGACGACGCCGCCTTCGATTCGCCGGCACAGAAGGCCGGGCTCGACTGGGACCAGGAAGTGCTGCGCGTTCTGCGCCCGGCCTCGGTACCGTCGAAATACTGGATGTTCATCCCGGCGCTGGCGCTTCTCGCGCTCGTCGTGATGATGCAGCGCCGCCGCGTGCCCGGGCTGCGCCGCGCAGAAGCCTGAGGAGGCCACCATGTACAAGTCAATCCTCCTGACCGTCGATCTCGAGCACGAGGCATCGTGGAAGAAGGCCCTGCCCGAGGCCGCGCGCATCGCCCGCGACGACGAGGCGGTGCTGCATGTGCTTGCGGTCGTTCCGGATTTCGGATCGCCCCTCGTCGCCGCGGATTTCCCGCCCGACTTCCAGAAAAAGGCGGTCGATCGCGCGCGGAAGCGGCTCGAGGCGCTCCTGGCCGGCGAAATCCCCTGGCCGCTCAAGGCGATCAGGAGCCACGTCGCCGTCGGGCGGGTGCATGAGGTGATCCTCGAGCACATCGGCTCGACCGGCGCAGATCTCGTGGTCATGGCCAGCCACGCGCCCGACCGGGTCCGCGAGTTCCTTGTCGGCTCGCAGGCAGACAGGGTCGTCCGACGTTCTCCGGTTTCGGTTCTCGTCGTCCGGTGATAGGCAGGGGGGAGGTTCGCAGAGCGAACCGTAAGACCGATCAGAACAGGCCAAGAAATGACCCCTTTCGCAATCGCCGGCGTGCAGATGTACGTCAATGCCCTGCAGCCCAACACCGACGGCATGCTCCATCGGCTGGACATCCTCATGGCCCGCTTTCCCTGGACGCAGATGGTGCTGTTCTCGGAACTTGCGCCGTTCGGGCCGCTGCCGAAATTCGCGTTGCCGCTGCGAAACGAAAGCCTTGGTCAGTTCCAGGCCGCCGCGCGCAAGCACAATATCTGGCTGATCCCCGGCTCCATGTTCGAACGGACCGAGGACGGTCGCATCTTCAACACCGCCTCGGTCATCAACCCCGAAGGCGACATCGTCTCGACCTATCGCAAGATGTTTCCCTTCCGCCCCTATGAGACGGAAGTGGAGGCGGGGACGGAGTTCTGCATCTTCGACGTTCCCGGGGTGGGGCGTTTCGGGCTTTCGATCTGCTACGACATCTGGTTCCCGGAAACCACGCGCCAGCTGACCGCGCAAGGGGTCGAGGTGCTGTTGCATCCGGTCCTGACCGGCACCACCGACCGGGACGCGGAACTCGCCATCGCACGGGCGACGGCGGCGCAGTTCCAGTGCTACGTCATCGACGTGAACGGGCTCGGCGCCGGCGGCAACGGCCGCTCCTGCGTCGTCGATCCCTCGGCCACGGTCCTGCACCAGTCCGCCGGGCAGGAAGACATGTTTCCGATCGAGATCGACCTCGAACTCGTGCGGCGCCAGCGCGAAACCGGCCTCAAGGGGCTCGGCCAGGTGCTGAAGAGTTTCCGCGACCGGTCGGTCGACTTCTCGGTCTACGACCGGGCGAGCGGGACCGACGCATACCTTCGGGGCCTCGGCGCGCTCGAGATGCCGCGCCAGGGTTCGCGGTCGGGGATGAACCTGCGCGACACGAGCGCAACCGGGGCGCCGCACCGGACGATGGGACCCCCGTTCCGAGACGACGATGGCACGCCGCCCGTGGCGGGCCGCTATTCCACAGGCTGATCCGACAGGCCGGACCGCCCGATCGCGGACGCGCATCCTGTCTGTCAGCCCATTCGAGAGGATGACTGATGCAGTCGATGAGCGACTATTACTCGGCCGTGCAACTGCGCTCCGACCGTTGGAGCGCGCTCAGGGAAAAGCTCGAGCTGCTGCACCGCGAACCGGAGGGGAAACGCGCGAAGACGGTCCATGCCGAGGCGGCAAGGCTCTTCGACTCGCTCGGCGTCATCGAACGCTACTGGGCGTTCCCCGGAATGGCTGCCTTCGAGCAAATGCGCCGCCAGTTCGACAGCGGGCATGTCGACGACCTCGTCTACACGGTGCGCCGGGCAACGCGCGCGATGACCACCGGCGCCTATCGGCGGCGGATGATCCCGCTCGATCGCGACGGGATCGACGACGATCATGACGAGGAGGCGCTGCTGCCGCCCGAGGCGCGGGCGCTGACCAAGCCCTATTTCGAAGTGCTCATCGTCGACGACGTGAACGAATACCAGGAACGCTGGCTCAAATCCAACATGACCTCGATGCGCCGCCACGAGGATCCGTTCATCTACGAGCCGGTCGTGGTGCCGAGCCTCAAGGACGCGCTGATCGGCGTGCTCTTCAACCACAACATCCAGGCCATCGTCGTGCGCCCCGGACTGAAGATGGACAGCGACGTCGATCTTCCGATCCTCACGCGCTATCTCAATCGCGCGGGCGGCGAGGACACGATCGAGGAAATCGCGCCCGAGAACTACGGCCCCGAGCTTTGCCGGATGATCGGCAGGGTGCGCCCCGAGCTTGACGCCTATCTCGTCACCGACCGCTCGGTCGAGGATATCGCCGGGCTCGATCTCGGCATCTGCCGCCGGGTCTTCTACAACCAGGAAGACTTCATGGAACTGCACCTGAACATCCTTCGGGGCGTCCAGGCACGATACAAGACGCCTTTCTTCACCGCGCTCAAGGAATATTCCAAGCAGCCGACGGGCGTCTTCCACGCCATGCCGATCTCGCGCGGCAAGTCGATCTCGCGCAGCCACTGGATCCAGGACATGGGCGCCTTCTATGGCCCCAACATCTTCCTCGCCGAGACCTCGGCGACCTCGGGCGGGCTCGACAGTCTGCTGGAGCCGCACGGGCCGATCAAGGAAGCGCAGGAACTGGCCTCTCGCGCCTTCGGATCGAAGCAGACCTTCTTTGCCACCAACGGCACCTCGACCTGCAACAAGATCGTCGTGCAGGCGCTGGTCCGGCCCGGCGACATCGTCCTTATCGACCGCGACTGCCACAAGTCGCACCACTACGGCATGGTGCTGTCGGGTGCGCAGGTGCGCTATCTCGACAGCTACCCGCTCAACGAATACTCGATGTACGGCGCGGTGCCGCTGCATGAGATCAAACACCAGCTGCTGAAGCTGAAGGCGGCCGGCAAGCTCGACCGGGTTCGGATGCTCCTGCTGACCAACTGCACCTTCGACGGCATCGTCTACAACGTCGAGCGGGTGATGGAGGAATGCCTCGCCATCAAGCCCGACCTGATCTTCCTCTGGGACGAGGCCTGGTTCGCCTTCGCCCGCTTCGGCCCGACCTACCGCCAGCGCACGGGCATGAATGCCGCCAACGTGCTGCGCGAGAGGCTGAAGTCGTCCGCGCATGCGAAGGCCCATGCCAGGCAGGCCGAAAAGCTGAAGGATGCCGACGAGGCCACGCTTCTGAAGACGCGGCTCATTCCGCCGCCGAACGCGCGCGTCAGGGTCTACACGACCCAGTCGACGCACAAGACGCTCACCTCGCTGCGCCAGGGCTCGATGATCCATGTCAACGATCAGGACTTCAAGGGCGAGGTCGAACAGAGCTTTCACGAAGCCTACATGACCCATACCTCGACCAGCCCGAACTACCAGATCATCGCCTCGCTCGACGTCGGCCGCCGGCAGGTCGAACTGGAGGGGTTCGAATTCGTCCAGCGCCAGGTCGAGGCGGCGATGTCGATGCGCCGGGCGATCTCGACCCATCCGCTGCTGCAGAAGTACTTCAAGGTCCTGACCGCGGGCGACATGATCCCCGAGCAGCACCGCGAGAGCGGCGTCGAAAGCTACTACGACCCCGATCAGGGGTGGACCGACATCTGGACCTGCTGGGAAAGGGATGAATTCGTGCTCGACGCCACGCGGGTCACGCTGGCGGTGGGCGGCACGGGCTGGGACGGCGACACGTTCAAGACCGAGGTGCTGATGGACAAATACGGGATCCAGATCAACAAGACCTCGCGCAACACCGTGCTCTTCATGACCAACATCGGCACCACCCGGTCCTCGGTCGCCTATCTGATCGAGGTCCTGGTCGAGATCGCGAAGGAACTCGACGACCGGCTCGACGATGCCTCGAAGATGGAAAGGCTTTCCTTCGAGCGGCGGGTGAAGAACCTGATGCAGGACCTGCCGCCCTTGCCGGATTTTTCGTACTTCCACCATGCCTTCTGCAAGGATGCCGAAACTGGCGAGGGCGATATCCGCACCCCCTTCTTCCTCGCCTACGACGAGAACAACTGCGACTACCTGGAACTCGAAGGAGGCATCGACGCCGAAATGGACAAGGGGCGCGAGGTCGTGTCGGCCTCGTTCATCATCCCCTATCCACCCGGCTTTCCGATCCTCGTGCCGGGGCAGGTCGTGAGCCGGGAGATCCTCGCCTTCATGCGCGCCCTCGATGTCGGGGAAATCCACGGCTATCGCGCCGATCTGGGCCTTCGGGTCTTCACAGACGAGGCGCTTGCGCTTCAGACCAAGAAACTCGCCACAGCGGCGGAATAGGGGAGAGAAGAATGAGCAAGTCAGACCTGAGGAACATTTCCGAGATCCGCCGTTTCTTCCATCGCAACGAAGACCCGGTCTATTTCATCTCGGCGACCAATTTCAATCTGCTGGGCATCGACGAATGGTGCAAGAATTTCAAGTACATCTGCTATATCGACTGCTATGACGGCCGCCATCCGAACGTCTTCTGCCCGTCCGAGCAGCCGCATGCCGAATTCCAGTCGATCGAGGATATCAACAACTATCTGCTCCAGCACAAGGAAGTGATCGACCTGGTGAAACGGCGCGGCGGCAAGCCGAAGTTCGTCTTCCTGATGTTCGACGCGGAAACCGAAAGGCTGGCCAAGGAGCTGGGCGCCGAGGTCTGGTTCCCCAAGGCGAAGCTGCGCACCAAGATGGACAACAAGATCGAGACGGTCCGCGTCGGCAACAAGGCCGGCGTGCCTTCGGTGCCGAACACTCTGGCCGAGGTGAAATCCTGGGACGATCTCGTGAAGACCTGCGACAAGGCCGGACTTGGCCACGACCTCGTCCTGCAATCGGCGTTTGGCGACAGCGGGCACACCACCTTCTTCATCAAGTCCGAGGCCGACTTCCGCCGTCACGAACATGAGATCGTCGGCGAGGGCGAAATCAAGATCATGAAGCGGATCGATTGCCGGGGATCGGCCATCGAGGGCTGCGCCACCTCGCAAGGAACCATCGTCGGGCCGTTGATGACCGAGCTTGTCGGCTTCAAGGAGCTCACCCCCTATCGCGGCGGCTGGTGCGGCAACGAGATCTTCTCGACCGCGTTTTCACCCAAGGTTCGCCAGAAGGCGCGCGACCTCACATTCAAGTTCGGCGAGCAGCTTCGCAAGGAGGGATACCGCGGCTATTTCGAGCTCGATTTCCTCATCGACAAGAAGACCGGCGACATCTGGCTCGGCGAACTGAACCCGCGCATCACCGGCGCAAGCTCGATGACCAACCATGCGGCCTTCGCCCATGCCGATGCGCCCCTGTTCCTCTTCCACCTGCTCGAATTCTCGAAGGCGAAGTTCAAGCTCGACGTGGACGAGCTGAACGCCCGCTGGTCCGATCCCGACATGATCGACGGCTGGAGCCAGATGGTGATCAAGCATACCGAGGACAACGTCGACATCGTCACCGCCGCGCCGCAGACCGGCATCTACAGGATGCTCGAGGACGGTCGCGTGGTCTTCGACCGCTTCGACTATCACCGCCGCGCGGTGGAATCGGAGAACGAGGCCTTCTTCCTGCGCATCCTGAAGCCCGGCGACTACCGCTATGAGGGCGCCGATCTCGGCATCCTCGTCACCCGCGGACGCTCCATGACCAACGGCTTTCAGTTGAACGAACGGGCCAAGCGCTGGATCCACGGCATCAAGTCCGCCTTTGCCGCCAAACCGCTCGGCATGGTCGAAGCGGGCCCCGCCCTCGCGGATCCGGCCTTCAAGATCATGTGATGGACGTCTGGTGGCGCGCCATATCCGAGGCGGAACCCGGCCCCAGGTGGGCCGGGCTCTTCGCCGAGCTCTGGCCTGCCTACCGGCGCTGGTGGCTGCGCGAGGGCGCGGACGCGCGCCCGACCTATCTGCAGTGCTTCCGGGCGCTCAGACAGCACATGCCGGAGCTGCTGCCGCTCTATGAGAAGCTCTGCGACCTCGCCGGCGGCGGCGACCTTGCCGCGCGGTTTCTCAGCTTCTATCGGCCGCCGCCCTATCTCTCGGGTTGCAGCCAGGCGATCTGGCCGGGCGCCGAGCCGGTTCTGGTGCGCAATTACGACTATGACCCGCACGCCTTTGAATCGGTGGTGCTCCACAGCGCCTGGGACGGTCGGCGGGTGATGGGCACCTCTGACGGGCTGTGGGGTCTCGTCGACGGGATGAACGATGCCGGGCTCGCGCTGTCGCTGACTTTCGGCGGACGCCGCGTGGTGGGCGACGGCTTCGGCGTTCCGCTGATCCTGCGCTACGTGCTGCAGACCTGCGAGACCACGGCCGAGGCCGGCCGCGCACTGGCACGGATCCCGACGCACATGAGCTACAATGTCACCGTCATCGACCGGCAGCGCGACTTCCTCACCGCCTTCATGGCCCCCGACCGGCCCGCCGTCATCAGCCATTCGGCGGTCGCGACCAACCATCAGGAACGGGTCGAATGGGACGCCCACGCCCGCATGACCGCCTCGGTCGAGCGCGAGCGCTATCTTCTCCAGCGGCTCACGCTGCATGTCGAACCCGAGGACAGGTTCATTGCCGCATTCCTGAAGCCGCCGCTCTACTCGACCGCCTTCGACCGCGGCTTCGGCACCCTCTACACCGCCGTCTACCGGCCCGGGAAGGGCGAGATGGAGCTGCGCTGGCCGCGGGCGGTCTGGCGGCTCGGTCTCGACGGGTTTGTCGAGGATACACGGCGGATCGTAACCCCGACATCGCGCCGGCGCACCGGATGACACCGGCGAAGGACCGAAAGGCAGCATGACAGACCCCGCAGAGCCACCCGACTCAGGCGACCGCCCGGAGACGGAGACCCCGCCCGCCGTCACCATGCGCGAACGCGTCAAGACCGCGCTCGACGCCGCCGACGGCGCGCTTCTGGCCGAGTTGCTGGAGGCGCTGCCGCTCTCTGCCGCGTTGCGCCAGCTGCTCGCGCTCTCGGCCGAAGATCGCGACCGGCTGCTCGCGCTCGTGCCGACGGATCTCGCGGCCGCGCTTGTCGAGGAAGCCCCGCATGCCGCGGCGACGGAACTGGTCGAGCGGCTCGACAGCGATCGCGCCGCCGAGATCCTCGACGTGCTCGACAGCGACGTTCAGGCCGACCTGATCGGCGATCTCGACAGCGACGACGCCGACGCGATCCTTGCCGAGATGGAGCCGGAGGACGCCGCCGACGTGCGCCGGCTTGTCGAATACGACGACGAAACCGCGGGCGGCCTGATGGTGGCCGAGGCCTTCGCCTTTCCCGACAGCGCCACGGTGGGCGACGTGCTGCGCATGGTCGTCGAGGGCGACGCGGATTTCGAGCGATATCGCGGCCAGCATCCCTATGTCACCGATGCCGAGAACCGCCCGATCGGCGTGGTGTCGCTGCGCGCGCTCCTGACCGCGCACAAGAACACCAAGCTGACGACCATCATGGTCACGCCGATGACCGTGCCTGTCGACGCACCGCTCGACTCGCTGGAAGACATCTTCGATGCCGAGACCTTCCTCGGCCTTCCGGTGGTCGAGGCGGACGGGCGGCTCGCCGGCGTCGTAAGTCGCGACGCGGTGCGCGACGCCGCCCTGGAGCGGGCCGAGAGCGACAGCCTCAAGCGTCAGCAAGTCGGGGACGAGCTTCGCTCGATGCCGCTCTGGCTCCGCTCGCGGCGGCGTCTGGCCTGGCTGTCCGCGAACATCGTCCTCAACGTCATCGCCGCGTCCGTCATCTCGGCCTACGAACAGACGCTGACTGCCGTGATCGCAATCGCCGTCTTCTTGCCGATGGTCTCCGACATGTCGGGGTGTTCCGGCAACCAGGCGGTGGGCGTGACGATGCGGGAACTGTCGCTCGGTGTCGTCCAGCCCAAGGACGCGATCCGGGTCTGGTTCAAGGAAGTCTCGGTCGGCGCGATCAACGGCATCGCGCTCGGCGTTCTGATTGCGCTCGTCGCCTGGGCCTGGAAGGGCAATCCCTGGCTCGGTCTCGTGATCGGCAGCGCGCTGGCGCTCAACACGGTGCTCGCGGTTTCCATCGGCGGTGTCGTGCCGCTGCTTCTCAAGCGGCTCGGACAGGACCCGGCGGCCGCCTCCGGACCGCTTCTGACGACGATCACCGATATGGCGGGGTTCTTCCTCGTCCTGAGCCTCGCGACCCTGATGATGCCCTATCTCGTCTGATCACCGGGTCGAAAGCAGAAGGAACGCACCATGTCCCACGTCTTTCCGCGCCATTGCAAGTCGCCTCCGCCCGTCGCTGTCGGCGGTGAGGGCTGCTATCTGATCGACGCCTCGGGCAAGCGCTATCTCGACGGGTCGGGCGGGGCTGCCGTCTCCTGCCTCGGTCACGGCGATGCCGGGGTGACCGCCGCGATCAAGGCGCAGCTCGACAGGCTCGCCTTCGCCCATACCGGCTTTTTCACCTCCGATCCAGCCGAGGCGCTCGCCGATCTGCTGATCGCCCATGCGCCCGAAGACATCGACCGGGTCTATTTCGTCTCGGGCGGGTCGGAGGCGACGGAGGCAGCGATCAAGCTTGCCCGGCAGTACTGGGTGGAGAAGGGTGAGCCGCAGCGCGGCCGGCTCATCGCCCGCAAGCAGAGCTACCACGGCAACACCATCGGCGCGCTTTCGGCGGGCGGCAACGAATGGCGGCGGGCGCAATTCGCGCCGCTCCTCCTCGACGTCAGCCATATCGACCCCTGCTACGACTACCGGCTGCGCGAGGAGGGCGAGACCCCGGAGGCCTATGGCCGCCGCGCCGCCGACGCGCTCGAGGCCGAACTTCTGCGCCTCGGCCCCGAGACGGTGATGGCCTTCATGGCCGAGCCGGTCGTGGGCGCGACCGCGGGCGCGCTGACCGCCGCGCCGGGCTATTTCGCGCGGATCCGCGAGATCTGCGACCGTTACGGGATCCTTCTCATCCTCGACGAGGTGATGTGCGGCATGGGGCGCACCGGCACGCTCTTCGCCTGCGAGCAAGAAGGCGTGCGCCCCGATATCCTCTGCATCGCCAAGGGGCTCGGCGCGGGCTACCAGCCCATCGGCGCGATGCTCTGCTCGGCCGAGATCTACGGCGCGATCGAGGCGGGATCGGGCTTCTTCCAGCACGGCCACACCTATATCGGGCACCCGGTCGCGACGGCAGCGGGCCTTGCCGTCGTCTCGGCGATCCTCGAACGGGGACTGCTGGCGCGCGTGCAGGCACAGGGCGACCGGCTCGCGCATGCGCTTCACGCCCGCTTCGGGCAGCACCCCCATGTCGGGGACCTGCGCGGGCGCGGGCTTTTCCGCGGCATCGAATTCGTTGCCGACAGGGCGACCAAGGCGCCGTTCGATCCCGCACGCGGCATCGCAGGCAGGCTGAAGAAGGCCGCGTTCGAGGCCGGCCTCATCTGCTATCCGATGGCGGGCACGATCGACGGCCGTTCGGGCGACCATGTCCTGCTGGCACCGCCCTTCATCATCGAGGATGCGCAGATCGACGAACTGGTCGACAAGCTCGGCCGCGCGGTCGACGCGGTGATCTGAGCCCCCGGAGAAGACCGAAGCCGGAGAGTGGACCATGGATCGACTTCTGCCCCTTGACGATGCCGACTGGCCGGAGGAGCTTGCCGATCTGAGGTCGGGCTTCGCCGGAAGGCTCAACGTCTACCGCGTGATGGCGCATCATCCGGCGCTGCTGGGCGCCTGGGCGCCCCTGCGCCAGCATCTCGTCACCCGTAGCGCTCTCGGCGCGGAACGATCCGAAGTGGTTATCCTGAGGGCTGCCCACCGGATGGGATCGCCCTACGAATGGGCGCATCATGTCAGCCGGGCCCGCAAGCTCGGGTTTTCCGATGCCCGTATCGCGGCGCTTGCCGCCACGCCCGAGGCCGGCGACGCGCTCATCGCAAGGGCGGTCGACCACCTCTTCGACGACCGCCGTCTGCCGCGGGCGCTGGAGGCGGAGCTGCGCGCCGCGATCGGGCACGAGGCGGTCTTCGACCTCATCGCCACGGTCGGCTTCTACAGCATTCTCGGCTACCTGCTCATGACCTACGAGACACCGCTCGATGCCGACATCGCGGCCGAGCTTTCCGCAAGCCCGCTCGGGTGACGCCGCAGGCTGCGGACGGTGGGGGTCGCGGGCGCGCTGGTCGCGGCGCCAGCACGGATCGCCCTGCTCGCCACATCGTGAGGCGGGGGGCCGGCCCTTTGCACCGCTAGCGCCACCAAAGATCGAAAATCGCCCACAATGAACACTTTCCAAGGCCGTATCGCGCCGCTAATGAGCAGTCGAATAGGTTTTCGCCACGATACCGGCGAAGGTTGCAGCGCGCGCCAGGGGCCGCGTCGAGGATGCCACTTTCGCCGCCAGCCGTTGAAGTAGACCGTCATGAACATGATCCCCGCCGAGCCCGTAACCCGCGAAGGCTTCCGCTCCGATATCCTCCGGCACCTGACCTTCACGCTCGGCAAGGACGCGCCGAATGCCTCGCCCTACGACTGGCGGATGGCACTGTCCTATGCGCTGCGGGACCGGATCGTGACGCCCTGGTTCGCCTCCACGCGCCGGACCTGGGAACAGGACCGCAAGCGGGTCTACTACCTCTCGCTGGAGTTTCTCATCGGTCGCATCCTCGAGGACGCCGCGATCAACCTCGGTCTGCGCGAGATCGCCGTCGACGCGATGTCCGACCTCGGGCAGGATTTCGCGACCCTCGCCGCCACCGAGCCTGACGCCGCACTCGGCAACGGCGGCCTTGGCCGGCTCGCAGCCTGCTACATGGAGAGCATGGCGACGCTCGGCTGCCCCGCCTATGGCTACGGGATCCGCTACGAACACGGGCTCTTCCGTCAGGCCTTCGACGACGGCCGCCAGGTCGAGCGCGCCGAGGACTGGCTGGCGCAGAAGCATCCGTGGGAGTTCGAGCGGCCGGAAAGCGCCTATACGGTGGGTTTCAAGGGCGAAGTCGAACTGCGCGACGGACGCGCGCGCTGGATCGCGGGAGAAAGCGTCATCGCGTCGGCCCATGACACGCCGGTGATCGGCTGGCGCGGCAAGTGGGCCAACACGCTCCGGCTCTGGGGGGCGCTGCCGACCGAGCGCTTCAACCTCGAGCTTTTCAACCGCGGCGACCATGCCGCCGCCGCCCAGCCCGAGACGCTGGCGCGGACCATCAGCCGCGTGCTCTATCCCGAAGACACGACCTATCAGGGAAAGGAACTGCGGCTGAAGCAGGAGTATTTCCTGACCTCGGCCGCGATCCAGGACATCCTGCGGCGCTATCTTTCCAGCCATTCCGACCTGCGCGCCCTGCCCTCCAAGGTGTCGATCCAGATGAACGACACCCATCCCGCACTTGCCGGACCCGAGCTGGTCCGGCTTCTGAGCGACCATCACGGGATCGACTTCGGCGAGGCGGTCGAGATCGCGCGCGCCTGTCTCGGCTACACCAACCACACGCTCCTGCCCGAGGCGCTGGAGCGTTGGTCGACATGGCTCATCGGCAATGTCCTGCCGCGACACATGCAGATCATCGAGCGCATCGACGAGGATCACCTGAAGGCCAACCCCCGGCGCCCGCAGCACGTCGGCATCGTCAAGCACCACGAGGTGCGGATGGGCGAACTGGCCTTCGTGATGTCGCGTCGCGTGAACGGCGTTTCGGCGCTCCACACCGATCTGGTGAAAGAGCGGCTCTTCCCAGAGCTTCATGCGCTGCATCCCGGGCGGATCGTGAACGTGACGAACGGGGTCACGCCGCGCCGCTGGCTCCGGATGGCCAATCCGCGGCTTGCCGCGCTCGTCACCGAGGCGATCGGCGCCGGCTGGGAGGACGATCTCGACCGCCTCGGACGGCTCGAGCCGCAGATCGAGGACCGTGGCTTTCGCGCGAGTTTCACCGCGATCAAGCGCGCCAACAAGGCCGATACCGCGCGCTGGATCGCCGAGACCACAGGCATCACCGTTTCGCCGGACGCGCTCTTCGACATCCAGATCAAGCGGATCCACGAATACAAGCGCCAGCTTCTGAATGTCTTCCAGACCATCGCCCAGTGGCACGAGATCCGCGAGAACCCGAACGGCAACCATGTGCCGAGGGTGAAGATCTTCGGCGGCAAGTCGGCGCCGGGCTACATCGTCGCCAAGGAGATCATCCACCTCATCAACGATGTGGCGAGCGTGATCAACGCCGATCCGAAGACCCGCGACCTGCTCAAGATCGTCTATCCGGCAAACTACAACGTCTCGATGGCCGAACGGCTGATCCCCGCTGCCGATCTTTCCGAACAGATCTCGACCGCCGGCAAGGAGGCCTCGGGCACCGGCAACATGAAGCTGTCGCTGAACGGCGCCCTGACCATCGGCACGCTCGACGGTGCCAATGTCGAGATCCGCGACCATGTCGGCGCCGAGACGTTCTTTCTCTTCGGCCTGACCGCCGCGGAAGTCGTGGAGCGGCGCAAGGATGCCGAGCACGCCCGCCATGCGATCGGCGAGAGCCAGGCGCTGCAGGACGTTCTGCAGATGCTGGCCGAGGGGCGGTTCAGCCCCGCCCAGCGCGACCGCTATCACGGCATCGTCGATCGGGTCTGGAATCACGACTACTTCCTCGTCGCCGCGGACTTCGCGGCCTACCGGGAGGCTCAGAAGGCGGTCGATGCCGCCTATCTCGATCCCGACGGCTGGGCACGCAAGGCGGCGCTCAACACCGCGCGCATGGGATTCTTCTCCTCCGATCGGTCCATTCGCGGTTACATGAAGGACATCTGGGACATCGACTCGGCGCACTGAGTGCCGGGAGA
Source organism: Albidovulum sp. (assembly GCA_020637635.1). Lineage (GTDB taxonomy): Bacteria > Pseudomonadota > Alphaproteobacteria > Rhodobacterales > Rhodobacteraceae > Albidovulum. Next base: position 89,745 of record JACKKB010000008.1, read on the forward strand.
GGGAGGAACGGTGGCCGCGCCGAGACGACCGCAAGCCCTGCCGGACTGGCCTGATCGCGCCGACATGGCAGCACTTGCCGAGGCGCGCCATGGTGATCCTTTCGCGATGCTCGGTCCGCATGGAGACCATGTGCTGGCGCTCCTGCCCGAGGCGGCAGAGGTCTGGCTCCTGCGGCCCCGCGCCAAGCCGCTGCCGATGCAGCGCCACCCTGACTTCGGCGCGCTCTTCATCGCGCGCCACGACGGCGCCAAACCCTATCGGCTGCGCGTCGCGCCACCCGCCGGGGATCCCTACGAGATCGACGACCCCTACCGCTTTGCGCCCCTTCTGGGCGAGATCGATGAATACCTGATCGGCGAAGGCACGCATCGCCATCTCTGGCGCGCGCTTGGCGCACATCTGGTCCGTCACGGCGGGGCCGAGGGAACCCATTTCGCGGTCTGGGCGCCGAATGCGCGGCGGGTCTCGGTCGTGGGCGATTTCAATCGCTGGGACGGGCGGGTGCATCCGATGCGCCGGCGCGGCGCCACCGGGGTGTGGGAGCTTTTTCTGCCCGGCGTGGCCGAGGGGGCGGTCTACAAATACGAGATCCTCGGGACCGACGGCGCACTCCTGCCGCTCAAGGCCGACCCGGTCGGGTTCGGCGCCGAACTTCCGCCGCGGACGGGATCGGTCGTGCGTCGTCCGGGCGGCGCGGACTGGCAGGACGACGACTGGCTTGCGGGCCGCGCGGCGCGGAACGCCATCGACGCACCGATCTCGGTCTACGAAGTCCATCTCGGCAGTTGGCGGCGCAGCAGCGACGGTGGGCGGCCGCTCTCCTATCTCGAGCTTGCCGATCAGCTTGTGGGCTATGCCGACTGGATGGGATTCACCCATATCGAGCTCCTGCCGGTCAGCGAGCATCCGTTCGACGGCTCCTGGGGCTACCAGCCGATCGGCATGTATGCGCCCACCGTCCGCCATGGCACGCCGCAGGAGTTCGCGGCCCTCGTCGATGCCGCGCACCGGCGCGGGATCGGCGTCATCGCGGACTGGGTGCCCGGGCATTTCCCGACCGACGCGCACGGGCTTGGCCGGTTCGACGGTACGGCGCTCTACGAACATGCCGATCCGAAGGAAGGCTTTCACACCGACTGGAACACGCTCATCTACAACTACGGCCGGGCCGAGGTCTCGAACTACCTCATTGCCAATGCCGCCTACTGGCTCGAGGAATACCATCTCGACGGGCTCCGCGTGGACGCGGTGGCCTCGATGCTCTACCGCGACTATTCGCGACGCGCCGGCGAGTGGGTGCCGAACAAGGACGGCGGGCGCGAGAACTACGAGGCGATCGCCTTCCTGCGGCAGATGAACCGGCTGGTCTACGGGCAGGTGCCGGGAATTCTCACCGCCGCCGAGGAATCGACCGCCTTTCCAGGCGTCTCGCATCCGGTCGACCGGGGCGGGCTCGGCTTCGGCTACAAGTGGAACATGGGCTGGATGAACGACACGCTGAGCTACATGCAGAAGGACCCCGTCCATCGCAGGCACCATCACAACCAGATGACCTTCGCCATCGCCTATGCCTGGTCGGAGAACTTCATCCTGCCGATCAGCCACGACGAGGTGGTGCACGGCAAGGGCTCGATGCTGGGCAAGATGCCGGGCGACCCGACGGCGAAATTCGCCAATCTGCGGGCCTACTACAGCTTCATGTGGACCCATCCCGGCAAAAAGCTTCTCTTCATGGGGCAGGAATTCGCGCAAGGCCGCGAATGGAACCACGATGCCGGACTTGACTGGCATCTCTGCGACCGGCCCGACCACCGCGGCGTGCAGCTTCTCGTGCGCGATCTGAACCGGCTCTACCGCGACCTGCCGGCGCTGCATCGCGACGATTGCCGTGGCGAAGGCTTCGAATGGCTCGAGGCCGACGATGCCGAACGCTCGGTCTTCGCCTTCGTGCGGCGCGGCGGCGCCGGAGACGCGCCGGTCGTGGTCGTCGCCAACTTCACGCCGGTGGAGCGCCGCGGCTACCGCGTGGGATTTCCCGCGCCCGGCCGATGGAGCGAGATATTCAACAGCGATGCGGCTGTCTATGGTGGCGGCGAGCGGGGCAATGGCGGCGCCGTCGCGACCGAGCCGGTTGCCTGGCACCGGCAGGCGCAATCGGCGCCGTTGACGCTGCCGCCGCTAGGGGTGATCGTGTTCCGGCAGGGATGACCCGCCACTTCTTCGGGAGGATGCAATGCAGCCAAGATCCACCCAGCGCCTGTCGTCACGGGCCATGGCGTTCGTCCTGGCGGGAGGCCGCGGCAGCCGGCTCAAGGAACTGACCGACAGGCGCGCCAAGCCCGCGGTCTATTTCGGCGGCAAGACCAGGATCATCGACTTCGCGCTCTCGAACGCGCTGAACTCGGGCATCCGCAAGATGGCGATCGCCACGCAGTACAAGGCGCACAGCCTTATCCGCCACATGCAGCGCGGCTGGGGGTTCTTCCGGGCGGAACGGAATGAATACCTCGATATCCTTCCGGCCTCGCAGCGCGTGGACGAAAGCAAGTGGTACCTCGGAACCGCCGATGCCGTGACGCAGAACATCGATATCGTCGACAGCTACGGTGTCGAGTTCATCGTCGTGCTGGCGGGCGACCATGTCTACAAGATGGACTACGAGATCATGCTGCGCCAGCATGTGGAGACCGGCGCCGACGTGACGATCGGCTGCCTGACCGTGCCGCGCGCCGAGGCGACCGCCTTCGGGGTGATGGATGTCGATGCAAAGGGTCGGATTACCGCATTTCTCGAAAAACCGAAGGATCCACCGGCGATTCCGGGCGACCCCGGCCATTCGCTGGCCTCGATGGGCATCTACGTCTTCGACTGGGCGTTCCTGCGCGCGCTTCTGATCCGCGATGCCGAGGATCGCAATTCGAGCCACGATTTCGGCAACGACCTCATTCCCGATATCGTCCGCAACGGCAAGGCGATGGCGCACAGGTTCTCCGAAAGCTGCGTCACCTCGGGCCTCGAGAAAGAGCCCTACTGGCGCGACGTGGGCACGATCGACGCATTCTGGCAGGCCAATATCGACCTGACCGACTTCATCCCGAAGCTCGATCTCTACGACAATGCCTGGCCGATCTGGACCTATGCCGAGATCGTGCCGCCGGCGAAGTTCATCCATGACGAGGATGGCCGGCGCGGTTCGGCCGTCTCCTCGCTCGTCTCGGGCGACTGCATCGTCTCGGGCGCCGAGGTCAAGAATTCGCTCCTCTTCACCGGGGTGCGGGCGCATTCCTTCTCGACGCTCGAATATACGGTGCTCCTGCCCTATGTTACGGTCGGCCGGCGCTGCGAGCTCAGCCATGCCGTCGTCGACCGGGGCGTCACCATCCCCGAGGGTCTCGTGGTGGGCGCCGATCCCGACGAAGACGCGAAGTGGTTCCGCCGCACCGAAGCCGGCATCGTCCTCATCACGCAGGACATGCTGGACCGCCGCGCCGCGGCGCTCGGCTGAAGGGTCTGCAGGACGTGGGCAAGGTTCTCTCGGTCGCTTCGGAATGCGTCCCGCTCGTCAAGACCGGCGGGCTTGCCGATGTCGTCGGTGCCCTGCCCGGCGCGCTCGCGCCCGAGGGCTGGGAGATGCGCGTGCTGGTTCCGGCATATCCGGGCCTTGCCGCGCGGCTCGGCAAGGCGAAAGGGATCTGGCAGGACGACAACCTCTTTGGCGGGCCGGCGCAGGTTCTCTGTGGCCGGCTGGACGGCGTCACGATCCTGCTTCTGGTCGCGCCGCATCTCTATGACCGCCCCGGCGGCATCTATTCCGCCGAGGGGCGCGACCATGCCGACAATCCCGAACGGTTCGCGGCGCTCTGCTGGGTCGCGGCCGAACTTGCGCGGGGGGCCGGCAGCGACGGCTGGCGGCCCGAGGTGCTTCATGCGCATGACTGGCAGGGCGGCCTCGCGCCCGCCTATCTGCGCTATTCTGGCACGACCGGCGTCGGCACGGTGATGACGATCCACAACGTCGCCTTCCAGGGCATCGCGCCCGCCTCGCGGCTGGCTGCGCTGAGATTGCCGCCGGGCGCCTTCACGCGCGACGGGTTCGAGTACTACGGCAGCATCTCGACGCTGAAGGCGGGGCTCGTTACCGCCGACCGGATCACGACGGTCTCACCCACCTATGCCGAGGAGCTGATGCGCCCGGACTTCGGGCTCGGGCTCGAAGGCGTGCTTGCCGAGCGCGCGGGCGATCTTCAGGGGATCCTGAACGGCGTCGATGCGGCGGTCTGGTCGCCCGAGACCGACGCGGCGATCGTGCCCTACTCGGCGCGGCGTCTCGCGGGGAAGGCCGAGAACCGTCAGAGGCTCCTCCGGGAATTCGGGCTCGGCGTGATCGAGGGGCCGCTTGCGATCGTCGTCAGCCGGCTGACCGAGCAGAAGGGGATCGACCTCCTGGCCGGGGTTCTCGACGGCTTCGCGGGCGCGGGCGGCGGGTTCGCGCTTCTCGGCACCGGCGAGCCCGGGCTGGAAGCGGCGATGCTGGCGGCCGAGGCGCGCTGGCCGGGCCGCGTCGCGATCCGCATCGGCTATGACGAGGCCCTGGCGCACCGCATGTTCGCGGGCGGCGACGCAGTTCTGGTGCCGTCGCGCTTCGAGCCCTGCGGGCTGACGCAGATGTACGGGCTGCGCTACGGCACGATCCCGGTCGTCGCCGCGACGGGCGGGCTCAACGACACCGTCATCGGCGCCTCGCCGGCAAGTCTTCTGGCCGGCGCGGCCACGGGGATCGCCTTCCATCCGGTCGACAGTGTCGCGCTGGCCGGGGCGCTGCGCCGGCTCGTGCAGCTTCATGGCGACCCGAGGCTCTGGTCAGGCATGATCCGCCGCGCGATGAAGGCGGATGTCAGCTGGTCCGGCCCGGCGCGCGCCTATGGCGCGCTCTACCGGAGCCTCGCGACGTGACGCAGCCGCCCTCTGCCGGGACACCGGGCCGCCTGGCGCACCGGGCCGTGACCGGCGGGCGGGCCTGGCCGCTCGGGGCGACGTTCGACGGCGCGGGGGTCAATTTCGCGGTCTTCTCGGCGCATGCGAGGCAGGTCGACATCTGCCTCTTCACCGATGACGGCCGGCGCGAGATCGCACGGCTCCCCCTGCCCGAGCGCGACGGCGACATCTGGCATGGCCATGTCGAGGGCCTGACCCTCGGCACCCGCTACGGATTGCGCGTGCACGGGCCCCACGATCCGGAGAACGGGCACCGCTTCAACCCCAGCAAGCTGCTGATCGATCCCTATGCGCGCCAGATCGTCGGGCCGCTCAAATGGTCGGACGCTCTCATGGGCTACCGTGTCGGCGGAGCGGCGGCCGATCTCGGGCTCGACAGCCGCGACAGCGCCTTCGCGATGCCGAAATGCGTGGTCGCCGATACCAGCTTCGACTGGGGCGACGACCGCCCGCCCCTGCGCGACAGCCGCGAGACGGTGATCTACGAGGCCAATGTCCGCGGCCTGACCATGACCCATCCCGCGGTCGAGCCGACGCTGCGCGGCACCTTTCTCGGCATGAGTTCCGAACCGATGATCGACCATCTGACGCGGCTCGGCGTCACCGCGGTCGAGCTTCTGCCCGTCCAGAGCTTCTTCAACGACCGCTTCCTCGAGACGCGCGGACTGCGCAACTACTGGGGCTACCAGACGATCGGCTTCTTCTCGCCCGAGCCGCGCTACATGAGCCGGGGCGCCATCTGGGAGTTCCAGGCGATGGTGCGCCGCTTCCACGCGGCCGGGATCGAGGTGCTGCTCGACGTCGTCTACAACCATACCGGTGAGGGCGACGAGCTTGGCCCGACGCTTAGCTTTCGCGGCATCGACAACCGCAGCTACTACCGGCTGACAGGATCGGGCCGCTACTACGAAAACGTCACCGGAACCGGCAACACGCTCGATCTCGACCATCCGATGGTGTTGCGGATGGTGATGGATTCGCTGCGCTACTGGGTCGAGGTGATGCATGTCGACGGCTTCAGGTTCGATCTAGCAAGCGCGCTCACCCGCGGACCCGAAGGGTTCGAGCCGCAGTCGGCGTTCCTCGAGACCGTTCGGCAGGACCCGGTGCTGTCACGGGTGAAGCTCATCGCCGAGCCCTGGGACATCGGCCCCGACGGTTACCGGCTCGGCCGTTTCCCCTATCCGTTCCTGGAATGGAACGACCGCTACCGCGATGACGTGCGGCGCTACTGGCGCGGCGACCCGCGCGCCTCGGCCGAGCTTGCCAAGCGGCTGCTCGGCTCGGCCGAGGTCTTCGACCGGGACGGGCGCAGCGCGGTCAGCTCGGTCAATTTCGTGACCTGCCACGACGGCTTCACGCTTGCCGATCTCGTGAGCTACGCCGCCAAGCACAACGAGGCCAACGGCGAGGACAACCGCGACGGTCACGATGCCAATCACTCCGACAACTTCGGCACCGAGGGGCCGAGCACGGATCCGGCGATCCGCGCGCACCGCGAAAAGCGCAAGCGCAACTTGATTGCCACGCTCCTGTTGTCACAGGGCACGCCGATGCTTCTCGCCGGCGACGAGGTCGGCAACAGCCAAGCCGGCAACAACAACGCCTATGCCCAGGACAACGAAACCGGTTGGGTCGGATGGGAGGAGACGGCGTCGGAGCTTGGCACGTTCATCGCCCGTCTGGTGGCGTTGCGGCGGGCCTATCCGGTCCTTGCCCAGCGCCGCTTCCTGCACGGTCGGCGGACGAGCCCGGAGGCGCCGTCCGATCTCGAGTGGCGGCGCGCCGACGGGGTGGCCCCCGGCGCGGCGGACTGGAACGACCCCGAATGGCGGGCATTCGGCGCGCTCATCCGTGAATCCGCCGAGAAGGCCGTCCAGCGCGGCGAACGCGAGCTCTTCGTGTTCTTCAACGCCGGCGGCGCGACCGCGGTGCAGCTGCCGGAGGGCGCCTGGCTGCGGCTGCTCGATACCGACCGGCCCGACTGCACGTCGGAGCCCTGCCACAGCGCGACGGCGCAGGTGGCCGAACAGTCGGTGACGGTCTTCGCACGGGCAGAGACGACGGGCTGACGACGGGCTGACGACGGGCTGACGACAGCGGCGCGCGATAGGCCGCAGGAGCGCAAGGGGAGGACGGGCCGGATGGGGCAGGACTGGTGGCGCGGGGCGGTGACCTATCAGGTCTATCCCCGCTCGTTTCAGGACGACAACGGCGATGGGATCGGCGATCTGCCGGGGATCACCCGACGCCTGCCCTATCTCGCCGATCTCGGCGTCGATATCGTCTGGCTGTCGCCGGTCTGCCGCTCGCCGATGAAGGACATGGGCTATGACGTCTCGGATTACCGGGACATCGACCCCGTCTTCGGCACGCTCGCCGATTTCGACCGCATGGTGGATCGCGCCCACGGGCTCGGGCTTCGGGTCATCATCGATCAGGTGATCTCGCATTCCTCCAACCTGCATCCCGCCTTTGTCGAGAGCCGGGCGGGCCGCACGGGCCCGAAATCGGACTGGTATGTCTGGGCCGATCCGCGCCCCGACGGCACGCCGCCCAACAACTGGCTCGCGGTCTTCGGCGGCAGCGCCTGGACCTGGGATGCGCATCGACACCAGTATTACCTGCACAACTTCCTGCCCGAGCAGCCGGACTTCAACTTTCACAATCCCGAGGTTCAGGACTGGCATCTCGACAACATGGAATTCTGGCTCGGGCGCGGCGTCGACGGGTTCCGGCTCGATACCGTGAACTACTATTTCCATGACAGGATGCTGCGCGACGATGCGGCCGACTACCGGGTGAAGGCCAAGCCCGAGAACAATCCCTACAACATGCAGTATCACCTCTTCTCGAAGAACCAGCCGGAGAACCTTGCCTTTCTCGAGCGGATGCGGGCGCTGGCCGATCGCCATGGCGGGCGGATGCTGGTCGGCGAGATGGGCGAGAGCCATCACGCGATCCAGATGATGGGCACCTATACGACCGGCGGGCGGCTGCATCAGTGCTATTCCTTCGACATGCTCGGGCCCGAGTTCACCGCGGCACATTTCCGTTCCAAGATCGAGGCCTTCTTCGCCGGAGCACCCGAGGGATGGCCCTGCTGGGCGTTCTCGAACCACGACGTGAACCGCCATGCAACGCGCTGGGCGGCGCATGGCGCGGGGCGCGCGGGCCTTGCCCGGCAGGCCGCGGCGCTGCTTCTCTCGATGCAGGGTTCGATCTGCCTCTATCAGGGCGAGGAGCTTGGCCAGATCGAGACGGAGCTTGCCTTCGACGAGCTGACCGACCCGGCCGGGATCAACTTCTGGCCCGAAGAGAAGGGCCGCGACGGGTGCCGGACACCGATGGTCTGGGAACGGGGCGCGCCGAACGCCGGTTTCTCGACCGCGGCGAAGACCTGGCTGCCGGTTCGCCCGGAACAGGCGTCGGTGGCGGTCGACACCCAGGACACGGCGGAGTCCGTCCTGGCCTTCTACCGCGAGATGCTGGCTTTCCGGAAGGCGAGCGTCGATCTGATGACCGGGGCGAGCGTGTTCTTCGACCTGCCGGAGCCGCTTCTCGGCTTCCGCCGCGGTGCGGGAACGCATTGTCTCTTCAATCTCTCGGCCGGGGCGCAGACGCTCAACTGCCGCGGTGGCGAGATCCGTCTTTCGGCCGCCGCAACCCTTCGCGGCGGCACGCTCTCGCTCGGCCCGAGCGGTTTCGCGCTGATCGAGGGGGCGTTGGAAATCGCCTGAACCTGCGGCGCCTGTCCTGACGGGCCGCCGCGTCCCCGCGGGCGCCACGAGACCGCGGTGCCGTGGCAGATGGGCAGGAGAGGAAGGGGGTGGCGGGACGATGGTCGGGAGGCCGCGCCTCGCGCGAGGAAGCCGCCCACACTTCGGCACTTCCCCGATACTGAGGCGCGTCCGGCGGCCCCCGGTGCCCCGTTTGAGGATGTCGCCCAGCGACCTGCAGATCCTGCACGGTTGCGACTGCGACGGTGCCGGGTCGCCTGACGCGGTCCTGCGGGACCCGTGGGCGCCTCAGTGCCCGTTGGCTCCGCGGTTCTGGCGGACGCGGTCGAACTGCGGGAAATGAGATGGCGCACCCGAAGAGATTCGAACTCCTGACCCCCAGATTCGTAGTCTGGTGCTCTATCCAGCTGAGCTACGGGTGCGTCGGGGTGGGATTTAGCGACCCGTGCCGGGCATTGCAAGGACAAAGCGCGCCCGGCAATCGGGCCTCGCCCGCCCCTCAGCCGCGCTCGTCCTCGCTCAGTTCGTGCGGCAGGCGGATCATGAACTCGGTGCCGTCTTCATCGGATCGCACCAGCTCGATCCTGCCGCCGTGGCCGCGGATCAGTTCGGCGGCTATGGCAAGGCCGAGCCCGGTCCCGCCCTTGCGCGATCCGCCCTGGAAGGCCTGGAACAGATGCTCGCGGGCGCGTTCGGGCAGACCCGGACCGGTATCGCCGATCCGGATCCACCAGCCCGCGGGCTCGTCTCCGGCGGCGATCTCGATCGTCCCCGGCGTGGCGGTCGCCTCGATGGCCTGGCGGGCATTGCGCACGAGGTTGGTCAGCACCCGGTGCAGCTGCTCCCGGTCGGCCCTGAGGACGAGGCCCGCGGGCAGGTCGGTCACGAATTCGACCCCCGACGCCGCGCAGGCGAGCGTTTCACTTTCCACCACATCCTCGACGAGCGCGGCCAGACGGAACCGCGTCATCATCGGCGCCGGCTCCTCGGCCTTGCCGAAGGCAAGCGTGGTTTCGCAGAGCGCCACGGCGCGGCTGATCGAGCCCACGAGCTTTGGCGCAGCGCGGGCCACCGCCGGGTCGGCACTGTCCTCCATGCGGTCGGCGAAGAGCTGCGCCGTCGTCAGGATGTTGCGCAGGTCATGGCTGATCCGGGCGACCGCGCCGCCAAGCTGGGCCAGACGCTCCTTCTGCTTCAGCGCACCGGTGAGCTGTTGCTGAAGCATCTGCAAAGCCTCTTCGGCCTCGCGCAACTCGTCGACGCTCGCCTGGGGCACGATGAAGCGGCGCGCATCCTCGGGCGCCTCGGCATAGGCGGCCATGTGCCGCACGACGCGGCGGATCGGTATCACGAGAAGCCGGCGCACCGCGAGAAACAGCAGGACCGCCGTGACCACGGAAATGACCGCCGAAAGCCCGAGGATGCGCAGGCCGTAGTCGATCATGGCGGTCCGCATCGGCGCGGTGTCCATCGTTGCCTCGATCAGCAGGCCCGCCTGCTTCACCGGGTCGCCGATCACCCGGATGATCCGGTTCTCGGGGGTCAGGATGGTGCGCACGGCATCGCGGATGAGCACCCAGGCCGGCGCATCGCGCAGGTCGTAGGTCGCCTCGATGGGCGCCGGGATCGGCGAGGAGAGCACCAGTTGGCGAACCTCGTCGCGGCGCAGGACGACGTTGTAGACCTCGGCGTTGGACAGAAGCTCGCGTTCGAGCTTGGCGTCGATCATCTCGTCGGTCGCCAGAAGCGCGAGCGAGGCGATCTGCGCCCGCTCGAGCCGCGAGACGATGTAATCCTCGCGGAAGCGGGCGACCGAGGGCAGGAAGATCAAGACTTCGGCCAGCATCACGAACGCGACCGTCAGAAGCAGGAAACGACCCGAAAGCGAATTGAGATGCATCTGAGTCCGTCTCCGCCTTTCTGGCGTGGCGCGCGCCGCGTCATGGAGCGAAAATAGGCACTTCCGCGCAGAGTTCAAACACATGCCCTTCGCGCGGGCGCCGTTATGCCTGCGGCCCCGGTTTTGCGCGAATAAATCGGGGCGGCGAGTTGACTTGCCCTCCGCCTGCGTCTAATAGCCGGGCTTCGAATGACAGCGGCCTTCGAATCCCGTCCGGTTTGGGCCGCAAGAACCCGGAGTTGAAGCGATGAAGCGCACGTTCCAACCGTCGAACCTCGTTCGCGCCCGCCGCCATGGCTTCCGTGCGCGGATGGCGACCAAAGGCGGCCGCAAGGTGCTGAACGCCCGCCGTGCCAAGGGCCGGAAGGTCCTGTCGGCGTAGGCGCCGGCCGAAAGGCAATGCAATGACACCGCCGGAGGCGCCCGTGCAAGGTCCGTTGGGACGGGGCACGGAAACGCCTCCGGCGGTTTCGTTTTGCGGCACGTTGCCAGTGATTCTCACGAAACGGGCCGATTTCCTGCGCGCCGCCCAGGCCCGCCGCCAAGGCACACCGGGGTTTCTGCTTCAGGCGCGCAAGCGCGGCGATGACGAGGTGGGGGGGCCGCATCGCGTGGGGTTCACCTGTTCGAAGAAGGTCGGCAACGCCGTTACCCGCAATCGCGCCAAGCGGCGACTGCGCGAGATCGCGCGCGCGGTGCTGCCTGCGCACGGCCGGGCGGGTTGGGATTACGTGCTCGTCGGGCGGCCCGGCGCGACGGCGACGCGCGACTTCGCCGCCCTCATGGAAGATCTCAGGCGCGCGCTCGGCCAGATCCATGGCAGCGGCCGATGAGCCCGCTCGCGCGTCTGTTCGCCCTGCCGGTCCGCGCCTATCGGCTGTTCCTCAGCCCCTGGCTCGGCCATTCCTGCCGCTATCAGCCGACCTGTTCGGCCTATGCGCTCGAGGCGCTGGAGCGGCACGGCGCCATCCGGGGCGGCTGGCTTGCCCTGCGGCGGATTGGCCGTTGCCATCCCTGGGGCGGTTCGGGTTACGATCCGGTACCCGGCTCCGGCGAGGGGCGCGGGCGGAACGGGCGAGGAGCGGGCGGATCATGAGGGCATGGGTTCACGAGGCGATCAACCGGATCGAGGCGGATTTCCAGCGGTCCGCCGACACGCATCTTTTCCGGCTCGACCTGCCCGGGCTTGCCGGCGTCGATCTCTATCTCAAGGATGAAAGCACCCATCCGACCGGCAGCCTCAAGCACCGGCTGGCGCGGTCGCTCTTCCTTTACGCGCTTTGCAACGGCAAGCTTGCCGAAGGTCAGCCGGTGATCGAGGCGTCGTCGGGCAGCACCGCCGTCTCGGAGGCCTATTTCGCGCGGATGCTGAGGCTGCCGTTCATCGCGGTGATGCCGAAATCGACGGCGCGCAGCAAGATCGAGCTGATCCAGTTCTATGGCGGCCAGTGCCATTTCGTCGACAGCGCGCCCGAGATGCACGACGCCGCCGTGAACCTTGCGGGGGCGAAGGGCGGCTATTTCATGGATCAGTTCATGTATGCCGAACGCGCGACCGACTGGCGCGGCAACAACAACATCGCCGAAAGCATCTTCACCCAGATGGCGAAAGAGCCGCATCCCGTGCCGTCGGCCATCGTGATGAGCGCCGGAACCGGCGGCACCTCGGCGACGCTCGGCCGCTATCTGCGCTATCGCGGGTTCGATACCGAACTGGTCGTCGTGGACCCCGAGAACTCGGTCTTCTACGACAGCTACCAGAGCGGCGACCGGTCGCTGACCCGCGCCTGTTCCAGCCGCATCGAGGGCATCGGGCGGCCGAGGGTCGAGCCCTCGTTCCAGCACGACGTGATCGACCGGATGTTCCAGGTGCCCGACGCGGCCAGCGTGGCAACGATCCTGTGGCTCGACGCGCAGATTGGCCGCAAGGCGGGCGCCTCGACCGGCACGAACCTCTGGGGCGCCATCCGCGTCGCGCGCGAGATGGCGGCGGCGGGGCGCGAAGGCTCGATCGTGACCCTGATGTGCGACAGCGGACGGCGCTATCTCGATACCTACTACGACGCCGAATGGGTTGCCCGCCACATCGGCGAAACGGCTCCGTTCCTCGACGACCTCGCGCCGCTCGCCACCCGTGTGGCCTGAGACCGCGCCCGGCCGCAGCGCGCTTGCCGGGCCCCGGCAATTGGAGTATCGCCACGCCCATGCTTGACGATGCCGACGACATCCACCCGCTCTTTCACGGCGCCCCGGCGACCACGGAGTTCAGGAAACTCCGCAAGCGTATCGTGCGCGAGGTGCGCGACGCCATCGAGAGCTACGGCATGATCGAGCGCGGCGCCCGCTGGCTCGTCTGCCTCTCGGGCGGCAAGGACAGCTACACGCTTCTGGCGGTGCTGCACGAGTTGCAGTGGCGCGGGGTGCTGCCGGTCGATCTTCTCGCCTGCAACCTCGATCAGGGCCAGCCCGGCTTTCCGGCGACCGTCCTGCCGGAGTTTCTCGCGAAGATGGGCGTGCCGCACCACATCGAATACGCCGACACCTATTCCATCGTCACCGACAAGATCGCGCCGGGCGGTACCATGTGTTCGCTCTGCTCGCGGCTCCGGCGCGGCAACCTCTACCGGATCGCCCGCGAAGAGGGCTGCTCGGCGGTGGTGCTCGGCCACCACCGCGACGACATCCTCGAGACGTTCTTCATGAACCTGTTTCACGGCGGGCGGCTCGCGACGATGCCGCCGAAGCTTCTGAACGAGGACGGCGATCTTCTGGTCTATCGCCCGCTCGCCTTCGTGGCCGAGACCGATTGCGCGAAGTTCGCCCGGGCGATGAACTACCCGATCATCCCCTGCGACCTCTGCGGCAGCCAGGACGGGCTTCAGCGCCAGCAGGTCAAGCAGCTCCTCGACGGCTGGGAGGCGCGCAGCCCCGGCCGGCGACAGGTGATGTTCCGCGCGCTGATGAATGCCCGGCCCTCGCATCTGCTCGACCCGCGGCTGTTCGACTTCGCCGGGTTGGCGCTCCGGTCCGGGCCGGAAGCCTAGCGCAGGAACCTGGCGGAAACCGCGCTGCGCTTAATCCTGCGTTCACCCTACGTTCCTATGCTGTCCTCCTGTGCTACAGTCATGGAAAGGATGCGCATGTTCCGGCTGAACGGACGTCACCGGCTCTGGAACCGCCAGACCGCCATGCCCATCGCCGCCGCCGCCGGCGCCGGTCTCGTCTTCGACGGGCCGGGCGCGGCCCTGGCCGCCGCCCTCCTGGCGGTGCCCTTCGGGCTGATCGCGGGTCGGGGCCTGCCCGGGGTCTGGAAAACCACGGGCGAAGATGCCGCATCCGGCCCCGCAGACCCCTATGAGGCCGGACGGCGGAACATCATCGCCGCCCTCGACCATGCGCTCGCCAGCGAGCATGCCCCCCGCCGGGGGCCGCTTTGTCTCTGCCTCGCGCTTGAGGATGCGGAGGATCTGCGCGACACATTCGGCGAAGAGGCGCGGCTGAGCGTGCTCGACGGCCTTCTCGACCGGTTGCAGTCCGAATTGCGCGCGGGTGACCGGGTGGTCGTCATCGGGCCGGCACGCTTTGGCGTCATGCCGTTGCCCGGCAAGCGGATGGATCTGGAAACCGCCGTGCAGATCGCCGGCCGGCTCCGCACCATGCTCAGCGAACCGATGAGCATCGACGCAACCACGATCCTGCCGACGATCGCGGTCGGCTTCTGCTTGCCGTCCCAGGTTGCCGAGAGGTCCGGCACGGCGCTCCTGACCGCGGCAACGCGGGCGCTCGAGGCCGCGATTCGCGGCGCGCCGGGCGCGATCCGCGGCTATGCGCCGGACATCGCGCTTGCCGCCGTTCGCCACGAGGGGCTGCGCGGCGAAGCCGAGATGGCGCTCGAGAGCGGCCAGATCCTGGCCTATTTCCAGCCGCAGATCTCGACCGACACGGGCGCACTTTCCGGGTTCGAGGCGCTGGTGCGGTGGCAACACCCGGTCCACGGGATTCTTGCGCCCGGCGAGTTCCTGCCCGCGATTCTCGAGGCCGGCCTCGGCGCCCGGCTGAGCGAGGTGATGCTGAGCGCTGCCCTCGGGGCGCTCCGGCGCTGGGACCAGGACGAACTCGCCGTGCCCCGGGTGGCGGTGAACTTTTCGCACCAGGAGCTGTCGGATCCGTTCATCGCCGCCAAGGTGCGCTGGGATCTCGACCGGTTCGAACTGGCGCCGGAGCGGCTTGCGGTGGAGATACTCGAATCCGTCGTGACGCGGGGTGAAGACGATCTCGTCACGCGCAATATCGCCGCGCTCGCGGCGCTTGGCTGTGCCATCGATCTCGACGACTTCGGCACCGGCAATGCCTCGATCGCCGCCATTCGTCGCTTTGCCGTCGACCGCATCAAGATCGACCGTTCCTTCGTGACCCGGGTCGACCGCGATGCCGAGCAGCAGAAGATGATCGCCGCGATCCTGTCGATGGCCGAACGGCTTGGCATCGACACGCTCGCCGAAGGCGTTGAGACGACCGGCGAACATGCACTTCTCGCACAGCTCGGCTGCGGCCACGTGCAGGGCTACGGCATCGCCAGGCCGATGCCGTTCGAGGCCACGGGCGAGTGGCTCGCGCTGCACCGCCGCAAGATCGCGCATGCGCCCGGAATCGCCCGGCGCACCGGCTGAGTGCCCCCGAGAGCCCGGTTTCGCCCGAAAGCGCTTGACGTTTTGGCCCCCGTTCGGTTGAACCTGCCCAGATCAAGTGGACGGGTGGCAGGCTCCCATGGAAGACCAGAACAAGAATCTCATCCTTGCGACAGTCCTGTCGTTCATCGTCATTCTTCTCTGGTACACGCTCTTCCCGCCGCCGACGGCAACCGACAAGCCCTCCGATACCGCGAGTGTCGCGCAGGAAGCCGGCACGGCGACCACCGCGGGCGGAGCCCCGGCCACCGCGGGGCCCGACAGCACCTCGCCCTTTGCCGCGCCGGAGGCTGCCGCCGTGACCGACAGCGTCGCGGCCGCTGTCTCCGCCGCCCCCCGCATCACCATCGACACACCGCGCCTGACGGGGACGATCTCGCTCTACGGCGGCCGCTTCGACGACCTGCGGCTTCGCGACTACAAGCGCACCATCGCACCGGACTCGCCCGACGTGCGGCTCCTGACACCGCTCGGCGGCGCGGGGGCCGAAGAGGCGTTCCCCTATTATGCGATCTACGGTTGGCAGCCTGCCGGCGGTCTCGCGCCCGAAGCCGTTCCCGGGGCCAGGACGCTCTGGACGCTCGAGGCCGGTACCACCCTGGCGCCCGGCCAGCCGGTGACGATCGCCTGGGACAATGGCGCGGGGCTGATCTTCCACCGCAAGATCGAGGTCGACGACAGCTACATGTTCACCGTCACCCAGACGGTCGAGAACCGGACCGGGGCAGCCGTTCGTCTGGCCCCCTACGGGCTCGTGGTCCGCCACGGCGTGCCGAAGGCGCAGCGCACCTATGTTCGTCACGAAGGCATCGTGCGCGAGTCGGACGGCATTCTCGGCACCATCCAGTACAGCAAGATCCCGAAGCTCGACGCGGTGCAGGGCGAAGGCCAGGCCGATATCGTGCCCGTCGCGCATGACGGCTGGATCGGCTTCACCGACGCCTACTGGATGACGACGCTCATCCCGACACCGGGAAGTGCCTTCACCTCGGTCGTGAAATATGTACCCAACGGCGAGATCTATCAGGCCGAGGCGCGCCAGCCGGTGCAGGAGGTTGCCGCTGGCGCGAGCCTCAGCTCGGCCAGCATGCTCTTCGCCGGCGCCAAGGAATGGGACACGATCAAGTTCTACGAGAACGAGCCCGACTGGATCGACCGGCTCTTCGGCAAGACCGTCGATGCGGGCCGCCCGCAGATCAGGAACTTCATCGAGGCTATCGACTGGGGCTGGTTCTTCTTCCTCACCAAGCCGATGTTCCGCGTCCTGCACTGGCTCCACGGCGCGATCGGCAACATGGGTTGGGCGATCATCGCGCTCACCTTCCTGATCAAGGCGCTGGTGTTCCCGCTGGCGCGGCATTCCTACATCTCGATGGCGCGGATGAAGGAACTGCAGCCGGAGATGGAGAAGCTCAAGGAGAACGC
Organism: Albidovulum sp.; assembly: GCA_020637635.1. Taxonomy (GTDB): domain Bacteria; phylum Pseudomonadota; class Alphaproteobacteria; order Rhodobacterales; family Rhodobacteraceae; genus Albidovulum. The sequence continues at coordinate 106,494 of JACKKB010000008.1, forward strand.
CGGCGAGGATCGACAGAAGCTCCAGCAGGGGATGATGGAGCTCTACAAGAAGAACAAGGTGAACCCGGCCTCCGGTTGCCTGCCGATCTTCCTGCAGATCCCGATCTTCTTCTCGCTCTACAAGGTCATCTACGTCACGATCGAGCTTTACCACGCCAGGTGGATCGGCTGGATCCGCGATCTCTCGGCACCCGACCCCTCGTCGATCCTCAACCTTTTCGGGCTCCTGCCCTGGGCGGCGCCGGAACACGGGTCGATCTTCTTCATCCTGTCGCTCGGGGTGCTGCCGATCCTTCTCGGGATCTCGATGTGGTTCCAGCAGAAGCTGAACCCGGCTCCGACCGATCCGACGCAGCAGATGATCTTCGCCTGGATGCCGTGGATCTTCATGTTCATGCTCGGCAGTTTCGCGAGCGGGCTCGTGCTCTACTGGATCACCAACAACACGATCACCTTCATCCAGCAGTACTCGATCATGACGATGCACGGCAAACGGCCCGATCTCTTCGGCAACATCAGGTCCGGGTTCAAGCGCCGTTCCGGTGCGAAGGAAAAGGCGAAATGACCGCGACGCTCGCCTCGATCCAGCGCCACCCGCTGAAGTCGCACGGGCGCGAGACCCTGGATCGGGTAACGCTCTCGCCCGGCCGGACCCTGCCCTGGGACCGGCGCTGGGCAGTCGCGCATGATGCGGCGCAGACCGAGGAAGGCGCCTGGGCCAACTGCCGCAACTTCATGATCGGCTCCAGGGCGCCGGCGTTGACCGCGATCAATGCGCGGCTCGACGAAGATCGCGCCGAGATCACGCTCAGCCATCCGGCGCGTCCGGAGATCACCTTCCGCCCCGACGATCCGGCCGAGGCGGCCGGGTTCATCGATTGGGTGCGCCCGCTCTGCCCGCCCGGACGTGCGCAGCCGGTCCGGATCCACTCGGCCGCCGAGATCGCGATGACCGATACCGCATTTCCCTCGGTCTCGATCCTGTCGCTCGCCTCGAACCGCGACCTTGGCGCACGCATGGGGCAGGAGCTTTCGCCACTGCGCTGGCGCGGCAACCTCTGGCTCGACGGCCTCGCACCCTGGACCGAGCGCCACTGGATCGGACGGCAGATCAGGATCGCGGGCGCGGTCCTGCAGATCGAGGAACCGATCGTGCGCTGTCTCGCCACCGCCGCAAATCCGTCGACCGGCGAGCGTGACGCCGATACGCTCGGCGCGCTGCAGGCGGCCCATGGCGCAAAGGAATTCGGCGTCTACGCCCGCGTGATCGAGGGCGGCACGATCCGCACCGGAGACACCGTGGCGCTTCTGCCGTGACGCTTCCGTTCCCGCTCAGCCCGGCGCCGGACGCAACCGCCCGCGAACGGGGCCGGCTGCTCTTTGCCGGGCCGGTGACCTTTCTCAAGGGCGTCGTGGCGATGTCGGGCCTGCCCCCGGCGGACCGGCCCGAGGTCTGTTTCGCCGGGCGTTCGAATGTCGGAAAATCCTCGCTCATCAACGCGCTCACCGGGCGCAGGGCGCTGGCGCGGGCCTCGAACACGCCGGGACGCACGCAGGAGATAAACTACTTCACGCTTGGCGACAGCGCCTATCTCGTCGACCTGCCGGGCTACGGGTTCGCCGAGGCGCCGGTGGCGGTGGTGGCGAAATGGCAGGCCCTTCTCAAGGCCTACCTGGCGGGGCGGCCGACCCTGCGCCGGGTCTTTGTGCTGATCGACACCCGCCACGGGGTGAAGGGCGTGGACGAGGAGATCCTGACCCTGCTCGACCGCTCCGCGGTGCCTTTCCAGGCGGTGCTGACCAAGGCCGACAAGGTGGGGGCGCAGGCGCGCGAGGCGACGCTGGCGCAGGTGCGGGGCGCCTTGCAGGCCCATCCCGCCGCCTATCCCGAACTTCTGCTCACCTCGTCGGAAAAGGGCGACGGCATCGAAACGCTGCGCGCCGTCATCTCGGGGATCGCCTGAGAAGGATCGGGGCTCAGACGTGCTGGCCTGCGTTCACCTCGATCTCGGTGCCGGTCACATAGCTCGACTGGCCCGAACAGAGAAACCAGATCACATCCGCCACTTCCGATGGCTGGCCAAGCCGCCTGAGCGGCAGCCCGGCGACGATCTTCTCGGTGCCGGGGGACAGGATCGAGGTCTCGATCTCGCCCGGCGCGATGGCGTTCACGCGCACGCCCAGAGGACCGAAATCATGCGCCATCTCGCGCGTGAGCGCCTTCAGCGCCGCCTTCGAGGTCGCGTAGGCCGCGCCGGCGAAAGGATGGACCCTGCTGCCGGCGATGGAGGTCACGTTCACGACTGCGCCCCGGGCCGCCGACAGCTCCCTCCTCAACCCGCGTGCCAGCACGATCGGGGCGAAGAAATTCACATGGAAGACCTTGCCCCAGTCGCGCAGATCGGTGTCGATCGAGGACAGCCGCGCCCCGCCCTGCCCCTTGGGCGAGATGCCGGCATTGTTGACAAGCGCGTCGAGCCTGCCGCCGAGCCGGGCGCGGATCGTCTCGATCGCCTCCATGGTGCGGACCGGGTCGGAGAGGTCCACCTCGATGTGGTCCTCGCGCCCGCCGCCCCAGGGGCATTCCTCCGGGAAGGGCTGGCGCGAACAGGTGATGACGCGCCAGCCCTCGCGGGCAAAGCGCTTTACCGTCGCATGGCCGATCCCGCGCGAGGCGCCGGTCAGCAGAAGGGTCTTGCGGTCGTCGCTCATGGCGCTCCCCCGGTTTGCGGCCAACCTACGCGCGCCCCGGGCGGAAAGGCAACGCCTTCACCCTTGGCAGGGGCGCCGCAAGAAGCTACGAAAAGCGCCTGAGCCCCCCGGATCGCCCGATGAGAAAGCAGAACATGAACAGAGACTGGATCGCCACGGCGCGGACCCTGTCCGAGGCCCTGCCCTATCTGCAGCGCTATGCCGGCGCGATCGTCGTGGTGAAATTCGGCGGCAACGCGATGGGCGATGCCGAGGCCATGGCCGAGTTCGCGCGCGATATCGTGCTCATGCGGCAGGTCGGCGTCAACCCGGTCGTCGTGCATGGCGGCGGGCCGATGATCAACGACCTGCTCGCCCGGCTCGGCATCAAGTCCGAGTTCGTGCGCGGCAAGCGGGTGACCGACAAGGCCACCGTCGAAGTCGTCGAAATGGTGCTGACCGGGCTTGTCAACAAGCGCATCGTGCAGGCGATCATGGACGAGGGCGGCCGGGCCGTCGGGCTTTCGGGCAAGGACGACGATCTCATGGTCTGCGTGGCGGACGATCCGGAACTCGGCTTCGTCGGAAAGCCCGTCGAGATGAACGTGCAGGTGCTGCGCGATCTCTTCTCCGCCGGGATCATTCCGGTCGTGGCGCCGGTCGCGACGGGCATGCAGGCGAACGAGACCTTCAACGTGAACGGCGACACCGCCGCAGGCGCGCTTGCCGCGGCGCTGAAGGCCGACCGTCTCTTGCTGCTGACCGATGTCTCGGGCGTGAAGAACGCCTCAGGCGAGGTGGTGACGCAGCTGTCGCCCGATGAAATCCGCGCGATGATTGCCGATGGCACGATTTCGGGCGGGATGATCCCCAAGGCCGAAACCGCGCTTCTGGCCGTCGACGGCGGCGTGCGGGCGGCGGTGATCCTCGACGGGCGGCAACCGAATGCCTGCCTGCTGGAGCTTTTCACCGAACACGGCGCCGGCTCGATCATCCGCTCGACCGAGTCGCGGATGAAGCCGCGCGGGCGGTGATCCCCTTCCGCCAGATCGAAGACGACGCGGCGGCGCAATCGCTCGCGGTCTTCGGGGCCTTTCACGGCGGGCCGGGCGCGGGATTGCCCGGCTCCGGCACGCTTGTCCTTCTCGGACCGCGCGAACCCGGCTTCTGGCCCGCCGTCATCGCCAGCCCCGAATGGCAAGACGGCGCGGCCGATCCGCTTGACCGCTGGTCGGCGCGGGTGATCGGCACCCTGGCCGAGGGGTTCGGGGGAAGGGCGCTCTTTCCCTTCGGCGGGCCGCCCTATCACCCGTTCTATCGCTGGGCGGTCACCTCGGGGCGGGCCTGGGTCTCGCCGGTGACACTTCTTGTCCACGAAACCGCGGGGCTCATGGTCTCCTATCGCGGCGCGATCCTGCTGCCGGGAAGGCTGGAGCTGCCGCCGGTTCCGGCGCGTTCGCCCTGTGCGGAATGCGCCGGGCAGCCCTGTCTGGCCGCCTGTCCGGCCGGCGCGCTCGGGGCGTCAGGCTATGACCTGCCCGCCTGCCACGGATTTCTCGACACCGCCGCGGGCAGCGATTGTCTTTCTTCGGGCTGTCGCGTGCGTCGCGCTTGCCCGATCTCGCAGGGCTATGGCAGGCTGGCGGCGCAATCCGCCTATCACATGGGGCTATTCCACAGATGACACCCGCCGGCCATCGCCGCCTTATCCTGACGCGCCATGCGAAATCCGCGTGGGATGATCCGCTGATCAAGGACCACGACCGACCGCTCAACGCGCGGGGGGTCCGCGCGGCGCTGGAACTGGGCGAATGGCTCACGTCGCGCGGCTACGAGCCCGACGAGGTGCTCTGTTCCTCGGCCCTGCGGACGCGCGAGACCTGGGAACGGGTGATGGCGGCGCCGCTCGAGGTGCGGCCGAAGCTTCAGTTTCTCGATGCCCTCTATCACGCGAGCCCCGACATGATGTTGAAGGTGCTCAGGGAGGCACGGGGCGAATGCGTGATGATGGTCGGCCACAATCCGGGCATCGCCGAGCTGGCCGCGATGCTGGCCTCGCGCGCGCCATCGGATCCGGATTTCCACCGCTACCCGACAGCCGCGACCCTTGTCGTCGATTTCCAGATTGCGGGCTGGTCCGAAGCCGCGCCCGGCAGGGGCAGCGTTCTCGATTTCTTCGTACCGTCGGGGCGCGGCTAGGCGCCGCGCCCTGCCCGCGGTCAGTGGCCGAGGATCTGACTGAGGAACAGCTTGGTCCGGTCCGACTGCGGATTGTTGAAGAACTCGCGCGGCTCGTTCTGCTCGACGATCTGGCCCTGGTCCATGAAGACGACGCGGTTCGCAACCGCCTGGGCGAAGCCCATCTCGTGGGTCACGCAGAGCATCGTCATGCCCTCTTCGGCAAGCTCGATCATGGTGTCGAGCACCTCCTTGATCATCTCGGGATCGAGCGCCGAAGTCGGTTCGTCGAAAAGCATGATCCGCGGCTTCATGCAGAGCGAGCGGGCGATGGCGACGCGCTGCTGCTGACCGCCCGAAAGCTGGCCGGGGTATTTGTGCGCCTGTTCGGGGATCTTCACCTTGGAGAGGAAATGCATCGCCGTTTCCTCGGCCTCCCGCTTGGGCACCTTGCGGACCCAGATCGGCGCCAGCGTGCAGTTCTCGAGGATCGTCAGATGCGGGAAGAGGTTGAAGTGCTGGAACACCATGCCGACTTCGGAGCGCACCTTGTCGATGTTCTTGAGGTCCGAGGTCAGCTCGATCCCGTCGACGACTATCTTGCCCTTCTGGTGCTCTTCCAGCCGGTTGATGCAGCGGATGAGTGTCGATTTGCCCGAGCCCGAGGGTCCGCAGATGACGATCCGCTCGCCCCGGTTCACGGTCATGTTCACATCGCGCAACACGTGGAACTGCCCGTACCACTTGTTCATGTTGCTAATCTGGATCGCAACTTCGTCAGATACCTGCATCTGGCTGCGATTGATCTGGCGGGTTACGGCATGGGGGTCCGACATCGAAGTCTCCCTATCGGTGTTCGCGCTTCAGCAGCCGCTCGAGATGCATCGAGTAGCGCGACATGCTGAAACAGATGACGAAGAAGATGCAGCCGACGAAGATATAGGGTTCCCAGTAGATCCCCTTCCAGTCGAGCGAGGCGCGGACCGCATCGGTGATGCCCTTCAGCGGGTCGAGCAGCGCCACGAAGACGACGAGCGTGGTGTCCTTGAAGAGCCCGATGAAGGAGGAGACGATCCCGGGGATCGATATCTTCAGCGCCTGCGGCATGATGATCAGCCGCTGCGCCTTCCAGTAGTCGAGGCCGAGCGCGTCGGCGGCCTCATACTGCCCGCGCGGCAATGCGGCGAGGCCGCCGCGTATCACCTCTGCAATATAGGCGGCCGAGAAGAAGGTCACCATGATGATGACGCGCAGGATGATGTTGAAGTTGGTGCCCGGCGGCAGGAAGTAGTTCAGAAGCAGCGAGGCGGTGAAAAGGAGCGTGATGAGCGGCACGCCACGGATGAACTCGATGAAGCCGACGCATATCCATTTCACCAGCAGCATGTCGGACTTGCGGCCGAGTGCCAGGATGATGCCGAGCGGAAGCGAGGCGGCGATCCCGCTCACGCCGATGACGAAGGCAAGGACGAAACCGCCGAAATCGTCCGAGCGCACTTCCCTCAGCCAGAAGGGCTTGCCGTGGCCGGTGATCCGATCGAGCGCGAGGGCGAAGGGCTCCGAGCCGTAGTACCACCAGAGGATCGGAACCAGGACCGCCGCCGTGGCGCCGAAGACGAGCCCTCCGGCCGGCGAGACGAGCCGGAAGGCCAGTCCGCCGAGGACGAAGCCCAGCAGGATCGCTACCGACATCCAGATCGACCCGCCCCAGAGAAGCCAGAGCGCCAACACCGGGAAGATCAGCGTGAACCAGGAAAGCGTGGCGGGGTATTTCCGGCCACTCCGCCCCAGAAGGCCCGCGACGACAAGGATGACCACGAGGATGCCGGCCGGGATGGCGTCGCCATAGGCCACGGAAAGCCAGAGGATCAGCGCGCCGACCACCCCGCCCGCGACCATCAGCCGCGGCGTCCATTCCCGAAAGAGAACCGGCACGATGGCCACGAAGAGAAGCAGGAAGGTCAGGACCGGGCGCCAATAGAGGTCGTTCGGGTAGAAGCCGAACAGGAACTGGTTCCAGCGTTCGCGGATCATCGCCCAGCAGGCTCCATGCGCGTCGGGGCCCCAGGTATTGGCGACGATCTCGCGGCATTCGGAAAAGGTCTTGGCGTTCCAGACCGAATGCAGGAACCAGGGCAGCGCGAGGTTCAGCAGATAGGCGATGGTAGTGAGCCCGGCGAGGGTGAGAAGCGTGTTGAGCGGTCCGGAAAAGAGGTTCTCGCGCAGCCATTTCACCGCCCCGATCTGGGTCGCGGGCGGACCTTCGGGGGCCAGCATCTCCTTGCGGACGAAGGGCGCGGATGTGGTCTTGTCAGCCATCTCAGCGCTCCTTCAGCTTCACGGAATTGTTGTAGACGTTCATGCCACCCGAAATCATCAGGCTGATCACGAGGTAGATCAGCATCAGGAGCAGCATGCATTCCAGCTCACGCCCGGTCTGGTTCAGCGTGATGCCGCCGAGCGTGCCGCGCAGATCCATGTAGCTGACCGCGATGGCGAGCGAGGAGTTCTTGGTGAGGTTCAGGTATTGCGAGATGAGCGGCGGGATGATGACGCGCAGCGCCTGCGGCAGGATCACGAGGCTCATCGTGCGGCGCGGCCTGAGACCGAGCGCCGCGGCTGCTTCGGACTGGCCCTTGGAGATAGCGGCGATACCGGCGCGGACGATCTCGCCAATGAAGGCCGCGGTATAGAGCGTGAGCCCCAGCCAGAGCGCCATGAAGGAGTTCAGCACGAGAATGCCGCCGGTGAAGTTGAAGCCGCCGAGCGTCGGGCGCTCGAGATGGAAGCCGAGTGCGATCAGCAGAGCCAGGAGCGGCACGAAGAGCACCAGAAGCTCCATCCACCAGGTCGAGGGGCGCAAGCCGGTGCGATCCTGAACGTCGCTTGCATTCTTGCGTATGCGCCGGAAGGCGAAGATGCTGGCAGCGATCACGGCGAGGATCGCGACCGTGTTCAGGCTGATTGGCAGGAAGCCGATCTTGATCTCGCCCAGCGAGCGTTCGTAGAGCGCCTTCGGAATGAACGTGCCCCGGTTGGTCACGGCGACGCTGTCGAAGAGGATCATCGAGGCGGCCGGCTCGGTGCCCTCGGCAACCATCTGGTCGGTGACCTTGAAGTCGCGCGGCTGGGGCGTGACCTCGGTAAAGACCGCAAAGGCCACGAGGATCCAGAGCAGGACCGGCACGTTGCGGAATATCTCGACATAGACCGTCATCAGCCGCGCCACGAGCCAGTTCGAGGAAAGCCGCAGCACGCCGACGAAAACGCCGATGATGGTGGCGGCGATGCAGCCCAGCACCGAGACGAGAATCGTGTTCACGAGCCCGACGAGAAGGGCGCGGAAATGGGTATCGTCGTTGCTGTAGGGGATGAGCGTCTGGTTGATGTCGTAGCCGGCGCGATTCCACAGGAAGGAAAAGCTCAGGTCCTTGCCGCGATCCGCGAGATTGCTGAAGAGGTTGTCGATCAGCCAGGCGGCGGCGGCCATGCAGAGCAGCACGACGACGATCTGAATGGTGATTGACCGATACCGCGTATCGTAGATGAGCATGCCCAGCCGGAAACCGGACTGCGGCGTCTCTGCCGTAGTTGCCATTTGCTATCCCCGTTTCCCGCGCTGTCCCGGCATTCGCCGTGGCGTTGTGACCTGAGGTCCGTGGCGCGAGGAGCCCTGTTGATTGAGATCCGGGGGGCGTCGGAAACGCCCCCCGGCCGGTGTGCGATCAGCGGAACGGCGGCGAATACTGCAGGCCGCCCTGGGTCCAGAGCGCGTTCAGGCCGCGCGCCAGGCCGATCGGGGTGCCTTCGCCGAGCGTGGCCGCGAAGATCTCGCCATAGTTGCCCGAGGCGGCGATCGCCCGCTTGGCCCACTCCTTGTCGAGCCCGAGCATGGCGCCGAGATCACCCTCTCCGCCGAGCATCCGGTTGATTTCCGGATTGTCGGTCCCCTTCGAGAGTTCCTCGACATTGGCCGAGGTCACGCCATATTCCTCGGCCGCGACGAGCGCATTGTAGGTCCAGCGGATGATATCGGCCCACTGGTCGTCGCCCTGACGAACGAGCGGCCCGAGCGGCTCTTTCGAGATGATCTCGGGCAGGATGATGTAGTCGTCCGGGTTCGGGAAGATGGCGCGCGTCGAGGCGAGGCCCGAGGCGTCCGTCGTATAGGCGTCGCAGGCGCCGGCGAGGAACTGCTGCTCGCCTTCCGCGTTGGTCTGGATGGCCACCGGCTGGTAGCTCATGTTGTTGACCTTGAAGAAGTCGGCGAGGTTCAGTTCGGTCGTCGTGCCGGTCTGGATGCAGACGGTGGCGCCGTCGAGTTCCTTGGCCGAGGTCACGCCCAGATCCTTGCGGACCATGAAGCCCTGGCCGTCGTAGTAGTTGACGCCCACGAAGGTGAACTTCAGGTCGGCATCGCGCGAGAACGTCCAGGTCGTGTTGCGCGACAGGACGTCGATCTCGCCCGAGGCGAGCGCGGTGAAGCGCGTCTCGCTGGTGGTCGGGACATACTTGACCTTGGAGGAGTCGCCAAGGACGGCGGCGGCGACGGCCTTGCAGATCGCGACGTCGAACCCTTGCCAGTTGCCGTTCGCGTCCGGAGCCGCGAAACCGGCCAGACCGGTGTTGACGCCGCAGTTCAGTTCGCCACGCGCCTTGACGTCGTCAAGGGTCGCGGACGAGGCGAACCCGGCCGCGAGCGCGGCGACTGACAGCGTGCCGAGAAATACGGATGTCTTCATACTTACCTCTTCCTGAGTTTCCGCACTGAGGCGGAAGTGAGGGCCAGCTGAACCTGGCACCGTTTATCGGGGCTCATCCCCAGTGCGCGCCAGTGTTTACAGTTGGTCGCAGCGCGTCAAGAACCCAATTGCCCATTGGCCCCTGCGGAATGCCGCAGCCTCAGATTATATCGCGCCGCGTGCGGGCACGCGCAACTTCATGGCGAAACCGGGTGCAGAAGTTTCCAGAAATTGTGCGCCGCCAGAAAGTCGCGGCGCTTGTTCGCGGCGGCGATGGCTGCCTCGCTGTCCTCGCCCCAGAGCTCTGCCTGCCAGTTCTCGTCGATCCGCGAGAGCTGCCAGAGCGCATCGGGGGAAAAATGCTGATCCGTCGCCGCCAGACCGAGAATCAACGACCCCGAAAGAGCGACGAGATCGTGAAGCGCGGCAAGTTCGAACGGGCCGACCGCGTCGACCTTCGCGCGCAGCCGCTCGAGGCTGTCGCGGGGCTGCTGAACGGGGGCAATGCCGCGCGTCACGCGCAGCACGACCCCATGGGTCTCGGCGGCCCAGCGCAGCATCGGGTCCCAGCCCGCGGCCTGTCGCGCCACGAGTTCCGCGGGCGCCTCGGCGCGGTAGCACAGCAGGTCCGTCCCGCCATACTCGGCAATGAGCGCGGCCACCTCGGCGCGCTGCGGCACCACCTTGTCGATGGCGGCATTGACGCCACGGGTCACCGGCATCAGCCGCGGATCGACAGTGCCCTCGACGGCGCGCCATTCCGCGGCCAGCGCCTCGGCCAGCGCCGGCGTCGGGACCACGAGCGGCGCCTTTGCCGGCGTGCGCAGCAGGCGCGCGTCAAGCCGGACCGACCAGCCGCCCTCGACCGGTTCCACAGTTACCTCCTGCCAGAAGCGTCGCGCCGCCCAGCCGCTCATGCCGGTTGCCAGAGCGAATCGAGTGCCGGAGCGATCTGCGCGGGTGCGGCGACGAACCTGTCGGGCCCCGCGGCGCGAAGTTCGTCGGCAGGGTGATAGCCCCAGCCCACCGCCACCGTCGCAGTGCCGGCGGCGCGCCCCATGGTGATGTCGTAGCTGGTATCGCCGATCATCACCGTCTGCGCGGGTCCGACCCCCGCATCTGCCATCGCCGCGTGCAGCATCGCCGGATGCGGTTTCGACGGGTGATCATCGGCGACCTGGCGGGTGTTGAACCGCCCCTGGAGCCCGTGAGCGGCCAGCAGGTGGTCGAGCCCGCGGCGCGACTTTCCCGTCGCAATCCCGAGAACCACGTCGTTGCGCGCCGCCAGCAGATCGAGGAGCGCCCAGATCCCGTCGTAGAGCGGCGCGAGGGCGCCGGCGGCGCGGGCATCGAAATAGGCCGCCTTGTAGGCGGCGACGAGACGCGCCCGGACCGTCGCGGGCGCCTCGGGCACGAGCCGGGCGAAGGCCTCGGGCAGCGACAGGCCGACGATGCCGAGGACCGCATCGCGCGGCGGGCAGGGCCACCCTTCGGCGGCGAAGGCCCGCGCCATGGCGTCCACGATCTGGTGCTGGCTGTCGCAGAGCGTGCCGTCGACGTCGAAGACCACGAGCCGCGTCGCGTTCATGCTTCGGGCCCGTCGAACGGATCGGCCGGGGCATCGCGTTCGTCCCAGCCCACGGTGCGCCAGGTCCGCGCCATATGTTCGGGCAGAGGTGCGGTCAGGGTGATCCGCTGGCCGGTGATCGGGTGATCGAAGGCAATCGAGCGGGCATGGAGGTGAAGCTTGCGGCTGATCTCGCCACCAAGCTGCGCGCCCCACCCGTCGCCGAGGTTCTCCTGACCGGAGCCGCCATACTTGCCGTCACCGGCGATCGGGTGGCCGATCTCGGCCATGTGGGCGCGCAGCTGATGCGTGCGCCCGGTGATCGGCACGAGCGCCACCCAGGCGGCGCGGGTGCCGAGCCGGTCGATCACCGCATAATCGGTCGTGGCGCGCTTGGCGCCGTCGGTCTCGGCGATCCTCGCGGGGTGGATGGCCACCATCTTCTCGCCCTCGCCGCCGCGCCCGTGTCCGGGCGCCTTCACGAGACCGAAGCGGATCGTGCCCTTCTCGGGCGAAGGCACGCCTGCGACGGCGGCCCAGTAGATCTTGCGCGTGGTGCGGGCGCGGAATGCCTCGGACAGCGCCCGCGCTATGCGGTCGGTGCGGGCCAGCAGGAGCACGCCCGAGGTATCCTTGTCGAGCCGGTGGACAAGCTTGGGCCGATCCTTGTAGCCGAAGGTCAGTGCGCCCGAGAGCCCGTCGACATGGCGCAGGCCCTGCCCCGAACCGCCCTGGCTCGGCAGGCCCGGCGGCTTGTTCAGCGCGATGATGTGGTCATCTTTCCACAGCACCGCGGCACGGATCATCGCGGCATCGGACTCCGGCACCTCGGTCGTGGCGCGGCGCGGCGCCGCCGCTGCCGAGGCGGGCATCGGCGGCACGCGCACCTTCGCGCCCGGTCCGACGCGGGTCGACGCCTTGGCGCGGGCGCCGTCTACGCGGATCTGGCCGGTGCGGCAGGCCTTCTCGATCGCGCCCTGGGTCAGTTCCGGCAGACGCTTCTTCAGCCAGCGGTCGAGCCGGCTTTCGCCCTCGGCTGCGGCCACGGTGAGCAGGCGGACGCCGCTCATGGCACGAGCACTGCGCGCATCACCTGGACCCCCGCGACGAGCGCGAGGATCGAGACCGCGACCGACAGCCCGATATAGAGAACGGCCAGATCGTAGCGTCCGGTCGACATGAGCCGCCAGGTTTCGAGCGAGAACGAGGAAAAGGTCGTGAAGCCGCCCAGCACGCCGGTCGCCAGAAGCGCGTTCCAGTGCGTGAGCCCCTTCTGGCCGAGGAAAACGACAAGAGCGCCCATCAGGAACGAGCCGAGGATGTTCACCGCGATGACGCCGAGCGGGAACTCGTGCGGGCCGGCGGCGCGCAGGATGGCCACACCCGCGAGATAGCGGGCCGCGGCGCCGAGCGCGCCGCCGAGGGCGACCTGAAAGAGGGTCTGGATCATGGCGCCTTCCTCGGACCAGCCGCCGAAATTGTCAACCGCCGCGCTTCTCGCGCTGCTTGGCGAACCAATCGAGCCGCTTCTTCAGCTCGCGCTCATAGCCGCGCTCGACCGGCTGATAGAGCACCGGCCGCCGCACCCCCTCGGGGAAGTAGTTCTGCCCCGAGAACCCGTCCTGGGCATCGTGGTCGTAGGCATAGCCCGCGCCATAGCCCTGCTCCTTCATCAACCGCGTGGGCGCGTTCAGGATATGCTTCGGCGGCGGCTCGGAGCCGGTCTTGCGGGCAAGCTCGCGGGCGGCCTTGTAGGCCACGTAGCCTGCGTTCGACTTCGGCGCCAGCGCGAGATAGGTCACCGCCTGCGCGAGAGCCAGTTCGCCTTCCGGGCTGCCGAGGCGTTCGTAAGTTTCCCAGCCCTGCAGGCAGAGGGCCTGCGCCTGCGGATCGGCAAGGCCGATATCCTCGACCGCCATGCGGGTCAGGCGCCGGGCGAGAAAGCGCGGATCCTCGCCCCCCTCGAGCATGCGCGCGAACCAGTATAGCGCGGCGTCCGGATCGGAGCCGCGCACCGACTTGTGCAGTGCGGAGATGAGGTTGAAATGCGCATCGCCGCTCTTGTCATATGTCGCGGCGCGGCGCATCAGGCGCTGGCCAAGCGCCACGGGGTCGAGAGGGGCCGCGAGCTTCCACGCCGCGATCTGTTCCACGAGGTTCAAGAGCGCGCGACCGTCGCCATCGGCCATTTCGATGAGCGCCTCGCGCGCTTCGGGGGTGATCGGCAGACTGCGGCCGAGCTCTTTCTCGGCACGCTGCGCGAGCCGTTCGAGATCGGCCAGCGAGAGGCGCTCGAGCACGATCACCTGAGCGCGGCTGAGGAGGGCGGCGTTCAGTTCGAACGAGGGATTTTCGGTCGTGGCGCCGACGAGGAGGATCGTGCCGTCCTCCATGTGCGGCAGGAAGCCGTCCTGCTGGGCCTTGTTGAAGCGGTGGATCTCGTCGACGAAGAGAAGCGTGCCCCTGCCCTGCCGGCGCCGGAGCTTTGCGGCCTCGAAGACCTTGCGCAGTTCCGGGACGCCGGTGAAGATCGCGCTGATCTGGACGAAGGCGAGGTCTGTCGCCTCGGCCAGGAGGCGCGCGATGGTGGTCTTGCCGACACCGGGCGGCCCCCAGAGTATGAGCGAGGAGAGGCTGCCCGCGGCCAACATGGCGCCGAGCGGCCCCTCGGGCAGGAGGACGCGCGACTGACCGATAACATCCTCCAGCCGCGCCGGTCGCAGCCGGTCGGCCAGCGGCCTTGGCGCGGAGCTGGGCGCGGAATCGGGCGCGGCGGCGTCCTGGAGATCGAAGAGGTCCGACATGGTCCGAGCTTAGCCGCGCCGGGGGCCGCGCGACAGAGCGATTTCAGGCGCCCTGCGGGTCAGTGCATCTTGGCGGCGAGGTCGATTAGGACACATTGAAAATCGCCATCGTCGATGAACATCACCGGACCGATGGCCTTGGCCGTCAGACCGCAGCGCCCGTACCAGCGCGGCCAATTGGCCGGAGTGATGGCAATGAGCTGCGAGGCGCCCAGTTCGCGCGCGGAGCGGACCATGGCACCGACCATGTAGCCGTGCACGCGGCGGCGCAGGTTCTGGGGGGTCGAATGCAGCACGAAGACCCGGGTGCATTCCCAAATGAACGGGTCTATCGGCGCCTCGTCATGAAGAAGATCGGTCGGCAACGAATTCAGGAGACCCCGCTGGGCGTCGCGGATCATGTAGCTGTAGATGCCGCAGCGCGCCGTCGTCGGCGTGAGCCGGATGCCGGCATAGACCTGGCCGACCTCGTCATGAATAGCGATCCAGCGGCTCGCCGGCGTGTCGTACTGATCGTACTCCATGTCGAGCGCTTCAGGCAGGTTCCACTGCTTCTCGACGATGAATGACTGCTTGCGCGCCCGGAACAGGTTGGCAAACAGCTCTCCGTGGTTATGGAGATTCTCGAACGAAAGAACGGTAGTCTGCATGCTTGCGCCCCCAGATTGCAGAACTCGTTATCCCAGCGAACATTCCGTTTCAAAACGTCGGTCTAGATCAGCCTGTAGTCCTTTGCCCGCTGGATCGCTTCTGCGGTCGTCCGGGCCAGAAGCTTCTGCCGGGCAGACGTAAGGCGAGCCTTGAGCGCGCTTTCGGAAATGTTGAGCTTGGCGGCGGCCGCCGCATGTCGGTCCCCGGCGGCGATGAGCCGCAGGGCTTCTATCTGAGCCACCGTCAGCGTGTCCGGCGGTTCGGTAATGTCGTGCAGGCGCCGCACAAGTCCGGCAATCTTGCTGACCTCCTGGTCGTCGAAGCTGCGGTCCGAGCGCGCGAAGCTCGAGATCGTGCGTGACCGGACCGGGCCACAGGACACGGTCAATCCGTAGGTGAGGCCAAAGGCACGCGCCTCCTCGAAGAGACCGAACGGGTCGGGAATGCCCATCTCCGACCAGCGCGCGGCGCCTTCGGTGCTGAAGCCCCAGGCAATGGTCGGATCGCGCAATGCGTAGGCCTTTTCTGTATAGTGATCGAGCCAGTCCTGATTGTAGTTCGAGAACTGCATGAGCGGCGAGGCATAACGTATGTGCAGACCGATGAAATAGCCAGCCGGTGCCAGCACCGCCAGCGAGCGAAGGATGGGATCGAGGACTTGCATTGCGGACATGGCCTTTTAGACAAGTTGCATTGGATCTGGTCAACTCTAAATTGTGAAGCGTGTTTCCGAGGTTAAGTGTGCCGGGTAGGAATGTTACAGTGCCAGAAATAGGTCCGCGTCTTTTCATGCGCCTCATGTGCCTGCCGCAATGGGCACGTGCGGATTTGCTTGAATATGTCGGGGCGACTCCGGTCGCTGATTCTCAGCTTGCTGCGCTCATCGAGAGCCTAACAGCAAGGGCAGGCGGAAGACGACACGGTGAGGGTGGCGAGGCTGGCTGAGCGCGAAATACGGCGCAACCGGCCCATGATGAGCAAAGGCCCCGCGCGCTGAGCGGCGGGGCCTTTCGTTTGCCTGGCGTCAATCCCCGGCGGTCGTCTCCACCTCGGCGCGGGCGCGGTCGGCGGCTCCCTTTGCCTCGGGGTCGCGATCGACGAATTCGATGATCGCCATCGGCGCCATGTCGCCGTAACGGAAGCCGGCCTTCAGGACGCGGATGTAGCCACCCTGGCGGTCCTTGTAGCGCGGGCCCAGAACCTCGAAGAGGCGGGCGACGTGCTTGTCCTGCTTCAGTTGGGCGGCGGCAAGGCGGCGGGCGTGCAGATCGCCGCGCTTGGCCAGCGTGATGAGCTTTTCGACGATCGGGCGCAGTTCCTTCGCCTTGGGAAGGGTGGTCTTGATCTGTTCGTGTTCGATGAGCGAGCCCGCCATGTTGGCCCAGAGGGCCTTGCGGTGCTCGTGAGTTCGGTTCAGGCGGCGGTAGCCGCGGGCGTGACGCATCGTGTTCTCCTGGCTTGCGTTTTGCTTTGTCCGGCGGGCCGTGGTCCTCGGTCCGCTCACCTTGGGGCTTCCGCCCGGGTCTTCCCCGCACGCGCGGGCATTGCGGGGGCCGTCTAGATCACGGCCCCCGCCAGGTCAATCAGAACTGATCCTCGAACCGCTTGGCGAGATCCTCGATGTTCTCCGGCGGCCAGTCCTCGACATCCATGCCGAGGTGCAGCCCCATGCCGGCCAGCACTTCCTTGATCTCGTTCAGCGACTTTCGGCCGAAGTTCGGGGTGCGCAGCATCTCGGCCTCGGTCTTCTGGATGAGATCGCCGATATAGACGATGTTGTCGTTCTTCAGGCAGTTCGCGGACCGCACCGAGAGCTCGAGCTCATCGACCTTCTTCAGCAGCAGCGGGTTGAACTCCAGCCCGTCGTCCTCGGCGCCCTTCGTGGCCGATTCCGGCTCTTCGAAGTTCACGAAGATGCCGAGCTGGTCCTGCAGGATGCGCGCGGCATAGGCAACCGCGTTGTCCGGCGTCAGCGAACCGTCGGTCTCGATCTTCATCGTCAGCTTGTCGTAGTCGAGCACCTGGCCTTCGCGGGTCGGCTGGACCTCGTAGCTGACTTTCTTCACGGGCGAATAGATCGCGTCGATCGGGATGAGGCCGATCGGCGCATCTTCGGGACGGTTCTTGTCGGCCGCGACGTAGCCCTTGCCGGTATCGACGGTGAGCTCCATGAAGAGATCGGCGCCGTCATCCAGATGGCAGATCACGTGGTCCTTGTTCAGGACGTCGATGCCGTTCGATTCCGAGATGTCGCCCGCGGTCACGACACTCGGCCCCTTGGCCGAGATCGAGACGCGCTTCGGCCCCTCGACATCCATGCGCAGCGAGACGCCCTTGAGGTTCAGCACGATGTCGGTCACGTCCTCGCGGACGCCGGCGACGCTCGAGAATTCATGCAGCACGTTGTCGATCTGGACGCTGGTGATGGCGGCGCCCTGGAGCGACGACATCAGCACCCGGCGCAGCGCGTTGCCGAGCGTGAGGCCGAAGCCGCGCTCCAGCGGTTCGGCGACCAGCGTCGCCTGACGCTGCGGGTCGTTGCCCGGTTTCACTTCAAGCTGCTGCGGCTTGATCAGCTCGGCCCAGTTCTTGTGGATCATGCGTTCTGCCTCCATACCTGTCCCCGACCCATGTCCGATTTCCGGGGACGCCCGAGGTTGAAAACGAAATTTGCCCGGCCGCACCCGACAAGGGCGCGGCCAGGCGGATAATCACGGATCAGACGCGGCGACGCTTCGGCGGCCGGCAGCCGTTGTGGGCGATCGGCGTCACGTCACGGATCGACGTGATGTTGAAGCCCACGGCGGCCAGCGCGCGCAGCGCCGACTCGCGGCCCGAACCGGGGCCCTGAACCTCAACCTCGAGCGTCTTCACGCCGTGCTCCTGCGCCTTGCGGCCGGCATCTTCGGCGGCCATCTGGGCGGCATAGGGCGTCGACTTGCGCGAGCCCTTGAAACCCATCGTGCCGGCCGACGACCAGGCGATGGCGTTGCCCTGAACGTCGGAGATCAGGATCTTGGTGTTGTTGAACGAGGAGTTCACATGAGCAACGCCGGCGGCGATGTTCTTGCGTTCCTTTTTCTTCATGCGGATCTTGTCGCGTGCCATTTCTCAACGCCCCCTTATTTCTTCTTGCCGGCAATGGCCTTTGCGGGGCCTTTGCGGGTGCGAGCGTTGGTGTGGGTCCGCTGGCCGCGAACCGGCAGGTTGCGGCGATGGCGCAGGCCGCGGTAGCAGCCGAGGTCCATCAGGCGCTTGATGTTCATCTGCACTTCGCGGCGCAGATCGCCCTCGACCGTGTAGTTGGCATCGATATGTTCGCGGATGGCGAGCACTTCCGCGTCGGAAAGCTCGTTCACCCGGCGGGACGGCTCGATCTTGACCGCTTCACAGATCTTGTGGGCGATGTCGTTGCCGATCCCGTGGATATACTGAAGGGCGATGGGGACGCGTTTCCCCGTCGGGATGTTCACGCCAGCAATACGTGCCACGCGCAGCTTCCTTTCGTTGCGGTTCCGTAACACCGGAACCTTTTTTCACAACAGTGGCCCGAAGGGCGAATGCCAACGGGCCGGCTTCTTCCGGATTGATTCGGCGGAAGCGCTTTTCCGCAAATCAAGACGATTCTCGCAAGAGACGCCGTGACCTAGTGGGTTTCACCGGTGGCGTCAAGTGCGGCCCGGGCGTCAACGCACGATGATGCTTGCGTGCCTGGCGAAAGGCGCCGGCAGGGAGGGCGCCGTAGCAAGCGTCAGCGCGCGGTCGGGGTTGCCAGGCCCCTCGCCTGCGTCGCTCTTCAGGAGGAACCGGCCTGATCGAGAATGGCCGCGATCGAGGCTGCGACCTTCGGAATCTCGGCAAGCCCGTCGACGACGAAAAGATCGCCGGCGTGGTAGTAGTAGCCGATCAGCGGCGAGGTATCGCGGTAATAGGCGAGCATCCGGGTGCGCAAGGCCTCGGCAGTGTCGTCGGGCCGCCGCCGCAGATCGGTCGAGCCGCAGGCATCGCAGATGCCGGCCTTGTCCGTCGGTTTGGTCCGATCGTGGTAGACCTCGCCGCAGTTGCCGCAGGTGAACCGGCCGGTGATGCGGTCCTCCAGGGCCTTGTCGTCAACGCGGATCTCGATCACCGCATCGAGATCGGTGCCGGACCGCTTCAGCAGTTCGCCCAGCGCGTCGGCCTGGGCCAGAGTGCGCGGGAACCCGTCGAAGATGAACCCGCCCGTGGAGCCATCGCGCAGTCGCTCGGCGATAAGGCCGATGACGATCTCGTCGGTCACGAGCTCACCGCGATCCATCACCGCCGCGACCTTCTTGCCCATCTCGGTGCCGCTGGTGCGCGCGGCGCGCAGCATGTCGCCGGTGGAGAGCTGCTCCATGCCGCGCCCCTCGGTCAGGAGGCGGGCCTGGGTCCCCTTCCCCGCTCCCGGCGGGCCAAGCAGAATGATGTTCGACATAGTCCCCCCAGTCAGCGGCCCAGCTTGCGGCCCGGTCAGCGGCCCGGTCAGCGGCCCGGTCAGCGGCGCGCAGGTGCCTTGCGAATACCGCCGCGCTTCTTGCCGCGCAGCTTCGACTTTTCGATAAGACCTTCGTATTGGTGCGCCAGCAGATGAGACTGGATCTGATTGATCGTGTCCATCGTCACCGAGACGACGATCAGCACTGACGTGCCGCCGAAATAGAACGGGATCGACAGATCGCGGCGCAGGATCTCGGGCAGGAGACAGACGGCGGCGAGATAGCCCGAGCCGATGACCAGGACGCGCGCCACGACATAGTCGAGATAGTCGACCGTCTTCGCGCCGGGCCGGATGCCGGGAATGAACCCGCCCTGATTCTTCAGGTTGTCGGCCACGTCATCGGATTTGAACGAGACGTTGGCGGTGTAGAAATAGGTGAAGAAGACGATCATCGCCGCGAAGAACAGCAGGTAGAGCGGCTGGCCCGGGCCGAAATAGGCCAGGATCGTCGACATGATCGGGCCGGTCTGCTGGCCCGAGAAGGTCGAGATCGTGGTCGGCAGCAGCAAGAGCGACGAGGCGAAGATCGCCGGGATAACGCCGGCCGGGTTCACCTTGATCGGCAGGTGCGACGAGGAGCCGTCGAAGACCTTCATGCCGACCTGCCGGCGCGGATACTGGATGTGGATCTTGCGCAGCGCGCGCTCCATGAAGACGACGAAGGCGATGACGGCAATGACCATCAAGAGGACGCCGACGATCACGGCCCCCGAGAGGTTGCCGGATTGGCCCTGTTCGAAGAACCGCGCCAGCGCCGAGGGGATGTTGGCGACGATGCCGACGAAGATGATGAGCGAGGTGCCGTTGCCGATACCGCGCGCCGTGATCTGTTCGCCGAGCCACATCAGGAACATCGTGCCGCCGACGAGCGTGATGACGGTCGAGGCCTCGAAGAAGAGACCGGGCTCATGGGCAAGGCTGCCAAGCTCGATCGAGCGTGCAAGACCGTAGGCCTGGAATGTGGCGAGCGCCACGGTGCCGTAGCGGGTGTACTGGTTGATCTTCTTGCGCCCCTGCTCGCCTTCCTTCTTCAGCTGCTCGAGCGCGGGCACGAGCGATGTGAGCAGCTGGACGATGATCGAGGCCGAAATGTAAGGCATGATGCCGAGCGCGAAGATGCCCATCCGCCCGAGCGCGCCGCCGGTGAACATCTGCAGCATGCCGCCGATGCCCTGGCTGGCGTTCTCCATGAATTTGCGCAGCGAGTCGGCGTCGATGCCGGGGACCGGAATGTAGGTGCCGAGCCGGTATACGACCAGAAGCCCGAGGGTGAAGAAGATGCGTTGACGAAGGTCGGTAGCCTTGCCGAGGGCGCCCCAGCTCAGGTTCGCGGCCATTTGCTCTGCAGCAGATGCCATTCCAGTCTCTCTCATGGGCAGCGCCGCCGAACCGTCTTCCGGTCGGCGGCGCTGGGAAAACTCGTGCTTATGTAAGCGGCGCGGCGGCCGCCGACAACACCTTATTCAGCGGCAGCGGCCGCAGCGACGCTGAGCGCACCGCCGGCTTTCTCGACCGCGGCGATCGCGGCTTTCGACGCGCCGGTCACGGCGAGTTTCAGCTTGGCCTTGATTTCGCCCTTGGCGAGCACCCGGACGCCGTCGAGCTTGCGGCGCACGACGCCGGACGCGACAAGCATGTCTTCGGTGATTTCCTTCTTCGCGTCGAGCTTGCCGGCGTCGACAAAGGCCTGAAGCTGGCCGAGGTTCACGACCGCATAGGACTTGGCGTTCGGCTTGGTGAAGCCACGCTTGGGCAGGCGCCGGTAGAGCGGCATCTGGCCGCCCTCGTAGCCGCCGATGGTGACGCCGGAACGGGACTTCTGGCCCTTGATGCCGCGGCCGGCGGTCTTGCCCTTGCCGGAACCCGGGCCGCGCGCGACGCGCTTGGATTTCTTGGCTGCACCGGGATTGTCCCGGAGTTCGTTCAGTTTCATGTCGCTTCTCCTTGGCCGGAAGAGCCCCGCCAGCGACGGATGGGGCCACACGGCATTTCTTGATCGTTCGGCGGAGCGCCCTGCCCCGACCCCGCGGCGTATAGTGCAAGGCAGTCAGCCGTTCAAGGACGAAGATCGGAGGCGGGCCGGGCCACCCGGCCCGGCGGCCTCTCGGACCGGCCCGCGGCGGCCTCGGGCGCCGCGGGCCGCGGCTGTCCTAGGCGCCCTTCGGCCAGACGAAGCTCGGCTGCAGCCCCTCATAGACGGGGCGGCCGTCATGCGGCTTCGGATAGCCCTTCGACTCGTCCCAGAAGGCGTGGTAGGTGGCCTTCGGGAACTTCGCATCGTCGTAGCCCATGACGTTCGGCACGGCCACGCGGATGCGTTTTTGCTTGTCGTCGAGCATGAGCACGGCGCCGCATTGTTCGCACAGGCAGATTTCGAGCGGGCCGTTGGGGTTGTCGGCGTTGAAGGGCACGCGCTTCATCGCGGCCTCGTTGTCGGTCTTGATGTCGCCGTGGTTGAAGAAGGCGACATGGGTCGTCTGCTGGCCGGTCACCTTCTTGCAGACATTGCAGTGGCATTCGTGGTTGTCGATCGGTTCGGCAGAGACGCGCACCGGATGATGCTTGCATCCGCCGGCATACGGGCTGGACATGGATTTCCTCCTCCTGGATCCGCGCACTTTCGGGCGCGTGGGCGCGATTACACGCCAAACCGGGAGAAAAAGCGACACACCATTTGGTCAAGATTTCGGTGGCGGGACCCGAAAGGCAATCCGACAGGGCTCTTGCCCGGGGCAGCGCGCGTGCCTGGCTTCGCCGAGATCGCGCCCGGCGCGCAGAGGCGGTGCGGCCCCTGCCAGCGCGACGGCCCGCCCCGCCTGTTGTTCCTGCGCCGCCCCGGGCCTGCGCCGCCCCGTTCCTGCGCCGCGCCGAGCCTGCGCCGTGTCGCGAAACGGAAGCCGGCGGCGCACTGCCCGGGCCGGTCACGACAGGGCGCGTCCCGGTCTTGTGCAGGGGAACCGACGGGTTCCGCCCTGCCGGCCCGTCTTCGGTGCTGCCGCAGGGGTCACCCGGCCCCACGACATGAAAAAGCCCCGGCCTTGCGACCGGGGCGCTGACGTCATTCTCGGGAAGCAGCGGCTCAGCCGCGCTCTTCCACGATGGTCACGAGATGCGGGATCTTGTTGACCATGCCGCGAATTGAAGGCGTGTCCTCCAGTTCGCGGGTGCGGTTGATCTTGCCGAGTCCGAGGCCCTTCAACGTCGCGGCCTGAACGGCGGGACGACGCGCGGGCGAGGCGATCTGCTTCACGACGATGGTTTTCTTGGCCATGGTCCGCTCTCCTTACGCTTCCGCCGCAGCGGCGGTGGCTTCGGCTTCCGGCTTCTTCAGGATGTCGGCCACCTTCTTGCCGCGACGCTGCGCGACCATGCGAGGGCTGGCTTCCAGTTTCAGGCCATCGATCGTGGCGCGGATCATGTTGTAGGGGTTCTGCGATCCGAGCGACTTGGAGACGACGTCCTTGACCCCCAGCATCTCGAAGACCGCGCGCATCGGACCGCCGGCGATGATGCCGGTGCCTTCCGGGGCGGCGCGCATCACGACGCGGCCGGCGCCGTGGCGACCTTCCATGTCGTGGTGCAGCGTGCGCCCGTCGCGAAGCGGCACCCGGATCAGCGAGCGCTTGGCCTGCTCGGTGGCCTTGCGGATCGCCTCGGGCACTTCCTTGGCCTTGCCCTTGCCGAAGCCGACGCGGCCGCGCTGGTCGCCGACCACCACGAGGGCCGCGAAGCCGAAGCGCTTGCCGCCCTTCACCGTCTTCGAGACACGGTTGATCGCGACGAGGCGATCGGCGAATTCCGGGGTTTCCTCGCGATCATCGCGGCGGCCCCGGCGGTTGTCACGTTCTGCCATCTGGCATTCCTTCATTGGTGGCGCGCCACAGGCGCCGTTTCGGCCGATCCTGGTGCCCGGAGCGGGTCCGGGCCCGGATCATCGGGGCGGCAGCGGTGCCGCCCGCAGGGTCAGAACTTCAGGCCGCCTTCGCGGGCGGCATCGGCGAGCGCCTTGATCTTGCCGTGGAAGAGGAAGCCGCCGCGGTCGAAGTAGCACTCCGCCACCCCGGCCTTCCTGGCGCGCTCGGCGATCGCCGCGCCGACCTTCTTGGCCGCCTCGACGTTGTTCTTGCCGACCACGCCCAGATCCTTCTCGAGCGAGGAGGCCGCGGCGAGGGTCACGCCCTTCACGTCGTCGATCAGCTGCACGCTGATGTTCTTCGACGAACGATGGACCGAGAGGCGCGCGCGCCCGTCGGCCAGTTTGCGAAGCTTGTTCCGGACGCGCAGGCGGCGCTTGAGGAACAGTTCCCGTTTGCTGTTTGCCATGTTCCCGGTCCTTACTTCTTCTTGCCTTCCTTGCGGAAGATATACTCGTCCTTGTACTTGATCCCCTTGCCCTTGTAGGGCTCGGGGGCACGCCATTCGCGGATATTGGCCGCGACCTGGCCGACGAGTTGCGGATCGATCCCCTCGACGACGATTTCCGTCAGTTTCGGGGTGGTGACGGTGACGCCATTCGGGACCTCGAAATTCACTTCGTGGCTATAG
Source organism: Albidovulum sp. (assembly GCA_020637635.1). Classification (GTDB taxonomy): domain Bacteria; phylum Pseudomonadota; class Alphaproteobacteria; order Rhodobacterales; family Rhodobacteraceae; genus Albidovulum. The sequence continues at coordinate 130,191 of JACKKB010000008.1, forward strand.
CCGAGCGACAGCTTCAGGGTGTTGCCCTGCATCTGCGCCCGGTAGCCGACGCCGTTGATCTCGAGCTCCTTCTTGAAGCCGGTGGTGACGCCGGTCACGAGGTTCTCGATCATCGAGCGGGACATGCCCCACTGCTGACGCGCGCGCTTGGAGCTGCCGCGCGGCTTCACCGAGATTGCGCCATTTTCCTGCGCGACCGTCACGTCGTCGGTGGCGGTGAAGGACAAAAGGCCCTTCGGACCCTTTGCCTCGACCGTCTGGCCGCTGATGGTGACCGTGACACCCGACGGGACGGGAACGGGTTTCTTGCCGATACGAGACATTGACCCCTCCTCAGAACACGGTGCAGAGCACTTCACCGCCGACATTGGCGGTGCGTGCGGCTGCGTCCGACATGACGCCCTTCGGCGTCGAGACGATGGAGACACCCAGGCCCTGACGGACCGAGGGGATGTCCTTGACGCCGGCATAGACCCGGCGGCCCGGCTTCGAGACGCGCCTGATCTCGCGGATCACGGGCGTGCCCTCGAAGTATTTCAGGCTGATTTCAAGCTCTTCGTGGCCTTCGGCCGTCTGAACCTTGTCGTAGCCGCGGATGTAGCCCTCGTCCTTCAGCACGTCGAGCACCCAGGCACGGAGCTTGGAGGCCGGCGTGCGGACGGTGGACTTGCCGCGCAGCTGGGCGTTGCGGATGCGGGTCAGCATATCGCCGAGAGGATCGTTCATCGACATATCTCGGTCCTCCTTACCAGCTCGACTTCACCATGCCGGGGATCTGGCCCATCGAGGCGAGATCGCGCAGCATGATGCGGGAGAGCTTGAGTTTGCGGTAATAGGCGTGCGGACGGCCCGTCAGCTGGCAGCGGTTGTGGATCCGCGTCGCCGAGGAGTTGCGGGGCAGCTTCGCCAGTTTCATCGTCGCCTTGAAACGCTCTTCCATCGGCTTCGACTGGTCTTCGATGACCGCTTTCAGTGCCGCGCGCTTGGCCGCATATTGCTTGACCAGCTTGGCGCGCTTCACTTCGCGGTTCACCATGGATTTCTTTGCCATATCTCGTTCCTCCGCGATCAGCTGTTGAAGGGCATGTTGAATTGCTTCAACAGCGCCTTCGCTTCCGCGTCGGTCGGCGCGGTGGTGCAGATGATGATGTCCATGCCGAGAACCTCGTCGACCTTGTCGAACTCGATCTCGGGGAACACGATGTGTTCCTTCAGGCCCATCGCGTAGTTGCCGCGGCCGTCGAACGAACTGCCCTTGACGCCGCGGAAGTCGCGGACGCGCGGGAGCGCGATGTTGATGAGGCGGTCGAGGAATTCGTACATCCGGTCGCCGCGCAGCGTGACCTTGGTGCCGAGCGGCATCTCTTCACGCACGCGGAAGCCCGCGATCGACTTCTTGGCCTTGGTGACGACGGCCTTCTGACCGGCGATGAGCGTCAGCTCCTCGGCGGCCTGCTTGACCTTCTTGGTGTCCTTCACCGCCTCGCCGACGCCCATGTTGAGGACGATCTTCTCGAGCTTCGGGATCTGCATCTCGTTCTTGTAGGAGAATTCCTCCTTCAGCGCGGCGCGGATCTTTGAGGCGAAGAGCGCCTTGAGGCGCGGCGTGTAGGTCTGGGTATCGAGCATCACAGCACCTCCCCGGTGGTCTTGGCGAAGCGCACCTTCTTGCCGTCTTCCATGCGGAAGCCGACGCGGGTGGCCTTGCCGTTCTTGTCGAGCGCGGAGAGGTTCGACAGGTCGATCGGCATCGCCTTCGGCTGCCGGCCGCCCTGGTTCGTCTGCGTCTGGCGCTGGTGACGGATGGCGACGTTGATGCCCTCGACCACGGCCTTGCCGGCCTTCGGATCGACCGACTGGATCGCGCCTTCCTTGCCCTTGTCCTTGCCGGCAAGCACCACGACCTTGTCGCCCTTACGGAGTTTCGCGGCCATCACAGCACCTCCGGGGCAAGCGAGATGATCTTCATGAAGTTCTTGGCGCGAAGCTCGCGCACGACCGGGCCGAAGATCCGGGTGCCGACCGGTTCGCCCTGGTTCGTCAGGATGACGGCGGCGTTGCGGTCGAAGCGGATCGAAGTGCCGTCCTCGCGGCGGACTTCCTTGGCGGTGCGCACGACGACGGCCTTGCGGACATCGCCCTTCTTCACGCGGCCGCGCGGGATGGCTTCCTTGACCGACACCACGATGATGTCGCCGACGCTGGCATAGCGGCGGTGGGAACCTCCCAGAACCTTGATGCACTGCACCCGGCGCGCGCCGGAGTTGTCAGCGACATCCAGATTGGTCTGCATCTGGATCATTTGGTTTCTCCCGACCTTTGGGGAAAGTCTCCCCAGGGTTTCGATTGAACTGGGTCGCGGTGGGTTACGCCGAGGCGTCCGTCACCACGGTCCAGCGTTTCGTCTTCGAGATCGGGGCGCATTCCTCGATGCGGACCACGTCGCCGACCTTGAACTTGTTCTCCGCGTCATGGGCGCGGTATTTCTTCGATTTCCGCACGGTCTTGTGCAGCAGCGGGTGCTTGAAGCGACGCTCGACGAGGACGGTGATCGTCTGCTCGTTCTTGTCCGAGGTCACGGTGCCTTGCAGGATACGTTTGGGCATGTCAGTTACCTCAGTTCGCCGCCGCTTCAGCGGCTTTCTGGTTCAGAACCGTCTGGATGCGGGCAACGTCGCGGCGGACGGCGCGCATGCGGGCGGTGTTCTCAAGCTGGCCGGTGGCCTGCTGGAAGCGGAGGTTGAAGGCCTCCTTCTTCAGCGAGACGAGCTCGTCCCGAAGCTGGTCGGGCGTCTTCGTCTTCAGTTCGGTGGCGTTCATGCGCCTCTTCCTTCTCACATCACCAGAGGGCCCTGAGCTGGGTCACCCTTGATCCGGTGGAGTCAATGATGAACAGGCGAATCCGGAGACCCGGAATCGCAAGATGCGTCCCTATAGGAGAGGGGACGCGGGAGGGCAAGGGAAAAGGTGGGGTCCGTCGCACGGTGCAAGCTATTGCCCGCCCCCAATTGCAAGCGAAGCGGCCGTCCAACCCCGGGCCGACCCCAAGCCGACCCCGGGCCGACCCCAGGACCACTTCGTCTTTGCGGCAGCTTTTTCCGATGAACTCGGCGGGAGCTGTGGCGTGATAGTCCCCGGCACGATCGAGCGGGCCACTCGGTTCCGGATGCTGGTCGCTTGGTTGCGGCTTTTGCCGATCTCAGGGCTCGGATCGTGTCGCGACCTCCAACTGCCCGGGCAGCTGTCGCTGTTTCGCCCGCATTCGGAACGCGCATCCACCTTGGGACGGCAGAGAGGTTTCGACCGGCAGGTATCGCAGCCTGATTCCAGCGCCCGGCACGTGCGCCGACTCGAGATCTCCTTGCCCGGGGTCGGATTGCGGGAGCTGCGGCGGAAATGCCTTGGAGCCCGGCCCCCGGGCCAAACGCAGTCATCGGTTTCCGGATCCCGTTCGAACTTCGGCCGCGACCGGCTTCCGCCCACCCGCTCAGGCGTGCCGATCACCGGAATGAACGGCGTGATCCGGCGCGCCTCGACCGGTCATCTCGGGCTACAGTCTCACAATCGCGGCGGTGAACGCGACGATCGAAACGGCAACGCCCAGGACCAACGCGAACGATGCCGGGATGCCTGCCTCCCGCACTATTCGGGAGATAGATTTTGGCCCCGCCGCATCCCCACCAATGGGCGGAACCAAATCCGGAAATACACTTGAACTCTTACGCAACTGGTCCACTCGTCACCACATAAAATTATTTGTCTCAATGTGTTAGTGAGTATCAGCGATCTCGTCCCCGATTTGAAGCTGTCTAAATGGTCAGGTTGAGTGTTCGGGTCGGGAACAATGGAGTGCCCGGCAAGGCATTGCACGCGGAACCCGCGAGGATCGGTCAAGCAATGATCGCATTCATGCCATTCATGAGGCGATGCGGCTGGGCGGCCAGGCGCACTTGCCATCGATTCGGCAAGGTGCCTCGACGCCCGGTGCGATGCCGGACAGCGTATCGGCGACGACATTCCGGATCGCGACACCCGGCACCGCGAGGATCACGCTCGATCCCGCACGCGCGCCAAGACCTCTCTGGCCCGACGGGGCCGGCACCGGAGGCAGCTCGCTGCGGCGCCGGCGTGCTGTTCGACGGCGGAGCCGCAGCGGCGGCAGGAGATCCGGATGATCGGAATGGAGCCGCGCAGAATGTGGCGGCAGGCGGGACAGCGATGAGCGGCCGCGCGGGGAAGCGGCGACTTGCAGGACGGGCAGGCAGGCGGAAGGTGGCGGTTCATGAGACTGTCTTTCGACGGGATGGGAAGGCGCCGCAGCGGCGATTGCCGATGTCCCGGAGGGAGCGTCGTGGCCTGGTCGGCGCATCGAACGGCTCCCTCCGGGCAGGACACGGGCTTCGGCAAGGCGCCGAGAAGGGCGGATCATCGAGGCTTCAGCCTTTCGGAGGCATCCTCGGGCGCGACGTGCAACACGGTCAGCACGCGCCGCTTTCCATCCCGTGTGTCCCAGTGCAGCGATGCGCCCTCGGCCAGTCCGATCAGGGCGACCCCGACCGGCGTCAGGATCGAGATCCGACCACGTGCGATGTCGGCGTCCTCGGGATAGACAGGCGTTACCGAGGTTTCCTGGCCGGTGGTTTCGTCGCGGTAAGTGACCGTGCGACCGATCGCCACCACGTTCGGCGGAAGTTTCGCCGCCGGAACGATGCGGGCTCGGCCGATCTCGCCGAGCAGCCGATCGGCGAGGTCCGGGTTGCGCTGAATAGCGCGCTCCGCAAGAGCTTCGAGCCTGTCCAGGCAGTCGGCACCGATGACGACCCTGGGCCGCCGGCCGGCCCCGCGTGAGGGGGAGCGTTGCATGTTCATCGACTTCTCCTTTCCGCCTTCCCCGGCGGGATAGATTGTGGGTAGCCAGCTTCCCTGGCCCGCCGGAGGCGGATCAGGTCGTCAGGCCGCGTCGTGGTTCGGCGAGGGGCTCACATCCAGCACGACGACCGTCCCGATCTGACCGTCGTCCCGCAGCAGCGGCACCTTCTGCAGTTTTCGCATCCCGATCAGCGTCGCCCCGAGCAAGGATGCGACGAGAACGTGACCCGGGACTGGCACCGGGCTCATGGAAAGGGTGCCCGAGCGCGCACCCTCGTCGCTGATCATGTAGGTGACATGGCAGCCGGAAACCACAAGCTCGGGCGGGGCCGGCTCAGTGGCTCCGCGCGATATCCGCAGCTTGTGGCGCAAGAGCCCGTTCAGGAGCGGGGGGTTGGGCGCATGCCCGGTGCCGCGATGGCGAAGCAGGCGCTCGATGCCGAGCCGGTCCTCGACGGTGAGCAGAAAGCCCGTCTCGATGGCCGAGCGCTCGAAAAGCGGTCGGAAATCACTGCCCGCAGGCAGTCGGGCGATCCTGGTGATGGTCATGATGTGTCCTCCGGGGCGACGAAGCCCGCATTCTCAATTCAAGGATGTGAGAAAGCCCCGGGTGGTCGAAGGCGCGCCTATGCGCAGACCGCCCGGGGTGCCGGGCGGTTGAGAAGCAGAAACCGGTAGTGGTTCGCGTGCGTGACCATGAGGAGAGCTTAGCCTTTGGGTGCGGGCTGTCAATTGTGGAGACAAGACCTGATCCGGAGCGGAGCAGGTGGTATTGGCGCCGGGAAGTTGAAGGCGGTGGTCCGATGGCGAAGTCCTCACCGGGCGTTCCTGCAGGCCGGAATTCCGGGGCAGGCCGCGCCAGGGCGCGCGCCTGCGCAACGAACGGTCGGCAATCCGTCCTGCGGATCGACACCGGACCGGTCTCCGAGCCGGGGATCGAAAGCCTCATGTATCGAGTGGCGCAAGTCGGATCGCGTCGCATGACACAGACCGAAGCGAGCGGCCAGACCAGGCCACCTCGAACGGCCGGTAGCGGCGCCTTGCCGGCGCGGTGCGACCACCATCATCTTCCCACCGCGCCAGGCAGTCGGGATTCGGCTGCCCGGCCCTCTCGTCGTGCCTGGCCGGGAATGTTTCGGGGAACAGTTCTTCGAAGTCTGCCTTGCAAATCATCATGTCGTCGGTCCTTTCCATCGCGCGCCGCCTCGCGGCGAAGTCGCGCATCAATGCGATGCACCGGTGCGCTTGCTCCGTCCGGAGATTAGGCGCTATGCCGCCTGTTCGCGGCGCCGCCTGTAGTCATGCTCCACCTCCGAAGAGACCGGGCGCATGCGGATTTCACGCTCGGTGAAACCATCGACGACGCGCGGGATGTCGCTGCGGTCGATGCCGATGTCGCGCAGCAGGTGATCGTCCATGGCTCGAAGAGTTTCGATCATCTTCCGGCGTTCCCAGTTGATGAAAGCGGCCCGGAGCCATCCTCGGACCGGTCCGGCCCTGCGATCGCGCTGAGCCGAGATCCGCGCCTGCGGGAAAGGAGAGATGTTGGGCTTGTGCATAGTGGGGTGCATGACGTGCTCCATGACGAGGAGATTGAACCGAGACGCGCGCACCACTGCCGCCGGGCCGTCTGCAAATTGACAGGACCGACCGCTCGGAGCGGGGCGACGTCATTCCGACTGATCTGAAAGAGATCGAGAAGGCCCCGTGGCGCGGACAGGCAGACGGCCTGATCCCGCCCGGGGCTACCGGCGGTTCAGTGTGTTTCCTGCTTTGTGCAGGAACCTCATATGAAGGCTGAACTTGGTCATGACCGAGATATCGGCGCTCCGCGCGGGCTTATCAAGGGCACGACACGGCCTGCGACCTTTTGGCACCGTCTGCCGGCGGCGCGGGCGGGCGACGCTGCCTGAAACGCTCCGATCGATCGGGTGCTCGAAGTGGTCCGACGACCCGGCGGATTGATGCTTGCAGCGCAATCCGGCGCCCTTGCGGCAGAGGATCGCGCCGCTGTCGTCGACAACGAGACGCAAGGCGAGCGCCAGGAGAGGCGGCGCAGTGATTGGAACCTTGTCCGGGCCCGCAGTGCCATCGGCTACTGGTGCCGAGCGCGCTCCACGATCCCTCTGGCGCCGCCAGCCCGTCACCGCGAAGAAGCCGGAAAGCCCCGACCGCCGGCGGTTCACGGTCGGGGCCCGGAGCCACCTTAGATCAACCTCCGACGGTCGCGCGCCGCTTGAGAAAGGACCTTTGCATGGGCATGCGTGAGAAATCGCCAATCCGCGCACTCTCTTGGCGGCTTGGAACGTGAGTGAAAAACAGTGGCGATCCCGGAAGGACTCGAACCCTCAACCTGCTGATTAGAAGTCAGCTGCTCTATCCAGTTGAGCTACGGGACCACGTGCCTTCCCTTTAGCGGCAGGGCGGGCGGCGGCGCAAGCGAAAGGGGGCCCGGGCGGGGCCCCCTTCGAGGATCGATCCCGTGCGCGGATCAGACCGACAGGCAGATGTATTTCATCTCCAGATAATCCTCGACCCCGTGATGGCTGCCTTCGCGGCCGAGGCCCGACTGCTTGACGCCGCCGAAGGGCGCGACCTCGGTCGAGATGAGGCCGGTATTGACGCCGACCATGCCGTATTCCAGCGCCTCCTGGACGCGGGTGATGCGGCCGATGTCACGGGCGTAGAAATAGGAGGCGAGACCGAAGATCGTCGCATTGGCGAGCCGGATCACCTCTTCCTCGGTCTCGAACCGGAAGAGCGGCGCCAGCGGGCCGAAGGTCTCTTCGGTCGAGACCTTCATCGATGGCGTGATGCCGGTCACGACGGTCGGTTCGAAGAAGGTGCCGCCAAGGGCGTGGCGCTTGCCCCCGGCCACGATATGACCGCCGCCGGCAAGGGCGTCGGCGATATGCTCCTCGACCTTCTCGACGGCCGCCTCGTTGATGAGCGGCCCGGTGGTCACGCCGTCCTTCAGACCGTCGCCGACGTTCAGCTTCGCGACCGCCGCCGCCAGCTTGGCGGCGAAGGCGTCATAGACGCCGGCCTGCACGTAGATCCGGTTGGCGCAGACGCAGGTCTGGCCGTTGTTGCGGAACTTGGAGATCATCGCCCCCTCGACAGCCTTGTCGAGATCGGCATCGTCGAAGACGATGAAGGGGGCGTTGCCGCCAAGCTCCATCGAACACTTCATCACCTGGTCGGCGGCCTGACGCAGAAGGATCCGGCCAACCTCGGTCGAGCCGGTGAAGGTCAGCTTGCGCACCGCATGGTTTTCGCAGAATTCCTTGCCGATATCGGAGGACCTCTTCGAGGTGATGACCGAGAAGAGCCCCGCAGGCACGCCGGCGCGCTCGGCCAGGACCGCCATGGCGAGCGCGGAAAGCGGCGTCTCGGCCGCAGGCCGGGCCACGAAGCCGCAGCCGACGGCAAGCGCCGGGGCGACCTTGCGGGCGATCATCGCGTTCGGGAAGTTCCACGGCGTGATCGAGGCGGCGACGCCGATCGGCTGCTTGATCACGGTGATGCGCTTGTCGCGCTGGTGGCCGGGGATGGTCTCGCCATAGACGCGCTTGGCCTCTTCGGCGAACCATTCGACGAACGAGGCACCATAGAGGATCTCGCCCTTCGCCTCGGCGAGCGGCTTGCCCATCTCGGCGGTCAGGATGGCGGCCAGATCGTCGGCATTGGCGACCATGAGGTCGTACCAGGCCCGCAGCACGACAGCGCGTTCCTTGCCGGTGCGGGCCGCCCATTCGTGACGGGCCGTGTCTGCCGCAGCGATGGCGCGCGCGGTTTCGGCGCGGCCGAGGTTCGGCAGGCTGCAGATCACGTCGCCGCGCGCGGGGTTCGTGACCTCGAAGGTGGTGCCGTCGTCGGCATCGATCCATTGCCCAGCGACATAGGACTGCGTTACCAGTAGCGACGGGTCTTTCAGAAGCGCCCGCAGGTCGGTGACGGAATCAAGCATGGGAACCCTCCAGTTTCTCGATTTGATCAAATGCACGGGGCGCGCGGCAAAGTCCAGCCTGCCGCGCCGGCCCGGGGTTGCTGGCCATGAGATATGATGCAGCCTTCGCGAATGCAAAGCATATTCCGGGAGGCGAGGGCTACCCCTCGCGCTGGGCCGCGGCGGCGGCGGCCTTTCGCACGGCCGCTGGCGCGCGGGCGGAACTCGGGCAGCGCTACGGCCCGGCCGCGGCGGGCTGGTTCGATCTCTTCCGCCCCCCCGATGACCCCGACGCGTCAGGGCCGCGCGGCCTGCTCGTCTTCGTGCATGGAGGCTACTGGCTCGCCTTCGGACCGCGCGACTTCTCGCATCTCGCTGCGGGCGCGCTCGCGCGGGGCTGGGCGGTGGCGATGCCGGCCTACACCCTGGCGCCGGCGGCCCGCATCGCCACGATGACGCAGGAAGTTGCCGCCGCTCTTGTCCGGGCGGCTGCGCTGGTTGACGGGCCGCTGGTGATCGCCGGGCATTCGGCCGGCGGGCATCTCGCGCTCCGCATGGCCTCGGCCGATGTCGCGCTGCCCGCATCCCTGCTCGCACGCCTGCGCCGCATCGTCGCGATCTCGCCCCTGAGCGACCTGCGCCCCCTGCGCGAGACCTCGATGCAGGCCGATCTCGCCCTCACCCCCGAAGAGGCCCGGGCCGAAAGCCCCGCGCTCGTGGCGCGCCGGGCCGGCACCGAGGTCCGTGTCTGGGTCGGCGCCGGGGAACGGCCGGTCTTTCTCGATCAGGCGCGCCGGCTCGGCAATGCCTGGGCCTGTCCGGTGACGGTGGAGCCGGCGCGGCATCATTTCGACGTGATCGAGGGGCTGGAGCGGGAAAGCCCGCTTCTGCGGGCGCTTCTCGACTAGCTCACCTTCCGGCGAAGCGCCTCTGCCAGCTCGGCACCAGATCGCCGGGCCGGAAGCTGGCGGCGTGGACGGCGCGGGCGATGGCGCGGGCGAGGCACGCGGCCGCCGCGTGTCCGAGACGGAAGGCGTCGGCCGCAGGGTCGCCAAGCACCCGCGCGCCGGTCGCGACCGCAAACACAAGATCGCCGTCGAAGGGCGTGTGCGACGGCACGATGGCGCGGGCCATGCCGTCATGCGCCGCGGTCGCCATGCGCTGGGTCTGCGACCGGGTCAGTACCGCGTCCGTGGCCACGATCGCGATCGTCGTTGCCTCACCAAGCCGCTTGCCGGGGAAGGGTTCGGTTGCCGCGGGGAAGCCGGAGGGAAGTCCGCGCCCGCCGAATTCGCCCCCAAGCTCCCATGGCGCCGCCCAGAATTCCGGCCCGTCGCCCACGGTCACCGAGCCGAGCGCGTTCACCGCGACCAGCGCGCCGACCGTGCAACCATTTTCCAGGACCGCCGAGGCGGACCCGAGCCCGCCCTTCATCTGGTGCACGCTCGCGCCCGTGCCGGCCCCCGCGGTGCCGAGCGCGAACTCCTCGCCCGCCCGGGCGAGAGCGGCACGGCCGAGCCCCTTGTAGGGGTTCTCGCGCCAGCCCTTGTCGCCGCCGTTCAGCAGATCGAAGAGGATCGCGCCGGGCACGATCGGCACCCGCTGATCACCGACGGCAAAACCGCGGCCCGCCTCGCGCAGACCGTCCGCCACGCCCGAGGCCGCGTCGAGCCCGAAGGCCGAACCACCCGACAGGACCAGCGCGTCGACTTCCTGCACGAGCTTGTCGGGCGCCAGAAGATCGGTCTCGCGGGTCCCCGGCGCGCCGCCCATCACTTGCACCGCCGCGGTGAAGGCGCGGCTGCCCAGCAAGACCGTCACCCCGGTGCGGATGTCGTGATCCTCGGCATTGCCGACGCGAAGGCCGGCGACGTCGGTGATCAGGTTTCTTGGCCCCGGCCGCATCAGATCGGCTCCTTCCTCGAGGCCGTTGCCGCATCGCCGGTGTTCGGCGTGCCCGCAGGCTCGATCAACAGCAGCTTCGCCTCGCCGAGCACCCGCGGCCGGTGGCGAACGCCCCGCGGCACCACGAACAGCTCGCCCGCCCGCAGCACATGGGTCTCGTCGCCGACGTCGAGAAGGACCTCTCCCTCGATCACCAGGAAGAAGTCATCGGTGTCGGGATGGTCGTGGAACGGAAACTCGCCCTTCGCTTTCACCACCATGATGTCGTTGCCGTTGTAGCCGGCGACAACTCTCGGGTCCCAGTGAGTGTCGACAAGCGCCAGTTTCTCGGCAAGATTGATGACCTTCATCCTTCGCCCTTCTTCGTTGTTCAAATACCCCCTTCGGGAACGCGGGCAGCTGCCCGTCCCGGTGGATCAGATGCAGCGCCCGCCATCGACCTCGAGCGCCACGCCGGTGATCATCGAGGCCTCTTGCGAACAGAGGAAGCAGGCCGCATTGCCCATGTCCTCGGGCGTCGAGAAGCGGCCGATCGGGATCGTCGCGAGGAACCGCGCGCGCATCTCCGGCGTGTCCTCGCCCATGAAGCTCTTCAGAAGCGGCGTCTCTCCGGCCACCGGGCAGATCGCGTTCACGCGGACGCCACTGGGCGCAAGCTCGACCGCCATCGCCTTGGTCGCGGTGATCATCCAGCCCTTGGAGGCATTGTACCAGCTGAGCCGCGGGCGCGGCGAGAGCCCGGCGGTCGAGGCGACGTTGAGGATCGCACCCGAGCCGCGCGCCTTCATCGCCGCGACGAAGGCCTCGGCCATCAGGAAGACGGACTTGCAGTTGACCGCGAAGACGCGGTCGAAATCGGCCTCCGAGATCTTCTCCATAGCGGCCGGGAGATGGGTCACGCCGGCGTTGTTGACGAGGATGTCGGGCGTGCCGAAAACCGCGCGAGCGGTCTCGGCCAGCGCCGCGACGCTGGCGGCGCAGGAGACGTCCACCGTCGCCGGCGTGCCGCCGATCTCGTCCGCGACCGCCTGCGCGGCCGCCGCGTCGATGTCGGCCGCCAGAACCTTCGCGCCCTCGGCCGCGAACCTGCGCGCGATGCCGGCGCCGAAGCCCGAGCCCGCGCCGGTCACGATCGCCGTCTTGTCCTTCAGCCGCATGCCACCTCCTAGCCGTGCCGCGCCGCCACCGTCTTCGTGACCGAGAAACCGTAGAGCGCCTCGAAGCCTTTTTCGCGCCCGTGGCCGGACTTGCCGACACCGCCGAAGGGCAGTTCCACACCGCCCCCGGCGCCATAGTTGTTCAGGAAAACCTGCCCCGCCCGCATCCTCTTCGCAAGCCGCATCTGCCGCGCCCCGCTTTCGGTCCAGATCGAGGCGACGAGACCGTAACCGGTGCCGTTGGCGATCGCCACCGCCTCGCCCTCGTCGGCGAACGGGATCACGATCTGCACCGGGCCGAAGATCTCGTCCTGTGCCAGCGGGTGGTCGGGGCCGGGACCGGCCAGAAGCGTGGGCGCCAGGTAGTGGCCGCCCGCCGGCGCCGCCGCCACGATCCTGCCCTGCGCCGAGACGGCGCCCTCGGGGGCCATGGCAAGGAACCCCTCGACGATTTCCCGCTGGCGGGCCGAAATGAGCGGACCGAGGTCGAGGTCATCGCGCGCGGGCCCGACCCGCAGCTTCGCATAGCGTTCCGCCATGCGCGACACGACCTCGTCGTAGCGGGGTCGCTCGACGAGAATGCGCGAACCGGCCGAGCAGGTCTGGCCGGCATTCTGGATGCCGGCGTTCACGAGGAACGGCAGTGCCGCGTCGAGATCCGCATCGGCGAAGACGAGCTGCGGCGACTTGCCACCGAGCTCCAGCGTCACCGGGACGACGTTCAGGGCCGCGGCGGCCTGGATCAGCCGACCGACGGCGACCGAGCCGGTAAAGCTCAGGTGCTGGACGCCGGGGTGGCAGGACAGCGCCGCACCCGCCTCCTCGCCGAGACCCGTCACCACGTTCAGCGCCCCGGCCGGCAGGCCGGCCTCGCAGGCGATCCGGGCGAAGGCGAGCGCGGTCAGCGAGGCTTCCTCGGCAGGTTTCAGGATGCAGGCATTGCCCATGGCCAGCGCGGCGCCGACCGAGCGGCCGACGATCTGCATCGGATAGTTCCACGGCACGATATGGCCGGTGACGCCATGCGGCTCGCGCAACGTGTAGACGGTGTAGCCGTCCAGATAGGGGATCGTCTCGCCCATCACCTTGTCGGCGGCGCCGGCATAGAACTCCATGTAGCGGGCAAGCGCCTGGGCGTCGGCGCGCGCCTGTGTCAGCGGCTTGCCCACGTCGGTGGTCTCGATCAGGGCGAGATCCTCGGCGCGCTCCCGGACCATCCGGCCGATCCGCGCCAGCACGCGGCCGCGCTCCGTCGCCGTCATCCGCCCCCAGTCGCCGGCACGGGCCGCCTCGGCCGCCGCGACGGCTTCGGCGATGTCCCCGGCCCGGCCGCGCGCGATGCGGCCGATCTCGAACCCCGTCGAGGGGTCCTCGACCGGCAGCGTCTGCGACGCCGGGCGCCAGCGGCCGCCGATCAGCATTTCGGCGGGGTCGAACCAGAGTTGGGGGAGGTCAGGGTCGCGTCGCATCGGCGGGCTCCTTCCAGGCGTCGGGTATGCGCGGCGCGGCCGCGATCAGCGCCTTCGTATAGGCCTCCTGAGGGGCGGTGAAGACGGCTTCGGTCGCCCCTTCCTCCACGATCCGCCCGGCGCGCATCACCATGACCCGGTCGGTCACCGAACGCACGACCGAAAGGTCGTGGCTGATGAAGAGATAGGCGAGCCCGTGACTTTGCTGAAGCCGCGCCAGCAGGTCGAGCACCTGCGCGCGCACGCGCACATCGAGCGCCGAGACCGCCTCGTCGAGAACGATGAGATCGGGCCGGATGATGAGCGCGCGGGCGATGGCGATGCGCTGGCGCTGGCCGCCGGAGAATTCGTGGATGTACTTTGCCATGTCGGCGGGCTTGAGCCCGACTTCGTCGAGCGCGGCGGCCACGCGGTCGCGCGCGTCGCGCGGGCGGCCGGTAAGGTGAAAGGGCTCTGCCACCAGTCGTTCGACCCGGTGGCGGGGGTTGAAGCTGCCGTAGGGGTCCTGGAACACGACCTGCATCCGCGCCCTGAGCGCCGGCGCCATCTTGCGGCCGGCGGTGACCTCTTCTTCCCCGAGCCGGATCCGGCCACCCTGCAGCGGATCGAGCCCGAGGATCGCGCGGGTGAGCGTGGACTTGCCGCAGCCGCTCTCGCCGACGAGGCCGAGGCTCTCGCCGGCGCGCAGCGTGAAGCTCACGCCATCGACGGCGCGCAGGCGGGGATGCGGGGCCAGGGCCGAGGGGCGCGGAAGCAGGTATTCCCGCACCGCACCGCTGACGGTCAGGAGATCCGCCCCCGGGGGCGCGCTGCGGCGCGCCGGCACATGTTCGGAAGCGACGATGAGACGGCGGGTGTAGTCTTCGCGCCTGGCGCGGAAGAGCGGCTCGGTGGCACCCGCCTCGACCACGCGACCGTCCTTCATCACCGCGACATGGCGCGCCATGTCGGCCACCACCGCAAGGTCATGGGTGATGAGCAGAAGCGCCATGTCCTCGTCCCGCGCGAGGCCGCGCAGAAGATCGAGGATCTGCGCCTGGGTCGTCACGTCGAGCGCCGTCGTCGGCTCGTCCGCGATGAGAAGCTTCGGGCGCAGCGCGATGGCCATGGCGATGGCGACGCGCTGGCGCTGACCGCCCGAAAGTTCGTGCGGATAGAGCGTCAGCGGAAAGCGGTCTTCGGGCAGGCCGACCCGGTCGAGCCTGTCCCGCGCCACGGCGCGGGCCTCCGCGCGCGTCGCGGCGCGGTGCACGCGCAGTGTCTCCGCCACCTGGTCGCCGATCGTCTTCATCGGGTTCAACGCCGTCATCGGCTCCTGGAAGATCATCGCGATGTCGTTGCCCCGCAGGCGGGTCAGACGTCTTTCAGGCAGGCAGAGCAGGTCTTCACCGTCGAAAAGCGCTTCGCCCGTAGCCAGGGACCCATGCGGCAGCAGCCCCATGAACGCGAGCGCGGTCATCGACTTGCCGGACCCGCTTTCGCCGACGAGCCCGAAGATCTCGCCCGGCGCGATGGCCAGATCGACATCGCGCAGGATCGGCACGCCGTGGATGGTGAGCGCGAGGTCGCTGACCGCAAGCAGGCTCATGCCGCGCGCCTCAGCCGCGGATCGAGATGATCGCGCAGCCCGTCGCCGAGAAGGTTCAGCCCGAGCACCGTCAGCACGATGGCGAGACCGGGGAAGATCGCCACGTGCGGGGCGACCGTGACCATGGTCTGCGCCTCGGCCAGCATCCTGCCCCAGGAGGGCGTGGGCGGCTGCGCGCCGAGCCCGACATAGGAAAGGCCCGCCTCGGCGAGGATGCCGAGCGAGAACTGGATCGTGCCCTGGACGATCAGCAGGTTGAGGATGTTCGGCAGGATGTGCTCGACCGAGATGCGGGTGCGGCCCTTGCCGGCCACCTCGGCCGCGCGGATGAAATCGAGCGTCCAGAGGCTGAGCGCGCCGCCGCGGGCGACACGGGCGAAGACGGGGATGTTGAAGATCCCGATGGCGAGGATCGCGTTCACCGCCGAGGGGCCGAAGACCGCCGTGATCAGGATGGCGATGACAAGCGAGGGGAAGGCGAAGACGAGATCGTTGCCCCGCATCACGACCTCGTCGAGGAGGCTTCCGTGCCGGGCCGAGGCGACAAGGCCGAGCGGGACGCCGAGCCCCATGCCGATGCCGACCGCGACAAGGGCCACGGCGATCGAGGTCCGGGCACCCGCCATCAGCATCGAGCCGATATCGCGGCCGAAGTGGTCGGTGCCGAGCCAATGTGCCGCCGAGGGCGGTTTCAGCCTGTCGGCGATGGCAAGGGCGGCAACGTCGTAGGGCGTCCAGACGAGCGAGACAAGCGCCGCCAAGAGGGCGGCGAGCGCCAGCGCCAGGCCAAGCGCGAAGGCCGGTCTCATGCGCGCTTCCTCAAGCGCGGGTCGATTGCCCCATAGGCGAGGTCGACGAGAAAGGTCACGAGGATCACGGCAAAGACCAGGATCATCACCACGCTTTCGACGACGATCAGGTCGCGCTGGGTGATGGCCTGGAAGATGAGCCGCCCGAGCCCCGGCAGGTAGAAGACGTTCTCGATGATGATGGCGCCGGCGAGCAGGAACGAGAACTGCATGCCGAGGATCGTCAGCACCGGGATCATCGCGTTGCGCAGCGCGTGCCCGACAAGCGCCTGACCGCGCGTGAGCCCCTTGGCGCGGGCGGTGCGAATGTAGTCCTGGCCGAGCGTTTCGACGAGCGCCGAGCGCAGCACCCGGGCCAGGATCGCGGCCTGTGGCAGCGCGAGCGCAATGGCGGGCAGCGTCAGGGCGCGGATCCCCGCGAGAGGTTCCGACCAGCCGGGAAAGCCGCCCGCCGGGAAGAGCCGCCAATGCAGCGCGAAGGCAAGGACGAGGAGCATCGCAAACCAGAAGTTCGGCAGCGCGACGCCGATCTGGGTGGCGCCCATCACGGCGCTGTCGGCGGCCCGTCCACGTCGCGCCGCAGCGATGAGACCGGCCGGAAAGGCGATGGCGGTCGCGAGCAACAGCGCAAGGAGCGCGAGCGGCAGCGAGACCGTCAGGCGCTGCGCCACAAGCTCGGCCACCGGCACCTTGTACGTATAGGACTGACCGAAGTCGCCCTGCAGCATTCCGACCAGCCAGTGCAGGTAGCGCAACGGCACCGGTTCGTTCAGCCCGAGCCGGTCGCGCAGCGCCGCGACCGTCTCGGGGCTCGCGTTCAGGCCCAGCATGTAGGAGGCAGGATCGCCCGGCACGATCTCGATCACGGCAAAGATCACGAGGCTCGCCACGACGAGGCTGAGGACGAGAGAGATCAGGCGTCTGACAAGATAGCGTTGCATGCCCCGCGGCCCCTTCCTGGGAAGCGAGGCTAGGGGCAAGGCGGGCGGCGGTCCAGTGCCTCCGTTCCGGGACCGTCCGGGCCTGTCGGCGCTCAGCGCTTCGACGGCGCGCCACCTTCGAACGCATTCGGTCGGCGATAGTCGCAGGGCGCCTCCTGCATCTCAAGGTGCAGTGCCTGGCCGGAATAGGGATGGGCGCGGGCCAGATCCTCGTCGAAGTCGATGCCCAGCCCCGGCCCCTCTGGCGCCAGCACATGGCCCTCCTCCCAGCGGATCGAGTTGCGGATGAGCCTGAGGTGGAAGGCGCCGCCCTGCTCGATCGTCTCGACCATCAGGAGGTTCGGGATCGAGACCCCGAGATGCAGGTTGGCGGCCCATTCCACCGGTCCCGCATAGAGATGCGGCGCAACCTGGGCGGTGAAGACCTCGGCCACGGCGGCGATCTTCTTTGCCTCCCAGATGCCGCCCGCGCGGCCGAGCGCTGGCTGCAGGATCCGCGCGCCGCCGGTCCTGAGCACGGTCGCGAACTCGGCCTTGGTCGTGAACCGCTCGCCGGTCGCGACCGGGATCCGCACCGCCTTCTGCACCTCGGCGAAGTCGAGCAGGTTGTCGGGCGGGATGGGTTCCTCGTACCAGAGCGGCCCATAGGGTTCGAGCGCCTGACCAAGCCGCACGGCGCCCGCCACGTTGAACTGGCCGTGCGTGCCGAAAAGCAGGTCCGCGCGGTCGCCCACCGCCTCGCGGATCGCCCGGCAGAAGGCGACCGAGCGCGTGATGTCGGAGGCCGAGGGATCGTGCCCGCCACGGATCGTATAGGGCCCGGCGGGGTCGAACTTGACCGCGGTAAAGCCCTCGGCCACCCGCGCCGCCGCGGCCTCGGCCGCCATCTCGGGGTCGACCCAGAAGCGCGCATGATCCTGATCGGGGCGCGGATAGAGATAGGTATAGCTGCGCAGTCTTTCGTTCATGCGCCCGCCGAGCAGCGCCCAGACCGGGCGGTTGCGCGCCTTGCCGACGATGTCCCAGCAGGCGATCTCGAGGCCCGAGAACGCTCCCATCACGGTCAGGTCAGGCCGCTGCGTGAAGCCCGAGGAATAGGCGCGGCGGAACATGAGTTCGATGTTCTCCGGGCTCTCGCCCTGCATGTGGCGGGTGAAGACGTCCTCGATCACGGCCGCCATCGCCTTCGGCCCGACCGAGGAGGCATAGCATTCGCCCCAGCCGGTGATGCCGTCGTCGGTCGTGAGCTTGACGAAGGTCCAGTAGCGGCCACCCCAGCCCGGTGCGGGCGGCGCGACGGTGAAGATGTCGAGGTCTTTCAGGCGCATGAGGTCCTCGTGTCGGGATCGGAACGGGATGCCGTTGCGGCGGGCCGCGCCGCTACGGGTATCGGCGATGACGCCGATGCTCTTTTCGGGCCGCCAGCACCGGGTGGCAAGCTCGAAGGCTTCAGCCTTCCCTGCCGGCAGAGTTCGACGATCCGGCGAGGGTCGCGGACAGGGACGGTTTCGGCGCCGAGGATCTCGCAATGGCGGATCGCACGGGCCGCGGGCGCTGTCTCGCCTTCGCCCGGCCCCGGCGCGCCCGTGTGCGCGGTCTCGACCCCGATCGGCTGACCGGTTTCGTGGCGGACGGCGGCGTGATTGACGGGCAAGACGGTCCTCCCTGGCGCTCAGCCTCGCCTCACGCGGGCGCCCTGTCTGTGTCGGGCGCGACAAGGAGCAGGATGCCCGCGACCATCAGCATCGCCGAGAGCAGGAACGGCGCCCCCGGCAGGTAGAGGGGCGCTCCGTCATGGGTGAAGAACCAGAAGATCGCCGTCATGACCATCGGCGCGAGCCCCATCGCCACTGCCTGAACCGAGGCGATCACGCCCTGAAGTTCGCCCTGCTGGTCGTCGGGTGTCGCATTCGACATATGCCCCGAAAGCGCCGGCCCGGCGATCCCGGCGACCGAGGCCACCGGCGTGAAGGCGAGCGCCCAGAACCCGGAGGAGACGAAGCCGTAGAAGGCGAAGGTGACGGTCTCGAGCGCCATGCCGTAGCCGGTCGTCCGCTTCTCGCCCCAGATCCGGATCGCCGGACCGACGAGAAAGCCCTGCACGACCACCATGCAGCCGCCGAAGAGCGCCAGTGAAATGCCGTTCCACCAGGCGTCCCAGCCGAATCGTTCGGTCCCGAAGAAGGCCCAGATGGCCGGATAGGACTGGAATGCCAGCGTGTAGAGAAAGAGGATCCAGAGCGAACGGCCGAGCCCCGGCAGGTCGCCGATCGCGCGGAAGGCCGCGAACGGGTTGGCCCGGGCAAGACCGAAACTCCGCCGCCGCCGCTCCGGCGGCAGGCTCTCGGGCAGCGCGAAGAACCCGAAGCCCGCGTTCGCAAGCGCGATCACGGCCGCCGTCCAGAACGGCGCCCGCGTGCCCCATTCCGCGGCGATCCCGCCGATGAGCGGCCCGGCGATGAAGCCGAGCCCGAAGGCCGCCCCGATCAGTCCGAAGTTCTTCGCCCGCTCGCGGGCGGTCGAGATATCGGCCATGTAGGCATTCGCGGTGGCGTAGGTTGCCGCCGCCGCACCGGCCATGAGACGGCCGGCAAGCAGAAGCCAGACCGACTGGGCCAGCGCCATGATCAGATAGTCGACCGCCATCGTCACCAGGGCGATGAGCATCACCGGCCGACGCCCGAACCGGTCCGAGAGATTGCCGACGATGGGCCCGCAGAGGAACTGCATCGCCGCGAACGAGGTCGCCAGAACGCCGCCCCAGAGCGAGGCCGAGGCGAGATCCGCACCCGTCACTTCGCGCATGAGCGCGGGCATGATCGGAAAGATGACGCCGATTCCGATGGAATCGATCATCACCGTCGCAAGGATGAAGATGAGCGCGAGTCGGTTCTGCATGGGTTTCCCGGCCGGCTCGAACTGGCAGCCGGGCGAGCCGACGCTAGCTGCGCGGACGGCAGAAGGGAAGAGGCCGCGACCGCCGCCGAGGCGAAATCGGCCGCGGTTATCCGATAGCGCACCGGCGATTTTGCCTAGCAGGGCGGAAGGCGGTCAGGGTCGGCGCATCGGGTTTCTGCCAACCCTGCATCTGCCAACCCTGCATCTGCCAACCCTGCAAAGGAGAACGACATGCTGCCCACCATGAAACGCAACTTCATCGGCGCGCTCGCCGCCCTCTCGCTCGTCGCGGCCGCGCCGGCACCTGCCCTCGCCTGGGGCGAGAAGGAACAGAACGCCCTCGTCGGCCTCGTCGCTGCGGGCATCATCGGAACGCTGATCTACAACGACGCGCGGAAGAAGCAGGCCGTGCCCGCCGCGCGCGGCACCTATCAGGATCCCTATGGCTATGGCCGGGCGCCGCGGCGGCATCAAACCCAGACGCAGTGGCAGTATCAGCCGCGCCAGCCCGTCTACACGGCGCCAACGAACTACCTTCCCGACGCGACGGCAGGGCTCTACGACAGCCCCGCGGCGCGCGCCTTCGGCCGCTACACGCCCGGCCAGCGCCGCCTCATCCAGGCCCGGCTCGCGAACGCGGGCTATTACAGCGGCCGCATCGACGGCGCCTTCGGGCCGATGACCTACCGCGCGGTGATGGCCATTGCCGACGACGCGACCGGTCGCGGGCAGATGTCGTCCATGCAGGGCGCGATCCAGTTCTATGACGCGCTGCTCGGCTGACCCCCCCTGCCCCGGGCGCCGCTCCCTCGGCGGCGCCCGACCGGGGTGTGCAACACCGCCAAGGAAAAATCCCGGCCCACCGCCAAGGATTGCCGCGCGGCCTGCGTCCAACCTATCGTGATGCTGATGACGAGCGACGACGAAACCCTTGCGGCGGCCGCCGCCGACGGAGACCGCGCTTCGTTCGCGGCGCTCCTCGAACGGCACTACGACCGGATCTTCGCGCTCGCGTTCCGTCTGACCGGCGCACGGGCCGAGGCCGAGGACCTCGTTCAGGACATCTGCCTCGCGCTTCCCGCAAAGCTCGGAACCTACCGCCGGGCCGCGCGGTTCACGACCTGGCTCTACCGCGTCACCGTCAACGCCGCGCATGACCGCCGCCGGCGGGCGGCGAGCCACGCGCGCGCCGCCGACGGCTGGGGCGACTGGGAGGTGAACCGCCGCGCCGGCATTGCCGAAGCGGCCGAATCGCAGGACTGGCTGGCCGCCACGATGGCCGGACTGGCGCCGGAGCTGAGGGACGCGGTTGCGCTGACGCTGGGCGAGGATCTGAGCCAGAAGGAGGCGGCCGAGGTGCTCGGCATCTCCGAGGGCACCGTCGCCTGGCGCATGAGCGAGGTGAAAAAACGCCTGCGCGAGAGGGCGCGGGCGGAGGGCATGCTATGAGCGACGAACTGGACAAGCTGCGCGCGGCACTGACATCGGCGCCCCCGGCACCGGACCCCGGTGCCAGGGCCGAGACGCTGCGCCTGGCAATGGAAAACTTCGAGCGCCACCAAGAAACGGCCGAAGCCGCACGTCCCAAGTCTGGATCCGCCGAACCGGCGGGCATCCTGACAGGAGTTCGTGCCATGCTTTCCCGACTGACCACCCGCGGCGCCCTTGCCGCTACCGCCTCGATCGCCGTCGTCGGCGTCGGCGTGATGATCTGGCCCGCGCTGAGGGACCCCGACGTCCTGCGCAGGACGACCGCCGAACCGGCGGCCACCGAGGCACCCAAGGCAGCAGCCGCAGCCGCACCCGCAGCCGCACCCGCACCCGAGCCCACCGAAGAGACCGCCGGCACGACCGTGCTTTCGGATCCGACGCGGACGACCGGGGCAATCGCGGCAACCAGCGAACGCGACGAGATTGCCGGAATGGCAGAGCCGTCGATGGTGTCCGCCCCGCCCGCCGCCCCCTTGGCGCTGGGCAAGGAGGCTGCCGACAGCGCTCCTTACCGCAGCACGCCCGCGCCGCAGGTGCTCGTCGCGAGCGAGGCGCCGGCCGCCTCCATGGCCGCCGGCGCCGACGCGGCCGATACCCTCCTGACCGCTCCGCCCCGGGACGACACGGAGGTCTTTGCGAACGCGGCCGCGAACCCGGTGAAGATCGCCGCCGAAGAGCCCGTCTCGACCTTCTCGATCGACACCGACACGGCCTCCTGGTCGATCCTGCGCTCCTCCCTGATGGCCGGGGTCATGCCTCCGAAAGACGCGGTGCGGATCGAGGAGATGGTGAACTACTTCCCCTACGACTATGCCGCGCCCGCGGTCGGAGAAGCGCCCTTCCGTGCTTCGGTCAGCCTCTTCGCGACGCCCTGGAACAAGGACACCGAGCTTCTGCGCATCGGCCTGCAGGGCGCATTGCCCGCAGTCGCCGAGCGGCCGCCGCTTAACCTCGTGTTCCTGATCGACACCTCCGGCTCGATGGAAGATGCCAACAAGCTGCCGCTTCTCAAGCAGTCCTTCCGTCTCATGCTCGGCCAGTTGCGGCCCGAGGACCGGGTCGCGATCGTCACCTATGCCGGCTCGGCCGGGCTGGAGCTGGAACCGACGCCGGCCGCCGATCAGACCACGATCCTTGCAGCGCTCGACCGGCTCGGCGCGGGCGGATCGACCGCCGGAGCCGAGGGGCTGGAACAGGCCTATGCGGTCGCCGAGAAGATGGGAACCGAGGGTCATGTGAGCCGCATCCTGCTGGCCACCGACGGCGATTTCAACGTCGGCATCGACGACCCCGAAAAGCTCATGGACTTCATCGCGAAGAAGCGCGCATCCGGCATCTATCTTTCGGTCCTCGGCTTCGGGCGCGGCAATCTCGACGATGCGACGATGCAGGCGCTGGCCCAGAACGGCAACGGCACGGCGGCCTATATCGACACGCTCGGCGAGGCCCGAAAGGTGCTTGTCGACCAGCTCTCGGGCGCGCTCTTCCCGATCGCCGACGACGTGAAGATCCAGCTGGAGTTCAACCCTGCCGCGGTCGCCGAATACAGGCTGATCGGCTACGAAACCCGCGCCCTCGCCCGCGAGGATTTCAACAACGACCGCGTCGATGCGGGCGAGATCGGTGCCGGCCATCAGGTGACCGCGCTCTACGAGATCACGCCGGTCGGCTCGCCGGCCCACCTCTCCGATCCGCTGCGCTACGCCGCCGCCCCCGAGGCGCACGAAACGCCCGGAGAGCTCGGCTTTCTGAAGCTGCGCTACAAGGCGCCGGGCGCGACGACTTCGACCCTGGTCGAGACGCCGATCTCCGCGCGCCCCGGAGAGGCCGATACCGATGCCCGTTTCGCTGCCGCCATCGCCGGCATGGGGCAGCTGCTCGGCGAGCCGAAATACCTCGGCAGCTGGGGCTGGGACGATGCCATCGCCCTGGCGAGCGGCGCGCGCGGCGAGGATCCCTTCGGCTACCGCATCGAGGCGGTGAACCTGATGCGCCTGGCGCAGAGTCTCTCGCGCTGACGGCCGCGAGCGGGAAGACGAAAAAGGGCGCACCTTCCGGTGCGCCCTTCGCGCCTGATCCGATGGCGGGCTGGTCAGCCCTCGACGGTCTCGACCGCCCTGGCCTCGACCGTGTCGCCGCTCGCGATCTCGATCCGGCGCGGCTTCAGCGCCTCGGGCACCTCGCGGACAAGGTCGATGTGCAGCATGCCATCGGCATGGGTTGCGCCGGTCACCTTCACATGATCGGCCAGCGCGAAGCGGCGCTCGAAGGCGCGCGTGGCGATGCCGCGGTGCAGGTAGGTCCGGCCCTCTTCCTCGGCCGCCTTGCGGGCCGAGACGATGACGGCACCGTCCTTCACCTCGACGCTGAGCTCGTCGCCGGAAAAGCCCGCGACGGCGATCGAGATGCGGTAGGCGTTCTCATCGGTCTTTTCGATGTTGTAGGGCGGATAGGTCGGCTGGGCCACATCGGCCGCGAGCACCCGGTCCATGAGATCGGCGAAACGGTCGAAACCGACGGTCGCGCGGTAAAGCGGGGAAAGGTCGAACGTGCGCATTGTCATCCTCCAGTGAGCGATGTATCCGCCGCCCCCGCCGGGGCGGGCGGACGGGTTCCGGGGCCCGTTATGGCACCCCGCAACAGCTTACTTGGGAACGGCCGGCGCGATTTCAAGATCTGCCCGCAGGCCCGCCGGGGACGGCGCGGATCGGGGATCCTCAGGGTGTGACGAACTTCGCCCCCCCCGCCGCGCCAGCGCCGCCGAACCCCGGGTTCGCGCCCGGCACCACACGCCGGAACGCGCCCGAGCCGGCCGCGAATGCCTTGCGCAGATCGGCGAGCGGCCCTTGCATGTCGGTGCCGAGCGCCACGCGCCTGCTGTCCATCTCGGCCTTGGCGGAGACCACCGAGACGATCGACGCGGTGCCGTCGTGGATGCTGAAGATGGGCGCGCCCGAAGAGCCGAAATCGACGTCGCAGGTGATGACAAGCACGCCCGGCTGACGCCCGAGCACATCGCAGCCCTCCTGCAGCGAAGGCGCCTCGGAGCGGTTCAGCGCGTAGGAAACGACGCCCACGGTGTCGCCCGCCATCGGCTCGCCACCGGTCGCGAAGGGCTGGATCGAGGGCAGTCGGATCGGCTGATCCAGTTCCAGAAGCGCAATATCGTAGGCCACGCGGTCCATCTTGTTGGTGCCGTCGAACACATATTCGGGGTGCGCCATCACCCGGCGGACCCCGCGATAGGCATCGGCGCGCCCGTTGCGCCAGCCGGCCAGAAAGCGGAAGTCCGCTGCCGGCACCTCCTCGCCCGTGGCGGAGTCATAGATGCAATGCGCGGCGGTCAGCACGATGTTGTCGGCGATGAGAGCGCCGGTGCAGAACCCGCTCCGGCCGATGTCGATCCGCCCCACGGCCTCCCAGCCGCGCGTCGCATCCCCTGTCAGAAGGGCATGAAGCCGCGTGTCCGCGACCGCCGGGTCGGCAGAAACAACCGCGGGAAGACAGCAGAGAATCGCTGCCGCGATGAACCTGCGCATGACCACTCCTTGCCCCGACCCGGCGGACCGTAGGGGGCCCTTGGGGCAAGAATATGGCCGCGCGGCCAGCACCGGAAGCCCTATCGGCGGGCAAGCGCCGGCGGCTTCGGCCCGCCCGTCGCCCAGTCGATGAGCTCGACGGTATGGACGACGGGGATCGCCGTGCCGGAGCCGACCTGGATCATGCAGCCGATATTGCCCGCCGCGATCACCTGTGGCGCGCGGGCCTCGAGCGTCGCCACCTTGCGCCGCTTCAACTCGGCAGAGATCTCGGGTTGCAACAGGTTGTAGGTGCCGGCGGAGCCGCAGCAGAGATGGCTGTCGGCGGGCTCCACCACCTCGAACCCGGCCGCCGCGAGAAGCGCTTTCGGCGCCCCGGTCACCCTCTGCCCGTGCTGCAGCGAACAGGCGGCGTGATAGGCGACGCGCAGGGCCTCGGGTGCCTCAGCCTGCGGCGCGAGCCGGGTCAGAAGCTCGCAGATGTCGCAGGCGAGGCCGGCCACCTCCGCCGCCTCCGCCGCAAGCGGCGTGTTCCGGAACATGTGGCCGTAGTCCTTCACGGTCGTGCCGCAACCGGAGGTGTTGATGACGATCGCGTCGAGCCCGCCGGCGCGCTTCTCGGCCATCCAGGCGCGGATATTGGCCGCGGCCGAGCCGTGCGCGGCCTCTTCCTTGCCCATGTGATGCGTGAGCGCCCCGCAGCAGCCCGCGCCCTTCGCCACCACCACCTCGCAGCCAAGGCGCGTCAGCACCCGGATCGTGGCGTCGTTGATATCCGTGTCGAGCGCCTTCTGCGCACAGCCCGTCAGGAGCGCGACGCGCATCCGCCGAAGCCCCGTGGCGGCAAAGACCTGCGGATCGTCGTTGCGGCTGACCGGCGGCACGACCTTCGGTGCCATCGCCACCATCGCACGCAGCCGCGCATCGGGCAGGAGCCGCACGAAGGGCCGCGCCATCCTTGCCCCGAGAAGCGCCAGACGGAACCGTCCCGGATAGGGGATCACCTGCGCCAGAACCCAGCGCAGCGCCCGGTCGCGCCAGGGCCGGCGGTAGGTCTTCTCGATATGAACCCGGGCATGATCGACGAGATGCATGTAATGCACCCCCGAAGGACAGGTCGTCATGCAGGCAAGGCACGACAGGCAGCGGTCCACATGCTTGACGGTCTTGGCATCCGCCGCGCGCCCGCTCTCGAGCATCTCCTTGATGAGGTAGATCCGCCCGCGCGGGCTGTCGAGTTCGTCGCCCAGAACCTGATAGGTCGGGCAGGTCGCGGTGCAGAACCCGCAATGGACACAGGACCGCAGGATCTCGTTCGCCCGCTTCAGACGGGGATCGCGAAGTTGCTCTTCGGTGAAATGCGTCTGCATCAGCCCATCAGCCCCGGATTGAGAATGCCGCGCGGATCGAACCGTGCCCTGAGACCCGCCGAGATCGCCGCGACCGGCGCCGGCTCCGGCGGGAAAGGCGCGATCCGCGCCCGCGTCTCTTCCGCGGCGCGGATCACCGTGGCATGGCCCGCGAAGTCGCCCAGCGCCGCGCGCAGGTCACTGCCCGCTTGCACCAGGAGCCAGACGAGCCCGCCGCCCCAGTCGTAAAGCACCTCGTCCGCCCCGCTCCGTGCCGCCAGCGCCGCGGCCGCGGTGGGCGCCACCGACAGCCGCCAGACATCGCCCGTTCGGTCGTGAAACGGCGCCACATCGCGCACCGCGCGCCAGATCTCCGCCGCTCGGCCGGCGTCGCGCAGGATCTCCGCCGCCCCATGGGTCGCCAGAAGATCGGCCAGCCGCCCTGCCCGGTAGGCTACGGAATCGGCAAATCCCTCGATCCGGATCAGCGTCCCCTCCCGCCCGTGCGCCGCACCCGTCACATCGAAGGGCGAACGCAGGGCCGCGGTCATGGCGCCGATCGCCGCCGCATCGTCGAGCCCGGTGATCGCCAGCGTCGCCGCTGCCTCGGGCGCCGGCAGCACCTTCAGGCTGACCTCGCTCAGCACGCCAAGCGTCCCCCAGGACCCCGCCATCAGCTTCACGAGATCATAGCCGGTGACATTCTTCATCACCCGCCCGCCGTTCTTCACGACCGTGCCTCTGCCATCGACGAACCGCACCCCGAGAAGCGCATCGCGGGCCGCACCCGCCTGCACCCGACGCGGCCCCGAGACATTGGCCGCGATCACGCCACCCAGCGTCGGCTCGCCCGTGGTGCCGAGAAGTCCGCGCCAGTCGGCCGGCTCGAAGGCCAGCCGCTGCCCCTCTCCGGCAAGCGCCGCCTCGATCTCGGCAAGCGGCGTCCCCGCCGCCGCCACCAGCGTGAGCGCCCCGGGCTCGTAAAGCCGGATCCCGCACAGGCCGGAGACATCGAGCGCCGCACCCGCGACCGGCCGGCCGACCGGCCGCGTCCCGCCGCCCCTGATCCTGAGCGGACCGCCCGCATCGCGGACTGCCTCCGCCAGTTCCTCCTCGCTCGAAACCCGCACCCGTCACGCGCCTTCTTCGTTGCCGAAATACCCTGCGGGGGTCCGGGGGCGCAAAGCCCCCGGGACATGTTCCCGGCCGGCGCGCCGCGCCGCACTCGCGGCAAGCGGGAACACCTTCGCCGGATTGAGCAGCCAGAGCGGATCGAAGACGTCCTTGACTTGCATCTGCGCCTCCAAGTCCGCGGGCGCATACTGCACCTCCATGAGGTCGCGCTTCTCGATGCCGACGCCATGTTCGCCGGTCAGACAGCCCCCGACCTCGACGCAGAGCTTCAGGATCTCGGCCCCGAAGGCCTCGCAGGTTTCCAGATCGCCGGGCTTGTTGGCATCGTAGAGGATCAGCGGATGCATGTTGCCGTCCCCGGCATGAAAGACATTCGCGACATCCAGCCCGAACTCGGCGCTCATCTCGCCGATCCGCCTCAGCACATGCGGCAGCGACGAGACCGGGATCGTCCCGTCAAGACACATGTAGTCGTTGATCTGCCCCATCGCCCCGAAGGCCGACTTGCGGCCGAGCCAGATCTTCCTCGCCTCGTCCTGCGAGACTGCCTCGCGGAACTCGACCGGATCATGCCGCATCGCGATCTGGCGAATGAGGCCGAGCTGTTCGTCGATCTCGGACTCCGCCCCCTCGACCTCGACGATCAGAAGCGCCTCGCAGTCGGGATAACCCGCATGGGCGAAATCCTCGCAGGCACGGATACAGGGCCGGTCCATGAACTCGATCGCCACCGGCAGCACGCCGGCCTTGATGACGTCGGCGACGCAGGCCCCCGCCACCTCGTTCGACCGGAACCCGATCAGCACCGGCCGCGCCCCTTCGGGCTTGGGCAATATCCTGAGCGTGGCCTCCGTCACGACGCCGAGCTGCCCCTCGGAGCCACAGACGAGCCCGAGCAGGTCGAGCCCTCCTGCATCCATATGCGCGCCCCCGATCTCGACCACGGTCCCGTCCATCTGCACGAGCGTGACACCGAGAAGGTTGTTCGTCGTGACCCCGTATTTCAGGCAATGCGCCCCGCCGGAATTCATCGCGATATTGCCGCCGATCGCACAGGCCAGCTGCGAGGACGGGTCGGGCGCGTAGAAGAACCCTTCGGCCTCGACCGCACCGCTCACCGAAAGATTGGTGCGCCCCGCCTCGACGCGGATGAAGCGGTCGTCGTAGTTGACCTCCAGCACCCGGTTCATCCGCGCGATGCCGAGCACGACACTGTCCTCGGTCGGCAGCGCACCGCCCGCAAGCGAGGTGCCCGCGCCACGCGGCACCACCGGCACCCCGGCGGCGTGGCAGATCCGCAGCACCGCGGCCACCTCCTCGGTCGAGCGCGGCAACACCACCAGCATCGGCGCGGCCCGATAGGCGCTGAGCGCATCGCATTCATAGGCGCGGGTTTCCGCGGGATCGGAGATCACCGCATCCTCGGGCAGGACCGCCCTTAGCGCCGCGCCAAGCGCGCCCTTGCCCGCGATCCGCGCGGCATCCGGTGCAGGCATGTCCATGAAAGCCTCCTATTGGTAATAAAATATAACCAATTTACGGCTATGGCAACCGAAAATAGCGCGATATAGCTCGCAGCATGCCCGCTTTATTCTCCTTCGGCCAGTTCGGACCGACCGACTACGTTGCACTCGCCCTTCTCGTCGCGAGCTGGCTGATCTTCGGCCATCTGGTCGAACATCCGCCGGCCGGGCGGCCTTCGGTCACCGTGCTCATGGCCGCCTACCGCCGCGACTGGATGCGCGAATTCGTGACGCGCCAGCCGCGCATCTTCGATGCCGCGATCATTGACAGCTTGCGGCAGGGCACCTCCTTTCTCGCCTCCGCAACGATGATCGCCATCGGCGGATGCGTCGCCCTGATCGACAAGAGCGAACGGATCCTCGGTCTTGCACGCGACCTGACCGAAAGCGTCGCCCCTGAGGCGGTCTGGGACGTGAAACTCATCGTGATCCTGATCTTCCTGACCAACGCCTTCCTGAAATTCGTCTGGTCGCACCGGCTCTTCGGCTACTGTGTCATCCTCATGGCCTCGGTGCCGAACGATCCCGAGGCGGCCGGGGCCTACGAGCGGGCCGATCAGGCTGCCGAGGTGAACATCCACGCCGCCCGCGCCTTCAACCGCGGGCTGCGCGCGGTCTACTTCTCGCTCGGCGCGCTGGCCTGGCTGATCGGGGCGCTGCCGCTGATCCTCGCCACGGCGGTCACGCTCGGCCTCCTGTGGCGGCGCGAGTTCGCCTCGAAGTCCCGCCGGGTCTTGATCGGCGGCCTGCGGGCGACCCTGCCCCGGGAAACGGCAAAGTGATCGCCGCCTTCGGCCGTTCGTGGCAGGCTGGGACCATGTTCCGGGCCTTCAGCCTCGCCTGCGCCCTCGCCTGCGCCCTCGCCTGCGCCCTTGCCGCGCCGCCCGCCAATGCCGCGCCGCCGGAGGTCGTGGATGCCAGCGCGCGCTTCGACGGCACGAGCTGGACGATCTCGGTGACGCTGCGCCACCCCGATACCGGCTGGGACCACTATGCAAGCGGCTGGGAAGTGCTGGCCCCCGACGGCACGAGGCTCGGCTATCGCGCGCTCACCCATCCCCATGTCGACGAGCAGCCATTCACGCGCAGCCTCTCGGGCATCCGGATCCCGCCCGACGTGACCGCGGTCCTCGTCCGCGCCCGCTGCACGCTCGATGGCTGGGCCGGAAATCCGACACCGCTCGCGCTGCGGCGCTGAGACGCCCGGCAGGTTCCTGCCGTTTCCGCGCCTCTCGCGGATTTGTTGCCCTGGCTGCCAGGGAATCGTCTAGGTTGAGCGGCAGAGGGAAAGCGCCGAAGAAGCCGACAGATCGGCCCTGGCAGCAACTCACCGGGAGGACGTATTGGAAACGACACCTGCTCTCGACCCGATCGATGCCGCCGTCGACGATCTGCTGCGCGACCCCGGCCGGGCCGACCGCCTGCGCGCCCGACTGGATCAGTTCCAGGACAAGGCCAAGCCGGTCGGGGAAACGCCCGAGCGCGCGCGGGCGCGGCTGCGGCTCCTGGCGATCTGTTCGGACGCCGAAGGGCTCTGGGACGAGGCGCCGGGCTGAGGCAACCGGACCACCCCGGGGCCTGGGGCGCCGGCACCAGCCCCTAGCGCCGCCCCTCGCGCAGCCAGGCTGCGAGCGCCAGCGCCATCGCCAGAAGCAGGAAGGCCCAGGCCGGAAGAATCGGCGCCACGCGGATGTCGAGCGTGCGATAGGCGCCGCGCGGGGTGATGCCGATCCAGCCGCGCCCGACCGCAGGCCGCCCCGCCCGCACGGCGCGGATCCGCGGCAGACCGTCTTCCAGCCGCACGAATCCACCGTTCGTGGGCGCCACCACCGGGGTCAGCACTTCTTGCGTGGCAAGGGCCGCCTCGAATTCGCGCGGCGCCGAGGGCCCGAGCGCGACCACCCTTTCAAGCGTTTCGTCCTTGAGCCGGTAGAGCCCGATATCGGGCGCATCGTAGGTCGCACTGTAGCGTCCCGGCAGCGTTTCCCTCAGCGGCAGCACCGTCTCGGTTCCGTCCGGCGCCGTCACCGTCACGCTGCGCGCGCCTTCCCGCAACGACTGCCGGGTGATCGTCATGCGCTGACCCTCGGCCGTCGCGGTCAGCGCCTCTTCCTCGAGCGAGGGTTCCTTCATCATCCAGTGGGCGAGCCGGCGCAGCAGTTCCAGCTGCGGCCCGCCGCCCTCGAAATCGCGGCCCCAGAGCCAGGCCTGGTCAGAGGCGAGCAGCGCCACCCGCCCGTCGCCCTCATGTGCGAGCATCAGGAGCGGGCGGTTGTCCGGCCCCTCCATGACCACGTCGCCATGCGGATCGACCATGTCGACGAGGCGCAGCCAGCGGCCCCAGCTGGGCGCGCCGGGTCTGCCCGCCTGCCCGCCTTCGGGGGCAAAGCTCTCAAGCCCCTGCGTCACCGGATGGCGTTCGCCAAGCGCCGAGACGCGCGGCTGATAGGCGCCGTCGATCACCCGCCCGGACGGGCGCGCCGGCAGCACCGTGCCGAGCGGCGAATAGGCGAGGCTCTCGGCCGAGGCGAATTCGGGCCCGGCGGTCACGAGAACCGCGCCACCGGCTTCGACATAGGAACGGATATTGTCGAGGTAGGAGGCCGGCAGGATGCCGCGCAGCCGGTAGCGGTCGAAGATGATCAGATCGAACTCATGGATCTTCTCGACGAAGAGTTCACGCGTCGGAAAGGCGATGAGCGAGAGCTCCGACACCGGCACGCCGTCCTGCTTGTCGGGCGGGCGCAGGATGGTGAAATGCACCAGATCGACGGCGCTGTCCGATTTCAGGAAATTGCGCCAGGTCCGCTCGCCGGCATAGGGCTCGCCGGAGACGAGGAGCACGCGGAGCCTGTCGCGCACGCCGTTGATCTGCAGGGCCGCCGCATTGTTGCGATCGGTCAGCTCTCCCGCCAGAGCCGGCGTCGCGATCTGCACCACGTTCTGCCCGGCATGGTCGAGCTTCAGCGTCATCTGCACGACCTGTCCCGGCGCCGCCTCGATGGATTCCGGCGCGCCGCCATCGACCGAAACGCTGAGCCGGGCGGGCGCGCCCGCCACCGCTGCGGGAACCGGCCCCTGGTCTTCGACCTGCAACGTGATCGTGACCGGCTCGCCGATGATGCCGAAGGCCGGCGCCGCCCGGACGACCAGCCGCCGGTCCCAGTCGCTGGCATGCCCGGTGAGCAGCACGGCAAGAGGCGCCGGCAGCGTCGGCGCCATGGCGAGATCGTGCACCTGCCCGTCGGTGACGAGGATCGCGCCGGCGACCCGCGCGCGCGGCTCCTCGGCCAGCGCCTGCGCCAGCGCGGTCATGGCAAGCGTGCCGGCGTCGCCGGCCCCGTCGCCGACATCGACCAGCCGCATCTCGGTATCGGGCAGCGCTGCCAGTTCGGCCGCGATCCGCGCCACGGCCGCCTCGGTCTGCGCGCCGCGGTCGGCGATCTTCTGGCTGGCGCTCCGGTCGACCACGACAAGGACGATGTCGGGCTCGGGCCTGCGGTCCTCGCTTTGCAGCGAGGGCTGGGCGATCGCCGCCAGAAGTGCTGTCAGCGCCAGCGCCCGCAGCCACCAGCCGCCAAGCCGGCGCCAGACCGCGAGCGCCACGAAGGCGGCGGCAAGCCCTGCGAGCGCCCAGAGCACGGGCCAGGGCAGGAGCGGATCGAAGATCACCCCGGTCATGCGCCCCGCCCCGTCATTGCCCGAGCCTTTCGAGAAGTGCGGGCACATGCACCTGGTCGGATTTGTAGTTGCCCGTCAGCACATGCATGATGAGGTTGACGCCGAAGCGGTAGGAAAGTTCGCGCTGACGCTCGCCGGCAAGACCGCGACCGACCGGGAACATCGCCCGCCCCTGATCGTCCACCGCCCAGGCCGAGGCCCAGTCGTTGCCGCCGATCACCACCGGGGTGACATTATCGTTGAGGTTGCGAAACGGCATCCCCTCGACCTGTTCGGCATCGACCGGCGCCGCCTCGACCCAGACCGGAGCGCCCGCAAACCGGCCCGGAAAATCTTGCAGCAGGTAGAAGGAGCGCGTCAGCACATGGTCCTTGGGCAGCGGTTCGAGCGGCGGAATATCGAGCGGCGCGGCAAGCGCCTGCAGGCGCCGTCCCTCGGGCGAGGCGCTCCCGTAGCGCGCCACATCGGCGTCGCGCGTATCGAAGAGGATCATGCCACCATTGCGCAGGTAGCGGTTGAGCTTGGCATAGGCGACCGGAGAAGGCGCCTTTTCCGTCGCCGTAACCGGCCAGTAGAGAAAGCTGAAGACGGCCAGTTCGTCGGTTTCGGGATCGACGCCGCGCGGCTCGACCGGCTCGATCGAGGTGCGGGCGAAGAGCACTTCGGACAGTCCCCAGAGGCCCGCCTCCGAGACCTGGTCGACCCCGGCGTCACCGGTCTTCACATAGGCAAGGACGACGTTGCCCGCCGCGCGGACGATGGCGGCCTCGTCCTCTGCGGCACGGGCACCGCCTGGCAGGAGCGCCGCAAGGAGAAGGAAGCCCGCAGCCGCGGCCCCTGCCACCTGCCCGCGCCCCGATCCCCGCCCCGGTCCACGCCCCGCTCCACGACCCGGGCCAGCCCCCGCTTCAGGCCCCACTCCGGGCCCCGATTCGCGGGGCTGCCCGCTTCGGCGCCGCGCACCCGGGATCTGGCCGCCCAGCAGAAGCGTCGCGAGGATGTCGAGCAGGAACAGCGAAATCGCGGCCGAGAGCGCCCAGCCCTTGAGCGGCGCCTCCTCGGCCATGACCATGCCCTCGACGGCGACGCCGGCGGGCCAGGCCGCGGGAAGAAGGCTGCGCCCCGGCGCGATGGCATTGACGGCAAGCCTGCGTCCCTCGGCCGCGTAGAGGCCGGGCGGCAGTTCCGGCCCCGGCGTGGGCACGGCCAGGCGTTCGCCCGACACTCCGCTCAGCTCGCCCGCGTCCGCAAGTGTCCCGAATCCGTTCAACACCTTTTCCGGCACCCATGTGGTTCCGGCCAGATCCACCGCATCCGGCCGCACCGCCGCGCCCGAGACGGCAAGCCGTTCGAGCATCTGCACGAAGAGGCCCGAGAGCGCGAGGTTGCTCCATTCCGCATTCGCGGCGACGTGAAACAGCACGACCTCGCCGTCCATGATGCGCCGCCGCGTCACCAGGGGCGTGCCGTCGGCAAGCGCCGCGATCGTCGCCCCGGCCAGCTCGGGCCCCGGCTGTGCCAGCACCTGCGCCGAAACGCTGACCTCTGAGGGAATCGCGAGCCCGAAGAAGGGGGAGCCCTCGGCGAACGGCGCCAGGGCCCTGGGCTCGCCCCAGCTCATCGTTCCGCCGACCGAGCGGCCGCCCGCGCGCAGCCGCACCGGCAGCAGCGGATCGAGCGTGTCGCGGCCGATGTCGGAGGCGGCCAGGCGCGGCCCGGCGAAGCGCAGCAGAAGCCCGCCCTGTTCGACCCAGTCGGTCAGCGCATCCGTTTCCGGCACCCGCGCGATATCGGCCAGGATGATCACGTCGGGCGCAGCCTTGATCACGTCGCCGACCGTGCCGCCGATCAGATCCGCCGTCGGCGCAAGCGCCTGGCGCAGATAGTGGTCGGGCGCCAGAAGCTCCAGCCCCTCATGCGCGGCCGCCGCCGTCACGATGGCGATCTTGCGCCGCCTGAGCGCGTCATCGGCAAGGTTGACGGCTCCGGCCGTCGCCGTCCCCGCGACCTCGAACCGGGTCACGCGGTTGCGCAGTTCGGGCGGCAGGTCGAAGCCGGCTTCGGCGCGGTCGGCACCTGCGGCAAAGCTCACCTCGCTCCGTGCCAGTTCGCGCTCGATCCCCGCCGGGTCGAGCCCGCGGGCGATGACGCGCGCTCCGGCGGCGACGCCGGTCTCGGCACGCAGAACCGGCACGACGAGCCGGCCGTCGCGCAGTTCGGAGGCGCCAAGCGCCACGATCGGGCGCGGGCTTTCGATCGCCGTGAGCGGCCCATGCGCCATGAGAGCGGCGGCAAGCGCGCCGCGCCCGGGCCGGTCGAGCCCGTCGGAAAGCCAGAGCGTCTCGAACCGCCCTTCGGGCAGCGCGGACGCGACCTTGGACATGGTCTCGGGCGAAGGCTCCCACGCGGCTGGCTGCAGTGCCGGCAGTCTTCCGGCGACCTCCGCCGCGGCGGCAAAGCCGATCCCGCCCGCCGGCGGGTCGGTCAGGCTCACGAGCGCCGCCGGCCGGCCCGACCGGCCGGCCTCGTCCAACGCCGCGGCGATGCGCCCGCTGCGCTCCGGCCAGTCGCGGGCATCGGCCCAGCTGCCGTCGGTCAGCACCAGGAGCGGGCCCTGCCCCGGCGCCTTCACCCGCGGGTTCAGGACCGGCCCGGCAAAGCCGAGGATGAGGAGCGCGACAGCCGCCGCCCGTAGCAGCAGAAGCCACCAGGGCGTGCGGTCGGCCTGCCGCGTCTCGTCCCTGAGCCCCAGCAGAAGCGCGACACCGGGAAAACGCCGCCGCACCGGCGCCGGCGGCACCGCCCTCAGCAGGAACCAGAGAACCGGCAGCGCCGCGAGGGCCCAGAGAAGCCAGGGCGCCGTGAAGCCGATCGGGCCGAGGATCAGCATCAGCGCCTCTCCTTCCGCAACGCCTGATAGAGCCAGAGCAGCGCCACCTGCGCCGGATCGCCGGTGTGATGCGTGCCGAAAAGCCACCCTGCCGTGGCGGCGACATGCGCGAGCCGCGTCTTGCGCTCGGCCAGCCGTTCGAGATAGCGGTCCCGCAGGTCGCCTGCCTTGCGCGTTTCGTGCCGGAGCGTCCCGCCCATGCTTTCGAAGACCGTGCGCCCGTCGAACGGAAACGCCTCCTCGACCGGGTCGAGCACCTGCAGGATCACACCCGCGACGCCCCGGTCCGCCGCGCGGCCGAGCGCCTCTTCGACAGGCGCCGGATCGCCGAGGAAGTCGGAGACGAAGACCGCCCGCGAGCCGGTCAGGATCGCCCGTGCCTCGGGCGCCCCGAAGTCCGCCGCCCCCGCCGGTGCCGTGAATCTCTGCGCGAGCCTGAGCAGCTGGATCTCGCCCGACCGCGGCGGCGCCACCGGATCGGCGAGCCCGACCCTTTCGCCGGCGCGGATCAGGAGCACCGCCAGCGCGAGCGCCAGAAGGCGCGCGCGGTCGGCCTTGGACTGCCGACCGGGATCGCCGCTGAATTCCATCGATCGGGCATCGTCGACCCAGAGATGCACCGACTGGGCCGCCTGCCATTCCTTCTCGCGCACGAACTGCGCGTCCGAGCGCGCCGAGCGGCGCCAGTCGATCGCGCGCGCCTCGTCTCCGGCATGTGCCGGCCGGTATTGCCAGAACTCGTCACCCATGCCCGAGAGCCGGCGACCGTGTTCGCCAAGCTGCACCGTCGCGGCAAGATGCCGTGCCTCGGCCATCAGCGGCGGCAGCGCCGAGGCAAGCGCCTCGGCCTGGCGACGCAGCCCGGCCGGCCGTGCGGAGGCGGGCGCCGATGCGCTCATGCAGCCTCGGCGCGGGTCACCTGGCGCGCCACCGTATCGATGATCCGGGCAAGCGAATCTCCCCGCGCCCGGGCAGCGAACGAAAGCGCCATGCGATGGCTGAGCACCGGCCGCGCCATCGCCAGCACGTCCTCGACCGAGGGCGCGAGCCGTCCCTGCAGAAGCGCCCGGGCACGGATCGTCAGCATCAGCGCCTGCGCCGCGCGGGGCCCGGGCCCCCAGCTGACCGCGCCGGTCACCGCATCGCCCGCCTCGTCCTCGCCCGGCCGGCAGGCGCGCACCAGATCGAGGATCCGCTCCACCACCTCTTCGCCGACCGGCATCCGCCGCACCGTCCGCTGCGCGGCGACGAGCTCCTCGGCACTCAGCACCTGCGGCACCGTGCTCTCTGCCACGCCCGTGGTGGCCATGAGGATCTCGCGCTCGGTCGCGCGGTCGGGATAGTCGACGTCGATCTGCACCAGGAACCGGTCGAGCTGAGCCTCGGGCAGCGGATAGGTGCCCTCCTGCTCGATCGGGTTCTGGGTCGCGAGCACGTGGAACGGCGCGGGCAGCGCCCGATGCGCGCCTGCGACCGTCACCTGGCGTTCCTGCATCGCCTGCAGAAGCGCCGACTGGGTCCGCGGCGAGGCGCGGTTGATCTCGTCGGCCATCAGGAGCTGGCAGAAGATCGGCCCTTCGATGAAGCGGAACGCGCGGCCGCCGTCCTTGGCGGTCTCGAGCACCTCGGAACCGAGGATGTCGGCCGGCATCAGGTCGGGGGTGAACTGCACCCGCCCGGCGCTGAGCCCCATGACCCGCGCGAGCGTATCGACGAGCATCGTCTTGCCCATGCCCGGCAGGCCGACGAGAAGCCCGTGCCCGCCGCACAGGAGCGCCGCGAGCGAGAGCTCCACGACCCCTTCCTGGCCGATGAAGCGCTGCGCCACCGCGGATCGCGCGGCCACAAGTTTTTCGCCCAGCGCCTCGATCTCCTGCAGAAGTTGGTCGGCACCTGCCATGACAATCGCTCCCCGATCGCTATACTTGCCCCACATTAAAGGCAGAAATTCGGGCCGGCACCAATGGCGAAAGCGCAAAAGGAACAATTGATCGTGAAGCCTTCGGCAGAAAACCTGGCCGCGTCGGCCAGGGCGGCCGGCCGAAGGGGGCCGCCGCCGGTGCATCTCTGGAATCCTCCCTACTGCGGCGATCTCGACATGGAGATACGCCGCGACGGCACCTGGTTCTACCTCGGCACGCCCATCGGACGGCATGCGCTGGTGAAGCTCTTCGCCTCGATCATCCGCAAAGACGGTGACGACTATTTCCTCGTCACCCCGGTCGAGAAGGTCGGCATCCGGGTGATCGACGCGCCTTTCGCGGCGGTCGATGCGGATCTCTCCGGTGCCGGCCGGGATCAGCTCATCACCTTCACTACCAATGTCGAGGACAGCGTCACCGCCGGTCCGGAGAACCCGATCCGCGTCGAGCGCGACCCCGCAACCGGCGAGCCATCGCCCTATGTTCTCGTCCGCCGCAACCTCGAGGCGCTCATCGACCGCAAGACGTTCTACCGCCTCGTCGAGAAGGGCAGCCACGCCGATCACGCCGGCGGCCGCTGGTTCGGCCTCTGGTCCGGCGGCGTCTTCTTCCCGATCATTCCCTCGGCCGAGCTCGGCTGACATGCCGCGCTTCGCCGCGAATCTCAGCTGGCTCTTCACCGAGCATCCCTTCATGGAGCGCTTCGCGGCGGCCAGGGCGGCGGGTTTCGACGCGGTCGAGATACTCTTTCCCTATGACCAGCCGACGCAGGACCTGCGCGACCGGCTGGTCTGGGCCGATCTCACCTTCGTGCTCATGAACTGCCCGCCGCCGAACGCGGTGGGTGCGCCGCAGGGCTTCGCCGCCCAGCCCGGGCTCTCGGCCCGCTTCCGGCGCGATTTCGAACGCACGCTGCGCTATGCGCAGGTGCTGAAGCCGCGCATCCTCCACATCATGGCGGGCGTGGCCGAGGGGCCGGAGGCCGAGGCGACCTTCGTCGCCAATCTCCGCTGGGCCGCCGCCAGGGCGCCCGGCCAGACGCTCACGATCGAGCCGATCAACCGGTCCGACATGCCGGGCTGTTTCCTTGCCGATTACGAGACGGCGGCGCGTGTGCTCGAGGCCGTGGGCGCCGACAACCTCGGGCTGCAGTTCGACACCTATCATGCCCATCGCATCACCGGCGACGTTGCCGCCACCTGGGCCGACCATGGCCACTGCACGCGCCACGTCCAGGTCGCGGGCTTTCCCGGCCGCCATGAGCCCTCGGGCGGCGAGATCGATCACCCGGGCTTCTTCGACCGTCTCGACACCGACGGATATGACGGATGGGTCAGCGCCGAATACGCCCCGGCCGGCCCGACCGACGCGGGCCTCGGATGGCTTGCCGCCGCGCGAGGCTCCTGACAGGGGGCTGTCAGGAGCCCTGTGCGACAAGGGCATATCCCCAGGGAGGGAGACCGGGACATGTCCTCCAACCCACCGTCGGCTGGAACCGGGTTACGGCCACCGACATCGACAATGCGATCGCTTTCTACGGCACCGTATTCGGCTGGAAGATGACGCTTGGCTGCCGCGAAGCCGAGGGGACCGCAACTGGGCGCACCGTGCGACCTGGTGCGAACTGCGCGCCGATTTCCGCATGTTCCGGATCGACCCATCGATCACGCCGGGGATGCCGGCCCCTTTCGCCCCGAGCGCGACGGCTGCCTCGCGGTCTTTCTGGCAAGCGATGCCTGCCGCCGTCGTCCGGAGCCGGGCGGCGCCCTTTGACGGCCGAAGCCAGCCCGTCAGGCGCCGGCACAGCCGTTCATGCGAGCAGCGTCATCGACGATGCCCGCGGTCGCGTTCAGTGCGCCTCTGCCCAGTTGGCGCCCTGACCGGCATCGACGACAAGCGGCACGTCGAGATGCACGGCGGGGTGGGCCGCACCTTCCATGACCGCGCGGGCCGCCGCGACAAGCGCATCGACCCCGGGCTCCGCGACCTCGAACAAGAGCTCGTCATGGACCTGAAGGAGCATCGTTGCCGGCAGCCCCGCGATCGCCCCCGGCATCCGGATCATGGCGCGGCGGATCACGTCGGCGGCCGCCCCCTGGATCGGCGCGTTGATCGCCGCGCGGCGCGCGAAGCCGGCATGCGGGCCACGCGCGTTGATCTCGGGCGTGTGGATCTTGCGGCCGAAAAGGGTCTGGACGTAGCCGTTCTCCTTCGCGAAGGCGACGGTCGCGTCCATATAGGTCCGGATCCCCGGGAAGCGTTCGAAATAGCGGTCGATGAAGCCCTGCGCCTCGGCACGGGGAATGCGCAGGTTCCGCGCCAGGCCGAAGCCCGAGATGCCGTAGATCACGCCGAAATTGATCGCCTTGGCCTGCCTTCGGATCTCGGGGGTCATCTGGTCGAGCGGCACGTTGAACATCTCGGATGCCGTCAGCGCGTGGATGTCGATCCCCTCGCGGAAGGCCTGCTTCAGCTCGGGGATATCGGCCACATGGGCAAGGATCCGAAGCTCGATCTGGCTGTAGTCGAGCGACACGAGCCGCATTCCCGGCCCCGCCACGAAGGCCTCGCGGATGCGCCGCCCCTCCTCGGTCCGCACCGGGATGTTCTGCAGGTTGGGATCGGTCGAGGCGAGCCGCCCGGTGCTTGCCCCGGCAATCGAGTAAGAGGTGTGGACCCGCCCCGTATCGGGGTTGATCGCCTGCTGGAGCGCATCCGTATAGGTGGATTTCAGTTTGGAAAGCTGCCGCCAGTCCAGAACCGCCGCGGCGAGCTTCGCGGCCTTCGGATTGACGTCCTCGAGCGTGGTGACGTCTTCGAGAACATCGGCCCCGGTCGCATAGGCCCCGGTCTTGCCCTTCTGCCCGCCCTCGACCCCCATGCGGTCGAAGAGCACTTCGCCGAGCTGCTTGGGGCTGCCGACGTTGA
Source organism: Albidovulum sp. (assembly GCA_020637635.1). Lineage (GTDB taxonomy): Bacteria > Pseudomonadota > Alphaproteobacteria > Rhodobacterales > Rhodobacteraceae > Albidovulum. The sequence continues at coordinate 170,233 of JACKKB010000008.1, forward strand.
AGTTTTCACCGGCGATCTCCTGGATCCCGGCCTCGAGCCCGGCCATCTTCTGGGCGAACGCGTTCGACATCCGGCCGAGGACCTGCCCGTCGACACGGATCCCCGCCATCTCCATCTCGGCCAGCACCGGCACCAGCGGCCGCTCCATCGTCTCGTAGACGGTCGTCACGCGGGCCCGGTGAAGCGACGGCCTGAACGCCTGCCAGAGCCTCAGCGTCACGTCGGCATCCTCGGCCGCATAGGTCACGGCATCGTCTATGGCGACCCGGTCAAAGGTGATCTGGCCCTTGCCGGAACCAAGGAGCGACCTGATCTCGATCGGCACGTGGCCGAGGTATTTCTCGCTCAGGAAATCCATGCCGTGGTTATGGGTTCCGGCATGCATCGCATAGGACATGAGCATCGTGTCGTCGATCGGCGCCACCCGGATCCCGTGGCGGGCGAAGATCTTCCAGTCGTATTTCATGTTCTGGCCGATCTTCAGGATCGCCTCGTCCTCCAGCACCGGCTTCAGCGCCGCCAGCGCCTCCTCGAGCGGCATCTGCCCCGCGGCCAGGTCGTTGGAGCCGAAAAGGTCGCCGCCGCCCTGCCGGTGGCCGAGCGGGATGTAGCAGGCCTGCCCGGGCACGACCGAAAGCGAGATGCCGACCAGCTCGGCGCGCATCTCGTCGAGGCTTGTCGTCTCGGTATCGACCGCGACATGGCCGCGCTCGCGGGCCAGCGCGATCCAGCGGTCGAGCGCGGCGCGTTCGCGAACGCATTCATAGCCGGCGTGATCGAACGGTGGTTGGCCGGGCAGGTCCCCGGCCGGGCCCTCCGCCTCTTCGGCATGCGGCGGCATCAGGCTGTTGGCCTCGAGCACCGGCACCTCGACCTTCAGCGCCTCGGCGACGCGCCTGGTCAGGGTGCGGAACTCCATCTCCGAGAGAAACTCCAGAAGCGTCTCAGGCTCGGGTGCCGTCACCTCGAGCTCGTCGAGCGTCCACTGGACCGGCGTGTTGCGATCGAGCGTCACGAGCCGTTTCGAGACCCGGATCAGATCGGCGTTCTCCACCAGCGCCTCGCGCCGCTTCGGCTGCTTGATCTCGTCCGCCCGCGCCAGGAGCGTTTCGAGATCGCCGTATTCGTTGATGAGAAGCGCGGCCGTCTTGATGCCGATCCCCGGCGCCCCGGGCACGTTGTCGACGCTGTCTCCGGCGAGCGACTGCACGTCGACCACCCGATCGGGCGCGACGCCGAACTTCTCCTCGACCTCGGCCACGCCGATGCGCTTGTTCTTCATCGCGTCGAACATCTCGACGCCGTTGCCCACCAGCTGCATCAGATCCTTGTCGGAGGAGATGATCGTGACCTCGCCGCCAGCCTCGACCGCCTGCCGCGCGAGCGTCGCGATGATGTCGTCGGCCTCATAGTTCTCAAGTTCCAGGCAGGCGACGCCAAAGGCCTTGGTCGCGGCGCGCGTGAGCGGAAACTGCGGCCTGAGGTCTTCGGGCAGGTCGGGACGGTTGGCCTTGTACTTGTCATAGATCTCGTCGCGGAAGGTCTTTGACGAATAGTCGAAGACGCAGGCGATATGGGTCGGCGCATCGGCGCCCTTGTTGTTGGCGAGCTGCGACCAGAGCATGTTGCAGAATCCCGCGACGGCCCCGATCGGAAGCCCGTCGGACTTGCGCGTGAGCGGCGGCAGCGCATGATAGGCGCGGAAGATATAGGCCGAGCCGTCGATGAGGTGCAGGTGGCAGCCCTTGCCGAAGGCCATGACGAGACTCCCCTTCCTGTATCGCGCGCACCGAGGTATGGCAGAGACAGGCGCGGCGGTCCATGGGCGGCCAGTCTGTCTAGGCCGCACCGCAGGCGCAACGAAACCCGGCACGAGGCACGACACCACATGGACTACGGCAAATCGGGGGCGGCCACGGCCCGCAAGAAAGCGCCCCGTCATATCGAACACAACGCCAAGGGCAGCGGAAAGAACCCGTTCGGCGAAAAATCCAAGCCCAAGGCTGAACTGCTGAAACGTCTGAAGGCTGCCGCGAAGAAAGGCTGAGCGCGGGTTACCCCGGGATCACGTCAGACCTCGGCGATGGCGGCGACGGATATCTTCATTCCCTTCGGCCGCACTGGCAGCCTTGCGCCCTGACGCGCCGGCGGGTCCGTTGGAAACCAGCGCTGCCACTCCTCGTTCATGCCGGCGAAATCGCCTTCTTCGGCGATGATGACCGTCGCGCTTACGCAGCGGTCGAGATCGCTGCCTGCGGCTTTCAGGATGGCTTGCACGTTTCGCAGACATTGCGCGGTCTGCTCCTGGATCGTCGTGCCCACCACGTCGCCGGTCCCGGCGTCGAATGGTCCCTGTCCCGAGACGAACACAAGACCGCGCGACACGACGGCTTGGCTGTATCCCGCCAGAGGCATCGGCGCATCGGCCGTCCGAACAACCGCCTTTGCCACTTGCGTCTCCATCCTGCCGAATGAACTCTGCGCATCTTGCCAGAGGGATCGTGTGCGGTCCACACGTCCGGAACCGGCGAGCGGACGATGCGGCGGCGTTTGGCTCAGGGGCGGGACCCTAGTGATCCCCGTGCGCGTGGTCGCGGTCGATCACGTATTTCTTGTCGCAATAGCCGCATTCGACGAAGCCCTCGTCGCGCGGGATCGTCAGCCAGACCCGCGGGTGGCCGAGCGCGCCCTCGCCGCCGTCGCAGGCGACTTTCCAGGACGTGACAACCTCGGTTTCCGGGGCTTCGATGGGCATGGCGCGGTCCTTCCGTCGGGCGGCATTCAGGGCTCTGCCCATGATAGCGAAGGCCGCCGCCGGGGCAAGGGGCGGTCGCCGAACGCCGGCGCTTGACCTCGGCCGGCCACGCCACGAAAACTGGCGCCGAGGAGCAATCCCATGACAGACGAAACGACCGTGCCCGCCGGTTGGGGCAATCTCTTCCAGCGCGCCTATCTTCCGAAGGTGATCGTTGCCTGCCTCGCGGTCTGGCTCCACGCCGCCGACGAGATGGTCATCACCACGCTCATGGCCTCGGTCATCGGCGATATCGGCGGGGCCGATCGCGTGTTCTGGAACTTCACGCTCTACGAGACGGGATCGGTCGTGGCCAGCGCGACCGGCGCGCTGATGGCCCTGCGCTACGGGCTAGGCCGCGTCATGGCGGCGGGCGCCCTCACCTATGGCGCGGGCTGCGTTCTGGCCGCGATCGCGCCGGCCATGGAGGTGATGCTGGCCGGCCGGCTCCTGCAGGGGCTCGGCGGCGGGCTGATGGTCGCTCTCGCCTTCATGCTGGTGGCGCGCGAACTGCCCAAGACGCTGGTGGCGCGCGCCCTTGCCGCGATCTCGGTCTTCTGGGGGGCGTCGGCCTTTGTCGGGCCGCTCATCGGCGGGCTCTTCGCGGAGATCGGCTTCTGGCGCGGCGCTTTCTGGCTGTTCGCGGCCAAGGCGATCATCCTCGCGGCCCTGATCCCGGCGGTCTTGGGCGACGGCGGCAGGCGTCCACGGGATGCCGTCGTCGCCGGCCGCCCCCCCTATGTGCGTCTTGCGCTTCTCGCCCTCGGCGTCACTGCCGTGGCCTCGGCCGGCATCGACCCCGCCCCCCTGCGCTCGATCGCGTTGCTCGCCACCGGCATCGGGCTGGTCGCGCTCTTCCTTCTGCGCGATGCGGCGAGTGCGGGGGCGCGGATGCTGCCTGCCGACCTCTTCCGGCGCAAGACCACGACCCAGCCGGGTCTGATCCTCCTGTTTCTCTTCTCGATCCTCCTGGTGCCGCTCTCGGCCTATGGGCCGGTCCTGATGATAGGGTTGCACGGGATCTCGGCGCTCGAGGCAGGCTATGTGATCGCCACGGTCTCCTTCGGCTGGAGCGGTGCGACGATTCTCCTTTCCGGCCTGCCGCCCCGCTACGAGATCCCGGTGATCGGCGGCGGCTTCGTCCTCGTGGCGCTCGCGGTGCCGGCCCTGGCGCTCGTCCTCGGCAGCGGGCCGGTCTGGGTGATCGCGCTCGTCGGCGCGCTCGACGGGGCGGGGTTCGGAATGGCCTGGACCTATCTGATGAAGCGGATGACCGAGAACCAGGACGCCGCCGAAGGCAACCGCATCGCCGGCGCCATGTCCACGATCTCGCGCATGGGCTATGCACTCGGTGCCGGACTGACGGGGCTTGCGGCCAACCTCGCCGGTTTCGCCGACGTGATGGATCCGACGACGGCACGGTCGGTCGCCTTCTGGATCTTCGCGGCCCTCGTCCCCGTCGCGCTCGGGGGGCTCTCGGCATTGGCCCTCTTCGTGGTCCGCAGCCGCGCCTGAGGCTCAGGCCCGCACGATCCGGCACTGAAAGCAATTGTTGCGCGCCGAGCGGACATGGACCGAAGCGATGCCGGGCTTGGCCAGCAGCGCCTCGGCGCGGGCGATGATCCCGTCGCGGGCGATGACGCCGCCGGTCCCGTAGACGATCCGGTGGCGCGCGTCGTAGCCCCGCAGGATGTAGTCCGGCGAAGAAAGGATCGCCGGCAGCGCCCCGCCTCCGCCCCGCGCGCAGGGATCGGCGCACAGGAAGATCGGGCCGGTCTCTGCATAGGGCTGCAGCGCGGGAAACGGCCGGTAGGCGAGGATCAGCATCTCCCGCCCCTGCGGAATATGCGACAGGCAGTGCCGGCAGGGATTGCCTGCGCCTTCAGAGCGCGCGCGTTCGGGCGGCAGCCCGTAGGCATCGGGTGCGCCGGCCTGATAGGCGCGGGCAAGATCGCTCGGCATGGCTTCGAACAAGAGCGGCATCGCAGTCTCCTTTTCGCCCACGATGCCCCGCCGACACCGCCCGGGCGACCCGGAACCTGCTGAATGCGCGGGCCTCAATCGCGCGAGATCATCCGCCCGATCGGCCGCCCGGCAAGGATATGCAGATGAAAATGCGGCACTTCCTGCACCCCGTGTTCGCCCGCATTGGTGATCGCGCGCGAGCCCTTGCCGCCGGAATGCGCCTCGGCCCCGATCGCCGCGCAGACCTTCGCCACGGCCCGGGCAAAATCGACGATCTCGGCGTCGCTCGCCTCGGCGAAGAAGTGGTCGTAGGTGACATAGCGCCCCTTCGGGATCACCAGCACATGCTCGGGGGCCTGGGGCGCGATGTCGCGGAATGCCAGCGTATGGACGGTTTCCAGAAGCGGCGTGCTCGGGATCTCGCCGCGCAGGATGCGGGCAAAGATGTTGGTATCGTCGTAGTCGTAGGCCATGGGCACCCTCAGTCTGCAAAGAGATGATCGTGCGCGGCGATCTCGCGCGCCATCGCCTCCGCAATAGACAGAAAGCCGGTCAAAGGCACGGTGTTTTCCTCGATGCTGGCCGATTGCCGGATCGTGTAGAGGTTCTCGAACCGCGCCTCGCGGATCTGGTCGCTCTCGTAGCGGATGTCATTGCGGATCGTCGGCAGGAGCCGCGCCAGCGTCTCGGCCGAGGTATGATCGCCGGCAAGCCCCATGCGCCGCGCGTGGCCGACGAGGTAGTCGTCGGGAAAGTCGCACTGGATTTCCAGGATCCGCGTCGTCGCCCGGTCCGAACAGAAGTCGCGCAAGAGGTCGAGGTTGGCGGGATCCATGCAGATCATCAGCCGGTCGGTCCCGTGATAGTCGAAGAGCATCCGCACCAGCGCCCGCCGATGCCGCGTGCGCTTTTCCAGCGTGTTCTCGATCCCACCGAGTTCCGGCAGCGCCGTCGCCTCTTCGTTGAAGAGATAGTCGACGGCCGGCAGGCCGACGACCTGGCGCACCCGCTCCACCATCCGCTTGGCGA
>JACKKB010000009.1 GCA_020637635.1 Albidovulum sp.
GGGTCAGGTCGTAGGCGGCCTTGCGGTTGGGCACGGCAAAGGTCTCCGACCGCTCGGCAAAGGCGCGCAGCCTGTCGTTGAGACCGGTGTCGCCGGGCAGCGCCTCGATCCCGCGTCGCGCCATGAGCCGGCGCGCCTCGGCGCGGTGCAGGTCGGAAAGCTCGGCCCCGGCGGCACCCTCCTGCGCCAGCCAGGCCACCAGCCGTCCGGCCCGGTCGCCGGCGAGGCCGAGATCTTCCAGATCGAGCGCGATCGACAGAAGGAAGCGGTAGTATTGCGGAAAGAACTCCGCCCGCCGCTCGAGCGTCTCGTAGAACGGCCGGTAGAGGTCGAGCGCCCCCTCGGGCACCTCGATCGCGGCAGTCTCGAGGATGTTCAGCAGCTCGCCGTTCTCCTTGAACCAGAAGACATCGCCATCGGCGCGCCGTTGCGTTGCGAAACAGGCGATGAGCGCCGTCAGACGCTCCGCCTCGCGCGTCGCGGCGGCGCGCGCGGGAAAAGCCAGGATGTTTGTCACGGTTATCTCCTGCCGGGCAGCTGTGGCAGTGCGCGACCGCGGCAGGCGCCGCAGACGGCAACGAGAGGGCACCGGCGGGGGAGCCCCGCCGGTGCGAAGCGGTCAGTCGGCCGCGTGCGAGGTGGCAAGAGCGGTGAAGCCGCCCGAGATCACGTCGCCAGCCTCGATCGCATGCGAGGTCGAGAGCGCCGTCATGCCGCCCGAGACCATGTCGCCGGCCTCGATCGCGTGCGAGGTCGAAAGCGCCGTCATGCCGCCCGAGACCATGTCGCCGGCCTCGATCGCGTGCGAGGTCGAAAGCGCGGTTCCGCCGCCCGAGACCATGTCGCCGGCTTCGATCGCATGCGAGGTCGAAAGCGCGGTTCCGCCGCCCGAATGGCAGTCCGAGGCGAGCGTTTCGATCGCATGAGAGGTCGACATCTCGAGCCCCTCGCCTGCGAACATGTCGGCACCGATAACGGTGGTGACTTCATCTATATGTTTGGCAAGAGCAGTCATCTTTCCCTCCAGGTTGTGTCTGCCCGTTAACCATTACACGCATAACGTGTAGTAAAGAAGTGTATTTATTCCTATACGTGCACAGTTAATCTTTTGCGTGAGAAGTTGAAATCATGATGCTGTAATTAAATACGATGCCTCGCCGGACCCACGCGCGCCGGGCGGCGAGATCGCGGACCATGCGCGCGCGCCGGCGGCCGCCGCGCGACCGCCGAACGGGTCGCATGGGCGACCCGACACGAATCGCTTCGCCCGGCGTGGCGCGGCCCCGGCCGCCCCCGACACCCTCCCCCGGCCGCATCCCCCGGCCGGATCCTCCGACAAGAACCCCCCCGACAGGAACCCCGACAGGAACCCCGACAGGAACCCCGGCCGCAAGCCCGGACCTGGCGCCCCGACCGTCAGCCCGGTCCGGGTGCGCGGACCGGGCCCCGGGGAGACCCATGGCGGCCCGGGGCGGCCCCGGCCGCCGCGACCGGGGCCGCCATGGGTTGCCACCCCGCGGGATTGCGTATTCACTGCGGTCCTCGAAACCGGGGCTGGCCATGCGGATCGCGACATTCAACATCAACGGTATCAAGGCCCGGACCGAGGCGCTGGCGAGCTGGCTCGACACCGCCACGCCCGATGTCGTCCTCCTGCAGGAAATCAAGTCGGTCGACGATGGCTTTCCTGGCGAGATGTTCGAGGATCGCGGCTATGCCGTCGCGACCCACGGCCAGAAGGGCTTCAACGGCGTGGCAATCCTGTCGAAACTGCCGCTCGAGGACGTGACCCGCGGCCTGCCGGGCGACGACACCGACGAACAGGCGCGCTGGATAGAGGCGACGGTCGTCGGCCGCACGGCGCTCAGGCTCTGCGGCCTCTACCTGCCGAACGGCAATCCCGCGCCGGGGCCGAAGTTCGACTACAAGCTCGCCTGGATGGCGAGGATGCGCGACCGCGCCGCGACGCTCCTGTCGAGCGAGATGGCGGTGGTGATGGCGGGCGACTACAACGTCATCCCGCAGGCCGAGGATGCCGCCCGGCCGGAGGCCTGGACCGAGGACGCGCTCTTTCTGCCCGAGAGCCGCGCAGCCTTCCGCAGGATCCTCAATCTCGGCTTCACCGAGGCCTTCCGCGCCCGCGAACCGCGCCCGGGCCACTATTCCTTCTGGGACTACCAGCGTGCCGCCTGGGAAAAGAACGACGGCATCCGCATCGACCACCTGCTGCTTTCGCCGCAGGCGGCCGACCTGCTAAGCGAGGCCGGCATCGACAAGGCGGTGCGTGGCGGCGACAAACCTTCGGACCATGTGCCGGTCTGGATCGAGCTCGACGCCTGACCCCGCCCGTGATGACCGCACCCGAGACCTACTACAGCCTGACCCGCATTTCGGCGCCCGCGCGACCGGCGCTTGCCGGTGCCGCCGATTGCGCGACACTTGTCATCGGCGGCGGCTTCGCGGGGATCTGGACGGCACTGGAACTGGCCCGGGCCGGAGAGGACGTGATGGTGATCGAGGCCGAAACCCTCGGCCACGGCGCCTCGGGGCGCAACGGCGGCATCGTCTGCCCCGGGTTTGCCTGTGGCGCCGAGGCCATCACCGACCGCGCCGGGCCCGAGACGGCCGAGGCGCTGCACCGGCTCTCGATCGAGGGCGTGACGCGGCTGCGCGAGGCCATCGTCCGGCACCGGATCGCCGGTGCCGCGCCCGAGCCGGGGCTGTTCCACCTGCGCCGCTACGACAGCGCCGACGATCTGAAGGCCGAGGTTGCCGAGGCGTCACGGCGCTTCGGATACCGGCTCGACTATCTCGACCGCGCGGCACTCGGCGCGCATCTGGCGAGCCCCCGCTACCGCCATGCGCTCTACGATCCGAACGCCTTTCACATCCATCCCTTGAACGCGCTTCTCGGCCTCGCGGCTGCGGTCGAGGGGCTCGGCGGGCGGATCCACGAGACGACCCCGGCGCTGGCGCTGGCGCGCACCGGCGCGGGCTGGCGCGTCGCGACACCGGGCGGCGCCATCGCAGCGGCCCGCGTCGTCGTCGCGACGGGTGGCTATACCGGCACGCTCGTGCCGCGGCTCCGCCGCGCGATCCTGCCGGTCGCCACCTACATGATGATGACCGAAGCCGCGCCCGATGCCATCGCCGCCGCCATCCGGACCCGCGCGGCGCTGGCCGACGACCGCCGCGCGGGCGACTACTACCGCACGGTCGACGGCGGAAGACGGCTGCTCTGGGGCGGGCGCATCACCACCCGCGCCGCCGCCCCCGGGCGGATCGAGCGCGAGTTGCGCGCCGAGATGGCCGGCGCCTATCCGGAACTTTCCGGCCTGCGCACCGAGCGGGTCTGGTCCGGCCTCATGGGCTATGCCCGCCACCTCATGCCGCAACTCGGCGAGGCCGAGCCGGGGCTCTGGCACATCACCGCCTTCGGCGGCCACGGGCTCAACACCACCGCCGCGGCCGGCAGCGTGCTGGCCGAGGCGATGCTCGGCAGGAGCCGCCGCATCGATCTCTTCGCGCCCTTCGGGCTCGATTGGGCCGGCGGCCCCGCCGGGCTTCTGGCGGCCCAGCTCACCTATTGGAAGCTCCGCCTGCAGGACCGCTGGCGCGAACGGCGCTGAGCCGGGGCGGCCTCAGCCCTCCGTCACGTCGTGGCGGTAGATCCAGTCATAGCGACCGATCAGCCTGCCCGGCGCGAACCGGGAGGCCATGCGCAGCCCGAGATGGGCGATGTCGCGGGTGATGCCGCTCAGGTGGTAGTTGCGCGCATTGCCCGTCGCGGCATCGACGATCCGCCGCGTCCGCCCGATCCGCGCCGCCGCGTAGGCGGCGAGCGCCGCCTCGGCCGCGTCCCCGCTTTCGAGGGCCCGTGCCAGCACCCAGGCATCCTCGAGCGCCATGTTGGCACCCTGCGCGAGGAAGGGCAGCGTCGGATGCGCCGCGTCGCCGAGGATCGCCGCTCCCTGCCCGTGCCAGCGCTCCGCCACCGGATGGCGGAAGAGCCCCCAGAGGTTCGGCCGCTCGACCCGGTCGAGCCAGCCGCGCACCTCCGGCAGGAACTTCTCGAAGGCGATGCGGAGCGCGAGGGGATCGTCGCTGAGCGACCAGCTCTCCTCGACCCAGTCGCGCCGCTCCTCGACGGCGACGATGTTGCGCAGCGCGCCGCCGCGCAGCGGATAGGTCACGAGATGCCGGCCGGGACCCATGTAGACCCGCGCCACGGGGTCGATCGGACCATCGGCCGGGATCACGGCGCGCCAGGCCACCTGGCCGGTGAAGAAGGGCGCGGCCGCGCCGTTCAGCGCCGCGCGAACGCGCGAGTGCAGGCCGTCGGCGCCAAGAAGGAGATCGGTCTCGATTTCGGGACCCGTTTCGGTGACGAGCCGGGGCGGATGCGCGCCGAGCCGCACCTCGCGCACCTTTTGCAGAAGCCGGATCTGCACGCCGGCAGAGCGCGCGCCCTCGGCGAGGACCCCGATCAGATCGGCGCGATGGAAGAACCTGAAAGGCCCCCGCCCAACTGCACGGGGCCCAGCCGCTCGGGTCCCAGCCGCATGGGGCCCGTCTGGCTCAAACCCGTCTGGCTCAGGCCCGCCTGGGTCAAGATCGAGCCGGACCACCCGCCTGCCCGTCTCGCCGTCGCAAAGCTCGATCGCCTCCGCCGCCTGGCCGGCCTCGGCCGCCGCCCGGCCGAGGCCGAGCGCGTCGAGCACCCGCGCGCCGTTGGGCGAGATCTGCAGCCCGGCACCGACCTCGCGGATCGCCGCCGCCTGTTCGAGAACCGTGACCGCGGCGCCGCGCAGCGCGAGCGCGCGCGCCAGCGCAAGCCCGGCAAGGCCGGCGCCAAGCACGGTGATGTTGCGGTCTTTCAGCATCGCCCCCCGTCGGTCATCCAGGCCCGTCGCGCCCGCCCGACAGTGTCGGGTTCAGTCGTCGCGGTGCACGCGCTCGCGCCGTTCGTGCTTTTCCTGCGCCTCGAGCGTCATCGTCGCGATCGGGCGCGCATCGAGCCGCTTCAGGGAAATCGGTTCGCCGGTCATTTCGCAATAGCCGTATTCGCCGTTCACGATGCGGCGCAATGCCGCGTCGATCTTGGAGACGAGCTTGCGCTGGCGGTCGCGGGTGCGCAGTTCGAGCGCACGGTCGGTCTCTTCGCTGGCACGGTCGGCGATGTCGGGCACGTTGCGGGCACTGTCCTGAAGCCCCTCGAGCGTCTCGGCCGACTGCTCCAGAAGCTCTTCCTTCCAGAGCAGAAGCTTGCGACGGAAATATTCGAGCTGACGTTCGTTCATGAACGGCTCGTCTTCTGCCGGACGATAGTCGTCGGGAAGAAAGATCTCAGGCTTCATCTCTGCTCCCATGGCATCCCCGAAGGTCATGGCGGCCCCGCCCTGATGGCTTCCGGCATTGTCTCGGCGCTGCCATAGCGGAAGCGGGACGCGATGTCACTAGCCCTAGTCGTGCCTTGCGGCAAATTGATCGGGTGGCTAAGAGCTTGACGCGTGAAACAGCGACGATCCGGGGCAGAGCAATGCGTTTTGGCGGAACCGAGAACTATGTCGCGACCGGGGATCTGACCGTCGCGGTCAATGCGGCGATCACGCTCGAACGCCCGCTTCTGGTGAAGGGCGAGCCCGGCACCGGCAAGACCGAACTGGCCCGGCAGGTGGCCGGCGCCCTCGGGCTGCCGCTGGTCGAATGGCACGTGAAATCGACCACGCGCGCCCATCAGGGTCTTTACGAATACGACGCCGTGAGCCGGCTCCGCGACAGCCAGCTTGGCGAAGAGCGCGTCCATGACGTGGCGAACTACATCCGCAAGGGCAAGCTCTGGCAGGCCTTCGAGGCCGAGAGCAAGGTCGTGCTCCTGATCGACGAGGTCGACAAGGCCGATATCGAGTTTCCGAACGACCTGTTGCAGGAGCTCGACCGGATGGAGTTCCATGTCTACGAGACGGGCGAGACGGTGCGTGCCCGCCAGCGCCCGGTGATCATCATCACCTCGAACAACGAAAAGGAACTGCCCGACGCCTTCCTGCGGCGCTGCTTCTTCCACTATATCCGCTTTCCCGAGGCCGAAACCCTGCGGCAGATCGTCGAGGTCCACTTCCCCGGCATGAAGGAGCGGCTGCTGGCGACCGCGCTGACGCAGTTCTACGAGATCCGCGAGACGCCGGGGCTGAAGAAGAAACCCTCGACCTCCGAGATGCTCGACTGGCTGAAGCTCATCCTCGCCGAGGATCTGGCGCCCGAGGATCTCAAGCGCGATCCGAGGAACCTGCTGCCACGGCTGCACGGGGCGCTGCTGAAGAACGAACAGGACGTGGCGCTGTTCGAGCGGCTGGCGTTTCTCGCACGCAACAGGGGCTAGGGTGCGGCGCCCCGCCGCGCGCGACCGCTGGCGTCCGGCCGCGGCAGGGTCTAGCCTCGCCCGGGCCTGGCCTGTCCGGAGAAACCGATGAGCACGCACGATCACGCCGCGCCGAGCGACCGCCCCGGCGGCCTTCTGATCCGCCCGATCGGCGCCGCGGACGAAGCCGACTGGCGCCGGCTCTGGAGCGCCTATCTGGCGTTCTACGAGACGACGAGGCCGGAAGAGGTCTATGCCACGACGTTCGCTCGGCTTCTCTCCGGCACGCCGGGCGAGTTTCGCGGGCTTCTCGCGGTGGTCGACGGCCGGCCGGTCGGCCTCGTGCATTACCTCTTCCACCGCAGTTGCTGGGCCGTGGCCGATATCTGCTATCTGCAGGATCTCTATGCCGTGCCCGACCGGCGCGGCACCGGCATCGGCCGGGCGCTGATCGAGGCGGTCTACGGGGCGGCCGACGCCCATGGCGCCGCCTCGGTCTACTGGCTGACGCAGGAGTTCAACGCGACCGCGCGCCGGCTTTATGACCGTATCGGGGTGAAGACGCCCTTCATCCGCTACAACCGGGGCTGAGATGCGCGCACGCGCCGCCCTCGCCACCCTTGCCGCCGGCCTCTTCGCCCTTGCCGGCTGCGGCCCCGCCCCCGTGCCGCGGGGGCCGGACGCCCGCCTGCCGGGCCTTGCCGGCACCCATGTCGCGCTGCCGCCGATGCGCCGTTTCGCCGCCGGCCGGGCAAGCCCGCCGGCGCGGTCCAACCGGCAGATGGCACAGGACTTCATCGATCTCACCTTCCATCTCGAGACCGGCCGCGACCTGCCGGTGCTGACTCGCTTCGAAGGCCCGGTGACGCTGGCGCTTTCCGGTCCGGTGCCGGCGACTGCCGCGGCCGATCTCGGCCGGGTCCTGGCGCGGCTGCGCGCCGAGGCCGGGATCGACATCGCCCGCACCGACGGCCCGGCCGCGATCACGATCGAATTCCTGCCCCGCCGGACGATGCGGGCGCAGGTGCCGCAGGCGGCCTGTTTCGTGGCCCCGGGGGTCTCGTCCTGGGGCGAATACCGCCGCGCACGCGCCGACACGCTCGACTGGACCAGGCTCTCGACCCGCACCCGGGCCGCGATCTTCATCCCCGACGACATCGCCCCGCAAGAGGTGCGCGACTGCCTGAACGAGGAGCTGGCCCAGGCGCTGGGGCCGCTGAACGACCTCTTCCGGCTGCCGGATTCGGTCTTCAACGACGACAATATCCACGGCGTCCTGACCGGTTTCGACATGCTGATGCTGCGCGTGACCTATGCGCCCGAACTGCAAAGCGGCATGGGCCCCGAGGCGGTCGCCGCGGCGGTCCCCGGGATCCTCGCGCGGCTCAATCCGCGCGGCGAGCGGATCGGCGGCGCCCCGACCGACCCCACCCCGCGCGCCTTTGTCGAGGCGATCGACGAGGCGCTCGGGCCGGGCGGCCGCGGCATGGGCGCGCGCCGGGCCGCGATCGGGCGCGCCATCGACATCGCCGAGCGCCGCGGCTGGCGCGACACGCGGGCGGGTTTCGCATGGCTTGCGTTGGGCCGCCTGAGCGAGGTCGCCGATCCCTCTGCCGCCTACGAGGCCTTCAGCCGCGCCGCCGCCATCTATCACGCCGATCCCGGTCTGGCGCTGCAAGGCGCCCATGCCGACATGGAACTGGCCGCCCTGGCGCTGACGCAGGGCCAGCCCGCGGCGGTCGAGACGCTTGTCGCCGGCGCCCTGCCGCGCGCCGCCGCGGCCGAGAATGCCGCGCTTCTGGCGACGCTTCTGATGCTGCGCGCAGAGGCCCTGCAGATCGAGGGGCAGGAGAGCGCCGCCGCGGCCGCCCGGCTCGACAGCCTCGGCTGGGCGCGCTATGGCTTCGGCTCGGACGCCGATGTGATCGGCTGGATGCGCGGCATGGCCGCGCTCAACCCGGTGCGCGGCCAGACGCCCGACCGCTTCGCGAGTTTGCAATGATCTTCTTCCCGGCCCTGATCTTCGGCGCCCTCGTCGGCTGGCACCGTGCCCGCAAGCGCGGCGGCAACCGGCTCGACCAGCTGCAATATGCTGCCGTTCACGCCATCGCCTTCGCCATCCTCGGCCTCTTCGTCACGATCTTCCTCACCCGCATGTCCTAGAGCGATGTTCCAGACCTTCTTCGAGACGCTGCGCAGAAGCGGGGTGCCGGTTTCCCTGCGCGAATATCTGGCGTTTCTCGAAGGCGTCTCGGCCGGGCTCGCGACCTTCGATGTCGAGGCGTTCTACTATCTCGCCCGCACCGCGATGGTGAAGGACGAACGCCACCTCGACCGTTTCGACCGCGCCTTCGCCGAGGCGTTCCGCGGGCTTGAGACGATCACGCCCGAAGCGGTGCTGGAGGCGGTCGACCTGCCGCGCGACTGGCTCGAGAAGGTGCTGGAGAGGCATCTCAGCGCCGAGGAACGGGCCGCAGTCAAGGCGCTTGGCGGCTTCGACAGGCTGATGGAGACGCTGAAGAAGCGGCTCGCGGAACAGAAGGGCCGCCATCAGGGCGGCTCGAAATGGATCGGCACCGGCGGCACTTCGCCCTTCGGCGCCCACGGCTACAACCCCGAGGGCGTGCGCATCGGCCAGGACGGAAGTCGCCACCAGCGCGCGGTGAAGGTCTGGGACAAGCGCGAATTCCGCAATCTCGACGATCAGGTCGAGCTTGGCACGCGCAACATCAAGGTGGCGCTGAAGCGGCTGCGCCGCTGGGCCCGCGCGGGCGCCGCCGACGAGCTTGACCTGCCCGGCACGATCCGCGCCACCGCCGAACAGGGCTGGCTCGACGTCAGGACCCGGCCCGAACGCCACAATGCGGTGAAGGTGCTGCTGTTCCTCGATGTCGGCGGCTCGATGGACCCGCATGTGAAGGTGGTCGAGGAGCTTTTCAGCGCCGCCCGCGCCGAGTTCAAGCATCTGGAATACTACTACTTCCACAACTGCCTCTACGAAGGCGTCTGGCGCGACAACCACCGTCGTTGGGACCGCCAGACCGCGACGGCCGAGGTGCTGCGCACCTATGGCGGCGACTATCGGGCGATCTTCGTCGGCGATGCGGCGATGTCGCCCTACGAGATCGCGCAGCCGGGTGGCGCCAACGAACACTGGAACCCCGAGGCCGGAGAGGTCTGGCTGGCCCGCGCCCGTTCGCAGTGGCCGGCCAATGTCTGGCTGAACCCGCTGCCCGAACGTTCCTGGCCGCACACCCGCTCGGTCGCCATGATCCGCGCGCTGTTCGAGGATCGGATGTTCCCGCTGACGCTCGACGGCATCGCGCGCGCCATGAAGGCGCTGACCTCGGCCTGATCGCGCGTCTCCGGCACGAACACGGGCTGACGCACCGGGCCTTTTGGGACCTGGCCGCCGTCACGGTCTTCGTCGCCGCGCGTTTCGCGGTTATCGCGCTCCACCGCCCCGATCCCGCCCGTCGCAACCCGATGCGCGAAGGCCGGATGAGGCCCGGCCATGTGCTGCGCAGGGGTCACTTGGCGCCCGACCGGCTCGGCGCCGTGCGCCGGGGCAGCGTGCCACCCCCTTCGTGCCGCCCCCTCCTTGCCGGGCCGCCTTCGTGCCACCGCCGTCCTGCCGCCCGCCCCCTCCTTGCCGGGCCTCGCCTCCTGCCCCATATCGAGCCCATGCTGAGACTCGCGCCGATCCTCCTCGCTCTTGCCTATGGCCTCGCGCTTTACCATTTCTCGGCCTGGCGAACGGCGCGCATGCTCGACCGCAGCTCGTCGCCTCTCGCCGACACCGCGCTTCTGGCGATGACCGGCCGGCTTGCCCGCGCGCTCGGTCATGCCGAGGTGCCGGTCCGCATCTACGAGGTCGCCCCCGTGAACGGGCTGGCCGCCCCCGATGGCCGCATCTTCCTGACCCGCGGCTTCTACGACCGCTACCGCGAGGGCCGCGTGACCGCAGAAGAGATGGCCAGCGTCATCGCCCACGAGCTCGGCCATGTGGCGCTCAACCATTCCCGCCGCCGGATGATCGACTTCTCCGGGCAGAACGCGATCAGGGTCGCGCTCGCCTCGGTTCTCGGCCGGTTCCTGCCGGGCGGCATCGGCCTCTGGGCGGCGTCGGCGCTGATGGCGCTGATGGCGGCGCGGCTTTCGCGCAAGGACGAGTTCGAGGCCGATGAATGGGCTTCGGCGCTTCTGGTGAAGGCCGGGATCGGCACCGGGCCGCAGAAATCGCTCTTTGCCAAGCTCGGCGCGCTCACCGGCAGCGCCGGCGCCCCGCCGCAACCCGCCTGGCTGATGAGCCACCCCGCCACCGCCGAGCGCATCGCCGCGATCGAGGCCAACGAACGCCGCTGGGGCCTGCCTGTCAGCTCGCCCGGCTAGCCATCGCCCCGCCCGGTGCCACCCGCCCGCAACCGGCCCGGCCCCGGGCTCTTTCGGCCCCCGTCGCTTAGGCCCCCGTCGCTTCGGCTCCCGTCGCCATGCCCCCGTCGCTTCGGCCCCGTCGCTTCGGCCCCCGTCGCTATGCCCCCGTCGCTTTGGCCCCAGTCGCTTCGGCCCCCGTCGCTCAGGCCCGCCCGATGCCTCTGGCCCTCACCCGCCCTCCGGGGTAGGTTCGCCCCAGCGCAGGAGCAGGACATGCCATCCATCATCGAGATCCGCGACCTCTCGAAGGTCTATGCGGGCGGGACGACCGCGCTGAGCGAGGTGAACCTCGACATCGCCGAAGGCGAGATCCTTGCGCTTCTCGGCCCGAACGGCGCCGGCAAGACCACGCTCATCTCGATCATCTGCGGCCTCGTCACCCCCTCCGCCGGCCAGGTCCGCGTCGGTGGCCACGACATCGTCAGCAGTTATCGCGCCGCGCGCGCGCTCATCGGCCTGGTGCCACAGGAAATCTCGATCGAGCCCTTCGAACGGGTGATCAACACGCTGCGGTTCTCGCGCGGGCTCTTCGGCAAGCCCCGCGACGATGCGCATGTCGAACGGGTGCTGCGCGCGCTGTCGCTCTGGGACAAGCGCGATTCGATGAACAAGGAGCTTTCGGGCGGCATGAAGCGCCGGGTGCTGATCGCCAAGGCGCTGGCGCATGAGCCGAAGGTGCTGTTCCTCGACGAACCGACCGCGGGTGTCGATGTGAGCCTGCGCCGCGAGATGTGGCAGGTGGTGCGCGAGTTGCGCGCCGCCGGCACGACGATCATCCTGACCACCCATTACATCGCCGAGGCCGAGGAGATGGCCGACCGCATCGGCGTCATCGACGCGGGCCGGCTGAAGCTGGTCCGCGACAAGACGGCGCTGATGCAGGAATTCGGCCGCAAGCGTCTCACCGTCGAACTGACCGGGCCGCTCGACGCCCTGCCCGCAAGCCTCGAACCCTTCGAACTCGCGCTCTCGCCCGACGGCACCCGGCTCGTCTATTCCTACGACACCCGCGCCGAACGCAGCGGCATCGCCCGGCTTCTGGCCGCCATCGCCTCGGCCGGGCTCTCCGTGCGCGACCTTGTCACCGAGCAATCCTCGCTCGAGGAGGTCTTCCTCGGACTGGTGGAGGAACAGGCATGAACTGGCTCGCGATCCGCGCCATCTACAGCGTCGAGATGGCCCGCTTCTTCCGCACCATCTGGCAATCGCTCGCCTCTCCGGTGCTCTCGACGGTGCTCTACTTCGTCGTCTTCGGCGCCGCGATCGGCGGCCGCATCCAGTCGGTCGAGGGGATCGCCTACGGCGCCTTCATCGTGCCCGGGCTGATCATGCTGACGGTTCTGCAGCAGTCGGTCTCGAATGCCTCCTTCGGGATCTACTTCCCGAAGTTCATCGGCACGATCTACGAGATC
This sequence comes from Albidovulum sp., assembly GCA_020637635.1. GTDB lineage: Bacteria > Pseudomonadota > Alphaproteobacteria > Rhodobacterales > Rhodobacteraceae > Albidovulum. Next base: position 12,205 of record JACKKB010000009.1, read on the forward strand.
CTCTCGGCGCCGGCGTCGTTTCTGGAGATCGTCGCCGGCTATGTCGGCGCCGCGGCCACCAAGGCGGTGCTGATCGCCCTGGTGATTCTCGTCACCTCGTTCTTCTTCGTGGGCGTCCATATCGCGCATCCGTTCTGGATGGTGGCCTTCCTGATCCTGACGGCGGTGAGCTTCTCGCTGCTGGGCTTCCTGATCGGCATCTGGGCGAAGAACTTCGAGCAGCTGCAGATCATTCCTCTCATGGTCATCACGCCGCTCGTCTTTCTCGGCGGTGCCTTCTATTCGGCGTCGATGTTGCCGCCCTTCTGGGCCGGCGTCGCCCGGCTGAACCCCGTGCTCTACCTCATCTCCGGTTTCCGCTGGTCCTTCTTCGACCTCGCCGACGTGCCCGTCGGGGTCTCTCTCTTCGCGGTCGCACTCTTCCTCCTGGCCGGCCTTTTCGCGGTCTGGGCGATCTTCCGGACCGGATGGCGGCTCCGGGGCTGAGGCGCCGTGCGGAAGATCGGCCGGCGGGCAGAGGGGCGGACGGGCGGACGGGCAGATGGGCGGACGGGCAGATGGGCGGGCAGAAGGGCGGGCTTTTCGCCGCGCGGGCATTGCGCTATAGGCGGTCCTCATGCCCGCGAACCCGCCAGACCTGCGCCCCGACCTTGCCCCCCGGCCCGTCCTCGAGCCGGCCGGGCGTGACGGCGGGCCCTGCATCGGCATGGTCTCGCTCGGCTGCCCGAAGGCGCTTGTCGACAGCGAAAGGATCCTGACCCGGCTCAGGGCCGAGGGCTACCGGATCAGCCCCGATTACCAGGGCGCCGAGGCGGTGATCGTCAACACCTGCGGCTTTCTCGACAGCGCCAAGGCCGAGAGCCTCCAGGCGATCGGCGAGGCCCTGGCCGAGAACGGCCGCGTCATCGTCACCGGCTGCCTCGGCGCCGAGCCCGACTACATCACCGGGGCGCATCCCTCGGTTCTGGCCGTCACCGGCCCGCACCAGTACGAGGCGGTGCTGGATGCCGTCCACCGTGCGGTGCCGCCCGCGCCCGATCCCTTCACCGACCTTCTGCCGCCGACGGGCGTGAAACTCACGCCGCGCCACTACAGCTATCTGAAGATCTCCGAGGGCTGCAATCACCACTGCCGCTTCTGCATCATTCCCGCCATGCGCGGAAAGCTCGTCTCGCGCCCCGCCCATGCCGTGGTCCGCGAGGCCGAACGGCTGGTCGCCGCCGGGGTGCGCGAACTTCTTGTCATCAGCCAGGATACCTCGGCCTACGGACTCGATCTGAAGCACGCCGAGACGCAGGGCCACCGCGCCCATATCACCGATCTCGCCCGCGATCTCGGCAGCCTCGGCGCCTGGGTCCGGCTTCACTATGTCTATCCCTATCCGCATGTCCGCGATCTCGTGCCGCTGATGGCCGAGGGGCTGGTGCTGCCCTATCTCGACATCCCCTTCCAGCATGCCCATCCGGACACGCTGAGACGAATGGCGCGGCCGGCAGCGGCGGCAAGAACGCTCGACGAGATCGCCGCCTGGCGCGCCATCTGTCCCGAGATCGCGCTGCGCTCGACCTTCATCGTCGGCTACCCCGGCGAGACCGAGGCCGAGTTCCAGACGCTGCTCGACTGGCTTGACGAGGCGCAGCTCGACCGCGTCGGCTGCTTCCAGTACGAAAACGTGGCCGGGGCGCGGTCGAACGCGCTGCCGGATCACCTGCCCGCCGAGGTGAAGCAGGAGCGCTGGGACCGTTTCATGGAACGCGCGCAGGCCATTTCCGAGGCAAAGCTCGCGGCCAAGGTCGGCCGGCGCCTGCAGGTCATCGTCGACACGGTTGACCACGAGGGCGCCACCTGCCGCACCCGCGCCGACGCGCCGGAGATCGACGGCAACCTCTTCGTCGACGACGGCTTCGAGACCCTCGCGGCCGGCGACATCCTCACCGTCGAGGTCGACGAGGCCGGCGAATACGATCTCTGGGGCCGCCCGGTCTGAGGCCCCGGCGGCGGGGACGGCGCCCCCAGCCCGCCCAACCGACTCCGTCCGACCGACTCCGCCCGACCGACTGCGCCCGACCGACTGCGCCCGACCGACTGCGCCCGACCGACCTCACCCCAACGACCCCGCCCGACCGACCCCACCCGACCGACCCCGCCCGACCGACCCCGCCCGACTTTCCCCGACCGACCGACCTCACCCCAACGACCCCGCCCGACTTTCCCCGACCGACTTTCCCCGACCGGCTTTCCCCGACCGAGCGACCCTGCCCGGAGCCTGTCCGCGACCTTTCTGTCGCTCGCCGCCATGCCGGCGCGGCGGCGCCGGCCTAGCATCGCCCGCGGTGCCATCGGAGACCGGCGTGACCACAGCTACCATCGTTCCCTCGCCGGGCCGCGCGCCGTTTCTGGACAATGCCGCGCTGATCGGCTCCATGCTGATTTGGGCGGTGGGCTTTCCGGTGGCCGACACGCTGCTCGCGCGGCTGCCGCCGGTCGGCGTGACGGTGCTGCGGCTGGTCTTCGCGGCCGCTTTCCTGCTGCCGGTCTGGCTCCTCGCCGACGGTTGGCGCGAGGCGCGCCGCGCGCCCTGGGCGCGCGGGCTTTTCGTCGGGGCACTCGGCATGGGGGCAGGCGCGCTCCTGCTCATCTACGGCCAGAGCCGCACCGACGGCATCACCACCGCCGTCATCGCCGCCACGATGCCGATCGTCGGCATCGCGCTCGAGCGCGTCTTCGATGGGCGCAGGCTCAGCTGGCGCGTGTTCCTCGGCATCACGCTCAGCGTCGCAGGCGGGCTCGCCGTCTATGGCTCGCGGATGGGGCATCTGAACGTGGGCCTCGGCGCGGCCTCGGTGCTGGCCTCGGTGGTGATCTTCGCCTGGGCTTCGCGCGCCTCCGTCACGGCGCTGCCGGGGATCTCGGCCATCGGGCGCACCGCGATCACCATCGCGGGCGGCCTTTTGACCGTGATCGCGGTTCAGGCGATCCTGCCGCTCGCCGGCGGCGCGCCCTTCCCCTGGAGCCGCATCGGCCTCGACGAACTCGGCCTCTCGGCGATCTACGGCATCGGCGCCATGGCGATCTCGCAGGTGCTCTTCCTCTATGCCGTGGCCGGTGTCGGCATCACCGTCGCCGCCATGCATATCAACGTGGCCCCCTTCTACGTCATGGTCCTTGCGGCGATGCTCGGGGCCGACTGGAGCTGGGGCCAGGTCGCCGCCACCGGACTGGTGGTGCTGGGCGTCCTCATCGCCCAGACCGGCCGCTTGCGCGCCTGAGCCTTGCGGCCGCGCCCGTCCTGGGCTTTTCTGGCCCGAAACCAGAGGTGATCCGATGCAGCGGCTGAGCCAGTCCCCGACCGAGCCTGGCTTTGTCCAGAACCCCTATTCCTTCTACGACCGCGCCCGCGCCAGCGGGCCCCTCTTCTTCTGGGAGGACTACGGGCTCGTCTGCGCCACCTCGGCAACCGCGGTCGGCGCGATCCTGCGCGACCGCCGCTTCGGCCGCGAGATCCCGGCCGAGCGCCGCCGCCCGGTGCCGCCGCATCTCGAACCCTTCTACGCCGTCGAGGCGCATTCGATGCTGGAACTGGAGCCGCCGCGCCACACGCGCCTGCGCTCGCTCGTGCTGCGCGCCTTCACCAGCCGCAGGATCGCCGCGCTCGGCCCCGAGATCGCGGCCCTTGCCCACACGCTCGTCGACCGCTTCCCCGGCCCCGCCGATGGCAGCTTCGACCTGCTCGAGTCCTTCGCGCGGCCGCTGCCGGTCATCATCATCGCCCGCCTTCTCGGCGTGCCCGAGGACCGCGCGCCCGATCTCCTGGCCTGGTCGAACGCCATGGTCGGCATGTATCAGGCCCGCCGCACCCGGGCGACCGAAGACGCCGCCGTCGCCGCGACCGAGGCCTTCGTGGCCTTCATGCGGACCCATGTCGCCGCACGCCGCACGCGCCCCGCCGACGATCTCATCACCGAGCTCATCGCCGCCGAGATGGCGGGCGACAAGCTTTCGACCGACGAGCTCATCGCCACCTGCATCCTGCTCCTGAACGCCGGTCACGAGGCGACGGTGCACACGATCGGCAATGGCGTGAAGGCGCTTCTGGACCATGGCGCCGGCGCGCGGGAACTGAGCCCGGACCGCATTGACGGCACGGTCGAGGAGATCCTGCGCTTTGACCCGCCGCTGCATCTCTTCACCCGCCACGCCTATGAAGACATCGAGATCGCCGGCCACCGCTTTCGCCGCGGCGACGAGGTGGGCTGCCTTCTGGCCGCCGCCAACCGCGATCCCGCCAGCTGGGACGCGCCCGACCGCTTCGATCCCGGGCGGCCGGCGAAACCGGTGCTCAGTTTCGGCGCCGGACTGCATTTCTGCGTCGGCGCCCCGCTTGCGCGGCTCGAACTGGCAACGGCGCTGCCGATCCTGTTCGCGCGCTGCCCGAGGCTGTCGCTGGCCGAACCACCGCGCTACGCCGATCTTTACCACTTCCACGGGCTCGAACGGCTGATGGTGCGGCCCTAGCCCGCGCCTCAGACCGGCAGGGCCGTCGTCGCCTTGATCTCCTCCATGCTGAGCAGCGCCGTGACGTTGTGGATCTTCACCTCGGAAATCAACACCTGGTAGAACGCGTCATAGGCCCGTGCGTTCTTCACCCGCACCTTCAGGATATAGTCGATATCGCCGGCGAGCCGGTGCGCCTCGAGCACCTCGGGCCGCTTCCTGAGCGTGGTCAGGAACGCCTTCTGCCAGGCCGCCTCGTGCTCCGATGTGCGGATCAGCACGAAGAAGCAGGCTTCGAGCCCGAGCGCCTCGGGATCGAGGATCACCGTTTCGCGGCGGATGACGCCGGTCTCCTTCATCTTGCGGATGCGATTCCAGACCGGGGTCTTGGAGCTGCCCACCCGACGCGCGATCTCGTCGAGCGACTGGCTTGCATCCTCCTGCAGGAGGCCAAGGATTTTCCGATCCATCTCGTCCAGCCGGACCGACATTCACCATTCCTCCGGTTTTCGCGAACCGCCTTCCGACTGGCCCGGATTGCAGAACTATTTTCCTTATATGCGCCGCCGTATGGCGACTGATAGGGAAATTATCCTATATTGGCGCGCAAAGGCAAGTCCCGGAGAACGCCATGAGCCGCGGTTTCACACCCAAGATCGTCACCGCCAACGCCCTCGTCGAAGGCGATGCCGTCTATCTGACGGCCGATGACCGCTGGAGCCGCGATCACGCCGAGGCCGAGCTGATCGAGGACGAGGCCCATGCCCAGCTGCGCCTTCTGGGCGCCGACCGTCAGCGCGACCTCGTCGTCGGCGCTTATCTTGCAGAAGCGCGGCAGGGACCGAACGGGCCCGAGCCGGTGCACTTCCGCGAGGCCTTCCGCACCCGCGGCCCCTCGAACTATCCGCACGGCAAGCAGGAGGCCGGCCATGTATGACTATACCGATTTCGACGCCGCCTTCGTCGCCCGCCGCAACGCCCAGTTCCGCGCCCAGGTCGAACGCCGCCTCTCGGGCGCGCTGAGCGAAGACGAGTTCCGGCCACTGCGGCTCATGAACGGGCTCTACCTGCAGCTGCACGCCTACATGCTGCGCGTGGCCGTGCCCTATGGCACGCTCAGCAGCCGCCAGATGCGCCAGCTCGCCCATATCGCCGAACGCTGGGACAAGGGCTACGGCCACTTCACCACGCGTCAGAACATCCAGTTCAACTGGCCGAAGCTGACCGAGGTGCCCGACATCCTCGACGCCCTGTCCGAGGTGCAGATGCACTCGATCCAGACCTCGGGCAACACCATCCGCAACGTCACCGCCGACCATTTCGCCGGCGCCGCGGCCGACGAGATCGAGGACCCGCGCCCGACCGCCGAACTCATCCGCCAATGGTCGTCCGACCATCCGGAGTTCCAGTTCCTGCCGCGCAAGTTCAAGATCGGCGTCTCCGGATCGCCCCACGACCGCGCGGTCGTCAAGTCCCACGACATCGGCCTCGGGATCGTGCGCGGCGGCTCCGGCCAGACCGGCTACGAGGTCATCGTGGGCGGCGGTCTCGGCCGCACGCCGATGGTCGGCCAGGTGATCCGGCCGTTCCTGAAGAAGGCCGACCTCCTGCCCTATCTGGAAGCCATCATTTCGGTCTACAACCTCATGGGCCGGCGCGACAACAAGTTCAAGGCGCGCATCAAGATCACCGTCTTCGAGAACGGAATCGAACGGTTCCGCGACGCCGTGGAAGCACGTTTCGAACAGCTGAGCCGTGACTTTGCCGGGGTTGCACCGGAGGTTCTTGCAGAAATCGAACAATCTTTCGCCGCACCCGCTTTCCCCGACGCCCCCGAGGACGCCTATCTCGCCGCCCGCGCCGCCGACCCCGTCTTCCGCGCCTGGAGCGATACCAACCTCGCCGAACACCGCGCGCCGGGCCATGCGATCGTCACCGTCTCGCTGAAGGCGCACGGCGCGACGCCGGGCGATGCGACGGCGGCGCAGATGCGGCTTCTGGCCGATCTGGCCGATCGCTACGGCGGGGGCGAGTTGCGTATCAGCCACGAACAGAACGTGGTGCTGCCCCATGTCCGCAAGGCCGATCTGCCCGCGCTCCACGCGGCACTGAAGACCGAAGGGCTTGCCACCGCCAACGTGGGCCTCGTCTCCGACATCATCGCCTGCCCCGGCATGGATTACTGCACGCTCGCCACCGCCCGCTCGATCCCCGTCGCGCAGGAGATCGCCACCCGTTTCCGGGCGATCGGCCTCGAAGAGGAGATCGGCCGGATGAAGATCAAGATCTCGGGCTGCATCAACGCCTGCGGGCATCACCATGTCGGCCATATCGGCATCCTCGGGCTGGACCGCGCCGGGGTCGAGAACTACCAGATCACGCTCGGCGGCGATGCGACCGAGACCATGGCGCTTGGCGAACGCGCCGGCCCCGGGTTTGCCTATGACGAGATCGTGCCGGCGATAGAACGGCTCCTGCGCGCCTATCTGGCACTGCGAACGGATCCCGGGGAACCCTTCATCGAAGCCTTCCGCCGGCTTGGACCCGCGCCGTTCAAGGCCGCGCTCTACCCTGCCGAGGCCAGCCGGGATGCTGCTTGAACCGGTCCGCCCCACGCTCGACGACCGCGTCCGGTCGCTGAACGAAAGCTACCGTCACCATTCGGCGACGGCGGTCCTTGAACGCGCGCTGATGGATCCCGATGTGGGGTCGCTGGCGCTCGTCTCCTCCTTCGGCGCGGAATCGGTCGTGCTTCTGCACCTCGTCTCGGTCGTCGCGCCGGGCACGCCGGTCATCTTCATCGACACCGAGATGCTGTTCGCCGAGACGCTCGAATATCAGCGCGATCTGGCCCGGAGGCTCAACCTCACCGATCTGCGCACGATCCGCGCCGACCGCCGGGATACCGCGCGCGAGGATCCCGACGGCACGCTGCACCGGGTCTCGACGGATGCCTGCTGTGCGCTGCGCAAGGTGGTGCCGCTCGAACGCGCGCTGGCGGGGTTCGACGGCTGGATCACCGGACGCAAGCGCTTCCAGTCCGGCAGCCGCGCCGCGCTCGAGTTCTTCGAGAACGAGGACGGCAAGCGGCTGAAGGTCAATCCGCTTGCCCACTGGGGCCGCGGGGATCTTGAGGACTACATCGTCAACAACCGCCTGCCGCGCCACCCCCTGGTCGCGAAGGGCTACCCTTCGATCGGCTGCGCCCCGTGCACGAGCCCGGTGAAGGAAGGTGAGGATCCACGCGCAGGGCGTTGGCGCGGAACGGAAAAACAGGAGTGTGGTATTCACTTCGTGAATGGCCGGATCGTGCGCGGACCGCGCATCGAGGACAATGTGCGCGGACCGCGCACCGAGGACAACGTGCGCGGACCGCGCACCGAGAAAAAGGAGACCGCAGCATGAGCGTGATCGTGCGCGACGACGGCTTTCACGCCGAGGATCTTGCCCCCGAGGTCGCCGCGGCGGTGATCGAGATCGGCCCCGACACCGCGCCCGATGCCCTGCCCGCGGCCTTTGACGGCGTCGAGATGATCCGCGTGCGCTTCCCGAGCTTTGCCGACGGTCGCGGCTTCACCCTCGCCCGCCACCTGCGGGGCGCGGGTTTCCGGGGCCGGCTCCGCGCCTCCGGGCCGCTCATCTCCGACCAGTATGCGATGGCCCGCCGCGCCGGCTTCGACGAGGTCGAGATCCCCGCCGATCTCGCCCGTCGCCAGCCCGAAGCCGAATGGCTGTTCCGCGCCGACTGGCGCGGCCACGACTACAGGTCGCGCCTCCTGGCCTGATTCCTTCTTTGCCGACGGCGGAATTGCCTGTAAAAGCGGGTCCAGCCTCGAAGTCGTTTCTATGCTAACAATAAAGCCGAGCCCGCCCTTGGACAAACTCGCCCCCAATGCCGCCCTTGCAGTGAAGACGCTGCCCGATGCCCAGACCGTGACCTCCGTCCGGCACTGGACCGACCGTCTTTTTTCCTTCCGCGTCACGCGGCCGCAAAGCCTGCGCTTCCGGTCCGGCGAATTCGTGATGATCGGGCTCCTCGACGACAGGGGGAAGCCGCTTCTCAGGGCCTATTCCATCGCCTCGCCCTCATGGGACGAGGAACTCGAATTCTATTCGATCAAGGTGCCAGACGGGCCGCTCACCTCGCGGCTTCAGCATATCCGGCCGGGTGACGAGATCATCCTGCGCCCGAAGCCGGTGGGCACGCTGGTGCTGGATGCGCTCCTGCCCGGCCGGCGGCTCTGGTTCCTTGCCACCGGCACCGGCATCGCCCCCTTCGCGAGCCTCATGCGCGACCCCGAGACCTATGAGAAATTCGAACAGGTGGTGATGATGCACACCTGCCGGACGGTGAGCGAGATGGAATACGGGCGGCAGCTGGTCGAGGGGCTGCGCGACGATCCCCTGATCGGCGAGTTCGTGGGCGACAAGCTGAAATATTACCCAACGACGACGCGGGAGGACTTCCATCAAATGGGCCGGATCACCGACAACCTTGCCTCGGGCAAGGTCTTCGCCGATCTCGGCATCCAACCGATGGACCGCGAACACGACCGCGCCATGGTCTGTGGCTCGCTTGCCTTCAACCACGATGTGAAGGCGGTGCTGGAGGGCTTTGGCCTGCGCGAGGGCGCGAATTCCGAGCCGCAGGAATACGTGGTGGAAAAGGCCTTCGTCGGCGACGGCATCTAGCCGCGGGGCCCCCGCCCAGACCGCGACCCAGGCCGCGACGCAGGCCGCGCCCCATAGCCAGACCGCGGCACCCCGATGGGCCGAAATGCAAGCCGCCGCCCCGGGATCCCGGGGCGGCGGCTGCGTTTTCAGCCGGACCGTCGGCTCAGAGGCCGAGCGCCTGCTTGATCTGCTCGAGCGCGGCTTTCAGCGTGTCCGGGTTGTCCTTGGCGGCGCTCAGCGTCGACTTCAGCGAGGTCTTGGTCGCGTCGTCGAGCGTGGAGCTGTCGATCGCGGCATTGACCTTGTCGATATCGAAGTTCGCAGGGTCGAAGAGGTTCGCCATGTCCGAGGCGGCAGCACCGACTGCACCGGCGGCTTCGGTCGCGGCTCCGGTCACCGCCGTGGCGGCTTCGGTTGCGGCTCCGGTCACCGCCGTTGCGGCGTCGGAGGCGGCAGCACCGGCTGCACCGGCGGCTTCCGTCGCGGCACCGGTCACCGCAGTGGCGGCGTCGGAGGCGGCACCGGCGGCAGTACCGGCGGCTTCGGTCGCGGCACCTGTCACCGCCGTGGCGGCATCGGAGGCGGCACCGGCGGCATCCTTGGCCGCACCGTTCATGTCGGGCGCGCCCGACTTGGAGTAGTACCAATAGCCGCCTCCCGCCAGGATAACGATCAGCGCGAGGATTGCGACATTTCTGTTCATTTGGGGTTCCCACCAGAAGAAATACGATCTACGGCGCCGCTATGGCACGGGCGCCCCGAAATGGAAAGGGCGCCCGCAAAGGATGCCCGAAACCGGCTTGAATCAGCCTGCGCCGGCGACTAACTTGCGCGCCACCCGAACCGGCAACGACAGAAGGAGTGCCACCATAGCCCGCAGACCGCACAACGCCCCGCCGCAACGCGATACGGGACCCCGCGTCAATGACCGCATTCGCGCGCCCGAGATTCGCCTGATCGGCGCCGAGGGCGAGAATGTCGGGGTCGTAACCCCGGCCCGCGCGATGGCCATGGCCGAAGAGGTCGGCCTCGATCTGGTGGAAATCTCCCCGAATGCGGTTCCGCCGGTCTGCAAGATCATGGACTTCGGCAAGTTCAAGTACGAACAGCAGAAGAAGGAAGCCGAGGCGCGCAAGAAGCAGAAGATCATCGAGATCAAGGAGATCAAGTTCCGCCCCGGCACCGATACGCACGACTACGACGTCAAGATGCGCTCGGTGAAGAAGTTCCTCGAAGAGGGCGACAAGGTAAAGGTCACGCTGCGCTTCCGCGGCCGCGAGATGGCGCATCAGGAACTGGGCCTCGACCTGCTGAAGCGCGTCGCCGCCGATGTCGAGGAGCTTGGCAAGATCGAGAACATGCCCAAGCTCGAAGGCCGGCAGATGGTGATGATGATCGGCCCCAGATAGGCCGCCGCACCGCTGCCGGACCGGCCCTCCCCCCGGGAGGGCCTTTTCGTTTCAACCGAGGGGATCGCGGATGCTGTCCTATCAGCATGGCTACCACGCCGGAAACCTCGCCGATGTCCACAAGCATTCGGTTCTTGCCGTGCTTCTCGACTACATGGGGCGGAAGGACAAGCCCCTGAGCTACATCGAGACGCATGCCGGACGCGGGCTGTACGATCTGGCCTCGCCCGAGGCGCTGAAGACCGGCGAGGCGGCGGCCGGCATCTCCGCCGCCCTGCCGCGCTTCGCCGCCGATCACCCCTATCGCCGGGTCGTCGAACGGGTGCGCGCCCGCCACGGGGCGACCGCCTACCCCGGCTCGCCGCGTATCGCCGCCGAACTCGCCCGCCCGGGCGACCGCATGCATCTGGCCGAGCTCCATCCCCGCGAATTCGCCGCACTCTCCGCCGAGATGCGCCCGCGCGGCGCCGATTGCCGGCAAGAGGAGGGTCTGGCCATGGCCCGCGCGCTCTGCCCGCCAGAGCCGCGGCGCGGCCTGCTCGTCATCGACCCGAGCTATGAGGTCAAGGCGGATTATGCCACCCTGCCGCCCGCAATCGCCGCATTGCACCGGAAATGGAACGTGGGTGTCATCCTGCTCTGGTATCCGCTCCTCGCCTCGGGTGCCGAACGCGCGATGGTCAGCGCGCTCGATGCCCTTTCGCTGCCCGGGGCGGCCCGCCACGAGCTTGGCTTCCCGCCCGCCCGCGCCGGCCACGGCATGATCGGCAGCGGTCTTTTCATCGTCAATCCGCCCTATCCGTTCAGGGCCGAGGCGAGCGCGCTCGAAGCCCGCCTCGCCGGGATCTCCTGATATCTGCCGCCCCCCGAATCGGAGGGCCCGCCGAGCCGGCCCACCCCACCGGATCGCCCCTTGCCGGCACCGCCACGTCGCCGCGCGCCCGGGTTGCGCGGTCGCGGCGCCGGTCGGATCGCGCGCGCTCCGGAGCACCGTCCCGTGCGAAACAAAACATGCCGCAGCGCGCGATTGCGACCCCGCCGGCCACAATGCCCGACTTGCGCCCGCCCGCGAGCAGAAAAGCATGCCCGACCCTTGCACAAACCCGGCGGCGGGCGTCAAATGCCGGGGGGATATGGGTGTCGTGGGCATGACCGAGTATGAGCCGCACGCGGCCGAGTTGACGTCTCTTTCGGATGCAGACTGGGCTGCACGCATCGAGCGGATCGGAAACGAGGCGGGGTATTACCAGCGCCTCGGGGTCGACCATGCGGCATTCTATTTCGACAACGGCCCGACGCTTCTGGTGACCTTCGAGACCCGCGCGGCGATCCGCGCGCATCAGCCCGGGCAACTGCCGATGGGCTACGATCTCGCCCGATCACGCTCCTGGTCGCATCTGTGCATCATCGCCGAGACCGACAGCTTCTATCGCGACGAAACCGTCTATCGCTATTTCGACCGGCTCGTCGACGACGCCTTCTTCGAGGATTTCGAAAGCGTCGTCTTCTACGGCGCCGGCATGTGCGGCTATGCCGCCGCGGCCTTCTCGGTGACCGCGCCCGGCGCCACGGTGGTTCTCGTGCAGCCCCGGGCGACGCTCGACCCGCGGGTGGCGGGCTGGGATCCGCGCTTTCTCGAGAAGCGCCGGCTCTGTTTCACCGACCGCTACGGCTTCGCCCCCGACATGATCGAGGGCGCGGGCCCGGTCTTCGTGCTCTACGACCCCGAGCTCACGCTCGATTCGATGCATGCATCCCTCTTTGCCAGACCCTTCGTGAAGCTCATCCGCTGCCGCTTTCTCGGCCGCGACATCGGCCGCGCGCTCGAGGAGATGCGGATCCTGTCGTCGCTCCTGGCGGCGGCGACGACGGGCACGTTCGATGAACGCCTGTTCGCGATCTTCTATCGCGGCCGGCGCAACTACGAACCCTATCTGTCGCGCGTGCTGGCGCGCCTCGATGCCGATGGCCGCGCGGAACTGTCAGCGATCCTCTGCCGGAGCGTCAGCGGACGCCTCGCCCTGCCGAAATTCCGCAACCGGCTGGCCGAGCTGGAAACCGTCATGGCCCGCACCCGCCAGAACGGCTGATCCCGGAACGGCTGATCAGCTCCGCCCTGCCGGGGCACGCATTGCCGCAGGGTTTTCCGGGGCAGGCTCGGGCGATCAGCGGGCGATCGGCGTCATCCGCGCCAGCGCCCGCCAGAACGGCTGCGCACGGTCGTTGTCATTGATGCCCGTTGCCACCGCGAAGCCAAGATCGGGGAAGTAGAGGAAGTCCTGCGCCACCCAGTCGTCGCCCTGCATGAAGCTCGCCTTGACCGGCATGGCGACATATTCGCAGCCGCCGATCGTGCGCCGATCGGTGCGGCCGAAGACATAGACCGCCGTCTCGCAGCCACGCGATCCGTCGGGCCAGATCGTGGTGACGCCGCCAAGCCAGCTCTCGCCCGAGACCGGGCTCGGCAGCTTGGCGGGATCTTCGGTGTAGTCGTAGCGCAGCATCCGGTCGGGATTGGCAGCCAGGGCTCCGGTCGTCTCCCAGACCTCGGTATCGTAAAGGCCGAGCCGGCTGAGAAAGCTCAGACCCGGATCGTCCGGCCCCGCCTCGGGCGCGGTCTCCACGAAGGCAATCTCGCCGGGCCCCGCCGCACGGATCTCGACCGTCCCGCCATCGGCATATTCGGCGCGAATGCCGGAGGTCAGATCGTCCGGCACCGGGCAGACCGGCGCCCCGCCTGCATCCGCAGCACTTTGTGCCAAAGCCGGCGCATTGCCGAGCGCGGCGAGGCACATCATCGCCGCAACGGCCCTCAGGGGCATACCCGTCACCACAGCCATCCCACGTCTCCACACCCGATCAGGGGTCGCAAAAAACACTCGGCGAGGCAAGCATCGCCTCAGCAGGAATAGGCCACCGCATGCAATTCGTAGGGTTGCTCGCCCGGCGCGAGGGGATCGAAGACAACGGTGTTGGCGCCCGCCTCCTGTGCCGTGGCCAACGCCTGATTGCGGGCATAGCGCAGACCCTGCGCTGCCAGAACCCCGTAAACGCCTGGTTTCGAACGGATATCCGTGACGTATCGGCATTGACCGACCTCTGCCGCGCTGGCTTCTCGCATGCCCGGCACGCCCACGAACCCCGGGTCGGATGTGCACCCGGCCAGGATCGCCGAACCCATGGCGAGAATCGTCAACGATTTCATTGCCTGTCTCCCATTGTCGCCGGATCGCCGCAGCCCACCGGCTTCCGCCCGGATCCCGGCGCCCGTGCGGATGCCGAATCCATGTCCGCCCCTGCGCCCCCGCCGCGCCACGGGGTCCGCACCCCGCCGCTCATCGCCCCTTGGCACCGCTGAGGCGCCGCAGGTTGGCGCGCGTCCGCCGCCGCAGCGGATGCACCGCCGCCAGCGTCACCGCGGCCGGCGAGCGACCGGAGGCGAGCGCATGGCTCACCGCATAACCGCTCCTGAGCGCCGCCTCGGCCTTCTCGGCCCACATCCGCTTGTGCTCGTCGGGTGCCAGCGGCCAGAACCCCGCCATTCCAAGCGTGCGCATGGCGATCACCGCCTGCGCCTCGCCGAACATCATCGCCATCGAAACGGAGGCGCACATGACGTCCAGCCCGGAGTTCATCAGTCCAGTTCGCACCATCGCATCCTTTCGCCACCCGATCTGTCGTGACATTAGAGCCGATCGCCGCGCCTTTGCCCATGACAATCGCTTGATCGGCGCCGATCTGCTGCGGGCAAACCGCAGGACTGCCGCAGGCAGGCCGCGACGACGCCGCCACGAAGCCGCTGGAACCGGGCGCGGCGATGCGCTAGGTCCGGGCCATGAGCGAACCGCGCCCGACCCGCCAGATCGTCATCCGTCGTCCCGACGACATGCATCTGCATCTGCGCGACGGCGCAATGCTGGCAACCGTGCTGCCGGAGAGCGCGCGTCACTTCGCCCGCGCCATCGTCATGCCGAACCTCGTGCCCCCCGTGGTCACGGCGCGCGAGGCCGCCGCCTACCGCGACCGGATCCTTGCGGCCCTGCCGGAGGGCGCGGCGTTCGAGCCGCTGATGACGCTCTACCTGACCGAGACGACGGACCCCGACGACGTGGCCGCCGCCCATGCCTCGGGGCTCGTCAGGGCAGTGAAGCTTTACCCGGCGGGGGCCACGACGAACTCCGCCTCGGGCGTGCGCGATTTCGACCGCGTGCGCGCGGTTCTCGAGCGGATGGCGGCGATCGGCCTGCCGCTCTGCATCCATGGCGAGGTCACCGACCCCGCCGTCGACATCTTCGACCGCGAAGCCGTCTTCATCGACCGCGTGCTCGACCCGCTTCGCCGCGCGACGCCCGGCCTGCGGGTGGTGATGGAGCACATCACCACCGGGGACGGCGTCGACTATGCCCGCGCGCAGGGCGCCGATCTTGCCGCGACGATCACCACGCACCACCTGATCATCAACCGCAACCACATCCTCGCCGGCGGCATCCGTCCGCACTACTACTGCCTTCCCGTCGCCAAACGCGAGAGCCACCGGCAGGCCCTGCGCGCCGCGGCCGCCTCGGGGGAACCGCGGTTCTTCCTCGGGACCGATTCCGCGCCGCATCCCGATCACCTGAAGGAACATGCCTGCGGTTGCGCCGGCTGCTTTACCGCCACCAACACGATGGCGCTTCTCGCGCATGTCTTCGACGAGATGGGCGCGCTCGACCGGCTCGAGGCCTTCACCTCGCGCAACGGCGCGGCCTTTTACCGCCTGCCCCTCAATGACGGCAGTCTGACCCTGACCCGGCGCGACAAGCCTGCCAGCTGGCCCGCCAGGATCACCGGCGCGCCCGGGCCCGTCACCGTCTTCGACCCCGGCTTCCCGGTCCACTGGCATGTGAGCGATTGATCTTTCACAGTGGCCGCAATACTCCCGCCGGAGGCTCCCGGCCCCGCCAGCTGCCGCTCCGCGGGGAGTATTTGGACCACAATGAAAGGAGAAGACCCGCGCCATGACCCCGTCGAGCTTCCCGTCGAAAGAGGAAATCGCCCGCCTGACGGCCCGCATGCTTCTGGAGATCGGGGCGGTGCATTTCAATGCCGAGACGCCGTTCACGCTTGCCTCGGGTCTGCCCTCGCCGACCTATATCGATTGCCGCAAGCTCATCTCCTATCCGCGCATCCGCGCGGTGCTGATGGATTTCCTCGCCGTCACCGTGATGCGCGAGGCGGGTTTCGAGGCGTTTGACAACGTCGCCGGCGGCGAGACCGCGGGCATCCCCTTCGCGGCCATGGTCGCCGAGCGGCTGGCCCTGCCGATGACCTATGTGCGCAAGAAGCCCAAGGGCTATGGCCGCAACGCCCGCATCGAAGGCGTGATGACCGAAGGCAGCCGGGTCCTGCTGATCGAGGATCTCACCACCGACGGCGGCTCGAAGCTGAGCTTCGTCGATGCCATCCGCGAGACCGGCGCGGTCTGTGCCCATACTGCGGTGATCTTCTACTACGGCATCTTCCCCGAGACGATCGACACGCTCGGGCGCCACGGTGTCAGCCTGCATCATCTCTGCACCTGGTGGGACGTCCTGGCCGTGGCCCGCGAATCGGACGCCTTCGATCGCGCGACGCTCGACGAGGTCGAGGCCTTCCTCACCTCTCCGCGGCCCTGGCAGGCGGCGCGGGCGAAAGGTTGACGCCGCGGCACCCGACCCGTTCGGCCAGAACGCGCCGGACCGGCCGGGGCGAATATCGGCCATGTTGACCCTGACCGGTGTCTTCGCGCAGTATATGGTATGGTGATGCTTATCCACCGACCGTCCACAGCGATATACAATTTGCCTGCGGCGGCGCTTTGGCGCATATCCCTTCGCCGACGACGGGGGACAGAATGAACGACGTGGCGACGATCCGCGCGGTGCCGAAACCGCCGGAACCCGAAGCGCTTCCGCACAACATCGAGGCCGAGCAGCAGCTTCTGGGCGCGATCCTGACCAACAACGACATCTATGACCGCATCGCGGCATTGGTGAAGGCCGAGCATTTCTTCGAACCCGTGCATCAGCGCATCTTCGAGGTTTCGGTGGCGCGCATCCAGAAGAACGCGCTCGCCTCGCCGGTGACGCTGAAGGGCTATCTGGAAGAGGACGAGGCGCTGAAGGCCCTCGGCGGGCCGGCCTATCTGGCACGGCTCGCCGGCGCCGCGATCTCGGCCTTCGCCGCGCGCGACTATGCGCAGATGATCTACGAACTGGCGGTGCGCCGCGAACTGATGCGGCTCGGCCAGGACATTACCGCGCGCGCCGGCTCCATCGCCGTCGAGGACGACCCCAAGGACCAGATCACCGAGGCCGAGCAGCGGCTTTACACGCTGGCCGAACAGGGCTCGGCGGAAAAGGGCTTCGTCTCGTTCCTCAAGGCCACGACCGACGCGGTGCAATCCGCGCTCGCCGCCTATCAGCGCGACGGCGGGCTTGCCGGCATCTCGACCGGGCTCGCCGATCTCGACAAGAAGCTTGGCGGCCTGCATCCGTCCGATCTGCTGATCCTCGCCGGGCGGCCGTCGATGGGCAAGACCTCGCTGGCCACCAACATCGCCTTCAACATCGCCAGGTCGCACCGGCGCGGGCTGCGCCCGGACGGCACCGAGGGCACGATTGACGGCGGCGTCGTCGGCTTCTTCTCGCTCGAGATGTCGGCCGAGCAGCTGGCCGCGCGGATCCTTTCCGAGGCCTCGGAGGTGCCCTCCGAACAGATCCGGCGCGGCGACATGAACGAGGCCGAGTTCCGCCGCTTCGTCGAGGCGGCAAAGGCGCTCGAGGCCTGCCCGCTCTATATCGACGACACACCGGCCCTGCCGATCAGCCAGGTGACCGCGCGCTGCCGGCGGCTGAAACGCACCCACGGGCTCGACGTTGTCTTCGTCGATTATCTGCAGCTGCTTCGCGGCACCGGGCGGGGCGACAACCGCGTTCAGGAGATCGCCGAAATATCGATGGGTCTCAAGGCCCTGGCAAAGGAACTCAATATTCCGGTCGTGGCGCTCTCGCAGCTCTCGCGGCAGGTCGAGAACCGCGACGACAAGCGCCCGCAGCTCTCGGACCTGCGCGAATCCGGCTCGATCGAGCAGGATGCCGACGTGGTCATGTTCGTCTTCCGCGAGGAGTACTACCGCGAACGCGAAAAGCCCGGCGACCACGACCTGGAAGGCATGGCCAAGTGGCAGGAGATCATGGAGCAGGTGCACGGCAAGGCCGAGGTGATCATCGGCAAGCAGCGCCACGGCCCGATCGGCCATGTCGAACTGTCGTTCGAGGGCCGCTTCACCCGCTTCGGCAATCTCGTGAAACCCTGGCAGCAGGGCAGCGGTGACTTCTGATCCCTTTCCGCTTGACCTTGCGGGGCAAGCTGGCAAAACCCGGCCATGGCTCGGGCAGATCTGACAATCGACCTCGGCGCGATCGTCGCCAACTGGCGCGCGCTTGCCCGTCTCTCGGGCAAGGCCGAGGCGGCTGCCGTGGTCAAGGCCGATGCCTACGGCCTTGGCGCGGCGCGGGTGGCGCCGGCGCTGGCGCGGGCGGGCGCGCGGAGCTTCTTCGTCGCCGAAGCGAGCGAGGGGGCACGGCTGCGCCCCCACATCGGCCCCGCCCCCGCGATCTTCGTCTTCACCGGCCATATGGCGGGCGATGCCGCGGCGCTGTCGGAGGGGCGCCTCATTCCGCTGCTGAACTCCCGCGAACAGGTCGCGCGCCATCGTGATACCCTGCCCGGTCATCCCTTCGGCATCCAGCTCGATACCGGGATGAACCGGCTCGGCATCGAGGAGGCCGACTGGCGCGAACTCGCCCCGGCGCTTCTGGCCGAGGGACCGCGGCTTCTCATGTCGCATCTCGCCTGCGCCGATGCGCCGGACCAGGCGGCGAACGCGGCCCAGCTGGCCGTCTTCCGGCGCCTGACCGATGCCACCGGAGTGGCGCGCTCGCTCGCCGCGACGGGCGGTATCCTCCTCGGGCCGGACTATCACTTCGACCTGACGCGTCCCGGGGTCGGGCTCTACGGCGGCGCGCCCTTCGACGGGGCCGAACCCGTGGTTCGGCTGGCGCTGCCGGTGGTCCAGACCCGCGAAGTCGCCGCCGGCGAGACGGTTGGCTATGGCAACGGCTGGACCGCGCCCGCGCCGGCGCGGATCGCGACGCTGGCCGCGGGCTATGCCGACGGGCTCCTCAGGGCGATGAGCCACCGCGCCCGCGTCTTCGCCGGCGATGCGCCCTGCCCGCTTGTCGGGCGCGTCTCGATGGATCTCATCGGCGTCGACGTGAGCCACCTCGACACCGTGCCCGAAACGCTCGACATCCTCGGCCCGGCGCAGGGCGTCGACCGGCTGGCGCTGGACGCCGGCACCATCGGCTACGAGATCCTGACATCGCTCGGCCCCCGCTACGCGCGACACTACGAAGAGGCCGCCGGATGACCGCGCTTCTCGCCCCGCTCGCGGCTCTCGGCCGCATCGTCTTCGACGCACTCGCCGCAGCGGGGCGCATCGCCTTCTTCGCCACCGAGGCCGTCAGCCACATCTTCCGCCCGCCCTGGTACCCGCGCGAGTTTCTGGCCGCGCTCATGCAGATCGGCTGGTTCAGCCTGCCCGTCGTCGGCATGACCGCGCTCTTCACCGGAGCCGCGCTGGCGCTGCAGATCTACGCCGGCGGCGCGCGCTTCTCGGCCGAATCGGTCGTTCCCTCGATCGTCGCCATCGGCATGGTGCGCGAACTCGGTCCCGTGCTCGGCGGCCTCATGGTTGCCGCGCGGGTCGCCTCCTCGATCGCCGCCGAGATCGGCACGATGAAGGTGACCGAACAGATCGACGCGCTCGTGACGCTCTCGACCCACCCGATGAAATACCTGACCGCGCCGCGGATCCTCGCGGCGACGCTGGCGGTGCCGGTTCTCGTCGCGGTCGGCGACAGCATCGGCATCTTCGGCGGCTATCTCGTCGGCACCGGCCGGCTCGGCTTCAATCCCGCCACCTATCTGAAGAACACCCGCGATTTCCTCGAACTCTGGGACGTGGGTTCGGGGCTGGTGAAGGGCGCCGCCTTCGGCTTCATCGTGGCGCTCATGGGCTGCTACTACGGCATGACCTCGGGGCGCGGCGCGCAGGGCGTGGGTGCGGCCACCAAGGCCGCTGTCGTTGCCGCCTCGGTGCTCATCCTCGCCGCCAACTACCTGCTGACAGAGGTCTTCTTCTCCGCATGATCGAGATCACTGGCCTCAGGAAGAGCTTTGGCGCCAAGCGCGTGCTCGACGGCGTGACGCTGAGCGTGCCGCGCGGCGAAAGCATGGTGATCATCGGCGGTTCCGGAACCGGAAAGTCCGTTCTGCTCAAATGCATCCTCGGTCTTGTTCAACCGGATGGCGGAACCATCCTGATCGACGGAGCCGCCGCCGAAACCGGCGGGAGAGAGGCGTTCCTGGCCCGGTTCGGGATGCTCTTTCAGGGTGGCGCGCTCTTTGATTCGCTCAGCGTCTGGCAGAACGTCGCCTTCCGGCTCCTGCGCGGGTCCGCCCGCAAGAGCCGTGCCGAAGCGCGCGGCATCGCGATCGAGAAGCTGCGCCGGGTGGGGCTCGCCCCCGAAGTCGCCGATCTCTATCCCGCCGAGCTCTCGGGCGGCATGCAGAAGCGCGTGGGCCTTGCCCGCGCCATCGCCGCCGAGCCCGAGATCATCTTCTTCGACGAGCCCACGACCGGCCTTGACCCGATCATGGCCGGCGTCATCAACGATCTCATCCGCGAGATCGTGACCGAGATGGGCGCGACGGCGATGACCATCACCCACGACATGTCCTCGGTCCGCGCCATCGCCGACCGGGTGGCGATGCTGCATGGCGGGGTGATCCGCTGGACCGGCCCGATCGACACGCTCGACACCACCGACGATCCCTTTGTGCGCCAGTTCATCTCGGGCAGCGCCGAAGGACCGATCGAGGCCCTGCGCTGAAGCGCCCCGGCTGCCGATGATTTGACAGATCGCGCGCGAACCCGGTAGAATCTCGGTCCTGTTGCCAGTATCCGCGGCGTTCGCGCACCTCTTCCTTAGCGTTCTGGGCCATCCGGTTGACCGCATTGATCCTCTACGTGACCGTGCTCCTGGCGCCGCCGCTCCTGGCGGTCGCGGCGACGCTGCGCCGACGGCGATACGAGATCGGCCGCGGGCGAAACGGACTGGCGCCGCTTGCGGGCACGCTTTTCGCCGGCGCGACCATCGCCTATCTCGGCTATGCGCTCATCGGCCCGGCGCGGAGCGAGCCATGGAACGCGCCCTCGCATCTGCTGGCAGCGGGGCTCTCCTGGATCTGCTTCTGGATCTGGCTCGTCTTCGCGCTGATGCGACGGCGCGGCGTCGCCCAGCACCCTGCCTGAGCGGCCGGGCGAACCTGCTTGGCGCGGGGCGGGGGGCGGTCTATCAAGGCGCCATGCTGCGCATCGCCAACCTCTGCCTGCTCGTCCTCTTTCCCGTCGCCTGGTTCGCGCCGCTCCTGCGCGCCGGGCTTCTGCCGTTCTTCAGCCTCGACGAGATCTCGGTCGTGACCGGGCTCAGGGCGCTTTGGGAAAAGGACGTGGTCCTGGCCCTCGTCGTCACCTTTCTGGCGCTCTTCGCGCCCTACATGAAGACGATCGGCCTCGCGCTCGTGCAGTTCGACCTGGCCGCGCCGCGGCTCCTGCCGGCACTGCATGTGCTCGGCCGCCTGGCGATGGCCGACGTCTTCCTGGTCGCGCTCTACATCGTGCTGGCCAAGGGCGTCGGCGTCGGCCGGGTCGAGACCGGCTGGGGCCTCTACCTCTTCACCGGCTGCATCCTGGCCAGTCTCGCGATCTCCTGGGCGACCGAACGGCAGGGCCGCGGCCGCAGCTGACCCGGGCCTATTGCAGATAGGGCATCGGATCGACGCTCTCGAAGCCCTGGCGGACTTCGAAATGCACGAAGGCAGGGTTCGAGGCGCGAACCTTGGCGATGGTCTGGCCACGGGCGACCTTGTCGCCCTTCTGCACCGCGATCCCGTCGATATTGGCATAGACGGTCAGAAGGTTGCCATCGTGGCGGATGACGAGGATAGGCACCTGTTCGGTATCCTTGGTGATCGCCGCAACGGTGCCGTCGCCGGCGGCCTTCACCGCGGTCCCGGCAGTGGCGGCGATGTCGATGCCGTCGTTCTTCTTCTTCTCGTAGGTGCGGATGATCTTGCCGGAGACCGGCATCAGCAGCCTGGAACTGCCCGAGGCGGCGGTTCTGTCGGCGCCGAGATTGGCGGCGGCCGGCGCCGCCACGGGCGAGGAGGCCGAGGCGGTCTTCTCGTCGGGCAGCGGCTGCGAGGCCGAGGGCGGCACCGGTGTCGGCGAACCCTGCCCGGGCTGCGTCACATCGGCCTCCGCCGAGCTGCCGACGGCGGCCACCGGAATAAGCAGCGTCTGCCCCTCGCGCACGGCAAGATCGGCACCGAGCCCGTTCCAGTCGGCCAGCGCGCGCACGTCGACCTTGTAGAGCCGGGCGATCGTATAGGCGGTCTCGCCGCGCATCACCTTGTGCCGGATCGGTTCGGTCGGGCCGATGGCGGCGCTGCCCCCCGCGGCGGCCCCTCTGCCCGAGGCGCGGTCGATCGCGCCCGAGGCGATCGTGGTCACGTCGATGGCGCCCCCCGCCGGCACGCCGGCGGCGCCCGCGGGCTCGGCCACGCGCCGCGGCAGCGCCAGCACCTCGCCCTCGTTCAGCGTCGCGCCGGCGTCGATGGCATTGTAGCTGGCCAGTTCGTCGGCCGGCAGGCCGATCCGCGCCGCCACGCTTGAAACCGTGTCGCCGCGCCGGGCGATGGCCACCTGATAGCCGGGATAGGCGATGATGCCGCGCTGGTCGGCCGCCGGGCGCGGCTGGGCACTGCGCGCCGCCGCCGTGGTGTCGAACCCGCCGCCCAGATGGCGCATGTCGAGATCGAAGCCGCCGCCCGGCTGGCAGGCTGCGAGTGCCGCCACGCCTCCGCCGAGAAGAAGACCCCGCAGAAGCGTTCCGGGTCGGGAAATCGTCATGCTCACATCCTCGCTGCGCGGGTCCTGTTGGTCGGACCCTTCGGTTGCTTGCGTCCGGGCTCGCGCTCAGTCCTGCCCCAGACCCTCCACCAGCGGCACGAAACGCACCGGGCGGAGTTCTTCGTAGTCATAGCCTTCGGGAGTGCGGCGCACCTTGATAAGGCTCTGCACCGCGTCGCTCTGCCCCACCGGCAGCACCATGATACCGCCGATACGGAGCTGAGCCAATAGGGGCCCTGGCGGGTCTTCGGCCGCCGCGGTGACGAGTATCCGGTCGAAAGGCGCCTGATCCGGCAGGCCGTGGCTGCCGTCCGCCGCGATGGCGGTGATGTTGGTGACGCCGAGGGCGGCGAAGACCGCCTCGGCCTCGCGCACCAGCCGCCGGTGGCGGTCGACGGTGTAGACCCGGCGCGCCAGCTCGGCGAGGATGGCCGCCTGATAGCCCGAGCCGGTGCCGATCTCGAGCACCTTGTCGCGGGGGCTGACTTCGAGTGCCTGCGTCATGAGGCCGACGACCGAGGGCTGCGAGATGGTCTGGCCGCAGGCGATCGGCAGCGGCATGTCCTCATAGGCGCGCTCGGCGAAGATGCCGGTGACGAAATCGCCGCGGTCGATCTTTTCCATCGCCGTCAGGACCCGTCCGTCGGTCACGCCCTTGGACCGCAGTCCGTAGAGAAACCGCATCTTGATCTCGGCGGCATCTGTCATCCGAGCCGGCCCGCGAGATCATCGAGCACGTCGTGGGCGGTCAGGTCGGCGCGCATCGGCGTGACCGAGATCCAGCCGTCGAGATTGACCGCGACGTCGGTGCCGGGCGCGGTCGGATGATGCTGCGGCCCGCCGGTGATCCACAGGAACTTGCGCCCCGAAGGCGAGACATGCGGTTCGACCCCGAAGAAGGTGTCGGTGCGGTAGCCCTGGGCGCTGACCTTCATGCCCCTGACCTTGTCGCCCGCGATCGGGGGGAAGTTGACGTTGTAGAAGATGCGGTAGTCGCCCTTGTCCCAGATGCCCCTGTCGAGAAGGGCCCGGACGACGGCGGTGCCGTGATCGCGGGCCGCCTCGAATGGCGTGTCGAGTTCCTCGGTCTGCGGCCCCATGAACTGGCTGAGCGCGATCGCGGGCAGGCCCTGGAGTGCCGCCTCCATCGCGCCGCCGACGGTGCCGGAGTAAAGCGCGTTCTCGGCCGCGTTGTTGCCGCGGTTGACGCCCGAAAGCACCAGATCGGGGCGCGCGCCCTGCAACACGTCGTAAAGACCGGCGAGCACGCAATCGGCCGGGCTGCCCTCGGCGGCATAGCGGCGGGGCCCGAGCTTGAGGATCATCATCGGGTGGGTGTAGCTGATGCAATGGCCGACGCCGGACTGTTCGAAGGCCGGCGCCACGGTCCAGACCTCGCCCTTCGGTCCCGCGATCTCCTCGGCGATGGCGGTCAGGACCGCCAGCCCCGGCGCGTTGATTCCGTCGTCATTCGTGATCAGGATACGCATGCCCGAGCCCCGCTGCCTGCCCCTGCTTAGACGAGCCGGGCGGGAGCGTAAAGACGCCCGGCAGGCGCCCCTGCACGGGGTCCCGGCACGGGTCCCCGGCACGGGCCACGGCACTGTCCTCTGCACGGGCCTCTGCACGGGCCTCTGCACGGGCCTCGCCACAGGCCCCGGCCCGGGCGGCTCAGAGCCCGGCGAGAATCCGTGCCGCCTCGGCATGGGGATCGGCCAGCCCGGCGCGATCCTCGCCGGGGAAGAAGCGTGCCCGCGTGGCCGTGGCCATCGGCGCCGGCACCTCGATCGCCACCCGCGGCCCGATCCGCACCGTCTCGGCCTGCCAGGACCGGGCGAGCGCGATCTGCGCCGCCTTCGTCGCCCCGTAGGCGCCGAAGAACTTCTCGCCCCCGCGCGGATCGTCGAGGAACAGCGCCGTTCCCTGCCCGGCCCGCAAGAGCGGCTCGAGCATCACGATGAGCGCGGCGGTGGCGCGCAGGTTGCAGGCGACGGACTTGTCGAAATCCTTGGCGTCGAGCTGACCGGCCGGCGCCAGCGGCGCGGCGTGGATCGCGGCATGGGCCCAGAGGTCCAGCCGCCCCCAGCGCTCGGCGATCGAGCCGGCCATGTGCGCCATCGCATTTTCGTCGGTGATGTCGAGCGGGGCGAGCGTGGCGCTGCCACCTGCGGCGCGGATGCGGTCGTCAAGCTCCTCGAGCGCGCCGGCGGTGCGGGCCACGGCCAGAACATGCCAGCCGCGCGCGCCAAGAGCTGCGGCCAACGCAAAGCCGAGCCCGCGCGAGGCGCCGGTGACAAGGGCCAGTTTCTGGGTGGCGGGATCGCTCATGGCGCTCCTTTGGCACCCCGGCGCGCGCGGCGCAAGTCCCGGCGGCAGCGGAAGCGATTGACATGCCGCCGCGGCGCGGCGAAATTGCGCGGCAAAGCTGAACAGTGGAAGGAACGCCAGATGACGCTTTCGCAGGCCCTCGTGCCGTCGCAGTCGCTTGTTGCCCGCACGCTCATGGTTCTGGGCGGCACGGCGCTCATCGCCCTTGCCGCACAGATCACAGTGCCGATGCTCCCGGTGCCGATGACGTTGCAGACGCTGGCGATCCTCGTCGTCGGGCTGAGCTTCGGGGCGCGGATGGGCGCACTCACGCTCATCGCCTATCTGGCCGAGGGCGCGATGGGGCTGCCGGTCTTCGCCCAGGCCAAGAACGGCATCGCCTTTGCCGGGCCGACGGCCGGCTTTCTCATCGGTTTCGTCGCCATGGCCTGGCTTGCCGGCTTCGCCGCCGACCGCGGCGTGAGGGGCTTCGTGCCGACCGTTCTCGTGGCGCTCGCCGCTTCGGCGCTGATCTATGTCCCCGGCATCGCTTGGGCGATGTCGCTGGCCGATCTCGCCGGGCTCGACACGGCGAAATGGGGCGCCGACAGCTTCGGCTCGATCTGGACCTACTACATGGCGCCCTTCCTCGCCGGCGATGCGGTCAAGGCGGTGCTGGCCGCGCTGATCGTGGCGGGCGGCTGGGCGGCGGTAAGGTCGCGCAAGGCCTGAGCGCCCCGCGGAAAGAACCGCAAACGCCGCCCTCCCGGGGCGGCGTTTTCCATTGGATCAGCTCCGATCCGCGTGCAGCCGCGCCAGCGCCGCCTCGCACATGCCGTAGGGCTCCCATTCGCAGCCGGCGCAGAGGGTCTTGAGACTGCCGGGCGGCACCTTCGCGCGGATCCGCGCCTTCGCCGCACCCCAGGTCAGGCGCTCCCGCGGTTGCAGCCCCAGGGCCGCCGCATGGGCGCGGTCGAGCAGCTTGATCCTGTCCTGGCTCGTGCAAAGGCTGCCTCGCCGCTTGGGACAGGGTCCGCAGATGTCGTCGGCCGCCCCCACCACGCGGATCTCGATCGCGTCTCCGCCCGACGCGCGAAGCCGGCCCATCACGATCGCGTCCATGTTGGCGGTGAAGGCGTCGGAATAGCCCTTGCCCTCGAAGCCGAGCGAGCAGAGGAAATGATGCGGACGGTAGCGGAGGGGGTCAGGCAAGGCCAAGTTCCGCAAGGCGCGCCGCGACCAGGCGGCGGACGAGATCCTCGGGCAAGGGCCGCGCCGGGGTGAAGCTGATCGCGCCCGGCCTGTGCCGGAAGCGGAGCGCCGCGATTTCGTCGGCGAACTGCGGAATGATGTTGCCGGAATGCGGATAGAAGCCGCAGTTGCGGGCAAAGCCGGCGTATCCCGCCACCATCTTCCCGCCCAGCCGGAAGCCGGGCATGGCATAGGACATGACTTCCTCCGCGCCGCTCAGGCAGGTGCCGATGACCTCGCGCAGGGCCTGCAGCGCGGCGCGCTGGTCCTCGGGACGCCGGGCGAGATAGGCCTCGACCTCGCTCGCGCTCACTGCGCCGCCTTCATGGTGAAACCGTTCTCGATCTGGTCGGCCGGGGCCACCGGGTAGTCGCCCGAGAAGCAGGCGTCGCAATATTGCGGCGCGGCCGCGTTGCGCCCGCCCGCCTCGCCCACCGCGCGATAGAGCCCGTCGAGCGAGATGAACTTCAGGCTGTCGATGCCGATCCAGTCGCGCATCTCGTCCTCGCTCATCGTCGCGGCCAGGAGCTTTTCGCGCTCCGGCGTGTCGACGCCGTAGAAGCATGGCCAGGCGGTGGGCGGGCTCGCGATGCGGAAATGCACCGCGGCCGCACCGGCATCGAGGATCATGTCCTTGATCTTGCGGCTGGTGGTGCCCCGCACGACGCTGTCGTCGACCAGGATCACCCGCTTGCCCTTGATGAGCGCCCGGTTGACGTTCAGCTTGAGCCGCACGCCCATGTTGCGGATCTGCTCGGTCGGCTCGATGAAGGTGCGCCCCATATACTGGTTGCGTATGATCCCCATGCCGAAGGGAATGCCGCTTTCGGCGGCATAGCCGATCGCTGCCGGGGTGCCCGAATCCGGCACCGGGCAGACGAGATCGGCCTCGACCGGCGCCTCGCGCGCCAGTTCGACCCCGATCTGCCGGCGCGTCTCGTAGACCGAACGGCCGCCGAGGATGGAATCGGGGCGCGAAAAATAGACATGCTCGAAGATGCAGAACCGCGACCTGGCGGGCGCGAAGGGCCGCGACGAGGTGATCTTGCCGTCCTCGATCACCACCATTTCACCCGGCTCGACCTCGCGCAGGAACTCCGCCCCGATTATGTCGAGCGCGCAGGTCTCCGAGGACAGCGCATAGCCCTCGCCGATCTGGCCGAGCACCAGCGGCCTCACCCCCAGCGGATCGCGCACGCCGATGAGCTTGGAGCGGGTCATGGCGATGATCGAGAAGGCGCCCTCGACGGCGCGCAGCGCATCCTTGATGCGCTCGGCCAGCGTCTTCTGCATCGAGCGCGCCATGAGATGGATGATGCATTCCGAATCCGAGGAGGACTGAAAGATCGCGCCCCGCCCGATCAGCTCCTTGCGCAGCTGGGCGGCGTTGGTGAGATTGCCGTTGTGGGCAATTGCGCAGCCGCCGATCGCGAATTCGCCGAAGAACGGCTGCACGTCGCGGATCGCGGTATTGCCCTTCGATCCGGCCGTCGAATAGCGCACATGACCAATGGCGAGGCTTCCCGGCAGCGCCGCCATCACGTCGGCCTTGGTGAAATTGTCGCGGACATAGCCGAAGCGCTTGGTGTTGTTGAAACCCTCGCGGGCATCGTAGGTGACGATGCCGCCGGCCTCCTGGCCACGGTGCTGGAGCGCATGCATCCCGAGGGCAACGAAATTCGCCGCATCCGCGATGCCGATGACGCCGAAGACGCCGCATTCCTCCTTCAACTTGTCGTCGTCGAAGGGGTTGGCAAGGTGTCGGCGCATTGGCGAGGCTCCGAATCCGGTTCCGGGCGGTGCCTGTCCTTTAGTCCGAACCGCGTCCCGTGTCACGCCCGTGTCACACGCAGCGGCCCTTCCCCGGGGTCAATTCCCCGGCACCGTGACCGTGCTGGCCCCGGTTCCGGTCGTGGCACCCGTTTCGGGGGCGATCCCGGCACCACCGCAGGACGAGACGAGTTCCTGATAGCGCTGCTTGATCCAGCCGGGCGCATTGTCGGGCACCTCGGCATTGAGCTTGCCCTGCAGCGAGCCGAAGATCTGTGCCGAGCGCGACTTGTCCACCACCGGCACCGAGGCATCGGCCAGGAAACGGTCGTAGACCACGAAGGCGACGACCACCAGCACGACCCCGCGCAGCACGCCGAAGAGGAAGCCGAGCCCCTGGTCGAGCCCGCCCAGCGCCGAGCGCTGGATCGCCGAGGAGAAGAGCGGCGTGAAGATCGACATGACGATGAGCGCCACGGCAAAGATCACCACGAAGGCGGCGAGCGTGGAGAGCTCGCAACTGTCGCCGATGAACTTGTCGAGATATGGCACCTGCTTCATCAGCGGCTCGGCCTGCCTGGCGAAGACGAAGGCCACCACGGCGGCGGCGACCCAGCCGGCGATCGCCAGCACCTCGCGCACCAGACCGCGGCTGTAGGCCAGGATCGCGGATATGATGATGACCGCCGCGACGACGGCGTCGACGATCGTGAAGGTATCCATGCCGTTGCTCCTTGCTCAGCCTGCCGCGAACATCTCGCCCACGACCGTGGTCAGATCGGGCATCTTGCGCACCTGTATCGCTCCACTGTCGTCAGTCTTGCTCCCTTCCGGGGCGACTGCCTGTGAGAAACCAAGTTTTTGCGCTTCTTTCAACCTGTTTTCGGTTTGACCCACGGGCCGGAGCGCCCCGGAAAGGCTTATTTCGCCGAAAATCACCATATCCGGCGGCAGCGCGATATCCTCGCGCGCCGACAGAAGCGCTGCGGCGACGGCAAGATCTGCCGCGGGTTCGGAGACCCGCATCCCCCCTGCGACGTTCAGGAACACGTCCTGCCCGGCGAAGGGAATGCCGCAACGCGCCTCGAGAACGGCGAGGATCGTCGAGAGCCGCCCGCCGTCGAGCCCGACGACCGTGCGCCGTGGCGTCCCGAGCGGCGAGGCCGCGACCAGCGCCTGGATCTCGGTCAGGACCGGCCGCGTGCCCTCCATGCCGGCAAAGACGACCGAGCCCGGGCTGGCCCTGCCGCGTTCGGACAGAAAGAGCGCCGAGGGGTTGGCGATCTCGGCCAGACCGGTCCCGGTCATCTCGAACACGCCGATCTCGTCGGCCGGGCCAAAGCGGTTCTTCACCGCCCGAAGGATGCGGAACTGATGCCCCCGCTCGCCCTCGAAATAAAGTACCGTGTCGACCATGTGCTCGACCACCCGCGGCCCGGCGATCTGGCCGTCCTTGGTGACATGGCCGACCAGCACGACGGCGGTGCCGCGCTTCTTGGCGAAGCTGATGAGCTCGTGCGCCGCCGCCCGCACCTGGCTGACCGAACCCGGTGCCGCCTCGACCGTGTCGGCCCACATCGTCTGGATCGAATCGACGATGACGAAATCGGGCCGCTCGGCATCGAGCGTGGTGAGGATGTCGCGCAGGCCGGTTTCCGCGGCCAGCGCCACCGGCGCGTCGGCGAGGCCGAGCCGCTGCGCCCGCATCCGCACCTGCGCCGAGCTTTCCTCGCCCGTGACATAGAGGCACTTGAGCCCGCGGCGCGCGAAGCTTGCCGCCGCCTGCAAGAGCAGCGTCGACTTGCCGATCCCGGGATCGCCGCCGACGAGCGTCGCCGAGGCCGGCACCAGCCCGCCCCCCAGCACCCGGTCGAGCTCTTCCAGCCCCGAGCCCGCACGCGGCGGCGGCGGCTCGGCGGTGGCGAGCGTGGTCAGGGCAACGCGACGGCCGCGCGCCGCGCCAAGCGCCCTCGCCCCCGGCCCGGCCGAGAGCGGCGCCTCCTCGATGATGGAGTTCCACGCGCCGCAGGCGTCGCAGCGCCCGGCCCATTTGCCATGCGCGGCACCGCAGGCGGTGCAGGTGAAGTTGAGACTGCCCTTGGCCATGCGCCCCTCCTGCCCGAAGCCGGCTGCCGGCGCAAGGCCGTGCGCCGGGCTCAGAGCGTCACGCCCCGGCGCCCCGCGAGATCGGTGAAATACTGCCACGCGACCCGGCCCGAGCGCGCCCCCCGGGTCGCCTGCCACTCGATCGCCCCTGCCCGCAGATCCGCATCGGAAATCCCGATCCCGGCGGCATCGCAATAGCCCCGGATCATCGCCAGGTATTCGTCCTGGCTGCAGGGATGGAACCCGAGCCAGAGCCCGAACCGATCCGAGAGCGAGACCTTCTCCTCGACCGCCTCGGAGGGGTTGATCGCGGTGGAGCGTTCGTTCTCGATCATGTCGCGCGGCATCAGGTGGCGCCGGTTCGACGTGGCGTAGAAGAGCACGTTTGCCGGGCGCCCCTCGATCCCGCCGTCCAGCACGGCCTTCAGGCTCTTGTAGTGCTGATCGTCGTGGCTGAAGCTCAGATCGTCGCAGAAAAGCAGGAACCTCTGCCCCCGGGCGGCGCGCAGATGCGCCAGGAGCCGGGTGACCGAGGGCAGATCCTCGCGGCTCAGTTCGACGATCTTCAGCCCGTGGCCCCGGCGCAGCACCTCGGCATGCACCGCCTTAACGAGCGAGGACTTGCCCATCCCGCGCGCGCCCCACAGAAGCGCGTTGTTGGCCGCGTGCCCCCTGGCGAACTGCTCCGTGTTGGCCAGAAGCGTGTCGCGCGCCCGGTCGATGCCGACGAGAAGCGCGAGATCGACCCGCGCGACCTCGTCTACCGGCTCCAGCCGGTCGGGGCCGGTATGCCAGACGAACCCCTCGGCGGCGGCGAAATCGGGCGCCGGCGCCGGCGCCGGGGCCAGCCGCTCCAGCGCCTCGGCGACGCGCAGAAGAGCGTCCTCGTTCACGCGCCCTTCCCGTCGTCATCGGGGTCGTCAAAGAGGCTCTCGCCCTCGCCGATGATGCCCTCGGCCCGCGCCTCGTCGTCCTTCTTCTTCTCCACCCACTGCACGAGGAAGATCGAGATCTCGTAAAGCCCGTAGACCACGGAGAAGAGGATCACCTGCGAGGTGACGTCGGGCGGCGTCAGCAGTGCCGCCAGCGTCAGGATGCCGACGATGGCATATTTGCGCATCCCGCGCAGGCCGCGCGAAGTGGCCAGCCCGGCCTTGCCCATGAGCGTGAGCAGCACCGGAAGCTGGAAGCAGAGCCCGAAGGCCACGATCATCTTCAGCGTGATGTCGAGCGTCTCGTTGACCTTGCCGTTGAAGACGATCTCGATGCCGTGCTTGGAGGTCGCGGGCGCGCCCTTGCCGGTCACGATCGCGGCCACGTAGGAGGGCAGATCGGCAAAGCCGAGGAAGAACTGCATCGCGATCGGGACGACGATGAAATGCGCGAAGGCCGCCCCGAGCAGGAAGAGCACAGGCGAGGCGATCAGGAACGGCAGGAAGGCCTGCTTCTCGCTGCGATAGAGCCCCGGCGCCACGAAGCGCCACATCTGATAGGCAATCACCGGGAACGAGAGCATGAGCCCGCCCACCATCGCGATGCGGATCAGGGTGAAGAAATACTCCTGCGGCGCGGTGTATTGCATCACCGGATTGTCGTTGCCGAGCGCCCGCATCGTCTTCTCGATCGGGATCAGCAGGAAATCGAGCAGCGCGCTGCCGAAGGAGAAGCAGATCACCATCGCCACGACGAAGGCGCCGAGCGACCACAGAAGGCGGTTCCTGAGCTCGGCCAGATGCTCGATGAGCGGCGCGGTGCTGTCGTCGATATGGTCCTCGGCGCTCATGCCTCACCCTTTTCAGCGCGCGCCCGGGGCCCGGCCTTCGGCCTGGCCGGCGCCCGGGCGGCGGAGGTTCCGGTTGCGGGTGCCTTGGCGGCGGGCGATTTGGTGGCGGTGGCCTTGGCGGGAGCCTTCTTGGCGGCGGCCTTGGCAGGAGCCTTCTTGGCGG
Organism: Albidovulum sp.; assembly: GCA_020637635.1. Taxonomy (GTDB): domain Bacteria; phylum Pseudomonadota; class Alphaproteobacteria; order Rhodobacterales; family Rhodobacteraceae; genus Albidovulum. Next base: position 44,220 of record JACKKB010000009.1, read on the forward strand.
CGGCCTTCGGGGCAGCTTTCGGCGCTGCCGTCGGGGCTGCCGTCGGGGCTGCCGTCGGGACTTCCTTCGGGGCTGCCTTGGCTGGAGCCTTCGGGGCGGCGGCCTTGGCGGGCGTCTTCTTCGCGGCGGACTTCGGGGCGGACTTCGGGGCGGCCTTCGCGGCGGTGGCCTTCGGGGCGGTCTTCGCTGCTCCGGTCTTGCCGTTGGGCCTCATGGCCGCCTCGGTGCCGGGCGGCTCCGGCTCGCCCGAAAGCTCGGCGGCCCTCTCGGCCGCGCGCGCCTGCCGGCGTTCGGCCTGCGCGGCCTTGCGCGCCGCCTGGTCGGCGGCCTTCTTCTCGGCCAGAGCCTGGGTGGCGGGCCCGCGCGGCGCCTCGGGCCTGGGGGCCGGATCCGACTTGGCGGCGGGTTTCGCCGAAGGCCTGGTCGGGTCCCATTTCTCGAACTTCGAGGCCGCCTTGTCGAGCGCGTCGAGCCCGAGGCTCTTCTTCGAGGTCATGGCGCGCAGGTCGTCGGCCGCATCCTTGACGCCGCTCTCGCGCGCCGCCTCGTCCATGGCACGCTGGAACTCGCGCCCCATGGAGCGCGCCTTGGCCGTGAAGCGGCCGAGCGTATGGAACATGCCGGGCAGGTCCTTCGGACCCACCACGATCAGCGCCACGATACCGATGAGCAGAAGCTCACCTCCGCCGATGTCGAACATTCTCTGCCCCGGTCAGCCGGAAATTGCGTCAGGTCGTCGCGACCGGCTCAGGCCTTGTCCTTCTCCGCCTCGGGGGTCACGTCGCGCGCGGCATCGGCGGTCGATTTCTCGATCTCCTCGCTGCCGTCCTTCACGCCTTTCTTGAAGGCGGTGATGCCCTTGCCGACCTCGCCCATGAGCGAACTCACCTTGCCGCGCCCGAAAAGCACGAGCACCACGACGGCGATGAGAAGAAGGCCGGGAATTCCGATGTTGTTGAGCATGGGTGTCTCCTGTCGGGCGGGGTCTGCCGGCCCTGATTGATCCCCGGGAATCTAGGCGCTCGCCGGCGAGGGGCAAAGCTCTTTCGCCGCGCCGCCCGCACCGCCGGCCCTTGTCATGCGCCCCCAACTGACATAAATCTGTCAGTTGCAGGCCGCCACCGGACCGACATGCCCCGCAAGGACCGCCTCTTCGACCTCGTCCAGATCCTGCGCGACGGCCGGCTGCACCGCGCCGCCGACCTTGGCGCCCGGCTCGGCGTCTCGGTCCGCACCGTCTGGCGCGACATGGGCGCGCTTGCCGCCTCGGGCCTGCCGGTCGAGGGCGCGCGCGGCATCGGCTACCGGCTGCGCGACACCACGATGCTGCCCCCCATGGCGCTCACGCGCGACGAGATCGAGGCGCTGCGGCTCGGCATCGCGCTGGTCGCGGGCGCCTCCGATCCGGCGAGCGCGCGCGCCGCCGCGACGCTGCGCGCCAAGATCTCCGCCGCCGCGCCCTCGCGCGCCGAGGAACCGGGCAGCGACAGCTTCGTCTTCGCCAGCGCCGAGGCCGCCCGCGCCGCGCCGCATCTGGCGCTGATCCGCCGGGCGATCCGTGACCACCTCACGCTGGCGCTGGTTTATCGCGGCCAGGGCGGCGCACAGGAACACCGGCTGAGACCGCTGCATCTCGACAACTGGGGTCAGGTCTGGACCCTGACGAGCTGGAGCGAGACGACGGGCGATTTCCGCATCTTCCGCGTCGATCAGATGGAAAGCCTCGGCCCCGATGGCGGTGCCTTCCTGCCCGAAGCCGGAAAGACCGCCGAGGATTATCTGGCGCGGCTCGTCGCCCCCTGAGCGGCGCCGGCGAAGACGAAGCAGCGGTCGCGGCGGATCATCAGCCACATCACCGTGCCGGGGCGGGGCAGGAAGACCCCGGGCACCGTCGCCTTCAGCACAGGACCGTCGAAATCGGTGCGGAACTCGACGAGGCTCTCGCGGCCCATGAAGCGCGACCGGACCACGGTGGCGCGCGCCGCGGCGCCATCCTCGGGCGTCGGCGCGGGCCCGCGCCCGGCCCGGTCGAAGTCGATCTTCAGATGCTGCGGCCGGATCGCGATCGTGACCTCGGTGCCGTCGGCCACCCCCGGCGCGAGGAAGGCGCCGAAGGCGGTCCGCGTGAGCGCACCCTCGACCCGGCCCTGCAGGATGTTCAGATCCGAAAAGAACCCGGCCGCCGCAAGGTCGACGGGCGCGTTGTAGAGATTGTAGGGCGCCCCCCGCTGCACGATCCGTCCGTCGCGCATGAGCGCGATCTCGTCGGCCATGCGCATGGCCTCGTGCGGCTCGTGGGTGACGAGCAGGACGGCCGCCCCCTCCTCCTTCAGAAGCGCGAGCGTGTCGTCGCGGATGCCGTCGCGCAGCCGTTCGTCGAGACCCGAGAAAGGTTCGTCCATCAGCAGGATCCGCGGCCGTGGCGCGAGCGCGCGCGCCAGCGCCACGCGCTGCTGCTCGCCGCCGGAAAGCTCATGGGGATATTTCTCCATGAACCCGGAAAGCGACACTCTATCAAGAAGTTCCGCGACGCGGCTCATGCGCCCGTTGGCCCCTCGGGCAAGCCCGAAGGCCACATTGTCGGCCACGCTCAGATGCGGAAACAGCGCGAAGTCCTGGAACATGAGCCCGATCGAGCGCCGCTCGGGCGGCACCTGGTAGGCGCTGTCGCAGATCAGCGCGCCGTCGACATGGATGGTGCCGCTGTCCTGCATGTCGACGCCGGCGATCATGCGCAGCGTCGTCGACTTGCCGCAACCCGAAGGGCCGAGCAGGCAGGTGACCTGCCCCGCCTCGATCGCGAGCGACACGTCGTCCACGACCGCGCGCCCGCCGAAACGGCGAACCAGGTTCCTCACCTCAAGCCGGGGCGGCGTCGCGGTCACGGCATTCCTCCTGACCAGGCGATCTGGTCGGACGTCCGCCCCGATATCAGCCCGCGCCCCGTGCCGCAAGCGCAGCGCCCCGCCCCGCCCCGCTGCCGGCGCCGGCACCGGCAGGTCACTTATGGATTCATAACATCATATCAGTGCATTGCATCACAGAGTTGAGTTGAACGCACCGCCGTCGAGAAGGATGTTCTGGCCGACGATATAGCCCGCGTGGGCCGAGCAGAGGAAAGCGCAGACGGCGCCGAATTCCGCCGCCGTGCCATAGCGCCGCGCCGGCACTGTGGCCGCCCGGCGCGCCCGCGCCTCGTCGAGCGTGACCCCCTGCGCCGCGGCAACCCCGGCATCGAGCGCATCCGCGCGGTCGGTCGCATGGATCCCCGGCAGGAGGTTGTTGATCGTCACGCCGTGAGGCGCCACCTGCCGCGCCGTCCCGGCGACATAGCCGGTGAGGCCCGCGCGCGCCGAATTGGAGAGCCCGAGCTGCGGGATCGGCGATTTCACCGACTGCGAGGTGATGTTGACCACCCGGCCCCAGCCGCGTGCGATCATCGCCGGCAGGCAGGCCTTGATGAGAGCGATCGGCGTCAGCATGTTGGCGTCGAGCGCGCGGATGAAATCCTCGCGTTCCCAGTCCGACCAGATCCCAGGCGGCGGCCCGCCCGCATTGGTGACGAGAATGTCGACCTCGCCCGCGGCGGCAAGGACCCGCGCCCTGCCCGCGGCCTCGGTCACATCGGCGGCCACCGCCGTCACCGCCACGCCATGCTCGGCCTCGAGTGCCGCGGCGGTTTGCGCAAGCGCCGCCTCGCCCCGGGCGTTGAGAACGAGGTCGACCCCCGCGGCCGCAAGCGCCGCCGCGCAGCCGCGCCCGAGCCCCTTCGAGGCCCCCGTCACCAGGGCCCGCCTGCCCCGCACTCCCAGATCCATTGCCGCCTCCCGTCGCTTTGGCACCAGACTAGCGCCGCCCGCGGCAAAGGCCAGAGCTTGACAGGCCGGCGCGCGAGGTTAAGCCGGTCAGCACGCCATCGCGCCGCACGAGGGACCATGCCCTATTCCGGGATGACCAGTCCGACCATCGCCGTCCAGGCCTATGAGGCCCGGGCGCTGCGGGTCCATTTCGGCGTCAACCGGGGTGATGCCCTGGGCCCGGCGGAGAGCTGCGAGGCCGGCGACGTCTACCGTCTGGCCGGCGATGCCGAGGCCCTGAAGCTTCGTCTCGTCCCCGACGCGGGCGGGGGCCGCCTGCATCGGCTCGCCCCCGGCTCGTCCTTCGGCGCCGCGAACGAGACGGTGGAGCTCGTCTGCCGGCACACCGTCATGGCCGCCGACGGCGCCACCGCAGAGCTTCTCTACCTGCACCACCCGGCAAGCGGCACCGGCCTGATCGTGCCATTGTCGCCGCTCGCGCCGCGCGGCGACTACACGCTCATCACCAGCAACGACGCCCCGGCCGACATGCCGCCGGCATCCGTGCTTCTGGCCGCCTTCGCGGGCGGCACGCTCATCTCCCTGCCGGGCGGAGCCCAGGTTCCGATCGAACGGCTGCGGGACGGCGATCTCGTCCTCACCCGCGATCACGGACCGCAGGAGATCCGCTGGATCGGCAAGGCGACGCTGCGCGCCCAGGGTGCCTTCGCCCCGGTGGTGATCGCCGCGGGCCGGCTCGGCAACAGCGCCGATCTGGTGGTGAGCCCGCACCACCGGATCTTCCTCTACCAGCGCGGCGCCCGGTTGCCCGGTGTCGCCGCCGAGCTTCTGGTTCAGGCGCGCCATCTGGTGGACGACAGCACCGTGACGCGCCGCGAAGGCGGTTTTGTCGACTACTACGGGCTCGTCTTCGACCGCCACGAGATCGTCTATGCCGAGGGCATTCCGGCCGAAAGCCTGATGGTGAACGAAGCCACGCTGCGGCGCATGCCGCCGGAACTGGCCGAAGAGATCGCGGCGCGTTTCCCCGGCCTCAGCCAGAGCCAGCATTTCGGCACCGAGGCGGGGCGGGAGATGCTGGACGACGCGGCGCGGAAACAGCTTCCGGGGCGCTGAAGACCCTGCCCCTGCGGCCGATCCGCACAGCGATGTTGATGGGTGCGGACCGCACCTATCTGATCGGCATCGGTGTCTGAGAGGAGGCTGCACATGCCGCGCTATTTCGTTGCAACCGATCTTTCCGCGCGGGGGGATCGGGCCGTTCATCGGGCCATCCTGCTGGCTGCAAGTAATGAAGCCGAACTGACGGTCCTGACCGTTGTCGACGATGCGCTGCCCGCGGCCCTTGCCGCGCAGGTGGCGGAAGCTGCGAAACTGGAGTTGACGCGCATCGTCGGGACGTTCTGCGAAGCCGCCAAGGCCGATATCCACATAACGGTCGCCACCGGCGATCCGGCGCGGACGGTCGCCGAGCTTGCCATGAACGGGAAGGCCGACCTTCTGATCCTCGGGCGGCACCGTGAAAGACCTTTCGCCGATCTCTTCCGCCAGACGACCGCTGAGCGCATCATAACGCTCGTCTCGTGCCCCGTGCTTCTTGTCACGGCCGCACCAGCCGCGCCTTACGGGCATGTGCTGGGCGCCATCGACTTCTCGCCGGCATCGGCCGCGGCCGCCAGGTTTGCCCTTTCGCTTGTCCCGGATGCCAGGCACGAGGGGCTGTATGTCTACCATGTGCCGTTTGGCGGCCTGGTGCCGGGGGATCAGCTTCCGGCCTTTCTCCACGAGGCCGAGACTGCCGAAGCCGACTGGCGCGCCCGGTCCGGGATCGGGCCCGACACACTCCCCATCCACCTCGTGGAAGGTGGCGTTCAGAGCGAACTGACGCAGGCCATCGCGAAGGACAAGCCCGATCTTGTCGCCGTGGGCGCTCATGGTCGAGGCGCGATGTCCCGGGCCATTCTCGGCAGCGTGACGACGATGCTGATGCGCGAACCGCCCTGTGACCTCCTGATCGTGCGGCCGGGGCCCGCAGGCATCGGCTGAGATTGCAGCGGCACCGGCGTCCCGCTATAGGGGCGCCATGTCCGACACGCTTTCAAACCGCCCCGCCCTGCCGCCGGAAATCGCCCGGAGGCGCACCTTCGCGATCATCTCGCATCCCGACGCCGGCAAGACCACGCTGACGGAAAAATTCCTGCTCTTCGGCGGCGCCATCCAGATGGCCGGGCAGGTGCGCGCCAAGGGCGAGGCGCGGCGCACGCGGTCGGACTTCATGAAGCTGGAGCAGGATCGCGGCATCTCGGTCTCCGCCTCGGCGATGTCGTTCGAGTTCGGCGAATACCGCTTCAACCTCGTCGACACGCCCGGCCACTCGGACTTTTCCGAGGACACCTATCGCACGCTGACCGCGGTCGATGCGGCGATCATGGTCATCGACGGCGCCAAGGGCGTCGAAAGCCAGACCCGCAAGCTTTTCGAGGTCTGCCGCCTGCGCGACCTGCCGATCCTGACCTTCTGCAACAAGATGGACCGCGAAAGCCGCGACACGTTCGAGATCATCGACGAGATCCAGGAAAACCTTGCCATCGACGTGACACCGGCGTCCTGGCCGATCGGGATGGGCCGCGATTTCCTCGGCTGCTACGACATCCTCAACGACCGGCTGGAACTGATGGACCGCGCCGACCGCAACCGGGTGGCGACAACGATCAAGATCGAGGGGCTGGGCGATCCCAAACTGGCCGAGCACGTCCCCGAAATTCCGTTGAGAAAGCTCCGTGAAGACGTTGAAATGGCGCGCGAACTCTTGCCCGCCTTCGACCGGAAGTCGTTCCTTGAGGGGCATCTCACGCCGATCTGGTTCGGCTCTGCCATCAACTCCTTCGGGGTCAAGGAACTGATGCGCGGCATCGGCGCCTACGGACCCGAGCCGCAGCCGCAACGGGCCGCGGAGCGGGTCATCGCGCCGGAAGAGAACCAGGTCGCCGGCTTCGTCTTCAAGGTCCAGGCCAACATGGACCCCAAGCACCGCGACCGGGTCGCCTTCGTCCGGCTCGCTTCGGGTCATTTCGAACGCGGCATGAAGCTTTTCCACGTCCGCTCGAAGAAGCCGATGGCGATCTCGAACCCGGTTCTCTTCCTTGCCGCCGACCGCGAACTGGCCGAAGAGGCCTGGGCCGGCGATATCATCGGCATCCCGAGCCACGGCCAGCTGCGCATCGGCGACGCGCTGACCGAGGGTGAGGCGCTGCGCTTCACCGGCATCCCCGCCTTCGCGCCCGAGCTGTTGCAGACGGTGCGCGCCGGCGATCCGATGAAGGCCAAGCATCTGGAAAAGGCGCTGATGCAATTCGCCGAGGAAGGGGCCGCCAAGGTCTTCAAACCCTCGATCGGCTCGGGCTTCATCGTCGGCGTGGTGGGCGCGCTGCAGTTCGATGTGCTGGCCAGCCGGATCGAACAGGAATACCAGCTGCCCGTGCGCTTCGAGCCGACGCAGTTCACCTCGGCGCGCTGGGTGACCGGGCCGAAGGCGGATGTGGAGAAATTCGTCAACGCGAACAAGGGCCATATCGCCCATGACCACGACGGCGACATCGTCTACCTCACGCGACTTCAGTGGGATATCGACCGGATCGTGCGCGACCACCCGGAGCTGACGCTCTCGGCAACCAAGGAAATGATGGTGTGACGCCGCTGCCGGCCGATCTGGTGACGCGGGTCTGCGCCGAAGCCGGGGCGCCCGACGATATCCGCACCGTCGAGGCGCTGGTGCCGCTCTGGCTCGCCGACAACCGCGAGGAACGCGACGAGGGTGATTTCCCCTGGTCCACACTCTGTGTCTTCGAGTTGCGCGAACACCCCGAGGAATGCTGGGCCTTCGTCCGCAGGGCCCTGTCGGAGGCCGAGACGGTGTGGCAGGTCGTGATGCTCGCGGCGGGGCCGCTTGAAGACCTGATCGCCGATCATGGCGCCGCCGTCATCGACCGGATCGAGCGCGAGGCACGCCATTCCGCGCGCTTCCACTTCGCGCTGACCGGCGTCTGGCCGCAGGGCGGCGAGGACAGCCCGGTCTGGTCCAGGATCGAGGCCGCGCGGGCAGCAGCGATGGCGACCGGCATCGACGCGGGCGGCCCGCTGCCGGGCCGCTAGCCTGCCCCGCCGTCCCTGTCCGGCCCGTCGCTGGGGTCTTCGCCGGCGAACCGCATCCTGACGCGCGCCGCCCGGCCCGCCCGGATCTCCCCCGCTTCCTGGCGCCGCACCCGCCAGTCGCGCAGGCGCCGGCCGGGCCCGGGCGCGGGCTCCGGCCGCTCGGCGGCGATGTCGGAGGCGAAGGTCTCCAGATCATGCAGCACCGGCGCGGGATTCGCGAAGCCGGGGCCAAGGGCATCGAAGCCGCGCCCGGCGGCCCTGCCGAACAGGAAATGATCCGCCGGCACCCGCATCCGCCGCGAGTTCGCGAGTGCCGCTTCCGCCGCGCGCCGCGTCATGACATAGCCGCAACTGCCCAGAAACCCGCTCCGCAGCCGGTAGATGCGGCTGCCCCCCGGCCCCGGTGCGAGCTCTGTGCCCAGGGGAAAGCGCCGCGACATCTGCGGCCCCGGCCAGTATTCGATCTTCAGCACTCCGATCCCGTGCGCCTCCATGAGCGCGATCGTCGAGCCCGCCGCGAAGGCCGCGAAACCTGGCGCGAGCCGCGCATCATCCTCGAGAACGACGCCGCCCGCCTCGGGGCGACCGGCGATCTTCTGCCAGATCAGCCTGTGGCCGAGAGAACAGGCCATGTCGCCGGGCGTGGCCGGAAAGGGCCCGGTGCCGGCCCGCCGGCCGAAACTGCGTTCGATCTCGGACAAGGGGATCGCCAGCCTGTCCGGCGCCGCCACCCTCTCCCAGTCGAGCCCGAGCGCGCGGAGCGCGGCGCCGATGCGGGCGCGCCGGTCGGCGGCACGGTCGAGGTTCAACACATAGATCGGAAGCATTCGCCGGCGGCTCCGCTGCACGCGGATCACGCTAGCGGCGCGCGGACGGCGCGACAACCGGACAAGGTGCCGGCCGGGCCCCCGCGCCGATTCGTTGTCGCCGCCGTGTCACAGGCAATCGTCCGGAGCGGCCACTGTTTCCGAGAGCCGGGGTCCGCTCACCCTAGGCGGGAGTCCGCTCAATTGTTACACGCATCTTCAATGGTCCGCGACGCAGCACCCGCTTTGTTTCCCCCTTCGCGACAGATTCGGCAAGCGCCTGAAACTGCGCCATATTCTGGCCACATTCCGGCGGTGAACCTCTGTGTATCGCGCAACAATTGAAGGCGAAGATGCAAAATGTCCTTCCTATGGATGAAGCTCCCCACAGGCTCCATCCCCGTCCGGGACGGACCGAGCATCTGGCCGAACGTTGCCGCGGCAGGCCGTTCCCCAACCGGCCGGAAGCGAGGATGAGCGGGCAACATAGGGGCTGAAACCCACTACACCATCGGCAGTTCGTGCACCCGCACGAGTACATTACCCACCCAACACACCCTAGCACAGCACCGTCCGCGCCCCCACGCGGGCGGTGCACCTTTTGCGGTCCGGATTGACGCGCGCCCCAAGATGAAGTAGGGCCAATGCGCTCACATCCGGTGGGCATCGCCGGGGCGCCCGGATCTCGCGTCCCTTCACCCTGCGGTCCGACACCGCATGCATGGACGCACATGACCAAGTTTACCGATCTGAAGCTGGACCCGAAGGTCCTGCAAGCCATTGCCGAAGCCGGCTACGAAACCCCGACGCCGATCCAGGCGGGGGCCATTCCACCCGCACTCGAAGGCCGCGACGTGCTCGGCATCGCCCAGACCGGCACCGGCAAGACCGCAAGCTTCACGCTGCCGATGATCACGCTGCTCGGCCGCGGCCGGGCGCGTGCCCGGATGCCGCGTTCGCTGGTGCTTGCACCGACGCGGGAACTGGCCGCGCAGGTGGCCGAGAACTTCGACATCTACGCCAAGCACACGCGGCTCACCAAGGCGCTGCTGATCGGCGGCGTCTCCTTCGGCGAGCAGGACAAGCTCATCGACCGCGGCGTCGACGTGCTGATCGCCACGCCGGGCCGGCTTCTGGACCATTTCGAACGCGGCAAGCTTCTGCTGACCGGCGTGCAGATCATGGTGGTGGACGAGGCCGACCGGATGCTCGACATGGGGTTCATTCCGGACATCGAGCGGATCTTCCAGCTCACCCCCTTCACGCGGCAGACGCTTTTCTTCTCGGCCACGATGGCGCCCGAGATCGAGCGGATCACCAACACCTTCCTGCACGGACCGGCGCGGATCGAGGTGGCGCGGCAGGCCACGACCTCAGAGACGATCGAGCAGCGGCTGATCGAGATCGTGCCGGCGCGCAAGGACCAGACCGCCAAGGCCAAGCGCGAACTGCTGCGCGCGGTCATCGACGCCGAGGGCGCCGCCTGCACCAACGCGATCCTCTTTTGCAACCGCAAGAGCGAGGTCGACATCCTCGCCAAGTCGCTGAAGACCTACGGCTATGACGCGGCGCCCATTCACGGCGATCTCGACCAGTCGCAGCGTACACGGACACTCGACGGGTTCCGCGACGGTTCGCTGCGCTTTCTCGTCGCCTCCGACGTGGCCGCGCGCGGGCTCGACATCCCGGCGGTGAGCCATGTCTTCAACTTCGACGTGCCGAGCCATGCCGAGGACTATGTCCACCGCATCGGCCGCACCGGACGCGCGGGCCGCAAGGGCGTTGCGGTGACGATCGCCACGCCGGCCGACAAGAAATACCTCGACGCCATCGAGAGCCTGGTGAAGAGCGCCCTGCCCCGCGTCGCCCTGCCCGAAGGGTTCACGCTGTCCGAGGCGGCTCAACAGCCGCCGCGCAAGGACAGCGGCCGCGACCGCAGCCGCGGCCCGCGCCGGGACAGCGACCGCCGCGCCCGGCCGGTGAAGCCGCATGGCGAAGAGGCGGCAATGGCGCCGGTCGAGGCCGCGCCGCGGACGGCCGAGAGTGCGGCCGACAAGCCAGTCGCGAAACCCGGGCGCCAGAAGGCCGCCACACCAAGGCCTGCGGCACAAAAACCGGTTTCGCAGCCGGTCGAGAGCGCCGAGGAGCAGCACCGTTCGGGCGCCGGCCGCTCTGGCGAGAGCAGCAAGGCCGAGCCCCGCAGCGAGCCCCGCGGCGAGGGCCGCGGCACGGGCCGTCAGGAGGGCCGTCAGGAAGGCCGGAACGACCGCCGCAACGACCGCCCGCGCCGCGATGACGCACAGGTTGTCGGCATGGGCGACCATGTGCCCGATTTCCTGATGCGCGTGACGCGGATCAACTCCAGCGACGACTAGGGCGGCGGGCCCGAAGGGCCGCCCGCGCGCCCTCTAGCCGTCGGAAAGCCGGCTCGTCACCACGATCACCTCGGGCTTCTTGCCGGCCTCGTCCATCGCCACGTCGCGCACGGTCTTGCGCAGCTGTTCCTCGAGCTTGTCGTCGCTCGCGAGCACCTTGGCGCCGGCGCGGCCGAGAAGATCGTTCAGATCGGCCTCGATCGTGTCGGCCAGGTTCTCGCCGCGCTTGCCGGTCTCGGGCAGGCCCATCGTCTCGACCCAGGCATCGCCGAGCGGCTGGCCATCCTCGTCGATGATGAGCGTCACGAAGACGACGCCGTTCAACGCCATGCGGATGCGGTCGCGCACGACCCCGTCCATCGCGCCGATGAGCACGGCGCCGTCGAGATAGGTCCGCCCGGTCTCGATCCGCTCGACCACCTGCGGCGCGTCGCCGGTGAGATCGATCATGGTTCCGTTCACGGCAATCTCGGCGGCGAGCCCCTTGGCCGTGGCGATCCGCGCATGTTCGCTCAGGTGCCGGTGCTCGCCATGCATCGGGATCAGGATCTTCGGCGCCAGAAGATCGTGCACGGCCTCCAGATCGGGCCGGTTGGCATGGCCCGAGACATGGTAGAGCCCGTCGTGATCGTCGATCACGCGCACGCCGGCCTCGGACAGCTGGTTCATGATCCGGATCACGCCGCGTTCGTTGCCAGGAATGATCTTCGAGGAAAAGAGGAAGGCATCGCCCTCGCGCAGCTCGAGCCCGAGATATTTGCCGCGCGCCAGGGAGGCCGAGGCCGCGCGCCGTTCGCCCTGGCTGCCGGTGACGATCAGCATGAGCTTGCCGCGCGGCACTTCGACCGCCTCTTCGGGCTGGATCGTGCCGGGAAAGCCGGTGAGCACGCCGGTCTCCTCGGCGGCGAGAACGGTGCGATTCATCGCCCGGCCGAGCAGGCAGACCTCGCGTCCGGCCTGCTTCGCGGCACTGGCGAGCGTCTTCAGCCGCGCCACGTTCGAGGCGAAGGTGGTCGCCACGACCATGCCCTTTTCGGCCGCGATGAGCGCGGCAAGCGGCGCGGCCAGCGTCGCCTCCGAGCGGCCCGGCCTGGGCGAGAAGACGTTGGTCGAATCGCAGACGAGCGCATGCACCCCGCCGGCCTCCTTGGCGATCGTGAACCAGGCCTCGGCGTCGAAGGGCTCGCCCACCACGGGGGTGCCGTCGAGCTTGAAGTCGCCGGTATGCACGACCCGCCCCGCCGGGGTGTCGATGATGAGCGCGGCACTTTCCGGAATCGAATGGCTCACCGGCACGAACTGGACCCTGAACGGCCCCGCCTCGATCACCGCCGGGCGCGGGGCGGCGATGCGCAGCGCATCGACCGGCTGCCCGGCATCCTCGAGCTTCATCCGCGCCAGCGCCGCCGTGAAGGGGCGCGCATGGACCGGCGCCCTGAGACGCGGCCAGAGATGGCCAAGCGCGCCGACGTGATCCTCATGCCCGTGGGTGATGAAGATGGCCTCGATCCTTGACTGGTTCTGCGCCAGCCAGTCCATGTCGGCCATGATCAGATCGATCCCGGGCGAGCCGTCCATGTCCCCGAACGTCACCCCGAGGTCGACGACGATCAGCCGTTCCCGCCCCGCCGGCCCGTAGCCGTAGACATAGGCGTTCATGCCGATCTCGCCGGCGCCGCCGAGCGGCAGGTAGATCAGCCGGTCCTTGGTCTTGTTCATGCCTTTGCCAGGTCCCTGTTGTAGCGATTGATGAGCACCAGCCCATGCATCGTCAGATCGTCCTCGACGCTGTCGAATATCTCGGTGCCCTGATCGAAGAGCGGCGCGAGCCCGCCCGTCGCGATCACCTTCATCGGCCTCTCTCTCTCGATACGGATCTGCCGGACGATCCCCTCGACGAGACCGACATAGCCCCAGTAGATGCCCGCCTGCATGCAGGCAACCGTATTCGTGCCGATGGTCGCCTGCGGTTTGGTGACATCGACATGGGGAAGCGCGGCGGCGGCCATGTGCAGCGCCTCGAGCGAGGTGTTGACCCCGGGCGCGATCACCCCGCCGATATAGGCGCCGTCGTCATCGACGACGTCGAATGTGGTCGCGGTGCCGAAATCGACGACGATGAGATCGCCGCCATGACGGTCGAAGCTGCCGACGGTGTTCACCAGACGGTCGGGCCCGACCGTGGTGCCCTGATCGACCCTCGGCGCCACGGGCAGCGCGCAGTCGGGCTTGCCGACGACCAGGGGGCGGCACTTGAAATAGCGGTCGCAGAGGACGCGCAGGTTGAAGACGACGCGCGGCACGGTCGAGGAGATGACGACCTCGTCGATCTCGACCGGCACCTTGTGGTGCTCCATCAGCGTCGTGAACCAGACGAAATACTGATCCGCGGTGCGCTGATGCTCGGTCGAGGTCCTGAGCGTGCAGAGAAATGCCTGCCCGTCCCAGACCGAGAACACGGTGTTGGTATTTCCGCAGTCGATGCAGAGCAGCATGGCCCCTCCCTCAGAAATAGACCTCGGCGGCGGCGATGTGGCGCTTCCCGGACGGGGTCACCAGCACAAGCGCACCATCATCGGCGATCGTGTCGAACCGGCCCTGGCAGGTTTCGGCGAAGGTGCGTGCGGTAATGACCTCTCCCAGACGCGCGGCGCGGGCGAGCCAGGCGGTGCGCACCGGCGCGAAGCCGTCGCGCGCCAGAACCGTCTCCCAACGCGCGAAGGCGGCGGCGAGCCGGTCGAGAAACGCCACGGGCGCGATCCGGACCCCGGTTTCGCCGGCGACCGATACCGGCGCGGAGGCCCCCGGTTCCAGCGCCGCGGCAGGCGGTGCAGCCGCAAGGTTGACGCCGATGCCGATCGCCAGATAGGCGACGCGCGCGCCCTGGCCGGCGCTTTCCAGCAGGATCCCGGCCACCTTGCCGCCGTTCAGGAGCACGTCGTTCGGCCATTTGAGCCCAACCACGCCCCGTCCGGCGAGAAACCCGTCGAGCGTCTCGGCAAGCGCCAGCGCGGCGGTGAAGCTGCGCAGCGCCGCTGCCGCGGGCGTGCCCTCGGGATGCATCACGAGCGTGGCCGCGAAATTGCCCGGCGCCGAGATCCAGGGCCGCCCCCGACGGCCACGCGCGGCGCTCTGGCGGTGGGCAAGGATCCAGGTCGGCGCGATCAGATCGCCGGCACGCCGCGCCGCCTCCGAACTCGTGCTGTCGACCTCGTCCAGCACGATCCGGCCGAAGCCGGCGGGCCAGCCGGCCCGGTCCGGATCAGCGGACAAGGACGCTGGCCGCTGCTGCCGCGGCGCCTTCGATCCCGAGGAGATTGACGACGCCGACGACCATGATCGCGGCCGATGCCATCAGCAAGAGCCACTGCGCCGGCACCATGCGGGTCTGGATCGCATTGGTCTCGGCGCCGAAATACATGTAATAGACGATGCGCAGATAGTAGTAGGCGCTGATCACCGAGGCGACCGCCCCGCCCACCGCAAGCCAGACGAGCCCGGCATCGACCGCCGCAGCCAGCACGCCGTATTTCGCGAAGAAGCCCAGCATCGGCGGCACGCCGGCAAGCGAGAAGAGCAGCACCAGCATTGCCAGCGCCTTCACCGGCTCGCGCCGGGAATAGAGGTTCAGCGACTGGATATCGGTGACCGGCGCTCCGTCGCGCTCCATCGACAGGATGAAGGCGAAGGTGCCGACGTTCATCGTCGCGTAGATCGCCATGTAAAGAAGCGTGGCCTTGACGCCCATCTCGGTGCCCGCGGCCAGCCCGGTGAGGGCAAAGCCCATGTGCGCGATCGAGGAATAGGCCATCAGCCGCTTGAAGTTGCGCTGCCCGATCCCGGCGAAGGCGCCAAGGAACATGGACAGGAGCGCGAGCAGCGCCAGAACCTGGCTCCAGTCGGCCACGGCCGCGCCGAAGCCGTCGAAGAGGACCCGCGCGATGAGCGCCATCGCCGCCACCTTGGGCGCGGTCGCGAAGAAGGCCGTGACCGGCGTCGGCGAGCCTTCGTAGACGTCGGGCGTCCACATGTGGAACGGCACCGCAGAGACCTTGAAGGCGAGCCCGGTGATCAGGAACACGAGCCCGAAGAGGAGGCCGATCGAGACATGGCCATCGTGCACGGTGGCCAGAATGCCGCCGAAGAGCGTGGTGCCGGTGAAGCCGTAGACAAGCGAGGCGCCATAGAGCAGGAGACCCGAGGAGAGCGCGCCGAGCACGAAGTATTTCAGCCCCGCCTCGGTCGATCTCACGCTGTCGCGGCGCATGGCGGCGACGACATAGAGCGAGAGCGACTGCAGCTCGAGCCCCATGTAGAGCGCCATCAGATCGCTGGCCGAAACCATCACCATCATGCCGGCGACCGCAAAGGCGACGAGCAACGGGAATTCGAACCGCCCGAGCCCGCGGCGCGCCATGTAGTCCTGGCTCATGGCGAGGACCGCGGCGGCCGCCAGAAGCACGGTCACCTTGGCGAAGCGCGCGAAGGCGTCGTCGATGAACATGCCGCCGAAGGCCATCGCGTCGCCCGACCCCGAAAGGCCGATCCAGGCCGCAAGCCCGACGAAGACCGCAACGGTCATCCAGGTGAGCGAGCCCGTCAGGTCGTCCTTGCCGGTGTAGACCGCGCCCAGAAGCGCCGCGAGCGCGTAAAGGACGAGCACGAGTTCCGGAAGGATGGCGGCCAGGTCTGCAGAGATCATCGCGTCGGGTCCTCAGTGGCTGGCGGTCGTCGCCGCCTCGGCGGCAGGGATCGCGGCATGATAGGCGGCAAGCAGCTTCTCGACCGAGGCGCCGGTCGTTTCGGTCACCAGGCTCGGGTAGACGCCGAGAAGCAGGGTCATGGCGACGAGCGGCGCGAAGATCAACTTTTCGCGACCGCTCATGTCGGTGATGGTCTTCAGGCTTTCCTTGATCAGGTCGCCGAAGACCACCCGGCGGTAAAGCCAGAGCGCATAGGAGGCGCTCAGGATCACGCCGGAGGTCGCGGCGAACGCCGCCCAGGTGTTGACCTGGAAGATACCCATGAGCGTCAGGAACTCGCCGACGAAGCCGCTGGTGCCCGGCAGACCGACATTGGCCATGGTGAAGAACATGAAGATCAGCGCGTAGGCCGGCATCCTGTTCACGAGCCCGCCATAGGCGGCGATCTCGCGGGTGTGCATCCGGTCGTAGATGACGCCGACCGCGAGGAAGAGCGCGCCGGAGATGAAGCCGTGGCTCAGCATCTGGAAGATCGCGCCGTCGAGACCCTGCTGGTTGGCCGCGAAGATGCCCATCGTCACGTAGCCCATGTGCGCGACCGAGGAATAGGCGATGAGCTTCTTCATGTCCTCCTGCGCCAGCGCCACGAGCGAGGTGTAGACGATGGCGATGGCCGAGAGCCAGAAGACGAAGCCCGACATGAGGTCGGAGGCGACCGGGAACATCGGCAGCGAGAAGCGCAGGAAGCCGTAGCCGCCCATCTTCAGGAGGATCGCCGCCAGCACCACCGACCCCGCCGTCGGCGCCTGGACGTGGGCATCGGGCAACCAGGTATGGACCGGCCACATCGGCATCTTCACCGCGAAAGAGGCGAAGAAGGCGAGCCAGAGCAGCGTCTGCATCCCGCCCGCCAGATGGAAGCCGAGGATGCCGATGCCGTCGGAGGAGAACTGATGCGTGAGCAGGCTCTGGTCGCACCCGCCGATGCAGGTGGTGCCGGCATCGACATACATCGCGATCATCGCCACCAGCATCAGCACCGATCCGAGGAAGGTGTAGAGGAAGAACTTGAACGCGGCATAGATCCGGTCCTTGCCGCCCCAGATTCCGATGATGAGGAACATCGGAATGAGGCCCGCCTCGAAGAAGAGGTAGAAGAGCACCAGATCGAGCGCCACGAAGGCCCGATCATCAGCCCTCGAGCACGAGGAAGGCGACCATGTATTCCTTCACCCGCGTCGTGACGCCCCAGCACGACAGGATCGTGATCGGCATCAGGAACGTCGTCAGCATCACGAAGAGAACCGAGATGCCGTCGACGCCGACGCGGTAGGTGAGCCCCATGATCCAGGCATGTTCCTCCATGAACTGGAACTTCGTGTCGGCGGATCGAAACCCGCGATCAGGAAGAGCGAAACGAGGAACGTGGCCGTCGTGGCGATCAGCGCCAGCCATTTCGCGTTCGCCTGTGCCGCCGCATCGTCGCCCTTGAGGAAGAGCGCCAGGATCGCCGCCGCCACGAGGGGGACGAAGGTGATGATGGAAAGAAGATTTTCCATTAGTGCGCGCCCCCGAGGCGTCATCAAGGTCAGAAGCACCGCGATGCCGATGACCATCGCGAAGGCATAGGTGAAGATGTAGCCCGACTGCGCCCGGTTCACGATCCGCGTCAGCCGCGGCACGAGCCCCATCGCCACGCCGTTGATCGTGCCGTCGATCACCGACCCGTCGCCGCGTTTCCACAGGAACGCGCCGAGCGCCAGGCAGGTCGGATGAAGGCCACGTCATAGATCTCGTCGAAATACCACTTGTTGAGCAGGAAGCGGTAGAGGATTGGCTGGGACTCGGCCAGGCGGCGCGGAATCGAGGGATCCTTGATGTAGAAGAGCCAGGCCAGCACGAAACCGATCAGCATCGCGAAGAAGGGCGAAACCTTGACCCAGGCCGGTGAATGATGGGCGTCGTCGAGGACCTTGTTGGAGGCCTCGGACATGAAGATCGCCCCTTCCGGCGCATGGTCCGCCATCGCGGCGTGATCGCCCCGGCACTCGCGGTCGCGGTGCCCTCGGCCGTGGTGGCGTCGTGGCTCGCACCCGTCTCGCCCGTCGCGGCGCCGGTGGCCGCGGCCGTCGCGTCACCCGTCGTCGCGTCACCCGTCGTCGCGTCACCCGTCGTCGCGTCACCCGTCGTCGCATCACCCGTCGTCGCCCCGCCCGTCGTCGCATCACCCGTCGTCGCCCCGCCCGTCGTGGCCGCGTCGCCCTCGGCCGCGGCCTCGTGAGGAGCCATGGCGAAGAAGCCGGCCATCCGCTCGTGATCGCCGAAGAAGGGCTTGTACCAGACCATCCCCGCCAGCACCGCGCCGATGGCCAGGATACCGAGCGGAACGGTCATCGAAAGCGGGCTCTCGTGGGCGTGCTCATGCGCGTGGTGGTCGCCGCGCGCTTTGCCGTAGAAGGTCATGAACATGAGCCGCCAGGAGTAGAACGAGGTGAAGAGCGCGGCGATGACCAGCGCCCAGAAGGCAAAGCCGTTGCCCGAACCCCAGGCGCTCTCGATGATCGCGTCCTTCGACAGGAAGCCCGCAAAGCCGATCGAGGTCAGCGGAATGCCGACGCCGGTGATGGCGAGCGTGCCGATCAGCATCGCCCAGAAGGTGAGCGGGGTCTTCGTCCTGAGGGCGCCGTAATTGCGCATGTCCTGTTCGTGATGCATCGCATGGATGACCGAGCCGGCGCCGAGGAAGAGCATCGCCTTGAAGAAGGCATGCGTCAGCAGGTGGAACATCGCCGCCGAATAGATGCCCGCGCCGGCGGCCACGAACATGTAGCCGAGCTGCGAACAGGTCGAATAGGCGATGACGCGCTTGATGTCGTTTTGCACGAGGCCCACGGTGGCGGCGAAGAACGCCGTCGCCGCGCCGATGTAGATCACGAAGCTCTTGGCCTCGGGCGCGTATTCGAAGAGGGGCGACATGCGGCAGACGAGGAAGACGCCCGCCGTCACCATGGTCGCGGCATGGATGAGGGCGGAAACCGGCGTCGGGCCCTCCATCGCATCAGGCAGCCAGGTATGCAGGAAGAGCTGCGCCGACTTGCCCATCGCGCCGACGAAGAGAAGGAAGGCCAGAAGGTTGGCGGCGTTCCAGTCGGTCCAGAGAAAGCGCAGCTGCGTCTCGGCCAGCCTCGGCGCGGCGGCGAAGACGTCGTCCATGTTGATCGAGTCGACCAGATAGAAAAGCCCGAAGATGCCGAGTGCGAAACCGAAGTCGCCCACCCGGTTGACCACGAAGGCCTTGATCGCGGCGGCATTGGCGCTGGCCTTGCGGTAGTAGAAGCCGATCAGCAGGTAGGAGGCGACGCCCACGCCCTCCCATCCGAAGAACATCTGCACGAGGTTGTCGGCCGTCACCAGCATCAGCATCGCGAAGGTGAAGAACGACAGATAGGCGAAGAACCGCGGCCGGTAGCTCTCGCCCTCGCGCCAGTTCTCGTCATGGGCCATGTAGCCCCAGGAATAGAGGTGGACGAGCGCCGAGACGGTCGTCACCACGATCAGCATGATCGTCGTCAGCCGGTCGAGCCGGATCGCCCAGGACGTGTCGAGCGTGCCCGAACGGATGTAGTCGAGCACATGGATATGGCTGGTCGTGCCGTCGAAGCCGAGAAAGCTGATCCACGACAGCAGGCAGGCGAGGAAGAGAAGCCCCGTCGTCACCGCCTGCGCCCCGGTCTCGCCGATCACGCGCCAGCCGAAGCCCGCGATGAGGCTGCCGACCAGCGGGGCAAAGAGGATGATCGTTTCCATGCTTTACCCTTTCATCACGTTGACATCTTCGACGTCGATCGTGCCGCGGTTGCGGAAGAAGCAGACGAGGATGGCAAGGCCGATCGCGGCCTCGGCGGCGGCGACGGTCAGGACGAACATCGTGAAGACCTGCCCCACGAGGTCATGGAGATAGGCCGAGAAGGCGACGAAGTTGATGTTGACCGCCAGAAGCATCAGCTCGATCGACATCAGGATGACGATGACGTTCTTCCGGTTGAGGAAGATGCCGAAGATGCCGATCACGAACAAAGCGGCGGCAACGCCAAGGTAATGTGTCAGTCCGATCATTCTCGTCCCTCCGGGCCCCGCCCGATTGTTCTTCGTCACCGGCACCGCCGGCGGTTCCTAGAGCCCCTGCCCCGGCTTCACGTCCTTCAGCTCCATCGCCTCGGCCGGGTCGCGCCACATCTGGGCGAGCACGTTCTGGCGCTTGACGTTCACCCGGTGGCGCAGCGTCAGCACGATGGCCCCGATCATCGCCACCAGAAGGATGAGACCCGCCAGCTGGAAGAGCAGGATGTACTTGTCGTAGATCAGCAGGCCCAGGGCGGCGGTGTTCTGCATGTCGTCGGGGGTCGCCGCGGCACGCATCGTCGCGGCCGTATCGGCCGATTCCCAGGCGCCGAAGGCGATGCCGAGCTGCATCAGGATCACCACGCCGACGAGAATTCCGAGCGGCATGTATTTCGCCATCTCGCCCTTCAGCTGGGCGAAATCGACATCGAGCATCATCACGACGAAGAGGAACAGCACCGCGACCGCGCCGACATAGACGATGATCAGCAGCATCGCCACGAACTCCGCGCCCAGAAGCACGAAGAGCCCGGCCGAGGACAGGAACGCGAGGATGAGCCAGAGCACCGAATGCACCGGGTTGCGCGCCAGCACCACCATCAGCCCCGAGGCCAGCGCCGAGAGCGCGAAGAGGTAGAAGGCAAAGACCATAACGCTCATGCGTCATCTCCCGTGCTGTCGCCGGCCTCGTCGAAGACGCCCTGGGCGATCTCGAGCGCCTTGGTCATGGCGGGCAAGCCGCCGAACATGCTCATCTGGTAGATCACTTCCGCGATCTCGCGCCTAGAGGCACCGGCTTCCAGCGCATGGCGGATGGTGAGCCGCATCTGCGGTTCGGCCTGGGCGCCCAGAACCGTCAGCCCCGCGACCGTGACCAGAAGCCTGGTCTTGGCGTCCAGCCCCTCGCGGTTGAAGGTCTTGCCGAACCACATCTCCATCATGTCCTTCGACATGGTGGGCCAGATCTTGTCGAAGCCCGCGACCGAGAAATTCTCGAGCGCGGGGTTCAGGGTGCGGGCCATTTCCTGGCCCTGCTCCATCATCTGCGCGAAAAGTTTCTGGAAGGCGTCGGTCATTGCGACACCTCGCCACGTCCCGCCCGTGGCTTGCCACGGGCAGCGCCGTCCAGCGGGCTTGCGCCGCGCCACTGGCGCGACGGTCCCGCCTCACCGCCCCCCGGGGCGGGCACTTCGCGCCCACCCTCGGGCCGGGCGCTGCCCGTGACCCGAACGGGTGCGATATGTGTCAGGCAAAGGCTCATCTGTAGGGCGCGTCCAGTTCGAGGTTGCGGGCGATCTCGGCCTCCCAGCGGGCGCCGTTGTCGAGCAGCTTGGCCTTGTCGTAGAACAGCTCCTCGCGCGTCTCGGTGGCGAATTCGAAGTTCGGCCCCTCGACGATGGCATCGACCGGGCAGGCCTCCTGGCAGAAGCCGCAGTAGATGCACTTCGTCATGTCGATGTCGTAGCGCGTGGTGCGGCGGGAGCCGTCCTCGCGCGGTTCGGCGTCGATGGTGATCGCCTGGGCCGGGCAGATCGCCTCGCAGAGCTTGCAGGCGATGCAGCGTTCCTCGCCGTTCGGATAGCGGCGCAGCGCGTGTTCGCCACGGAAGCGGGGGCTGAGCGGGCCCTTTTCATGCGGATAGTTCAGCGTCGCCTTCGGCGCGAAGAAGTACTTCAGCCCGAGCTTGAAGCCGATGAGGAAGTCCCAGAGCAGGAAGTATTTCGCGGCGCGGGTGTAGTCGATGTTCGCCATGTCAGCCCCCCATCGCCCAGCGCGCCCAGAAGCCGCCGAGCACTTCGAATTTCGCCAGGAACGAGACGATCACCACCCAGCCGATCGACAAGGGCAGGAACACCTTCCAGCCGATCCGCATCAGCTGGTCGTAGCGGTAACGCGGCACGATCGCCTTGACCATCGCGAAGACGAAGAAGAAGAACGCCGCCTTCAGCACCAGCCAGAAGACGCCGTCGGGCAGGCCGGGGATCGGGCTCAGCCAGCCGCCGAAGAAGAGCAGCGAGGTCAGGAAGCACATGAGCGTGACCGCCATGAGCTCGCCGATCATGAAGAGCAGGAACGGGGTCGAGGAATATTCCACCTGATAGCCGGCAACGAGCTCGGATTCCGCCTCGGGCAGATCGAAGGGCGGGCGGTTGGTTTCCGCCAGCGCCGAGATGAAGAACAGGAACACCATCGGCAGATGCGGCAGCCAGTACCAGCCCAGGAGACCATAGCCGGTATCCTGCGCCCGCACGATGTCGCCGAAGCTCATCGAGCCGGTCGAGATGATCACGCCGATGATGATGAGGCCGAGCGAGACCTCGTAGGAGATCATCTGCGCCGCCGAGCGGAGCGAGCCGAGGAACGGGTATTTGGAGTTCGAGGCCCAGCCGCCCATGATCACGCCATAGACCTCGAGCGAGGAGACGGCGAAGATGTAGAGCACGGCCACGTTGATATCCGAGATCACCCAGCCGTCGTTGAACGGAATCACCGCCCAGGCGATCACCGGCAGGATGAACGAGAGCATCGGCGCGATGAAATAGACCGCCTTGTCGGCACCTGCCGGCACGACGATCTCCTTGACGATGTATTTCAGGAAGTCCGCGAAACTCTGCAAGAGCCCGAAGGCGCCGACCACGTTCGGCCCCTTGCGCATCTGCACCGCGGCCCAGACCTTGCGGTCGGCATACATCAGGAACGCGAGGGCCACGAGCACGCAGACGGTGACGAGCAGACATTGCCCGAGGATCAGAAGGAACGTGCCCAGTGGTGTCGCCAGAAACTCAGCCATGTTGCCCTCAGCCCATCGTTCCTATGCCGTCGGTAACCCGCGTTCGGCGCAATCGGCCGCCGTCACCTCGGCGTCGATCGTGCGAACGCCGCGCGGCAGCGTCGGCGAGATGGTGTAAACAGCATCCGCGATCCAAACGCCACCCTCTTCGTTCAGATTCGTGCGCACCTGACGCGCGAATCCCGCATGATTTTCCAGCGTGTAGCCGGCCACCACGCAGGTGACATAGCGCACGACGGTCTCTGCGTCGCGCGCGCCCCGCACCCGCACCAGGAAGCCGAAGAGATCGCCGCCGAGCCCGAGCACGTCGGAGCCTTCGTAGACGGCTCCGGCATCGGCTGCCTGCTGTCCCGCCGCCGCCCCGGTCGCGCCCCCGCGCCCGCCCGGCCCCGCGCCGGCCGCCGCGCAGGCGGCCAGTGCCGCCAGAAGCGCCGCCGAGAGGAGGGGCAGGGCCGGCCAGCGCGCCATGATCACTCCGCCGCCATCGGCCTTTGCGCCCGCGCCCGCGCCATGGCCGAAAGCTCGGCCATGACCTGGCTCGCGCGCGCAATCGGGTTGGTCAGGTAGAAGTCCGCCACCGCCGCGACGAAATCGGCCTTCGCCGGTGCCGTGACCGGCAGCGCCGTCCAGCCATTCTCGGCCACCTCGTCGATGCGCCCGAGATGGGGATGCGCGGCGACGAGCGCCCGGCGCAGGCCGGCGATCGAATCCCAGGGCAGCACCGCACCCAGCTCGGCCGAAAGCGCCCGCAGGATCGCCCAGTTTTCCTTCGCCGCTCCGGGCGCGAAGCCCGCCCGCTGCGCCATCTGCGGGCGCCCCTCGGTATTGACGAAAAGCCCGCTTTCCTCGGTCCAGGCCGCGCCCGGCAGGATGATGTCGGCGCGGTGCGCACCGCGATCGCCATGGCTGCCCTGATAGATGACCGTGGCCCCGGGCGCGATCTCGACCTCGTCGGCGCCGAGGTTGTAGATCACCTCCGCGCCCTCGATCGCAGCCGCCATGCCGCCTTCGCTCGCCGCGCCCACATCCATCGCGCCGACACGCGACGCGGCGGTGTGCAGGACAAGAAGTCTCGACTTGGAGCGCTCGCAGATCTGCATTGCCTGCGCCAGCACCGCCGCGCCGTCGGCCTCGCGCAGCGCACCCTGACCCACGATCACCAGAGACGGCGCGTCGATCACGTCACCGTGATCCCGATCCAGGATCGCCTGAAGGGCGGCGCGGTCGGTGCCGGCATGATGATAGTCATAGGTCAGATCGACGGCCTCGCCCACCAGGCCGACGAGCGCGCCTTTCGTCCAGGCCTTGCGGATGCGGGCATTCAGCACCGGCGCTTCCTGGCGCGGGTTGGTGCCGACGAGCAGAATGAACTTCGCGTTGTCGATATCCCCGATCCGCGCATTGCCGACATAGGCCGAGCGGTTGCCGGCCGGCAGCTTGGCCCCGTCTGTCCGGCATTCGACCGTCCCGCCCTGCCCCTCGATCAGCTGCTTGAGGCTGAACGCCGCCTCTACCGGGACCAGATCGCCGATCAATCCCGCGACCTTCTTGCCCTTCATCGCCGTCGCGGCGGCGGCGAGCGCCTCGCCCCAGCCGGCCTTCCGGAGCTTGCCGTCTTCACGGATATAGGGCGTGTCCAGCCGCTGGCGCCTGAGACCGTCATAGACAAAGCGGGTCTTGTCCGAGATCCATTCCTCGTTCACGCCGTCGTGGTTGCGCGGCAGTATCCGCATCACCTCGCGCCCCTTGGTGTCGACGCGGATACTCGAGCCGAGCGCATCCATCACGTCGATCGACTCGGTCTTGGTCAGCTCCCACGGCCGCGCGGTGAAGGCGTAGGGCTTCGACGTCAGCGCACCGACCGGGCAAAGATCGATGATGTTGCCCTGCAGGTTCGAATCGAGCGTGGTGTTGAGATAGGACGTGATCTCGGCATCCTCGCCGCGTCCGGTCTGGCCCATCTGGGTGATCCCCGCGACCTCGGTCGTGAAGCGCACGCAGCGC
Organism: Albidovulum sp.; assembly: GCA_020637635.1. Taxonomy (GTDB): domain Bacteria; phylum Pseudomonadota; class Alphaproteobacteria; order Rhodobacterales; family Rhodobacteraceae; genus Albidovulum. The sequence continues at coordinate 68,991 of JACKKB010000009.1, forward strand.
GTGCAGGAGATGCAGCGCGTCATGCAGGTCTCGACCAGCGGGCCGAGGTCCAGATCCTCGCTCGCCCGCTTCGGCTCGCGGTAGCGCGAGAAGTCGACGCCATAGGCCACCGCCTGGTCCTGAAGGTCGCATTCGCCGCCCTGATCGCAGATCGGGCAGTCGAGCGGGTGGTTGATGAGCAGGAACTCCATCACCCCCTCGCGCGCCTTCTTGACCATCGGCGAATTGGTCTTGACGACAGACGGCTCGCCGTTCGGGCCGGGGCGCAGGTCACGCACCTGCATCGCGCAGGAGGCGGCCGGCTTCGGCGGGCCGCCCACGACCTCGACCAGACACATCCGGCAGTTGCCGGCGATCGAGAGCCGCTCGTGGTAGCAGAACCGCGGGATCTCCACGCCGGCCACCTCGCAGGCCTGGATGAGCGTCATCGAGGGATCGACCTCGACCTCGATGCCGTCGATGATGATCTTGCGCAGATCCGCCATGTGTCCCGTCCTTCAGGTCGCGCGCGGGGTTGGTCCCCCGCGCCTGGTCATTTCTCGTACAGCAGCGATCCCGCGATGGAATTCGCCGCGATCTCCTTGCGGCCGAGCGCACAGAAGCCCGCCACATCGTCCTTCTTCGCACCGTTGGCCGCGAGATAGCGCTCGGCCATGGCGTAGATCTTGTGCTTTTCGTCCTTGTCGTCGAGGTAGCCGTCGATCGCGTCTTCCGAATAGCCCTGCGCCCGCACCCAGCGCTTCAGGTCATAGGCCTGCTGGAACGCATAGAAGACCCGGCCGCCGAGATCGGGGCAGGTCTTGCGGATCCTGTCGGCGACGCGCGCGGCCACCAGACGGTCGGTCACATAGCTGTTCTGCCCCAGCGGCTCCAGGGCCGTCGCCGCGGCCCCGGTGGCCACGAGCCCGGCAAGCGCGACCGGCAGGGTAAGGCGGGAAATGCGTTTCATCTTGCGTCCTTCCGGGGCGGGATGCCCACGGCGCAGATGAGCCTCGGCGGCGGCGCGATATGCAATAACGCGGTTCATTCGGCCGCCATCCCGGCGCAATTCCGCTGCCGCCAGAGCGTCGTCTCGCCGAGATGCGCCCAGCCGAAGGCATGATCGCTTGGCCCGTTGTCGCGCAGGTGATCGAGCCGAGCGAGCGCCTCGTCCAGCGTCGGCCGGTGCCCCGCCGGCACCCACCACATGACGAAATGCATCTCGCCCAGAACCTCGAACCAATTGGCACGGCGGTCGTAGAACTGCCTGTGCACGGTCTTCCAGACAAAGGTCTCGAGGCTTTGCGCATCCTCCCAGACCGTGAGGTTCGAGACATATTGCGGATCGCCGCCGATCTTGGCCTCGGTATTCCCCGTCCCCGGCTTGCCCGATCCCTCCATCATCCACACAAAGCCCGGCATCCGCTTGCCCATGCCGTTGATCCGGTCGAGCGCCGCCATGAACTCGGCCACGCGCGGATCGTCCGTGGGCGCGATCAGGCGCCCCACGTTCAGTTCCGCTAGGTGGTGGCCCTGCATCATGTTCGCGCCTCGTAAGCGGCGAACAGAGCCTCGACGCCGACGCCATCGATGGTCATGCCGCTCCTGTCGATGTTACGGAAAGTCACCCCGGTCAAGTTGACGTCATCGAAGGTGGTTCCGGACAGGTTGACGTTGTTGAAGGCGGAGGCCGAAAGGTTCACGTCGTCGAACGCCGAACCCGAAAGGTCGGCATCCCGCGCGTCGATCCTTTCCCTGCTTCCGCGAATGTCCATCGATCTATTCCGCCGCCATCGCACCCATGCGACCCGTCTTGCGCGCCTTGATCCGGTCCTCGATCTCGCCCCGGAACTGGCGGATGAGGCCCTGGATCGGCCAGGCGGCGGCGTCGCCAAGGGCGCAGATCGTGTGGCCCTCGACCTGCTTCGTCACGTCGAGAAGCATGTCGATCTCCTCGACCTCGGCCTCGCCCCTGACCAGCCGGTCCATGACCCGCATCATCCAGCCGGTCCCCTCGCGGCAGGGCGTGCACTGGCCGCAGCTTTCGTGCTTGTAGAACTTCGACAGCCGCCAGATCGCCTTGATGACATCGGTCGACTGGTCCATCACGATCACCGCCGCCGTGCCGAGGCCCGAGCGCTGTTCCCGCAGCCAGTCGAAATCCATGATCGCGTCGTCGCATTGCTCGGCCCGCAGCATCGGCACCGAGGATCCGCCGGGAATGACCGCCTTGAGGTTCTTCCAGCCGCCGCGAACGCCGCCGCAATGCTTGTCGAGCAGCTCCTTCAGCGGGATCGACATCGCCTCTTCGACGACGCAGGGGTTGACCACGTGGCCCGAGATGCCGAAGAGCTTGGTGCCGGTATTGTTGGGGCGCCCGAAGCTCGCGAACCAGCCCGCGCCGCGGCGCAGGATCGTCGGCACCACGGCAATGCTCTCGACGTTGTTGACCGTGGTCGGGCAGCCGTAGAGCCCGGCGCCGGCCGGGAACGGCGGCTTCATCCGCGGCATGCCCTTCTTGCCCTCGAGGCTTTCCAGAAGCGCGGTCTCCTCGCCGCAGATATAGGCGCCCGCGCCATGGTGCAGGTAGAGGTCGAAGTCGAAGCCCGACTTGCAGGCGTTCTTGCCGATCAGCCCCGCCTCATAGGCTTCGTCGATCGCCGCCTGCAGCGCCTCGCGCTCGCGGATGTATTCGCCGCGGATGTAGATGTAGCAGACGTTGGCCCCCATCGCGAAGGAGGCGATCAGGCAGCCCTCGACCAGCGTATGCGGGTCGTGGCGCATGATCTCGCGGTCCTTGCAGGTGCCGGGTTCGCTCTCGTCGGCATTGACGACGAGATAGGAGGGGCGGCCGTCGGACTGCTTGGGCATGAAGGACCACTTGAGCCCGGTCGGAAAGCCCGCGCCGCCGCGGCCGCGCAGGCCGCTCGCCTTGATCTGGTCGACGATCGTGTCGCGCCCGCGGGCGAGGATACCCGCGGTCCCGTCCCAGTGGCCACGCTTCTTCGCGCCGGCCAAAGTCCGGTCGTGCATCCCGTAAAGGTTGGTAAAGATCCGGTCCTGATCCTTCAGCATCGCAGTCCTCATTGCCCCTGGCGCTTGTGCCGCTGCCAGATCCGCCAGGTTACGACCAGCGCCCAGAAGAACGCGGCCAGTGCGGCCAGATCGAGCAGAAGCGCATAGGACACATCCCAGCCCTGCCGGTCGATCAGCCATTGCCCCGCGATCCAGACGACCATCGCACCGGCGATCACGAGCGCGACGAGGCGCCCTTCGCGGCCGATGCCGTCATCCTGTCTGGCGGGTTTCGTCATTCATGCCTCGCTTGCGGCTTCAGTACACGCCGCCCTTCTTGACCCGCGCGGAGAACTCCGTCGCGCCGCCCCGGGCGAGGATCCTGGCCTGCTTCACCCACTCGTCGCGGCTGATGCGGCCGTGGAAGCCCACCATACGTTCGTCGACGAAGGCGATGTCCCTCGCCTTCCAGCTGGCGATCTGGTCGAAATGCCAGACGCCGACCTCGTTCAGCAGCCGCTCGAGCGCCGGGCCCACGCCCTTGATCAGCTTCAGGTCGTCGGCCACGCCGCCGCGCGGAGCCCCGAGCAGCTCGGGCGAGCCTCCGAGGGGTTCCTGCCCCTTGGACTTGGCAAGCGCGGCATCGAGCGCGGCGGCCGTGGGCGCCGGCGCCTTGGCGGCACGCGGCCGGGCCGGGGCCTTGGCGGCGGCCTTGGCAGCAGCCTTGCCGGCGGCTCTGGCCGGTGCCTTCGGCGCCCTGGCCGGAGCGGCCTTGCTCGGCGTGGCTTTCGCGGGCGCCTCGGGCGCGCTGACGAAGGTGGCCGGGGCGGCGGCCGTCGCTGCCGCCCTGGCCGCCTCTGCCTTGGCCGCCTCCGCCTTGGCCGCCTCCGCCCGCGCGGCCTCGACCCTGGCAGCCTCCGCCCTGGCAGCCTCCGCCCTCGCTGTCTCCGCGCGTGCCGCCTCAGCCTCGGCCGCAGCACGTTTCGCAGCTTCGGCCCTGGCAGCTTCGGCCCTGGCAGCCTCGGCGCGTGCCGCCTCCGCCTTCGCCGCCTCCGCCCGCGCAGCCTCCGCCTTCGCAGCCTCCGCCTTCGCAGCCTCCGCCTTCGCAGCCTCCGCCTTCGCAGCCTCCGCCCTGGCAGCCTCCGCCTTCGCAGCCTCGGCCCTGGCAGCCTCGGCGCCGGCGTCCGGCCCGGCGACACCCGCACTCGGGCTTTCGGCCACCACGCCGGTGCAGAACGCCCAGACGAGGAAGAGGCCGAGGAGCAGACAGAAGACCGCCCCGGTCAGGATCGACCGCACGAGCCCGTATTGCGCCACCAGGCCCAGAAGGAGTGCGACGATCACCCCTCCGGCAATCGCCATCCACCACGCATTGCGGCGGCAGTCGGCATTCGCGGATCCAGTCATTCCTGTCCCTCCTTGGCCTCGGTCAACTCAGTAAACGTCACCCTTCTTGACGCGGGCGGAGAATTCCGTCTGGCCCCCGTCGGCAAGGATCCGGGCCTGCGCGACCCAGCCATCCCGGCTGGCACGACCCTTGAACCCTTCGAGATTGTCATCGACCCAGGCGAGCTCGTCGGCGCTCCAGGCCGCGACCTGATCGAAATGGAAGAACCCGAGCCGGTTGAGGAGCGCCTCGAGCTTGGGCCCGACACCCTTGATCTGCTTCAGATCGTCGGCGCCGCCGGCACGCGGCGCCTTCAGCACCCTGGGCTTGCTGGCCTTGCCAGCGGCGGGTGCGGCGGCGCCAGATGCGGCAGCGGCAGGTGCGGCGGGTGCCGCCATCCTCGGCGCCGGTGCGGCCCCTGCGGGCTTCGCCGGTTTCGCGGCCCTCGCGGGCTTCGCCGGTTTGGCGGCCGGTTTGGCGCCGGCGCCCCGTCCGGTTCCGAGCCAGGGCGTCACGAGCGGCACTTCGGTCCCGTCGATGCGCTTGATGCCGTCGCCGAGATCCACGGCACGCTGCACCGAGCCGTTGTATTGCGTGCGCCCGCTTTCGAGGTCCTTGAGCGTCGTGAGCCCGGCGAGCGGCTCGCAGGCATAGCGGGCGTTCTGCGGGCCCGGCACCGGCACCTTGCCGGCGGCCAGCGCCTCGAGCAGCCGCTCCAGGCCTTCCGCCGTCAGATCCTCGTAGTAATCCTTGCCGATCTGCGCCATCGGCGCGTTCGCGCAGGCGCCGAGACACTCGACCTCTTCCCAGGAAAACTTGCCGTCGGCCGACAGCGTGTGCGGCGCGGGCGCGATCTTCTCGCGGCAGACGCGGATCAGCTCCTCGGCGCCGCAGATCATGCAGGAAGTCGTGCCGCAGATCTGAATATGCGCAACGGAACCAACGGGCTGCAGCTGGAACATGAAGTAGAAGGTGGCGACTTCGAGCGCCCGGATACGGGCCATGCCAAGCATGTCGGCCACATGTTCGATCGCCGGCCGCGAAAGCCAGCCTTCCTGTTCCTGCGCCCGCCACAGAAGCGGGATCACCGCGCTCGCCTGACGGCCTTCGGGATATTTGGTGATCTGCCCCTTCGCCCAGGCGAGGTTCGCCGGCGTGAATTCGAAGGCGGCGGGCTGGTCGTGGTAGAGGCGGCGGAGCATTACTTGCACTCTCCCCAATTGGTCAGGCGCATGGTCTCGCCGTTGTCATCTGAGACAAGGTTTCCCGACGCGCGCAGCGCCTTGAACTGAGCCATGAACGTGCTGGTGTCGATCTCCGAGCCGAAATACGGCATCAGATCCTTCTCATTGCCCCGGCAACCGATCTTGACGTAGACGCTGGCCAGCGGCGTCGGGTCGACATCCGCCTCCTGCGCCAAGGCCGCATCGGCAGACACGGCCATCAGGGCTGCAAGAACCATCGCGCGCCTCACCGGTCCACCTCGCCGAAAACGATGTCCATCGTGCCGATGATGGCGGCGACATCGGCGAGCATGTGGCCCCTGGCCATCCAGTCGATCGACTGCAGGTGCAGATAGCCCGGCGCCCGCAGCTTGGCGCGGTAGGGCCTGTTGGTGCCGTCGGACTTGAGATAGACGCCGAATTCGCCCTTCGGGGCCTCGACGGCGGCATAGACCTCGCCCGCCGGCACGTGGAAGCCCTCGGTATAGAGCTTGAAGTGGTGGATGAGCGCCTCCATCGAGCGCTTCATCTCGGCGCGTGCCGGCGGCGCGATCTTGCCGCGCGACAGCACGTCGCCCTGCCCGTCGGGCGCCCTGAGCTTGGCCACCGCCTGCAGGATCATCGAGGTCGACTGACGCATCTCTTCCATGCGCACGAGGTACCGGTCAAAGCAATCGCCGTTCTTGCCCACCGGCACCTTGAAGTCGAACTCGTCGTAGCACTCATAGGGCTGGGCGCGCCGCAGGTCCCAGGCCATGCCCGAGCCGCGGACCATGACGCCGGAATAACCCCAGGTCAGCGCGTCTTCCTCGGTCACGATGCCGATATCGGCGTTGCGCTGCTTGAAGATCCGGTTCTCGGTCAGCAGTCCGTCGATGTCGTCGAGCACCTTCGGGAAGGCCTGTGCCCAGGCCTCGATATCGTCGAGCAGTCCGGGCGGCAGATCCTGGTGCACGCCGCCGGGGCGGAAATAGGCGGCATGGAGCCGCGCCCCGCAGGCGCGCTCGTAGAAGACCATGAGCTTCTCGCGCTCCTCGAAGCCCCAGAGCGGCGGCGTCAGCGCGCCCACGTCCATCGCCTGCGTGGTGACGTTCAGGAGGTGGTTCAGGACGCGGCCGATCTCGGAATAGAGCACACGGATCAGGCTCGCCCGGCGCGGCACTTCGGTGCCCGTCAGCCGCTCGATCGCCAGGCACCAGGCATGTTCCTGGTTCATCGGCGCGACGTAGTCGAGGCGGTCGAGATAGGGCAGGTTCTGCAGATAGGTGCGGCTTTCCATCAGCTTCTCGGTGCCGCGGTGCAAGAGCCCGATATGCGGGTCGCAGCGCTCGACCAGTTCGCCGTCAAGCTCAAGAACCAGGCGCAGAACCCCATGTGCAGCAGGGTGTTGCGGGCCGAAGTTGATGTTGAAGTTGCGGATCTTCTGTTCGCCCGTCTCGGCATCCTGCGAGCCGTCGTCGTAGCTCCATGCGTCTTTCATCTCGAACCCTCGCCCATGCCCGCCGCTCTCATCCCTGCTTCTCGTCGCCGGGCAGGATGTACTGCGCCCCTTCCCAGGGGCTCATGAAATCGAACTGCCGGTAGTCCTGGACCAGCTTCACCGGCTCGTAGACCACCCGTTTCAGCACCTCGTCGTAGCGCACTTCCGAATAGCCCGTGGTCGGGAAGTCCTTGCGCAGGGGATGCCCGCGGAATCCGTAATCGGTGAGAATCCGCCGCAGGTCGGGATGACCCGAGAAGAGGATCCCGAACATGTCGTAGACTTCGCGCTCGAACCAGTTGGCGGCCGGAAACACGTCGATGATCGAGGGCACCATCTCGTCCTCGCGGACGGCCAGTTTCACCCGGATCCTCGAATTCTGGTACATCGACAGGAAGTGATAGACGACGTCGAACCGCGCCGGCCGCTCGGGGTGATCGACGGCGGTGATGTCGACGAGCGTCGAGAAGCGGCAATTGCGGTCATTGCGCAGGAATTCGACGAAATCGACGATCCCCGCCGCCGTCACCGTCACCGTGAGCTCGCCGAAGGCGATCTCGGTCGCCACCGCACTGTCGGGGCGCTTCAGCTCGATCTGGGCGGCCAATTCCTGCAGGGTTTCGCTCATCCCGTCCTCCTCAGCGCGCCAGCGTTCCGGTGCGGCGGATCTTCCGCTGCAGCTGGAGAATGCCGTAAAGCAGCGCCTCGGCCGTGGGCGGGCAGCCGGGCACGTAGATGTCGACCGGCACGATGCGGTCGCAGCCGCGCACCACCGAGTAGCTGTAGTGATAGTAGCCGCCGCCGTTGGCGCAGGAACCCATCGAGATCACATAGCGCGGCTCGGGCATCTGGTCGTAGACCTTGCGCAGCGCCGGGGCCATCTTGTTGGTCAGCGTGCCGGCGACGATCATCAGGTCGGACTGGCGCGGCGAGGCGCGCGGCGCGGTGCCGAAACGCTCCAGGTCGTAGCGCGGCATCGAGGTATGCATCATCTCGACCGCGCAGCAGGCAAGCCCGAAGGTCATCCAGTGCAGCGAGCCGTTGCGCGCCCAGTTGATCGCCGCCTCGGTGGTGGTGAGCAGGAAGCCCTTGTCCTGCAACTCGCGGTTCAGCGCCTCGGTGGCAACCTCGCGATCCGGGCCCGCCGTTGTCGAACCATAAGCCTGCACGCCCTGCGTCGCCGCCATAAGTCGTCCTCCGAAACGTCGCGCCGAAGTCTGTATCGGCTCCGGACTATCACCGGCCCCAACGGGGGTCAATTGCGTGAGGCGGATTTTGCCCGCCTTTCGGGGCCTTGGCGGGCCCTTGCCGGGCCCTGCGAAGCGGGTCTGCCGAGCGCGCGGGCAGAGCGAGCGCGGTCCCGGGGACGGGCGCCGGCAAGGCGTCGGACGGCGGCGAAGCGGCCCCTCAGGACCAGTCCATCGCGCCCTTCTTCCACTCATAGGCGAAGCCGGCCGTCAGGACACCGAGGAAGGCGATCATCGACCAGAAGCCGAGTGTCGAGACATCCTTGAAGGCCACCGCCCAGGGGAAGAGGAACGCCACCTCGAGGTCGAAGATGATGAACAGGATCGAGACGAGGTAAAAGCGCACATCGAACTTCATTCGCGCATCGTCGAAGGCGTTGAAGCCGCATTCGTAGGCCGAGACCTTCTCCGGGTCGGGGTTGCGGACCGCGACGAGCACGGCGGCGAAGATCAGCACCAGTCCGAGCGCGACGGCGAGGCCGAGGAAGACGAGAATCGGCAGGTATTCCCTGAGCAGCGCGTCCACGGGGTGGCTCCTTCGTATCCGCCGGGCACCCGCGCGCCCTGCCCTGCCCGTTTACGCCCGCCCGGGCGCCGGGTCAACCGAGCGCTGCCCCGGTTTCAGCACTTCCAGGCGGGCGCGCGGCGCTCGAAGAACGCGGCGATCCCCTCGCCCGCCTCGGCGCCCTCCCATGCCGCCACGAGGGCCGCGATGCTGGCGTCGATCTCTTCCGGTCCGATCGGAGGCCCGAGCCGGCGGGCGAGCGCCTTGGCGGCGGCGACGGCGCCGGGCGCGGCCGCCAGATAGGGCGCGACCTCGGCCGCGACAGCCGCGTCAAGCTCCCCGGCCGGCACCGCGCGCGCCAGAAGCCCGAGCGTCACCGCCTCGGCGGCATCGAAGAGCCGCGCCGACATGAAGACCCGCCGCGCCATCGCCTCGCCCATCCGCGCCAGCACGTAGGGCCCGATGGTGGCCGGGATGAGCCCGAGCCGGGTCTCGGTCAGCCCGAAGCGCGCCGTCTCGACGCCGATCGCGACATCGCAGACCGCCATCATGCCGATGCCGCCGCCGAAGGCGTTGCCCTGGATGCGGCCGATCAGCGGCTTCGGACAGGTGTTGAGCGCCTGCAGCATCATCGCGAGCCTGCGCGCCTCGCGCGCCCGCGCGGCCGCATCGGCGGCCATCTGATCCTTCATCCAGCCGAGATCGCCGCCGGCGCAGAAGCTCGCGCCGGCGCCGGTCAGAACGATCGCCCGCACCGCCGGATCGCGGCCGAGCCGACCTGCGGCCTCGGTCAGTTCGGCGATCATCACCGCCGAGAGCGCATTGTGCTTCTCTGGCCGCGCCAGCGTGAGCGTGGCGATGCCCCGGTCGTCGGTCACAAGTTCGATGGTTTCATGCATAGCCGTCTCCTCACCTTCCTGCGGACAGGGCATGGCGGACCGGAACCAGCCGATCGTCGCCCCGGAACAGATCCCGGAACAGGTCCCGGAACAGATCATCGCCGATCGGACAGGTCCGCACCTCGGACACGCCCGATGGGTGCCCCCTCGACGGCATCGTCACCGGCCGCGGCGCCGTCCCGGTCGGGGACGGCGGCATCGGATCGCAACCCCGCCGGAAGCCCCTGTCCCGGCGCTTCCCCGCCTCCGACGATGGCGCGGAGAACCGACCGGGCCGCGCACCAGCACCGGGGCGGGCCCGGGAAGGACCGGCGGGCCCGGGCCATGGCGCTGAGGTCCGGCGATTGCGGTGGCGGCGGGGCGCCGGGCAGGGCGCAGACCGAGGCCCGGCGGCGGCCACGCCGTCGCGGCAGTGCGTGACATTCCGGCCAAGGCGTGCGGGCGCGGCAAGGGGAGAGGCGCCGCCATGGCCCATGCGGATCAGGTCAGGGGAGTGGACGGGCCACCCGCCGAAGGTCAAGCCGCATGCCTCTTCCTGAGCAGGCAACCGCGTCGCGGCGAGGCCGGACCAACGGCTGCCGGGCCCGAGGATGGCGACGCAGCTCATCCGCGCATGGCCTTGGCCATTGCCGCAGCCCGGGCAAGACAGGCGGGATCAAGCCCCGTCACCTTCCCAAGCGATGAGAGATGCGCCACGACTGCCTCGGTTGCGACATTGCCCTTGGCACCGGGCGCGTAGGGGCAGCCGCCGAGCCCGCCGACTGCGGCGTCGAAGACCCGCAGGCCGCGGGCGAGCGCAGTCTCGATATTGGCAAGCGCACGCCCTGCGGTGTCGTGAAAATGTCCGGCAAGCGCGGCGGCCGGCATCTCGCCCAGCACGGCCGCCAGCATCGCGTCGACGGTCTCGGGCCTCCCCTGCCCGATGGTGTCGCCGAGGCTGACCTCGTGGCAGCCCATGTCGCGGAGCGCGCCCGCGACACGGGCGACGGCGGCAGGCGCCACGGCGCCCTCATAGGGGCAGTCGGTGACCACCGAGACGTAGCCGCGCAGCGCGATGCCATCGGACTGCGCCGCCTCCGCCACCGGGCGAAAGCGCTCGAGGCTTTCGGCGATGGTGCAGTTGAGGTTGGCCTTCGAGAACCCCTCGGTGGCGGAGGCGAAGATCGCCACCTCGTCGGCGCGCGCCGCCTTCGCCGCCGCGTAGCCCCTCAGGTTGGGCGTCAGCGCCGCGTAGCGCACGCCGGCCGCGCGCGAGATGCCGGCCAGCACGGCCGCGCCGTCGGCCATCTGCGGCACCCATTTGGGAGAGACGAAGCTTGCCACCTCGATGCGCCGGAAGCCGGCGCGGCTCAGGCAATCGACCAGCGCGATCTTCTCCGCCGTCGGGATGATCCGCTTTTCGTTCTGGAGCCCGTCGCGCGGGCCCATCTCGACGATCTCGACAAATTCAGCCATCGGGCATCTCGTAGAAATCCGCGCCGTAGATCGTGCTCGCCCCGCCGCGCGCCAGCGCCCGGCCGAAGGCCGGTCGTGCCGCGGCCCGGGCGCAATAGGCAGCGGTCGCCGGATAGTCCGCGCGCGCCAGGAAGCGGAAGATCGCATCGGTGTTGAACCCCATCATGCAATCGGCCGCCGAGAAGTCGCCCAGAAGCCAGTCGCGCTGCTCGAGCCGCGTCTCGAGCGCCTGCAGGCTGAGCGCGAGCCGGCGCGTGTCGAGCCGCGTCATCGCCACCGAACGGGCGCTTTCGGGGCGCAGGAAGATGTGATGGAAGTTCAGGTTCTGCAGGATCGTCGCCTGGGTCTCGGCATAGTGGAGCCATTCGAGGAAATCGGCGCGATCGGGCGCGCCCGGGGCCGGGGCGAGCCGGCCCCGGGTCTCGCAGAGATACTCGACGATGGCGCCGCTTTCGAAGATCGCCCGCCCGTCGATCTCGAGCGCCGGCACCCGCGCGCCGGGGCTGAGCGCGCGGAACTCGGCGCTGCGCAAGCCGCCATCGGTCAGCGACCAGAGGCGCAGCTCGACCGGCAGGCCAAGCTCCTCCAGAAGCCAGAGCACACGGAACGATCGCGACCCGGGAACGTGGTGAAGCCGGATCATCCCCCCTCGTCCTCACCCTCCAGCCGCACCAGCGCGGCGCCTGCCTCGACCTGGGTTCCGGGGGCAACCAGCACTTCGGCCACCCTTCCGTCGCGCGCGGCGGTCAGGACATGTTCCATCTTCATCGCCTCGAGGACCGCCAGCCGGTCGCCGGATGTCACCGCCTGCCCTTCTGCCACGAAGATCGCCTTCACGAGCCCCGGCATGGGCGACAGCGTCAGCCCGCCGCCCGCGGCCCCGGCACTCCGGGCCAGCGGATCGGGCAGCGTCAGATCGCAGGCCGCGCCCCGCCCGAAGACGCTGACGCGGCCGGCGCCGGTGACGATGCGGGCGCCCGAGGGCGCACCGTTCACCCACCAGGCCTCTCCGACGCGCCGGCAGTCCATCTGCGCCCCGTCCAGCGTCACGCGCACCCGGCCCGGTCCGGCCACCGCAAGCTCGACCACGCGGTCGCCAAGATCGACCTGCCGCGTCAGGCTCTGCCAGAGCGTGAAGCCCGCAAGCGCCCCGCCGCCCTCGCCCAGACCCGCCGCGGCGAGCGCGGCAAGGGCGCGTATCGCGCCATCCTCGGGCACGGCCGCCGTCAGTGCCGCGAGATCGCGGGCAATGAGCCCGGTATCGACATCGCCGCGCCGGAAGCCCTCGTGCCGCGCGAGCGCGCCGAGAAAACCGAGGTTGGTCACCGAGCCGGCGACCTCGGTCGCATCGAGCGCCGCGTCAAGCCGGTTCAGCGCGATGGCTCTCGTGGCGCCGTGAACGATGATCTTGGCGATCATCGGGTCGTACCAGGGACTGATCGTGTCGCCGGCGCGCACCCCGGTCTCGGCGCGCGCGCCCTCGGGAAAGCGCAGATGCGTGAGCGTGCCGGTGGCGGGCAGGAACCCCGCCGGCACGTCCTCGGCATAGAGCCGTGCCTCGAAGGCGTGGCCGGAAAGGGCGATCTCCTCCTGCGCTGCCGGCAGCGGTTCGCCGGCGGCGACGCGAAGCTGCCATTCGACAAGGTCGATGCCGGTCACCGCCTCGGTCACCGGATGTTCGACCTGCAGGCGGGTGTTCATCTCCATGAACCAGAAGCGGTCGGTCCGGAGCCCTTCGGAGGCATCGACGATGAACTCGATCGTGCCGGCACCGGCATAGCCGATCGCCTCGGCGGCGCGCACCGCCGCCTGGCCCATCGCGGCGCGCATCTCGGGCGTCATGCCCGGGGCCGGTGCCTCCTCGATGACTTTCTGGTGGCGCCGTTGCAGCGAGCAGTCGCGTTCGAAGAGATGCACCGCGCGGGTGCCGTCGCCGAAGACCTGCAGCTCGATATGGCGCGGCTTCCGGACGTATTTCTCGATCAGGACATCGGGGTTGCCGAAGGCGGTCCGGGCTTCGCCGCGGGCGCTTTCGAGCGCCGCGGCGAAATCGCCTGCGCGTTCGACGAGCCGCATGCCCTTGCCGCCGCCGCCCGCCACCGCCTTGATCAGGACCGGGTAGCCCACGGCCGCGGCCGCGTCCGCGAGGTGGGCGGGGTCCTGGTTCGCCCCGTGATAGCCCGGCACGACGGGCACGCCGGCCTTTTCCATGAGCGCCTTGGCGGCATCCTTCAGCCCCATGGCGCGGATGGCTTCGGCCGAGGGGCCGATGAAAGCGAGCCCCGCCGCCGCGACCGCCGCGACGAAATCGGGGTTCTCCGAGAGAAAGCCGTAGCCGGGATGGATCGCCTCGGCCCCGGTGGCCCGGGCCGCCGCGATGATCGCATCGCCGCGCAGATAGCTGTCTTTCGGCGCCGGGCCGCCGATGTGGACCGCCTCGTCGGCCATCTCGACATGGCGGGCGGTGGCGTCGGCATCGGAATAGACGGCGACCGACCGCACGCCGAGTTTCCGGGCGGTGTCGATCACCCGGCAGGCGATCTCGCCCCTGTTGGCGATCAGGATCTTCTGGAACATGCGACTATCCTCGTGGTTCGATCGCAAAGGCGGGGCCGTCGTTCACCCGCGGCCTGCCGATGGCGCCGGGCGGCGAGGCCCCGAATGGGTATTTGGGCAACGAAGAAGCGCGGGGAGAAGGACAGAGCGTCATGCGCACCACCCTTCCCGCCGGCCGCCGGCGTAGGGCCTGGCGAGGCCGCGGGCGGTCAGGTCGCCGGCCACGTCCAGCCCGTCGATGCGCAGCGAGACGAGCCGGCGGCCGTAGCGGTCGCTGGCGGGGCCGGTCTCGGGTGCGGCCACCGCGTAGTGCCGGGCCGCGAGCAGCCGCCCCTCGAGCCAGGCCATGGCAGCGATCCCGCGCGCGAATTCCGCGAGACAGGCGGGCGAGAAGATCTCGGGCGTGTCGAAGCCGAGAAGCCGCGCCCGCCGGATGCCCTCGCCGGGGCAGAGCAGCTTCACCGTGTCGCCGTCGACCACGAGGAGCACTGCGCAGCCCAGGTGTGGCTTCAAGAGCCCGTTGGCCGCCGTCGCCGCCGGCATCACCATGGCGAGCCCGATGCAGAGCCAGAGCGCGAGGCGCAGGAGCCGTTCGGGAGGAGAGGATCGCCGGGCCATCGTCACATCCGGAAGACGCCGAAGCGCGTGGGTTCGATGGGCGCGTTCAGCGCCGCCGAGAGCGAGAGCGCGAGGACTTCGCGCGACTTCCGCGGGTCGATGATGCCATCGTCCCAGAGCCGGGCGGACGCATAGAGGGGGTGCGACTGTGCCTCGAACATCTCGATCGTGGGGCGCTTGAATTCGGCCTCCTCCTCGGCCGACCAGGTGCCGCCCGCGCGTTCGATCCCGTCGCGTTTGACGGTGGCAAGCACGCCCGCCGCCTGTTCGCCGCCCATCACCGAGATGCGGGAATTGGGCCAGGTCCAGAGGAAGCGCGGGGAATAGGCCCGCCCCGCCATGCCGTAGTTGCCCGCGCCGAAGGAGCCGCCGACCAGCATGGTGATCTTCGGCACCGATGTCGTGGCGACCGCCGTGACCATCTTGGCGCCATGTCGGGCGATGCCTTCGTTCTCGTACTTCCGTCCGACCATGAAGCCGGTGATGTTCTGGAGAAACACAAGCGGGATGGCCCGCTGGCTGCACAGTTCAATGAAATGCGCGCCCTTGACCGCGCTTTCGGAGAAGAGGACGCCGTTGTTGGCGACGATGCCGACCGGGCAGCCCATGATGTGGGCAAAGCCCGTGACCAGCGTGTCGCCGAAGCGGGCCTTGAACTCGTCGAAGCGTGATCCGTCGACGATCCGGGCGATGACCTCGCGGATGTCGTAAGGCGTGCGCAGGTCGCCCGGAACCACGCCGAGGATTTCCTCGGGGTCGTAGGCGGGGTCTTCGGGGCTTTGCCATGCGACGGTTTCGGGCCTGCGGCGGTTGAGATGGCCGAGCGCGCGGCGGGCGAGTGCCAGCGCATGGGCGTCATCCTCGGCCAGATAGTCGGCGACGCCGGAAAGCCGCGTGTGCACGTCGCCGCCGCCCAGATCCTCGGCGCTGACGACCTCGCCCGTCGCGGCCTTCACCAGCGGCGGGCCGGCAAGGAAGATCGTGCCCTGATCCTTCACGATGATGGAAATATCAGACATTGCAGGGACATAGGCCCCGCCTGCCGTGCACGACCCCATGACGACGGCGATCTGGGGGATGCCCTTGGCCGACATCTGCGCCTGATTGAAGAAGATGCGGCCGAAATGGTCGCGGTCGGGGAAGACCTCGTCCTGGTTGGGAAGGTTGGCGCCGCCGCTGTCCACGAGATAGACGCATGGCAGGCGGTTTTCCCCGGCGATCTCCTGCGCGCGGAGGTGCTTCTTTACCGTCATCGGATAGTAGGTGCCGCCCTTCACGGTGGCGTCGTTGGCGACGACCATCACCTCCTGGCCGTGCACCCGTCCGATCCCGGCGATGAGGCCGGCGGCGGGGGCATCGCCGTCATAAAGCCCATGCGCCGCGGTGGCGCCGATCTCGAGAAAGGGAGAGCCCGCATCGAGCAGGTTCGCCACCCGTTCGCGCGGCGGCATCTTGCCGCGTGCGACATGGCGGGCGAGGGATTTCTCGCCGCCCCCGGCGGCGGCGCTTCGGGCAGCCTCGGCTACGGTCGCCAGCATCGCCTCATGCGCAGCGCGATTGGCGCGGAACGTGTCGGAGGCGGGGAGGACGGAGGAGGTCAGGCGCATGGTCCGAATCCGATACCTGTGTCGTTTGCGCGGAGGGCGGCGCCCGGCCCGTGGGGTGGGCGAGAAGCGCCCGCCCCGGGGGGGCGGGTCGGGCGCTGCCCGGGGTTCCCCCGGGCTGGGGCGACTGAGCCGGCAAGCTTCATTGCGGTGGCCAGAACAGGTCGCGCATCTGGATTGCGCGATCTGCTGTCATGTTCAGGTTGCAAATGGGCGCCCTGACATTCTTAATCGAACCGCCTTGGTTGAGCGCGTAGACCAAGTCGCATTGCGCCTCCCGGTAGATTTTCCACGCCTCATGGGCGGCATTCAATGCCTCTGCCTCAGATAGACGCCCGTTTCCAGCGACGTTCCTGCCAGCCGTCACCAGCAGGCTGTGCTGTTCATCATAGCCAGCCTCGACGATCTCGTCCCGGACGACAGCCTCCGTCATCCGACAATCCACGATATCGAGCGTCGTCTGATGGCGCGGGGGCGTCGTCTCACAAACCTCGGCGGCCCGACCCACACAGGGGGGATGCGCCACGCCGACGGGCATTTGTGAAAGGCAGGCCTCCACCATAGCGCGATCCACTTCGCCCCAATCGTGCTTCGTCCAGTCCCATGCCCCCGCGCTCGACGGCATGCAGAAGGCCAGCGTCGCGACAAGGCTGACAGCGGAAGTGCGGCGGTCTTGATAGGTGGCCGGGGCATCTGCGGACACAGTGGGGGGTCGGTGCGATCTCACCCCATCGCCCCCATCAGTTCCCGCCCGATCAGCATCCGGCGGATCTCGCTCGTCCCCGCGCCGATCTCCATCAGTTTCGCGTCGCGGAAGATGCGGGCGACGGGGGTTTCGTTCATGAAACCCATGCCGCCCATCGCCTGAACCGCCTGGTGCGCGACCACCATCGCCTCTTCGGAGGCATAGAGCACGCAGGCGGCGGCATCCTGGCGCGTGACCTCGCCGCGGTCGCAGGCGCGGGCGACCTCGTAGACATAGGCGCGGGCGGAGTTCATCTTGGTATACATGTCGGCGATCTTGCCCTGCATGAGCTGGAACGATCCGATCGGCTGACCGAACTGCTTGCGCTGCGCGAGGTAGGGCATCACCTCATCCATGCAGGCGGCCATGATGCCGGTGCCGATGCCGGAGAGGACGACCCGCTCGTAATCGAGCCCGGACATCAGGACGCGGACCCCCTTGCCCTCCTGCCCCAGGACGTTCTCGAACGGCACCTCGACATCCTCGAAGACGAGCTCGGCCGTGTTCGACCCGCGCATCCCCAACTTGTCGAAATGCTTGGAGGTGGAGAAGCCCTTCATGGTCTTTTCGACGATGAAGGCGGTGATGCCCTTCGATCCTGCCTCCGGATCGGTCTTGGCATAGACGACGAGCGTATCGGCATCCGGGCCGTTGGTGATCCAGAACTTGGTGCCGTTGAGGACATAGTAGCCGTTGCGCCTTTCGGCCTTGAGCTTCATCGACACCACGTCGGACCCCGCCCCCGCCTCGGACATGGCCAGCGCGCCGACATGGGCGCCGGAAATCAGGCCGGGGAGGTATTTCCGCTTCTGCTCCTCGCTGCCGTTCAGCTTGATCTGGTTGACGCAGAGGTTCGAATGCGCCCCGTAGGACAACGACACCGAGGCCGAGGCCCGCGCGATCTCCTCGGTCGCGATGACATGGGCGAGATAGCTCATGCCGGCGCCGCCGTATTGCTCGGGCACGGTGATGCCGAGAAGCCCCAGATCACCCATCTCGCGCCAGAGCGCGGAGGGAAATGCGTTCGTGCGGTCGATCTCGGCCGCGATCGGTTTCACCCGATCCTGCGCCCAGCGGTGCACCATGTCGCGCAGCGCCTCGATCTCTTCACCAAGGTGGAACGTCATCGAGGCGGTGAACATGATCTCCCCTCCCAAGGAAATGAACGTGTGTTCAATTCATGCCCGAAACCGGGCTGTGCGTCAATGGGCGGGCGCCGTCTGCGCGGCGCCGCCCCCTCAGTCTGCCGCCGGCGGCACGAACTCGGCGACATCGGCTTCATCCGCCTGGTGGACGGCGCCGATCTCGGCACGCAGGATGCGCGCGACCTGCGCCGCGTCCTGCCGGCTGAAGGTCAAGGGCAGGCGCATGTCGATCAGTTCCGCCATCACCCGGTCGGTGCGCGGCAGTGCCTGCGCCGGGGCGTAGCGCCAGGAGCGGTGGGTCGAGGTGAAGCCCTGCGGCTCGGGCGCGCCGAACCACTTCAGCTCCACCCCGCGCACCGCCGCCCGTGCGAGAAACGCGCCGACCTTCGCCGCGGTCCACCCCGGCAGCCGGAACTGGAACGACGAGGCGACGAAGCCCTCGGCCGCGGGGCGCGCGATGAGCGCGATCCCCGGGGTTCCGGCAAGGCCCTCCTCGACGATCCGGTAAAGCGCATTCCAGCGCCCGCATTGCCGCGGCAGATCGGCCAGCTGCGGCCGCAGGATCGCGGCGCGCAGGTTGTCCATCCGGCCGGAGACATTGGGGGTGACGTATTTCGCCTCGGCGAAGGCTTCGGGCGGCGGCGCGGCGCGATGGCGCGGGTAAAGCATGTAGCTTCCCGAGAGCAGGATCGCGCGCGCCATGAGCGCCGGATCGTCCGAGACGACAAGACCGCCCTCGCCCGAATTCATGTGCTTGTAGGTCTGCGTCGAATAGCAGCCCATTGCGCCCCAGCGCCCGGAGTGTCGGCCGGCCCAATGCGCCCCCATCGTATGGGCGCAATCCTCGATGACCGGCAGACCGGCGGCATCGCAAAGCGCCATCAGCCGCGCCATGTCGCAGATATGGCCGCGCATGTGGCTGAGCAGAAGCGCCCGCGCCCCGGGTGCCCTGGCCGCGAGATCGTCGAGATCGATGGTCAGGTCCGCGGTCGTCTCGACGAAGACCGGGATCGCCCCGAGCGCCGCGATCGCCCCCGGCACCGGGGCGAGCGTGAAGGCATTGGTAAGAACGCGGTCGCCGGGCCCGACACCGAGCGCCCGCAGCGCCGCGCCAAGCGCATAGCCGCCCGAGGCCACCGCCAGGCAGTAGCGCGCGCCGGTGAAGGCCGCGAATTCCTCTTCCAGAAGCGCTGTCTCGGCGATCTCGCCCGCCGCGGTGTTGTAGCGGTGGAGCCGGCCGTGGCGCAGCACCGCGAGCGCGGCTTCGATCGCCGCCTCGGGGATCGGCTCCTGCTGGGTGAAGCTGCCGGTGAAGACCTCGGCACCGGCGTCGGGATCGGCCCCGCTCATGGCGCCCCCAGAAGCCGCTCGGCGAGCTCGGGCAGCGCGTCGAAATGATCGAGAAGAGCCTCGGGCGCGAAGCGCGCGACGCCGCCACCTTCGGGCCCGAAGGTGACGAGCGTGACCGGCACCCCGGCCGCGGCGCCGGTCTTGCGGTCGGTCTCGGTGTCGCCGATCAGGACCGACCGCGCGGCGAAGCCGCCGGCCCGCTCCACGGCCAGACGGTAGGGTGCCGGATCGGGCTTGCGCACCGGCAGCGTGTCGGCACCGACGAGCGATCCGAACAGCCCCTGCACGCCCAGCCGGTCGATCAGGATCGCGGCCAGGCGCTCGGGCTTGTTGGTGCAGATGCCGGTGGCGAAGCCGCGCGTGCGCAGCGCCTCGACGGCCGCGACGGCACCGGGATAGAGCCGCGTCTCGCGGTCGATCCCGGCCTCGTAGGCCGCGAGAAGCTCGGGATACCAGCGGTCGACCTCGGCCTCGAGCGCCGGCCCCGGCGCCCGGCCCTGCCGGCCGAGCCCGAGCCGCAGCATCGCCCGCCCGCCGTGAAAGGCGGTAAGCGCATCGGCAGCGTGATCGAGAAGCGCGCCGGCGCCCATCGCCTCGAAACACGCATTCGCCGCCGCCACCAGATCGGCCGAGGTATCGGCGAGCGTGCCGTCGAGATCGAAAATGACTGTCCGCATACGCCTTCCTATCCTGCGCCGCAGCGGCGATTGTAACCCGCCGAAAGAAGTATTGATCCCCGCCCCCTTGCGACAAGTCCACCCTTGGTTAAAACGGGCCGCAGACAAAGGAAAGCTTCCATTCATGGCCACCGCTCTCATCATTCTGGCCGCCGGACAGGGCACGCGGATGAATTCCGAACTGCCTAAGGTGCTGCACCGCGTGGCCGGCGCGCCGCTTCTGGTGCACGCCATGTCGGCGGCCGCGCCGCTCGGCGCCGAGCGCACCTTCGTCGTCGCCGGACATGGCGCCGAGGCCGTCCGGGCGGCCGCCCTTGCCCATGACGAGACGGTCGAGGTGGTGATCCAGAGCGAACAGAAGGGCACCGGCCATGCCGTGGCCCAGGCGCTGCCGCACCTGCAGGATTTCGCGGGCAAGGTGATCGTGCTCTTCGGCGACACGCCGTTCATCCGCGCCGAGACGCTCGAGGCGATGCTCGCCGCCCGATCGGATGTGGTCGTGCTCGGCTTCGAGGCGGCGGATCCCAAGCGCTACGGCCGGCTCGTCGTGCATTCCGGCCATCTGTTCGGCATTGTCGAATACAAGGATGCGACCGAGGACCAGCGCGCGATCACGCTGTGCAACAGCGGCGTCATCTGCGCCGATGCGTCCCTCATGAGCCGGCTCGTGGCCGGTCTCGGCACGACGAACGCGGCCGGCGAGTACTACCTCACCGATATCGTCGCCGCCGCCCGCGCCGCGGGACTGACGGCCGAGGTCGTGACCTGCCCCGAGCACGAGACGCTCGGCGTCAATACCCGCGCCGACCTGGCCGAGGCCGAGGCCGCCTTCCAGGCCCGCAAGCGCGTCGAGATGATGGAAGATGGCGTCACCCTGACCGCGCCGGACACGGTCTACTTCGCCTTCGACACGGTGGTCGGCCGCGAGACGGTGATCGGCCCGAACGTGGTCTTCGGGCCCGGAACCACGGTCGAATCCGGTGCGGTGATCGAGGCCTTCTGCCACCTGACGGGCTGCCATGTCTCGCGCGGCGCCTCGGTCGGCCCCTTCGCCCGGCTGCGCCCCGGCGCCGAACTGGCCGAAGACGTGCATGTCGGCAATTTCGTCGAGATCAAGAACGCCATCCTCGACGAGGGCGTGAAGGTGGGCCACCTGACCTATCTCGGCGATGCCGACGTGGGCGCGCGCACCAATATCGGCGCCGGCACCGTCACCTGCAACTACGATGGCGTGATGAAGCACCGCACGACGATCGGCGCCGATGTCTTCATCGGGTCAGACACGATGCTGGTGGCACCGGTGACGGTCGGCGCGGGCGCGCTCACGGGCTCGGGTTCGGTCATCACCGAAAACGTGCCCGCCGGTGCCGTGGCGCTTGGCCGCGCGGCCCAGGTGGTAAAACCGGGGCTGGCGGCGAAATTGTTCGAAAAGTTGAAGGCCGAGAAAGCCAGGCGCCAGAAAGCGAAAGAATAATGTGTGGTATTGTCGGGGTCCTTGGGGACCATGAAGTCGCGCCTCTGCTTGTCGAGGCGCTGAAACGGCTGGAATACCGCGGCTATGACTCGGCCGGGATCGCGACCGTCCACAAGGGCCGGCTCGACCGTCGCCGCGCGGTCGGCAAGCTCGTGAACCTTTCCGACCTTCTCGTCCACGAACCGCTCGCCGGCAAGTCGGGCATCGGCCATACCCGCTGGGCCACCCACGGCGCCGCGACCGTGGGCAATGCCCATCCGCACCGCTCCGGCCCCGTCGCGGTCGTCCACAACGGCATCATCGAGAACTTCCGCGACCTGCGCGCCGAACTGGCCGAGGCCGGAATCGCCCCCGAGACCCAGACCGATACCGAGACGGTCGCCCTTCTCACCCGCATGTTCATGGACCGCGGCATGACCCCGCGCGAGGCGGCGCGCGCCACGCTCGCCAAGCTCGAGGGCGCCTTCGCGCTCCTGTGGCTCTTCGACGGCGAGGACGACCTGATGATCGCCGCCCGCAAGGGCTCGCCGCTGGCCATCGGCCATGGCGACGGCGAGATGTTCGTCGGTTCCGATGCCATCGCGCTCGCCCCGATGACCGACCGCATCACCTATCTCGAAGAGGGCGACCACGCCTTTGTCACCCGCACCGGCGTCGAGATCTTCGACGCCGGCGGCCGCCGCGCCAATCGCGAGATCGCCCGCATCCAGCTCGACGCGACGCGGATCGAGAAGGGTGGCTACAAGCATTTCATGGCCAAGGAAATCGCCGAACAGCCCGCGGTTCTCGGCGATGCGCTGGCCCATTACGCCGAGGGCGGCGCGCCGAACCTGCCCGAGGGGCTCGACTTCGCCGCGCTCGACCGGCTGACGCTCGTCGCCTGCGGCACCGCAAGCTATGCCTGCATGGTGGCCAAATACTGGTTCGAGAGCCTCGCCGGGCTGAATTGCGAGGTCGATATCGCCTCGGAATTCCGCTACCGCGAGCCACCGCTGCCGGAAAGATCCTTTGCCGTCTTCGTCAGCCAGTCGGGTGAAACCGCCGACACGCTCGCGGCGCTGCGCTACTGCCAGGGCCGGGTTGCGAAGATCGTCGGCGTCGTCAATGTGCCGACCTCCTCGATCGCGCGCGAAAGCGATATCGTCGTGCCGATCCACGCCGGGGTCGAGGTCGGCGTCGCCTCGACCAAGGCCTTCACCTGCCAGCTGACCGCGCTTTTCCTGATGGCGCTGAAGGCCGGCGCCGACCGCGGCCGGCTCGGCCGCGCCGAGATCGCCGGCCATCTCGACGCGCTGCGCCTCCTGCCCGGGCTCGTCAACCAGGCGCTTGCCCGCGAGGGTGAGATCGCGGCCCTCGCCGAACTTCTGGCCGGGGCCCGGGACGTGCTCTTCCTCGGTCGCGGCGCGCTTTTTCCGCTGGCCCTGGAAGGTGCGCTTAAACTGAAGGAAATCAGCTATATCCACGCCGAAGGTTACGCATCGGGAGAACTGAAGCACGGGCCGATCGCGCTTATCGACAAGGCCGTGCCGGTGATCGTTCTGGCCCCCACCGACGCGCTCTTCGACAAGACCGTCTCGAACATGCAGGAGGTCATGGCACGCCAGGGACGGGTGATCCTGATCACCGATGCCAGGGGCGCCCTCGCCGCGCGCGAAGGCACCTGGAAGACGCTCGTCCTGCCCGACGTGTCGCCGCTCCTCGCGCCCATCCTCTATGCGGTGCCGGCGCAGCTTCTGGCCTATCACACCGCCATCGCCAAGGGCACCGATGTGGACCAGCCGCGCAATCTCGCGAAGTCGGTAACGGTGGAATAGATGGCGACCCGGTTCGCCGCCTTCGAGGACAACCACCGCGCCTTCATCGGCGCGCAGCACATCTTCTTCGTGGCGACCGCCGCCGCCGGGGGTCGCGTGAACCTCTCGCCCAAGGGGATGGACAGCCTGCGCGTGGCTGGGCCGAACCGCGTCCTGTGGCTGAACGTGACCGGCTCCGGCAACGAGACGGCCGGGCATCTGATTCAGTCGAACCGCATGACGCTCATGTGGTGCGGCTTCGAAACCCGGCCGCTGATCCTGCGCGCCTACGGGACCGCCCGCACCGTGCATCGGCGCGATGCCGACTGGCCGGCACTCGCGGCGCAGCTGCCGGCCATTGCCGGGGCGCGACAGATCTTCGACATGACCGTCGATCTGGTGCAGAGCTCCTGCGGCTACGCGGTGCCGCGGTTCGACCACGCCGGCGAACGCGATATCCTCTTGCGCTGGGCCGAGGCCAGAGGCCCCGACGAGCTTGCCCGATACTGGGACGAGAAGAACCGCGCCACGATCGACGGCGCGCCGACCGGGATCTGAGCGGCCATGGCGATCACGCACGAGGCAGCCATCGCGGCCCTCATCGCGCTGGAGGACCGCGCGCGGGCCCGCGACATGGCCGCCTATCACAAGGCGCCGCGCCGCTATCTCGGCATTCGCGTGCCGGTCGTCACCGATCTGGCGCGCGGCTGGCGCGCGGAGCTCGACGTTCCGGGCCGCGTGGCGCTGGCCGACGCGCTCTGGCGGACGGATATCCACGAGGCAAGGATCGCCGCCGCGAAACTCCTGACCCAGGCGCGCATCCGTGACGACGGCCCGGTCTGGGAGACCATTGCCGGCTGGGTGCCCGAGTTCGACGCCTGGGCCATTGCCGATCATGCCTGCGACGCGGGCGGGCGGCGGCTCGTGGCCGACCCCGCCCGGCTCGACACGGTCGAGACCTGGACCCGCTCGCCCCATATGTGGAGCCGTCGCGCGGCGCTGGTCGTCACCCTGCCCTGGACCAGACAGAACCACCCGAGCCCCGGCGATCTCGCGATCCGCTCGCGCGTCCTCGGCTGGGCGGCCGCCTATGCCGACGACCGGGACTGGTTCATCCAGAAGGCCGTGGCCTGGTGGCTGCGCGATCTCTCCAGACACGATCGCGCGCGCGTGCGCGCCTTCCTCGACGAACACGGGGCGCGGCTGAAAGCCTTCGCGCGGCGCGAGGCGGGCAAGTATCTCTGACGTTTTGTCGCGGGCCGGGGGCGCCCCCTTGCCGAGCGTTTCTCTCAGGCATAGGGTGACGCCATGACCCCGCTCATCGATCCCTTCGCCCGGCCGATCTCCTACCTGCGCGTCTCGGTGACGGATCGCTGCGATTTCCGCTGCACCTATTGCATGGCCGAGCACATGCAGTTCCTGCCCAAGAAGGACCTCCTGACGCTGGAAGAGCTCGACCGGCTCTGTTCGACCTTCATCGGGCTCGGCGTCGAGAAGCTGCGCATCACCGGCGGCGAGCCGCTCGTGCGGCGCGATATCCTGACCTTCTTCCGCTCCGTCTCGCGCCATCTCCGGACCGGCGCGCTGAAAGAGCTGACGCTGACCACGAACGGCTCGCAGCTGGCACGGTTCGCGGACGATCTCGCGGCCCTCGGCGTGCGGCGCGTGAATGTCTCGCTCGACACGCTCGATCCGGCGAAGTTCGCCGAGATCACCCGCTGGGGCCGCCTGCCGCAGGTGCTCGAGGGGATCGCGGCCGCGAAGAAGGCCGGGCTGCGGGTGAAGATCAACGCCGTGGCGCTGAAGGGTTTCAACGAGGACGAGCTTTTCGGGCTCGTCGACTGGTGCGCGGGCGAAGGCCAGGATCTCACCTTCATCGAGGTCATGCCGATGGGCGAGATGGGCGAGGAGATGCGGCTCGACCAGTACTGGCCGCTGAAGGACCTGCGCGCGCGGCTGGCGGAACGCTTCACGCTCACCGACCTTGCCGAACGCACCGGTGGCCCGGCGCGCTATGTGCGGATCGGGGAGACCGGACAGAAGATCGGCTTCATCACGCCGCTCAGCCACAATTTCTGCGAAAGCTGCAACCGGGTGCGGGTGACCTGCACGGGCGAACTCTTCATGTGCCTCGGTCAGGAGGACATGGCCGACCTGCGCGCGCCCCTGCGCGCCAGCGACAGCGATGCCGGGCTCGAGGCCGCAATCCGCGCCGCCATCGCGCGCAAGCCCAAGGGCCACGATTTCGACTACTCGCGCCAGCGCGTCGCGGGCCAGGTGAGCCGCCACATGAGCCATACCGGCGGCTGAGCGCCGGGGCACCTCAGACCCCGGCCAGCCGCGCGGCAAGCGCGAGCGCCGCCGGCAGCGCCGGCTCGATATCATTCGCGCCAAAGACCAGACGTTAACGATAAACTAACTGTTTCGCTGCTAGGGCCTTGGACAGATTTCTTGGGGAGCAGCAATGACTTATCGTGGCCTGAAGCTCAAGTGCGACTTCAGCGTCGGTGAAGCGGTCGGGCAGTTTATCATCTGGCTGCTGCTCACCATTGTTACGCTCGGTCTCGCCCTCTTCGTCCTTCCCTACTATTTCGTGCGCGCACCGATCAATCGCACGACGCTCGTGGATGCATCAGGGAGAACGGTTGCCCGCCTGCATGTCGATGTTGGCTTCAGCGACATCGTGGGGCATGCGCTGGTTTGGCTTCTGCTGACGATCGTCACGCTCGGCCTGGCGTATTTGATCTATTGGCCTGCCGTCATCAAGCGCGTGTTGAACGCAGTGGTCATCGCGGACCTGTGAGAAGAGCGAAGCGCCCCGACCGCGGCGGTCAGCCCTGGGCCGACCACACCCGCCGGGGCGCCCGCGCCCGTCACGCCGCCGGCATCCGCGCCTCGGCCATGCCGGCATACCAGCTCGATCCGAAGGGGATCGCGTTGTCGTCGAAATTGTAGGCCGGGTGATGGACCATCGCCGTGTCGCCATTGCCGAGGAAGATGTAGGCGCCGGGCCGTTCGTTCAGCATGAAGCTGAAATCCTCGGCCCCCATGAGCGGCGCTGTATCCGTGTTCACCTTGCCCGATATGCCGCGCGCCACATCGGCGGCGAACGCGGTGTTCTCGTCGGTGTTCACCGTGGCCGGATAGCCGCGCTCGTAGACGACCTCGGCGGTGGCGCCGAAGGCTGCGGCAAGCTGCGCCGGCAGCGCCTTCACCCGCGCCTCGACCTGATCCTGCACGACGGCGTCGAAGGTCCTGACCGTGCCCTTCAGCACCACGTGCTGCGGGATCACGTTATGCGCGTTGGAATCGGTCGAGATGGCGCAGGTGGAGACCACGACCTGTTTCAACGGATCGACATTGCGGCTTGCGATCGACTGCAGCGCGACGACGATATGGCTTGCCACCAGAAGCGTGTCGATGCCTTCGTGCGGCTTGGCGGCGTGGCCGCCCTTGCCGGTGACGCGGATCTCGAACTGGTCGGCCGCCGCCATCATCGGGCCGGGGCGGATCTCGAACTGGCCGACCGGGATGCCGGGCATGTTGTGCATGCCATAGACCTCTTCGATGCCCCAGCGCTCCATCATCCCCTCGGCGCACATCTCGCGCCCGCCGCCACCGCCCTCTTCGGCCGGCTGGAAGATGAGCACGACGGTACCGTCGAAGTTCCGCGTCTCGGCCAGGTACTTGGCCGCGCCGAGCAGCATCGCGGTGTGCCCGTCATGGCCGCAGGCATGCATGACCCCGGGCGTCTTCGAGGCATAGTCGAGCCCCGTCGCCTCGCGGATCGGCAGCGCATCCATGTCGGCGCGCAGCCCGATCACCCGGCCCTTGCTGTCGGTCCTGCCGCGGATCACGCCGACGACCCCGGTGCGGCCGACGCCCTCGGTCACCTCGTCGCAGCCGAAGTCGCGCAGGAGCCCGGCCACCTTGGCGGCGGTGCGGTGCACCTCGAAGAGCAGTTCGGGGTTCTCGTGGAAGTCCCGGCGCCAGGCGGTGATTTCAGGCATGAGCTCGGCAAAGCGGTTCTTGACCGGCATGGTCCTCTCCCTTCGGGGTTGCGGCGGCAGGCAGGTGCCCGCCCTTCTCGCCGCATGCTGGTTGAAAAGCCCGGCCGGGGCAAGCCGCTCAGCCGCGGTCGCGCCAGTGATACCAGGCATAGGCCGCCGGCAGGACGAGCCGCCGCGCGGGGGCAAGGGGAAAGCCCCGCGCCGGCCCCGCCATGATCCGGGGCACCCCGCCCCGCCCGGTCGCGAGCCCGGCCAGAAGCGCGCCTGCGTAGCTGCCCATGAGCACCCCGTTGCCGTGCCATGCGAAGCCGGCCCAGGCGTTGCCCAGATCGCCGAGCGGACCGACATAGGGCACCAGATCGCGCGTCAGGCAGACGAAGCCCGACCAGAAATGCGGGGTCTCGACCCCGGCCCAGGCCGGGAACATGCGCTCGAAATCGGCGCGCAGGATCCGCTGCCGTTCGGCCAGAGCGCCCGCATCCGCCCGCGTGCCGCCCCGGCCGCCGAAGAGGAACCGCCCGTTCGGCATGAGCCGGAAGTAGTGCAAGAGCTTGCGCGAATCGTAGGCCATGCCGGTCGAGGACCAGCCCTGCGCGGCAATTTCTTCGGCCGTGAGCGGCCGCGTGACCAGGATCGCCGAAAGTGCCGGCAGGTAGCGCCCCGCCATCCAGGGGGGCAGATCGTCGCTCGAATAGCCGTTGGTGGCGAGGATGAGCTTCCTGGCCACGATCCGTCCGCCCGGATGCGTCAGCACATGTGCCCCGTCGGCCTGCGCGATGGCGGTGACGGGCGCCTGTTCCCAGATCCGCGCGCCGGCTGCACGCGCGGCGGCGGCCAGGCCAAGCACGTATTTCAGCGGGTTGAGCGCGAAGCCCACGGGCAGCTTCAGCCCGCCGTGCACCTCGGGGCCGGCCATCCCCTCGGCCGCCATCTCCGCGCCCGTCAGAACCCGCGTCTTGACGCCGTAGAACCGGTCGAGATCGGGCGCCTCGGCGCGGAACGCCGCCAGTTCCGCCGGGCGGTGCGCGACGCAGGTCTCGCCCTCGTGCGAATGGGCGTCGACCTCCAGCCCGTAGCGGTCGACAAGCCCGGCCACGCAGTCGGCCGAGGCCATCTGCGCCCGATGCCAGTCGGCCAGGGCCGCCGCTCCGTAGCGGCGCAGGAGCTGCGCGTCGCTTGCCTTCGCGCCGCCGAGCGAGGCGAAGCCGCCGTTGCGCCCCGAGGCGCCCCAGCCGATCCGCCGCGCATCGAGAACCGCCACCTCGGCGCCCGCGTCACGCGCCAGATGCAGCGCCGCCGAGAGCCCGGTAAAGCCGGCGCCGATGATCGCCACCTCGACCCTGGTCTCGCCCGCGGGCGCCGGTTCGGCCGCCGGCCGGGCGATCGTGGTGTCCCAGTAGCACCCGGCCACCGGCCCGTCGCCATAGGCGAAAGCGTCGTAGATCCGCTTCACGAGTTCCTCCGGCGCATCAACCGCGCGCTGCCGCCTGTTCGTCGGCCCGGGCGCGCGCGATCTGGCGCTTGGTGAAGAGCGAGGCCGAGATGACGCCCACCGTCACGATCGAGATCATGATCGTCGAGAGTGCGTTGATCTCGGGGTTCACGCCGAGACGCACAGAGGAGAAGACCTTCATCGGCAGCGTCGTGGCCGAGGGCCCGGCCGCGAAGGAGGCGATCACCAGGTCGTCGAGCGAGAGCGTGAAGGCCAGCAGCCAGCCCGAGATCACCGCCGGCGCGATGATCGGCAAGGTGACCGAGCGGAAGGCATCGAACGGCGTGCAGCCGAGATCGAGCGCCGCCTCCTCGAGCGATCTGTCGAAGGTGACGAGCCGCGACGAGACCACGACCGAGACATAGCACATGGTGAAGGTCGTATGCGCCAGCATGATGGTGAAGATGCCGCGGTCGAGCCCGATCGAGATGAAGAGCAGGAGGAACGCAAGCCCCATGATCACGTCCGGCATGACGAGCGGCGCGTAGATCATGCCGGAAAACAGCGTCCTGCCGAGGAACCGCCCGGCGCGCATCAGCACATAGGCCGCCATCGTGCCCAGAACCGTCGCGACGGTCGAGGAGACGACGGCGACCTTCAGCGTCACCCAGGCCGCATCGAGGAAGGCCTGATCGTGGATGAGCTCGACATACCATTTCGTCGAGAACCCGCCCCAGACTGCCACCAGCTTGGAGGCGTTGAAGGAGAAGAGCACCAGGATCAGGATCGGCAGATAGAGAAACGCGAAGCCGAGTGTCAGCGATGTCGCGTTGAACCAGGAGAATCTGCGGTTCATCCGTTGGCCTCCCTCTGCCGTTCCTCGTTCTTCTGGAAGAGGATGATCGGGATGATCAGAATGAGAAGCAGCACCACCGCCACCGCCGAAGCCACGGGCCAGTCGCGGTTGGAGAAGAACTCCTCGTAGAGCGTCTTGCCGATCATCAGCGTCGAGGTGCCGCCGAGAAGCGAGGGAATGACGAACTCGCCCAGCGCCGGAATGAAGACGAGGAAGCACCCCGCGATCATGCCGGGGCGCGACAGCGGCAGCGTCACCAGCCAGAAGGCCGAGGCCTTGGAGCAGCCGAGATCCTCTGCCGCCTCGATGAGCGATCCGTCAAGCTTTTCGAGCGCCGAGTAGATCGGCAGGATCATGAACGGAAGATAGCCGTAGACGATGCCGATATAGACCGCCGTCGGCGTGTTGAGGATCGTCAGCGGCGTGTCGATGATCCCGGTCCAGAGCAGGAACTGGTTCAGGAAACCCTCGTTCGAGAGAATTCCCATCCAGGCGTAGATGCGGATCAGGAACGAGGTCCAGAACGGCAGGATCACCAGCATCATGAGCGTCGGGCGCCACTCGTCCGGCGCCTGCGCCATGCCATAGGCGATCGGATAGCCGATGAGCAGCGTCAGGAAGGTCGAGATGAGCGCGATCTTCAGGCTCGAGAGATAGGCCGTGTAGTAGAGCGGATCGGAGGCCAGGAAC
Source organism: Albidovulum sp. (assembly GCA_020637635.1). Taxonomy (GTDB): domain Bacteria; phylum Pseudomonadota; class Alphaproteobacteria; order Rhodobacterales; family Rhodobacteraceae; genus Albidovulum. The sequence goes on from JACKKB010000009.1 coordinate 99,131, forward strand.
GAGAAGTTCTCGAAATCGAGGTTGCCGAAGAAATCCTTCACCCCGGCCCAGCCCTGCGCCAGGTCGAGCTGCGGCGTATAGGGCGGGATCGAGAGCGCGGTGTTGGACAGCGAGATCTTCACCACGATCAGGAACGGGATCAGGAAGAAGAAGATCAGCCACGAATAGGGCGTCAGGATCAGGACGAGGCGGCGCAGACCGGTCATGGCGCCCTCCTCAGTTCAGAAGGACGACGCCGGCGGTGTCGGTAAACGACAGCCAGACCTCGTCATCCCAGGTGATGTTGCGCCGCGCGAGGCGTCGTTCGTTCGCGACCTGTGCCTTGACCATCTTCCCGCCGGCCACCTCGACCTTGTAGGTCGAGATGTTGCCGAGATAGGCGATGTCATGCACCTTGCCGGCAATGACATTGGCGCGGCCCTCGGGCTTTTCGGTCGCGATCGCCACCTTTTCCGGACGGATCGCAAAATGGACCTTCTGCCCGGCACTGACCGGTGCGGCGGTCGTGGCATTGATCGGCGGCTGGCCCTCGGCCCAGACGATCTGCGCCTTCTCGCCGTCCTGCCCGCGGACAGCGCCCTCGATGATGTTCACGTCACCGATGAAATCGGCCACGTAGACCGAATTCGGCATCTCGTAGATGCGGTCGGGCGTATCGACCTGGATCATCTTGCCGAGATCCATGACGGCGACGCGACTCGCAACCGTCATCGCCTCTTCCTGGTCGTGGGTCACGATCACGAAGGTCGTGCCGGTCGTTTCCTGGATATCCATGAGTTCGAACTGGGTTTCCTGGCGCAGCTTCTTGTCGAGCGCGCCGAGCGGCTCGTCGAGCAGGAGAAGCTTCGGCGCCTTGGCCAGCGACCGGGCAAGTGCGACGCGCTGGCGCTGGCCGCCCGAGATCTGGTGCGGCTTGCGCTTGGCGAACCGTTCGAGCCGCGTGAGCCGCAGCATCTCTTCCACCCGCGGCGGGATCTGGTCCTTCGCCATGTCCGAGCGGCGCAGGCCGAAGGCGATGTTGTCCCAGACGCTCAGGTGCGGAAAGAGCGCGTAGCTCTGGAACATCATGTTGGTCGCGCGCCGGTTGGGCGGAATCGGCGCCTGATCGACGCCGTCGAGCAGGATCTGCCCCTTGCTCGGCGTCTCGAAGCCGGCAAGCATCCGCATCAGCGTGGTCTTGCCGCACCCCGACGGCCCGAGTAGAGCGAAGAACTCGCGCTGGAATATGTCGAGCGTGATGTCGTCGATCGCGGTGAACTCGCCGAATTTCTTGGTGACGTTCTGGAACCGGATCAGCGGCTTTTCCTTGGGATCGTCCCAAGGCGCAAAGACCGGGCGGTTTGCGGGCTGGGCCATGATGTCCTCGTCCTGTTGGTCTTATGAAAAAACCCCGCGCCCTGGGGCGCGGGGTGCATTGTCCGGTCTTCAGGTGCCGGACTTGATCTTGGTCCAGAGCCTCGTCACCAGCCGGTTGACCTTGGGATCCCAGGGAGACGTGGTGTAGAGGTTGTTCATCGTCGCCTCGTCCGGATAGATCGCCGTGTCGCCGATGACGTCCTCGTTCAGGAACTGCTGGCTCGCCTTGTTGCCGTTGGCGTAATAGACGTAGTTCGACGCAGCGGCGATGTTGTGCGGGTCCATCATGAAGTTGATGAACTTGAGCGCCCCGTCGGGGTTCGGCGCATCCACCGGGATCGCCATCATGTCGAACCACATGAGCGCGCCTTCCTTCGGGATATGGTATTCGATGTTCACCCCGTTGTTGGCCTCCGCCGCGCGGTCGCGCGCGATCAGCACGTCACCCGACCAGCCGAAGGCCGCGCAGATGTCGCCATTGGCAAGCGCATTGATGTATTCCGACGAGTTGAACTTCTGCACAAAGGGCGCCATCGCGGTCAGCACCGGCTCGGTCTTGGCGATGGTGTCGTAATCCTGCGCGTCGGGATCCTCGCCGAGATACTTGAGCGCGGCCGGGATCAGTTCGGTCGGCGCATCGAGAACGTAGACGCCGCAGGACTGCAGCTTCTCCATGTTCTTCGGATCGAAGATGAGCGCCAGCGAATCCACCGGCGCATCGTCGCCCAGCACCTCCTTGACCTTGTCGATGTTCACGCCGATCCCGGTCGTGCCCCACATGTAGTTCACACCATACTGGTTGCCGGGATCGTATTTCTCGGTCCGCTCCATGACCAGGTCCCACATGTTCGAAAGGTTCGGCAGCTTGGACTTGTCGAGCTTCTGGAACGCGCCGGCGGTGATCTGGCGCTGCAGGAAGGTGCCGGAGGGCACCACCACGTCGTATCCCGAGCCGCCGGCCAGCAGCTTGGTCTCGAGAATCTCGTTGGAATCGAACACGTCGTAGACGAGCTTGATCCCGGTTTCCTCCTGGAACTTGGTCAGCAGCGATTCGTCGATGTAGTCGGACCAGTTGTAGACATGGACCTCTTCGGCCCCGGCGAAACCGGCGGCGAGGATCGCCGCGGCAAAGGTCATCCCCGATAGTTGCATATTACCTCCTTGGTGATCGCCCGACGCCACGCAATCGACATTCGGACCCAGTTGTTTATGCTTAATTTGATCAAATTATGCGACTCAAATCAACATGGTAATTCTATGAACTGCAATCTAAGATGTCAGGACACGTTTTCATCAGACCCGCAAGAAGGGCCACGCATGAAAAATCACCGGGAATCCGCGGGCTTGCCCAGAAAGGTTCCGTCGCACGAAGTGACCTACTGCAGGTTGCGCGACATGATTCTGTTCGGCCAGCTGACCCCCGGCCAGCCGGTAACGATCCAGGGTCTGACCACGGTTCTGGAGGCCGGCATGACGCCGGTCCGCGAGGCCATCCGCAAGCTCACGGCCGAGGGGGCGCTGGTGCTTCAGGGCAATCGCCGGGTCTCGGTGCCGCAACTGGGCGCGGCGCAGCTCGACCAGCTTGCCTTCGCCCGCCAGACGATCGAGCCGAGACTCGCGGAGACTGCCTGCAACAATCTGGAACCAAAAGATATTTCAGAGCTTTCCCGGATCGATTCCCAGATCAACGAGGCAATCCGGACGGGTGATGTCCAGCGCTATCTGCTGAACAATTTCCGCTTCCATTTCACGCTCTACGAGCGTGCCGAAGCCGAGATCCTGCTGTCGATCGTGCATATGCTCTGGCTTCGCTTCGGCCCCTCGCTGCGGGTGGTCTGCGGCCGCTGGGGAACCTCGAGCCTTCCGGACCGGCACGAAGAGGCTCTGGTGGCCATGCGCGCCCGTGACGGTGCCGCCCTCGCCCGCGCGATCCATGACGACATCAGCCAGGGTATCGACCAGATCCGGCTCTCGTTCGGCGCCGCCTGAATTTGATCAAATTCGATTGACACTCCCTGATTTGATCATATCCTAGGGGCCTATTTCGCCCCGGCCGCCATGCCGGCAGGGGCAGAGACCGCTCCGGCGCCGCCGGACAATCAGACAGGCCAGCCATGACCCAGATCACCAATCACCTGCCCACCAAGGAACTGCAGCGGCTGGATGCCGCCCACCACATGCATCCCTTCACCGAGGACGCGGCGCTGGCCCGCAAGGGCGCGCGGATCATCACCCGCGGCCGCGGTGTCTGGCTGACCGACAGCGAGGGCAAGGAGATCCTCGACGGCATGGCAGGTCTCTGGTGCGTGAATCTCGGCTACGGCCGCAAGGACCTCGCCGAGGTCGCCGCCCGTCAGATGGAGGAGCTCTGCTATTACAACACCTTCTTCCAGACATCTCATGTGCCCGCCATCGCGCTCGCGGCAAAGGTCGCCGAGCTTGCGCCGGGCGATCTGAACCATCTCTTCTACGCCGGCTCCGGCTCAGAGGCGAACGACACCAACATCCGCCTTGTCCGCCGCTACTGGGACGTGAAGGGCAAGCCCGGCAAGACGGTGATCATCAGCCGCAAGAACGCCTATCACGGCTCGACCATGGGCGGCGGTTCGCTCGGCGGCATGGCCGGCATCCACGCCCAGGGCGGCCTGCCCATTCCCGACATCGTCCATATCGGCCAGCCGTACTGGTGGGCCGAGGGCGGCGACATGACGCCGGAGGAGTTCGGGCTCCTGCGCGCGCGCGAGCTTGAGGCGAAGATCGAGGAACTGGGGGCAGACCGCGTCGCCGCGTTCATCGGCGAGCCGATCCAGGGCGCCGGCGGGGTGATCGTGCCGCCCGCGACCTACTGGCCCGAGATCCAGCGCATCTGCGACAAATACGGCATTCTTCTCATCGCCGACGAGGTCATCACCGGCTTCGGCCGCACCGGCAACTGGTTCGCCTGCGAGACCTTCGGCATCCGCCCGCACATCATCACCATCGCCAAGGGGCTTTCCTCGGGCTACGCCCCCATCGGCGGCTCGATCATCTGCGATGAAGTCTATGAAACCATTGCCAATTCCGGCGATGACTTCAACCATGGCTATACCTACTGCGGCCACCCTGTCGCGGCGGCAGTGGCGCTTCGCAACCTCGAACTTATCGAGGAAGAGGGCGTGATCGACCATGTCCGCAACGTCGCCCACCCCTATCTGATGGAACGCTGGCAGGCGCTGGCCGACCACCCGCTGGTGGGCGAGGCCAAGCTCGTGGGCCTCATGGGCTCCATCGCGCTCACCCCCGACAAGGCCAGCCGCGCCGCCTTCGCCTCCGAAGCCGGCACCGTCGGCTATCGCTGCCGCGAGCGCTGCTTCGCCAACAACCTGGTGATGCGTCATGTGGGCGACCGCATGATCATCTCGCCGCCGCTCGTCATCACCCCCTCCGAGATCGACGCGCTGATCGACCGCGCCACCAGGTCGCTTGACGAATGCCACGCGGGTCTGAAGGCGGACGGCCTGCTCAAGGCGGCCTGATGGCGCGCATCGACGTTCTGACCGCGAATGACCGGGCCGGGGAATATCCCCGGTCCTGGTATGCCGCGAGCGCCACGCCGCTGGCGCCCTTCCCGGCGGCCGAGGGCGACAGCAGCTGCGATGTCTGCATCGTCGGCGCCGGGTTTACCGGGCTCTCGGCGGCGCTGCATCTGGCAGAGCGCGGCTATGACGTGATGCTTCTCGATGCCCACCGGGTCGGCTGGGGCGCCTCGGGGCGCAACGGCGGTCAGGTCGGCACCGGGCAGCGGCTCGATCAGGAGGCGCTCGAAGGGCTGGTCGGGAAGGAACGGGCCCATGCGCTCTGGGACCTCGCCCAGGACGCGGTGGCGCTGACCCGCGCGCTTGCCGCCCGGCATGCGCCCGAGGCCGGCTGGGGCGACGGCGTCATCCATGCCTGCCACCGCGCCCGCGACGTTGCCCATGCCCATGCCCATGCCGAGAAGATGGCGCGCGATTACGGCTATGACCGGATCCGGCCGCTGGGACTCGAGGAGATGCGCCACCTCGTCGGCTCGCCCGCCTATCACGGCGGCGACATCGACATGGGCGGCGGCCACCTGCACCCGCTGCGCTACGCGCTCGGCCTGGCACGTGCCGCCGCCGCGAAGGGCGTCAGGATCCACGAACGGACGACCGTCCGCGCCCTTGCCGAGACCGATCCGGCGGTGGTGACGACGGACCGCGCGCGCATCACCGCCCGTCACGTGATCCTTGCCTGCAACGGCTATCTCGGCCAGCTGAACCGCCGCACCGCCGGGCGCGTGATGCCGATCAACAACTTCATCGTCGCGACCGAGCCGCTCTCCGACGCCGAGCGCGACGCGGTGGTGCGCGGCAATCACGCCGTCGCCGACAGCAAGTTCGTGATCAACTATTTCCGCATGTCCGAGGACAATCGCCTGCTCTTCGGCGGCGGCGAAAGCTACGGCTACCGGTTCCCCGACATCGCGGCGCTGGTGCGCAAGCCGATGCTCGAGATCTTTCCCCAGCTGCAGGACAGGAAGATCACCCACGCCTGGGGCGGCACGCTTGCCATAACGCTGAACCGGATGCCACATTTCGAGCGCCTCGCCGGCAATATCCTGACCGCCTCGGGCTATTCCGGCCATGGCGTGGCGCTGGCCACACTTGGCGGCAAGCTCGCCGCCGATGCCATCGCCGGCCAGGCGGAGCGTTTCGACCTCATGGCCTCGGTGCCGACCCGGCCCTTCCCCGGCGGGGTGGCGTTGCGCTGGCCGCTTCTGGTGCTGGCCATGGTCTGGTTCTCGCTGCGCGACAGGCTCTGACAGCGGCGCGGCTGGCCCGTCAGAGCGGCGGGCCCGTCAGAGCGGCGGGCCCGTCAGAGCGGCGGGCGCATCAGAGCGCCGGGCCCGGGGCGATGACACTGCCGTCGGAGAACCGCCCGAGCCGGAACCGCGCCAGATCGTGGCCCGGCGCCCTGCCCTCGACCAGATCGGCCATGACCCGGCCCGCCCCCGGGCCGATGCCGAATCCGTGCCCGGAGAATCCGGTCGCTATCCAGAGCCCCGGCAAGGCCGCGGCATGGTCGAGGACCGGCACCACGTCCGGCATGGTGTCGATCATCCCGGCCCAGGCAAGGGCGACGGGCGGCAGGCCGATACCGGGAAAGGCGCGCGCGAACCGCTGCCTCAGTCGCTCCACCTCGGCGGCATTGGGCCGCGGGTTGAGGACCCGCATCCGCTCGAACGGGCTTTCGGCCTCGGCGCTCCAGCGCCGCGGCGTGGTCCAGGCATCGGGATATCCGCGCGGCGCCGCCGGCAGGAACCGGGTGCCTGAGATGTCCTTGCGGATCTGCGGCAGGAAGGCGCGCAGGTTGCGAAACGCATCGCGCCCGATGAAGAACTCGTGGAAGTTGCCGGGCGCGAGCGTGTAGCCGCCATCGGCCCGTCGGCGGAAGGCGAGCGTGCCGTCGGCGGCCGCACCGGCGAAGACCTCCGGCAGGGGCGCTGTCGCCGCGACCGTCGCGCGCACAGAGAGCTGCGGCAGCGCCACCCCATGGGCGCGCGCGAAAAGCGCCGACCAGGCGCCGCCGGCCAGAACCACCCGGTCGGCCGCGATCCGCCCGGCCTCGGTCACCACGCCCGCGACCCGGCCGCCGGCGATGTCGAGCGCGCGCACCGCGCACTGCTCGACCAGCGTCGCCCCGCGCGCCGCCAGCTCCTCGGCGATCCGCGGCACCGCGACCCAGGGTTCGGCACGGTGGTCCGAGGCGGTCCAGAGCCCGCCCACCCAGCCGGTCTGCGCCGGCAGGAGATCGGCGATCTCGCGCGCGCCCAGGAGCCTCGTGTCGAGCCCGTGGGCGCGGGCATGAACCATCCAGGCCTCGTAGTCGGCCATGTCGCCGGGCCCGTCGGCGGCATAGAGCACCCCGGTCCGGCGGAGGCCGAGATCGGCGCCGGTTTCCTCGGCGAGCCGGCGCCATATCGCCTCGGCCTCGATCATGATCGGCAGTTCGGCCGGATCGCGCCCCTGCTTGCGCACCCAGCCCCAGTTGCGGCTCGACTGCTCGGCCGCGATGCGCCCCTTTTCGCACAGGACGACCCGGCACCCGCGCGCGGCCAGGAACCAGGCCGTCATGACCCCGGCAATGCCGCCGCCGATGATGACGACATCGGCCGCCGCGGGCGGCCGTGCGCCGAAGCGCGGCGCCGCGTGCAGACCAAGCGGGAAGGTCATCGCGCGAGATCGGCCACGAGCGCTTCGATGAAGCGCTGACCGGCCTCGAACTCGGAAACTTCGATGTATTCGTCGGCCTGATGCGCCTGGGCGATGTCGCCGGGCCCGCAGACCACGGTCGAATAGCCGCGGGTCTGGAACTGGCCGGCCTCGGTGCCGTAGCTGACAACATGGACGGCGTTGTCGCCGGTGAGCCGCCGCGCCAGCGCCTCGGCCGCGCCGCCCTCCTCCGGCTGGAGCGCCGGCACCGCGAAATAGCGCTGCAGCGTGATTCCCGCCTCGGAATGCACCGCCCGCATCGCCTCTGCCAGCCGCGCCACCTCGGCTTCGTAGGCCGCGCCCCAGGCCGCCGGATCCTCGCCCGGCACGACCCGGAAGGTGAAGCCGAAGCGGCAGTCGCCGGCGGTGATGTTCTCGGCCGTGCCACCCGCGATCCGGCCGACATGAAGCGTCGTCCAGGGCGGATCGAAGGCGGCGGCCAGGGGCCCCGGGGTGCGCGCCGCATTCTCGGCGTTCTGCCGGTTGGCCCAGTCGATGAGCCGTGCACCCTCCATGATCGCGTTCACGCCGCGATGCATGATCGAGGAATGCACCTCGTATCCGCGCAGATGCGTGAGATAGCCGAGCCCGCCCTTGTGTCCGGTGACGACCTTCATCCGGCTCGGCTCGCCGACGATGACCGCCGCCGCGGCGGAGGCACGCGCGACCATGTCCTCGATCATGCCGACACAGGCGACGCAGCCGACCTCCTCGTCATGCGAGAGCGCGATCTGCAGCGGCCGCTTCAGGCCGGCCTTCAGCGCCAGCGGCACCGCCCAGAGCGCCAGCGCGTCGAACCCCTTCATGTCGCAGGTGCCGCGCCCGTAGAGCCGCCCGTCGCTTTCGCGCACCGTCCAGGGATCGCCGGTCCAGTCCTGTCCGTCGACCGGCACCACATCGGTATGCCCGGACAACACGACGCCGCCGGCGACATCGGGGCCGATGCTGGCCCAGAGGCTGGCCTTCGTCCCGTCGGCATTCGGCACCCGGTGCGCCTTGACGCCATGGCTCGCCAGATAGGTCTCGACCCAGTCGACGAGCGCGAGATTGCTGTCGCGGCTGACGGTCGGAAAGGCCACCAGACGATCGAGAATCTGTCGTGCGCTGAGATCCATGCCGGGCCTTTCTTCCGTCTGGCCGCACCCTGCACCCGCCCCGACCCCGTCGTCAAGAAGCCCGCTCCGCCACCATCGGGCCCGGCAGACGGGGCCGGAAACGGGACTTCGCCGGGGTGCCAGATTGGGAGTTGCCGGGGTCGTGAAAATCGCTAACACTCGCCACTGGAAACCGGCACCAGACCGGTCACTGCCAGAAAAGCGCAGGGGGAGCCGCGGATGCCCGATGGGGCGATGCCTGTCCTGGATGTCCGGGACCTCAAGACTGTTTTCAGAACACGCGGTGGCGAGGTTCATGCCGTCAATTCCGTCAGCTTCGACCTGAAGCCGGGCGAACTTCTGGGCGTGGTCGGCGAAAGCGGTTCGGGCAAATCGGTGACGATGATGTCGCTCGTCGGCCTGCTGCCTTCGCCGCCGGCCGACGTCCGCGCCGGCGAGGTCCGCTTCGGCGGCGCCGATCTGCTGCAATGCACGCCCGACCATCTGCGCAGCGTCCGCGGCGCCGAGATCGGTTTCATCTTCCAGGACCCGATGACCTCGCTGAACCCGGTCTTCACCATCGGCGCCCAGATCATGGAGCCGCTGCGCAAGCACATGGGCCTGTCGAAATCCGCCGCGCGCGACCGCGCCCGCGAGCTCTTGGAACTTGTCGGCATCTCCGATGCCGGTCGCCGGCTCGGCGACTATCCCCACCAGTTCTCGGGCGGCATGCGCCAGCGGGTGATGATCGCCATCGCGCTGGCCTGCGACCCCAAGGTGCTGATCGCCGACGAACCGACGACGGCGCTCGACGTGACGATCCAGGCGCAGATCCTCGAACTTGTGCGCGACCTGCGCCAGAAGCTCGGCATGGCCATCGTCTGGATCACCCACGATCTCGGCGTCATCGCCGGCATCGCCGACCGGGTGATCGTCATGTATGGCGGCCAGATCGTCGAACAGGCGGCGGTGAAGGATCTCTTCGCCCGTCCGCGCCATCCCTACACGCGGGCGCTGCTGAAGACCGTGCCGTCGGTGCGGGGCACGCGCGAGGCCAAGCTGAACGTGATCGAGGGCCAGCCGCCGATCCTCCTGAATGCGCCCGCCGCCTGTTCCTTCGCCGACCGCTGCCCGCATGTCTTCGACCGCTGCCGGCGCGAGAATCCGCTTCGCCGGAGCGTCGCGCCGGGCCATGACGTGGCCTGTTTCTGGTCGCCCGAAGACGGGGCCGCCCATGCTTGACGCCGCATCGGGGCCCGGTCGCCGCAAGCTTGTCGAGGTCGACGGGCTGAAGATGTATTTCCCCATCACCGCGGGCATCTTCCGCACCAGGGTCGGCGACGTGAAGGCCGTCGACGATGTCACCTTCGACATCTACGAGGGCGAGACGCTCGGCCTCGTGGGAGAATCGGGCTGCGGCAAGTCGACCTGCGGCCGCGCGGTGCTGAGGCTCTACACGCCCACTGCCGGCTCGGTGCGCATCGATGGCCGCGAGATCGCCACGCTCGACCAGAAGGACCTGCGCGGCCTGCGCCCGACGATGCAGATGGTCTTCCAGGACCCGCAGGCGAGCCTCAATCCCCGCATGACGGTCGCGGCGATCATCGGCGAGCCGCTGAGCGAGCACACCGATCTGACCCGCGCCGAAAAGCTTGCGCGGATCTACGAGCTCATGGATGCCGTCGGGCTCAACCGCAACTTCGCCAACCGCTATCCGCACGAATTCTCGGGTGGTCAGCGCCAGCGGATCGGCATCGCCCGGGCGCTCGCGCTCAACCCGAAGTTCATCGTCTGCGACGAACCGATCGCCGCGCTCGACGTCTCGATCCAGGCCCAGGTCGTCAACCTGCTCGAGGAACTGCAGGACCGGCTCGGGCTCACCTATCTCTTCATCAGCCACGATCTTTCCATGGTCCGCCACATCGCCGACCGCGTGGCGGTGATGTATCTCGGCCGCATCGTCGAGCTGGCTCCGCGCGACGCGCTCTATCAACAGCCGCTGCATCCCTATACCCAGGCGCTTCTGTCGGCGGTGCCCGAACCCGATCCCGAGGTCGAGACCGAACGCCGTCGGATCATCCTGACCGGCGACGTGCCCTCGCCCTCGAACCCGCCCATGGGGTGCAACTTCTGCACCCGCTGTCCGCGCGTGATGGACCTCTGCCGGCGCGAGAAACCGGCGTTCCGCGAACTGGCACCGGGCCACATGGCCGCGTGCCATCTCTACAACGATACCAACGAGACCGTCGGACCCGCGACGGCGACCGAGGCAAGCCAGAGCATCCAACAAGGAGAATGACATGAGACTCAAGACAGCCCTGATGGGCGCCGCGGCAACGCTGGTCTTCGCGCCGGCAGCCTTTGCCGAACGCGGTGCGGACGGCCAGCTGAACCTCTTCTACTGGCAGGCGCCCTCGATCCTGAACCCCTACCTGTCCTCGGGCACCAAGGATCTCGAGGCCTCCTCGATGGTGATCGAGCCGCTCGCGCGCTACAATCCCGCGGGCGAGCTCGTTCCCTATATCGCGGCCGAGGTGCCGACGGTGGCCAACGGCGGCATCGCCGAGGACCTGATGTCGATCACCTGGAAGCTCAAGCCCGATCTGAAATGGGCCGACGGCAGCGACGTGACCGCCGATGACGTGGTCTTCACCGGCGAATACTGCATGAACCCCGACGGCGGCTGCGCCCAGCTCAGCCATTTCGAGCATGTCTCGAAGATCGAGGCGATCGACCCGTTGACCGTGAAGGTCAGCTTCGACGCCGCGATGCCGAACCCCTACGGGCCCTTCGTCAGCTTCGAATCGCCGATCCTGCAGAAGGCCCAGTTCGCCAACTGCACCGGCGCCAATGCCCCCACCTGCACCGAGGCCAACACGATGCCGGTCGGCACCGGGCCGTTCAAGGTCTCGGCCTTCAGCCCCAACGACAACGTCCAGCTCGTCGCCAACGACAACTTCCGCGAGGCCGACAAGCCGTCCTTCGCCTCGGTCAACATGAAGGGCGGCGGCGACGCGGCCTCGGCCGCGCGCGCGGTGTTCCAGACCGGCGAATACGACTATGCCTGGAACCTCCAGCTGGCACCGGACGTCCTTGCCGGCATGACCGGCGACGGCGCCAAGGGAAAGGTCGTGGTGGCCTTCGGCAGCCTTGTCGAGCGGCTCGAGATGAACATGACCGATCCCTCGCCGAACCTGCCCGAGGGCGAGCGCTCGACCGCCAAGCACCCGCACCCGATCCTGTCGGATCTGCGCGTGCGCCAGGCGCTGTCGATGGCGATCGACCGCAACCTGCTGGTCGAGGTCGGCTACGGCCAGGCCGGCAAGCCGACCTGCAACCTCGTGCCGGCGCCGGTGGCCTATGCCTCGGACAACACCGGCTGCCTGACGCAGGACGTCGAGGGCGCAAAGAAGCTGCTCGACGAGGCCGGCTGGGTTCCCGGTGCCGACGGCATCCGCGAGAAGGACGGCATGAAGCTCGCGATCACCTACCAGACCTCCACCAACGCCGTGCGCCAGGACTTCCAGGCGCTGATCAAGCAGTGGTGGGGCGAGATCGGTGTCGACACGACGTTGAAGAACATCGACGCCTCGGTCTTCTTCGGCGGCGATCCCGGTTCGCCGGACACGTTCCAGAAGTTCTACGCGGACGTCGAGATGTACGCCAACAACTTCACCGGAACCGACCCGCAGACCTATCTGGCGCAATACACCTGCGCCAAGGCGCCGAAACCGGAGACCCAGTGGCAGGGCGAGAACATCAACCGCTACTGCGACGAGACCTATGACAAGCTCGTGGGCGAACTGGGCGGCACGGCCGATCCCGACAAGCGCGGCGCGCTCGCCAAGCAGCTGAACGACATGCTGACCAAGGACAGCATGACCATCGTTCCGCTGGTCTGGCGCGGCACGACCTCGGGCGTCGCGAACACCATCGTCGGCGAGGACATCAACCCCTGGGACAGCGAGCTCTGGAACATCGCCGACTGGAGCCGCGCGAAGTGATCTGAAGCGGCGGGCTCCGGACCGGTTCCGGGGCCCGCCACCCAGCGTCCTTTCGCACCGCGCCGCAGCGGCGCGCGAAATGCGCCCCCCGCCCCGTTCGGGCCCAATGAACCGAGACGCTTGATGCTCACCTACGCACTGCGCCGACTGCTCATCGCGATCCCGACGCTTCTGTTCATCAGTCTCGTCATCTTCGCGCTTCTCGAACTCGCACCGGGCGATCCGCTTGCAAGCCAGCCGCTGACCATTCCGCCCGATGTGCGCGAGAAGATGCGCGCGGCGCTCGGCCTCGATCAGCCGGCGTGGTGGCGTTATCTGCTCTGGCTGAAGCAGTTTTTCTGGACCGAGCCCCTGCATGTGCTCGACGGTCTCCTGGGGACCTCGCTCAGCGATCCGACCCAGCGCATCATCTCCTGGCAGTTCCGTTCGCCGGCGATGGACGTGATCTGGGCGCGCCTGCCGCAGACGCTCTGGGTCGTCGGGCTGGCCTATATCGTGGGTGTGCTCATCGCCGTGCCGATCGGCATCGTCTCGGCCTACCGCCAGTATTCCTGGTTCGACCAGATCGGCACCTTCGTCTCGATGATCGGCTTTTCGGTTCCGACCTTCTTCACCGGCGTCGTGCTCATCATCGTCTTCGCGGTGAATCTGCACTGGTTTCCCTCGGTCTACGACACCACGCTGAGGGTCACCGACGCGGCGAGCTTCTGGAAGCAGGTGAAGCAGATGGTGATGCCGGTCTTCGTGCTGGCGCTCTACAACGCCAGCCAGATCAGCCGCTTCATGCGCGCCTCGATGCTCGACAACCTCGGTCAGGACTACGTCCGCACCGCCCGCGCCAAGGGCATGAGCGAGAAGGTCGTGGTGCTGAAACACGTGCTGAGGAACTCCCTCATCCCGGTCGTGACCGTGATTGCGCTGGGGATCCCGACGATCTTCGGCGGCGCGATCATCACCGAGCAGGTCTTCAAGGTGAACGGGCTCGGCCAGCTGCTCATCACCGCGATCTATGCCAACGACCTGCCGATGGTGCAGACGCTGACCTTCATCTTCGCGATCCTCACGGTCGCCTTCAACCTCCTCGCCGATATCCTCTACGGCGTGCTCGACCCGAGGATCCGCTATGACTGACCTGCCCGTCACCGATGTCAAGGCGGCGCTGAAGCCGCCGCGCAACCAGTGGCTCGACGTCTGGGATCAGTTCCGCACCCACAAGGGCGCGCTCGTCGGCCTCGTCATCTTCATCGCCATCGTCGCGGCGGTGGTCATCGGCCCGTTCCTGTGGCGCATCGACCCGACCTATGTCGATCCGAACCCGGTCAACATGCTGAAGCTGCGCAACCAGGGCCCGAGCCTCGCCCGCCCCTTCGGCACCGACCAGCTTGGCCGCGACATGCTGGCGCGGATGATGGCGGGCGGCAAGGTCTCGATCGCGGTCGGCCTCACGGCCATGGCGCTCTCGCTCTTCCTCGGCACGCTCATCGGCGTGCTCGCGGGCTTCTTCCGCCGCCTTGACGGGCCGCTCATGTCGCTGACCGACCTCTTTCTCTCGCTGCCGCTGCTGCCGCTTCTCCTGCTCATGGTGACGCTCTTCCGCGACTCGCTCAGCCAGGCGCTCGGCGTCGAGACGGGGATCTTCCTGCTCATCGTGACCGCGATCGCGGTGACCAGCTGGATGCACACCGCACGCATCGTCCGCGGCGAGGTTCTGGCTCTGAAGGAGCGTGAATTCGTGCTGGCGGCGCGGTCGATCGGCACGCCGTCGCGGCGGCTGGTGCTGCGCCATGTCCTGCCCAACGTGATGAGCCCGATCATGGTCTCGGCCACGCTCGGCATCGCCAACGCGATCATCACCGAAAGCGCGCTTTCCTTCCTCGGCCTCGGCTTTCCGCCGGATTTCCCGACCTGGGGGCGGATCCTCTTCGACGCCGTCGACCAGATGCAGCTCTATCCCTTGCGGGTGATCCTGCCGGGCGTCGCGATCTCGCTCGTGGTGCTTTCGGTCAACTACATCGGCGACGGCCTGCGCGACGCGCTCGACCCGCGCATCCGCGGCCGCTGAGAGCTAGTGAATGCCGCGCCGGATGCGGCGGATCATGAACCAGACCGCAAGAGCCACGAGCGGCACGAGCCCGGCCGTCAGCGCCGACTTGGGCAGGTGCAGCGCCTCGGCGAAGGGCAGAAGCAGGTAGGTCGCAAGGCTCACCGCATAGTAGCTGATCGCCACCACCGAGAGCCCCTCGACCGTGTGCTGGAGCCTCAGCTGCAGGTCCGCGCGCCGGTCCATGCTTTCCAGGAGCTTCTGGTTCTGCGCCGAGCGTTCGACATCGACCCGCGTGCGCAGAAGCTCGCCCGCCCGCTCGGCCCGCTCGGCCATCTGTTCAAGCCGCCGTTCGGCGGATTTCACCGTCCGCATCGCCGGATCGTAGCGCCGCATCATGAATTCGCCGAAGGTCTGACGCCCGTCGAACCGCGTTTCGCGCAGGATCGACACGCGCTGGTTCACGATCGCCTCATAGGCGCCGGTGGCCCCGAAGCGGAAGGAATGGGCGACGGCGAGCGTCTCGAGCTCGGCCGAGATGTTCAGCAACCGGTGCAGCGTCTCTTCGCCATCGCCGTCCGGCGCCGAAATGGTCGCGACAAGCTCCGAGAGCTGCGGATCAAGCGCGCTGAGCCGCCCGCCAAGATCCCGCGCCCGGCCGAGACCCAGCATCGACATCGCCCGATAGGTCTCGATCTCGCAGAGCCGCTGGACGATCCGCCCGATCCGGCGATGGCCGATCCCCGGCCTTGCGAAGACCGCGAAACGCATCATGCCGGCGGGATCGATCTGGAAGTCGCCGGCGATGATCGCGCTTTCGTCCAGCACCCAGGAACAGGCCAGGCTTTCCGGCACCATCCAGTCGGCGACACTGCGACGCACGTGATCGAGATCCGCGGTCAGCGGCTCGACCCGAAGCAGGATCGCCGCCACCACCTTGCCCGGCGCCTTTGCCATCCAGTCGGCCGGGAAGACCTGCGCCTCGGCCGGGTCGAAGGGCCGTGCGCCGACACCACGCCCGAAGGCCGAATAGGTCACGAATTCGGTGTGGCTTTCCCATTTCAGATCGTAGCGCCCGATCCGCGCCGCGTGATGGGTGGCGCCCGCGGGCGGATGGGCGGCGCCATTGCGCTCGAGGAGCGCCAGAAGATGCGCCCGGTCGGCTGCCCGGTCGCGGTTATGCGCGTCGCTCGGTTCCTTGACCGCGTAATAGACCGCGTGGCAAGGCGCCTCGAGCGACGGGAACGGCCGCGCATGCAGCTCGTTCACGAGGGCGTAGCGCTGGGGATGGTTGTCGATCATCGGCCGGCCGTTCGTTTTCTGCGGCGACACTAGCGCCCGCGGACGAAAACACACCGCCCGACCGCTGCCGTGAAAGGCACGCGGACGTATACTTGTATTTGTGCAACGCTGCCGCCCCGGCCGGCCGTCTCAGGCGAGATGCGTCGCGAAAGGCCCGAGCGTTCGTGACCAGGCAGGTTCGGCCGCGGCCGCGTCTGAGCGCGGCGTCGTGTCGTTGTGAAATCCTTGGTTGGCGCCCTCGCAGATGAAGGCCTCGTAGCGCTTGCCATAGGCCCTTAGCGCCGCCTCGTACTCTGGCCGGCCCTCGTTGATCCGCGTGTCGCGCCCGGCGTAGAGCATCAGCAACGGCGCCTCGATCCTGGGCAGATCCGCCGCGGGCGGCTGGCGGCCGTAGAAGGGAACCCCGGCGGCAAACCTGCCCGCGCGCTCGATGAACCCGCGCCCGGGACATCTTTCCGTGCGCCTAGCCGTCGAAGATCTCGGGGATGCAGGGGGCGAGGTCCCTGGCGCTCCCCCGGGGCTCGGGTCCGGTCTCGGGATCCCTGGAGGATACCCCGCTGCGAAAGGAGGGAGGATAGACCGGGGCACGCCGGTCGCCCCCCCGGCACAAGACCGCGGGCCCGCCGCAATGGGCGGGCCTCACGCCTGTCGTTCGGCCCCCCCCCCTCGGGCCGGATCAGTCGAGCATCGGCAGCAGGCTGTCCACCGACTTCTTGGCGTCGCCGTAGAACATCCGCGTGTTGTCCTTGTAGAACAAGGGGTTCTCGATGCCGGAATAGCCGGTTCCCTGCCCGCGCTTGGAGACGAAGACCTGCTTGGCCTTCCAGCATTCCAGCACCGGCATCCCGGCGATGGGCGAGTTCGGGTCTTCCTGCGCGGCCGGATTCACGATGTCGTTCGAGCCGATGACGATGGCGACATCGGTCTCCGGGAAGTCCGCGTTGATCTCGTCCATCTCCAGCACGATGTCGTAGGGCACCTTGGCCTCGGCCAAAAGCACGTTCATGTGGCCGGGCAGCCGGCCCGCGACCGGGTGGATGGCAAAGCGCACGGTCTTGCCCTTCGCGCGCAGCTTGCGCGTCAGCTCGCTGACCGATTGCTGGGCCTGCGCCACCGCCATGCCGTAGCCGGGGATGATGATGACGCTGTCGGCTTCGTTCAGCGCCGCGGCCACGCCTTCGGCGTCGATCGCGATCTGTTCGCCCGTCACCTCCATCTGCGGCCCGGCGGTATTGCCGAACCCGCCGAGGATGACGCTGATGAACGACCGGTTCATCGCCTTGCACATGATGTAGCTGAGGATCGCGCCCGAGGAGCCGACAAGTGCGCCGACCACGATCAGGAGATCGTTGCCGAGCGAGAAGCCGATCGCGGCCGCGGCCCAGCCCGAATAGCTGTTGAGCATGGAGACCACGACCGGCATGTCCGCGCCGCCGATCCCCATGATCAGGTGATAGCCGATGAAGAAGGCGAGAAGCGTCATCGCGATCAACGTCCAGACCCCGGCGCCATTGACGTAGGCAAGCAGGAGCAGAACCGACAGGAGCGCCGCGCCGGCATTCAGGAGATGTCCGCCCGGAAGCTTCTCGGCCTTGGACGTGAGCTTGCCCGCGAGCTTGCCGAAGGCGACGACCGAGCCGGTGAAGGTCACCGCCCCGATGAAGACGCCGAGGAAGACCTCGACGCGCATGATCGAAAGCTCGATCGGCGTCTTGTGGGCCAGAACCGCGGCAAACCCCGTCAGGGCGTGGCGTGCGGTCTCGTCCATCGCGGCCACGCGCGCGGCCTCGATATGGGCGTTGTAGCCGATGAAGACCGCGGCGAGGCCGACGAGCGAATGCATCGCGGCGACAAGCTGGGGCATCTCGGTCATCTGCACGCGCTGTGCCACGATCCAGCCGATGACCCCGCCGGCAAGCACCAGCAGCACCGAGAGGACCCAGAGGCCCGAACCCGGCCCGATCAGGGTGGCGACCACGGCAAGCGCCATGCCGACGATCCCGTACCAGACCGCGCGCTTGGCGCTTTCCTGCCCCGAGAGCCCGCCGAGCGAGAGGATGAAGAGCACCGCCGCGACGACATAGGCGGCCGTTGTGAATCCGAATTCCATGACTTCGGCCCCCTTACGACTTCTGGAACATGGCGAGCATGCGCCGGGTGACCAGGAAGCCACCGAAGATGTTGATCCCGGCCATGAAGACCGACAGTGCCGCGAGCAGGATCACCAGGAAGGATCCCGAGCCGATCTGCATGAGCGCGCCGAGGATGATGATCGACGAGATCGCGTTCGTGACCGCCATCAGTGGCGTGTGCAGCGAATGCGAGACGTTCCAGATCACCTGGAAGCCGATGAAGACCGAGAGCACGAAGACGATGAAGTGCTGCATGAAGCTGGCCGGGGCGACGAGCCCGACGAGCAGCAGGAGCACGCCGCCGAGTGCGAGCAACCCCACCTGCTGGCGCGTCTCGGCCCGGAAGGCGGCGATCTCGTTCGCGCGCTTCTCCTCCGGCGTCGGCTCCTTCGGCTTCTCCTTCTTCTGCACCGCGATCGCCTGGATCTTCGGCGGCGGCGGCGGGAAGGTGATCGCGCCGGCATGGGTGACAGTCGCGCCGCGGATCACGTCATCTTCCATGTTCTGGTTGATGGCGCCGTCCTTGCCCGGCGTAAGATCGGACACCATGTGCCTGATGTTGTTCGAATAAAGCGTGGAGGACTGGGTCGCCATCCGGCTCGGGAAGTCGGTGTAGCCGATGATGGTCACGCCGTTGTCGGAGACGACCTTCTCGTCCGGCCTGGTCAGTTCGCAGTTGCCGCCGCGCTCGGCCGCCAGATCGACGATGACCGAGCCGGGCTTCATCGCCTCGACCATGTCCTTCGTCCAGAGAACCGGCGCGTCGCGGCCCGGGATGAGCGCGGTGGTGATGACGATGTCCATCTCCGGCGCCAGTTCGCGGAACTTCTTCAGCTGCGCCTCGCGGAACTCCGGCGACGAGGGCGCGGCATAGCCGCCCGTCGCCGCGCCGTCCGTCTGGTTTTCGGCGAAGTCGAGATAGACGAACTCGGCCCCCATCGATTCGATCTGCTCGGCAACCTCGGGCCGCACGTCGAAGGCATAGGTGATCGCGCCGAGCGAGGTGGCGGTGCCGATCGCCGCCAGCCCCGCGACGCCGGCGCCGACGATCAGCACCTTGGCCGGCGGCACCTTGCCCGCCGCCGTCACCTGGCCGGTGAAGAAGCGGCCGAAGTTGTTGCCGGCCTCGATCACCGCGCGGTAGCCGGCGATGTTGGCCATCGAGGACAACGCGTCCATCTTCTGCGCCCGGCTGATCCGCGGCACCATGTCCATCGCGATCACGGTCGCGCCCTGCTTCTCGGCCAGCGCGAGAAGCTCCTTGTTCTGAGCCGGGTAGAAGAAGGAGATGAGCGTCTGACCGGCTCCGAGGCGCCTGGTCTCGGTCGTGCTCGGCGGACGCACCTTGGCGATCACCTCGGCCTCCTTGAAGAGCGCCGCCGCGGTCTTGACCACCTTGACGCCGGCCGCCTCGTAGGCGGCGTCGGAAAACCCCGCCGCCGCGCCCGCGCCCGCCTCGATGAGGCATGAGTGACCGAGTTTCTGAAGCTGCACGGCCGAGTCCGGCGTCATCGCCACCCGGTTCTCGCCCGCGAAGGTCTCCTTCGGTGTTCCGATCTTCACTGTCTCTCCCCTTCCGAACCGGCGATGCCCGCAATCGCGCAAGATTTTTACCCTCAGCGCGAAAGCGCCGGCAACCTGTTTTTCGGAAATGGGGTCGCAATCCCGCCGGGGCGTGTCGTCTCAGAGCCAGCGGCGGGTGCCGGCGCAATAGTCCTCGTATTGCTCGCCGAAATGCGCAGCAAGCCGCGCTTCCTCGTCCCGGATGAAGCGGGTCTGGATCACCCACATGAAGACCGCGACAAGTGGCAGGGCCAGAAGCGCGTCCCACGAAAAGCAAAAACCCGTCAGGACGATCGCATCGCCGAGATAGATCGGGTTGCGGCTGAGGCGGAAGATGCCGCCGTAGACCAGCGCCGCGGGATCGCGCCGCGGGATCACGGTCGTGCGCGCCACCAGCATCTGCAGGGCGGCGATGGCCATCACGATCAGCCCGAAACTCACCAGCACGGCGCCGACCGTATGGTTGAATTCGCTGTGCACCGGCACCGCCGCGCCGATGGCGCCGCAGAGCGCGGCAAAACCCGCGAGCCACACTGGGGGAAAGTCTATTTCCTTTGCCATTTCCGGTCTTTACTCGTTCCGCCCGTCTGCCCCACGGCCCTCGTCTAGGCGCTGACTTTGTCATCCAAAAGACGAAAGTCCGGCGAAAGCGGGCTCACGCGCGCAACGATGGGTGATGGATTTTGCCGCCGGAATCGCCAAAACTCGCCCCCGTGGCGCGAACCGCGGCCACCCATCCGGAGCCGCCATGACCGATCTCTTCGCCGAAACCCGCGCCGCCTTCGATCTGCCCGAGGGCGTGATCTACCTTGACGGCAACTCGCTCGGGCCGCTGCCGCGCGCCGCCGCGGCGCGGATCGCCCGCACCGTGACCGAGGAATGGGGCGCGATGCTCATCACCGCCTGGAACCGCGCCGGCTGGATGGAGATGCCGCGCCGCCTCGGCGACCGGATCGGCCGCCTGATCGGTGCCGCGCCGGGAAGCGTGGTTCTGGGCGACACGCTGTCGATCAAGGTCTACCAGGCGCTCGCCGCCGCGCTTGCGCTGCGCCCCGGACGCCGCGTGATCCTCTCGGACAGCGGCAATTTCCCGACGGATCTCTACATGGCCGAGGGGCTGGTGAAGACGCTCGACGCCGGCCACGAGTTGCGCGTCGTCGCCCCCGAGGACATCGCCGCGGCCATCGACGACGATCTCGCCGTGCTGATGCTGACCGAGGTCGACTATCGCAGCGGCCGGCGCCATGACATGGCCGCCCTGACCGCGCGTGCCCACGCCGCCGGGGCGCTCGCCATCTGGGACCTCGCGCATTCGGCCGGCGCGCTGCCCGTCGACCTGGCCGGTGCCGGCGCCGATTTCGCCGTCGGCTGCACCTACAAGTATCTCAATGCCGGTCCCGGCGCCCCTGCCTTCATCTATGTCGCGCCGGCGCTGCAGGAGGCGGCGCAACCCGCTCTTTCGGGATGGCTCGGCCATGCCGCGCCCTTCGCCTTCGACCCCGCCTACCGCCCCGGCACCGGCATCGAGCGGATGCGCGTCGGCACGCCGCCGGTCTTGCAGATGGCGGCACTCGACGCCGCGCTCGACATCTGGGACCGGGTCGACATGGGCGCGGTCCGCACCCGCTCGGTCGAGCTGACCGAAGCCTTCATCCGCGGCGTCGAGGCCACCTGCCCCGAGCTCGCGCTCGTCTCGCCCCGCGACGCCGACCGGCGCGGCAGCCAGGTGAGCTTTCGCCACCCCGAGGGCTATGCGATCATCCAGGCCCTGATCGCCAGGGGCGTGATCGGCGACTTCCGCGCCCCCGACATCCTGCGTTTCGGTTTCACGCCGCTCTATACGACGGCGGCCGAGGTCGAGGCCGCGGTGGCGCGGATCGCCGAAGTCATGTCGGGCCGGCTCTGGGATCGTGCCGAATTCCGCCAGCGCGCCGCGGTGACCTGATCGACGCCGGATTCGGCCTTAATTCCGCCGCACGAGATCCCTAAGGAGGCGGCGCCAGACTGCGCGGGCGGAGTATCTGCCATTGTCCCGAACCGACAGTCTGGTTGAGGCCGCAGCCGGCGCGCCATCAGGTTTCGGTACAGCAACGGGTCCGGCCCCGGCGCAATTCGAGTGACAGATGGCGACAACGTTCAGCTGGATCTATCTCGGGACCTGGGCGACGGATCTCGACCCGACCGAGGGCAACACGGTCGCGGAAAATGCCGCGAGCCTTGTCGGAACCACCTTCGGCACCGTGGCCGATCCGCTCCTTACCCATGTCACTTCGGCGACGATGATCGACAACGGCGGCACTGCCGGGGTTCTCGATCAGGACAACACCGTTTCGAACGACCAGTTCACGACCAACATCGGGACCGGCACCGCCACCTACACATTCGATTCCTCGGCGATCTACAACGCGACGATCACCTACGTGAACGGCACGACCGCGACGGTGACCGCGGTCATCGCCCAGGATACCGCCGGCCACCTGTTCCTGGCGCCGGAATTCACCGCGAACCCCGACACCATCGCCTACGAAGCCTCCGCAATCCGCTCGATCACCCTCAACAGCGTGAACGGCAACACGTTCACCGGCATGACCGCCGATCGCATCGTCACCGGCTTCGATGACGGCATCGTCGAGGGCACCTCGGGCAACGACCTGATCAACGGCAGCTACATCGAACCGGCGGCGAACGGCTCCGACCGCGTCGACAACAACGATGCGGTCCTCCCCGGCACCAGCGGCAACGACGATTACATCCGGGCCGGTGCCGGCAACGACACGGTCCTCGCGGGTGCCGGCAACGACACGATCGATGGCGGCACCGGGGCCGATTCGATGAACGGTGGCGCGGGCGACGACACGTTCCTGCTTTCGGGCACCTTCGGCAACGACACGATCATCGGCGGCGAGGCCGGCGAGACCCAGGGCGACCTGGTCGATTCCACCGCGATCACCGCCAACGAGACGCTGACCTTCACCGCCAACGAGGCCGGTACCCTCGCCTCGGGCAGCTCGACCGCCACCTTCAGCCAGATCGAGCGCTTCGCCCTCGGCTCCGGCAACGATACCGTCAATGCCTCGGCCACCACCGCCGGCGTCAATGTCGATGCCGGCGGCGGCAACGATTCCATGCTCGGCGGCTCGGGCAACGACACGCTCGCGGGCGGCGCCGGCAACGACACGATCGACGGCGGCGCCGGGGCCGACAGCATCGTGGCCGGCGACGGCGACGATACGATCAAGCTCACCGGCACCTTCGGCAACGACACGATCATCGGCGGCGAGGCGGGCGAGACCCAGGGCGACCTGGTCGATTCCACCGCGATCACCGCCAACGAGACGCTGACTTTCACCGCCAACGAGGCCGGTACCCTCGCCTCGGGCAGCTCGACCGCCACCTTCAGCCAGATCGAGCGCTTCGCCCTCGGCTCCGGCAACGATACCGTCAATGCCTCGGCCACCACCGCCGGCGTCAATGTCGATGCCGGCGGCGGCAACGATTCCATGCTCGGCGGTTCGGGCAACGACACGCTCGCGGGCGGCGCCGGCAACGACACGATCGACGGCGGCGCCGGGGCCGACGTGCTGACCGGCGGCGCGGGCGACGACCGCTTCGTGCTTGCCAACGGCTTCGGCAACGACACGATCACCGGCGGCGAGACCGGCGAGACACAGGGCGACACGCTCGATGCGAGCGGGGTCACGACGTCTGGCACGCTCACCTATTCGGGTGCCGAGGCCGGAACGCTTACCACGTCCGGCTCGACCGCCAGCTTCAGCCAGATCGAGGCGGTGAAGCTCGGCTCGGGCAATGACACGGTGAACGCAACGGCCGCCGGAAGCGGCGTGAATGTCGACACCGGCGCCGGCAACGACCTCATCCTCGGCAGCAGCGGCAACGACACGATCGCCGGCGGCAGCGGGATGGACACGATCACGGGCGGCGCCGGAAACGACGTGATCAACCTCGGTGCGGGCGACGGCGTCGCCGACACGCTGATCATGACCGATGGCTCGGGCGCCGATACGGTTTCGGGCTTTCTCGGCCCGATCGACAATGGCGACGGCACCTTTACCGGGCGCGATCTCATCGATGTCTCGCTCTTGCACGACACCAACGGCAACCCGGTCAAGACCTGGGAGGTCGTCGTCACCGACACCAATGGCGACGGCACCGGCAGCGCCATCCTCACCTTCCCGAACGGCGAGACGATCACCCTGATCGGCGTGCCGGTCGGCCAGGTCGATACCGGCGCCGAGCTTCATGCGATGGGCATCCCCTGCTTTACCGCCGGCACCCTCGTCGCAACCCCCCTGGGCGAGCGCGCGGTCGAGACGCTGCGGCCGGGCGATCAGGTCATGACACGCGATCACGGGCCGCAGACCCTGCGCTGGATCGGGCGCCGCCGGGTTTCCGCGCGCGGGCACCTCGCGCCGGTGCTGATCCCCGCGGGCATTTTCGGAAACCGCCGTCCGCTGCGCGTCTCGCCACAGCACCGGATCCTGATCTCCGGCTACGAGACCGAGATGATGTTCGGCTGCGCGGAGGTTCTGGTCCCGGCCAAGTCGCTGATCGGACACGCAGACATCCGCCAGGAGGCGGGCGGCAGCGTCGACTACGTGCACATTCTCTTCGACCGCCACGAGATCGTTCTGGCCGAGGGCGCCGAGACCGAGAGCTTCTACCCCGGCAGCGAGGGGCTGAGCGCTCTCGATGCCGCGGCGCGGGACGAGATCTATGCGATCTTTCCAGAACTCCGGTCACTGGGCGCCACCTGCGCGCCGACCTCGCGCCGGTGCCTGACGCCGCGCGAGGCGCGCAAACTCTCGCTCGGCTGGCTCGAGGCGCCGCTGCAGCGCCTGGCCTGACCGGGGGCGTCAGGCGCTTTTCAGATGCGGCGATGCAGCCGCCCGTCCGGCCTGCCAGGCGCCCGCGGCCGCGCCGAAGGCCTGAAACAGCTGCCGCGAGGCCGGATCCTCGGCGGCGTTCCACTCCGGATGCCATTGCACCGACAGCGTGAAGCCCGGCGCGCCCTGCACGTAGAGAGCCTCGGGTGTGTCGTCGGGCGCCCATCCGTCGATGACGATGCGGCTGCCCGCGCTCTTGATCCCCTGGCCATGGAGCGTGTTGGTCATGACCTCTTCGGCGCCGAAAAGCTGCCGGAAGGGACCGTCGGGGGTGAAGCGGACGGCATGGCGCAGAGCGAACTTCTCCTCGAGCGTGCCCTCGGGTGGCATCCGGTGGTTCATCCGCCCCGGCAGATCGCGGATCTCGGGATGAAGCGTGCCGCCCATCGCCACGTTCACTTCCTGAAAGCCGCGGCAGACACCCAGAAACGGCTGCCCGCGCTCCACGCAGGCGCGCACCAGGGGCAGCGTGATCGCATCGCGACACCGGTCGAAGGCACCATGCGCCTCGGTCGGTTCCTCGCCGTATTCCTCGGGGTGGACGTTGGGCCGCCCGCCGGTCAGCAGGAACCCGTCGCAGACCTCGAGAAGCTCGGCGACGCCGACAAGCCGCGGGTCCGTCGGTATCAGCAGCGGCAGACATCCCGCCACCTGCGCCACGGCGGCCGAATTCATCGTGCCCCCGGCATGGACCGGATAGCTGTCGTTCAGGAGGTTCATGTTGCCGATGATGCCGACGACCGGCCGTGACATGGCGTTCCCCTTTTCCCCGGAGCAGAGGATAATGCCCTTTGCGGAAAAGGAAAGTGCAGCTGCGCACGGTCACCCCGCCGCCGCCGCACCCGCCGCTTTCGTCAGCGCGCGGCCTTCACCTCGGCCCGCCGCCTGTGCAGGATCGGCTCGGTATAACCCGAGGGCTGTTCGCGCCCGAGGAACACCAGATCGCAGGCCGCCTGGAAGGCGAGCCCCTGGAACCCCGGCGCCATCGGCCGATAGGCGGGGTCACCCGCATTCTGCCGGTCGACAACCGCCGCCATCCTCTGCATCGCATCCATCACCGTGTCGGGGCTGACCACCCCGTGGTGCAGCCAGTTCGCGACATGCTGGGCGCTGATCCGGCAAGTGGCACGGTCCTCCATGAGACCGACGTCATTGATGTCGGGGACCTTGGAACAGCCCACACCCTGATCGACCCAGCGCACGACATAGCCGAGGATGCCCTGCACGTTGTTCTCGACCTCGCGGCGGATCTGGTCGGCATCCCACTTGCGGTAGGCGGCGAGCGGGATATCCAGCACGGTGTCCACATAGGCGCGCCGCCCGCCCTTCCTGAGCCGCGCCTGCACCGCGAAGACGTCGATCCGGTGGTAATGCAGCGCATGCAGCGTCGCCGCCGTCGGCGAGGGCACCCAGGCGGTATTGGCGCCGGCCTTGGGATGCTCGATCTTCGCCTCGAGCATCGCCGCCATGAGATCGGGCATCGCCCACATTCCCTTGCCGATCTGCGCCCGCCCCGAAAGCCCGCACTCGAGCCCGATATCGACATTCTGGTTCTCGTAGGCGCCGATCCAGGCCTTGCGCTTGATGAAGTCCTTGCGGCTGAAGGGGCCGGCTTCCATCGAGGTATGGATCTCGTCCCCGGTGCGGTCGAGAAAGCCGGTGTTGATGAAGGCCACGCGGTGCCGCGCGGCGCGGATGCATTCCCTGAGGTTGACGCTCGTGCGCCGTTCCTCGTCCATGATGCCGAGCTTGACGGTGTGTTGCGGCAGGCCCAGCGCCGCCTCGACCCTGGTGAAGATCTCGTCGGCAAAGGCCACTTCCTCGGGCCCGTGCATCTTCGGCTTCACGACATAGACCGAACCGGAATGCGAATTGCGCAGGCCCGCGGTCTTCTTCAGGTCGTGGATCGCGATCAGCACCGTCACCATCGCGTCCATCAGCCCCTCGAAGATCTCTGCGCCGCTCGCATCGAGGATCGCGGGATTGGTCATCAGATGGCCGACGTTGCGCACCAGAAGCAGCGCGCGCCCCTTGAGCGCGAGCTCGCTGCCATCCGGCGCCACATAGCGCCGGTCGGGGTTCAGCCGCCGGGTCAGCGCCTGCCCGCCCTTCTCGAACCGCTCCTCCAGATCGCCGCGCATCAGGCCGAGCCAGTTGCGATAGGCCTGCACCTTGTCCTCGGCATCCACGCAGGCGACCGAATCCTCGCAGTCCATGATCGCCGAGACCGCGCTTTCGATCTGCACATCGGCCAGCCCCGCCTGATCGCGCGCGCCGATGAAATGCGCCCGGTCGAAGACCAGTTCGACATGCAGCCCGTTGTTGCGCAGAAGCACCGCCTCGGGCGTGCGCGGATTGCCGCGGTAGCCCACGAACTTCTCGGGCGAGACGAGCGGCAGGCCGTCGATCAGCAGCGCCCCGTCCTTCACGTGATAGCGCCGCACGTCGCCATGGCTCGCCCCCGCGATCGGGAAGGCCTCGTCGAGGAAGACCCGCACCCGGGCCACGACCCGCGCCCCGCGGCCGCGCTCGTAGCCGCCACCGGGCGGCAGCGACCCCATCGCGTCGGTGCCGTAGAGGCAATCGTAAAGCGAGCCCCAGCGGGCGTTGGCGGCGTTGAGCGCATAGCGCGCATTCGTCACCGGCACGACAAGCTGCGGCCCGGGCACGCGCGCGATTTCGTCGTCGACGCCCGCGGTGTCGATCTCGAAGGCCGGCCCCTCGGGCAGCAGATAGCCGATCTCGCCGAGGAAGGCCTTGTAGGCCTCGTGATCGTGGCTCTGGCCGCGCCGCTCGCGGTGCCAGGCGTCGATCTCGGCCTGCAGCGTCTGGCGGCGCTCGAGAAGCGCGTGGTTCTTCGGTCCGAGATCGGCCACGATCCCGGCGAGCCCGCTCCAGAAGGCCTCGGCCGCGACCCCGGTGCCCGGCAACGCCTCGTCCTCGACAAAGACCGCGAGCTGGCTGTCCACCTGCAGCCCGGCGCGTTCGACCCGTCCGCTCATTACACTTTCCTCCGGCCCTGCCCGACTGCCCGCACCGGCGACCCCGTATGCTTCGGCATACCGTAAACGTGACGGCGCGGCTGGGCAACGCCCGCTTCCGATGAAACCTCCTGGCGAACGCGCATTCGCCGCCGGGAGATGGCGAAAGAGGCCCTGGCACATGCTTGCACGCCCCCCGGCCGCCTCCTATCGTCGCCGCGACCCAGGCCCGGAAAGGATGCCCCATGCCCGAAGAGCACCATCAGCCGACGCTCCTTGCCGACTACGCGCCCTATCCCTTTTCCGTCACCGAGGTGGACCTGACCTTCCGGCTCGATCCCCATGCGACGCGGGTCATCGCCCGCATCGGCTTCGCGCCCAACCCCGAAGTCCCGGGCCGGCACGACTTCCGGCTCGACGGCGAGAAGCTGCGCCTGATCTCGGCGCGGATCGACGGGCAGGAGGTCAGGCCGGGCATCGACGAGAGCGGCCTCACGCTCGCTGCCGACGACCTGCCCGAGGGGCCCTTCACCTGGGAGGCCGAGGTCGAGATCGACCCGGCGGCCAACACCGCGCTCGAGGGGCTCTACATGTCGGGCGGCATCTACTGCACCCAGTGCGAGGCCGAGGGCTTTCGCAGGATAACCTTCTACCCCGACCGGCCCGACGTGATGGCCCCGTTCCGGGTGCGCATCGAAAGCGACCTGCCGGTGCTCCTGTCGAACGGCAACCCGACCGCGTCGGGGGCGGGCTGGGCGAACTGGACTGATCCCTGGAAGAAGCCGGCCTATCTCTTTGCGCTCGTGGCGGGCGATCTCGTCGCGGTGCACGACAGCTTCATCACGCGTTCGGGGCGCAAGGTCGCGCTGGCGATCTGGGTGCGCCGCGGCGACGAGGATCGCTGCGCCTATGCGATGGACAGCCTCAAGCGCTCGATGAAGTGGGACGAGGACACCTACGGGCGCGAATACGATCTCGAAGTCTTCAACATCGTCGCGGTCGACGATTTCAACATGGGCGCGATGGAGAACAAGGGTCTCAACATCTTCAACTCAAAGCTCGTGCTCGCCAGCCCCGAGACCGCGACCGATCTGGATTTCGAGCGCATCGAAGGCGTCATCGCGCACGAGTATTTCCACAACTGGACCGGCAACCGCATCACCTGTCGCGACTGGTTCCAGCTCTGCCTGAAGGAGGGGCTGACGGTCTTCCGCGACCAGCAGTTCTCGTCCGACATGCGCTCGGCCCCGGTCAAGCGGATCGACGACGTGCTGACCCTGCGCGCCCGCCAGTTCCGCGAGGACACCGGCCCCCTGGCCCACCCCGTGCGCCCCGACAGCTATGTCGAGATCAACAACTTCTACACCGCGACCGTCTACGAGAAGGGCGCCGAGGTGATCGGAATGCTGAAGCGCCTCGTCGGCGATGACGGCTACGCCCGCGCGCTCGATCTCTATTTCGACCGCCACGACGGCGATGCCGCGACGATCGAGGACTGGCTGAAGGTCTTCGAGGACGCGACCGGGCGCGACCTGACCCAGTTCAAGCGCTGGTATACCGATGCCGGCACCCCGCGCCTGACGGTGAGCGAGGCCTGGAACCCCGGCAGCGACGGCGGCACCTATACGCTGACCTTCCACCAGAAGACCGCGCCGACGCCGGGACAGGACGCCAAGCCCCCGCGCGTGATTCCGATCGCCGTCGGGCTTCTGAACCCCAACGGCGACGAGGTCGTGGCGACGACGATGCTGGAGATGACCGAGGCCACCCAGAGCTTCCGCTTCGAGGGGCTGGCGAGCCGCCCGGTGCCCTCGATCCTGCGCGGTTTCTCGGCGCCGGTGGTGCTCGACCGCAAGGTCGATGTGACGGAACGCGCCTTCCTGCTCGCCCATGACACCGATCCCTTCAACCGCTGGGAAGCCGGCCGTGCGCTTGCCAAGGACGGTCTCGTGCGCTCGATCGCCGAGGGCGCCGCGCCCTCGCGAAGCTATGTCGAGGCGCTCGGCGCGGTCCTTGCCGACGAGACGCTCGATCCGGCCTTCCGTGCGCTCTGCCTGCAGCTTCCCTCCGAGGACGATCTCGCCCAGACCCTGCATGAAAGCGGTCGAACCGCCGATCCCGATGCGATCCACGCCGCGCGCGAGGGTCTGGCGGAAACTATCGCCGAAGGTCTGGCCCGGCCGCTCTCGGCCACCTACGAGGCGATGCTCACGAAGGGGCCCTTCGCGCCCGATTCCGCCTCGGCGGGCCGCCGGGCGCTGCGGCTCGCGGCGCTGGCGTTCCACAGCCGCGCCGACGGCGGGGCGCGCGCCGCGGCACTCTTCGAAACCGCCGACAACATGACCGAGAGCGCCGGCGCGCTCGGCTGCCTGATTGCTGCGGGCCGGGGCGAGGCCGCAACGGCCGCCTTTGCCGAACGCTGGCGCGACAACCGCCTTGTCATCGACAAGTGGTTCCTTCTGCAGCTCGTCCACGCCAGGCCCGAGACCGCCGTGCCGACCGCCGAGCGGCTTGCCGCCCTGCCCGAGTTCGAATGGAAAAATCCGAACCGCGCCAGGGCGTTGCTGGGCGGACTTGCGGCGAACCACGCGGGCTTTCATGCCAGAGGTGGCGCCGGCTACCGGTTCTATGCCGGCTGGCTCGCGCGGCTCGATCCGGTCAATCCGCAGATCGCCGCGCGCATGTCGACCGCCTTCGAGACCTGGGCCCGCTACGATGCCGACCGGCGCGCGCTGATGCGCGAGGCGCTGCAGTCGGTGGCGGCGACGCCCGGCCTCTCGCGTGACACCCGCGAGATGGTGGGGCGCATCCTCGGCGCGGATCGCGCCTGAGGCGAGCCCATCGCCCCAAAGGCACGCGGCGGTTCAGATGACTGTTCCGCCCGCGCCCGCACTCCGGCTTCGGGCGGCCCAGTGTTTCCGGAACGGGGATTATCGGGCGCCACCGCGCCGCACCTCTTCCTGAAACGGGCCCGAGCGGTTAGGCTTCGCTCGGGTGTAATGGGGGTTGGGTCCATGCAAATGGACGGTATTGGTGCCTGGAAACAGGCGCGGGGGCCACGCGGCTATCTGGCCCTCGGGTCGGCCATGATGCTGGTCTATCTCGCGGTGGTGCTCGAGATGGGCCTGCTGGTCAAGGCACTCGCGGTCGCCTATCTCGCACTTGTCCTCTTGCGGATCGTGATCAACCCGGGGCGCGGCTTTCGCTTCGGGCCCGACAGCGTGCACTGGTTTGCCCGCCGGGGCGCCGGCGCCGCCCCGATTTCGGCGATCCGGCGGGTGTCGATCGGACGCGACATCGACGGGCGCACGGTCTGCGTGATGTCCCTCAGCGACGGCCGCGACGTGCCGCTCTCGGGCGTCGAGGAGGTCGATCCGGCGCGCCTGATGCGCGAATTCGGTCGCCGCGGCGTGCCGATCATGGGCGGGACGCTCGGGACCTGAGCAACGCTCAGCCCTGACAGTAGCTCTGCTTGCGGGTCCAGCCGGCCATGTCGTCGCGCTTGGCGGCGGAGCGCATCGGCGCCCAGTCGCGCGCAATGCCGCGCCAGTCGCCATCGCTGTCGGCGACAATGGCACCGTCGCGCGAGACCTGGCTGGCGGCGATCTTGACCGCGCAGGCGAGATTGGCCTTGCCGTCGGCAAGCCCGCTCTTTGCGGGCAGGTCGCAGTCATAGGCTTCGGCGGTCCGGGGCGAGATCTGCATCAGCCCGATCCACTGGCCGCCGCCGCCCCGTGCCTTGGGATTGAAGGTGCTCTCGTGCTTGGCAAGGACCGAGAAGAGCCCGGCCCAGAAGGCCACGCGCTCTTGCGGGGCGGCATCGGCATAGCCCGGGCAGAAGGTATCGACATCGCTCGGCACGGTCGAGGCAAGCACCGCGCCCTCGTCCCGAAGCGCGCCCAGTAGCGCCCTGGTCCAGTCGCCGGCCTCGGGGCGATGCGCGTCCCAGCGCATTGCCGGCAGGAAGGACGCCGAAACGGGCGTCCCGGCTGTGTTCGCCTGCATGCAGGCGGCAGGCAGTACCAGAAGGCCAAGGGCCAGAGCGCGGATCGCTTTCATCGGTGGGTCCGGTCAGCACCGGCCCCCAGCGCCGGCACGTCAAATGTCCCGAGACGGGGCCATGGCGCAACCGCAAATGCCGCGGTCGACCCGCGATCGGCGGGTCGCCGCCTGAATCGGCCACCTTGACCGGCAAGGCCGAGGCACTAGGCTGCCCCGGGCAATCCCCGTGGAGCGACCAGCCGTGCCCATGATCGTCGCCACCATCGGCCTCGTCACCGTCGCCTTCGTCTGGGTCATGCGCATGCGCAACGCGGCCACCATGGCCCAGGAACCGGCCGGGGTGGCGGAGGAGGTGATCTCGGCCGCGCGCCGGCTTGGCTTCCGCCGCCGGCAGAACAGCCATCCGGTGGACTGCGTCGACGACCCGAAGCTCGCCACCGCCGCGCTTGCCATCGCCTTCCTCGAGCTCGGCGGGCTGCCGAGCCCCGACCAGCATGACGCGCTTCTGGCTGCGCTGCAGCGGCGGTGCGATCTCGGGCTGAAGGATGCCGAGGAGATGCTGATCCTCGGTCGCTGGCTGGTGACGGAATCGAGGGGCCCGGCACCCGCCGTCACCCGCCTCTGCCGCCGGCTGGCGAAGATCGACCGCGCGGGCGGCTTCACGCCGCTCATGGCGGTTCTGAACGATACCGCCCGCGCCGGGCGCGGCGGCATCGTGTCCGAGCGCCAGAAGGATGCGCTCGACGAGATCGCACGAGCCTTCAAGGCCAGCTAGGGCGGCCGGCGCACCTTGTCTCGCCGCCCGCGCTCGCCTAGAAAGTGGGCCGGACACGGAAGGACGGCCCCATGCTCGATATCGCCTTTGAAGCCCCGAAACCGAAGGTCATCGCCGGCGCCAGGTCGGACTGGGAACTCGTGATCGGGCTCGAGGTTCACGCCCAGATCGCCTCCAAGGCCAAGCTCTTTTCCGGCGCCTCGACCGAATTCGGGGCCGAACCCAATTCCAATGTCGCCTTCGTCGACGCGGCGATGCCCGGCATGCTGCCCGTGATCAACGAGTATTGCGTGGCGCAGGCGGTCAGGACCGGCCTCGGGCTCAGGGCCACGATCAACCTGCGCTCGGCCTTCGACCGCAAGAACTACTTCTACCCCGACCTGCCGCAGGGCTACCAGATTTCCCAGCTTTACGCGCCCATCGTGGGCGAGGGAGAGGTGATCGTCGAGATGGGTCCGGGCGTTGCGCGCCGGGTGCGCATCGAGCGCATCCACATGGAGCAGGACGCCGGCAAGTCGATCCACGATCTCGACCCGCTGATGTCCTTCGTCGATCTCAACCGCACCGGCGTCGCGCTTATGGAAATCGTCTCGCGCCCCGACATCCGGGGCCCCGAGGAAGCGGCGGCCTATGTCGGAAAGCTCCGCCAGATCATGCGCTATCTCGGCACCTGCGACGGCAACATGCAGAACGGCAACCTGCGGGCCGATGTCAACGTCTCGATCTGCCGCCCGGGCGACTACGAGAAATACCAGGCGACCGGCGACCATTCGGTGCTCGGCACGCGCTGCGAGATCAAGAACATGAACTCGCTGCGCTTCATCCAGCAAGCCATCGAATTCGAAGCAAGGCGCCAGATCGCGATCGTCGAAGATGGTGGCAAGATCGTGCAGGAAACGCGGCTCTACGATCCCGACCGCGGCGAGACCCGCTCCATGCGCTCGAAGGAAGAGGCGCATGACTACCGCTATTTCCCCTGCCCCGACCTTCTGCCCTTGGAGATCGAGCAGGCGTGGGTCGATGACATCGTGGCCACGATGCCGGAACTGCCGGACGCCAAGAAGGCGCGCTTCGTCGCCGACTATGGCATGACCGACTACGATGCGAGCGTCCTGACCGCCGAGACCGAGAATGCGGCCTTCTTCGAGGCGGTGGCGCAGGGTCGCGACGGCAAGCAGGCCGCGAACTGGGTCATCAACGAGCTTTTCGGCCGGTTGAACAAGGAGGGGCTGACGGTCGCCACGACCCCGGTCTCGGCGGCGCAGCTTGGCGGCGTGCTCGACCTCATCGCCAAGGGCGCGATCTCGGGCAAGATGGCCAAGGACCTCTTCGAGCTTCTGTGGAGCCGCGAACGCGGCGGCGATCCGGCCGAGGTCGCGGCGCGGCACGGCATGCAGCAGGTGACCGACACCGGCGCCATCGAGGCGGCGGTCGACGACGTCATCGCCGCGAACCCCGATCAGGTCGAGAAGGCAAGGCAGAACCCCAAGCTTGCCGGCTGGTTCGTGGGCCAGGTGCTGAAGGCGACCGGCGGCAAGGCCAACCCGGCCACCGTCAACGCGCTGGTGGCGCAGAAGCTCGGGCTCTGAGCCCCCCCCGCGCGCGCCGCAAGACCGCCCTCAGCCGCCGAAGAGGCTCCGCGCCTGGGCTTCCAGCCGGGCGCGCTGAAAGGCGATCATGTCCGCGGCCGGCTGCTGGTCCTGAAGAAGGTCGAGGAACGGATCCACGACCTGGCTCCGCCGCCCCGCCAGCGCCTCGATCACGGCGAGGCCGCAGAAGGGCACATAGGCCTCGGAATAGCCGCCCTCGTGCACGGCCACGATGCGTCCGCCGCACAGTTCGCCCGCCAGTTCCATCGCATCCTGCATGAGGGCGTGAAAGGTTTCCGAATGCGCCTGCATCCGCGCCAGCGGATCGAGCGCGTTCGGATCGAGCCCCGAGGCGACGACGATGATCTCGGGCCGGAAGGCCCTGAGCGCGGGCGCAACCAGAAGCTCCATCGCATCGAGATAGGCCTGATGCCCCGAGCCCGGCAGGAGCGGGATGTTCAGGTTCGCCCCGATCCCGGCGCCGGCGCCGCGATCGATCGCGCGTCCGGTATCGGTCGGATAGCAGTTCTCCTGATGGATCGAGATGGTGAGCGTATCGGCGCGGTCGTAGTAGATCGCCTCGGTGCCGTTGCCGTGATGCACGTCCCAGTCCAGAATCGCCGCCCTGACCGGCCCGCGCTCGGCCCTGAGCGCCTCGAGCGCGACGGGGATATTGGCCAGCAGGCAGAAGCCCATACCCTTGTCCGGCAGGC
This sequence comes from Albidovulum sp., assembly GCA_020637635.1. Taxonomy (GTDB): domain Bacteria; phylum Pseudomonadota; class Alphaproteobacteria; order Rhodobacterales; family Rhodobacteraceae; genus Albidovulum. The sequence goes on from JACKKB010000009.1 coordinate 133,859, forward strand.
AGTGATGCCCGGGCGGGCGCGAGAGCACATAGGCGTTGCGGACCCGCCCGGCCATCACGTCCGAGACGCCGCGCTTGGCCAGCCCCGCCGACAGCGCCGCGATTTCGTAGCCGCCCTGGGAGAACCCCGCTTCCTCGCCCATGTCGCCGCCGCGCTTGTCCGAGAGCGCCTTGAAACGGTCGAGGTAATGCGCCGGATGGATCCGCAAGAGATCCTCGCGCGTGGCGGGCGGCGCCGACCGCCAGTCGAGATGCTCGCCGAGACCCGAGACCTCGACGAGGTTTCGCAGCCGCCGCTTGGTCTCGGGGCTTTCGGCATAGCCGGCGGACGAGGGCGGTTGCAGGAACTTCCCGACCGGCAGGAAGAGCACGTGCTCGCCCGCCGAATGCCACATGCAGCGCTCGTCGAAATAGAACCCGGTCCTCATCGCGCCCCCCCCTGGCGGTCCGGCCGCACGGATGGCGGCGCTTTGCCGCATCTTTCCGCCCGCGAGGTCACAGGTAAAGCGCAAAACGCGCCGTGGCGCGAATGCACCGCCCTTTCGCTACGACGCCGGCCCCCGGGATGCGCCGCTTGTCGCCCGGCGCGCCGTCCTGTATGCCGCCGGACGTTCCGGACATCCCCGCGAGGACGAGATGCAGCAATTCGAGTACCGGGTCGTTCCTGCCCCCATGCGCGGCGAGAAGTCGCGCGATGCCAAGACACCGGCCGACCGCTTCGCCTTCGCGCTGTCGCAGGTGATGAACCGGCTTGGCCGCGAGGGTTGGGAGTTCGTGCGGAGCGACACCCTGCCTTCGGAGGAACGCAGCGGGCTGGCCCGGCGGACGACGGTCTATCACACCGTGCTCGTGTTTCGCCGCGCCCTTCCCCTGCCCGTCGCGCCCGCCGAGATCCCCGCGCCACCGCGGCGGCTGACCGCCGAGGCGCCGGAAGGCAAGGCGCCCCGGGTCCGGCGCACCCCCGAAGACGACGGCACCGCCACCGCCTGAACCCGGAGCGCGCCCGGGACAGCCTGCGCGACTGCCTGCGGGGCGCCGCCGCGATACCCGATGGGCCGGCATTTTCCACTTTTTGCCGTTGGCCCCTTCAAAGCGCCCCAATTTCCCCTACACTCTGGCCCCCGAGTCGAGAACGGCAAAGCGTGAGGCGCGCATGACCAAACCCGATCCCTTCGGCTTCAACCTCTCGGCGGCTTCCGACAAGAAGCGCCGCTCGAAGGGCAAGCGCGGCATGTCTGGCGCCTTCGAAACCTCGAGCCGCGCCTGCGACCATGCCGGCTGCACCGAAGTCGGCCAGTACCGCGCCCCGGTCTCGCCTGACCGGCTGGACGAGTATTTCTGGTTCTGCCGCGCCCATATCCGCGAATACAATCTCAAATGGAACTTCTTCCAGGGTCAGAGCGACGACGAGTTCCAGAAGTTCCTCGACAAGGACCGTATCTGGGGGCGAGAGACCAAGCCCTTCGGCAAGCGCGGCACCGAGGATCGTGCCTGGGCCCGTCTGGGCATCGAGGATCCGATGGAGATCCTCGGCGCCAACGCGACCCAGAACCCCGGCCGAACCGCCGGCCGCCGCCTGCCCCCGACCGAGCGCCGCGCGCTTGAGATCCTGGAAGCCCGCGACACCTGGACGAGGGTGGAGATCCGCAAGCAATACAAGAGCCTCGTGAAGGATCTTCATCCCGACATGAACGGTGGCGACCGCTCCGACGAGGACCGCCTGCAGGAGGTCGTCTGGGCCTGGGACCAGATCAAGGACAGCCGCAACTTCACCGACTGATCGGGCACTCGGGGAAGCGGCTTCGCGTGGCCGCGCGCGCCGGAGGGCGCCGTCGTCTGCACCGTCGTTTCATGAGCGCTTGCCCAGTGGGCCGATCTGGATCGCTACGGCCTGGCCTCCTGCCCGGCCGGCGCCATGGTCCCGGATGTCCCCGGCGCTCCGCAGGCCGCCTTCCCGCTTGTCCCAAGGCGCCTTACTCGCGCATCGCAACAGCCCTGGGCCCGGCGCGTCCCGCCCCCGATCCTGCCCGAACCGGCGGGCGCAATCCCCCCGGGGGGCGGAAAAGGCCGGGATTGGGACCCGGCCTTTCCTTGACGCGGAGGTCGGGAAAGGGCTTGCCGCCCCCCGCGCCCGTCCCGGGCACCCACGGGGCCCGGGAGTTCACCGTCCCGGGGATCTCACCGGTCGTCGAGCGTCTTCAGGAAAGCCACCAGATCGGCCTCATCGGCCGCGGTCAGCTTCAGGTCGCCCAATTCCTCGGTGTTCATCGTCGCCTCGAACTGCGGCTCCGGCCAGCAGTTCGCAGCCAGGGCCTCGGCCTCGGAAGCCAGCGGATCGGCGCAGCGCGGCAGCACGTCGCGGGTGTTGTAGAAATGCACGACGCCGGCCAGCGTCTTGAAGTAGCCGTTGTGCATGTATGCCCTGGACGCATCCGCAGAGAGCCGCTTGTCGAGGTTGCGCAGCGTCGGAACCTGCTGGGCTCCCATGAGGTCGGCGGCAAACGAGGCATAGAGCGGGTCGGTCTCCAGATAGGCGCCGAGACCGGGGTCCACATAGCTCGCGCCCTGCGGATTGTCGCGATTGCGCGGCACGCCGAGGTTGTCGAAGGTCCAGTCGGTGAAGATCGCGTGCTGCGAGCGGCCCGTGGGTGTCAGCACGTGGCAGGCCGCGCAGTTTCCCTTGTCCTCGGCGGTGAAGATCTCGAAACCGCGCTGTTCCTGTTCGCTGAGCGTGCCCACGCCGGCCGCCCAGGCATCATAGCGCGAGGAAAAGGGATTGACCTCGTCGGAGGCCTCGAACGCAGCCAGCGAGATGGCGATGCGGTCGAAAGCCTCGTCGACCCGCGCCGCCAGGTCTTCGTCCTCGATCGTGATCTTGGCATCGGCATCACCGCAATCGGCGGTGAGCGCGGCCGGGATCTCGAAAACGGATGCGGGGCCCCAGACATCGGCATAGCTGACCGGATAGCGGCTCGGGTCGGACGGGTGCAGCACCCGGTCGACGACGCAGACCGCATGCGGCAGCGCCATCTCGGCCGGGTTCAGGAAGGGGCCCTGCGCCTGGTCGGCGGTCGGCGTGCCGAGCTTGCCGCCCGTCGCGCGCCCGTCGAGGAAGGCGCCGCCGACGAAGGTGACATCATCGCCGTCGACCACGTGATGCAGGACCGGCGAGAAGGTGGCATAGGCCGCCGACGGCGGCTTGCGGTTGCCGAACCGTCCCGAGACAGAGCCCTCGACGACGGCGCCGGCGGCATTGAAGTCGTCCCTCGGGCTGGTGAAGCCGGTCGACGGATCGTGGCAGGAGGAACAGGCCATGTTGCCCTGGGCCGAAAGCGAGGTATCGAAGAAGACCGACCGGCCAAGCATCTGTTCGGTATCGAGCGACAGCGGGTTGGCGAGCGCCGGTGCCGGTGCCGCGGTGATGAGCGCCGCGGCGGCAATGTGGATCCGATTCATGGTTCCCTTCCCATACGTTTTCGGGTGGTCCCGATTATTTACAAAAACTATCAACTTTATTCCGACCAACCGGGCAAGTGTTTTCTCGCCGGCGCCTCGGACGATCGGAGCCCCCCAAAGGCGCGTCGCCCCGCCCTATAACTTTGGTTATATGAAGCAAATGCCACCCAAAGTCATAGGCGTCCCAAGATGCTGCCGAGGCGACAGAAACAGGAGATCTGTGACTTTGTTCACGATGTGGCGCAAGAACCCTGCCGGCCCGGGGGCTGGCAGGGTCGGAGTGTCGCGATCGGCCGAATCAGGCCGGATGGAAGCTGAGCGCGACCCCGTTCATGCAGTAGCGCAGCCCCGTGGGCTTCGGCCCGTCATTGAAGACATGGCCGAGATGCCCGCCGCAGCGCCGACAATGCACCTCGGTCCGCTTGCCGAAGAGCCCCCAGTCCGGCTGCGTCCGCACCGCATCGTCCAGCGGTTCCCAAAACGAGGGCCAACCCGTGCCGCTGTCGTATTTCGTCTTCGACGAATAGAGCGGCAGGTCGCAGCCGGCACAGGCGAAGATGCCGTCGCGGTGCTCGTCGTTGAGCGGCGAGGTGAAGGCCTTCTCGGTCCCCTCCTCGCGCAGGACGTTGAACTGGCTGGCGGTAAGGATCTTCCTCCATTCGTCCTCGGTCCTGGTGATCTCGAAGTTCCCGGTCGCGGCGCGCAGACCCGTGGCACCGACCCAGGTCGCGACCGCACCGAGAAAGAGATTGCGTCGTGTCGGCATCGTTCCTCCTGACCGCGCCCATCCGGCGCGCTTGCCGGGCCAGTTTGCGCCAAAACGAGGTTTCAGGGGGTAACACCTTCGCCAGCACCCCGTGTGCTCGACCGGGGCCGCCCCCTCCCCGCCATATCCGGTCGGTCCCGACACATATCCCGCGCGGGCCCGACGCTGGACCCGACACCAGGCCCGAGCCGGACCGGAGCGCCGGAAGGCCAGATGCGCTGCGCGCCTCCCTTGCACCCTCCGCCGGAATGCTCCATCAAGGCCGGGTGATGCCCGGACCCCCCGGGCCGGAGAACATGGCGGACCCGATGCCCGATACCAATGCGAAACCCACCGAGGAAGTCTCTGTCCGCGAGGTCTTCGGGATCGATACCGAGATGAAGGTGAAGGCCTTTGCCGAACGCACGGACCGCGTGCCGGAAATCGACCCGACCTACAAGTTCGACCCCGACACCACGCTCGCCATCCTCGCGGGCTTTGCCTACAACCGCCGGGTGATGATCCAGGGCTATCACGGCACCGGCAAATCGACCCATATCGAACAGGTCGCCGCGCATCTGAACTGGCCCTGCGTGCGGGTGAACCTCGACAGCCACATCAGCCGGATCGACCTCATCGGCAAGGACGCGATCAAGCTGCGCGACGGCAAGCAGGTGACGGAGTTCCACGAGGGGATCCTGCCCTGGGCGCTCAGGAACCCCGTCGCCATTGTCTTCGACGAATACGACGCCGGCCGCGCCGACGTGATGTTCGTGATCCAGCGCGTCCTGGAACATGACGGCAAGCTGACGCTTCTCGACCAGAACGAGATCATCACGCCGCATCCGTCCTTCCGGCTCTTCGCGACGTCGAACACGGTGGGCCTCGGCGACACGACCGGGCTTTACCACGGCGTCCAGCAGATCAACCAGGCGCAGATGGACCGCTGGAGCCTCGTGGCCACGCTGAACTACCTGTCCCACGACGCCGAGACCGCGATCGTGCTGGCCAAGAATCCGCATTACAACACCGAAAAGGGCCGCAAGCACATCGCCCAGATGGTGACGGTCGCCGACCTCACCCGCACCGCCTTCATGAACGGCGACCTCTCGACCGTCATGAGCCCCCGGACCGTGATCAACTGGGCCCAGAACGCCGAGATCTTCCGCAACATGGGCTATGCCTTCCGGCTGACCTTCCTCAACAAGTGCGACGAGCTGGAGCGGCAGACGGTGGCGGAGTTCTACCAGCGCTGCTTCGACGAGGAACTGCCGGAAAGTGCCGCGAGCCAGAGCATAAGGTGATGGCGGTGCGGCTCGCCTGCGTCGGCGTGGCGGCCATTCTACCGCAGGCCGTCAGCGCACTGCCATTCGAGTCACGCGAGGCGGCCGATTGCGTGGCTCTCCATGCGGCGCTTGGTCCCGAGCGGCCTGATGCGCCACCGACCGAGATTGCGGCACTTGATGCCGAGGCGCTGGCCTACCGGGCGGCGGCGATCAGGCTGGCGGGCGGAAACGCGGCCGAGGTTGACGCGCGTGTCCGGGAACGTGCCCGTTCGTTATCGTCGCTTCGGATGAGCCTCAACGCGCCCGACGCCACGGAGGAGGAGGGAAAGGAAATGGAACGGGCGCGGCTAGGCAGTCTGTGCAACGATCTCGGCGAACGCCTGCCGGAAACGCGCCCGTTCTTCTTGCGCGACGAGGCGGATCGATGACCCAACGCTCCGACAACCCCGCCGATCCGTTCAAGAAGGCGCTGGCCGAGGCCACCAAGACGATGGCCGACGATCCCGAATTGACGGTATCCTATTCCGTCGATCCGCCGGGCATGGCGGGCGACACGATGCGGCTGCCGCAGGTCAGCCGCCGGATGACGCGGGAAGAAGTCTTGATCGCGCGCGGCACGGCGGACGCCTTCGCGCTCCGCCACCGCTTCCACGACGAGAAGGTCGCGGCGAGATATGCGCCGCAGGGCCAGATGGCGCGCGACCTCTACGAGGCGATGGAAACCGCGCGGTGCGAGGCCGTGGGCGCCCGCGACATGCCCGGCACCGCCGGCAACATCGACGCCAAGATCGGCGCCGAGGCGGAACGGCGCGGCTATGGCGCCATCCGCCAGGCGCAGGACGCGCCCCTTGCCCAGGCGGCGGGCTATCTCGTCCGCCACCTCGCGACCGGGCGCGACCTGCCGGCCAATGCGCAGAACGTCATGGACCTCTGGCGCCCCTTCATCGAGGAACAGGCCGGCGGCACACTCGGAACGCTCGACGACGCGCTTGCCGATCAGGCCGCCTTCGCCCGTCTCGCCCGTCAGGTCATCCGCGACCTCGGCTATGGCGACCAGCTCGGCGACGACCCCGATATGGAAGACGAGGCCGAGGGCGATGACACGGCCACCGAGGAAGAGGAAAGCCCCGACAGCGAAGAGGGCCAGGAAGAGCCCGACGAGAGCGATGCCGCCGCCGAGCAGACGCAGGAACAGCAGGACGACGCCGCCGAGGCCGAGGTCTCGATGGACAGCGAGGCCGACAAGGAAGAGGGCGAAGAGACCGAACTGCCCGACAGCGAAGCGCCGCTGGAACCGCCTCCGCCGGCGCCGCATTCCGACGCCGATCCGAACTATGCCGTCTACACCACGGATTTCGATGAGGAAATCAAGGCCGAGGAGCTGGCCGAAGCGGCCGAGCTTGAACGGCTGCGGGCCTATCTCGACCAGCAGCTCGAACCCCTGAAGGGCGCCGTCAGCCGGCTCGCCAACAAGCTTCAGCGCCGGCTTCAGGCGCAGCAGAACCGCAGTTGGGAATTCGACCGCGAGGAAGGCATCCTCGATGCCGGCCGGCTTGCCCGCGTCGTCGCCAACCCGACCACGCCCTTGAGCTTCAAGGTCGAGAAGGACACCGAGTTCCGCGACACCTGCGTGACGCTCCTGCTCGACAATTCCGGCTCGATGCGCGGCCGGCCGATCTCGATCGCGGCGATCTGCGCCGATGTGCTCGCGCGGACGCTCGAACGCTGCCAGGTGAAGGTCGAGATCCTCGGCTTCACCACCCGCGCCTGGAAGGGCGGGCAGGCGCGCGAGAAATGGCTGGCCGACGGCCGCCCGCAACAGCCCGGCCGGCTGAATGACCTGCGCCACATCGTCTACAAGAGCGCCGAGGCGCCCTGGCGCCGGGTGCGGCCGAACCTCGGGCTGATGATGAAGGAAGGGCTGCTGAAGGAGAACATCGACGGCGAGGCGCTGGAATGGGCACACCGGCGCATGCTCGGCCGGCCCGAACAGCGCAAGATCCTCATGGTGATCTCCGACGGGGCTCCGGTCGACGACTCGACCTTGTCCGTCAACCCCGCGAACTATCTCGAAAAACACCTTCGTGACGTGATCGCGATGGTGGAGCGGCGCAAGATCGTCGAACTGATCGCCATCGGCATCGGCCATGACGTGACGCGCTACTACCAGCGCGCCGTGACCATCACCGATGTCGAACAGCTGGCCGGCGCGATGACCGAACAGCTGGCGAGCCTCTTCGACAGCGATCCGCGGGCACGCGCCCGCGTCATGGGGATGCGCAAGGCGGGCTGACCCGCTCGGCGATGGCTTGCTCCCGGGCGCCGTTCGCGGCAAGCTCGGGCTCCGAAGGGCGCCCCGCCGGGGCGCCTTTTCATGAAAGGCCGCCCGATGTTCCAGAGCTTCGAGACCACTTCCCGTCCCGACCAGGGTCCGCCCCGGCTGAAGGCCCTGCGCGGCGAGATCGCGCGGGCGGGGCTGGCGGGCTTCATCGTGCCGCGCGCCGATGTCCATCAGGGCGAATACGTGGCCCCGGCCGACCAGCGGCTGGGCTGGCTGACGGGGTTCACCGGCTCGGCGGGATTTGCCGTGGTCCTGCCCGAGATCGCCGGCGTCTTCATCGACGGCCGCTACCGCACCCAGATCAAGAGCCAGGTCGATCTGGCCGCCTTCACGCCGGTGCCCTGGCCCGAGACAAAGCCCGGACCCTGGCTGGTCGAGCATCTGCCGGGCGGCGGCCAGGTCGGCTTCGACCCCTGGCTGCACACGAAGCGCGAGATCGCCGAGATCGAGGCGGCGCTCGCCGGAAGCGGGGTCGAACTGGCCCCCGTCGAGAATCTCGTCGACAGGATCTGGCCGGACCGCCCCGCCCCGCCCGCCGGACCGGTCGCGGTTCAGCCGATCGACTTCGCCGGAGAGACCCATGGCGCGAAATGCGCCCGCCTTGCCGCAGGCATCGCCGCGGCGGGACAGAGCGCCGCCGTCATCACCCTGCCCGATTCCATCGCCTGGCTTCTGAACATCCGCGGCTCGGACGTGGAGCGGAACCCCGTCGTGCATGCCTTCGCGATCCTGCGGACGAGCGGTCAGGTGATGCTTTTCATCGCCCCCGAGAAGCTTTCCGAGGACGTGCGCGCCCATCTCGGGCCCGATGTCACGCTGCGCCCGCCCGCGGCCTTCGCCCCGGCGCTGCGGACATTGAAAGGCCCGGTCCGCGTCGACCCCGCGACCGCGCCCCTGCAGGTCACGCGCGAACTCGAGGATGCCGGCATCGCCATCGTCGACGGCGCCGACCCCTGCCTGCTGCCCAAGGCGCGCAAGAACGCGACCGAGGTGGCCGGCATGGCCGAGGCCCATCTGCGCGACGGCGCCGCGATGGCCGAGTTCCTGGCCTGGTTCGATGCCGAGGCGCCGAAGGGCGGCCTGAGCGAGATCGACGCGGTGAAGCGGCTCGAGACCTGCCGTCGCGCGACCAACGCGCTGAAGGAGATCAGCTTCGAGACGATCTGCGGCACCGGCCCGAACGGCGCCATCATGCACTACCGGGTGAGCGAGGAGACCAACCGCCCCATCCGCGCCGGCGAGGTGGTGGTGCTCGATTCCGGCGGTCAGTATCAGGACGGCACCACCGACATCACCCGCACCCTGGCGGTCGGCCCCGTCGACCCCGAGGTGCGCGCCGCCTTCACCCGCGTCCTGCAGGGGATGATAGCGATCTCGCGGCTGCGCTGGCCCGCGGGCCTTGCCGGCGCCCATCTCGACGCGATCGCGCGCTACAATCTCTGGCTCGCCGGTCAGGACTTCGACCACGGCACCGGCCACGGCGTTGGCTGCTATCTTTCCGTGCACGAGGGGCCGCAGCGGCTGAGCCGCATCTCCGATGTTCCCTTCGAGCCGGGCATGATCCTCTCGAACGAGCCCGGCTATTACCGCGAGGGCGCCTTCGGCATCCGCATCGAGAACCTGATCGTGGTCGAGGAGGCGCCCGACCTGCCGGGTCGCGACGCGGCGCGCCGGATGCTGAGTTTCCGCACGCTCACCTACGTGCCGGTCGACCGACGGCTGATCGACCCGGAGATGCTCACGACGGCCGAGCGCGACTGGCTGAACCGCTACCACGACGAGGTGCGCAGGCTGATCGGCCCGCGGCTCGGCGATCCGGCGCGAGCCTGGCTGATCGCGGCGACGGAGCCGATCTGAGCCCTGCGCCCGCGCGATCGGGCCCCGACGCAATGCCAGAAAGGAACCGCGCCGACGGCCGGCCGGAACGACCCTGCGAAGGCGCGAGCGGCATGGGGCCCGACCCGATTCGCATCGGTCCCGCGGCGGGCACTCCGGCCGTGTGCGCCGGCGGGGTCCTCATCGGCGAAGGCGCCGGGGCGCCTCAGCTGCGATAATCGCGCAGCACCGCGGCGGCGATCGAATCGCGCGTCAGCACGCCGATCACGTTCTCGGGCCGCGGTGTCGTCTTCTCGGGCAGCACCAGGAGCGCCACGTGGCCGCGGTCGGCCATATTGGTCATGGCCGATTGCAGGAAACTCGTTTCCTGCACGTAGCCTACCGGATGGATGATCGGCCCGTGCCGCCGGCTCGGATCTTCGGGATGGACGCGCACGATGCCGATGACGTTGCGCCCCTCGGTCACGACCGCATACTGACGCTCGGCGCCGAGTTCGGTATCGACCTGCCCGCGCGGGCCGAGATCGGCCTTCTCCATCACCGCCACGGCGGGCTCCATCATCTCGCGGATCTGCCGGATCGCGAACATGTGCGAACGGCTCTCGCGCGGGATCCGGTGTCCGCGCCGGGTGAGCTTCAAGGTATAGATGTCGTCCGCCGAAAGCCGCTTTCGCACCCCCATCGCCACCACGACGGCGATGATCGCGGCAAGCGTGATCGTGTAGTCGCCGGTCATCTCGAAGAGCATCATGATCGAGGTGAGCGCCGCCCCGGTCGAGGCGCCGACGATCCCGGCCATCCCGATCAGGGCGAAGGTCACCGAATGAAACCCGAGATGCGGGAACATCAGGTCGAGCGTTGCGCCGAATGCGCCGCCCAGGGCCGCGCCAAGGAAGAGCGAGGGCGAGAAGACCCCGCCCGACGCCCCCGAGCCGAGGCTGATCGCGGTCGCCAGCATCTTCAGCACGAAGAGCAGGAAGAGAAACCCCGGCGCCGTCAGCTGTCCGGTCAGGATCGCCTCGATCGTCGCATAGCCGACGCCGGCGGTATGATACATGCCCGTGGTCTTGAGCAGCACATACATCAGGATCCCGAGCGAGAGCATCCCGGCTGCGTTCTTCAGATAGGGATTGGCCTTCCAGTCGTCGAAGAGATCCTCGATCTTGTAAAGGCCGCGCACGAAGACGGTCGCCGCCACCCCGGTCACGAGGCCGAAGATCACGTAGAGTGGCAGCATGTCGGCCGAGAGCGGCACGAAAAGGTCGGGCCGGTCATGCGCGGCCACGAGGAAGGCGGGCGCCATGCCGAAGGCGAGCCGTCCGACATAGGTCGCGGTGCCCGTCGCCAGAACCACGGGGATGAGCGTGCGGGCGCTGAACTCGGGCAGCATCAGCTCGACCGCGAAGAGAACTGCGCCGAGAGGCGTGTTGAACGTGGCGGCGATCCCCGCCCCGGCACCGGCCGCCACCATGGTGATGATCTGCCAGGTGCGGAGCCGGAAGAACTGCCCCAGAACCGAGCCGATGCCGGACCCGATCTGGATGATCGGCCCCTCGCGCCCGACCGAGGCGCCCGAGCCGATCGACATCGCCGAGGCGAGCGATTTCACCACCACCACCTGCGGGCGGATCTTGCCGCCGCGGTAGTAGATCGCGTCCATCACCTCGGGCACGCCGTGGCCCCTGGCCTCGGGCGCGAAACGCCGCACCAGCCAGAGCACGATCGCCCCGCCGATGACCGGCGCGAAGATCACAAAGGGCCCGAAAGGCGCCTCTGGTGTCGAGATATTCGCGTCATACGCGGTCGAGAATGTGCCGAGAAAGAAGAGGTTGTGGATGATCGAGATCAGGTAGCGCAACGCCACGGCGCCAAGCCCGGTCACCACGCCGATCAGGATCGCGATCGCGGAAAGCGCGATGACCGAGGCACGGCGGTTGTCCGGCTCGGCGGCGTGGGTCTCGATCGGCGATGTTTCGGTCATGATCCTGCAGGGTGGTTGTGGCGGGTCGGGGGCCCCTGTAAGACTTCCACCGTGCCGCACGCTTCGCACATGGTCCCGTGCTAGGACTTTGTCTCGCGGGATGCAAACGCTAAGGGCAGGTTTCGCCAGGACAGCAAGGGAGGCCGGCATGGCCCAGATGAGCCTCAACCGCCTGCGCAAGCCGACTCGGACCGAGTGGATCGCCACGCTGGCCACGCTGGCGGCGGTGCTGGCCTACGTCCTCGTTCTCGGCATGCTCGACAAGCGCGCCGCGCGCTACTTCACCGAACTTCGCGACAGCGACCCGGCCAGCTACCTGCTGCAGCTGCGCGAATCCCGCGGCTTCGAGGCGTTCCTCGAGGAATATACGGCACTGCGCCATCTCGACACGTTCCAGCCGCAGGCGCCGAGCTTTCTCGTCGGCCGCTGGAGCATGCGCGACGATATCCTGAGGCTGACGCCCGGCCAGGCGCCCGAGCGCTGCCTGAACCCCGCGACCTTCGATTTCGGGCTCTTCCTGACCGTCGAGACCGGCGGCGTCGCCTTGCCGGTCCAGTACCGAATCGCCGGAAACGAGGTCGAGATGCGCGGTCCGGGCGATGCGATCTTTCCGATCCGGCTGGTCAGCTACGGCGCCGAGCTCGATCACATCGAATTCACGCCCCCCGGCCACGACACGCCCGTCAACGCCTATCACTGCGGACGGTGACGGCGATGGCGGTCGCCGGGGCGCTTGCGGAGCTTGAAAGCCTGCTCGGGTCCCGGCTGGCACGAAGTGCTGCAGACCGCGCGCTTCACGGCCAGAACGAGACCTGGTTTCCCGCCCTGCCGCCCGACGCCGTGGCCTATCCCGAGACGACCGAAGAGGTCGCCCGGATCGTGACCGTCTGTGCCCGCCATCACTGCCCGGTGGTGGCCTGGGGCGCCGGCACCTCGCTCGAGGGCCATGCCCTGGCCGCCGAGGGGGGCGTCACGCTGGACTTCACGCGCATGGACCGGCTTCTCGACATCCGTGCCGGCGACATGCAGGCGGTGGTGCAACCCGGCCTCACCCGCGAGGCGCTGAATACCGGGCTGCGGGCCACCGGCCTCATGTTCCCGATCGATCCCGGCGCCAATGCAACGCTCGGCGGCATGGCGGCCACCCGCGCCTCGGGCACCACCGCCGTGCGCTACGGCACCATGCGCGACAACGTCATGGCGCTTCAGGTCGTGCTTGCCGACGGCCGCGTGATCCGCACCGGCTCGGGCGCACGCAAATCCTCGGCCGGCTACGATCTCACCGGGCTCTTCGTCGGCTCCGAGGGCACGCTCGGGCTCATCACCGAACTGACACTTCGCCTGCATGGCCAGCCCGAGGCGATCTCGGCCGCCGTCTGCGCCTTCGAGCGTTTCGAAGCCGCCGTCGAAACCGTCATCGCCACGATCCAGCTGGGCATCCCGATGGCCCGGATCGAGTTCGTGGACGAGACGACGGCGGCGATCTTCAACGCCGCGAACGGCACCGCCCTGCCGGTCCGGCCGCATCTGATGGTGGAGTTCCACGGCTCCGAACAATCGGTCGGCGAAGACGCCCGCCGCTTCGGCGATCTGGTGGCCGAGATGGGCGGCGCGGCGTTCGCCTGGGCATCCGGCGCCGAAGAGCGGACCCGGCTCTGGAAGATGCGTCACGGCGCCTATGGCGCCGCGCTCGCCTCGCGACCGGGAGCGATGGGGCTCGTGACGGACATCTGCGTGCCGATCTCGCGGCTGGCCGAGGCGGTGCGCGAGACCCGCGCCGACATCGCCGCCTCGGGCATCCCGGGCCCGATCCTCGGCCATGTCGGCGACGGCAACTTCCATGCCATCCTGCTCGTCGATCGGGGCGACCCTGAGGCATTGAGGACGGCCAAGGCGCTGGCCCGGCGCATGGCCGAACGCGCGCTCGCGCTCGGCGGCACGATGACGGGCGAACACGGGGTCGGGATGGGCAAGAAGGACCTGATGGCGATGGAACATGCGGACGCCTGGGACGTCATGGCGCGCATCAAGGGCGCGCTCGATCCGGAGGGGATCCTGAACCCCGGCAAGCTCGTGGAGCGCCGGCAATGAGCGCGCTCGCCTCTCCGGCCGATCTGCCGCGCGGTTTCTCCAACGCCTGGTCGACCCATGACGCACGCGAGATCGCGTCACTCTTCGCCGAGGACGCCGATCTGATGAGCCTCACCGGCACCTGGGCCGAAGGCCGCAAGGCGATCGGCGAAACTTTCGCGGCCGAGCTTGCCGGCACCTTCGCCCGCGCCAAGCTCGTGACCGGCCGGACCAAGCTGCGCAGCCTCGGCCCGGACACGGTGGTGGTGTTGCAGCGCTATGTCCTCTCGGGCCTGCTGCATGCGGACGGCGCCGATGCCGGACGGATCGGCACGATCCTTGCCGCCGTGCTCTCACGCGGGCCGGAGGGCTGGCGGATCGTCAGCGCGCAATTCGCCATCGAAGGCTGAATGGTTCGGAAACTACAAGAACCGAGCGACGAGAGCGCCCGTCCCGGACCGCTGATGTTCTATGACGACAAGAGCGCCCGCGCCGCATCGCGCGCCGCCTCGGTCACGTTCTCGCCGGAGAGCATGCGCGCCAGCTCGTCGACCCGCGCCGGACCGTCGAGCGCCGCGACGGTCGAGGTCGTGACCCCGCCCGTGACCCGCTTTTCCACCCGCCAGTGATGCGCGCCGCGGGCCGCCACCTGCGGCGAATGCGTGACGACGAGGATCTGCGCGCCTGTGGCCAGCCGCTCCAGCCGCCGGCCGACCGCATCGGCCGTCGCCCCGCCGACACCGCGGTCGATCTCGTCGAAGATGAGCGTCTGGCCGGGCTGAGCGCGCGCAAGACAGACCTTGAGCGCGAGAAGAAAGCGCGAGAGCTCGCCTCCCGAGGCGATCCGGTTCAACGGCCCTGCCGGCGCGCCGGGGTTGGTCGCGACGGTGAACTCGACCTGGTCGCTGCCCTCCGGCCCCGCCTCGCCGGTCGTGACGACGGTTGCGAAGACGGCTCGTTCCATCTTCAGGGGCGCGAGCTCGGCGGCGATCGCCCGGTCGAGCGCGCGCGCGGCCTTGGCCCGCACAGCGCCGAGATCCGCTGCCGCGGCGGCGTAGCCGGCCTCGGCCGCCGCCAGCTCGTCGGCCTGCGCGCGAAGGCCGGCCGCGCCGCCGTCGAGCGCCGCGAGTCGGCCGCGCAGTTGTTCGGCGAAACCTCCCAGATCGTCGGCAAGGACGCCATGTTTGCGCGCCAACCCGCGGATCGCGAAGAGCCGCTCTTCCACCCGCTCGAGATCGCGGGGATCGAAGCTCATCGCCTCAAGCGCCCGTTCGACGCCCTCGGTCGCCTCGCCAAGCTCGGTGATCGCGCGGCCAAGCGCCATGATCGCCGGATCGAGCGCGCCTTCGGCCTTGCCGGCGGCGCCGTCGAGCCAGCGCGCGGCGTCGGCCATCATGCACTCCGCGCCCTCCGGTCCGAGCGCCTGCAAGGCCCGCGCGACATCCTCGCGGATCCGGACCGCGCCCTGCATCATCCGGCGCCGCGCATCGAGCTCGGCCTCCTCGCCGGGGACAGGGTCAAGCGCGTCCAGTTCGGCCACCGCGTGCCTCAGATAGTCTTCTTCCGCCCGCATCGCCACGAGATCCGCTTCGGCCGCGCGCAGCGTCCGACGCGCCGCGGCCGCGCGCGACCAGGCGGCGCGCACCGCACCCGTATCCGCGCCGGCGAAGGCATCGAGCAACTGCCGGTGGCCACGCGGGTTCATAAGGCCGCGGTCATCGTGCTGCCCGTGCAGTTCCACCAACACCTCGCCCAGTGCCCGCGCAACCTCGCCCGAGACGCGGCGGTCGCTCACATAGCCGGACTTGCGGCCGTCGGCCGTGGTCACGCGGCGCAGCACCAGCTCGTCCTCGACCGGCAGGCCGGCCTCGGCCAGGATGGCCCGCGCAGGGTGATCCGGAGCGAGATCGAAGACGGCGGCCACCTCGCCCTGCACGGCCCCCTGCCGCACCAGATCGGCCCGCCCGCGCCAGCCGAGCACGAAGCCCAGGCAATCGAGCAGGATCGACTTGCCGGCCCCGGTCTCGCCGGTGAGCACGTTGAGCCCCGGCTGGAACGCTAGCTCCAGCCGGTCGATCAGGAGCATGTCGCGGATGTCGAGCGATCTCAGCATGGCCGCCCCCGAGCTACCCCGGCTAGAGCCATTCGCCCTTGATCATCTGGCGATAGACCTTGGCGAGCCAGCTGTTGCCCCTGGCCTCGGGCTTCAGCCCCCGGCCGGTCAGCAGACGGTAGCTGTCCTGATACCAGTCGGAAGACTGGAAGTTGTAGCCGAGAATCGCCCCCGCCGTCTGCGCCTCGTCGGTCAGGCCGAGCGCGAGATAGCTCTCGACCAGCCGGTGCAGGGCCTCGGCGGTGTGGGTCGTGGTGCGATACTGTTCCACCACGACGCGGAACCGGTTGATCGCGGCGGTGTAATGCTTGCCCTTCAGGTAGTAGCGCCCGATCTCCATTTCCTTCGCCGCCAGATGGTCGAAGGCGAGATCGAACTTCAGCATCGACGACTTGGCATATTCGCTGTCGGGATACTGTTCGATCACCTCGCGCAGCGCCTGAAGCGCCTGATAGGTCAGCCCCTGATCGCGGCCGACCTCGTCGATCTGGTCGTAGTAGCTGAGCGCGAGCAGGTATTTGGCATAGGCCGCGTCGTCCTCGGCCGGATAGGTGTCGATATAGCGTTGCGCCGTGGCGCGGCTGTTCTCGTAGTCGCGATCCTTGTGATAGGCGAAGGCCTCCATGATCAGCGCCCGCTTGGCCCATTCCGAATAGGGATAGAGCCGCTCGACCTCGGCGAAATACCGCACGGCATCCTTGCCCTTGCGGCTCGCCTCGAGCTGATATTCTCCAAGCTTGTAAATCTGTTCGGCGTCGAGTGTCTCGAGATCCGGCTCGCTGCCGGCACGCGGCCCGCAGGCCACGAGACTCGCCGCGACAAACAGCGCACCGACAAGTCTCTGCGCCACCTTGCCCCGCTTCATTGCTTGCCTGCCCCGTTCAGCCTTCACGATTTCTGCCCCGAGGCTGCCTGGCCAGACGGTGCTTCGCCCTCTCCTAGCACAGAAAATCCTGCACGCAAAACGCCTTTCGGGGCGGCGATGTGCCTCAGGCGACCGCCGGAATATCGGCCCGGCTGATCCGGGCGCCCGGCAGGTCGCGCCGCCGCACCTCGTCGCATTCGACCAGCCGGTAGGCGGTCGGATCGGCGAAAAGCGCCCGCAGAAGCCGGTTCGTCATCGCGTGGCCGGCCCGGTGCCCCGTGTAGCGGCCGAGAATCGGTGCCCCGGCAAGCGCCAGATCGCCCAGCGCGTCGAGCATCTTGTGGCGCACGGGTTCGTCCTTGTGGCGCAGCCCGCCCGGGCTCGACACCCGGTCGCCGTCGAAGACCACGGCATTCTCGCCCGGTTCGCCGCCAAGCGCGAGACCCCGCGCCCGCATGTCGTCGACATCGGCCTGCCGGCAGAAGGTGCGGCTGTCGGACAGTTCGCGCAGGAAGGCGCCGTTCGCCATCACCAGATGTTTCTGCTGGGTGCCGATCGCGGCATCCTCGAAGGCGATGCTGAAGGCGATCTCCAGCGTCTCGGCAGGGTCGAGCCGCGCCACCGCGTCGCCGACCCGCACTTCCACCGGCCGCAGCACCTGAAAGAGCATCAGCGGCGCGTCTTCCAGCTCGCGGACCCCGCGGGCGAGGAAGCCGGCCGCGAAGGGCGCGGCCGAGCCGTCGAGGATCGGAACCTCTGGCCCGTCGATCTCGATCAGCGCGTTATGGATCCCGCACCCGGCCAGCGCCGCCATCAGGTGTTCGATGGTGGAGACACGCACGCCCGCCTCGTTGCTGATCTCGGTGCAAAGCGTGGCATTGCACACCGAGGACCAGCGCGCGGCGATCATCGCATCGCAGCCGATCACGTCGGTGCGGCGGAACCACACGCCCATCCCGGCCGAGGCGGGATGGACCGTCATCTGCGCGCGGCGGCCTGAATGGAGGCCCTTGCCGCGGAAGGTGACCGAAGAACGGATCGTGGTTTGCACTTTAGCTGCCTTGGCCTGCTTCGGGATCATGTCCCGACAGCCGGGGTAAGGGCTGGGGCGGTTCAGCTCAACTCACTCTTTGCAACGGACTGTAACAAAGCTGCTGCAACTGCGAAGTCGTGGCGGCCCTTCCCGCGACAGTCCGGCGTAACCCGTTGATCCAAAAGAAAGCGGGCCGGGAAACCCCGGCCCGCTTCGTTAACGGATCACGTAACGTCAGTTCGCCTGGCGACGCAGGAAGGCCGGGATCTCGACCCGCTCATGATCGGGGTCCGGGGTCGGATCGGCGTCCTGAACCGGGGTCACGCGCGGCTGCGCACGCACCGAAGGCGCCACCCGTTCAGCACTTTCGTGACCATGGCCGGACATCCGGTTCAGGAGGTTGTTGATACCGAAGCGCCCCTTGTCGGCGGCCTGCCGCGGCTGCTCGATATCGCGCGCCGCGGCGGGCGCGGGACGCGGGGCCTGCCCCTGCACGGGCGCGCGGTTGACCGCGGCCTGCAGTCGGGCGAGCGCCTCGGGCGTAGGCGTCCCCGGCAGCCGCGGGCGCGGTGCCACGAATTGCGCCTCGTCTTCGACATGGACGGCGCGGGTCGCCTCTTCGGCGGGTTCCGGACGGTAGGCCGGTGCCGGCAGATCGTCCTCGTCATCCGCCGCGAAGAGCGAGCGCTCGCTCGGGGCCGCCTCGCTGCGGGCCGGCGCGGGCGCCGCCGCGCGCTCGTCGCGGCCGCGGCTCGCGGAGGGGATGAAGGCCGGCAGTTCGTTCGCGGGCGCGCCGTCCTCGCCGGTCTCCGCCCCCATCGGCAGAGGCTCCGCCAGGCGCCGGCGCGGCGCCGGCGTCTCGACATGCGAGAGCACCGCGTCGATCCCGGTCGCCACGACGGAGACGCGCATCATGCCTTCCATCGTGTCGTCGAGCGTCGAGCCAACGATGATGTTGGCGTCGGGATCCACTTCCTCGCGGATCCGGTTCGCCGCCTCGTCAAGTTCGAAGAGCGTCAGATCGGAGCCGCCGGTGATGTTGATCAGCACGCCCTTGGCGCCCTTGAGGCTGATCTCGTCGAGCAGCGGGTTGGCGATCGCCTTCTCGGCGGCCTGGGTCGCGCGATCCTCGCCGGCGGCCTCGCCGGTGCCCATCATCGCCTTGCCCATCTCGTCCATCACCGCGCGCACGTCGGCGAAGTCGAGGTTGATCAGGCCCGGACGCACCATGAGGTCGGTCACGCCCTTCACGCCCTGATAGAGCACGTCGTCGGCCATCGCGAAGGCCTCGGTGAAGGTCGTCTTTTCATTGGCCAGCCGGAAGAGGTTCTGGTTCGGGATGATGATCAGCGTGTCGACCACCTTCTGCAGCGCCTCGATGCCGTCGTCGGCCTGCTTCATCCGCTTGGCACCCTCGAACTGGAAGGGCTTGGTCACCACGCCCACGGTCAGCACGCCGAGCTCGCGCGCCGCCTGGGCGATGATCGGCGCCGCACCGGTGCCGGTGCCGCCGCCCATGCCGGCGGTGATGAAGCACATGTGCGCCCCGGCCAGATGATCGACGATCTCCTCGATCGTCTCCTCGGCCGCGGCCGCACCGACCGACGGGCGCGCCCCGGCGCCGAGCCCCTCGGTCACCCGAACGCCCATCTGGATCCGCGCGCTCGAATGGCTCTGCTGAAGCGCCTGGGCATCGGTGTTCGCGACCACGAACTCCACGCCCTCGAGCTGCTTCTCGATCATGTTGTTGACCGCGTTCCCGCCCGCGCCGCCCACACCGAACACGGTGATCCGCGGCTTCAGGTCCTCGCGTTCATGCATCGTCAAGTTCAAAGCCATTTTTTTCCGCCTGTTTGTCCCCGCGCCGCCAGCACGGCCGTCGTCCCACACAATAGCGCGATTTTAGAGAAAACCTCCCGTGAGGTCACGTGGAAATCCGCCCTTTCGCACAAAATCTGGTGGGTTGGCGCCTTCTGATCGGCGGCATCTTGCTGTCACCTCAAGATCGTGCGTTTACCAGTTGTCTTTAAACCATTTCACCGCCCTCCGCAAAGACCGGGCCGGATAGCGCTCGGCCGGAATCTCGAAATCCCACCACTCGTCCTGCGGGTTCGCAGCAAAGAGGCAGAGCCCCACGGTAGCTGAAAACGGGGCCCCGGTCGCAACCTGCGGCAGACCCTGAACGCGCAACGGGCGACCGAGTCGCACGCTCTGGCCGAGGATTCGCGCGGCCAGGAGATCGAGCCCGGGAATCTGGCTGCCGCCCCCCGTCAGCACGATCTGCTGGCTCGGCAGCTGGTCGAAACCCGCGGCGTCGAGAATGGCCCGCGCCTCTTCGAAGATCTCCTCGACCCTCGGCCGCATGATGCCGATGAGCTCGGTGCGGCTGACGCGGCGGCGGTCCTTTTCCCAGTCGCCGCTGTCACCGCCGATCTCGATCATCTCGCGGTCGTCCATCCCGGTGGCCTGCACCCCGCCGTGGATCGTCTTCATCCGTTCGGCGGTGGCCAAGGGCACCTGCAGCCCCTTGGAGATATCGAGCGTCACGTGATCGCCGCCAAGCCGGATCGTCTCGGCGAAGATCATGTGCTTCTTGATGAAGACCGAGATTCCGGTGCTGCCGCCGCCGATGTCGATGCAGGCGGCGCCGAGTTCCTGTTCGTCCTCGACGAGCGAGGAGAGCCCCGAGACATAGGCCGACGAGGCGAAGCCGGCGATCTCCAGATCGCAGCGACGGATGCAGTAGATGAGGTTCTGCACCGCCTGGGTGTCGATCGTCAGCAGATGCATGTCGGTCGCAAGCCGGTTGCCGACATGGCCGCGCGGATCGGTGAAGCCGGAGCGGTGGTCGATCGCGAAGTTCACCGGATGGGCATGCAGCACCTCGCGCCCGGGGCCGAAATCGGGCACGTCGCAGGCAGCCAGCACGCGCGCCACGTCCTGTTCGCTCACCTGCCCGTCAAGGATCTGGACATCGCCGGCCAGGCCGTAGCTGCGCGGCCGCGCGCCCGAGAAGCAGGCGATCACGTGGTCGACCCGGGTCTGGGCCATCTTCTGCGCCGCCTGCACCGCGGTGCGGATCGCGCGCTCGGTCTCCTGCATCGCGTCGACCTCGCCGAAGCGCATGCCGCGCGCGCGCGTCGTCGCCGCGCCGATGACGCGGAACTGCGACTGCCCGGCAAGCGCGCCGAGCCCGTCCTCGCGCGGCACTTCGGCCTCGAAGCGCAACACCAGGCAGGCGATCTTCGAACTGCCGACGTCGAGCACCGCGACCACGCCGCGCTGCAGCGCCGCCCGCCGCATCGCCCGCATCGCACGCTGCGCCTGATAAAGATCCCTCATTGCCCCACCACCTCTGAATCGGCTGTTCCCATTGCCTCCGTCCCCGCCAGGCGGATCGTCGGCCGCATTTCGTTTCTCAGGTCCACGACCGCTATGTCGCGGCCAAGGAGATCTTCCGCCTGGTCGAGTGCCGCGACACGCTGCATCGCCGCGACCGGCCGTTCTTCGGGCAGAAGGATGCGCTGGTCGCGGTCAAGCACGACGTCCCAGCGACGCTCGCCCATCCGGACCAGGCCGCGGATCCGGGGCGTCACGGGCCCGGCCGCCGCCAGGACCTCGAGCGCCTCGCCCACCGCCTGGTCCGCGCCCACGCCCGCGATCACCGGCAGATCGCCGCGCGCCGTCCGGTCGAGCAACGTCGCCACACGGTGGCCGGTCGCGTCCAGCATCTCGAGCCCGGCACGGCCACGCCAGAGGATGACCGGCACGCGCTCTCGCACCACCACCTGCAGCACGCCGCCCTTGCGCACCTGAAGATCGGCCGAGGCGACGGCGTCGATCTGTTCGATCGCGGCGCGGAAAGCGGGCAGGTCGAGCCGGAAGGACGAGACCGGCAGC
Source organism: Albidovulum sp. (assembly GCA_020637635.1). GTDB lineage: Bacteria > Pseudomonadota > Alphaproteobacteria > Rhodobacterales > Rhodobacteraceae > Albidovulum. Next base: position 155,484 of record JACKKB010000009.1, read on the forward strand.
GTCACCGGCAGCATCTTGCGGATCGCCCGCGCCACCGGCGGCGAGGCGCCGTCGATGGCCATGAGCCCGACCATGAATTCCGGCCGGTTCTCGACGCTGAGCCTGAGATCGGCCAGATCCGCCTGCAGCGCCGCGCGGCGGCCGCCGTCGGCGAGATAGCCCCCGGCAAGACCGGTGACGAGCAGCAGCGGCAGGCCGAGACGCAGCGCCCGCCGGAATCCCGGCGTGAGCCAGAGCCGCTCGGCCCGGAAGGCAAGCCGCGACGGCGCCGGATCGCGCCGGGGCGCGGTCGGCGCGGCCGGGCGGCGGGGGGCCCTCAGCGTCCGCATGAGGCATCCTCCACGATCCAGGCGCAAAGCTCGGGAAACGACATGCCCTCTGCCGCCGCCTGTTCGGGGCTGAGCGAGGTGGGCGTCATGCCGGGCTGGGTGTTGGTCTCGAGGATGAACAGCCCGGCAAGCCCGCGCGTCTCGTCCCAGCGCAGGTCGCTGCGGCTGAGCCCCCGGCACCCGAGCGCGCGATGCGCCCGGAGCGCATAGTCCTGCGCCGCCGCCGCGATCTCGTCCGGCAGCCCGGCCGGGCAACTGTGGGTCGAACCTCCCGGCGCGTATTTGGCGTGATAGTCGTACCAGCCCGCGGTGTGGATCTCGGTCACCACCGTCGCGCGGTCGCCCATCACCGAAACCGTGAGCTCGCGCCCCGGGACATAGGCCTCGACCATCACCTCGTCGGGCATCTCGGGGCCGAACTGCGGCGGCGTGTTGGCATCCCTGGCAACGATGTAGACGCCGACCGAGGAGCCCTCGGCATTGGGTTTGGCGACATAGGGCGGCGTCATGAGATGGCCCGCCATCACCTCGGCCCTGGGCGCCAGCAGGCTATCGACCACCGGCAGGCCGGCGGCACGATAGGCCGCCTTGGCGCGGGTCTTGTCCATCGCCAGCGCCGAGGCAAGGACACCCGAATGCGTATAGGGAATTCGCAGCCATTCGAGCAGGCCCTGGACGCAGCCGTCCTCGCCCCAGCGGCCATGAAGGGCATTGAAACAGACATCGGGCGCGATTTCGGACAGCCGCACGGCAAGGTCGGGGCCGGCATCGAGCTCGACCACCTCGTATCCCGCCTCCCGCAGGGCGGCCGCGCATGCGCGCCCGGTAACAAGCGACACGTCGCGTTCGGCCGACGCGCCGCCCATCAGAACCGCCACCTTGGGGGCTGCCTTGCTCGACCTGCCCGCCACATTTGCCTTTCTGCCCGGTTGGCCCGGGCTTCTGGGGGCAATCTAACCGCAACGGGCAGGCGACAAAAGCCCCTTTCGTCCCGAAAGGAGGCTTCCGGCAGGGCCTCGCCGACGCAAGGGGACCGGGCGCCGCGCTGTGGCGGCAGAGATGCGGGCGATCACAGTCTCGCGCCCGTCCCGCCCCCGTCCCGCCCCCGTCCCGGCGCCGTCCCGGCGCCGTTTCGCGGGCCTGCCGGCGGTGCCGCGCGTGCCCCGGCCCGGCAGCGCCGATTCGCCTCCCCGGACTCAGCGGTCGCCCACCCGGATCACTTCCCACCGCAGATCGTGACCGGAGCTCTCGCGCACCCGCGCCCGCACGAATTCGCCGAGATCCTCAAGCTCCGCCGCCGTCGCGCCCCCGGTGTTGACGAGGAAGTTCGGATGCTTGGCACTCATCTCGGCGCCGCCATGCCGGTAGCCCCTGAGGCCGGCGGCGTCGATCAGCGACCAGGCCTTGAGATCGTGGACATCGTCGGGGCGGCCGGTCGAGGAAAAGCCGGCCGGGTTGCGAAAGGTCGAGCCGGCGCTGCGTTCCTTCACCGGCTGCGTGGCATCGCGCCGGGCAAGCTGGTCGGCCATCTTCGCCGCCAGGGCCGCCGGATCGCCCGGCGCGCCCTCGAAGACCGCCTCGATCACCACCGCGCCGGCGGGCAGCGACGAGGAGCGATAGCCGAACCCGGCCGCGGCGCGGTCGATCGTCGCCAGGCTGCCGTCGCGCAGGACGAGCGTCGCCGCGACGAGATGGTCGGCCACATAGCTGCCGTAGCAGCCCGCGTTCATCGCCACGGCGCCGCCGATGGCGCCCGGGATCGTGCGCAGAAACGTAAGATCCACCCCCGCCTCGGCTGCGCGCCGCGCCACATGCGCGTCAAGTGCGGCCGCCCCGGCGGTGACCCGCGCCCCCTCGACCGCAATGCCGTTGAAGCCGCGGCCAAGCCGGATCACCACGCCGCGGATACCGCCGTCGCGGACGATGAGGTTGGACCCGACCCCCATCGGAAAGACCGCCACCGAAGATGGCAGAGCGGCCAGGAACGCGGCAAGGTCTTCGCGGTCCGCGGGCTGGAACAGCCATTCGGCCGGCCCGCCCACGCGGAGCCATGTAAGCTCCGAAAGCGGCCGTTCCGGCGTCAGCGTGCCGCGCACGGGAGGAATGGTCAGGGTCATGTCGGGTTGCTAGTGCGCGTCCGCGCCGGGGGCAAGCCCGAACGAAAGCGGCATGGGTTCGCGGACCGCTCGACCGAACCCTGCAGCCCAGGCGTCGCCGGGCCGCCCGGAACCGGACCGAAAGGGCGGGCCGGCCCGTCCGGCCGGGCGAACTGCCGACAGGTCTTCAGACAGGCCCGTCCTGCGCCAGGGCCCTCACCCCAACGCCTTGCCCCGGATCCGCCCCCAGAGGCGGATGAGCGGCCAGCGCAGGATCGAGGCGCCGCCGGCGAGGGCGAGGAGCCCGACCCAGGGGCCGTGCTGGTAGGTGACCCAGCCGAGGATCGGAATGCCGAGGACCACAAGGGCGTAGGCCGAACGCCAGTGCCCGCTCCGCGAGGGCAGAAGCGCCAGGATCGTCGCCGCCACCACCCAGAGGCAGGCAAGCACGAGCGAGATGGTCATGGCTCCCTCCCTTCCCCGTCAGGCAGCCGCCGGTTGAACGCCCTCTTTGCCAAGTAAAGCAGGGGCTTGCGAAACATTGATACGAAAGCGACGCAGGCCGCAAGGGAAATCCACAGGCCGTGGGCAACCGCCAGCCAGAGGATGAGCCCGAGCCCGGCAGCCAGAAGCGCGAGCCCGGGCAGGATCTGGTAGCGCATCGGCAGCATCGCGATGGCCGCGGCGGCGAGCACCCAGAGGCAAAGAAGGACGAGCGGCAGCGTCATGGCGCCCCCGCTCAGCCGGCCGCGGCGGGCTGCCCCTCGGCCCCCGGCGCAGCGAGACCGGCAAGCCGTTCCGGCAGGGCGTTGGCCCAGGCACTGATCGTGCCGGCGCCGAGACAGACCACGATATCTCCCGGGCGCGCCTCGTCCAGCACCAGCCGCGCGAGATCGGCCTCGTCGCCCAGGGCATGGGCATGGCGGTGGCCATGGGCGATGAGGCCGGCCACCAGATCGTCGCGCGAGGCACCGGGGATCGGGTCTTCGCCGGCGGCATAGACCTCGGCGATGGCGACCACGTCGGCCTCGTTGAAACAGGTGCAGAAGTCCTCGAAGAGGTTGGAAAGCCGCGAGTAGCGGTGCGGCTGATGGACGGCGATGACGCGGCCCGAGGGCTGCGAGGCGATCGCCTGTCGCGCGGCCTTGAGGACGGCCGCGATCTCGACCGGGTGGTGGCCGTAGTCGTCGATCACCGTCACCCCGCCCAGCACCTCGCCGACCCTGGTGAAGCGCCGGTTGACGCCGCCGAAACCGGCCAGCGCGGCGCGGATCTCGGACCGCTTCATGCCGAGATGGCGCGCGACCGCGACCGCCGCCAGCGCGTTCGAGACGTTGTGGTCGCCCGGCATCGGCAGCGTGCAGTCCTCGATCATGGCGTCCTCGCCCTGAAGCGCCACGTCAAATCGCGCGATGCCGCCCTCGTAGCGCAGGTTCACCGCGCGCACATCGGCCTGGGCGTTGAAGCCGAAGGTGACGACGCGCCGGTCGGTGATGCGCCCGACAAGCGTCTGCACCTCGGGGTGGTCAGTGCAGCAGACCGCGAGCCCGTAGAAGGGAATGCCGGTGACGAAGTCGTAAAACCCCTTGCGCAGGGCCTCGATCGTGCCCCAGTGCTCCATGTGCTCGGGGTCGATGTTGGTGACGATGGCGATGGTCGCGGGCAGCCGGTTGAACGAGCCGTCGCTTTCGTCGGCCTCGACCACCATCCACTCGCCCGCCCCCGCCCGCGCGTTCGAGCCGTAGGCATGGATGATGCCGCCGTTGATCACGGTCGGATCGAAGCCGCCCCTGTCGAGAAGCGTGGCCACCATCGTCGTCGTCGTGGTCTTGCCATGCGTGCCCGCCACCGCGACGTTGGAGCGAAGCCGCATCAGTTCCGCCAGCATCTCGGCCCGGCGCACCACCGGCAAGCCGCGCCGGCGCGCCTCCTCGAGCTCGGGGTTGCCCTTCTTGATCGCCGAGGAGACGACGACGACCGCCGCATCGCCGATGTTCTCCGCCCGCTGGCCTTCGAAGACCGTGGCGCCTAGCGCGACCAGCCGCTCGGTGATCTTCGAGGCCTTCGCGTCGGAGCCCTGCACCCTGAAGCCCTGTGTCATCAGCACCTCGGCGATGCCCGACATGCCGATGCCGCCGATGCCGACGAAATGAATTGGGCCCAGCTCTCCGGGCAGTTTGGTGGCGTTCATCGCATCGCTTTCTGGCTCAGCGCCTCGACCATGGCGACGAGGCCTTCGGTTGCATCGGGTCTGCCGCAGCCCAGTGCCGCAGCGGCCATGGCCCTGGCAGTTTCGGGATTGCCGAGGATCGCGGCGACATGACCCGAGAGCGTGGCGGGGTCAAGCCCGCTTTCGCCGACCACGATGGCGGCGCCGGCCTCGGCCAGGGCGCGGGCATTGGCGCTCTGGTGGTCGGCCGTCGCGGCGGCGAAGGGAATGAGGATCGCCGGGCGGCCGACGACGGCGATATCGGCGACCGAGGAGGCGCCGGCGCGCGAGATGACAAGCTGCGCCTCGGCCAGGCGTCGCGGCACATCCTCGAAGAAGGGCAGCACTTCGGCCGCGATCCCGGCCGCGGCATAGGCGGCGGTCACGCGCGCCAGATCCTCGGGTCGCGCCTGATGGGCGACGTGCAGTCGGGCCTTCAGCGCCGGCGCGAGCGCGGCGAGCGCCGCCGGCACGATATCGGAGAGCACCCGGGCGCCTTGCGAACCACCGATGACGAGAAGGCTCGTCCGGGCGTCGCCCGGCGGGATGTAGGGCGCGCCGGCCCGCGCGAGAACCGCCGCCCGCACCGGGTTGCCGATCGCGGTGCCTGCGACGCCCGCCGGCAGCTCCGTCGGCCAGGTGCCGCAGGCCACCGCATCGACGCGCGGCGCGAAGAGCCGGTTCACCCGACCAAGGACCCCGTTCTGTTCGTGGATCATCCGCGGCAGCTTCAGCCAGGTCGCGGCGGCGAGCGCCGGGATCGTCGGATAGCCGCCGAAACCCACGACAACGGCCGGCGGATCGGTCCGCAAGGCGGCGATCGCGGCGCGAACTCCGGCGGCGATGCGGAACGGCACGCCGGCCTTCGCCAGCAGCCCGCCGCGCGCGAAGGTGGCGGCGGCGACCTCCTCGATGCGCACCGCCGCGGGAAAGGCGCCGGTATAGCGCGCGCCCCGCGCATCGGTCGAGAGCGTGACCCGCCAGCCCTTCGCCAGCATCGCCTCGGCCAGCGCCTGGGCCGGAAACATGTGCCCGCCGGTGCCGCCGGCCGCGATGAGCAGGAGCGGCCGGGCCATCAGCGCCGCCGCTTGATCAGGATATCCTCGATGCGCCCCTGCGGCCGCGCCCGGGTGAGTGACAGGAGCATGCCGACGGCGATGCCGCTCGCTATGATCGAGGAACCGCCGTAGGAGACGAAGGGCAGCGTCATCCCCTTGGCCGGCAGCAGCCGCACCGCGACACCCATGTTAATGAGCGCCTGCACCGCGAAGATGCAGGCAAGCCCGGTGCCGGCGAGCCGCGTGAAGGGATCGCGTTCGCGCATCAGCCGGCCGAGCGACCGCAACGCGATGACCGAGAAGAGCGCGATCACCACGAGCACGAGGACGAGGCCGTATTCCTCGGCCGCCACGGCAATGATGAAGTCGGTATGGGCATCGGGCAGCGACCATTTCACCTGCCCCTCGCCGACACCGACACCGAGAAAGCCGCCCTCCTGGATCGCGTTCGTGGCATAGCCGATCTGGGTGCGCGGATCGATGTCGGCGCTGAGGAAGCCGTCGATGCGCCGCGCGAAGTGGTCCGACGCGCCGTAGGCCATGATCCCGCCGGCCCCGGCGAGTGCCACGACGACGCTCAGGAGCAGCATCGGCGCCCCGGCCACGAAATACATCATCCCCCAGGCGAAGAGGATCAGGCAGGCCTGGCCGAAATCCGGCTGGAAGGCGAGCAGGAGCACGATCGTCGCGGCGAGGAGAAAGCTGTAGAGCCGCCCGGGCGGCCCGTTGATCTCGCCGCTCGCCGCCATCAGCCATGCCGCGACGATGACGAAGCCCGGCTTGAGGAATTCGGAGGGCTGGAACGAACCGAAGCCGAGCGAATACCAGCGCACGGCGCCCTTGCCGAAATCGGTGCCGAAGACGGGCAGAAGCGCCAGCGCGACAAAGGCGGCGACAAAGCCGATGACGCCGGCCCGTCGCACCGCGCCCGGCGACAGCATCGACAGCACCAGCATGACGCAAAGCCCGACGGCGCCGAAGACCGCCTGCCGGGTGACATAGTAGAAGGGTTCGAGCCCGTTCTTCTCGGCAAGCGGCACCGAGGCCGCGAGCCCGAGCAGAAGCCCGATGCCGAAAAGCGCGAAGACCGCGCCGAGCGTCCAGCGGTCGACCGTGCGCCACCAACGCGGAAGCACGGGCTCGCCCGCCCGCGCGGGCACGCTGCCGTAGACCATCTCAGTCATGGGATACCGCCTTCACTGCCTCGAACCGCCCGTTTGCCGGGTCTGCGGGAAATCTTACCCCGGATCGCCGGCAGGTGCTAGGGAAAGATCGTCCGGAGGTCGGCGGGCGGCAGCCCCCTGCCCTGGCCGGAGCGGCCCGCGCAGCGCCGAAAAACCGCGGCCGCGTCGTTTTCGGGATGGGCAATCGCCGGAGGGTTTGTCATTCATTGGGCACGCCGCGCCACCGCCGCGCCATCCAGCCCCTCAAGACGCCATGCGCCTGCTCGTTTCCTTCGCCGCCCTCTTCCTGTCGGTCATCCTTCTGCAGCTGGGCAGCGGCGGTGTCGTGCCGCTCGACGCGCTCTCGGGCGCCGCGATCGGATTTTCCAAGTCCGAGATCGGCATGCTCGGCTCGGCGCATTTCCTCGGCTTCTTCATCGGCTGCTGGTGGGCACCGCGGCTGATGGGCGCGGTTGGCCATTCGCGTTCCTTCGCGGCCTTCACCGCGGCCGGCACCATCGGCCTCATCGCCCATATGATGATCGTGGACCCGGTTGCCTGGGCGATCTTGCGGATGCTCTCGGGCCTCTGCGTCGCGGGCTGCTATACCGTCATCGAAGCCTGGCTGAACGCCAAGGTCACGAACGAGACGCGCGGCCGCACGATGGGCGTCTACCGTGTCGTCGACATCTCCGGTTCGCTTGCCGCGCAACTGGTGATCGGCGTGCTCTCGCCTGCGGTCTATTTCTCCTACAACCTGCTTGCGCTTCTGTGTTGCGCGGCGCTGCTGCCGATCACGGTCAGCCGCGTCACCGAGCCGGAGATGCCCGAGGCGCCCCGGCTGCGCCCCGGCCTTGCCTGGGGCCGCTCGCCGCTCGCCGCCGTGGGCGTCGTCGTTTCCGGCGTGACCGGCGCGGCCTTCCGCATGGTCGGCCCGGTCTACGGGATCGACGTCGGCCTCGGCCCGGACAGCATCGCGCTCTTCCTCTCGGCCTATGTTCTGGGCGGCGGCGTCGCGCAGTTCCCGCTCGGCTGGCTCGCCGACAAGTTCGACCGCCGCCACGTGCTGGTCGGCCTCTCCGTCGCGGCGACACTCGCCTGCGGCGCGACGATCATGATGCCGGGGCTCGGGCCGAGGGCGATCTATGCCGGTGCCTTCCTCTTCGGCCTTGCCACGATCCCGATCTACTCGGTCTCCGCCGCCCATGCCCACGATTTCGCCGACACCGCAGAGCGGGTGGAGCTTTCGGCCGCCCTGATGTTCCTCTACGCGGTCGGCGCCATCGCCTCGCCGCTCGTGGCCTCGCGCCTGATCGAGGCCTTCGGCGCCTCGGCGATGTTCGCCTTCATCGCCGCGACGCATGTCGCGCTGCTGCTCTTTGGCCTCTTGCGGATGCGCGCGCGGCCCGCCCCCGCGGCGCGCACGCCCTATGTCTACACGCCGCGCACCTCGTTCATCTCCGGGCGCCTCTTCCGTCGCGCCCGCGACGGCAGCCGCGACGGCGGCCCCGACGGCGGCCCCGACGGCGGCCCCGACGGCAGCCGCGACGCGGGCTAGGCCGCGAAGGCCGGCCCGCCAAAGCCTCTGGCCCTCTCGCCGCCAAGGCGATACATCAGCGCGGAACAGTGGAAAGGCGCGGATATGGCCCGGATTCTCATCACCTCGGCGATCCCCTACATCAATGGCATCAAGCATCTCGGCAACCTCGTCGGATCGCAGCTGCCCGCCGATCTCTATGCCCGCTACATGCGCGCGCGCGGCCATGAGGTCATGTTCATCTGCGCCACCGACGAACATGGCACTCCGGCAGAGCTCGCCGCGGCCAGGGCCGGCATGCCGGTCGGGGACTACTGCGCCCAGATGCATGAGGTGCAGGCGAACCTTGCCGCCGGCTTCCGCCTGTCCTTCGATCATTTCGGCCGCTCCTCCTCCGGTCGCAACCGGAAACTCACCCAGCATCTGGCGCGCCGGCTCGGCGAGAACGGCTTCATCGAGGAACGCGCCGAGAAACAGGTCTTCTCGGTCGCCGACAACCGCTTCCTGCCCGACCGCTATATCGAGGGCACCTGCCCCAACTGCGGCTATGACAAGGCCCGCGGCGACCAGTGCGAGAACTGCACCAAGCAGCTCGACCCGACCGACCTGATCAATCCGCGTTCGGCCATTTCCGGCTCGACCGAGCTTGAGGTCCGCGAGACCAAGCATCTCCACCTGAAACAGAAATCCCTCAAGGGCGAGCTTGCGGACTGGATCGATTCAAAGACCGACTGGCCGATCCTCACCACCTCGATCGCGAAGAAATGGCTGAACGACGGCGAGGGGCTGCAGGACCGCGGCATCACCCGCGATCTGGCCTGGGGCGTGCCGGTGCAGTTCGAAGGCGCACCCTGGTCGGGAATGGAGGGCAAGGTCTTCTACGTCTGGTTCGACGCGCCGATCGAATACATCGCCGCCACCGCCGAATGGGCCGATGACTGCGAAGAGCCGGACAGTGCCTGGGAACGCTGGTGGCGCACCGACAAGGGCGCCGATGATGTGCGATATGTGCAGTTCATGGGCAAGGACAACGTGCCCTTCCACACGCTGAGCTTCCCCGCCACGATCATGGGCTCGCGCGAGCCGTGGAAGCTCGTCGACTACATCAAGTCGTTCAACTACCTGAACTATGACGGCGGTCAGTTCTCGACCAGCCAGGGCCGCGGCGTCTTCATGGACCAGGCGCTCTCGATCCTGCCCGCCGACTACTGGCGCTGGTGGCTGCTCAGCCACGCACCCGAAAGTGCCGACAGCGAGTTCACCTGGGAGAACTTCCAGATCTCGGTGAACAAGGATCTTGCCGACGTGCTCGGCAACTTCGTCAGCCGGATCACCAAGTTCTGCCGCTCGAAATACGGCGAGGAGGTTCCGGCCGGCGGCCAGACGGGCGAACGCGCGGCCGCGCTGATCGAGGAACTCGAGGCCCGCGTGCGCGTCTACGAGGGCCACATGGAGGCGATGGAGATCCGCAAGGCGGCGACCGAACTGCGTGCGATCTGGGTCGCCGGCAACGAATACCTTCAGGCCGCCGCCCCCTGGACGGTGGTCAAGGAAGACCCCGCGCGCGCCGCCGCCATGGTGCGGCTCGGCCTCAACCTCATCCGCCTCTACGCGATCCTCTCGGAGCCCTTCATTCCCGATGCCGCGGCCAAGATGCTGCACGCGATGAAGACCGACGACCGGGCCTGGCCGGGGCCGGTCGCCGAGGCGCTGAAGGCGCTCAAACCCGGCCACGCCTTCGAGACGCCCGAGGTTCTCTTCGCCAAGATCACCGACGAGGACCGCGAAGCCTGGCAGAAGAAGTTCTCGGGCACCCGCGGCTAGCCGAAGAGAAAATCGCCGGCATCGAGCGTCGCCGCATCGACGCCGTGCAGAAGCACGCTCGCATGCGCGAACTCGACCAGCGTGTCGAGCCCCTGCGCGGTGATCGTGAGCCCTGCGAAACCGGCGGCCCCCGAAGCGATCCGGATCAGGTCCACCCCATCCTCGAAGTCGGTGACCACGTCGTCGCCCGACCTTGCGTCGAAGACGAAGACATCGGCTCCGTGCCCGCCGGTCATGAGATCGCCGCCGCGCCCGCCGGTCAGGCTGTCGGCGCCGTCCGAGCCGAGAAGCGTATCGCGCCCGCCGCCCCCGTCGAGGATGTTGCCATCGCCGCCGATGGCCGTGAGGCTGTCGTTGCCCGAACGTCCGTAGAGCTCGCTGAACGCAGTGGCCGCACCGTTGCCGCTCACCGTGGCGATCATCTGGTCGTTGCCGGACCCACCGTCGAGCAGGTTGTGGGCGGTGCCGGTAGCGGCGGCGGCGCTTGCCTTCCTCGCGTCCGCGAGCGCCGTCAGCATGTCGTCACCCGCCCCGCCGAAGAGCTGGTTGCGGGCCTCGACCGCGAGGCCTGCCGAGAACGCTCTGGTCGTGGCAGTCAGCACGTCACGCCCGCTCGCACCCTCAAGCAGAACATGGGCAGTTGCCCCACCCAGCGCTTGTGCGTCACAGGTGGCGGTCAGCGCGTCGTCGCCGGCGCCACCATAAAGTTTGGAAACGAAATCGTTCGAGTAGCTCAGACCGCCCCCGTCCATCTGAGATATCAGCGTGTCGTTGCCGGCGCCCCCGCGCAACGTGTTTTCGCTTGGCGTATCCGGACCGTTCGAGCGTGTGTAGGTACGGGCGAAGAGGTAGTCGTCGCCCGCACCGCCCCAGATGAGATTCCGCGCGAACAGGCCGGAGTCCTCCGAGACCGATGCGGTGGCTTCGATATGGTCGTTGCCTGCGCCGCCAGTGATTTCGTTGATCGCAATCTCGCGGTAACTGAACGACGGGCCGCCTTGCGCATAGGCGGTAATCGTGTCGTCACCGGCGCCACCATCAATCATGTTGCGGACGGTGGTGCCTTGCAAAGCAACGGCTAGCGACACGGTGGACACGTCAATGACATCGGCGCCCGATCCTCCGGACACCGCCACACGGAAGTCCGCGTCGCTGACGGTCCGAACGCTCACATCGACCGTCAGCACGTCGTTTCCGGCGCCACCGAGCAAGGTCGCGTCGAAATCGTAGGGTGGCAGGTAGTAGGGCGGCAGCGGGTTGCTGTAGTCCTCACTCACCACCAGCCCGAGCACATCATCCCCGCTGCCGCCGTCCAGAACCGAATGGTTGAACCCGCTTGCCAGCGTGTCGTCGCCGCCACGGCCGATCAGCGCCTGGCTCTCTGCCGTGGCCGTCAGCAGATCGCCATGCGGGCTTCCGTGGAACGGGGCGAGCCCCCATGCCTGAACCTGCGCGCGCGAAGCTGATTTCATGATACCCCCTTGCGGAGACATGCTCCGGCACCCTTGCCCGGGCGACCGTAAGATCGCCCGGGCCCGACCGAACTCTAACGCGCGACGCAGCGAAGGTCACGGCACGAGTTTCCACCCACCGAAGACTGGCGGAGCCTTCGACCCGCCCCTTCCCGGTCCCGTCGCGTTGCCGATCAGGCGCGCGACGATCCCGCCGCAGGCCTGAAACCTTCCTCGACATGGGGGGGCTTGCGGAGGCTGTTCAAGCGCGAACTGACGCAGGGCATCGCGGCCGGCCGATGCCCCGGATGCCCCTCGACATCGCCTCCCGAGAGCACGGGCCC